>NZ_CP009301.1:3130000-3302548 GCF_000152925.2 Dokdonia sp. MED134 | reverse complement strand
CCATCATTCTCTAATACATCAATTATTACTGGTGTATCTTCAGGTGTGGTCTCAGCGTCATCCATTACATCCTCCTCTGGAGTTACTGTTACTACTACAGTAGCAGTCTCAGTAGTTGTTGTTCCATCAGGGTTGGTTACAGTCACTGTGTAATCAAAAGTATCTTCCCCGTTGAAATCAGGATCTGGAGTATACGTTACTGTTCCATCATCGTTGATCACTACAGTTCCGTTTGCAGGATCTGTAACATCAGTTACTGCTACATCAGCAGCAGGATCGAAACCATCATTCTCTAATACATCAATTATTACTGGTGTATCTTCAGGTGTGGTCTCAGCGTCATCCATTACATCCTCCTCTGGAGTTACTGTTACTACTACAGTAGCAGTCTCAGTAGTTGTTGTTCCATTAGGGTTGGTTACTGTTACCGTGTAATCAAAAGTATCTTCCCCGTTGAAATCAGGATCTGGAGTATACGTTACTGTTCCATCATCGTTGATCACTACAGTTCCGTTTGCAGGATCTGTAACATCAGTTACTGCTACATCAGCAGCAGGATCGAAACCATCATTCTCTAATACATCAATTATTACTGGTGTATCTTCAGGTGTGGTCTCAGCGTCATCCATTACATCCTCCTCTGGAGTTACTGTTACTACTACAGTAGCAGTCTCAGTAGTTGTTGTTCCATCAGGGTTGGTTACAGTCACTGTGTAATCAAAAGTATCTTCCCCGTTGAAATCAGGATCTGGAGTATACGTTACTGTTCCATCATCGTTGATTACTACAGTTCCATTTGCAGGGTCTGTAACATCAGTTACCTCATTATTAGTTCCTTCAAAAGTATCATTGTCTAATACATCTATATTCACTGGAGTATCCTCTGGAGTAGTATCTGCATCATCAACAACATCTGCAATAGGATTTACCGTTACCGTTACAGTAGCTGTCTCAGTAGTCGTTGTTCCATCAGGGTTGGTTACAGTCACTGTATAATCAAAAATATCTTCCCCGTTGAAATCAGGATCTGGAGTATAGATTACTGTTCCATCAGGATTAATGACTACAGTTCCGTTTGCAGGGTCAGTAACATCAGTTACTGCTACATCAGCATTTGCATCAAAAGTATCATTTCCTAATACGTTAATTTCTACAGGTACATCCTCATCTGTACTCGCACTATCAGCAGCGACATCATCCACACCTGTTACCGTTACAACTACAGTAGCTGTCTCTGTAGTAGTGGTTCCATCAGCATTGGTAGTCGTTACTGTGTAATCAAAAGTATCTTCTCCATTGAAATCAGGATCTGGAGTATACGTTACTGTTCCATCATCGTTGATTACTACAGTTCCATTTGCAGGGTCTGTAACATCAGTTACCTCATTATTAGTTCCTTCAAAAGTATCATTGTCTAATACATCTATATTCACTGGAGTATCCTCTGGAGTAGTATCTGCATCATCAACAACATCTGCAATAGGATTTACCGTTACCGTTACAGTAGCTGTCTCAGTAGTCGTTGTTCCATCAGGGTTGGTTACAGTCACTGTATAATCAAAAGTATCTTCCCCGTTGAAATCAGGATCTGGAGTATAGATTACTGTTCCATCAGGATTGATCACTACAGTTCCGTTTGCAGGGTCAGTAACATCAGTTACTGCTACATCAGCATTTGCATCAAAAGTATCATTTCCTAATACGTTAATTTCTACAGGTACATCCTCATCTGTACTCGCACTATCAGCAGCGACATCATCCACACCTGTTACCGTTACAACTACAGTAGCTGTCTCTGTAGTAGTGGTTCCATCAGCATTGGTAGTCGTTACTGTGTAATCAAAAGTATCTTCTCCGTTGAAATCAGGATCTGGAGTATACGTTACTGTTCCATCATCGTTGATTACTACAGTTCCATTTGCAGGGTCTGTAACATCAGTTACCTCATTATTAGTTCCTTCAAAAGTATCATTGTCTAATACATCTATATTCACTGGAGTATCCTCTGGAGTAGTATCTGCATCATCAACAACATCTGCAATAGGATTTACCGTTACCGTTACAGTAGCTGTCTCAGTAGTCGTTGTTCCATCAGGGTTGGTTACAGTCACTGTGTAATCAAAAGTATCTTCCCCGTTGAAATCAGGATCTGGAGTATAGATTACTGTTCCATCAGGATTAATGACTACAGTTCCGTTTGCAGGGTCAGTAACATCAGTTACTGCTACATCAGCATTTGCATCAAAAGTATCATTTCCTAATACGTTAATTTCTACAGGTACATCCTCATCTGTACTCGCACTATCAGCAGCGACATCATCCACACCTGTTACCGTTACAACTACAGTAGCTGTCTCAGTAGTTGTTGTTCCATCAGCATTGGTAGTCGTTACTGTGTAATCAAAAGTATCTTCTCCGTTGAAATCAGGATCTGGAGTATACGTTACTGTTCCATCATCGTTGATTACTACAGTTCCATTTGCAGGGTCTGTAACATCAGTTACCTCATTATTAGTTCCTTCAAAAGTATCATTGTCTAATACATCTATATTCACTGGAGTATCCTCTGGAGTAGTATCTGCATCATCAACAACATCTGCAATAGGATTTACCGTTACCGTTACAGTAGCTGTCTCAGTAGTCGTTGTTCCATCAGGGTTGGTTACAGTCACTGTGTAATCAAAAGTATCTTCCCCGTTGAAATCAGGATCTGGAGTATAGATTACTGTTCCATCAGGATTGATCACTACAGTTCCATTTGCAGGATCTGTAACATCAGTTACTGCTACATCAGCATTTGCATCAAAAGTATCATTTCCTAATACGTTAATTTCTACAGGTACATCCTCATCTGTACTCGCAGTATCAGCAGCGACATCATCCACACCTGTTACCGTTACAACTACAGTAGCTGTCTCAGAATCTCCATTACTATCTGTAATTTCATATTCAAAAGTATCAGTTCCATTAAAATCAGGATCTGGAGTATAAATTACAGAATCATCAGTTGGGTCATTTGGTGTTCCACCATCATCAACCGTAACTGTTCCATTATCTGGTTGCTCAGTTATAACTATTACTGAATCATTTGGACCATCAGATCCAAAATTATCATTATCCGTAACATCTATTTCTACAGCGGTATCCTCACTTGTAGTTGTAGAATCATTTACAGGAGCAGGAACTTGGTTTGTAGAAGCTACAGTTATTGTTTCTTCATATCTACAACCATTAGCATCTGTTACGACTACTGTATAGTCACCAGCATCGAGACCACTAATAGTTTCTGTTGTTTCTCCGTTACTCCAAGATATAGTATAAGGTGGAGTACCTCCTTCTGAAATTGCAGTGGCAGTACCATCATTAGAAGTTGCACCATTTTCGTTTGTACTTGAAACATCAGCAGTTACAGCACTAGTCGGCTCATTTATTACAGCAGATGCTGTAGTTGTACAACCATTACCGTCTGTTACAACTACTGAATAACTACCCGCAGGTAACCCTGTTAAATCTTCAATAGTTTGACCACTACTCCATTCATATGTATAATCTAAAGTACCTCCCGAAACGGTGAGATTTAAAGAACCTGTCGATTCTCCAAAACACAATACATTATTAACAGCTATACCTGCACTCAACACAGTAGGCTCATTTACAGCAACTGTAGACTGAGCAGTACAATTTGTAAATGTATCAGTAACTGTAACTGTATAATTTCCAGCCTCTACATTATTAATATTTTCTGTTGTTGCACCATTACTCCAAGAATAAGTAAATGGACCAACACCACCTGTAGTATTAGAACCTACAGAACCATCTGAAAAGCCATTACAACTTACATTTTCAACACTAGTTGTAATTGATAAGTTATTACAACTTCCTGGATTAATAGTTACAGTACTTTCAACAGTACACCCATTATCATCTGTAACTTCTACAGTATAATCTCCAGGGCTTAAATTATCAATTTGAGCTGTAGTTGCTCCATTGCTCCAAGAGTATGTATACGGAGCCACACCACCTGTAGCAGAAGCTGTAGCCTCTCCATTAGATAGCCCAGGACCCGTTTCATCTTCTGTAGAAATTGTAACTCCTACAGCTGAACTAGGTTCAGATACTGTCACACTTTGCTCTACAGGTTGACATACAGTACCGTCTATAGTTACACTCACTGTATAAACACCAGCACCTATATTATTTAAAGTACTAGAAGTTACACCAGCATCGACTTCACCATTACTCCAAGTAAATGTAAAGAGAGCGCCTGGGTTTGCTTCAGAACTAGCACTTACAGTAGTTGAACCAGTTTCTTCCGATGCACATAACACATCTGTCACAGTACCAATAGCGATAACTGCATCACAAGTGTTTATACAATCTACCACAACACTTTGAGTAAGTTCACAACCATTTGCATCCGTAACAGTTACAGAATATGTACCATCTGAAAGATCTGAAATACTTGCAACAGTTGCACCATTACTCCATAGATATGAATAAGGAGCTGTTCCTCCAGTAACTGCTGCAGTAGCAGTTCCATCTACACAATTCTGAGCTGTAGTAGCATTTTCTCTAGTAAGATTTATACTTAGTGGCGAGTCTGGCTCTATAATAGTAAAAGACTGCTGTATTTCACAATCATTAGCATCTGTAACCACTACTGAATAACTTCCAGCAGCAACATCTTCCAAGTTTGCAGCAGTTGACCCATCACTCCATTCATAAGTATAAGGAGCAGTACCACCACTTACTGTTAGTTGCACAACACCACTACTATCACCATTACATAACACATTAGTTATGGTATCAGCTATAGATAATGCAGCAGTAGGCTGCTCAACGCTAAATGTACCTTCAACCTCACAACTGTTAGCATCTACAACAGTAACAGTATATGATCCTGCCTCAAGGTTCGAAATATCTTGAGTAGTAGCACCATTACTCCATATATAAGTATAAGGAGCTGTTCCACCGTCTGGGGTAATGTTTATTGCTCCGTCATCACCATCAAAACAAGATACATCTGTAATTACAGTGTCGGGCTTTATTGAAACTGCCTTAGCAGGTCCACTTACGACTGCAGTAGCCTCAAGCTCACATCCATAAGAATCTGTAACAACAACTGTGTAAGAGCCGACAGATAGACCAGTAAGATCTTCTGTAGTTGCTCCGTTACTCCACTCAAACTCATAAGGAGGCGTACCTCCAGAAGGCTCAAGGTCAATTTCTCCATCATTACCGCCAAAACAAGTAACGTCTGTAACGTCTATAGGAACAGCCACCTCTAAGTTTTCTATAACAAAACCAGAAGAAGATGCTTGAAAACATCCCGTATTTATATCACGTACGGTTACAATGTATGAACCTTCAGGTAAATTTGAAAAAGTAGTATTAGACTGGAAAGGTCCATTATTTATAGAATATTCTAAATTACTTCCTAAAGGACTAGTAACTATTAGATTTGTTGTTCCGTTTGCATTACAATCTAAATCAACAATCGCAGCCTCAGGAGGACTTACATAATTAAGAGTTACAAAAGCCCTATCACATACACTAGAGTTAGGCGCAGGTAAACACACTTGATATTCAAAAACCACATTACCAGTAAAACCTGGTTGAGGCGTATAACTAAAAGTACCATCTCCATTTAGATTAAATGCAGATCCAGCTGGTGAAGGACCATCTACTAATGTATAATGAGAACCATCTGGCACATTATTAGAAAGATCAATATTTCCTTCAAACATCTCATCAAGACACCCTATCTCTAATTGATCTACAGCATATTTCTGAAGAATAAATAACTTTCCATCTCCGTGGTCACTAGATGCAGCAACAAATTCTACTCTTGAAATTTTTGAGCCTACAGGCGCTATATTGTTTAATTCGAAAAGAGCTACTGCGATAGTTTGTCCGTTATCCTGCTCTCTACCTGAACCCCAATAATCACTCCCATTAGCCGGAGCAGAAAAACCCCCACCACGTAAGTCACCGCTAGTTCTTACAAATGTCTCTCCCAACTTTTGCTCAGCACCTCCACCCGCAGGCGTACCCCACATCTCTATATAGTAACAGTTGTTACCACCACGCTCAGTAACTGCAAGAACACCATCTTGATTAGATGGTATTGCAGGGCTATAGAACAATGTTTGCTTTTGAGCATTTGTAGTTGCCGCCGCAGAAAAATTACCACAAAAATTAGCTCCATTTGGATTTGCCGTAAAATAATGATTCAAGTTTTTATCTTGAAAAGCATCTATAGCTCTATCATCCCAAGCATTAGAATCATTAATATTAAGTGTAGCCGTAGAACTATTACCTATTAAAAAGGCACCATTTCTTACAATACCATTATTATTATGCCCTGCACTACCAAGTCTTGTTAACTGGTAATTAGAAGGAACTACAAAAGTATTATAAACTTCTGATCCCACTGTAACCGACTTAATTGTTGCTGGGTTATTATTCTCCCCGTTTTGAACATCCTCCCATTGAAAAGTCACGCCAGAAGTAATTGAGGGTGACTGCGACTGTGCACTCACCTCAAAACAACTCAACATTGCAACAATAGCAATACAAGAGATTTTAATAAAACTGCTTAATTGTAATTTTCTTTTCATCTTATTTAATTATTATGCAAAAGCATAATTATACATTTTAAGTGCGAAATCAATTCGACTCAAAATTGGTTTAATAAAGTTTTTATGATTTAAGCATTGTGAGAACACACACTACTTATATTTTGATGCAGGTTTGCAAAATTAGACCACAACAAAAAATTCACAAAATACTTCAAAAACCTCTATTTGAGATTTAGTTAAGTTATGTCAATCTAAGTTGGGGGTACAAATATACGCCATTATTGAAATTCGAAATTTGAAAAATCAACTTTTAGCCCAATTGCATTTTATACTCGGCAAAATACACAAAAAAAGCTGTTCAACAGAAATGTTTGAAATACAAATCAACTCAAAGTACAATAAAACCTTAACGCTTTCGCGAAAGCGTATACCTCAAAACGCTTTATTACAGCCATTTATACACCGGAAAGATATACAAAACAACAGAACATACTATAAACCAAACACTAATCACTATATAGTATATTTGCAAGCTAAAAGAATGCACATCTTATGAGTTTCAAAAAAGAAATAGCCCGAAGAAGAACCTTTGGGATTGTATCTCACCCAGATGCAGGAAAGACTACTCTTACAGAAAAATTACTCCTTTTTGGGGGAGCAATACAAGAAGCAGGAGCTGTAAAATCGAATAAAATCAAGAAAGGAGCCACGAGTGATTTTATGGAAATAGAGCGCCAGCGTGGTATTTCTGTTGCTACTTCTGTACTTGCGTTTGAGTATAATGGTATTAAGGTAAATATACTTGACACACCTGGTCACAAAGATTTTGCCGAAGACACCTTTAGAACACTCACAGCGGTAGATAGTGTAATTGTAGTGGTAGACGTAGCAAAAGGAGTCGAACCACAAACAGAGAAGCTTGTAGAGGTGTGTAGAATGCGTAATATACCTATGATCGTGTTTGTAAACAAGCTGGATCGTGAAGGTAAAGACGCTTTTGAACTACTTGATGAAATTGAAGAAAAGCTACACCTTAAAGTAACCCCACTAAGTTTCCCTATAGGTATGGGTTATGACTTTAAAGGTATATACAACCTCTGGGAGAAAAACGTAAACCTCTTTAGTGGTGATAGTAGAAAAAATATAGAAGAGACTATTCAAGTTTCAAACCTTGAAGATAGTATCTTAGACGAGTTAGTAGGAGAAGATTCTGCAAATAATTTACGTGAAGAATTAGAGCTTGTACAGGGAGTTTACCCTGCATTTGACCAAGAAGAATACCTTGCCGGACACCAACAACCTGTGTTTTTTGGATCTGCATTAAACAATTTTGGAGTGAGAGAGCTCTTAGATTGTTTTGTAAAGATTGCACCGCCACCAAGGCCTAAAATGAGCGAGGAGCGCCTTGTTCTACCTAATGAAGATGCTTTTTCTGGATTTGTATTTAAAATACACGCAAATATGGACCCTAAGCACCGAGATAGACTTGCCTTTATAAAGATTGTTTCTGGTGTTTTTGAACGTAATAAACCATACTTACACGTACGTAATAAGAAAAACCTAAAATTTTCTAGTCCTAATGCATTTTTTGCAGAGCGTAAGGAAATTGTAGACATCTCTTACCCTGGTGATATTGTGGGCTTACACGACACCGGTAACTTTAAGATAGGTGACACTTTAACCTCTGGAGAAATACTACACTATAAAGGTATACCTGCCTTCTCTCCAGAGCACTTTAGATATATTAACAATGCTGACCCTATGAAATCTAAGCAGTTAGCAAAGGGTATAGATCAACTTATGGATGAAGGTGTAGCACAATTATTTACACTAGAACTCAATGGGAGAAAGGTTATAGGTACCGTAGGTGCATTACAATATGAAGTAATACAATACAGACTAGAGCACGAGTATGGCGCAAAATGTACATATGAACCTCTAGGCGTATCAAAAGCTTGCTGGGTAGATCCAGAAGACCCAAAAAGTGAAGAATTTAAAGAATTCCTAAGGGTTAAACAGCGTTTTATGGCCAAAGATAAAAGAGGTCAACTCGTTTTTCTTGCCGACTCCCCTTTTACCCTACAGATGACTCAACAAAAATATCCATCTGTAAAAATGCACTACGTGAGTGAATTTAAAGATTAAACAATGAGACTTAAAAATTAAAATTTTACAAAATATTCATTTTAAGCGGCTCTAAGAGCTTTTTAAAGTAACACCACTACAAGTGGGTGGTGAAAATTTAAAAACCCATTAGAAACTTTTAAAAGAACTGATTTTTAATAGTTTTAACTTATTGTTATCGATTTTTAATTAGCAAAATCTATAATCTACATAAATTATACTTACCACACAGGCAATAAAATTTAATTATTTGCTATGAGGAAATTTCCAATAGCACACGATAGACATTTATTTACATCACAATATTGAGATTTTAATTCTAAAAGCGCCTGAGTCTCTTGGGCGTTTTTTGTTTTTGCTCTAATCTGTTCAAATTTCTTAATGACACTATTTTTTTCAGGCTTTATAGTTTGTATCATTTTGAGCAACAACTCACCTTCATCTTTCCCTAGATATTGTGAATAATAAAAACGTAACGGCAAGACCGCATTGATAAGCAAAATATCCACAAAAGATTTTGTGAGCTTTTTTACTCGTTTCTTTTGCTCTTTTCCAAAAGAATAATGCGTATCCCAATATAAGGACGCTTTTATATCAAAGAGCAAGTATAATTCCTCTACGCTTTTTACGGTCATCACTTTACTGAATAAATTAGGATGCTTGTGATATAGTTGCGCTATTTGAGATAACCGTATGGTGGGAAAATTATCTGGACGCAATTTAAAAAACTGCACGGGCAAAATACCACTACTATCAAGAGCAAATTTATGTAGTATAAATTCAAATTCACCCTGCAGCTGCATAGGGTAAGAATCTATAGTATCTTCTGGCAGGAGGTTTGCCATACCAAGCAATAATGCCTCTAGCTTAAAGGGCTCTGGTGCACATTTACGTATTACAGAAAAAGGGAGCTTCTCTCCTATTGATTGAAAAGAACTTGCATTGATTTTGGTCCCAAAGCCTTTGAGTAATAATATAAAAAATGTAGCCTCCCAGTCATTATTTACCATCTCTAGCAAAGGCTTGATAAGGTCGGTTTTGCGAGCTAGTCTTTCAAAATATAAACGCTCCAGCCAGTTTTCTTCTATCATAGCTGGCACACGCTTAATATCTACATCACAATTTATCCACTTTTGAGATTGATTTGCAAATAGCTTTTTGTAATTGTTAAGCGCTTGTGGTGAGACATAATCTTTGAGAACCAGAGTGGGTATGGCGTCATTATTTGCTCTATAAATCTCAACATCGTGCTCCCATACTACGTGCAGTATCACATTGTCATATGCTGGATCACTCTCGTGATGATGAGCATACCAGTCAGAAGATTTTAAGTGTATCTCTACATTTCCCGCCCATAACTGATCACCTATATGCAAACTTGCATTAAAAAAATCTGGACCCGAGAGTTCATTATGTTGTCCTCTGGCTACTAAGGTTATAGGTAGGCCTGTGGTGGTTTTCGCTTTCGCGAAAGCGTACTTCTTAAATTTCCATAAATAATGAAGAAAATCTTCTTGCATATACACCAAGTATTAAGGTTCTAAAATAGAAAATTCTCACAACTAATGTTACTATTTACAAGCAATTAGATTGTAAATCAACATTATAAGGATGCACTATTACTTCTATGAGAGAGCAAAAAAAAGAGGTAGACAATGTCCACCTCTTTAGCTATTATCTCATATACGCAACGACTAGATAGCGTTTATGATATCGTGCTTTGTAATTATGTGATGTTTACCTTCTCCCAGATCTACAAGGACTGCGTTATTTTCTTTTGTGATAAGTTTTGACACTTCAGAAATGACTGCAGTTTTTTGAACTACTGGATATGGAGCTCCCATAACGTCTTTAATAGGTGTATCTGCTACATCATTATTTTCCATATAGGCTCTAAAAAGGTCAGCCTCATCTACAGATCCTACTATACCAGTTGTATCTTCTACAGGGATTTGTGATATTTTAAACTCACGCATACGCTCTATAGCGTGCGATACAAGCTCTTCTGTTTTTACAGTAATTAATGGTTTATCTATGTGGTTTTTAATAAGATCACTAGCAACTTTATATTCTTGATCTAAGAAACCTCGCTCACGCATCCAGTCATCATTAAACATTTTACCCACATAACGACTACCGTGATCGTGAAAAAGAACCACCACTACGTCATCTGGGCCAAATTTACCTTCTTCATTAAGTTGCAGTAACCCTTTTATGGCAGACCCGGCAGAGTTTCCTAAAAACATTCCCTCTTCTTTTGCTAGTCTTCTTGTATATACCGCAGCATCTTTATCTGTCACCTTAGTAAATCCATCTATAATCGAAAAATCTACGTTTTTTGGTAAAATATCCTCTCCTATTCCTTCTGTGATATAAGGATAAATCTCATTCTCATCAAAAATACCCGTCTCGTGATACTTTTTAAATACAGATCCATAGGTATCTACTCCCCATACTTTTACATTAGGGTTATGTTCTTTAAGATATTTACCTACTCCAGAAATTGTTCCTCCGGTACCTACACCCACTATAAAGTGTGTAACCTTACCTTCGGTTTGCTCCCATATTTCTGGACCCGTGCTTTGGTAATGTGCTTTTGCATTACTAGGGTTGTCATACTGGTTAACATACCAGCTATTAGGCGTTTCTTTTGCCAGACGTGCAGATGTCGAGTAGTATGATCTTGGATCTTCTGGCTCTACATTAGTAGGACAAACAATTACCTCACTCCCCACAGCTCTCAATATGTCCATCTTTTCTTTAGACTGCTTGTCTGAAATAACACACACCATCTTATACCCCTTTATGATAGCCGCAAGAGCAAGCCCCATACCTGTGTTACCAGATGTACCTTCTATAATTGTACCTCCTGGTTTAAGTCTTCCATCTGCCTCTGCATCTTCTATCATCTGTAAAGCCATACGGTCTTTTACAGAGTTACCAGGGTTAAAAGTCTCATACTTTGCAAGGACAAGACAAGGCAAGTCTTTTACAAGTGCGTTCATCTTTACCATAGGTGTGTTTCCTATAGTTCCTAATATATTTTCGGCGTAGTTCATCTCCTTTTATTTTTGATTGCAAAGATACTTAGTAAGACGCAGATGCATCACCCGCATTACAAATAATTAGTAAGGGTGTGAGTACGCTTTCGCGAAAGCGCAATACAAACCTCTATAAGCACCTCTAGGGCACTATAAGTAATGTTTTGGTAAATAATTCCTTACTTTTGAGTAACTACCAACCAAACTAGAATGGACACGAGCAGCTCACCTTTTACCAAAGAAATGTTACTCCCTCAAGAAGAGTGCCTTGAGGTCGAAAAAAAACGTGGAGAGCTTTTTATAGGCATCCCCAGAGAGACGCATTTTCAAGAGCGACGTGTATGTCTCACGCCAGATGCTGTAGGTGCACTTACTGCAAATGGTCACCGTGTGATGGTAGAGTCTAAAGCTGGAAAGGGCGCTAGATATACCGATAAAGATTACTCAGAAAACGGTGCCGAAATCACAAAAGATACAGCAAAGGTTTTTTCTTGCCCTATGATCTTAAAGGTAGAACCGCCCTCACTAGAGGAAATCGAGATGATGAACCCACAGACGGTACTCATATCTGCCCTACAAATTAAAACACAAGAAAAAAAATATTTTGAAACCCTTGCCAGCAAGCGCATCACAGCACTTGCCTTTGAGTTTATAAAAGATGAAGATGGCACCTACCCTGCCGTACGCACACTTTCTGAAATAGCAGGAACCGCCGCCGTACAAATGGCTGCAGAGATTATGTCAAGCTCAGAAACAGGCACTGGGATGTTGCTAGGTAACATAAGCGGTGTGCCTCCGGCAGAAGTTGTTATTATAGGTGCGGGAACTGTGGGAGAGTTTGCAGCTAGATCTGCAATAGGTCTTGGAGCTAATGTCAAAATTTTTGACAACTCTATTACAAAACTACGCTCTATACAAACTAATGTAGGGAGACCATTATATACCTCTACTATACAACCTAAAAATCTTGTAAAGGCATTAAAACGCTGTGACGTAGTAATAGGAGCTGTAAGAGGCGCAAACCGTGCGCCTGTGATTGTGAGCGAGGTGATGGTAGAGGCTATGAAGAATGGCGCTGTCATTATAGACGTAAGTATAGATATGGGTGGTTGTTTTGAAACCTCTGAGGTGACATCACACGATGCGCCTACTTATAAAAAGCACGGAGTGACTCATTATTGCGTGCCTAATATACCTGCTAGATTTGCGCGTACTGCTTCTGTATCGCTTAGTAATATTTTTACTCCTTACCTACTAGATATTGCGGAGGAAGGTGGTATAGAAAATAAGCTACGCTTTGACCGAGGATTAAAAAATGGATTGTATTTTTACCACGGTATTTTAACCAAAAAATCGGTAGCAGACTGGTTTAATCTTTCTTACCGAGATATCAACCTTTTGATTTTCTAGCAAGCATATGCACATTCTAAAACGTATAGGTTATTACCTAGGTGGTTTTTCTATAGGACTTATCGTACTCGCATTCTTTTTTAGCGGTAAAAAAACAAGTTGTGCCTATTTTCCGCAGCAGCGGGTTTTAAAAAACTTACGAATTAAACCATATACATTATCACCAGATGCTACAGCAGAGCTTGCTGCTATGCAACGTGATACTGTAACTATAAATAGACTTCTAAAACTAGGAGAAGTAGATTTTGGTGAGAGCGAGACACGCAAAGAGCCTTGTGGTTTTTATGTGATTACCGGAGAGGATGAAACTGGTAAAGATCTTAAAATGACGCTAGATAATTGTGAAGAGTCCGTACGCATAGTTTCTATAAAAGAAATTAAAGAATAAGGCTACACCACTATGAGAACAGCAACATACGCTATACTTCTACTACTAGTTATAAGTGCTTGTTCCTCAAAAGAAGCTTCACATATTGCGACTGTAAAAAATTACTACAGCGGTTTTAATAGCGGCGATTATGAATTAATTAAGGATCAATTCTCAGACAGCCTCACAATCACAGAAGGTGATTATGTAATGATTTTTACTCCAGAGAGTTTTGAAACTCATTTTAAATGGGATTCTGTATTTATGCCTCAGGTAAAGATTATTAATATCGAGCAACAAGAAAATGACCTTCTCGTAACTATATCATCAAGCTCAAAACGATTTGAGTTTTTAAAAAATAATCCTCTTGTTACAAAACATTTAGTACGTTTTACTAATGGTAAAATAAGTAGGATAGACAATGTTGATTTTATCGATACCAACTGGAAATTATGGACCGAGCAAAAGGAAGGTCTTACCCAGTGGATTGCCAGCAACCACAAGGAGCTAGATGGCTTTATGATAGATCAAACTCTTCAAGGCGGCCTTAACTATCTCAAGGCAATAGATCTCTATACCAATCGAGAAAACAATAATACTACGGAGATAGTAGAATAACTATAATCTTCTTCTCTTACGCTCTGCTTTAATAAGCTCTAGCTCACGATTAGTTTGTCCCGCTACAGAGGTGTTTTCTTCGGCGCGACGTATGAGGTATGGCATTACATCTTTTACAGGGCCAAAAGGAAGGTATTTTGCCACATTATACCCTTCAAGAGATAGGTTAAAACTTATATGATCACTCATACCATATAATTGTCCAAACCACACTCGGTTATCATCTTTTGCGATTCCCATCTCCCCCATAAGCTTCACTGCAAGTAAAGAACTGTCTTCATTGTGTGTTCCTAAAAATAGAGAGATGTCATTTATATTTTCAAAAATATAACGCATCGTCGCATTAAAGTTTTCGTCTGTAGCGCGCTTATCTTTACATATAGGCGTTGGATATCCTTTTTCTTTAGCGCGTTTATTTTCCTTTTCCATATAGGCACCTCGCACGATTTTCATACCTATTTTAAAATCTCTAGCACGTGCTTCAAGGTGTAGTTTTTTTAAGTACTCTAAGCGGTCGTGACGGTAACACTGCAAGGTATTATAGACAATGGGTTTTTCTTTGTTGTAAGTTGCCATAAGCTCTGCCACCATATCATCTGCGGCATCTTGCATCCACGATTCTTCTCCATCTATGAGCACCTCTACATCACGCTCTTTTGCTATCTTACATATACCGTGCATACGCTCTTTAATACGCTCCCATTCTACCTGTTCTTCTGAGGTAAGCGCAGTTCCTTCTGTAAGTTTTTGCCATATTGCAAAACGACCTACTCCAGTAGGTTTAAAAACCACGATAGGCATTGCATCTTTCTCATCTGCAAACTCTACAAGACCTATTACTTTATTCATACACTCGTCAAAAGAAGCTTCTTCTTCCTTACCCTCTACAGAATAATCTAGAACAGAACACACATTTGCACTGTACAGTTTATCTACAGATGTCATACAGTCTTCTTCATTAACACCTCCACAAAAGTGATCAAAAACAGTAGATCGTATAAGACCTTCTACAGGCAGGTTTGCATTAAGTGCAAAACGAGTTGCTGCCGTACCTATGCGCACAAGAGGTTCTTTAGAAATCATTTTAAAAAGAAAGTACGCGCGTTCTAACTCACTATCAGATTTGAGCTTAAAGGCATTTTCTGTATTATCAAAAAGAGAGGTTTGCATATGCTTAAATTAGTTGGACAAATATACATCTAGATTCCACTTTTTTAAACCAAAAGTGAGTAATTTGCAACTGTTAAAATCACATTATAATGACTACCATTCAAGCTGCTTCATACGATATCGTTTTTAATCAATCTGGATATGATGCCCTTAATGTACTATTACTCCAAAGCTCTTACAGTAAGATATTTGTAATAGTAGATGATCATACCCACGAAGATTGTCTTGCTCCATTTTTAGGCAATCTAGCTACCGAAATTCCTATAGAAGTCATAGAGATACCACACGGTGAGATTAACAAAACGATAGAAACCTGTAGTGGAGTTTGGGACGCCCTTGCAGCACTAGATGCAGATAGAAAAGGACTTGTGATTAACGTAGGTGGAGGAGTTGTTACAGATCTAGGCGGCTTTGTAGCAAGTACTTTTAAACGTGGTATGGACTTTATAAATGTCCCGACCTCTCTTCTCTCTATGGTAGATGCCAGCGTAGGTGGTAAAACAGGTGTTGATTTAGGCACACTTAAGAATCTCATAGGTGTTATAAACAACCCACAAATGGTACTTATAGACGGTGCTTTTCTCGCTACATTACCACCAGAAGAACTTCGTTCTGGTCTTGCAGAAATGTATAAACACGGACTCATTGCAGATCAATCTTACTGGAACAAGCTTAAAAACTTGAGCGAGATGACCACAGATGATTTGAGCCAACTCATTTATGAGAGTATCATCATAAAAAATGAAATTGTACTTCAAGACCCTAGAGAACAAAGTATCAGAAAGACCCTCAATTACGGTCATACACTGGGCCACGCTATTGAGTCATACTGCCTAGCTTCAGACACTAGAAAGACGCTTTTACACGGAGAGGCAATAGCAATTGGGATGATTTTAGAGAGCTACCTTTCGGTGGAGCTTACGGGGCTTAGTAAGGATGCACTAGATAATATTACAACTACGCTTAATGATATGTATGAGGAGGTCGCTTTCGCGAAAGCGGACATAGAGCCCATTATAGAATACCTCAAGCACGATAAGAAAAATACAAATGGCAATATAAATTTTGTACTTCTAGAAAGTATAGGAAGTGCCGTTATAGATAAACAAGCTCCAAACGAACTTATATATAAGGCCTTTGACCATTATCTAAAAAGCACGCAGCAAGCTACTTTATAAATACCTTTCTTTAATTATGGCAATGTGATGACGCTCGTGACCCGCGATTATAAATCCTGCTGCGCGAGGGCTTAACGGGCTTTGACTTGCTTCTCCTATTACACGCACAGTCTCTTTTGTCATAGATGTAAAGAGACTTAAGCTTGCTAGACGTACACTAGCATACTCCTCAAGTAGAGATGATATAGTACGCTCATTTGCATTGCTTGATGCCACAAAATCATCTTGCTCAAAACCTTGTAAAGGGGTAGCATCCATTCTAGAAAAGCGTAATGCACGATATGAGAATATGCGCTCAGTATCTATAAGGTGTAACAATACCTCTTTAGGAGTCCATTTACCAGGCGCATAACGTAAGAGTAATTGCTCTTCTGATAAACTATTATAAAACGACACGGTAAAATCCAGCCCAGATTGTAAAGCCTCAAGCAAATCTGTGTCCTCTGGCACCTGTGAGATATACTGGTTATAATAGGTGTTATACTCTGGCTCTTGAACTTCTCCTCGCGTTGTCATAGTCTAAAAAATTTAAGTTAAAAGTAATAAAAAACCCTTTCTCGTTTATGAGAAAGGGTTTTAAAATATCCTGCGGTTCTAATTATACTAGATCTTGAAAGATAGAGTGCATTAATCTTTTCTTGTCATTAATGCTCTCTTCTAGCGAGATCATCGTTTCTGTGCGATATACACCATCTATATCATCTAGTAAGAAAATAACATTCTTTGCGTGATTCGTATCTCTTGCTCTTATTTTACAGAAGATGTTAAACTTACCTGTAGTTACGTGAGCGACAGTTACAAACGGGATTTGAGCAATGCGCTCAAGCACAAAAGTAGTTTGTGATGTCTTATTAATATATACACCTACGTATGCTATAAAAGAATAGCCTAATTTTCCGTAATCTAGTGTAAGTGAGGAACCTGTGATAATTCCCGCTTCTTCCATCTTCTTAACACGTACGTGTACAGTACCTGCAGAGATGAGTAATTTTTTTGCTATATCTGTAAAAGGAGTTCTTGTATTCTCGATAAGCATATCGAGTATCTGGTGGTCTACTTCGTCTAATTTGAACTTTGCCATTGTATCTGCGTTTTTTGAATATAATGCAAAAATAATAGAATATTACTGATTATTCTGCAACAAGCGCCTCTTATTTACTAAAACGTTATCGTAAACTTTTTACCCCCTATTATTTACCTTAAATCGAGACTATACTACACAAGTTTGAAGCTAGATGCACTATCTACTTCTTGATGACAAAAAACACCTGTACCTAGCACCTCTTCAAGAGGTTCTGGAGTAAATAAAATAGCTCCATCTTCTACCGTTTCTTTATACTGCAATTTCTCAATAGCTACTCCTTTACTATGTAAATCACAATAACACTTACTATGCTCAGGTATCATTTTATAATCCTCAACAGGGTAAGATAGATCATTTTGACAAGCCTCAACAGCATACCATAATGATGCAAAAATGTATGCTCTTGTTTTTTCGCGAGCATAGTCCTTAGGGTAATGACCTGCTTCAAAAAGTATAGTCGCTACTCCAGCCTCTTGAAAAGCATCACCTACACAATTGTTATTAAAAGCATCATTATATAGCCCTATATTTCCACTTAAATCGTCTTGCAAATTTTTAAAAATATGTGTGATTACACTTGCAGATTGCTTACGCGAAAATGTAAAATTTCTCTCCTCATTTGCCGAAGGTGCAAGGAAGGAAAGTATAGATGGTTTGCCTGTATTTTCAAAACCATAAATGGTGCGTTGCCCGTGTAAGTTGAAACAAAAATCTGGCTTAAAATCATTAAAAATTTGACGTAATAATTTTGATTCTGGCTGACTCAAATCTTGAGAATCTCGATTAAGGTCTACATCATTTGCATTATTTCTAGTCCACATTTTTGACCCATCAGGATTAAGCATAGGTACCATAAAAAACGTACAATTATCAAGCACATTTTTAACATCATTTTGATGCTTATTTTTTTGTAAAAAATTACAAAAATCAAGCAAAGATTTTGTGGTTGTAGATTCGTTACCGTGCATCTGTGACCACATTAAAATTTTAGTTTTTCCAGACCCAAATTTCACCGAATAAATAGGACGTTTTTCTACAGAATTACCTTCTGTAGAAACAGTAAATTCTTGTGGTAAATTTTCAACAAAATTTGCAATAAATTCTGGTGAAATGTAGCGACCAGAAATAGCTTCCTCACGACAATTAGTAAACTCTTCTAAAACCTTAGATAATATCATAATCTTACTTTGAATGACAAAGATACTTTTTTTTGAAATTAGCTCTTACAAGTGTTGTGTTACAATTGTAAACAAGGAATCTTTACACAAATGGAACGTTACTATTGTAAAATATCGTTCAAATAGATAAATTACACACTTAATACAAATTAAATATTATAAATCAGTTACTTAGATATTAAAATATAAACTTAAAGTTTAATCTATTTACACGTAATTTTTATGTTTATCAAGTATAGATAGCTATAGTTTACAATTGTAACGTATCTTTGTTGTATACAAATGGAAACAATACTAGACAATACAAAATTTGCAAAGCGACTTCAAAAAATTATGGAGTCACACGAGCTTAGTGCGACATCATTTGCAGAAAAACTATCTGTAGGTCGTGCAACAATCTCCCATCTTATGGCGGGCAGAAACAAGCCCAGCCTAGACTTTGTTATGAAGGTAGTAGACACCTTTCCAAATATAGAATTAGAGTGGTTACTTTACGGAAAAAAAACAACTCCAAAACCGCTCCCTCCTACTCCACAAAAAACGATAATTGAGCCACAAGAAAACTCACAAAAAAACTTCTCTAACTCGCTCCAAAAAACTACCGAAGATAAGACCCCAAAAACAGCTCAAAAAAGTATGGAAAATATAGGCGATTTTTCTTCTTCAAAATCGGCAGTTAAGAGAGTGATTATTTTCTTAGAAGATGGAACTTTTGAAAGTTATGAAATGTAGTTTGTCTCATTATCTAATTAAATAACCTAGGTCATTTTTGGCAATTTAAAACCTTCTAAAAAAGAGGTTTCAAATTACGAGTTCCAACTCTTTGTATATTATTTTTGTAGTCTATGAAACGTATCTTTTTTTACTCGGTTGTTGCTTGTTTTTTTTTCGCTTTAAGCTGTAAAAGTCCAGAGCGAGATTGTGCAAATTTTAAGACGGGCACCTTCACTTTTGAGACACTTCTAGATGGCGAACTTGTAGCCACAACATTTACACGTAACGATACTCTTGAAGTAGATTTTTTTAATGGTAAAGCAGACTCCTCTTCTGTGCGATGGATTAATGATTGTGAGTACATCGTTAAGAAGTTGAACCCAAAAAGTATGAGTGAGGAAAAAGCACTACATATGAAAATCATAGCTACTGACGGAGATTTTTATACCTTTGAGTACTCCCTCGTAGGAGAAACCAACAAACAACGCGGAACCGCAAAAAAAAACGACTAACTAATGTTTGACATTCTTACCACTGCAGATGCTTGGATTGCACTGCTTACACTTACCTTTCTTGAAATCATATTAGGTATAGATAACATCATCTTTATATCTATCGCCGCAGAAAAGCTTCCGCAAAAGGATCGTAAAAAAGCGACTAATATTGGTCTTGCACTTGCAATGGGTATGCGTATCGCATTACTTTTTGGGATATCGTGGCTTGTGGCTTTAAGTGCTCCTTTCTGGCATATAAACGCGAGCTGGATAACGGGAGGCATAAGCTGGCAAGCAGTTATACTTATTGCAGGGGGTATCTTCCTTATCTGGAAGTCTGTACACGAGATACACGAGAAGGTGGATGAGACAGGACTAGAAGAAGAAGAGATTTCAAAAAAGAGCTCTACTACGCTAGGTAATGCCATTGTACAAATTGCAGTAATCAACCTTGTATTCTCTTTTGACTCTATACTTACGGCTGTCGGGATGACTAACGGACTCTCTGACAATCCAACAGATGCATTAATCATTATGGTGATAGCAGTTGTTATCTCTGTGGGGATAATGATGCTCTTTGCAAACCCTGTAGGAAACTTTATTGCAAAGCACCCATCTTTACAGATTTTAGGGCTGTCATTCTTAATTTTAATAGGCTTTATGCTTATTGCAGAAGGCGCGCACCTATCACACCTAGAAATCTTTGGATCAAGCGTAGGAGCCATCCCTAAGGGTTATTTATACTTTACGATTGCCTTCTCATTACTGGTAGAGTTTATAAACTTCAAATACAGAGCGATGAAAACAAAAGACTCTGGAGCACAAATACAAATGAAGAAAAATGTAGAACACCTTAAAAAGGACTAACATTTATTCTACAGAATGCAAAAAGTGTCTTTAGGCTACGGTTTAAAGACACTTTTTTTATGTGACAGATTATAGAACTTAGAAATCATCATCCTCCATAAGCCTCTCTATCTTACGTTTTTCCCAGGTTTTATTAAATATAGGGCTCCAGCCGTACACCTCAGAGGCGTGACCTACAACACCCCAGCCCCATCCCAGTATAGGAAAAAGTGCCCAAGGAAAACTGGTAGACATCACGTTAAAATAAATAAAGACAGGCACCATAATCGCATAAATAGTGAAGTGTATGTAAAATCCTTTGAGATCTTCTACCTTCTTTTTTGCACGTTGATAACGTTTATCCTCTAGATACTCTGTTTGTTTAGGTTCAAAACTAGCTTGTCCAGCTTGTGTAAGTAACGGCACACCTACTTGAAAGTTTGCACCATCATCTTTTATAACAACATCACTACTCGTGAGCAGGCCGTAGCGCTGGCGTATGTTTTGTAAACCTACACCGCTACTCTTCTTTACAACTTGTTTTTTCTGGATGTTATTAGTCACATATAGCGTATTTCCCTCTTCATAGATTCTTATGTGAAGCTTATTTGAAGGAGTTACTTGGTTATGCTTTACAGCATTTTCTAATAGTAATTGTAACGATAGCGGCACCACTTTGTACTCTGAGTGAGAAGATTGCTCAGGTATGTCTACCACAATACTGTCTTCAAAACGCATTTTAATAAGATTCATATACGTACGAGCAAAGGCAAGCTCCTCTTCTAGAGGCACTAGTTCTTTATTTTTTTGCTCTAGTACATATCTGTATACTTTTGAAAGCGAAGTGGTAAACTTGGTTGCCTGTCTAGGGTTTTCCTCAATTAGACTTGCTAGCACATTTAAACTGTTGAATAAAAAATGAGGATCCAGCTGATTTTTAAGTGCATCAAACTTTGCAGAGGCGGCTCCTGCAATAATTTTAGATTCCTTTACTTTACTCTCTTGCTTTCTCTTCCAGCGACTCACCGCATAAAACGAGGTAGTGGCGACAGCTGTTATTATAAAAGGAAATATATAATCCTCGAGACCTTCACTAGCCCAATATTGATCTAAAGGAATGTTGTAATACTTCGTGATAAGTAGTAATCGCAGAACAAACACGGTAACTAAAGTCACAGCAATATGCGCAATAAGCGCATAAGTAAGCACCTTAAAATTCCACAGAGTAGCGGTAAAACGTTTTCTAAAATTTACTATAACCATCGTATTTACTGCATACAGCGCTACAGAAAAGATTTGGTTTTGGATAAAAAAGGTTATTACTCCATCTCCATACCAAGGGTTACCCAGCACGTACAGTATGATACTATGAACGATAAATATGGTTAAGCCTACAATATTTGCCTTTGCAAACTCTGTTAGATAATACTTCATTTCTTCTTAATTACAAGCCTCTGCACTTTCTAAAGCTCTTTTTACATTTCCTTTGGGATGGAACTCCGTCTCAGGTTTAAAGGTAGCAAAAAGCTCAATGGCGCGCTTTAACTCCTCGCAATACGGCTCAATTGAGCTGCCAAAGTACTTTGCACTCCCCATATCCCACTGCGCCTTATCTGCTATAAAAATGGGATTATCTGGATCTTTTTTAACCATTTTCTGGTACAGTTCACCTATGGTACCGGCATATTTCATTCCGTACTTCATACCATCATAAGCTACCCACACGGTATATAACTGCGCTTGTAGATAATCTGCATACGGGTTATCCTTTTCTATCGTACGCATTGCATTGATATACTCCTGCGCCTTATCCCCATTTACTTTGAGCGTTGTTTCATTTTGGTTTTCAAAATCTCGCCAGTTCTTCACAATGGCTATTTGTGCCACGTGGTATGAGGGCAACCAGTTATCCTTTTCTACCGTTGCGATACGCTCAAAAAGATTTGAAGCCTCATCAAGTTTATCTTGGTCCCAGAGTTCCATTGCTTTGCGCATACCCTGCTCATATTTAGTTTGAGCCACGAGAAAGGTACTGCTGCATAATGCGATAATAAGAAGTAAGTGTTTCATAATAGTGTTGTTTTGATTGATGATGTAAAGATGGTTTTAAGTACGCTTTCGCGAAAGCGTAATCTACCCAATTGTCATTTATACAGTCTCAGTTGTAATTTTCTTACCAAGTCTTGTCTTACGCATCCAATAAGAGATGAAAATTATCCCAAAAACCGAAGGTAATAGCCAACTCAACAATGACGGTAATACGCTATTTGTGACAAAAAAGGCTGTAAAAGCAGCAATGTATGCCCCAGAAATTTTTGCGATATGTAGTCGTAAGTACTTCTTGCGCAATAGCTTTAAATCTCGCATTGCTCTTAAATCGTTTATGGCATTAAGCAAACCTATAGTACCAAAAACAAGGAGTACCCAGCCTATTGTAAGTCCATAATAAAGTAAGTAACCTCCATAAGCTAGCATACCCACACCTATAATAGCCATAGACCAAGAGATAACTTTGTCCCAGCGTAGATCTGCCATTTTGCGTACGCTCTTAAATCTAAGCGCTCTGTACCCAGAAAGCACGAGATATACACTAAATAGTCCTACCACAAACAGAAACGGATTGTTGTGATCTGGCAGTAGCGAAGCCACAATACCTGAAATACCCGCTGTAAGCATCCCATAATAAAAAATCATCCCAGACTTTTTGTGCCACACATTACCCTTACGAGCTATAACAGAAATAGTACCAGAGATGAGAGAAATAAACCCACCTACTGCGTGTAGCGTGATAAATATCTTAAAAAATGTAGCATAGTCCATAATTGATAAATTTTATAGTAAGGATAACCTCTATTGATTGACACTACAAATATGAACCGTATCTTAAGGATTACAAAAACCTTACGACCCAATTGAACAAATAAGCTACCGAGTTGTAGTTCTGACAGTCCAGTTCAGATTTCTTATACATTTGAATTTACGCTTTCGCGAAAATAGGCGTCATAATTATCCTAAAACGAGCACTGTCTATCCTTTAAGAATACCCTATCTTTGCGGCTTCTTAAAAACGACCTATGAAACGCATTTTTAACAACTTTACTGCAAATCCTAAAAACGATATTCTATCTGGTATCACCGTTTCTCTAGCAATGATACCTGAGGTAGTTGCCTTTGCCTTTGTAGCACAAATAAGCCCTATTGTTGCTTTATTTGGGGCATTTGTTATTGGTATTATCTCTGCGCTTTTTGGCGGTAGACCAGGGTTAATCTCTGGTGCTGCAGGAGCTGTTGCTGTGATTTTTGTACAGATGATTCAAGAAGGCCACGCAAAGGGATTACTATTTGATCAGCCTGTTGAAAATATGGGGTACTTCTATTTACTCGCCGCTGTGGTATTAATGGGAGTTATTCAGGTATTTGCTGGCTTATTCAAGCTAGGGAAGTTTGTGCGTTTGATACCACATCCAGTAATGATGGGGTTTGTAAACGGTCTAGCCATCGTTATATTTCTTGCACAACTAGGGATGTTTAAAGAAAATAAGAAAGATTATGCCGGTGACAATATGCGTAAAACAGCTTCAAAAGAGCTCGTTTATACCGTATCTGATAATGAAGTAAAAGACAAAGTTTCTAATACCGTACTATTTACAATAGAAGGAAACTCAGTCATAAACAAAGCAACAAACAAGGAAGTATTTGTACTCTCAGACGGACAAGTTTATGATACAAATACACAAAAGGTAGTTTTTAATGCGTCACAAGATGGCTTTTACTCTGTAAAAGATAAAGGAGTTGTAAAAACCTGGATGAAAGGCAAGTCACTCTTTACAATGATAGGCCTTGTACTGCTTACAATGCTCATTGTATGGGGATTACCAAAACTAACTCCAAAAATCCCTGCTGCACTTACAGCTATTGTTATTGTATCCTTAATATCGATTTTTGGAGGCTTAGATGCTGTAAACGTAGGTGAGTTTATAAGAGATGGTGGTGGTGCCGGTTTAAATGGTATGGCAGAAATCTCAAGCAAGCTCAATGTATTTGACCTATGGAGTAATTTACCATTTAATCTTGATACGCTTAAATTTATAGCGCCTTATGCATTTCTTGCAGCTTCTGTCGGACTTATAGAAACCTTGATGACTATGAACCTGGTAGATGAGATGACAGACTCTAGAGGTAATGGAAACAGAGAGTGTGTCGCACAAGGAGCGGGTAACATCGTGAGTGGTGTTTTTGGAGGAACTGGTGGTTGTGGTATGATAGGGCAAACAGTAATAAACATTAACGCTGGAGGTCGTGGTAGACTTTCTGGAGTAATGATGGCTGTAACCCTACTTACTTTTATCCTATTTGCAGATCGCTTTATAGAGCAAGTGCCTATTGCTGCACTCGTGGGTGTAATGTTTATGATGGTTATTGAGACATTTGCTTGGTCTAGCTTTAGAATTATTAAAAAAATACCAGTATCAGATGCATTTGTTCTTATTATAGTATCTGCAGTGACTGTATTTTTTGATCTTGCTATTGCTGTATTTGTAGGTGTAATTATAGCAGCCTTATCATTTGCTTGGAGTAGCGCTAAGAAAATTAGAGCTAGAAAGAAATTTAAAGCAGATGGCACAAAGGTATATGAGATCTGGGGCCCATTATTCTTTGGAAGTATTCAGAGTTTTAATTCTAAGTTTGACATAAACGGTGACCCAGACCACATAGAAATTGACTTCATAGAGGCAAAAGTCGCAGACCACTCTGCCCTAGAAGCTATTTTTGTACTCCTTGAGAAGTATGAAGCCGTAGGCAAAACAATCACACTCAAGCATCTCAGTACAGAGTGTAAAGATTTAATGCGCAAAGCCTCTCCTAAATTTGACAAAGTAATTGAAGAAAGTGTAGATGACCCTCGTTATCACGTACTTTCTGGAGTGCTAGAGACAGAGGCCTAGCAATATAAAAATGAAACTTGTCTCAAGGGGATGCACACCTCTCTAAAACAATAGAGACAATTTCTAAAGAGCTACAACACTCACATCAACCAATTGAGTTGAAAGACAAAAAAAAGGCGCTATAAAGCGCCTTTTTTTATATCGAATAGTATCCAACAACTATGACATATTAAGAACCTATAAAACCTACACCCGCTGTTGCGTGTGATTGCGTATCAATAAGTATAAATGACCCTGTTTGCTTATTATCTAAAAACTGATCATTAAGCACCTGCTTACTAAGCTGTATAGTTACCTTACCTATATCGTTAAGCACAAGTTTATCTGTAGCATCTACACCAGAAAAGTCTGTATGTACAATGCTATTTATACTTTTTACTTTTCCTAAAATTTGAGCCGTACCCTGCTGTACTAAGTATTTTGTGCCAGGTACAAGTGCATTATTATCCATCCAGCATATGGTAGCCTGTAGCTCTTTAGTAAGACTAGGTGCTTGCGCACTTTTAACTAAGATATCACCACGACTTACATTTATATCATCCTCTAGCGTGATGGTACACGAGTTACCAGCATCTACTTTAGTAAAAGATGCATTATAAAATAAAATATCTTTTATTACAGAATTTCTACCAGAAGGAAGAACCGTCACAGCATCACCTACTGCTAGCGCTCCTCCAGAAACTTTACCTGCATATCCTCTAAAATCGTGATATTGATCCTGCTTAGGGCGTATAACAGTTTGCACTGGAAACCTTGCTCCCACCTCTTCTACTTGAGAAGGATTTAATTGTTCTAAATGTTCTAGTAAAGTCTCACCGTCATACCAAGGCATCTCAGTAGAGGCATTTACCACATTATCACCTTTTAAAGCACTTATAGGCACAAAAGTGATACGTTGCGCTTTAAACTGTTGCTTTTGCGTAAGCGCTCCAAAATCTGAAACAATCTTGTTAAAAGCCTCCTCATTATAATCTACAAGATCCATCTTGTTTACCGCAACTACAATATCTTCTACACGTAGTAAATCATTTATAAAAAAGTGACGGTACGTTTGCTCTACCACTCCTTTACGTGCATCTACAAGAATAATAGATGCTTGTGATGTAGATGCTCCAGTCACCATATTACGCGTATACTCCACGTGTCCAGGTGTATCTGCGATGATATAACTCTTCTTTGCCGTGCTAAAATAGATGTGTGCTACATCTATAGTAATACCCTGCTCGCGCTCTGCTACCAGACCATCTGTCGCAAGTGAGAAGTCTAGATAATCAAATCCATTTGCCTTACTCTTCTTTTCTATCGCCTCCAGCTTATCTGTAGTGAGCGATTTTGTGTCGTATAGTAACCTCCCTATTAGAGTACTCTTACCATCATCTACGCTTCCAGCGGTTGCTATCTTTAATACGTCCATTGTATTGTGTCTTAATCTTTGAATTTCTTTTACGCTTTCGCGAAAAGTTAAACAGCCTTACCTCCTAGAAGTATCCCTGTTGTTTACGTTTTTCCATTGCGGCCTCAGAGCGCTTGTCATCAATACGAGCACCTCGTTCTGAAATGGTAGAGGTACGTATCTCTCCTACTACTTTCTCAATAGTGTCTGCTGTAGAGAGTACTGCTGCTGTACAAGACATATCACCTACCGTTCTAAAACGCACTGTGCGCTCTACAACCTCTTCATCTTCTGCTCTAAAAACTACATCATCTTGTGCAGACCAAAGCATACCATCTCTTAAGAAGGTCTTGCGCTGGTGTGCAAAATAGATGCTAGGAATTTCTATTTTTTCTGAAGCAATGTAGCTCCACACATCTAGTTCTGTCCAGTTACTTATAGGAAACACGCGCACATTCTGACCGTGATCAATATTTCCGTTTAAGAAGTTAAATAACTCTGGACGCTGGTTTTTTTCATCCCACTGTCCAAAATCATCACGCACAGAAAAGATACGTTCTTTAGCTCTTGCTTTTTCCTCATCACGACGTGCACCACCTATAGCCGCATCAAATTTAAACTCCTCTAGCGCATCTAGAAGTGTGGTGGTTTGCAACATATTACGACTGGCATATTTACCCGTCTCTTCTGTCACTCTACCTTCATCTATGGCATCTTGTACGTTACGTACTATAAGCTCAAGACCTAGCTCTTTTACAAGCTTATCTCTAAAGGCAATTGTCTCTGGAAAGTTGTGCCCAGTGTCTATATGTAATAATGGAAAAGGAATCTTAGCCGGAAAAAAGGCTTTTTGTGCTAGTCGTACAAGCGTTATACTGTCTTTCCCTCCAGAAAATAATAACACCGGACGGTCAAACTGAGCTACGACTTCTCTAAAAATGTAAACCGCCTCACTCTCTAATGGATTGAGTGCAAGCGTAGCCTTAGTATCTGTAATAGGTTGTATTGTAGTATCCATAATTTTTTTAAAGGTGTATGCCGCACTCACGATGTGCTAGCACTTTTGTAGGATCATAATAATCTGTCTCGTTAGGAAGGTTATGCTCCTTAAGGTAAACATCTAGATCACTATCACTATAATTATAAAACGGACTCACTTTAAGTACGCCTGCTTTACTTACACTAAAAATATCTAGTGAGTCGCGCAGAGCAGTTTGCCCCTTGCGTAAGTTCGTAAACCACACATCTGGCTTTTGTGTCGCCATTGCTCTAGTAAATGGTTCAATCTTTACTTGCTCTGTAAACACTGCGTGCTGTGGGTCATCTATAGATGGGATACCCATAAGGATATCTCTGTGAGCCCTCGTTTGTTTAGGCACGTAAAGGTCTATTTGTAAGTCTAGGGTCTCTATAAGCTCTTGCGCGTGTGTGTAAGTTGCTTTTGTGTTATAACCCGAGTCACACCATACAACAGGCAGTTGTGGTGCTACTTGTGTCACTGCGTGTAGCAATGCTCCCTCGTAGGGTCTAAAATTTGTTGTTATAATAGCTTTGCTAGCCTGTGCTATGGCGTAGCTTATTACCTCTTGCGGCGTTGCAGTTGCAAAGCGCGCGTTGAGGGCGTCTATATCACTTGCTGTGTACATAGTTATGATGCGGTTTTTCCCCAGTTAATTTTATTCCAGATGCGCTCGTGCGCAAAGTAAAGAATAAGTTTTGTTAAAAAATCAATAGAGGCAATAGAAGTGGCTAGTAACCACTCCCCTGTTAATAGGTATGAAACAAAAAGAGTATCTAATGTACCAACGAGTCTCCAGCTTAGTGCCTTTACGATACTACGCATAGGCTTTTCTGAAGTTTTATCTTTTTGGTATGATTTACTTTTATCTTTGTCTCTTTGTAAAAAGATTTGATCTAAAATCATTGTTTTGTCTAATATACATCTATTAATCTATGGGATTACTAGACTAATAGGCAAAAGTAAGTAAATTTTTGGGCTGAGCAACAATTTTAGCATTGCTTTTACATTTACCCATTGCCCATAGACAATTCAATATATTGACATACAATAGATTACCTACACCACCCTATATATAAACTCATTTCGTCATTTAGAAAAAATGCCATATCCCTACTCGCTAGCCCCGATTGTAATGAAAATCCCGCAATTTAGCGCAGCGCAATGAGGAATTGCAATGTAAAGCGGGATACTACTTTTAATAAGATGCTCCTACCCTAGTGTTCCTTAAACGAACACGTTAAACAAAAAAACCTCTTGAGATAGCTCAAGAGGTTTTTTATAAGGGTTATGAAGTGGTCTTACTGATTCATAGAGATCAAGAATTCTTCATTATTTTTTGTGCTACGTATACGATCACTCATAAACTGCATTGCCTCTACTGGGTTCATATCTGCTAGATACTTACGTAATACCCATAGACGTTGTGAGGTGTCTTTACTGTGTAGTAAATCATCACGACGTGTAGATGAAGAGGTAAGATCTATAGCTGGGAAGATACGGCGGTTTGCAATATTGCGATCCAGCTGTAGCTCCATATTTCCAGTACCTTTAAACTCTTCAAAGATTACTTCGTCCATTTTTGAACCGGTCTCTGTAAGTGCTGTCGCTATAATAGAAAGTGACCCTCCACCTTCTATATTACGTGCTGCTCCAAAGAAACGCTTAGGTTTATGTAGTGCATTTGCGTCTACCCCTCCTGAAAGAATCTTACCAGAAGCTGGCTGTACGGTGTTATATGCTCTTGCGAGACGTGTTATAGAATCTAGTAGTATTACTACATCGTGACCACACTCTACGAGGCGTTTTGCCTTCTCGAGTACAATGTTTGCCACTTTTACGTGCTCGTGTGCTTCTTTATCAAAGGTAGAGGCTACAACCTCTCCTTTTACATTACGTTGCATATCTGTTACCTCTTCTGGTCGCTCATCTATAAGGAGTACAATCTGGTATACCTCTGGATGGTTTGCAGCAATAGCATTTGCAACGTCTTTAAGTAACATTGTTTTACCCGTTTTAGGCTGTGATACTATCATACCACGCTGCCCTTTACCTATAGGTGCAAACATATCCATCACTCGCGTTGAGATACTGGCTTGACGCTCTGCTAGGTTAAACTTTTCTGTAGGAAATAATGGTGTGAGGTGCTCAAAAGAGACACGATCTCTCACAATGTTAGGGTTAAGACCGTTTATACGGCTTACTTTAATAAGTGGGAAGTACTTTTCTCCCTCTTTTGGTGGGCGTATCACACCTAGTACAGTGTCTCCGGTTTTAAGACCAAAGAGACGTATTTGTGATTGTGATACATAAATATCATCTGGTGATGCTAGGTAATTATAATCTGAGCTACGTAAAAAGCCGTAACCATCTTGCATAATATCTAGTACTCCCTCGCTCTCTATAATACCTTCAAACTCATAATCTGGCTCGCGGTAGCGGTTGCGATTATCCTTATTACCGTTGTTACCGTGTGTATTACCATCTTTCTGGTTACGGTTATTACGGTTGTTATTGCGGTTATTATTATTGTTGCGATTATTATCGCGAGATGAGCGCTTGTCGTTGCTCTGGCGGTTGTCATTGCTAGAGCGCTTATCGTTATTATTATTAGAACGCTTGTCTTTATGAGTGTCGCGTTTTTGAGGTGTTTTTGCCTCTTCTGTATCTTTTACCTTAGCTTTTGCTGGCTCACGCTTTACGGCTTCCTTCTTTGCTGGAGCCTCTTTTTGTGCTGGGGCTTCTTTCTTGTCTTCTGGAGTGGTAGCTTTTGCCTCTGTAGTAGCCTTAGGTGCTCTAGGTGTACGTGGCTTACGCTCTTGCTTAGGCTTAGGTGCTGGAGCAGACTCTTCCTTACCTTTTGGCACTACGGCCTCTACCTTTTTTGGGTCTGCAGCTTGCAGGTCTAGTATTTTATAAACTAGATCTAGTTTTTTTAAGGATCTAAACTTAGGAACGTTTATTCCTTTTGCAATTTCTTGAAGCTCGGGAAGCTTCTTTGCTTTTAATTCTGAAATGTCAAACATCTAATAATGTAGTAAATTAAAAATCGAGTGATTATTATGTACCAAAAGAAGAATTTGATACGAATATTGAAGTAATTAAATAACAAGCGGAGAGCTTGTTATGATATTATACAACAATGATACAATTTTATTTTTAAAGTTTTCTTAGCAATATCACAAAATGAAACTTATTTTTGCTGGTATATAAAAAATGTAAAAGATTTGATACAACGTATTCAAACCGTTTATTTATTACTTGCAGCGCTTGCCTCTTTAGGCTTGCCGTATGCCTTTAGCCTATATGCAGATGCTACGGGTGAAGCTGTATGGGCTGCAGATGAGGTACTTTACATTACTCTTTTTAGTGTAAGTGCTGTACTCTCATTTATTTCCATATTTTTATGGAGCAAAAGACAAAACCAATTCGTCTTAGGACGTCTTAATATCTTATTGAACTTTGTTTTATTAGGTGTATTGGTATATCGATCACAAATCTTATCTGGAGGGACGGCGGTTCTTGAGAAGGGTATTGGGATGATCATTCCGCTTGTTTCTATCGTTTTACTAGTCTTGGCAAACAAGGCAATCAAGCGCGATGAAGATCTTGTAAAATCTGTAGATAGATTACGATAGACTTATAAAATCTTAGTTTTATTAGTGCGTAGAAGCCTCCTTTTAATCTTGGGAGGCTTTTTTTATGGGTTATTTTTTGGCGATGGACTACAGGCTGTAACTGCTTAACTGCTATTATACTAGTTGCCATTAAGGTGGTAGAAATTGAATTGAGGCGGTTATAGTTCTATGTATGCTTTCGCGAAAGCGTATTTAAATCTCAAATCAAATAACTTTAAAACACAAAACGAGCTTGTAATATCTCTCAATTAAACCTTTTCTTAAAAACTGCGTCTTAATATAAGGACTAACCAACTCTCACTTTATGAAAAATCTTATCGCAACGCTCTTACTTATGGTAATTGTTCTTTGCTCTTGTAGCACGACAGATGATGAGCAGTATACTCCGATAGATGATAATCAACTAGCAGAATTAAACTTACCTGAGGATTATTTTAACTATGCAAATATTGAACTTCCTGATTATTATACAGAGAGTCAATTTCCTGATCAGTTCCAGTTTCAGTCTGTAACGGCATATGACAACACGCCAAGTAACAACGCAGTTACAGATGCGGGAGCAACACTAGGGAGAGTACTTTTTTATGATAAAAAATTAAGCGCAAATGGCTCAACCTCTTGCGCGTCTTGTCATCAAGCTGCAAACGGTTTTTCTGACGTACGTGTTTTAAGTGAAGGTTTTGATGGCGAGTTTACTAGAAGACATTCTATGGGTCTTGCAAATGCTAGATTTTATGCCGATGGACAGTTTTTTTGGGATGAACGAGCACAAACGCTAGAAGATCAAGTATTAATGCCTTTTCAAGATGAAGTAGAGATGGGACTAACCCTCACAGAGCTTATCCAGATAGTAAATGACCAGGAGTATTACCCACCATTAATGAATGAAGCCTTTGGAGACGCTACAGTTACCACAGACAGAATTTCTAGCGCGCTCGCTCAGTTTGTAAGAAGTATGGTAAGTACCACCTCTAGGTATGATCAAGCGAGAAGTGAAGTTTCCTCTCCGCTTGCTCCTTTTCCAAGTTTTACAACAGAAGAAAACCAAGGAAAACAGCTCTTTTTTATGCCCAGAGAACTCACTAATGGTGAGATGGGAAACTGTGCCGCTTGCCATCAAACAGAAGCTTTTATAGGCCCATTACCTAATACTAATTTTACACTTACTTCTTTTGCTACAACAAATGGCCTAGATGCGACATCTACAACAGACTTAGGTGTAAATGAAGCTACTGAAAACCCTAATGACATAGGCAAATTTAAAGTGCCTTCTCTTAAAAATATAGGTATAACTCCGCCATATATGCACGACGGTAGATTTTCTACACTTGAGGAAGTAGTGAGCCATTATAGTTCTGGTATAAAAAATCATTCTAGCCTTATCACTCCTCTTGTAAACTCAAATGGTGAAGTAGGCCAGTTTAACTTCACGCAAGAAGAACAAAATGCTCTTGTTGCTTTTCTTAATACACTTACAGATATACAAATGATAAGTGATGAGAAATACAGTAACCCTTTCAACTAAATATCTCCTGTTTTATGAAATTTTACTTTTTGAGCTGCACCTTACTACTCGTTTTAAGTTGTAGCTCTATAGATGAGACATCTGTAATACAGCCTACAAATGATAGTACAGAAGATGCTCCAAACATTTTATTTATTATAGCAGATGATTTAGGAAAGGATGCAATATCAGGATTTACAGAAGGAACCATAAAACCTATTACTCCTCACATAGATGCCATTAGAAATGAAGGACTCTCTTTTTCTAATTTCTGGTCTTATCCTACCTGCTCCCCTACTAGGGCTTCTATGCTTACTGGTAAATACGGTTATAGAACAGGGGTAAAATGGGCTGGAGATGAGATTAATCTATCAGAAAGAAGTTTACAACAATATATTACTGAAGAAAGTAGCAATGACTATGCGACCGCTATTATAGGTAAATGGCACCTTTCTGGCAATAGTAGTACCTTTAATCCAGAGGTATTTGGGATTGATTACTACACTGGTCTTTTAAGAGGTACGCCACAAAGTTACTATAACTGGCTACTTACAGAAGATGGAGTGAGCAATATCGAGACAGCGTATGCTACTACAAAATTTACAGACCTAGCTATAAACTGGGTAAATGCACAAGACAAGCCCTGGTTTTTATGGCTAGCCTATAATGCCCCTCACACGCCTTATCACGTACCACCTAGCGATATGCACTCTCAAGGCAACTTGCCACCTTTTACAGATGGAATGGATGAAACACCATACTATATGGCCGCAATAGAGGCTATGGATTTTCAAATAGGGCAACTACTAGCTTCTTTATCTGAGGAAGAAAAAGACAATACTGTACTTATTTTTATAGGAGATAATGGAACGCCTAATGAGGTAGCACAAAATCCATATAATTTCTTTACGGCAAAAGGCTCCCTTAATCAAGGTGGCATAAATGTACCACTATTTATAGCTGGCAAAGGAGTTCTAAGAACCGGAATCGATCATAACTTGATAACAAGTACAGACATATTTGCAACAATTGCACAACTAGCTGGTGTCTCTAGTAGTAACATTAATGATAGTAAAAGTTTTAAAACCCTACTATCACAGTCAGCCAGTATAAGAGATTATCAATATTGTGAAAAAGATGACGGAGTAAACAACCTTTGGACTATAAGCAATGGTGATTATAAGCTTTTCCAAACCATTAATGGTGATGCAGAACTTTATGATCTTAATAATGACCCTTACGAGCAAGAGAATTTATTGAATGGAACACTCACAACTACCCAAAACGCCATAAAAACAGCATTGGAAACCGAACTAAATGCGATAAGAAATTAAGCTTCAGAAGCTACTAAGTTTATTTTTACCGCATTGAGTTATCGTTACAGAGAATCTTAATTACGCTTTCGCGAAAACGGGATCCCCTCCAGAAAAATTGAGCCACCCGAAGCTAGAATGATAACGTCTTAAATAAGTGTATATTTAAGCCATCAATTAAAAAACAAAACAATACAGGCTATCTAGCAATCTCGGTAGTTACCGGGAGTTTCGCTTGGTTATAAAGTGGCTAGTTGTACAACGAGCTTTACAAATCAAAACCAAAAGCGTTTTACTAACCACGTTATCAAAGACTAACTTTTGATAAGCTTCATATTGTAAAAAGAACGTCATTTATTAATGTGTGAATTCAATTTAAATTTTTTTAACCTTATTATAATAGCATCTGTATTTATAGGTTTCACATTTGGGCTACTACTTATTTTCACTAGGCGGATAAATCAAAAAGCTAATGTATTACTGGGCCTAGTAACGTTCATTATTGTTTTTTGGAATATATGGGTGTTGAGTATAGATTTTCAAATAACAAATTATCTACCACATTTTTACTTAATACCGTTGAACTATTCATTAGCTCTTGGTCCATTATTATATTTATATGTAAAAAAGACAACTAACTATAGTTACCACCTTTCTAAAAGAGATAGTATTCATTTCTTGCCTGTAATTATAGAACTATGCGTACATATTATTATTAGTCAAGATGCTCTTTCAAATAATGTTATTGGTATAGAAACAGAAACTTATCTTATACTAATGCCTATTACTCAACTTCTGGCAATTATCTCTATTATAACCTATTGTATATATGCACTTAGATTAATAAAAACCTATCATTCTTGGCTCAAGAAAAACTATAGTAATAATGATGCATATAGTTTAAGGTGGTTGTACAGATTACTTATCTTATTTGCAATACTTTGGTTTTTATTAGTGCCCTATACGTTTATAGACTATATAATCTATGATTTTCAATTAGATATAAGTGACTATTACCCTATTTATATGCTACTCTCTATTATAACTATTTGGATTAGTGCAGAAGCATTTTTAAGACCTGAAATAATTTTACTTGAGTCTAATAAACAAAATGATATTTACAAGACTAACTCATCTCAAGAAACCACAAAAAGTCCCTCTGAGGAAATTTTAACCAAAGCATCTTGGCTAAAAGAACAGATGGAAACTAATCTTTTTTACCTTAATTCAGAATTAACATTAAAGTCTCTGGCAGATAATCTCAATATACATCCCAATTTATTGTCCAAAATAATAAACGATGGCTTAGGTAAAAACTTTTCTGACTTTGTAAATGAATATCGTGTAAATGCCATTATTGATAAATTACACAGTGATAAATACAATCACATAACGCTATTGGGAATGTCTTATGAATGCGGTTTCAATTCAAAAACGACTTTTAATAGGGTTTTCAAAAATATTACGGGCGTAACTCCTATATATTATAAAAAGTCAATAAAAAGTACCCCTAAGAAGGATTAAAATTAGTGCCATTCTATAAAATGGGGCTTTTGATACTTTAATTAAGTACTAGATTTGATGAATATTTCAATCAAAAATCAAATGACATTTATGAACTCAAACTATTACTTAGTGCTCCTTGCTTGTTTAATAATATCTTGCAAAGGCAGGACGCAATCAACCGCAAAAAATTCTCAAACAAATGAAATAGAGAATTTGCATTTTTCAAAAGTTGACTTTAAAAAAAATAAGCCTACACCAAATAATTATTCAAATAGTTTTACTCTCAATAAAGATAAGTTTCTCAGCATTGACTTTACCTTAGAAAAACCCCTTATTGAAAGTATTAAATCGCTAGCACCACACTTATCACAAGATCAATTATTAAATAAGGGAAATTTTCAGTTCTCATTTTTAGTTGATGGTGAAGTAATTTATGTAGAAAACCTAAACAAGGGAGCAGGAACAATTGACTCAAAAACTACGCAACTCAAACATTTAGTACCATTAGTTTATCCCACACAAATTGACTTTTGGGGTTGGTTTATGTGGTTAAAATTTATGAAACTAGGAGGAGGTCAAGATGTTCTTTTAGAAGGCAATCATTCTTTAAGTATCGAAGTAAGACCATATGTAAAAGAAGATACATTGAAGATAGGCGAGATTCTTGCAAAAGGTACTATTAACACACAAGCCTTTATAGATAAAAGCTTAGTCCCTATTCAAAAAATACAACCTGATAGTGGTTGGGAATTATCTAATGATACTTACAACAGTACTAAAATAGAAGCTCTAAACAGAAAAATTGCACAAGGACGTTTTGAAGATATTAATGGCATAGTGGTTATAAAAGACAATAAGCTTTTAATAGAAGAATACTTTAATGGTGAAAACAGAAATAGCTTGCACGACCCAAGATCTGTGGGTAAAACTATTGCTTCAACAATGATGGGAATTGCAATTCAAGAGGGTTTCATAAAAAACGAAAACGTCTTATTAAAAGATTTTTACGACCTAAAGTCTTTTGATAATTATAGTCCTAAAAAAGATGCTATAACCTTAAAATCTCTTTTAACAATGAGTTCTGGGCTTCTTGGTGATGATGCAGACTATAGTAACCCTGGAAATGAAGAAAATATGTACCCTACAAAAAATTGGGTAAAATTTACACTTGATTTACCTATGCAACAAGGTAGAACCATAGGAGAAGACTACATTTATTTTACAGCAGGTGTAGTGGTACTAGGAGATATCATACATCAATCTGTCCCTAGTGGTTTAGTGTCTTATGCAGATAAAAAACTATTTAACCCTCTTGGTATAACTGAATATAAGTGGCAATACACACCTCAAAAAGTTGGTAATACCGCTGGCGGGATACAGTTAAGAGCTATTGATTTTGCTAAATACGGACAATTATATAAGAATAATGGAAAGTGGAATGGCAAGCAAATTTTAAGTAAACAATGGGTTAAAAAGAGCTTAGCTAAGCAAGTGAAACGACCAACAGAAAATGGTCACTATGGCTATTTATTTTGGAATAAAGTCTATAAATATAACGACAAAGAATATGAAGTATCTTATTGTAGCGGAAGAGGTGGAAATAAGATTTTTATTTTCAAAAACATCCCATTTGTCATCGTTATAACTGCTTCAGCATATAATAGTCCCAGTGCCCATACTAATGTTGATAAGATGATAAGTGAATATATTTTACCAGCAATAATAGATAAAGATTAACGCCATTTCCCTTCTTTTAATAAGTAAAACAAGTCTACTCTAGGTGCGCTTGGAGTAGAATCTTAAAACTATTGATCTACAACAATCTATATAGAGTCTTCTAGATTTTATATTAAAAAAGGCTTTCTATTTTAGAAAGCCTTTAAAAGTGAATTTTTTATTTAACAGGTAACAACTCTTCATTTTTTAATGCCGCATCAACATCTACAGTTACATATTTATGACTGTTAAAAAACCTTCCTGAATCAGCAAGTTTTATTGTTGCGACTTTCTTCCCATTACTTTTCTCTTTAATTGAGGTTATTACCACTCTTTGACCTTTAACATTCTCGTAATTTACAATTCCTCCTTTTTTTATAATAAAGTTTGCCTTCGGAAAATTGATATGCTTATAATTATTATAATCTACCGTCCCAATTTGAAAAACATCACCTTCATTAAAATTTGATTGAGGCTCTTGAGCATACAAAGAGACTGAAATAAATAACGCTAAAACTGAACTTAAAATGTGATTTTTCATAATATTAAATTTAATATTGATACTACCTAATTTTGAAGAATCTTCAAAATATCAATACAATAAAATTGATAGTTAAAAATAAGGACATAATAATTGAAAATAATTTAATAAAAAGTTAAACAACAAAAAACTGAGTTAAAAATCACCTTTGCTTAGACGGGGCTTAATTGTAGCTTTTGGACTCATTGTGATTTGTAATTTTCATCATAAAGATTTTCTCATTTTATGATGGTAATAGATTGTTTTAAAAGGTTATTTGATGCTGTGATATCGGTGATTTTTCGCGTTCTTCTATGTACGCTTTCGCGAAAGCGTAATGGTATAAATTAAAACTGTTAATGTGCCTTATGATGTACTAGTTAAAATTCATTTGTATATTTAGACAATCAATTAAAAAACAAATCAATACAGGTTATCTGGCAAAATAAGGTATCTACTTCAATGCCGTGATCTGTTTTACTACACCTTATTCTTACAATGAAATTATTCAAGCGCTCGGTCACACTACTAGTATTCATTATTGGTTTTTCGTCTATTGCACAAATATCTGTGTCTAATAAACACATAGGCGGATTGTCAAAATTGAAAAAAGAGAACCTCTCGAAATTTAAAAAAACCGAAACCATATTTGTATTGTCTACTATTTATGACAAACAAGAATATGAGACAATTCTAAAAGATATATGGACTGTCACACCTTATAAAATTATACCTGCAAGCGAATTCTCAAAAGTGGATTATTTAAGTGATAAATACTCTATTGTTGAGCTGGGCGGACATAAAATTAATTCTACAATGGCTTCTGGTGGTAGTTATTATTCTCTCTTTACTTACATAGATATAAAGATGTATAATAATAAAAAAATCAATTCTAAGCTGAGTAAACTCTCGCCTAAAAAGAGAAAAAAGAAAATAAACGGAATATTCAATGATAATGAAATAAACATCGCACGTATCCTCATTTTTCCAAAAGATGAATTCATTCATACTTCTATGGGATATGATATGAACTCAATCTTCACAACACTCTATACACAAGATGTCTTTTTTAACTACAAACCGGGATTTTTAAGAAACTACTTTCAAAAAATAAATAATCTTCTAAAAAAGGGAGAGAGTTATTGGCTCTATAGAAACGACCACACTCCTGGTTTAAGAAACCTTGCTTCAAAGACGTTATATATACCCTCTTATATGACTATTAAATATGATTCTTGGAGAGGTAAAGACAGTGAGGAAAATGAAGAAAACATTACAAAAATCTTTAAAAAGTATAATTACAAGTTTGAAATAATAGCTGATGACCTATTAAGCGATAAAATAATGAATGGAGAAAACATTTATTACTTACGTTATGTACGTATGAACGCCGAACGATTTCTGCAAGTAGTTAATGCAAAAACTGGAGAGATACTTTATAGAAAGTATATGTCTGGTTTTTCTTATAGATTAAAGTCTAAGCACATAACAGAACTTAATTCTAAGATTAGAAAATCTACTAAATAATATGAAATTCTACCTAAAAGGCCTTACCATTTTATTTACACTTCTTTGCTGCAGTTGTACCTGTGACGATTCAGTTATTGATACATTTTTACTTTCGGATTTTGAAAAATCATTAATCCCATTTGACAATTATCAAGATTTGTTTTATGTAAATGAAAATGGTGAGCAAGTAAGAGCCACTACTCAACCGCGAACTATTCAAATAGAGAAAGAATCTCGAGGAGCTGAAAGATGCGGATATTGGGAAGTTGAAACTATAACAAATTTCATCAATTTTAGTCAAAATGGGTTTTCAATACAATTAAATATGGAAACGTCTAATGATATTACTTCATTTGATATTAATTATGGTATTCAAAATAGTGATAATTCTGAAAATGAATATTTTGAAACTCTAAGAAACCCTTCTGATGAGCAAATTGTTAATATCAATGTAAATGGATTTGAATTTGAAAATGTTTATGTTTTCAATAACAGTTTTTTAAACGAAAACAACACAATTGAGCTTATTTTGTATTCATCAGAAGGAAGAGGAATAGAACTTATAAGTTTTGAAAATGGAAATTACCTGAAGCTAGAATAATACTTTTTACTGACCAAAAACACAGAACAAAAAACAACCCTCTTCAAATTAAAACCCTTCTACCATTCAGCAGGTCATAGAGTATCATTAACTACATACTAATAGAAAGCTAGATTTTATCTAGGTAGCATTTGTTGATTTTAAAATTTCGCGAAAGCGGAATACCTCAACACCACATACACTTATACTTTTTGCACCTTCTAAGGGACTGATTACCAAAATCTATACTACATCTGAAAATCTGTATAAGAAACCTCCCACTTCTCCCTCTTACCTTTGCCCTAGTAATTAAAAACAAAGCAAGATGAAAGATTATCAGTTTGGAAAAGATGGATGGACGCCAGATAGAATTACAGATGTTAAGGATAAAACCTTTTTAATTACAGGTACCACGAGTGGTACTGGTTATGAAGCAGCAAGAATCTTACTCACTAAGGGTGCGACTGTTGTAATGCTTAATCGTAATAATACTAAAGCTGCAAATACCATTGCTACTTTAAAACAAGAAGTAGGAGAAACCGTTAATGTGTCTAATATCGAGATGGACCTAGCCTCACTTGCATCTGTGAGAAAAGCAGCCGCAGAGGTACTTAAAACAGTACCTCGCATAGATGCCCTTATGCTTAATGCAGCCATTGCCCAAGTTCCCAAACAACAACTTACTGTAGATGGTTTTGAAAGTCAGCTAGGGGTCAATCACTACGGTAATTTCTTATTACAAGGTTTGTTGTTTCCGCTAGTAGAGCAATCTAATGGTCGTATTGTCACTGTAGGTAGTGAAGGATATAAAATGGGTATAAAAACGATACAGTTTAACGATATGAACTGGGATCATAACTACAACCCTAATAGTGTATACAGCCAGAGTAAGCTTGCACAAATTATGACTACCTATGAGCTACAAGACAGACTCAAAAAAGCTGGTAAGACTAATGTAAAAACCTATGCGTGTCACCCAGGTGCCTCACGTACCTCCTTAATTAAGACAAGTGGCAGCCTTATGACTCGTTTTGTGTGGCAACTTATGAAACTATCACCCTTTGTACAATCTGCAGAGAAGGGTGCATATCCAGAGCTTATGTGTGCTACAGAGCCAGACCTGGATCAAACTGCCTTTTATGGCCCCACAGGAAGAAACTACTGGACGGGACCCGTGGGTGAATGCACCTTAGAACCACACGCAAAAAATAAAGAAGTGATGGAGCAACTATGGAAAGTGTCTGAAGAAGCAACAGGCTTTAGCTGGAATTTATAACCCGGAACTTTCATTTATGAAGTATATAACATATTACCTTACAGCAGCATTATTGCTAATAGCGCATAACAGCATATCACAAAACCGCAACTGGACGATAGCGCGTACAAAAGATGAAAAGGCTACCGTACGCTATGATCTTGTAAAAAAAGACGAGGGTACGCACTTTTATTACATCGCAGAGACCACCGCAACTACCACACTAGATAAACTTGATGCCTATTTTTCTAATACAGAAAACCATAAGCAATTTTTAGAGCGCACACCGGTAACAAAAGAGTTAAAGAAACTATCTGATAACGAATGGATGGCGTACTATTACTTTAACGCGCCCTGGCCTATGTCTGACAGTGATCTGGTTTTAAAAATCACACGGGTAAGGAAAGAAGGCTCTCTACAGTTTATCGCAACTGCTGCACGTAGTGATTATAAGACTAAAGATGTGGAGCGAATGAATACCTATAAGGTGATATATGATTTTAAAGAACTAGCTAATGGCTCTATAAAAATCACGTATAATGCAGACTATATACCTATAGGTTCTATCCCTAAGTTTTTAATAAAATCTTGGTTTCCAGAAGGACCTGCAAAAATTGTGACTAACTTAGGTGCTACAAAGCAGCACTAATCATTTACTTATACGATACGACTATGGATATATTAAAAGCCGCAACAGACTGGGCAAAAGCAGAGCTATTTTCTACACCTTTTTTTGTACTCTTTGGGGTGGTGTTTATAGCTGCAAGTATAGGCTTCTGGCAACTGGGCAAAACAGATATTGCAAGAGCATACATTATACCTACACTGGTAGCGGGAGTACTATTAGTCACCATAGGTTTAGGGTTGTTTTTTACAAATAAGGCTAGAATTACACAGTTTGAGACCGCATACCAGCAGGATGCAACAGCTTTTATTGCCTCAGAGATAGACCGTACAGAAGCCACCCTTAAGGAGTATACTACAGTTGTGTTTAGAGCTATCCCCATCATAATTATTATAGCTGCATTACTCATTATTTTTGTAAACACACCTAGCTGGCGTGCCATAAGTATCACTACCATTGCAATGCTTATCGTAATCTTACTTATAGATGGTACGGCTTATGCAAGAATAAACGATTATAACAAGCAACTAGTAAGAGTACAAAAGGATAATAGCTACTAGGTAGTTAAAATAAAATAGAGATCTAAAACGTTATAAGTAACTTCACAAAAACGACTTAGCACAATTAGTTTTTTAATATGGAGCATTTTAAAACCTTATCATCATATATTATCTACTTAGGATTGCCTCCAGCAGAGCACCCTATGCTTAGTGTTTTTACAACCGTGGGAGATGGACATCTACCTTGTCCAAGAGAAAGCTCCCCTCCTATCACAAATGATTGCTACACCATAAGCCTTAAGAAAATAATAAAAGGTGACTTGACCTATGGTCGCACTAAGTATGACTTTACAAATGGTGCACTCATTTTTATTGCACCTAGACAGGTTCTTCAATGGGATAGTAGTGTGATTTATGATCAAAAAGGTTTTTCTCTTACCTTTCACGAAGATTTTATAAAAGGTACAGAGCTTGTGGCTCAAATCAAGAAGTACAACTTCTTTTCTTACAATGTTAATGAAGCTCTACACCTCTCGCCAAAAGAAGAAAAGCAAATAGAGTCTATAGTAAATAACATAAATACAGAGTATCATAATAATCAAGACGAGTTTAGTAAAGATATTATCATCTCACAACTTAGCACCCTACTTAAGTACGCAAACCGCTTTTATGAACGTCAGTTCTTAAATCGTAAAGAATTCTCTACAGATTTACTTAGTCTATTTAATCAACAACTAGACACCTATTTTGAAACCGGACAGCTGCAAGAAAACGGCATCCCCAGCATAGAACAAATAGCAGGAAAGCTTTCTGTATCACAACGCTACCTGAGTGACACGCTCAAAAAAGAAACAGGTAAAACCACAACAGAACATTTACAATTGTACTTAATAGACGAGGCTAAAAATACCTTACTTAATCCGCAGAAGTCTATTTCTGAAGTAGCTTATGAACTAGGGTTTGAATACCCTCCTTATTTCTCAAGACTCTTTAAAAAGAAAGAAGGCATAAGCCCTAGCCAGTACAGACAGAAGTATAAAATGAATTAGTATTATATTGTACTCTATAAAACTATAAGAGACCTATATTTTGAAATACATTTTACTACTTGCCTTTACTATATGTCTAGCAAGCTGCAATTCAAAAGGTGAAACTGCCACCTCCACAACGTATCCAGATGTAAAGGTGGTGGGCGCTATGAAAAACGTGATGTGGAAAGGAGAACTAGAAGGTTCTATACTACTAGATACCATCACAAATAAGAAAGGACTTTATGGCTTAGGCCCTGAGAGTTATCTCACTGGCGAACTTCTCATTGTAAATAGTACTAGTTATCTATCAAAAGTGAGCTCAGACACTGCAATGACAGTAACACCTACTTATGATGTCTCTGCACCTTTTTTTGTGTATACTAACGTGACAGACTGGTATGAGATAAACCTTCCGGCGTCTGTGAAGACTATAAAAGATATAGAAGACTTTGTAAGTGAACGCACAAAGGAAGCAAAGCGACCATTTGCATTTAAACTAGAGGGTACTGTATCTAAGGCAGAGATACATATACAGAATTTACCTAGAGGCACAAAAGTTTCTTCTCCACAAGAAGCGCATCAAGGCCAAACAAATTACACGCTGCAAGACGAGCAAGTAGAAATTATAGGATTTTTCTCTACAATGCATAAGGGTATCTTCACCCACCACGATAGTAACATTCACCTACATCTCATTACAAAAGACGAGTCCAAAATGGGGCATCTAGACAATCTAGACATAGATAGGCTTACCCTGTTTTTACCGAAAAAATAATTTTTGACTACCTTTAAGAAGGACATCACTTATAAATTATTTAAAATGAAAAAGCTCCTTCTTCTCCTTACTCTAGTCATTTTTGTACCGCTAGCGGGCCTCGCACAAGATACTTTTGAGCTTTCCCCCTCACAAAGTATGCTTATGACGGGAAAAGGTCCCGGTCAAGATGGCGCTATAAACCCATATTATGGAGAACCTTGTTATGCCATCGTGAGTAATAACGGTAATACGCCTTTCTCTGTAAGAATACAGCAAGACGGCGAGATTATAAAAACAATTAAGGTAAAACAAAAGACCAAAAAAGAAATTAAGCTTCTTAAAAAAGATGAACTCTACATAGATGCTAGTAAACAGGCTAAGGCAAGCCTTTCTTTAAACTTTATTCCGCTAGGTGCACAAAAGAAGACACCAAATAAGCTTTAGATACAGTTCTACTTTCTCTTTAAGTTATATTGACTAGTGTATTATTACGCTTTCGCGAAAGCGTAACAACATCCCGCGCATTACTGATATTTTCACCAGTTACTACATAAGCCAGACAACCGAAACATCGCAAGCTACGTTAATACCTTCACAATAAATATTAAACCTTTGTTATGAGCCTTGAGTTAGCTATGATTATTCAATAATTTACAGTCTAACCAACAATAGCTTATCACAACTTGTGAATAAACTATGCTCAAAAAACAACAATATGGATTGGATTTATAGCACAGATGACCCGCTCTTGCAAACACTCGCAGGTAGCTTAATGATTTTTATTGTAGTCATCATATTAACACGTATTATAGGGTTGCGATCTTTTGCAAAATTTACAGCTTATGATTTTGCATTTACCATCGCAATAGGTAGTATCATATCTTCTACACTAACTTCTAGTACCTCAATTGCACACGGATCTGTAGCTGTGGGAGCGTTACTGATTCTTACCTTTATATTTTCTTACTTACAGCGTGCTGTGCCGGCCATAAACAAACTTATATCAAATAAACCCCTACTCCTTATGGACGGAAGTACCATTCTTGAAGAAAACCTAAAGTATGCTCGTATAGAGAAAGGCCAACTTATTGCTAAACTCAGAGAGGCAAATGTACTTACCTATGAACAAGTAGAGGCAGTTGTACTAGAATCTACAGGTGACATATCTGTGTTACACACCTCATCGTCAGATGATGATGGTGTGCTTAACAAAGCATTATTAGAAGGCGTACGTAAAACGCCATAAGGGTATTCTTATTTTATAAATCGTGATAGATTTGATGATTAAATAACGACTTTTGCATTATGGAAAAATCAGAGTTTTTAGAACAACAAGTATTTGCAGGATTAACACCAAAAAATGATGGATCAGGAACTGATACTGCTTATCAATTTTCTGAAGCAGATTTTGAAACTGTACTAGATCGTGCAGAGCATTATGGGCTGGGTGTCTATACCATTGAGTCATTCTTTAAAGGCACTCCGTATGCCACAACCTCTCACGAAGATTTAAAGAAAAGAGCTACCGACCATCGCTGGTTTAAAAGAGCGTTCTTGACTTCAAAAACTAAACAAGCAGGTCTTACCTACGCTGCAACCTACAAAGTATCGCCTAAGTTGCTTGCAAGAGATACTTTTGAAGACGAAGAGGAGTAAAAACTAGTCCTTACCTACCCAGGTTCCTAGTGTACTTTTATCATAACTGTAACCCAGCGACATACCAGTCTCATTTATGACAAGCGATTTGCCCGGAGCTGTTATTACTCCCTCAGTAAGTAAATAGCTATTTATCTTCTTGACATCACTGCTAGGCAAGGCAACATTATCTACTATAACTGAGCTTCCGTTAAGCATCATTTTTACAGATCTTCTAGAACTAGCTATGTAATCATTACGTGTTAACCACATTACAATCTTTTCTACAGCTGTAAAGCCATCTACAATAACAATATGGTTTCCCTTTTTATAGAAACTTACCTCTGTAACGTCTTGCATAACATATTTTCTAAAAACACTATTTACCTTAGACCATTGAGTAGTAGATAAGCGTGTACCGTTTGCATATGCTCCGGCATCTTCTTTTACAAATACAATAGTTTCTTCACCTTTAAGTAATCCTTCAGCATTTAGAGTGTTAATGAGGGCTTCTTGTACCTCCGGCCACTGCCAGATGCTACTATTCACATCACTTGCTGCAATTTTTGTACTAGGTAACTCTAGTAAATTACGCACATAACTATCTATACCTCCTCCTCTTTTTGAGTTAAGACCTAGTCGCTCTGCTTCATTAGAGAGGCGCAGTGCCTCTCTTTCTAGCCTTGCAGCATCTCTTACAGAAACTTCCCTTAGTCGTGCAGCTTCTCGTTGCATACGTGCTGCATCACGTCTTGCACGGTCTGCATCGCGTTCTAATCGTTGTATCTCTTGTCGCTCGCTTCCTCCAGAAACAAGGGTACGTAAGATGTTACCCATATCTGTAAACTTTGCAATCATATCTGGTGCAGCGATTGTTTTATCTAGTTCTATCTTGAGGCGTTTCTCACTCAGTGCAATCTCATAAACGGTATCCTCATCACCTTCAAGGCTCCAGACCATATCCTTACCGCTAGATTGCATATTTTTTGTACCCATTTCGGCTACTAAGAATTCTTTTATAGCGGCATATCTATTACCCGGATAACGAGATTTTACTCGGTACTCATCATTTGAGTTACTTACTGAGTACGAAGTACTGCCGCCACTTCCATAATTACCATTTTGGGTAATCACAGATACGTTAGACGAGTTTGTAGTTACCGTGGTGGTTGCATCTTCATAAACCGTTGCTGGTGGTGCAGGCGGAGCAGGTGGCGCTGTTTGTGCAATGACATTCATTCCTAAGCCTATGAGGGCTGCTGTGCATATATTTCTTACTGTTTTCATTATGTTACTTTTTTAGTCTTCCGCTTTCGCGAAAGCGATTACCTATTCATTTTTTGATGATTCAATTGTAAAGGTTAACCCTACACCTCTTGTGCTAGCAATTGAAATGGAAGAATCATCTTTAAAATATTTTCGAAGCCGACTGATAAAAACATCCATACTGCGGCCTGAGAAAAAGTCGTCGTTTCCCCAGATTTTAGATAGAATATCTTCTCTTCGAAGTAGCTGATTTTTGTTTTCGTAAAAAAACTGAATCAACTGTGCTTCCTTTTCTGTGAGAGATTGTACGGTCTCTCCAAAGGTGAGCGTGTGATTGTGAGCATCAAAGTGATAGTTTCCTATCGCAGTGATCTCATTTATATCTGGTCTAACCTTTGCGAGGTTAGGTCTAGATCGTTTTAAAATGTTAGTAAGGCGTAGCACGAGTATATCTGCCTCAAAGGGTTTTACGATATAATCGTCTGCTCCTAGTTTGAGCCCCTGTATGCGGTCTTCCTTCATTTTACGTGCGGTTAGGAACACAAAGGGAACTTCTGGGTTGATACTTATCACTTTCTCTGCAAGTGTAAACCCATCCATCTTAGGCATCATCACATCAAAAACACAGATGTCATAGGTTACTCCTTCTGAGTGCGCTTTCGCGAAAGCGTTATGAGCCTCTTCCCCATCTTTACACCAAGTAACTTCAAAATTGTGTATCTCGAGATATTGCTTGAGGATACTCCCAAAATCAAAATCATCTTCGGCGAGTAGTATGTTGTTTTTTGCAATCATTATAAAGGCAATTTTATGGTGAAGGTGCTTCCCTCGTTTTCTATGCTTTTCAGGGTTATCGTTCCCCCGTGAGCGGTAATAATTTGGTGTGTAAAATAGAGACCGAGACCTAGCCCTTTTACGTTATGTACATCACTGTTACCAGCGCGATAAAACTTGTCAAAAATCGCTTTCTGGTCTGCCGGTGAGATACCCGTCCCGTTATCTGATATCTCAATGCAATAATTTCTATTTACCAGGCGCGTGGTGACCGTCACGGTAACTTGGTCTTTACCATACTTTACTGCGTTCTCTAGCACATTAAGAAGTGCCGTAGTGAGGTGAAATCTGTCTATGCGCAAGAGCACTTCTGGACTGTAGACCTTGTTTAAAACTGTAAGATGTGCGTGCTGTGTAGCAATCTCAAAATCTGAAAGTAAGTTCTTAAAAAATACATTATCACTTACCTGCTCTTTATTGAGCTGTAGCTCCTCTGCGCTCAAGCTATTAGTAAGTACTTGATCTATGAGTTTTTGTAATCTACTATTTTGTCGCTCTACGATACCCAGCGTGTTATTAAAGGAATCTGGATTACTTTTTATTGCTTCATTGCGTAAGCTTTTGGTAGCGATACCTAGTGTTGCGAGCGGTGTTTTGAGCTCGTGAGTGACATTATTAATAAAGTCTGTTTTTACCTCGGCAATTTTTTTCTGAGTAATTAGGTTTTTTATTGAGTAGTAGAGTAACCCTATTACAAAAAGGAATAAAATGATACTTCCCACAATGAGTACCCACATTCTTTTGAGCACCAGAGATTTCCAGTTAGGTACTTGTATCTCTTGTGTAGTGCGCACTTCAAAATCGTACGAGCTTATACTTATACTGTCACCCCTACGGTCTATAAACTCATTTGTATCAAAGGTGCGTGCATAGTTAATACTTCTTGAAATTCCTGTTTTAAACTTCTGCCCAAAAATGCGTTTTCTCTCATTGTCTTTTATAGGAAAAATGGTGTCTGTATTAGGATAGTCTATGATGACAATGCTTAACAAATTCTGTCTATAAGCAACCTCATAACCCAATTCTTTTTGTAGTTGCAAGGCTTCATACCGTTTCATATACTGCTCGTTATAAGTATCTGCATTGCGGTAAAATCGTTCTACCACCTGTCGCTTAGTTATACTCTCATTAAAGTAATCTGCTAGGTGATCTTCTAGGTCTACTTCTATAAGTGCGTCATAGAGAGAATCTAGTTCTCTATCATTTGCAATCTCAGAAACCGCATTTGAGGTTTCATTAAAGAAAGCGGTTTTTTTGAGCTCGTAGGTATTACTTATTAAATAAGCTTGTATGGCACATAACGCTAGTAATGCTAGTGCAGATATTGCTATTAATAAGGAGAATTTACTTTTCATCTGTGGCTGATTGATGTTGTAAATGTAGTGGGAAAGTACAGTTAGACATAATTAATACCCGTCGTTAACCGAGCATTAACCTTAAAATTGCTCGCAACCCTTACTCAGTATGTACTTCGCTCTTAGGTTAATACAACGACTGTTGTTCTTGCTTTTACATTAACCTAGCCCTTAACCCGTGGTTAACCTGATTATCAAATAGATGATCTCACTTTTGTGCCATCAAACAAAAGAACCAACCTTATGAAAACAGTACTCATTTTTATACTCACCTTACTCACAGCAACCGTCACTGCACAACAATCTCTTAAAGCGCATCGCACAGGAGAGGCTCCTAAAATAGATGGGAACCTCACAGAGGCAGTCTGGAAAGCACAACTAGAAACCAAAACGTTTACACAAAAAGCACCTAATGCTGGACAACCCTCTCTACGAGCAACAGAGATTGCCGTACTATATGATGATAATTACCTCTACGTAGGCGCTGTACTCAATACAAATGATAAAGATGAAATAAGACGCCTCCTTACCGCTCGTGATGATGTGGGTAATGCAGACTATTTTGGGGTGCAAATTGATCCCTTTGGGCAGACACGCGAGGGTTATGACTTTACTGTGACGGCAGCCGGTGTGCAGTTTGACAGTAAGATATCCGGTAACACCGGTGCAGACGAAAACTTTAATGTTATCTGGGAAAGTGAAGTCACCGTGCACGATACTCACTGGGACATTGAGATACGCATCCCCTGGAATAGCATACGTTTCCCAAAAAAAGACCTGTCAGATTTTACGATTAACTTTCAGCGTTTTTCTGGGGCGCTTAATGAAGAATCTTTCTGGAGTCCCATAGATCCTACTATAGATGGATACCTCAACCAGTTTGGGTCGCTTGAAGGTATCGAGCCTGTAAACCCACCGCTCAACCTGTCTTTTGTACCCTTTGTTTCTGCCGTGCACGAGACAGATAGCGATGGTGCTGCAGAGACCACGCTTAACCCTGGACTCGATGTAAAGTATGTGATTGATAATGCATACACGCTTGATGTATCTGTCATTCCAGATTTTAGCCAGGCACGCAGTGATGACCAGGTTTTTAACCTCTCTCCTTTTGAAGTACAGTTTGCAGAGCAACGTCCATTCTTTATTGAGGGTACAGAGCTTTTTGATAAAGGCGGCTACCTCTTTACACGTCGCATAGGAGGTAGACCTATAAATGCAAATGCTTTTACGCTTTCATATAATGAGATGGTGGTTACTAACCCTACTAGTTCAAATATTATAAACCTCGTAAAATTTACCGGAAAGTCACAAAACGGACTCTCCATAGGGGTGCTTAATGGGGTAACCGCTTTCGCGAAAGCGGAAATAAAAAACACCTCTACAGATGAAGTAAGAGAGGTAATTACAAATCCGCTCACGAATTATAATGCGCTGGTGATAGATAAACAACTCAAAAACAATAGTTCTGTCACGCTCATAAATAACTCTGTATTACGATCTGGAAGTGCTTATGACAGCAACTTTAGCGCACTTTTATACGAATGGTTTAATGCAAAACGCACTTATAGGGCTAGCTTTAAGAAGGCCGTGTCACAGCAATATGGGCTGGAGGGAGATAATGTTTTTGGACACGAGTATAATGCTTATGTATCAAAAGTAAGTGGTGCCTGGACGGGAGGCGTAAGCTGGAACTTAAAGGATGAAGATTTTGATAATAATGATTTTGGCTTCTTGCAGCGTAACAACAGTATGGTTTTCCGTGGTAATGTAAATTATCGCAATACTGCTCCAAAAAAATGGTTCCAGCAGTATCAACTAGATCTAGATCACCAGCAGCGATATTATTACAGCCTTATGGAACGTGAGCGCTCGCAATATCGCTTCTCAAGTTTTGCTACAACAAAGGGTAACCAAAATCTCTTTGTCACGCTAAGCTACGTCTCAAAACGTCAAGACTTTTTTGAAGCACGAGTACAAGACCGCGTTTTTAATAGACCTGCGCTCTCTGAAATCGTTCTAGAATATCAAACTAACAGAAATAAGAATCTATCGTGGGCTGGCTACTTTGTAGCAGTAGATTATAAAAATCACAACATACAAACCGAACAATACGTGATGGGTTATGGTTTACGTACAAGACTGGGGCAACACTTCTTTGCAGAGTTTGAGCAAGATTATACAGATAACCCTAACGATATAGGTTATATCACAAATCAAGAGGACCAGATCATTATAGGCCAGCGTTCTATAAACCAGCTTACAAATGCAATACAACTCAACTATGCGGTAAACGCAAAAATTAATATGAATCTAAGACTACGTCACTACTGGATTAAAGTAGATTATAAAAATCAATACGCTTTACAGCAGGACGGAGACCTGACGGTAAATAACCTCTCTATAGATCCTGATAGTTTTGACAGCACATTTAATGCTTTTAACCTTGACTTTGTCGCGCGCTGGCAGTTTGCTCCCGCAAGTGAGCTATCACTAGGGTATCGTGTAGGTAAAACTGCCTTTGCAGATAATGTAAATGGTGATTACTTAGACGGAATACATACACTTAGTGATGCTACAGGTTTAGAAACCTTGAGTTTACGTATGCGTTGGTTTTTAGACTTTAACAGGTTGAAAAAACGTAGTTAATGTAACAAAGTGAAATACTTTCCTACACATAGGGTATGTATAAATCATTTTTTCAAAACATAGCGACAGAGCAAGGAGGTACTTTTTTATACCAAGATCAAGATACTAGCATAGATGGAGGCATACGCCTTCCTAAGGTTCAGTATTTATTAAAAATACCTGTAGGGGATACTGAGATAAACATCATTAATATCACTGGAAAAGAATTTTCTGGTCATATCTCTATGAAGTTACCAAAACAGCCAGAGAGTCACACTTTTGAACTCACTACAAACTCGCATATTAAATCGCTTTTTATAGGAAAATCAAAGCGCTTTAACATCAATAGCGACAGCTCTAAAATGACTGAATTTTTGAGAAACAACAACCATATTGCAATCTTAAAAGAAATTGCTCAAGAAGATAGCTTCCAGCCTATAATTAAGGGTACAAACGAGGATGATCACTACATATTAATAGCAAAATATCATCTAGAATTTGATAATTGGAACAGTCCTGTGCTTCCACTTATAGATTTATTTAAAGAATTGCACACACGGTTTGTGGTGAACAACGAGCGCTTTTCAAATGATGTCACTATCAGTATGGGGTCTTAAATAACTCCTAACACAATCTTAAACAACTACCGTCTAGCGTAGTAATGCCATAGCTTTGTTACACTTGCCTTTGTACATAGGGTGAGTATAACAACCAACCTATGAAACACTACGCCATAATAGGAGGAGGTCCCAGAGGACTTTTTACTCTTGAAAGCCTTTTTACTGCGCTCTACAATAACGCTCCAGAAGCTCAAATAAAAGTCACTTTATTTGAACCATTTAAATATCCTGGAGCAGGCTGGGTATGGAATCCTGAGCAAGTAGCGAGCAACTGGCTTAATATAACTGAGCGTGCCTTACAAGACTTACCTGGCAGACCAGAAATAAAACTAGGTGATGATATCATCCCTGCATTTCCCTCATACACGGAGTGGTTACCAGAAGAACAACAAAACCCTCCAGCTACGCATCCAGATCAGTTTCCTCCACGGTCAAAGATGGGAACATACCTTAATGCTCGTTTTGAGACTATTGCAAGTGCACTTAAGGGATTTGACTTGCTAAATATTGTTGAGGATACTGTCACTAAACTCACCTATATCGCACCAGAATTCACAGCAATTACAGAAAATACATCCATTACTGCAATAGATGAAGTGGTTCTCACAATAGGACATCAGGATACGGAGCTTTCAGAGCAGTTGCAAGAGTGGAAAGATCACGTTGCACAAACGGATAACGCCCTACTATTTACAGAAGCCTATCCCGTAGAAAAAATGATAAATGCAAACATCACCTCAGAGAACGTAGTTGCTTTTAGAGGTTTTGGACTTGCAATGATTGATCAGATACGTGCGCTCACCTTGCAGCAAGGCGCGCATTTTGAGATGCTTGATAATGATTCCAAAGAAGTAGCTTTTCACGCTGGAGAAAACCATCCGCAGCGGTTTGTTCCCTTTTCCTTAGACGGGCTTCCTATGGTGCCAAAACCTATAAATAAAGTAGTAGATAAGTGGTTTATGCCAAGTGATGATGCTATAAACGCTTTCGCGAAAGCGATACATAAAGGCGCCTGCGGCGATCACCCTGCAAAAGATCAATACTTTCTACTCGAAGCAATGGCAGCTGTTGTAGCTCCTTTGTTTTTAAAATTAGGAGACAAAGCCATACAACACGATCTTTCCGAAGAAGAAGTTTACTTCTTAACCATAAATTACCTCAACAATAAATCACTATCGCATCCCCTACTCCTATCACACCATACGCCCATATTAGAAATGATGCAACAGCAAGTGGAAATGGCAGTAGGAGAAGCACCAGTAAGCCTTGATTATTTTATAGGTCAAGTATGGCGACACTGCCAGCCTACCATCTACAGAGAGTTTTCATATCCCGCAATTATAGATGATGTGGTTGCCGAAGTTATTGCGCTAGACGAAGCATCAAAACGTTATTCTTACGGTCCACCCGTTGAAAGCATACAACAACTTATTGCACTTGCAAAAGCAGGAGTTTTAGATCTTGACTTTGTAAATAATCCAGAGATCACTTGTGTAGACGGAGGCTGGCAACTTGAATCTAATGGTAATAAGATTACGGTAGACGTAATGCTTAACGCTGTACTAGACTCACCACAGCTTGTTACGGTAGATACACCAATTATTAAAAACTTGCTTAGTTATGAAATGATTGAGCCTAAACATACTGATCTAGGTATACGCACAGACGATTATGGTTATGTAGAAGTACCAGAGGGTAAAAGTTTTGTGCCACTAGCTGTATTGGGCAGACTATCTAAGGGAAGTGTGATAGGTGTAGATGCAATTTTAGAATGCTTTGGACCGCGCACTATAAGCTGGTCTGAGCGCAGTATAGCCTTAATGAAGAACGAAAAATAAAGAAGATGAGCAGAGGATTTGTAAAAGAAGATGACCAAGAAGAAATTCCTATAATTCCGCCTAGAGCAGCATTGCCAGATGGTGTGACAAACTATGTCACTAGCCACGGATTAACGCAGCTTAAGGAAGAGCTTAGCACGCTAGATAATAAAATCTCCACCCTAGATGAAACAGATGAGCGCGAGCGCAGGCGAGCACTTGCCGTACTTAATGGGAAACGCAACTTACTACTGGAACGCATACAAAGCGCAAGACTACTTGATCACATAAAGGATGAGGGAGAAATACGTTTTGGCGCCACAGTCACCTATACCATCGCTGGTATGCCTAAGCCTATTACCATCCAGATTGTGGGCGTAGATGAGGCTAGTGTAAAAGACAAAAAAATTGCCTTCACCGCTCCAATTGCTAGAGCGCTTATTGGCAAAAAGGTGGATGAAACAACTACATTTCAGCTAGGCAATGAGGAGAAGAAACTCACTATTAAAAATATAGCCTACGTAGATTAGTATGAGATTTACGCTTTCGCTAAAGCGTAACAAACACTTTCAAAATCAAATTCACATATCGTAACTTTATAACCAAAAATAGAGCTACTTAATCCCTAATTTATCACCTATGCAAACGATTCTATATAAAGCAAACAGTCGAGGAAACGCAAACCACGGCTGGTTACAGAGTTTTCACACCTTTAGCTTTGCGAGTTATCATAACCCCAACCGTATGAACTTTGGAGCGATGCGTGTGCTCAATGATGACACCGTGGCGGCTGGTAGAGGTTTTGATATGCACAGGCATCTCAATATGGAGATCATATCCATCCCGATTTCTGGTGATTTAGAGCATAAAGATAGTATGGGTAACCAGACGGTGATACAGCAAGGTGACATCCAAGTGATGAGTGCCGGGACTGGAATAGATCACAGTGAGTATAATAAAAATAGTGATCGCGAAGTGCAGTTTTTACAAATCTGGATTATGCCTAACCAGCGTCCAGTCTCGCCTCGATATGATCAGATTAAAATAAATGAGCATCACCTCAAAAATGAATTTGTACAAATACTCTCACCAAATCAAGATGATGAGGGTGTATGGATTTACCAAGACGCTTGGTTTCATATGGGGGAGTTTACACAAGAGCAATCGCTTGTACACAAATTACATAAAAAAGAGAACGGCCTTTTTATTTTTATACTTGAAGGTTGCGCCCACGCCGCTGGCGAACTGCTAGACAGACGTGACGCCATAGGAGTTTATGACATTGCCGAGCTAGAAATCACTGCACAAACTGATTCTAAAATATTACTTATCGAGGTGCCTATGCAGTTTTAATAGTTGGGCGTTACCTGTCGGTCGGGCTTTCGGCAGTCGCTCTCTACGAGGAGCTTCAACAATTGCCTCTATCCCTAACGCATTATGACTGCTTGTTAATGACAGACATATATTTCTTTAACTCATTTGCAACTTTAGGAGCAAGTATCACAAGCCCTATCATATTAGGTACCATCATCGCAAATACCATCGCATCAGAAAAGCCTATGACCGCTCCTAGACTAGCTGCGCCACCAATTACAACAAAGATGCAAAAGAGCGTCTTATAGGCATATTCCACTTTTTTACCTCTCCCAAAGAGATAACTCCACGATTGATACCCGTAATAAGACCACGATATCATAGATGAAAAGGCAAAAAGTATCACTGCAAAAGAAAGTAAATAAGGAAACCAAGAAATCCCGCTCTCCAGTGCAGATGCCGTGAGCAAGACACCTTGCTCATCATTCAAAATTGCCCCTACCACTAGTGTATCTGTTATAATAAGTGCTAACGCAGTCATTGTACAAACCAGCACGGTATCTATAAAAGGCTCTAGCAAAGCTACTAATCCCTCACTTGCTGGATAATTGGTCTTTACAGCACTGTGTGCGATAGAGGCACTTCCTATACCCGCCTCATTAGAAAAAGCGCCACGCCTAAAGCCTTGTATCATCACACCTACAAAACCACCAGTAACACCTTCTGGGCTAAATGCTCCGTCCCATATACTTAGTAATGCTGCTGGTAAGGCATTTATATTTAGTCCTATTACTGTGAGCACAGCAAGTACATACATCACCACCATAGCTGGAACAATTTTATCTGTAACCGTGGCTATTTTCTTTATTCCTCCTATGATAACGATGCCCACAAGTATGGACATTATAAGTCCAAAAAGCCATCCCTTACCATAAAACCAACTTTGCTCTGCTCCCGTGACGTGCTCGAATAACTTAAATGCTTGATTTACCTGAAACATATTACCTCCGCCAAAAGACCCACCTATACACATTATAGCAAAAACAACAGCTAGCACCTTTCCTAGTTTTGTGAATCCTTTACTCCTGAGACCTTTACTCAAATAATACATAGGCCCTCCATATACAGTTCCATTTGCTGCTACTTCTCTATAACAAACACCTAGCGTGCACTCAACAAACTTTGATGACATACCTAGCAACCCGACAACAATCATCCAGAAAGTTGCACCTGGACCACCTATAGAAAGTGCAATTGCAACACCTGCAATATTACCAAGTCCTACTGTTGCAGATAATGCTGCTGTGAGGGCTTGAAAGTGACTTACCTCTCCCTGCTCACTTTCATCTCTTATAGTGTCAGGTATATCTACTGTGGGTGTATGCATTTCTCCTCCCTTTTCTATTGCATCATACTTACCTCGCACAACCTGAATAGAAGTCCAGAAACCTCTTACATTAATAGCTTTAAAATAGAAAGTGAAATATGTAGCTCCAGCAATAAGAACGATAAGTACCCAAGGCAAGCCCACATTTTCTGTAATGGGAATTTGCCACATTACTGCATCTACAAACCAGCTAGTTGCATTATCAAATTGTTCATTAATACGCTCATCTAGAGAGCTGTTTTGAATACATAAAAAGAGATTCATAGTATATGTTTTTGATCTTCTCAAAAGTCATATACTTATGCTCACTATAAAAGGTTACGCAGTGTTCAAAAAGGCATAGTTAAGTACTTAAGTACTTCTTAACCCTATTGTTTTATAGAAGCGTGCTGCAATAAGTCATTTGCTTTTGCAAATGCAATAAGTCGTTCCTTACCTCCTGTTCCGCTTATGCTTAGCATCTTTTTGATTTGGTGTATATGAGCTTGAAAACCATCTAGCGAGATGTGCATCGCCTCTGCCATCTCTCCATAAGACATTGTATCGCCATATAACCCTAGGTTGCCTAAAACTTCTTTTTGCCTGTCTGAGAGTTCAATCTTATGTGCTGCCTTGAGCGTTTTAAGCTCAGACTTCATACTTTTTATAGTATCAAGATGGCTCTCATTTGCCAGTGTAAGTTGCTCTTGATTTTTAAGTAGTCTACTATTTTCAAGGGTGAGTGATGCAGCTCTACTTTCTTCTTGTTCTTTTTCTGATAAGAATTTCCAACTATATAACAAGATGGAAAATAATAAAATAAAGAGAAACTTAAATGATATAGAAGTTACCGCACCTATGGCTGCCCAACTTGCTGCTAGTGATGTATTCTCTATGTAGCTATTTGGTATAATACGATGCGTCACTGCAATTACAATCAGGATAAAAAGAGCAATTACAGGGATTACCATAAATCGCATATCTCTATTATTAAATGCTTTATGCAACTCGATAAGTAATGCCACCGCCACAACAATAGAAATAGGTATATCTATAAGCCAGATAAGTGTATTGCTTATAGCTGTATTATTATACGAGGTTACTATAAAAACAAAAGAGATCATCATAAGTATCCCTAAAAATACGCGCACAAACTCACGCTCTGTAAAACGTTCTACTAGTCGTACAACTAGGCTACGCTCTTTGTTATGTTCTATAGATGGTAATGAGAGTAAAATACACAGCGAGTTTACTAAGGAAAAAAGTACACCTAGATATATGATTGACCTACTGCTGTAATTACTGTCAAATATCCCCACCAGTACAAGATTAGATAATGCGCCTACTCCCCAAACTAAAATGGCCCATCCAAACCATTTTATGCCGTTTACAGCCTTTAAAGAAGCTCCGCGTTGTAATTCCTTAAAGTAAATACGTTGTATGACAACAGCCGTGATGAGGCAGACAATGGCAGTAACGGTGTAAACAGTAGTTGTGAGCATAGAGTACTAATATAAGAGATTGTTTGTTATTAAATAAACCTTATTAATTTTGATAGTTATATATTACGCTTTCGCGAAAGCGTAACAAAACCCTTTTAAATACTACTTACATACAAACTCATATAAATGATTATAACAACTACAAACAGTATACAAGGTAGAGAGATCACACACTACCTAGGTGTGATTACAGATTTTATGTATGCAAAGCTTTTTGATACAAAGGGACTAAGTTTTAAAGATTCCTTTAGTATGAGTAAAGTCTATAAAAGTGGCGAAGAAGGAATAGATGCTGCCAAACAAGAAGTACTCAAGAAACTGGAAGCCAAAGCTAAAGAAATGGGAGCTCACGCGATTGTGGGAGTCACTATGGATGTAGAGGTTATAAGCCAAAACACAAAACTAGGCATCTCTGCAATGGGTACCGCTGTAGTATTAAGGTGATGATACTTTTAGAACGTACAAGCTCGTCGCATCCAGACTTTATAAAACTAGTCGCATTACTTGATGCATATCTAGCTCAAGTAGATGGTGACGACCACCATTTTTATAACCAGTTTAATGGCATAACTACCTTGCAACACTGCCTCGTAATTTATGATGATAAAGTTGCTGTAGGCTGTGGTGCCATCAAAAAATTTGAGTCCACAAGCTTTGAAATAAAAAGAATGTACGTACACCACACTGCAAGAGGTAAAGGATACGCAATACAACTTGTAAATGCACTAGAAGAATGGGCGCAAGAACTAGGTGCCACACATACCGTACTAGAAACTGGTAAGCGTATGCAAGATGCCGTCCAACTCTACAACAAGTTAGGTTACACTAGTATCGCAAATTATGGGCAATATAAAGGAGTAGCAAATAGTCTCTGTTTTATGAAACAATTAAAATCTTAAATCTATCCCATTTAATATGATTTTAAGATAGTTAGGCTAGGTTAGAAGTAACTTTACTGTACTAACCAATCACATTAAATGAAATTCTCACTTAAAAACTTCCTACAAGGTTTTGGTATTATAGCCATTATCCTCACCTTATTACCGCTTATTGCTATAGACTACTGGTGGATACGCATTTTTGATTTTCCGCACGCGCAGCTTACGCTGCTTACGTTTATAGCTCTTGTCACCTATTTTATACGCTTTAATATCAAGTATGTAGGAGATTATATTTTTGTGAGTGTTCTCGCTGTGTGTTTTATATTTCAGCTTATTAAGATTTATGACTATACACCACTTGCAGCTCCAGAAGCACTAGAAAATACAATCACAGACACTAGCAAGTCTATAAAAATATATAGTGCAAACGTTTTACAAAAAAACACACAATATGACCTTCTACTATCTCAAGTAGCAGATTATGATCCAGACATTGTATTACTTATGGAAACAGATACAGTCTGGAAAAAAGCGGTACACAGTAGTCTCGCATCTACATACTCCCACCATTTACTTGAGCCGCGTGGTAATACGTATGGAATGCTACTTTATTCAAAACTACCGCTTACCCAAAAAAAGGTAAGACACCTCGTAGATAAGGAAGTTCCATCTATGGAAGCCATTGTTACACTAGAGAGCGGAGACCAAATACAACTTTATGCTATACACCCTACTCCGCCTATGCCTCAACACAACCCTATGAGTTCTGATAGAGACACAGAGATGATGAAAACGGCATTTACAGTAAATAAAAGAACGCTTCCCGTAATTGTGATGGGTGACTTTAATGATGTGGCTTGGTCAAGAACGACTTCGCTCTTTAGAAAAGTGAGTAAACTACTAGACCCCCGCATAGGCCGTGGTTTTTACAACACATTTAATGCGAAAAATATTCTGATGAGATGGCCTCTTGATCACCTTTTTACCTCTCAAGAGTTTAGAGTAAAAAAGCTAGAGCGCACAGGTCATATAAAATCTGATCATTTCCCAGTATATTCAGAGCTTACCTATGAGCCACAAGGAGCAAGTTTACAACTTCCCCAAGAACCAACAGACTCTGAAATAAAAAGTGCAAAAAGTCAACTCAAAGAGCAGAACTTACTCAATATGGGTGTAAACTAGTTGTTTTAGTAATTTGTTCTCAAGGGACTTAACGCTCACTTAACACCCCTAGAACACTTAAGTAATAATTTTGTAACTACAATATCTCCTATATGAAACATTTTTACTTAGTTGCTTTTCTTATTTCTATTTGCTGTAATCCTTTAATAGCGCAGGTCACTATAAATGAACTTGATGCAGATACACCTAGTACAGATGACCAAGAGTTTATAGAACTCCTTACCACTCCAGAAGCTTCTCTAGACGGCTATGTGCTTGTTTTATTTAATGGATCTAGTAGTGGCGGTGATAGCAGCTACTTTGCACTTGATCTAGATGGCCTTGTGGCAGATGTAAACGGTATTGTTCTTATAGGTAGTAATAATGTGGTGCCTGTGCCAGATTTTATACTGTTTGATAATACGATACAAAACGGTGCAGATGCCGTTGCAATATATCAGGGAGATGAACAAGACTTTCCCGAAGGCACACTTGCTACCACAGCAAATCTTGTAGATGCACTTGTCTATGACACTAACGATAGTGATGATACAAACCTCCTCAACCTACTAGGAGAAACAACACAAGTAAACGAAGGTGGTAATGGTGCATCATCCAGTAACTCCATCCAACTTAATAGTACTGGAGGATATGATGTCACAACCCCTACCCCAGGACAACTTAATGATGGATCTGGAGTGGTATTTAATTTTATAGGCGCTAGTACTTCTCAAACAGTATATAATGAAGGTGAAGAGATTACCATAAACTTCACCACGACTACAGCCGTTACCAGCACTTCCCAATTTACATTTACCCTGGACAATGCAGGCTTTAACTCGGCAGATTTTACAGGTGAGACAAGTGTTACCATTGCAGCAGGTGCTTCTACAGGACAAACTACCATTTCAATTATAGACGATCAAGACGACGAGGGTGATGAGGAGCTGAAAATCACCTTTGGCGAAATGCCAGATGGTTTTAAAAGAGCAAATGATAATATTATCATACGTATCATAGACAATGACTTTACAACTGCCTCATTCGGTACTCCACTAGTTCCTACCTATGACCAAGTAGAAAGTACACAACCTGATGGCTATTACGACTCCATTGATACACTTGCAGATGACGCACTTATACAAGCCTTACAAGATATCATAGCAGATCCATCTATTGTACGTGCACAAACCTATTCAGATATTATAGATATCTTAAAAGAGGCAGACCAGAGTCCGCTTAACAGTAATCAGGTATGGCTAGTCTATACAGAGCAGCAGCGACCTAAGTTAGATTTTCAAACTTCTGGAGGTAGTAATGAGGGCTTATGGAACAGAGAGCACACCTACCCACGATCACGTGGAGGTTTTAATGACATAGAGTACGATCAAGTAGCAGATGGTATAGACATTTTTACAACCACAAAGGCAGACTCACTACGCCACGCAAATAGTGATGCCCACGCACTGCGTGCAGCAGATGGACCAGAAAATAGCTCTCGCGGTAACCAAGACTACGGCGAGTACAGTGGCCCCACAGGTAATCAAGGTAGTTTTTATGGTGATGTAGCGCGTAGTATCTTTTTCTTAACCATACGCTATAACGGGCTTGACGTAGTATCTGGCAATCCCGCAAATACGACTGTGGGAGCTCTAGGTGACCTAGATTTTTTACTAGACTGGCATCGCAATGACCCACCAGATGATTATGAGATGAATCGTAATAACGTTATTTATAACTGGCAGTTTAACCGTAATCCCTTTATAGATATGCCTGACCTTGTAGAGTACATCTGGGGTACAAACGTAGGTGAGCAGTGGACTAATCCGCTGGGGGTTGAAGATAATGAGCTTAGTGATATGACTATATATCCTAACCCATCTTCGAGTGCAATTACTGTAACTACCCCTCAAGAAACTGGTGAGGTATTCTTGTTTGACACTCTAGGTCGTGAGGTTTATAAAGATAACTTTCAGAGTGGTAGCCCTATAATTCACAACCTACCTAGCGGTGTATATATTGTAAAAGTGATGACAAAAACAACTGCCACAACACGTAAACTCATTGTGAGATAAAACAGCACTTCGGGGTAATTACGCTTTCGCGAAAGCGCACCACTACACCTTACAGGTTTTAACATTGTATCGTTTTCTTTTAACCCTTTTTTAGTACAAAATAGGATGTTACAACTGTATCTTACAGGTTATGATACATTTAGACAAAGAAGAAAACAAAAACAACGCATTTTTAACCACGACCATTACCTATCTTGAAAACAAAGGTTTTGAAAATATCAAAGCAGATGTAGCAGGCTATGAGACGCCTACATCCTTTACAAGACAAGAAACCGGAAACACCATCATACCAGATATCGTGGCCGAAAAGCGTGGCATAAAATACTTCTTTGAGGTGAGTTTAAAATCTACAAAACCTCAGCTGCTTAAAACCAAGTGGCTACTACTAGACACCCTCACAAAAATGAAAGACTATCGCTTTAGAATTATCACCACAAAAGGGCATCTAAGTTTTACACGTGATATGATAGCAGATACTAACCTCAACAAAAATTATATTCGCATTTAGACAAAGACATAAAGCTTCTTTAGATTGCCTATTTCATTAATGAGATAGGCAGTTTTTATTTAACAAATATTAATCTTTTGCTAAGGATAATTATGAAAAATGATGTGTAGATTGAATAAAATTAAAACGTGAATTACAAACTACAATTTCCTACTTACTTCTTCTATGCTTCTGTACTTGCTATAGTGCTACTACTTACTGAGTCTTGTGCTGTGCATCACGATTTATACAGAGATACAAATCACATACTCACTAACGACACTAATGAAAATTATGTGAGTTTCTTCCAGCTAGGTAACGCTGGTGCCTATGCGCGCGGTGCAAATGAGTCATTGCTAAATGATGTAGGTAACTATATAAAAAAGCATAGTAAAAAAGAAGATTATTTTTTATTTACAGGCGATAACCTACATCGCAATGACCTAAAAGATAGTCGTAGTAAAAAACAACTTTTACAACAGCTTGAGATCACAAAAAACTTTAAGGGCACCGCACTCTTTTTACCAGGAGAACTTGAGTGGAACGAGACTGGTCTTAAGGGAATGGAAGAAATAGAAGATGCCATAGAAGACTTTTATGATGAAGAAGATCATTTTATACCGAAAAATGGTTGCCCTCTTGAAACCATAGAAGTTAATGACGAAGTAGAACTCATTCTTATTAACTCACAGTGGTATATAGAAGACTGGAGTAAAGTAAAAGAGATGAACGACAAGTGTGAGCTTAAGACACGCGAACAGTTTACTACATTACTAAGTAGCGAGATACGCAAGGCTCGTCACAAAACAATTATTATAGGGATGCACCACCCACTCTATGCAAATGGTGTATACGGAGGAGAAATTCCTGCTGAGGTTACTTATCGTCCCACGGCAGAAAATCTCTTTATCCCAGGCTTGGGAACATTTTGGTCATTTTTACGATCACAAGGAGGATTATCAAAACAAGATAGATACAACCCACTTATGAACGAGCTAATGTCTCATATAGAGCTCGCTAGTTTTGACGCACCTAGGGTTATTATCCTCTCTTCACACGAGCGATCTATGCAATACATAGACCAGGGTGAAATAAAGCAAGTCATTGCCGGTACGGGAAGTTCTGTAAAGCCTGCAAGATTGAGTAAAAAAGGACTTTTTACGTCTACAAAAGCTGGTTTTTCTGAGGTGAGACTGTATGAAGGGGGTGCATCTTCTGTTCATTTTTATGGATTACAAGATGGGGCCCTGACAGAACTATACTCAAAAACAGCTTTTCAACAACCTAAGGATTATAACATAGACAGCCTTCCTACACGTTTTCCTAAAACGATGGTGGCATCTATTTACCCCCAAGAGAGTGTTATAAAAAGTGCTAAGTATGAGAAATTCTGGGGAAAGCATTATAGGTATGTGTATGGAGTGCCTGTTGAAGCTCCCGTTGCCCTGCTCGACACATTGTATGGAGGCCTTACGGTACAACGTGCTGGTGGCGGAAATCAGACTAATGGTCTACGCCTTGAGGACAAAGAAGGGCGAGAGTATAATATGCGAGCTATTGCAAAAGATCCGCTTGCTTTTTTAAAATCGGCGGGGTATAATGATCTTGATGCCGAGAATTATTTTGAAGATACCGTGCCCGCAACTGTAATTGAAGACTTTTATACAGCCGCGCATCCTTATGGCGCATTTGCAATTCCAAGACTTGCTGGTGCTATAGATGTCCCTCACACACACCCAAAACTATATTATATACCCAAGCAAAAAGCGCTAGGCAACTTTAATAAAGACCACGGTAATGTACTTTATATGATTGTAGAAAAACCTAGTGGTGACTTTAATAAGTCACATATGTTTGAGTTCAGCAATGAGGTAGAAAGCACACCAGATTTATTTAAAGAACTACGAGAAGATGAGTCTAACCAGCTCAATGAACGTATGTACATACGAGCGCGCATATTTGATATGCTCATAGGTGACTGGGATAGACACGAAGACCAGTGGCGCTGGGCACAAGATAAGGTAGATGAGGCAGATGGTGTCATAAAGTATCTTGCTGTACCCAGAGATAGGGATCAGGTGTTTGCAAAATTTGACGGCGCATTTTTAGAAAAAGCACAAAAAATAATGAGCGGGATGCGACAGTTTGGTAACTATGGACCAGACATTCCATTTATTGAGCAATTTAGTGAGAGTGCCGTAAACCTAGACAGAGCCATATTACAACAGGCAGATCTATCGCTTTGGCTAGAGGAGGTAACTTATATTCAAAAACGCATTACAGAAGAGGTTGTGCAAAGCGCTTTTAAAGCTGCTCCAAAGAAAGTTCAAGATTCTACGTGGATGGAGATACAGGAGAGTTTGCTTTCGCGAAAGCGTAATCTTCCCGACATCATACAACGTTATTATAGCCATTTAAGCAAGTTTGTATCTCTTAAAGGAACTGATAAAGATGATCACTTTATCATTGAAAATCTGACAAATGGAAATGTACGAGTGATGGCTTATCGTATTAAGGACGGTGAGAAAGGTACACTACTCTTTGACCGAACACTGGATAAAGACGTGACAGAAAACATATGGATTTATGGCCTTGATGATAAAGATATATTTGAAGTAAACGGCTTACGTACTAGTCCTATAAAAATAGTGCTTGTAGGAGGACTAGAGAATGATACGTTTACTGTAAATGGCGGAAAAAATGTTACCATCTATGATCAAAAGTCTTATCAAAATACAATTACAAATAAAGGGAAGGCAACCCGCCACATAGATGATATTTACGAGAATCATATTTATGATAGCGAGCGTAGACCAGATAGTGGCGGCACTTTTTGCCTTGAGGCAAATTACAATCCAGATGAGGGCTTCTCACCGCGACTTATTTTCGGGAAATCTACGTTGGGTTATGAGAGGCATCCTTTTACAACAAAGATTGAGCTCGATGCCCGTTATATATCACTCACACAGGCGGTAGACGCTTCACTAGAGTGGCATAAGGCTCACCTCTTTCACGATTGGAATTTTAAAGCTTTTGGCCGTTTGACATCTGCAAATTATACAGAGAACTTTTTTGGACTCGGTAATGGTAGCTTGAACAATGCAAATAGCTTTGATGACAATAGAGTGTACACTCAATATTTACAAGGTGGGATAGGTCTATACTATACTGGTGAATATGGCTCTTCTACAGCTTTTGATCTTACTTATGAAAACACAGATCTGAGAGATATAAATGTCACAACTCCTGCACTAGCAAGTACAGAGTATCTCTCCCTCACTGGGAAATATGAGTATGAAAGTAGAGATGATGAAGCTTTTACCACAAGAGGAATGCATTTTACAATACGTAGTAGTGTAGCAGATGAGCTTACCTCATCGCAATATGTGGGAGCTATAGATCCTAGTATAACATTCTGGAATGCTATAGATAGATCACGCAATATTGTTTTAAAAACAAGTATTGCTAGTGAGTTACGATTTGGTGATGATATTCCATTTTATAGACTCGCAACGCTAGGTGCAAATAATGGATTAAGATCTTATAGACAAGGTCGTTTTAGAGGTGAGCAATCACTTGCTGGATCTGTAGATATAGGCTTTAAATTAAAACCCATACGTACCTTTTTATTTCCTGTGCGTACGCAAGGATACGTAGGTTACGATACGGGGCGCATCTGGACTGGTGGAAATGAAGATAGCACATTACATTATAGCTATGGCGGCGGATTACAATTTACTACCGCTGCAGTGCTTAAAACAGATGTACATTATTTTTACGGTCCAGAAGGTGGCAGACTAGGTTTTGGGTTATCATTAGGTTTGTAAAGATATGCTTGAGATTAGACTAATAAAAAGGCTCCCACTTGGGAGCCTTTTTTTGTTAAAGCTATTTGAGTTATAGATTTTTACAATCTAACTCCAAATCTAAAGTCTATACGCATCCCGTCTTCACCAGCAAAGGCTCCTATTTGTCCAGATACGGTTTCTACCATATTTATCCAGAAACCACCTCCAAAGTCGTTGTGCCATTTCTTACTGTCTTCACCATCAACCCACACACGACCTACATCTGCTCCTCCAAAAACTCCTAGCTGTATAGGGATAAGACCTGTACTAAAACGATCAAAGCTATATCTTATATCTCCAGAAGCTGCTAGTGATGACTCCCCAGTAAATCTATTAAAGCGATAACCTCTCAATCCTGTTCTTGCTCCTAATGAGGCTGCTTGATAGAATTCAAAGTCGTCACCTATTCTTATTTGTGATTGTACGAGTGTTTTTAGGACTAATTTCCTATTTCGCGAAAGCGCATTATAAAACCCTATTTTTGGGTTGACATATGAATACATTCTATCACCAGAGCTCAAGTTGCGCTTAGCACCTATAACTGTTTCAAACTCCATACCTCTAGTTGGGTTTGCTTGATTATCTGCACTTATATAACTGTATGAACCTTCTACACCTATAAAAGATTGCCCTCCAAAAAAGTTATCTGTATCTGGGGTAAATAGTGTCGCATCATCTATAATGCGTCCTCCTGTTTGCTCTATTTCTATGCGCTCAAAGTTTGCTACAAAACGTAGTTTACTACCAAAGGTATTATCACTCTCTACACCTATGTGTGCACCAATCTCGCCATTACGTACACGGTTAAAGTCGAGTCCTAAATCGTCGTCATTATTTACTGTTTCATTTCCAAAACCAAAGAAGTTACGAGAGAATGCCTCGTTTGTAAACTTACCTCCTACTACAAGATTCCACTGTCCGAAAGCATTTGCAAAGTCGCCTTCATATTTTAAATTAAGTGACTCTGTCGCAAATGAATATGTCGCATTAAGTGTATGCCTACTGCTAAAAGGGTCATTTTTAAACCCGTAGGTAGAAAACACATTAGTCACGCCTATGAGAAGCCCATCATCTGGGTTAAAGCCTATGGCTGGTAGTGTACTATTTGCTGTACTTTTTTTCTTGAGTGGGTCGTATGTATTAAAGTTATAGATATTTGAGTACTTCACATTTGCTCCGCTCTTTTCTTTTATGGTATTTGGCTTAGTTTTATGCTCATACACTTTAAGTCTACGACCGTCTTTTATCTCATAAATGTCGTTGTTTTGACCACCTACAATTTTCATTTTAATAGGTCTCTTCCCTCCTCCACTTACATTAAAAACATCATCATCATCGAGACCGTAAATCCATATTTCGCTGGTTTCTTGTGAAGATATCGTTCTATCTACAAAAGGTTTTTTAACCTCTCCATCTTTTATTCTAGAGATTTGTACTCTGGTACTCTCATCACCTCTTGTAATCTCAAAGTGATCATCTTTATCTGTTCCCGTAAGAATTACGAGTGTAGAGATATAGTCATAGTAGGTCTCTGCAATATCTACAATGTTAGACCTTCTTTCTCGCAGGCTCTTTTTAATTTCATCAACTCCTAGGTTCTGCACCTCTAGAGGTAAAGCTTTAAAAGCCTCATCTATCTCTTGATCTGTTAGATTTTCTTGTAGATATGTAGCCTCACGTAGCCAGTCTTCTTTTACGGCATTTTTGAGTAGTGCGCGATCCATTTTGATACCCGCCTCATTAATCCACTTTACGTTTTCTAGATCTCCATCATAGTTTTGAAACTGTTTTACCGCTGGGATAAGCGTTTTAAGAAGACCTAAAATTGCTCCATCAAATTTTGAAAACACTTGATCTCTATCACGAGGTATAGGTCTATAAAGTTTTGTTCCTTTTGAATCAAATCGAGCCCATCTCCACTGGTCTGCGTGACGGTCCCAATCACCTATAAGCATATCAAAAATACGTGCCCTCAGGTAAGCTGCTTCATCTATCTGGTACTCCTCATCATCTCTTAAATTTTCATATACATCATCTGTACTATCTATACTGTCTGGGTTACCAAAAGAGTCTACATCTGTAAAATCTTCGTCTGGTCTTTCTTCTATGAGATATAGTTCATCTCCATAATCTGCATTATACTTACCAAGAGCTTTATGCTTAGGTACATAAATTAAACGCGGATTAGTATGATATATACCTACCGCATCAGAGAGTTGTGCCACCGCAAGTGAAGCATAAGGGTGTGCAGATGTGTAAAAATCAAGAATTAAGTCTTCTGTAAACGTATCTCTAAAATCTTCTTGAATAAAATTATCCTTAAATGCCACGCTCTGTAAGAACTGTACTGCACTCTTGCGCACGGCTCTCAAGTTATAAGCGCGCCCGTCTTTATCCTTAAGTCGTAAAGAGCGTGTCTGGTGCCCACCTCCCTTTCTATCTACTGTAAAACCTCCCATAAGCGTGTCTAGCGTTGCAACAGGAGCTGTAACAGGTGTACCATAAACTTCTCTATAATGATCTCCCCAGAGTGACGTATGTACATCTGAGACGTCTGTATCATTTTGTTCATATACCGTTGCCATTACCGTCTCTGGATAAAACTCTGGCAGCGAGTCTAGATTAACCGGCTCGCGAGGTGGATGAACTTGTGAGGTGAATAATAATTCTGGCTCTCCTTGGTTTGCCGCATAAAATCGTACTGCCGAAGACTCGTCTTCATAAATATCTAATATAGCAAAGCCTTGACCTCCGTAAGAGAAAAGCCCATCTTCTCCCAGTGCTGCTGCAGAGTTTTTTGCCCCGGCTCCACTCACGATCTGCTTGATACCGTCCTTTTCTATATATTGTAAACTATGCTCGTGACCAGACGCAAAAATTACTTTATCTGTATCTGTAGCAAGTACCGCTATACGTTTCATAAGCTCATTGTATCGTTTATTATATCTATCTTGGATAGAAACACCACCTTGTGATCTAATTTGTGCTACAAGAGAGGCAAGCACCGGAAGCGGAAACTTACTTTGCGTAGGATATAATTGCTTATCAAAACTGAATTTACCTCCGTGTACCCCATTTGTATACATAGGGTGATGCATTACAACAACTATCGTTTTTTCATTATTCTTTTTAAACTCATTTTCTATTTCTAAAAATAGCCCCTCACGAGTACGTATGTTACAATCGTCATTTATAGTAGGATTTTCATCCCAGTCTTCTAGATACCACTGCGTGTCTATAATCATTAACTCCACATCATCACTTACCTCTTTCATCTCGATAGGGCATCCATTTTCTGGCTGAAAAGCTTCTTTATCATCTAGTGCCTTTTCGATATACTTTTCTTGGCGTTTTACTCCTTCTACTCCACCTGCATACCAGTCGTGATTACCAGGTATAAAAAGTGTTTTCCCCTTAAAGTTTTCTACAGCAGCGATTTGTATATCTAGCCTGCGCTCTGCTTCTGCGCGCTCTGGGTGATCTTTTTTGGGTAACCCAGCATCATAAATATTATCTCCCAAGAAGACTGCATAGTCATCCTTAGTATCTGCCGTATCTATTACTTTTTTGAAAGCATCAAGCGCATATGTACTACCGCCATCACTATCACCTCCGGCGTCACCTATGAGGTAAAATGTTTTATGTATACGCTTTCGCGAAAGCGTACTACTATCAAAATTTTGAGGCTCAGCTACTTCATTTGCATACTTAGGGGCATACGTCGCACAACCACTTAAGAAGAGGGCTAGTAAGAAGTTAAGAAAAACGTAATATTTGTTCATATGGCTAATTTTAATGTACTTTAGAAGTCTAATCGCTTGCAATTACTATGACCGAATTACTCGAAAAAACGGATAACTATATCTCTCAACTTTTTGATAACGAACTACCTAAGACGTGTATATATCATAATTATGTACATACCAAGAGAGTCCTTAAAAGTACCCAAGAAATTATAGATAATAGTGAAGAAAACCTTAAAGATGAAGAAAAACTCATTCTTCAACTAGGTGCACTACTGCACGATATAGGGTATGTAGACGGTACAAAAGAGCACGAAGCACGCAGTGCACAAATGGCAGAAACCTTCTTAAAAGGTGAAGGTGTAGATGCTCATATTATCTCTGAAGTTAAAAAAGTAATACTCGCAACAGATATGCGAGTTGAACCAGAAACCTATCTAGAGAAGGTACTTAGAGATGCAGATGCATCCCATTTTGCCAAAGATTATTTTCCGGAAGCTAGTGAATACTTGCGTCAAGAACTAAAAATAAAAAACATCAAGGAGTACACTCCAGAAGAGTGGACAAAGGCAAACATAGAGATGTTTACAATAAAGCATAAGTACTATACTACCTATGCCCAAGAAAACTGGAAACCGAAAAAAGATAGCAATCTTAACGATCTAACAAAGGCACGTAAAAAGGCAAAAAAAGCTAGAAAGAAAGAAAAAATAAAAATGGAACTCAAGGACGCAAGTCCAGAAAAGGGTATCCAGTCTATGTATCGTATTGCTTTACGTAACCACATCAAGCTTAGTGACATTGCAGATACAAAGGCAAACATTTTACTCTCTGTAAATGCTATTGTAATCTCTCTTGCCCTTGCAAATCTTATCCCAAAACTTGAGAATGAAAGTAATGCTCACTTAATATATCCTACTGCGGTATTTGTGCTTTTTGCAATGATCTCTATGGTAATGTCTATTATAGCTACTAGACCAAACGTTACCCGCGGTGAATTTGACAAAGAGGATGTACGTCAAAAAAAGGTAAACCTACTGTTCTTTGGAAATTTTCATAAAATGAAACTTGAAGATTATGAGTGGGCTATAGGAGAGATGTTGCAAGATAAAGAATACATATACTCTGCACTTACAAAAGATTTATACTTCTTAGGAGTCGTACTCGACAGGAAATATAAGTTGCTACGTATGACCTATAATGTCTTTATGATAGGTATTATCATATCTGTAATCACGTTTGCAGTATTCTTTATCTATAGAGATAAAGCTGCCACTGTGGTAGAAGGTGTGGGTGACCTTACTAATATGGCCTTAGGCTTTATATAAATAAAGCCTAAGGTATACTATTTATGCCTTTATCTCTTCCATAAGATCTTCATAGGTATAGAAGCTCTTTTTTGCTTTTCCCTTTTTCTGAGCGTAAAGCACGTTTACACGTAGTGCTTTGAGGCCAGTAACCGCTTGTAAATCTTCTAACTGAAGTATCTCTATCTCAGATCCTAAATAATTCTTGGTCTGTAAGAATTTAATATAGCGTAGGTATTCTTGTTCGTCTTCATATTGCGAGTACACGATGGTAATTTTTCCAGCTTGTGTTATACGCTCTTGAGTGCCTTTTATATAAGCTTTATCTACTCGCTTTTTTACCACTTCATACCGAGCATTATAAGTGCCATCTACGTCAAAACGTTTTTCGTCCATTCTATAGCGCACAGATAATGAGGTATTAAAAACTAATATCATAGAAGCAACTTCTAGTGGGTGATCCATTTTTCGCGAAAGCGAGAAATGCTCATTCTCCATCTCGCACATTACTTGTAGTTGCCACAATCGTAAATTATAGAGGTAAATTTTATTGAAACTATCGTCTTTTGTAATAGCCTCACCTAAGTACATATTGTGCTCTACTCCGTCTGTTTTAAACAATTCAAAAAAGTGTGGGTACATATTTTGAGCTGTTTTTTGCTTCTTTTCGAGTACAGCCGCCATACGCTTGTTGAGCAACATAACAGACTCATCATACTCTTTACGGTGTCGGTACACAAGACCTAGATTATCTTCTATCTGGCTTCTATATGATGTGATGAGTGATTTAAGCTTGTCACTACGTTTTAATAAATGGCTAAATAATGGGCGTATATTCTCTTTTAAAAAGTTAAGAATCTTACGCTCACTATCTACCTCCAGTTGCTCTTTAGTTTCTACTAAAAACTCATTGAGATTGTATTCTAATTGCTCATAGATAGGTAAAGATTCTATACTGCGTGCTTCTTTTAGAATTTCTATAGCCTTATCTAGCTGTAATAAGATATCCTTTTGCGTAGCTTTATTACGCGCTTCTGAAGAGCCTTTAATATCTATTTGCCCAAAGAGTGGGTATACATCTTTAAAAACAACATCTCTAAACTGAACGTTTGCATCTCCTTGAGCTTGTAATTTTAAGAAGCGTTTTGCCTCTTGCTCAAATTTCCAGTAGACACTCTGATGTATAGACGTACACTCGTTTTGAATAACGAGTTCTATCTCATTTTCTTGCTGCTCTTTATTGCGCACTACTGCCTCGACTATGTAAGGCATTACATCTTCTAGTTTATTTGCATTAATAGTGTTCAGCTCACCTATATTGGGAGAAGCTAACTCAAATATTCCTAGCAAATTACCTTTATACCTTACAGGAGCTAGTATCACACTTCCTATACCTTGATCTTTAAAGTTTTCATACATCTTAATGTCTGGAAAACGTTTATGATATTGTTTAATATCTGATACTGCAAAATACTTACCTGTTTTAAAAACGGCATCATAAGATCCTTCACAAAGGGCAGATGTACACGTCGCCTCAGTCTCACCGTAAAGAATATAACTGTTTATTTTTTTTAGTGGTACCAGTTCAAATTTACCTTCTTGCTCATTATAGTTAGAAAAACCTATTTGGATTTCTGGTAAATTGAATATAGCCTGAAAGATTTTATGAAAATCTTCTGTAAAGTTTGTATCATCTTGGTCATATTGTAATAGACCAGATTTTAGATTTGATATAGATACATCTACCGTGGCGTCATATAGGTTTGCGATTACAAAGCCTTTAAAAATATAACCTTGAGAGGGGAATTTTTCTTTCCACACCTCTATGTTATCAAAGTTATCTAATAACACGGCAACATCCTCTTCTGTGATTTCTGGAGTTTCTGGCTTTTTTTCTATACCTACAAAGTCTCCGTTATATAACATTCTATATGAACGTGTCATACCACTTGCATCTGGTATCTCGTAATAAAATGGCCTTCTAAAGTCTATTTTATAACCATAATACTGCATTAAGATAATGCTGCAGCCCATTATGTAATAATGGTTATCATCAAAGTTTGTTATCTCCGGAGTATACTCTTCACCTCCGCTAGCTATAATAGACTTATATCGCTTTGTAGACTGTAATACCGTCTCCTGAAATGGCATTGAGACTATCTTTATCTCATTGCTTTGTAATACTGCAGGAAAGAGATCTAACAGTAAATTATCTATCTGCTCTTGATATTGTGATAAGTTGTCTAGATCGCTTATACCTGTGATAAGCTCAGGAAATTTTTGTGTTATTTGAGTAAGCTCTTTAATTCTATTTTGAGCCTGTAGATGATCTGTTGCTGCTTCTTGGGTGTAGTGCGCCATAAGCTTCTCCACACTAAAGCGTAGGTCCAACGGAAAATCTTGATTTTTAAATTGCATACTCGTCTTCATAACTTCTGGCTTCTATAGCCCTCTTTCTTTCTTTATTATACGCACTATTCTTATTTTTGTTACTTAAAATAATCATTTATGAAACAATTAGTAGCGATAACCGTACTTTTATTACTTTATTCTTGTGGGAATAATGATATTTCTCCAATACAAGGAACCGCTGCTGGTATGCCAGATGGCACAGAGCTTTATCTAGAAGAACTGGGGTCTAACAATAAGCGTATAGCTCTAGACACTGCCCAGGTAACTGCCGAAACTTTTACTTTTAAAAAACCAATTACAGAGGGCACTGGTATCTTAATCTTGAGCCAAGGCAAACCAAATAACCAACTCTTACTAGTAAAGGATGCAAAACCTCTTACTGTAGAATTGTACAAAGATAGTCTAGGCGCATCAATTGTGACAGGAAGTTTAGAAAATGAATTATTTAATTCTTACAGAAATAGCGCTAGACAGACAGCTGTAAAAAAACAACAATACATTAAAGAAATGCAAAAAGCGCAACGTGAGACAGATGGCGTAATGGTCACACTTATGCGTGAAAAAATAGCAGATATAGACGAGCAATTTATTGTTGATAAAAAGGCAGTAGTAGAGAATAATACAGACAAGATGGTCTCTATTATAGCCCTATCTGATCTTATTAATGCAAAAGTTCTTAAAGTAGATGAGTCTGATGCTTATTTCCAGAGCTTATCAAAAGACATACAAGATTCTCCTATAGGTGAAAGCGTAGAAAATTATATCGCACAACTCAAATCACAACGTATTGCCAGTGCTCTAGCTAGTGTAGGTAATAAAGCGCCTGAGTTTAGTGCAAAGACTCCAGAAGGTAAAGAACTTGCCTTATCTGATGCATTAGGAAAGTATACTATCATAGACTTCTGGGCATCGTGGTGTAGGCCTTGCCGTATGGAAAATCCTAATGTTGTAAACGTATATAACCAGTATCACGATAAAGGGCTTAATATTATAAGTGTATCCCTAGACAGACCAGGTCAAGAAGCTAGGTGGAAAAAAGCTATTAAAGATGATAAAATGGACTGGTACCACGTCTCTAACTTAAATTACTGGCAAGACCCAATACCTAGAAGCTATGGTGTGCGTGCAATACCAGCTACATTTTTACTTGATGAGAATGGCGTTATTATCGCAAAAGACCTAAGAGGATCTGCCCTAGGTGCAAAAATGAAAGAGCTTTTAGGTGACAGCTAAAAGCTGTCATCACAAAGTATTGTAAAAAGTATAGTAAATATCATATAGCCTGTTTACATTTACTATTATGTTAATAGGGCTTATCTGTTTGTTTATTGTAGCACCACTGCTACCGCTATTGCCTATATCTCACTGGACCGTTAGGTTTTTTGATTTTGTGCGATTACAAACGGCTGTTATACAAGTTATACTCATTGCCCTTGCTTTTATTTTCTGGAAGCAATTTAATGTCGTGCAAATAATTGCTATTACTGCCATTGCAGCTGTACTACTATACCAGGTCATTCTTATAAGACCATACACGCCATTTTATCACAGACGTAAGCCTAAGCAGCAATTTCACAAAGAACAACTCACGCTGGTCACAGCAAACGTTTTACAGACCAATACAAATTATGATGACTTTATAAAGCTCATAAAAGAAAACAAGCCTCACATATTTATTACAATGGAGTCAGACCAAAAGTGGGATGATGCCATCTCTGTGGCATTTCCTGAGTATATACATACTGTAAAGGCTACGCTAGATAATTTTTATGGGATGCATATCTATTCTAAAATTCCCTTTAAGAGTGCAGATATACACTATTTAGTAGAAAAGGATATCCCTTCCATACATTGCGAGATAAACTACGCAAACCAGCTATTTAATCTAATTGCAATACACCCTGCTCCACCGAGTCCTACAGAAAATGAAACGTCTAAAGAACGTGATGCAGAGCTTATGCTTGTAGGTAAAAAATGTAGAGAGTCACAAGACGCTACCGTGGTATGTGGTGATCTTAATGATGTGGTGTGGTCTAAAACCTCACGCCTTTTTAGTAAAATGACAGGATATCTTGACCCACGAGTAGGAAGAGGGTTGTATCCATCCTTCCACGCAAACTACTGGTTACTTAGATTTCCGCTAGATCATTTATTTTATTCAAAGGATTTGCACGTTACACAAATGAAGCGCTTACCGCGCTTTGGTTCAGATCATTTTGCAATGTATTATAACATCGCTTTCCCACTTGTAGATGTAGATGTTCCTAACCCTAGTATGTCAAAAGAAGAAGTTCAAGACATCAAAGAGATCATAGCAGATGGAAAGATATCTGCCCGCATTGCAGAGCAAGAAGAACTAGAGGCCACGAGATAGCTTTCGCGAAAGCGTACTCCTATTTTTCTTAATTTTTTTTAGAAATACGCATACTTACTAGTTAATGAAGGTTAAATGAGATAGAAATTTTAACATTTGACGGTAACTTGGTTTTAAACCAAAGAAAAACCCTAATGGATAAAATAACAGCATCATTAAATAATCTATCGACCAAATTATGGGGATGGGTAGAAGCATTTATAAGAAACCTTCCTAATCTAGCAGTCGCTATACTTGTACTAGTAATCGCATACTTTGTATCACGCCTAGTAAATAAGTACTCACAAAAGGTGGTAAAGAAGTATGTACCGCAAAAGTCTATTACAAAACTTATAGGTAGAGCCCTTGCCGTAATCGTTGTGCTTGTAGGCTTATTTCTTGCCTTAGGCGTTCTTAATCTTGATAAAACGCTCAACACACTTATAGCAGGTGCTGGTGTATCTGGACTCGTTATAGGTCTCGCCTTGCAAGGAGCGCTTGCAAATGGTATTGCAGGGATTATACTTTCTTTTAGAAAACGAGTTAATATAGGCGATTGGGTAGAAACTAGTGGTTATACTGGCTATGTAGAGGATATAAAACTTAATAATTTTAGTTTACGTGAACCAGATAACAATATTGTAATCATTCCTAACAAAACAATTACAGATAATCCTTTAAAAAATTACTCTATCACAGACCGCGCACGCATTATTATAGAATGTGGTGTAGGCTATGAATCTGATCTTGAGATGGTAGAAAAACTCACAAAAGAGACTATAAACAATACGTTTGCACAAAACAGATCTAATGAGGAGGTAGAATTCTTTTACACGGCCTTTGGCGGTAGTTCTATAGATTTTGTATGTCGTTACTGGGTAGACTGTGAAAACGGCAAAGATAAGCTCACAGCAAAGCACAAAGGGATGCTAGCTATTAAAAAAGCATTTGATGCAAATGATGTAAATATTCCATTCCCTATAAGAACGCTGCAATTTGATAACAAACTATCAATGGTAAGTGAAAGTGAATAGTTGTTATTACGCTTTCGCGAAAGCATAAAAAAACCCGTTACTATAACTAGTAACGGGTTTTCATTTTTATTATCCTTAAGACTTAAGCTCCAAAAGCCTCTGCCACCTTTGCCGAAAGTCTCTTGTACGTTCCATTATCAAGACGCTCACGTATCGCCTCAAAAGCGTTAAGTGTTTCTTCTACGTCTGTAAGCGTATGTGATGCCGTAGGTATCATTCTAAGAAGTATAAGACCTTTAGGTATTACAGGATATACTACAATAGAACAGAACACTCCGTGGTTCTCACGTAAGTCTTTTACAAGTGCCATTGCTTCTGGCACAGATCCTTTAAGATATACTGGTGTTACACAAGATTGTGTTGTACCTATATCAAAACCTCTTTCCTTAAGACCACCTTGTAATGCATTTACATTCTCCCATAACTTCTCACGAAGTTCTGGCATAGAGCGTAGCATATCTAGTCTCTTAAGTGCTCCTACCACAAGTTGCATTTGCAGTGACTTTGCAAACATTTGTGAACGTAGGTTATATTTTAAGTAATCTATTATTTCTTGATCTCCAGCAATAAATGCTCCTGTAGATGCCATAGATTTTGCAAAGGTTGCAAAGTATACATCTATATCATCTTGAACACCTTGCTCCTCACCTGCTCCTGCACCAGTAGCACCTAGTGTACCAAAACCGTGTGCATCGTCAACAAGTAAACGGAAATTAAATTTTTTCTTAAGAGCAACTATCTCCTTTAGTTTCCCTTGCTCTCCACGCATACCAAATACACCTTCAGAAATCACTAAGATTCCTCCGCCGGTTTGCTCTGCCATTTTTGTAGCACGCTCAAGATTTTTTTCGATACTTGCCATATCGTTATGCTTGTAGGTAAAACGTTTACCCATATGCAGTCTCACACCGTCTATAATACAAGCGTGGGTATCTACATCATACACAATGATATCATCCTTACCTACCAGTGCGTCTATAGTAGACATAATACCCTGGTACCCAAAGTTAAGTAAGTAAGCTGCTTCCTTTTGTACAAAGGCTGCGCACTCATTTTGAAGTTGCTCGTGTAGCTCTGTGTGACCAGACATCATACGAGCACCCATAGGGTAAGCAGATCCATAATCTGCAGCTGCTTGTGCGTCTACTGCTCTTACTTCTGGACGATTTGCAAGACCTAAATAATCATTTACACTCCACGTGATCACTTCTTTCCCTTGAAACTTCATACGGTTAGAAATAGGCCCTTCTAACTTTGGGAATACAAAATATCCCTCTGCTACTGATGCCCATTTACCTAATGGTCCCTTATCCTTGTAAATTTTATCAAATAAATCTTTCATATGCTTGTTTTGAAAACAGGTGCAAAAGTACACAATTTTGACATTTTTACCTAACAGTAAAATCTAATAGTATGATTGCCAAAAACAAAAAACTCCTACACGAGGTAGGAGTTTAAATATACGTAATATTTTAGATTACTTTATGTATTCTATAGTTGCGACAGCTTCTTCATTTTGACTATCAAAAAAGCCTTGGTCACTCATCCATTTATCAGAGAAGACCTTACTCATATAGCGGCTTCCGTGATCTGGAAATATTATAACTACTTTACTATCTTTTGTAAACTCTCCTTGTGCAGCTAGCTGCTTTACACCTTGTATAGCGGCACCACTTGTATAACCTACAAATAACCCCTCTCTGGTTGCAATCTCTCTAGCACTATGTGCTGCCTCTTCATCACTTACTTTTACAAACTCGTCTATAGCGTCAAAATCTGTAGCTGTAGGTATTAAGTTTTTACCTAAACCTTCTATTCTGTATGGATAAATCTCTGTAGCGTCAAACTCACGTGTCTGGTGATACTTTTGAATCACAGACCCATAAGCATCTATCCCTATTACTTTTATCTCTGGGTTTTGCTCTTTTAAGAATCTAGCCGTACCAGATATTGTGCCGCCTGTACCACTACAAGCAATGAGGTGAGTAATCTTCCCTTCTGTCTGACTCCACACTTCTGGACCTGTAGATAAGTAATGAGCATCAATATTAAGCTCATTAAAATACTGATTAATGTATACAGAACCCTTAGTTTCTTCGTGCAGTCTTTTTGCTACACTATAATAAGATCTAGAGTCGTCTGCACTTACATTTGCCGGGCATACATACACCTTTGCTCCCATTGCTTTAAGAGCATCTATTTTATCTGGCGATGATTTTGAGCTCACTGCAAGTATACACTCATATCCTTTTATGATACTCACCATTGCAATACTAAAACCTGTGTTACCAGATGTAGTCTCTATAATAGTATCGCCTGGTTTAAGTACTCCAGTACGCTCTGCCTCCTCTATAATGTGAAGAGCTATACGATCTTTTGAAGAGTGACCTGGGTTAAAAGCTTCGACTTTGGCTAAAAATTCACCGTCAAAATCGGCTGTTATGCTATTTAATTTTATGAGGGGCGTGTTACCTATAAGTTGTAACGCGTTATCATAAACGTTTAAGTCCTTGTTCATATATCTAGGTTAGTGCCTTGCGCAGTTTCTGGTTAAAACGTGCGCGCAAAACAGAGCAAAAATACTATAATTTTTAAAAATAAGATCTTTCTTAGTGGTTCTATTCCATACAGTTATAAACATCAAGCTGTAGCACTACTTAGTAATCCCCTCTAAATCAAGCAAAAACGCATAATCTTGCGCCACCTCTTTTAAGGCTTCAAAACGCCCTGATGCTCCACCGTGACCCGCATCCATATTGCACTGGAAGATGATTTGGTTATTAGAAATGTTGTTCTCCCTAAGTTTTGCTACCCATTTTGCAGGTTCCCAGTATTGCACCTGGCTATCGTGATAACCTGTGGTTACTAGTATATTAGGGTACGCTTTCGCGAAAGCGTTATCATAAGGACTGTAACTCTTCATATATTCATAATACTCCTTATCATTAGGATTTCCCCACTCATCATACTCTCCCGTTGTGAGTGGTATGGTATCATCAAGCATTGTTGTAACTACATCTACAAATGGAACAGCAGCGATAACCCCGTTATAGAGCTCTGGTGCCATATTTATAACCGCACCTATAAGTAAACCTCCGGCAGAGCCTCCGTATGCATAAAGATGTTTTGAAGATGTGTAATTATGTGCTATCAAAAATTTTGAAACATCAATAAAATCTGTAAAAGTGTTTTTCTTTTTAAGGAGTTTTCCATCTTCATACCATTTACGACCTAGATACTCCCCTCCTCGTATATGCGCAATGGCATAGATAAAACCTCTATCAAGTAAAGAAAGACGTATACTACTAAAGGATGGATCTATGGTGCTTCCGTAGCTTCCGTATGCATATTGCAGTAGGGGAGCGTTTCCGTCTAGCACTGTATCTTTATGATAAACGATTGAGATTGGAATTTTTGCACCGTCTTGAGCAGGTGCCCAGATGCGCTCCATCTTATAGTTATCTTTTGAGAAGTTACCACCCAGAATTTCTTGTTCTTTAAGAACCGTTTTTTCTTGAGTTTTCATATCAAAGTCTACAACAGATGCAGGCGTATTTAAAGCATTGTAAGCATATCTAAGAATATGAGTATCAAAATCTATATTTGTCGTAGGGTATGCATCATAGGTCTCATTATCAAAAGGAAGGTAGTAGTCTACGCTATCATCCCAACTTTTGATTCTTATCTTATTTAACCCGTTGCTACGCTCACTTACCACTAAGTACTCCTTAAAAATCTCAACGTCTTCTATAAGCGTGTCTTCTCTGTGAGGTATAAGGTCTTCCCAGTACTGCATCGCAGTTTGGTTTTCTGGAGTTCTCATTACCTTAAAGTTAGTAGCCTTATCTTTATTAGTCTGTATATAAAACGCGTCATCATAATGCGATACTGCATATTCAAGACCTCGTGTACGCTCTTGAAAAACTTTAAAATCTGTTGTTCCTCGGGCTGCAGATGCAAATCTAAACTCACTCGTCATCGTACTGTCAGAACCTATGAGAATATATTTTTTTGACTTTGACTTAAATACATAAGTATAAAATGTCTCGTCGTCTTCTTGATAAACGAGCACATCTTCACTAGGATCTGTACCTAATGTGTGTTTAAAAATCTGGTTAGAGCGTAGTGTCTCTTCGTCTTTTCTGGAATAGTAGACAGTTTTATTATCATTTGCCCATACAGCTCCCCCTGTTGTATTTTTAATTTCAGTATTAAGAATCTCTCCAGTAACGAGATTTTTAAAACGTATGGTATACTGGCGTCTACTTACGGTATCAATACCGTAAGCCGCAATGGTATTATCTTCTGAGACAGAATAGCTCGCTTGACTAAAATAAGAATGACCAACAGCCATCTCATTATTATCAAAAACGATGATCTCTGGAGCATCTAAACTTCCCTCTTTTCTACAATATAGCGGGTAATCCTTACCTGTTTCAAAACGTCTGTAATACCAGTAGCCATTGTGCTTATAAGGTACTGAAGCATCATCTTCTTTTATCCTACCTTTCATCTCCTCAAAAAGTTCAGCTTGAAATGCTTTGGTATGAGCCGTCATCTCATTGTAATACCTATTTTCTTCTTCAAGGTGTGACAACACCTCCGGACTATCTCTTTCATTCATCCAGAAATAATCGTCTACTCGTATATCATTATGCTTTTCTAGTTGAACAGGTAATTTTTTGGCTACAGGTGGTATATTATTTTTTATCAAGAGCTTTATATTTTATAGAAATGCAAAAGTACAACCCATCTGTCTAACTATTTTGTGTTGTATGAAATAGGTCATCAATGCTTTTAATAACTTTGTACTCACTAATGATTAAAAACAATACATATGTTTGGAGATATGATGGGCTTAATGGGTAAACTACAAGAAGCCAAAGCAAAAGCCGAAGAAACTAAAGAAAGACTTAAAACAGTTTTAATAGACGAAGCATCGTCAGACCAATTACTTAAAACGACTGTGACAGCAAGTGGCCGTATAAAAGAGATTAGTCTTGATGAAGCGTTACTAGAAGATAAAGAACAACTAGAAGACTATCTTGTATTAACCCTTAATAAAGCCCTTGAGAAGGCACAAGGTATACACGATACAGAAATGGCTGCCGTTGCTAAGGAAGGTATGCCTAACATACCAGGAATGGATATGTTTAAATAACACAACATATATACTGTATTAAAAAAGGCATCCACATAGCGTGGTTGTCTTTTTTTGTTCTAATCACTTATTAGAATATGAAGCAAAAAAAGCGCCTTCATTATGAAGGCGCTTTACTATATAACTGATTAGCTAGTGCTAATATAAGTCTTAGTTATTGATAAGACGGAATTCAGTACGACGGTTTGCAGCGTGCTGACGCTCAGTACAAGAAACACCATCCGCACAACGGTTTTTAAGCTTACGCTCACCAAATCCGTTTGCTACAAGAAGACTGTTGTTTACTCCCTTAGAGATAAGGTAGTTTGCTACAGACTGTGCACGACGCTCAGAAAGATCTTGGTTAGAAGAAGCAGCTCCTCTAGAATCTGTGTGAGAAGCGATCTCTAATTTTACACCTGGGTTTTCAGCAAGTAATGGCATTAATCTAGTATCGATAATGTTTTTTGCAGCAGGAGTTAAAGTTGCAGAGTTAGTATTCCAGTTGATAGGAAGTGCTTGGTACTCAACAAGAGCACACTCAACTTCTCTCCAAGTAGTAAGACCACCTTTCTGCTTAAGAACTTCTTTAGATACAGTGTCAAAAGTTGCAGCAACTACTTCTTCAGTAGTAGTAGCATCTTTCACAAGTACAGTTTTAGTGATAGTTGCAAACTCAGCAGGAACTTCTTCCTCAACTACTCTTGCAGGCTGATCAACAACTCTCTTAGTGTAAGTTCCGTTTGCAGAACCTCCTGGAGTAGACTGTACTGTTGCATCTGAAGCAAGTACACGCTTAGATACTGTTGTATACTCAGCTGGGTACCCTTTGTAACACCAGTAACGACAATCGTCTGGGTTAGAAGAAGCACAATCAGGAGCTGGAGCACCTAATTCCCACTGCGCATAAGCAGATTTTACTTCGATAGTCTCAGTATCGTTAGAAAAAGAAGCAGGAACTACTCTTAAAGAAGAACCTGAAGTACTCTTTACATAAGTTACTGTTTCAGTTTTGTAAGTAGCTGGTATTACTCTAAGACGCTTAGAAGCCTCTTTTACCATCACACGCTCAGTTACTGTATCGTATTGAGCAGGTACAACTTTAAGTACTTTGTAAGCTGGTGTTTTTTGGATCTGTACACTCTGAGTCTCATAGATGTCTGGAGTTGTACAACGTACATAACATTTACCTGGTTCTGGATTAGTAGGTAAATCTTGTGCTTGAACATTTGCAAATGCAAATCCTACTAATGCACATAAAAATAAAATTTTCTTCATAATAATTGATAGTTAAAAGATTAAAGTGTTGGAATTCAATTTTAAAAGTACAAAAATAACCGCTTTCCCTTATAAAGACGTTAACTTTTTTTTAAGAAAGTTCAAAAAGGATTAAATACGTGTTTAAATCGACCAACAACACAAAAAAACACAATCTTCACGTTTTAATGCATTTTTAGTGATTTTTCTAATTATGATAAATCGCTTAAAATCTGCCTAAAACGTCTAGAACACGGGCGTGAGCAGTTTTATCGTAATCATAATGAGTCACCATTCTTAATTTGCCTTGTCCCATATCACTTATAGCTATTTGATTTTCAAAAAGATAGTTAGTAAAAGAAACCCCATCTATAGTATCCTTAAGGTTAAATATTATAATATTTGTTTCAGTAGACTCAACAGATTTAACGTAAGTTTGACTTTTTAATAAAGTTGCTATCTCTTGCGCTCGCTGGTGATCTTCTACCATTCTATCTACGTGGTGGTCTAACGCATACAGGCCAGCAGCGGCCATATACCCTACCTGGCGCATACCACCACCTAAAACTTTACGCACACGCATTGCCTTATCCATAAATCGTTGTTTTCCTATAAGAACAGAGCCCATAGGAGCTCCAAGGCCTTTTGAAAGACATACAGATATAGTGTCAAATAGTTCTCCATAACTGGATGGCTCCTCTCCTTTTGCTACAAGGGCATTCCATAATCTTGCACCATCTAGATGTAAACCTAAGCCGTGTTTATTACACACTGCTTTAATTTTCTTTATCTCTTCTAGATCATAACAAGCTCCTCCACCTTTATTTGTTGTGTTTTCTAGACACACCAATGTAGTGAGCGGACTATGATAAAAATCTGGCGGATTTATAGCTGCCTCTACCTGAGATGCAGTTATCATACCCCTATTGCCATTTATAAGTTTGCACGATACACCACTATTAAAGGATACTCCTCCTCCTTCATAATTATAAACGTGAGCATAAGCATCTGCTATAAGTTGCTCTCCTGGCTGTGTGTGTAACTTAATGGCTGCTTGATTTGCCATACTCCCAGTTGGGAAGTACAAAGCATCATCCATATTAAACATCCTTGCAAGGCGACTCTCTAACTCGTTTACTGTAGGGTCTTCCTTATAAACATCATCACCCACTTGTGCTTTCATCATAAAATCGAGCATAGCCGGAGTAGGCTTTGTGAGTGTATCTGAGCGTAAATCTATTTTCATTAATTCTAGTGTATGATATAATTATAATATGTGGTGGTGAGTTTTAAGATTACGCTTTCGCGAAAGCGTACTTACATACATCCTATAGGTGATCCATCTGGAATTTTTGGAGATGGTAACACCTTAAACTTTTCTGGCGCTTTTAAGAATGTCTCAATTTCATCTACCATAAATGCCGCATTTGCATCTGTAGTTTGACTAGCAAGTTTTGCTCTCACCTGTTTAAGCTGTGCTCTCGTAAAAGCTTTAGTCTGTGGTATAGACTTACTATGCGCCGAAAGATTCATAAGATGCTTGAGCACATTGTAATTAATAGCTTGCTGCACTTCTGCTTTATAAGCATCTTGCTCGTTACTGAATATGGTGCTATTTACAAGCGTAGAAAGCATACCATCAAGTCCCATTTGAGACGGGTCTATCGCCTTCTGTTGCACAAGTCTGTTTGCTCTTTCTGGATGAAGAAGCAGTGACAACGTCATATCACTTGCTGTTGCTGCAGCGCCTAAAGCATCAAAGCCTACACCATCATTACTTTTAAAACTTTCACGTGATCTCCCATACCCTTGCGCTCTAGGAGGGAATAATGCCAACTTGTCTTTAGGTATAGCCAGCTCTGTAGCTGTCAAGGTTTTTAAAACGGTACTAAGCGCTGCTCTTTGCTCTCCAGCGTCAAGAATCTTTGTTATGCTAAGATTACTATCACCTTTTACGGCATAATTATACTCGAGACCTCCTATCATTTTAACCGCTGCCTCAGTTTGATATCTGTGGTAAAAATATAGTGGTACAAATACGTCTTCAAGAACAGAGTAAGGCTCATTGCTACGTATATTATCTACAGAAAAGTTTGCGATAGCCCCTTTTCTTAAAGCAAGCATTTTATCTAACTCTTGGTAAGCACTAGCCCCATTATCCCATAGGTGCGCCTTAGCGTGAGCTCCCCCCTGCGGTCTCGCATCACTATCTGTTATATAACGTAAGCCACTTTGCTCTGCTGTAGTTAAGATAGTATTGAGATAGTCTTTTTCTAAAACTCCCTTAGGAGCCACTCCGTAGTTATACTGTACAGTAACTTTATCCCACTCTCCTATACCTGTTGCATAGGCATTAGAAAAATCTACTTCACTTCCATCCCAGGTGAGTGTAGGGTGCGGGTAATCCATAACGCTAGCTCTACCGTTTGAACTTGCTGCAAAGTTATGTGCAAACCCTATAGTGTGACCTACCTCGTGAGCACTTAATTGTCTTATTCTTGCGAGCGCCATCTCTAGCATAGGCTCATAATTATCATCACGCTCTGCAAAAGGCTTATTCATCAACGCTTGAGCGATTAAAAAATCTTGACGTATTCTTAAACTCCCAAGGCTTACGTGCCCTTTTATGATCTCCCCTGTACGTGGGTCACGCACGCTTGCTCCATAACTCCACCCTCTAGTACTACGGTGTACCCATTGTATTACATTATAACGCACATCCATAGGGTCTGCATCCTTAGGCAACATTTTTACCTGAAATGCATCCTTAAATCCCGCCGACTCGTATGCTTGGTTCCACCAGCTTGCTCCCTCAAGTAATGCAGATCTCACTGGCTCTGGAGTACCAGGATCTAGGTAATAGATAATAGGCTCTACTGCTTCACTTATTGCTGCATTAGGATTTTTCTTCTCCAGTCTATGACGGTTTGCATAGCGCTTTACTATAGGCTCTTGCACCGGTGTTGCATAATCTAGGTATGTAGTTGCGTTTACTCCAGCACGAGGATCAAAAGGACGAGGCACGTACTTATTATCTGGTAACTTTACAAATGAGTAGTGCTGTACTACAGTAAGTGCCTTTGCATCTGGTGCAACAGAGCGTATGTTTCTTCCCGTTGGGCTGCCTTTAAAAGTGAGTAGCGCCTCAAACTCTGTGTTTTCTGGAAAAGCCTTTGTGCGCTCCATATACATAGCGCTTCTTGTTTTGTCTAATTTATAAGTACCTTCCTTACCACGTTTTAATCTCGCAGCTACACCGTGTGTGTCTTCTAGTAAAAACGGTGTGAAGTCTATGAGGTACTTTCCTCCTTTTTGCTCTTTTATAGGAAAACCAAAGAGTACAGACTTTGCAAAGGCTTCTTCTATAGATTTGCGTTCTAGCTCATTTGTAGTATTTGCTCTGTAGCGCATATTAGGCTGTACAAGCATTATTTTATTACCTACTTTCTGAAATTTTACTACTGCATTACCACCTAGTTGTCCTCTATCTAGACCTATGTCGTTGCTTCCTAAGCCTGTGCGCAGTGAGTGTACGTATAAAAATTCTTCATCTAGCTTATCTACCTCTACATATATCTTATCATCACTCTCATCATAATGCAGTGTGAAAAATCCTTTTGAGGTTACTAAATCTTTTTTTGAATCTAAAAACTGTGCAAAGGTGCTGGTTGCGACTAATAAACAAATGGCAAGAATGCTGTATTTTTTCATATCGTAAAATTAGGTTGTCTAAGATACACGTTTAGATGAAAATATACTTGCCAATTATAGGGTACTAAGAGAGTACTCTATAAATCTCATAGCTAGCCCCGATTGTAGTGTAAATCCCGCAGGGCTGGCTGTGCCATCCCGAGGAATTGCAACGTAAAGCGGGATACCGCTCTTGTAAATACACCTGCTGTATATGCTCCAAAAAAAAAGAGGCACCCTTGCGGGTACCTCTATATATGGAAAGCCTATCGCCAAATAGGGCTTATGCGTTCAACATTTTTTGACTTTATTTATTATCAAAAACTTCCATAATGCTTCCAAATTGTGATACATCTATATCACTCTTTTCTAGAGACTCTGCCATACGCATCATATCTCCTATGTTCATATCATTACCTAGTAAGCGAGCAAGCATAAAGCCTTTATTATCATCTGCACCAAAGAAGATTACCTCATCTATAGCATCTTCTTCTCCTTTAAAATAGAGACGCATTTGTCCCATATCTCCGCTGGCTTTCATAAGCTCCTCATAATCATCTGAGGTAAGGATGTCTTTTACCTTATCGCGCTCTACTTGCATTGCTGCCGTGTCACCAGACTTAGTCTGGTATGCCATTAGGTTTATTTTACGCACGGTTTTAAAAACCTCTTGCTGCTCTTCACTTAACGCCTCTACATTTTTACCTAGTAAACTAGTAGGTACGTCTACAAGAATAAAGTCACCGTTTTCTTGATTATCTACATAATACTCTTGCAACGATTGTTTATTACTACAACTTGCAAGTGTGAGCAACACCGCAAAGGCTGCTACTACTGTTTTTATTGTGTTATACATATTATGACTTTTTTGCGTTTTGAACTTCCTTAAGAGCTTCACTACCTTTAAAATCTAGGTCTTGAGCTAGCTTAGATATTTGCTTTAAATCTATGTTTCCTGTTACCTGAAAGAATACAGTGCGTTGCTCACCTTCCATATTTCCGTTTAAAAACATTACAAACTCTTTTACATAGTCTTCACTACTTCCTTCTTTATAGTAAAACTTTACATTCTTACCATCATCTTTTGCTCGCATTAGTTCTTGTAAACCGCTGCTTGCTATGTAGCCTTTCATAGATGCGTTCATCTGGTCCATTATACCTGTATTTGCACTGGTATACATCTTTACATTTTCTAGGTTATCTACTAGGTTTATGTACTGCTGCATCTCTGGGTCTGATGAGTTAAGGTCTACTTTACTGAGTAGCTTAAACATCTTCTGGTTCATTACTATAGAGCTTACTCCTTTAAGATCTTCGTACTTATCAAAAGGGCTCTGGGCGTTACTTGCTAGGGTTACTAATGCAAGAGCTGCTATCATTATTAACTTTTTCATCTTCTTTGTTTTTTGATTTTTATTTAAATAAGGTGCTAGAGGCTTTGTCAAATTCTTCTACCACATCCAGCTGTGTGGTGCTACTGTTAATCATTTGAGACATCATACCAAGGGCTTGCTTGGTTTTTAAGATGGCTACTTCTTCATTTTCATAATTTGTAGAGATACGATTATCTACCTGAGTACCTTGTGTCCAGATTACAAGTCCTACTATTACCGCTGCTGCTGCACTTGCCATAAATCTATATCTAGGCTTATGCTGCTTAGGTAATACAATAGGTCTATCATAAGTCTCTTCACTTGCTACGGCAAATGCTGTAAACATACTTTCATACTCTTTAAGATGTGGCGCCACGTTATCACCCGTAAAGTAGTCACGTAGTTGTGCTTCTTGCTGGAGCGTAGTACTTCCTTCAAAGTAATCTTCTAGTAGTTTCTCTATATTATGAGATTCCATAATTTCGTTTTTTAATCAATTCTTCTCTTAGCTTTTTGCGGGCTCTAGAGAGTGCTACTCGCACAGCGGTCTCATTCATCTGGAGTGCCACGGCAATCTCTGCATTATCTATTTGCTCTACATCTCTCATTTGTACAATAAGTCGTTGTTGCTCTGGTAGGTCTTCCATAAGTTTAAACACCCACGCGACCTCATCTGCAACCTCAATATGCTTACTTGTATTACCTGAGTGATCTTCATAATTGTTATGAACGATTTTAAGATTATTGCTTCCCTTAGCTTTAAGCTTATCGTAGCAATAATTTTTTGTCATCGTCATCGCAAATGCTTCAACACTTCGATATTCTTTTATTTTAGACCTCTTTGTCCATAGTCGCAGTAGTACTTCCTGCGTAGCATCTTGCGCCTCATCTTGTGATACGAGCAATCGCTTTGCAACGCGATATATCTTATCCTTAAAAGGATTTACAAGCTTTATGAACGAGTGTTGGTCCATCGATTAATTGGTTAGTTATTAGGAAGACGATACATCATAAGTTTTGTTACAGCGGTTGTTACATTTTCTTTTTACGCTTTCGCGAAAGCGCTCTCAGATCCCATAAAAACTAAAAAAAACTCCTACCTGAAGAGGTAGGAGTTTTTGATATGATATTTATAAAGAAGCAGCTTACTTTTTGTTTTTCTGCTGTTGCTCTGCTTGCTCCATCATTTGTTGCATTTTCTTTGCAAACTTACCTTGCTTCTTAGGCTTAGCTTTTTTCACTTCTATCTTTGCTCTTATCTTCTCTTCGTCGATAATCACATTTTTAATAACTAAGATAATACCTATAGTAAGTAAGTTAGAAATAAAGTAATATAAACTCAGACCACTTGCATACTGGTTAAAGAAAACAAGCATAAGTAATGGTGAGAAGTACATCATATACTTCATCATCTTACTCATATCTGGCATACCTTCTTGAGTAGGCTGTTGCATTTGCTGGTTACCTGTAGTTAATCTCATAGAGAAGAAAATAGTAACTGCAGCTAGTATAGGAAATAAACTCACGTGATCACCATAAAAAGGAATCTCAAACGGAAGCTTTGCAATCTCATCATAGCTAGATAAATCATCTGCCCATAAGAAGCTTTTTCCTCTTAAATCAAACGCAGATGGGAAGAACGTAAATAGCGCATAAAACACAGGAATCTGTAATAACGCTGGTAAACAACCTGCGGCGGGACTTGCACCTGCTTTACTATACAGCGCCATAGTCTCCTGCTGCTTCTTCATTGCGTTATCTTTATACTTTTCTGAGATAGCAGCAATTTCTGGCTTAAGAATCTTCATCTTAGCCTGTGACGTGTACTGCTTATACTGTACAGGAGATAAAAATAATTTTATAACAATAGTCATTACTATAATAGCAATACCTGCTGGTAAGAATCCAGATAAGAATCCAAAAAACGGAATCACAAGGTACTTGTTCAAGAACCCAAATATCCCCCACCCTAATGGCATAGCCTCATCTAGTCCTTGATCATACGATTTAAGAATGGTATAATCTGTAGGACCATAGTACATCTGCATTGCGTAGTCTAGCTCTCCATTTTTGGCTTCTAGTAAAACGTCAGATCCATATTGTTTTGTAAATATGGTTTCTTCATCTCTATCGTCTGCTTCTTTATAAAGATCTTTTGAGGTAAGTCTCGCTTCTTTAAAAGGTGTCTCAGAGATAAGCATTGAGCTAAAGAAGTGCTGGCGGTAGTTCATCCATACAAGATCCTCTTCTATCTCATCATCATCTCCTGCTGGTGAGAGCTTATCTGTTTTATCTTCTTCATACTTGTATGTAAGGCGCGTGTATCTATTTTCATAAGACTGGCTACGTGCGTGACGCATCCCTTTAAAGTCCCACTGCATACGCATAGGGTTTGATGTGTTAAGCCTAGTAGAAAGTCCTTGAGAACGCATCCCAAAATCCATCATATAATCGCCTTCCTTAAGCTCATAACGGTACTCTAGGTACTCATTATTAGAAACTTTAAGCTTCATAGATAACACATCGTTGTTACCGTTTTTAGAAAGACTAGGCTCAAAAAACAAGTCTTTAGTATTAAGATTACGGTTATCAGACGTACTAAAACTTACATTAAAAGTACTGTTACCATCTTTAATAAGGTATACAGGTATCGAGTCATAAGTGCTATGCTGTAGCATCTTCACTTCTGTTATATATCCACCTTTATTGCTCACTTTAATTTCTAAAACATCGTTAGAAATAGTAGTGGTTGCTCCCTCCTTTGCAGATGGTAATGAGCCAGAATATGCAAATGCACCTAGTCTGTTTTGTAATGCAATATTTGCAATAGAGTCTGATGCTACTGCAGGAGCTGTTTGTGCAACTGGCAGGCTAGCTACATCTGTATCTTGTGATTCTACCTGCTCTGTTTGTGCTGCTTTCTCAGCTTCTAGCTCTTCGGCTGTAGGCTTATTAAAGTAGATGATCCATAAAAGGATACCTCCCATAAGGAGCATTCCAATAAGTGAATTTGTGTCAAAGTTCTTTTTCATTAATCCTGTTTAGGTGGGTGTTTTTTGATTACGCTTTCGCGAAAGCGTGATTTTCTCAAAGCAATTTACTCGCCAAAGGGTTTATTTATGCCATACTGGCACGCGTACTGTCTTGAGCATAACTAACGGTTGCTCTCACAAACGCTACAAATAGCGGGTGCGGGTTGCTTACCGTACTCTTATACTCTGGATGATATTGCACGCCTACAAACCAAGGGTGATCTTCTATTTCTACAATCTCCACAAGACCTGTATCTGGGTTAGTACCTGTAATTTTCATACCGGCTTTTTCTAATCGCTCGCGATATGCGTCATTAAACTCATATCTATGGCGGTGTCTTTCCATAATAATCTCATCGCCATATACGTCTTTTACAATACTATCTGGCGCAAGCTTACAAGCCCAAGCCCCTAGACGCATTGTACCTCCCATATCTGTGATACTCTTTTGCTCCTCCATTATATCTATGACTGGGTGCGGAGTGTTTGGGTCCATTTCTGTTGAGTTTGCTTTTGTAAACTCACAAACATTTCTTCCGTACTCAATAACTGCCATTTGCATACCAAGACATATCCCTAAAAACGGAATTTTATGCTCTCTTGCATATTGTACTGCCTTAATTTTACCTTCTATACCGCGCTCTCCAAAACCTGGTGCTACTAGCACACCGTCTAGGCTTGCAATTTTATTTTTAATCACCTCTGGAGTGATGTGCTCACTATGTATGCTCTCTATATTTACCTTAACCTCATTTTCTGCACCAGCGTGTATAAATGCTTCAAGTATAGATTTATAAGAATCTTGAAGTTCTACATATTTACCTATAAGGCCTATCGTTACTTCAGATTTTGGGTTTTTATGCTTTGCTAGAAACTCATTCCATCTGGTAAGTTCTGGTTGTGTAGCATCTGGCAGGTCTAATTTTTTAAGAGAGATTGCATCAAGACCTTCTTCTAGCATCAAGTTTGGTACATCATATATAGTACTAGCATCTCTAGACTCTATAACAGCTTCTTGCTCTACGTTACAAAAACGTGCAAGCTTTGCCTTAAGATCATACCCTAGCTCGTGTTCTGTACGGCATACAAGTATATCTGCCATAATACCACTCTCCATAAGTGTTTTTACACTGTGCTGGGTAGGCTTAGTTTTAAGCTCTCCTGCTGCTGCAAGGTATGGTATAAGTGTAAGGTGTATAACTAGTGAGTTCTTTTTACCTAGCTCCCATTTGAGCTGGCGTATACTCTCTATATATGGTAGTGACTCTATATCACCTACAGTTCCTCCTATCTCAGTAATAACGATATCATAATCTCCGCTCTTCCCTAAAATCTGGATACGCTCCTTGATCTCATTTGTAATGTGAGGTATTACTTGCACTGTTTTACCTAAAAACTCACCTCTACGCTCTTTATCTATCACACTCTGATAGATACGCCCCGTTGTAACATTGTTAGCCTGTGAAGTAGGTGCATTAAGAAAACGCTCGTAATGTCCCAGATCAAGATCTGTCTCTGCACCATCATCTGTCACATAGCATTCTCCGTGCTCATAAGGATTAAGTGTACCAGGATCAATATTAATATAAGGATCTAGTTTTTGAATAGTGACTCTGTATCCTCGCGCCTGCAAAAGTTTTGCTAGTGATGCTGCGATAATACCTTTACCTAGTGAAGAGGATACTCCGCCCGTTACGAAGATGTATTTTGTAGATGCCATTTAAGGATTTTCTGAAGGTTCGTTTACGGGGTGTAAAAGTACGAGATTTTAAGGAGAGTACTGCTTAAAATCTCAATATTTATATAAGTACTAATACTCATAATTATAGAACGGCACACGTAAAAATTGTTTCATTTTGACGATCTAACTTCCCTTTATCTGCCGTTTTAATTTTTTTGCTCATTTTCAAGACTTTAGAATAATACAAGTAAGAAAAACAGCTGTTTTTGTACTAAATCGTTGTATTGACAAAAAAATGAGATTATTAACCTGTAATATTCTGACTTTCAGCATTTTAATGTAAGTATATTCGGACTAAACAAATAGGCTAAACACCTACAAACTACCGTTTTAACCGATTAAATTTAACCACCCTCAAATCATACTTATTATTAACAACGCAATTGCGTAATAAACAACCTTTATTATGAAGAAACTTACAACTTTATTATTTTCGATCCTTTTACTCCTAAATGGTCTACGAAGCTTTGCACAAGGGAGCAGCGCTATCTCTCAGAATTTGCCTACACTTACTGGTTATCAAAATAACTATGGTAAACAAATTTTAGGCAATTCACCTGGCTCTACTGTGCTTATTGCAGCATCACCAGCACACGAAGTATGGCTTTTTGATGTAGAGGAAAAAATAGAGGAAATAGGAAGGCATAATGTTGTCACATTTAACACAACTACAGGCACACCTACCCTGGAGGAATTACAAGGGTATGATGCGGTCTTCACCTTTACAGATAATGAGCCTAGTGATCCTATAGCTTTTGGTAATGTGCTAGCTCAATATATAGAGAGCGGAGGCGCAGTAGTAGATGCCACATTTGGGGCAAGTATACCTATTATGGGCGACTGGTCTGCATATGAATTATATATGCAATGTGGTCAAGCCAGTGATGCCTATCTAGGTCTTGGAACCATACATCATCCGGAGAGCACTATTATGACAGATGTAAGTTTTATAGACGGTGGTATGGCATCTTTTCATAATGCGGAAGGATATATAGCAAACGGTGCTACAGTAATTGCGGAGTGGACAGATGGATCACCACTCATTATCACAAAAGACAATGTAGGGCAAATGCACACAAGACGTGCTTACATAAATCTCTTTCCTCCATCTTCAGACTCTAGAACGGATTTTTGGGAAAGCAGCTCAGATGTGGGACAACTTATGTCTAACACTTTAGAGTGGGCAATAAATGCCGAGGCGCTTTCTACTAGCGCTGCACTACTAGATACCAGTATCAGTATTTACCCGAATCCAGCTCAGAGCTCAATAACCGTATCAAACCCTACGGATATAACTATCGTCAATGTTGAAATTATTAATATAGTGGGTAGTGTAGTAAAATCCTTTGATTTTACTAATGCAATTACCAGTCTTAATATTTCAGATTTACAGACAGGCATATACTTCCTTAAACTTACTGGAGATAGAGCAAGCCAGTCACTACGATTCATTAAAAATTAATAAGTTCCCCAATTATTTAATGCAAAGAGCCGCCTCAAATTGAGGCGGCTCTTTTTTTATTTCACTATATGTAATTACGCTTTCGCGAAAGCGTAATTCTAAAATTTCTATCTACTATAGTTAGGAGCTTCCTTTGTGATAGTCACATCGTGTGGGTGGCTCTCGTTTATGCCACTAGCAGTAATTTTTACAAATTGTCCATTTTCTTTAAGAGCCTCGATACTGCCAGCACCGCAGTAACCCATACCAGCTCTTAGACCTCCTACAAACTGGTGGATACTCTCGTTAAGCTCACCTTTGTAAGGTACACGACCTACAATACCTTCTGGTACTAGTTTCTTAATGTCATCTTCTACATCTTGAAAGTAACGATCTTTTGAGCCTTGCTTCATAGCCTCTACAGATCCCATACCTCTATATGATTTGAACTTACGTCCTTCATAAATAATAGTCTCTCCTGGTGACTCTTTCGTACCTGCAAGTAAAGAACCTAGCATCACACAGTCTGCTCCTGCAGCAACTGCCTTAGGGATATCACCTGTATAACGTATACCTCCATCTGCAATTACTGGTACTCCTGTTCCTTTTATAGCCGCTGCACACTCTAGCACAGCGCTAAACTGAGGAAAGCCAACTCCCGCAACAACACGGGTTGTACAGATTGATCCTGGGCCTATACCTACTTTTACAGCATCTGCACCAGCTTCTACAAGGTATTTTGCTGCTGCCCCAGTAGCTATATTACCTACCACACAATCTAGTTCTGGGTAAGATGCTTTTACAGACTTTAAGACCTCTACCACACCTTTAGTATGACCGTGAGCTGTATCTATAACAATAGCATCTACTCCAGCTTTTACAAGTGCTCCAGCACGCTCTACAGCATCACCAGTAACACCTATAGCAGCTGCTACGCGTAGACGACCAAATTTATCTTTATTTGCGTTAGGCTTTAATGTAAGTTTTGTGATATCTCTAAAAGTGATGAGACCCACAAGTGTATTATCTCCTGTTACAACAGGTAGTTTTTCTATTTTATGATTTTGAAGTATCTCTTCTGCTTGTTGTAGAGAGGTTCCCTCTGCTGCAGTAACAAGATTTTCTGATGTCATCACCTCACTTACCGGACGGTCATTGTCTTTTTCAAAACGTAAATCACGGTTTGTAACAATACCTATCAATTTTCCATTATCATCTACAATAGGAATTCCTCCTATACTATGCTCGCGCATTGCAGCTTTTGCATCACTTACTAAAGATTTAAGAGGTAATGTCACAGGGTCTATAATCATCCCGCTCTCTGCACGCTTTACTTTACGCACCTTGATAGCCTGCTCATCTATAGTCATATTTTTATGCAATACTCCTATACCGCCTTCTTGAGCAATAGCAATTGCCATACGACTCTCTGTAACCGTATCCATCGCTGCAGAGACAATAGGTACATTAAGAGTGATGTTGCGAGTAAATTTTGATTGTATGCTTACTTCTCTAGGTAATACTTCAGAAAAAGCAGGAACTAGAAGTACGTCGTCATAGGTGAGCCCTTCTCCTAGAATTTTATTTTCGTGTGCAGTCATAGCAATTATTGTTTTAAGAGGTGAGAGTGGATTTTTTTACGCTTTCGCGAAAGCGTACTACTATAAATCCACGCTAACAATTAATTGCGTGCAAAGATACGCTTAATTAATCAATATAACTCGCCCATCTATCAAATCTACATTTAAGACATTTAAAATGAGTGATTTAAATAAAATATCGATAAGAAATTTTGAATCAATTTTACCGCAACTATCTCTTTATTCTTACTCAATCTAAATACAAACAACCTGATTAACAGTTATTTATAATTTTCAAACATTCTTTATTCATAACTTTAGGAAACAATACGAACTTAAAAAAAGAAAAAGATGGCTATTAAACTCGCACATAACTGTATAAACTGTGATCAACTTAAAGACGATAATTATTGTAACAAACACCAAGTACACGTAAACTCAGCATATACTTGTGACAGCTTTGAAATGAAGGCTGCTCTTAAGGATGACCGTAACTGTGTTACTTGCAAGCGCTATGAAGAAAGTGATTGTGCAAACCCAAAAACTGCTGCACCAGGTATGCTCTGTGCATCGTGGGCACCACAAGCACAAGCTTAGTACTTTACTTATTAATAAATAACAAAAGCCCTCTCATACCTTTATGAGAGGGCTTTTGTTATATGTAGCATATCTCGTAAAAGACAGGCTTACAATTTAATCTGTAATGTAGTATAAAATGTGAGAGGCTCTGCAGGTATAATACCAGGACCAGGATACCCGGTTGCTCTTCTTGTAAAATATGACTCATCAAGTGCATTATTAAGCCCAGCCTCTAGCTTAAACTGCTTCCAAGAGTAAGCTGCCGAAATATCTAGCACTCCATATGAGGGAATACTCCCCTCTATACCACGCTGATTATCATTTACATCTTGTGGCGCATTTGTAGCATCTGTAAATTGCTCTGTGAGGTACGTATATTGAACACTTGCTGTAAGGTTCTTATAACCAAAATTTAATCCTGTTTTTAAATTTACATCTGGTATAAACTCTACTTCATTACCCTCTACCCCTATCTCCTCAGAACTAAGATACTCTGAACTAGTAAGCGCGAGGTTTGTAAATAAATTGAGTTTAAACTCTTTATGACTTTCAAAAAAAGTATTGCGTAGGTTCCAGTCTGTAAAAACTTCAAGACCATAAATAAAAGCATCACCTATATTACCACGACGCCTTTTTATACTACCATCTGTATCTTCAAAAAGCACTTCTCCCAGACGGTCATCATAGCGCACACCAAAGGCACTTACATCATAAGCAAACTTATTATCTATGCGACCTCTTGCCCCTATATCTAAGGTAAAGCCTTCTTCATCTTTAATATCTTCATCTACCACAAAAGATGGATTTACCACTCGTATATCATTAAAAGTAACAGAACGATAGTTTTGACTAAAGTTACCATACAACTCAACAGCAGGAGATAGCTGGTATGTAGTACCAAGTCCCAATAATAAAAAGTCACGTTCAAAATCACGATTATCTGCCAGGTCTTGATTTACAAGCACGTTACCTGCTAGATCTAACACGATGTCTTTATAAGAACCAGCACTTGCTGTTTTTATATACTCAAATCTAAAGCCGGGTGTAACCGTAAACCTATCTGTTAGATTAAAAATATTTTCTCCAAAAACCGCTAAGTTCTTATTAGGGAAATCAAACTGTGCCTGGCGTTCATAATTAGGAAACTGCTCTGTTGCAAAACTAAAATCTGCATCGGCAGCTGTAGTTCCAGGTCCTTGTTGCTGGCTATTACTAGCATCATAGTACTTACTTCCTATCAAGAAGACCGCATCTTTATCACCTATGCGATACCTGCTAAGTAATCTTGCCTCTGCTCCCCAGTTTGTAAAATTATCTACAAGAAGTTCTCTAGGCTCTTCTACATCATCTGGCTGTGATACTCTATTTGTTCTAAAACCTACGGCGCTACGTTGTGCATCAAGTCCAAAAACATTTAAACTAAAATCTGTTTTATCACTAAAAGCGTGATCAAGACGCAATGAGTACACCTTCCAGTCTACATCAAACCAGTTACGATCACGGTTGCTAAAGTTAGGGTCTTCTATAAATTGAGCATCTGTAAGACCTCCAGCTTGTTTTGCTAAATAATTAAAAAGGGTAAGTTCTCCCGTAAGTGTAGTGCGCTCGCTTAACTCATATGCCACGTGTGCAAAATAATTACGACTATTAAATTGAGAGTTAGGTCTCCAGCCATCACCTTCTTTGTAATTAAAATATGTGTAGTAGCTCAATTTACCTACCGTACCACTTAGGCTATTAAAAGAGGTAAGCAATCCATACGAGCCTGCGGTTTGTCTTGATATTAATTCGATCTTCTTGTCTTTAACGGGCTCTCTGAATTTAAAATTTATCAATCCGCCAAACTGTGTTCCGTACTGTAAAGATGCAGCACCACGCACTACTTGTATCTCTTTAAGCGCCTCTGCTGGTGGTGTATAGTAACTCTCTGGGTACCCCAGCACATCTGCGCTTATGTCATAATTATTCTGTCGTATATTAAAGTTTGCAGAGCGATTAGGGTCTAGACCGCGGCCACCTATATTAAGCTGCAACCCTGCATCGCCGTTCTCGTAGATATTAAGGCCTACTACCTGGCTATATATTTGTCTCGGGGCATTTGCAGCAAGGTTTGCCGTAAGTTGATCCACCAGTACTACTTCACTTTTTTTACCCGCATAAATTGCAGTTCCTTCTACTTTTTTAAGTGATCGTAAGGCAAAAATCTTTTCTCTTCGGCTTGTGAGTACTACCTCGCTTAGGGATTCTCCTAGTGGTGTAAGTGTATAGTCTTTTACAGTTTCTCCTTCTATACGTATTTGTTGCTCTACAAGTTCATAAGCCAGTCCAAAAACGATGAGGTTATACGTGCCGTTTTCTATATTTTCAAAACGGTATTTTCCAGCCGCATCTGTACTAGCTACTTGATTTGCTTCTCTTAAGTAAATCTCTACATCTTCTAGCGCCTTCCCATCTTGAGAAGAGATTGTACCGCTCAGGTTGCTTTGAGCAATGGTAGTAGTTGCTATAAGTATAAAAATAAGTGTATTATAAACCTTTAATCTCATCTGTAAATGGAGTAACCCACGTTTTGTGTTTAAAAGAATCTTCTATTTCTGCCAGATTTACCTCTGGATCTATATATGTTGTACTCAATCTCCCATTAAGAGCAACATATGACTCAACATATACTTGCACCTCTTTATGGCCTTGACTCTCAAAATGGTCGCGAAGATAGTGAGCATACTCGAGAATAAAGTCTGGCTGGAAGCTCATTTGCTTTTCTTGCAACGGAGTCAAAAAATCTGTGTTATCTACATAAAATCGTCTGCCTGTCACACCGTCTACTATTTTAAACTGAGCATACCCAGATTTTTCCATAAGCATCACGCGCCAGGAGAAACGATAGCCCTCTTCGGTCCAGAATAACTCACCAGGATAAGCTAGATATCGCCACGGTAATAAAATCTGTATCACAAAGAATATGACAACAACAGCAACCGCATAATTTTTTGAAATAGCAGAACTAGCAACGTATTTCTTACTCGTTTTAAGAAGTGCTGTGGGGTATTTTAACGCTTTCGCGAAAGCGTAAATAATCTTTTTATGAAACGCTGCGTCAAAAAAGATGAGTGCGCTCACAATCATCACATAAGGAAACATCCCGATAGGAAACAACACGCGTGTAAGCACGTGAAAGATTATCACCATTACAAAGGCATAAGGGCGCGTCTTTTTATACAGTAAAAAGAAGGGAATAAACAAGTCATAACCCGCACCAAACCAGCTAAAGGCATACTGAACCCACTCCTCACCCATAAGATTACCTATGAGCGGTATATCAAATTTAGACGGTAACCATATTTTAAGCGGCATCGCTTTAAAGAGCCAGTCACTATTAAGTTTTGCCAGACCAGCATACACATAAACAATACCCAAAAGCAGTTTTATACTATCAATAGTCCACGCTGGGATCAATTGTGGTGGGGTTGTGTTACGCTTTCGCGAAAGCGTAATAGCATCTATAGAAAAGTAAGCTCCAGCTGGAAGAAATATCATCAAGAAGCTCAACATACTTATGAAGTAGTAGTGGTTAAGATACATTGTCTTATCCATAAGCTCTATGTAAGTAAAGCTCAAAAAGAAAATTATGATTGCCCAGCGGTACTTATAACCTACCATCACAAAAAGACTACTTAATGCACAAATGGCAAAAAGTAAGTAGGTATAATCACCTAAGGGTCTCACCCACTCAAACCCGTAGAAAGTAAAGTGAAAGCTAGGAGTGATATAAAATTTTTCTATCCATCCATAACTCCAAAAGCGCACAATACTCGCAAACATTAGTACACCAAAAAACACACGAAAGACCGCTAGTGGTGCGGCCTCTCTTTGGGTATTAAAATATGTTGTTATGCGTGTACTCATTAGTTATCTAATCACCATCTGCATCTGCAAAGTCTATGCTTATACTCATAGCGCTTACCATATCTACTTTGAGTAATGGCACAAGGCGTTGTACCTCATCATAAGCGTTTAAGAAATTTGTAGGAGGGTTTATGGCCAGCTCCTGCTCAAAGTTACCTAAAGCAGAAACTACGGTTCTTGAAACGTCAAATTGAGAATTGATTATCTCGCTTAAGTCTGCCCCATCCTTTATTGCATTAAGTTCATCTAAGTAACTCGCAAGGCTCTCACCTTGTGCGCTACTGTTATATGCTTTACCATTAAAGAAATCTTGTGTAGCGTTAAGTCCTACTATAAAAAGATCTTTTGAGATACCTCCAGCATAAAGTGCTTCTATATTATTAGGCTCAACACTTCCAGAAAACACGCCTCCAGGGATACCCATTTTTCCCGCTCTTAAGTGCTTCTCAAAATAAAAGATATAATCATTTACAAAACGATCTGTAGATGCCGTTGCAGAGGCACCATCGTTTGCAATAAATGTATCTCTGTAATCTCCTTCCCACTCGTTAAGTACTGTGGTTGAAAGAGTTTTCATATCTGCTATTATATCTAGAAGATATTGCTTGTAAGCATCACCATCTGTACCATTATATATTGCAAGTATAGCTGCGTCGTCTTCACCTAGACCATAAAGTAAGTAGTCTATTGCGGGAAAACCTTTGGCTGCTCTGTTAGAAGAAAGATCTAAGTTATAAGATCCTGCTGTGATGTTATCTTCTATAGTAGCAACATTTGCCGGGTATATATTTACATTAAGACGTAAATTAACCGTCTCTGCAGGTCCTACTTCAAACATAGATACACGTTGCCAAGTGGTATATGCATCTAGCCAAGCTGCTCTTACCGCGGTAAGGTCACTAGGCGTATCTGTAAATGAGGCTACTTGCGCTTCTAGCGTGTTAACTTTTGCGACAAAGTCTTGATAACCTGGTATTATAATATTATCTGCCCAGTTTGTGAGCATTGCACTACGATCAAAAGTTACTGGAGTTACAGTATCTGTATCATCTGTACTTACTGTGGTGTCATCTCCTCCACAGGCATAAATGAATAGCGAAATTGCTAATATTCCAAAAATTCTTTTCATAAGTAATTCTTTTTTTTACCACCAAAAGGGAGCCAATGGGCTCCCTTTGTAGTTACATACAAACTCAAATTAACTTCCTGCCTGCGTCACTGTAAAATCAAATTGTGCCGCAATAGCAGTAGATATAGCATCAAGGGTTTCTGGAGTTACATCCCATAAACCATTATCTGCCGTAAGCTGACTTATAAATGCATTTACCTCTTCTGTAGAAAGGTAAGGTGCATCTGTATTAGGGTTACGTGTAAACTGTAAACTGTACACAAAACCAAATCCTTCTGATAGATCGTGAAAAGCAGCACCGTAGTCTCCTGCTTCTATGGCATTTTTACCTTGCTGTAAGTAGTATACAGCACGTATACCTACTACTTCAGATAATCTTGTTCTTAATATTTCTGCCTGCTCATCTCTAAGCTCATAATCTCCTGCTACAATAGCAGCACGACCTAGTTTAAAAGCATCAAAAACTTCTTGAGCAATTCCTGCAAAATCTTCATCTCCTTCTACTCTACCTAAGTACTTATTAAGGAAGTTATCATCTGTTCCTGCTGTAGCATTTGCATTTGCCGCATCTGCAGCATTACCGTATAGGTAACCAAATGCTTCATCCCATTTGTGTTCCATATTAGTATAAGACTTCCCTTCTACTACAACACCGTTATCATTATCTTCTACATTAGTAGCTTCGTCAAGAACAGTCGTGCCCAAATAATTATTAAGCGCTTGATCTATCATAAGAGCTCCTATAAGTCCCTTTGCAACTATCTGGTTGTACTCAAAACCTTGAGCGTTTACATATCTTGTACTCTCTCCATCTGCTATCTGACCAGCTACGCCAGCTTCTGCTACTGTATTTTGAGCCGGAAAAACTTCGTTTACTTGATCTGCAAGACGTGCTTCAAAAAATGCCTTTACTGTTGCAGATGCTGCAGTATTACCAGCATAATAATCTGCTGAGGCAGCAACCTTGCTCTTTATACTTTTATCTGAAGCGTTTAAATCTTCATTTTCAAAAGGGTTTTCTTCATTTGAAAACATATTAGATAGTGACGCTACAGTTGCATTGTCAAAATCGCTCATCTCGCTTACAAGCTCTTGAGCCATTTGTATTCTAGTAGTTTGACCAGAAAAGCTTACAGTACTTTCTCCATCTCTCTCAAAAGAGTATGTAGCCGGTGCGGTTACTTCTATATCTGTACCTCCATCAGTTATTACTGGATCATCATCTTCACAAGATGTAAATGCAATTGTCGTAAGTGCTAGGGCTATTGGTAAGTAGTTCTTCATTTTTATTTAGACTTATTATAAATAGTAAATTTGTTTACGACGGCAAAAATAAGAGAGAGTAATGGTCTACACAACTTTATTTAGAATAAATAAGAATAAGAAATTGTTAAGTATTTGTTTTTTCTACAAAAATAACACTCAAACTATTTATTTTCAATTACTTGAGTACGGCTTCTCTTATTTTCAAATTTTATGAAATACTAAAAAAAAATCCCCTTAGAAAACTAAGGGGACTATTGAATCTAAGTTTTAAACTTAATTATCTTCTTCTAGATCTACCAGAACGACTGTTAGATTTATCATTCCTTTTGTCACCAGATGGTTTACTATTACGACTATTGCGGCGTCCTTGCTGGTGACGCGCTTTATTTTCGGCTGCCTCCTTTTTAAGTTGCTCTAATGTATCTGTAGGTTGAAAACCTTCTAGCACCTCGCTATGAAGTTTTTCTCCTAATAGTTTTTCAATACCACGCACATAAGCAACCTCATCTACCCCTACTAAAGATATTGCCTGGCCGCTAGCTCCTGCTCTACCTGTACGACCTATTCTATGTACATAATCTTCTGGCACATTAGGAAGCTCGTAGTTTATAACATAAGGTAGTAATGGAATATCAAGACCACGTGCAGCAATATCTGTTGCTACAAGCACTCTTATTTTACCACTTTTAAAACCTGCAAGTGCTTTTACTCTCGCATTTTGTGTTTTATTACCGTGTATAGCTGCAGATGTTATTCCTGCTTTATCAAGTTTTTGACTAAGACGGTTTGCACCGTGCTTTGTTCTTGTAAATACCAGTACCTGATCCCAGTTACCTTCATTAATAAACTTTATAAGCATTTCGGTCTTACGAGACTTATCTACTCTGTAGGTTTTCTGGTCTACTTTTTCGGCGGTTGTATTTTCTGGTGTTGCTTCTACTAGCACCGGATTTGTAAGTATACTACTTGCAAGTTTCTTAATATCTTTATTAAAAGTAGCGCTAAAAAGCAGGTTCTGTCTCTTTGCAGGTACTAGTCTTAATACTTTTTTAATATCGTGTATGAATCCCATATCAAGCATACGGTCTGCTTCATCAAGTACTAAAAACTCAATATCAGAAAGACTAAGTAGGCCTTGATTCTCAAGATCAAGTAGTCTCCCAGGTGTTGCCACAAGGATATCTACTCCTTGACGTATGGTGCGTACTTGAGGATTTTGGTTTACTCCGCCAAAAATTACTGTAGATTTAATATCTACGTACTTACTATACTCGCGCACATTATCATAGATCTGAGCAGCTAGCTCTCTAGTAGGTGTAAGTACAAGCGCTCTTACTTTGCGCCTACCTTGTCGCGGGTTTGCGATAAGATTGTGTAACATAGGTAATGTAAAGCCTGCGGTTTTACCGGTACCTGTTTGAGCACTGGCAAGAACATCTTTACCTTCTAGTACTTTTGGAATTGCTTTTTGTTGAATAGGTGATGGCGTTGTATAGCCTTTTTCGCTCACAGCTTTGAGCAGGGCGTCAGATAGCCCCAAAGATTTAAATGACATAAATAGGTTTTCTGAAATGACCTATATGCAGCCACTTCTATATAATCGCGAAGGTAGAACTAAATAACGACTTGCTGTCTTAATATCACAAGTAAGAACTAATCTACACACAATTGACGCAACTTTATGCTTTCTTCCAAAATTTTAGCTTCTTTTTGAGCTGTTGCTTTTTGTGAAATTTTTCTTGAAAAGACTGAGTTGCATTGCATATAGCTTTGTAAACTTTTTCTTGATCTTCTCCACTCTCTTTCGCGTAAGCTTTTGCCATAATAGCAATATCACTCTCATTATATGAAAGGCGTTCAAAATTTGCCATACGAGTTTCAAAATCCATAGGTCCAAAATTCATCCTATTGAGATCTACGAGGTAAAAATCATAGCCATCATCCTTGATTACAATAAGGGTATTACCAGGAGAATGATCTAGAAAATGTATGCCTTTATTGTGAAGTGTATACGTGAACTTTGCAAAGGCTGTCAGTATCTCTTTATTACCATTGTAAATACCTTCGGTTGTGAGCTCTCTATATGTAAGGTCGTACTTAAGATGCTTACTTACATAATAACTATGTCCAAAGAGTATAGTTTCTTCTTCAAAATAAGCAATAGGCGCAGGAGTTAAAATCCCATTCTCAAGTAACTTATGTGCGTAAGTAAATGAGCGTTCGGCCTTTGAGCTTCTAAAAAATTTATAAGCAATTTTATTTATAAGGTGAGGAACTTTAAATGACTTTACATTAATCGTCTCATCACCTATATTAAATAGTTTAAGTGAGTTACGATCACGCTCATCAAAGGATTTTCCTTGTGTATCAAAATTTGCAATCATTGCGCAAATCTCCTCTTGCTCGCCTGTATATGTATCAGAAAAAGTGTGTTTCACAAAGCAAAACTACGGTTTAATACATAATGTCACATCACCGTATTTCATTTATCTTTGCGTGATATGGGTAAAAAACCAACCGTATTTTTAGAGAGTCATAACATAAAGAATCAATTTTTTGGTTTTGGACAGTTTAACTATCATTTACTCAAAGCACTTTCAAAAACTAATCTCAAGGGTATTGAAATTGAAATACACGTAAGAGCCATTGATAAATGGAAGCAAGTCTTCGGTGATATTTTTAGTTACAAAAAGTACCACGCTTTTAGAAGATACAAAACCTTCAGCATTCGTAAAAAATATGACTTATGGCACTGTCTTAATCAAAATGTTAAAATTGAACCTCGCTTAGATTTACCTTATCTACTCACTGTACATAACATCACATATATAGAAGATAAAGAAAATTATATGCAAGAAGATGTGCATATACGTTTTCAGCAAAAGTTATCTCGCAGTACGGCGATTGTATATATCTCAGAGTATGCTAAGGCATCAACGCATCAGTTTTTTTCTGTACCAGATGTTCCAGAATATGTGATTTATAATGGGAATCCTATTACAGAGGTACAAATACCTAAAGAACACACCCCATCTTTTGCTCCTACCAATAAATTTCTTTTCAGCATAGGGGAGTTTACTGCGCGTAAAAATTTCAAAAGCCTAATATCAATGCTTGAGTTTTTACCTGATTATGACCTTATTATAGCGGGTAAAAACAGTACTAAGGAAGCTGAAAATATAAAAGAACTCGTAGCTCAAAAAAGACTTTCAAACCGGGTTGTATTACCTGGTAAAATAAGTGAGTTAGACAAGTTGTGGTGCTATAGTAATTGTGAGGCGTTTGTTTTCCCTTCGCTAAGAGAAGGTTTTGGCTTGCCTATCATTGAGGCTATGCGTTTTGGTAAACCTGTCATCGCATCAAACAACACATCGCTTCCAGAAATAGGGAGTGACATAGCTTACTATTGGAATCATTACGACCCAGCCTATATGGCAAAAACGGTAACCGATGGCATACAAGATTTTTCAAAAAAAGAAACCCAAAATGTACAACGTAGTATAAGTCGTGCTCAATCATTTACTTGGGAAAACGCAGCAAAGCAATATGTGGAGGTCTACAAAAACATTTTAAAAATATGAGTCTTACAAAAATCACTGCTTCCTTAAAACGTAAAGTACGTAAACGTAAAGTTTTGCGTGCGGCATTGAGTTTACCTCAGTTTAATAATGGTGTTATAAACCTGCATCGTATGGACACAAATAATATAGGTGACTGGTATTGTGCTCCACACCACTACTTTAAAGAACTACAAGGTACCGCTCTTGATATCTTTGATTACAAAAGTGAAGATCCAGTTGTAGCCAATAATTACTCTCAACAAATTGCAAATAATGCGCTCATAATAGGAGGTGGAGGTCTACTTAATAGAAGTGGTTTTAAACTACAAATGAACGCTTTTGAAAAACTACCAGAAAAAGGAAAAAAAATTGTTCTTTGGGGGGTAGGTCATAATGAGAAGTCTCCAGCAACCTATGGCAATGTAACTAGTTATAATGTAAATACAGATAAGTTTGGCCTAGTGGGTACTAGAGATGTAAATATGCCTGGAGCATATGTTCCTTGCGTGAGTTGTTTGCATCCTATTTTTGATAAATCTTATACTACTTCTCAAGAATTTGGCGTCATCTTACATAAAGACACGGTAAAAAAACCTAAAATAACAACACTATTTGAGGCTTACCCAACAACATCAAACACAACAAACCTAGAAGAGCTCATTAATTTTATAGGTGCCTCAGAAAAAGTGGTTACAGATAGTTATCACGCAATGTACTGGTCTATGTTATTACAAAAACCGGTAGTTGTCATCCCTAATTCTTCAAAATTTTATGACTTTAAGCATAAACCAGTCATAAGTGATTTTGAAAATGCCTTACAATCCTTCCAGCAAGCACAAAAATTCCCAGGACTTCTTGAGGAATGTCGTGAGATCAACCGTAGCTTTGCCCAGAAGGCATTTGATTATTTAAATTTGTAATATGAAAGAAGAACACGACGCAGCACTAGCAGTACTTAAACGCGGGGGTCTCATCCTCTACCCTACAGATACCGTATGGGGTATAGGTTGTGATGCGACTAATCCAGACGCCGTAGATAAAGTATATGCACTAAAAAAACGAGCAGAAAGTAAATCTCTAATCTGCTTAGTAAGTGACTTCAAAATGCTCAACCAGTATGTAGAAAATATACCTGAGGTAGCTTATGATATTCTTAAATATGCTGCAAAGCCTACTACCATTATCTACGACGATCCTATACGTGTAGCGACTAATGTTATTGCACCAGATAACAGTACAGCCTTTAGAGTGTGTCGCAATCAGTTTTGTAATTTTCTTCTTAAAAAGTTTAAAAAACCTATCGTTTCAACCAGTGCAAATATTACTGGACAACCTACACCACAAAGCTTTAGCGAGATCTCACAAGAGATTATAGATGGTGTAGATTATGTAGTAAACATAGATCGTAGTCGTAAATCAAGCAAACCAAGTGCTATTATAAAACTTACAGAAGACGGTAAAGTAACTATTATTAGAAAGTAGTTTTTACGCTTTCGCGAAAGCGTAATTACCCCCACATAAACATCCTACATAGGCAACCCTTTTTACAGCTCATTCTACTTTTACAAAGAGGGAATGAAGCCGTACCTTTGCCTTATATTTTACATACCTAATGAATCTTAAAAACGCTTTAAACAATCCTATTTTTAATACCATCTCACGCGCTGCAGATGATTTACAACTCGAGACATACGTCATAGGAGGGTTTGTGCGTGACTACATCCTTAAACGTGGTGAGGTAAAAGATATAGATGTTGTAGCCGTAGGGAGCGGTATAAAGCTAGCTCGCAAAGTCTCTGAACTGTTACCTAACAAACCTAAAGTTCAAGTTTTTAAAACCTACGGGACCGCAATGTTGCGCTCTAACCAGATAGATGTAGAGTTTGTAGGAGCTCGCAAGGAGTCATACTCAAAAGATAGCCGCAACCCAGTAGTAGAAGACGGCACGCTAGCAGATGATCAAAACCGTAGAGACTTTACCATAAATGCGCTAGCCATACGTCTTAATGATGAAGGCTATGGAGATTTAATTGACCCCTTTGGAGGGATAAGTGATTTGGATCGTAAAATAATACGCACTCCGCTTGATCCAGATATTACCTATAGTGATGACCCGTTGCGTATGATGCGTGCCATAAGATTTGCCACACAGCTTGATTTTATGATAGAACGCAAGTCTGTGGAGTCTATCACACGTAATGCAGAACGTATTAAGATTATTACTAATGAACGCATTGTAGACGAGCTCAACAAGATAATGTTGAGCCCAGTGCCTTCTAAAGGATTCTTATTATTAGAAAAAACAGGCTTACTTCCTTATATCTTACCAGAGCTTGTTGCTCTTAAGGGTATAGATGAGATAGAGGGTCAAAAACATAAGGACAACTTTTACCACACCCTTGAGGTGGTAGATAATATCTCTCGCCATACAGATAATCTATGGTTGAGATGGGCAGCGCTTTTACACGATATAGGAAAAGCACCTACTAAGAAGTTTTCAAAAAAAGTGGGATGGACCTTTCACGGGCACGAGTTTGTAGGGTCAAAGATGGTTTACAAACTATTTAAGCGCCTTAAAATGCCTCTCAATGACAAGATGAAGTTTGTTCAAAAGATGGTATTGATGAGCTCACGCCCTATTGTCATCTCTGAAGATCACGTGACAGATAGTGCTGTGCGCAGACTCATTTTTGACGCAGGAGATTATATAGAAGATCTTATGACGCTTTGTGAGGCAGATATTACTACAAAAAACCCAAAACGCTTTAGACGCTACCATAACAACTTTAAGGTTGTGCGTGAGAAGATGAAAGAGGTTGAGGAGCGCGATCACATACGTAACTTCCAGCCACCAGTATCTGGTGAAGAAATTATGGAAACCTTTAATCTAAAACCTTGTCGTGAGATAGGAACGCTCAAAGAAGCCATAAAGGAAGCTATACTAGAAGGAGAGATACCTAACGAAAAAGAAGCTGCCGTTGCCTTTATGATGGATAAAGCAAAGACTATGGGGCTTCTTACTGCATAAGATTATAGATTATAAAACAAAAATCCCCTTGAAGTATATCAAGGGGATTTTTTATATCTATAAATGACCGTTTTAACCTATCTCGCAGGTTTTGTGACTTCCATCACAATAAGGAGGATTTTTAGTCATCTTACAATTACATAAATAGGCAGTGCCTGTTTTTACTGCCTCAAAACGTAAACTAGGGGTACTCTCTGCCGCTTTATGTCCGCCATCACAAAATGGCTGTTTTGCAGAGTGCCCACAAGTGCACCAAGAGTATTTTTTTCCTTCTTCAAGCTCTACGGCTATAGGTGCTAGACCTGCTACTTTTTTATTATTCTCCATTATATATTGGTTATAATTGAACAGTTTCCTGCTCATTGGTGTTTGTTAATTCTTTAATTATGGGCTTTTCTACCTGAAACATTTTTATGGTATAGGTAAGCAGTGTGCTGTCTCCACGCATCCCGTGACCTGGTATTACTTGTTTTACATCTGGATACAGATACTTTGCTGTGGCTACGGTCTTTGCCCATTCCTTTAGGTTTGCATCTGCTAGATTGCCTTTTCCAGCTTCTAGAGATTTTATCATACACCCGCCTAGTAATATCTCTGGTCCTTCTAGATAGGCTATCGCATTATCATCTGTATGTGCAGGACCTAAGTAATCCATCTTGATGAGGGTCTTCCCTAGCATCAAACTATCTTTAAGCTGAAATGTATTACTTAAGGTAATTGTATCTCTAGCAAGTAATGCTGCCGCTTTTGACGAGCCATATGTAGGTATGCCTGCTTCATTAAATGCTTTTACACCGCCTGCGCCATCTATATGAGCGTGACTCACCATAACGGCCTTTATGGTCGCATTAAGATCATTTTGTATAAAGTCAATAAGTTGTACAGATGTTGAATCATCTAAGGGTGTCTCAAATACAAAAACCTCATCACCCTCCTTACGTATATAACCATTACAAGGTATGTAACCATCTTTACCGTCTTTGAGATATGAGACGTGCATATAGTCTTGATCAGATAGTTTTATTATCTCTAGCGGCCTTAGGTAAGGCTCGGGGGCATACTTACTCTTGTCAAAACAAGAGTGTAATAGTAGTACGGCTAGACAGATCCCTAACATCTGCAGTAGTCGCTTCATTGTTTACTTGCGTTTATTTCTTTTATTATAGTTTTTATCGCCTCTAGTCTTAGGCTTCTTGTATTTTTTTGCAATTTCTCTTCTGTAAGAACCTCCCAGATTTACCTTAGAGTTTTTCTCACTCTTCTCGTGAAAAGCTGGTCCCGGAGCATCCTCATCATTTTTATTCCATTTATGAGGATTAAAAATTTCTTTGGCTTCTGGTCGCTCTTCTGGTGTGAGTTCTTTAGAGATTTGAACATCTTCTGGCAGCGTCTCTATAGGTACTTTTACGCCCATAAGCGCTTCTATCTCTTCTAGAAAAGCATCTTCGGCTGGAGTGCTTAATACTATTGAAGTACCTTCTTTTTGTGCTCTACCCGTACGCCCTATTCTATGTAAATAGTTTTCAGGAAAACGAGGTGTGTTTACATTTATAACGTGTGTTATATCATCTATATCAAGACCACGCGCCATTACATCTGTCGCTACCATCATACGTACTTTACCTTCAGAAAAGGCATTGATACTGTTTATACGGTAATTTTGTGTCTTGTTAGAGTGTATGAGATCTACTTGCCCTGGAAACGCTTCTTCAAGCTTGAGGTATAGCCTGTCTGCCATACGCTTGTCTCTTACAAATAACAACGTTTTTGGGTACGCTTTCGCGGAAGCGAGCTCCTCCAGTATAAAGTTAACCTTGGTATAGAAGTTAGGTATCTTATACCCTACTTGCTTTATATTTTCTAGCGGTGTCCCACTACGAGCAACTTTTATGAACTTAGGTTTGTTAAAATAATCTTTGATAAGCGCATCTACATCCTCTGTCATCGTGGCGCTAAACATAATGTGCTGTCTCCTTTTTGGCAGAATGTCAAAAATGTTCATAAGCTGTGGTCTAAAACCTAGATCCAGCATCACATCTACCTCATCTATCACTACCTTTTGGATAGATTTAAGTTGCAATACTCTACTCACGGCTAGATCATACAGTCTACCAGGTGTTGCTACTACAATATCTTGCCCTTGAGCAATGAGTGCTTTCTGGGTATTGATATTAGAACCACCATAAACACCCGCAATACGCACATCTATGTATTTTGTGAGCTTTTCAAGTTCGTTTACCACTTGTAGTACAAGTTCTCTAGTAGGGACTAGAATAAGTACACGAGGGTTTTCTTGTCTTGAGTATGGTAATGTTCTTAGTATAGGTAAGAGGTATGCAAATGTTTTACCTGTACCGGTTTGAGCAATTCCTACTACGTCACTTCCAGACATTACAGGCGCAAGTGCATCTACCTGTATAGGAGTAGGTTGTGTGTACCCCATATCATCTAGGGCATTCCACAAAAATTTATCGAGATTGAGATCTTTAAAGGTCATAGACATTCTCGCGAAAATAGGTTATTTTTTAAGATTCACAGTACTTTACAGGGTATTATCCTTTTAATTTTCAGCTATAAACGGGGTTTCAACTACCATCACTTTTTCAAGATGATTAAAGCATTAGGTTTTTAAGTCACCGCCAGGACTGATTTCTGATATGAATATACAAAAAATGCAACCCTTTTGAGGTTGCATTGTGATTGATTACGCTTTCGCGAAAGCGTGATACTACAAGTCTCTTTTCTTTAACAATAGTAAACTTGCATATATAAATAAGAACGTCCATACCGATACGATAGCTATCTCATACCACTCAACACCATAGTTCAATACCATATCAGTTTCTAATTGACTGGCAACAGTTTGTGCAATTTCTAATCTTGTAAAAGGTTCATTCAGTAAATTCCACATTGAACCAAGAGGTAGTAAGTCCCATACTTTCCAAGCAAAATCTTTTGCTACTAAGATTCCTAGAACAATAAATATTATCCATTCAAATATCCACCAGAACAACAAAAAGCCTAGCGCAAAAGCAGATCTTTTTATTAGAATACCTAAAAAAAGACAAAACGAAAAGAAACCTACTAGTTTGAAAAAGAAACCAATCAAAAACTCTAAATCCGAAAAAATAATTGATAACTCATTAAAGTCAGAAAAAATCAATCCAAGAATTATATTTAAAATAAATACAAACAACGTTGATAAAGCTGAAAAAACAACAACGGTTAAGAACTTAGAGAGTATAAATTCCTTCTTACTCAAACCGTCTATGAGGTTTTGTTTAAGCGTTCTATTGCTATACTCGTTTGCGGTCATTGATACTATTACAACGGCTAAGAAAAATTTAAGAATAGCGGCTATAAAAGAATTAAAGTGCCAGATGTATGGAAAGTTAAAAATACCTTGATCTGCAAGCCTAAACTCTAATCCAAATAAGTTAAACTTAAATGAGGCAAGCAGTGCTATAGCAGATAGTAATACAAAGTACCCTATGATAAGGACACGTGATGTCTTACTGTGTCTGAGTTTATGATATTCTATGGTGAGTAGTCGTAACATTGGGTTGTTTAGTTTTTAGTTAATTCAAGGAATTGCTCTTCTAAGCTCTCTTTGCGCTTTACAAGGTGCGTGAGCACGATACCTTGCTGGTGTAGTTGCGTGTTGAGCTCTTTGGCTTCTAGCGGGTTTAATAAAAACCCAGTGAGCAAGTCGCCTTCTATCTTTACCTCGCCAAAATCTGAGTGGGCATTGAGATAGGTCTCGAGCATAGATAAGTTATCTGTGCGCAACTCAAAAAAGCCGTGACTGGCATTCATCGCATCTACTCGTCCTGAATATAACTTTACGCCTTTACGTAAGATAACTACGTGTGTACATACTTTTTCTACCTCATCTAGTAAGTGAGAGGCAAGTAGTATGGTAGTACCCCCTGCGGCAATTTTCTTTATAATCTCACGTATCTGGTGTATACCTTGTGGGTCAAGACCATTTGTAGGCTCATCTAGTATAAGTATCTCTGGATCGTTAAGAAGTGCAGAGGCAATGGCTAGACGTTGTTTCATACCTAGTGAGTAGGTACTAAACTTGCTATGCATACGATCTAGAAGTCCTACAATCTCAAGTTTTTCTTGAATCTTATCTGACGGGACATCTTTTATCTTACAGACTAACTGTAAGTTTTGTGCCGCAGTCATATATGGGTAAAAGTTAGGTCGCTCTATAATAGCTCCCACCTTTTTTAAAGCATTATGTGTAGTGTCTGACCCATCAAACCAGTGAAAGTTTCCTGAAGTAGGGTTTACCACATTAAGCACCATACCTAGGGTGGTAGATTTACCACTACCGTTAGGGCCTAGTATGCCATATACGTTTCCTTTTTCTATCGTAAACGAGAGGTCATTTACAGCCTTTACAAGGCCGTAATGTTTCGTTAGATTATTAATCGTTAGGATTGTTTCCAATATGAAGTATGTTTTTTGATTGCTAGTGTTTACAAGACGGCTATGTAGACCTTTTGTTACACGCCTTTAGTATCTTTACATAAAAACACCCCGCAATGGAAAACAAACTGATGTCTAAAAAGAAACCCTCATTCCCCGTAAATGAGAAGCTTCTTTCCTATCTAGACACCTACGCAAGGACATCTGAGGTTACGATCTCTTATGAAGATCTGCTTAGGTTTTCTGGTGGTGTGAGTGTTTTTGATAAAGAAGATAATGACACGCTCTGGATACGTGTTTACTATCCCGAGTTTGAACAAGATGAGATAGAGTATAATCTCAAACGTATTTATACCCAGCTGCACTCAGATGGTAATGAGAATATCTTTGATTACCTACGCATTGCGGGTATAGACTTTTGCACTTTTGGTAACTCTAAGCCCTTTCGTATTAAGGTGCTTAATATTTATAATAATAACTACGTATACTTTTATGTAAAGCAGGCAGATGCTAGTAGAGTTTATGGACTTGAGCTTGAGCACATCTTATCGCCTAACCGTATTAACTTTCTGGTATATGAAGACACGCTTATAGAAGAGCACATCTCCGGTATACCAGGTGATGAGTTTATAAAAAATCACCTCAGCGAGTGTGACGACCTAGGTCTTACACAAATCGCAAAGGAGTTTGTAAAGTTTAACGAGCGCTGTATGATTACCCTACTGGGTGATATGAGAGCTTATAACTACGTTATCATCCCTACCCACGATTTTGACACGGTACGTTATAAAATACGCGCAATAGATTTTGACCAACAGTGTTTTGAAGGTAATTTTAAAGTATATCAGCCTGCTATTTTCAAAGAAAACATAAGACTGGTACAACTAGTTGCAAAGCGACTAGACAACCGTTCTATCGAGCAATACCGTAATGAAGAGAGAGCACTTCTTGCAAGGAGAATTCTCAATGGTAAAAAGAGACTCACGAGATTACTACGTGTAATGGCTACAGATAATATCTCTCCTCGTGAGAATGTGCGCCAGCTACGAGCAGATATTTTTGACTTTACAAGTGATCTCAAATTTAAACGTGCTGCAAATATGGGAGCCGTACTACGTGCAGCGCTAGAGTTTGTAAAACGTAATTATGAAGACATCAGTCTTAAACGTCTCATAAAAGAGATTTAAAGCATAAAAAAAGCGTAGCTATCTAGCTACGCTTTTTTTATGTAATATGGAAAGGCTTAGTTCTGCTCCTTGTTAAAGTACACAAGGTAGTAGTACATCTGCTTTTCTTCATCCCATCCTTTTTCTACAAATTTCTCTGCGCTTTCTGGGTTAATAAAGTCCATTTTAATCTGGATATTGGTATCAAGATTAATCACACTTTTTATTTTCTTACGCTGTGCTGTAACCGCTTTATTGCTTATCGAGAAGTCTGTAAGGTCTTCTATTTTATACTTAGGCGACTGCTCTGTTTTATAATGGCGAAACTCTGGAATAAGATCCGGATTATCTATCACGTCATTCATAAAAGCCGTTTCCTCAAAGGTGTCATTTTTTGCAAAGTGATTTACAGCGCGGTTCATAAACAGCACTTCTTCCTTTTTATCTTCGGCAGGGAGTACTACGTCTTTTGCAAAGTCTTGACAAAACTTAAGATACTTCTTTGTGTAGAAGTTATCATCTTCAAAGGTCTCTACACCCATAAAATTCTCTAGCCAGTACTTTGTGTCATAACGGTTAGAATCTACAGAGAGTACCTTATACCCTTCGTCCTCCTCATGGTTAAAGATAAGACAGCCTTTATCTAGTTTATTAAGATTAATACCTTGCTCAAGTATCATCTCTAGGTTTGTCCCGCTTTCGCGAAACTGCAAGAAATCCTGCTTTAACTCACTCTTAAAAATACCTAAAGCATCTGTCTTGATATTATCTATCTGCACGCCTTCTAGGTGTGCGATATACAACTCACCAGCCTTAATGTGCGGGTGATCACTTTGTTCATATAAGTGTTTTGCAATATCCTCGGAGAGTAAATGCGTCCCGTGCGGATTATCAAAAATCTTCTTTGCTAACGTAAAAAGCGTGTTGAACTCTAAATCTTGATCGTGAAAAAACTTATAGTAGTTCTCTTCCTTTTCTCTAAAAGGCTTAAAGAAAAACTCCTTAATAAGCGGAGTAAGCTCATCACTTAAAGGATACGGGTCTTGAGATACAAAAAGTCCTTCTGCCTTTCCTTTATTACCTATACGGTGTATAGATAGTGACTCTATCTGAGCGCTATATAAATTTATCATAGTCGTATGTATGTGTTGTGATGTATGCGATGCACACAGGTTAGGTTATAAAGAGATACAAGAATACTAATTCCAGTTCTCATCAAAACTTAAATCGTCAAAATCGTCGATGTTGTAATCATCATTAAACTCATCATCATCCTCATCTTCCTCGTCTTGTGGCTCCATCTCAAACTCTGGCGCTTGGTCTGGCACTTGCCCTTGTACAAACATAAGGTTAGGATACGTCACACCATCTTCTGGCTCTGTAATCTCTGCAAGCTCTACAAGAAAACGCCACATATTTAAGAAGTCATATACATATATAAGACGCGTCTGGTGTTCTCCCAGAAGCCCGTCTAGTGACGTCTCATTCATAAGTCGCAACTGGCTCTCACCCTCACCCATTTCAAACTGGGCAAACTCCTCGCCCTGCATCCAGGTATCATCACTTAGGTAAAAAGCAGCAACCTCTGCCCCATCAAACCCAAAAGACTGGTTTATAGCATTATGCAAGTCTTCAAGCGTAGCCGCAGCTTCGATCTCAAGATCGCGAAAAACATCTTCTTCTGTGTCTAGAATTGCTCTAAAACGGTAAATCATTGTACAAATTTTAAGATGGTAAAGATACTTGGTTTATCCCTATATCGTAGGTGTGATAGCCTCCCTTTTTGGGAAACTTTCTAACAAAATATAAAACTGAACCCCAAAAAGTAATGACGCTAAGACTAAATGTAATGGCTGACTCCCAAACGGGAAATCTATATAATACATCGCGATACCTGTCACCACCTCTAAAGCAATGAGTATGAGCGTCCAGTTAAGTAACTTAGAATGCCCTAGCAGTAAGTTTTTATTACGCCAGAATATATATAGGTTTAATAATGTCACGAGTATAGAAAAAGATCTATGTACATAAAACCATACCGTAGCTGGGTTAAGCCATAACTCCTTTGCCTCATAGCCTACTTCTGCCACGCGCTCATCTACATACTGTCGTACTTGTGTGCCTAGTGCAATTTGCACAAGCGTGAGTATACTAGCGATCACAATGAGGTTTTTAAAAACAGGGTCATAAGTACGCTTTCGCGAAAGCGTAATCCCCATCTCTTTATGCTGTGATTTATACCACAAGAACAAGAGTAGCGCTACGATAAAGAGTGCCGCAATCATATGGATGGTGATTTTTACCGGTAGTAAGTTTGAGTCTACTACTTGCTTACCCAGCCACGCCTGAAAAAGCATTAAAGGCAACACCATAAAGGTGGCAAAAATGAGCCCCTTGCGCCCCTTCCAGTACCAGAAAGCGAGTACCACCATAAGTAACATAGGGATACCGGCTAGTGCCGTTACAAGCCTGTTTATATACTCTATCCAGGTGTGCCATACGTTAAAGCTGGCATAGTCGTGCGTGTCATAAGTGTCCCAGTTTTGCTCATTATAGGTGGCTCCAGAAGTAAAATCTGCTGGGGCAACGCGCAGAGACTCATTACGTATAATGACCTGTCCATCTTCATAACTATGGTTAGGCTCCCATTGCAGCTCGCTCTCTTCTGTAGGAGGTACTAAGTACCCAAAACACTGCGGCCAGTCTGGGCAACCCATACCGCTTCCCGTCATACGTACCACCGCCCCTGCGATGATAATGAGGTATAAGAAAATGATTGATATTTTAAGCGCGCGTCTGTACCACATATGTACTCTTTTTAAGAGCTGCAAAAATACAAAACGACCTTATTTTATTTCTCCTTTGGTGTTCAAAATAGTTGAAAATTGGGAGGATATAGTAAGAGAAACTATAATGTTAATAACCCATAAAAACTAAAGTAAAAACATAGTGACTTCAGACTTTTATAGCTTGTATATTTAGACAATCACTTAAAATTGAGCATAATAAGACTTAATGTCTCTTTTAGTTTAAATCATTATAAAATCAAAAATGAGAAAGGTCGTAACTGTAATTGGAATCATTAGTTTCCTATTTTTCTTTGCGTCGTACATTCTTCCTAATCTTATAGGCGTACCACTAGCAGCCTATAATTCATATCGAGTATGGAATGATAGCAATGAGAGTTCAAGCAAGAAAGTAGGTACCCCTAGCAAAGAAAACTTACTTCGTTTTCCGACACCTTTAGGTGTGGTATCAGACTATGAAGGTATCTTCAGTGAAGAGCAAAACTCAAGTTTAACTAAGATTTTAAATGATTACGAAGAAGCTACTTCAAGAGAAATTGTGATTGTTACTATTGATTCAATTACACCTTATCATAACCTAAAAGATTATTCGACAGATCTAGGAAATGAATGGCGAATCGGAAAAGTAAAATCTAACAATGGATTACTCATAGTGATGAGTAAAAACTTAAGAAAAATTAGGATTACAACAGGATATGGAACTGAAAAAATTCTAACAGATAAAATCTGTAAAAAAATTATTGACTCCACAATCATTCCAGAATTTAGACGAGGTGACTATTACGTCGGAGTAGAAAAGGGAGTACAAGCCTTAAAAAGTAAGTGGTTATGAATTATCAGAAAATGAATATTAAGCTTATTACATCTTCATATGAACAGAAATAGTTTTCTTAATCAAGAAAAAGAGACAAAGCTTTTATCACTAATTATTATTACCTTATTAGTTGATATTATTTTATTAAATATTAATTTCTATTATCGAGATCCTGTTTTAAGCATAATATATGACCTTATTTATGCGAGATCCTTGTTATTTATCGCAACACTAATTCTCTTTGTTTACGCCTTAATTTTCTTACTAAAGAAAAGCTTCAAAACTTTCCTATTGTTTCCAGCAGCAGCTTTTCTTGTATTGTCATTATTTTGTAATATTCGACTTGCAAAGACCAATTTTGATCGAGTACAATGCAATAAAAGTATAATTGAGTACTATGAATTTCTTGGGTTTGATTCGTGTGTGAAAATCACAAAGAAATTTAAGCAAGATGTAATAAACAAACAGATAAAGTATTTTCAAGAAGAATACAACCCAGATAAGAAGTTTGAAGAAAGAATCAGAGATCAATATGGCATAGAACTAATAGGAGAAAGCTGCACACAATTTACTTCTATGAGGTGCTACAACGACCTTGTTAGAGATTATATCGCTAAAAAAGAGAAGTAATATAAGCCACTAATAATTTTCGCGAAAGCGTAATAACCCATAAACCCAAAAAAAACCTGCTATCTCTAGCAGGTTTTTTTATGGTATATCATTCTAGTAGTGACTAGATGTGTATAGGTCTATCTTCGGTTGCAGCGAGGGCAGCTTCTTTTACAGCTTCTGCATACGTAGGGTGTGCGTGGCTCATACGTGCAATATCTTCTGCACTTGCTCTAAACTCCATTGCGGTTACTCCTTCGGCTATAAGGTCTGCTACACGAGCTCCTACCATATGTACGCCTAGTACCTCATCTGTTTCCTTATCTGCAAGTATTTTTACAAATCCGTCTGTATCACCACTCGCGCGGCTACGTCCTAATGCACGCATAGGGAACTGTCCAGACTTGTAGGCTACTCCAGTTTCTTTAAGTTGCTCTTCGGTTTTACCTACAGAGGCAACTTCTGGCCAAGTATATACTACACCTGGTATAAGGTTGTAATCTATATGTGGTTTTTGACCTGCAAGAATTTCGGCAACGAGTGTTCCTTCTTCTTCGGCTTTGTGAGCGAGCATTGCTCCTTTTATCACATCACCTATAGCATAAATGTTTGACACATTCGTTTGCAGGTGCTCGTTTACTTCTACTTTACCACGCTCATCTGTCTTGATACCTACGGCATCAAGGTTAAGACCGTCTGTATAGGCACGACGTCCCACAGCTACAAGTACGTAGTCTGCCTTAAACTCTACATCTACACCTTTCTTATTATTTGTCGCTTTTATGGTAATCTCATCTCCGTCACGCTCTACAGCAGTAACTCCGTGAGATAGGGCAAATTTTACTTTTTGCTTCTTAAAGACTTTAAGTAATTCTTTACTCTGAGCGCCATCCATCGTAGGGATGATACGATCCATATACTCTACTACGGTTACCTCTGCACCTAGACGCTTGTATACTTGACCAAGCTCAAGACCTATCACACCACCACCTATCACAACAAGGTGCTTAGGTACTTCTGGAAGTTTTAATGCTTCTGTAGAAGTGATGATACGTTCTTTATCTATGTTTATAAAAGGTAACGTGCTAGGCTTAGATCCTGTTGCTATAATGGTATTTTTTGCCTCTATAGTCAGGTTCTTTTCTCCTGCGATATCTATGTGTGTAGCATCTTTAAAAGATCCCACACCCTGGTAAACGTCTATCTCATTTTTACCCATTAAGAACTCAATACCCTTTGTAGTAACGTCTACTACGCTTTGCTTGCGGGCAATCATTTTCTCTAGGTTAAATTTTACATCACCTACCTCGATACCGTGCTCTTCAAAATGCTTGATGGCATCTTCATAGTGGTGTGATGAATCTAGAAGCGCCTTAGACGGGATACACCCTACGTTAAGACAAGTTCCTCCTAGTGTACTATATTTTTCTATTATTGCTGTTTTCATTCCTAGTTGTGCACAACGTATTGCTGCAACATATCCACCAGGACCAGAGCCTATAACGGCTACATCGTATGAACTCATAATTTGTTTTTAAAAGTTACACAAAGATACAAAGAGCTGCGAAGTTAAAAGCGCAATGAATGGCTCTTTTTTACACGCATCTGCTAGGTAATTTGTGACTACTAGACATAAAAAAAGCCCTCGTGTGAGGGCTCTTACTTTTTCGCGAAAGCGAACTAAACAATGATTACATCGCTCCCCACTCTTTTAGTGAGTCTGTGTTCATCTTTACGTAGTCTTGATTTTTTGCTTCTTTTGCTCCTTTAAGTGACGCCTGTGCCGCTTTTATAGCTCCTTTTTTGTCTCCTACCTTTGCAAGTAATAATGACTGCTGGCGTAGTTGCCAGAACTTAGGATCTTTGTTCATAGACATCGCTTTATCCATATACGTCTTTGCTTTATCTAGTGACTGCCCTGTGCTAGAGAGATATACTGCTGCAGCATAGTAATCACCCATACCTGGTCCTGCCATCATCTTATCTATACTCGCAAGTACTGTCTCGTTTGCCGGCACTGTAAATGGTACAGCTACATAGGTTTTATCCCATTGCATTGTAAGGTGTGCACCATCGTTAGACAGATGGTTGATTCCCATAGTAAAAGACTCTGCTGGCATATTGCTCATTTGTGCCTTTGCCGTTGCCTTTGCAGCAACCTTGCTATCATCCCACTTTTGAGGTGTACCCCAGTTATTTGTATCTGTGTAGAAGTAAACTTCCCAAGTAGATGCTGTAGGCTTTGTGTATACTGCATATTTTCCTGCCTTAAGCTCTGTACCTGCAACTGTTACTGGTGTAGAAAACTCAACGGTAGTATTTGCATTTGCTCCTGTACGCCACATTGCACCGTAAGGTACAAGGTCACCCATAATAGTACGTCCTCTCATTGCAGGTCTAGAGTACTCAAGAGTAACATCTGTAAGACCTACCGTTTGCATCACCTTTGCTGCTGGGCTAGGTGCTGGTGTTTCAATTTGTGCTGTAGCTCCTGCCGTCATAAGACCTAAGAAGGCTACAAAAAGTAATTTTTTCATAATGCTTGACTTTATTGGTTATGGAATTGTTTTACGCTTTCGCGAAAATTTCCTCACACAAAAATAAGATGTTAAAATGCGTCATATGTTAACAAAACCTTAATATAACGCTCTGTATCTTTACCGCAAAACAGCACATATGAAACGCTACATAGCCGAAATAATAGGAACATTTACAATGGTTTTTTGTGGTTGTGGCGCTATGACAGTAAACGAGATTACAGGCGGCGCCGTTACCCACCCCGGTGTTGCAATTACCTGGGGGCTTATTGTGATGGCTATGATCTATGCCTTTGGCGATATATCTGGTGCGCACTTTAACCCTGCGGTGACAGTAGCTTTTGCTTATGCAAAGAAATTTGCGTGGAGAGAGGTGCCTAAGTATATCATTGCACAACTACTAGGAGCTACACTTGCCGGTGCGATGTTGTGGTTCTTGTTTCCCGAGAGTGAATTTTTAGGAAGCACCGTTCCTTCTTTTGAACATTATAAGGCTTTTGTACTAGAGATACTCCTCACCTTTTTCTTAATGCTGGTCATCATAAACGTATCTACAGGTGCAAAAGAAATAGGCATCATCGCTGGAATAGCCATAGGTGGTGTCGTATTGCTAGAAGCAATGTTTGCGGGACCTATGACTAATGCGTCTATGAATCCTGCGCGATCTATAGGTCCTGCTATTTTTTCTGGGCAATGGGAACCTCTGTGGCTCTATGTTACCGCTCCATTTATAGGCGCAATACTAGCCGTAGCAAGTTGCAAGCTCGTAAAAGACGAGCAGTGTTGTGATGCTTAAATACTCTTTATTTTTGAAATAGTTTTACCATTTAATGCGCTACTAGCACCCGCATCTTCTATAGCAAGTTGATAAGCCTCATCTATGAGATGATAAACCGCTTCCTTATGGAAATCATCCAGATTCTTTATAGGTATATGGCGCATAAGCTTGCCAGTACCTTCTAGTAGCTGTAAACTATCATTTAATAGTACTCCCCGCTGAAAACCCAAGTTGAGATGTGCAGTATATATAGGGATAAGACAGAAACCATCACTCATCTTTTCTGACACTGTAAATACACTCGTTAACGCGTGTGTATGATACAATAGCTCATTTACACCCGGATAAGTTTTAAGGATGTACTCACGTATGGTATGATAGCGTGCGATAAGTGCTTCCTCCTTTTGCCATAGGACACGAGTAAATATCTCTGGAAGTGGACGTTCTGATTTCATAACTTAAAAGATAATCATTCTTAATTTTATATTACCTCTCTGCCATAAACAGGAAACTAGCGCTACTTCTTACCACGATTAAAAGGCTATTTCTAATAGATTTAATTTTTGTTTAACTAAATAGCTTGTATTGATAAACATTTTGATTGTATTTTTATAATCAGAAAAGAAACTATGAAAATCTACCAAATACATTCTAAGCAAAATCTACCTATAAGTGTAGATGAGGCTTGGCAGTTTTTATCAAACGCACGTAACCTAGGTACCATCACTCCAGATTATATGAATTTTAATATCATCTCTGGTGCAGATAGACCGGTGTATGCTGGCCAACTTATACAATACACCGTCACCCCTATTGCAAATATCAAGATGCAGTGGGTTACAGAAATCATAAGTGTAAAGGAAGGTGCCTATTTTGTAGATGAGCAAAAGTACGGTCCTTATGCCCTATGGCATCACAAGCACTTTATAAAAGAGATACCAGGTGGCGTGGAGATGGAAGATATTGTAGACTATAAAGTACCTGCAGGCTTTTTAGGAAGACTTGCACACCCTTATCTGGTAAAACCAAAACTAGAAGAGATTTTTGAATACAGAAAGAAAGCCCTCGAAGATAAATTTGGTGTTTATAAAAGCCCAGAACAAACAGCAACTACACTTAAACAAGATATACTAGCCTAACACGCATAAAAATAACACTATGAGCAAAAACATACTATTAATAGGAGGAAGCCACGGAATAGGTTTTGAAATCGCAAGCAAGCTATACCAAGACCACACGGTATATGTCGCTTCTCGTACTAATGAGAATCTAGGTAATCTAGATGTAAACTACATCGAGTATGACACAGAAAAGGATGAGCTAGACCTAAGCCAGTTGCCAGACCACCTAGATGGTTTTGTATTTTGCCCAGGTACTATAAACTTAAAGCCTTTTAAAATGCTCACGGTAGACACCTTCCGTAAAGATATGGAGCTTAATTTTTTGAGTATGGTAAACGTGGTACACCAGGTGATGGAGCACCTTAAGAAATCTGAGCAAGCAAGTCTCGTTTTCTTCAGTACGGTTGCTGTAAAGGTGGGAATGCCTTTTCACACAAGTGTTGCCGCTGCAAAGGGAGCTATAGAAGGATTTGCCAAAGCACTCGCAGCAGAGTATGCACCTAAGCTACGTGTAAATGTAATAGCACCATCACTTACAGACACACCACTTGCAAAGCGTCTCTTAAGCAACGACAAGAAAAAAGAAATGATGAACGAGCGCCACCCGCTTAAACGTGTAGGTACCTCAGAAGATATTGCAAATGCAGCAGCCTTTTTACTTGGTGATGACAGCACTTGGATCACTGGTCAAGTGATAGGTGTAGATGGTGGTATGAGTACACTTAATGTAAACTAAGTATTTAATAAAGAGGTTTAGAACGCTTTCGCGAAAGCGTACAAAAACCCAATCAAGGCTTTAAGAAACCCCCATTTCTTAAAGCCTTAAATTTGTAATCTATGAGCACAAAAAAAGTAACAATATTTTGGTTTCGTCGTGATTTACGACTGGATGATAATGTAGGTTTTCTAGAAGCACTAAAGGGAGACTACCCGGTCTTACCTATTTTTATCTTTGATAAAGAAATTCTTGATAAACTCCCAGAAGACGACGCCCGCGTTACTTTTATTTATAATGAATTACAAAAAATGCGTGACACACTGCAAGCAGAGCACGACAGCTCGCTGGCAATGTTTTACAGCACTCCAGAACAAATTTTTAAAGAGCTCATAGCGGATTATGATGTGCAGGCAGTGATCACAAATAGAGATTATGAGCCGTATGCCTTAGAGCGTGATAAAAAGATTGCATCACTACTAGAAGAAAATGATATCTCATTTACCACCTTTAAAGATCAAGTGATTTTTGAAAAGGATGAGATTGTAAAAGGAGATGGCGATCCTTATGTGGTCTACACACCTTTTAAAAATAAGTGGAAAGCGACTTTTGATGAAGATAAAGACCTCATCATACATTACACCTCGCAGTATCTTGACAATCTTATAGACCATAGTAGACTGCCTAATGTCACGCTGGTAGATATGGGTTTTAAAAAATCTAGCATTGAGGTGCCAGATTATGACGTAACCCCTACCCTTATAGAAAACTATGAGGACACCCGCAATTTTCCCGCACAAGATGGGACATCGCGATTGGGGCCGCACTTACGTTTTGGTACAGTTTCCGTACGTAAAATGGTAAAAAAAGCAATCGCTCAGACTAACGAGGTTTTCTGGAGCGAACTCATATGGCGTGAGTTTTTTATGCAAATTTTATATCACTTCCCGCATACTAAAGACAAAGCCTTTAGATCAAAATATGACCGTATAGACTGGCGTAATAATGAAGAAGAGTTTGAAAAATGGAAAAACGGCCAGACGGGCTATGCCCTAGTAGATGCTGGTATGCGCGAGCTCAATGCAACGGGTTATATGCACAACCGTGTGCGTATGCTCACAGCGAGCTTTTTATGCAAGCACCTACTTATAGACTGGCGCTGGGGAGAAACCTACTTTGCCGAAAAGCTACTCGATTATGATATGAGCTCAAACGTGGGTAACTGGCAGTGGGCAGCAGGCTCTGGAGTAGACGCTGCACCTTACTTTAGAATTTTTAACCCGATGACACAGGTTGATAAATTTGACAAGCAAAAGGAATATATCAATAAATGGGTGCCAGAGCTTCAAGAGCTTTCGTATCCAGATAAAATGGTAGATCACAAAGAGGCAAGAGAGCGCTGTCTTAAGACATACAAAGAAGCGGTTGCTTAGAACGCTTTCGCGAAAGCGTATATTACCTTACTTTTAGCATTCACACATAGACATCAACTTGTGCTCAAATACTGGAAGCCCTTATCATTTACCACGCGTTTTTCTATAATTGCCGCAATAGTCACCTGCGCATTGGGACTCTTAAGTATGGGGGCGCTAGGGGCTGCTCTATATTACACGGTATCTTTTTTATTTACTTCGTACCCAAGTTTTTCTAGCTGGACGGGAGACTGGGTCTGGCCAGCGGTTATAGGTGCTGGTATGTTCTGGTCGCTAGGCTTCATCTGGGCAGGACTGGCAGCTCACTTTATAAAAAAAATCATCGCTTCTACCCTATTACGTACCATTCTATATATCATAATATGCTGGTTATGGGCGGTGACGGTCTGGTACATTATACTCGCTGTACATTTTTAGAGAAGGTATAATAGATGTATATAGTAGCTATAATGGGTAAGAAATTTGTCTTATCCTTTTTTACTATCTTAGAAGCTACTATAAATCAACCATTTTATGAAGAAAAAAGTACTCCTCTACGCATTAGGACTTATGACGTTGAGCCTCTCTGCTCAAAAGATGTCTGTAAACAAGAAGGCCGTAATTGCCTCTGTCGAAAAACACGAAAAAGAACTCATACGCATCTCAGACGAGATTTGGGCACTGGCAGAAACTGCCTTTGAAGAAACACAATCGGCTAAAATTCTAGCAGACTATGCGGAGAAACAAGGGTTTACCGTAGAGCGCGGCGTTGCTGGTATGCCTACTGCCTTTGTTGCTACCTATGGATCTGGTAGCCCAGTGATAAGCGTACTAGGCGAGTTTGACGCATTACCAGGACTCTCTCAAAAAACAGAGCCTACTAAGAATCCGCTTAACGAAGGGCAGGCTGGTCACGGTTGTGGTCACAATATGTTTGGTGCGGCAAGCCTAGGGGCAGCAATTGCTATTAAAGAGCAAATAGAAGCAGGAAAAATAAAAGGAACTGTAAAATTTATGGGTACCCCATCTGAAGAAAAATTCTTTGGAAAAATATGGATGGTACGTGACGGCGTATGGGACGGTGTAGATGTAAATGTATCGTGGCACCCAGCTGCCGAAATTAAGGCAGATGTACAAAGCTCACTTGCCCTTGTAGATTTTAAAATAGAATTTTTTGGTCAAGCAGCACACGCCAGCGCAGACCCTTGGAATGGTCGCTCTGCCTCTGATGCATTAGAACTTTATACAACAGGTATAAACTACTACCGTGAGCACGTAAAACCTACGGTACGTATGCACTACCACATACAAGATGGTGGACAAGTAGTAAACGTGGTTCCAGATTACTCGAGATTATGGATGCGCGTGCGTGACACAGAACGCAAAGGAATGATGCCAGTATACAAGCGCGTACAAGAAATGGCAGAAGGTGCCGCCATACTTGCAAATGTAGATTATAAAGTATCTCTCATTTCTGGTATTTATGAAGTGCTAGTAAACAGAACCGGTGGTGCAGCAATGCAAAAAAACCTAGAGCTGCTAGGCCCTATCACATACACTCCAGAAGAAATCGCCTTTGGTAAAAAAATACAAGAGGTAACAGGAAAACCACAAGTAGGTATGGATAGCGCTATCAAGCCACTTGAAGAAACTAGAGAAAACCCAGGTGGCGGAAGCACAGATGTAGGAGATGTAAGCTGGAATGTAGCAAACATTAATCTAGGTGTAACTACAGCTCCTAAAGATACACCGTGGCACTCGTGGGCAGTTGTAGCCTGTGGCGGTATGTCTATAGGACATAAAGGAATGACCTATGCCAGCAAGGCAATGGGTATGACAATGCTAGACCTTTTTGAAAACCCAAAACTTGTAGAAGAGGTAAAAGCAGAGTATAAAGAGCGTAAAGGCGATGCTGTTTATGAAGCTATTGTACCACCAGGACCACCACCAGTAGATCAAGGTAAATAATATGAAAAATATACATATCAAAGCAGTAGCACTTGTTGCTACTGCTTTTTTCATCCAGAGTTGTAAGGAGCAAGCACAAATAGACACAAGTGAGGCTACAACACAACAAATAGAAGTGGCTATAGATCACTATGCAATAAATGTAAATGACCTAGAGAGAAGTGTTGCCTTCTACCAAAAGATATTTGGCTTACAAGAAATAGAAGATGGCACAGAGCAACCCCACATACGCTGGTTTAGACTAGGCAGCACACAAGAGTTACATATTATCGAGGTAGATAGCCTAGATAAACGTATTCCAAAAGGAGTACACCTGGCGCTTGCTGTGCGGGATTTTGACCGCTTTCGCGAAAGCATTATAAACTACAATCTAGACTATTACGACTGGCCAGGTACTAAAAACGAAATATCAACACGCCCAGATAAGGTGAGACAATTATATATACAAGACCCAGACGGTTACTGGGTAGAAGTAAATGATGGTAACCAATTTTAACTAAAGTAAAAGCTATGGACACACGTGCACAGATGAAAGAAAATGCTATTAACTTTTACAAAATGGCTTACGAAGGTAATCCTAAAAAGGCTGTTGAGCTCTATGTAGGAGATGAGTATATACAGCACAACCCAGATGTGGCAAATGGCACACAAGGGTTTATAGATTACTTTGAAAGAATGCAGGCTGAGTATCCAGAAAAGTCAATCAACTTTGTACGCGCCATTGCTCAAGATGACCTCGTTGCCTTACATACACATCAAGTATGGCCGGGTAATGATCAATACATCACGATGGACTTTTTTAGATTTGATAACAATCTAAAAATTGTAGAACACTGGGACTCTATACAACAGGTGCCAGAAAAAAGTGCAAATCCTAATACGATGTATTAAGACTTCATAAGATCTATCTCTTTTAAGTTTTCTATACGATTACGCTTTAAGAAAGCATCTATTGTTTCAAAATGTTCTATCACACGTTTTTCTTTAAATTCAAACACCTTTTTTGATAAGCCTTGCAAGAAGTCTCTATCGTGAGAAACGAGTATGAGGGTACCATCATAAGTTTGTAACGCCTCCTTAAGCACATCTTTTGACTTTATATCTAAGTGATTTGTAGGCTCATCAAGTATTAAGAGATTTACAGGCTCTAGTAATAGTTTTACCATCGCAAGGCGCGTCTTTTCTCCACCTGAGAGTACATTTACCTTTTTATCTATCGCATCACCAGAAAACATAAAACGCCCAAGGATATTTTTAATCTGTGTGCGCATATCTCCTTTTGCAACCTCATCTACCGTTTGGAAGATGGTGAGCTCTGGGTCTAAAAGTGCTGCTTGATTTTGAGCAAAATACCCCACTTTTACATTATGACCTAGCTCACAGTCGCCTTCTACTTCTATCTCGCCCAGAATGGCTTTAATCATTGTAGATTTTCCCTCGCCATTTCTACCTACAAAACTCACCTTTTCGCCTCGAGCGATATCCATACTTGCGTTGCTAAAAACGGTATGATCATCATATTTTTTTGTGAGCTCTTTTACCTTTACTGGAAAGTCTCCAGAGCGTGGTGCCGGCGGAAACTTAAGTGCCAGCGCAGAGTTATCTACCTCATCTATCTCTATAATCTCAAGCTTCTCAAGCATACGTTCTCTAGATGAGACTTGATTAGTCTTACTGTAAGTTCCTTTAAACCTGTCGATAAAGGCTTGGTTATCTGCAATAAATTTTTGCTGCTCTTGGTACGCTTTTATTTGATGTGAGCGACGGTCTGCACGCAACTCAAGATAGTGAGAGTAGTTTGCTTTATAATCATAAATGCGCCCCATTGTAACCTCTATGGTGCGGTTTGTAATATTATCTATAAACGCCTTATCGTGAGAGATCACAATAACGGCTTTTGCCTTGTTAAGTAAGAAATCTTCTAGCCAAATTACCGACTCAATATCTACGTGATTAGTAGGCTCATCTAGTAGTATAAGATCAGGCTTTTTGAGTAAAATTTTGGCAAGCTCAATACGCATACGCCACCCTCCAGAAAACTCACTGGTAGGCCTATTAAAATCTGATCTTTTGAAGCCCAAACCTCTTAGCGCCTTCTCTACCTCTTCTTCTATATTTACCTCCTCAATGGCATAAAATTTCTCACCGATATCTGTCACCTTAGTAATGATATCCATATACTCTTGAGACTCATAATCTGTGCGTGTCTCGAGCTCTTTATTGAGACGATCCATCTCTGCCTTCATATCTAGCACGGTAGAAAACGCCTTTGAAGCCTCCTCCATAACTGTACAATCATCATCTGTAAGGAGGTGTTGCGGTAGGTATGCAATGACAGCATCCTTAGGCGTACGCACGTTACCACGTGTCGCTTTCTGTACACCAGCAATAATCTTCACCATAGTAGACTTACCCGCACCATTTTTACCCATAAGGGCAATTTTGTCATTTTCATTTATGGTGAAAGAAACGTTACTAAAAAGCGTATCTCCGCTAAACTCTACTGCAAGATTATCTACTGCTATCATTGTATTAATTTAAGTGTGCAAAAGTAATTAAATCAAGAGGTATGATGTAGATTTTTATTACGCTTTCGCGAAAGCGTAATTATCCCAAGAAGACTTCTAAAATAAATAAGATAAATAAGGCCGACAATTTACAACTGCAAGGTCGCCTCTTCATCCATAAACCAGTGCAGCTCGCCAGATTGAGGTGAGACTAGGCTTGCAGGGTAATCAAGAAAGTTATCTTCTTTATTAATAATTACCTTAACCTTTTCTTGTTTTGAAGCTCCCGTAACAAGAAATGCTACAGTCTTTGCATTGTTTATAACATCGCCTGTAATACTTACACGCTGCTGCCCAGATTCTGGGTGTGTGGCTACCTCACACCAGTTTTCTGAATCCCAAAGACCTATCTCGTGCGGAAATATAGATGCCGTATGCCCATCGTCTCCCATTCCTAAAATCACGAGGTCAAATTGTGGCACCTCATTTTCAGAAGCTAGAGTTTCTTCTAGCTCTTTTGAGTAACGCACCGCCTCTGCCTCTGGAATATTCTCTCCTAGTATGCGGTGTATGTTTGCCTCTGGTAGTTCAATTTTAGAAAACAAGTGGTCTACCGTCATCTTATAATTACTCTGCTCATCTGTAGGAAGCACGCAACGCTCATCACCCCAGTAAAAGTGGAATTTTGACCAGTCTGCTTCCTTATAGTTAGCCGCGAGGTAATCAAAAACTATTTTTGGGGTACTTCCTCCAGAAAGGGCTACTGTAATAGACTTTTTATCACTTGCAAGGTCCATTAGAAATTTTGCAAAATCTTGAGCAACGTCGCTTTTAGTTTTTGATATATGTAGTTTCATCTTGTTTCTTTAGTTATTCTATAACGCAATATCCAGCATCGTCTGCGAGGTTCTCACAAGGGTTACGCCACATACTCTTTCCTTCTATAAGCTCATCTGCGTGTTGTGGTCCCCACACACCAGCAGAGTATCCATAAATCTTTGCATCACCTTTTTTCCAGTGATCTAAGATAGGGTCTGTAAATCTCCAGGCTGCCTCTACCTCATCTGCACGAGCATACAAGGTAGCGTCACCTTGCATTGCGTCTAGTAATAAACGCTCATAAGCCTCCATAATATGTGACTCGTCACCTAGGCTTTCATAATAAAAGTCTAGATTACCACGCTCTACTGCAAATCCTTGACCTGGTACTTTTACACCAAATTTTACTAAGATTCCCTCATCTGGCTGTATGCGTATAATGAGTTTATTATCCTTATTCATATCAGAATTTTTAAAAATCTGATGGTGTGGAGACTTAAAGTGTATCACCACTTCTGTAACCTTAGTAGGCATACGCTTTGCCGTACGCACATAAAATGGCACATCTGCCCATCTCCAGTTATCTACATAAAACTTGACGGCGGCATAGGTCTCTGTAGTACTATCTGGATCTACATCTACCTCTTCTCTGTATCCTTTTACTTTCTCTCCTTCTATCTCTGAGGCTAGATATTGACCGCGTATGGTATTTTCTTCCAGCACCTTTGGGTCAGTCATTAATCGTAAAGACTTAAGGGCTTTCATCTTTTCATTACGTATCTCCTCAGGGTTTGCACTGAGTGGTGGCTCCATAACTATAAGGGCCACAAGCTGCAGTAAGTGACTCTGAAACATATCTCTAAGTGCTCCAGACTTGTCATAATAACCACCTCTAGACTCTACGCCTCCACTCTCTGCATTTGTAATCTCTACGTGGTGTATGTAATCACGGTTCCATAAAGGTTCAAAAATACTGTTTGCAAATCGTGTGACGAGTATATTTTGAACGGTCTCTTTACCTAGGTAATGATCTATTCTATAAATCTGTGATTCTTTAAAATATCTGTGTAATCCCTCGTTAAGTGACTTTGCAGTCTCAAGACTGTAACCAAAGGGCTTCTCTACAATAAGGCGTTTCCACCCTAGGCGTTCATCATTAAGTCCCTTTGCTGTTAGATTTTTTGCAATGGCCTCAAATAAACTAGGCGGTGTAGATAGATAAAATATGATGTTATTATCACATTGATACGTCGTATTAAGATCTTGAATACGCTCGTTAAGCTCCCTATAATCTACATCGTACTTTTTATGTAGGTCCTCATAAAACAGCTTTTCTGAAAATGCAGCTATAAACTCCTCACTATCATCAAGATACTTACTCTCTAATGCTACACGTTTTCTAAACTCCTCATCTGTCATAAAGCTGCGTGCCACCCCTAGCACAGCAAAGTGCTCTGGTAAATGCTTGTCTTTATAAAGCTTATATAATGCAGGAACTAATTTACGGGCAGTGAGGTCTCCCGATGCGCCAAAAATGACTAATAATTGATTCTCTGTCTTGCGCATAATGAGCTAGTTTTATTTAAGGTCAAAAGTATTGAAACTTTACACCATTCCCAACGGACTTTGACACCACTTACCCACAAAAAACCAATATTTTTCCACTATTTTTGATGTGCGATGCGTGGTGTATTGTAACAGACAAAATTTCGACTACAAGGCGGTGTTGTTTTGTAGTAAAAGAAAGATCAATTATGAAAAATACTTATGATTTTGGCTTAGTAGGACTAGGCGTTATGGGACGTAACTTTATACTTAACGTTGCAGATAATGGTTTTACAGCAATGGGTAATGATCTTGATACAGAAAAGGTACAAGCACTCATAGATGAAGGCGGCAATGTAGATAAAGTAAATGCGACTATAGAGGTTTCCGCTTTCGCGAAAGCGCTCTCATCACCACGTAAAATTATGCTATTAGTACCTGCCGGAAAAGTAGTAGACATCGTGATAGAAAGCCTCTTACCGCACTTAGATAAAGGTGATATCATTATAGATGGAGGAAACTCCTTCTTTACAGACACAGACCGAAGAGAAGCATACCTTGCCGAAAAGGGAATACACTTTTTTGGCGCTGGCGTTTCTGGTGGTGCAAAAGGAGCTCGCAAAGGCCCAAGCATAATGCCTGGAGGATCAAAACCTGGCTATGCTGCCGTACAACCTATTTTTGAAGCAGTTTCTGCCAAATATAATGGTGAACCTTGTGTGGCATACCTAGGACCAAAATCTGCCGGAAACTATGTAAAAATGGTACATAACGGTATTGAGTACGGACTTATGCAACTCACGTCAGAAATGTATGACGTGCTTAAAAAGGCTGGAAAACTAAGTAATCAAGAACTACACGAGACATATAAGTCTTGGAATGAGGGAAGACTACAATCTTTTCTGGTTGAAATAACCTCAGAAATTTTTGCCGAAAAAGACACTCTCACAGATGGTGACCTAGTAGATCAAATACTAGATAAAGCAAAGCAAAAAGGAACTGGAAAATGGACATCGCAAAACGCAATGGATCTAGGTATACCAGTACCCTCTATAGATATTGCCGTAAGTATGCGTGAGATTTCTGCACTTAAGGATGAACGCACGGTTGCAGACTCGCTTTATGACCGCCCAGAGGTTGCTACGATGGCAAAAGAAAAACTTACTGACCTTACAGAAAAAGCACTTTACTTCTCTTACATAATCACCTACGCACAAGGATTACATCAACTCGCAGATGCATCTAAGGAGTATGGTTATGACCTAGATATCGCGGTTATTGCAAAGATATGGCGTGCAGGATGTATCATAAGAGCAAAGCTACTGGCAGATATTACTGACGCCTTTACAGAAGATAGTGAGCTACCTAACCTATTACTGTCACCTTCATTTATTCCAAAAATTCAAGATACAGTAGATGCGGCAAGGGAGCTTGTAGCCTTTGGTGCTGTAAATGGAATACCCCTACCAGGATTATCTAACTCACTCACGTATTTTGACGCATATACCTCAACACGACTACCACTTAATGTGATACAGGCGCAGCGAGATTATTTTGGATCACACACGTATGAGCGACTAGATCGTGAGGGTATTTTTCACACAGAGTGGGAGAAATAAACTAGTGACTTTTTAAAAATTTACTTTTAGCAGCGACTGCCTCATTTGTGTAGTCGCTAAAGACACCATCTACACCTGCTTCAAAAAAGCGTAGATACTCATCTATATGATTAGTATCTGTCACCCACTTGGTATCTTCATTTCTAAAGGTGTAAGGATGCACTTCAAGATTGTGGCTATGAGCAAGCGCAACAAAGTTAGTTACTGGGGTTAATACACCATTTGAGTTTACAGAGATAATAAAAGGCTTCCAAGGGCCCACTGCATCTGCATAGGTTGCCATAAACTCCATACCTTCTTTTGTTGTAAAAAACTGGTATGAGCGCTTATCTTTATTTTTTATAAAATCATATGGTTGACCTTCTGGGTCATAACTTCCATTTTCTTTTGTAAATAGTAGATTACCATCATTTGTAATACCAGCTGCGCCTAGTAGTTGTATGAGTTTTACATCACTTTTTGAACGCAAGTATTGCAAGGTTGCAACCTCAAAACATTGTACATAGATAGAGGACTCTTTGCTGTTATAACCTGCCGCATTAATCATTTTTAAAAAATGATCTTCCATAGGTAAACCAAGCGCTTTATGATAGGTAGGATGTTTCAGTTCTGGGTAAACTCCTACGGGGTTTCCTGCTGTGGTTTTGTGCGCTTTCGCGAAAGCGAGAATCTCCTCAAAGGTAGGTATCTCAAAAAGGTCATCGTACTCGTGTGTCCTGTTTGCCCACGACTGTCTAGCTCGTAATGTTTTTAACTCTCCAATGGTAAAATCAGACACAAACCAGTCTGTAACAGCAACCCCATCAAGCAGCTTTGTGGTCTTACGATTTGCATACTGTGGTAGTGTTGAGACATTTGTTGTAGTAGATATAAATGGCTCGTGACGGGCTATGAGCACACCATCTTTAGTCATCACAAGGTCTGGCTCAATATAATCTGCACCTAGTTGTACTGCCTTTTTATATCCTTGCATTGTATGCTCTGGATAGATAGACTGTGCTCCTCTATGCGCTATGATTATGGGTTTATTTTTTGTCACGGGGTTTTCAACTTTTACTGTAATATACAGATCGTTTTAGAAATGACATTAACAAAAAAAGGCGCAAATTAAATTTGCGCCTTTGTTATATCTATAATAATCAGATTAATCTATCCTTGTAATCTTAGCTCCTATGGCTCTAAGACGCTCATCTATATTTTCATACCCACGATCTATTTGCTCGATATTATGAATGGTAGATGTTCCTTTTGCACTTAAGGCTGCTATAAGTAATGAGATACCAGCGCGTATATCTGGCGATGTCATTGTTGTTGCTTTAAGTGTAGACTGGAAATTGTGTCCTATTACGGTTGCACGGTGTGGATCACAAAGTATCACTTTTGCTCCCATATCTATAAGCTTGTCTGTAAAGAAAAGACGGCTTTCAAACATCTTTTGGTGCACCATAAGTTCACCTTTTGCCTGTGTAGCCACAACGAGTATGATACTTAGTAAGTCTGGTGTAAAACCTGGCCAAGGCGCATCTGCAATGGTCATAAATGATCCATCTATATATGATTCAACCTCATACCCATCTGTATGAGCAGGGATATAAATATCATCTCCTTTGCGCTCTAATGTGATACCTAGTTTTCTAAAGGTGTTAGGAATCACACCTAGATCATCCCAGCTCACGTTTTTGATTGTTATCTCACTTTTAGTCATCGCAGCAAGACCTATCCACGAGCCTATCTCAATCATATCTGGTAAAACGCGGTGATCGCAACCACCTAGTTTTTCTACTCCTTCTATAATTAACATATTAGAACCTATACCCTTTATATCTGCTCCCATACGTACCATCATCTTACAGAGTTGCTGTAAATACGGTTCACAAGCGGCATTATAAATTGTAGTTGTTCCTTTTGCAAGTACAGCAGCCATTACAATGTTTGCAGTACCAGTTACCGAAGCTTCATCTAGTAACATATAGGCACCTGTGAGTCCTTCTGGAGCTTCTACTCCATAAAAACGCTCCTCACGGTTGTAGCGAAATTTTGCTCCTAATTTTATAAACCCTTCAAAGTGCGTATCAAGACGACGGCGACCTATTTTATCTCCACCTGGACGAGGAATATATCCTTTGCCAAAACGTGCTAGTAAAGGCCCTACAATCATTATAGAACCACGTAAACCGCTTCCTTCTTTCTTAAATTTCTCGCTTTCCAGATAATCAAGATCTAGCTCATCTGCCTGAAAGGTAAAAACACCTTTTTCTAACTTCTCAACCTTTACACCTAGATTTTGCAAGATCATAATGAGCTTGTTTACATCTATAATGTCTGGTACGTTACTGATGGTTACTTTTTCAGGAGTAAGCAGTACGCCACATAGTATTTGTAATGCTTCGTTTTTTGCTCCTTGTGGTTGAATATCACCTTTAAGCTGGTGACCGCCTTCTATCTGAAATGTTGCCATAGGTAGATTGAGGTATATTTTTAATAACGCTTCTTACGGTTATTGTTTTTTGAATAATTTCTTTTCTTTACTGGGTTGTCTGCAGCTTTAGCCTTTTTATTAGCACGTATTAATCTATCAGAATCACGTAACTGCTCGTCACGCTCTTTAAGATTAATCTCACCGTTACTAAGTTCAAAAAGGTGATCAAAGATTACATCATCCTCTACGGTGTCTTTGTTCCAGTTTAAGAAACACTTTTTCATATGGTTTGCAATAGTCATTGCAAGCCCTTCACGCATCTCTCCTTTTTCCCAAGAGACCGCTACATCTATCATACGCTTTATGTTATTACCATAAAAACGATATTTGGGATGATTTTGTGGGTACTCTAGAGGTTCTGGACGCTCTGCAAGCTCTTCTCTAGATGGTTTTCCGTATGGAGACTCTACATCTAGTTTAAAATCAGACATTATAAATAACTGATCCCATAATTTATGTTGAAAATCTGGTACATCACGCAAGTGCGGTTGTAAATTACCCATCACCGCAATAATTGCTTTTGCAGTTTTGTTACGCTCTTCGGCGTCTTCCATTGCCGTCGCATCATTTACCATTTTTTGAATATGGCGCCCGTACTCGGGTATGATGAGATGGACTCTCTCCGTGTTGTACTCTAATTGATCTATCAATTGTAAAAAATTAAGTGAAGTTATCTTTTATGTAAAGACACCTGCAAAATACTAAAATTTGTATAAATGCTTACAAGTTTAATAAATTGATAACAGTTATTTGTTATAAGTACGCTTTCGCGAAAGCGTAATCACACCCTATAAAGAGATGACACCCTCTACCTCTGCCACTTCTTTATACTTTGCTATAACCGCGTCTGGGTTTTTCATACGCACGTTTATAGAAACGCTAGTGTACTTACCTGTGCGTGATGCATTTTTCTTTATGACGGCACCTAGATGATCAAAAATCTTAACGATTTGTGCTTCCTTTTCGGCGCTTGCTGGTACTATAAATTTATACAAATATGGTGCTGGCCACATTGAAGTGTCTGCTAGCTGTGCTTTTAATTTTGTGTAAAATTCTTCTGTTTTCTTTCCTGAATCCATCTTCTTATTTTCTATTGCAAAGATACTGAAATCACATTCCCTGTAGTTTGCTTAATTTTGCTTTAAAGATTACCATTTTTATGCCAAAAAGAATACTCCTCATAGGTGGCCCTTCTACAGGAAAAACAACATTACTTAATCACTTAGAAAATCTAGGCTATGCCTGCCTAGAAGAAATATCACGACAAGTGATAAGCAATGCCCAAAAAGAGGGCATTGACCAGCTTTTTTTAGAGAAGCCATTACTCTTTTCTACCCTGTTAAGAGATGCACGTATCAAGCAATTTAAGGATGTAGAGGGTTTTAAAAATGATTTTGTTTTTATAGATCGCGGCATACCTGACACGGTGGCATATATGGACTTTGTAAATCAAGAATATCCAGAAGATTTTATTGAGGCTTGTAAGGCACACACTTATGACCTTGTTTTTATATTACCTACTTGGGAAAAAATACACGTGATTGACCAAGAACGTTATGAAACCTTTGACCAAGCAAAGGAAATAGAAGAACATCTTGTACAGACATATAAACAGTATGGCTACTCACCTATACCTGTACCTACTGGCCCTGTAGAAGAGAGAGCGCAATTTATACTTAACACACTTACTTCTTGATAGATAAAGCAAAAGATATACTCACCACATACTGGGGTCATAGTAATTTTAGACCGCAACAAGCAGAGATTATAAAAAACGTTCTTGCTGGTGAGGATAGCATTGCTTTATTACCTACTGGCGGTGGTAAATCATTATGTTACCAGCTGCCTTCACTTCTATTAGATGGAATTACTATTGTAGTATCGCCACTCATAGCCCTGATGAAAGATCAAGTGATGGGGCTTCAAGAGAAAGGGATAAAAGCACTGTCTATTACAAGCGGCATAAGCTATGGAGAACTAGACACCTTACTTGATAATTGTATTTATGGCAATTACAAGCTTCTTTATCTATCACCAGAACGATTACAGCAAGAACTAGTACAAGAACGCATAAAGCTTATGAATGTAAGCCTTATTGCGGTAGATGAGGCTCACTGTATCTCGCAATGGGGTCACGATTTTAGACCGGCATATAGAGATATTTCAAAACTTAGAGCTTTAAAACCTAACTGCCCCATTATTGCTCTCACCGCCACTGCTACAACTAAGGTACTTGAGGATATAACTACTTTACTAGATCTCAAACAACCACAATTATTTAAAACTTCATATCATAGAAAAAACCTCACATACAAAATACGACTTGCTACAGATAAGTTTTATGAGCTAGAAACCGTACTCGCAAATACACCGCAAAGCGCTATTGTATATGTACGTAATAGAAAGGCAACACTTAATACAGCTCATTTTTTAAAGGGACGAGGCATCACAGCCACCTCATATCACGGGGGTATGTCTAGGGAGGAGCGTCATAAACAATACTTAGCCTGGCGTACAAATAAAGTACAGGTAATGGTGGGTACAAGTGCCTTTGGTATGGGAATAGATAAAGCAGATGTAGATACCGTAGTGCACTTAGAAATTCCTGATAGTATAGAAAACTACTTTCAAGAAGCAGGAAGAGCAGGAAGGGCAGGTCAAGAATCTCAAGCCGTACTATTATATAATGAGAACGACGAGGTACGTCTAGAAAACCAGTTTCTTAAAGTAATACCAGACACTCATACGGTAAAAAAAACCTATAAACATCTAGTAAACTATTTTCAAATCTCATACGGAGAAGGACAAGATAGCTTACACCGCTTTAACTTTAGTGAGTTTTGTGGCGCTTATAAATTGCACACAATTCTCACCTATAATGCGTTACAGGTATTAGATCGCAATAGCGTCATAAGTTTATCTCAAGAGTTCACAAAGAGAGCAACTATTAACTTTAAAGTAAATGACTTTGCACTCACCTATTACTTACTACGAAACAATCAACTAGACGATGTTGTAAAGGCTGTATTACGTACGTATGGAGCAGTCTTTGAACAGGTGACTAATATCAACTATAATATCATTGCAAATAAAGCTGGCAAAACTCTAGAGCAAGTACATCAAGTACTCCTCACGCTTGACCAAGATGATATAATAGACTACGAGCATCAAAACTTTGACACGGCAATCACCTTTTTAGTCCCTAGAGAAGATGACCGTACTATTAATGTGATTGCTCCGTTTATAAAAACCCAAGAAAACTACAAGAAAAACCAAGTGCAAGCCGTTAAAGATTATATAGCAAATGATACTACGTGTAGAGCTATACAGCTTATGCATTACTTTGACGAAGTGCTCGATGAGCCTTGTGGTAATTGTGATGTATGTAGAAACCGTACAGTTACAAAAACCAGAACATCTATAGATAATGCCATTATAGATTTACTTAAAGGCGGTGCAAAAAGTTCACGAGAAATTGCACAACTAGCATACCCACAACAGACAATAATCAATTCTATTCGACTACTTTTGGAACAGAAAAAAATAGCCATTTTACCTAATAACACATACACCCTATTATGAGAGATTTACGCATAGTTTTTATGGGCACGCCAGAATTTGCAGTGACCATCTTACACGGTTTACTAGACGAAGGATATAACGTAGTAGGTGTAATTACGGCACCAGATAGACCAGCAGGTAGAGGACAAAAAATACGAGAGAGCGATGTCAAGGCATTTGCAAAAGCGAGAAACCTCAACATCTTACAACCTACTAATCTTAAGAGCGAATCTTTTCTAGAAGAACTTGAAGCACTTAAGGCAAACCTTCAAATTGTGGTTGCCTTTAGAATGTTACCAGAAGCGGTATGGAAGATGCCTGCTTATGGCACATTTAACCTACACGCATCATTACTTCCTCAATATCGTGGTGCAGCGCCTATAAACTGGGCAATTATAAACGGTGAGACAGAAACAGGTGTAACTACATTTTTTATAGATGAAAAAATAGACACTGGAGAAATTATCTTACAAGAATCACTAGCTATAGATGATAAGGAAAATGCCGGTCACCTGCACGACCGTCTTATGATAGCGGGTAAAGAGCTCGTGATTAAAACAGTTAAGGCAATTGAGCGAGATGAGGTAAAAACTCATATACAAGACTCATCAAAAGAATTAAAGACTGCTTACAAGTTACATAGTGAGAATACGAGAATAAACTGGGACGCCCCACTTCAAGAAATCTACAATCATATAAGAGGGCTCAGCCCTTACCCTGCTGCTTATACCATACTAGAAAATGGTGGCAAGGAGCAACGCGTAAAAATTTATAGCGCTTTCGCGAAAGCAGATAAAGAGATGCTCATTCCCTCAGGAGCCGTAACGCAGGTAGATGACCATCTCGCTATTGCAACTCCAGAAGGTTACATATGTATTACAGAAATGCAACTTTCTGGCAAGAAAAAGATGGCCGTAAAGGACCTTCTCAACGGCTATAAGTTTGATAAAAATGCCAAAATGCGCTAAACCCCTGTAACCATAGGCGTTAAGAGAATTAAAAAATAGCCCCATCTTTATCAACAAATGGGCATACTTATTAACAAAAACCCCGATTTCCCTTGCTATTGCTTGCGTAGGCGAATAATCCGTATAAATTTGTTAGGGAATTAAACATACAGTTTAACCACAATTAATTAATTAACAAATTATATTATGAACAAATCAGAATTAATCGACGGAATGGCAGAGCACGCTGGTATCACTAAAGCTGCAGCAAAAAAAGCATTAGAATCTTTCTTAGGAGACGTTGAAGGTACTCTTAAAAAAGGAGGACGTGTTTCTCTAGTAGGTTTTGGATCTTGGTCTGTATCTAAGCGTAATGCTCGTGAAGGAAGAAATCCTCAAACTGGAAAAACTATCAAGATCGCTGCAAAAAATGTAGTAAAGTTTAAAGCTGGATCTGAGCTTGCATCTTCTGTAAACTAGTCGATTTTAAGTGTTATATAAAGAAAGGAAGCAGTAATGCTTCCTTTTTTTTATGCCCTACTTATAAATAATAGAACTATTATGGTTTATGTTACGCTTTCGCGAAAGCGTAAAACTACATTTAAAAGTAACTCCCCACAAAGAATAGCACGGCAAGTAAAAATGTAGACAACGCCACTTTCTTTAACTCTGGATCAAGCAAGGCGTGCTCCTTTGTATTTCTTACCGTAAGCATATGCTTAACCAGCGGTAAGAATGCTATGATAGATACATAGCCTAAAAGATCTGTTGCTCTCAAGGCTATAAAACTCACCCAGCAACAAATCGCGACTAGAAACAAGATGTTATGGTAACGCACAGCTCCCTTCTGCCCTAAAATAACGGCTAGGGTATTTTTACCCACACGAGTATCAGACACACGATCACGCATATTATTGAGATGTAATACCATTACAGAAAGTGCACCTATTGTAATAGCGGGTAATATATGTATGAAATGTATGTATTGTGTAAATAAAAAGAAAGAGCCCAGCACCCCTACAAGACCAAAAAATAAAAAGACAAACACATCTCCTAATCCTTTATAACCATAAGCACTTCTACCTACAGTATACTTTATTGCAGCTATAATCGCGGCTATACCTAATAATAAGAATATGAGAGATAGTATAAATTGATCCTTCCCAAAAGCTGTATAGATAAGGCTTAGTACTATTACAATAGTGATAATCGAGGTGATAATAATAGCTTTTTTGAGGTGCGTTGCTGTGAGCAAACCGCTTTGCATTGCCCTTGCCGGCCCCACACGCTCATCATTATCTGTACCTTTTACACCATCTCCATAATCATTTGCATAATTTGATAAGATTTGAAACCCCAGTGTAGCTAGTATAGCAAGGCCAAAGATGAGACCATTATAAGCATTTTCTTGTAACGCTAGGCCACCACCTACTAGTATACCAGCTATAGAGAGTGGTAAGGTACGAGGGCGAGCGGCACTAAGCCAGACTTTAAATGAAGGCATAAAATATTTTAAGTGCGTAAATGTACTATTTTCTTTAGGCATCTACTCGTCTCAACTTTCAAAAGGATTTACTAGATTAGCTACTATTAAAACACCCATCATTATGAAACTAAAATATGCACTACTAAGCGCCTCTGTAATTCTTTTACTAATAGCTTGTAAAAAGGAAGAGGCTACTGTTGCTACAGCCCCAGCAAAGGAGAAAGCACCTTTCTTTTGGGAGGCTTCAAATATGTACTTCCTCCTTACAGATCGTTTCTATAACGGAGATACATCAAATGATGTAAATTTTAATAGATTAGAAGAAACTGCCACTTTGAGAGGTTTTGAAGGAGGAGACATAAAAGGAATCACAAAAAAAATTAAAGAGGGTTACTTTACAGATTTAGGAATTAATGCCATCTGGTTTACTCCTGTGGTTGAGCAAGTACACGGCCCGGTAGATGAAGGTACAGGTGTTACTTATGGCTATCACGGGTACTGGACAAAAGACTGGACAGCTCTCGACCCTAACTTTGGGACAAAAGAAGACCTCAAAGAGCTTATAGAGACCGCCCATATTAATGACATACGCATCGTTATGGATGTGGTTCTTAATCATACAGGACCGGTAACAGAGCAAGATCCTTTCTGGGGTACAGACTGGGCTAGAGAAAATCCTAACTGTGCTTTTAGCACCTATGAGAACACAACAGCTTGCAGCCTTGTAGAAAATTTACCAGACATACTCACAGAGAGCTCAAAAGAGGTACCACTACCTCCCACGCTTATAGAAAAGTGGAAAAAAGAAGGACGCTATGAAGTAGAAATTGCAGAGCTAGATGCCTACTTTGTTTCAAATAATCTTAAAAAGACACCACGTAACTATATCATAAAATGGCTTACAGATTATATACGAGAGTATGGTGTAGATGCTTTTAGAGTAGACACAACAAAACACGTAGATGAAGAGTCTTGGGTAGTATTGCGTGCTCAAGCAGATAAAGCATTTGCAGATTTTAAGACCAACAACCCAGATCTAGTACTAGATGACACAGACTTCTTTATGTTTGGAGAAGTGTATAACTACTCTGTAGACGGCGGACTTGCTTATGATTTTGGTGATAAAAAGGTAAACTATTTCGAAAATGGATTTGATAACCTCATCAACTTTCAATTTAAGTATGATGCGCAGGGTAACTATGAATCCTTATTTAATAAATATGCTAACATAAAAGACTCCCTGTTTAAAGACAAGAGTTTTGTAAATTATGCAACCTCTCACGATGATGGGCAGCCATTTGACAAAGACCGCACTAAAACTATAGAAACTGGTACAAAACTCCTCCTCACGACAGGTATCTCACAAGTATATTATGGTGATGAGACGGTACGTGATCTTACTAAAGAAGGTACTCAAGGTGATGCAACTCTAAGAAGCTTTATGAACTGGGACACAATAGACACAGAGACTACAGGCGATGTACTCTCTCACTGGCAAAAACTAGGTGTTTTTAGAAGGAATCATCCATCGGTGGGTGCTGGTACTCACGAGATGCTTAGCGAGGCTCCTTATGTCTTTAAAAGAGCATTTACAAAAGACAACTTTACAGATACAGTAGTCGTAGGTTTAGACCTAGCTGTGGGTAAAAAGGAAATTGTGGTGGGTAACGCTTTCGCGAAAGCGGAAAAACTTAGAGACGCATACTCAGGAAAAGAGGTTACCGCAATAAATGGAAAGGTATCGCTAGACACGCCTTATAGTATAGTACTACTTGAAGTTGCTAGAGATTACTAATCTAGTGCTTGTAAAAAAGAAGCCACAACTTGGCTAATACCCATCTCAAGATCAGGATTAGTTATGCGTGATTCTGTACTATCAAAATTATCTTGAAATGATGGGAAGCTAAAACTCTCAACTACCTCACCTCCAAAACGTGGTGCCGTCTCTTTTATATAATTTAAAGCAGAGGCTGCACCGCGAGCTCCTGGAGAGGTACTTACCACAAGAAGTTTTTTACCGGCTAGAAAATTACGGTCTGCACGTGAAAGCCAGTCAAATATGTTTTTAAAAAAGGCAGATATCATTCCGTTGTGCTCATTTACGGCAATTATGACACCATCTGCTTCGGCAATTTTATTTTTAATAATCTGTATATCTACGGGAATACCGCGCTCTTGCTCTAGGTCAAGATTATACATAGGTATATCGTAAGATAAGAGTGATAAGCTTGCAGCCTTATGATTGTGTATACTAGATACTACATAATCTAGTAGTTTAGTATTTATAGATTTTGTGCTGTTACTTCCTGATAATGCTATTATTGATCCCATACAGTTATAAAAAAAAGACTACCCGAAGATAGTCTTTTTTATGATTGATGAATTGATGACTTTTATAAGCTTAGTGTAAGTGTTGCTATAATAGATGTATTATCACTTGCCACTGTCGTGCTATTGGTCAAGCCCGTACTGTATAAAGAAGTAGTGCGATCTTGTGTAAAATTGTCATAAGCAACATCTACTTTTACATTTCCAAAATTATAACCTACACCTGCCGAATAACCTGTTAACTCACTTACGGTTGTTTCATCTTTAAAAGGGCTATCTTCATATCTGTAACCTGCTCTAAAGCTCCACTCTTGTGCTCTTATCTCTCCTCCTAGCCTGAGTGCATTTACTGGCTGGAGTAAATTATCTATTGCAGCATTTTGAGCATTAAAGAAGGCATCACTCTCTGGTCTAAAACTTAAGGCAGTGTAATCTTTATATGAATAATCTAAACTTATAAGTCCTTTTTTACCAAAAAGATATGCGGCACTACCTGTATATTTACCCGGTGACTTGATCTCATAGCTCTCATACACATTAGTTACTCTAGGGTTAACTACAGTAGTAAATACGCCAGCATCATCTACCGCGGTGGTTGTGATTCTTTGTGTGGTTTCTTCATCTATTGTTGTCCAAGTAGGAGAGTCATATGTAAATCCTAATCTTAAATTATCAGTTACTTTTGAAATTGCTCCTAGTTGAAAAGAGAAGCCGCTTCCTATAGTTCTTAAATTATTTTCAAAACGAATATCGGTAACGTTTGTAAATCCCTCATCTGGGCCAGCATCGTTAGACTCAAACAGCACCGTAGATTGATTATAATCTAAAAAATGAGAGTTTAAGTTGAGGCCTAAGTAAAGATTATCATTATACTGCGCTCCAATGTTAAAAGAAGCTTTGCCGCTATACCCTTCTGAAGCAAATAGATACTCTTGCTCATAGGCTTCGCCTACCGTATTTACAAAATACTCTGTATTGCCTGGATCATTTGTTAAGGGATCAAGAATAAATGATTGATATCCTAATAATGCTTGCTGTGCTCCAAAACCTTCAGTCTCTCCTAGAAATTGATATAAATCAGTCACAGACTCACCGTCAAGAGTTTCTAGTAAATCAAGAGGTACTCCTTGCGCAAAATCTGAAAAATATGAAGATATCGAGTTTGTATTAGTGCCTATAGCTCTATATTGATTGTCAAGGTTGCCTATGCGGTCATAGTTAAATCCTAAAGAAAATTTATTCCATCCCGAGTTTCCAGCTCCATCTATGATAAAAACTCCTCCTGCTTGGTTAAGGGAAAGATCTGTGTCTGAAGAGCTCGTACTATTTCCTAAAAATGTGGTTGTGTTATCTAAATTGTCATTAGACAAAGAGAAAGAAACCGTTCCTTTTGTAAATACAGCACTTGAGGCTGGATTATCACCTATAGCACTAAGGTCACCACCTAGTGCTCCAAAGGCACCACCCATCGCTCTATACCTGGCTGTACCTGTTGTGTTTGAAGTACTATAATTAAGTGCTTCTGCTATACTTTGGGCAAAAGTTGTTCCTGAGGCCGAAATGGCCAGTATTAAAAATAATTTTTTCATATGTAGTTTTTATTGCTAAATGAACTGTGTAGGATTATCCTCTACGACCTCCGCTTCTGCTTGAACTTGAAGTAGATCTTGATCCGCTACTTCGAGATGAAGAAGAAGACGGTCTGCTATAAGAACTCCTTCTAGATGAAGAGCTTGGTCTAGACGTTGGTCTTGATGGTCTAGAAGATGGCCTTGCTTTACTTCCGCTAGGTCTTGAAGAAGGTCTTGATTGAGTTCCACTAGGTCTAGTAGGACGGCTATTAGGCCTTGTTGTAGGTCTTGTTCTTGAAGACGGTCTTGAGTACGTATTAGGTCTAGAACCTGTAGAGGGTCTTTGTGCACTATTAGGCGTGCCTCTAGACACTCCATTTCTATATGTACCATTACGGCTCGAAGTAGGTCTTGCTGTGCCTTTGTTACGGCTGTAAGTTGCTCTACTTCTAGATGAAGTTCTTAGTCTCGACCTTGAGGCAGCAATAGCATCTGTAGCGCCCATTCTTCTTCCAGAACTATTTATAGATCTTCTACCAGCACTATAAGCTACTCGATTACCATTATACCTATGATTTGCATACCCGTAGTTAAAATTATTAAAACGATTAAAGTTACCATAGTAGTAGAATGGACTATAGTAAGCAAATCCACCTCCCCAAAAAGGATTGTAATAAGCACCACCATACCAAGGCGACCAGAAGTTTCCTCCCCATCCAAAGCCTCTACCCCAGCCTAAACCACCGTTCCAACCTAAACCACCCCAGCGATTCCATCCCCAAATAGGACTATTGTTATAGATTGTAACCTGCACATCTTGAACCTCATCACCCCAAGCACCATAGCCAGTAGCAGATTCAAAATCTGTTCCGTCTACGTAGATAGCATTGCTATCTTCAGAAGAATATTCTTCTATATCTGTGAATATAGCTCCCTCTCCTTCTAACTCACCGAGCTCTTGTGCACCTTTTTCAAAATAGTTCTTATAAACTTGAGTATTTGATCCGTTAGAAGAAGTTTCTTCTTGCGAAGTGGCATTAGCAGATTCATTACTGCTGTATATACCATCGTCATCATAAACTTGCTGTGAGGCACTACAAGCAACAAGTAATGTAGCTGCAAGTGCAGATAAAGATAAACTCTTAATTGAAGTTCTGAGTGATGTAGAAAAATTCATATCGGTGCTGTTTTAATTGTTGCTTGGTGTAAAAATACCTAATTTCGCTTGGTAATTTTACGTTAAGAGAAGACACAATATTTGTGCCAAAATAGATTTTTATGGGCAAGAAACTCACAAAAAGAAGTGAAGATTATTCAAAATGGTATAATGAACTAGTAGTTCAAGCAGACCTTGCAGAAAACTCTGCTGTACGTGGTTGTATGGTTATAAAACCATATGGTTACGCAATCTGGGAAAAAATGCAAGCAGAGCTCGACCGTATGTTTAAAGAGACTGGGCACGAGAATGCTTACTTCCCATTATTTGTACCAAAAAGTTTATTTGAGGCAGAAGAGAAAAATGCAGAAGGTTTTGCAAAAGAATGTGCCGTAGTAACACACTACAGGTTAAAGACAGATCCAGAAGATTCAAGCAAACTTATAGTAGATCCTAATGCAAAACTAGAAGAAGAATTAATAGTAAGACCTACAAGTGAAGCTATTATATGGAATACTTACAAAGGCTGGATACAGTCATATAGAGATTTACCATTACTTATTAATCAATGGGCAAATGTTGTAAGGTGGGAAATGCGTACACGCCTTTTCTTAAGAACTGCAGAGTTTTTATGGCAAGAAGGACATACTGCACACGCAACAAAAGAAGAAGCACTAGAAGAGGCTGAGCTTATGAATAATGTGTATGCAGAGTTTGCAGAAAACTTTCTTGCAGTCCCAGTTATAAAAGGAGTTAAAACAGAAAGTGAACGCTTTGCAGGTGCAGATGAGACCTATTGTATAGAGGCGCTTATGCAAGACGGTAAAGCATTACAAGCAGGAACATCTCACTTCTTAGGTCAGAATTTTGCAAAAGCATTTGATGTAAAATTTACTTCAAACCAAGGAAAACAAGAGCACGTTTGGGCAACCTCTTGGGGGGTGTCAACACGACTTATGGGAGCACTAATTATGACTCATAGTGATGATCAAGGCTTAGTACTACCTCCTAACCTAGCACCTTTTCAGGTAGTAATTGTTCCTATTTATAAAAATCAAGAGCAGCTAGATGCTATATCTCAAGTGGCAAATGAACTTGTACAAGATTTAAAGCTACACGGTGTATCGGTAAAATTTGACAATAGAGATACCCACAAACCAGGATGGAAGTTTAATGAGTATGAACTCAAAGGAGTTCCTTTAAGAATAGGCATAGGCCCAAAAGATCTAGAAAAGCGCACAGTAGAATTAGCACGAAGAGATACCTTAACAAAAGAATTTGTAGCAAAAGAAACTGTTGTAGATACCGTAATAACGCTACTTAAAGAAATTCAAGAAAACTTATATAATAAAGCCAGAGATTACAGAGATAGTCATATAACAACTGTGGATAACTTTGAAGACTTTAAGGAAACCCTTGACACCAAAGGTGGTTTTATAAGTGCTCATTGGGACGGCACTACCGAGACTGAAGACAAAATTAAAGAAATAACAAAAGCAACGATAAGATGTATTCCGCTTAACGCGAAAAATGAAGAAGGTATATGTGTATATTCTGGTAAAAAATCATTGCGTAGAGTACTGTTTGCCAAGGCCTACTAAAAAAGTTTTAAAAAAACTTTCAAATTGGTTTGCATCATCTAGAAATATGTTTATTTTTGCATCCGCAATTTAAGCGATTGTTCTAGGCCCGTTCGTCTATCGGCTAGGACGCATGGTTTTCATCCATGTAAGAGGGGTTCGATTCCCCTACGGGCTACAATTTTTGATTTACAATTCTAGAGGCTATATTGAGAAGTATGATACTAGAATTAATGGCCCGTTCGTCTATCGGCTAGGACGCATGGTTTTCATCCATGTAAGAGGGGTTCGATTCCCCTACGGGCTACAATTTTTATAATTATTTAGAAAAAACAATAATGGCAAATCACAAGTCAGCTTTAAAGAGAATTAGAAGCAACGAAGCAAAGCGTCTTAGAAATCGTTACCAGCACAGAACGACTCGTAACGCAATCAAAAGATTACGCGATATGACTGAACAAAAAGATGCTCAGGCTTTATATCCGGCTGTAGCTTCTATGATTGACAAGTTAGCTAAGCGCAATATTATACACAATAATAAAGCTGCTAACCTTAAATCTAAGCTTGCAAAGCACGTAGCAGCTCTTTAAGAGATCTACGCTTTAGACATACTAAGAACTTCTATAGGACTATGGAGGTTCTTTTTGTTATTTAAAATGTTGCTTAATATTGCTTTCGCGAAAGCGTAAAGAATAAAATTAAGACGCACTTTGAACAACTTAAAACCGCAAGTAAAATTGCACCCGCTTAGGTTAACCTCTGACGATGATCGTGAATGTTGCCCTAACGTAAAACCAATTTAACATCCATAAAATGGAAGATTTAGTAAAATTCGTACAAGACGAATTCATCCCAAAAAATGATTTCCCAACCTTTGCAGCAGGTGATACTATCACTGTGTACTATGAAATTAAGGAAGGTGAAAAAAGTAGAACACAGTTCTTTAGAGGAGTTGTGTTACAATTAAGAGGTACTGGAAGAACTCAGACTTTTACAATTCGTAAGATGTCTGGTACTGTAGGTGTAGAGCGTGTATTCCCGCTTAACCTTCCAGCTATCCAGAAGATTGAAGTAAACAAAAGAGGTATTGTACGTCGTGCACGTATCTTCTACTTTAGAGGTCTTACAGGTAAGAAAGCTCGTATCAAAGAGAGACGCGGATAGTCTTACTGGACAATTTTATTCTAAAAGCTTCACTTTTATAGTGAGGCTTTTTTTTTATGAACAAAAGTTAAGAACTCAAGTTAATAACTGGTTGAAAATTAAATAAATACATTTTAAACTAACGAGTCAAAACTATTACTACATTTATGTAGTTCTAATCCACTAGACGATTTTAACCATCCAGAAAACTACAATAGTATTACCATATTATTTTAGTTAAGTTGTGGTTACTAATAAGACCCGCTGCACAAGCTAGATGAGTAGATATTGTAAATCATCTACTTATTAAATAATCTTAAGTAACGCGACACCCCTGAGATAGTTTGTTTTATATTGACAAACAACACTATTTCAGCAGAAATTGAACGGTTACAGTCATTAAAACACTGTTATAAAACTTCAAGGGTTTACCGGTAAAGCAATTTCTAAAAAGCCATATCAACGTACTTTGTACAGGGATATGGCTTTTGTCTTAAAAAAATGTTTATTTCTTCACAATTATAGGGGTTTTCTACCATCTTAGCATTGCAAGTATTCTAAGCTATTGGCTATATTTGCTAGGCTTGCTCAGCAAGTAAATTTCAATTGATTTATTAAATAAAAAAACTCCTGAATGGCGACAGATAAAACCACCATTAAATATACACTTACGGATGAAGCTCCTATGCTTGCAACACATTCATTCCTCCCTATCGTAAAGCGCTTTACAAAATCTTCTGATATTGAGATGGAGCTAGTGGATATCTCTCTAGCTGGTCGTATCATAGCAAACTTTTCTGAATATCTTACAGAAGATCAAAGACAGGAAGATGCGCTTGCAGCACTAGGAGAACTTGCAAAAAAACCAGAAGCAAATATTATAAAGCTTCCTAATATATCTGCTTCTATACCACAGCTCACAGCGGCTATAAAAGAATTACAGAGTGATGGATATGCAATTCCAGATTTTCCGGAAGAGCCTACAACAGATGAAGAAAAATCAATACGTGCAAGATTTGCAAAAGTACTAGGTAGTGCTGTTAACCCAGTACTACGTGAGGGTAACTCAGACAGACGTGCACCTAAGCCAGTTAAGCAATATGCTCGCAATAACCCGCACAGTATGGGTGCTTGGAGTGCGGACTCTCAGTCTCACGTGGCAACGATGTCTCACGGAGACTTTAGAAACAACGAAAAGTCTGTTACAATTAAAGAGGCAGGCAACATACGTATAGAACACGTAGATGCTGCTGGTAAAGTAACAGTACTCAAAGCCGAGACTCCGGTTCTTGCAGATGAGATTATAGATGCTTCTCTTATGGAGAAACAAGCGCTTATAAACTTTTTAGAAACACAAGTTGCAGATGCAAAGGAGAAAGATCTTTTATTCTCTCTGCATATGAAGGCAACAATGATGAAGGTTTCTGATCCAAAAATATTTGGTCACGCAGTAAAAGTATTTTTTGCCCCAGTATTTGAAAAGTATGGTGCTACTCTTGATAAAATAGGGGTAGATGTAAATAATGGTTTTGGAGATTTACTTGCCAAAATAGAGGAATTACCAGCATCTGAAAGAGAAGAAATCAAGGCGGCTATACAGGCTTGTTATGATGCTCGTCCAGACCTAGCTATGGTAAACTCAGATAAAGGTATCACAAACCTACACGTACCAAGTGATGTAATTATAGATGCATCTATGCCAGCTATGATACGCGCTTCTGGACAAATGTGGAATGCACAAGGAAAGCAACAAGATACTAAGGCAGTTATACCAGATAGTAGCTATGCAGGTGTTTTTCAAGAAACTATAGAGTTTTGTAAAAAGCACGGTGCCTTTGACCCTACTACTATGGGTACAGTACCTAATGTAGGTCTTATGGCTCAAAAAGCCGAAGAATATGGGTCTCACGATAAGACTTTTGAAATACCTGCTGCAGGAACAGTACGTACGGTAGACAATGCAGGTAACGTTCTTACAGAACACGCGGTAAACGAAGGTGATATCTGGAGAATGTGTCAAGTAAAGGATGCACCTATACGTGACTGGGTAAAACTTGCTGTAAGTCGTGCGAGAGCAACTGGATCTCCAGCTGTATTCTGGCTAGACAGTGAGCGTGCACACGATGCAGAGCTTATTAAAAAAGTAAATCTTTATCTTAAAGATCACGATACAGAGGGACTAGATATACAGATTATGTCTCCTGTACTAGCGACACGTTTCTCACTTGAGCGTATTAAAAATGGTCAAGACACTATCTCAGTAACTGGAAACGTACTGCGTGATTACAATACAGACCTTTTCCCAATACTTGAAGTAGGGACCAGTGCAAAAATGTTATCTATTGTGCCACTTATGAATGGCGGTGGACTTTTTGAAACAGGTGCTGGAGGATCTGCGCCTAAGCACATACAGCAGTTTCTAGAAGAAGGTCACCTGCGTTGGGATTCTCTTGGAGAATTTCTTGCACTAGCGGTGTCACTAGAGCACGTGGCTACTACTAAGGGTAATGAGAGAGCACAAATACTTGCAGATACACTAGACGAGGCGACTATCAAGTTTTTAGAAAACAGAAAATCACCTTCTCGTAAAGTAAACGAGTTAGATAACCGTGGTAGTCACTTCTACCTTGCATTATACTGGGCACAAGGACTAGCTAGCCAAACTAAAAATGCAGATCTAGCTGCAGAGTTTGCTCCTATTGCAAAAGCAATGGAAGAAAATGAGCATACTATCATAAATGAGCTTAACGCAGCACAAGGAAGTCCTCAAGATATAGAGGGTTACTACAGTGTGAGTAGCGATAAAACATTTGCAGCAATGCGACCAAGCGCTACTTTTAACGCGATTATAGATTAAGGTTTTTACGCTTTCGCGAAAGCGTAATCATCACCGACAAAAGCCTCTTCAAAAATGAAGAGGCTTTTTATTTTTAACAAGTTTATCGGTATTTTGTCACTAGCTTTACTTCAAATCTTTACAATGAAAAATATTTTATACGTACTGATATTTTTAGGGTCGTTACACCCCCTACTCTCTCAAGAAAAATACACCTTGAGCGGTACCATTACAGATGTATCTAGTAATGAAACCTTGATAGGAGTAAGCATCTTGTTTCCTGAGCTTAATGATGGTGTTGTGACTAACTCATATGGCTTCTACTCTATCACCTTGCCCGAGGGTACTTATAAGGTACAGGTGAGCTACTTAGGCTATAAAGATGTAATAGAAACTATAGAGCTCAACAAAGATATACGTAAAAATATAGCTCTCTCTACATCACTAGAGCAACTCGATGAGATTGTCATAGAAGAGAAAGTAGAACGTGTGAGAATACGTAAACCACAAATGAGTGTAAATGCACTCACCTCTGAGACTATAAAAAGTATTCCCGTTGTATTAGGAGAGGCAGACGTTATAAAGGCTATATTGCTGCTACCAGGCGTAACGAGTGCTGGTGAGGGAGCTTCTGGCTTTAACGTCAGAGGTGGCGCTGCAGATCAAAACTTAATTCTTCTAGACGAGGCTACTATTTTTAACTCCTCACACCTCTTTGGTTTCTTTTCGGTTTTTAACCCAGATGCTATTAAGGATTTGAAACTATATAAAGGAGGGATACCAGCTAGATATGGTGGACGGGTGTCTTCTGTACTAGATATTTATCAAAAGGAAGGTAACAGCAAGAAAACAAAAGTTACAGGAGGTATAGGAGCTGTGGCAAGTAGACTGCTGGTAGAAGGACCTATTGTAGAGGATAAAGCGGCTTTCCTTTTTGGCGGTAGAGCCTCTTATGCACATTTATTTTTACCACTATTTGATATAGATAATAAAGCATATTTCTACGACCTTAATACAAAGATTAATTATAAGATCAATGATAATAATAGCTTGTATCTATCTGGTTATTTTGGCCGAGATCTTTTTAGCGTAAGCGATAGTTTTAAAAATGTATATGGTAATGCGGTAGGTAATTTGAGATGGAACCATATTTTTAGCGACAAGCTATTTTCAAACGCCTCTCTTATTTATAGCGATTACTACTACGGGCTTGATCTAGACTTTGTAGGCTTTGAGTGGAACTCTGGTATTAACAATATAAATATCAAATATGATCTCACTCACTATCTTAATGACAAGATGAAGATCTACTCAGGTATTAATAACTTATACTATACTTTTAATCCTGGTAAAATTCAACCTAATGGTCCAGACTCTGGAATTATAGAAGAGCAACTGGTTAAGAAATATGCAAATGAGTTTGCTGCATATGTAGACGTAGAACATAAATTATCGCAAAACCTGACAGTGGAGTATGGTTTACGTTTTAGTAATTTTACGAGATTAGGACAAGACGAGGTTAATATTTACAGTAATGACCAGCCAGTATCTTTTGATCCTTTCTTGCTTATATATCAAAGCGAAGACCCTATAGGAGTAGATACCTCTTTTTCACGAGGAGATAAACTCGCTACTTATAATGCGCTTGAACCTCGAATTGCAGCTTCTTATGCTTTTAATGACGATACATCAATTAAAGCGAGTTACACGAGGCTAGTACAATACTTACATTTATTATCTAACACAAGCTCCCCTACTCCGCTTGACATCTGGACACCCAGTGGCCAGTATGCAGCACCACAACAACTAGATCAATATGCCATAGGTTATTTTAAAAATCTTGAGATAGGAAACAGCGAGTACACTATAGAAACCGAGGCTTTTTATAAAGACATAGATGGCCGTATAGACTACATAGATGGAGCCCAGCTTATTGCAAATGAAGCCATAGAGCAAGTTATTTTACAAGGTGAGGCTAGAGCCTATGGTCTTGAGTTTTTACTACGTAAAAATGATGGAAAATTTAAAGGTTTTCTAGCTTATACCTTATCAAAATCTGAACAACGCACACCAGGAAGAACACCAGAAGAGCTAGGCATAAACCGCGGGCAGTGGTATAACACACCTTACGATAAAACTCACGACATCTCTATGAATCTCAATTATGAGCTTAATGACAAGTGGAAATTTGGTAGTAACTTTTTATTCCAAACTGGACAGCCGACTAACTTCCCTGTGGGTCAATTTGAGTTTCAAGGTATAGTTATCCCTACTTACGGTCCTCGTAACGAGCAACGATTACCTAATTACCATAGACTAGACTTAAGCGCGACACTTACCCCAGAAAAAAATAAGAACAGATCGTGGCAGTCAGAGTGGGTTTTTAGTATTTACAATGCCTATAACCGTCGAAATGCCGCTTCTATAAACTTTAGACAAAACGCAGACACTGGTAATAACGAGGCAGTAAGAACAGCCATTTTTGGAATCATTCCTGCGGTTACCTATAATTTTAAATTTTAGTAAGAGATGAGATATATAACACTCCTTATAGCATTACTACTAGTATTTACATCGTGTGAAGATGTAATAGATGTAGATCTTAATGATGAAGACCCTCGCCTTATAGTAGATGCCTTAATACGCATAGATACTACGCAGCAATTAACAGCGGCAAACATTAAAGTCTCCCTATCTTCATCGTTTTTTGGTGAGATACAACCAGCAGAAGTAGAAAGTATGTTTATTCAAAAAGCAGATGAGTCTGGTTTTGTACCCTATGAGGCTGTACCAGGTGAGCCTGGTGTTTACAGACCCTTTGCTACCACAGTCTCTCCCGTAGCAGATAACAAAATAGTAACAAGCTGGCTCACTAGCGATTCTGAGTACTTAATATTTGTAACGCATCAAGATCAAGACTATTTTGCTAGAACAAACTTCGCTCCCTCTGTACCCATAGATACGGTAGAGCAAGGCGATGGTGGGCTTTTTGACCCAGATGATAAGGAGGTGACTATCGCCTTTACAGATATTCCAGATGATGATAACTATTATGTGATAGATCTAGACTTTAATGAATATCTCCCTACAGAAGACCGCTTTTACCAAGGGCAACAATTTGAGTTCTCCTATTTTTATGACTCAGATGATACTCCTCTCAACCCTGGAGACACTATAGACATAAGCATTCTAGGCGCAGATGAGCAGTTTTATGACTATATGAATGGACTTCTAGAACAAAGTCAGCAAGGAGAAAACGGTCCTTTCCAGACACCTACTGCCACGGTAAGGGGTAATTTTCTTAATATTACTGATATAGATAATATAGATCAGTTTGATAATTTAAACAGACCAGATGCGTTTATTCTAGGGTATTTCTCATTATCGCAAGAGTTTTCGGCGAGCTTAGTTATTGAGGAATAGTGTTGCGCTTTCGCGAAAGCGGACTTATCACCACCGTCATTTTTAATTATACAAAGCTATTACTTACTTTAGTACCTATGTCTAAAAGATTGCTATTATCATTTGCGCTAGTCCTGATAACTGGATTAATATATTCTCAAAATGAAATTCCTGAAAATTACTTTGTAAATCCGCTAGATGGCGAGCTTGTACTTGCTGGAAGTTTTGGAGAGCTACGTAGCAACCATTTTCATAGTGGGCTTGATTTAAAAACACAGCGCAGGACTGGCTTACCCGTTTATGCAGCAGCCGAAGGTAGTATCACACGCATAAAAATATCTCACTACGGTTATGGGAAAGCTATTTATGTGGCTCACCCTAATGGTTATACCACCGTGTATGGGCACTTACAGAAATTTTGTCCAGAGGTAGAAGCTTACATCAAGAGCGCACAATACAAAAAACAGTCTTATGAGATTGAGCTATTTCCTAAAAAAGGAGAGCTCACCATAGGCAAGGGAGAAATACTTGCATATAGTGGAAACACAGGAAGTAGTGGCGGCCCTCACCTACATTTTGAAATACGTGATGGTAACTCGAGACCTATGAATCCATTCTTATTTGGACTCAACGCAAAAGACACTAGAAAGCCTACCATAAATCATCTTAGGGCTTACCCTATAGGTGATCAATCAACCATCAATAAAGGAACCGAAGCTATAGATGTGCGCCTCACTCAAAAGGCAGACGGGAGTTACCAAGCCGAAAATATAAAGGCAAAAGGCTCGATAGGATTTGCAATAGGTACCATAGACCAGCAAGATCTAGCAAATAATAAGAATGGGATTTATGCCATTACAACGTCATTAAACGGTGAGACCAATTTTGAGGTAAAAATGGATAAATTCTCCTTTGCAGAAACCAGATACCTCAACCGAATGATAGATTATGGGTTATATAAAGATAAAAGAAAGCGCGTACAGAAATTGTTTATAGAGAGAAACAATCCGCTTAGTATATACACTCAGCAGGTTGATAACGGTATACTTACAATAGAAGATAGTCTTGCTTACCAATACCAAATTAAAGTAAAAGATTATGCTCACAACGAAGTGATCATAAACATACCCATAAGCGGGACTAGTGATACTATCTCCCCAAGAAACACAGCTACCAACTTCAAAGACTTTGTATACAGTGACCAAGGGTACAATTTTAACGAAGGAAAATTTGAAGTTTATATACCCAAAGGAGCATTTTATGATGACTACTTTTTAAATCTTAAAGCAGAAGGTGACAAACTCACTTTACACAAAGATGTACTACCAGTGCATAAAAATATAAGTATCTCATATGACCTATCTGGTTATAATGAGGTAGATCGCGATAAGTTATATCTAGGTAGAATAAATTACAAAGGTGATGTGTATTACAGCAACACTCGTATTAAGGATAATAAACTACAAATTAACACACGTACCCTGGGAGAATATACAATTGCAAAAGACACAGACCCGCCAGTGGTAAAGGCTAGTAACTTCACAAAAGGTAAATGGATGTCAAAATATCGCTACCTTAAATTTGAGATAAAAGACCTGGCGAGTGGTATAAAGGGATACCGTGCTACAGTAAATGGTAAGTTTATCTTACTTGAGTATGAGCCAAAAACCAAAACACTTACACACGATTTTAACGATAATGCCGTTACAGATACTAAGAACGAACTCAAACTTATCGTGACTGATAATGTGGGAAATAGTACTACATTTGAAACTACATTCTTTAGAAAACCATCCATTGAAAAATAACTACCTCCTACTCATCCTACTTTTATGTTTTACAACTCTAGGTCTTGCCCAAACGGCAACTATAAGAGGCATCATACTAGATGATAAAAACACACCTGTACCAGGAGCTTCTGTTGCATTTATGGGAGATGGTACTGTTACAAATGACAATGGTTTTTATGTAATTGTGATTCCTGCAAATGAGGACATCGCAATATCTTATACCTATGTAGGTTTTAAAAAGATAACACAAACCTTCAACCTTAAAGCAAATGCCGATATTGAGTTTAACCCAGTATTAAAAACCGATATTGAACAACTAGGTACAGTTATTATTACCACTACTACCAGGCAGCGTGTAGAAGGCGTGACTACCATAGCTCCAGAGACTATACGCAAGACACCAGGTGCAAATGCGGGAGTAGAAAATCTTCTCAAGTCATTACCAGGAGTGAGTAATAATAATGAGCTAAGTACACAATATGCTGTGCGCGGTGGTAACTTTGACGAGAACCTAGTATACATTAATGAAATAGAAGTTTACCGTCCATTTTTAGTACGCTCTGGACAGCAAGAAGGATTGAGTTTTGTAAACAGTGATCTAGTTCAAAATGTAGCTTTTAGTGCTGGAGGATTTCAGGCAAAATATGGAGACAAGCTATCTTCTGTACTTGACATTACCTATAGAAGGCCTGTAGATTTTGCGGCCAGTGCAGATGCCAGCCTTCTAGGCGGTAGTATCTCTGGTGAAGGAATTTCTAAAGACGGGAGATTTACAGCACTTGCAGGTGTACGTTATCGCGATAATAGCCTTCTTGTAAATGCAAAGCAAACAGAAACTAACTTTAAACCACGTTTTTTTGACGCTCAGTCATTGCTTACGTATAAGTTTACAAATAAATTTCAACTAGACTTTTTAGGGAACATTGCGATAAATAAATATGACTATGAGCCACTTACACGACAAACCAATTTTGGTAGCCTTACAGATCCTCTAGCCCTTATTGTCTTTTATGAAGGTCAAGAAGAAGATAAGTATGAGACTTACTTTGGAGCCTTAAAAGGTACTTACCAACTTAATGAGCATACCACACTCAAAGTTTTAGGATCTGCATATCACACACAAGAGCAAGAGTATTTTGATATTTTTGCAGACTATCGTTTAGGAAGACCTAATACTAATATAGGTGATGAAGACCTAGGTGATGTAGAGTTTACACAAGGTATAGGCTCACAACTTACACACGCTCGTAATGATCTAGATGCACTTTTTATAAATGTAGAGCATAAAGGAACGTATCTAAAAGATACAAACCAGATAGATTGGGGCATTAAATATACTCGTGAAGATATACGTGATAGACTAGAAGAATATGAGGTTATAGACTCTGCTGGATTTTCTATAAGACCACCTATAGGAGATTTTACAAATGAGCAACCTTATGCGGCATTTGATGCGCCTCTTGAGCCCTTTACAAACATACGTGCCCGTAATAATGTGCAGATTAATAGACTCTCTGCTTATGGACAATACAGTAAACGTACCGAGATAGGAAATAACGAGCTCTGGATAAATGCTGGAGTACGAGCACAACAGTGGACGGTAAGCGGAGATAATATTGAGAGTACAACACAAACCGTGGTAAGCCCGAGAGCACAACTTAGTTTAAAACCTGGTGGCAACTCAGATATGATTTTTAGACTATCTGGAGGTCTCTATGCACAACCTCCTTTATATAGGGAGTTGAGAGACTCACTGGGACAGGTACGACCAGATGTAAAAGCACAAAAATCTTTTCATCTTGTAGCTGGCCACGACTGGAGTTTTAATCTTTGGGAACGCCCTTTTAAACTAGTGACAGAAGCATATTATAAAGGTCTTACAGATGTAAATCCATATACCTTAGAAAATGTACGCATACGTTACAGAGCTACAAATAATGCCACGGCAAGAGCTTATGGTATAGATACCAGACTTAATGGTGAGTTTGTACCAGGTACACAAAGCTGGATAAGTCTAGGTGTACTGCGCACAGAAGAAAATATAGACAATCAAGGATATATACCAAGACCTACAGATCAACGATTAAAGGTTGCTTTTCTATTTCAAGACTACGCGCCTAATATTCCTAGTTTGAAACTTTACATTAATATGGTATACCAGACAGGCCTACCAGGAGGATCACCTAGTTATGCAGATCCTTATGTGTTTTCAGAATTACCTAGGTTGAGAGATTATTTTAGAGCAGATGCAGGTATAAATTATGTCTTTACAGATGCATCAAAACCGTTCCCAAAAGGTCACTGGCTACACGTCTTTAAGGATCTTACGGCTGGTTTTGAAATCTATAATATATTTGATAGACAGAACTCAATTACAAACACCTTTGTAAGAGACGCAAGTACACAACAGCAGTTTGCAATTCCTAACTTTTTATCTCCTAGAGTTTTTAATGTACGAGTATCTGCTAAGTTCTAGACCTACGCAGGTACACCTTCTAGGAACTCTTTAAGAACGCTTATCACGTAGTCTACCTCCTCTTGTGTATTATACTTTGAGAAAGAAAAACGCACGCTAGGCTTTTTAAGATCATCTTCAGATAAGATTTCTTGAAGTACGTGTGATCCTTTATCACTCCCACTCTGGCAAGCGCTTCCTTTAGAGCAAGAAATACCCTTCATATCTAATTGAAAAAGCAGCAATAATGCCTTTTCTGAAGCAATAGGTAAGCATACGTTAAGTAAGGTATATGTACTCTTTTCTGGATTGCTACAATTCCCATTAAGTTTTACACTAGGGATTTCTTTTTTAAGCCTTTCGGCGAAATAGGTTTTTATCCCTTTCACATAATTGCTCTCTTCTTCAAGATGAGTATATGCACATTGCATTGCCGTCTCAAGTCCTGCAATATTATGTACACCCTCTGTACCAGCTCGTAAACCACGCTCTTGTGAACCTCCAAAGATAAGTGGCTTAAGACCACTATTTTTTCTTATAAATGCAAATCCTACACCTTTTGGCCCGTGAAATTTATGACCAGCAGCCGCTACAAAATCTACAGGAACCTCCTGAAGGTCTATAGCATAATGGCCAATGCTTTGCACCATATCTGAGTGTACTAGTGCTCCATATGATTTACACATAGTCGCGATTGCTTTTATGTCTATCATATTACCCACCTCATTATTAACGTGCATAAGGCTCACGAGCGTTTTTGTATCATTTGATGCGAGCATTTCTTCTAGCTTTTTTTCGTCTGGAGTGCCACATTCTTTTAAGGGAACGTACTCTAGTAAAATGTTATAGGTTTTTGCTGCTTCTTCTGCTGCGTGTAGCACTGCGTGATGCTCTATACGTGAGGTAATAATACGTTGTACTCCTAGATCTCGAGCGGCGCTATTTATGACAAGATTATCTGCCTCTGTACCTCCAGATGTAAAAATAATCTCTCCCGCAGTAACATTAAGAATCTTTGCTATGGTTTTACGCGCACTTTCTACGTGACTTTTTGCGGTGCGACCTACGGCGTGTGTAGAAGATGGATTACCAGGCACCTCTCTCATAACCTCCATCATACGTTCTAATACTTCTTGACGTATTTGAGTGGTTGCAGCATTATCAAAATAAACCTGAGACATAAACGTTATTCCTTAGGGGATTAGTCTACAAAAATAACTAAAATATCCCGACAGCTCTTACACTTTAGCGTTTCTATATGATGAGCAAGGTTGTACCAAATGGGCACATTGTAACAAGTAAATGCAGGGTGTTAATGCTGTTTAAATAAGTTTTTTCGCGAAAGCGTAATTACATCTCTTTACCCTATTTTTGTCATAAACATAATTTATATGAAAAAGCTTCTAGCCTTAGTTATCCTTTCTTTTATCGCTACCTCGTGTGACGATGGTGATCTTATAGTCACAGAGATAGATTTTGATGATCTTGAGCTAGAACTTTGTACAGATAGCGAGTATGTATTTTATAAAATTAACACGAGTACTAACGAGACGCTAGCACTACAGTTTTCAACCACTCAAGATATTTTTGGAGGAGTAGATGAACTTGATGACATTACACTCTCTGGTGATGACCAAGTTTCATACAGACGTTTTAATGACGCGGTATCTAGTGATTACTTTTGTAGCCTTATACCACCTGCAACACCGGTGGTGGCAGAAGAGTTTATAAGTACAGAGGGAGAAGTGCTCATTACAAGATCAGGGACCGAAACTGATGAGGATGGCATACCTTCTGAGATAGAAGACCCAGAAGGTGTCGCGGGTACTGCAGATCTTAAGGATACTGATGAGGATGGCATTCCAGACATATTAGACTCTGATGATGATGGTGATAACGTACCTACAGAGCTAGAAGGTGTGGTTCTCAATGAAGACGGGACTGCTATAGATACAATGCTCTCTAGAGATACAGATGGCGATGAGATACCAGATTACCTTGACCCAGATGATGATGGTGATGGCGTGCTCACACGCAACGAAGATGCAAATATGGATCTCAACCCAGCAAATGACAACTCAAATCCAGATAATCCTACCGAAGATGATTACTTAAATCCAGCTATTGCGGTAGAAACTACTGTAAATGAGTATCGTGATAACGAGTATGTTATTACAGACTTCCAGATATCTATATTTACAAGGTTACTTGTGTATATAAATCCTGCAAACCAAGATGAGCAGCGTGATGAGTCTACTCAAAATTTTGGGGTATATACATCACCAGACGTTGTTATAACAGAAAAGCCAGATTTTAACGAGTAGTGGCGTTTTGGTACAGGTAGACCTCGGTTGCTCCTGCTCCATATTTTTGAAAATCTGCATCATAAAATTTAATACCGTCATACCTACGTAGTAAAGTATAGAGCTCCTCTCGCAGTACGCCCTCACCTACTCCGTGTATAAAAACCATTTTTGGGATGCGCTTTCGTATGGCAAAATCTAGTTGACCTCTTGCCGTATCAAGCTGTAGGGTGAGTATCTCATAATTGCTCATACCACGCTTAGATTTTACAAGTTTATTAATATGTAGATCTACCTCAAACATAGGAGCATTGCGCTCTTTTGCAGAGACTTTTGGCGCTTGTCGTCTTTTAGGCTGCTCTTTTTCAGAGATTACACTATCTGGTACATAAGCAAGATCGCTGTTAAGTCTATCATCTATAATGGGTATGAGTTCGCTTTCTCGAAAGCGTAAAATAAACCCATCACTATCTTCTACAAGTATCTCTCCATCTACCGTCTCTACTACCAGACCTTCAAAATCGTCATCTAGTGCTTGTACGCGTGTTCCTTTTACCATAACATAGAAGTATTAAACCTTATAGGTAAAAATAAGCATTGTGTATAAAATGAATCTAGATACTGACTTTATACTGCTTTCTTATATTGCATAAAATATTGCATTTTTTATCGCATAAGAAGGGCTATCTCCTCTAATAGTTATTAAATTTGAGAGCGCTTGTATAATAACTGAAGCGTTTACACACTTAGAGTGACCTGAATGGAAGAATATATGCTACCCTGTATGAATAAGAAATACCTCGGTTTTGAGTGTATGGGGTGCGGCATACAGCGTTCTATTGCTTTGATACTAAGAGGTGAGTTTGTAGAAGCATTTTTTATGTATCCTGCTATTTATCCGCTTGTGTTATTATTTTCACTTCTCATTCTTAATCAATTTATTAGTATTAAATATGCTAATAAGGGTATCATAATTTTAGCTATATTGACAGTCGCTACAATTATTGTGAGCTACATTATAAAAATGACAACTAACTAATTAACCACTCAAAAAATGGAAAAACAAAAATTACCTAATGTAACGATATCTCTTGTACTAGGGATTATATCATTTATTGCTTGTTGTTTTACATCAGGTTTTGGAGGAGTAGTGCTTTCGGGTATTGCATTATTTCTAGCAAACAAAGACAAGAAAACAGCTGCCGAAGATCCAGAACTTTATGAAAACTATGGACAGTTAAAAACAGCAAGAATCATTGCTATCATAGGTCTTGTACTAGGTGCTTTAATGGTATTAGCTTTTATAGGTATGCTAATCGCTTTTGGAGGATATGCTGGTATGGAAGAATGGCAACAACAGCAACTAGAGCAAATGGGAGGTTCTTACTAATAAGGAATCCTAATTATATATAAAAAGCCGCTTCATAACTGAAGCGGCTTTTTTGCTTTATATCATTAAGAGTTATTACTTCTCAAATTGCTTAAGCGTTTTTGTAATAATCGCAACACATTCTAGTAATTGCTCTTTAGTCATTACAAGCGGTGGTGCAAAACGTATGATATTACCGTGTGTAGGTTTTGCTAGTAATCCATTATCACGTAAAGCGATACAAATATCCCAAGCGGTAGAGCTATCTTCTGTATCGTTAATGAGGATGGCGTTAAGTAGTCCTTTACCACGTACACCATTTACAATAGAGCTTGTCTCAATAAACTTTGCAAGCTCTGCTCTAAAGAGTTCACCTAGCTCTTGTGCATTATCTGCAAGCTCTTCATCTTTAATAACCTCAAGTGCTGCAATACCAATAGCCGCTGCAACCGGATTTCCTCCAAAGGTACTACCGTGGTTACCAGGCTTTATTACACTCATAATATCATCATTTGCTAGTACTGCAGATACTGGATATGCACCTCCAGATAAGGCTTTACCTAGTATTAAGATATCTGCTTTTACCTCTGGTGTACCAGAACAGTGCTTATCTACACAATCGCAGTTACCACAGGTAGCTAGTAAACGTCCTGTTCTTGCTATACCTGTCTGCACCTCGTCTGCTATAAAGAGTACATTATGTTTTTTACACAGTTCTTTTGCCGCTGCTAGGTAACCCTCACTAGGTACATATACACCTGCTTCTCCTTGTATAGGCTCTACTAGAAAACCTGCTATATTAGAACTGCTGTTAAGTGCTTCTTCTAAGGCTTTAAGATTATCATACTCTATTTTAATAAATCCTTTTGTGTAAGGACCAAAGTTTTTACGAGCCACAGGGTCGTTAGAAAATGAGATGATGGTTGTGGTTCTCCCGTGAAAGTTGTTCTCACATACTATAATCTCTGCCTCGTTCTCGTCTATTCCTTTTACCTCATAAGCCCACTTTCTACAAAGTTTAAGAGCTGTCTCTACTGCCTCTGCACCTGTATTCATAGGTAAGAGCTTGTCATAGTTAAAAGTCTCTGTAGCATACTTCTCAAACTTACCTAGCATATCGTTATAGAATGCTCTTGATGTAAGTGTAAGTGTTTGTGCTTGACTTGTCATTGCTCCTACAATTTTAGGATGACAATGACCTTGATTTACTGCCGAGTATGCAGATAAAAAATCAAAGTATTTTTTTCCTTCTACGTCCCAGACGTAAACGCCTTCTCCCTTTGAAAGTACAACTGGAAGCGGGTGGTAGTTGTGTGCTCCGTACTTGTCTTCGAGAGCGATTGCCTGTTGTGATGTAAGTTGATCAACAGTGGCCATAATGTGTAAGTTTTTTTATTCTATAATTTACAATTCCTAATTCTTAACAATTATGTCAGAGGAGAGAAATCAACCTCATAAAACATAGTACAACTGTGTATTATGTCGTGTTTTATATGCATTTCATCTTTAATGCCTTGATGCTTCTAGAAATAAAATAGCACCCTAAGTAATCGAAGTACATTTGACTAAACTAAAATAATTAATCAAAATGGACTATCTCAACGATTTACTTAAAAACTTAAGTAGTGGTGATTACTTAATCAACGCACTTGTAGCTATACTACTTCTTATAGTAGGTATATTTATAGCAAAGCTACTCAAAAAATTAACTGCAAAGATCATTAAAAAGAGTGGTCTTGATGAGAAATTAAAAAGTGACACCATCACTTTATCAAAATTTATATCAAAACTAGTTTACTTACTAGTAATGATATTTGTTTTTACACTTGTGCTAGGTCGTTTAGGTCTTACCTCTGCCCTAGACCCACTTAAAAATATGCTAGATGATTTTCTAGGCTTCATACCTCGCATAGTAGGTGCCGGTCTTGTAACATACATAGGGTATATGCTGGCAACAATCGTTGCAGAGTTTGTAGGAATGTCTGGAGATACCATACGTAAAGCACTGCCTAAATTAAAAATCTCTACTAAAATTGATGTTGTAAACATCCTTAAGAAGATAGTTTTCATTTTTGTATTTATACCATTACTTATTGTAGCACTTAATATACTAGAGATGGACTCTATCTCTATACCGGCAACTACAATGCTATCTAGCTTTATGGCTGCTATACCAAAAATAGCTGTTGCAGCAATAATCCTTCTTGCCTTTACAATAGGTGCTCGTTTCTTAAGTGGTCTTGTAAAAGATCTTCTTAACGGGATGAATATGAATGCTACACTTCAAAAAATGCAACTTGATAAAATGACGGGCAACACAAATGTGGTAAACCTTATAGGTAACATTGTTTACTTTTTTATCCTCCTTTTTGGTATCACTACCGCTATAGAAAAGTTAGAGTTTAAACAACTTTCAGAAATCTTTGCAACTATAAATGTATATGGTGGTAAAATATTATTTGGACTTGTTATTCTAGTAATAGGTAACTGGATTGCAAGCATCGTTTATAAAAATATGGCAGCCAAAGAAAATGCTTTCTTAGCATCTATCGTACGTATGGCTATCATCGCTATCTTCCTTGCAATAGGGTTAAGCACGATGGGCATTGCAGATGAGATTATTAACCTTGCCTTTGGTCTTACACTTGGTACTATAGCACTTACAGTGGTTCTGAGCTTTGGTCTAGGAGGTAGAGAAGCTGCAGGAGAGCAAATGAAAAAAATCTTACATAAGTTCAACAATAAAGTTGACTAACACCTCATAAATAATTCCCTCAATAATTAGGCTACTATATTTTCATAGTAGCCTTTTTTTATGCTCTAGTGATTACAAAACACAAGGAGCGTCATACTTTACAAACTATTGATAATCTCTTATAATTTTCGGAAAATAGCTTTATTATAAATCCTACTTTTGCCACTATGGGTAGACGTAAAACTAATCGTAAGATTTTTGAAAATATAGCCGTAACAGATGCCGGCGCAAAAGGTAAAGCCATAGGTCACGCACCAGATGGTAAGGTGTTATTTATAAACAACGCTGTACCAGGAGATGTAGTACACGTACAGACTACAAAAAAACGTAAAGCCTACTATGAGGGTACTGCAACAGAGGTGGTTACGCTTTCGCGAAAGCGTACAGAACCACAATGCCAGCACTTTGAGTTTTGTGGTGGTTGCAAGTGGCAGCATATGGATTATAAATACCAGCTTGAGTACAAACAGCAAGAGGTAGTAAATAATCTAACCCGCCTAGGAAAAATTGAATTACCAGAAGTGACTCCTATTGCCGGAAGCAAAGAGCAGTACTTCTATAGAAATAAAATGGAGTTTGGATTTTCTGACTCAAAATGGCTCACACTAGAGCAAATAAAAAGTGGCGAGATGATAGAAGATCGCAACGCCCTTGGTTTTCATATTGCAGGTATGTGGGATAAGATTCTTGATATTGAAAAATGTCACCTACAGCGCGACCCTAGTAATGCTATACGTAATGGTATAAAAGAATTTGCTACCGCAAATGATATGGCTTTTTACAATGCCAGAAATCAAGAAGGTCTTTTACGCACGCTTATGATACGCACCTCTACTACTGGGGAGCTTATGGTACTCGTACAGTTTTATAAGGAAGATGTACAAAAAAGAGAACTACTTCTTAACTACATAAAAGACACCTTTACAGAGGTTACATCTTTACTATATGTAATTAATGGTAAGGGCAATGACACCATTTATGATCAGGAGGTAATTTGTTATGCAGGGCGTGATCACATCTTTGAAGAGATGGAAGGCCTTAAGTTTAAGATCAATGCTAAGTCCTTTTACCAGACTAACTCAGAACAAGCATACGAGTTATATAAAATTACAAGAGACTTTGCTGGCCTTACAGGTAATGAGCTTGTATATGACTTATATACAGGTACAGGAACTATCGCACAGTTTGTTGCAAAAAAAGCTAAAAAAGTGATAGGTGTAGAGGCTGTACCAGATGCTATCACTGCTGCAAAGGAAAATGCAAAACTTAATGGTATAGAAAATGCTGAGTTCTTTGTAGGGGATATGAAGAAGGTTTTTAACTCAGAGTTTATTGCCACACACGGTGAGCCAGATATTATAATAACAGACCCACCTAGGGATGGTATGCACAAAGACGTTGTAGACCAGATATTAAATATCTCACCTCAAAAAATTGTATATGTAAGCTGTAATAGTGCAACACAAGCAAGAGATCTTGCGTTACTAGATGACGTGTATAAGGTAACTAAGGTACAACCTGTAGATATGTTTCCTCAAACTCATCACGTAGAGAATGTTGTACTTTTAGAGAAAAGATCATAATGAAAAAACTCTTTTATATACTGTTACTCATTATATGCTTTGGGCAAAGCGCCTGCGAGCGTGATGACATTTGTGCAGAGACTACACCCACTACTCCACTGCTTATTATAAAGTTTTATGATGCAGACAGCCCTTCAGATCCCAAAGCTCCTAACAATCTTGCTATCGTAGCAGAAGGATCTATACCAGAAGATACAGGCTTTACAGTGAGTGCAGGCATAGACAGTATTGCTATCCCTCTACGTACTATAGAAGATGTTACAACCTACTCATTTATAATAAACTCTCAAGAAGAAGATGACGAGCCTATAAATGTAGATGACCTAGTGTTTACCTACATACGCGATGAGGAGTATGTAAGCAAGGCTTGCGGCTTTAGAGTGATATATGATGAGTTACTGGCAGAACTAGTTCCTCAAGATGATGGCTCTTGGATACAGAATATTATAATAGAAAACCCAACGGTAAATGATCAAGTTGAAGCACACATTAGTATTTTTCACTAGCCTACTTTTTACCGTTATATCTGCTGGTGTTAGTGCTCAAGATATAGGAGAAGAAGCTATAGCAATTGACACAGTAGTAAAAGTCCCTACAGATTACTACGGCCTCAGAGTAGGTATAGATTTATCAAAACCTGTACGATCTTTTCTTGATGACAACTACACAGGATTTGAAGTAGTAGGCGATTTTAGAATAAAGAAAAACTACTATCTAGCCGCAGAGTTAGGTAACGAAACCAAAGTAACAGATCTACCCAATATTGAGAATACTACAAAAGGTAGTTACGTAAAAGCCGGTTTTAATTACAATGCTTATGAGAACTGGTTTGGGATGAATAACCTAATCTATGCAGGTGTACGTGCTGGTTTTTCTAGTTTTAGTCAAGAGCTAGACAGCTATACCATATACACTACAAATCCTCTTTTTGGTGATGACACAAGACTAGACTCCCAAGATTTTTCTGGACTCAATGCTACTTGGCTAGAGCTTAAATTAGGTCTAGAAGTAGAACTTTTTAGTAATATCTATCTAGGTGTTAATGTTCAGATTAAGAGATCTATCACAACAAAAGATCCAGATGGATATGCAAATCTTTATATTCCGGGCTTCGGTAAAGTTACAGAAGACTCTACGGTAGGTGTGGGTTATGGATATACGCTATCATATCTTATCCCTATTTTTAAAAAGTAGGGGATTAATTACGCTTTCGCGAAAGCGTACAACTATTCATTATCATCTTGATACTTAGCCTTCTTGCTTCCCTCGTACATCTCATATTTAACCAGACGACTTTCTAAACTACCGTTAAAACACTTAATTTTTCTACTAGGTCTAAGCCCCACGTGCTTAAGCGACTCCATATTAGAAGTAATCATCCAGGCGTGAGATCCAGGATAACCACCTTTAAGTGTATCACCTATCTCTTTGTAAAACGCTTCCATCTCTATAGGTAAACGCTCACCATAAGGTGGGTTAAACACCATTTGTAAGAAGTCATTACCTTGTTTTTTAGTTTCAAAAAAGTTCTTCTCACTTATAGTGATAAAATCTGAAAGCTGTGCGTTTTTTACATTTTCGCGAGCCTTCTCTACGGCAGATGGTGCTTTATCATAACCCGTAATCGTGTATCTAAAATCTTTAACACGTTTAAGAGCAGATGCCTCTATGAGTTCATACAGATCTACATCCCAATCTCCCCATTTTTCGAAAGCAAATTCTTTTCTATTTAAGTTTGCAGGCACATTACAGGCTATCATTGCAGCCTCTATACACATTGTACCAGACCCACACATAGGATCAAGAAAATCTGACTGACCGTGCCAGCCACTCATTATAATTAATCCCGCAGCGAGTGCTTCGTTAATAGGTGCAATATTTGTCGCAGTTCTGTAACCACGATGGTGTAATGATGCCCCACTACTATCTAGTGACAATGTACACCAGTTGTCTTGTATATGGACGTTGAGCCTA
>NZ_CP009301.1:2660000-3125000 GCF_000152925.2 Dokdonia sp. MED134 | reverse complement strand
CGAATGACGAAGTAATGATTCTCAACTTCTAAAATTTCCTTCAAAATGTAATACGTATGAACGTCACGATTTATAAAGCTTTCGCGAAAGCATAAAAGTAGTCTCAGGCAGACTCGAACTGCCGACCTCTACATTATCAGTGTAGCGCTCTAACCAGCTGAGCTATGAGACTGTCTTAATAGTCTATAGCAATTAAGTGTAATTGTTAGTAAAAACTAATTCTTACTTACTCAATTCCTACTTCCTTATTAATAATTAAATCGACAGCTATTGAAAACTAAAACCTATTACTAACCATTCGTTGTAAGTCGTTTGCTGTTTGTTAATGATATCGCTACATAATAAATTACATAACTCACAATAACAGGGACAAGCTCTAGAAAGGAGGTGTTCCAGCCGCACCTTCCGGTACGGCTACCTTGTTACGACTTAGCCCCAGTTACCAGTTTTACCCTAGGCCGCTCCTTACGGTGACGGACTTCAGGTACCCCCAGCTTCCATGGCTTGACGGGCGGTGTGTACAAGGCCCGGGAACGTATTCACCGGATCATGGCTGATATCCGATTACTAGCGATTCCAGCTTCATGGAGTCGAGTTGCAGACTCCAATCCGAACTGAGATAGGGTTTATAGATTCGCTCCTTATCGCTAAGTGGCTGCTCTCTGTCCCTACCATTGTAGCACGTGTGTGGCCCAGGACGTAAGGGCCGTGATGATTTGACGTCATCCCCACCTTCCTCACGGTTTGCACCGGCAGTCTGGCTAGAGTTCCCGACATTACTCGCTGGCAACTAACCACAGGGGTTGCGCTCGTTATAGGACTTAACCTGACACCTCACGGCACGAGCTGACGACAACCATGCAGCACCTTGTAATCTGTCCGAAGAAAACTCTATCTCTAAAGCTGTCAGACTACATTTAAGCCCTGGTAAGGTTCCTCGCGTATCATCGAATTAAACCACATGCTCCACCGCTTGTGCGGGCCCCCGTCAATTCCTTTGAGTTTCATTCTTGCGAACGTACTCCCCAGGTGGGATACTTATCACTTTCGCTTAGTCACTCAGTCCGAAAACCAAACAACTAGTATCCATCGTTTACGGCGTAGACTACCAGGGTATCTAATCCTGTTCGCTACCTACGCTTTCGTCCATCAGCGTCAATATATTGTTAGTGATCTGCCTTCGCAATCGGTATTCTATGTAATCTCTAAGCATTTCACCGCTACACTACATATTCTAACCACTTCACAATAATTCAAGACATACAGTATCAATGGCAATTCTATGGTTAAGCCACAGACTTTCACCACTGACTTATATGCCCGCCTACGGACCCTTTAAACCCAATGATTCCGGATAACGCTTGCACCCTCCGTATTACCGCGGCTGCTGGCACGGAGTTAGCCGGTGCTTATTCTTATGGTACCGTCATCGATCTACACGTAGACCTTATTCTTCCCATATAAAAGTAGTTTACAACCCATAGGGCAGTCTTCCTACACGCGGCATGGCTGGATCAGAGTTGCCTCCATTGTCCAATATTCCTCACTGCTGCCTCCCGTAGGAGTCTGGTCCGTGTCTCAGTACCAGTGTGGGGGATCTCCCTCTCAGGACCCCTATCTATCGAAGTCTTGGTAAGCCGTTACCTTACCAACTAACTAATAGAACGCATAGTCATCTTATACCGCCGAAACTTTAATTATTTAATGATGCCAAAAAATAATACTATGGGGTATTAATCTTCGTTTCCAAAGGCTATCCCCCAGTATAAGGTAGATTCTATACGCGTTACGCACCCGTGCGCCGGTCGTCAGCAAATAGCAAGCTACTCCTGTTACCCCTCGACTTGCATGTGTTAAGCCTGCCGCTAGCGTTCATCCTGAGCCAGGATCAAACTCTTCATCGTGTGTTGTTAATAATATTAACTCCTCACAACTCGAAATATCCGGTCAATAATAAACTTCTAGTTTTCAAATTCTTTGTAATAATACCCGAAAGTATTAATACGCGCTGTCAATTCAATAAGTCAATGAACTTTTCCTAATTCCTAAAAACTAGAAAATCAATGTTAATGCAAGAGGAATCGAACCCCTTTTTAACCTTCCAAAACATTCAAAAAAATTACTTGAACTTCGCTAGATGTGTTACTGTTTCTCTAAGCGGGTGCAAATATACAACTGTTTTTAATACTGACAACTTTATTTTGAAAAAAAAATTATTTTTTTTCTGAAGCAATAAAAACAACAATCCTAAGAACAACTCCTACAAATAAACCTCTATTTGTTAGCGGCTGCAAAACTACAACCTTTTTTGACTTTACAAACTATCTTTTGAAAATAATTTGAAATAAATTTTAAAGCCAATTAAAAAAAGATTTATAAGAACTACCGCTCACATTTAAACGGACGGCAAAGATACACAGAAGTTCAAGTCTGACAAGTATTTTTAAAATAAATTTCAAAATAATTTACAAACCACTGACCTTCTTAACCTTAAACAATATGAATTATATCTTCTCTTAGAATGAGACTAATATTGCAGTAATTAAACGTATACTATGGAGGGGAAATCGTCGAGGATTTTATTTCGCGAAAGCGTAAAAGGTACACTACACTATTGTATACTATAATATAGAGGTACTACTCCACCCCTTTATTCTTCCACTTATCTGATAATTCAAGAAATTTAAAATCTAACACACTAGGCTGCGGCTCAAGTATACCTGATTGAAAAGAACGCTGTAGTATATCTTCTATAAGGTAATCCTCCTGTTCTTGTTCTGGATTGAATTCTCTCTTAAGTGAAATATCAAAAGCGCTTGCGGTGGTGTTATACCAAAATGCTCTCCAGCCACTGCGTAGTCTCTTTATTAACTCGAAGGCTGTCTCACCTGTTTGACGATGTATGAGTTTAATAAGTATTTGCCCTTCTGTGCGTGTGAGTTTCTTAAGCTCTGCCGAAAATTCGCCTTCTAGGTACTTATGAATTATTTTTGTGTATTTCTTTCTAGCACGTTTACCTTCTATGGAGTCAAGTCTATTATTAAGCGCGACCAGCCTATCTGCAGCGAGTTTTGCATAAGGAAAAACCTTTCTGGTTTTACGGCGAAGTATTAGGTATCGTCTTCGGTCTTGTTTATTATCAAATTTTAGCCTTTTAAAAACGATTACCTCATTAAGATCTATAGCGCTCCTTGGAATGGTGTCTCCTTGAATTATGTAATATTCAATTTCAACTTCTGTTGAATCTACAGGAGTTTCTTGAGCTTGTGTAAGCCCTGCTATGAATACAATTATATATAGGAGATTATGTATGCGCATCTTTTTTATTTCGCTTTAAGCTAAAATCATTCCAAAATTAAAGATTAGAGTGCTATAACGTCATTAACTCTTGGTTAATATTCTTACTTTTAAAAAAAATATTATTCTATGGCTTCAAAAAGCATTTTAAATAAAAAGTCTTTAGACTTTCTTGAGAGTTACCTCAACAACGCAGCTCCTACAGGCTATGAGTGGGATGGACAGAAATTATGGATGGATTATCTCAAACCATATGTAGATGAGTTTATCACAGATACCTACGGTACGGCGGTTGCGGTAATAAATCCTGAGGCAAAATATAAGGTTGTAATAGAAGGTCACGCAGATGAAATCTCTTGGTATGTAAATTACATAGCAGATAATGGCCTTATATATGTAATACGCAATGGTGGTAGTGATCACCAGATTGCACCTTCTAAGATTGTAAACGTGCATACTAAAAACGGAATTGTAAAAGGAGTTTTTGGCTGGCCAGCAATACATACTCGTAATAAAGCAAAAGAAGAGGCACCAAAACCTGACAATATCTTTATAGACATAGGAGCAAAAGATAAAGAGGAGGTAGAAAAAATGGGTGTACACGTAGGTTGTGTAATTACATATCCAGACACCTTCCATATTCTTAATGATGATAAATTTGTGTGTAGAGCGATAGATAACCGCGCTGGTGGTTTTATGATTGCAGAGGTAGCAAGACTTTTACGCGAGAATAAAAAGAAACTACCTTTTGGACTATACATCACAAACTCCGTACAAGAAGAGATAGGACTACGTGGAGCACAAATGATTGCAGAGCGTATAAAACCAGATGTTGCCATTGTCACAGATGTTACTCACGACACGACAACACCTATGATTGATATGAAAAAACAGGGACACGCAGAGATAGGCAAAGGCCCTGTAGTTGCATATGCTCCTGCTGTACAACAAAAACTACGTGACCGCATCACAGAAACGGCAGAGAAGAAAGAGATTCCTTTCCAGAGAGCTGCACTTTCTCGTGCTACGGGTACAGATACAGATGCTTTTGCTTATAGCGGTAGTGGTGTTGCCTCTGCTCTTATATCATTACCATTAAGATATATGCACACTACTGTAGAGATGGTACACCGTGAAGATGTAGAGAATGTAATAAAACTTATTTATGAAACGCTGCTTACTATAGAAGATGGTGAGACGTTTTCATATTTTGAATAGTTCGCTTTCGCGAAAAAACTAAAACTATACAGGCTAATTTCAATATTGAAATTAGCCTTTTTTTGTGTCTAATTATAAACCTTACTAATAGCAGATATCCGTGATATCAATATCCATAAACCTGCATTAAATAACAAAGAAAGACCTATACAAGTAGAATAATCACCACAACATTACTACATCATCACTTTGAAAATCTGAATTTCACGAAAAAACTCTAACTTTAATATCGTTAAAATTAAGACCCAAAACCTCTTTATTCTCAACAATACGGGTTAATTAAAGTGATATTCTTAATCATTACAACTATTTGCAGAGGAGTGTATAGTTTTTGTTTACTAAGAACTAACAAATAGTCTTCATCTTAACAATATCTTTACATAACGATTAACACAACAAAAATATATAGAGATTAAATTCTCCATTATTATTTTAAACCAAACATAAAACAATCGCTGTATGAAACATTATATGTTGAGCATATTTTTGATTTTGAACTCACTAGCTTTATTTGCACAAAGCACTACAGTTACCATAAATAATGATAGTGATGGACAAAAATTAATGGTTAATGGTGAGCCATTTATCATTAATGGTATGAACTGGGACTACATCCCAGTAGGCCAAACTGTCGCTACCACCTCATATCAATTCTGGAAACAGTCTGATGATGTAATAAAAGCCGCTTTAGACCCTGAAATGGAGTTGCTTAAAAATATGGGGGTAAATACAATAAGACAATACGTAGGTGTACCACCTCGATGGGTAACCTATATATATGACAACTATGGTATTTATACAATGATTAATCACCCCTTTGGCCGTTATGGACTTACCATAAACGGAACTTGGAAACCTAATACAGATTATAGTGATCCAGATGTAAGAGCAGTCTTATTAAAAGAAACAGCTCAAATGGCTAAAGACTTCAAAAATACAAGAGGCCTGCTATTATACTTGTTAGGTAATGAAAATAACTACGGTCTTTTTTGGGATGGTGCAGAAACAGAAGATATTCCTGAAGCAAATAGCCGAGTAAAGCCAAGGGCTCGAGCAATGTACAAGCTCTTTAATGAAGCTACGGTTGCTATGAAGGAAATTATAGAAGACAAGCCTATAGCACTTTGTAATGGCGATTTATTATTCTTAAATATTATTGCAGAAGAATGTCCTGATGTAGATATTTATGGAACAAATATGTATCGAGGTGTTTCTTTTGGAGATGCTTTTGAAAGAGTTAAGACTACGTACGGAAAGCCTTTACTCTTTACAGAATTTGGAGCAGACGCATTTAATGCAATCCAAAATCAAGAAGATCAAAAAGCTCAGGCTTACTATATGCTGGGTAACTGGAAAGAGATTTATGAAAATGCAGCTGGTCTAGATAAAGCGCAAAACTCAATAGGAGGTTTTACATTTCAGTTTAGTGATGGCTGGTGGAAGTACGGCCAAACTAAAAATCTAGATATACACGATAATAATGCCTCGTGGTCTAATGGAGGATACACTTATGATTTTATAGAAGGTGAAAACAATATGAATGAGGAGTGGTTTGGAATCTGTGCAAAAGGTCCTACAAACATTAACGGTCTTTACACCCTGTACCCAAGAGCCGCCTACTATTCTTTAAAAGAAGCTCATACTTTTAATCCATACGCTAGCAATAATGACAGTTCAAGTGTAGAAAATCACTTTGATGCAATACAAATAATGGATGCTGTACTAAGGGCTAGAGGTGACAAAGCAGCCTCTGGAACCGCAGGAGGTGAAAAAATTAAGATAAGCACATTAAGAGCTGAGTTTACAACATTTAATACTGGTGGTAAACGTATTACCACTCCAGAAAATGCAGACCAAAACAACCCTACTACTTTTCCAGACCAATTAGGTTTTGATAATATGGAGTCATATTATGTTGGTGTTGAAGCAAACCCTACTCCAGGCTTAAGAGCTAATGTGGAGGTGAATGTTTTAGGAAATGTAGCTGGCAATCCTATAGATGAAATCTTTTTTGAAAACAGAGGAAGGCCTACCGTTGTAAATTCTAACAATGGTGATGTAGTTCTTACAGATAATAATAGAGTGCAAATTTATCAAGCAGAATTTGACTGGAGTACCAAATATGCCGATATCAAAGGGTTTTATAGAACTGGACACTATCACTGGGGATATGAAGGTGATTTCTTTGGCCTATATCCTGAAGCAAACTATGGCCCTAACATTGACATATATAATGGCGTAGCTCCTTTTGGATTTGAATTTGAAGGTAAGAAGGATTTCAAAGGACTAAAAGCAGCATTCGGTCCAGAATTATGGTGGGGCGCAAACCCCGCAGTACTTTTAAAGTACCAAAAGCAAATAGGTAAGTACAATCTTGCTGCTATTTTTCACGAAGACATAGCAGATCCAGGAGTGGGTGTATCATCTGTAGCAATACCTCAACCTAGAACAAGAAGAGCAACTTTATATGGCCAAAGAAAATTTGGCAACTTTAGTGTTGAAGTAGGTGGTATATGGGGTGGATCCCCTCTTAATGGAAGAGACTATCAAATAGTAAAGACTGATGCAGATGGGAATACCGATGTATTTATAAACACGGTAGACGCTGGTGATAACTGGGGAGGAAAAGCAAAAGTAACCTATGCAGGAGGAAAATTTAACTGGTATGCTCAAGGGGCAGCACAAGGGCTTGTGGCATTTGGGGGTGCAGATTACACAAAGACATTTACAGGCTGGAGACTTAAAGACAGCGGAAGCGGTAATCAATATAACTTCTTAACAGGGTTTACATATCAAATAGGTAATTTTCAAATAGCACCTAACTTTTTATGGCAAGAGCCTCTTGTGGATCCAATCCCACTTGGAGCTCCAGCTCCTGCTCGCTCTAGAAACATTATAGAAGATCCATTTGTTGTGAGAGATAATAGAAAGACAACAGCCGGAGAGTTACTTTTAACCTTTGACCCAACTCCAGGAACGTGGTTTTACGAGTGGGATAATGACCGAGCAGAAGATGCGCCATTTGCAGCAAGTCTAGGCTTTGTATATCGTCACTTACCTACTACACAAGATGCAGCTATTGGATTCTTTGGCGATAGTCGTGTTCCTGTGGCGTTTGCATCTGCACCATCTGCACAAGATTTATGGGAGTTTAATGGTAGAATAGTTTCTAAAATAAGTCCAGATTTTGGAGTTATTGCAAACTTTTTTGGAGGTAATGGACAAGCAAGAGGTAGTGATGACAGAGTTATTTATCGATATGGAACAGACGTACGTGTTGTATATAACAAATTTAAATTAATGAGTGAGGTAAAAATAGACGACTGGGGTCCTTTTGATTTTCATAGAGACTTTAACCTCACTTACCCATTCCAATTTAAAGTAGACCTCTCTACTACCCTAGGGAAACCAGGATGGTTTATTTTACCTAATACTCGCTTAGGAGTACGTTACACCTGGCGATCACTAGATAATTTCTCTCCTAGATATGAGTTTATGAGCCCTATTGACTTGGGCTTGCCTAACGGTAATGAGTGGGAGATTAGAACATACTTACATATTAACATTGGTAAATAATTACAAGATGAAAAAGATACTTACTATAAAAAACATAAGTTATCTCCTCACTACATTTTTTGTAGTGCTTAACTATGGTTGCGCACCAGATGAAGATAATTTACAAGAGGCCACTTTCCCAAATAATGGAGACGTCTTTATAGATACCTTTAGTGCAGGATTAGAATATGCGGCTTTTGGAGACTCTAAAGTAACAGCTTTTGATGTCGATACAGATGTCGTCTTTGAAGGTAGTGCAGCAATGAGGTTTGATATTCCTAATACGACAGATCCAGAAGGAGGATATGCAGGTGGGATTTTTACCACAGCTATAGGTAGAGACTTAACAGACTATAATGTTCTTTCTTTTTATGCAAGAGCATCTAGAGGCGAGATTGTTGATCAAATAGGTTTTGGACTAACCTTTCAAGGAGAAGTTTATAGAACACAGGTAAATAACCTTGAGGTAGGTACAGGCTGGCAACAGTATTTCATCCCTATCCCAAATGCCGCAAAACTCACAGAAGAGAGCGGAATGTTTTGGTATGCCGAGGCCTCAAATAATGGAGAATCATACCAGTTATGGATAGACGAAGTAAAGTTTGAAAACTTAAATACTATTTTACCATTAAGTGCAGCAATTTTAGAAGGTCAAGACCAGGTTACCTCAGCCACTGTAGGCAATCAAGTAGCTATTACCGGCGGTTACAGCACCTTTAATATGCCTAATGGTATAGAACAGCGAGTTGAAAGTGCGTCTGCATATTTTGATTATAACTCTACAAACGAAACAGTTGCTACTGTAAATGACCTAGGCGTTGTAACAGTAAACGGTTCTAACGGTGTTGCCACTATCACTGCAACACTTAATGATATTAATGCTCAAGGCTCGTTAAGCATAGGTATGGAAGAACTTCCTCCTACTCCTAATGTAGACGACTCAGATGCTGCTCAAGTAACTTTTCCTGTTGGGTTTGAATCTACCTCACTGGTTTATGATATTATAGGTTTTGAGGGAGCAGCTTCTGCCGTAGAAGGAAATCCAAGTGCAACGGGCATTAACCCCACACAAACTGTTCTAAGAACTACAAAGACGGTAGGCGCTCAGTTTTTTGCAGGGACATTACTTAATCTTGACGCTCCCATAGATTTTTCAGCATCTGAGATTATAAGTATAAAAACGCTATCTCCTAAAGCAGATATCCCTGTAAGAATGGCTCTAGAAAACCAAGCTATAGGTGGCGACTCTCAAGTTGTACTAGATATTAACACCACTACTGTAAATGAATGGGAAGAGCTCCTATTTAACTTTACTGGTCAGCTAGACCCTAGTATTAATTACGATCGTATTATCTTATTTTTTGAATTTATTCCTGATTTACAAGGTGATGGATCTACATATTATTATGACGACCTTATTGTAGTAGGATCTGATCCGGTAAATGACGGTGGAGATACTGGTGGAAATGCTGGAGATAATCTCTTGTCTAATGGAGACTTTGAGAGTGGTATGGTAGATTGGTTTGGTAACGCATTTAACGTTCAAGAAGACGGTGGTAACAGCTTTAATTTTGCAAATGTGATGGTCGCTGGTAATGCCTTTGACGTAAACTTAAGTCAAGGCCTAGAGATAACACAAGGCGCAACATACACCCTAACTTTTGACGCTTCATCAGACGGTGACCGTACTTTAATTGCAGGTATAGGTCTTAATGAGGCTCCTTTTGAGGCTGTAATTGAGACAGTAAATCTCACAACTACTACACAAACATTTACACTTACCCTAGAGGCTAGCACTTTCGGGAGTTCAAACTCACGTGTGCTTTTTGATATGGGGGCAGAAACAGGTGTGGTGGTTATAGACAACGTTTCGCTTGTACTTAATTAATAGCTACTAGTGTATTTTAAAAAGAATTATACCGCTTTCGCGAAAGCGTAATAAAAAAAATAGCAATGAAAAATAATATAATAGTAATCACGGCAACCTTATGTGTGCTAGCCATCATACTCGCTTGCACAGATGATGAAGGTAGTAATGTAGGTTTATCAAATCTTACGCTTGTTTTTGAAGATGAGTTTAACGGTGAGGCAGGCGCTTCTATAAATACTGATAACTGGAATTTTGACATAGGTACTGGTAGTAATGGCTGGGGTAATAATGAGTTGCAATATTATACAGATAGACCAGAAAATGTCTCTCTAGATGGTGCTGGTAATATGATTATTACAGCGCGTAGAGAAACTTTTCAGGGTTCACCTTTTACCTCTGCACGTATTAATACAAAAGATAAAGTAGAGCAACAATATGGCCGTTTTGAAGCTCGTATTAAAATGCCTGGTGGTCGTGGTATCTGGCCTGCGTTCTGGATGCTAGGGAGTAATATTGAAACTCAAGCAGATGATGATCCAGCAACAGTGCAGTGGCCTTTTGTAGGAGAAATTGATATTACAGAAATGAGAGGGCAAGAACCTAAAATCACTTTAGGTAGCATACACGGGCCAGGGTATTCTGGTGGTAATGCAATATCTGGAAGCTACACACTGGAGGATGATAGATTTGACGCAGACTTTCACGAGTATGCTATAGAGTGGACACCTACTTATATAGATTATTTTATAGACGGTATACGTTTTAATAGAATTGCAAAGGAGGATATTCCGCAAGATGCAGACTGGGTTTTTGATGATCAGCCATTTTTTATGTTGCTTAACGTTGCTGTAGGCGGAAACTTTGTAGGTTTTCCAGTAGATACTACTCCCCTACCACAGCAAATGGTAGTAGACTATGTACGTATATACAGCACTAACGATTAAATCCTTTATAATAGGATAAATAACTAACACTTGTAGCAGCGCCACATATAAATATATGTAGTGTACTACCCACTTATAATATAATGTAAACAGCTCATATCAATCAGTTTACACAAAGTATAGATACTTAAAACGCATCCATATGACACATCAACCTATTTATATAGGAAGTACTCCTATTGCCTTTTCTCAAAAAGAAACAAAAGGAGAACTAGTAAATTTTGACAATGAAGTTTACTATAAAATCACTAATAGTGATGAGATGAGACCATTCTTTATAAGTCTGGTAAGTAACTCTAATCACTGGATGTTTATCGCTAGTAATGGAGGGCTAACGGCTGGAAGAAAAAATGCCGATAATGCATTATTTCCATATTATACAGATGACAAAATTACCGAGTCTATAGAGCATACGGGTAGTATCACAATTGTTAAGGTCATAATGAGCGATAAGACCTTGCTCTGGGAACCATTTTCAAACAAATACAAAGGGCTTTATCGTATAGAACGTAATCTATATAAAAATGAATATGGTAATAAACTCATCTTTGAAGAACACAACTTGGACCTTGAACTCTCCTATCGCTATGAGTGGAATACAAGTGACAAGTATGGATTTGTAAGAAAGTCTACTATATCTAATCAATCTCAAAAAAGCCAGGAAATATCAATTTTAGACGGCTTACAAAATATCATACCATACAGCGTAGGTGAAGAATTACAAAAAGCGAGTAGTAATCTCGTAGATGCTTATAAGCGCAATGAGTTAGTCCATAAATCTGGTATAGGAATTTATGCGCTAAGCGCTACTATAGTAGATAAGGCAGAACCTAGTGAAGCCTTAAGCAGTAATATTGTATGGTCACTGGGACTTAATAGCCCTACTTATCTAGTCTCTTCTAGACAACTAGATAATTTTAGAAATGGTGAAGATGTAGTGCTAGAAGAAGATGTAAAGGCAGAGCGTGGTGCGTATATAGCTATACAAACAGTAGCGCTAAAACCGGGCACTTCTCAAAACTGGATGATGATTGCAAATACAAACCAAAGTATAAGTAACATCACCGAGATAGAAAAGAGTATAGCATCATCTAGCAATCTCAAAGAGTTGGTTCAAGAAGATATTGACAAAGGAACAAAAGAACTTCTTAAACTAGCAAACTCTGCAGATGCTATGCAACTTACAGCAGATAAACTTAGAAACACACGTCATTTTTCTAATACGCTTTTTAATATAATGCGCGGTGGTATCGTAGATAACAACTATCAAGTAGAAAAATGGGATTTTATCTCTTACCTCTCTAAGGCAAACAAGGAAGTACATCTTAATGAGCAAAAATTACTATCTGAGTTACCAGAAACCTTTACAATATTTGAATTGCATAATCACATTGCAACTAGTAAAAACGTTCATTTACAAAGGCTATGCCTAGAGTACCTTCCACTCAAATTTAGCCGCAGGCACGGCGACCCAAGTAGGCCTTGGAACAAATTTTTAATTAACACAAAAAATGATCAAGACGGCTCTAAGGTTCTTGATTATGAAGGTAACTGGCGAGATATATTTCAAAACTGGGAAGCCCTTGCCCTATCATACCCTGCCTTTATAGAGAGTATGATCTATAAATTTTTAAATGCAACAACCTTTGATGGGTATAACCCATATAGAGTAACAAAAGGTGGTTTTGACTGGGAAACTATTGAAGAAGATGACCCTTGGTCATACATAGGTTACTGGGGAGATCATCAAATAATCTATCTTCAAAAATTTCTTGAGATCATAGAGCGCTATCAACCTGGAAAACTAGTCTCTCTTTTTAATAAAAACATCTTTGTTTATGCAAATGTGCCATATAAAATCAAAGACTATAATAGCATTCTTAAAAACCCAAAAGACACCATAGATTTTGATTTTAAATTAAACAATAAAATAACCGACAGGAAAAAACAACTAGGAGCAGATGGTTCTTTACTTCTTGATAATAGCGGTTCTATATACAACGTAAATTTTATTGAAAAAATACTTGCAACTGTTCTTGCAAAAGTAGCTAATCTTATTCCAGAGGCAGGTATCTGGCTTAATACACAACGACCAGAATGGAATGATGCAAATAATGCTCTTGTAGGTAATGGTGCATCTATGGTAACGCTTTATTATCTAAGGAGATTTCTTAGTTTTTTTAATAACGTTTTAAAAGATAGCCCAAGCACTGAGACATTAATTTCTGAAGAATTACATAAGTTCTTTATGGGCGTAACAAGTACGCTTGTAAATAATGAGAGCCTTCTTGTAGATTACTTAAGTGACCATAGCCGTAAAACCATATTAGATGGTTTAGGGAAAGCGGCGAGCATCTATAGAACACAGATTTACACGCAATCACACACAGGTATTAAAAAAGCATTAACGCTAGATGAAATAAAACACTTTATTAAAGTTACTCTCTCATACATAGATCACTCTATAGAGGCTAACGAGAGGGAAGATGGCTTATATCACGCTTATAATATTGTAGACGTAAGTCATACAGATCAAATCTCAATAAGCTATCTGGATGAAATGCTAGAAGGGCAAGTTGCTGTGTTAAGTTCTGGCTATTTACAACCTCAGCAAAGCCTTGCCGTTCTCGATAGTTTAAAGAAAAGTGCGCTATATAGAGAAGACCAGCAAAGTTATATTCTATATCCAAATAAGGAATTACCAAAGTTTTTAGCAAAAAATCATATACCCCAGCAAGATGTAAAAGAGTCTACTCTTTTACAGAAACTTCTAGATGATGGTAATCACGATATTATCGAAAAGGATCGTAATGGCAATTATCACTTTAACACCACATTTAATAATGCAAATGCACTAAGTAATGCCTTAGATAAGCTTACAACAGAGAAGTATAAAGATCTAATAGACTTAGAGCGTACACAAATATTAGCCATTTATGAAAGTGTCTTTAATCATAAAGCATTTACAGGTCGCTCAGGTACTTTCTTTGGGTATGAAGGTTTAGGCTCTATTTACTGGCATATGGTTTCAAAGCTTGCCCTTGCTAGTCAAGAGTGTGTACTTCAATCTATAAGTGCGGGCAAAGACCAAGATATCACAAGTAAACTCATTGCTCATTATTATGAGATTACAGAAGGTATAGGAGTACATAAAACACCACAACATTATGGTGCTTTCCCTACAGACCCCTACTCTCATACGCCAGGAGGAAAAGGTGCTCAACAACCTGGTATGACTGGACAGGTTAAAGAAGATATTATAAGCCGTTTTGGTGAGCTAGGAATTAATGTTACAGATGGAAAGCTGGGCTTTAATCCTGCTATTTTAAACAAAGAAGAGTTCTTAAAGCAAGAAGCCCTCTTTAACTATACAGACGTTCACGCTACTCCGCAAACTATTACTGTTTCAAATAACGAACTCTCTTTTACCTACTGTCAAGTGCCCATTATATATACCATTTCAAACGAGACACGCATTGAGGTTCATTATTCTAATGATAAAACACAAGAGTTTACATCTCTAGAGCTAGATAATAAAACAAGTACATCTATTTTTCATCGTACAGGTGAGATAGAATTTCTTAAGATATACCTACCTCAAGATGTGTTGCTATAAGAGGGATAATTACGCTTTCGCGAAAGCGTAAACCCGCCTACTAACATTAATACTAACTAACCGCTCTTTTTAAAAAGGGCTATTAAAACCATCATAAATGACTACATCAAATCAAGAAGTTTCCTTTGGTCAAAAAATAGCCTTTGGGATAGGAATGCTAGCAAACCAAATGTTTCCGGCGGCCTTAGCCATTTTTATGGTGGTACTAGTTCAAGACTTGGGTTTTCCGCCAGAATCTTGGGCGCTGCTCTTTTTCTTGCCACGCATTTTTGACGCATTTACAGATCCTATAATGGGTTTTATATCTGACAACACAAAATCAAAATGGGGCCGAAGAAGACAGTACGTATTTGCAGGGGCAATCCTTATGGGTATTTCTTTTATAATGATGTGGCAATTATATAGAGCAGATGGGCTGGACTATAATTTTACATACTTCTTAATGTGGTCACTAGCATTTTATTTGGGTCTCACGATATTTAGCGTTCCTTATGTTGCGATGGGCTATGAAATGAGTAAAGATTTTCACGAGCGCACAGATATTATGGCTACGGCCCAGTGGATAGGTCAATGGGCCTGGGTTATAGCGCCTTGGTTCTGGGTAATTATGTATGACCCGGCTTGGTTTGAATCTGCAGATGTGGCTGCTCGCGACCTGGCCATATGGGTAGGTATCGCTTGTGCTATATGTGCAATGGTTCCTGCTATTTTTATCAAAAGTAAGTCTACCCTAGATGATGACAGTTTAATCCCACTTAATATTAAAAATTTAGGTAAAAGCCTTGTAGGCCTAGCCAAAGGTTTTAAGGCTGCCTTTTCTTCAAAACCTTTTATAAAATTATGTGTGGCAACATTTTTTGTATTTAATGCTTTTAATACCGTTGCCGCTTTTTCTTTTTTTATAATAGTATATCATCTCTTTAGTGGTGATGCAGCGGCAGCAGGAATCTGGCCTACACTCTTTGGCTGTTTAGGGGCACTAGGTACTACTTTTATGGTAATTCCTATAGTAACAAAAATGTCAAAAAAACTAGGAAAGAAAAAAGCTTTCATAGTATCACAAACTATTTCTATAATAGGATATTTAATGCTGTGGTTTCTATTTGTACCAGGTAAACCGTATTTGTTTATAATAGCTCTACCGTTTTTCTCATTTGGTATAGGAGGTCTCTTTGTACTTATGATGTCTATGACGGCAGATGTTATAGATCTTGATGAGCTTAAAAATGGGATACGTAGAGAAGGTGTTTTTGGAGCAATCTACTGGTGGATGGTCAAGTTTGGCTTTGCCATTGCTGGTTTAGGTAGTGGTTACATTATGGCCTATGTAGGCTTTACCCCAGATGCTCCCACCCAGCCGGAAGGAGCAATAGAAGGTTTGCGCCTTTTCTTCTCAGGCATCCCCATTACCGGTACAATTATAGCTATCTTATTTATGTGGGGATATGATGTAGATGAGAATAAAGCGCGGGACGTAAGAGAAGCTCTCGAAAAAAGAAAACAAGATACCATAACTTAAAAACGTAGGTAATAAAAAAGACCCGTTCAAATACATTGTACGGGTCTTTTTTATTTATAACTATTATTACTTATTGTCTAAGGTAGCGACTGCCAGATTCTTGTTCTATGAGAACATCTTCACTTTCGATGATGAAAAACTGATCAACACCATCTATAAAAAACTCTGAAAATAGAACTCTTACCGTTTTGTCTTCAATAACATACCCTACGCTGTAAATAGCATCTCCAAAAGGTAAAATCCCTACTTCTTGAGAATCGAAAAACTCTATTGAAGCAAAACAAGAATTTGCTATTGGATCCTCATTCTCACAATCAAGAACACTATAAACATACCTGTTACCTATAAGCGTCGCATCAGATGTACTATTTTCATCATCACTATTGCACGAGACAAATATTAATAATGATAAAAAAAATACTAAAACTTTTTTCATAATAGTTACTTTTAATTTAAGATAGCCAAGTTTTAAAAAGGTTGCGTAAACTTATAGTTAAATAATTAAGGTATCCACTTCTTGTCAAAGTTAGGTGCTCTTTTTTCTAAAAATGCATTTCTACCCTCTACGGCCTCATCTGTCATATATGCTAGACGCGTTGCTTCACCAGCAAAAACTTGTTGGCCTACCATACCGTCGTCAGTAAGGTTCATCGCAAACTTGAGCATCTTTATAGAAATAGGTGATTTTGCAAGAATTTCTTGCGCCCACTCGTAAGCAGTATCTTCTAGCTCTGCGTGAGGTATCACGGCATTTACCATACCCATCTCATAAGCTTCTTGAGCAGAATAGTTTCTGCCTAAGAAGAAAATCTCTCTCGCTTTCTTTTGACCTACCATTTTTGCTAGATATGCACTTCCGTATCCACCGTCAAAAGAAGTTACATCGGCATCTGTTTGTTTAAAAATAGCGTGTTCCTTACTTGCAAGTGTTAGGTCACAAACTACGTGCAGGCTATGCCCACCTCCTACTGCCCACCCTGGGACAACAGCAATTACTGCCTTAGGCATAAAACGTATGAGACGTTGCACCTCAAGTATATTTAATCTATGATATCCATCTTCACCTACATACCCTTCTTTACCACGTGCTTTTTGATCTCCACCAGAGCAAAAACTATAGACACCATCTTTAGAAGATGGTCCTTCGGCAGAGAGTAGCACTACTCCTATAGATGTATCTTCATTTGCATCATAAAAGGCATCATATAATTCCTTTGTGGTATTAGGCCTAAACGCGTTGCGCACGTCTGGTCTATTAAATGCTATACGAGCAACACCGTTACTCTTTTTGTAAGTTATGTCTTTATATTCTTTGGCTGTTTGCCAGTTTGGCTTATCCATAATGTGCTATTTTTACGTAAAAATAATTCTTTATTACTAGATGATGAAAAAAGTACTACTAAGTATTGTGGTTGTTTTTGCTTTCGCGAAAGCGTATTACGCACAAGAAAACACTACGGGTTCCTACATTTTTACAGATACTAATGATTTACAGGCTACACCAGTCATAAGTCAAGGAGTAACAGGAACGTGCTGGAGTTTTAGTACATCTTCATTTTTAGAAAGCGAGATTGCTAGACTTACTGGTAAAAAGGTAGATCTTTCGGAAATGTACACAGTAAGGAATACTTACCCGGCAAAAGCTGAAAATTATGTAATGCGTCAAGGAAAGGCTCAATTTTCTGAAGGCGGACTCGCGCACGATGTCATTAATAGTGTTACGCGTTATGGACTAGTACCAAACAGTGCCTACACCGGCCTGACACATACAGATACCAAACATAACCACGCCGAAATGGTGGCCGTTATACATAGTATGCTAGACACTTATATAGATAATCCAGGAAGAAGTTTAAGCAAAAAGTGGAAAACCGCAGTAGATAAGGTGCTGGATGTTTATCTAGGTGAGAATATTACTAATTTTTCTTATGATGGAAAAACGTACACTCCTAAAGAGTTTGCGAAGGAAATGAAGATAGTGCCTAGCGATTATGTAACCTTAACTTCTTTTACTCACCAGCCATTTTACAAATCATTCATCCTTAATATTCCTGATAACTTTTCTAATGGAGCGATGTATAATCTTCCGCTAGATGAGTTTGTAAATAATATAGATCACGCATTAGATAATGGTTTTACAGTAACACTAGATTGTGATGTGAGTGAGTTATCTTTTTCTTCAAAACACGGTGTAGCTGTAATTCCAGATAATGAAAGTAATAAGAAACTCGCTGTACTAGGACCAGAGCAAGAAAAAATAATTACACAACAATACCGTCAAGATGAGTTTGAAAACTATAATACTACAGATGACCACTTGATGCATATCACAGGGAAAGCAACAGATCAAAATGGTGACGTGTATTACAAAGTAAAAAACTCGTGGGGTACAGACTCTGGAAGAACGAAGTATGATGGCTACATATATATGAGTGTGCCCTATATACGTCTCAAAGCTATCTCTGTGCTTATGCATAAAGAAGGGCTAGATAAAGCTACCTCAAAAAAAATGAGCAAAAACTAGTTATAGTTTTTGCTCATTTATATACAATAGGAAGAAAGGAATTAATCAATTATATGAATCCCATCTTCTTTTATTAAAATCTTACGATCTCTATATAGCGTCCCGATTGCTTTTTTAAAGCTCTTTTTACTAAGACCAAGTTGATTTTGAATATCTACTGGATCTGATTTATCGTGTAATGGCATAAAACCATCATTAGCCTGTAGCTCTTCATAGATATATTGCGCATTAGGCTCTATACTTTTATAACCTTCTTCTTGTAAGATAAGATCTATTTTACCGTCTGATCGCACTTTCTTAACCCAAGCGTCTAGTTTATCACCAGTTCTTATATCTTCAAAGATGTCTTCTTTATATATAAGGCCTTTGTGCTTTCCGTTTACTATGGCGTTTGCTCCTCTATCTGTAATATGTGAGATAATGATTTCTACCTTATCAAACTTCTTTACCTCTACATTATCATTAGAGAGGAACTTCATTGTTTTACTAGTCGCTGCAAGGCGATTTGTTTTCTCATCTAGATACATATAAACTATGTACCAGCTACCTACCTTCATAGGTCTTGCTTGTTGAGCAAAAGGAACAAAAAGTTCTTTTTCTAATCCCCAGTCTAAAAAGGCTCCTACATTATTTACCGCGGTACAACGTAAGTACCCAAAATTATTAAGCTCTATATAAGGCTTTAGTGTAGTTGCTACTGGTCGCTCCTCGTGATCTAAATAAACATATACATTAAGTTCATCCCAAATTTTATACTCTTCTGGCACGTACTTATTAGGTAACAAGACATCATCTCCTGCTTCATTAGAAAGAAAGAGCCCTGGCTCTGTCTCTCTGTCTATTCTCATTATGTGGTATTTTCCTATTTCTAACATATTCTTTTGTAAAATGCAAAAGTACAACTACTACAAAGAAAAAAGCGCCTTGACGTGAGTCAAAGCGCTTTCTACATACATTATAAAGTAGTCTATTTATAAACAGACTCTTTTTTGAAGTGCTTAGTAAGCATATAGTATACTACTGCACGGTATTTATTACGATTAGACTTTCCGTAAGTTTCAAGTACGCTGTCTATAGCTTTATCAAGATCTGCGCTATCTGCAAGACCTAATTTTTTAATCAAAAAGTTATTCTTTACAGTAGCAATTTCTGTTTCAGAACTTCCAGATACTGTTGATGAGTCTTTGTTATAAATTGATGGTCCACATCCTATTGTTACTTTAGTAAGGAGATCCATATCTGCGGTCATACCACATTTGTTTTTTAAATCATCTGCATATTTTGAGATGAGTTCTGCTCTTTTGCTCATAATTTTTTATAGTTACTTGTTGATTAAATTATTAATTCACTTTAAAGATAAGGAAAAAGTTAAACTCTCTTAAAAAAATTTATTTTATGAACTTAAAGTAGTCAAGAAGCACTTCATCGTTAATTTTGCGCGGTGTAAAGATTTCTAGCAGCGTAGGTTGAGATGAAGATGCATATAGCTGTTTTTTTGCTACAACACATTCCTCTTCGTTTGTTGCCTTGATATATCTAAAATTATACATCTCACAAAGCTTCTCTGCAGCTAATTGGTGTGTTGTTTCAAAAAACTCATCAAAGTTATTTGTGTTTTTATCCTCATTAGGTAAAATTCTAAAGATACCTCCACCACTATTATTAATAACTATAATTTTAAAGTCATTAGGAATATACTGATTCCATAATGCATTACTATCGTAAAAGAAACTAAGCTCTCCCGTTACTAAGGTTGTAATTTTATCACTTACCATCGCACCACCTATCGCTGTGCTCGTACTACCATCTATACCGCTCGTACCTCTATTACAATATACCTCTAGTGTTTTATTTACGTCAAAGAGTTGTGCATACCTTACCGTACTACTATTACCTAACTGCAATACAGAGTGATCTGGAATTATCTCTAATATGTGATCAAAGGCTTTAAAGTCACACCAATCCATTTGTGCAATGTACTCACTATGCAATCTATCTCTCTTTGCCCGTACAGCGAGCCAACTTTCTTGATAAGTACTTTCTTTAGGCTCGGTAAGTGCCTGCAGTTTTTCTAAAAAGAAAGAAGCACTTACCTCAAAATGCCTATTAAGACAGAAATATGTATCGTATGCTTTCTTAGTATCTACGTGCCAATGTTGCTCAGGTTGATAATTTCTTAAAAAGGCTTTTACCTTTTTTGATACCACCATCCCTCCAAAGGTGAGAAGGATCTCAGGTTGCAAGTCTTTAAATCCAGTATCGTCTAGACTCCCTATAATGTTATCTATACGTGTAAAAAAATTAGGATGTGCTACATTAGACGTAGTTTCTGTAAACACAACAACACTTGGGTCATTACCTAGTAAATCTAGCAATGCTGGAGACATTGTATCTGGATCTTGCACTCCTATAATAACAAGTTTACGAGTTGCCTTACTCCAGTCTTGAGCATAAGGCAGTAATTCTTTATTAGAAAGTTCTTTTTCTATAAGCTTAGGTGCAATTTCTATAGGTGTATCTATTACCCTCTCTGTCATCTCATATAATGGCTCATAAAATGGCACGTTAATATGTACTGGTCCAGACTGCTCTATGGCTACATTAAGCGCTTTATTGATTTCTTGATTATTATGACGCTGACTTTCCTTTATCTTTTGAGCCACCTTTGCATCTGTTACATCATCTGTAGGAACTAACTCAGAATACAAGTTTGCCGAATAAAGGATATGATTTTCAAACACATTTTTTTGTCGTATAGTCTGTCCATCTCCTATATCTATGCGCTCTATAGGTCTATCTGCACTTATTGCTATGAGCGGTATGTCACTATAAAAAGCCTCAGAGATTGCTGGATAGTAATTAAGCAAGGCGCTTCCAGATGTGCATACCAGCGCGACAGGTCTACCCGTTTGTTGAGCTATGCCCAAACCTACAAAAGCAGCACATCGCTCGTCTACTATACTATATGCCTTGATTTTAGGATTCTTTGTAAACTCTATCGTAAGTGGTGCATTACGTGAGCCCGGTGATATAATAACCGTATCAATACCTTTACTCAAGCAAAGGTGTACGATAGATTGTGCAACTGGAATTTTTGAATGAATCATTAATTACAAAAATACGACTTCTACACCGCAGTATACTAGTAGAAAAAATCAGTTTTATTGAAATTTCTATTAGAGTAGTAAACACATACAATGACTATAAAACAGTTGCAACTGTCTGCAATTTATTTACAGTTTCCTCCCACTCTAACGCCGGCTTACTGAAAGTAGTTATACCACCACCTACATATAATTGTGCGCCCTGAGCATCTACTTCCATACAGCGTAGATTCACAAATAGATGCGTATGCTTTTTTACAGCGCCGTAGGCTAGATTCTCAACATTACGACGTGTGCTTGCTCGTTTTTTTTCTGTCTTTATATTGAGCTCTCCTAAAAAACCAGTATAATATGATCTATTATAATTCTCATTTTGTAAGATAAAATCTCTGGCCTCAAGCTTAGGTAAACCACATACGGCTGGCGTAGGGTGCAGTGCTTGTATTATAGATGCAAGCTTAGTATCACTATCGTGTACTATAGCAGTAATATCTGTTTTAAGATGCAGTAATGTACCTGCCTGATGTGTGTGGGTTTCAGACACTTCTAAATTGTCTACTATATCTTTAAGATTATATACGATTGTATCTGTTACAAGCTGCTGCTCTTCTATTTCCTTTGCTCCCCAGCTTACCTCTAGAGTATCTTCTTTCTTCTGTGTGCCCGCTAGCGACATTGTATAAAGCTTTCTATTTTCGACCGAGAGAAGGGTTTCGGGTGTGGCGCCTAGCCATAATCCTACTTTAGGGTGATACCAGCAATACACAAAAGCTGTTGCGTAGCTGTCCAGCAATCTTTTAAAAATAGATATAGGTGACTCATAGTTGTGATTTATTTTTTGCTTTCGCGAAAGCACAACTTTCTTCAATCCAGTAGTTGCAATCTCATTTATACCTCTTTCTACAAGTGCAATATGTTGCTCTTTTGCTCCTTGAGCCACCTCAACCGAAGTTGCAACGATCTCCTCGTTAGATTGAGTAGTTACATACTCATCTAGACGCATCTCAAAAGACTGTGATTGCGGAATCAATATGGTTTCTGACGTAGTTGTGTCAAAAGGAGCAAACACAAATCCACTCTCACTAAAGTCTGAAACAGTATGTAACTCATCTTCTTCTTGAAGCAAAGCAGTGACCGTTTTTTCGTTTGGCTTTCTGTATACCACAAAGGGTAATGCTTCATCAAAATGATTTTGAACCTCTATAAAGAATGCGTCTTGATCCATTACTTTCTAGGCAGGGCTATCGTTGTAAGTTTACACTTTGAGATAAGGTTATCTTCTTCATCTACCACATCAATATTCCATAGCTGAGTGGTGCGACCTTTATGAATAAATGTTGCCTTTGCATACACCATTCCTTCACGTTTACTCTTTACGTGATTTGCAGAGATCTCAATACCTCTTATAGTATGTGCTTGGTCTAAAAACATAAAACTAGCCGCACTACCTACGCTCTCTGCCAGAGCAACCATTGCCCCTCCGTGTAAAACTCCATCTGGCTGGTGTACTTTAGGCGTAACAGGCATTTGTGCTACTAGAAAGTCTTCACCAAAGTCTATATACTTGATGTCTAAAGTTTCCATAAGCGTATTCTTGCAGCTCTCTGCTAGGCGAGCAAGCACTTCTTCCTTTGTATAATTCATAGAGAAATGTTAAATAAAGTTGTGAGCAGAACTATCTGTATTCAAATTTCGTTAATATTGCGGACAAATTCCCTTAATTATGATTAAAAAGACCATAGCAATTACCGTATTACTCATAACTTTTATAGCCTGTGATAAGCTAGATGAGTTAACAAAGTTTAATATAGACTACACAACAAATATTACAATACAGTCTACAAGTATACTAGACGCTCCATTTGATATTGTTACACCAGAAACTACTACAAACTCTCAACAAGAGTATGAAAATAATAATACAAATGCAGATCTTGTAGAGAGTGTGAAACTCACAAAACTCACATTAAACTTACAAACGCCAGAGTCTGGTGATTTTGATTTTCTTAATGACATAGCTATCTACATAAATGCAGATGGACTAGAAGAGCGCCTCATTGCCTCTAGTACAAGTATACCAGAAGATGGGTCTAGAACATTAGATCTAGACGTAGTAGATACAGAGCTCAAAGAATACATACAAGGTGAGACTTATACTTTGCGCACAGAGACTACTACAGATCAAACCATAGAGTCTGACCACGAGATTGAGATTTACACAAGATTTAGAGTAGATGCAAAGATTTTAGGACTATAATCTTATAACACCTATCACTTCTTAAAAATGTGTCGTACTTTTAAAGTGCGACACATTTTTTTATATATGAAAATTAAAACTCTCGAAAACAAGCGTGCAAAACTTCTCACCCTAGAGAGTTATCACTATCGTGATTTACTACCACTATCAAGTCAGGTAGACCTTAATGCATACGGAGGCTCAGATATTTCAACAGGTCCAAAGTTAAAGAAGTACATCAAAGATGCCATAACCAGACGTCAAGCAGGTACTGCGCTCCCATTTATCATTTTTGATAAGGAGCTATGTAAGTTTGCAGGCTCTACTCGTTTTGGAAATATAGATAAGGTTAACAAAGTCGTTCATATAGGGTGGACGTGGCTTGGAGAAGATTTTCGCGGAAGCGGTCTCAACCAGCATATTAAGTTTTTAATGCTGCGCTATGCTTTTGAAAAACTCTCGTATGAGCGTGTAGAGTTTCGTATAGATGAGCGTAACACACGATCAAGAAAAGCGGTCGAAAAGCTGGGCGCAACCCTAGAAGGAATTTTACGCAAAGACATTATTACAAAAAATGGCCGTAGGCGCAACTCCTGCTGCTACTCAATTTTAAGAGATGAGTGGGAAGATATTAAAAACACTCGCTTTGTAGAAGTGCTTAACCGCAGTGAAGAATAGGGTTATGAGTACGCTTTCGCGAAAGCGTAAAAACACTACGCCTCTACACCCACAAAGTCAAAACGCACCATACCATCATCATCTATACTGGTAAGTTGTACCTCGTGTAACTGGTTTACAAGTTCTGGGTTCCAAGGAGCCTTTACTTTTACATAGTTTTCTGTAAAGCCGTGTATATATCCCTCTTTATTTTCACTTTCAAAAAGTACCGTACGCTTGGTATCTAGCTGTGATTCATAAAAGGCTCGTCTCATTTTTGCCGAAAGGCCACGCAACATCTTACTGCGTTTGCTACGCACGTTTTTTGGCACCACACCATCCATTGTGGCTGCTGGCGTATTATCTCTTTCAGAATACGTGAATACGTGTAAGTATGATATATCTAGGCTGTTAAGAAAGTTATAGGTCTCAAGAAAATCTTCATCTGTCTCTCCCGGAAAACCTACAATCACATCTACACCTATACAGGCGTGAGGCATCACTTCTTTAATTTTTGCAACGCGATCTACGTACAGTTCTCGCTGGTAGCGACGTCGCATTAAACCTAATATTTTATTACTCCCGCTTTGTAGGGGTATATGGAAGTGAGGTACAAAGGTGCGTGAATTTGACACGACCTCGATGGTTTCATTTTTAAGAAGATTAGGCTCTATAGATGAGATGCGCAGTCGCTCTATACCGTCTACCCTATCAAGCTCTTGTACGAGTTCTAGAAAAGTGTGCTCGTGTTTTTTGTTACCAAATTCTCCTTTACCGTAATCACCTATATTAACACCTGTGAGTACAATCTCCTTGATATCTTGTGCAGCGATTTTAGCCGCATTGTCCAGTACATTCTGTAAAGTATCACTTCTAGAGATACCTCGTGCTAGTGGTATGGTACAATAGGTACATTTATAATCGCAACCATCTTGCACTTTTAAGAAAGCACGTGTACGATCACCTATAGAGTAAGAGCTTACATAAAAGTCTGCATCTTGTATCTCACAGGCGTGTACCTCTCCTCCATCACGGGCACGGTCTGGATTGTTAAGCAAGTCGTTTATGTAGCTTGTTACATTAAACTTCTCTGTAGCTCCTAGTACAAGATCTACTCCGTCTACCGCAGCAAGTTCTTCAGGTTTGAGTTGTGCATAGCACCCTACAGCTACTTTTACAGCATCTGGATTTGCTTTTTGAGCTTGCTTTACAATGTTTTTAAAACGCTTGTCTGCGTTTTCTGTAACACTACAGGTGTTTATCACATAAACATCTGCGGCTTCAGAAAAGTCTACCTTATCAAAACCTTCCTTGCCAAAACTGCGCGCGATGGTGCTGGTTTCAGAAAAATTAAGTTTACAACCTAAGGTATAAAAAGCGACTTTCTTTGTAGAAGACATTTGGACTATATTTGTGTACTGCTTAGCCTTAAAAAAGGTGGGCAAAGATACTCTTAATTATTTGCTTACTCAAATTGAAAAACACCCGCTCACTTTTACTCAATTATTCCTTACTTATACTTTGCATACTTAGTACTATAGGTTGTGACAAAGGTGATACGAGTGATCGTGATCATCAAGTTTTTAGATATAACGAGCAGTATCAAATTTCTACACTAGACCCTGCATTTGCTCGCAACCCTCCTATAATATGGCCGGTTAACCAGCTATTTAATGGTCTGGTACAACTAGATAATGATCTTAACGTACAACCAGATATTGCAAAGTCTTGGGAAATATCTCAAGATGCGCTTACGTATAGATTTATACTACGTGATGACGTGCGATTTCATAAACACCCTGCTTTTAACACTAAAGACAGTACACGCATAGTAACCGCTGCAGATTTTGTTTACTCCTTTAATAGACTACGTGACCCAAAAATTGCCTCACCTGGGAGCTGGGTATTGGGCAATGTGGCAAGTTACAGCGCTGTAAATGACACCACATTTACCATTACATTAAAGAAGGCCTTTCCCGCTTATCTAGGGTTACTTAGTATGCGCTACTGCTCTGTTGTTCCTAAAGAGGTTACTACACATTATGGTAACGAGTTTAGATCTCACCCCATAGGCACTGGACCATTTAAGTTCAAACGCTGGGAAGAAGGTGTAAAACTAGTCTTACGTAAAAATGAGCTCTACTATGAAAAAGATGAGGATGGCGTCCAACTCCCCTATCTTGAGGCAGTGGCTATTACATTTTTACCAGATAAGCAAAGTGAGTTTTTACAATTTGCACAAGGCAATATAGATTACCTTAATAGTTTAGATCCATCATATAAAGATGAGATTCTTACCGCTTCTGGCACTTTAAGAGCAAAGTATCAAGATCGCGTACAGTTTGAAAAAGTACCGTGGCTTAATACAGAATATATAGGCTTTTACTTAGACAGTGACACGCCAGAGGTACAATCTGCTTTACTACGCAAGGCGGTAAACTACGGTTTTGATCGTAAAAAAATGATTACGTACCTGCGCAATGGTATCGGCAAGCCGGCTGTAAATGGTTTTATACCTAAAGGGATACCTGGCTATGATCATATAAAAGGATATGAATATGATGGTACGCTTTCGCGAAAGCTAATAGCACAATACATTAAAGAAACAGGAGACACATCTCCAGAAATCACCATAGGCACAAATAGCCAGTACCTAGACATCTGTGAGTACATACAACGAGAGTTACAAAAGGTAGGTTTAAAAGTAAATATAGACGTGATGCCTCCATCTACGCTACGACAGATGAAGAGTAGCGGAGAGCTAGATGCCTTTAGAGCAAGCTGGATTGCAGATTATCCAGATGCCGAAAACTACTTAAGCTTATTTTATAGTAAGAACTTCACGCCAAATGGACCAAACTACACGCATTTTAAAAGTGCAACCTATGATAGTTTATACGAGCATAGTTTGAGCATTACAGATATAGGCCAGCGCAAAAAATTATATCGCACTATGGATTCTCTTATTATAGATAAGTCACCTATAATACCACTCTATTATGACGAGGTGGTGCGTTTTACTCAAAAAACGATTTCTGGTTTTGAACCTAATGCGCAAAACTTTCTTGTGTTGAAATATGTGAAGAAGCAAAAATTATAACCCCTCATCAATAAAAATCAATAGCCATCGCACTAAAAGACACCTATAAAACGATACTCACCCCATCTGAAGAGACACTATTTAAGGATAGAAACAGCAAGTTTTTTGGCTATGCATTTCCGGTGACATCAGAGGCCGAAGTAAAAGAGCATATAGAAAGTCTTAAAAAACAACATTACCAAGCGCGTCACTGGTGTTATGCATATGTACTAGGTAAAGAGTACGAGCAATACCGAGCAAATGATGATGGAGAACCGTCTAACAGTGCTGGAGCACCTATTTATGGACAGCTACAGTCTTATGATGTTACAAATGTGCTTGTTGTAGTCGTGCGTTATTTTGGCGGAACAAAGCTTGGTGTAGGAGGTTTAATAAATGCGTATCGCACAGGAGCTCAAAATGCACTAGAAGCTTCTCATATTGTAGAAAAAACGATAGACATCCCCTTTAAAGTACAATTTGAGTACCCACTACTTAATAAAGTAATGCGGTTAATAAATGATTACAAAGTGACTATCATTAACCAGCATATGGAAATGAATTGTGTTTTTACACTTGCCATACGTAGAAAAGAGTCTGAAAAAGTGATTAATGCTTTTAATGAAGTGTATGGAATAACACTTCTAGAAGACGAAGATTAATTACAGCTTATCAAGTATGTATTGCGGACATCTCATAGGTCTGCCAGTTTCGGTATTAATAAAGATCAATTCTGTACTTGCGATTGTTAATAAATCATCATCTTGGTTAAAAACCTCATAATCGAATGTTATTCTCACCGTCGGAGTAGCGCGCAAGCTTGTAACAATTTTTAGGGTATCATCAAAGAGCGCAGACTTCTTAAACGTAGTTTGTAAATTATAAACTGGCAACATCACTCCATTTTCTTCCATCCACTTGTAAGAGATTCCTAATTCCTCAAGCCACTCAAGCCTAGCTACTTCCAAGTATTGTGCATAGTTACTGTGATGCACAAAGCCCATTTGGTCAGTTTCAGAATATCTAACTTTTAGAAAAGTAATATGATTTTTCACAGAGTAAACGGTATTTTTTCGTAGTTTTAATCCTCAGTTCATATTGCAACAAAAATTGCGAAAAAACAACCCCTATTCAGTTTTTTTATTACTTTTTTTGTTCACATATTTGTGATGCTTTTAAAGGGTACTTTATCAACACAACGATAAACCTTTCAAAAGGCTTTCTAGACAACCGAAAACCTAATAATTTAACTAAACGAATGACTCTAACTGCGCAATCTGTATGGGATAACTGTCTCTCCTTTATAAAGGACAACATTACACCCCAAGCATATAAAACGTGGTTTGAACCGATTAAGGCGGTCAAACTCACAGATAACGCACTAAGTATTCAAGTACCTAGTAAATTCTTTTACGAGTGGCTTGAAGAACACTACGTAAAGCTCCTTAAAGTTGCTCTCAATAAAGTACTAGGTGAAAATGCCAAACTGGTCTATGTGATCAAGATGGAAAATACCTACGGAAACAATCAACCTTTTACAGAAAGAATTCCTAGTGCAAATCGTAGCACTATGAAATCACAAGAGGTAGATGCTCCGCTTAAAAATAAAAATCCAGAGCTTAAAAATCCTTTTGTAATTCCTGGAATAAGAAATTTACAAATAGAATCACAGCTCAACCCTAACTATAATTTTGAAAACTTTTTAGAAGGAGACTCAAACCGTCTTGCAAGATCTGCAGGTATGGCCGTAGCAAATAAGCCAGGGGGAACTTCTTTTAATCCGCTTTTAATATTTGGAGGAGTAGGTTTAGGTAAAACACACCTTGCTCACGCAATAGGTGTACAGATAAAAGATAAGTATCCTGCAAAAACTGTTTTATACATTTCTGCAGAGAAGTTTACACAACAATATATAGAGTCTGTAAAAAAGAATAATAGAAATGACTTCATTCACTTCTATCAAGTTATAGACGTTCTTATTGTAGATGACATTCAACTACTAAGTGGTAAGGCTGGTACACAAGATGTATTTTTCCACATTTTCAACCACCTACACCAAAACGGAAAACAGGTAATCCTTACCTCAGACAAGGCCCCTGTAGATATGCAAGATATAGAGCAACGTCTCTTATCACGTTTTAAATGGGGATTAAGTGCAGAGCTACAACACCCTAGTTTTGAAACACGCATCGCCATTATAAAGCAAAAGCTTTATCAAGATGGTGTTGAGATGCCAGAAGAGATTGTAGAGTTTCTTGCAAATAACATTAAAACTAATGTCCGTGAGCTAGAAGGTGCAATTATATCACTTATAGCACACTCATCTTTTAACAAGAAAGAGATCACTCTCGACCTTGCAAAAAAGATTGTAGACAACTATGTAAAACACACTAAGAGAGAAGTATCTATAGATTATATCCAAAAGATTGTTTCAGATTACTTCCAGATGGATGTAGAAACATTACAGTCTAAAACACGTAAAAGACATATCGTACAAGCGAGACAACTAGCAATGTTCTTTGCAAAGAAGCTTACTAAAGCTTCACTAGCAAGCATAGGTTCTCAGATAGGACAGCGCGACCACGCAACAGTTCTTCACGCTTGTAAAACGGTAGATAATCTAGCGAGTACAGATAAACAGTTTAGAAAATATGTAGAAGACCTTGGTAAAAAACTTTCGGTTTAAAACCAGAATCATAAAATAGAAAAAGCCTCAAAATATATGTTTTGAGGCTTTTTTTTATGCTTTCGCGAAAGCGTAATCACTACTATAAACTAGCGTCTAGGCAAGTCACTATCTTCATCTTTAAGTGGCAATTGTGAACTTCCCATCAAGTATGCATCTACGTGATGTGCAGCTTGTCTCCCTTCTGAGATTGCCCACACAATGAGTGATTGCCCTCTACGCATATCTCCAGCAGCAAATACGCCTGAAACACTAGTCGCATATGATGTAGCTTTTACGTTACCACGCATATCTGTATCTAAATGTAGCTGGTCTATAAGTGTCTTTTCCGGCCCTGTAAAGCCTAGTGCAAGGAAAGCCATATCGCAAGGCCACTCCTTTTCTGTTCCTGGTAATTCTTTAAGCTCACGTCTTCCATTGTCATTTGTAACCCACTCTACCTCTGAGGTTATAAGCCCCGTGAGATTACCACTGGCATCACCCACAAACTCCTTTGTAGAAATACTAAAAACTCTTTCTACACCCTCCTTGTGAGAAGAACTGGTGCGCAATCGCATAGGGTAATAAGGCCAAGGTTGCTCTGTAGGTCGCTCTATGGTAGGTCTATTAAGAATCTCAAAATTTGTAACCGTTTTTGCTCCTTGTCTAATACTAGTACCTATACAATCTGACCCCGTATCACCACCACCTATAACAATCACGTTTTTATCTGTAGCTACAATAGTTTCATCCCACTCAGTTACACCATCTTGTCGCTCATTGTTTTGTTTTAAAAAGTCCATTGCTTGATAAACCCCTTTGAGATGCGCCCCTTTTATAGGTATAGACCTTCTTAAAGTAGCCCCACCGCAAAGCACTATAGCATCATACTCATTCTGCAATTTTTCTACACTTATAGTCTGGCCTACGTAAGTATTAGTTTTAAAAGTGATACCCTCGCCCTCGAGTACGGCAAGACGTCTGTCTATCACATTTTTTTCCATCTTAAAATCTGGAATACCATATCTTAAGAGACCTCCTACTTTACTATCACGCTCAAATACGGTCACAGTGTGCCCAGCCCTATTAAGCTGCTGTGCAGCGGCTAGTCCAGAAGGGCCAGACCCTATCACTGCAACCGATTTGTGTGTACGCTTTTGCGGCGGTTGTGGGACAACCCACCCCTCATCAAAAGCTCGTTCTACTATATTTTTTTCTATATTTTCTATACTTACGGGGTCTGCATTTATACCTAGAACGCACGCCTCTTCACAAGGTGCTGGACATAAACGCCCTGTAAACTCGGGAAAATTATTTGTCGCGTGTAATATAGTTGCCGCTTCTTTCCACCTTCCTTTATAGACCGCATCATTAAAATCTGGAATGAGATTACCCAGCGGGCAACCCGAGTGACAAAACGGAATACCACAATCCATACAGCGGCCGCCTTGCTCTTTTAAATCTGCTTCTTCTAGCGGTACAGTAAACTCCTTATAATTTTTAACACGCTCTTCTGGCGCTATATATCCTTCGTCTTTGCGATCGTATTCTAAAAATCCTGTTACTTTCCCCATCTTCTAGTTTGCTAATGTTTTTTCTTCTTCTAATCTTATCAATGCCTTGCGGTACTCTTCTGGTAACACTTTCGTGAAATTTTTAATCTCTGTATCCCAGTTTTCTAACAGTCGTTGAGCCAGTGGAGAGAGCGTGGCGTTGTAATGATTTTCCACTAATTGTCTAAGCTCTTTCTTATCTTGATCTTCTTCAACTTTAAGGAAGTTAAGCCCTTCTGCGTTTGCTTTTCGCGAAAGCGTACTTGTTGTGTCATACACATAAGCAATACCGCCACTCATACCAGCGCCAAAGTTTCTTCCCACCTCGCCTAATATGACTGCAATACCTCCTGTCATATACTCACAACCGTGATCACCTATACCCTCTACGACGGCTTTTGCTCCAGAATTACGTACACAAAAACGTTCTCCAGCTTTACCATTTATATATGCCTCACCAGCGGTAGCACCATAAAATGCTACATTACCTATAATGACATTATCTTCTGGTATAATGGTCGCCTCTACCGGAACCTTCACTATTACTTTGGCCCCAGAGAGACCTTTACCTATATAATCATTTGTATTACCAGTAACTGCCAGTGTGAGTCCGTGCGTCGCAAAGGCTGCAAAACTCTGCCCTGCAGAACCCTCGAAGTTAATTTTTAAAGTGTTTTCTGGTAATCCATTCACACCGTAAATCTTAGATATCTCATTACTTAAAATAGCTCCTACTGCTCTATCTTCATTTGTAATCTTAAGATCTAGTGTGGTTTTTTCTTTTCTAAAAAGTGCCGGGTGCGCCTGTGATATAATCTTAAAATCAAGCGCTTTCTCAAGGTCGTGATCTTGCTTTTCTACATTATGCAAAGGCTGACCTTTTGAAGTGTCTACCTTATGCAATATAGGAGTAAGGTCTAAACCTAACGCCTTGTACTGCTCTATGGTGTTATTACGATCCAGCTTTTGTACTTGACCTACCATTTCATCTACCGTTTTAAACCCAAGCTTTGCCATAATCTCTCGCAACTCTTGCGCTACGAAATACATAAAGTTTACCACGTGCTCTGGTTTTCCTTTAAAGCGTTTACGTAGTTCTGGGTTTTGAGTAGCAATCCCTACCGGACAAGTGTTTAAATGGCATACACGCATCATTATACATCCAGAGGCTACTAGCGGTGCTGTTGCAAAGCCAAACTCTTCGGCTCCTAGTAAACAAGCAATTGCTACGTCTCGACCTGTTTTGAGCTGACCATCACACTCTAGTCGTACACGCCCACGTAAATCATTCATCACAAGGGTTTGTTGTGCTTCTGCTAGACCTAGTTCCCAGGGTAAACCGGTATGTTTTAATGAGGTGAGTGGTGTTGCTCCTGTACCACCGTCGTGGCCAGATATAAGTATTACATCTGCTTTTGCTTTTGCAACTCCAGCTGCTACAGTACCTACACCCACTTCAGACACTAGCTTCACATTAATGCGCGCTTCTCTATTTGCAGATTTGAGATCATAAATTAACTGCGATAAATCTTCTATAGAGTAAATGTCGTGATGTGGAGGTGGCGATATAAGCCCTACATAAGGTGTAGAATTACGTGTTTTTGCAATCTCAGGATTCACCTTAGGTCCAGGCAACTGTCCGCCCTCACCAGGTTTTGCTCCTTGCGCCATTTTTATTTGTATCTCGGCAGCGTTTGTTAGGTAGTTTGAGGTTACCCCAAAACGTCCTGAAGCCACTTGCTTTATGGCGCTGTTTTTCCAATCGCCATTTACGTCCTTATAAAAACGCTCTTGATTTTCTCCTCCCTCACCAGAGTTAGACTTACCATCTATACGGTTCATTGCTACGGCAAGTGTCTCGTGAGCTTCCTTACTAATAGAACCATATGACATTGCACCCGTTTTAAAACGCTTGACAATATCTGTCCACGGTTCTACCTCATTAATATCTATAGGATCATAATTTGTAAACTCAAATAGACCACGTATGGTCATAAGCTGTTTGGCTTGATTATTTACACGATCTGCATACTCTTTATAAATAACAGGCTTATTGCTACGCACAGATTCTTGAAGCTTTGCAATGGTAAGCGGATTAAATAAATGAGCCTCTCCATCTCTTCTCCATCTATACTCACCACCTATCTCAAGAGGAAGATCTGCTGCTATATCTTTTGTATGATATGCTGTCTTATGCCTTTTACTTATCTCCCCTTCTAACTGGTGTAGCCCTACACCTTCTATTCTCGTAACCGTGCGCGGGAAGTACTGGTTTACTACCTTCTTACTGATACCTATACACTCAAAAAGTTGTGAGCTACGGTATGAGTTAAGGGTAGAGATACCTATTTTATTCATCACCTTGAGGACTCCTTTGCCTACGGCTTTATTAAAATTTTGTATTGCTTCTTCTACATCAACATTTGCAAGCTTTAAATCTTCTGGATGGTTTTCTATAATCTCATTAACCATATACGGGTTTATGGCACTAGCACCATATCCAAATAACAAAGCAAAGTGATGCACCTCTCTAGGCTCTGCAGACTCTATAATGAGACTAAAACTGGATCTCTTTTTATTACCGCCTAGTCCATTATTTACATAAGAGCAAGCAAGTAATGCTGGTATGGGCGCAAGCTCTTGAGATGTATTTCTATCTGATAAGATAATGATGTTTGCACCTTCATCTAGCTGTTGAGAAACCTCCTGCAGCAAGTTTTCTAAAGCATCCTCCAGGCCATTGTGTCCTTTTTCTACCTTATATAAAATAGGCACAGAAACCACCTTAAAGCTCTCGTTATCTAAACTTTTGATTTTATCTAAATCTTGTTTTGAAATAACAGGGTTTTGAATTTTTAGCTTCTTACAATGCTCTCCGTTTATTTCAAAAATATTTGAGTCTGCACCCAGCGTGAGTGAGATATCCGTAATTAACTCCTCTCGTATACCATCTAAAGGTGGGTTTGTAACCTGCGCAAAGAGTTGCTTAAAGTAATTATAGATTAACTGTGGTCTCTCAGAAAGTGCCGCTATAGGAGCATCATTACCCATAGACCCTATAGGCTCTTTTGCCTTTGCAGCCATAGGCAATATAATCGTATTTATATCTTCTTGCGTGTACCCAAAGATGAGTAAGCGCTCCTTAAGTGGTGCTTCATTTAAAAATAAAGGGCACTCATTATAAGGGATATCCCTAAGGTGAATAAGGTTATCATCCAGCCACTCTTGATATGGGTGACGTGTTGCAATCTCTTCTTTTATCTCCTCATCATTTATAATACGACCTTGCGCCATATCTACCAGAAACATTTTACCTGGCTCGAGACGACCGTGCATCTGTACATTTTGTGGTTCTATCTCTACCACTCCAATTTCTGAAGACATTATCACATAACCGTCTTTTGTGACAGAGTATCGAGAAGGTCTCAATCCATTACGGTCTAAAACGGCACCTATATAATTACCATCTGTAAATGGTATAGAGGCTGGACCATCCCAAGGCTCCATAAGGCAAGAGTTAAATTCATAAAAAGCGCGCTTTGCCGGAGACATATCATCATTTTTCTCCCACGCTTCTGGCACGAGCATCATCATTACTTCTGGTAATGATCTACCCGTCATAAGTAAGAGCTCTACCACCATATCCATAGAGGCACTGTCTGACTTACCTGGTAATACAACTGGAAGTATTTTCTTTATCTCTTCTCCAAAAAGTGCACTTTCCATAAGTTCCTCACGTGCATACATTCTGGTCACATTACCCCTTAAAGTATTGATCTCCCCATTGTGACACATATACCTAAAAGGTTGTGCCAGATCCCAAGTAGGAAATGTATTAGTTGAAAATCGCTGGTGTACAAGCGCAAGCCTTGTCACCACACGAGGGTCCATAAGGTCTTTATAATATACCTTAATATGTTGCGGCATTAAAAGTCCTTTATATATAATGGTCTTAGTTGAGAAGCTAGGTAAGTAAAAGAATGAGCTTTCAGACAACTTTGAGTTGTAGATGGTATGCTCGGCGATTTTACGAGCTGTGAATAGCTTTAAGTTAAATTCAAACTCTGGTGTGGGTTTTTGTTGCGCTTTCGCGAAAGCGGAATTATCTCCCATACTCTCATAACTCACAAAAATTTGTTTTACAAAAGGCTCAGACACTTGAGCAATCTCACCCAGTATAGATTGATCTACCGGTACATCTCTCCAGCCCAAAATATTGATACCTTGATCTGTAAGGCTTTTTTCAAAAACCGAAATGCAATATGCACGTTGATTTTCTTTGCGAGGTAAGAAAACATTACTCACGGCATAAGTTCCTTCTTTTGGTAATGTAAAGTCACAAGTGGCTTGAAAATAGTCGTGAGGGATGTCTATTAATATACCTGCACCATCTCCTGTGCGACCATCTGCACTTACAGCTCCTCTGTGTTCAAGTTTTTCTAGTATCTCAAGTGCCTTATGAATAATGTCGTTAGACTTTACTCCTTTGAGGCTACATATAAATCCCGCACCGCACGCGTCGTGTTCAAACTCTCTTAAATATAATCCTTGATCTCTAAGCATAACTCCTTATTTATAGGGTAAAACCCTTTGTATTTATGCTCAAGATAAAAGTACTTATTGAAGTCTCAAAAAGTCACAATGATAATTGCGAGTATCACAATTTGCCCCCTTTAGAATTTTTAATTACACATTTTTTGTCTTGAAAAAATGCGAAATTCCAATCCTTAATATTTGTTAAAATTGCCGAAAACGTTATCGCTATTTCATTATTATTCTAAAAAATATAAATTATCATCAATCAAAAACGCTTTTTACTAGAAAAACACCAAATTAAATCAAGTAGAAAATTCAATAAAATCATAGATTATTTAAGATACCCCTAATTTTTAGGGGGTCAATTTGAAATTATCATAAAAATTTACACATAACCCCCAAAAACTAATATGTTAATATTTTTTTAAGATACTTTTAACGCCAAATCAACTGAAAATAATATTTTTATGAAATCTATTTGCACACTTTTATTACTAACCATAAGCACAACATTTATGTTTGCTCAAGAAGAAACAGAAGACAAGAAAAAGTTTACCGTAGAAGGTAGTGTCGATGTCTATTTTAGACAAAATATTTCTGGACCCAATGGTGAAGATGCTATCGCTCCAAACACATCTTTTGCAAACCGAAATGGATTTGCAATAGGTATGGCAAATGTGATAGGCGCTTTTGAAAGTGAAAACGGAAAAGTAGGTGCCGTGGCAGATCTTGTTTTTGGACCACGTGGTGAGGAGGCTGTTTTCCTCTCTGGACCTTCATCTAACATTGTAAATCAACTTTACGTATACTGGAATGTATCAGAAAAAGTAAAACTTACACTAGGTAACTTTAATACCTTTCTAGGTTATGAGGTGATATCACCTACAGCAAACTTTAACTACTCTACCTCGTATATGTTTTCTTACGGTCCTTTTTCTCACACAGGTATTAAGGCAGACTTCACCCTCTCTGAAGATTTTAGTGCGATGCTAGCAGTACTTAACCAGACAGACGCTACAGAGTTTAACTTTGATAACAATTACACACTAGGAGCTCAATTAGGATATAAGAGTACGTACCTCAACTTTTTATACGGTAAGCAAGGTGGTAGTACAGAAAGTACTTTTCAAGTAGACCTTACAACTGGGTATGACTTATCTGACGACTTTTTCTTAGGACTTAACGCAACTTATAATGATACAGATGGTGCTTCTTTTTATGGCGTAGCACTATACCCACAGTTCAAAACTTCTGACGCATTCACCTTAGGTTTACGTGGTGAGTACTTTGCAGAAGGTGAAGGTGGTGCTGGAGCAATAGGCGGTTATGACCTAGAAGGTGATGCCTCTGTAGTGGCAGTAACACTTACAGGTAGCTACAACGTAGGAGATCTTACTATAAAACCAGAATTCCGTCTAGATAGCGCTAGTGAAGACACATTTTTAGACACAGATCAAGACCCTAGCAATTCTTTATCATCTTTTGTAATTGCCGGAATATATAAATTTTAATAAACTAACTACTCATTACTAATTATGTTACAACTGTTAAACTCAATAATGCCTAACCTCTTGTTAATACAAGACACTGTGAGCCCTGAAGATTTAGAAAATGCTATCTCAGGAATAAATGGAGATCTAGGAATGCTCTGGATGCTCTTATCTGGAATACTTGTATTCTTTATGCAAGCTGGTTTTACACTCGTAGAGTCTGGAATGACCAGATCAAAAAATGCTGTAAACATTGCTATGAAAAACCTACTAGACATCTGTGTAGGTTCTTTAACCTACTGGATTGTAGGATACTCACTTATGTATGGAGATACTTCTAACGGATGGTTTTTCTGGAGTGGTCTTTTTCAAGGTGAAGGTGCAGATCTTTTCTTCCAGACTATGTTTGCCGCAACTGCTGCAACTATCGTTTCTGGAGCGATCGCTGGTAGAACAAAATACTCTACCTATATCATATTCTCTTTAATAATGACAGCAGTTATCTACCCTATTTCTGGTGGATGGCAATGGCAAGGAGAAGGCTGGTTATCTAACTTAGGCTTCATAGACTTTGCTGGATCATCTATTGTACACTCTGTAGGTGGATGGGCTGCTTTAGTAGCTGCTATACTAGTAGGACCACGTATTGGAAAATTTGTTGATGGAAAAGTGTTGGAAATTCCAGGACATAACCAAGTACTTGCAACGCTAGGGGTATTTATCCTTTGGTTAGGATGGTTTGGTTTTAATGGTGGATCACAACTCGCTTGGGGTGGTGCAGATGCCATAGGAGCTTCAAATGTGGTATTAATTACAAACCTATCTGCTGCTGCAGGTGGACTTGGTGCCCTCATCACTACGTGGATCTGGTATGGAAAACCACACCTAGCACAAACGTTAAATGGTGCCTTAGCCGGTTTAGTAAGTATCACCGCAGGATGTGGTAATATGAGTGCAGGTGGTGCAGCCTTAGCTGGACTTATTGGAGGAATCTTAGTTGTTTTTTCTATAGAATTTATTGAGAAAAAACTTAAAATAGATGACGCAGTAGGTGCTGTTTCTGTACACGGTGTTGTAGGTGTATGGGGAACTGTTGTTATTGGTCTTTGGGGTATAGATGGAGACACAGGTATAGGTCTTTTAAACGGTGGTGGCGCTAGCCAGCTAGGCGTTCAAGCACTAGGAGCTTTTGCTTATGCAGCTTGGTCAGTAGGACTATCATTTGTTATTCTATTCATACTCAAGAAAACTATCGGTTTACGTGTAAGTAAGGAGATAGAAGAGCTAGGACTAGATCTCGCAGAGCACGGTACTATTGCATACCCAGGAAAAAGAAATAGAGGTGAGTAACAAAATTCTCACTTACATTTAATACTAACTAACCTTAATCATAGAGCCTCGACTATATACAGTCGGGGCTTTTTGTTTTTATAAATTAGGGTACGCTTTCGCGAAAGCGTATTTAAAATAATTATTTTCGCCTCAAAAGTTTACAGATGTCAAAAACAAATATCCTTATGGTGTGCCTAGGTAATATATGTAGGTCTCCCCTAGCCGAAGGTATCTTACGTAACAAACTAGATAGCGAGCAATTTATAATAGACTCTGCCGGTACTGGTGACTGGCACGTAGGAAATGCTCCAGATACTAGAAGCATAAAAGTAGCTAGAGATAATGGTATAGACATCTCACAGTTAAAAGGAAGGCAAATAGCAAAGAGCGATTTTAAAAAATTTGACCATATCTATGTGATGGATCAAAACAACCTAGAAGATGTACTAGCGCTTGCCAGTACAGATGAGGAACGCCGAAAGGTTATAATGATTTTGGACACCGTTTTTCCCGGTGAGAAGGTAGATGTTCCAGATCCTTATAATGGTATGCAAGAAGATTTTGAAAGAGTTTATGAAATGCTAGACCAAGCCTGCGAAGAGATTGTAGGACAGCTGCAGTAATAAATCTTCTTTGTGAGCAGCAATAGAATATGCGCTTAAGGTTGTGCATCTAGGTAAAGCTATTTATATTGCGTCTATCACGATCAGCTCCCCAACCATATGACTGACCGTAGACTTATCTATGAGCACATTTACAACTACCGGAAAATTATATCTCATACCTACTACTCTAGGCGATACAAGTGCTCTAGAGGTGATGCCTATCTCAGTAAAGAAAGTGGTAGAGCTTATAGATACATATATAGTAGAAAACGAAAAAACGGCACGCCGCTCTATAAAGGCTATCTCGCCTAGCAAGTCACAGCCGTCACTCACGCTATTTCAACTCAATAAATACACAGACGTATCTGAGATACCTTCATACCTAGAGCCTTGTTTACAAGGTGAGTCTGTAGGTTTACTCTCTGAGGCTGGCGTTCCTGGGGTTGCGGACCCCGGTGCAGAAGTTGTGAAAATAGCCCATCAAAAAGGAATACAAGTAGTACCACTAGTAGGGCCGTCTTCTATACTTATGGCAATGATGAGTAGTGGTATGAATGGACAAAACTTTGCCTTTAACGGCTACCTTCCCATTGATCAAAAAGAGCGCAAACAAGAGCTTAAAAGACTAGAACGCCTCTCATTTGAGCACAACCAGACGCAACTCTTTATAGAGACACCGTATCGTAATAATAAAATGCTAGAAGATATTTGTGCTACAGTACACCCAGACACACAAGTTTGTATAGCCTGTGATATCACCTTACCCACAGAGTATATTATCACAAAAAGTGCTTCTTTCTGGAAATCTAATGCGCCAGACCTACATAAAAGACCTGCTATTTTTATAATACACAAAGGGTTTTAAGCTAGCTCAAGTTAATAGGCTTAGGGAAACCGCGCTGTATTTTACGCACCATAGGCTCTAGTCCATTAACTTTTATTTCCATCATTTCTTGTAGCAACCTACCTAGCTTCCCTTCTGGAAAGCCTTGTTGCCTAAACCATACGTAATAAGACTCAGGCAGGTCTACCAGGTATTTACCCTTATATTTCCCAAAAGGCATTTTGTAATGAGCAAGCTCAATGAGGTGATCTTGTTGTGACTTCATTATAGCTTGTTGTAAACGTTCTCGCCGTTTACGTATGTTGCACCCACTTCAAGATTAGGTATTGCATCTTCATCTACGGTCATAATATCTTGATCCATAATGATAAAGTCTGCAAACTTACCTGACTCAATACTTCCTTTTTCTGCTTCTTCAAAGTTTGAGTAGGCTGCCCATATAGTCATCCCTTTTAAGGTTTCTTCTCTAGACAATGCATTTTCCATCTGGTAGCCTCCTTCTGGATATTGTTTTAAATCTTTACGCGCCACTGCTGCATAAAATGTGTAGAAAGGTGACACCTGCTCTACCGGAAAATCTGTTCCTAAAATAACAAGCCCAGATTGTTTAAGTAGGTCTTTATAAGCATAAGCGCCTTTTATACGCTCTGCTCCTACTCTATCTTCTGCCCAGTACATATCACTTGTGGCGTGCGTAGGCTGTACAGATGGTAAAATTTTATCACTAAAAACGTCAAAATCTTCTGTAGACACTACTTGAGCGTGTTCTACCTTCCAGCGAGGATCTTTTTTTGAAGTAAGAACCTTATCATATGCTCGCAGTACAACCACGTTTGCACTATCACCTATGGCGTGCGTGTTCATCTGGAAGTCTGCAGCAGCTATGCGCTCTGCAAGTTCATTAATTTCATCTACTGGTGTTACCATTGCCCCAAAGTGACCTTTTTTATCACTATATGACTCTCGCATCGCAGCACCTCTAGATCCTAAAGCACCATCACCATACACCTTTACAGAACGCACATTAAGACGATCTGTTTTAATCTTACCAGAGCTTAAGTAGTGATCTAGGTTTTCTTTATTGTTAGACAACATCGCGTAGATGCGCATTTTTAAGTCTCCCTGCTGTTGCAAGCTGTCTATAAGCTCTACTATATCTTTATTAAGACCCGCGTCATTTACCGTAGTAAGCCCGTAAGAAAAACAAAGTTCTTGCGCCTCTAGTAATACTTGAGCGTTTTCGGCAACGCTGGCTTGTGGCATTACGGCATCTACAAGCGTTTGTGGGTTATCTATAAGTACTCCAGTCACTTTACCATCTACCAGCACAATCTCCCCACCACTTACCTTTGTGGTGTTATCTATTTTTGCGAGATCAAGCGCCTTCTGGTTTACAAGATATGCGTGACCATCTACACGCTCTAGTACCACTGGTGTATCTGGAAAAAGAGCATCTAGCTTATCTTTAGTAGGAAATTCTTTTACCGCCCAGTCGTTTTGATCCCAACCTCTTCCTCTTATTACGGTTGCTTCTGGATTTGCTTTAGCAAAAGCGGTTACCTTTTCTATAACCTCATCATAACTTTCCGTACCTACGAGGTCTGCAATTTGCAAGTTTTGCCCCAGTCCATAAAAGTGACAGTGCCCGTCTATAAGACCTGGTAAAACGGTTTTACCTGTAGCGTCTATAGTTTCGGCGGCTTGATATTGTGCCGTTATATCTGCTGTGCTTCCTACGGCAATAAACTTTCCATCTTTTACGGCAAAGGATTCCGCTTTCGCGAAAGCGTCATTAACCGTATACACATTTGCATTTGTGACAATAAGGTCTGCCTCTTGCTTATTATCACAAGAAATAAAAAGACTAAGAACTGATAAAGAAAATAAAAGTTTACGCATCAAAATATGGTTTAAAGCATAAAAATACAAAAGAGAAGTTATAAGTGATTACCTAAGATTATTAATTTGTAAATCTACTTGAGCATCTTGAGGAAACCTATAATTAGGGTGTAGTTGCATATCTATATCATAGGTGATATCATACAAGGCAAGCACGGCATCTACCCGATTTTTTTTACGTTTTGCCTCGCGAGATTTTAGTACGTACATATTGTATATTTTAAAACAATGAGAGAAAAATTGATAACTTAAAAGGAAGAAAAAAAATGGTGTTGAATATAACTTGAAGATCATATATGCGCTGGGTGATTTCATAAAATCAATTATAGATTTCATATATATCAAGAAGTAGACACCTATACCTAATAAACCCAAAGCCAATGATCCAAAAACAAACACGCTAGCGTATGATGATGATTTTTTCTTTATAGCGTGCTCATAAACAACGTTTACTTCCCTAAGTTGGTTCTTAAATTTTGTAGAAAACAGCTTTTTTGAACACGTACGATTAAAAGCTGGTTTTCGCTCTGTAAGATTGCAAATAGAACCTTCTTTAGGTTTTTACGCTGGTAGTTACAGAGCTCGCAGTGCCAAGTGTTATTCAAAAGAAAAAAGGTTTTGTACTAATGTACAAAACCTCTTGTTTTTTAGTTTCGATTTTTTTCTAAAAATCTATGCGTAACCTCAGCTCTGGTGCTTGTGTTACAGTAAGGTCTCCACCTGTAGCATTAAAATTACTTATGCTATAATCTGGGCAACACCCTGAAGATTCTTGTATTTGTACTGTTGCATTTATTGTCACATCAAAAACACCTTCTTGAACGATGGTAGCCACCTCTGGAAAAACATATACGACAAGCTCTCCATCTTGAAAAACGTAACCTTGGTTATATGAAAGCTCTAAGTCATTTTGTACGGTAACAGCAAATCCCTCTGGAGCTTCTCCATTTGTATCTGTGTATAATTGCTCCCCAGTTTCGGCATCAAAAAAGGTTATTACCATCGCTGGGCCTGGCGCACAGAGTACGTTTGCACAATCTAGATTATCTGAGTCGCAAGTAACTAGTGACAAACTCAATATGACAAGAACAAGTAGCTTTTTCATACCTAAGTGTTTTATAAGAATATTTTATATATGAGATCTCCATCGCTATCATCTACGCTAGTCACATTTGTAAATGATACGTCTGTATAGTTATTTACATTACAACATTCTCCCTCTATAAATGTCACATCAAATGATAAGGTAGTCTCGAAGCCATCTGGCACGGCTATACGAAGCATCACATTGTTACGACTTTCAAAAAATGTGTTAAGCGCTATTTGTGCAGTTTCAAACTCTTGAGAGATACCTGTAAAGAATACAAAATCCTCATTAGTTTCTAGATCTGTTATAACTACATCTTCAAGGCTATAAGTGCCGTTAAAAAATACATCTTCTTCTGTCTCACTATCTAAAAACTGTAAGAGTAAATTACCAGAGGCACAATCTACAAGACTACAATCTGAAAGACTAGCAGAATCTAAATCAGAACTGCAAGAAACAGTAGCTATAAACAAGGCAACAACGCCTAACATTCTTTTCATTATATAGGGTTTACATAAAGGATGCAGGTACTACAGAAAGGTTGCTTTGTGATAGGTGTTATTTTTACTAAAAATCAAACTTATAAGTAGCACCTACCATACCTTGAAGCCCTTGTACTTCATAATTAAGCCACTTCTGGTAGTTACTATCTAGTATGTTATTAACTCTAGCAAAGGCAGATAGACGATTATTAAAGCGATAACCCACGTGCGCATTTGCATCAAAATAGCTCTCTAATGTTTCTATAGAGCTAGGCGTTAATATATCTACCGGGTCTTGACTAAATACAAGATCTTGACGTTCTCCAGTAAAAAATAAGTTTACTCCGGCAAACCATTGCTCTGTAATCTGATAATCTGCAAATAATGACGCTTGTAGGTCTGGAAGGTTCCAAGCCTCTGCTTCTGTATCTGTAGTATATGAGTTAAACTGCCCGTTAAGCTTCATTTTAAAATTTGCATTTACATCAAAGTTAAGCTCTGCAAAAACACCTAATGTATTAACATCATCATAGACGATACCAAAGGAGTTTCCGTTCTCATAGCCATTTTGCCCAAAGTTGTTACCACTCTGCGAGTAAGGGTTATGCTGGTATAGCGCCTTCCCACTCTCTGATGCATAGCTAGCACGTAAGTTATAGCTTAGGGCTTCAGAGAGTTTTCCTTTCATACCTAAAAATCCATCATACTGCTTATTTGTAGGAGCTACTATAAGTGTAGGTGATATAAAAGGGTTTTCTTGAGCAAAGTCGTGGTAGTTATTCTGTATAAGACCTCCTTCAAGTCCTCCATAAGCAATAAAGTAATCGCCCGCTACTCTATAAGATGCAGCGATTTTTGGGTAAATAAAGAAGTCTGTCTCACTATTTTCTGTATCAAGAGATACAACACCTTCTACCCCTAACTTTACCTCTAAGTCATCTCTTAGAATTACTAGACTTGGGTTAATACCTGCGTTTAAAAAGCTATAGTTAATCTCTGTCCCAGTTGTACCAAAGCTATTTGCAAAAGAACCACTCAGGTAGTCTACAGACAGCTTTGTTGTAATTAACTCACCTGCTATAGGAAACTCAACCGTAGGTGCTACCACTGCTCTAAGCTCTGTACTCTCTAGGTCATCACCAAAATAACGCACCATTCCCGTGGCCTCCTTAAAGAAAGAATCTTTAAGACTTATAGAACCATTAAGACCAGCTGTGAGATATGAGTGTGTTACATCAAAATCTTCTGTAAATAAAGGACCATCTGCTGGGCCTTGCAATTCCTTAAGTTCCTCCGGTATGCCATACCAGTTATACACTTGATGCTTTGCATCTAGATCTGCACGCCAAGTAAGATCACGCTCTCTTGCTCCATAATTGAGATTGAGACGACTATCATAAAAGAAATCATCTACCACAGTACCATCTATACCTCCTTGTGAAGAGTTATGATTTAAAAATACTCCAAAATCTTCTGTACGGCTTATTTGAAAATTGCTGTAAAACTCTGCTAGTACAGATGTAAAACTCCCAAAACCTAAGGTTGCGTAGTTATCATATAACTTTTCTTTTTTTGCTTTTTTTACAACAGCCGCCTTACCTTTTGCTGGTGTAAACGTACTCGCTACAGGTACAGAAAAGATACTGTAAGTCACTTTTTTCTTTGCTGTGGTAATGGAGTCATTAAGCTGTGGTGTAGCTTTTACCTTAAAAGCGTCGCGTATGGTAGGCGTGTATGCCTTCACCACATTTACCACTTCTGTACCTATAGTAGACTCCTCTTCTTGAGCATAACTTACTTGCACAGCTAGAAGTGCTATCACAGCAACTATAAGTTTATATGATGTATGAAATGAACTATTCATAAAATGTGTTTTACTTTTTACGTTGTTAGACTAACGTGTTTAAATATATATTGTACTACTACTATTATCCTTTCTCTACAGAAGCATTTGTTCTTGCCTCTGCCTCTTTTATAATAGCAAGTTGCGTTTGCGCTTCTTCTACCGTTTCTGGATAATCTGCAAAGTTTGTAATTACACTCTCAAGTATATAAGTAGCTTGATAAGCATCACCTAGCGCATAAAAGTTTTTTGCCATAAGCACAAGACCTTTTGCTCCATACTCTTTGTAACCACTATAATCTTTTGCTAGTTTTTGAACAGCAACGTTAGACGCTTCATAGCTTGTTGCTTTATTTTTAAAATAAGCATCATAATACAAAGCCTCTGCCGCTAGAGAACCTGTTGCAATTTTTTGCACCTCTGCATAGGCTGTTTTTGCTCTTACCTCATCTCCTGTTTTTATAGAAGAACGTGCAATAATAATTTGAGCATCACTTTTTACTGTGTTGTCTATTTTTGAGTTTGCTAGCACTTTTGTAGCATAGATTACCGCTTGATTATAATCATCTCCTTCATAATATGATTTCATAAGGTTAGATTGTGCAAAAATGATGTTTTGCGGGAAGTCTGCTTCTGTTTCTAGTCTTTGTAATACTGGGATGGCTTCTACATAATTTTCGGCAGTAAGGTATACTTGTCCAAGTCTTGCTAGTGCCTGCTCTGTAAACTCACTACGCTCTTTATCTATTACAAACTTGTAGTGTGGTATGGTTTGTTGGTATTCCGCTTTCGCGAAAGCGATCTGACCCACATAAAAATGAGCTTGTAACGCGTGCTGACCATTAGGATAATTAGTAAGGTACTCCTCAAAGAGTCGTGATGCCTGGTTTATATTATTTTCTACATACTGCTTCTCTGCAGAGGCATATGCAGCATCATCTAGCTCTGCATCTTCAACATCTATAAAATCTAGCGTGCTCACCCACTGGCCGTACTCATCTACACGACCTAGGTCTATATAAATAAGCTTTGCAGTAGTCACTGCTTGTAGTGCTTCTGGCGTACCAGGATAATCTGCCGCAACCCCACGTAGTATACGCAACGCCTCATCTGAGTTGTTGTTATTATCAAGAATAAGTGCTTTTTTGAGCAGCGCTTTTGACACGTATGAGCTACCCGGCAGATCTCTTACAAGCTTATCATAAGCCGCAATGGCCTGGTCATTATTATTTTGTGAGACATACATATTACCTAGCTCGTATAAAGCGTCATCACGATAGGTAGACCTAGGGAACTTAGTTGCAAAACTTTTAAGACCCGCTATCTTGTCACTATTCTTTTTTATAAAACCGTAGCTCATAGACTTTTGAAAAGTCGCATAATCTTGATCTGTCTCATTAAGAGCAATCGCACTATTATATGCCTCTAGCGCTGGCCAGTACTTACTGCTTATAAAGCGACTATCTCCCAGACGAAGAAAGGCGTCGTTAAGTCGTGTTCTATCTTGTACATTTCCTTTTGTGTAATTTTCAAAATAGCTGGCTGCTTGCTCATAATTTTTATCAGAAAAATATGCGTAGGCAAGGTTGTAGTTTATATCACCATATTCTGGAGTACTGGCAGCATTACTGCTTCCTAAAAACTGTTTATACCCTATGATAGCTTCCTTAAAATCATTTGCAATATAATCGCTCTCTGCTTTCCAGTAGGTTGCTCTTGTAACGTATAATGGATCTTGTGGTTCTTTAAGCGACTTTGTAAAGGCTGCGCTAGCCTCTGGAAATTTTCCTTCGTTATATAAATCAAGCCCATATAAGAAGGCTACCTTCTGGTAAGCTTTCTTATTATCAAAGCTGTTATTGCTCTCAAGCAATTGCATTGCCTCCTTATAGTTTTTTGAAGTGATGTAAGAATCTATAAGTAATGACGCTAACTCGCTTTTTGCCGGAGATTTTGGATACGCCTCCATATAATCTGCTATAACAGTAGGTGTAGGCTTATATGCATTACCTATCTCATAGCTAAGCTTTGCATAATTGAGACCACTATCTTCTTTTATAGTCTCATTATAGTCCATCTCACTTGCATTTTTAAATGCGTTAAGTGCCTCTTGTTTTTTATCAAGCTTTATGTACGATTGTGCAAGGTGATAGTAAGCATTTTGTGCAACGCTGTTATTACCGTCTATGATTTTATTAAACTCATTTACGGCACTTGCATAATCTCCTTGTTTATAATAAGCATATCCTAGCTGGTAGTAATCTGTATTATTCCACTTACCGCGTTTACCTTTATACTCTTTAAGATATGGTAATGCCTCGCTGTATTTATTTTGGTTAAAGTAACTCTCACCTATTATTTTGTTAAGCTCAGACTTCTCTTTTGGGTTTGCATTTGCGAGCTGAGATTTACCTTCTGAGATGGCTTGATCAAATTTTCCTAGTTTAAAATTAAGGTCTGCTTTAAAATAGGCAAGGTCTTCATTATAAGCCCCACCACTCTCTGCTTCTACCTCATCAAAAAGTTCATTTGCCTGCTCATAGTCATCCCCCTCATATGCCATAAAACCGATATAATACTTAGCCTGTGCCCCGTATTTTTGAGAATCGCGCACACGATTTAAGTATTTTTTTGCTTCGTCAAAACGCTTACTCTTAAAATAAGCATACCCATTATTAAAGTAAAAAGTCTCCTTCTCTCCCTCTGTGAGCGTTGCCTCATCTACACGATCATACCATTTACGTGCATAAGCAAACTTGCCATTTTCAAAATAATACTGCGCTACGTCTAGAAAAGCACTATTGCGTTTTGTACTTGTAGGGTACTCTGTCACAAAAGCTAGCATCAGGTTATCTGCTCCTTGCTGGTTGAGTCTCACAGCGGCATTTGCAATATAATAAGCACAGTCACCTTTTACCGTTGTATCATCAGTTTTTGCTTTTACTTCTTCAAAAAGTGTTTGGGATGCTAGGTACTGCTTGCTATTGTATAACGACAGTGCCTTATTAAACTGAGCGAGGTCATTTGTATAAATTGCAGATTGTTGCCCTACCGCAATACTGGTGTATAAAAATAATGCAACAAGTACGTACTTGATTTTGTGCATAGTTATGAGTTGTTTTATTGATGTTATGCGGGAAGAATTACGCTTTCGCGAAAGCGTAAAAACGCCCTTTTCTAACCTGTTCAAAGTTATCTTTCTTACAGTAAGATAACGACCTAAATCTTTGTTAATTATGTGAAGTTGTAAAAAGGGTTTTTAACAATCTTGTTTAATTAATACAAATAGCCCTGAGCATCGTATACCTGAGATACTTAAAGAAATTTTTAAAAGGTCATAAAACACTTTCATCTAAATTCCGTTACTTTGAAACTCAGACCAAAACTTATGTCACAACCCGTACTTCAATTATCACACGCCGCAATTTACCAACGAGAAAACCTCATTCTCTCTGAAGTAAATGTTACCATAGAGCCAGGTGACTTTGTGTACCTCATAGGTAAAACAGGATCTGGAAAAAGTAGTTTTATGAAAACGCTTTACGGTGACCTCCCGCTCACAGAGGGCAAAGGAAACATAGTGGGCGTAGACCTTAACGGACTCAAAGAAAAAAATATTCCTTTCTTACGTCGTAAACTGGGCGTTGTTTTTCAAGATTTTAAATTGCTTAATGACCGTACGGTAATAGATAATTTAAAATTTGTGCTCAAGGCTACCGGCTGGAAAGATAAAACAGCTATGGAGGCAAAAATAGATGCCGTTCTCGATAAAGTAGGGATGAAAAGTAAAGGCTTTAAATATCCTTACCAGCTATCTGGAGGTGAGCAGCAACGTATCGCCATTGCTCGTGCTTTGCTTAATGACCCAGAACTTATTCTGGCAGATGAGCCTACAGGTAACTTAGATCCACAAACGAGTGTAGAGGTTATGGAAGTATTGCAGGAGATTAATAAAAACGGCAATACCATCCTTATGGCAACACACGACTATGCACTTTTACTTAAATACCCTTCTAAGACATTAAAATGTGACGGCAACAAGGTTTTTGAAGTTGTACAAAAGACTGTATAATCCTTTTACCAAGACAAGCTGCCGACTACCGTTTTTATAAGCGTAGGTATACATCATCTTAATATTGTATTTTCGTTTGCAAGTATGCTTTCCATTCTTATCCCGACATATAATACAGACATTACTGCACTCGTCACATCACTTCTTGATCAGACACGAGAGGCAGGAGTAGTCTATGAACTTATTTTTTGTGAGGATGCCTCAACTTCATACCAAGAACAAAATAGTGCACTCACCGCACAACCCTACGTTCAAGCACTTATAAATAAAACCAACCTAGGAAGAACAGCCACGCGGTCAAAGCTTGCCAAAAGTGCGCAGTATGACTGGCTTCTCTTTCTTGATGCAGATGTTCTTATTGATAACGATCAATTTATCAAAAACTACCTAGCAGCATTACAAAGCGGTGACTCTATCATAGTAGGTGGTACTTCATACGTAGACATACCACCAAAAAATAAAGAGCTACGCTGGAAATACGGTATAAAACGAGAGGCAAAAAATGCCGAAATACGAATGGAAAACCCGTCGTATATTATATCTCAAAATATACTTATAAAAAAAGAAGTGTTCTTTAGTCTAAACATTGTAGAGAGCAGGCGCTACGGACTTGATAATATATTCTCTTACCAGATTTATCATCAAAAAATCAACGTATTACACATAGATAATCCTATTGTACATACAGGTCTTGAAGATAATTTGTTATTTCTAGACAAGTCACTACAGGCTATTGACACACTCATACATTATGAGCGTAGCGGGAGTGTAAGCAGAGACTTCACATCACTACAACAAGCGTATCAAAAATTAAAAAAACTCCGTCTAGACTTTGTATATCCTACAATTTTTAGTCTCTTTAAATTAGGCATACAAAACAACATCGTGAGTAATAGACCTTCGTTATTCCTGTTTGACTTATTCAGGCTCAATTACTACATAAAAAGTCGCAAAAATGCCTAAATTCTCTGTGGTCATTACGGTATATAACAAAGCCTCTTTTGTAAAGGAGACCATAGAGAGTGTACTAAAGCAAAGCATTCAAGACTTTGAGATTATAGTAGTAAACGATGGCTCTAAAGATGGTAGTGATGCTGTTATAAAATCCATAGCCTCAGAAAAAATTACATATCTCCCGCTTGCAGAAAATGTAGGAGCAGGCGCTGCACGCAACATAGGTATAAAATCTGCCAGAGGATCGTTTATCGCACTGCTAGATGGTGATGATTTATGGGTTCCCTCCTACCTAGCAGAAATCACAGCTCTTATCAATGTATATCCCGAGCACTACGTATTTGCAACAGCCGTGCTTAAGGAATATAAAAACTCAACAAGACCTAACAGTTATAGCTTTGACAACCCAGATAACCAACCTTTTCTAGATCTTGATTACTTTACAAGCAGTTATAAAAACACACTTCTTACAAGCAGCTCAACAGTTTTTCACCGTTCTGTATGTGAGGATGTAAGCTATTTTAATGAAAAGATAAAAAGCGGTCAAGATACCGACTTGTGGATACGCATAGGTTTACAATACAGAATAGCCTTTAGCACGAAAGCGTGTGCAACCTATCGCTATGCGCCACAAAGCCTTTATAAAGGGACTCGCTCTGTAAAAGATAGACCAGACTATCTAGCATACTTAGAAAAAGAAAAAACAAACAAAGGACTCAAAAGATTCATAGATCTCAATAGGTACTCGCTCATCATAAGAGCGCGACTTTGGGGTCAAGAGAAAGAAGTAAATACCTATCTAGAGCATCTTGATATAAATAACCTTAATAATAAACAACGGTTTTTATTAAGTCTACCCACCTACGCCTTACGTGTTGCTTTTAAGAGTCAAAGCTTGCTTGAAAGGGCTGGACTCAAACTCTCAGCTTTTTAGGGATTTGTAATTCTCATAGTTACGTATATAGTCATCTTCATCATACTCGTGAGATGCCAGCACGAGACATACTGCTCCAGAAGAAAAGTTTTCTAACTCTCGCCAGATATTTACATCTATAAGCAAGCCTTGATTAGGCTTATTAAGTATTACACGCTCCTTTTCTTTTCCATTATCAAGCACTACTTCAAAACTCCCACTTACAGCAATGAGCAACTCCTTACACTCCTTATGAGCGTGACCCCCTCTATATGCGCCACTAGGCACATCGTGAAGATAATACACACGCTTTATAGCATAAGGTAATACCTCTTTTTCTATCACAGCTAGATTGCCTCTAGGATCTGTAATTCTTGGTATTTCTATAAGGTTTTTCATAAGCTATCTATTAATTTTTTCCAGTCTTGAGAAATGTGTTCTGCGGCTAGATGTTTTACACTTTTTTGCGCATTTTTTTGACATCTACTGGCAAGCTCGCCATCTAGCACAAATGTACGAATGGCGGTACTTAAAGCCACCTCATCATAATTTGCGACTAGCATACCGTTTATACCGTTTTGCACAATCTCTCTTGGTCCTGAGTCACAATCTACACTTATAACTGGAGTGCCTAGTGCTAGTGACTCTACGAGTACCATTGGGAAGCCTTCGTAGTGACTAGTGAGTAAGGTGCACAAAGCTCGTTCCACTACAGGTGCGGGATTAGATTGATACCCTATAAAGATGACTTTATCATTCATTCCCAGAGATTTTGAGAGTATTGCTAGCTTTTTGGCATCTGGACCATCTCCCATAATCACTAGAGGTAGTTTTAAGTTCGCTTTCGCGAAAGCGGAAATCATCAAACTAAAGTTCTTCACATCATCTACCAGTCGTCCATACCCTAAAAGATACGTCTCTGGAAGGCTTACATTGCTCTCGCTAAAAGTCATTTTTGGGATAGGGTTATACACCTGGTGAATATGTTTAAAGCCGTATCTCGCTTTAATTTTTGCAGCAATACTTTTTGAAACCCCTACAAAATGACTCTTACCATAAAACCATTGTGCGAGTATATCTGGTGCTGGAAAATATGTTTCTAATCGAGCACTTCGCACCATATAAAGTACCCTTTGGGCTTTATAAATATACTTTGTATATACCCATTCTTTTAAGGTAGAAGATCGAGACCTGCTATCTATAACAAGATCAAACTGCTCATTATGTAAGTAATTCTTTAATCTTTTGAGGTGCTTATACTTTGTTACTAGGCCGTCCTCCTCACGCTTATCTGCTCCTAGATTAAATAATGTTCCTTCATAGGGATAAGAAACTCCATCTCTTATACAGATGATATGTACCGTATGCCCAAGACCTGTGAGTACCTGTGATAAAAATGCCGTAGACCGCTCTGCTCCACCACCAGATAAGGAGATGGTAACAAGTGCAATTTTTTTATGAGTATCTTTCGGCAACAGAAGGAGTTTTTGTTTACCAAATATAATCAATGCGCATCTTACTCGTAGGCGAATACAGCCGACTTCATAATTCTCTCAAAGAAGGTCTCACCGCATTAGGTCACGAGGTTACCCTTGTGGGTTCTGGCGATGGTTTTAAAAAATTTCCCGTAGACATTACACTAGAAAGAGGTTATACTTCTGGCTGGAAAAAGAAGCTAAAACTGAGCATTCTTAAATTAACCGGCATTGATATTTCAGAAAAATCACTGCGTAACCACTTTACAAAATTAAAACCTCAACTTTCTGGTTATGACGTGGTGCAACTTATTAACGAGTCTAGTTTTAACACCACACCATCATTAGAACTTGAGATAGCTCAGTATCTCAAAGCGCATAATAAAAAACTCTTTCTCCTCTCTTGCGGCACAGATCACATAAGTGTTACCCACGCTTTTACAAACGAGCTGCCATACACAATTGCCACACCTTATAAGGAAGGTAAACTCACAAAAACATCTTTTGCCCCGGCGCTTAAGTACCTAGAACCGGCTTATAAAAAATTACACACGGCACTATATAAGCTTGTAGATGGTGTGATTGCGACAGATCTTGATTATCATTTTCCTCTTAAAAGTCATCGTTTATACAAAGGGCTCATCCCAAACCCTATTAACGTAGATAAGATAGCTAAGCAGGAGATTGCATTTAAGTCTCCCATTACCATATTTCACGGGATTAATAGAAATAACTATTACAAAAAAGGAAATGACCTTTTTGAGCAAGCGCTTGCTATTATAAGCAAGAAATACAACGAGAAGGTAAACATCATCACCACAGAAAATCTACCGTATGATGAATATATTACCGCTTATAATAAAGCACATATTGTGCTAGATCAAGTTTATGCTCACGATCAAGGTTACAATGCGCTGGAGTCTATGGCAAAAGGTAAGGTGGTCTTTACTGGTGCTGGCACGCATTTTAAAGCACAATATCAATTAGATAAAACGGTGGCAATAGATGCGACACCAGATGTAAATGAAATTGTGGCAAATCTAGAAAAGCTCATAGCGTCACCTGCGCTTCTTGAAGAGATAAGTGAGAACGCACATCACTTTATAAAAACCCATCACCACTACACAAAAGTCGCCCAGCAATATCTTAAGACCTGGCAAGCTACCTAACTAAGAGAATGTAACTCCCGCAGCTACCGAAGATGTCACAACACTTCCAGCAGCAATCACGGCATTATCACCTATTGAAACGCCTTTCCAGATGCTCACATTATTGCCTATAAAAACATTTTTACCTATCGTTACTGCGGCACTTGGTCCCGTATCGCTTCGGCGTCTGGTGGGGTCAAGACTGTGAAAATTACAATTATAAATGGAGCAATTAAGCCCTATTGCTGTATCATCTCCTATCACAATCGTTCCCTCGTTTGCTATGGCGCAAAAATTATTATTTATAGCAACGTTGTTCCCAAAAACAATCTCACTTCCCTCCTTTCTTGCCTCGATATAAGCATAGGTATTATAAAATGACGGAGAATTAATAACACCTATTTGTACGCTTTCGCGAAAGCGTATCACACCCCTCCCATTAAGTTGTGCGGGTTGATAAAGCATAGGTTTGCCGTCTACATAGGTAGTCTGTGAGAGCAACTTGTACTTCCAGATTCTAAATGATTGTAATATGTTACCTAGGCTACTCATTCGTTTTTGTAAAAAGCGGTTCCCGAAAGATAAACAGTAATACCAATAAATGCATAAAATAACTTAAACAATGTCCCATTGTAGCACCCTCTGCGCCAAAATTTTGCACAAAGTATATTCCAGAAGTATAGATGATAACAAGGGAGATTACCTCTGTAATGAGAAATAATTTGAGATTGTTTTTGGCAATAATTTGGTAGCCTATCACTAGTGAGGCAACCTTAAAAAAATCTCCTAGCAACTGCCATTTAAACAAAGAGGTCATAAGCGTAAAATCTTCAGTAAATAATAACTGAACAATAAATGAACGCAAAAAATAAATAAGCAACAACCCGAGCCCAAACAGGGGTAAGATGGTTTTATAAAACCCAAAAATCTCTTTTCTAAAAGCACTGCTTGTGTTGGCTTTTGATAATTGCGGCAAAATATATAAGGTCATTAATGTCGCTACAAACTTAAAATAGTAGTCTGACACGCGCGTCATAGCGTCCCAGTAACCAGCTCCCTCCCCTATCTCTCTGCGTATCGCGATATATACAAGCGGTAACACAATCATAGAGAATAAGGCCATAAGCGTGTAAGACCCTAACTTGCGCAAAGCGCCTGTGTCAAATTTTGAGAATGAAATATTTTTCAATACGCTACCTTCTTTTCCTAAAGCAACTAGGGTAATCACAAGAATCACCGCCGGACTGACAACAAGCGCAAATAGTGCTCCTTGTACACCATAGTATATGATGCTTAAGATGGTTATGGCAAGACCCGTCAGGTTAGAAAAGATTTGAATCTTCACCACCTTCTTATAAGCCGACTGTCCATTAATAACAGCTAGCAAAATTCCGTTAAGCGTTATAAACGGTAGCGCTATTGCTAGCCATTTAAACACGTATGTGTACTGTGCCTCATCGCCAAAAATCTGAGTATTAAAATAAGCAGCACCTACATATAAAATCACCGAGACAATTATGGTAGCGATAAAACTCACGATGACAGCAGTAGACAGTAACTTTGATAATGGATGACGCTCCTCTTCACCTGTGGCAACATACTTTACTATACCGTTAGACAAACCTAGATTACCAGCTGCTTGCGTAGTGGTCATAAAATTGCGCAAATAACCCAGCAATGCCATACCGCGTTCTCCTAGATAAATAGCGATAAGCTTTGACGTGATAAGACCTCCCAGTATTTGTAAGCCCACACTTATTGCATTAAAAGAAGTAATCTTAAGTAAAAGATTATTTGCAATGCCGCTACGTAGTTTACCTAGCATTTAAAGTCGTTTATGGCTTTTATAATCTGGGTAATCTCTGTTTTAGTAAGTGATGGACTAATAGGCAAACTCAGCACCTCACTATGCAACTGCTCGCAAACCGGTAAGGACATAGATGCAAGCTCTTGTAAAGCCTCTTGCTTATGTGGCGGCACTGGATAATGTATAATCGTTGCGATACCATTTTCCTTAAGATGTTCTTGTAATGCATCCCTCTGCACACAGCGCACTACAAATAGATGCCAGACGTGATCCTTACCCTCAGACCATTGTGGCAAAATAATAAGTTCATTATCTATCCCTTCAAGATATTGCTTTGCAATAGCAAAGCGTTTATTGTTCTGCGTGTCTAGATTTCTAAGTTTTATTCTCAAAAAAGCAGCCTGCAGTTCGTCGAGGCGGCTATTTACTCCAGTATATTGTGCGACATAACGCTCTTTAAAACCGTAGTTTCTATATTTTTCTACAACTTCGGCTAGCGCTTTGTCATTTGTGGTGATTGCTCCTGCATCACCTAGAGCGCCTAGATTTTTTGTAGGGTAAAAACTATGACCGCTCGCATCTGCCAGAGAGCCACTGCGCTTACCAGAAGTTGTAATTGCCCCGTGTGATTGTGCACAATCTGTAACGGTGAGTAGGTTGTACGCTTTCGCGAAAGCGTTAACCCTATCCATATCTGTAAGTCTGCCATACAAATGTGTAGGCATAATCACTCTTGTCTTTGAAGTGATTTTCTGTTCTAAATCATTATAATCAAAGTTGAATGTATCAAGATTTGCCTCAACAAGTACAGGTATTAATCCTGCTTGTTTGACACCTATGATGGTTGCGATATAGGTGTTACTCGCAACGAGCACCTCATCACCCTCTTGTAGTTTACCTAGTATTTTATAACCTTCTAGAATGAGTCTCAAGGCGTCAAGGCCATTTGCTGTACCTATACAAAATTGAGTGCCACAGTAAGCCGCATACTCTTTTTGAAAAGCAGTCACCTCGTTGCCCAGAATGTACCATCCCTTCTCTAAAAAAGAATCGAACTTACTCTTAAGCTCCTTTTCATAAGATGCGTTTATCGTTTTTAAGTCTAAAAATGGAATCATATCAAGACATCTTTAAGTAGTGAATGATTCTGCGCGGCAACTTTATAGAATTTATGAACGTGGGTACGTGCTCCAAAACATTCTTTCCAGTAAGATAAGCCTCTATTGAGTTTTGTGCCGCCCTCTTCGTTTGAAATACCAAAATCAAAATAGTCTTTATGTGCAAAGGTTTCCTCTATCAGTTCATAAAATAAGAAGTCTAGCGTTCCCAACTCCTGCTTATTCTCTCCCGCCGAAATATATTGAACGTGTGCCGTGGTTTTAGTCTCAAATATAGTTGCTCCTCCTACTATCGTATTATTATGGTAGACATTAAACTGTCTTATGTTTTCTGGAAAAGAAGCTTGCAGCTTTTTTATTTCCTCTAGGGTATGTGTGGGTTGTGATTGATGTTTTTGCTTTAGGTTAGGTACGAGTATTTCGTTCCAAAAGTTGTCAAAACTTACTTCCTCTTTTATAACCAGACCTGCTCTTTCTGCCTTTTTTACTCCTTCCATACGATTTGATTGTATGGATAATTTGTTCCTATAATCTATTACAGAAGCAGTATCTACCCGGTAAGAGCGGGCACTAAGCAGTTGTGCGATATACTCAAACTCATCACTAGGCATCACCGCATAAAACGTGGGAAGCTGTTTTAGATATAAAGATGTGAAGCCTTGCTGCTGCGCATACTTTAATATTTCTTGAGTAATTGCTATGACATCTTGTAGTTTTTGCTTTCGCGAAAGCAAAATACCACCATACGTTAATCCCTGATGACTGTATAGATCATTCCCGTCTGCATTTGCTGGGAGGAGTGCTACAAGTTTTTCACCTTTATAAACCAGCAGCGAGTAATCTGTAAACCTATCGTTGTGATACTCCATAAAGGACCGGTCGTGTAGAAAGGTCGCATTTTTTGCCTGTGCTACAAATTTGTTCCAGCGCTGGGCATCTGCGGGTTGATATTTTTTTACAGTATAGATGGTTTGGTTGCGAGTTTTAGGATATTGCAATAAAAGTAAAACTATTTTTAATTCTAATGTATATTGCAAGTATATTATTATGAACGTTTAATTATAGTAACCATTGCCTGTCTGAGTAACTATGACACAATCTGTCAAAAAGTATTTACCTAACCTCTTAATCATTTTGGCTTTAATTATAGCTTATATGATGAGTAATGCTATATGGTCTTTTGACTCGGCGAGTTATTATAGAGTTGATATGAAACGATTCCCTATGTATACCTTATGGTTACGAGGCTGGGAGTTTATAAGTACAAATCATTACAAAGAATTTATTGTTATAGCCCAAGTAATATTAGGAGGACTCGCTATAGGTACAATTTTTAAAACATTACAAAGGCTAATAAAATGGTCTTGGCATAGTAATTACCTATTGCTCATACCACTATTACTACCCTACTTCCCCCCATTACTTACAGCTCATAACTTAACATCAGAAGGACTGGCGTACCCACTCTATTTATGGATGATTAATTACTTTATACAATTTATAGTTAGTAATAAAAGGTCTCATCTCTTGCTCACCTTAGTGATATTTCTCGCACTTTGTTTTACTAGAGGACAATTTATTATTGTAGGCCCCATCTTTGCAGTAGTATATGCACTATATGCTAGAAACAAAAAATTTAAAAAGACGGTTGTCGCACTTCATTTCTTATTACTAGCTCTCTCGCCTATTGCTTCAAAAATAATTGATGCCTCCTATCATAAAGCTGTGCACGGCTTTTTTGTGACCACTCCTTACAGCTATGTAAATATTTCTACTTTGCCTTTATATGTTGCAAAGGCATCAGACAGCATATCTATACCAGATAAGCACGCAAAACACTTGTTTACTGCATCATATAATACTATTGACAGCTTGGGACTCACCCACCAGCAAGCTACTGGTACACTCGAAGAAAGTTATATGGTTTTTCACAATAACTTCCCTATTATATGTAATCAGAACTTTCATAAAAAGGCTCGAGATTATTTTGAACATATAGATAACACTCCGCACTATAGCTCCATCCCAGCTGAACAAACAGCAAAGACCTTAACATACACTCTCATTACAAATAACTGGAAGACTTATCTAGCTATATACTGGGAAGGAGTAAAACACGGGTTTACATCTATATATATCCTCATATTCTTACTAATAGTTTCTATATATGGCTTTATCAAGTTTATAAAAAATCCAAACAAAAAGCATACGTTTATCGTGCTCTCAGGACTTTTACTATTTTCTAACGCACTCATTGTGGGGCTGGCTTGCCACTCCATACAACGTTACCTGTTTTATAATTATGTGCTAGCGACACTTATGTGCTTGCTTCTTTTTAACCCAAAACCTAATGTAAATGAGTATAGAACTTAGTATCGTAATGCCTTGTCTCAATGAGGCAGAAACACTTGAGACTTGTATAAAAAAAGCAAATGATTTTCTACAAATTAATGACATACAAGGCGAAGTAATCATAGGTGATAATGGAAGTACAGACGGATCACAAGCTATTGCGATAGCAAATGGTGCAAAGGTCATAGATGTACCCGCAAGAGGCTATGGAAGCGCACTTAAGGGTGGAATAAAAGCAGCAAAAGGAACTTATGTAATAATGGGTGATGCAGATGATAGTTATGATTTTACTACTCTTATGCCTTACTTAATAAAACTAAGAGAAGGTTATGACCTTGTAATGGGTAACAGGTTCAAGGGAGGAATTAAAAAAGGAGCTATGCCCTTTTTACATAAGTACCTAGGTAATCCCGTGCTCTCTTTTTTAGGCAGGTTATTTTTTAAATCTAATATAGGTGATTTTCATTGTGGGCTGAGAGGTTTTAGCAAAGAAGCCTTTATCGCTATGGATTTACAGACTACTGGAATGGAATTTGCCTCAGAGATGATTGTAAAAGCAAGCCTTAAAAATATGGCCATCGCAGAAGTACCTACAATACTCTCTCCAGATGGTAGAACGAGACCGCCTCATCTTAACACCTGGAGTGATGGCTGGAGGCACTTACGGTTCTTATTACTGTACAGCCCTAGCTGGTTGTTTATGATCCCTGGAGTTTCTTTAATGATAGTAGGCTCTGTGTTAAGCACACTTTTAATCATTGGGCCTTTAGATCTAGGAGGCATCACTCTAGGCGTGCATACTTTGTTATATAGTTGTGCAGCTTTTCTCATAGGTTTTCAACTATTGCTTTTTTATGGACTCACAAAGATTTATACGGTAGAAAATGAACTCTTACCTAAATCTAAAAAATATGATTCCTTATTTGATATACTTACGCTTGAGAAAGGACTCATAGTAGGTTTTATACTCATACTGGTTGCTCTAGGCGCAACTATATATGCATACCTCAACTGGAAGTCTGTCAATTTTGGAGATATTACAGGCTATGGCACTTTGCGGGTGGTTGTACCGGCCGTGACCATTATGTTGCTTGGAGTACAGACCATTCTCTTTAGCTTCTTCTTCAGCATACTTGGTTTAAAACAATAAAGGTATTTACATATCGCTTTCGCGAAAGCGCAAAAAAAACCCCACTCTTATAGAGCGGGGTTTATTATTTATAAGAATACTAAACCCTTAAGCAATCTTGTTACGCTTACGGTCTACTTCTTTTAAGAAAATCTTACGTAGTCTTAAGTGATTAGGAGTTACCTCTACATACTCATCTTTCTGAATATATTCTAGTGCTTCCTCTAGTGAAAACTTAATTGCAGGTACAATCTTAGCCTTATCATCTGCTCCAGAAGAACGTACGTTAGACTGCTTCTTTGCTTTTGTGATATTGATATTCATATCATCCTGACGAGAGTTTTCACCTATTACTTGACCTTCATAGATATCTTCACCAGGTGATACGAAAAACTTACCACGATCTTGAAGTTTATCTATAGAGTAAGGGATAGCTGTACCGTTTTCCATAGATACAAGTGATCCAGAAATACGTCCAGGGATATCACCTTTAAAAGGCTGGTATTCTTTAAAGCGGTGTGCCATAATTGCTTCTCCTGCAGTTGCAGTAAGAAGTTGGTTACGTAATCCTATAATACCACGTGATGGGATTAAGAATTCTATAATCATACGCTCACCTTTTGCTTCCATAGAAAGCATCTCACCTTTACGCATTGTTACAAACTCTACTGCACGACCAGAAACATTTTCTGGAAGGTCAATAGTAAGCTCTTCTACCGGCTCACATTTTACACCGTCTATTTCTTTAATAATTACTTGAGGCTGTCCTATCTGTAATTCATACCCCTCGCGACGCATTGTCTCGATAAGTACAGAAAGGTGCATTACCCCACGACCATATACTAAGAACTTATCTGCACTATCTGTATCGTGTACACGTAGGGCAAGGTTCTTTTCTAGTTCTTTAGTAAGACGATCTTTAATGTGACGTGATGTTACAAACTTTCCATCTTTCCCAAAGAAAGGAGAATCGTTAATAGAGAATAACATACTCATTGTAGGCTCATCAATATCAATCGTTGCAAGACCTTCTGGGTTTTCAAAATCTGCCACAGTATCACCTATCTCAAATCCTTCAAGACCTACAATCGCACAGATATCACCTGCTTGTACAGACTCTACTTTAATACGACCTAAACCGTCAAAAGTATGAAGCTCCTTGATACGAGTTTTCTTAATAGTACCATCGCGCTTTACAAGAGATACCTGCATACCTTCTTTAAGCTCACCACGGTTAAGACGTCCTATTGCGATACGACCTGTAAAAGAAGAGAAGTCTAGAGATGTGATAAGCATCTGTGTGTTTCCTTCTTTAGTTTCTGGTACTGGTATGTGCTCCATCACCATTTCTAATAATGGCTCGATAGAGTCTGTTTCCTTCTGCCAGTCGTCAGACATCCAGTTATTTTTTGCACTTCCGTATACTGTAGGGAAGTCTAGTTGCCACTCTTCGGCACCTAGTTCAAACATAAGGTCAAAAACCTTCTCGTGTACCTCCTCTGGAGTACAGTTTTCTTTATCTACTTTATTTACAACCACACAAGGCTTAAGACCAAGGTCTATTGCCTTCTGTAATACAAAACGTGTTTGTGGCATAGGTCCTTCAAAGGCATCTACAAGTAGACACACACCATCTGCCATATTCAAAACACGCTCTACCTCTCCACCAAAATCGGCGTGACCAGGAGTATCAATGATATTAATCTTAGTACCCTTGTAGGTTACAGAAACGTTTTTTGAAGTAATAGTAATCCCGCGCTCACGCTCCAGGTCATTGTTATCTAATATAAGCTCACCTTTAGACTCATTTTCTCTAAAAAGCTCACAGTGATACATAATTTTGTCTACCAGGGTTGTTTTACCGTGGTCTACGTGGGCGATAATCGCGATATTCCTTATGTCCATAATAGGTTGTATTAATGCCGTGTTTTTGGCGGTGCAAAAATAGCTATAATTAATTAATTTATTTGCTATTACATTAATAGATATACATTAACGCAATTTCAAACGTTGTAAATCTCATTTTCATCGTTCTATAAACCACAGTTATGAAGTTATTTTGGCACTTTTGGGCGTTCCTCTACGAGGCAGGCTATACGCTCATACTCCTCGTCGCTACACAAGTGTCGTCCCTCCACTTGCTGCACTCCTGTGGGGTAACCGCTCCTATCCTTAACGCAAAAAATCAAGGCATAAAAAAACCTCTCCGTTATAGAGAGGCTTTTAAAGTATGGTGTAAAACACCTTATATGGTAGTTTGTAAATGCGCTAGCAATTAAAACATCTCACGTCCAGCAAAGTGAAAAGCGCTTTCTATAGCTGCATTCTCATCACTATCAGAACCGTGTACTGCATTTTCTCCCATAGAAGTTGCATAAAGTGCACGTATAGTACCTTCGGCAGCATCTGCAGGGTTAGTAGCTCCTATTAAAGTACGGAAATCTGCTACTGCGTTTTCTTTTTCAAGTACCGCTGCAACGATAGGTCCGCGTGTCATAAACTCTACAAGCTCTCCAAAGAATGGACGCTCATTGTGTACAGCATAAAACGTCTCAGCATCTGCCTTTGTCATTTGAGTAAGCTTCATCGCTACGATACGGAAACCACTAGCAGTGATTTTTTCTAAAATTGCTCCGATGTGTCCATTCTCAACGCCATCAGGCTTAATCATTGTAAAAGTTCTATTTGTCATATCTTTCATTTTCTGCAAAGGCTGTACGTTTATGTGCCTAAGCAATTTGTGTTGTCAAAAACCCTCACATTTGTGAGAATAACTTATTTGTTTTCGCGAAAGCGTAAATACCTTCTTGAAATCGCGTGCAAAAATACCGATTTTTAATGTTATCACAATATTAAGTTTACAACTACCTAAAATCTCAAATAATTAATCACAAGCCGAAAACAAGCACAAGAGAAATTGTATCTTCGCTATCTATGAATCCTACGCAAATCACAATCACAAAAGAGTTACTTTCTAACTCAAAAAAAATTGCCATTATACCCCACAAAAACCCAGATGGAGATGCAATGGGAAGCACACTTGCCCTTGCAGCATACCTTAATAAAAAGGGACACGAGGCTGTAGTCGTTGCTCCTAATGAGTATCCACATTTTTTAAAATGGCTTCCGGGAGATAGTGATGTATTATTTTACACCTCAAATACAGGCAATGCGAGAAAAGCTATCACAACAGCAAATCTTATTTTTACGCTAGATTTTAACCACTTCTCTCGTGCAGGCGACCTTGAGGCAGAACTAGATAAAGTAAGTGCTCCCTTTATAATGATAGACCATCACCAGCAGCCAGACACTTATGCGGCTGTAACCTATAGTGACACAAGTATGAGTAGTACCTGTGAGATGGTATATCACTTTATAAAATCACTAGGCGATGAGGATATGATTACTGCAGATATGGCTAGCTGTCTATATACAGGTATTATGACAGATACGGGATCTTTTAGATTTCCGTCTACCACAGCTACAACGCACGAGGTAATTGCTGCTCTTATTAAGAAAGGAGCAAATAATGACCAGATACATCAAAACATTTATGACACTAATAGCGAGTCTAGACTACAACTACTAGGCGTTGCACTAAGCAATCTTGTAGTCTTACGTGAGTATCGTACGGCATACATCACCATATCACAAAAGGAACTGGATGATCATAAATTTCAAAAAGGAGATACGGAGGGGTTTGTAAATTATTGTCTTTCACTAGAGGGCATTATATTTGCCGTTATATTTATAGAAAATAAAGCAGACCGTATTATTAAAATGTCACTGCGTTCTAAAGGTGATTTTTCTGTAAATGAACTAGCAAGAGCACATTACCACGGTGGAGGACATACAAATGCAGCGGGAGGTAAAAGTGATGAATCTCTTGAAGAAACCGTAACGCAGTTTAAAACATTATTACCTTCATATAAAGAACAGTTAACACAATGAGATACATATTTGTAATACTTTGTATAGCGCTACTTACCATCTCTTGTTCAGAAACTGTAGCAAGAAGGCCAGTTACTCAAAAATCTGGGTCTTATGTTAAGACAAAAACTATCACCCGTAATATAGAACGTGTTGCTCAAGAAGAGAAAGCTTTAAAAAAAGTTATTGAATCTGATAGCATAAATGATTATCAAAGTTCGGCTAGTGGTTTTTGGTATACATACGTACAAAAAGACACCTTATCAAAACCTACACCTCAGGTAGGAGACCTCGTATTATTTAATTACAATATTGCAGCCATAAATGGCAAGGTACTTGTAACTCAAGAAGAGATAGGTAATACGGTTACTCAAATAGACCAAAGCAATCAAGACCTCATTTCTGGTATAAGAGAAGGTCTTAAACTTATGAAAGAAGGAGAGACAGTAACTTTTCTTTTTCCTAGCCATAAAGCTTATGGCTATTATGGTGTTGAAAACAGAGTGCCCAGCAATACACCGGTGCGTAGTACCGTTACTTTGCTAGAAATTAAAAACCAATCAAACGATTAAGTAAATCATTAACAATGAAAAAAACAGGTATGTTATTAATTGCAGTCATTTTATCACTTTTCTCTTGCAACGACAAGTATCCAGATCTAAACGATGGTCTGTATGCAGAGATTGTAACAGATAAGGGAACCATCGTTGCAGAGCTTTATTATGAAGATGCTCCAGCTACTGTGGCAAATTTTGTTGCACTAGCAGAGGGTACACACCCTCTAGTAGATAGTGCTTATGCTGGGAAGCCTTTTTACAATGGTCTTACCTTTCATAGAATTATAAAGGACTTTATGATACAAGGTGGTGACCCACAAGGAACAGGTTCTGGCGGGCCAGGTTACAAATTCTTTGACGAGTTATCTCCAGAGCGTCGTCACGACTCTGTAGGGACACTCTCTATGGCAAACTCTGGTTACGGCACAAATGGTAGTCAGTTTTTTATCACTCATAAAGCAACACCACACCTTGATGGGTATGATGCAAATGGTGATCTTAAAAACTGTGAGAACCCACGTGTAAGCTGTCATACTGTATGGGGGCAGGTAGTAGATGGTCTTAAAGTAATAGACGCTATTGCTGATGTACCTATGACAGATCCAAGAGCCGGAAAACCAAAAGACTCTGTTTATATCCAACAAGTAAACATCATACGTAAAGGTAGCGCTGTAAAAAATTATAACGCTGCAGAGACATTTACAAAAGAGTTAGCTGCTTTTGAAGAGAGAAAAAAGGCAGAAGCCGAAGAACGTGCAAAACAATTTGCAGGTAAGAAAACCGAAATCTTTGCAAAAAGAGACAAAGCAGAAAATTTACCAAGTGGTCTTGCCATCTTCTTTGACAAAAAAGGAAGAGGTGTACAACCTAATACAGGTCAAAAAGTTAAAGTAGAATATGCTGGGTATTTTACAACGGGAGAACTTTTTGACACTAGTAGTGCAGAAATTGCAGAGAAAAATAATAAACTAGACGAGCGCCGTAAAGCTGTAGGGCAATACAATCCTTTAGAAACACTATACAGCCCTGAGGCTAGACTTATAGCTGGTTTTAAAGAAGGACTCCAGAAGATGTCTGTAGGTGACAAAGCAACATTGTTCATCCCTTACCACTTAGGATACGGAGAGCAGGGATACCCAGGAGCTATACCTCCTAAGTCTGACTTAGTTTTTGAAATAGAATTATTAGAAATTGTTAAGTAAGCGCAAATCTTACGAGCATAAAAAAAGGGAGTCATAATAATGACTCCCTTTTTTTATGAATAAATACAAGTAACTTACTAAGCTGCCGGTATATCTTTTAAAATCTCAATAACAAAATCCCAGTACTTCTGAGCACTTGAGATACTTGCTCTCTCATCTGGAGAGTGAGCTCCTTTTATAGTAGGCCCAAAAGATATCATATCCATCTCAGGATAGTTTTGACCTAAAATACCACACTCTAATCCTGCGTGACAAGCAGCTACGTGTGGAGCTTCATTATTTATTTCTTTATACTTTGCTTCAAGCACTTTTAAAATGGCACTATCCATATTAGGCGCCCACCCTGGATAATCTCCAGAAAGTGCTACATCAAAACCTGCAAGCTCAAAAGTAGCCGTAAGTGTATTTGCAAGATCATCTTTAGAGCTATCTACAGATGAGCGAGTAAGACATCCTATTTTTATACTTCCATCTTTTACGATAACTCTTGCTATGTTATTTGATGTTTCTACCAGGTCTGCTATATCTGGACTCATTCTGTACACACCATTATGTGCCGCGTAGATAGCGTTAAGGAACTGTGCTTGTGACTCAAGACTCATCACATTATCATCTAGATCTATTTGCTTGATAGAAAGCTCTAGCTCTTTTTCTAGTGAAGCATATTCACCGTGTATTGCTGCCGCCATATCTGTAAAATCTGCTTCAAAAGCAGCTTTCTGATTTTCGTCTACAGCTATGATAGCTACGCTTTCTCTTGGTATCGCGTTACGTAAACTACCGCCATCTATACTAGATATACGTATTTCAAAATTTTCTGCAGCATTATGTAAGAGACGGTTCATCATCTTATTAGCATTACCTAGTCCTTTTATAATATCCATCCCAGAGTGACCCCCATTAAGACCAGCCACTTTCACTTCATATCCTACAAGACCGTCATCTAGACCTTCTTCTGTATAGCTACGTGTAGCCGTGATATCTACACCACCTGCACAACCTACACCTATCTCATCATCTTCTTCTGTATCAAGGTTAAGTAAGATATCGCCTTTAAGAATTCCTCCCTTAAGACCCATTGCTCCTGTCATCCCAGTCTCTTCATCTATTGTAAAAAGTGCCTCTATAGCAGGGTGCTCTATGGTAGTACTTTCAAGCACAGCCATTATAGTCGCCACTCCAAGACCATTATCTGCTCCTAGTGTAGTGCCTTTTGCACGTACCCAGTCACCATCTACATACATCTCAATACCCTGATTGTCAAAATCAAACTCAGTATCATTATTTTTTTGATGCACCATATCGAGGTGCGACTGCATCACAATCATCTTTTTATCTTCGTGACCTGCAGTAGCTGGTTTTCTTATGATCACATTCCCTACTTCATCTTCTATCGTTTCTAGACCAAGCTTAGTCCCAAAATCTTTCATAAACGCAATCACACGTTCCTCCTTTTTAGAAGGTCGTGGTACGGCATTAAGATCGGCAAATTTATTCCAGAGTGCTTTTGGCTCGAGATTTCTTATTTCTTGATTATCCATTGTGTTCAAATTTTTCACAAAGATAATAGCTTGAAATAAGCTAGACCTATGATTGCTCCCTAAAAACTAAGGAAAGAAGAATGTATAAGATAATAATAAGAGGAACTCCTAAAAATTGAAAGAACACCAGTAATAATACACTTGCAAGTAAGAATAAGTAGCGCACTTTATTTTGGCCAAAAGACCAGTTTTTGAACTTCAATGCAAATAAAGGAAGTTCTGCATTGAGCATAAAACAACTTAATGCGGTAAGTACTATAAGGACGTATGGGTTTTCTAATAACGCTTTCGCGAAAGCGTACTCCTCAAACATTAATATAAGCGGCAAGCTTAGTATAAATAAGGTATTTGCAGGCGTAGGAAGTCCTATAAAAGAATTAGTCTGGCGATCGTCTACATTAAATTTTGCCAACCTATATGCCGAAGCCATCGTTATTGCAAAACCTATATACCCTAAGTGAAAGTGCTGCTCTTCAAGTGCCGCTCCCCAAGGAATGCCGCTAGCATCTTCTAGCAGTTGATACATTACGACACCAGGAACTACACCGCTAGTCACCATATCTGCAAGTGAGTCTAGTTGCAGGCCTACCTCACTAGAAGCATTAAGAATACGCGCAAAAAATCCGTCAAAAAAATCAAAGAAAATCCCAAGAGCTACAAATATTGCAGCAAGTTCAAGCCTGTCATTTACAGCAAATACGACTGCGACACAACCGCTTAAAAGGTTGCCCATTGTGATGGCATTAGGTACGTAACTCTTTATAGACATTTTATAATTTTCGGTAAAAATAGGGAAGATATCTATACTAATGTGGCTACAGGCAATATCTAGACGGTTTTATTGTTTACAATGTGTACTAAAAGTGAGATATTTGTCTCACAAATCCTGCTATTGAAAAAATCGCTTACCATACTATCTATACTTATTACAATGACTGCTGCTTCTCAAGCGGTACGTTCTTACTCAAATGAGTTTTTGAATATTGGTGTAGACGCTGCCGCTCTTGGTATGAGTAATGCTGTGGTGGCAAGTACAAGTGATGTAAATGCGGGCTACTGGAATCCTGCAGGGCTAGTGAATCTAGAAGATAACCAGATCTCATTAATGCACGCTTCTTACTTTGCAAACATTGCAAACTACGACTACATAGGCTTTGCAAAACCACTAGATGATAAAAGTGCCGTAGGTATTTCTATCATAAGGTTTGGGGTAGACGATATTTTAAACACCACTCAGCTCATAGATGATCAAGGTAATATAGATTACAATCGTATAAGCTTATTTTCTACAGCAGACTATGCCTTTACAGTCTCTTATGCACGCGCGCTGCCACTAGATGGTTTAAATCTAGGGGTGAATGCAAAGGTGGTACGTCGTGTGATAGGTGACTTTGCAAACAGCTGGGGTTTTGGCCTTGATGTAGGATTACAATTTAAGAGAGGCGACTGGGATTTTGGACTTATGGCGCGTGACATCACCACTACCGTAAATGCGTGGAGCATAGATGAAGAGCAGTTTGCTACCATAAGCGATGCCGTAGAAGGGCAAAATCAAGAACTTCCAGAAAAAACAGAAATCACCATCCCAAAACTTCAAATAGGTATGGGAAGACAGTGGATTTTTCATTACGACTACTCCTTAAGAGCAGAACTGGATATGAATTTTAGATTTACTCAAACTAATGATATCATTTCTAGCTCGTCTGTAAGTGCTACTCCTGCCCTAGGCCTTGAATTTGGTTATGCAGAGCTGGTGTATGTGCGAGCAGGTGTAGGTAATTTTCAAGAACTCACAGCAATTGATAATAATACTACGGTGGGCTTCCAGCCTAATATAGGAGTAGGTTTTAAGTACAAAGGTATTCACGTAGATTATGCACTCACAGACATAGGTGATCAGAGCGCTGCTATATATTCTAACGTATTTTCTGTAAAACTAGATTGGGAACTTTTTAGATAGTCTCTTTCTTTCTACTAGGGCGTGCCCCTATTCTTTCATCATTTCATTCTTCAAGTATAGAGACCGGGCTATACGTTCATACGCTTCGTGATGCTACGCTATCGCTCCACAACACTGCAGGGTAACCACTACTATCCCTAACGCAAGGAATTAAGCGGTGCTAACTTTCATTATTCATTGTCAAATCAGTATCACAACTGTCAAACTACTCCGCGACTAGATTATAATTTACACCTCATACCATAACTAAAAAAGCTCTCAGTATTAGATACTAAGAGCTTTTTATTATCGATTTTATATATTTCTTATCGCTTCAATGTAAAGTGCCCATTAACCGTTCTCTGTGTCCCTAGGTCATCTACCTCTGTAAACTCTACTCTAAACCAGTAGTCGTTACTAGGCATAGGCTGTCCGTTAAAGGTACCGTCCCATCCAGGGCTTGTAGGGCTCAGTTGTTTTAAGAGCTTCCCATATCTATCAAAGATGAAAATCTTAGCATTAAGATTAGGCTCTGCTCCTAGCCCTATAATATTCCACGTGTCGTGAAAGCCATCTGCATTAGGTGTAAAGAAACGTGGGTAATCTATGATTCCTATCTCAAACTCAGAGATAGAACAGTCACCACTTGCCAGTCTTCCAAAAATGGTGTGTGTTCCTGGTGTCACATTTGTAAAAGTCGTACTACTCTGAAACGGGCCATCATCTAGTGCAAACTCATACTCTGAGGTAGGGTCTACCCCCGTGATGTTTATCACCTCTACCGTGTACAGACCACTACTATTAAAAGAAGGCTCTACTACTATCGCCTCAAAGATAGGTGCGCTCGCAGCCGCATAAACAGCCTCTGCAAGATAGTCACACTCACTACCATCTACATAGGTAGCTGTGACAAGCACTTGATACGTTCCTGCAGCATCTACAGTCACCACAGGGTCTTCTGATATAAAAGTACCATCTAGCGTCCACGCATAGCTGTAGCTCACCCCAATCTGAGGATCTTCTACCGTACCATCTATTGTAAATGGTTCTAAAGTTTCTCCAGTAATCTCATCCACACAAATCTGTCCGCCCTCATTGGTAAGGTCTGTATATGGTAGTGGTTGTACAAAAATCTCAAAATCCACCACCATCGTACTCTCACAGTTACTAGCTGTATTAACCGCTCTGGCATATATAGTCTGTGGGTTACTCGTATTTACATAAGCACTAGGCGTGTCTATCGCATTAACCATCGCCTCTGCATCTGCAAGGCTGGTGTAGTAGGTTACAGAGGTTGCAGTCACACCACCGGTAATCATTGCATTCTGCTGCGTAAGGTCAAAGGTGGCCTCATCTTGGTTAGGCGCAACATTAATCCCAAGATCATCGGCACACTGTACCATATTATCTGCTGGAGATACCTCTGGACGACTTTCGACTGTAAAGATGATGCTTGTAAAGTTCACACAGCCTGTGGTGTTATCTTCAATACGCACAAACAGCTCCTCACCATCTGCCACCGTGTATGGCGAACTTAGTGCAGCAGTGTTTGCCTCTGCCTGTACCAGTAACTGGTGATAGCTTATTGTAAAATCACTTGTTACCTGTGGCGCCGCAAGAATCCCTATCTCATCTGCCAGTGTCGTAAGATCCACACTTCCCATTGTATCATCTCCATCAAATTCTTCACAGAAGGTATAATCAATAGGTCCCGCTTCTGCCAAAACAGGTAGCGGATTTACAATCACCTCAAAAGGCACAATCACATAACATAAGTTTCCGTTGCTGTCTAAGTCATCGTCGCCCGGTACATTACGTTCCACGCGTGCATAGAGTGTTTGGTTACCAGATGTGGTATTGATAAAATTGGTAACATCTGCCACTGCAAGCGTTGGGTCGTCTGGGTTCGCTTCCGCGAAAGCGAGATCTGTATACACTAAGATATCTACAGGCTCCCCTCCACCTATCTGAGCAATCACACCCGTAAGATCAAAGCTCTCAAAACCATCGGTATCTGAACCAGAGCCAGCGTCAATCACCCCATCGCCATCAGTATCAATATCTGTCGTGGCATCACATACCTCTACGGCATCTGGCATTGTGTTAGGCGTAGGTAATGGTAACACCTCAATGTCAAAAGTAGTCTGGTCGGTACATCCTGCTGCGCTAGAGACTACTGCCTGTATCGTTTGTGGGTTCTGAATGTTTGTATAAGCCGTAGGGTCTGCAATAGGCGTATCACTCGTCTGGTCTGCAAGACTTGCATAATAGGTCACAGATAGTAATGGATCACCTCCCGTAAGACTTGCCTCATTAACGGTAAGGTCAAACACATTAAAGGTATCTGCATCATCATCACAAACCATTAGGTCTAAATCATCATTTGCTGGGTTTGCCGTAGGTGGGCTTTCTACAGAGATTTCAAAAGAGCTCACTGCAGCACATATATTTGGACTACCATCATTTACTTGTAAACGTACCCAGATTACCTCAAGTGGTGTCATCTGTGTTGCGTTATAGTTGGCTGGATCTATAATCGGGTTGTTACCCGTTTCTGCATCTACCAGGGTATTGTGATACGTGATGACAAGCGTGGTTGCATCTTGTGTCCCTATGATGGCAACCTCGTTTTGAGTAAGGTCTATAATTTCCATCAGGTTATTATCATCATCACACTCGGTAAGGGTTTCAAGAGCCGCAGGAATCTCAGGGATAGGATATACCACAAGCTCAAATTCATAAATCTTAGTACAAGCTGTTGCCGTAGCAGGATTGGTATCTTGTGCTACCACATACAGTGAGGTCATCCCTGTGATGTTGTTATAAGGAACGGTAATATCTATCTGCCCTGCTCCTGTATCTGCCGTGGCATTATCTAGGGTTTCATAAAAACGTAGGGTGATATCTGTAAGCGTTGCTAATAAGTCATCATTATACTGTTGTAAGTCAAAGGCTCCAAAACCATCATTGTCTTCATCACAAGCTATCGCTTCTGGTAAAGGTTCTCCAATAACAGGTAGCGGATTCACTTGTAGGTCTACGGTAGTTTCTGCTCCACACATTCCTGCATCACTACTACTGACTAAGATAAAAAGCGTCTGCGGACTAGTTCCATCATTGATATATGCCTCTGGTGTGGCAATAGCATTTGCAATACCGGCATCGAGGTCTGCTTGCGACTCATAGTAAGTTACGGTAAGGGTTGGGTCGCCACCGGTAATACCTGCATCAAGGCTGGTAAGGTCAAAAGTGGTAATCCCATCATCATCGGTTCCTACGAGGGCACCCGCACTATCACAGGCTTCAAAAAGCCCTGGTGGGGTGATGGTAGGAATCATTGCGATGTTTAGATTAAAAGTACCTACTACAGTACAACCTGTTGTGGTGTCTTCTAGACGTACCCACAGCTGGGTAGCCGGTGCACTGGCAAGGTAGTTTACAGGATCTGCAATAGGCATATCTGCCGCACTGCCTACCATAGCTTCTGCACTGGCGAGCGTCTCGTGATACGTAAGAGTTATAGCTGCAGGGGTTTGTGTCCCGTAGATCACTGCATCGTTTTGTGTAAGATCAAACAGCGCTTGCCCGTCTCCATCATCATCACACTCAGTTAGGTCTGGGATGGTGGTAGGCAGTACCGGTGCAGGTTGCACGATAAGTTCTAACTCCACGATACGGTAACACTCAGTGCTGGTAGCTGGGTCTGTATCTGTAGCTCTTACATAGATAGTTCTTGATACCGTCTGGTAGGCTGCTGGGTTTGCAATGGCTGGTGTACCTAGCTCTGCAGCGGCAATTGTCTCGTGGAAACTAAGTCCCACAAAGGCCTCGCCATTTATAATGTCTGTTGTTACTTGGCCGGTAAGATCAAAAATAGCATCCCCATCATTATCTGGGTCGCCATCATTTGCCATTGTATCACACTCTTCTACCGGTGCTATGGTGGTAGGTGATGGTAATGGATTTACCACTAAGGTTAAGGTGATGGTCTCATAACAAGACGTCACAATATCTTCTACACGTACAAAGATGGTTTGGTTTGCCATCACCACATTCTGATACATATCTGCAAGTGCTGGCGTACCCGCATCTGCATCTGCTTGGGTGAAGTGATAGCTTACACTCCAGTCATCATTACCACCAGTAATCTCATCGTCACGACTACGTAAATCAAAGCTTGCAAACTCATCCATATCACTACCGCTTTCTATGTCATCACAAAGCTCGTATTCGGCAGGTTGGATAGGAGTTGGCAATGGGTTTACAATAAGTTCTAAAGGAGCAATATTACTACAGAAGGTCATGGTAGTGGTCATTCGTGCAGTATCGGTTAATAGGGCATATACGGTGGCGGTATTACTCGTATAAGCAGTAGGGGTTGCAATGGCAGGAGTACCAGCTTCCGCGGAAGCGAGTGAAGAAAACCACTCCTCCGTATGCGTTGCAGCGTCTAAGCCGCCTAGAATATTAGCTTCTTGTGTACTTAAATCAAATATTTGAAGCCCATCTGTATCATCATCACACAGTGCGTATGGAGTTGCATCTTGGTTAGGCATTGGGGTGTTGAGCACACGCAGGGTAAGCGGTGTAGTGCTGTAACAACCGGCATCGTTAAAAACACGGGCATACACAATTTGCTCAAAAGGCTCATTGTTGATATACATCATATTGTCAAGCTCCTGACCTACTGGTGCATTATCTGCATCTGCCTGGGTGAGGTAATAGGCGACGGTAAGGGTTGGGTCTCCACCGGTGATTTCGGCGTCTCTAGAGGAAAGCACGAAGAAGTCAAAAACTCCGTCGTTATCATCATCACACTCCTCATAATCTGCAGGGGTTACGGGTACCGGCACTGGGAAGCTACGCACACTAAGATTTACCGTTGAGTAGCAAGCCGTGGTATTATCGGTCACGCGAGCCACTACAATCTGAGGGTTGGTGGTCATTGTAAACATTGTTTTGTCTGGAATACTTGCATCACTAGCATCGGCCCCAGCCTGGTCTAAGTGGTAGGTGATGGTAAGGTTTGCATCAAAACCACCCGTAATCTCAATATCTTTTGAAGAGAGGTCTACCGTGGTAAGGCCATCTATCACACCATCATCATCACAGACTTGAAGTTCGGTAGGCGTGGTGAGTACAGGGTTCTGGTTTACGATGATCTCAAAGTTCATTGCCAGGTTGACAAAATCAAACGTCGTACAGCCTGTAGTGGCATTCTCAAGACTGTAGTAAATGGTCTGAGGGTTGCTACTGTTTGAAAAAGCAGTAGGGTTAGCAATGGCATTCATAGCCGTGTAATTCCCTACGTTCTCATAATAAGTAACTAGAATATTAGGATCACCGCCAGTAATCTGGGCATCGTTCTGGGTAAGATCAAATTGTGCAGCATTTGCGATAGGTGAACATTCTTCAAGTGAAGAGATGTTGGGTAAGAAGGTGGGGTTAGGAACAACGGTAAGACGTACGTGCTCTCCAAGACCTACACAACCATTATCTGTGTCTGCTTCAACTCGTACCCAGATATCTTGAACTCCTCCAGCACTTGTGTACGTAAGGTTGTTATTATAAGCAGATGGATCTACAATAGGATTTACTTCAGATAAAGCTTCTTGTTGTGTTTCATAGTAAGACACGATAACAACTTGCGGAGCAAAAGATGCTTCTATAGCTGCTGTTGCTGCAGAAAAATCAAACAAAGCTACCCCATCGCTATCTGTATCACACTCCATCTCATCTGCAAATAATGTACCTCCAGGTATTTGAGAAGCACTAATTATAAGATTTATGGCACCATCACGAGAACACCCATTTAAGTTTGTTACTGTTACTGTAATTGTTTCAAGAAATGGGTTACTACTATTCATATAAGCAGTAGGATCTGGAATAGAAGCTCCAGAAGAATCAAAATAAGCAAAGGTTTCGTTTGCGGCATTTGTACTTAACTCGCCTTCTGCTTGGGTTAAATTTATAATGCTTACCCCATTCATATCATCATCACACTGGCGCAGCGTCACAGGTGAAGTTAATACTGGCAAAGCATTTACTCTTAAATTTACTGGGGTGATAGAAAAACAACCTGTAAAAGCCGTATTCTCGACACGTGCAAAGATTTGATCATTGTTTGGAGAACCTATATTTTCATAAGCAAGCGGTAATGGATTTGCATTTGCAGTCGCATCAGGACCTGTTGGGTGGTAACTCACCACAAATTGCATAGGGTCAAGTCCATTTAAAACATCATCATTAAGTGTAGATAGGTCAAAGGTGGCAACACCATTTGTATCATCACCATCTGCCGCATCATCACAAATCTCATAAAGACCTGGCATTGTTGCTACAGGTAAATCTACAACGTTAATCATAAAGCTTGTAGTCGCTACACACTCAGCCAAGTTTGCATTTTCTATACGCACAAATATCTCATCTGTAGTAGAAGTGTAAACTGTGGTACCTGCAAGGGCTCCTATTCCTGCCGGACCAGAAGCATCTACAAGACTTAAGTGAAAAGTCACATCAAACTCATTAGGATCTTGCCCGTTAAGGATATCTCCTATTTGTGTGTCTAGATTAAAAGTAGCCGATCCGTCTGCATCTGTATCACATTCAAAAAGATCTGCTGGTTGCGTTGCTGTAGGTACCGTAAAAAATGTTACTAACGCCTCATCTGTCCCGGTATCACCATTAAAATCTGTTATAGTCACTTGGTAGTTACCAGAAGTCGTTACATCAAGTGTTGCTGTTGTAACTTGTGTACCCGTACCATCTAGTACTGGCATAAAACCTGCGCCCGTATCTACTGCCCAAGCATAACCAGCCGCATCTGGAGATGTCGCATCTAGCGTTACTGTCTCTCCATCACAAACCTCTTGATCTGCTCCTAAAGAAGCATTAACTATTGAGCAATCTGTAGTTCCTGCATTGTTATTATTTTGATTAGTCTGCTCGATATATATCTCGCCTTGACTATCTGGATTTCCAGATATACCTGAATAGTTGGTAACCAAGAAAACATAAATATCTCCTACTTGTGCATTTTGTATTAATACTTGCTCTACAGCTGCACCAGAAAAACTACAATCCTCAACATTAGCTTCTGTAAGATTACCACAAACATTAGTGTCGCTAAAAGGTCCCCAAACAATAAAATCAACGTCAAGCCCAGTTCCTGTAGGCGTCCCATCATCATCAATACTTGTATTTTGAGTTATTTGAAAAGCTAAATCACCAGGTTGATCAATTTGTAAAAAATACCAAGTTGGATAAGGTGTACTTCCAAGACAATCATAGAAAGGTCCATTTTCACCACTACTTGTACAATTTGGATTTGGACTACCTGGATAACAATTATCGAAAGGTTGTGCCAAATCTTCAGTACAAAAAGGTACAGCCTCTGCACACGTAGGTCCACCAGGACTAGCCTGTGCAAAAACCAATGTATTAAAAAAAGAAAATAGTATGAAAGCTAATGCTAGACGTAGGATTTTCATCATAGATATGTTTAAGAGGTGAAAAATAGCATTTTTTTGCCAAAATTCTGTTAATCAAAGGCGGTTTTGTGTATCCTAACGGAGATTAAATGCAATTGTTATAATACCTAATCTTATTAAGACACGTTAGATGATAAAGCATTTGAGAGTGATATCACCTCCATAGCTTCCTTAACATCGTGTACTCGCAGTATACGCGCTCCTTTACTTATTGCCACCGTATTAAGAACAGTCGTGCCATTAAGAGCTCCATCTGCCGTTACATCTAATGTTTTATAAATCATAGATTTACGAGAAACACCTGCTAGCACGGGCATTTCAAAAGCCTTAAACAAGTCAAGGTTATTGAGTAGTTCAAAACTTTGCGCTGTAGTTTTTGCAAAGCCAAAACCAGGGTCTATAATAAGGTCATTAATCTTATGACTTTTTGCCACTGCAACTCGCTCCGAGAAGTAGTACATCACCTCTTTAAAAAAATTATCATAAGTGGTAAGTTGCTTCATAGTTTGAGGAGTCCCACGCATATGCATCATTATATATGGCACCTGTAATACCCCTACGACAGCCATCATATCATCATCCAGCATCCCAGCACTTATATCATTTACAACAGCTGCACCTGCCTCAATTGCTTTTTTTGCTACGCTTGCGCGAAAGGTGTCTACGCTTATCACAATCTCCGGAAAAGTAGTAACTAACTGCCTTACCACCGGTATGAGCCTGCGCTCCTCCTCCTCTACCGAAATATCTGTCGCACCAGGTCTAGAACTATATGCACCTACATCTATAAACGTAGCGCCATCGCTAAGCATCACCTCAACCTGACTTATGGCAGCATATATATCACCATACTTTCCTCCATCATAAAAGCTATCTGGTGTGAGATTGAGAATACCCATTACCTTTGGTGTGGTGAGATCTATTAGCTTTCCGTTGCAGTTTATGGTCATTATAGGTTAACGTTGTTTAGATGTAGTTAGGTATTTATATACAGTAGTATCACTTATAAAGTCTCGAGGTATAGACTACCTCTAGTCTCTAGCCCCGATTGCCGTGTAAATCCCACAGCTGGCTGGTGCAACCGCCGCGAGGAATTGCAACAAAAAGCGGGATACTCCCCCAAAAGTACACCATAAATTGTGTGCTTCAAAAAGATAGTACACTTCTCTCTTTATAAGGCAAGGGGTATTTCTTATATTGAAGTTTTTAACCGAAATTTACCAAAAATCAAAAGAAACCCTATGGCCGATACGTCTGCGCAATATGATGCGGTAATCACTCAATGTAGAGATTTGTATATAAAAAAAATGAAGGATTACGGGAGTGCGTGGCGCATACTGCGCTTGCCATCTCTTACAGATCAGATTTTTATAAAAGCACAGCGCATACGTGGCTTACAGCAAAACGAGGTGCAAAAGGTAGATGAGGGACAGCAGTCTGAGTTTATAGGCATTATAAATTACTGTGCGATGGCGCTGGTAAATCTTGAGCGCGGTGTGGTAGAGCAACCCGACCTCGAGCTTGAGGAGGCTGTAAAGGCTTATGATGAGAAAATCGCGCTCACAAAACAGTTGATGATGGATAAAAATCACGACTATGGTGAGGCCTGGAGAGATATGCGTGTGAGCAGCCTTACTGATCTTATATTGCAGAAGCTGTTACGTGTAAAACAGATAGAGGATAATAAAGGTAAAACACTGGTGTCTGAGGGGATTGATGCAAATTATCAAGATATGATAAACTATGCGGTGTTTGCAATGATACACTTAGGAGAGGCTTAATATTTATTACTGACTACAGCTATATTAAAAACGACCAAAGCTTTTTTATGATGAAGGTACTTACACACATAGCACGCTTTATAGTAGGTGCTTTGTTTATTTTTTCTGGTTTTATAAAACTTAATGACCCGCTTGGGTTTTCATATAAACTTCAAGAATATTTTAGCGCAGAGGTGTTAGGGTTAGAGTCTTTATCTCCTTATGCACTGCTTATCTCCATTATACTGGTTGTAGTAGAGGTGTTACTGGGTATTGCACTGCTTGTAGGTTTTAGAAAGAAAATCACCTTGTGGCTGCTGTTTGCGATGATTGTATTTTTTACATTCCTCACGTTTTACTCGGCTTACTTTAATAAGGTGACAGATTGTGGTTGTTTTGGCGATGCGATACCGCTTGTACCTTGGGAGTCTTTTGCAAAGGATGTGATACTGCTGGTATTGATTCTTTTCTTAATGATTAACCAGAAACACATTAAACCACTCTTCTCAAAACTTATAAATGCATCGCTTGTTTTTGTATCATTTTTAGGATGTATGTTTTTTGGTATGCACGTACTTGAGCACCTACCGTGGCTAGATTTTAGAGCATATAAAGTAGGGTCTAATATTGCAGAGGGTATGGCGGTACCAGAAGGAGCACCAGAGGCGACCTTTGAGTATCAATGGACCTTTCTTGTAGATGGCAAAGAAGAGGTGATCACTACAGATGGAGGGTATCCAGAGGTAGATGGCACATACGTATCTTATGAAGTAGTACAAACAAGCGAGGGATATGAACCACCTGTGCACGACTTTACTATAGAGCGTGACGGCAGGGATTATACAACTACTTATCTTGAGAAAGAAAATCTAATCGTAATCATTGCCTATAACTTACTCAACACAGAAGCGCAAGGTTATTACAACATACGTAATATAACAGAAGAGGCTATACGCAAAGGGTATAATGTAATAGGGCTAAGCTCATCTGCCCAAGACGCTGCAGATACTTTTGTACAAGAAAACAGATTGCCTTTTAAGTTTTTCTTTACAGATGAGACGGTACTTAAAACCATTGTACGCGCAAACCCTGGTATTGTGAGTATACATAAAGGAACCATTCTTCAAAAATTGCATTACAATGATGCAGAAGACCTACGACTTGTACCTCAAGAAAATAGTAAACCAGAAATGGACTTTGCTCTTAAATATGAACTTGACAGCATTGCATATCTTGATCAGAAGTACCGCAAACTAATGTATCTACCTGAAGGTCCAGAAAAAATAGCAGAGGCTAAAAAAGCAGGTGTAGCCCCAGAAGAGTTGCAAGGCTTTTTATGGAAACAGCAGGAACTACTAGACAGCATTAATTTGCAGCGAGTAGAACGCATACTTACTACATCTGGTTATCCAGGCAAAAGTATTGTAGGAGAACCTACAAACACCGCAGCCTGGTATGTAGTACAGCATTCTAATAAAATAGACACTTATCTAGACACCATAAAAGAGGCTGGTGCAAAGGGAGAATTACCTATGCGCCTCGTTGCAATGATGGAGGATCGTTATCTCTCACAGCAAGACCTCCCACAAGTATATGGAACGCAAGGCGTAAACTATGGGTCTGGTGATTTTATGTGGCCTGTAAAAAACCCAGAAGAGGTAAATGCAATACGTGCTCAAGCAGGTTTTACACAAACTATTGAGGAGTATGCACAAGCACTCTTTGGTGAAGGCTTTGTGTATAAAGCGATTTCTCTAGAAGATGCGCTTGCCATAAAACAAGGAAAACTCACTCCTAGTGATATAAAATAACTTGGTCAAGCAACTTATATATAAACTAGGCTATGCACTTCTCACCTTATGGGGAGTTGTGACGGTTATCTTCTTTTTATTTACGGTACTACCCGGTGATCCCGCTCGTATGATGCTAGATCAAAATGAAGACCCAGAACAACTAGCAAAGGTGCGTGCAAAGTATGGTTTTGATAAGCCTGTAAGTACTCAGTATGGGTATTACCTCAATGACTTATCACCATTATCTTTTCACGCAAGTGATCATACTAACTACACGTCTCTCACTTCTGGAAAGTATAGCGCTACTCCCCTATTTACGATAGGTAACACTACTGTAGTATTAAAATATCCATACTTGCGAGAAAGCTTTCAGAAAACGGGTAAACCAGTCACTCAAGTTATTGCAGAAACGCTACCTAACACTATTGTACTGGCCGTAAGCGCCATACTTATAGCGATAGTTATTGGGATTATACTCGGCATTATTTCGGCGCAAATGATGGACACTTGGGTAGATAAAACCATACAAATTGTGAGCACCCTAGGGATGAGTGTCCCTAGTTTTTTTAGTGCTATTTTGTTTGCTTGGCTATTTGGCTATGCATTGCACTCCTTTACTAATCTTAATATGACGGGTAGTCTGTATGAGATGGATGATTTTGGCGAAGAGGTACACATACGCTGGAAAAACCTCATATTACCAGCCCTCGTTTTAGGCATACGACCACTAGCAGTTGTAATACAACTTATGCGCAACTCACTTCTTGAAGTATATAATCAAGAGTACATACGTACCGCCCGTGCAAAAGGGCTTAGCACCTACCAGATTATTAAAAACCACGCTATAAAAAATGCGCTCAACCCTGTTGTAACTGCTATTTCTGGGTGGTTTGCATCTATGCTAGCCGGTGCTGTTTTTGTAGAATATATCTTCGGGTGGAACGGACTAGGTAAAGAGATAGTAGACGCGCTCAATACGTTAGATCTCCCTATTATTATGGGAGCTGTACTAGTGATTGCAACCCTATTTGTTATCATTAATATCTTAGTAGACTTTGTATACAAATGGCTAGACCCAAAGGTAAAACTGGGATAAGACACTGCCATCTTACGAAAACGGTATCGTGAAAACTACGTTAACCGCACCCCAAACTTCAATTACGGGTGTTATATTTGTTATGATGAGTACGCTTTCGCGAAAGCGTAATAACACCCCTTATTAATCACTTTGGTAAGCTCATCTATAATCACATACAACTAACAAGCTACTACCCTAGCGCCAAAAAATATACATAATGAGAAAACACATCGTTGCCGGAAACTGGAAAATGAATAATGACCTTGCTGCCACAGCTGGTCTCATCACAGACTTAAAACGTAAAGTAAATAATGGTGATGCAGAGGTTATTATTGCTCCTACATACATTAATTTACATAGTGCCTTTGAGAGTCTAAGCGATAGTAACATCACAGTAGCCGCACAAAATATGCACCAGGCAAAAAGTGGAGCTTACACTGGTGAGATCTCTGCAGCTATGCTTAAAAGTGTGGGGGTAAATACAGTAATTTTAGGTCATAGCGAGCGTCGTGCTTATTTTAATGAAGGAGATGAGCTTCTTACAGAAAAGGTAAATGCTGCCCTTGAAAACGAGATGCGAGTGATATTTTGTTTTGGAGAAGAGCTAGAAGATCGCAAGGCTGGCAACCAAGAAAAGGTTGTAGAGAGCCAGCTTAAAAATGCACTTTTTCATCTTGATGCTTCGGCTTGGTCTAGTATCGTGCTAGCATATGAGCCAGTATGGGCAATAGGTACGGGAGAGACTGCCTCACCAGAGCAGGCACAAGATATGCACGCGTTTATAAGAAAAACAGTTGCAGAGACCTATAACGAAGAAGTAGCAGAAAATGTAACCATACTTTACGGAGGATCTGTAAAACCTGGTAATGCAAAAGAGATTTTTGGCAAGCCAGACGTAGATGGAGGCCTCATAGGTGGCGCATCGCTTAAGGCAGATGACTTTTTTGAAATTGTAAATGCTTTTGCATAAAAGCAGCCACATTTTATCATAAATATGAATACGCTAGCCATCACGGCTAGCGCATTTTTATTTTATATCAATTGGTATTAGTATTTTAGAGCTAAATCTTATTGTAATGAAAATACTTACGCTTGCTCTACTTATAATGTTAACCACCTCAAGCTGTGCCGCTCAAACTACTAGTGAGACTGCCACAAACCGTGATGGATCACTGGCTCTCTTTAAAAACAAAAAAGAAAGCAACGCCATTTATGTGACTAGAAGTGGCAATATGGGCATAGGCAAAAAGAAGCCTACAGATAAGCTCGAAGTAAACGGACGCATACACGCTCGCTCTGTAAAAGTAGATCTAAAAGAATGGGCAGATACTGTTTTTGAAGACGGGTATGATTTAGCCCGCTTACGCGAAATTGAGAACTACATAAACACAAACGGGCATCTACCAGAAATACCCTCTACCGAAGAGGTTCTTAAAAATGGGATAGAGCTAGGTGAGATGAATAGATTACTCCTCAAAAAAGTAGAAGAACTCACGCTACACCTCATACGCCAAGAGAAACAAATAGAACAAGCACTAGATAAGGTCGCAACGCTCGAAAAAGAAATAGCTACGATTAAAAAATCATAGGTATGAAGCGGCTAGTCATCATCATACTTATTGCTTTCTCTTACACCATTACGGCACAAGAGGACAGATTTTATATAAGAACTGTTTCAAATGCTATAGAAATACCTGTACAAACACAAGATTCTGTTGTTACGTATACAGGAGATGAATTGCGTTTAAAAACGCTTTTTGAAAAACACGATGTAAAGATCTTTAGAAAAGGGTTTAAATATGCCACTCGCGATAAGCTCAAGCGCACCTTCTTTGCTATTGCCGCTACACCTGCCTTTCAGCAAGAGTTAAAAATGATTGCTCCAGATATATTTGAGTTTTCTGAAAGTATTACCGCTCAAAAACTACAAATCTATGAGCCTAATGATTATGGAGTAACAAGTACTACAGGGCAAAATCTGGGCTCATCTTTATTATTTGACTACTATGACTTTATGGGAGTACCCCAAGCCTGGTATTACACAACGGGTTCCCCAGATGTGCACATTGGTATTTCTGATGGATATGTAGATCCAGAAGACCCGGAGTTTGCTGGTAAACTTACAATGGTAAAAAAAAGCAGCCTCTCTGGTGGACACGGCTTTACGATAGCAGCTATTGCAGCTGCTCAAGGTGATAATGCCTATGCTGGTGCAGGTGTTTGTTACGACTGTAGCATCAAGACTACTACTTATGGAGATTTTAAAGAATTTAATCAACTACTAGAACTTGCGAGAAGCGGCGTGAAAGTGATAAACTGCAGCTGGGGAAGTCGCACTTATTACGAGACCGCTCAAGAAGCTATTAATGAGATGCGAGATCTAGGGACCATCATTGTATCTGTGCCCCATAATGCACCTTATAGCAAAACCAACGGAACACAGTTAAGATACCCGGGAGCCTATGAACACGTACTATCTGTGGGAAGTGTGCAACATAAATATGACACGATAGAAGATGGTCTCAACATAGAAGAAAAAAATGGTAAATATTATGCCGAAAAACAACAGTATCACCTATCCCGCACAGGAGGATTTGCAAATAATGATCCAAAAGACACCTATAGACTTTACTTAAGCTCTACAAATAATCTTGACGCCACAGTAGATATTGTGGCACCGGGCAATGATATCTTTCAGTATTACAAGTTTCAAAAAAATGGAGAGATTGCTTACAACCCTTATCAAGCTACCTCACCCGCAGCACCACTAGTAACCGGCACTATAGGTCTTATGCTCTCCGTAAACAATGACCTATCTGTAGATGAGATGAGTAGCATTATAAAACTCTCTGCTACAAACATAGATCACATCACGGCAAACGAACCGCTACGTGGCCTCTATGGCGCAGGGTCTTTACACACTGGCAGAGCAGTAAATATGACACACGAGATGCTGCAACCAGACAGCTATACGCTTTTAGAAAATCAAAACTTTACAAGGTGGAATTTTAGCTTACGAGCTCCTTATAAAGTACTTATAAGAAATGAGCAATTTAGAGAAGCTGCCCGAGTAGGTTTTACTGCAAAAGAAGAGATTCTCATCGATACAGAAACCGTATTTTTGCCCGATGCAAATGGATCTATACTTCTCACCATAGACCCAGAAGCAACATACAACTTACAAAAAAACAACTAATGACTCCCATCTACCTAGGCTACACATTTACTATAGAACCACGCGACCCTGCTACAGAAATTCTCATTGCAGAGCTAGGCTACGCAGGTTTTGAAAGCTTTACAGAGACCTCTACTGGTGTAATTGCATACATACAGAAACAAGAGGCGTTTCCAGAAGGTAAGGTGCAGTTTGACCAACTACTCAATGATATACAGATCTTAAATTCACAAGAATTTAAAATCACTTATACTGCAGAAGAGATAGAGCAAGTAAACTGGAATGAGGAGTGGGAAAAGAATTTTGAACCTATAGAAGTAGATGGTAAGTGTGCCGTGAGAGCGCCCTTTCACAAAAAAACAGATGTAGCCTTTGATATCGTCATAGAGCCAAAAATGTCTTTTGGGACCGGCCATCACGAGACTACCCATATGATGATCAAGCACCTTCTTAAACTTGATGTTACAGGTAAGAAAACACTAGATATGGGATGTGGCACAGGCGTGCTTGCTATACTTGCAGAGATGCGTGGAGCACAACCTATAGATGCTATAGATATAGACAACTGGTGCTACCTTAACACTATAGAAAATGTAGAGCGTAACAACTGTAATCACATCACCACTTATGAGGGAGAAGCCTCTTTACTTAGTGACAAAAATTATGACATCATCATCGCAAATATAAATCGCAACATATTACTAAGTGACATCCCTACCTATGCTAGCTGTCTTCCCGAAGATGGAATTTTATTATTAAGTGGCTTTTATACAGAAGATATTCCACTTATTTCCGAAAAATGCAATGAACACGGACTTTATTTCGTTAGTAACTACGAGCGCAATAATTGGGTCGCTTGTAAGTTTGAGAAGCGAGGCTAGACACAGTTAGAGAGTTAATAATATTATGTTAGAATTACGCTTTCGCGAAAGCGTAAACCCACAAAATTTGTAAATTTGCAGCAAAAATCTTAATGATATGAGCAATCAAGAAAAATATCAAGAAGAACTAGACATCTTAACCGAAGAATCACCGGCACACGAGATTATACTCTATAATGATGATGTAAATACCTTTGATCACGTGATTAATACACTCATCTATGCTTGTGATCACGAAGAAAATCAAGCACACCAATGTGCACTACTGGTACATTATAAAGGGAAATGCTCTGTAAAGTCTGGCGATTACAAAGATTTAGAGCCTCGTTGTTCTAAACTTTTACAAGCGGGACTCAGTGCGGAAATTGTATAAAATCATTCCTCAGAATTAATCACAAAAACTATTGCGCTCCCGTAGCGCATTTGTTATTTTTGCGAGGCAAATTAAGCATCTTAAACGAAGATTATGAATCTACACGAATATCAAGGAAAAGAGATATTAAATAGTTTTGGCGTACGTATCCAACGCGGTTATGTAGCACAGACTCCAGATGAAGCTGTTGCAGCTGCCAAAAAACTTACAGAAGAAACCGGTACTGGATGGCACGTAATCAAAGCCCAAGTACACGCAGGTGGACGCGGTAAAGGTGGCGGTGTAAAACTCGCAAAAAGTCTTGATGAAGTAAAAACAATCGCAGACCAGATTATAGGGATGGATCTTGTAACACCTCAGACTAGTGCTGAAGGTAAGAGAGTACACCAAGTACTTGTTGCAGAGGATGTATACTACCCAGGTGATAGCGAGCCAGAAGAATATTATATGTCTGTACTTCTTAACAGAGGGACAGGTCGCAATATGATTATGTACTCTACAGAAGGTGGGATGGATATTGAGACGGTAGCAGAGGAGACTCCGCACCTTATCTTTCACGAAGAGATAGATCCTGCAACAGGATTACTTCCTTTCCAAGCACGTAAAATCGCTTTTAACCTTGGGTTAAGCGGTGCTGCTTTTAAGGATATGACAAAGTTTGTTGCTGCTCTTTATAAAGCATACACAGATTCTGACAGTTCACTTTTTGAGATCAACCCTGTTCTTAAGACAAGTGACGATAAGATTATGGCAGTAGATGCTAAGGTATCACTAGATGATAATGCATTATACCGTCGTAAAGATTATGCAGCTATGCGTGACAAGCGTGAGGAAAACCAAGTAGAGGTTGAAGCTGGTGAGAAAGGACTTAACTATGTAGACCTAGACGGAAACGTAGGGTGTATGGTAAATGGTGCTGGACTTGCAATGGCAACTATGGACCTTATTAAGCAATCTGGTGGTGAGCCTGCAAACTTCCTTGACGTAGGTGGTACTGCAGATGCTGAGCGTGTTGAGGCTGCTTTCCAATTAATACTTAAAGATCCAGCTGTAAAGGCAATCTTAGTAAACATTTTTGGAGGTATTGTACGTTGTGACCGTGTGGCACAAGGTATTATCGATGCATATAAAAATATGGGAACTATAAATGTACCTATCATTGTACGTTTACAAGGTACTAATGCAGATATCGCAAAGAAACTTATAGATGATTCTGGACTTGACGTTCAATCTGCTATCGAGTTTAAAGAAGCTGCAGATAAAGTTCAGGCTGTACTAGCTTAAGACTTACATTATATAAACGTGAGTAATCACGTTGCAAAATCCCGCTTTTATAGAGCGGGATTTTTTTGTTTTGGTAACATTGCACTATGTGTAATAAAATCTCATAATTAATACACTTTCGGTCATAATTTTTCCTTTTTCAAAATGACCTATTAAGGGTTTTAAACAATTAATTAGGGAGTATGTTTTTACGCTTTCGCGAAAGCGTTATTTGAAAATCAACACAACGTTAACGTCTGTAAATGAGGGTTAAAGAACAGTTAAGCTTCAAGTCGAGGTGTCACATATTGAAAAAATAGCCGTCTCTTTGTTATAGAATTCATCGAAAAAAACAAAAACCTATTATGAAAAAAGTAAACCTATTAGTACTTGTAGCCTTATTATCAATAAGCACAGTATTTGCAACCGAAACTGAACCAACGTCTGACGAGAAAGGGAAGACTGTAACTCAACAAGTGGCAACTCTTTTAAGCGAGCCAGGATTTGAAGTAAAAAAAGATCTTACTGCACAGGTTACCTTAATGGTAAACAAAGCAAATGAGGTAGTGGTAATAGATGTAGACACTAAAGAAGAATATGTAGCTGCTTTTATTAAGTCACGCCTTAATTATGAAAAACTAGATACACAAAAAGTGGGAGAACAATTTACAGTACCTGTACGTATCGTACCAGGTGTTTAAACCCTTTTTAATATTGTAAAGCCAGACATAGTCTGGCTTTTTTTATGGATTTAAGTTAAGAGATAAGCGTTGGTCTTTTATCACTTCTCAACTATCTTTACCATCTATGAAAAAGGCACTACTCCTACTTTTACTCGCTTACTCTTTTATTTGTGAGGCACAGCAACGATTTCCTTCACTCTCACCAGAGGCAAGTATCGAACTCATAACTATAGGCCCAGGACCGGAGCTTTATGACGCCTTTGGGCACACTTCTGTACGTGTCAAAGATGTGCCTAACAAGATAGATATGGTTTTTAATTATGGAGTTTTTGATTTTGACACGCCTAATTTTTACTTAAAATTTGCTAGAGGAAAACTACTTTACAAGCTAGCTGCCGCTCCTTATAAAAATTTTGAGTACAGCTATAAAGCGCAACAGCGCTGGATAAAATCACAAGAGCTCAACCTAAATCAGCAAGAAAAGCAAGATACCTATGAGTTTTTACTCAATAATCTAGATGAGGCTAACCGCTATTATAAATATGATTTCTTTTATGACAACTGTGCAACACGACCTTATTATGCCGTTGCATCTTCTGTAGAAGGATCTCTTGCATTACAACATACAGGTATAGATACAACGCTCACTCATAGGGATCTTATAAGACAGTATGTACCTTGGAACAGCTGGGGAAGTTTAGGTATAGATGTAGCTCTTGGGTCCTTGATAGATCGTGTTGCCACGCCAGAGGAGCATTTATTTTTACCTAACGAGCTTATGGCTTCTTTTAAAACAGCCCAAGTAACTAGTGGCAATAGTTCAAAAGCACTGGTTAAAAACTCTCAGACTATATTTGAACCTAGCTTTATACACTCTTATGGAGTCCCTTTTTATGTAAGCCCACTATTTATACTAGGACTCATTGCTTTATTTATCATTTACAAGACCTATAAAGACTTTAAAGGTAATAATGGAATAGGGTGGCTAGATTCTACTCTTCTACTTTTTACGAGTGTTACGGGTGTGCTAGTGGCTTTCTTGTGGTTTGGTACAGACCATATTGCTACCGCTTGGAATTATAATATTCTGTGGGCATTTCCTTTTCACATACTTGCAGCATTTGCCGTTAAGAAGGTGCAACCTGCAAGATGGATTTATCCTTATATGAAACTAGCAGTTATTTTAATGTGTTTACTATTTGCTCACTGGGCGATAGGAGTACAGAGTTATGCTCCCTCATTGTTGCCGCTTCTTATAGCAATAACTGTAAGGTATATTTATATATTGAGAAATATTAAGCTCACAAGAGAGGAATAAAAGAACTACTGCCCTCTAAAATTTATAACTGTACTTATAGTTTTAAGTATAATACTCAAGTCTATAAACAGGTTACGGTGTTTTATATAGTATAAATCATATTGTAACTTTTCTAAAGCGCCTTCTTCAGAGCTAGTGTAGCTACCCATTACTTGTGCCCAGCCAGTGAGCCCTGGTTTTACAATATGTCTTGTTTCATAAAAAGGAATTTCTTTAGACAATTCTTTTACAAATACTGGGCGTTCAGGTCTAGGGCCTATGACACTCATCTCCCCTTTTAATACATTAAAAAATTGCGGAATCTCATCTATCCTGCTCATTCTTAAAAACCTTCCAAATTTAGTAATGCGTTTATCCCCTTTTTGAGCCCAAGCGGCACCATCTTTTTCTGCATTAACAATCATCGTACGTAGTTTGATTATTTTAAAAGGTTTACTATTGAGACCTACACGAGTTTGTGTGTAAAAAAGTGGTCCTCTATTGCCAAGTAAATTTCCTAGCCACACTAGTGGTAACAGAGCAGTAATAAATATCAAACCTAAAAGGCCTGAAATAATATCAAACACTCTATGGAAAAGTTTATAGAATTTATTTTGATTACTCCTACTAAATGGGAAATAACGATAGAAGTCCTTATCTACGTGCTCTACAGGTACACGCTGTGTGATCTCCTCATACACCTGCATATACTCACGTATGGGAAATCCTTTTTCTAATAGAGTTATAAGTTGATCATAAAGAGGTAGCATTACTCCATCTGTATAACTACTAGCCACAATAATCTCTGAGATACCATTATCTTCTATAGTCTTAACTATACTATCTATTTCAAACCTTTTTGCATTGGTTGAGATAACCTCTTCAATAGTCATAGGTTCTGTATTTACATAACCAGCTATTTTATAATTAGGATCTGCACTTTCAAGATTTGTTATAATCTTACTAATGTTAAATGAATCTCCTACCACAATAGCTTTTTTATAAAACCTAGGAGCAGCAATAACTGTTATATAAACCCATCTCCAAACGCTTATACCAATTACCATAGCTAGAAAGAAAAATACTATCTGCAGTCTGTTTTCGGGAAGAATAGGAGTATAAAAAGGGGTTAACAAATAGAATAAAACAGTTACCGATACGGTTAAAATCACATTTTTAAGCATAGTTTGAAACTTTACTGTTTTGGGTAAAAAGTAAAGTTCAAAAACAGTCCCAAAAATAGATATATAGGCTATGAGGACGAGAATAGCTACTCGGTTATGACTATTGATCTCGAGATAATCAAATTCTAAAAATAACTGTGTAAGATAAAGTGCTCCCAGAACAGCTACTATATCAAAAATACGAAGCAACACTTTACGTTCTGAAACGTTAAAATGAATATCTGGAAAAAACGACATCTCTAGTTGGTTAGGGATGTAAATATATCATAAAATTAGGAGAGCACTTGATGCCACTTGCTTTTGACTGATTCCCAGTCATATGCAGCTGCCTTATCTCGAGCTTTTTGTGTAATCTTGATACTGTCACTAGTGTTTGAAATTGCGTTTACCACTTTCTCAGTAAACAACTTAACGTCTGACGGTGGACTAAGATAGCCGTCTTCTTTATCACTTATAAGATAAGGCATTCCTCCTACACTGGTGGATACTACGAGTAAGCCTAGAGCCATTGCCTCTACTACGCTCAGTGGCATATTATCAAAATTTGTCGTGTTTATAAATATATCGTGATGAACGCTCTCTGCTAGCCATTGTTCTTTTGATAGCTTACCTGTAAAGGTTACTGGCAACTTTCTGGTTAATGCATATGAGCGACACTCCTCCAGACTACCATCTTTATCAGGCCCCACCATAGTGAGCACAGCATCTGGATGATATGATAAAAGTTCCTCCAAAACTTTAATAGCCATTAAAGGGTTATATATTTTGGCAAAGGAGCGTACCCATAGTAATTTTGGTTTAAAGTTCTCCCTCTCCGTAAAAGGGTACTTTTCTATCTCAAGTGTATTAGGAATGTGTATGAGATTTGAGAATCCCGCTTTCGCGAAAGCGTTATATAAATAACCACTAGGCGCAACATTACAGCTGGCATCACCAAATAACTTTTTACAGATACCCGGTTTTTTTTCTAGCCGCTCTGGCAAATTACCACCGTGTAAGATGGGAATGTAAGGGATGTTGCTCTTGCTACAAAGCCTCCCTACAATCACTGCAAACCAAAAGTTAAGTGTGCTGTAGGTATCAATTAGAACGACATCTACAGTGTCCCTTACCTTGTAAAAGGTAGCAATCATATCCAGCAACCTGAGAAGTTTATTAGGCTTTTGAGATGTAATTATTACGTCATAGCCCTCCTGCTCGAGCAGCGGGCTCAAGGTTTCTATAGTAGTAAGTGTTTTACCACTAGCGGAGAGCGCGTTTCCTACGTACAGGAGTTTTCTTGTTTTCATTTACAATATTTAATAGGCATAAAGCATAAATAAAACCTGGTGCCGCAATACGCATTGAAGAGTGGTTTATAGTTAAAAACCAAAACAACAGCGCAGAAAAAAACAAATAGTTACGCCTGTTTTTGGATCTATAAACTAATGGATAAATGATTAAAATGCCAAGTATTATTAAACCTAGTATACCGTGCTCTGATAATAGTCTACTTATCTCATTGTGAGAGGCAACTCCAACAATGTTTTCATTACCTCTTAACTCTTTTACCTTTCCGGCACCAACTCCTACAAGCGGATTATTATAAAATGCAGATATCTCTGTCTCTAGTAACTCTGCTCTACCTGTTGTGATATCACTCTTAAGTCTACCCGCTGCATCTCTATTTGTATATCGTTTATTTATAAGTCCATTGGTTTGAAAGGAGCTATACAATGAAGCCCCTACTACAACACCACCTAGTAAGATGAGATAGGTTATCATCTTCCTTCTAACTTTTCCTTTGGATCCAGCAAAATAGATTATTAAAAAAGCACCACTACAAACTAAACCTGTGATAACCCCACCACGCGAAAAAGTAATTATACCCTTATAAAGCAAAAAGCCTATTAAGGCCAGATGAACGAATAACAGCACTTTATTCTTACTATTAACAATTAATTGTACTAGAGCCATAAACATACCTAAACCTAGTACGGTAGATACTTGATTAGGTCCAAAACCACCGGTAGCCGCATAATTTGCTCCGGTACTGCGTAAAGTCTCCCTCAGATCTGGAGTTCCAAGAGTTATATAAATAGACATTGCGACTATGGGTAATAGAATCCATTTTGTAAGATTAGATAGCTGGCGATACGTTATTCTTCTATCTATACAATATAATGCAGATATTCCTAAACATACGGGACCGCTTAGGTTAAAGAAAACGGCTTTCTTCACATCTGTCCCTAAGTCAAGTGTTATTGAAGCTACAAGCACGCTAGGTAATAGCAAGAATATATATATCCAGTAAACACCAGATTTTCGGCTAGCACCGCTCAAAAAGAGTCCAATTAACATAAATGAAATTACAGAATACTTACCTGCTTCATAAATAGGGACGGCATTACTCATTCTAAAAAAAACCTCTGCCCCTGCTATATAAGCCGCCCCCATAAGGGCTTCATTATTTTTATTTCCAGTCCTTAAAATCTGGATCATAAAATAAGCTACAACACCAAGAAAATAAACAATTGCAAATGGCTTTACAAAGTATACCAAAACCCCAATGATAATATGAATTATCAAAAAGACTGTATATGTTTTATTTTGAGAAATACTCACCACCCTAAGATATTAAATCGTTATAAATGGGCATTAACTTTTCTATAAAAGCGTCTTTGCTATAGGTTGTACTTACGTTTTCGCGAAAGCGGTCTCCCATTACCCCTCGTATATTATCTTTGTTTTTAATTAATTGAGTAAACACATCAGGAAGCTCTTCAATAACGTTATTAATAACAAATCCATCTTGACCTACTACCTCAGCACATTGCCCAACGTTTGTTACTACAACCGGCAAACCACAATTTGCATACTCAAGTAGAGATACCGGCAGCCCTTCTGATAAGGAAGTTAAAACCCCAATAGTGCTTTGGTTAAGTATGTGACTTATATCTTGACAGCTTCCGTACAAAAAAACATTATTAGATAGGTTGTTTGTACTAATACTATCCATCACAGATTTTGAATAATCGTCATTAAAAGACTTCCCCACAAGATGAAGCGTCCAATCTGGAAACTGCAATTGTGTTTTTGCAAAAGCATCAATAAGCGCTAAATGATTTTTTTGAGGGCGTAAATTTGCTAGACACACTATGCGCTTACCTGCTTCTCCATTAAGCAACGTCTTTTTAGATTGATTCACCGTTACAGTAGCAAAATTTTGTAAAAAGTGTACTTTATTAATCTTAAGCACTTCCTTAGACCATAGGGCAAGCTTAGAATTTACAACTATCGCTGTATTTATATAAGGTCCTAGTAGCTTGAGTACATAGGCTTTTCTATTTTCTAAAGAGTCACTCATTCCATAATGATCGTGCCAGATTACCTTGATATTATTGTTATAAATTTTTGCAAAAATTGCAAGATGTATTGAGGTGGAATGTGCGTGAATTATATTTATTTGTTTTCTCTTTAACCATTTAAAAAATCGAAAAAAAGCAATTACGTCTAGGGTCGCTTTTTTATTTAAAATAAAAAGGCCCTCTTTAACAAACAGTTCATTTTCTAGCGATCCGCCTCGTCTTGTGGCACATATATATGATTCTACACCATCCTGAGATAAAGCATTTGCAATATTTACTGCCATACGCTCTGCCCCTCCTGCATCTAGTGAGTCTATAAGTTGTAATACCCTCATTAAAGCAATTCTTTTATCTGAGCTGTAAATGTGTCCATCGTATATTGCCTAGACCAATGTGTAGCTGCATTACTCATTTTATGTAAAGATGCACTATCTTCTAGCTGTTTGATTAGTTGAGTGGTGTTTATTTTATCTGGATCTTCAACAAGTATTCCTCTGCTGCCATTATCTAGCATCCAAGGAACACAAGAAACTTGAGTAACTATAGGAATTGCACCCCAAAACATACCCTCTGCAATAACCTTAGGCCAGCCTTCACTTTTTGATAATAGTATAACAAGGTCAGATCTTTTGTAAGCTTCTTTTACAGCGCTTGCCGGTTGGTTTCCTCTCAAAATGACGTAATCAAGGAGACCATTTTCCTTCCTATACCATTTAATATCTTCCACTTGTGAACCATCGCCAAACATCTCAAGCACTATATCAAGACCAGCTTTACGTAACTTATTTATAAGTTGTACCGTTTCAAATGGTCGTTTATTACTTCCCATTGTACCTACAAAAATTGCTCTTAAAGATTTATCAAAATTTCTCTTTTTAAAAGAGTCTATCTCTTCTAGGTAATAACTTGCTGTAAAAAAAGGTGTGATATTACTGGTACTATTTTCCCACTCTCCATACACTAGTACTTGTATATTTTTAGTAAGTGTGGTACTAGATAAAATCTTTTTTTGAAGTCTGTAAGCGAGTGGTTGTTTTGACAAAGGGTCCCAATTTCCAGCATACTTGGCAGTTTTCTTCTTGTTAGGGAACAGAGCTTGTACCATACAAGCAAGTAAACACAGGTTACCCGGAGCCCGCAAGTGTATGTGATCTGCCTTACGCATAGCACTCCATAAAACGATGGCTTGATACGGCAATGTAAGTATAGATATAAGTGCGACAAAAAAGCTGTTAAATTCTAGTCTTCGGAGACTTTTAATATTGATGTCCTGTCTATCAAATGGAGCAGTGAGTAGTGCTCTTTTATAACTAGTGGGACATACAAAGGTTACTTGATCTACAGAGTCAAGCCAAATATTCATCTCTTTTATATAAGGGGCATACCCTTCATATATTCCATTTTTATCTAAGATAGGAGCGTCAGAAATAACTAAAAAATCCATTATATGTAATCTTTAGAATCTTTAGCACTTACCATCTTTGCGGGTACTCCCAATACTGTAATACCTTCTTTAACATCTGTAACTACTAAGGAGTTTGCTCCTATAACAGCCCCATCACCTACATTTATTCCTCCTGCGATAACAGCTCCAGCAGCCATATAAACACGATTACCTATTGTAGGGACACCGCGGTGTGCTCCTCGTCCACTTACACCTATGGTTACTCCTTGCGAGATATTACACTGCTTCCCTATTACGGTTTCTGGACTAATAATTATACCTGAGTAGTGACCTATATATAAGCCTTCACCTATTGTTGCTGCATAGGGTAATGTTATCCCTGTAATCACTTCAATCCATTTCTGAAAAAAAACACCAATAACCAGTAAGGGTGCTTTTACAATCTTGGGCATTGTAGATCTATAAATGGCATTAAAGAAACGATATACAAACAAAGCCCACAATCCCTGCTGTGTTAACACCAGTAATAAAGCACTGCTCTTACTGTACTCTTTATAACGTTGTATGTCCTTTTTATAACGCATTATCTAGGTTTGCTTAAAAGTAAGCTAAAAAGACCAACAGTGCGACCCAGAGCTTCTGTTAATGCTTCTTTACGTCTAGAAGTAGTAACCACATTTACAAAACGAATAAGTGTCAAAACACTACTTATCGCATACCATTTTATAATATTAATAAATCCAGGCTTAGGGTACATCACTCTCCACACATACCAGCCATTACGTGTTACCATTTTACCATAATGATATTGATTAGGCCTTCCAGAAGCGTCGTGATGATGCGCAAGGTTTGCGCCTGTATGTACATATAGCTGTCCTAGTTTTGAAATTCTGAATGTATAATCTGCATCCTCATAAAGACCATAACCTTCAAAATATTCAGAGAATTTATTCTTTTTCAAAACCTCTAGAGGAAAGCTGGAGACTCCTCCCATAAGCTGTTTTACTTCATAAATTTTTCCAGTAGGAGGCAAGAAACTAACAGACCTGCCGTGACCATATTTCGGTAGGACGCCTGGTGGAGTATTTGCATCTAGACCTAACTTTCTTCTTAATTTAAAACGCGCTCCCTCTTTCCTTCTATACCCATCATAATAGAAGTGATGTATATCTCTTGGGTTTAATGTTTCTACACGCTCCCACTGCACTTCGTTATTAATGTAACCTCCTACACCATAAGCATTAGGATATGCTTGATACACGTCAAGTATTTTCTCAAAATATGTAGGTTCAAGCACTGTATCATCATCTAGAAAGCACACCACATCCATTGTGTTACTTACTCGTTCTATACCGTAATTCCGCTGTTTAGTAAGACCTCTTTGTGCGTCTGAAACTTTGTAGTAGAATAGGTTTTTTATTCCGCTTTCGCGAAAGCGTACCTCTGTCTCATCATTAACACTTCCATCTATAATGAGGATCTCATCTGGGTAAACCGTTTGGGTTTTTACAGAATCTAGTAGCGTGGTAAGCGCTACTGGGCGCATATAGGTGCAAATTATTAGAGAGAATTTCAAATTATATAATACGTTTTAAAGAATGATATAAATTGCAAAAAAAACGATCTCTTACCAAATAATCAACATATAATTTACGATTAGACTTTTGCAAGGTTGCAAAAGAAACTTGATTATATTTTTTATGAAAAGCTAGTAGCGCTTCCTCTATATTATCTTCTACATTTAATTTACAAATATGTTGCTCCCAATTTATTATACCTTCAAGTGGCAAGTGGCAATCTGTATCTATTAAAACTGGGATACGACCACAGGCTAGGGCTTCATAAAATCTTACAGAAAAATTACCTGCTCCTCTTAGGCAAAAGGTATACGGAGCGCCGTTTAAATTTTCAAAAAACTCTTTTGAAGTTTTCTGTCTTTCGGCTTTAGATCTCGCACCTGCTCTGTATTTTGATCGATATATAAAACTGGTCTCAACACAATCAGATTTTTCTAATTTCTTTAGATATTTATAACGTTGCAAAGCAGCATAAAAGACATTTTGGAAATCTGTTTCGTCTTTAACAAAAGCTCTTAGCAAGTTTCTTTTTATAACAGACATTATAACACGAGATCGCTCTAGATAATTTTTTGAAGCAAATCCGGTAAAAGAAATTTGAGGTAAACTTGTATAGTTTATTACTTCTCCAGAGACCTCGTCTCGACCTATAGGATCATCTATAAATGCTGGTATAATTATAGTCTGCTTGTCGTTGTGACTTTTAAATCCTGCATTACGCCATACAATGACATTATCATCATTAAAGGTTTTACCATAGTCACCACCAGAGTAGACCATTATTTTCTTTTCAAATTTTAAGGCGGTGTTGTATAAATCTCTGTAATGCTTTTTATAACCTCTTTTATTTACGAAATGGTAGTTTATAGGAAATAGAAAAACATCAGCGCTTTCAGGTGTATCTACTAGACTGTAAAGCGCTAAGACATCTTTATGAGTTTTCTCAAAATAGTACAAATCAAATATTAAGGGATGCGCTATCCCTCTATTATCTGGAGTGAGAAGTGAGTTATCTGTATATATTTTAATCATAACCTAGACGCCCATTTTTCACTTTGTATCCAGGCTTTTTTAAATCTCGCTAAGTGAGACAGAGGGTTCTTAGTTTTAAAAAATCCAAATGTTTTAAAGAATTGAACAACCTTATACCCCCTTACTTGCTCTAAGGTGTAATTTTTCTTCCTGAGATACATTATTTGAGGAGAGGGCTTTGGAGTTAATGCTTCTGTGCTCCAAGGAAACTTGTGCGGACTTCTAAAACCACCTGTAGGAGCCTTGAGGTGTAGTATCTGTATGCTAGATGCATATATTACATCCTTACCCATATTACGCACCTGCATCCCATAATCTACATCTTCGCCATATCCATTTTCAAAAGCCATATCAAAGGAACAATTACTGTATATGTCCCTATGTACAATAGAGCAGCCCGACCCAAAAGATTCCCATTGTTTATAGGTTTTCATTGTCTCCTTTTCACCCTTTTGTAAACAAGCAAACGTAATACAAGTTGCTTTGGTTCTATTTATAAATGAAGTTACCTCATCAATAAAAGTTGACTCAACACGTACATCATCATCAAAAAATAATAACCAAGGAGCAGTAGCTAGTGACACTGCCATATTTCTTGCTCTACAAGCTCCCGCAGTGTCTAGTAATTTATGAACTATAGTAAAATTCCATTTTTCATCATTTATGTAATAAAGTTTTGATTCTTTATCCTCACTAGGGTTTTGCTCTATTATAATAACCTGAGATGGAGGATTTGGTTGTTTATTTAAATCTTCTAAGACGTCCTTAAGATATTCCTCCCTCCCTATCGTAGGTATAATGACATCGTATTTAAGAGGTTCATAATCTTTACAAGAATCTACATCTTGCAAAGACTCCATATCTAAGGATAATGAACGGTTTTTATAAAATTGCGCTTTCGCGAAAGCGTACAAAGGCATTTTTTTATCATAGTACAAATGACACAGTAGCAAGTGTAGCGTCCATCTTCTTTTATAATGCTGTTTTACAAAACGATACAGAAGTTCATTGCTAAAAGGTGCCACATCATTAAAAATGGGAATTTGATAATTGAGTACTCCAAGTGGCATTGTAAGCTTTCCTAGAGAATTTATCCAGTACAAATAATTGTCACTTGGCTTAATCTGATTTGCGACCTGATTAATTAATGATGCGTGAATAAGCAAAGCGGTGGTTCCCTTTTTCCAGGTTGGGTACACCACCCTATTATTTGTAGGTATAAATGGTTTATCCTCTACATAGCCAAAATCTGAATTAAGTGCATTATATGATGAGACGTAATGATTTTTGGACTTGAAAGATATTGCTTGCTCTAAAAAACGTTCTATATCGCAACCAGCCTTATATATAATAAGAAACTTATCAGGATTATTTTTGGCAATTGTGTAGATACAAGCGACAATAGCATCGTCTTTTCCTTCAGCACTCTTAACCTTACTACCATCGTGTTCTATAAAAATCATAGGCTTATGACTTTATTATAAAATGAAACATTAGTCTGAGCAATGTGATTTATATCAAATCGTTCTTCTATAGTTTCTCTTGCCGCTTCTGTAATTTTAATTCTAAGAGCATCATTTTCAAAAACTGTACTTATAGTGTCCACGTAAGCATCAATATCATCTGGATGATGCATAAAACCATCCTTACCGTGTTCTATAAGGTCTTGTGCCCACCCTATATTAGTATTAACCACCACCTTTTGCAAAGCCATAGATTCAATAGTAACCATACCAAGTGTTTCTGCAAGAGAAGGAAACACGCATATATGTGCTTTTTGTATCTCCTCTTTAACTTGATGATAAGGTATTTTACCTAAATAAGTTATGGCCTCTCTAGCTGCAGGGCTCATCATCTCTTGCATTAATTGCCAAGTAGAAGCACTACCCGTCTGTACATCATAACTATCTGCCCCTATAAAATGAAGTTTTGCAGTAGGATGCGCAATTATAATTTTATTAAACATCTCTATTAATTGGAACACCCCTTTCTTTCTAATAAGTGTCCCGATATTAAGTAAATGTTTAGATATAAATTCCTCTGGAGAACTGTTATTAAAATCTTCAAGATTAAGACCGTGACATATAACTTTCACATTAGAATACTGTAGTTTAAAAAGCTCAATACTTTTTTTTCCTGCAAAATGCGTAGGTGCTATAAATGCCTTTGCTTTTCTTACCGCTTGCTTTTCAAAAAAAGCATTTTTCCATTTTTGTGGTCTTCCCTCAATATGACAGAAATACGTATCACTTCCGTGAAAACGTATTACAAGTGGTTTTCTTAAGCTCATAAAGGCAGTGATGCCTGTCCAATCTGGAGCCTCGATAATATCGACATCACTACTATGCTTATTTATATACCGCTCTATATGCTTTCTATAAAAGTAGAAGCCTCCTATCTTATAATGCTCTTTGGCAATCAAATGGAAGGTTATCCCATCTTCGATAAAAGTGTCCGTTTTATGTTGATTATAAACAAATAAGCTGACTTTATGACCCATTTTACAAAAAGCTATAACGAGGTTTTTGATACTCGTACCCATCCCTCCAGAATTACCTAATTCTGGATGTGGATATTCTGGAGTTATAAAGGCTATATGCATTAATCAAGAATTTGATTAATCCCTTCCCAAATACGTTCACTTGCCTTCTCAGGCTGTTCTGGCTTGTTTACAATCCCAAACCATTTTTTTGTAACAGGCACTGGATTAAGACTACCATTAAGTAAGCCTTTAATTCCATCATAAATCTCTTCTTTATTCATTGCCCAAGTTACACTTGTATCATAATCTGGCATCGAGCGGAAGTGGACGTATTTATAGTTCTGCCCTATGTCACGTATTCCTTTCTTAAGTTGTGGCTGCTCGTAATTGGGGTAAATAGTAGGCTTATCGTGAGCCACAAAGTCAAACACCATACTCGAGCATATGTTTACCACAAGTTCGCAGTGATGACAAGTATTTACTAATAAAGCAAAATCTTCTTTGGTAGGCATTACCTGATTCCATTGACTCCCCATAGGTTTCCATAAAGGATCTATAGGTGTTATGACATCACTATAGTTTGCCAAAACCTCATCGTACCTACCCGAAAAGTCAATAGGAACTTTTCTATATACAATTGCTACATCTTCGCCTTCTTCTCTCAACTTGCGAACAGCAATTGCCGTGTCTTCTAGATAAAATTGATCCAGTGGTGACGTGGTTTGATCATCCCCAGAAAAACAAATGTATCGTGTCCCTTCGCTAAGGTTGTGCTCTAGACAGAATTGCTTTCGCGAAAGCAATAAATCCTTATCATAATGAGGCTCAAACTGCGGAGTCCCCGTTACAAATATCTGCTCTTCTCTCGTTTTTGGGTAATACTGTAAGAGCTGCTCCTTCATCAACTCAGACCATACAAAATAGTAATCTGTCTCTACCGTGGTCATCCCCTTAGGTAGGTTGTCCCAACTATATATCCAGCACGCTGTTTTTATCCCAAGATCCTGCGCTGCTAGTATAGGTGAGATGGCCTGTGTAGCCCGCTGTGTGGTGCAAAAAACAATATCTGGACGGTGCTCTTCTAGTTGTGCTTTAAGCTCCTGGTAGCGAACAGTAGATCGTTCGGTAGCTTGCATTTGGTTCATTATGCGTTGCCAACCCTTCGGCGTAGCACTAAACGTTTCGTGATACTTTACAAAAGCACTTTTTAAGGCTTTCTTTACACCATTCCACTGCAATGGAAAACGATAGGTAGGATAGACATTATCCTTTTCACGCTTTCGCGAAAGCGCAAGTTCTACCCTTTTTCTTGCGTGACTAAGTGTAGGCGTTTTAGGGTGAATCCTTGTGTTTTCAATCACCACTTCTTTATACCCCAGTTCCTTTTCTAACGAAAATATGGTGTTATTCCAGTATGTGATGTCAAACCCTTGCGCCTCTCCTACTTCTTTGAACTTAGTAAAAGCAAAGTTGCGCAGGCCTACACCATCTGGAAAAAGAATGAAAACTTTTTTACCCATTATTATGCTTTACGATACTTAAGCTTATCGCGTTGTACTTGCTCGATAGGCAAGATATCTGTCGCTTTATAGTCTAATGCTTGATATACTGCTCTCAAGTCTCTCGCAAGCTTACGCATACCTGCTGGCTCTAGTGAGGCACTATGATCTGTACCCTTCCAAGTACGGTCTAATGTATAATGACGTTCTACTATATTTGCTCCTAAGGTATAAGCAGCAACATCTACAGCAATACCTAGATGGTGACCAGAAAACCCAATGTGTTTTACACGATTGCCATACTTCTCTATGAGTGTTTTAATATCAAGTAAACACACATCTGGAAAGGGTACTGGATATCCAGACGTACAGTTATAAAGCACTAGGTCTTTACCTCTGTGATGCTTTTCAAAAAACTGTACTAGTTCCTCTATCTCATCTCTAGTAGTCATCCCAGTAGAGCAGTGTATCTCCCCTTTGTAATTCTCACATAACCACCCTAGCATTTCGTAATGATTATTACAAGCACTTGGTATTTTTATAAACTCAGGATGAAGCCCTGCTATTTCCTTTGCACTCGTAGTATCCCAAACCGAAGTTGCATAGGTAATGCCTAGCTCCTCGCAAAAAGTCTTAAGCTCTGCGTGCTGGTTTACATCAAATTCTAAAAACTCCCTGTGTGCCCCATACGTATCTCCATATGAATTTATAGGATTAGGGTGTGGAGCTTCATATTGCTCCTTAGTGAGCAGTTCTATATTGTGTCGCTTCTGAAATTTTACGGCGTCTACCTTACAAAAGATAGCGGCTACTTTTATCATTTCTTTTGCTATCTCCATATCACCTTTGTGATTACCACCTATCTCTGCAATGGTGTATGGAGCTTTATAATTACTCATATCTATTGTTATATTTTATAATAAAGTCACAGGCCTCGCGTATCGCTCCCTCTGCGCTATTATTTTGTAGTATTACGTCTGCGTGATTTTTGATAGGCATTGTTGCATTAGCCGGAGTAAATGACCATCCTGCTGCACAAATATTTGCCATATCATTTACATCATCACCTATGTAAGCTATGTTTGAAAAGGAAAGGTCTCTATCAGTTACGATTCTAGAAAGCAGACTATATTTATCTTTTACGCCCATAAAGACGTCATTAATTTTAAGCTTCTTCATTCTAGAAGCCACAATCTGCGAGTCTTCAGAGGTCATTACCATCACCTCAACATTGTATTGTCTCAATATCTCTAGCCCCATACCATCGCGCATATCAAACTTTTTCATAAGTTCGCCCTCTGCACCATAATAAATACAACCATCTGTAAAAACGCCGTCTACATCGAGTATAAGATGCGTGATACGATTACTTTGTTTCTTAGTTTTTAAACGAGCAGCTAGTAACTCTTCTACTATTTTCCAGTCTGTGAGGGTATCTATCTCTGTGAGGCTATCTTCGGGCATTTGCACTGTGGCGATATTACCGCTTATTCTGTTTTTGCTTTCGCGAAAAGCGCTACTTGTTGTCACATAACACGCTCCATTCTCTATAAGTAAACCTTCAAAATCTTGTCTACGTGGGCGATTAAAAACGTCATAATTTTTTGGTGTACCGTCTTCATACCAAGTAAAACGATGCGTATTTACAACCGTAAGTGCCGAATCATAATTTGCTCCCGATTGCACTTTATCTAAGCAAGCATTTATATCTACCGAAGTAGTAAACGGAGAGGTTGCTTGCAGTAAGCATAATATATCAAAAGGCTCTTCTAAACCATTTACAAACTCTAGCATTCCCATCTCTGTAGAGGCTGCATCTGTAGCGCTTTCTTCACTACGTTTTACGGTCTTTACCTTGTCTGTCCAGTGGTATTCCTTATGAACAAAAGTGATGATATCTTCATCATCTGTAAAAATATAAATTGTATCTAATTGAGATGCAATTGCCTCACCAAGCGCCCAGCAAAATAAAGGACGGCCTAGCAGCTTCTTTTTATTTTTACCTGGTATGCCCTTTGAGCCTTTGCGCAAGGGGATAAATCCAATGGATTTCATTTGTTTAAATTTTGGTGAATTTATAAAAATATTAAATACCAGTGCGCCCTTTAGTGTATTTTATCGGTAAAAAAAGTCAGATAATCGATTTAAGAGTCTATTCTCGATATAACTCTTTTTGCTATTAATTTAAAGGCTTTCCAGTATTGTAAAGTAGTTATTTTGTTCTCTTTTAACCAACTATCTAAAAACTCTCGCTCGTGAATGGATACTTTCTTTGATATGAGTTTGGCTATATAATTGTCAATTTTACTATGATAAATATTTAAATCGAAAACTTTATCAAATGTAGGTAAAGAATCATACAGCTCTAATGTTGCTGCCGTACGAAGACATTTATCACAAGATGTGCAGTTCTGCAAGTTCATTTTCTTAGCAAGTATGGAATTTGTACAAATATCTAGGTAAGCATTAGCAACATCATAATGTTGAATATAAGAAATGCGCTCTAAGCGAGTTTTTGTTTGCAGTGTAGAATGTGTATTAAAATAAGAGGTAAACAATAGTGGCAATAAAAAATTATCAAAATTACTTGTATCACCAGGTTTGAAATTACTTTGAGATACAGCATATGCAGATGCATAATGATAGTTATTTATCAGGCCTAGTGTTGCTAGACTACAAGAAATATTTAAAAAACTGTGAGCAGATTCAAATGAGCCACGTATGAAACTATGCGCATTAGTCTTGACTTTTACCAAAGGCAAACCAATTGTAGTGGCAGCTCTTTCGCTGTTTTTCAACCTATACTCATAATTTTCCTTAGCATAATTACCATTATAAATACCGTGTGAACCAGCATCAAAAAAAGTTAGATAATCTAAGCCTATATCATTGTCAAAAAAATATTTTACAGTTGCCAAACTGTCTACCCCACAAGACAGTCCCGTTGCATTGACTTGTTTATTAAGAGCAATAGCATTTTCTGTAACATCTGGTATAACTTTGAGAGTTATAGCTATCTTATTGACTTGACAAAGTCTCGGTATTAAGACATCATTTAACTGCTTACAGAGTACGTCATCCATAGTACCTTGAACCACTATGTCTTCTTGTTTTTCCAATAAAAGTGGTAGAAGCGCTACTACAAATGCATCGTACACTAATGAAATATTAGAATTAATATGCGATAATGTAAAATAAATAGAATTGCCGTCTAGTAGGCATTCTAATTTAGAATAATCTTTTTCCTGTTGTAAAGAAATGTCAGATAAAATCATACAGCTAAAGAATTATAAATAGCTAACACCTTTGCCTGGATTTCATTTCTTTCATAGGCTTTTTTAATCTCTTTATTTTCCATTAATATAGATGATGGGTTTGATAACAGCGCCATTTCTATACTATTGGCAATTGCATTTACATCTTCTGGATTACTTATAATAAATCCATTTATTGTATCCTTAATAATTTCTTCGGTGGCACCTCCGGGATTAGACTGGATAGGTATACAGTCACAAAAAATAGATTCTAACAGTGTATTAGGAAGACCATCACTTATACTATTACCTATGTAAAACTTAGATTGAAGCATTAAATCTATGACCTCTGAGTTACTTACTTTCCCAAATACTTTAACCTCATAATCTCTACCAGTATTCCTATTGAGATATTCAGTAACCTTCTTAGAAGCTCCAAATATTATGATAGATATATCAGTATGTTTTCTAGCAATGACATCTAATGCTTTTAATACATTAATACATCTTCCAAGTGCATCCTCATAACCTTTTACTATAAAAGAAGAATTTTTTACATAATATTTATCTATATGAGATTCAAAACCTCCACCTCCAGGCACAACGCCTAAAAATCTTCCAGAAAAGCCACCATTTTTTGCTATATGGTAGTCTCTTAAACAATCTGTAAAAAGGTAATCAACTCTTGCGAGCACAGCAGGCACCTCCTTGTGATAATTGGGTTTATTTCCCTTGTAAAATAAGTCACTTCCCCAGCTAGAATATATCCATTTTATGTTTACTTCCTTATTCATAATAGGTAATATGGGTAAACAAGAAGTATATAATGCAAAGCTGTGTACAACATCTGGCTTTATGTCTTGTAACGCTTTCGCGAAAGCGGTCTCAACTTTAGTGTCAAGTTTATCGCTCAGGTAGTTATAAATTTTTGGAAAATATTTTTTTATTGTTGTCCTTCCTCTTTTTATCAAAAAACCCTTTTTCCAGCCTGTTATTTGGGTCATCCAAGACATTGATGATGCATACCCTTGGTCTAAAATATCAAACCAATACACCTCGTGACCACTATCCCGGAGTTGGTCAGACCAACGACGAAAATGTATAGAATTCATTGATATTAGTAAGATCCTCATTGTTATACTATAGATTTTTTTAAGGAGTAAATGTATCGCTTAAATAATGTCAAGGATAGATTTGACTTAAGTATTTGTAACATTAAAAAAGCTCCTCTTAAAAACTTTTTATCTCTATTGTAAGATGTTACTAGTGCCAATTGATGGTGCTCTAAACTATTTTTAAACAATGCTTCATTAGGTTTTAGAGCTTCCAAATGCATTAAGCTTTTAATAATTTCTAAATTTTGAAGAGCCACATTAGTATTATCCTCTCTCATACGTGCAGACACACCTATAGTACTTCTATAAACAGCCGTAACCTCTGCTAGTTTAAATGCTGCAGTATTTGTTAAAGACATAACTAGCAAATACGATGGCCAGTCGCCATAAGGAAATTTATGAAAAAACTGTGGTAATTCTAGAACACGATACACATTGAGAAACACTGCAGTAGGTGCTATAATTTTATTTTCTAGAGAAAGCTCACTTAACGCAATAGGCCCAGTATATTTATCTATATCTATTTTATTTATTTTATCATCTATAGATTTAAAACAACTTGTACCTACTACACTAAACTCTTTATTCTTTTCTAAAAAGTCAACTTGAAGTTGAAGTTTATTATTATTAATCCAGTAGTCATCACCATCACAAATTGCAACGTATTTGCCTCTGAGCCGCTTTGAAGTATTTACAAAGTTACCCATCAAGCCTAAATTCTTTTCCTGCTTAATAAAAGTGATATTACTATTTATAGCGGCTAAACTTTCACAAATTTGTGGCGTTTTATCGCTACTTGAATCATCACTTATAATGATGTCAAATGGAAAATTAGTTTTCTGAGAAAGAATACTCTCTATAGTTTGAAGGATATAAGGTTCTTGATTATAACAAAGTACAAAAACACTTACGGTAGGTTCTTCATCTCTAAGTATATTTAGCTTTTCAAAATACATAGGCATTTTCATCTATAATGTACTTCAAGTGTGATGACATTACTTTCAGACATTTTATATTGATAAAAAGAATCTCTAGCTTTAGAAACAACCCATTCTAAGATAATGTTATTTGCTTCTTTAATCGTTATAAAATTCAAAGCTTTACCTCTGGCTTTTCTCTTTATTTTCTTAATAAAATCGTGTCTTTCTGGATGCTCTCTTACTGTTAATAAAACTCTCTTCCCTACACAGTTTTCTATATAATACAAGGCAGATTTTACTTGATCACGAGTTGTAAGAACATTGATTTTGACCTCGTCTACATTAAGGTCATATGAATCAGGAATTATGCCTGTGCCAGATGAATTATTTGCCTTTACAACACTTCCTTTTTGTACTCTGTTTAGGTATTGACCATTTATTAATTCTAAAGTTTCAGCAAAAGGATAGTTACTCTTGAAACTTCGATACATTTTAGGGTGCCATTGATGCTTGAAGTAAAGAGTGTTTTTTACGAACTCTACTGTAAGACCTGCTCTGTGCAGTCTTATATGTACATCTGTATCCTCCCCTCCCCATCCGTGATAAAATTCATCAAAACCACCTATAGACTTGAGTTTTACCGTTGGAAAAATTGAAATTCCGGTTGCTTCGTGAGTTGAGATACCCTTAACGATATATTTATGAAATGAAACTTCTCTTTTACTTTCGCTCTCCGTTAGGAAACCCACGGGAAAATAAAGGACTTTTGAACTGTGTAAATATGAGTATACTTCTTCCAAAAAATCAGGATGCCACAGCATATCTATATCACTTACCATAAAGTATTGAGAAGAACAGTCTTTTAGTACTGAATTTATAATTCTAGACTTGTTCCAAAGCTGCCCTTGTGTTTGATATAAGATAATTTGGAGTTTAGAAAATTTCGCACAGACATTTTTCAGTTCCTTTTGATAACCTACTGGGCTTCCATAATCTACCAGAATCAGCTTAACATTTTCTTCGATCTGACTGTAAACAGAACTTATAGACTTTACAACAAGTTGTAAATCTCTATTCCTGTTGGGTAAGACTACGGTTAAAAAATCTTGCATTCTGTTTTAAATATTTATGGCTTTATTGTATGTAAATTAAATTACTTAAGTGCTTTATATGTCTCTTCTAGATACTGTTTACCCCACTTTTGACAAGGCTCTAAGTGATTTCCTTCAGCCCACTCATTCCAAGCATTTATAAATAGATAATTTTCTGGCATTTTTTGCCAAGGATAATTTAAAACGATATGCTTTAACCATTTTGCATATTTCTGCGGAGTTGAATTATGTAAAGCAAAATAATTCTTTTTTCGTCTAGCGGTATTATCCCACATAGGAGTTATTCCAGGATAGACCTTTGATTTAAACTCAGTATTTATCTGTAAATCAACAAACTGTTCATAATCATAAAATAACTCATAACGATTATCTATAGTCCATTTAAATTTACGTAGTAATGCGGTAGTATACCTCTTAAACAGATTATTTTTAATACTGGAAGGTCTATTACTAAAATTAGGCTGAAAGTCATAAGAGAAATCAAATCCTTCTTCTCCAAGAAGCGACTGGTTTTTTTCTCCTAGCGCGTACCCCAAATAGATATCAGAAAAACCTGCCGCCTTAACCTCCTCTCGCCATATCGCTATTGTTTTTTTAATATCAGGAAACAAGTTAGGTCGGTATATAACAAATACTGGTTTTCCATTAGATTTTATGTAGCGATCATCTTTAAAGTATCTTATCAATTCCCTAATATGTAGTAAATCATCTTCGTGCGAATACTTTTGCTCTAAAAGAATATTCTTTTCCCCACCGTCCCAAACTCTTGTCCAGTTCTCATTTGCCCAACATAACATAAAAGGAAAATCTTCCTTAATATTTTTAAGTTTACGCTCTAATGGTGTTTCTAGTATACGTTTTCCATTAAACCAATAGTGATAATAACAAAATCCGAATATTCCATTAGCACGAGCCAGATCCTCCTGTGCAATCCTTGCCTCCTCAAGTCTTAAGTCATAAAAACCAAGATCTGCTGGTAAATGAGGTTGATAATGTCCATCAAAAAAAGGTTTTGCTTTAGAAACATTAGTCCATTCGGTAAAACCATTACCCCACCATTCATTATTTTCTTTAATGGGGTGAAATTGCGGTAAATGAATAGCGATTGCTTTAATTTCCTTTGACATTCTTGTACTTACTTATAATTTTACGGTATAACCGCTTAGGGTATTTAATCAAAAGCGGCTCTCTACCTCTTCTTAAAATTTCTCGCCTTTTTTTTAATAAAACTCTTGCGCATTCAGGCTGTTTATTATTCTTAAAAAACTCTTCTAAAAGTCGTATGGCTTGCAAAAAGCCATTCTTCATTTTAAAATAGTCTTGTGTCATTGAGTAAGGATGGATTCTATACTCTGCTAGTATCTCCCTGTTAAAACTAACCTTTTGAGAATAATAAAAATACTTCACCCAAAACACCCAGTCTTCGTGATTATCAAGAGACTCATCAAAATTTAATGCATTATCTAATAGAATATCATTTCTAAATAACGCAGTATGGCAAGGTATTGACAGCTTAGACTCCCAGTTGAGTATAACACTATTAACCAAATTATTAGGGGATACAAAAGGAGTTAAATATCTATGGACTACATCTTGATTTGTCTCATTATCAAATGGTCTGTAATCACAAATACAGATATCTGTATTATTTAAATTTACAAGTTGCTTCTCAAACTTAGTAGGCATAAGTAAGTCATCAGAGTCTAACAATTGAATGTAAGTGCCCTGAGCAATTTTAAGTCCGTAGTTGCGTGCACTGCTTAACCCGCCGTTATCTTTTTTAAAATATTTAAATCTATCATCTTTAATCACCCATTTATGGGCTACAGCGGCAGTCTCATCTGTACTACCATCATCAATGATTAAGCACTCCCAACTTTTCTCTGTTTGAAGAAAAACAGAATCAAGTGTTTCATCAAGAAACATTGCTTGATTGTAAGAAGGTATTATGATTGATATTTTAATAATTTGTATTTAAAAATTATACTATTTTCTATTGACTGGACATAGGAAAAACATACAGCACTACTGAAGATTATTTATATATCTAAAACTTTTTTGGTTTATTAAAGCAAAACTTTATAGTATAAACAAAGCGCCTTAGGGCATACCATAAATCAACAACTAGGGCTTTTTTAAGCCTCCATCCAGTAGCAATAAAACCTTTACCAGCAGAAAGGATACTTACATCTTTATGCCAAAGCTGATAATTGCCTACTAAATCATTCTTCCACCTAAAAAATTGCTGCTTTTTTGTTCTACGTATTTCATAACTAAAGATAGCAGGTGCAAACTCAATATCAAACCCTGCATTAACCACTCTTTTTGTCCACTCCTTATCTTCGAATGTAGCGACATCTTCTCTAAATGGATACTCCTCCCAAACTTTTTTACTAAAAGCAGAACCCGAGAATATTAACCCTGATTTATTAGGGTCAGTATTTGCACTTATTTTATTTATGTAATTCCTATAATCATTTGGGCTATGCAAGCAACGTACACCAGCCAGGTTATTATTTGATTCAAATCTATCCTTTATTGTTTTAAAAAAATCGTGACTTACGGGATATGAATGCGCACTAAATATTACGACTATAGAAAATTGAGCTTTACTAGCAGCAAAGTTTGCACTACCACCATAACTAAACTCTTTTATAGTTTCAAAGCGTGCATTATATCTAGCGGTTATCTCCTTACTTCTATCTGTAGATAAATTATCTACTACTATGATTTCAGAAATATCTTCACTGTATCGCTGTGTCAGGTTTTTTAATAAAAACTCCAGTGCTACTTCTTGATTTTTATTACGTATTACAACAGATATCATAAGCTATTTATTTTTTGATTTATTTAATTTGGCAATAAATCTAAAAGGCTTTGTTACAGCTTTTCCTATTCTATATTCAAGAGATTTTTTTAAATTATCCTCACTAGCTTTATGCTTTTTAATTAAATAAAAAACATAATCCATAGTGGTATCAAACTTATTTATATAAACCTCAGGGTGCTTTTTGTAAATATATTTTGTTACTGATTCTAGATGATTTGCAACTGTATTGGTTAACATTGACGCTGCAGCTTTACGATAGTAAAAAAGGAACTCTGGGACAATTTTAAATTCTGCTCCATCCTTTAAAATAGAAATCCAAAAATCCCAATCTTCAAAGCCATCTTTCATACTTTCATCATAGCCTCCTACGCGGTTCCAAGATTCCTTTCTATATAAAGATGTTGCCATTATTATATTTTCATATAATAAAGCATCTATTGTTGTACCATTGGGTTTTCTTGTATTTACTACATTATCAATAGTATCCCTAAAAAAAATACTATAACAAGAAACTACTTCTATAGCGTCATTATTTTCTATTACTGGTAAGAGCTTTTGTAAATAGTCTTGATGTATCAAATCATCTGCATCTAGTGGAAGGATAAAATCTCCACGACTTATCGCTATACCAGCATTACGAGCGCTAGATAAACCACCATTAGTTTTTTTTATATGCTTAAACCTTACATCTTTTGCACACCACTTTTGAGCTACTTCTTCTGTATTATCTGGGCTACCATCATTTACTATAATACACTCCCAAGCGTCAAAAATCTGATTTAAAACAGATTGCAAGCTGTCATTTAAAAAATGAGCCTGATTATAACAAGGTACTATTATAGAAACTTTAGGGCTATTCATTAAAATTTGTTTAGAAACTTAAGCTTCACTAGTAAACTTATAATCCTTGATTTTTTAAAACTATTAAGTGTTTTTCTCATATGTAAGGTATCATTAACATCTTGATAAAATGCTGTATACTCCTTACTTAAAACTTCAGTACGCTCATTATTTTTTAGGTCATATTTTTTTGGATCAGAACTCATTCCTCCTATGTAGAATGTAGTTATAGTGTCAGATACTTTTTTGTAAGATAACTGATATCTACATATGGCATCTATAAAAAATTTCCAGTCTGATACTATCTTAAAATCTTCTCTGTAGGTTCCCGCTTTCGCGAAAGCGGTCTTCTTTATAAAAGTAGCTGGGTGAGGTAATGTATCCTCTACAAAATAAGAAAATGACAAACGACTAGGATAGGTCTTTGTAAAGTCACCTGAGCCTTCTACCACGTGAAGGTTAAAATAAATTATATGCTCTCCTGATAAATGGGTTAAAGCGCGTTGTAAGGACTGCTCATTTATAAAATGATCACCAGCATTAAGGAATAGCAAGTACTCGCCTGAAGCTTGCTCAATTCCCTTATTCATAGCATTATAAACACCTTTATCAAGTTCACTCACCCAGTATGAGAAACTATCCTGATGTTTTTTTATATACTCAACACTTGCATCTGTAGATCCTCCATCAATAATGATATGCTCAAATTCTTGAGAAGTCTGAGTATGCACGCTCTGAACGGTTTTTTTAAGACCGTTTAGATCATTGTAATTAACTGTGATAATGGAGAGTTTGGGCATTTTAATTTAATAATAAGGTAATTCAATTATAAAATCTTGGAAACAAGCGCTTTCTTAATCTAATAATTGGAAAATACTTTATGGCTAGTATAGATAACATTAATCGTGGGTTTTTGAAAATAAAAGCTATCCAATACCGAGTATAAGCTCCCACTGTCTTTTTCTGTTCGAATTTATGGAACCACTGCCAGTTTAATAGCGTATCTATCTTATCTTTTTTAATTTTATTTTTTAAGGACCAACTCACAAGTGATTCAAAAAGTTTAGGATTATACTCTTTATATATTTCACTCTTGGTAAAAACATTTTCTGTATGAATTCCTCTTTTTGAAACTGGCTCTTCTATATTGCTTGGGTACAAATTGCACACAAGCGCCATTTTAAAGATAATATCTGAATCTTGAGTTACTCTTAGCGTTTCATTAAAATAGCCACTTTTGTCGAATACGGATTTCTTTACAGTGAGACCATTTAAATGTAAGTACCCATATTTACTTGACACAATACCATCAAAGAGTTCCTCTGGTTTCAATCTCTTAGAAAGAGTGTTAGGTTTGAAGTGTATTTTTTCAGAATCTAGTGGTTCTCTATAGAAATGAAACCCAACTGCATTATAAACCCCATCGACATTACTATCGTTAAATACGTGCTCATCACCTTTGAAACGATCTTCAAGATAAAAATCGTCTGCGTCTAAAAAAGCAATATAGTCTTGTGTAGCTTTATGTATTCCTAGATTTCTTGTGGCGCCACGACCCTTGTTTATTCCATCCTTGTGTTGATACACTTTTAAAATAGGTGTAGAGGCCTGTAACTCACTAACTATCTGCAAGGTGCTATCTGTACTACCATCATCTATTACAATCACTTCTCCAACTTGTGACTGATCAAGAGCCGATTGGATTGTTTTTTTTATAAAACGTTCTACGTTGTAGGCTGGTATTATAACTGAAATGAGCATCTCAAAAATTTATTTACTATTTACACCATAGATGATTCCTGCATTAGGACCTAGACTTCTTGAGAAAACCTGAAATTTGTTTTCTTTAAGTACTTTTTCAATAAAATGAGGACCTTTATCGTGCCACTCTAACATAATTATATCAATGTCCTTTAATAGACCAGTGTGATTTAAATCTTCTATGATTTCATATTCAGCTCCTTCACAATCCATCTTTATAACAATACTACCTAAAGAGTGACGCTCTACAATAGGCCTCAACTGCTTAGATGCATTTTCTATTTGAACCTTTCTTGTTTCATTGTTTGTTAAGTTAGACATCGTCTTGCTTAGTAAACCTCTTACTCCCGTATTACCTTTAAAATGCTTATTGTAAATAAAAGTTTCTTCTCTAGTAGATTTCCCTAAACCTATGTTTTTTATACTACTTAATTTTTCTAAGGGGTTCATCTCAAAATTCATAAGAGCCTGCTTATAGGTGTCTAAAACTGGTTCAAATGAATAAACATTTTTCACATTTTCAAGAGTTGAGAAGAATAGTGAACTAATTCCAATATTTGCTCCTATATCGATTACTGTAGCATCACAAAGAGTACTAAAATTATAGTCATTTGTTAGAAAAACTTCATCTATAATAAAAAACTCCTCTATGGTTTCTACATAAATTTTTAAGTCCAAAAATTGCACTATAAGACCCTTATCTTGAGCCTCTAGTTTAAAATTATCATACCTTGAGTTTAAACGCTCAATATAGGGTTTAGCCCCAAAGAAAAGGTTGAGATTATTTTTTACCTCATAAATCTGATGGTTCTCCCAAAGCTCCTCTCTAGTTCTTTTTCTTTCTATTCTATACCCCAGACGGTTAATAGACTTATAAATATATTTTTTTAGCATAGTTATATTGAGTCTATTCTACTTATTGAAACGTTAGGTATAATTTGTGACTTTACAGTTGTGGAGTTAATACTATCACTATTTACATCTACAATTTGAAATGGCAAGGTGTTTTCTACCCATAACAGTACGTTCTTAACCTTATCATATACATAAGCGATTATAGTATACTCTCCCATTACTAAGCGAGGGTTTTCTATTTGTATTGTAAACTTATTTGTACCTGGATATAAAATCATAGGGTTACAATTAACATCCATTCTATAATGAAGGACAAATTCTTCTAACTTGTTTACAACTGCGATATCTATGTAGGCATTTTTAGAAGTTGATAATAAAGAATTTGCACATAAATCAATAGTAAAGTTTTCGTCAAAATGGTAAACACTTTTTTGATGTAGCTTGATATCAAAATTAGGATCTAAGGCTTTTATCTCTGAGCTTCTTTTGCTTAGACTCAAATACTTCTCTACCCCTATTATAGCTGGATCACCATCATTATTTACTATTTTACCCTTATCTAAAATGAGTACTCGATTACAGAGGTTTTGTACAGCGGCCATATTGTGACTAACAAAAAGAACCGTTCTACCTCCAGACTGAGATATATCCTGCATCTTACCTATGGCCTTCTTTTGAAACTCTGCATCACCTACTGCTAGTACCTCATCAATCACAAGAATATCGGGTTCTAAAAAGGCAGCTACCGCAAAGCCTAGTCGCACACGCATACCACTAGAGTACCTCTTTACGGGTGTATCTATATACATCTTGCAACCAGAAAAATCTACTATCTCATCTATTTTAGTGCTTATCTCAACTTTTGTCATTCCCAGTATAGCACCATTAAGGTATATGTTTTCTCTACCTGTAAGCTCGGGATGCATTCCAGTTCCTACTTCTAGCAAACTGGCAATTCTACCTCTTGTTTTAATAGAGCCTGTTGTGGGGCTTGTTACTCGTGATAATATCTTAAGCAAGGTCGACTTACCTGCTCCATTTTTACCAATGATTCCTAATATTTCTCCACGCTTAACTTCAAAGTTAATATCTTTAAGTGCCCACACATAATCAGACTTAGATTGTAGAGCCCTATCATTTTCTGCACCTATCTTCAGATAGGGATCTTTTTTTCCTCTTATTTTATGCCACAATCTATTAATGTCGTGGCTTAACGTCCCAGTCCCTACAAGACCCAATCTATATTGTTTAGAAATATTTGAAGCTTTTAGAATAATATGATCCTCCATATAAGTCTATTTAAAAGGGCAAACCTCAATAAGTTGTTTTTGAATTTCTTGTATTTTTTCTAAAGAAGGTAAAGATTCCTTATGATTTTTTACGAGCATAATTAATTCTTCTTCTTTAAGAGCCACTCCCATAGGTAAAGGTTGATAAGGTTCTAAGTTTACAGACATAAAGTAATCGTGATACTTAACTCCATCTCCTAGAATTTTATCAGACAAACGTATTTGAATAGCAGGAATTTGATAAGCGTGAGACACTATGAGTCCGTGTAGTGAAGACGACAATATAAACTCACAAGACAATAGGTCTCTAGTAGTTTTTTCAATATCATTTGTCATAAAATCAATCACTAAAACATCATTGTCCTTCGCATATAAATCGAGAGTACTATTATAATCGTTTATATGAGGTACGATACCTACTTTAAATATCTTATCAACTTTAGGATTAAAATAAGATGGTAATAATAATGCTGGGTCACCATAAACTTCTGGACAAGTATAGTTGAGTTCTTGTAAACGCTTTCGCGAAAGCGGACCTCTTACTGCTAAAAAATGTGCATTAGCAACTTGAGAATCTTTGGCTATTATACCACTTCCCCACACAGTACAATGCGCTCCTATATGCTCTAAAATACTACCCACTGTCACATACAAGGGTTTCCAAAAGTTTTTTAAATAAAATCTATTAGCTCTTAGCCACTGTACTTCTTTACCAGAAATCTTTTCAACTAGATACTTCCCGATAAGGTCACCATAATTTTCCTTCTTCTTTTTTTGAATATGAACCTCACTCCACCAATACAATCTAATTTTATCTTTCATCACACTGTATCTATAAAATTACGCTCGGTACGATTAAAAATTATAAGGCCTACCAGAAAACATATCACGCCTATTAAAAGACTTATTCCCATCATAGCAAAATTGACTTGTGCCGTACCCAAGAGCAGGTTTCTATATAACTCAATAGTTTGTGCTATAGGATTATACTCTATGAGCCAATAATACTCTGGCAACTTTGCTCGCATCTCTTCTAGAGGATACATAACTCCGCTTACGTACATAAGTAGGTTTATACCAAAGGATACTAATATGGTCAAATCTCGATACTTTGTCGTAAGTGCACTTAGAATCATCCCAACCCCCAGACCTATGAGTGCCATATTAAAGACTAACAACAGACTTAATATAAAGAATGGAGAGGGTGCTATATCTACACCTTTATAGAAAATAAAATAGAGGTAAAATAAAACAAAGATCAATACCTGAATACTATACTTAAAGAGGCCAGAAATAACTCGTGAAGCCGGTACTATAAACCTAGGAAAGTATACTTTTCCAAAAAGCCCAGCATTTGCTGTAAAGGTTGTGCTACTTGTAGTAAGACACTCCTTAAAATAATTCCATAAGGTTATACCAGCAAGGTTGAATAAGAAAGCAGGAACCGCACCAGTACTCACGTTACCTATATTATTAAAAATAAGCGTAAAAACAATACTGGTAAACAATGGCTGAATCAAGAACCATAGCGGGCCAAGTATAGTCTGTTTATAAACTGTAACGATATCACGCTTAACAAAAAGCACGAGGAGATCTCTATAACTCCAAATCTCTTTAAAGTTAAGATCAATAAGTTTGCCTTTAGGCTTAATTTCATAAAGCCAACTATCTTCTGTTATCGTATTACGGCTCATAAATCTTAATTGCGCCTAGTAAACAGCTTTTTAAACCTGCTTAAGATACCCGTAGGTGCATCATCCTCGTGGTAGCCATTATTATAAGTCCCGTAACCATAGCCATAACCGTAGCCATATTTTCGTTTTTGCTGGAAATAGTTAAGTACAAAACTTATGTGTGTCACCTCTTCTCTTTGATACTTCTCATTAACAAGACCTAGCATATCCTTACGAGTATAACCTTGACGTACCATATATAGCGAAGCATCTGCATATGGCATCAGTTCAAATGCATCAGATACTAACCCTAATGGTGGCGTGTCAAATACAATATAATCATACTCTTGTTTAAGAGTATCAATAAACTCACCCATAGCATCACTTATGATAAGCTCAGAAGGGTTAGGCGGGATAGGCCCAGAAAGAATAACGTCTAGATGATTAATACCAGATTTTTGCTTTACCTCATCCAGCGTAGCATCGCCTATCAAGTAATTAACTACACCTTTATCATTTTCTAACTCAAAATCGTCAAATATTTTAGGCTTCCTTAGATCGAGTCCTACCAGTACTGTTTTCTTTTCGCTTAAAGCGAAAACCGAAGCAAGATTCATTGAAGTAAATGTCTTTCCTTCACCACTTACACTAGAAGTTACTAAAACCGTTTTTGCTCCCTCCACACCACGCTTCTTATACATAAACTGCAACCCAGATCGCAACCCTCTAAAAGCCTCTGCCATTGCAGAACGTGGATAATCTCTCACAACAAGACCAGAGGAACGCTTACTCTTCCCTATTGTGCCTAAAATAGGAATACTAGAGCGTTTCTTCACATCTTCTGGAGTTCCTACTTTTGTATCTAAAAAGAAGATAATAAGCACAAATGCAATGGGAATTACCATACCAAATACGCCTGCTAGTACCTTGTTTAGTTTTGTATTAGGACCTATAGGTCCCTTCCCAACATCTTTTGCTCTATCTATAAATAAAATATCAGATACATTTGAAGCTTTTATAATCTCTGCCTCGCTACGTTTTTCTGTATACAGGTTATAGGCTTCTTGACTTATTGTAAAGCGTCTTTGTATTTCGGCTAGTTCTTGTTCTTCTTTTGGAAACTGTTTTAATTTTCCTTGAGCCTGCCCTATCTGTCTATTAAGGCTAGATATTTGTGCTTTGATTAACCGGTTACTTGACTTTATATTTTCAAAAAGAACCTCTTTTTCGGCATCTATACGTCTGTCTAAATCTCTAAAAGCAGGGTTACCCTCCTTTGCTGTATAGGCTAGCTTACTACGTTGTAATGCTAGTTGTACAATATTTGCCACCCCAGCGGTAATGCTACCTTCATCTATAAGAGATACAGAGGGAGCAGGCACATTTGTATAATCTGTACGTGTGCGTAGGTAATCTTCTAGTTGCTTGTAATAAACTAGCTGTCGTGACAGACCGTCTTTCTCATTATCAAGGTCTTGTAAAGCAATGCTTATTTGCTCAGCACCACCAGAAAGTGTCACAGCACTATTTTTATTTTGAAACTTATTAAGATCTTCTAAGGCCTTATCAAGATCTACATTGCTAGTTTTAAGACTGCTATCTATGTACTTTATGGTCTTTGTTGCAAATAGATTTTTCTGCCTTAGTTGTTCTTCTGTACGCACTTGTACACTAGCATTTAAGTAATCTATGAGGCGTTTTTTATTTGTGCCTACCAGGCTTAATTCTAATGTAGAGCTCCCTCGCGGAGTTTGAGTTACTCCTATACCTCTATATCTTCCTGCAGTACCATTAAAATTGCCTAGACTTACAAAATACTCTTGCCCTTCTTGAGGGTAAACATCTGTAGGTAATAAAGTTGCTTTTAAAAATGGGGTATTGATAGTATCTCCTAGTTGAAATACTTTATCATAGTCCGTATTAGGAGCTGTGATAGATGAGGGTTTAAGCGTAGAATAATTAAACAAAGGGGCTGTACCACCCGTAAAAGGAATTTTCACCCTTATGTTTCCATTACCTTCATCTATAAAGGTCATACGCTTACCGTATAACTGCGGGAATGAGTCATTGAGTTTTAAAGTAAATGGTGTGTAACCATATACATCTTCTATATTGTACTTGCCTTGCCTTTGGTAATTAGTGTAAAATTGTAAATACTGTACTACTCGCTCTGCGTGTGTACGCGATTTAAGCATTATAATACTGGTCTGGACCTTATCTGTAGTTCCTCCCCAATTAAATACGAGACTGGTATTACCCCCAAACATTTGGTTTTGATCATCTTTAATGGAGATCAAGCTGGTCTCTCTATAAATTGGGACTTTGCGCACATTGATATAGCGAGCTATAGAAAATGTGATGGCTAGACATATTAAAAACAGCCACCAGTAACTAAGTAATCTATATAAGAAGCCCTTAAAATCAAAAAAACTTCCAGAACTCTGTGGGTCAAACTCTTCTTCCATCTTCTATCGTGTTGCTAGTAAAATAACAGAAGCTAGTGTTGTGACTAGTCCCAGTATGGTGGTAAAGGCCTGTAAGCCGGTAGTACCTATCCCTATCGCTTTTTGTGGCAATGGGTTTACGGTAATAATATCGTTAGGTTGTATGTAGTAATAAGGTGACTGCATTACATCTATTTGAGTCAGGTCTATGTGATGCACGCGTTGTCCCCCTGGGTACTGTCTTATAATGAGCACATCTGTAAGATCTCCCGTTATAGGTACTCCACCAGCGTTTGCTATGGCTTCTAGTATAGTCACTTTTTCGGCGAGTACATTTTGCGTTCCTGAGCTCCCTATTTCTCCTACTAGCGTGTATCGTATTCCTGGTAGCTTTACCGTAACAAAAAGATCTGCTTCGTCTTTTATATAATCTGCTAGTAATCGTTGCTCTATAATCTCACGTATTTCTTCAGTTGTTCTGCCTAGTACGTTTATCTCTCCTAGTTCTGGCACACGTATATTACCGTGAGTATCTATAGCAAAACCATCGTAATAAAAACCCTCGTTAAGCGACACTCCCTCTTCTCCAGATGGGTTAAAAAACTCAACGAGTTGCTGGTCTAGCGCCTTAAGACGTATACTTAATATATCACCTACTTGAACTCTGTACGGAGGTTGCTGTTGTTGTAGCGAGACTATACTATCAGTAGTGGTCTCATTTTCTTGAAGATATGTGATATCCTTGAGAGGTACACAAGATGCTGTACTCGCCACAATCACGAGTATCAATAATAATAATGGGTATCTCATTTAAGTTGTGTTAGGCTCACAAATATAGACTTTCATCGATAAAAATAAAACTTTCACAGAGAGGTGTGCATTTCATCGCTTAAAATTTTCAAAAAAAAGTATCAATAATCGGTGAGAGAGCATCACGTAAAACGCTATAGTTCTTTTGGGAAGCCTTATTTTTGCTTTCGCGAAAGCTTAAAAAAAACCTTTATCATATTTATAGTTTACAGATTTACACTGTGCTATATCATAAAAGATGCAGCATACCGCATCCACACAACACACAATGAACTACCTCTCTGTAGAAAACGTATCAAAATCATTTGGTGAACGCCACCTTTTTAAAGACATCGCTTTTGGAATTAATAAGGACCAAAAAATAGGTTTTGTTGCCAAAAACGGTACAGGTAAAACCTCGCTCCTTAATATCATTGCTGGTCTTGAATCGCCAGATGATGGGCAAGTCGTGAGCAGAAAGGGTATTACCATCTCTTTCTTACCACAAGAACCAGACTTAGACCCAAGCCTTACGATAGAAGAAACCATATTTGCAGGAGATAACCCTATACTTAAAACCATTGCAAACTATGAGAAGGCACTTCTTCATATGGAAGAGGCAGATGCTTATCAAAAAGCCTTTGATGCTATGGAGGCAGCACAAGCTTGGGATTTTGAGACGCAGTATAAACAGATTCTCTTTAAGCTTAAGCTAGACGACCTAGGTCGTAAGGTTGAGTTACTAAGTGGTGGACAAAAGAAACGCCTCGCACTTGCCCAGATGATGCTTACTAAACCTGATCTGGCTATTCTAGATGAACCTACTAACCACCTTGACCTAGAGATGATAGAGTGGCTAGAGGATTATTTTAGAACAGAAAACATCACGCTTTTTATGGTTACACACGACCGTTACTTTTTAGAAAACGTGTGTAATGAGATTGTAGAGCTAGAAAATGGAAAACTCTATAACTATAAAGGTAACTATGCTTACTATCTAGAAAACAAAGATGCTCGTGTTGCTGCCTGGGAGGCAGAAACGGGTAAAGCAAAACAGCTATATAAAAAAGAACTGGAGTGGATGCGCCGCCAGCCTAAAGCTCGTACCACAAAGTCAAAATCTCGTATAGACGACTTTGCAGAGATAAAATCACGTGCTCACGAGCGCCGCAATGATCACACCGTACAACTAGAGATTAATATGGAGCGTATGGGGAGTAAAATCCTTGAGTTTCATAATGTAGGTAAATCGTACGGAGATCTCACCTTACTCAACAAGTTTGAGTATGTTTTTAAAACGGGTGAGCGTGTAGGTATCATAGGTAAAAATGGTACGGGTAAAACTACATTTCTTAATATAATGACCGGTGCACTTCCTCCAGATTCTGGAAAGGTGATTGTGGGCGACACGGTAAAATTTGGTTATTACACTCAGAAAGGAATCGCCATAAAAGAGGGTCAGAAGGTGATAGATGTTATAAAAGAGTTTGGAGATCACATCCCTCTTAAAAAAGGACGTACCATCTCTGCTGGCCAACTACTAGAACGTTTCTTGTTTGACCGCAAGAAGCAGTATGACTTTGTAGAGCGACTAAGTGGTGGGGAGCGCAAGCGACTCTATCTATGTACCGTTTTTATTCAGAATCCTAACTTTTTAATTTTAGATGAGCCTACAAATGATCTAGACGTAGTAACGCTCAACGTGCTTGAACAATTTTTATTAGACTTCCCAGGGTGTCTAGTGGTGGTTTCTCACGACCGTTACTTTATGGATAAAATAGTAGACCACCTCTTTGTTTTTAAAGGAGATGCCGTGGTAGAAAACTTCCCGGGTAACTACTCAGACTTTAGAGCATACGAGGGTGGGATAAGTAACGCTTTCGCGAAAGCAGAAAAAGAACAAGCACAGCTAGAAAACAAGCAAAAATTTGAAGCATCTGTAACTCAAACAGCAAGTGATACCAAAAGCTGGAAAGAAAAACAGCACAAAGGAGCACTCTCTTTTAATGAGCAAAAGGAGCACGCAAAACTAGAACGTGAGATTGCAAAGCTAGAGAGGCAAAAGGAAGAAAAACAAAAAGTGTTTTTAAATCCTGATCTCTCTCAGGATGAGATCACAGAAGAGAGCATAAAACTTCAAAAAATAATAGACGATATAGAGGCAAAAGAAGAACGCTGGTTTGAACTGAGCTCAAAAATGGAAGAGTAACCCCTACCCAAACACCTGTAAACCCTCTGTTTTAAAAACACTAGTTATCGCAAATAATAATAGTTTACATACTTCGCTTGCCTACATAAAATGGCTCCCTAAAACCTTTCACCTGCACGGGATACACTCCCCTTTTATATTCAAACTAGAAAAGGAAGTATTACGAGGAAAGAGTGACCCTAGCATCTCACAACAGTTATACGCCTACAAAAAGTCATTGCTAGATAACCAGCAAACCATCACAGTGACAGATTATGGTGCTGGCTCACGCGTATTTAAGTCTGCCGAAAGAAAAATAAAGGATATTGCCACCTATGCTGGAGCAACTCATAAACGTATTTTACTACTCCAGCGACTCATTGCATACTTCCAGCCTCAAGAAGTACTAGAACTAGGTACTTCACTTGGTATTGCAACTGCAGCACTAGCTATAAAGAGTAATGCCCAAGTCACAAGTATAGAAGGCTGCCCTCAGACGGCTCAAATAGCACAACAAGAGCTAGATAATGCCGGTATAAAAAACGTAAAAATTTGCGTAGGCGACTTTACTACAGAGCTAGACAACCACATAAAGAAGAATTTTGACTTCATATACTTTGACGGTAATCACGCCAGAGATGCCACTATAAACTATGTAAATAAACTTCTAGTTACTGTAAACGATGAGAGTGTATGGGTTTTTGACGACATACACTGGTCGCAAGAAATGACAGAAGCCTGGGAGTATATAAAAGCACTACCACAAGTAACAGCTACGGTAGATGCATTTTATTTTGGAATGGTATTTTTTAGACCCAAACAAGCCAAAGAAGATTTTTACATCAAGTTATAATTGAGGATAATCTATACCATTATAATTGTGGTTAAATCAAGCATCTTTACATCTTACTTACATTTTTAAGTAAATTGTGTAACAAATTGTGTGTAACATCTTCTAATAGCAAACTAAACACATCTATGGGTAACCTCATTAAAATAAGAAACATCATACGTGACTTCCCTCTAGGAAACGAAATTGTACACGTACTTAAAGGTATAGATCTAGATATAGACAAGGGCGAGTATGTGGCATTTATGGGACCTTCTGGGTCTGGTAAATCTACATTAATGAACCTCTTAGGGTGTCTTGATACACCTACAGCAGGATCTTATGTTCTTAATGGCAGAGATGTAAGCCAGATGAGTGATGATGAGCTTGCAGATGTACGTAATACAGAGATAGGTTTTGTTTTTCAAACATTTAACCTATTACCTAGAACAACAGCTTTAGATAACGTCGCACTGCCTATGGTATATGCTGGGTTATCAAAATCTGCTCGTAATAAAAGAGCCGAAGAGGTTCTTACAGATGTGGGCCTTGCAGACCGTATGGACCATAAACCTAACCAGCTCTCTGGAGGACAGCGCCAGCGTGTAGCCGTAGGTCGTGCACTTGTAAATAAACCGTCTATCATACTTGCAGATGAGCCTACGGGTAACCTAGACTCAAAAACGGGGGTTGAGATTATGGCACTCTTTGACGCTATACACGCAGCAGGTAATACAGTGATCCTGGTTACACACGAAGAAGATATTGCAGAGCACGCGCATAGAGTAATACGCCTTAGAGATGGAGTTATAGAGAGCGATGTAAAAAATAAAAAGTAACTAGATCCTACTCAAAAAAACTATTTAAAACGCCACTTGCTGGCGTTTTTTTGTTTTACATACTTACCACTTTTCAAAGAAGAATCATATCCTTTTTTTATCTTCACGACACAATAATAAATTATGGACTTTTTTAATAACCTCTCTCCTATCACACAGATACTTGTAAGTATCATAGGGGTTGCCGTTTTATTCTTACTAGTTTTTGCAAATACAAAACGTAATACCACAAAGCAACGTGGTAGAAGAACGCGCAACTTTAATGAAGGTTTTCAAAAAAAACGCAAGGAAAGAGAAAGAGAACAACAATAACAGCATACAACTTCATCACAAATGAAAGTATACACAAAAACTGGTGACGCCGGTACTACAGCCTTATTTGGCGGTACGCGAGTCCCAAAACATCATATAAGAATAGACAGCTACGGTACTGTGGATGAGCTCAACTCATTTATAGGGCTCATACGTGATCAAGAGATTGATGTGCGTAGCAAGGAGATTCTTATACATATTCAAAACAAACTCTTTACCGTAGGAGCTGTACTCGCTACAGACCCAGAGAAGATGATTCTCAAAAATGGCAAAGAGCGCCTCAATATCCCAAAAATTAACGAAGAAGATATTGAACTACTAGAAAATGAAATAGATAAGATGGAAACAGAACTTCCACCTATGACGCATTTTGTACTCCCTGGAGGTCACACCACCGTGTCACATTGTCACGTAGCACGTACTGTATGTAGGCGGGCAGAGCGTTTGGCAACAGCGCTTTACGAGCTAGAGCCGTTTGACAAGCATACACTTAAATACCTTAACCGCCTTTCTGACTACCTATTTGTGCTGGCACGAAAGTTGTCTAAAGACTTACAAGCAGATGAGGTAAAATGGATACCTACCAAGCTAGATTAAGAGTACCGAATACAGAAAACAATTATTGAGAGGTATCTCGCTTTCGCTAAAGCGTAATGATACTCTCTACAAGGTCTGAAAGCCACGTTCTTACATTTATTTTGAAATAATCTTCAATTCACTTGCATTTCTGCTTAGAAAAATTATTTTTGCACAAATTAAAAAACACAAATGCTATGTACTGGACACTTGAACTAGCTTCTTACCTAAGTGACGCGCCTTGGCCTGCTACTAAAGATGAGTTGATCGATTATGCGATTAGAACTGGAGCACCACTTGAAGTTGTAGAAAATCTACAAGCTATCGAAGACGAAGGTGATTCTTATGATTCTATCGAAGAGATCTGGCCAGACTATCCCTCAGACGAGGATTATCTCTGGAACGAAGACGAATATTAAATATATACCCGTTAAAACACTAAAAAGTCTCTCTATGAGGCTTTTTTTTTGATTAAATTTACGGGTTCAAAATTGACACAAAACAACACCATATTATGGGATTTTTAGATAGTGTATTAAAAATTTTTGTAGGCGATAAGTCTAAACAAGACGTGGGAGCGATTACCCCTATCGTTGAAAAAATTAAAGCACACGAAGCAGCCTTAGCAAAGTTATCACTAGATGACTTGAGAAATAAAACAGCAGAGTTTAAGCAAATTCTTGCAGCTGCTCTCAAAGAAAACACAGAAGCTACAGAAGCACTCAAAACAAAAGCAGAAGCTACCGAAGATATAGATGAGCGTGAAGACGTTTACCTAGCGATAGACAAGCTTAAAGATGAAGCTTACGAGATTTCTGAAAAAACGCTCTCTGAAATACTCCCAGAAGCATTTGCCGTTGTAAAAGAAACTGCAAAGCGATTTACTAATAATACAACACTTGAGGTAACTGCCTCAGAGTATGATCGTTTACTTAGTGGCACAAAAGACTATGTAACACTAGAAGGCGATAAAGCCATCTGGTCAAATAGCTGGGATGCTGCTGGTAAAGAAGTAACCTGGGATATGATACACTATGACGTACAACTCATAGGTGGTGTGGCAATGCACCAAGGTAAAATTGCAGAGATGCAAACAGGTGAAGGTAAAACTCTCGTGGCGACGCTACCTGTTTACCTTAACGCACTTACTGGTAATGGTGTGCACCTTGTGACAGTAAATGATTACCTAGCTAAGCGTGATAGCGCTTGGATGGCTCCTTTATTTCAGTTTCACGGGATGACTATAGATTGTATAGATTATCACAGACCTAACAGTCCTGAGCGTCGTGCAGCATATGCGGCAGATATTACATATGGTACAAATAACGAATTTGGTTTTGACTACCTACGTGATAATATGTCTCATAAACCAGAAGATTTAGTACAACGCCCACATAACTATGCGATTGTAGATGAGGTAGATTCTGTACTTGTAGATGATGCTCGTACACCACTTATTATATCTGGACCTGTACCTAAAGGTGATGTGCACGAGTTTAATGATCTTAAACCACAAATAGAGAAGATTGTAAACCTACAGCGCCAGGAGCTTGTAAAAGTTTTACCAGAAGCAAAAAAACTCATTGCTGCAGGTGACACAAAAGAAGGTGGTAAACAACTCTTGCGTGTATACCGTGGGTTACCTAAAAATAAAGCCCTCATAAAATACTTGAGTGAAGAAGGAATACGTCAGTTATTACAAAAGACTGAGAACTTCTATATGCAAGACAATAATCGTGAAATGCATCAAATAGATGAGGCACTATACTTCACAATAGATGAAAAGAACAATCAGATTGAACTTACAGACAGAGGTATAGAAACACTTTCTGGTAAAGACAATCCAGATTTCTTCACAATGCCAGAGATAGGTCTTGAGATAGGAAAAATAGAAGCAAAAAGATTATCACCAGAAGAAGAAGCTACAGAGAAGGAAGAACTCTTTAAAGATTTTGGAATCAAGTCTGAGCGTATTCACACAATGAACCAGCTGCTTAAAGCATACACGTTATTTGAAAAAGACACCGAGTATGTTGTGATGGAAAACAAGGTGATGATTGTAGATGAGCAAACCGGTCGTATTATGGATGGTCGTCGTTATAGTGACGGTCTACACCAAGCGATTGAGGCAAAAGAAAATGTAAAAATTGAAGATGCTACACAAACTTTTGCAACAGTAACGCTTCAAAACTACTTCCGTATGTATCGCAAGCTATCTGGTATGACAGGTACAGCGGTTACAGAGGCTGGAGAATTCTGGGAGATTTACAAACTAGACGTAGTAGAAATACCTACTAACCGCCCTATTGCAAGAAAAGATAAAGATGACTTAGTTTACAAAACGAAGCGCGAGAAGTATAACGCCGTTATAGATGAAGTTACAGAACTTTCAAAATCTGGACGTCCAGTCTTGATAGGTACAACTTCTGTAGAGATATCAGAATTACTAGGTAAAATGCTTACCCTTCGTAAAATACCTCATAACGTACTTAACGCAAAGCTACATAAACGCGAGGCAGACATCGTTGCAGAGGCTGGTAACCCTGGAGTGGTAACCATTGCAACAAATATGGCAGGTCGTGGTACAGATATTAAGTTATCTGACGAGGTAAAGGCAGCCGGTGGTCTTGCCATAATAGGTACAGAGCGTCACGACTCACGTCGTGTAGACAGACAGCTACGTGGTCGATCTGGACGTCAAGGAGATCCAGGAAGTTCACAATTTTATGTGTCTCTAGAAGATAACCTAATGCGTTTATTTGGGTCTGAGCGTATTGCAAAGATGATGGATAGAATGGGGCTCAAAGAAGGAGAAGTGATACAACACGGTATGATTTCAAAATCTATAGAGCGCGCACAGAAAAAAGTAGAAGAAAACAACTTTGGAGTACGTAAGAACTTACTTGAGTATGATGATGTGATGAATATGCAACGTGAGGTTGTATACAAGCGTCGTCGTCACGCACTATATGGAGAACGTTTACGTGTAGACCTTGCAAATATGATCTATGACACCTCTGAGGTAATTGTAGAATCAAACAAGCAAGCACAAGACTTTAAGAACTTTGAGTTTGAGCTCATTCGTTATTTCTCTATGACGAGCCCAGTAAGTGAGAGCGACTTTAACAGTAAGTCTGCAAAAGATCTTACAGACCTCATTTACAAAGCAGCTTTTGATCACTATAAAGAAAAGATGACTAAGAATGCAGACCTTGCCTTCCCTATCATCAAGAGAGTGTATGAAGATCCTAATGCAAAGTTTGAGCGTATCGTGGTACCATTTACAGATGGTACAAAAGAGCTACGTGTAGTTACAAATCTTAAAGAAGCTTACGACTCAGACGGTAAGCAACTCGTGACAGATTTTGAAAAGAACATCACACTTGCCATTATAGATGACGCTTGGAAAACACACCTTCGTAAGATGGATGAGCTTAAGCAAAGTGTACGCCTTGCTGTACACGAGCAAAAAGATCCATTATTAATCTATAAGTTTGAAGCATTTGAGCTTTTCAAAAAGATGATTGATAAGGTTAATAAAGAGGTGATTTCATTCCTATTTAAAGGAGAGATTCCTCAGGGTAACCAAGAGCAGGTGAGCGATGCTTCACAAATACGTGAGCGCCGTGAAGAAACGCAAACTCAAAAGGAAGAAATTCCTAATATGGATGAGCGTTCTGCACAGGCTAGAGCTGCTGGTAACACACAACCACAGCAACAACAGGTTACAGAAACTATTGTAAGATCTCAACCTAAAATAGGTCGTAACGACCGTGTTACTATTAAAAATGTAATAAATGGTGAGACAAAAGAAGTAAAGTACAAACAGGCTGAACCACTTATTGCAAAAGGACAATGGGTGATTGTAAAAAGCTAGATTGTTTTAATAATTTTCTACATAAGGCGGCTCTCTTTTGAGGCCGCCTTATTATTTTTATAGCTATGAGAGACTCCATACAGCTTTTATGTTCAGATATAGACGGTACGTTACTTAATGCAGACCGATGGTTGAGTGATGTTACTATTTCCGCTTTCGCGAAAGCGGGATTACCCCTCATACTAGCTTCCTCACGCCCACCACAAGCTATGCGCTACTTGCAAGAAGGGCTAGGCAATCTAGGTGAAGCACTTATTGCCTTTAACGGAGGGCTTATTATAGGAAAAGATGGAACTATAATAGAAAATAATAGCTACGACACGCAAGTACTGTCTACACTTATCCCACATCATACAAAACATTCTTACAACTTAAGTATTTATAGCAACCAGCACTGGTTTACAGATCAAGAAGATGAGTGGAGCTTACGCGAAATAAACAATACAAGAGCTACTCCTATCTATCAAGCGGCTAGTGAAAGTCTTGACTTTCTTAATAACAAAAAGCTAGGCATACACAAACTAATGTGTATGGGAGCTCCAGAAGAACTTGATAATCTAGTTGCATTACTAGAACCACTCTATAGAGATAAAGTTCATCTTTACAGATCTAAGGATACCTACCTTGAGATTACCCCAAAATATATAGATAAAGCAAAGGCGCTAGCGGTCTTATTAAAAAAGGAATATAACTTTGGGCTAGAGGCGGTAATGGCTTTTGGCGATAATCATAATGATGATGAGCTTATACGTCGCGTAGGTAAAGGTGTTGCTGTAAGAAATGCTACTCCTACTCTAAAATCACTAGCAGATTATACAAGCCCATTTACAAATAAAGAAGATGCTGTCGCAAAGGCTATTTATAAATTTTTAATAGCAGATTAGGGTCTGGGCAGTTCTTTTTATAAAACTCAAGATCATTTTGGCTTCCTACACCAGGATAGTCACCCTCTTTACCTTGCATATCTATAACTATCTGGAAGTGTAGATGAGGCGCATAATCACCATTTACATCTGGAGTACCTAGAGCGGCAATTACTTCACCAGCCTTTACCTTTTGACCGACCTTTTTATTATGCAAAGATGCTACGCTTAAGTGACCATATAGCGTGTGAAACTCTTGACCGTCTATGGTATGCTTTACAATAAGCGTAGGTCCATAATCGCCAAAGTTCTTATTGTTTTTAAAGCTATGTATCTCTCCATCTAGCGGGCTCACAATACTTTCTCCTGCGTTGCACCACAAGTCTATACCAAGATGAATATTGCGCTTGTCTCCCGGATCTTGTGCCTGAAAATAATCTGATCTATCATAGAGAGGTCGTTTCTCTAGATAACCGCCATAGGCTACCTTAGAACCACTTATCTTAAGATACAGCTGTAAGAATTTATGATGATCATAAGGTCTTGTAAGAAGCTCAACATCTAGCTCATTATTTGACGTAGATAAATCTAGCGGATAGAAGTCTTCTTTTTGAAAAGGAGTGTGGAGAGGAGATGTAAATTCTTTTGTAAGCGCACTAAAAAAACTAGTATCCATTGGTTGTTATTTGTTGCCTAAAAATACAACTTCAATACAAAACACAAAAAGCAGCCATAGCTGCACAATAATTTAGTATGTAATCGCTGTTTATTGCAATACTACGTCGCTATACTTAGCATTAATCGTAATAGTATTACCAGTACTTCTAGATTTATGAAACCCATTTACCATCTCTGTAGATCCGTTTTTCATAGACTGTGTCTCGAGTTGCTTAGGGATAAAGAAGTCATTATGATCACCACTGTAACTAAAGTTAAATGCCGCCTGCGGTAATTTTAAAGCGAGGTCGCTATTCTCTAAAAATAAAGTAAGCGTCCCAAAGTTATCACTCACTTGAGGGATTGATAACTTACCAAATGACCCAGATATCATACCAGAACCATCTAGACGATTAATATGCACGTTACTAGAGTTAGACGTTACTTTAATGTCTGTAGCTGTGTTTATATCACAATCTTTAACGTGATTAGTCACGAGAGTTCCTTTGTTCCAGTTTGTGATGGTTACCGGGCTGTAAGAAACATCGATGGAGGTGTTTCCCCCATCGATGGTTGTGGCAGCAAGGCTACCGTGTGAGATAACAGCTTTTGCATTATAAGCATCTACCATTTTTACTTTACCGTAACGTACATTAAGATCTAGCTCTGCACGCTTAGGCATTTTTATGATAATAACACGTTTTACGTTTCGGTTAGACTTTTTTGATGAAGCCTTATCAGAATCATAATTAAGGCTATAGTGACTACTTCTATTTCCGTTTTCATCTCTTGTATGCGTTTCTTCCCACTCACCTTCGTGCTCTTCTGCCCATTTTTCCATTTTCTTGCCGAAGTTTTCTCCCCACTTCTCCATATCTTTTCCAAAAGACTCTCCCCACTTCTCCATAGACTTCCCGAAGTTCTCACCAAAGTTTTCGCCCCACTTCTCCATAGATTTACCAAAGTTCTCACCCCAGTCTTCCATTCTCTCTCCAAAATCTTCTCCCCAGGCCTCAACATCTTCAAGCCAGCTATCTACCTCACGTACACTTACTCTCGTACCGTACTTTCGGTTTAACTTATTTACGTAAGCTTGCTTGTCTTTTTCATACTCATCACTGTCAAAAGTGATATTTCCTTTGCTATTAAAAGGCCATTTTGGGATGCCAGATTGCTCTATAAGGCGCTCGCTCCAGTCTTCAGATTTTTGCTCTGCTTCTTTCTCCCACTTCTCCATTTTACGCTCAAACTCAGGGCCAAAACTCTTATCCATCTCACGCTCCCATCGCTTTATGTAAGCTCTACCTTCTCTTTTATATGCCTCGTGGTCAAATTTCATTTTTCCCATTTCTTCATAATACTCATCTGGAAGTCTTGCTCCAGAGATACCTTCTAGTAACGGCCCTACAAGGCCATTCATCACAGGCTCAACAATACTAAGTGACTGCCCTATAATTTCTCCTAGATCAAGATCTAGGTGTACATTATCAAGATCACTTAGATTATACACTTTTACATCTCCATAACCTCCTTTACTTGTAACTCGTACCTGGTTACTATTACCACTCACGTCAAGATCCCAAGACCTTGCTGCTTCACTTGCATTTTCTCCCTCTACATATGCCTCTATTGCGACTTCATTTTTGTTCCAGGTTTCAAAAATCACATCTGCATAACGTGTGTCTACATCTATCTGCACGTCTTTGTTTACAGAAAAGCGCTCGTTTAACTTTGTTTTTTTAGCCTGCGCAAATACGCTCCCAGATGCTACAAATAGTAACATCATCACTGGCCATAATATCTTATACTGTTTCATCTTATACGGTTTGAATGGCTGCTTCTTGTTGAGCAGCGTTTTTCATTTCTTTAAGTTTTGCTTTGAGCTTTATCATAAGCTCCACACGCAATTTTAAATTTTCTATCATTGCGTTTACCATCTCTTCACTAACCCCACTTTCGGTAATCTCACGATTGAGACTTTTATACTCTGCATCAAGATCTGACAGCTGTTTCATAAAAGCATCTATAAGCTCTTTATTATCATCTGTTATCTCAAGGCGGGCAATCTCTAGGTTTACACTAGCGAGGTAGTAATCTTCTACTTTTTTAAATTCTGGTGATATAGCACTTAATAAGATTTCTGGTTCTACCGTTTCTGTATTTTCTGGGGTAGCTTGTACTATGGGTGCGTCTTCCGCTTTCGCGAAAGCGTTATTATACACCATCATTACAATACCACCAGCTACAATAAGTACGGCTGCTATCTTCATCCATAAAAATATACCGCCTTTAGGCTTTGAAGGTTTTTGCTCTTCTGGCATACGCTCTTCAAGTAATTGCTCAAAACGTGATAAGTGGCCTTCTCGCAGCTGCTCTTGCTCACCGCTCTCGCTTTTGATAAGCTCTCTAATATCCTGTGCCATAATTAAGGGTCTTTAAGTGTTGTTGAAGCTTCTTCTTACCGCGGTGCACCAGCGTTCTAGAAGCGACTTCTGTAATCTGTAATATCTCTGAGATCTCCTGGTGATCGTATCCCTCTATTAAGAATAGCATAAGAGGATACTCATATCTCTCAGGAAGCTCACTGATGGTTTTCTTAATGTGGTCTACGGTTACCCCGTCTGCCACATTCCAATCATTATCATCATCTACCTTGCCCATTACTTCCTCATTAAGTGGGATAAGTGTTGCTTTTTTTGCCTTGATCATATCGAGACTTTTATTAATCACGATACGCTTAAGCCAGGCTCCAAAGGTGACTTCTCCCGTAAACTGATGAAGCTTTGCAAAGGCATTTATAAAGCCCTCGTGCATTGCCTCTTCTGCCTCAAATGCATTTTTCAAAAATCTAAAGGCTACGCAATACATAGCATCACAGTATTTATTGTACAGCTGCAGCTGTGCCTTTCTGTCATTTGCCTTGCATTTTTGTATGAGATCACTAACTAGCAAAATGGATGGTTGGTTTTGATTGGTTTATTATTGCTATTCTTCTTAAAGACGAGGTCTTTTTTACAATGTTGCAAAAAGTTTTATTTTTTTTTGAGTTAACAGCCCATTAAGATACTACTAGATTATAAATAAACTATTCATAATTTTTAAGTAATAATGAAGTAAGACTATTTTAAATACTGCGACTAGTCTATATTTGAAGCTCAGTATATGAATCACCTCGATATTGCATATGAAAATCTTAATGACCTGCTAGACGAATGCTTCTGGGCAGAGCGTCGCTATTTTAATGCTGCAGAAGAAATTGAGATTACAGAGTACAAAAGATTTCTAGCAAAGGAAAGCGTAAGCCGTAATAAGTTTTGTCACAAGATAGTATCCCGAATGGCAGAAGAAGGTATCACGCCAAACAGGCTAGATATTGTAAAGGGTAGTGCAGATCGTGACTGGCTAGATGTAACAGCAGCCATGGAGCATAAAACACCTACAAACATTGTAGGCGCTTGTATGATTCAAGACGAGATAGTGCTCATACTTCTCAAACGTCTTATAGATGACAGCTGGTTACCCGTACACATACTAGAAGTGCTTGTACCTATGGAGTTCCAGGTAAAGCAATCACACGCAGATCTTGCAAAACTTAAAGCCAAGGTTAAAAAGAAGTACAAAGACTCATAACTCTAGTTTTACTTCTTTACACTTGGCAGTTCTTTTAGGGATAAAACGCAGCTCTAAAACTCACATAATTATGAAGAAAGTAGTAATTTGGTACTTCTGTGAGTAAAGATGCTACACATATTAACAAGAGTATTAATCCTGCGTTTTACAAGACTCGTAAAAGGCAAAAAACTATAAATACTCAAGAGCTAGCAACCGCTATTGCTCAAGGAGATATCACGGCACTCTCTCAAGGCATCACTCTCATTGAGAGCACTGTACAATCACATCAAGATAAAGGACAACAACTTATAGAAGCTTGCCTTAGTAAGGCTAATAAATCTGTAAGGATAGGTATTACCGGCGTTCCTGGCGTGGGCAAGAGCACTTTTATAGAAACCTTTGGTAACTATCTTACCTCACAAGGACATAAAGTTGCCGTACTAGCGGTAGACCCTACAAGCTCAGTCTCCCACGGTAGTATTCTAGGCGATAAAACTAGAATGTATGAACTTGCTCAAAACCCAAAAGCTTATATAAGACCCAGCGCATCTGGAAAATCTCTGGGAGGTGTAGCTCGTAAAACACGAGAAGCCATCATCCTTTGTGAGGCTGCAGGTTATGACGTGATTATAATCGAAACGGTGGGTGTAGGTCAGAGCGAGACCATCGTACACTCTATGGTAGACTTCTTTTTGCTACTCAAACTAGCTGGGGCTGGTGATGAGTTACAAGGCATTAAAAGAGGTATCATTGAGATGGCAGATGCCATTGTAATCAATAAAGCAGACGGTGGTAACACAAAAGCTGCAAAGCTGGCTAAGACCGCTTTCGCGAAAGCGTTACATCTCTTCCCTCCTAAACCCAGCAACTGGACACCAAAGGTTACAACCTGTAGCGCGCTAGAAAACACGGGGATTGAAGAAGTATGGAAACTCATATCTGATTATACCGCAACAACAAAAAACTCAACTTACTTTGAAACTAAAAGAGCTGAGCAAAATAAATTCTGGCTACTACAAACTATAGAAAATAAGCTCAAAGACGCCTTTTATGCAAATGACAAGGTGGTAGGCAAACTAGATGGTGTCTTATCTAAAGTGGCTCAAGGAGAGGTTTCTCCATTTATAGCCGCACAGCAACTATTAAAACTCGCTAGTGAATAAGATAATACTTATAGTTCTCTGTCTGATAGTAATCACAGCTTGTAAATCTTCATTTGAACCTATTTCTATTAAAGAAAGTCAACTGTCACAAGAAAGTAAAGACATTGCTCATAATGCTGCACTTTTTTACTTTAACCACTGTAAATCACCACAAGATCAAAAACTACTAAAGGAATGGTTAGATGGTCCTAAAGTAAGTAATGGATTAAGTAGAGGGCTCTCTGTAAAAAAAATAGAATGTACTTGTGAATTAATAAATAAGGACTTTGGCAAGCTAGAGAATCTAGAATTAGGGAAGATATATGGCAATGGTCATTCTGTTGTAATGTACAATTATAAAGCCACCTATAGCAAGCTTACAGAGCCAGCAAAAATATCTATATACCTAGATTTCCGCAACATTCTTAATGGTGTGAGTATACGTAAGGAGTATAAAGATACTTATACACCATTTACCCCTGGTAATGAGTGTCAAGATCTCTGACCATATTTCACAATCAAAAACTGCTGCAATTTATAAAGACCATAGCCTATCGCTGCTCCTATAATCCACCCAGTAAGGACATCACCAGGATAATGTACTCCCACATAAATGCGGCTATAACCCACTACCGCAGACCAAAAAAGCAAAAAGAAAATCAAATTCTTATAACTACGCCTTAGCGCTAGACCTGCAAAAACGGCAACAGCCATACTATTACCAGCGTGTGCAGAATAATATCCATAACGACCACAGCGCTCTGCAATGTATCTTATGGTAGTTTCAAAAGCGGCAACTCTACACGGTCTTGGTCTCATAAAACCGTGCTTAAAAGCATTTGCGAGCTGGTCTACCCCAGTAATGAGTAATGCTACACATACCACAGTAATGAGTGTACCCTTTATCCCGTACTGCTTGTAAATAAAGAAAAGCAAGAGCGCATATAAGGGTATAGAGCTAAGCTTATTTGTTACAATAAGCCAGAACTGATCCCAGGTGGCACTACCTAGACCGTTTAAGAATAAAAAAAGCTCTTGATCATACTGTACGAGTTGCTCCATTACCTACTCGTTCTCAAATTTTTCCATTTCGGCGTCGTACCACTCTGTAGCTTCTTTTATAGCATTTTCGGTCTCTGAGGCAAGCTCATCTTCGTCTTGACGGTCAAACTCTTCAAACCACTCTATCTCATCAATAGTGAGGTCTATTATAAAACGAGGGAACTCTGTATGAATCACAAAAATATGATCAGAAAAATCTGAATTATCACCTAGTAAGAACTTTGGTACTGTCATAATTATCTATTTATATATCTCTTGTTATGGTGCGGTTACACCCCACTTATCAACTTTTTACTAAGGTAGTTAAATCTAAAATATAGCATCGTGGCAGATGCTGTGAGCCCTACCAGTAGCCCTACCCAGATGCCTTGAACACCCATTTGCGCCTCTTTTCCAAAATACCACATCACCGGGAAGCCTATTACCCAGTAAGCTATAAAACATATCACCGTAGGGATATTTACATCTTGTAAACCTCTTAACGCACCTAGAATGGTAACTTGTACTCCATCACTGAGCTGAAACAATGCTGCGACAACGAGTAATTGTGCTGCCATAAAAATCACCTCCGGATTATCTATATAAAAAGGAGGTAACCAGTCTTTGAGCACTATAAAACCTACAGCAAAGACCGCCTCGATAAGGAAACAAAGTATAAAGATAGAAAAAGCGATACGCCTCAAGTTTGGATAATCCCTTTTACCCTTTTGGTTTCCTACACGTATGGTACCAGTGACTCCCAGCCCTACAGCTATCATAAATGTCATAGACGCAAGATTAAGCGCAATTTGATTTGCCGCCTGTGCATTAGTCCCCAGAATCCCAGATAAGAAAATAGCCGCCGTAAACACACCTACTTCAAAAAGCATTTGTAAAGCCGTGGGAAAACCTAATTTTATAAGTGTTTTAAACTCGCTAAGCTGTATGTGACTTGCACCATCCCAGAAAAAGTAAGATTTAAATTTACGCTTTCGCGAAAGCATAAAAATGAGCAGCCCCAGCATAAAAAATCGTGATATGAGTGTTCCCCAGGCAGCCCCCTCAACCTCAAGCCTTGGGAAAATCCAAATCCCGTAAATGAGCACATAGTTAAATAAGACATTTATAATATTTGCAAGTATAGTAGCATACATCGCATATTTAGTTTGTGACAATCCATCTGCAAACTGCTTAAAAGCTTGAAAAATCATAAGCGGAACCATAGACAACGCTACAATCTCAAGGTACGGTATCGCAAGCGCCACCACCTCTGGCGGTTGATCTAGCATATACAAAACCGGTTTTGCAATAAGCAAGGTTACAAAAAGCAACACACCGTTTACAGCACACATAATCACCCCGTGGTGAAAGTGCAGTCGCCCCTTCTCTATATTACCCTGACCATCTGCCTCTGCCACAAGTGGCGTGATGGCAAATGAGAAACCTATGCCTATCGAGAGTGCTATAAAAACGAGACTATTACCCAGACTTACTGCTGCCAGTTGTGCGGCACCTAGCTGCCCTACCATCAAGTTATCTGCTAGTGCTACAAGGATATGACCCAGCTGTCCCAGCATTATAGGGAATGCTATTTTAAGGTTTGTGCCAAATTCTTTTGTGTAGTCTGAAAACTGCATTGGGTTGGATTTTTTTACGCTTTCGCGAAAGCGCAAAAATACTTCATCCATAAACAAAGACCGAGTAGTTTAATAGCAAATTCTTATCTTAAAGCATTAATCATATAGTACATCATACCTATGCTCACTAACCCTATAGAAATAGACCTAGCTTTAAGAACACTTATTAAAGCACACGAAGACAAGCTACAACTTAGAAAAGACGACAGCGCAGGTCTTGAGGCGGCGGGAACTATACCCACAATGCAAGGCAAGCAAAAAGTGGATGGTCATTACTTTGCAAGTGTGATACCTAAACCCAAAGACTGCAGACTTTACTTCTTCCCTATTTATACAGATGTTGCAGCTTTTACAGACTTAGACCCTGCGCTTAAGAAATGTCTTAAGGGCAAGAGTTGTTTTCATATAAAAAAAATGGACGCCTCGCTAGAAGCATCCATTAGTGATATGATAGATAAAGGGATTGCCATTTATCAAGAAAAAGGCATTATCTAAAACCCTTATTGTTTTATGGGTGCCTGTATTAATTTGGCAGGTTTTTGAATATAGTTATCCATTAAGTACACAAGACTTGTCATAGTTGCTGCACCTAGTTCTAGTTCTCGTTTATTTACCGCATCAAAAGTATCATTTGCCGCGTGGTGATGGTCAAAATAACGTTGCGAGTCTGGTCGTAAGCCAGCTAGTACAATGCCATCATTTGTAGTTTTAAGCGGACCAATATCTGCACCACTACCTCCTCTTGTAAAATCGTGTATGAGGTAAGGCTCAAAAAGTGATTTCCAGCCTAGTACTTCATTATAATTACGATCATCTGTATCAAAGGAGAAGCCTCTAGGTGTAAACCCACCTGAGTCACTCTCTAGTGCAAAGATGTGTTGCTCACCTTTTGCCTTGGCTTCTTCTGCATATTTTCTACCGCCACGTAAACCGTTTTCTTCATTCATAAATAACACCACACGTATGCTATGCTTAGGTTTATAACCTACAGCCTTCATAAGTCGTAAGACTTCCATACTCTGTACAACTCCTGCACCATCATCGTGAGAGCCATCTCCTAGATCCCAAGAGTCTAGATGACCGCCTACAACCATATATTTATTAGGAAACTCACTCCCGGTTATCTCACCTATCACATTGTACGACTCAACTTCTCCCATATTTTTACAAGACATCTTGTAAAAGAATTTTAACTCTGGATTGAGCTTTAAAGATGTACTTAACAGGTTTGCCCCTTTTGTACTTATGGCAGCTGCAGGTATACGTTTTGACGCAGGTAAATCTCCATAAGACATAGACCCCGTATGTGGGTAATCATCTATACTGTGCGTAACAGATCTTACGATCACTCCCACTGCTCCTAGCTTTGCAGCCTCCATAGCTCCTGCATATCGCTGGTCTACACAACCACCATACGCTTGAAAGGTGCGTATAAGCTCATCATTCATAGGGCGATTATAAAAGACTATTTTGCCCTTTACATTTTCTTCCCCAAGCGCTTTGAGTTCTTCTATACCCATTACCTCTACTACGTTTGCTCTAAGTCCTACAGACTTAGTTGCCACAGATCCTCCTAGTGCACAAATAGGCACAGATGTTATGCGTGCATTTTCTCCTTCTATATGTGCTCTTTCTGCCTCGCCGCGTATCCACTTAGGTACCATTACGGGTTGTAACCATACTTTATCAAGGCCTGCTTTTTCAAGTTCGGCTTTTGTCCAGGTTACGGCTCTTTCGGCACCTAGACTTCCGCTTAGGCGAGATCCTATTTCATTAGAGAGGTGATCTAGCCACTGGTAGCTCTGCCCTTTTGTTAATGCTTCTGTATAGATGTTACGTACGGTGATTGAGTCGTTTTGCGCTTTCGCGAAAGCGGAAACCCCCACCACCAAAGCAACCGTAAAGATGTTTTTGAGTACTTTATTCATTTTCTAACTGTTCTTTGTATGCTGAAAGATTTGCTTTTGTTTTATCATCTAGTTCTGGCTCTTGTATATCTTCATATTGTGAGAGTGTCTCTAGTAGAATGCTTGCAACTGCTAGACGAGCAGCGGGTTTATTATCTGCAGGGATAACGTACCACGGTGCCTTGTCTGTGGAGGTGCGGTTTATAGCATCTTCATAATAAGTTTGATAGGTATCCCATAGCTTGCGCTCTTTGAGGTCGCCGGCTGAAAATTTCCAATTTTTTTCTTTTTTCTCCAGACGACGTAGCAGTCTATTTTTTTGTTCACCTTTTGACAAATGCATAAAGAACTTATAGATAAGTGTCCCGTTTTCTACAAGATGCTTTTCAAAGTTTTTGATCTGCTCAAAACGCTTATCCCAGAAAGCGTCGTTTACATCTTCTACCGTATGGACATCTGGTAGGTTTTCACCCAGAATATACTCGGGATGTACACGCGTGACTAGTACATTTTCATAATGTGTGCGATTGTGCACGCCAAATTTTCCTCTCTGAGGTAGTGCGATATAATGACGCCACAGGTAATCGTGACCCAGCTCAAGATCTGTAGGCACTTTAAAGCTCTGTACCTCAACACCACGAGCATTAAAGTCTTTAAAGACTTCTCTTATAAGGCTGTCCTTACCAGAGGTATCCATACCCTGCAAACATACGAGTACCGCATACTTATCGTGTGCGTACATTGTGTCTTGAAGTTTACCGAGCTTCTTGCGTACTTTTTTGAGTTTTTTCTCTAGTTCTTTTTCTTCTTGATCTTGAAAAAGCGTCGTGCTTTTATCTGAAAGCTTTACGGGCGCTGTTATCTTAAATGTGTTGTAATCCATATCACTCATACCATCTGTTATTTACTTGCAAATAGTTTTACATCTCCCTCTGTAACTTCTGGACCACTTAAGATAATAAGACGCTCAACCACGTTGCGTAATTCTCGTATATTACCCGTCCAGTCATAAGCTTTTAAAAGGTCTATGGCTTTGCTTGAAAACGTTTTAAGCGCGGTGCCCTGCTCTTGTGAGATCTTCTTTGCAAAATGTGCTATAAGGATAGGAATATCGTTACGACGGTCATTAAGTGCAGGTACTTTGATTAGAATAACCGCAAGCCTGTGATATAAATCTTCTCTAAAGTTTCCATCTGCAATTTCTTGCTTGAGGTTTTTATTAGTCGCTGCTACTACGCGCACGTCTACTTTAATGTCCTTATCACTACCTACTCGCTGCACTCTACTTTCTTGTAGTGCTCTTAGTACTTTGGCTTGTGCAGATAGGCTCATATCGCCTATCTCATCAAGAAAGATGGTACCTCCATTTGCTGCTTCAAATTTGCCTGCGCGATCTTTATTTGCACTTGTAAAAGCTCCTTTTACGTGGCCAAAAAGCTCACTTTCTATAAGCTCAGATGGTATCGCTGCACAATTTACCTCTACAAGTGGTCCTTTAGAACGCTCACTTTTTTCGTGTAGCCAGTGTGCCACAAGTTCTTTACCTGTTCCATTAGGTCCCGTAATGAGCACGCGTGCATCTGTAGGAGCCACCTTCTCAATCATCGCTTTGATCTGCCCTATTTCTTCACTCTCACCTACCATCTCGTACTTTTTGCTCACTTTCTTTTTGAGCTTTATATTTTCTACCACGAGCGTTTTGCGGTCTAGTGCGTTGCGCACGGTGTTAAGTAATCTATTGAGGTCTGGTGGTTTTGATATATAATCAAAAGCGCCCAGGCGCATTGTATTTACAGCGGTATCAAGATCACCGTGACCAGAGATCATTACCATAGGCACTTCTGGCTTGAGTTTACGGGCAGCCTCTAGTACCTCAACACCATCCATTTTTGGCATTTTAATATCACAAAGTACAAGGTCATAATCTTCTTCTCGAATTTTGTTTATACCCTCTAGGCCATCTCCAGCTTCTTCTACCTGATAGTCCTTACTCTCTTCAGATAATATCTTGGTAAGAACGCGTCTTATCGCAGCCTCATCTTCTATAATTAAAATCTTTGCCATTATTATAATTTAAATTTTATTCCAGAACGACCATAAAAGGTGTTCTTATCATTTATTGTAAAAACGTCATTACGATCTCCATCACGTAGTCGTATGTCATTTATAACGGTGTGTCCAGCATAAAAATAAAACACTAGGTGTTTTGTAAAGCAATATTCATACCCTAATCCAAAAAGGGCTACCGTCATAGAAATACTCTCTGCTGTTTCAAACTCCCCTTCTGGTATATTTACTTCTACATTATCTTGAATATTTGCAAAAAAACCGTCCAGACTTAAAAAACTCTGAATGATGTGCTCTCTGTTTTTACCAAAATAGCGTTTTATATTAGACTTAGGCACTCCTAAGGTAAACGACCAGTCTGGGTGAAACTCACGATAGTAATTTACAAAAGGTAATGGAAACGGTCTACCAGATTCTGTATCATATCTCCCACCTACAATAAGTCTCCACGGTTTATCAAGACCATCTTTAGTCTTATCATTAATAAAATATACTGCCCCAGTGTGTACAACATCACTGCTAGAAAAAGTTTCTGTACTAAAGTTTGAAGTAATTCTTGAACCTATCTTTGCACCTAAACGCCACTTGTCGTTCAGCTTTTGTGTATAGCCTAGCGAAAAGCTAAAAGATTGAAATCTGTCTAAGTCCTTACGACTAAAAGGAGTAACATCTTCAAATTTTAAATTTACATTTCGGTACTCAAAACCTGGCACTAAGTAAACATCTTCTTTAAGTTTTACAGGTACGTTTATAAATGATCTAAACCTCCTAAAAGAATTATCTGAATCACTCTGTGGGAAATAGGTATACTCTACTCGTGCCAAATCTGTCAACTGTGCGCTCACTGTCCCGGTAAACAATAGTAAAGCAATAATAAATCTGGCAGTTTTACTCATTTATAGTATCATTTTTTGGAAGTGAATTAGTCTCCTCAGATTTCTCCTTTGGTACAAACACTGGTCTATCAGTATTAAAAAGATGTAAATCGCGTTGCGGGAATGGGATGGTAATTCCGCTTTCGCGAAAGCGGTCATCTATCGCATATCGTAAAGCACTTTTTATTCTAGGATCTACAAAGCTGTCCCTCACACAGAAATAGAGTCCAAAATCTAGCGAACTATCTCCAAAATTTTCAAAAAGCACAAAAGGTTTAGGATGCTTTAAAATATCTGGGTGCTCTGTTGCACACTCCAGTAATATCTTTTCTACCGCTCTGGTATCGCTACCGTATGCAACACCTACTTTTACGTTTTCTCTAGTAGTTTTATGATTTTGGGTATAGTTATATACGGTGTCTGTAATAAACTTGTGATTAGGTATTATAATCACTTTATCATCTCTAGTAAGAGCTCTAGTGGTACGTAGTTTTATTTCAAAAACTCTACCTACACGACCATCCATCTCAATAATATCACCTGCCGAAATTGATTTATCTACCATTATCAAAATCCCCCCTATTACATCTTGAAAGACTTCTTGTAAAGCAAGACCCAGACCTACAAATAAAGCTGCAGAGGCTGTAAGCAACACCGTTATATCAATACCAGAAGCACTCATCGTTGCAAGTACCACCACTATATAGGCAATGTATTTTATAAATTTAAAAACACTTACAAACTTGAGCTTGTCATCACCTTCCATCCTACGTGTCATTAAAACACGAACCCACTTAAGCACAATACTTGTGAGTATAAATGCAATGATAAGTACAATGAGATGCCCTACGGTAAAGCCTATATGATTAGGCTCTTTACCTAGACTAATGAGTTCAAAGCTAAGCCACTCTTTTATTGTGCCCCAGATGTCTTCTTCTATAATATCTTTTACCTTATCTACCGTTTCTTCTTGTAGATAGAGAAGTATCGCTAGTATTTTAACCATTTTATTAAATCTTTATAAGTAGGCTTTTTTCCATACATAAGGATCCCTACTCGATATATTTTTGATCCAAACCACACTGTAAAAATAAAGGTGGCTATGAGTAATGTAATAGATACAATGATTTGCCATAGTGGCACTTCAAAGGGTATACGCATTAACATTACAATAGGAGAAGTAAGCGGTATAATAGAAAATATTGTTGCCACCGTACCGTGAGGATTATCTATTACTGCAAAAAAGCCTACATATATAGCCAGCATAAGTGGCATAATAATAGGCAGCATAAACTGCTGTGTATCTGTCTCATTATCTACCGCTGCGCCTATAGCCGCATAAATAGAACTGTATAAAAAGTACCCGCCTATAAAATAAATAAAGAAGCCACCCACTAGCTGTAGCAAAGGTAATTTTTGAATCTCTTGCAGTAACTCTATCATCATATTAGGATCTTGAGCTATCTCTTGAGCTTGTGATGCTGCAGGATTTACAGAGGTTGCCGCAGATGGATCTACCCCAAAAACTGCTGTAAGAACCACCAGTAATACCCCACCTACTAGAACCCATATAGCAAACTGCGTGATGCCCGCCAGTGTTGTACCTAGTATTTTACCTAGCATAAGCTGGAAGGGCTTTACAGAAGAGATAATTACCTCTATAATTCTATTGGTCTTTTCCTCAATCACAGAGCGCATTACCATATTACCATATATAATAATAAACATCATAAGAAGATACCCCGCAGCACCCCCAAAACCTGCTTTCACCCAGTTACTCATCTTTGAGCTAGACTCACCAGAGAAGTTTTCTATATTAATATCTATCGTGCTTTTTGCAGTCTCTAGTGCCGTGAGGTTTATACCTTGTGCAACTAAGTTTTGATCTGTAATTCTTTTTTCGATGCGCTTTTCTATATCTCCTATAAAGTCATATGAGGGCGTTTCATTACCATAAAACGTAACCGGATTTGTAGCAGTTTCTGGGTTTTTTGAGATATGAATGAGTCCATAATAAACATCATCTTTTGCAACTTCTTTACCGGCATCAAGCCCTTGATCACTTAGGTTTACATAGCTTGTCTTATCTGTATTAAAAAATACAGTTTCAAATTGTCCAGACTCATCTACCACTACAATTGTGCGTTTATCTTCACTATTGAGCTGCGTTAAATAAGAGATAAGCAGTATCATACCTACCAAAATAAGCGGACTCAAAAAAGTCATTATCAAGAATGACTTATTTCTTACTCGTGCGATATACTCTCGCTTTATTATTAAAGAAAGGATGCTCATTTGTTCTGACTAACGGTTTGAATAAAAATATCGTTTACACTCGGGATCACTTCTACAAAGTGTGTTACTTGTCCATACGTTTGTAAGGTGCTTAATAGTTCGTTTGGACTACCATTATCACCCATTTCAACTCGCAATTTATGCTCATTACCTAAGCTCTTAAACTGTGCAGGAGTAACTTTAAAAGAAGATGCTAGTTCTTGTTGCGCTTTCGCGAAAGCGGTCTCATCTACCACCTGCACCCCTATATCAAAAGTATTGTTTTGATATGCTCTCTTTATGGTGTTTATCTCACCGTCCAAAATCTTGTTAGACTTATTTATGAGTGCAATATGATCACACAGTTCCTCAACAGACTCCATACGGTGTGTACTAAAGATGACTGTTGCACCCTCATCTCTAAGTTGTAAAATCTCGTCTTTAATAAGGTTTGCATTTATAGGATCAAAACCACTGAAAGGTTCATCAAAAATGAGCAATTTAGGCTGATGCATTACGGTTACCACAAACTGTATTTTTTGAGCTTGTCCCTTAGATAGTTCTTGTATTTTTTTACCCCACCAGTCACCTATCTCAAGTTTTTCAAACCAGTGCTTTGCTCTTGTTTTTGCTTCGGCCTTAGACATCCCCTTAAGCTGTGCGAGATAGAGTACTTGCTCTCCTACCTTCATAGATTTATACAAACCACGCTCTTCTGGCATATAGCCTATATCACGTATATGTTGTTGTTGTAAAGGTTCTCCACCTAAGGTCACACTACCAGTATCTGGCATTGTAATCTGGTTTATGATGCGTATAAGTGTCGTTTTACCAGCTCCGTTGGGACCTAAAAGGCCAAAAATACTCCCCTCTGGTACGGTAATAGACACATCGTTAAGTGCAGTAAAGTCTCCAAACTTTTTTGAAACCGTATCTGCTACAAGTAGTGAATTCATATAAAGACGTTAATCAAGCTAAGATAGGGATATGACCTGAGTGACGTATGCGTGTTGTGTATATTTTAGGAAAAATATAAACCCGTAGATGTGAGAATAATTAAACAACGCTCACCTATGTGTGATTACTTAATTACAAAACGTCTTAAAAGCAAAACCCACCCTAGGCGTAAGCTCAGGATGGGAAAAAAAATTGCTATGAAAAAGAAAAATAACGTCAAACATTGTTTAACGTTATTCAAATATAACTTTTTTTTATGAACCCAATTAATTTGGTTTCATAAAATTTGAAAACAGCTGTTAAGAGAACATATCTTTTACCTTCTCAAAGAATGATTTATCACTTGTTTCTGGATTTGGTGAGAAGTTATCATCGGTAGCCATTTTTTCAAAAAACTGCTTTTGTTCTTTATTAAGAGTTTTAGGTGTCCACACATTTACGTGTACAAGTAAATCTCCTTTACCATATCCATTTATAGAAGGGATACCTTTACCTCGTAAACGTAATATCTTACCACTCTGTACACCCTCTTCTATTTTGATACGCACTTTACCAGTTACAGTATCTATCTCTTTTGATGTACCAAGTACGGCCTCACTTATACTTATATAAAGGTCATAGTGTAAATTATCTCCTTCTCTCTGTAAAAAGTCGTGATCTTTTTCTTCTATTGCTACTAGTAGATCTCCAGCGATTCCATTACCTGGAGCCTCATTACCTTTACCCGTCACTTTGAGCTGCATACCATCTACTACTCCAGCTGGTATTTTGATACTTACTGTTTCCTCATCTACAATGAGTCCTTGAGCATCTGCTCCAGCAGGACGCTTGTCTATCATCTGTCCTGATCCACCACAAGTAGTACAAGGTGCACTAGTTTGCATACGACCTAAGATAGTATTCTGGATCTTGGTGACTTGTCCAGCACCATTACAAGTTGTACAGGTTTTATATGATACGCCAGCCGCTTGCTTCTTACGCTTTACCTTGATTTTTTTCTCTACGCCGTTTGCTATTTCTTCTAGTGTGAGCTTCACTCGTATACGAAGGTTGCTTCCTTTCACACGACGCTGACCGCCGCCAAAGCCTCCACCAAAACCAGAGAAACCACCCCCGCCACCGCCAAAAGCGCCGCCAAAGATATCTCCAAACTGGCTAAAAATATCATCCATATTCATCCCGCCACCGCCGAAGCCGCCGCCGCCTTCAAAGGCTTGATGACCATATTGATCATAGCGAGCACGTTTTTGCTCATCACTTAATACCTCATAAGCCTCTGCCGCTTTCTTAAAGTTTGCCTCTGCAGTTTCATCACCTGGGTTTTTATCAGGGTGATACTGTACCGCCTTCTTACGGTATGCTTTCTTTATCTCTGCTGCAGTAGCTCCTTTTGAGATACCTAATATGTCGTAAAAATCTTCTTTCATAATAAAAACTCAGTAAGACTGAGCACTCTTAAATCATTAAGGACGGTAGATGCTCATCTACACTTTTCCTTGTACTACTTATATTACTGTCCTGTAACTACCTTAGGAAACCGGATGATTTTATCTCCAAGTTTATACCCCTTCTCTATCACATCTACAATTTTACCCTTGAGCTTCTTGCTAGGTGCAGGTATTTGAGTAATAGCCTCGTGCTGATCTGCATCAAAAGCATCTCCAGCCTTTACTTCCATTTCTTCAAGTCCTTTAGACTTAAGTGTCTCCTTAAATTTATTGCTTATAAGGGTCATACCTTTTACGTGTATATCATCCTTATCTCCTTTAAACTCATTAAGCGCTCTATCAAAATCATCTACCACAGGTAATAACGCTTGTATTACCTCTTGACCTGCAGTTTTATACAATTCTATACGTTCTTTTGTAGTGCGTCGTTTATAGTTTTCAAACTCTGCAAATAGGCGTAAAAACTTATCTTTCTCGGCAGCAAGATCATCTTGAGCAACTTCTAGCTCAGTACGCTCATCTTTAGGAGCCGCATCTTCGGCTTCTTTAGTCTCATTTGCCTGCTCTGCCTCGTTTACAAGCTGCTCTTGAGCAGCCTCGTCTACGGTAGTATCTTGTTTTTTATCTTCTGTTGCCATAGTGGTCTTAAATCAATTTTTTACTGAAATGGCAAAAGTACTGCCAATTGCTGTAAAATGTCAAAATGTCATTGCTTTTTTAGTTCTATAAAAACAGCCTGAGTCAATCCACCTTCCCTCTTTAAAAATGCTCATTTCCAACTTTACCAAAAACTTATTTACATTAATATGATGCATTTATGAAATTATTAAGAAGACGACTATAAATAAATGTTAATTTTGCAGTTCACTAAATATATATCAAAATGAAAAAACAAATCTTAAATACTCTTGCAGTAATTGCTCTTATAGCAGGAACTGTGTCTTGTAAAGGAGACAAAACAAACGAAACTGAGGCTACCGAAGCTAAAGAAGTTGCAACTGTAGCAGATGCTATGAAATTTACTGTAGACACTAGTGCGTCTACCATAGACTGGGTAGGTAGCAAGCCAACAGAAAATCACACGGGTACTATAAACATCGAGAGTGGTGTTGTAAAAGTAGCTGGAGACAAAATTACAGGTACCTTCCTAATAGATATGACTAGTATTACAGTTACAGATCTAGAAGGTGATGGTAAAGCATCTTTAGAAGGACACCTTAAAGGACAGGCTGAGGGTAAAGAAGATCACTTCTTTAATGTGGCAAAATATCCTACAGCAGCTTTTGAAGTAACTGGAGTTACAGAAAAAGAAGGAAAGAAAATGATGCAAGGTAACCTTACAATAAGAGATCAAAAGAAGAACATTGAGTTCCCTGTAACTTATAGCGTAGATGGAGCAAATATGACACTTACAAGTGAGCCATTTACAATAGACCGTACAAACTGGGGAGTAAATTATGGGTCAAAATCTATCTTTGATAACTTAGGAGATAAGTTTATCTCTGATGATATCCAGCTTACTGTAAAACTTCAAGCGACTAAAGCATAAGTTCAATAAGCTATATAATTAAAAAGCCACTCTATCGAGTGGCTTTTTTTATGCGAGCAAGTCTGCTACTGCACTATCTATATCACTATATTTAAATTTATAACCGTCTTCTTGTATTTTAAGGGCACTTACCTTCTGGCTTTCTAAAACCACCGCAGCCATATCGCCCAGCATAAGCTTAAGAGCAAACGCAGGTACTTTAGGAAGTATAAGTGGTTTACCTAACTCATCTGCCACCACTTCTGTAAACTTTTTATTGGTTACTGGTGAGGGTGCAACGCCGTTATAAACGCCAGATAATTTGTTTTCATAAATGTGGTAGTATATACCAGCCATATCATCTATATGTATCCACGATTGCCATTGCTTACCAGTACCTAACGGCGCACCTGCTCCATAAGAAATAGGCTTCATAAGCTTAGGTAATGCACCTGCTTCTTTATCAAGTATTACGCCTGTGCGTACTCTAGAGGTCATAACATCTATTTTTTGAAACTCCAGCGCAGCTGTCTCCCATTGTTCCACAACCTGACCCAAAAAGCCAGATGCATATTCAGGATAAGACTCATCATATAGTTCTGTAAAAGAAGATGGATAGCCTCCTATAGCACTTGCACTAATAAAATGCTTTACGGTAACAGTCTCGCCATTTTTACGCTTTCGCGAAAGCGTACTATAAAGTAACCTTGTAGTTACAACCCGGCTTTCAAAAATAGCTTTCCTATTCTCTACAGACCAGCGCTGGGCAATCGTAGCTCCAGCAAGATGAAAAATAGTATCTACACCTTCAAAACAGGCATCATCAATCTCATCTGTTTTTGTATTCCAGTAAAATCCTTTGTAATTATTTTTTGATTGTATTTTATCTTTTGATGTCGTTAGATAGTTAACATCAATTCCATTCTTGTGACATAATTCTGTTAGGGCTGTCCCCACTAATCCCGTGGCACCTGTAATTAAAACCTTCATGTAATTCTTTTGATTGAACGTACAAAGATACAAAGGGAGCCCCTAAAGACATTAATTAATGTAAGAAAATTAGGACGCTATTAACATTATTCCCTACCATCTACATAATCTTGAAGGTAAGCGTAGCGTGGGGTAAGCTTACCATCTTGCGTCATACGGGCACGCTCAAGTATACCATTTTTATCACCATTAAAAAATGCTGGAATGACGTGTTCTAAAAATAATTCTCCAAAACCTTCACTCGCATCCTTAGGCAACTCACAAGGAAGATTATCTACCGCCATCACAGCTATCACACCCTCATTCTTATAGTTATCTTCTTTCTCAGTATGTGGGTTGTATCCATAAAAAGGCTCAGCAATGGTAGATGGTCTTATGGTACTTGCAACTGGCCCATCTATATCACAAGATATATCTGCAACTAGGTTGATTTTGAAATCTGGGTGTTTTGCATCTTCTCGCGTAAACAAGTAAGGAGCGCCATCTCCATAAAAGTGGCCCGCTATAAAATAATCTGTAACCTTTGCATATTTCATAAAATCACTTTCATATCCAGAAGGATCTTTATAAAACTCTGCTCTACTGCCCGGCTGGCCATCTTTTCTTTTATTATATTCTAGTACATCTATAAGGCAATATACTGGCTCTGTAAATTCTTGACTTAAGTACTCTTGGTCTGTTACTTCTCTTATTTTAAGATGGTCCAGTATTTCCTTTGCACCTCTAGCTACTTTACCACTACCAGAAAGACAAATTTTTATTGCCGGTACATTAATTTTATCCAGTTCTTCTTTTACAGCATCAAGATCTGCTAGACTCTCTACTTTAGGAAGCTCAAATAAGTCATCTCGCTGCCCTAGTAGTCTAAAACCATTATATGCGCCTACGAGACCTGCATAACGGCCAAAACCTATAAGACGTGCTCCGTCTTCTCTAGTAATTACCTCGTGATCATACATCTCAATATTTTTATCAAGAATAGCCTTGAGCAACTTGCGGTTATAAGGCTGCTTTTTTATAGTATGACTAAAAAAGAAATACTTTTTACCAGGTATTAAAGCATCAAGGGGCACTTCCTTCACACCTATCATTACATCTGCATCTGTTACATCCTCTTGTACATCAAAACCATTTATAGTGTATGCCATATCAGGAAAAACGCGTATGTCTGACTCCTCAACCACAAAACTTGCATCTTCAAACTGCTCTCGTGCTTCGGCTAGTTTTTCTGGTGAGAAAACAACTCTTCTGTCTGGCGGATTCTTACGTTCTGTGATGATGGCAAATTTCATAATGTGTGTGAAGTTTTGGCAGGCTATATTGTTGGTATAGCTTTTGCATTTTATTAAGAGCAAATATAAGGTTTAGTGCTATATTTGCTATTCCGCTTTCGCGAAAGCGTACAAGAGAACTTATAATGTTTACAGCTTATGAGTTAAGGAGTACCTGTGAGAGTGATACTACTGGGGTCGACTGGTTTTGACAGCGAGATCAATGGTATTGTAAGCGTGTCGAGCGCTGGAAAATAGCTCGTAAATCTCATATTTCAACTTTTTTAAACGGCGAGAATAACTACGCCCTAGCTGCATAATCTGAATTATAGTAAGATTACGCCTCGGTCTACAAGGTAGACAAGCAGGAAGTCACTCGAGAGCCTTGGTTTACGGCAATCGATATAGTGACTTCGTAAAAGTAAACCTATCTCTTGTAGGGCTTTGATGCGAGAGAGAAACTTAATTGAAGATAAGGGGTGCGTTGGTAGTCACTGACCGGCAATCTCACGAAAATTTAAACAGAGACTACACACGTAGAAAGCAGTAACATTGCTTGTTTGGACGAGGGTTCGAATCCCTCCGACTCCACAATTAAACCCCGTGACACTAGTGTTTACGGGGTTTTTTATTTTTGGGTGACAAATATTACGTTGACAATTTATAACGCTATGAGTTTACGTTGCTATTTTTAAGTGCTTGTTTATTGTGCTTATGAGTTGTGAGGTAGAAATAGGTTTTGATACATAGTCAGTAAAGCCAGCATTGAGCATTTTTTCTTTATCACCAGACATAGCGAGACCGGTCTGGGCAATTACTTTTATTTCTTTATTTGTTTTCCTTATTTCTACTAGAGCATCGTTACCATCCATCTCTGGCATATTTATATCCATTAATACGAGATCTAGTGAGGGGTTTTCATTAACAATTTTTACGGCCTCCTTTCCATTAACAGCCCGTATAACAGTACAGTTATAATTAGAAAGACAAGCTTTTATGTAAAGAAAACTCAAATTATCATCTTCGGCTACTAAAATTGTAAAATCACCATTTTCTAAAGTTGTTTCACTAGGGTCATTTACAATAGCAATCTTGTCTGCTACTTGTTTATAAGGAATTGTAAAATAAAATATTGATCCTTCACCTATTTTTGATTCTATCCATACAGATCCATTCAAAATTTTAATTAGACCTTTTACAATAGACAAACCTAATCCTACACCTAGATTATGAGTTTGTTCTCTTTTACCCTGCGTAAATCGGTCAAAGATGTTTTTTTGTTCTTCTTCATCTATTCCTATTCCAGAATCTTTAACATAGAATTGTAGTATTTCTTCTTTTAAAGTGTAGCCAAATTCTATAGAGCCCTCCTTTGTAAATTTTATTGCGTTTTCTAGTAGGTTAGATAATATTTGAACGAGTTTATTTTCATCAGTTTCTATAGCGCTGTCTGTATCTGATAGCGCCTTATTAACTTCAAGTTTAATATTTGTCCCTTCTAGTTTTAATTGATATTTTGAATATAAATCATCAATAAGTGAATTGAGGTTAAGGTGAGAATTTTCGATATTTATGATGTTAGACTCTATCTTAGAGATATCAACAATATTAGAGATAAAACTCAAAAGACGGTGTCCTTCTTTTTCTAAAAGTTCTAGATAGATATCCTTTTTTTCTTCAGATATGTTTTTTCTCCTTAGTAATTCTGAAAAGCCTAAAATACCATTCATTGGGGTGCGCATCTCGTGGCTTAAATTTGCGAGAAAAGCAGACTTTAATCTATCACTCTCTTCGGCTTTCTCTTTGGCGCTTATAAGTTCACCTGATAATTTCTTTTGCTCGGTTATATCTTGATTAGTTCCCGCAAGGTTTATTACTTTTCCATCCTCCCCCATCACGGGCTGACATATTGCTCTTATAGTCTTTTGTGGACGGTTAGGAATACAAATTCTATACTCTATATTATATGGCTCTCCTTTGGTTATTGCTTTATCTATAGCATTTTTAAGAAGTTCCATATCATCTGGATGTACTCTCTCCACTACGCTTTCATAATCTGGTAATTTCTTTCCATAGTCAAAACCCCAAATATTATACATTTCTTTAGACCATTCCATCTTCATACCGGATGGTCTAACTAGCCAACTACCAATTTTTGCGAGGGCTTGGGCATCACTAAGTTCGTTTTCTGTTTTATCTAATAATAGTTTGGCTTTAAGTTTATCCTTTTCATTTTGTCGCTGTTCTGTTATATCAATAAAGACCGTAACTATCTCTGTAATTTCTCCTACATCATTAAGTACGGGAAAACCATTAAGAGTTGTCCATTTTATCTCCTTATCATTATCACCTAGAAGCCCGATAATTTGATTATTTATAGACTCTTTAGTCCTTGCTATTTTATTTACGGGATATTCTGATAATGCTAGTGGTGACTTATCTAAATTTATAAGTTTAGGATTGACATAACGAAGCGCTTTATCTTGTATAGCTTCTTGATCTATACTCAATATTTCTGAAGCCCTATCATTGCATTGCACTATTGAAGTATCTGGGGCGTGTACCACAACACCTGCTTCTAGATTTTGCATTAAAATTCTAAAACGTCGTTCGTTTGCCTCGGCACGCTCCTTTGCCTCTTTTATTATGGTTTCTGTCTTAAAACGCTCTGTAATATCGTGTATAACACCTACTATAAAAACTTCACCTTCATTATCTATAAATCGTGTCTTTCTAGTAGAAATTCTTTGTGTCTCTCCATCTCGTATAGTAATAGACTCTTCATTTATACTCTCTATACCATCGCTTATAAGCTTTCTGTCAATCTCTAAAAAGGCATCCCTTTCCTCCTTTGTTACGTCTTCTGCAAGAGTTTTACCTATAATATCTAATCTATCAAAACCAAAAAGCTTGCAAAATGCATCATTAACTACAAGGAGTCTACTTTGATCATCTTTTACAAAAACAGGGTCACCTATATTATCTATAATATTATTAAAATGGTTTTTACTTTTTTCGGCTTCTTCCTTTGCTCTTATAAGTTCTTGATCTAAGAGTCTCTGCTCTGTAATGTCTTGAGCGGTCCCTTTTAAACTTATTACATTACCGTTTGGACCTACTACAGGCTCACAAATACTTCTCACCACTTTTTGTACTCCGTCAGGAGGGCAGACTCTATGCTCAATGTCATAAGAAATGCCAGAATCTATGGCTGTTTGTACAGAGACATTCCATAACTCCAAATCATCAGGATGTACTCGATCAATTAGTTTTTCATATTCTGGAGTACCTTGTGAAGAATCAAAACCCCAGATAGGATACATAACATTAGACCATTCCATTTTTAATGTAGGGATCTCTACTATCCAGCTACCTACTTTTGCAAGAGTTTGTGCTGCATTTAAGTCATTTTCTATATTCTTAATATCAGTAACATCTTGTGTTACTCCAAAAACTTTTCCGTTTTCAACTTCTATCGCTAGATGATTTAAATGTCTTATCTCACTATTAGATCTTAAAATACTAAATTTAAAAGGCTTCATACCTTTACCTTTGTAAAGCCCTCTAATGATATCATTTACTTTTTCTCTATCTTCCTTTACAACAAATTGCCCCACATTCAGGCTTGTAAGCTCCATCTCTCCTCTCTTCAGCCCAAAAATATTAAGCATTTCATCAGACCAGTAAACAGCACCGGTTTTCCAATCCCACTCCCAGCTGCCTATTTTTCCAATTTTTTGAGCCTGTTGTAAATTTAATATCGATTTTTTCTTGGCATTCTCTGCCTCCTTAAGCGCACTTATGTCTTGTATAGTAACTGGAACCGTTTTTTGCTCAAATAAATTTTGCGGTAGGTTAAGAGATATCATAGCCGCAAACTCATCTCCTTTGAGCGTTTTGTAATTTACTTCTGATGAAAATGATTTCTCATTGTTCCAAATAGCAACTATAAGATTTACAAACACTTTAGTCGCTCCTTCACCAAATGTGCGTTGTATATTATCTAAAAAATCTTGTTTACTACTTGCTTTAAAAAGCTTTAAAGTAGCCTCATTAACACTATTAATCTTCAAGCTTTGCAATAGTAGGAACAACGTATCGGGATTTTCCTTTAAGTACTCCCTTATATCAGAAATTTTATCTGTTCTTATTCTTTCTATTTCTTTATACACTAAGGTAAAATCTTCATTCCATATAGATATGGTAGAATTATCAAAGAGCGTCTTATAACTCTGTTCTCTCTCAGATTTTAAAACCGCTATCTCCCTTTCTAATTCTTGGTACGTAGGTTTCTTATCTAACGTCATACTTTTTATAGCTTTAGCCATATCATTCTCCTCATTTACACAGTTAACAGTCTTATTTACTGAACTTTAAAATAAAACTATCAAAAATTTATTATATCGTGGTCACAAATTTTAAAAAGATTGATACCGCTTTCGCGAAAGCGTACATAAACTTATTAAAATCACCTTAACGCTGCTTTTTAATAAAGTATAAGACAAAACACTACGATAAAAAGTTCCTTAAAGACTAGATCAAAAGAATTCTTGATAATTTCTTAAGGTAAACGGGAGGCTTTTAGAAACTAATGGAAAGGTTTTATATTATTTTTACAATTCAGAAAAATATATTGGTATAAGCAATTATCTAGCTTAACCACTTAACTGCACATTGTGTTATGAATGAGCCCCTATCGCATCTTACACCTTATACCGAGGCAGAAAAATTTGTTTACTGCCTTGAGGCAGTGCCAGATGTAGAGCTAGAAGCCACGACAGTTGTTTTAAAAACCCTAGAAGATATTGCCTTAACGCAAGGAATTACTAGTATTTACAAAAGTTGCGACACTATAGAAGGACTAGAAGATAGCCTAAATACGCTCATTTATGATGACCATAATTTTAAGGATTACGAAATTATATATCTCATAATGTCTGGCCAGCCTAATAATATTATGCTCAATGATTACTATTATAGCATTGAGGAGATAGCCGAAATTTTTGAGGGGAAGATGACCGGTAAAATCATTCAATTTTCAAACAGAAAAGCTCTAGATCTTACTGATGAAGAGTCACAATACTTTTTAGATGTAACTGGAGCAAGAGCCATATCTGGCTATGGATCAAGGAATAAAGACATCTTAAGTTATAATACTATAGACAGGGTGTTTATTACTATGTTTCAAGAAAATGATGACTTTAAAGAAGTTGTAGAACAGATGTTTCAAAAACATTACAAACTCTGTAAGCTACTAGACTTTAGACTATACTATTAATGCAAATACTTAAAATCTAGTAGTTTAAGAGACCGCTTTCGCGAAAATTCTCTTGAAATTAATAAATCTCGTTTAAAAAATCGCTATTCATATTTTTTGTTAATCACTGACAATAATTACTTTCAAAACCAGCTCAAGCGCTGGTTTTTTTACCCTCTTATAGAATCAACCTTAAATTAAATCCTCTCTGGAGTACATCGTACTCATTCCGAAAGGATTACAAAAAGACGCAACAAATTATTTAGATTAGTTCTAAATAATTTTGATTATGCAAAAATCTTCTATTAGTTTTGCTCTCTATTTATATTTAATCTAAATAAAAACAATCAATGAAATATTTATTACTCTTTACACAATTACTGTTTTTATCTGTAGTAGTTGCTCAAGACAAACCCACCATAAGTGGAACAGTAAAAGGAATGCATAATGAAGTTATTCCTTTTGCAAACATCTATATACCAAGTCTAAAGAAAGGTACCGCAGCAGATGAACAAGGTGTTTATACCTTATCAATAAAAAATGATGGTAATTACAAAATTCAAGTAAGCGCTGTGGGTTTTGTAACAAAAACGGAAGACATAACTTTTACGTCAAATAAAACAGTAAACTACAGCTTCATACTAGACCTCGACAACTCTCTCGAGCAGGTTGAAGTTTTTGGGAGGCGCAATAGTCATCCAGATAAAATTGAGGCACTTACAAGACTACCGCTAGCAACACACGAACAAATACAAAGTATCTCTGTTATTTCTGAAAAGCTTATAGAAAATCAGGGAGCATTAACCATTGCAGACGCTACAAAAAATGTAGCTGGTGTTTACACTTTTGCAACATACGGTAACAAAAGAGAAAGCATTTCATCTAGAGGCTTTAGAGGAATCCCAATTTTAAAGAATGGTGTACGTGTACACTCAGATTTTAGAGGTGTTGGTATACTTACAGATATGCAAGGGGTAGATAACATTCAAGTTTTAAAAGGGGCTGCAGCCATTACTCAAGGTGTTGCTACAGATTTAGGTAGTCCTGGAGGGGTTGTTAACATAGTTACTAAAACACCAAAATATAGTTTTGGAGGTCAAGTTTCGCAACGTGTAGGGAGTTTTGGACTCACTCGTACAACAGCAGATGTATATGGACCGCTTAATCAAAAAGAAACCATAGCTTATAGAATAAATGGAGCTATTCAAAGGTCTGATAGTTATCGTTCGGGAATTTCATCTCAGCGTTTTTATATAAATCCCTCACTTGAATTTAAAATAGATAATAAGTCTAAGCTCACCTTAGAACTAGATCATTTTTATGATAGCCGAACTCCTGATATAGGGACCGTAAATCTAGATGAGAATGATACAAATGCAATTTACGACTTACCTTATGATCAATTTTTGGGTTTTGAAAATGATAAAGCAGTAACAAAAAACACGACATACGCCGTGAGGTTTGATAGAATTCTTTCAGATAGACTCACCCTTAAGACAGCTTACTATGCTTCACAATTAGATCTTAATGATAAGGGAGCAAGTCTAGGAGGAGCTGTTTCCTTAAATAATGAAACACAATATAATCTTAGAGAGAGAGGCTACTCAAGTGCTTATAGAACAGATAACAATAGCACCTTACAACTAGACTTAATAGGTAAAGATGTACAAACCGGCTCAATAAAACATACTTTTCAAATAGGATTAGATTACAGAACCTCTTATGCATCTTATGGTAATGAAACTGTAAATGTCGTTGATACATTAAATGTGTTTATGGCAAACAGTAATGTACTTCCTAATCTAGATTTTGAAGTTGAAAACTCAACAGTATCAGAGACAAACGCTCTAGGCTTTGTAGCACAAGATGTTATATCTTGGAATAAATGGCTTAACACATTTATAGGGTTACGTTATAGCACTACAGAAACTATTACAGGAGATGAAATAACGAGCAGTAATGCCTTTAGCCCTCTTGTAGGTGTTGTAGTTTCTCCTTCATCACATCTCAATGTATTTGCTTCATATACAAATAGCGCATACCCTCGCACCGGAAATAGAATAGATATTAACGGTAACGCCCTTGGTAATGAGCGTTTTGATCAACTAGAAACTGGAATTAAAACAAGCTGGTACAATGACAGACTACGTTTTAATGTAACTTATTTTAAGATTAATAATCGCAATATTAATTTACCGGTCTATGATGATAACTTTATTGCCACAGGTTTTTATGAAAAAGGAGGTAATGATCAAAGACAAGGGGTAGAACTAGAACTAACTGGTAGAATACTAGAAAATCTCACAGCTGTAGCAGGATATTCATACATAGATGCACAGTACAAAGACCATACATCATTTGTTTATGGTTCTTCCCCACTCAACACACCTAGTCATACAGCAAATCTCTTTTTAAATTATTCTTTTAAAAATAGACTTAAAGGTTTATCACTAGGTGGTGGAGTTTATTATACTGGAGAAAGACCTGTAAATGATTGGTCTGCAGGAGCTGTAAGTCACGAGGGTATTGTTCCTAACCAAGAACCCTTTGATATAGAGGCTTTTACTCAAGTTAACCTCCAAGCATCATATGTTTTTAATCAAAACTGGAGTGCAAGATTGTTGATAAATAACCTTTTTGATGAAATAGGTTACAATGCATATAGAACAAGGTTCATAAATCAAACTGACCCTAGAACGCTATCTGGTGTTGTAAGTTATAATTTCTAACGAGTGTTTAAAATTACTTCATTGAATGTAAATACCAATAGTCATCTTTTTAAGGTGACTATTGGTATTTAATAATATAGTAAACCCTATTTCAGGTTTATTTTAAGAAGACTACATTTGCGACTTATTTTTTTACACAGTAAACTTTGTTCTAATGAAGAGCGCAAAGATTTCATAACACGACCATTATGGCAAAACGCAAAACTCCATTTTCATTAAAAGTACGTTCAATACATAGATACCTAGGTTTCTTTCTAGCCGGTATTATGGCTGTCTATGCCATAAGTGGTATTGTAATGGTGTATAGAAATACAGATTTTTTAAAACACGAAGTGATTACAGAAAAGCAAATGGAGCCTAAGCTTACCTCAAGCGAGTTGAGTTCAAAATTGCGCAAAAACCCAAAAGTGACTAAGACTGAGGGAGCTGTTTTCTATTTTAAAGGAGGGTCATATAATCAAGAAACCGGTATTGTAACCACTCGCAAGATGGAACTTCCTTATATACTTGATAAGATGGAGCACCTCCATAAAGCGACGACTAACAGCCCTGTATACTTCTTAAATATTTTCTTTGGAGCTTCTTTACTCTTTTTTGTAATCTCTGCATTCTGGATGTACACGCCTAAAATGCCCATTTTTAAAAAAGGGATGCTCTTTGCCATAGGTGGATTTATACTCACTATTATATTACTGTTTATATAGTGTCCCAAAAAAATAATCTAAAAAAAATTGACTTTTTTACTCCAAAAAAAGGAAATCCGTAAAATACCTAACAGAAAATCTAGTATTCTTGCCACGGTTTAGATTATTAGGGGTATTTAAACCAATTTATTTGCAAAAGGTATCCGTCGCTGGGTACCTTTTTTTGTTTAATACTTAAGCAATGTAGCGTCTACGCTAAATAACCTACGGTTGCTTCTAGTACATTCATCATATTGTAATTAATCTACTTTTACCACCTAAGGTCTTCAATATGCATAGCTACTTATAAATTGCAATATCTTGTGTAGTTTATCTATTACAAACAACGTTTTATCTAATCCCTAGGTGTGCAGCTGGGTTTACCCTTAAAAATCAAGTAGATACCTACATTTGTCATTACAAAGAACAGGCACCTACTGTCAGCATAAAGTTTTTTGTAAGGAAAAAAGAACATAGACGCTCTAAGTAATAAACTTTTCAGTTTTTATTTGAATTAGACCAGAAGAGACTCTATAAAGCATTAATCCCCCTTTTTTCAATGTGATTGAGTATTGATTTGTTAGACGTACTAAGCGTAATCATATTGACCCAAAAGGCTACTTACCCTCAAGTAGCCTTTTTTTATTTTCACTCTTGATATTGTAATAAGAACTTGCAACAAAGCACATTGAGTACTTTAATTATGAGATGGTTATAAGAGAAGACCATTTTCGCGAAAGCGTAGTTATCATAAACAGGGTATGCAACTTGCCATAAATTATACTACCTTTAAGTACAGACCACAACAACCCTATATATGCTGCATACTATTACAAACGAGCACCTCACCTGCTCCATCCTTGCAAAAGGTGCTGAGATAAGATCACTCACAAATAATAAAACTGGACAAGAATACATCTGGCAAATCAATCCAGAAGTTTGGAGAAGCAGTTCGCCACCTTTATTTCCCGCTATAGGCACCATAAAAGAAGGTACCATCATTTATAAAGAAACCGCCTACCCTATGACAAAACACGGCATAGCTCGTGATAATGACCATTTTTTTTACAAACAGTTAAGCCCCTCATCGTGCTCTTTTACCTTAAGTCATAATGAAGATACACTGGTTTTGTACCCTTTTAAATTTTCATTTACAATAACATACACACTAGAAGATAACCGCTTACTTATGGCTTACGAGGTGGTAAATCTAGACACCGTCCCTATGTACTTTACCTTTGGCGGTCACACGGCATATGCGTGTCCCGTAAGGGATAAAAAAGAACTTTCAGATTATGTAATAGAGTTTCCAGAGGCACAAAACCTATCGTCACTTACACTAGATAATACTGGGCTACTCACCTCAGTGACACGCGATATAAATACAGATGGGGCTCTACTCTCACTGTCTAAATCATTGTTTAATAAGGATGCACTCATTTTTTCTGATATAGATTATAATTGGGTACGCTTACGCGAAAAGTCAAAAACCAAGGGTATAATTGTACGATTTACTGGTTACCCAAATCTTGCACTTTGGGCACAACCTGGAGCAGACTATGTGTGTATTGAACCTTGGCTAGGTCTTCCTGATGCAGAAAGTGAATCTCTAGATATCACAAAAAAGAGCACATACACAAAATTAGAGCCTCAAAAACAACTAAGCCGCACCATTGAAACAATAGTCGAATAGTGATGGCAGTTATAGAAATATCGTCATACTTTCCAGCTCTTGCCTATACCGGTTTTGCCATCTCCCTAATGGCCTTTATACCTGTATATTCAAAAAAACTCAAAATAACATACATCATTCCTTTACTATTACTCGGGGTGTGTTTATACTATCTGGGTGCCCCACTGCCCTGGCCAGATCCTCTTTGGGAACTAGAATTTGGAAAAATAGTAAGTGAGGTTATTGTCATCATAAGTTTAATGACCGCCGGGCTCAAAATAGGCACAAGTTACAAATGGAGTGACTGGAAAAAACCACTATCACTCATCGCCATAACAATGCCTCTCTTTATGATTGCTGTGTTTCTTATTGCGTACTACCTACTAGACCTCAACGGCCCCGTATCACTACTACTAGCAGCGGTTCTAGCACCAACAGACCCTGTACTTGCAAGTGAGTTACAACTAGAAGAGCGACAAAGTTTTAAAGAGCGCAATACAGGCTTAAGATATACACTCACGGCAGAGGCTGGTATTAATGATGGGTTTGCATTTCCATTTGTTTTTTTAGCGATTTTGTGGAGTAATGCGGCTAGTTTTTCAGAAATAGACTGGCTACATTTTATTGGGTACTATTTCTTTTTTAAAATTATAGGTGGTGTGCTCATTGGGGCTCTTATAGGCTATATATACAGCTGGGTTGTACAATATCATAGTAAAGAAAACCGTCGTTATATTTTAGATGGCTTTATTGCGGTCGCCCTCACCTTTTTCTCGTACGGTATTGCAGAAGTACTACACACCTATGGATTTTTAAGTGTATTTGCCGCCGGGGTATTTATGCAGTTTCATTGTGGTAAAAACTCAGATGATAATATAAACACCACAATGCTTCACTTTGCCGAGGAGACAGAAAAGCTACTAGTTGCCTTATGGACAATATTTTTTGGTGGGGCTGTTGTGTCTGGTATTCTTTCTTATACAGATATTTGGGGAGTCATAGCGAGTTTAGCATTTGTACTTATTTTGAGACCTATTTTTGGGTATCTGGCAATGCTCACAACAGATTTTTCTGGGCCAAAAAAATGGGCAATAAGCTTTTTTGGAATACGAGGTATAGGTAGTTTCTTTTACTTAAGCTATGCTCTTATGAAAGGAAAATTTACCGATTATGATGAGCTTTTTGGCATTGTGAGCTACGTTATTCTATTTAGTATACTCATACACGGTTTTACAAGTTTACACGTCATAGATTATTTTAAAAGAACTCAAAAATAATATTAGCACATTATGTTAACTACAATCATTGTAATCTGCGTTGTTTCTTTTGCTCTTATCGCAGGCGCACTATGGGGAGTATATGGTAGGCTTTCTAATAAAACTGAAGGCTTTCTAGTTGCACTCGCAGGAGGAGCGCTTATGGTATCTGCAGTACTTGAACTTATACAGCCTGCGTTAGAAAAAGAGCCTATAATCACACCACTCATAGCTGTTTTTACTGGTGCTATTGTATTTACCATTCTTGATTTTTATGTGAAAGAAAAATGGAGTACCAGTAGCGGTGGCTCAGGCTTACTTGCTGCGATTACCCTAGACGGGTTACCAGAAAACTTAGCACTGGGGGTTGCACTTATAAGTGCAGACCCACTCACAGTAGCAGCGCTATCTGGCTCTATTGTACTATCTAATCTACCCGAGGCTGCAGGTGGAGCAAAAGAAATGAAAGCCGATGGTAGATCTTCAAAATCTATTATCTGGTTATGGACAGCCACAGCAATTGTGTTATCTATAGCAGCACTTGTGGGCTATTTTTTCTTTGACAAAGTGTCTAATGACACATTAGACCTTATACGCTGTTTTGCTGGAGGAGCGGTCGTGGCTTCACTAGCAATTGAAGTTTTTCCAAAGGCTTTTAAAGAAGATAAATACTGGACAGGCCTGGCAACAGCCATAGGACTCGTGCTGGCATTTTATCTCAACACACTAGGAGGTTAAGTTGCTAGCATAAATTACTTTATATAACAACATCAAATTATGATTGCAGCAGTATCCCTTTTTCTTATTGTCACACTCTCGGTACTCATTACCAGAATAGCGACTATCGCACTTGTACATACAGGTCTATCTAGCGAGAGTGCCAAATTTCAAGCAAGATCTGCTTACACAGGTGCTGGTCTAAGCACTCAAGAAACAGAAAATATTATGAATCACCCTGTGAGACGTAAGATTATCTATAACCTTATGCTCATAGGTAACGCGGGTATTGTAACAGCAATGTCTTCACTTATCCTCACATTTGTATTACCAGAGTCTAATGCTTCTAGACTTTATGGTTTTCTAATTATAGTGGGAGGAATGATTGTACTATGGTTAGGTATAAGGAGCGCTTGGGTAGACAGAGGGCTATCACGTATCATAAATAAAATGCTCAAAAAATATACAGATCTTGAGATTAATGATTATGCTGCCGTATTACACCTCAAAGACAACTATAAAATTATAGAAGCACAGGTAGATGATGATGGCTGGATGTGTCATCGCACATTACAAGAGTTAGACCTACGTGAGGAGGGAATCACTATACTAGGTGTAGAGCGTGAGGGCGTAGGGTATTTTGGATCACCATCTGGTAACTTTAAAATGTTACCTCACGACAAGGTAACTATTTACGGAAAAGCAGAAGGTATCAAAAGCATCTATAGCCGAAAAAAAGATCACTACGCACAGTCTGAACATCAAAAATTTGTAGAAAAAGAAGAAAAAAGACTTGCAACAGATGAGCAAAAGATAAAGAAATCTTAGGCATCTAGCTCTTATAAATTCTAGGGGCTAGCCATAGGTAACCCATTGCTAGAATAAAAACTGTAAATGCCCACCATTTTGTAAACGGTACAGGTATAGAACTTTCTAAAGAAAGACTGCTCTCATTCTTATAAAAGGAAGCATTTTCTGTTATTTGTTTGTACACCTTTTTTGCCCTCCACGCGGTATCATTTATAACATACATAGCCTTTAGAGAAGCGGGAGCCTGCGCCACCTTGAGGTTTACCCATCCATCACCATTAGGGTAGATTGTACCAGACCATTCATCTTGCAGCGTCACATTTTGTACAAGGGGTACTACTACATCATTATTCATTACAACCTTTGGCAATGGTATACTTGTGCGCAAATTAAATTGAAACGGCTCATCACTATATGCCATATAATCACTGAGTGACCACTGTACAAGCGACTGTGGTTGCTGGCTTATTTCACCTAGTGCCGCACTCCATAAATAGTGATATACATCCTCATTACCACTTAGTAATAATTGAAAAGAATCTTCAGCCAGTAGAGTACCTATGCGTCCTGTTCCCTTTTGTGCATAGGCACTTAAGATGCCATTTTTTGTTGCTAGTATAGGTTCAACAAGAGCACCATTTGTAAGTGTGGCAGGGTATACTGGTATTTTTACTCTAGGCCAAGAAGGAAGCTGTAATGCTGTTATATTTTTTCGCTTAAAGCGAAAACCAAATTTTGACCCCTGCTCTATAAGTCTGGCATCTGCTTGAAGAAGTAGTCCCATACCCTGCTCTTCTACTCGGTAATTAATGGCATTTTTTGAGCGCTGGCTCAGTCCATTATACGTGCTCACATCTGTAATTATAACATCAAATTCAGAAAGGTTTTGACGTGTAAAATTGTAAATGCTTTTCTGGCTACGGTTGTAATTTTCAAACTTATAACGATCTTTTGTAATCTGACTGCGCACAAGTACCTCGTGACCACTCTCTGCTAGGTAATTTTTGAGATATTTAGTCTCAAACGTAGGAAATGTATTCACCATTAAAACACGCAAGTGACCACGATCTTTTATTGTTAATGGAAGCGGGTCTGAACTTATAATCTTACCCAGACTGTCTTTAACTATGATATGATAGAGGTAATTTCCTTTTGCTTTGGGTAGTGTGTGTAATTTAAAAACAGTCTCATCTTGATTTAAGATTTTTACAGAGTCTATAGCGCGTGCTCCAGACTCTTGTAACAATACGGTATTACTAGAAAAAGAGTTTTTATATAGACCAGTTACAGTAAGTGAATCTCCAAGCAATACTTCTGTATCATAAGCGAGTTTTATAATCCCAGAGGTGGGTTTGTGAGGATGGTAATAGACTTTCTTATTTTTAAACTGCCACAAATCATAAATAGCAACCCCGTCACCTGAGATATGGAGCTCACTTATGGAGTCTAATTGTGGCTGTAGATTTTGATTTTCTTTATAGGTAATTGTTTTTAGCGCTGGAGTTGTACTCTTAAGGCTATCTATTAGATTTGAATCAAAATTTGCTGTCTTTAAAACGGCTACTTCCTTTACCTGTTTTTGAAAAGTTACAGGTTCTAAAAATAAGGAAGCCACCGCACTCAGTGCTAGTAGAGCAACAATACCACGTATGATAAACCTTGTGGTTGTAACTGCCTTGTATTCCTTCCAGAGAAATAAAATCCAGAGCAACACTAGGCCTATCACTGTAGGCCAAATAAGATCCTCACGTAAAAAATGTATTGTATCAATCACGTTTTTGTAACTCTTTTGTAAATAATGATTCTAGCTTACTCGTGTACCCTTCTGGGTTTTTAGGAGTTTCTGATACTCTAGGCAATGCCTCAAGAAGTCCTTTTTGTACAGATTGTATCACGGTTTTAGGTTGTTTCTTATCTTCTGTGAGCCATTTGAGTTTTTGTAAAGTAAGTAGATGCCTAGAGGGCTCTAAGATGGCTAGTTGTGCAAGTTCTTCTCCCGCTTTCGCGAAAGCGGTCTTATCCTCCTCCGTAAGTTCTCGCTCATTTTGTAATCTTTTTTCTAATATCTCTATGCTTTCTCTCATAGACACATAAGGGTCTTTATTATCAAAATCTTCTTTTTTAAAGACGTTTGTTATCTCTTTAATCTCTCCAGAGAGTCTCTTATCTTCTTTTATAGGTGGAGGGTCAAAACCTATGCGGTGCACATAAATACGTGCACTGTTTTTTATCTCTTGTATGAGTTTTAAAGCTTTATACTGGTAAGGCAAAGATGTATCTGGATCTGCTAGTCTGAGATGTAACTCTGCATCCCACATTTGTGCCATTGCATTTTTTAACTTGCCACGCAGCGATTCTGTAAAAAGTGTTGACTCCTCTGGGTCATCGTGATTATGCAGGTAATCTTCAAAGAGGGAGGTTTCTTTTTCTTCTTCTCCCTCAGATTCTTCTTCGTGCTCGTGGTCGTGGTCTTCTTCTACAAGGTTGTGTTCATTTTCTGTATCGTGATCGTGACGAAAGCCTGCCGTAGGATCATCTTCATCATAATCGCTCATATCTATATCTTGGGCAACTCCTATACCTGAGTCGTCCTCATCACCCATAAATTTACCATACTTAAGACGCAAGGCTTTCTGGTCAAATCCTAGCTCATTGCTCCTATTTGTAAACTCTTGCTTTGTAAGTGTGTTTCTATCTTTTATAAGTTTTTCTGTATCAATTATAAGTTGCCGCTGACTTCTAAAATAATCTGGCATTAGGTCTGCTCCCATCGTGCCTTCTACCCCAAAACCATCACTCACCGTATCCTTAATCACTGCAAAGTAGGTCTCGCTGCGCGTGATATTCGGCTTTGGTGTCTTTTGATCTCTTGTCTCTACATAAAAGTATAACTCATCACCCAGTTCCATTTTTAAGGCATCTAGACTAATACTTTTTGTCGCGGTCATTGTTTTTATACCCTTAGTTATGGGTGCATCAAAAGCTATTTTTTCTTCTCTAAACTTTACAGACTCTCCTTCTCCTTTACTTACAGTTGCTATAATTTGAGCACTCTCGATACCAAAATCATCTGTAATCAAGGCACTAAAATCTATCACTTTACGGTCTGTATGCTCAAAAGTTGTAAACTGAGCGATATCTTTTATGGTAATGGCAGGAGGTTGATCTTTCACCACTTCTATCGCATAAATATCTGATGTATATGCACCATCTAGACTATCAATAAAATTAAAATTATAATAACCAGATGTAGTAGGAATTAAACTGGCAGAAGCTCTGAGTGAGTTCTCGTTAGTTCTTTTTAAATTAAACTTTTTGCCCGTCCCCAGACCTTCTAGTGTGACCTCTTTTATAAAACCCTCAAAATCTAGACTCCAAAAAAGTTTAGAACCCTCTACAGCCTTTACATTCATAATACTCGTGGTACGACTTGCTAGTTTAGTATATGATGGATACTGTATAGTAACCTGTTGTTGTTTTAACACCGGCGGTGCGTGCAAGGGCGTTATGGAATCTGTAGACTGTAATTGTATCACCTCCTTTTGAGAATCACCATTATCTAAAACTGGAGGAACAATAAATTGAGAACCCACGTACCCCGCACCTATGAGCATAAATGCAACAATAGCTGCTGTCTTTACACTTGTTTTTGGGCGTATGGTGTTTATTTGTTCTTGTAAAACAGTACTTACTTTATGCTGCTGTAATTGTCCTAAGCCTGAGAGACTTGTTGTTTCTGTAAATAATAGACTAGTACTATACTCTGCACTGCTAAGATGATGATCTAGATACTCACTTACTGTGGTAGCCGTAATGCGCCACGGTTTTAATACTAACATCGCTAGTCCAGTTACTAGAGTAAATACTAACATAGATATCCCTAACTGCCTGCTCAACAACCAGCAGAAAACACCTGCTCCTATACCATAAAGCAAGCCCTGTATTACTAGCAATAATTGCCAGCGGCTGGTGTACTTTGCTATATGTCTTTTTCCCTCTAGCATTATTGTTTTCTAAGTTTTGCAACAACACGTTCTATTATAATCATAACTATAAGCAGTAACCATAATGGGTCCACAAGAGAGGCTTTTACTTCTTTGCTGGGCATAGAGCTACTTGCATCCATATTTGGTTTAAACTGACTCATTGCAAGCGATCTGTTATCAAGTCTATCAAAATCACTTTGTACAGCCGCATCTAGTGAAAGCCAGTGCAACACACCTTCTACTAACCTCTTATTAATCACTATCTCTGGTGATAATCTCTGGGTGAGATTTGTATAGTTTGTTCCAGAAATAGTCTTTACTATTTTATTTGAAAATAGGTCTTCCTCAAATTTCAAAACTGGAATATCAACTTCTGGCGCTTCATCATTAGACAACCATATTAGAAAATCTGGTGCCGGGTCTGCCGCACTTTTTAAACCTTTATAAATATTAATGGTTATAGGTTTTCTGGTATAGCCTTTTACTGCTCTTAATGCAGATTCTAGGTACATCGCCTCTGTAGCAAAAGAGCTGTTATAAATTACATCTACCGTTATAGTATCTTCTTTTACAACGGGTATTAGTCGCTCTGTATCGTTTTGGATAATAGAGATGGTACCATCTTTAACCGCAAATTGTGATGCTGCTTTTTTTGCTTTCGCGAAAGCGTGATAATCACTCCCCCCTACTGCCGAAAGTACAGTGATACTATCTTGATCTTGTATTGCATAAAACGGGACTTCCTTCTCTTCTTGAGATGTGATGGACACCCAGTTTATATGTTTACCTAAGCTAGGTCGCTTACCTTGTATACCTTGAACGAGATTTTGCGAGAATACAACCACACTATCTGCTCTTAGGGTGGCTATCTCTTGTGCAAGTTGCCAGTAACTAGGTATTGTTTTACTAGGTGGTATTTCTGTCTCCAGATCCCATTTAGGCAATCCCTCTTTTAATAAAAACCTATCTTCTAAGGGTAGTGTTTTAAAACGACTTTGCTCCTCTTGCGTGTCTATAAGTGAGGGTTCAAAAATATAAGCTACCGCTACTTGATCTGGTGTATGTGTTGTATAAGGCTGTGCTAGTATGATTGTGAGTATAGCGATAAGTAAACAGCGCAGCAGCAGCAACCACCACTCATTAACCTGTATGCTATTACTCTGTTTTGACTTTGTTTCTGTTATAAACTGCGTGCTTCCTACCTGTATTGTTTTTACTTTGCGTTTACTCCACAAGTGTATGGCTATGGGGATTAACAATCCTAGTAGACCCCAGAGATATGTAGGTTGTAGGAGCGTCATACTAGATTAAGTTTGCACGTTTTTTTAAGAAGAGCTGTAATGCCTCTCCTAGATGTTTGTCTAATGTAAAAAGATCATAACCTACACCACTAGACAGGAGCTTTTCTTTAATTATTGTCATTGATGATTGCATAGCCTGTACGTACTGAGCACGGGCATCTCTGGCATTTACTTTTACTTTTTCTCCAGATTCAAGATCTTCAAAAATTACTTGCCCTTTATAATTAAACTCGAGCTCTTGCTTTCCTAAAAGATGAATTACTGCAACCTCATTGCGAGAGGTCTTCAAGGCAGTAATCATATTTGTAATTTCTTCGCTTTGCTCATAGAGATCTGTAATAAAAAATATAAGCTCTCTATGGCTACGATTATGAAGTTGATCACTAGTTATACGCTCTGGCCAGCTTCCTTGATTTTTGAGCTCGAGTAATTGGTATAAAAACCTATTAAAATGTGATTTTCCCGTAGCTGGCTGTAATGTTTCTAACTGCTTGTTATTTACAGTAAGTAAACCCACTGCATCTCCCTGAGAATGGGCTAGATGAGCGAGACTAGCAATGAGCACGTTTGCATACTCCATTTTAGATAACCCTTCTTCTTTATGAAGCATTGAGGCGCTAGTGTCTACAATAAACTTTACAGTTATATGGGTGTCAATCTCAGATTGCTTGATATAATAGCGTCCAGAACGTGCGAGCATTTTCCAATCTAAAAGTCGCAGATCATCACCAGGCTCATACCCTCTATACTGGCTAAACTCAAGACCAGCTCCTACTCGTCTGCTTCTATTTAAGCCAGAGAGATACCCATCTACAATTACTCGCGAGATGAGTGATAAACCAGAAACTGTATTAATTACATCTGGTTTAAGAAGTGCTCTATAATCGTCTTTTGCCATAAATATTATGCGCTAAAGTCTGTATGATCTAATAATTGACGCGTCACCGTATCTGAAGTGATACCCTCTGCCTCTGCTTTAAAGTTTACAATCACTCTATGACGAAGTACTGGTAGAGCCACGTTTTTAATATCATCTAGGGTTACGGCTATACGACCTTGTGATAGTGCTCTTGCTTTTGCTGTGAGTATCATAGCTTGCCCGGCTCTGGGGCCTGCTCCCCAGCCTACCCATTGCTTTACAAAATCATTTGCGGTAGTCTCTGGTCGTGTTGCGCGTACAATGGTGCTTACAAAGTCTATAAGATTATCACTTATAGGCACTTGCCTTACAAGCTCTTGTAATCTTAAAATTTCGGCACCACTTAGTACGGGTTGTACCTTTTGCTTTACTCCGCCTGTTGTACTTTTTAAAATATGCTTTTCTTCGCTTGCTGTGGGATATCCTATTTTTATATAAAATAAGAAACGATCTTGTTGCGCCTCTGGTAAAGGAAATGTTCCAGATTGCTCTATAGGGTTTTGCGTTGCAAGTATAAAAAACGGGCGCTCTAGTTCATAGGTTTTACCAGAATAGGTAACCTCAAACTCTTGCATTGCCTCTAGCAGCGCTGCCTGTGTTTTTGGCGGGGTTCTGTTAATCTCATCTGCCAGTATAATATTTGCAAATATGGGTCCTTTCTTAAACTCAAAAGATTTTTTACCGGTGCTATGATCTTCTTCTAGAATCTCTGTACCTACAATATCTGACGGCATTAGGTCTGGTGTAAACTGTATGCGCTTAAAATCGAGATCTATAGCCTCTGACAAGGTCCTTATCATAAGCGTTTTTGCCAGCCCTGGGACTCCTTCTAGTAAAGCGTGACCACCAGCTAGAAATGTGATAAGTAACTGCTCTACTGTATCTTCTTGACCTATGATAACCTTTGCTATCTCTTTTTTAAGATCACCTAGTTTTGAAGTAAGACTATTTACCTCCTGCTGTAGTGTGACTAACTCTTGTTTCATTCAATTTTCAATTTAAAATTGGTTATTTCTTGGCTCGCAAGACTGCATCATTAAAACGATACTATGAGGTAAGGGCATACATCACAATATTTACCCCAAAACGGGTATTGTCTATTTTATACCAGCGCTTGTTTCTAAAATCATAATCCCACTCACAGCCGTAATCTTTATTGCTATACAGCACGCCTATTCTCCCATTTATCTCTATGGCCTTAAGGTAATCGTGCACGAGGTCATCTCCCCAGCCGTTAAGCTCTTGTGAGGTGGTGGGTGGACCATCTTCAAATTCAAAAAAGACATTGTAAATCTCGTGATCATTAGGAATTTTTTTAAGGCTATCTTGACCAAATATCTCCTCCATCTGTCGCTCAAAAGACTTTGCAAATAGGCCGTCTATATCGTGGTTACAATCATCTGCAAAGACAAAGCCTCCATTCTCCACATAACGTTTAAAATTTTCTTTTTCCTTCTTAGAAAACTGCACCAGTTTATGCCCAGAGATATAGCAAAAGGGCGATTTAAAAATATCATCACTAGCCAGTGTTATGATATTTTCCTTTGTGTCTACATCTAGCGTGGTGTACTCTACCAGAGAGTTAAGCAAGTTAGACGGCATACGCTGGTCTACATCCCAATCTCCAGATTCGTATTGTAAGCGTGTGAAGAAAAATTTATTAGGCATTACCTTATGTAACTTATGTAAAGTGTGATTGTTTGTATTACGCTTTCGCGAAAGCGTACTTAAAATAAAAACTGGCTACCGCATAAAGCCGTAACCAGTTTCCTATCAACTATATTATATTATACCGCATCTGAAAGACTGGTAAACGTAAAGTCTCTCACCTTCATATAAGGGATTAAACTACCGTCTACACGTACCTGTTTCCCGAGGGTCTCAAGATTATTAAGCATAATAATAGGACTCTCATTAAAGCGGAAATTCTTTACTGGATATTTGATTTTTCCGTTTTCTATATAAAAAGTACCGTCACGGGTAAGACCTGTGTATAACAGTGTTTGTGGATCTACAGAGCGTATGTACCACAGTCTTGTGACTAAGATTCCCTTTCTTGTACTCTTTATTAAATCATCTAGAGATGCATCACCACCTCCCATTATAAAATTACTTGGGAAAGGAACTGGCTCAACACCATTTTCTTTTGCCCAGTATCTTCCATAAGCAAGATTCTTAACCGTACCATTTTCTATCCAAGTAGTTTTCTTCAGTGGTTGACCTGCTCCATTCCAAGTGGCTGCTGGCACCTCATCATTAAGCGGGTCTGACCATAGGTTTACACGCTCATCTACTATTTTTTCTCCCAGTTTTGTACCTCCGCCTTCTTTAGACATAAAGCTACGTCCCTCATCTGCAGAGCGGGCATTAAGTGATCTTCCTAAGCCTTGTAATAATCCAAGTCCTGCAGATGGTTCTAATATCACAGTATATTTACCAGGCTCTATTGCTTTTGCTTGTCGTGACATTACAGCTTTATCTATAGCGACTTGTGACGCCTCAGAAGAGTCAAACTTATTTATGTCATTATAATCTCTAGTCACCCATCCCGATCCTGTACCATCGTTAGTACGCATCGTTACTGTAAAACTCACATCTGTAGACTTATTATATGCAAATAGCCCGTTTGAGTTCATCATTGCGCTAAAGCCTTGACCGTCATCTAGAAATCCTGCAGCTGTTACATCCTTTGTTTTGGCAGGGGTAATACTACTATTTGCAACCTCTGCTCTATACTCTGGAGTAATGTTTGCCGTGGCTTCTACAAAGGTTTTTGACTCATCATATTGTTGTGGGCCTAGTGGCTCCATATACTCTGGATTTTCTGGAGATAATTTTGCTAGCTCCTCTGCTCGTTGTACCACCTTTTTGAGCGATGCATCATCTAGCTCATCTATAGTTGCGGTACCAGATCTTTTACCAAAGCTTGCAGTAACCGCAAGACTCTGGTTAGATTGATATCCCGCTGTAGATACCGAGTTACGAGCATAACGTATATTACCTCCCTGGCTCCCACCTAGATTTACTACACAGGCATCTGCAGTAGAAAAGCTTAGTGCTTTTTCTAATATCTTTCTAGCCTCTTCTTTTGAAAATATTGCCATTATTTATTCTTTTAAAAGTTAGACTTATACCGTACGCCCGGTATTAATTACATTAATATCATTAAATCTTGAAGTCGAGCTCCCGTGAGATACTGCACTTACTTGTGATGGTTGCCCCTTCCCGTCAAAGAAAGAACCAAAGAGACGATAGTCATCCTTATCACAAATCTTAGCACAAGAGTTCCAGAACTCTTGCGTGTTAGACTGGTAAGCAACATCATTAAGCATACCTGCTATCTTACCATCTTTAATCTCGTAGTACATCGTCCCTCCAAACTGGAAGTTATAACGCTGCTGGTCTATAGAGTAAGATCCTCTACCGGCTATGTAGATTCCTTTTTCTACATCTTTAATCATATCGTTTATAGAATATGGTTCTTTACCAGGCTCTAGAGAGATATTAGGCATACGCTGGAACTGAACATCATTCCAACTCTGCGCATAACAGCAACCGTGAGACTCGTTTTGATCTATCATTTTTACTTGATCACGTATTGCCTGATAGTTTACTAGTACACCGTTACGTATAATGTCCCACTTTTTAGTTTTAACACCTTCGTCATCCCATCCTACGGCTCCTAGTGATCCTACTTGTGTTTTATCTGCCACAATATTTACAAGGTCGCTACCGTACTTGAAGTTTTTAGACTTCCATTTATCTATGGTAGCAAAGCTCGTACCTGCATAGTTTGCTTCATAGCCTAGTACTCGATCTAATTCTGTAGGGTGACCTACAGACTCGTGTATGGTTAGTCCTAAGTGGTTAGGCTCTAGTACAAGATCGTACTTACCAGCATCTACAGACTTTGCTGTAAGCATTTCTCTTGCTTGCTTTGCTGCAGTGGTAGCATCTTCTACCATATCATAGCTGCCTCTATATAATTTAAGTCCTTCTGGACCTTCTAGTTTTTCTGAAGCAAGACCATCTAGATACTCATACCCCATTCCCATAGGTGCACTCATAGCTTGTCTAGTCTTAAACTTACCTCCACCTACAGCAGTTACACCAAATGTAGGCCAGATGCGGTGTACATCTTGGTCTATGTACGAACCTTCTGTAGAGGCAAAATATTTTTGTTCATTTACCATAAACAAGGCAGAGTTTACAAAGTTTGCTCCGCTAGATTGTGCAGCAGCATTTGCAGTGAGTAGTAAATCTACTTTCTCTGAAACTGGTACTTCTTTAAAATCTTTTTTGATAGGGGTTTTCCAAGAGACTTCACCATATGATGCCTCTGGTGCAAGTACTACTGGCTCTGTTTGAAACTTTGAGTTTGCTTTTGCTATTGCGACTGCTTGCTCTGTTGCTTTTTTAATACCATCTGGTGAGACATCATTTGTAGATGCAAATCCCCAAGTACCATTTGCAATCACACGTACTCCTATTCCAAAAGACTCTGTGTTTACAACCCCTTGTACTTTATCTTCTCTAGTACGTACAAACTGGTTAAGATATCTACCTATACGAGCATCTGCATAAGAAGCTCCTAGGCTTTTTGCTGTGTTAAGAGCAACATCTGCCATTTGTTTTTTCATTAGTATATCCATTCCTGGTTCTAGGAGTGCCTCTGTAGGGATGTTATTTCCCATTAATAGGGAAGGCATCATCACAGCACCAGCACCCATTCCGGCTAGTTGGACAAAGTTTCTTCTTTTCATAAGATTGTCTGTATTAGATTGCGTTTGTTAGATATTCTTAACAAATAATGTTAAAAGCACCATAATATCAGAATTAATACGAAATCTAGCTAAAATCGTTATGCTAATAAAAACTTAAAATTTTCTTAAACCTATAAAATACTCACCCAGAGACACCTCTTTTAAATCTCAAAGAGATGTCACTTATATATCGTAAATCACAAACAGTAAGAGGCTTGCATTTTTAGGTTTTAAATCGTGATGCGCGTTACAGAGCTTAGGTTTGTGCGTAGTAACTTCTGTTCAATCTCCATAACATCTTCTACACCATCTAACTCACATAAAAAAGCAACAACGGCACGCATACCATTATATAAGGTTTCTTGCGATGTAGGATGTTGTGGTCGTTTTGACTTTCGCGTAAGCGGTAACTCATACCCACACGCTTTTAAGAAAACGGCTTCTATTTCTAATAGCTCGCTAGGGAGATACCCATAAAGCCTGCGGCCAAAACCTTCATTAACCTTCCCCACATAATTAAGCTGTAAAGAGCCGTGTGTGTCTGTAAAGTGCTTCCAGGCATCTACCGTATCACATATAGTACCCACCGCGCAGGCTGTACAACACTCGGGATTGAGCTTTCCCGTGTATAGCGCAGTGTACAATTTATCAAGTGCTTGTTCTAATCTAGGCGTCATTTTTTCTTTTAAAATTACGACATCTCACTTAAAAGCGGTGTTAAAAGATGCATTACGCTTTCGCGAAAGCGTAAACCAAACTCTTAAAAGTAAAGCGGCTCATTGCCAAAAGGTCTGTTCAATCCAAAAATAACTCTTCAATAATGATAGGTTTTACCCCTATAAAATAGAAATATCAAAAACCCAAAAGGTTAACTCTACGTAAAATCTGTCTTTAAATTACTGTAAAATCAGTAACAATAAATACACATCAATTTAATATAAAAGCTACGCTTAATTAACCTGTAAAAAGAGATACAATTCTAATTTAGAGCCTCATACAAACACACAAATTAACCACTCAAAAAAATTATTTTACAATGAAAACTTTCAAATCAGTTTTTTTAAGTCTGCTTTTTGTAGCAGCAACAGCAGCCTTCACAAGTTGTGAAGATGGCGTAGATGGAATGAATGGATTAGACGGAATAGATGGTGTAGACGGACAAGATGGTGCAGATGGACAAGACGGTGCAGACGGGTCAAATGGAGAAGATGGTGTAGATGGTGTAGATGGAGAAGATTTTGAACCAGGAGAGACTATGTTTTCTGACAAGTCTCCTACGGCTCCACTTGTAGCAATGAGCTCACAGTTTAACTACGTAGAGGCTTTCTCTCTTGTATCTACTCCAGATGTAATAGGAGGAGATTTTCAACTTGCAGGATCTGCAGATGGTGCAGGATTCTTACAAGATGGAGAAGACTACATATTTGTAACAAACTGTGAAGACAGTTATGCTGTTGCACGTATACGTTTTGACCAGAACTTAATGCCTATCTCTGGAGATTACTTACTAGACTCTGGAGTAGCAGACTTTGCACGCCAGTGTAGTGCTACTATGTGGGAAGCAGATATACACGGTGGTACAGAAGACATTTTCTTAAGTGCTTCAGAAAGTATACACTATGATGTAAAAGCTATAGACCCTAGAACGTCTACTCCAACTCCTCAAGCAGATTTTGGTCTTGACGCACTAGGAGAATTCTCTTGGGAAAACGCAACTCCATTACCGCAAAACGCTTATCCAGGTGCTACAGTAATCGTAGGTGGTGATGATGACTCTAGTAACTCAGAAGGTCAAGTATCTATGTACTACTCTACTGCTGGTGATGCAGATTTTACAGGTGGTTCTATTTACGTATTACGTCTTAAGCAAGTAGGTGACGGTGCTGGTAACGTTGTAGATGTTGCTCCTAACACGGCTTACAACGAGTCTTCACTAGACTTCCAGACAGAATATGATGTAGAGTTTGTTGAGATACCAAACGGTGCTGCTCTTACTAAAAATGAAATGGAAAGCGCTTGTAACGACGTATTTGCTTCTCAGTTTATGAGAGTAGAAGATGTAGATTACCAAAAAGGATCTGATGCAAATGGTAGAAATGTATACTTTGCAGTTACAGGTCGTGGTCCAGGTCAAGGTACTTACAATGACTGGGGAACGGTATACAAGTTAAACCTAGATGAAACAAACCCACTAGAAGGTAAACTTACTCAAATCATAAGTGGTAATACAGATACAAATAATCAAGATGGTAACCTGGCAGCTTTACAAAGCCCAGATAATATCACTGTAACTGAGAACTTTGTATATGTACAAGAAGATCCTAACTCTTTTTCTAGAGGTCACGCAGCATACATCTACCAGTCTGACTTAAATGGTGTAAACATACAGCAAGTACTTGAGCTTGTAGTACGTCAAGACCTTGCAGATGATAATAGCACAGGACTTAGTGGAGAGTTTGGAGCACTTATAGATATATCAGATAAAGTAGGAGTGCCTAACACTTTTATATTAAACATACAGCCACACTACTGGAGAAACAGTGACTTTGCTGGACTTGATGGACACATCAACTCTACATATGAAGATAACCAAGCATCTCAAGTAGTATTACTTAAAGGTTTGCCTAGATAATATCCTCCCGGATTAGCCATTCGGAAATACTAAAAGCGCAATCCCTTTAAGGTGATTGCGCTTTAATTATAATTACATTGTTATGAATTACTTACGTTTATTAATTTGCCTACTAGCGATACCCTTAACCCTTTCTTGCAAGCAAGAGCAAGACACTTCATATAAAAAAAATATAGCCCCAGACTGGGAAGCTGCAAGAGCTATTTACTTACAAGAACTAAATAATGCACTCGCAGGTCTTGACTCTCTTAATGAGATTACTGCATCACATCCAGATGCCAAAAAGATTTATAACAACGCTAGACTTGCGTTTAAAAAAGCAGAACCCTACGCCTCTTACCTCAATCCAGAAGTAGGTCATCGCGCAAATGGACCAGCCTTACCTATTTATAAAGAGGACAATGACCGCACAATGAATCCTGTAGGTTTACAAAAGATAGAAGAATCTATCTATGAAGGAGGAACACCAACTCCACAATACAAAAAAGAACTAAAGATTACCACAGGCCTACTCGCTACTCTAAAAAAGAATATTGAAAAACGAGCTCTTACTCCACAACGCTATTTTATAGCTACACACCAGCAACTGTTACGTGTACTTAGTTTTTCTATATCTGGTTTTGACACACCTGCAAGCCAGCTAGGTATTACAGAAGGTGCTGCTTCATTACAAAACCTTTTAGACACTTATAAAGTAACGATACAACCTATCATAAAAGAGAAGGACACCACACTAGACCAGACATTTATAAATCAGGTCGACAAAGCAATAGCTTTTATGAGTTCTAATACTGATTATAACAGCTTTGACCGTTATACCTTTGTGAGCACTCACCTCTCTCCTATCACAAAAACTTGGGTAGCTATAAGAAAAACTAGCGACCTATGGGAAGGAACAACAAATACACCTTTTAACTTTGATGCGCCTACATTTTTTGAAAACGATAGTTTTAATACGGAATTCTTTACTCCTAACGTAAATAAGAATCCCACAGCAACACAAATCGCCTTAGGCAAAAAATTGTTTTTTGATGATAAGCTCTCTGCAAATGGCACGATGGCTTGTGCTACGTGTCACGTACCAGAAAAAGCCTATACAGATGGAATGGTCGTAAACCTCTCTAACGCAGGTAAAAATTTACAGCGCAACACACCTACCCTCATAAATACCGTTTTCCAGCAAAACTTCTTTGCAGACGGTCGCTCTCCTACATTAATAGATCAAGTATCTTCTGTTTTTACAAACAAGGATGAGTTTAACTCAAACGTACACGAGTTTTCAAAAGAGGTACTAGAAGACAGTACGTATATCACACTTTTTGATGAGGCCTATGGCGGTGTTTCAAAAAGAAATATTGATGTGATAAAAGCCATCTCGTCATATGTAAGTACACTCAATAGTTTTGACTCAAAATTTGATAAAAATATGCGTGGCGATGAGCGTTCATTTACATCAAGCGAGCAACGAGGTATGAATCTCTTTATGGGGAAAGCCCTTTGTGCAACTTGTCACTTTATGCCACTTACTAATGGTACAGTACCACCATTTTATGCAGAGACAGAGCGCGAAGTAATAGGCGTACCAGAAACCGCACAAAATAAGATGCTAGATGATGACTTAGGTTACTACTGGCGTTTTAAAGAAGAGCTCCACAAGGGGATGTTTAAAACACCTACGGTACGTAACGCCGCAGTAACTGGTCCCTATATGCATAACGGTGTATATAGCACACTAGAAGAGGTTATGGACTTTTATAATAAAGGTGGCGGCGGTGGCCTAGGGTTTGACCTGGAGCATCAAACGCTTCCCTTTGATAATCTTAATCTATCAGAGCAGGAACTTCAGGATCTGGTGGCTTTTATTAAAACACTTACAGCGACTAATGTTGATGAAGTGTATTAGATTGATATAGATTCCGCTTTCGCGAAAGCGTAAAAAAACCCCATCCTACTAAGATGGGGTTTATACTTTTTATGAGTATGTGTTACTCTACGGTCTTGCCACTAGCCTTCCAGCTTGTGAGACCACCTTTAAGGTCATAAATGGTAGTAAAACCAGCCTCTTCTAGCTGTTTTGCACACCTAGCACTACGACCACCTTTTGCACAATATACATATACGGGCTCATCTTTATCTAGAGTCTCTAGCTGTGACTGCCAGTTTACATTGTTCATCTCAAAATGCTTTGCACCCTTAATATGGCCACTCTCCCACTCGCGATCGGTACGTACATCTACTAGTTGAATTTCTTGAGCACTCATCGCAGTCTCAAGCTCATCTGGAGAAATGCGATTGATGACTATCTTTTGTTCTTGCACTTCACTAACTGAAGCTTCTGGCGATGCTTGCTGTGAGGTCGCTTGGTTACAAGATAAAGCCATCATCATAATTGCAATAACACTGCAAATGTGAGTTACTTTCTTTCTCATACTCTAGTTATTTTCGCTCCAGGCCATATAGCCTCCTAGCAAGTTATATGTAGTCTCAAAACCCAGCTGTCCCATAAGGGCACACGCTTGTGCACTACGTGCTCCAGAGCGACAATAAACGTAGTAGTTTTTATCTTTATCTAGTTTTTCTACCTCATCTATAAAGCCTTGACCTTGGTATATATCTATCACTTTTGCTCCTTCTATGATACCGTTTTCTGATTCTTCTTCGGTACGCACGTCTAGTATTACGGCGTCTTTATCTTGAGCTATTTTTTCTTTCCACTCTGGGATTGTGAGGTCTTTCATAATTATTATTATTTAAAAATACATTGCTGTAGTTATTTTAGATATTCAAATTTACCCATTATTATGAATATTACTTTTGGGGTTTAGCACCTATTTTAACTACACATTCATACGTTCATAAAAAAAGCGAGCTCGTGCCCGCTTTTTTTATACATTTTCTCAAAACTTAGGATTTGATAGAGCAACCTATTGCTTTGGTTTCGGTTACCTGTACATTTTTTCCAGCTAGTAAGGCATCTACAGCATCTTCTACATAACGCTCTGTTACTGCTGCCTCATTACGTGTATTATTATCTATTGCTCCTATGTACTTTATTGTATTTCTGTCGCTTTCCTTTTTTATAATATAAACGTGAGGTGTTTTTGTAGCTCCATACTTTGGATATACTTCTTGCCCATCATCAAGTAAGTAAGGAAAGGTAAAACCTTTATCTTGTGCTCGTTGCTGCATTGCTTTAAAACTATCTCCAGGCTTTATTTGTGGGTTGTTTGGATTTATAGCAATTACTGGATATCCGAGTGTTTTGTATTTTTTATCTAGTGCAATGATTCTATCCTCATTTGCTACAGAAAAAGGACAGGTATTGCAGGTAAATACTACTATAAATCCTTGTGCATTATCGTAATCCTTAAGTGACACCATCTTATTATCTACATTACGTAGATAAAAGTCTGCTGCATCGTCTCCTATACTGTATCCGTTTCTCACGTTTTTGACAACAGCATTTGCCGCAAAAGCGGACACTACTACTACCAAGGCAAGAAGGGTTAATATTTTAAAAGTTTTCATTTTTTAATTAATTATGTATTTCAATTCGCTTTCTAACAAGCCATACGTAAATGATTGTTCATAAAAGCGTTTTCTTTTATCACCTATTATAAGCGTTGCTGGTATAGCTCCACTCCAATTTTTATCTACTTTAGGTATCCATTTATTTGCATCTCCATCATCTAGAAATACAACCTCAGATTGCAAATCCTTTTTTTCTATAAAACTCTTGAGATGATTCATCTGCTCTGGAAAATCAAGACTTACTAAAATAACGTGTACATCTTGAGCTGCATAGGTCTCTCCTAGTTTCTCAAAAGCTGGTAATTCCTTAATACAAGGAGCACACCAGGTAGCCCAAAAATTAACTACAAGTGTCTCTGATGGATGTTGTTTTATGTAATCATCAAGTCCCTCATAATCAAACATCTTTATATCTGCACCATCTACATAATGATATGCCTTTTCTTCTACCTCTTTCTTACAAGAGATTGTACATAGAACCAACAAGAGTATTAAAAATCGCATCGTACAAAATTATACAGAGACCCAGAACTAAGGACATCTCTTAACAGACTTTAGTAATAGGATGTTAAGATAATGGAAAAAATCAGAAATACATTAACGTTAAAAAAATCTAAATATACTTAATCTCTTGTAAAATAATTATACATTTGTATATACAAATATTGTAATGACAATAGAAGAACACATAAAAACTACGAGTCTCAAGCCCTCACAACGGCTTAGTATTAACCTAGCCTATACAGCACAATGGTCTAATGATATCTTGTTAATGGCATTAAAGCCTTATGATATATCATTACAGCAGTTTAATGTATTACGCATATTACGTGGGCAAAAAGGAAAACCTGCAAACCTATCTACGCTCAATGACCGTATGGTTACAAAAGCAAGTAACACAACACGCCTCGTAGATAAACTACTCAAAAAAGAACTTGTAAATCGCAGTACCTGCCCCTCAAACCGTCGTAAAATTGAGATTACAATTACAGAGGCTGGCTTGTCATTACTTAATGAGTTAGACAAAGTAGTGACTCAAGCCGAAAATAAAATAACCACTCAACTAGACAATAATGAGATAGAGCAGCTCAATAACTTGCTCAATAAACTAAGAACAGAAACTAAAAATTAGAAAAATGAAAAAGAAAATCACAACAGCATTCTTAGCTCTTATCGTAACCACTGGAGCCATTGCAAACACAGAACCTGTAGAAAGAACAGTAAACGTAAAAGAAAGCACCATTACTTGGACTGGTAAAAAAGTACTAGGACAACACACAGGTACTATTAACCTAAAGTCTGGAACACTTGAAATGGATGGTGACCAACTAGTAGGTGGTAGCTTTGTAGTAGATATGACTACCATTGCGGTAACAGACTTAAAAGCTGGCGAAGGAAAAGAAAAACTAGAAGGACACTTAAACTCTGCGGACTTCTTTGATACTACAAACCATAGCGAAGCTACATTTGTTATCACAGAAGTAGCAAAAAGTGGTAATGGGTATAGCGTAGTAGGTGATCTTACTATAAAAGGAACCACATTACCTACAAAAGTTAATATGACCATAGAGAATGGCGTAGCCACTACCGTTTTTAATGTAGATCGTACAAAATATGGTGTACGTTATGGCTCTGCATCGTTTTTTGACAACTTAAAAGACAATGCTATTTCAGATAATTTTGAGCTTGCAGTGAGCTTGACTCTCTAATAATTTCCTAATTATTCCCCCGTAAAAAGCTCAATGTATATTTTTTATCCATTGGGCTTTTTTATTATAAAATCGCTCCCTATCTTTACATCATAAATGAAAAACAATACAGTACATACTTGGTGGTGGATTACACAACAATCGTTGTCGTAAGCACGCACCTATGTACCATTCATATACAGCCTGTCTTTACGACAGGCTTTTTTTTTGTTCTCAATTTTGAGAAAACAATATGTAACAAATGAAATATCAATTAACTACATTTTCAAAAAGACTCCTAGCAGATACCATCACTCCCGTATCGGTATACTTAAGGCTGCGCGATCGTTTTCCTAATAGTTTACTGCTCGAGAGTAGTGACTACCACGCAAATGATAATAGCTTCTCTTACATATGCTGCAACCCTATTGCTTCTATAAGCGTGGGCGATGGTATAATCACACAACAATTTCCAGATGGCAAGAAGGAGGAAATTACAATTACAGCAGAGACTAATGTTGTAGAGGTTTTAGACGCTTTCGCGAAAGCGTTCTCATCTACAAAGACAGCACACAAGTTCATAAACAATGGCTTGTTTGGTTACCTATCGTATGATTCTGTGCAGTACTTTGAAGATATAGAAATCGCCAAAAAAGAAGGAGATCTCCACATACCGGATATTTACTATGCCGTTTACCAAAATATTATCGCTATTAATCATTTTAATAATGAGGCACATATATTTTGTCACAACACGACGGGAGACAATAATATCGATGAGATTGAGCAGCTTTTAAAATCAAAAAACTTTGCAGAGTTTAACTTCAACCGAAAGAACGAACTCACCAGCAACATCACAGATGCAGATTATAAAGCACTCGTAGAAACTTGTAAAAAGCACTGCCAGCGTGGGGATGTTTTTCAGATTGTGCCTAGTAAACGCTTCTCGCAGCAATTTACAGGAGATGAGTTTAATGTATACAGGGCTTTACGCAGTGTAAACCCGTCGCCATATCTATTTTATTTTGACTACGGAGATTATAAAATCTTTGGCTCATCACCAGAAGCTCAGATTATTGTGCAAGATGGTCTCGCAGAGATTCACCCTATTGCAGGTACTTTTAAACGTACCGGTAATGATGAGCAAGACGCCATACTTGCAAAAGAACTAGCCAAAGACGAAAAAGAAAACTCAGAACACGTGATGCTTGTTGATCTTGCTCGTAATGACTTATCACGCAATGGTCACGATGTAAAGGTAGACACCTATCGTGAGGTGCAGTTTTTCTCACACGTGATACACCTCGTGAGTAAAGTAACGGGACAAATGCACGAGGGTAGCAATACCTTACAAGTGGTAGCAGACACCTTTCCAGCAGGAACGCTCAGTGGTGCGCCTAAGCATATGGCAATGCAGCTACTTGAGAAGTATGAAAACCGCAATCGCACCTTCTACGGCGGAGCGATAGGTTTTATGGATTTTTACGGTAATTTTAATCACGCTATTATCATACGTTCTTTCTTAAGTAAAAATCACACCCTACACTGGCAAGCAGGTGCTGGAGTGGTATCTGGCAGTAATCCAGCTAAAGAATTACAAGAAGTTTACAACAAATTAGGAGCGCTTAATAAAGCACTTGACATCGCAGAAGATATTTAGACAATGAAAAAGATATTAGTAATAGACAACTATGATTCCTTTGTGTACAACCTTGTGCACTACCTAGAAGAATTAGATTGCATCGTTACCGTAAAACGTAATGACCAGTTTGCGCTTGAAGAGTGCGAGCAGTATGATAAAATATTACTTTCTCCAGGCCCTGGTATTCCAGAAGAAGCTGGACTGCTCAAGCAAGTAATAAAAACTTATGGAGGAAGAAAACCCATACTTGGAGTTTGCCTTGGGCAACAAGCCATAGGTGAAGTGTACGGAGGTACGCTTATTAATCTAGATAAGGTTTTTCACGGTGTCGCGACACAAGTGAGTATCACGCAGCCAGACACAGTACTTTTTAAAGATCTTGGTGAAGAAATAGCCGTAGGGCGTTACCACTCGTGGGTGGTAGCTACAGAAGATTTTCCGCCAGCATTAGAAGTTACTGCTGTAGATGAAAATGGCCAGATAATGGCACTGCGTCACAGAGAACTTGATATACGCGGTGTACAGTTTCACCCAGAATCTGTACTTACTCCAGAAGGAAAAACAATGATTAAAAATTGGGTGATTAGTTAATACTATATACGATGAGATTTACATTATTTCTACTAGCAAGTTGTTTTCTATTAATAGGTGGTTGTGAGAGCACAAAATCAACACCTAAAGAAACTACAAAACCTGCGACACCCGTGGTCGTAATAGAAGCCGAACCTGAGCCTCTTAAAGAAGTGGTAGAAGATGAGAATGTAGATGTCTATAAAAACCTGATTTTTAACACAAAACTTGGTGTAAGTCCTAAGCGACCTAACTGGGTACTTTTTTCTAACGGTACCTATATTATTTTCCCTACGGGAACGAGTAAAGAAGATATGCGTAAAAGCGCATTAGGTTTCTTGCAACGCTTTACGGGCGAGAGTGCTTCTGTAAGAAAGTCACCACTTACAAAAGGATGGATAGCAAGCACACCAAAGGGAGTTTACAATTACGTAGCACTTAACCAAGCTAGTTCAAGACTAGCAACAGATCAAGAACTAGCAACAATAGGATTGCAAAACATAAAGAAAGATAAAGCAGACCCTATTATTGTTCACATCAACACGCCTAAATAATGAAAGCCATACTTAATAGATTAATTAACCACGACCAACTCACAAAAGCCGAAAGCCGTGAGGTTCTGGTAAACATCTCTGAGGGTAAATACAACCAGAGTCAGATTGCTTCTTTCCTTACCGTTTATATGATGCGTAGCATTACGGTAGAGGAGCTAGAAGGTTTTAGAGATGCCTTGCTGGATCTTTGCCTTGCCGTAGATTTTTCTGAGTATAATGCCATAGATCTTTGTGGTACAGGTGGTGATGGTAAAGACACTTTTAATATCTCAACACTCTCTAGCTTTGTAACAGCGGGTGCTGGTGTACACGTGACTAAGCACGGTAATTATGGGGTGAGCTCTGTAAGCGGCAGTAGTAATGTGATGGAGTATCTAGGCATAAAATTTAGTAACGATAAGGACTTCTTAAAGCGCTCTATGGATGAGGTAGGGATGTGTGTGCTACACGCACCACTCTTCCACCCTGCTATGAAAAACGTAGGCCCTATACGTCGAGAGCTAGGTGTAAAAACTTTTTTTAATATGCTAGGCCCTATGGTTAACCCAGCATTTCCGAGCAACCAGCTAGTGGGAGTTTTTAACCTAGAACTCGCAAGAATGTATGGATATTTATATCAAAAAGGAGATAAAAACTTTACCATACTGCACGCCCTAGACGGTTATGATGAGATATCACTTACAGGAGCTACAAAGGCTATTACAAATGAAACAGAGCTTATGCTCACACCTCGAGATTTTGGTGTAAATGCACACGCTCAAAAAGATATTTATGGTGGTGACTCTGTTGAGTCTTCAGCGCAGATTTTTACAAATGTAATTTCTGGCAAAGGCACCCAGGCGCAAAATAATGTGGTGTGTGCAAACGCTGGGATGGCTATTGCAACTGTAAAAGGGCTAACACCTTTACAAGGTTTTGAACAAGCAAAAGAGAGCTTACTCTCTGGTAAAGCCGCACAAAAACTCAAACAACTTCAAGCCCTAAGCAACTAAGATGACCATACTAGATAAAATTACAGCAGATAAAATCAAGGAAGTAGCGTTGAGAAAAAGTCTCATTCCTGTGAGCCAGCTAGAGCAATCTGTGCTTTTTGAGAGAGCTACCGTATCACTTGCAAAAGCAGTAAGCACAGGCTCTGGGATTATTGCAGAGCATAAAAGAAGGTCTCCTAGCAAGTCTGTTATAAACAACAGCCTGAGCGTGCAAGATGTCGCAAGCGGTTATGAGCAGGCAGGCGTGAGCGGGATGTCTGTACTCACAGATGGAAAATATTTTGGCGGCTCGCTAGATGACTTATTGCTCGCCAGAGCAGCAGCACAGTTTCCGCTATTGCGTAAGGAGTTTATAGTAGATGAATATCAGATTCTTGAAGCCAAAGCCTACGGTGCAGATGCGATATTACTTATTGCAGCTACGCTTTCGCGAAAGCAAATAGAGCAGTTTTCAACCTTTGCAAAAAGTCTTGGTCTCGATGTGCTTTGTGAATCTCATAATGAAGAAGAATTACAGAAGTCAATTATGAAATCTGTAGATATGCTAGGCATAAACAACCGAAACCTAAAGACCTTTGAAGTAAGCCTAGAGACCAGCAAAGAACTCATCAAGCAAATTCCAGATGAGTTTGTAAAAGTGTCAGAAAGTGGTATCAGTTCTGTAGAGGCGATCAAGGAATTAAAGCCACACGGTTTTCAAGGGTTCCTTATAGGTGAAAATTTTATGAAAACAGATAACCCAGGTGAGAGTGCCGCAACTTTTATAAAACAGTTATAGCAATGGGGTTTTGGAACAAATTGTTTAAAAGTAAAAAACGCAATAATCCAGAAGATTATTACAAAACAGAAATCACAGAGACTTATGTTCGTGTTACACATCCTCACAGAAAAACAGAGGAAATAAATTGGTCAGAAATTGAAGAAATTAAGTTGGCAAACACAGATGATGGACCATTAGCAATTGACATATGGCTTCTTCTTATTGGGAATAACAAGGGTTGCTCAATACCCCACGGAAGTAATGGGTATGAAGATGTGTACGATATCATATCTACTTATGAAGGGTTCAATTTTGAGAATGTTATAAAATCTATGAGCTGTACAGATAACCAGTTATTTGAATTGTGGAAAAATGAAACTTAAAATATGCGGTATGAAATATAACACACAAGAGGTCGCTGCGTTGCAGCCAGACTATCTTGGGTTTATATTTTATGAGAAGAGCAAACGAGATTTTGGCGACCTAGAGATTCCAGAATTACCTGAGGGAATTAACCGCGTAGGGGTTTTTGTAGATGCTGATATTGCTTTCGCGAAAGCGAAAATAACACAGCATAACCTCAACGTAATCCAGTTACACGGGAGCGAATCCCCTGAATACATAAAAGAGCTTCAAGGTTGTCTGGTCGAGCGCAGTCGAGACCTCAAGGTTTGGAAAGTTTTTGGAATCAAAGACAGTTTTGACTTCGAGCAGCTCACACCTTATGAGGGCCTTGTAGATGGTTTCCTTTTTGACACAAAGGGAAAAGAAAAAGGAGGCAACGGCTACACCTTTGACTGGAGTGTTTTAAAAAATTACACGTCTCAAACGCCTGTCATTTTAAGTGGCGGCATAGGGCTGGAAGAAGTAGAAAAAGTAAAAGAAATACTGGCAACAGATTTGCCTATTATCGCACTAGACGTAAATAGCAAGTTTGAGGATAAGCCAGGATTAAAAAATATTGAAAAATTAACCGAATTTAAAAAAGTATTGCAGCTATGATACTAGAAAATAACACCAGTTACCAGGCAGACGAGAGAGGGTACTACGGAGATTTTGGCGGAGCATTTATTCCAGAGATGCTCTATCCTAACGTAGAAGAACTGCGCTCTCAGTATGTGCAAATTATGCAGGAGCCTTCTTTTCAAGAGGAGTTTAAACAACTCTTAAAAGATTATGTAGGTCGTCCTACACCGCTTTATTATGCAAAACGCTTTAGCGAGAAGTATGGCACAAAGGTATATCTCAAAAGGGAAGATCTCTGTCATACTGGAGCTCATAAAGTAAATAATACCATAGGCCAGATTCTTATGGCTAAGCGACTAGGTAAGAACCGCATTATCGCAGAGACTGGCGCAGGACAGCACGGTGTTGCTACGGCAACGGTGTGTGCACTTATGGGACTAGAATGTATCGTATATATGGGTGCTGTAGATATTGAGCGCCAAGCGCCTAACGTAGCCCGTATGAAAATGCTAGGAGCAACCGTACGTCCAGCAATGTCTGGAAGTAGAACTCTAAAGGACGCGACTAACGAAGCGATACGTGACTGGATTAATAACCCAGTAGACACACATTACATCATAGGTTCTGTGGTGGGACCACACCCTTATCCAGATATGGTGGCTCGTTTTCAGTCGGTGATTTCTGAGGAGACTAAGAAGCAGTTGCTAGAAAAAGAAGGAAAAGAAAATCCAGATTATGTAGTAGCCTGTGTAGGTGGTGGTAGTAACGCCGCTGGATTATACTACCATTATCTTGATGAACCAAAAGTAGGTATTATAGCGGTAGAGGCTGCTGGTAAAGGTGTAGATACTGGTGAGAGTGCTGCAACTTCTGCACTAGGACGCGAGGGAATTATACACGGGAGTAAGACCTTATTAATGCAAACAGACGATGGGCAGATTACAGAGCCTTACTCTATCTCTGCTGGTCTTGATTACCCTGGTGTAGGACCTATGCACGCAAACCTCTTCCGCTCTGGGCGTGGGGAGTTTATCTCTGTCACAGATGCAGATGCGATGACGGCTGGACTAGAACTGAGTAAACTAGAAGGTATTATCCCTGCGATTGAGACAAGTCACGCGCTTGCCATTTTTGAAACTAGAAAATTCAAAAAAGACGATATCGTAGTGATCAATCTTTCGGGACGTGGTGATAAGGATTTGAATACGTTTATAGAATATTTTAATTTATAGAACTACGCTTTCGCGAAAGCGAAATAAACATCAATATTAATTCCCGCTTAGGTGGGAATGACAAAATATTTATTGAGATGAATAGAATAAAAGAAAAATTACAAGAAGATAAAAAGCTACTAAGCTTATACTTCACTGCTGGATATCCAGCCATAGATGATACTGTATCTATCTTAACGCAGCTTCAAGAAAGTGGTGTAGATATGGTGGAGATAGGATTACCATTTTCAGATCCGCTGGCAGATGGGCCTACTATTCAAGAGTCAAGTACTGCCGCACTTCATAATGGGATGACTACCGAAAAGTTGTTTAACCAGTTAGACGGTATTCGTGAGACCATACATATCCCACTTATTGTGATGGGCTACTTTAACCCGATGTTACAATATGGGGTTGAGAAATTCTGTAAGCGTTGTCAAGAAATAGGGATAGATGGTATTATTATGCCAGACTTACCACTTGCCGAATATGAAGCTGAATATAAAGAGATTTTTGAAAAGTACGGACTTATTAATGTATTCCTTATTACACCACAAACTAGTGACGCGCGTATACAACAGATAGATGCCGCGAGTGATGGGTTTATCTATATGGTGAGTAGTGCAAGTACGACGGGCGCTACGAGCGGTTTTGGCAACAGCACAGAAGATTACTTTAAACGTATTGCAGCTATGAATCTTAACAACCCACAAATTGTAGGTTTTGGGATAAGTAATGAGGAAACTTTTAAGGCAGCCACTACCCATCAAAAAGGAGCCATTATAGGAAGTGCTTTTATAAAGCATATTACTAAGAATGGAGCAAATAGTGTGGCTAGCTTTGTAGAAACCATAAGATAATCAACACTTTAACCTAAGACTAACAAGCCTTTAAGACGAATTAACAACCGTGATTTTTATCTTTATATCAACTTAAAAATGAAAAAGATTATGGAACGTAAATTTGAAAGAAAAGTAGAGCAAACTAACCCGACCAATCCAACGGGAAATATAAATCAAACTACAAATGACTTTGATATCGATAAAAAGACCATCAAAGAACAGCAGAATAAGAAGTAATTAGGTTTTAGAAGATATATATAAATGGTAAAAGCCGCCCAGTGGGCGGCTTTTTTATGGATAAAGGTTTTGAGCTTTATTTTGGTTTTGCTTGTATCTCTTTCCAGATCTTATTTGCGCAAGGCTCAACCACATCTGGTACTAGACCAGAGCAGTCACCACCGTTACGTATTACATCACGTACTATGGAAGAAGATATATAGCTCTTACCAGAACTCGTAAGTAAGAATACGGTCTCGATACCAGATAATTTTCTGTTAGTATGGGCGATTGCCTTTTCAAACTCAAAATCTCCAGGATTACGCAGTCCTCTTAAAATGAACTCGCTTTCTTGCTCTTTACAAAAGTCTATAGTAAGACCTTTATAGGTCATTACTTTAATGCGTGGCTCATCTTTAAACGTATCTTCTAGAAACTGCTTGCGCTGCTCTAGAGAGAACATATATTTTTTATCTGAGTTGACACCTATAGCAAGTATTATCTCGTCAAAGAGGGTAAGACCTCGTTCTATTATATCGTAATGCCCAAGTGTAATGGGATCAAAACTCCCCGGAAATACTGCCTTTCTTTTCATAATCTTAATCTTAATGTTCTATTCTATGTGTTAACCTAGATACGCTATTACTTCTGTGCTTTAATACAAGTTTCTATAGCTTTGCCAAACACTTCTGTAAGTGATAATCCTGCTGCTTTAAACTCTCTTGGAATGATACTCTCTTTTGAAAGACCAGGGTTTGTATTGACCTCAACAAAATGTGGTTTACCCTCGTGAAAGATAAAATCTATGCGGCAAATCCCCTTAAGCCCCAGCAATTCATAAATACCCTTTGTAAGTCCCTGCACATCTGCCGTCTCACGCTCATCTAGTCTTGCTGGCACAATCTCTTGTGATTTTCCAGAGTACTTTGCTTCTAGGCTAAAGAAGTCTCCATCTGGTACAATCTCACAAACTGGAAGCACCTCTGCCCCATTGCCAAAATCATACACTCCTACAGATACTTCTGTCCCGCTCAAAAATGACTCAATCAAAACCTGATTATCTTCCTTAAACGCATTATCAAGCGCCGCAATAAGATCACCTTCTTTGTACACCTTACTCACTCCATAACTAGATCCTGCGCGGTTAGGCTTTACAAAACAAGGGTAGCCCACTTTTATAGCTAGCAGGTTTTTAAAAGACATATCAATCTCATCGCCCTTATTTACATATACAGATGCTGCCATAGGTACTCCATAAGAGCTTAGCACACTTAAGCTATCACGCTTGTTAAAGGTGAGCGCGCTCTCATAAAATCCACAACTTGTCTGTGGGATGCCTAGCAATTCTAAGTAGGCTTGTAGTTTTCCGTCCTCGCCCGGCGTTCCGTGTATGGTATTGTAACAGGCGTCAAAGGTTACCTTTTTCGCGGAAGCGTCCTTAAAGCTAAAGTCACCTTTATCTATCGTAAATCGCTCACCATCTACCACACAAAACCATCCTTCGGCAAGGATGTGCACGGCATATACTTGGTATTTTTCTTTATCTAAAGAGGCAACTACGGTGGCACCACTATTAAGCGATATTTCATACTCGCTACTGTAGCCACCCATTAAAACGGCGATATTTTTTTTCTGCACTTTCGTGAAAATTTTAAAGGAGACAACTAAATCTGTCTCATTAACGTACATTGTAAAAATAGGTATAATCATACCTACGCCAAATAGGCTGTCAATTTTATATATTTGCACCTCTAACCACATCCCATTTATGAGTTTTGTAAAATTTCTAGTAAGCAAAGCATTTGTAAAACAAATCGCCCTTGCCATCATTATTGTAATTGCCTTAATTTTTATCACCAGATGGTGGTTAGGTAGTACCACAAATCACGATGAGCGCATCGCAGTGCCTAATGTAAAAGGGATGACACTAGACCTCGTGAGTCAAGAACTAGAAAATGCGGAGCTGCGCTACTTTATCATAGACAGTGCAAACTTTAACCCAGATTACCCTAAGTACTCTGTCATAGACCAAGAGCCTAACGCTGGAAAATTTGTAAAAGAAAACAGACAGATATACTTAGTGCTTAACCCTTCTGGTTATCAAAAAATGACCATCCCTCCTATTGTGGGAAAAACACGCCGCCAGGCAGAGCCTACACTTAAAGCCCTAGGTTTTAAAATAGGAAAAATCACCTACGTAGACTGGATAGGTGAAGACGAGGTAAGAGACTTGAGACACAAAGGCAAAAAAGTAAAAGCAGGAGATCGCTTAGAAAAAACATCTGTGATAGACCTCGTACTAGGTAATGGTAAAGGAGATTACCGAGATGCTATTTCTAATAACGCATCTGACGATAATTAAACAATGAACGAAGAACAACCCATAGGTCCAGAACCTCAAGACGATGAGCTATATGAGCATTATAGCTTTACTGCCAGTAAAGGTCAAGAACCGCTACGAGTAGATAAGTTCTTAATGAACTTTGTAGAAAATGCTACACGTAATAAAATACAAAAGGCTGCCAAAAACGGTAGCATACAAGTAAACAACAAAGTTGTAAAACAAAATTACAAGGTAAAAGCAGGAGATGTGGTACGCGCAATGTTTGAGCACCCGCCACACGAGTTTTTACTCACTCCAGAAGATATCCCACTAGATATTATTTATGAAGATGATGATCTTCTCGTGGTAAACAAGCCTGCCGGTATGGTCGTGCACCCAGGTCACGGTAACTACTCTGGCACCTTGATTAATGCACTTATACACCACATAGATAATCTACCTAATAACTCTAGCGAGCGCCCAGGACTTGTACACCGTATAGATAAAGACACCAGTGGTCTTCTAGTGGTAGCAAAGACGGAGCACGCGATGACCCACCTCTCAAAGCAGTTTTTTAATAAAACGACAGAGCGTGAGTATGTGGCCATCGTATGGGGTAACGTGGTAGATGATGAGGGTACGATAGAAGGTAACATAGGCCGTCACCCTAAAAACCGCCTTCAGAACACCGTTTTTAAAGATGATGAGGAGGAGCAAGGAAAACCTGCTGTTACACACTACAAAGTACTAGAACGCCTAGGATATGTAACTCAGGTGGCTTGTAAGCTAGAGACGGGACGCACACACCAGATACGTGTGCATATGAAGTACATAGGCCACACCCTTTTTAATGATGAGCGTTACGGTGGTAATGCTATTTTAAAAGGAACCTCTTTTACAAAGTACAAGCAGTTTGTAGAAAACTGTTTTAAAATATTACCACGCCAAGCACTACACGCAAAAACACTAGGTTTTGTGCACCCCACCACAGGCGAGTACAAACGTTTTGAAACTCCCGTACCAGAAGATATGGCAGGTTGTATAGAAAAGTGGCGCGCCTATGCCGTACACAGCAAAGAGCAGTAAGGTTTTTTTACGCTTTCGCGAAAGCTGATACTACTAGCTAATAATTACATTAAAAGCGAGTCATTGTTTAAAAACAGTGACTCGCTTTTTTTATTGAGATTGTTGACAAATCTGTTATTTAAAAAACTGGTTTACGAAGTGTTGTGAGGTGAAAGCTTGTATATTGAATTCCATATCTAGAAAGTTAAAAAGAGTAATGCCTAATCAACATACTGAAATGGTTTATAAAAGTCAGTTATCTACATTCAATGTGGCTTTCTTAGGGGTTGGGAGTCTAGCAATGATTGGGTTTGGCACTAAATTTTTATTAGACACCCAAGAATCTGAAATAAATTGGTTTATCATTTTTCCTCTAATAATTATCTTCATCGGAGGTCTTATTCTATCTGAAACATTAACTCTTTGCTCTGTGGCTATTACTAGAGAATTTCTTATTCTTAATTATCCGTTTTTGAGAAAAACAACACACATTCCTTGGAAATCAATTACAGATGCTGGAATGACATTTGTAACAACCAAAAGTAGCGGCTCTGATTACGCGTTTAGAAAAGGAAAAGAAATTCGACTATTTGCTGACGGTAAACATTATAGATTTACAACTTTTACAATACAAGATTCTGAAAGACTTCTTCTTGAATTAAAAAAAAGACTAGATAGTAGTCTCAAAAAAAAGATGAAGGACGAGTACCAAAAAAGCAAGTCTCTCTTTTGGAAAAGTGAAAATGATTATCGAAGATGGATGAAGAAAATTGTTCTTCCCATTAGTTTAATTATTTTGATATTGTTGTGGGCTTTCAATAAATAAGGAAGTGCCATTCAACACCTACCTCAACCTTCCCCTCAAAGGGAAGGAGCTAGAAGTCTCCCTTTGAAGGGAGATTTAGAGGGATGTTGAACATTTGGTATTATTAAATTTTACATCTTTATAAATCACACACCACATTAAACTACCAATCCCACCATAACCAAAAACAATAGCCAAGCACTTAATTATAAGACATAATTGCTAACTTTGATACAAAAGAAAAACACCTATGAAAATCGTTGTATCACCAGCAAAGTCACTTAATTTTGAAGATAAGCTACCTACTACGCGTGCTACACAGCCGCAGTTTTTAGAGCAAGCAGAAAAGCTTAACAGCAAGCTTTCTAATACGACAAAAAAAGAGATTCAAGACCTGATGCACATCAGTGAGAAGCTTGCAGACTTAAACTACCAGCGATACCAAGATTTTACCACTCCATTTACAAAAAAGAATGCGAGACCAGCGGTGTACACCTTTGATGGTGATGTATACACGGGACTTGATGCCTATACCCTACCTACAGAAAAGCTTGACAAACTTCAAGACACTTTACGTATTTTAAGTGGAATGTACGGGATCTTACGACCGCTAGATTTAATGCAGGCATACCGCCTTGAGATGGGCACAAAACTGGAGTACTACAGTAATAAAAATTTATACGAGTTTTGGGGAGACACCCTTACCGAAGCGCTTAATAAAGAACTTAAAGATGATGAGCTTTTTGTAAACCTTGCGAGTCAAGAGTATTTTAAATCTATAAAACCTAAGCAGCTCAAAGTACCCGTAATCACACCTATCTTTAAAGATTTCAAAAACGGGAAACTTAAGATTATTTCATTCTTTGCAAAAAAAGCCCGTGGCTCGATGGTGCGTTATATTATAGATAAGGATGTAAACACAATAGACGGTCTCAAAGGTTTTGATTATGACGGCTACGCGTACAGCGCAGAAGAGTCTAATGAAGATAAAAACGAATTTGTTTTTACAAGGTAATCGATGCTAAGATCACTAATTATAGCGCTGTTTGTTCTCACTAGTGTACCAGTAATTGCCTGCACCTGTGCAAAAGACCCGAAGGTTTCAAAAAAAGAAGAAATTACAGAAAAGTACAAACGCGCCGATGTCGTTTTTAGTGGTAATCTTATCAAGAAGGAAGTACTTAATAAAGCACGCAAGCGCAGTAGTGCAGATCCCGTACGTTATACCTTTGAAATTATCAAGCAGTACAAGGGCTCTTTTTCTAAAAGTACGATTGAGATACTTTCTGAAGCTTCTGGGAGTAGTTGTGGCTATGTATTTAGTAAAGGTTTGACTTACTTAGTGTATACAAGAGCTAGTTCGCATTTTAATGATAGATTTCCACAGCTGGTAGATGATAAAAATGCACATACAACCAGTCTCTGTTCTGGGAATATGCTTAGAAAAAAGGTAGACAAAAAACAACTACGCATTTTAAAAAGACTAAAAGCAAAAGGTTAAACCTTCTCCATCTTTGCGGCTTCTTTAGCTTTTTTACGTCCTTTCTTTCGGCGGCGTGCGCCAAAGGTCCCTCTACTTATCTTGCCTCGTCGTGATTTTTTATCTCCGCGTCCCATAATGCTATTGTTTCCTTTCAATTTACGAACTTTACGAGCATATGTCAAGACCTTTTAAGCATACACATCCCTACCCGCCATTTAATCTAGAGAAAGCAACCAAGCTTATTGTGGGTACATTACCGCCACCACGCTTTACAACGGGTGACTTAAAAGTGGGTGATGTAGATTTTAGTTACGGTAGCATAGACGGGCAATTGTGGCCCATACTTAATAAAATTTTTGACTTAAACCTCACATTTGAGACTACGGCAGAAGCCATAAACCAGCGCAAGGCATTTCTAAAATCAAGAAACATAGGTGTTTGTGACATTGTAGCCTCTTCAGAGAGACAAAAAGTAGATGCCTCAGACATAGGGATGAGTAACATCACACTGCGCGATATCTTCGGTTATCTCTCTAAACATAAACAAGTAGACACCCTATTATTTACCGGCGGAAACAGTAAAAATGGCCCAGAGTATTTCTTTAGGAAAGCTTGTAAAGAAAAACAGGTGCGCCTTAAGGTTGTAAGCGATGTAGTACCTAGAGTACACAACTTTGACTGGGAAGGTCGTACTATTAAAACGGTATCACTCACAGCACCATCTGGAGCCGCAAATAGAGCTGTGGGAAGCCTGGCGCTTTATAAAAAACTAAAGGCAGAAAACTCCGACTTTAACACCATAGATTTTAGAGTATTACAATACACTCCTTTTTTCTAAAAGCTAGATTACATCACTTAAAAAGCGACTAATTATTTGTTTATCAAAACAGTGGCCACGCATCTCATTTCGGTAAAGTGTACGGCGATTATCACCTCAAATTGTATGATACGTATGGACCAAAGGGGCAATAAGCTATAACCGCAAGTTTTTTATGTCTAATAGAAAGTGGTGTGAGCTACCTTCATAAATATGCCTTGTAGACGTACTTAGTGCGTAATGTGGGAAGAATTACGCTTTCGCGAAAGCGTACATACCCTCAATCATTTTAAATGAGACACATAGGGCATTTACCCGTGTAGATTGACGCGATTTCTGACGGAAATTTCTGACTTAACTCACTTTATACAAACCACTTATAGTGCATACATTTAGTCTTCATTAATTGGGGGATTAATATGAAACAAATTACTACTGCGATACGCGTACTCTTGGTATGTGGTATCTTTTCGACTGCCATTGCGCAAAACGCACCGACTTTTACAGACTGTCCTGTTGCACCTATTACACAAATAAATGATGCTGGATTATGCGGTGCAAATGTCACATTTGCCACGCCTACTCCAAACGATCCGGATGGAACGGCAACCTTTACGGTTACACAAATAGAAGGACCAGCATCTGGAGACTTCTTTCCTGTGGGAGATACTACAGTAACCTTTGAGGCTACTGGCGATCCAGATGGGGTGGCGACTTGTACCTTTACAGTTACAGTAACAGACAATGAAGCGCCAGTGGCAAACTGTATTGCTCCATTTACAATTACGTTAGATGAGGATGGCCTTGCAAGTATTACCACAGCAGATGTGGATGATACCGTTACACCCTCTGCTGACAATTGTCCAGACGCTGTATTATCACTTGACATAACCAGCTTTGACTGTTCTAACATAGGCGATAATACGGTAACGCTCACCATAACAGATGCTGCAGGAAATACAGATACCTGTACTACAACGGTAACTGTAGAAGCAGGAGTACTTGATATTACCTGCCCAGCAGATATCATACTTAACCTTTCTGAGAATGTTGCGACGGTTACACCTGTCTCTGCCTCTACATCCTTCACAACTGTTTTTGACAGTTCGCTTAACAATACCTTTAACGGTAGTGGCTTATCAGAATTTCCAAGTTTTACTGCAACTCACGACGCTACAGTGCCTGCAAACTCCTTTATAGGTGGTGGTACTAGTGGTATTATAGAATATAGTTTAGGCGGTACAGAGCGCATAAATGGAATCTACATCTGGAATCAAAATGCAGGTGGCCCTGGTGCCTCAGGCTCATCTGGTATACAAGATGTTATTATAAGTGCATCTACAAATGGGACAGATTTTACACCTATTGCAGGCGCTCCTGCAACATTTGCACAAGTAATAGCAAGTGATAACGCTGCAGTGCAAGAATTTACTTTTGAACCTATTGATGCCTCGACTATACGCATAGAGGTATTATCTAATTATGGAGATGGCAACACAGGTCTGGGAGAAATCATTTTTTCTAGTATTACAGATGGTTGTGGAGCAGTCATCACCTATGATGCACCTATAGTAGCTACAAATTGTGTGGCAGCCACCGTTACTCAAACAACAGGATTTGCAAGTGGAAATCCTTTCCCCATAGGTACAACTACAAATACCTTTATTGTTGATGATGGAAACGGAAACACAGCAACTTGCTCTTTTGATATTACCATTATAGATGATGTGGCTCCTATCGCTATTTGTCAAGATATTACGGTACAACTAGATGCAACGGGCTCTGTTACCATCACTCCTGAAGAAATAAACAATGGCTCTACAGATAACTGTGGTACGGCAACCCCAACCTTAGACATAACAGATTTTACGTGTGCAGATATAGGAGAAAATACCGTAATTCTAACCATAACAGATGACAATGGTAATAGTGCTACCTGTGAGGCTATTGTCACAGTAGAAAATACTGTAGTACCCACCGTAGTATGTCAAGATATTACCATAAGTCTTGATGATACAGGAGTAGCAACCATTGTAGCTGCTGATATTGATAATGGTAGTTCTGTAGCTTGTGGAGCTCCTATACTAAGCGCAGACATCACAGAATTTAACTGTGAAAATTTAGGAGTTAATACCGTTACACTTACGGTTACAGATGATCAAGGTAATACAGCAAGTTGTGAAGCAATCGTTACGGTAGAGAGTAACAGTATTACAACCATCACTTGTCCAGCAGATATTACGCTTAATCTTTCTGAAGTGGCTACACCTATCATACCCTCATCTGCTAGTACTAGTTTTACCACTGCTTTTGGGTCGAGCCTTACTAATACTTTTAATGGTAATGGACTTACCACTTTTCCAGATCTCAATTCTGACCACAGCTCTTCTGGAGTTACAAACTCGTGGATAGGTGAAGGAACCTCTGGTACAATCACTTTTAATCTAGGTGGTAGTCAGACCATAAGTGGCTTTTCTTTTTGGAATCAAAACAACGGAGGTCCTGGTGCTTCAGGAACCTCGGGCATTCAAAATGTCATTATCTCATCATCAACAAATGGAACAGACTTTACACCTATCCCTGGGGCGCCAGCAGTATTTGCACAAGTAACTGGAGATGGTCCTGTGGCCCCAGAGGTCTTTAACTTTATACCTATTATTGCTTCTAGCATTCGCATAGAAGTACAATCAAATTATGGAGATGGTAATACCGCTTTCGCGGAAATAGCATTTTCTGATGATACACCAGGTTGTGGTGCACTAGTAGCTTATGTAACGCCATTTTCTAATGCTGCCTGTAATGGTGGTGGTGAAGTAACACAAACAGCGGGGTTACCTAGCGGAAGTGCTTTCCCAGTAGGAACAACCACAAATACCTTTGAAGTTACAGATGGCAGTGGCGGAACACAAACCTGCTCATTTGATATTGTTATTACCGATAATGTAGCACCAGATGTATTATGCCAAAACATTGAGGTTGTTCTAGACGGTACAGGTAATGCTATCATCACAACAGCCGATATTGATAATGGTACTACAGATAATTGTGGAGATGTAACCTTGAGTATTGATCAAGATACATTTACTTGTGCAGATGTAGGTACGCCAGTTACTGTGACGCTTACAGCAACAGATGTAAATGGAAACAGCGCTTCTTGTGAGGCAATGGTTACGGTTACTTCTAATGAACTACCGGTGGCCGTTTGTCAAGATATCACTATACAGCTTGTGGGTGGTATGGCAAGCATCACTCCTGCAGACATTGATAATGGCTCGGGATCTACGTGTGGTACTGCTGTAGAATTATCGCTAGATGTTCAAGAATTTACCTGTGAGAATCTGGGGGATAACACTGTAACGCTTACCGTAACAGATGCTTCTGGTAATACAGATACCTGTACCGCAATTGTTACCGTAGAAAATAATGAGCCGCTCGTAATTACTTGTCCGGCAGATATAAACATTAACTTATCTGAGGTCGCTACGCCTATCATTCCTAACTCGGCTTCTACTAGTTTTACTACGGCATTTGGTACAAGTCTCAATAACACTTTTGACGGTACAGGGCTTGAGGCTTTCCCTTCTTTGGAAAGTGAGCACGCACCATCAAGTAATACTAACTCGTGGATAGGTGAAGGAACTACTGGAACTATAGATTTTTCTCTAGGTGGTGTGACAACCGTTTCTGGACTTGCCTTTTGGAATCAAAATGGCGGAGGTCCAGGGGCAGATGGAACTTCGGGTATTCAAAATGTGATTATCTCATCATCAACAAATGGAACAGATTTTACACCTATTCCTGGAGCGCCTACTTCTTTCACGCAAGTGATACCAAATGCTGCTGCCGCACCAGAAATGTTTAATTGGACGCCAGTAATGGCATCTACTATACGCATTGAAGTACAATCTAATTATGGAGATGGAAATACTGCCTTTGCAGAAATTGCTTTCTCAGACACTACCTCGGGATGCGGCGCATTGATTACTTATGAAGGACCGTTTACAAATCAAGAATGTTTCCCAGGAAGCACACTTACTCAAACCGCTGGATTTGCATCGGGAAGTGCATTTCCACTGGGCACTACTACCAATACTTTTGAGGTAGATGATGGTGCTGGTAATATCATCACTTGCTCTTTTGACGTGACAATAACAGATGATGTCGCTCCAGATGTGGTATGTCAGGATATCGAAGTGGTACTTGATGAGACAGGAAACTTTGTAATCACAGCAGCCGATATTGATAATGGCACTACAGATAATTGTGGAGATGTAACCTTGAGTATTGATCAAGATACATTTACTTGTTCAGATGTAGGTACGCCAGTTACTGTGACGCTTACAGCAACAGATGTAAATGGAAACAGCGCTTCTTGTGAGGCGATTGTAACGGTTACTTCTAATGAACTACCGGTAGCTGTTTGTCAAGATATCACTATCCAGCTTGTGAATGGTATGGCAAGTATCACCCCAGCAGACATTGATAATGGTTCAGGCTCTACGTGTGGTACTGCTGTAGAATTATCGCTAGATGTTCAAGAATTTACCTGCGAAAATCTGGGGGACAACACTGTAACGCTTACCGTGACAGATGCTTCTGGTAATACAGATACCTGTACCGCAATTGTTACCGTAGAAAATAATGAGCCGCTCGTAATTACTTGTCCGGCAGATATAAACATTAACTTATCTGAGGTCGCTACGCCTATTATTCCTAATTCGGCGTCTACAAGTTTTACCACGGCATTTGGTACAAGTCTCAATAACACCTTTGATGGTACAGGGCTCGATACGTTCCCATCTCTAGAAAGTGAGCACGCACCGTCGAGTAATACCAACTCGTGGATAGGTGAAGGAACGACTGGAACCATAGATTTTTCTCTAGGTGCTGTGACAACCGTTTCTGGACTTGCCTTTTGGAATCAAAATGGCGGAGGTCCAGGGGCAGATGGAACTTCGGGTATTCAAAATGTGATTATCTCATCATCAACAAACGGAACAGACTTTACACCTATTCCTGGGGCGCCTACTTCTTTCACGCAAGTGATACCAAATGCTGCTGCCGCACCAGAAATATTTAACTGGACGCCTGTAATGGCGTCAACCATACGTATTGAAGTACAATCTAATTATGGAGATGGGAATACCGCCTTTGCAGAAATTGCTTTCTCAGACACTACCTCGGGATGTGGTGCAGTGATTACTTATGAAGGTCCGTTTACAAATCAAGAATGTTTCCCAGGAAGCACACTTACTCAGACCGCTGGGTTTGCATCGGGAAGTGCTTTCCCACTAGGTACTACTACGAATACTTTTGAGGTAGATGATGGTGCTGGTAATATCATTACTTGCTCTTTTGACGTGACAATAACAGATGATGTTGCTCCAGATGTGGTATGTCAGGATATTACTATACAACTAGATGAAACGGGCAGTGCTTCTATACTTGCCTCAGATATAGATGGAGGTACTGCAGACAACTGTACAGATGTTACATTGTCTATAGATATAGACAAATTTGGTTGCGTAAATGTGGGCGAAAATATAGTAACCCTTACTGCAACTGATGGTAATGGAAACACCTCCTTTTGTGAGGCAATTGTAACAGTAGAAAATCTAAATATACCAGAGGCTATCTGTCAAAATATAACTGTAGAACTAGATGCTACGGGCATAGCAATTTTAGATCCTGTACTACTAGATGGAGGAAGCACTTTTGTTTGTGGGCCGCTTACTTATGAAGCAGATGTCACAGAATTTACCTGCGAAAACTTAGGTGAAAACACCGTCGTTCTTACAATTACAGATCCTCAAGGTAATACCTCAACCTGTGAGGCGATAGTTACCGCAGTAAATAATGAACCGGTAACCATAACTTGCCCAGATGATATTATTCTTAATCTTTCTGAGGCGCTAGAACCTATAGCGATTACAAGTACTTCTACAACTTTTACGGCTGCCTTTGGTAGTGAACTTTCAAATGCTACAAACGGTACGGGGCTAACAGTTTCTCCAAGTACTACAGCTACACACGAGCCTACAACTCCGAGCAACTCTTTTATAGGAACCGGTACTACTGGAACTTTAGATTTTAACTTTGGTAGTGAGACTCTTGTGAGCGGACTATCATTTTGGAATCAAAATGGTGGTGGTCCCGGTGCAAATGGTTCTTCTGGTGTTCAAAATGTTGTTTTTTCTTATAGCACAGATGGAACAAACTTCATCCCTATACCAGGTGCTCCATCCATTTTTGCACAAGTCACAGATAATGACTTTTCGGCACCAGAGATTTTTACTTTTGATCAGATAGCGGCTACGGTAATACGTATGGAAGTGACGAGTAATTATGGAGATAGTAATACCGCTTTCGCGGAAATAGTCTTTGCCGATATTTCGTCAGGCTGCGGAGCAATTGTCACTTACGAAGGACCATTTACAAATGCGCTTTGTGCTGGAGGTGGTGAACTTGTACAAACCGAAGGTTTTGCGAGTGGAAGTCCATTTCCGCTAGGAACAACCACAAATACTTTTGAGGTAACAGACGGCGCAGGAAACGTGCAAACGTGCTCTTTTGATATCACTATAATAGACGATGTTGCGCCAAGAGCTGTATGCCAAAACATAACCTTAGAAATAGACGAAACTGGTTCTATAACAATTACTCCAGAAGATATAGATGGAGGTAGTACAGATAACTGTGGTGACATTACATTGTCAATAGACACAGATACATTTACCTGTGATAATGTAGGAGAAAACATTGTGACCTTAACAGTTACAGATAGTAACGGCCTATCATCTTCTTGTGAAGCTATTGTTACGATTATAGGAAGTGATGCTCCTACTGCTGTTTGTCAAGATATCACTCTACTACTTGATGCTGATGGTATAGCGACGCTTACCCCAGAACAAATAGATGGAGGAAGCTTTGCAGGGTGTGGAACATTTACCCTTTCTACAGATATAGCAACTTTTACCTGTGATGACCTAGGTGAAAATATAGTAACGCTTACAGCAACAGATGCTTCTGGAAATAGCACTACTTGTGAGGCAATTGTAACCATAGAAAATAACCAGCCACTTAATCTGTCGTGCCCAGAAGATATTGTCATAAATCTTTCTGAAGTGCTAGAGCCTATTACACCTACTAATGTGACAACGAGTTTTAATTCAGCCTTTGGTAGTAGTATACAAAATACCATTAACGGCGTTGGTCTTGCAACCTCACCAAGTCTTACTGCCACTCACGATGGAACTACAACAAACAATGCCTTTATAGGAGCAGGCACAACGGGAACTATAGATTTTGATCTCGGCACCGAAAGAACAATAACTGGTTTTTCTTTTTGGAACCTTAACGGCGGTGGTCCAGGCGCTAATGGCTCTTCAGGAATTCAAGATGTAAGCATTTCTTATTCGGTAGATGGGACAACCTTTGTTCCGGTAGATGGAGCGCCGGCAGTTTTCGCGCAAGCGTTATCATCACAAGATGTAGCTCCAGAGACATTTAACTTTACACAAATAGCAGCTACTGTTATACGCTTTGAAGTATTAAGCAATTATGGTGATAGTAATACTGGATTTGCAGAAATTGCTTTTGCAGACACCACGGTAGGTTGTGGTGCAGCAATTGTATATGAAGGTCCTTTTACAAATGTAGATTGTCTAGGTGGTGGAGAGCTTGTACAGACGGCAGGTTTTACTAGCGGCAGTATTTTTCCACTAGGTACAACCACAAATATCTTTGAGGTGACTGATACAAATGGCACCACTCTTAGCTGTTCTTTTGATATTACGGTGATAGATGATGTAGCTCCAAGAGCAGTGTGTCAAGATATCACGATACAATTAGATGAAACAGGCTCTGCAACTATAGAGGCGGCAGATGTAGATGGAGGTAGTACAGATAATTGTGGTGATGTGAGCATTGCTATAGACATAGATAAATTTGGTTGTGAAAATGTAGGAGAGAATATAGTAACCCTAACCGTTACAGACAGTAATGGATTAATTTCTACTTGTGAAGCAATTGTGACTATTGAAAACCCTAATATACCTGTTGCAGTTTGTCAAAACATCACACTAGAACTTGATGCTACCGGTGTAGGCATACTAGACCCTGCCTTACTAGATGGAGGAAGCACCTTTGTGTGTGGACCACTTACCTATGAAACAGATATCACAGAGTTTACGTGTGAGAATCTAGGTGAAAATACTGTTGCCCTTACAGTGACAGACCCTCAAGGCAATACCTCAACCTGTGAGGCTATTGTAACTGTAGTTAATAACGAACCAGTAACCATTACGTGCCCAGAAGACCTCATTCTCAACTTATCTGAAGTACTAGAACCTGTCACCATAAGTAGTGTAACAACGAGCTTTAGTCCTGCTTTTGGTAGTGAACTTTCAAATACCACAAACGGAACGGGATTAAGTACCACACCTAGCACTACAGCAAACCACGAGGCTACCACGCCTAGTAATTCTTTTATAGGCGCAGGAACTTCTGGTACAATTGATTTTAACCTGGGAGGAGAGACTCTTATAAGTGGCTTGTCTTTCTGGAATCAAAATGGTGGTGGTCCTGGTGCAAATGGCACTTCTGGTATACAAGAGGTAACAATGCTCTACTCTACAGATGGCACAACTTTTACTGCCATACCGGGTGCTCCTACTACGTTTGCTCAGGTAACGACAAGTGAGTCATCTGCGCCAGAGCTATTTACTTTTGATCAAATTGCTGCTACCGTGATTCGTATGGAGGTGATGAGTAATTATGGAGATGGTAATACCGCTTTCGCGGAAATAGTCTTTGCCGATACTCCGTCAGGTTGTGGGGCAATTGTCACTTACGAAGGACCATTTACAAATGCACTCTGTGCTGGAGGTGGTGAACTTGTACAAACCGAAGGTTTTGCAAGTGGAAACCCGTTCCCGTTAGGAACAACCACAAATACTTTTGAAGTTACAGACGGTGCCGGTAACGTACAAACGTGCTCTTTTGACATCACCATTATAGATGATGTAGCACCAAGAGCTGTTTGCCAAGCGATTACTATAGAAATAGGTGAAGATGGTACGGCTAGCATTACACCAGAAGATATAGATGGAGGCAGTACAGATAACTGTGGTGATATTACATTATCAATAGATACAGATACTTTTACTTGCGATAATGTAGGAGAAAATACCGTGACGCTTACTGTAACTGATAGTAATGGTCTTACCGCTACTTGTGAGGCTATCGTTACTGTCATAAGTGACGGCCCTCCTACTGCTGTATGTATGGACCTTACCATACAACTCGATGAAGACGGAATGGCAATCATCACCCCAGAACAAGTAGATGGAGGTAGCTTCTCAAACTGTGGCACTTTTGAGCTTACACTAGATCAAGACACCTTTACTTGTGAGCAACTAGGTGAAAATATAGTAATACTTACTGCAACGAGTCCTAGTGGCGAGTTTACGAATTGTGAAGCTATTGTGACTGTAGAGAATACACAGCCGCTTAGTATAGAGTGTCCAGAAGATATTGTTCTTAATCTTTCTGAGGTATTGATGCCTGTAGAAGTTTCTAATGGTACGACATCATTTAGCCCTGCATTTGGCAGTGAGCTTGCAAATGCTATTAATGGCACTGGTCTTGAGATGTCTCCTAGCTTAATGGCAAATCACGAAGCCTCGACACCTAGTAATGCTTTTATAGGTACTGGATCGAGCGGTAGTATAGATTTTGATCTTGGGCAAGAAACTATTATAAATGGATTCTCCCTATGGAATTTAAACGGTGGAGGTCCTGGAGCAGAAGGTTCTTCTGGTATTCAAGATGTTACTATACTCTACTCGTTAGATAACGTGACATATACAGTACTTCCTGAAGCGCCTACAGTATTTGCTCAGGTTACTACTTCAGAACCTGTAGGTCCAGAGGTATTTACATTTACTCAGGTGGCCGCTCGCTACATACGCTTTGATGTACAAAGCAATTATGGCGATGGTAATACGGGAATAGCAGAGGTCGCTTTTGCAGATGTAACAGATGGATGTGGCGCTATTGTAAACTACGATGGTCCTTTTGAAAATCTTGATTGTCTGGGTGGTGGCACATTAGAACAAACAGCTGGTTTTGAAAGTGGTAGTCCGTTCCCGCTAGGCACCACTACAAATACATTTATAGCAACTGACACTACTGGTAATGAGGTGACTTGCTCATTTACAATCACCCTAATAGATGATGTAGCGCCAAGAGCTGTTTGCACACCTATAACTGTCGTGCTTGATGAAAATGGTATCGCAACCATTACCGCAGATGATATTGACAATGGCAGTTCTGATAACTGTGGTGATATTACTACCGCTATAGACATTGATTCATTTACTTGTGAGCAACTAGGGGAAAACACAGTAGTACTTACCGTAACAGATGCAAATGGAAATAGCTCGACTTGTGAAACTATTGTCACTGTCGAAACCAACATAGCACCTACAGCTGTATGTCAAAACATTACAGTAGAACTAGATGAAGAAGGAATGATTACCGTAGAACCAGTACTAGTAGATGGAGGCAGTACTGCTGTTTGTGGCGAACTAACTTATGTACTAGATGTGTTTGAGTTTACTTGTGATAACTTAGGTGAAAACACTGTTATTCTAACAGTAACAGATGAGCAAGGTCTCACTGCTACTTGTGAAGCTGTAATAACAGTAGTTAATAACCAACCGATAGAAATTACCTGTCCAGAAGATTTGGTTGTAAATCTATCTGAAATTTCTAACCCTATTGTACCTACGGGAGCTACTACTACATATAATAGCGCCTTTGGTAGTACGCTTTCAAATGCAATAGACGGAACGGGCCTAAATACCTCTCCTAGCCTTACTACAGATCACGCTCCTTCTACTCCTGAAAATTCTTGGATAGGAGAAGGAAGTACTGGTACAATTGATTTTGATTTAGGAGTAGAAACAACCGTGAGCGGATTCTCTTTCTGGAATCAAAATGGTGGTGGTCCGGGACCAGATGGAACTTCAGGTATAAGAGATGTTTTGATTTCTTATAGTGTAGATGGTAGTACGTTCATAGATATAGATGGAGCGCCTACAGTTTTCGCGCAAGCGGAAGAAAACGCACCGAGCGCACCAGAGATATTTACATTCACCCCTATTACGGCAACTACAATCCGTATGGAAGTACTATCTAATTATGGAGATGGAAACACAGGTTTTGCAGAAATTGTATTTTCTGATGCGGCATCAGGTTGTGGGGCAATTATTTCTTACGAAGGACCATTTACAAATGAGAACTGTGTTGGCGGTGGTACTGTTACACAAACTGCTGGTTTTGCAAGCGGTAACCCATTCCCCGTAGGTACCACTACTAACACCTTTACTGTAGAAGATGGTAATGGTAACCTAGATACTTGTTCTTTTACAATCACAATTATAGATGATCTAGCACCTAGAATGTTTTGTCAAAATATTGAGATAGCACTAGATGAAAATGGAATGGCAACCATAACTCCAGAAGATATTGATGGTGGCACAAGTGATAACTGTACGCCAGTAACTTTAAGTATAGATATTGATTCATTTACGTGTGAAAATCTTGGAGAAAACGTGGTTACCCTCACGGCTACAGATGAGAATGGAAATACAGCAAACTGCGAGGCTATTGTAACGGTTACAAGTAGTGTTATACCGCAAATCACTTGTCAAGATATCACTGTTGAGCTTGATGAGAATGGTATGGTTACTATTGTACCAGAAGATGTACTTGCAGATACATCTTCTACTTGTCTTATAGATAATTTAGAATTAGACATATCAGAATTTGGCTGTGCAAACACAGGTCCAAATGTGGTAATAGTTACTGCTACAGATAATGCTGGTAATACGGCTACTTGTGAAGCGATTGTTACAGTAATAGATGTTACTGCACCCACACCAGAATGTATGGATGCAACCATCTCACTAGATGAAAATGGTATCGCAATTCTTACTCCAGAAGATGTAATAGGTAACCTCGTACCTGTACAGGGTATTCCTTTTACTGGTGACGGAGTGCCTGAAAGTATCCCGATGACGGGTACAGGAGGTACAAATTGTGCTGGAGGACCTACCACCTCTACAGCAGCAGTAGATCTTGAGGGCACTATAAGTGACGCCTATCGCATTGCTACGGTCATTGTAGATCTGGATCACTCTTTTGTAGGTGACCTAAACTTAACCCTTACATCACCACAAGGTACAGAACTTGTACTCTCTGCAGGTAATGGCGGAAATGCACAGGGTTATGAAAATGCAACCTTTGATGATGATGGAGAAGACATCACAATGGTGACAGGCCCTGTAAACGGAATTTATTCTCCAGAAGGAGGAACCTTTGCAGATACTTTTGCTGGTGAACAAATAAACGGAAACTGGAGTCTATCTGTCTGTGACAATACACAAGGTGACGTTGGTCAACTATTGAGATTTGAGATAAGCTTTGCAGATCCAGATGATGATCTTCTAGGAGTTCCTGACAACTGTACGCCTACTTCAGATATTGAGTTTGACGTAGACACTTTTGATTGTTCTAATCTAGGCGAAAATGTTGTAAATATTACTGTGACAGATGCAAAAGGCAATGTAGCCACTTGTACAGTAAATGTCACTGTAGTAGATGAGGCTCCACCTACGGCAATCTGTCAAAGCATTGTTGTTATACTTGATGAAGATACTGGTACAGCTAGTATAACACCAGATATGATAGACAATGGAAGTACAGACAACTGTGGTGGAGAGGTAACACTTAGTCTAGACATTACAGAATTTGGTTGTGCAGATGTGGGAGAAAATATCGTGACACTCACCGTTACAGATCAAAACGGAAACACTGCCACTTGTGAAGCGACTGTTCTTGTAGATGCAGATGATTTTGGGCTCATCTCTTGTCAAGAAGATTTTACCGTAGAGGCAGATCTCTTTGACCTTTATGAGATAGAAAACTACATAGAATCACTTACAGATAATTGTGGGGGCGGCACCTTTACAAACGTATCTCAACAACCTGTTGCTGGCACGATCATAGATGCTCCTCAAGAGGTACCCGTAACGCTTACAGGTTTTGACGAAGATGGAAATATGGTTACCTGTGAGTTTACAATCACAGTGACAAACAACCCGCTAAGTGTAGATGATTTAAGCTTACGCGAAAGCGACATCATACTCTTCCCTAACCCTACGCGAGGAGACATTACTCTCAAAAACTTGAGTAATACTCCACTAGATTATATGGTTATAACAGATATAAGAGGTCGTATTGTTGAGCGTATAGAGTTATCTAGTAGCGGTATAAACACAAACATATCACTCAGATATTATGAAGCTGGAGTATATTTTATGCACATAACGGCAGGCAAACACAACTTGTAAAAAGAGTTGTAAAAAAATAACAACTAACCAATCTCCCTGCTTTAGGCCTCATTTTTAAAAAGAAGATGGGGCCTTTTTTTTGTCAATTTGTATCTTCACAGCACAATCCAACCATCATATGAAAAAAGTTATCGTACTCATCGCCATCTCTATCCTTAGTTTAAGTTGTGGAGAGCACAAAGACAATCCAGATAATACAGACTTTACAACTCTCTTTGAAAAAAGCGACGGTACAGAAACACCTACTTATGATGAGGTGATCACATTTTATCAAGATCTTGACAAGGCATACAGATCTATAAAAACCTACGAAGTAGGAATGACAGATGCAGGTAAGCCCCTCACGCTAGTCACTTTTAATCCTAATCGTAGTTTTGATAGTGAGTTTTCTGATGATATAGATGTGCGCCGTATTCTCATAAATAATGGCATTCACCCGGGAGAGTCAGATGGGATAGATGCAACAATGATGCTTATGCGTGACCTCGCACAAGGCAAGATAGAAGCACCAGAAGATACTTGGGTAAGTGCCATCGCCATATACAATATAGGAGGTGCTCTTAATCGTAACAGTACATCACGCACAAATCAAAATGGGCCAAAAGAATATGGTTTTAGAGGTAATGCAAGAAACTACGACCTCAACCGCGATTTTATAAAACGTGATACAAAAAACGCACAAGCCTTTGCAGAAATCTATCATATGATATCTCCAGACGTTTTTATAGATAATCACGTGAGTAATGGCGCAGACTATCAGTACACCCTTACCCATCTTTTTACACAACACAATAAACTAGGCGGTGCTTTAGGTAACTACGTGCACGACACCTTCCAGCCTATGCTTGAGGAGGATCTTAAGAGTAAAGATTGGGAAATCACTCCTTATGTAAACGTTTTTAATAGCGTTCCAGAAAAAGGTTTTAGCCAGTTTATGGACTACCCTCGTTACTCAACAGGCTTTACATCACTATGGAACACCATAGGCCTTATGGTAGAGACACATATGCTCAAGCCTTATAAACCACGTGTAGAAGGTACATATGAGTTAATGAAAAGTGTATTAAAACTCACTGCTCAAAACGGAGATCAGATAAAAGAAATACGTGCAGAGGCTTTTAACGCTTTCGCGAAAGCGGAAACTTACCCCGTACAATTTGCTCTAGACACAACAAAAACCACAACCTTAGAATTTTTAGGCTACGAGGGAGAAATGATACCAAGTAAAATCACAGGAAAACAACGCCTCAAATATAATAGAACAAAGCCTTTTACCAAAGAAGTAACCTACTACGATTACTTTAAACCTACTAAGGAAGTGCGTGTACCTAAGGCATATGTGATACCTAGAGGCTACCGTGACATTGCTCTTATTCTCAAAGACAACAACATTAAGTTCAAACAGCTTAAAAGGGATACTACGTTTACGGGAGAAGTATATCATATAGATACCTATGACACTCGCAAAAGTGCTTACGAGGGTCATTATTTACACTACAACACAGCTGTAAAAACTACCAGCCAAGAAGTAACTGTGGCAAAGGGTGGCTATCTCGTGCCTACAGATCAAGATGGAATACGCTACTTGCTAGAAACCCTCGAGCCAGAGGCAACAGACAGTTTCTTTAACTGGAACTTTTTTGACACCATATTGCAACAAAAGGAAGGATTCTCACCATATGTGTGGGAAGACAAAGCACTCGAAGTCCTTAAACGCAACCCACAATTACAAATTGAATTTAACCTCAAAAAATCACTAGAACCGCAATTTGCCGAAAACTGGTATGCCCAGCTGGACTGGCTTCATAAAAAATCACCTAACTATGAGAAAGCACACCTACGCTACCCTATCGTTAGGATGCTTAACTAGATATGTACTCGGGAAGATGAGCTTGATATTTTCGTAAGATTTATCAAGCGCTTTTTGTGCTTTTTCAAAGTTGAGCCACTTTGCTTTTTTTATACCCTCTTTAGTTTGCGGCACAAGAGCCTCTGTAGAGCTTGTATGCATTTCATACCAGAAAGTCTCTTTAAGTCTAAATTTACCGTTGCGTTTAAAAACGTGATAAGTAATTTCAAGCGGTCTCTTAATAGTAAGTCCTTTTACACCGGTCTCCTCCTCTACTTCTCTCAGAGCACATTCTTCTATGCCCTCTTTCTTTTCTATCTTTCCTTTAGGGAGGTCCCACCTGCCGTTGCGGTGTATAAAAAGAATTTCCTTTTTGTCATTATAAACAAGACCACCACCAGCTATCACGAGCTTAAGCTTCTTGCGTAAATGTTTAAGAAGTTTTTCTTCTTTAGGGTGATATAGATTGATGTATAGCTGTTCTCCCTTGTATAGTTTTTTGATTAATTTTTTAATCTTAACCGTCTTAATCGGAATCGTCTTATACTGTTTACCTATTACCTTTTCGGTAGATAGAATAATAGGAATATCATTGACAAAAACTTTATACATTTGCAATATGATTTTAGACAAAGAAACGGCAAAAAAAACTGCCGAATTGCTTTTGCAAATTAATGCAATAAAACTACAACCGCAAACTCCTTTTACGTGGGCTTCTGGTTGGAAATCTCCCATTTATTGCGATAACCGTATCACACTGTCGTACCCAGCAATACGTAATTACATACATCAAGAGATGGCAAAACAAGTAGAGTCTATCTACGGTAAGCCAGATGCGATAGTAGGCGTTGCTACGGGAGCAATAGGTATTGGTATGCTTGTTGCAGATTATCTTAATGTACCTTTTGCTTATGTACGCCCTGAACCAAAAAAGCACGGACGTAAAAATCAAATAGAAGGTCACCTAGAGCCTAACAGTAATGTAGTGGTAATAGAAGATCTTATAAGCACTGGTAAGAGTAGCCTTATGGCAGTAGAAGCTCTTAAAAATTCTGATATGAATGTAAAAGGGATGCTAGCCATCTTTACTTATGGGTTTGACACAGCCGCTACAAATTTTGAAGAAGCTGGCGTAGCACTTAATACATTAAGTGATTACTCGCACCTATTATTACAAGCTCGCGATACAAACTTCATAACAGAAGCGCAGCAAGAAACCTTAGAAAACTGGCGTAAAGACCCAGCAAACTGGGGATAATTATACAAATTAAAAAAAGCTAAATGAACTTAGAGAGCCCAGTAAAAACTTTAGATAAATCTCAAGAAGAGGTATACAACTTCTTGATGAACATTGAGAATTTTGAAAAATTAATGCCAGAAAACACCAAATTTGAAAAAATAAGCGATACCCGTTTCTTATTTGGTCTTAAAGGAATGCCAGAGATTGTATTAGATCTTAAAGAAGGTATACCACACAGTAAAGTAGTACTAGGTGCTGCCAGTGACAAAATTCCTTTTGAGCTCACTGCAGATATTAAAGAACTAGAAGCCTCAAAAACGGAAGTGCAACTCCTTTTTCAAGGTGAGTTTAATGCAATGATGGCAATGATGGTAAAAGGACCTATCACAAAATTTATAGGTACACTTTCAGAAAATATGGATGTTATTGCATAAAGCAATTTAAATTCAATATTTCGCAAAAATCAAAGAAGTCCTACAATCTTGAGCAATCTAGATGGTAGGACTTTTTTATATGCTTATTTTTACGTGATAAAATTTATCCAAGATGGCAGATATTAAGAAGCTAGAAGCATTTGTAACACAAGTGCGCAGAGACATTGTACGACAAGTACACAAAGTAAGTTCAGGTCACCCTGGAGGATCCTTAGGATGTGCAGAATTTATTTCGGTTCTCTATCAAGAACTAATGGAACGTAAAGAAGGATTTGATATGGATGGTATAGGAGAAGATCTCTTCTTCTTATCTAACGGTCACATATCACCCGTATTTTATAGCGTGCTCGCACGATCTGGGTATTTTCCCGTAGAAGAACTTAACACTTTTAGATTGTTAGACTCACGTCTACAAGGTCACCCTACTACACACGAAGGGCTACCAGGAGTGCGTATAGCCTCTGGATCACTAGGCCAAGGACTTAGTGTTGCCGTAGGTGCCGCTCAAGCAAAAAAACTTAATAACGATAACCACACCATCTATGCACTTATGGGTGATGGTGAGTTACAAGAAGGACAAAACTGGGAAGCTATAATGTATGCCTCTGCAAAAAAGGTGGACAACCTTATTGCAACTGTAGACCTCAATGGTCAGCAAATAGACGGTAGCACAGACCACGTACTTGATTTAGGAAGTGTGCGTGCAAAGTTTGAAGCCTTTGGGTGGATTGTTTTAGATATAGAAAAAGGAAATGACATTCAGGCCATTGTATCTGGAATGAACGAGGCAAAAGCTGCATCTGGTCAAGGTAAACCTGTCTGTGTGTTATTACACACAGTTATGGGTAACGGTGTAGACTTTATGATGGGCACTCACGCCTGGCACGGTAAAGCTCCTAATGATGAGCAACTCGCTAGTGCACTAGAGCAAAATCCAGAAACACTAGGCGATTACTAAACCTTTTCTTATTACGCTTTCGCGAAAGCGTACCAAAAACTTTTACAATGAAAACATACGAAAATACAGGCAGTAAAGACACAAGATCAGGTTTTGGCGCAGGAATGACAGAACTAGGTAGAACAAACCCAAACGTGGTTTCGCTTTGTGCAGACCTTATAGGATCTTTAAAAATCCAAACCTTTATAGATGAAAATCCTGAGCGCTTTTTCCAGATAGGAATCGCAGAGGCAAATATGATGGGTATCGCAGCAGGTCTTACCATAGGAGGTAAAATACCTTTTACAGGTACTTTTGCAAACTTCTCTACAGGTCGTGTTTATGACCAGATAAGACAGTCTATAGCATACTCTGGTAAAAATGTAAAGATTTGTGCATCTCACGCGGGTCTTACCCTAGGTGAAGATGGTGCAACACACCAAATACTAGAAGACATAGGCCTTATGAAAATGTTACCAGGTATGACAGTAATAAATACCTGTGACTATAACCAGACCAAAGCCGCTACAATAGCCCTTGCAGACCACGTAGGGCCGGTTTATTTACGTTTTGGCCGTCCGGTAGTACCTAACTTTACTCCAGCAGATCAAACATTTGAAATAGGTAAAGCCGTACAATTACAAGAAGGTAATGATGTGACAATTGTTGCAACTGGTCACCTAGTATGGGAAGCGCTAGAGGCTTGCAAAGTCCTTAACGAGAAAGGAATCACGGCAGATGTAATAAACATACACACCATAAAACCGCTTGATGCAGAGGCAATCATTAAGTCTGTAAAAAAGACTGGATGTGTCGTGACTGCAGAGGAGCATAACTTTCTAGGAGGTCTTGGTGAGAGTGTTGCTAGAGAGCTATCACTTACGTACCCAGTACCACAAGAGTATGTCGCTACAGAAGATACTTTTGGCGAGAGTGGAACTCCAGCACAACTTATGGAGAAATATGGTCTTAATGCAAACGCGATTGTTAAGAAAGTAGAAAAAGTGATTTCAAGAAAATAATAACGTATACCATACGTTTTTAATATATGACATAGGCAGTATGATTGTAACATACTGCCTTTTTATTTGTCTTTACATTAATCAATAAAATTTCAATTATGAAAAAAATCATTGTCGCCGTACTACTTTTATCAGGTATTACAGCATTAAGCCAGAGTACTGGCTTTGGTATTAAAGGAGGACTTAATTATGGATCTGTAGGTGACTTAGAGTTTACGTCTGAGTTTGCAAATGGCACTTTTAGCAAAGAAAACAAAACCGGTTTTCACGCTGGTGTTTTTTATAAAGCAAAGTTTGCTGGACTCATTATACAACCAGAGCTGTTATATACAAAGCTCAATACAGAATACACAAACGACGGAGTATCTTCAGACGTATATGATTATGAACTTTCAAAAATAGACATTCCGCTTCTCGTAGGATTTGACATAATAGGCCCACTTAACATCAAGGCGGGACCGTCATTTCAATACATTCTTGAAAATGGATTTGAAGAGGTAGATATAGATTTTGAAGATCCAGAAAATTCATTTACTGTAGGATATCAACTAGGTGTAGGAGTAACACTAGGCCAGCTAGGTATAGATGTAAGGTATGAAGGTGCCTTTACAGATAATACGATTATCACTGAGTCACAAGTAGAAGATAACAGTGTAGGTTTTCAAGTAGATGCAAGGCCTTCACAATGGATTTTAAGTCTCTCATACGCTTTTGATAAAAAGAATTAAAACAAGCTTCAAAAACTGATATAAAACACCTCATCTGGGGTGTTTTTTGCTTTTTAAAGAATGACCATTGTACTATTTTCTATAATTAATTTAGTCATAGCGTCTCACCAAAAATGGATGTGATAAATTTAATCTAACTAAAAAACCCACATTGTAATGTACAATGTGGGTTTTTATTACGCTTTCGCGAAAGCGGTATACCGTCTACTAGCTATCTGAATCTAGATAATCTGGTGTACCGTCTCCATCTGTATCTGTGTAAGTGATTTCACCCGTAAGAGTGTTTACAATAATTTCATCTATTGTAGGTCTTCCATCACCATCATCATCTGTGTCTAAATGATCATTTATACCATCTCCGTCTGTATCAAGTAGACTTACAAAATTTCCGTCTTCATCTGTAACAGTTTCTAGTTTGGTAAGGATACCATCATTATCATCATTTGGATCTCTAAAGGCTGGTACAGCATCTCCATCTGGATTATCTGCTTCGTCAAAAAGGAAACCGTTATTATCTATATCTTCATTGATAGTGATAATACCATCACCATCGTGATCTGTAATTACCACATCAAAAACAGAAAAAGTAAACACTATAGATCCGTATAAGCTAATGTCTGCTGGAGGCTGGTTAAAATAAGCAAGACCTGATGGTACAAATACAGCACCTACTCCGTAATCTTGGTTAAAAGAAGTAGTACCATCTGGCTCTACTGTAAAGCCTGAAGCTCCTCCAAAACCTACATTATTATCTTCTGAAACTGTACTTAATAAATTTACAGAAGTTCCTAACCCATTTGCAAAACCATCTATGGTAGTAGGAAGGTTAAGCCAGATAGGGTTAACAGTAGCGTCAAAAGTTTCTCCGTAAAGATTGAAACCCTCATATGCTATTAAGGTAGAATCTGTAAAAGTTGCTACAGGCTCTACTCCACTACCCTCTCTTACTTGTAAGATATATAGTGAGTTATCTGTATCAAATCTATTATACTGCTTTTTCTTAAGCTCTGGTCTGTTTATTAATGGTGTTTTATCACTATTATCACCCGCTATAGTGTCAAAAACTATTTTATAATCAAAATCTGCAGGTGGATTTTCAAACTCTTCATAATTATAAAAGTGAGTAGAAAGGTACTCTACCAGTAACTCGTCATCTTCTATAGACTGCTCGCCACGGTCTCTTACGGGAACCTCTATAAGGTCATCATCATTATTAGGACAAGCTACACAAACTAGTAAAACCAGCACTAAACCAAGGTAATTTCTTAATTTCATCAATATTATTTTAAGGAGCGCAAGATACAATTTTGATGTATTTTTGCACATTACTTTACAGTTATTAACGCTGTTTTAGGGCTTTTTATATGCGAGTAGACAAATATTTATGGTGTGTGCGTTACTTTAAGACGCGATCTATAGCCACGGCTGCCTGTAAAAAAGGGCAGGTAAAAATGAATGGAGCTTCTGTAAAACCATCGCGAGATGTGTATCCTACAGACAAGATCTCTGTGCGAAAAAATCAAGTTACCTATATTCTTGAAGTTCTAGACCTACCAGAAAGTAGACTGGGGGCAAAACTAGTGGGAATGTATGTACAAGATCATACTCCAAAAGAAAATCTAGAAAAATTAGAACTTCTCAAATATTCAAAAGATTATTACCGCAAGAAGGGGTCTGGTAGACCTACTAAAAAGGATCGTAGAGATATAGATGATATATATAATAATGACTCCTTTTTTGGTAGTGACGAAGAAGAATAAGCAGGATATTAAATATCTTTATACCATAAGCAATTTCAAGTATGAAAGTTAAGTTGGAAAAAATACTAGATCACACAGCTATACAGCATAAAACAAAACGTATAGCGTTTCAGATTTACGAGAGTAATGCAAATGAAGAAGAGATCATACTTGCAGGTATAGCAGATAATGGCTACAAATTTGCAGAACGTCTAGCCAAAGTACTTTCTGAAATCTCACCTTTACAAACCAAGCTTTGTAAAGTGACTATGGATAAGAAAAATCCTTTAGGCACTGTAGAAACCAGTATGTCACCAGAAGAATACAAGGATAAATCTGTGATACTTATAGATGACGTACTTAATTCTGGAACAACACTCGTTTATGGTGTAAAACACTTCCTTAACGTACCACTTAAAAGGTTTAAAACCGCCGTACTTGTAAATAGAAACCATAAAAAGTATCCCGTTAAGGCAGACTTTAAAGGGATTTCATTAAGTACTTCTCTCAATGAGTCTGTAAAAGTTACTTTTAGAAAAGGTAATGATACTGCTGTATTAGAGTAAGGAGTTCTTTATACTATCTACAACTTCTTGAGGACTTTGATCTTCTATTTTTAGAACTAGATCTGACTGGTTGTAATAAAAACCTCTTTCAAATAAGTGCTTTCTAACATAATCTTCTAGATCTTCATAAGATTGCATACTAGCGATGAGAGGACGCTCTTCTTTTGCAGACCATAAACGTTGAGCAAGTGTTTTAAAGTGCCAATTAAGATATACCGTTTGCGCATCACTATCCTTTAACACCTGAAGATTTGTGCCATAACAAGGGGTACCTCCTCCTAATGCAACAACGACCTGCTCAGATTCTTCTTCTAAAAGTTGTTGTAAGTAAGTAGACTCTGCTTTTCTAAAATATATTTCTCCCTTATTTTTAAAAATTTCAGAGATACTCATCCCCTCTTTTTGAGTAATGTAGGTGTCAAAATCTATAAATTTATAAGAAAGCACTTCGGCAAGTAGCGGTCCGATGGTTGATTTTCCAGACCCCATATAACCTACTAGATATATTTTCATAAGCGAACTTGTTGAGAAACAAAAGTATATATTAATCTAAAAAAAAGATTGAAAATTTTATTTAAAACACTTGGCAGTAAGAATTAATTAACTGTATATTTGCACCCGCATTAAGGCAATGACCTGGTAGCTCAGTTGGTAGAGCATCTCCCTTTTAAGGAGAGGGTCCTGGGTTCGAGCCCCAGCCAGGTCACTTATAAGTGCAAACCTCTGTCTAACGATAGAGGTTTTTTTATGTGTCACCGCTAAAAAAACGTTCTTAAAATAATTACATAATAAGCCCAAAATCTCAAAAGAAGATTTTATATTTGCACCCCGTTAAAATAACGACCTGGTAGCTCAGTTGGTAGAGCATCTCCCTTTTAAGGAGAGGGTCCTGGGTTCGAGCCCCAGCCAGGTCACTTTACAAGCATAAACCTCTATCTAACGATAGAGGTTTTTTTATAGAACAGTTTTATCCTATTTTAAAATATCTGTGGATTAATACACAAGTTTGATAAGAAGATTTTATATTTGCACCCGCATTGATAAAATGCCGCTTTTCTACCCGGGTGCTGAAATTGGTAGACAGGCACGGTTGAGGGCCGTGTGCACTAGTTGCGTGTGGGTTCAAGTCCCATCCCGGGTACAATAAAAGAGTTAATCGTAAGGTTAGCTCTTTTTTTATACAAGTACTCTTAACTATACAAATAGACCCAAAACACCTATACTTTAAGCACCACGGAAATAACTTTTACACACTTACAGCATAAGAAAATATCGCATATTTGATATTTTGTTTAAAACTTAACACTATTTGATTAAACAAAATAAGTAAATTCGCTATTTTTACAAGAAATAAGTGTAGTATGAAAAATGCCGTAAAGACAAAATTTAGCATTAAAGACTTAGAGAGTTTAAGTGGTATAAAAGCCCATACCATACGTATCTGGGAGAAAAGGTATGGTCTTCTTGAACCACAGCGTACTTCTACAAATATTAGAACGTATGCCTTAAGCGACTTGCAAAAGCTTCTTAATGTTGTATTTCTTACAGAGAATAAATTCAAGATTTCTAAAATAGCAAAGCACTCCACAAAGGAAATTGCAGCGCTCGTGGCAGAGCTAGTAACCGAAACCAGTGCTGCAAATGAAAATCACGCTATCAATTCTTTTAAGATAGCAATGATGAATTTTGATCAAAACTTATTTCACAAGACCTATAATGCTCTTAATGAAGATAAGCCATTTGTCACCATTTTTTATGAGACGTTTATACCTTTACTACAAGAGATAGGGTTATTATGGCAAACGGATACCATAAACCCATCTCACGAGCATTTTATCTTTAACCTTATTAAGCAAAAGATTCTTATAAATATTGAAAAGACACAAATTAATGTGCCGCCTCTCAAGGATAAAACATTTGCACTTTTCCTACCAGAAAACGAGATACACGAGCTAGGCCTACTCTTTTTAAATTATGAACTTGTTGCAAATGGCTACAAGGTGATTTATTTAGGGCAGAGCATAATGTTATCAAACTTAAAGTACCTCTCTTCAAATCACCCTAACCTCTCATTTGCAACGTATTTTACTGTACAGCCGCTGGCAGAAGATATACCTGCATATTTTGATGAGTTTAATGAGCTTTTTGGTAACCAGAAACTAGATTTATATGTTTTAGGAGCTATGACTAGTAAAATAGACGAGCTTAGCCTTCCTAAAAATGTTCATATAATGATGAGTATAAGAGAATTTGTAAATGTTGTAAAAAACAAGTCTGCTACGTATGCCTAAAAAGATTGTGATTATAGGATCTGGATTTTCATCCTTATCTGCTGCGTGTTATCTTGCTCAAGCTGGTAACGAGGTGCACCTTTATGAAAAAAATCAAACCCTAGGTGGTCGTGCCAGACAACTTAAAGAAGAAGGCTTTACTTTTGATATGGGCCCTAGCTGGTACTGGATGCCAGATATCTTTGAAAAGTTTTTTGGAGATTTTAATAAAAAGGTTTCAGACTTTTACCAGTTAGAAAAGCTGGACCCCGCTTATTACGTTTGGTTTAAAGATGAAGTTGTAACCATAGGTGATACGCTAGATAAAATAGCTACAGAGTTTGAGCGTATAGAGCCAGGAAGCTCTCCTCAACTCAAAAAGTTTATAAAAAATGCTGGGATCAACTATGACATTGCTATTAATGATGTAGTTAACAAGCCAGGGCTTTCTCCTTTTGAACTTGTAACTCCAGAAACAACGGTACGCGTAAATCAGTTTTTTAAAACTATAAGTGATGACGTGCGCAAGGCTTTTAAAAATGAGAAGCTGGTTTCTATCTTAGAATTTCCAGTATTGTTTCTCGGAGCTAAACCTAACAATACACCTGCATTCTATCGTTTTATGAACTATGCAGATTTTGGCTTAGGGACTTGGCATCCTAAAGGTGGTATGCACGAGGTCATCAAAGGAATGATTAAGCTGGCACACTCACTAGGAGTAAAAACTCATACAAGCGCTGGTGCCAGTAAAATTCTGGTAGATCAAGGAAAAGTACAAGGAATTATAGTTAATGGTGAAACCATTACTGCAGATTATGTCGTAAGTGGAGCAGACTATCATCATAGTGAGACTTTGCTAGATTCATCATATAGACAATACACAGAGAAGTACTGGGACAGCCGTGTATTTGCACCGTCATCACTACTCTTTTATGTAGGTTTTGATAAAAAGTTTGATAACGTGGCGCATCACAACTTGTTCTTTGATACAGATTTTGACCAGCACGCAAGAACCATTTATGACGATCTTGCTTGGCCAGAAGAGCCTTTGTTTTATGCAAATTTCCCATCGGTATCAGATGAGACAATGGCGCCAGAAGGTAAAGAAAATGGATTTTTCTTAATCCCTATAGCTCCTGGAGTAGAAGATACGCAGGCACTACGTGATCAATATTTTGATATTATAATGGAAAGACTAGAGCGATTATCTGGTCAAAATTTTAGAAATCATATTATCTTTAAGAAGTCTTTTTGTGTAGATGACTTTGTAAGTGAGTATAACAGTTATAAAGGAAATGCCTACGGAATGGCAAATACTTTAAAGCAAACAGCTTTTCTTAGACCTAATTTAAGAAGTAAGAAAGTTAAAAATTTGTATTTTACTGGACAGTTAACGGTTCCAGGACCTGGCGTACCTCCAGCCCTCATATCTGGTAAGCTTGTATCACAATTAATAAGCAAATCAATTAAATAATGAAATCTCTATTTGACACCGTATCGAGAAGCTGTGCAAAGGTTGTAACTCAATCATATAGCACCTCATTTGCAAGCGCGACTAAAATGCTTGCACCCTGTATACGTCAGGACATTTATAACATTTATGGTTTTGTAAGATTTGCAGATGAGATTGTAGATTCTTTTCACGACTATGACAAGCCTACACTATTCAAACGTTTTGAAGAAGATCTTGAGCACGCGCTTACAGATAAAATAAGCCTCAACCCTATTCTCAACGCCTTTCAAGAGACCGTGCATAAATATGATATAGACCCTGCTCATATCGCATCGTTTATGAAAAGTATGCGCCTTGATCTCACAAAACTAGATTATCTCACAGATGCAGAGTACAAGGAATACATATACGGAAGCGCAGATGTAGTAGGCCTTATGTGTCTTACCGTTTTTGTAAAAGGAAACAAAGAAAAATACGAAAGCCTTAAAGACAGCGCTATGAGTTTAGGCTCTGCCTTTCAAAAAGTAAACTTTTTACGTGACCTCAAGGCAGATTTCGAAGGACTAAGTCGCACCTACTTCCCTAATACAAATCTTGTAAATCTTGATGAAGCATCTAAGCAACGTATTATCGAAGAGATAGAAGAAGACTTTGCAAAGGGACTAGCAGGTATAAACAGACTTCCTATAGAAGCAAAGTTTGGTGTGTACACCGCTTTCCGTTATTATAGAAAATTACTCACAAAACTTAAACGCGTTCCCTCTGCCGAAATTAGGAACACAAGAGTACGCGTACCAGACTACGTAAAGGCAAGTCTTCTTGCACGTAGCTATGTAAAATATCGTTTAAACCTTATTTAAAAGAATCCCCTATACAAATGCAAACATTACTTTGGATCTTCGTTTTTGTTATGACTTTTGTCATTATGGAATTTCTAGCCTGGGCAACACATAAATATGTAATGCACGGCTTTTTATGGTCTTTACACCAGGACCACCACCATAAAAAACACAACTCTTGGTGGGAAAAAAATGACCTCTTCTTTATCTTTTATGCGCTAGTTTCAATAGGCTGTTTCCTATTGTGGCAGTACGAAGGCGTATGGATAGGTTTACCTATAGGCTTAGGTATTTTTGCCTATGGTCTTGCCTACTTTGGCGTGCACGACATCTTTATCCACCAGCGATTTAAATTGTTTCGTAATGCAAATGGATGGTACGGTAAAGCATTAAGAAGAGCACATAAAATGCACCACAAACACCTAGGTAAAGATGATGGAGAATCTTTCGGGATGCTCTTTCCTCCAGTAAAATATTTTAAGCAAGCCAGAGCAAGCAAAAGATAATATATAAAGACCACTGTCAAAGGTGGTTTTTTTTTACGCTTTCGCGAAAGCGTAACAACGCCCCTCTCAATTCCTTTTCCTAAGTTTGCAGTATGCAAATAACCTCATTAGTTACCGGTGGCGCTGGCTTTATAGGAAGCCACGTTGCTCGTCATTTACTAGCTTTACATCACCAAGTAATCATACTTGACGACCTCTCTGGCGGCTTTACAAGTAATGTTCCTCAAGGTGCGATTTTTATAGAAGGTAGCATTACAGACACCACACTTATAGATGAGATATTTGAACAACATCACATAGATTACATCTACCACCTAGCCGCATATGCCGCCGAAGGGTTGAGCCATTTTATACGTAAGTTCAACTACGAGAATAACCTCATTGGGAGCATCAACCTCATTAATGCTGCAGTTAATCATAACATAAAGAAGTTCATCTTTACAAGCTCTATTGCTGTGTATGGAACTCAAGAATTACCACTTAAAGAATCGCAAAAACCACAACCCGAAGACCCTTATGGTATTGCAAAATATGCGGTAGAGATGGATCTAGATAATGCACATAAAATGTTTGGGCTTGACTATATTATCTTTCGCCCGCATAATGTGTATGGGCCTGGACAAAACATCGGAGATAAGTATCGCAATGTGGTGGGTATATTTATGAATCAGATGTTAAAAGATGAACCGCTTACCATCTTTGGCGACGGAAATCAGACCCGTGCCTTTACCTACATAAATGATGTGGCACCTTATATTGCGGCTAGTTACGCTTTCGCGAAAGCGGACAACCAAATCTTTAACATAGGCGCAGACACCGAAAACACGGTAAATGATCTAGCTAAAGAAGTAGGAGTTGTTATGAAAAAAGAAGTGACTATCAACCACCTTGAACAGCGCGAGGAAGTAGTACACGCCTATGCAGACCACTCAAAATTTATAGAAATCTTTAGCCCAAAGCCAGCCACAACACTTGCACAAGGATTACAAGAAACCGCAAAATGGGTAACTGAATACGGCGCGAGAGAAAGTAGTACTTTTGACCCTATAGAAATCACAAAAAACCTTCCAAAATCGTGGCAGTAAATCAACCCCTCGTATCTATCATAATGGCCGTAAAAGACACGGCTCCATATCTACACGATTGCATAAACTCTATTATAAACCAGACGTATCAAAACTGGGAACTTATTGCTGTAAATGACCACAGTACAGATGAGACTCCAGAGATTCTTGCGGCATTTGCAAAGCAAGATGCACGCGTTCGTGTTTTTGACAGTGATGGCTATAAACTCATCCCAACATTACAATGTGGATACAGAGAAGTACGCGGAACCCTGCTCAACAGGATGGACTCTGATGATAAAATGCCAAATTATAAAATTCAGCTTCTCGTAGATGAGTGGCATAAGTATGGAAAAGGGCACGTGATTGCTGGAGGTACAGAGCACTTTGTAGATGAGGGCGAGGTAGGTGATGGTTTTTTACGCTATGAGCGCTGGCTTAATGAAGTGGCAAGAACAAGCACACACTACCAGCAGATTTATAAAGAGTGTGTTATCCCGTCACATTGCTGGATGATTCATAAAGATGATTTTGATGCCGTAGGTGCTTTTGATCCTGTTATCTATCCAGAAGATTATGATTTGTGTTTCCGTATGTATAAACACGGGCTCAAAGTTATAGGGATAGATGCCATACTTCACCACTGGCGTGATCGCTCTAACCGCATCTCACGTACTTGGGATGAGTATAAAGACAATCGCTATTTTGATATGAAAATGCGTTTCTTTTATGAGATAGATCGTGATAACACACGACCACTCGTACTCTGGGGTGCCGGTCGCAATGGTAAGGATATGGCTAAGGTTTTACAATCGTATAATGACACCTTTCACTGGGTTTCTAATAATAAGAAACAGATAGGTAAAGACATTTATGGTGTACGTATGCAATCTTTTACAGATGTCCCGTCTATAGAAAATGCACAGATTATGATTGTAGTTTCTTCTCCCGATGGAAAGAAGGAAATACAAGCACTACTCGATTCTTGGGGCAAAGAAGCCGTTAAAGATTACTGGTTTTTTGCTTAGATAATTAATTTGAGATAATAACAAGTTCCTCTTGTGGAGCGATAAGATACTCCGCTCCATTTTCTGTTACTACGGCCATCTCCTCTACAGACATTGTTTTTACACCACCGTCTGCTAGTTTCCAAGAGTGAAAACCGTCAAAGGCAAACGTCATACCTTCCTTGATCACTTTTTCTGAGGCTGGTCTCACGTGTGATGCTTGAGAACCTCCTAGATTAGGTCCTACATCGTGAGCGACATAGCCTACTGGGTGACCCGTGCTCCACATCACATAATCAGACCCTGCTTTTTCCATAAGTACGCGCTGGGCTCTATCTACATCTACTCCTTTTACCCCAGGTTGCATCGCAGCGAGTGCTGCCCTATTTCCAGCTTTAGAACTTTCCCAGTAGTGCATAATCTCATCTGGAGCCTCGCTCTCACCTTCTTTTAAAACATAGGCAAATCGCTGTATATCTGTCACCCATCTGTCATATACTTTGATACCAAAATCTATTTGTATCACATCACCAGGCATAATTACTTTATCTGTAGCGTGCGAGTGCCCACGGTCTGGCCCAGAATTTACATTAGGATTTTGAGCAGGTGCCCATCCATCTGTCACGCCATACTCGGTCATTCTTTGTTTTAAATATTTTGCAATATCTGCATCTGTAGATGTGCCAGGTACTACTTGCTCGTAGGCTTCAATCTGCCACTGGGTAGTGAGCTTTGCTGCTTTCTTTAAGATGGCAACTTCTTCTGGTAGCTTTATAGATAACCACTCATAGACAACCTCTTCTGAGGATACTAGTTTTGAGGTTTCGTCACCTAAGGCACTAGCAAATTCTTCATACTGTGTATGCGTAAGTCCGTCTGCCATCACATTTTTTGAAGATGTGTTTACGGCAATACTTTTAAAATCTTTTGTTTTGATAAAATCTGAGGCTTGCTCAATAGCAGAGGTTCCTCGCTCTACACTCACAACCTCCTCGTGTATATCTAGATCATCTAGCGCAGTTGCTTCTCCAGAAGGAGAGAACACTTTAGAGTGAAACCCCGTTGCGTCGTTGTAAAATAAAAATACGGCGGTACCACCAGCATTTTCTCCTCCTATGTGATCTGCAATAGGATCATTATTATTTTCTCTACAAATACTCATCCAGCAATCTACCTCTGCAGTTTTGAGCGCTTGCGGTAATAGCTGACTAATACGCTTCTTTCTAATGTCTGGCCAAGGATTTTCTCCCCAGTACGTTTCTGGGTTTACGGCAACTTCTGGTTCTTGTTGTTGAGCACAACTACAAACTAAAAAAATGGAAAGAAAAAAGAGTACAGGTTTAAGCATCGTATCAGGATTATTTTCAGAGTAATATAGAAATTTTGTTCCTATCTCTAAAAATAAAATGATGCAAATTAAACTAGCTGCTAGCTATTAAAATGCCTCTGCAATCCCTAAGTAAAACTCACTAGAGCCTCTACCAAAACCTACATCAAAACGAAGATTGAGACGCTCTTCCTTATCTATCATAAAACGAAGACCACCTCCATAGGTAGGTTTTAAGTTCTTAAACTGAAAATCGCTCACATCATTATAGATATCACCTCCACCGGCAAATAATACAGCGCCAAAACGAGAGTTCTTAAACGTCTTTCTATACTCTACCTGACTTGCCAGTAAATCTCTACCTACATAACGGCCTTCTCTATAACCACGCATAATCTCACTACCTCCAAGAAAAGAAAACTCAGAAAATGGTAAGTCACCACGCGTAAATCTCCCCACCATCTGGAATGCAATAATATCATCCTTATCTGCAAATGGCTTTGTGTAATGTCTTAAATCAAAACGTGTCAAATCAAAGTTATGTGTACCTCCCAGCGCCTCGAAGTATTGACCTCTCGTCGTCTCGAGGTACCATCCATTTTGAGCATTTAGTACATTATTTCTGTTATCATACAGTGCAGCAACTTCAACACCTAGCGATGTAGACCCATCATAACCCGTAGGTCTAGTTTGATCTATAAGTCCGCCCTCTTCTATATCAACAGAGTAAACGTGATTAAATCGCACACCAGCACCTACAAAAAGGTAACGTGTAAAAGCCTGTTTTAAAAAGATAGGCTCCACTAGCAACTGGTAATAATTATACTCCTCCTCTGCACTTTCTGGAGAATTTGTGCCAAAACCATAAAACAGTCTTGGGTAATTTTGAAATAGGATATTACCCTCTATCACCCACTTCTCTTGGTTTGTAAAAATCTCAAATCCAGAATAAACAAAAAACTGACTATTAAGTGTGTACTGCAGCGTGATAGGCATATTAGACACACGCGTCTCCTCCCCACTACCGTTAAATTTAAATAAGTATTTTGCACCTGTCCCAAAGGCAAAATTTGTCTCCGGACTGTAGCTCATTACTGGTGCTGCTATAAACTTAGAAAGATATAAGGTAGAATCTCTCTCTACCGCTTTCTTGTTAGGATAAAACGTAAAAAACTCTTTTATCTTCTCAAAATCCTGTGCTTGTGCCGTCTGTGTATTACTCATCATAAAAAGTACGATGGCAATAACATATATCAATTTCTGGGGGAAGTAATTTATTCTCAAAATGTTATTTTTGGGTAAAGATACTGTAGACGGGAGTTATAGCCCGTGACAAGCTTTAGTTTTTGTGATAACATTAGTATCTCACACACCATTTATACACCATACATCCCATCAAGCAAGCCATTATGCTCAATATTGTACTCATCAATCCAGAAATCCCAAACAACACAGGTAACATAGGTAGGCTTGCCCTCGGTTCTGGCTGCAGGTTGCACCTTGTAAAACCCTTTGGTTTTAAGATAGACGACACCCGCCTTAAACGCGCAGGTCTTGACTACTGGCAGCATCTAGACGTACAGTATTATGATAATACAGAAGACTTTTTTAAAAAGAACGCTTTCGCGAAAATGGCCTTTCTCTCAAGTCACGGCACAAAATCACATTATGACATTCCTTTTGAAGAAGACCTATTTCTCGTCTTTGGAAAAGAATCCAAAGGACTCCCAAAAGAAATCACCGAAAAACACCCGGACCAACTTTATAAAATCCCATTATTTAGCGAACACATCAGAAGTTTAAATCTCGCAAATGCCGTAGGAATTGTAGCTTATGAGGGGATAAGGCAGTTGAATTTATAGATATGAAGTTACGTTTAATGTTTCTTTTTCTACTTATTGTAGGTTATCAAAATGTATTCTCTCAAGACACATTATCTGTCAAAGAGATATATTTTGACAACAATCTTGCATATCAAGGCTATAATGATGAGCTATTTACTGGTGTTGCACAAAAACTTAGAAAAAACGGAAATGGTCATATTGTTGCAGAAGAGATATATAAGAATGGTGTTCTTCTAGAATGGCGTTCATATTTTGGAAGGAGCAACAGACGTCTCGCCGAAAAAGTTCTCTATTATAAAGAGGACCCGCTCGCACCAAAAGAAAGAATACGATACATAACAAATAAGAATGGAAAATTTACTGAAAAGACTTATTACGACACTAATTTTAAAAAGACTTTAGTCACAAGACATAAGGATACTACTTTAATATATAAATGTCCTTATACAGACGGAAAGAAAGATGGTGAAGAATTTTGCATAAATGATAATGGAAATCCAATGATCATCAAATTCATAAACGGGAAAAAGATCAAAAATTAAAATTTATGAATCTATTTCCGACTAGAGAATACAAATTCAAGTTAATTAGCTCGCAAAAAGAAACAATTGAACGTCTTGAAAGACGCACCGAATATTCAAAATACTTAACATCAAATTGGACGACAAAATCTTTCAGAGGTCAAATTTCAGATAATGAATTTAAAATTATCTCTTCAACGGTTGGAAAAGGAGCATTCTGTGTATTAACAGGAGAAATCAACACTGAACTAGGTTCTGTCACAATTACAATTAACAAGGCGTTTAAAATAATGTTAAGTATACTTTTAATCTTTCCTATAATTGCAATGTGCTTAATAGTGACTTTTGATTTGGAAAAATTCGAACCGTTTATGATACTATCAGTAATTGCTCAAATTGTAATGATAAGATTTATAGGCATACGATTCTTTTTTAAAAGATTCTCAAAACAGAGTTTGCATAAACTGAGAGATGCTTTAGATGTAGAGCTAATAGAAAACTAAACAAACTAATCCCCTACAAAGTAACCACCGTAAACTCCCCTCCTAGCGGCTCCAGCGCATTTACAAGTTCAGGGATGAGTTGCTCGCCGTATTCTAGATAAAACTGTGAGAAGTTAGTATTTCTTTCTTGCAGGCTTTGCATTGGGAATACTTCGTTTTGTAAATCTACTAGGCGTTGTACGTGATCACTCAGTTTACGCTTTTGTGCACGCAGCAATCTACTCTCTAAGTTTTCTAAACCTTTGAGTTGTTTTACTTCTTGTGCTTTTACGGCTCCTATAAAACTAGCATCTGTCTCTTCGGCTAGTAAGTACATTGCTTTAAACTGCTCTTTCAAGAAGCTGCGTTGTGCAGAGAAGTCTATCTCTATATTTGAGATGGCACGTACCTTTCGGTTGATGAGTTCGTTTTGTTTTAGAAATAAATTTGGCAACGACACGCCTAGATTTTCGGCTTTTGTACGTTGCTTTTCGGTACGTATTAATGCCGAGTTACGAAGTAGTAATGCCGGAAAAGGAACTCCCACTTCTTCAAAATATGTTTTAAGCTGGAACCAGTACGCCAGCTCTCCGCCTCCACCTATGTAACAAAGGTTTGGTAAAATCACTTCTTGAAAAAGTGGTCTCAGTAAGGCGTTAGGCGAGAACCGTTCTGGATGGTTAGCAAGCTCGTTGAGTATCTCATTTTCGCGAAAGCGGATATCTGTATCATTTACCACATACATATCATCCACCTTGATAATACGCTCACGGATGCCTTTTGTGATGTAGAACAAGTTAATCTCACGAGGGTGTACTTGCTCTGGGTAGCCTAGCGCAGTGAGTTGCTCGGTTTGCTGCGTCACCTTTGCGTGCGATACGCCCTCTAGCAATTCTCGTTGTACATAAGGAGCAAATAATTCTTTAAGTCCTGCATCGTTACCATCTACAATGACAAGGCCGTACTCACCAAAAAGCTCGTTACCCAGATAGCGCGTTGCATCTGCCAGATTATCGTGATTGAGGTAGGCGTCGTTAAAGAGTTTTGAGAGGTACTCCGCATTTCTAGAAGTCCCCAGCTGTGTTTTAAACAATGCTAGTACCTCAGCCAGTCCATCGGTTGAGAGTTCGCCCACGGCACCTCCGTCCTCACGATTCCACTGCACTTTTTTACCTTGAAAATTGAAATAGTTAATCTCGTCAAAATCGTGATCTTCTGTCGCCATCCAGTAAATAGGCACATAATTGCGGTCTGGATCTTTCTCTTTAAGCTCCTTGCAGAGGTTAATAACAGAGATAATTTTATATAAAAAATAGAGCGGCCCCGTAAATAAATTGAGCTGGTGCCCTGTGGTGATGGTAAACGTGTTTTCGCTGGCAAGATGCTCTAAGTTGAGCTGTGTCTTGGCAGAGGTGTTTGTATTTTTATATTGCGCGATGAGGGAATCATATAAACGCTTTCGCGAAAGCGGACTAAAAAATTGTCCTTTCTCTTCTGCCTGTTTGATAAGATTATCTGCTGTAGGAAATCTGTGATAAAAGGGTTTAAGTGCTTCTTCTTGATCTAAATAGTTTGTGATAAGCTTAGAAAAATACCCCGTTTCTCGGTACGGCAGACAGTCGGTTGGCATAAATTATGGTTTAGATAGTAAAGATAATTCTGATAAATTGCGAGTTTTCCCAAAAAAACGTTAAAACGCTGATTTGCGGCGAGCTCTTTTTATAGCTTTAGCTTTTGCTAAAACGAACCAAATGCTCAGAATCTACAGCTTTTTTGTCGCCTTATTTCTCACAACATTACTTACCGCTCAAGTACAATCTCCATCAGAATTTCTGGGTTATGAGATTGGAACACAGTTCTCACGACACTCAGACGTGGTGCGGTACTTTGAACACGTAGCCAAAAATAGTGACCTAGTCACCTATCAAGAATATGGTAAAACTAACGAGCGTAGACCTCTTACATATGCCGTTATTACCACAAGCGCAAACCATAGCAATCTAGAAAATATACGCAAGGCAAACCTGGAGCAAACGGGTATTGCAACAGGCAACTCTGGTACGGCAGACAAGGCAATAGTCTGGCTTTCTTATAACGTGCACGGTAATGAAGCATCATCTACAGAGGCTTCTATGGTGACACTATATGAGTTAATCACTTCAAAAAAAGAATGGTTAAAAGATGCCGTAATTATTATGGACCCTTGTGTAAATCCAGATGGGCGTGATCGCTATGCAAACTGGTTTAACCAAGTAGCGTCTACACCTTATGACCCAGCACAAGTAGCTGCAGAGCACGATGAGCCGTGGCCAGGAGGAAGACCTAATCACTACCTTTTTGACCTTAACCGCGACTGGGCGTGGGCATCACAAGTAGAGTCACAACAACGATTAAAAGTATATAACAAGTGGATGCCTCACGTGCACGTAGACTTTCACGAGCAAGGAATAAACAATCCTTATTATTTTGCTCCCGCAGCAGAGCCATATCACGAGATTATCACAGACTGGCAGATGGATTTCCAAACGCAAATAGGAGCAAATCACGCGCGTTATTTTGATAAGGAAGGTTGGCTGTTTTTTACAAGAGAGAGTTTTGACTTACTCTACCCTTCTTACGGTGACACCTACCCTACCTTTATGGGGGCAATAGGGATGACCTATGAGCAGGCTGGTCACGGTCGTGCCGGTTTAGGTATTCATACAGATCGAGGTTATGAACTCACGCTGGTAGATCGTGTAGCACACCACAAAACCACAGGACTCTCTACCGTAGAAATTTCTGTAAAAAATGCTGCAAAGCTCAACTCAGAGTTTAAAGCATACTTTAATAACAACAATCTCAAATATAAAAGCTACGTGCTTTCTGGTAATGTAGATAATCTCAAAGCGCTAGCCGACTTAATGGACAAGCACGAGATAAACTATGGCTTTGCCTCAAACGGAAAGGCAACAGGTTTTAACTACACCTCAAACGGTCAAGGTAGTATGAGCTATGACACAGCAATGGTGATAAGTACAGACCAGCCAAAAGGAAAGATGGTAAAGGCACTTTTTGAGCCAGATGCAAAACTAAGTACACCGCTCACTTATGATATCACCGCGTGGAATTTACCACACGCTTACGGTCTTAATGCCGTAGCAAGCACATCACTGGTAAGAGCAAATGCCGCAAGCCCTTTTAAAACAAACATAACCACAGCAAGCACAAATGTAGCGGGCTACATCGGGAAGTGGAATAGTCTTGATGATGCACAGTTTCTAGCAGGACTTCTTAAGGAAGGTATTAGAGTACGTTTTAGTGAGCAACCCTTTGTAAATAATGGAGTTTCTTACGAGCGCGGTTCTTTAATCATCACAAAAAGTGATAATCTGGGACGTGAAGATTTTAATGAAGTGTTGAGTACGCTTTCGCGAAAGCATAACAGAACCCTTACCGCTACGACAACCTCATTTGCAAGTTCTGGACCAGATTTTGGGTCGTCACAAGTAAAGCTTATCAATCCGCCAAAGATTGCATTACTTAAAGGAGATGCAACCTCATCATTGAGTTATGGAGCTACGTGGTACTTTTTTGAACAGACATTACAATACCCAGTGACTTCTATAAATGCAGATAAGCTAGGGCGCGTGAATCTTGATGAATTTGATGTACTCGTGATGCCTAGCGGCTGGTACGGAAGCGTTCTTAATGAAAGTAACCTTGATAAAGTAAAAGACTTTGTGCGTGGTGGCGGTAAAGTAATTGCACTAGCAAATGCCGTAGGAAGCCTCGCTGGAAAATCTGGATTTTCAATAAAAAGAAATACCGGCGGCAGCGATACCGAAAAAAGTGACAAGAAAGAAAACCTAACTCCGTATGCAGATCGTGAGAATGCAAGTACCACAAACTTTATCACAGGTTCTATCTTTAAGACTAAAGTTGATACGACGCACCCAATGGCCTTTGGCTATCCAGACACGTACTACAGCTTAAAGCTAGGAAGCAACTCCTATTCATATCTGGATCGTGGCTACAATGTAGCGTGGATTCCTGAAGAGGTAGAGAATGTAGCAGGATTTGCAGGAGAAACGGCCAAAGGAAAACTAAGTAACTCTCTAATTTTTGGAGAAGAACGTATGGGACGCGGGAGCGTTATCTATATGGTAGACGACCCACTTTTTAGAGCGTTCTGGCACAATGGAAAGCTATTCTTCACCAATGCTATTTTCTTGACCAATAATGGAAAGTTTAGGTTGTAGATTCAATACTTACTAAAACAAAAAAATGCCCTGTATTTCAGGGCATTTTTTTGTTTACTTACTCTTGCCGACATCTCCCTGACTCCCTCTTGGAAGAGGGACACTGTTGTGGGTAGGTTACGTTATTTTGATGGATAGAATTGAGGGGTAGAATTATTACATAAAATTCTAGTTAACTCACTCCTGCGGACATCTCCCTGACTCCCTCTTGGAAGAGGGACACTGTTCTGGGTAGGGCGCGTTATTGGGAAAACTAGGCTATTTCATCTCAAAGTGTACCATCTTGACCTCGCTGTTGTCACCATTAAGATCTGTCCAGGCGACAAAAATCGAATCGCCTACAACTTCTAGTTGTGGGAAACCGCTTTGTCGTTCGGCAGAGGTATTGGTTACTGTTACTGGCGCATCGTGTGTGCCATCTACATACACTCGGGCTACTTGGAGCACTACGTTTTCCCCCATTGGTTCTAACCACGAGATGAGAGCGCTTCCATCACTCATAAAATCTGTATCTACTCTACCTATTGCGTTTCCGTTATCTATACGGATTGCACCTCCAAAAGAGGCTCCATTATCATTTGAAAAAGCTGTGAGCACTCTAGGAGCATCACCCTCTGCAGTAAACCAACTCACCACCACATTTTCTTCTTTGGTTGCTATTGCAGGTCCGTTTACGGGGCAACCGTTAAGTTCCCAATTATCATTACCTATAACCATAGGTTTTGACCACGCTCCATCTACCCATCGCACGATTGCCATATCTCGTATCTCTGGTGTGGTGTCTGAACGATCTCTGTAAACGGCAACCGGTCCATTATTTGTAATAGCCGTTGCTGTATTACAGCAGTCACAAACGCGACTATCTATCTCTGTATCTTGAGTTATGTTTCCCGCTAAATCTATGTAGGCGTTGCGTAGCGTCATTTGGTTTTTACTCTTGTCTTCGTTTTTTGTATTTCTACCATCTAGCCAAGTAGCATAAAAACCTCCATCATATGCTTGTATAGACACAAAACCGTGCTCTGCATCTACACCATCTGTATTGAGTAGGAAATCATCTTTTATAACCGCATCACCTTTTGATAATTGAAGCTTTATATTATAATCATAAGTACCCTCTGCAGATTTTTCTAAGATATTAGTAAGCACATAATCACCATTTACTCCTAGGGCTGGAAAATCTGCCCAGTTTACAAACCAATTATCTCCAGATGTAATGGTACTAGGTTGGCTCCACTTGGCACTATCGTAACTAGCATATTTTAAAATGGCTTGTTTACCTTCTTGCTCCACCCAAGTCATATGTAATTTACCGCCACTCGACTTGAGTCTAGGCAAATGAGATTTTCCTGTAGAGGGTAGTTGTATCGCGGTGAGTGATGCATTGGTAGTAGACGCGGCTATTGCTGGCTGCTCTGTTATTGGTGCTACCTCAGTTTGATTAGACTCTTTACAAGAAGTAATAAGAATTAAAGCAAAAAACACTAGACAAATAATACGCATAAAAAAAGCTTTTTTAGTGCTACAAATGTAAGCCTTGCAAACAAACTCTTACACACAAAAAAGCCTTTCAAAACATTTGTTCCAAAAGGCTTCTTGTAAATTAATTTACTACTTCTTATTTTTTGGTAGCACGTTTTGCGTGCAATGCTTGTGGTCGCTCTAAGGCTACAAGTGGTTCTGCATACAGATCAAAATCTTCTGCCTCTGTTACTTTTACCATTGCGTAGTCTCCAGTTTTTAAATAAAACTTAGTCGCATCTACTAGCACCTCATTATCTACATCTGGTGAGTCAAATTCTGTACGACCTATAAAGAAGTTCCCTTCTTTACGATCTACAACAATTTTAAACTCCTTCCCTATTTTCTGCTGATTGAGCTCCCAAGAAATTTGTGATTGGATCTCCATAATCTGGTTTGCACGATCCATTTTTACATCCTCTGGCACATCATCTTCTAGATTATATGCGTGTGTATTTTCCTCGTGTGAGTATGTAAAACATCCTAAACGCTCAAAACGTTGATCTTTTACCCATTGCTTCAGCGTTTGGAAATCTTCTTCGGTTTCTCCAGGATACCCTACAATAAGCGTAGTTCTTATGGTCATCTCTGGTACGCTTTCGCGAAAGCGTTCTAACAACGCATTTGTCTTTGCCATTGTTGTACCACGTCGCATAGATTTTAAGATAGGATCTGCAATGTGTTGCAACGGAATATCAAGGTAATTACACACCTTAGGCTCACGCTTCATCACATCAAGTACATCTACCGGGAAACCAGAAGGAAATGCATAGTGTAGACGAATCCATTCTATACCTTCTACTTTAACAAGGTTTTCAAGAAGCTCTGCTAGGTTGCGTTTTTTATATAAATCAAGACCGTAATACGTAAGATCTTGTGCGATAAGTATTAATTCTGTCACGCCGTTTGCAGCAAGCTTTTTTGCTTCTACTACGAGGTGCTCAATAGATTTTGACTTGTGCTTACCTCTCATTAAAGGAATTGCGCAGAAAGAACAAGGGCGGTCACAACCTTCGGCTATTTTTAGGTAGGCATAGTTTTTTGGTGTAGTTGTGATACGCTCACCTATAAGCTCGTGTTTATAGTCTGCTCCAAGTGCTTTAAGTAATCCTGGTAGCTCTGTTGTTCCAAAATACTGATCTACATCTGGAATCTCCTTTTGAAGGTCTGGCTTATAACGCTCAGAAAGACATCCTGTAACAAATACCTTGTCTACATCACCTTCTTCCTTTTGCTTTACGTACTCAAGAATGGTGTTTACAGACTCCTCTTTTGCATTATCTATAAAACCACAGGTGTTAATCACAACGATGTTACCATCTTCTTCGTGAGCAACATCCATCTCATTTGCTTTAAGCTGGCCCATTAAGACCTCACTATCATAAACGTTTTTTGAGCAACCTAGAGTTACTACGTTTATCTTATTCTTCTTCAATGATTTTGTACGCATAGCCTTCCTTTTAAGGGAGTGCAAAGATAAGCCAAATAACATAGTAAATAGCACCTTGATATTTTACACCTTTTGATAGCTTTAAAAACTGCCAATTCCCTAATTATGAGAGCTACATTAATCCTTTTTAATATTTTAGAGTCCTATCATAAAGCCTCAATGATGCGTTACCTATATTTCTTATTACTTATAAGTCTATCGTGTTCAACTACAGATAATGAAATCATTACTGATGATACGATTATTATAACTGACGATACCATCGCAGAAGAGCCAGATGATACTGGCGAGACTAGTAATCTGTACTTCCCTCCTATTACAGGTGACACTTGGGAAGTGACAAGCCCGTCTACTCTTAACTGGAATCTTACAGCCTTACAAGATCTTACTGATTATGTAGCAGAAAATAACAGCAAAGCTTTTATCATCCTTAAAGATGGAAAAATAGTAGTAGAGAATTATTATCAAGATACAGACGCAACCACAAGCCATCGCTGGAATAGCGCTGCAAAAACGCTCACGGCTTACACCGTAGGTATTGCTCAACAAGAAGGCTACTTATCTATAAATGATGCTTCCAGCAATTATCTGGGCACGGGATGGACTACTATGACTCCAGAACAGGAAGCGGCGGTAACAATACGTAACCAACTCACGATGACCAGCGGAGGAGACTATACAGTAGACGATACCAACTGCTCTGACCCTGAGTGTCTGCAGTACCTTAATGATGCTGGTGCTGAGTGGTACTATCATAACGCTTTTTACACCTTATTACAAGACGTAGTAACAGCAGCTGTACCCGGTGATTTTAATACCTACTATGACAATAAGCTTAAGTCACAAACTGGTATGACGGGTGCCTGGGTGCCTTTTGGCTATTTTAGATTATACTTTAGTACAGCTCGAAGTATGGCGCGTTTTGGGCTACTCACGCTCAATGAAGGAAATTGGGACGGAAACCAATTAATAAATCCCGCATACTTTACAGAAATGACAACGCCTTCTCAAGATATTAATGAGGCTTACGGATATCTCTGGTGGCTTAATGGGCAAGACAGCTATAGACTACCCGGCACCACGACAACATTTACAGGAAAATTAATCCCTACTGCTCCAGATGATCTTATCGCTGGTTTAGGTAAAGATGATCAAAAAGTATATGTTTTACCTAGTGAAGGACTAGTGGTAATACGCCTAGGCGATGCAACCGAAGAGTCATTATTAGGTCCTTCTGGTTTTGATACAGATTTATGGGAAAAAATAATGGCTGTTATCAACTAATAGCTTAATTATTGAAAAGGATTAACCCACATCAAGAAACCGTAGATAAAAAACTTAGTGGACTCAAACACAATCACCGCAATTACGGGTACCCACCAGTATTGTGAAGTAATCGCTCCTTTAAGGATTCTCCATATGTAAAATATGATGAGACTGTAAAAGGCAATAAATATATAGTGAGGAAAAGCGGTGTACTGCGCTAAATATTTAGGCACAAGATCACTCCTAACAGCAGTGTATGCTGTATAGACGCTATACAGGTTAAGTAATAAGAAACCAATAGCAACCACTCGTAAGGTGCGCAACGTAAGTTCTGGAAGCCACCTAAAATCGAGTTTCATAAAAAAGTGATGGCTTACTTAAAGAAACTATCTACAAACTCTACTTTATTAAAGACTTGTAAATCTTCGATACCTTCTCCTACTCCAATGTATTTTACAGGGATTTGAAACTGATCAGAAATTCCTATCACCACACCACCTTTTGCGGTACCGTCTAGTTTTGTTACGGCTAGCGAAGTCACCTCTGTAGCTGCTGTAAATTGTTTTGCTTGTTCAAAGGCGTTTTGACCCGTAGAACCATCAAGTACAAGAAGTACATCGTGAGGAGCATCTCCCACTACCTTTTGCATCACACGCTTCACCTTAGTAAGCTCGTTCATAAGGTTTACCTTATTGTGCAATCTCCCGGCAGTGTCTATAATAATCACATCTGCATCTTGTTTTACGCCACTCTCTAGTGCGTCAAAGGCTACTGAGGCTGGGTCACTTCCCATTTGCTGTTTTACAATAGGTACATCTACTCGATCTGCCCATACCTGCAGTTGATCTATCGCCGCTGCTCTAAACGTATCTGCCGCACCAAGCACCACCTTTTTACCTTGCTTTTTAAACTGGTAAGCAAGCTTTCCTATAGTGGTTGTTTTTCCCACACCGTTTACACCTACCACCATAATCACGTGTGGTTTGTTTTGCGATGGGATTTCAAATTCGGTTGCGTTACCTGTGTTTGTCTCACTTAGTAGACCGGCAATTTCTTCACGTAGTATTCTGTTAAGCTCATCTGTGCCTACATACTTATCTTTGGCCACACGCTCTTCTATACGCGTGATTACCTTAAGCGTGGTTTTTACACCCACATCACTGGTAACAAGCACCTCTTCAAGATTATCAAGTACATCATCATCTACCTTAGACTTTCCGGCAACTGCCTTACTCATCTTATCAAAGAAGCTCGTTTTTGTCTTCTCTAGCCCTTTATCAAGGGTTTCTTTTTTTTCTTTTGAAAATATTTTCTTGAAGAAACTCATTTGGTTGTGCGTTTTCTGTGTTCCGTAAGCAGAACGTTGGTATCGGTTAGACAAAAATAGTGCCTTTTACTGAGAATGTCGTTATGTCAGTACAGACAACTCGCAGAGAGTCAATATTTCTGCATAAACAAACGCCTTTTTGTAGTCGTAACAGTGTTTTGGCAGCGAGGTTTAAGAGGAGAAAGTGTTTTTGTTACGCTTTCGCGAAAGCGTACTCATACCCAAAATAGAACTTATAATACTCGCACATTTGGAATCGAAATCTTATTTTTACGATAAAGACTTTTACAACATATGAACATTCATTTTATAGCCATAGGTGGAGCCGCAATGCATAATCTAGCACTTGCTTTACATCACAAAGGAGAGACCGTAACAGGTAGTGACGACACGATTTTTGACCCTTCAAAATCTCGACTTGAAAAATATGGACTATTACCTGAAGCATTTGGCTGGTTTCCAGAAAAAATAACAAGCGACCTCGATGCCGTTATTTTAGGAATGCACGCAAAAGAAGACAACCCAGAGCTGCTCAAAGCACAAGAACTAGGTCTCAACATTTACTCATATCCAGAATATCTATATGAGCGTGCAAAAGACAAAACTAGGGTCGTTATAGGAGGATCTCACGGTAAGACTACTATTACCTCTATGATACTGCACGTGATGCATTACTGGGATAAAGAGGTAGACTATATGGTGGGTGCACAGCTAGAAGGCTTTGACACAATGGTGAGAATGACAGATGACGCAGATTTTATGGTGCTAGAGGGTGATGAGTATCTGAGTAGCCCTATAGATCGCAGACCAAAATTTCACTTATACAAGCCTAATATTGCTCTACTAAGCGGTATTGCTTGGGATCATATTAATGTCTTTCCTACGTTTGACAATTATGTGGAGCAGTTTCAGATTTTTGTAGACTCAATGACAAACGGTGGTGCAATGGTGTACAATACCGAAGATGAAAATGTGGTGAAAGTAGTAGAGAACGCCACTGCTCACATTAAAAAATATCCTTACCAGACACCTGAGTACACGGTAGAAGATGGTGAAACACTACTAGAAACTCCAGATGGTGCGATGCCTATAGAAGTTTTTGGGAAACATAATCTCAATAACCTAGCCGGTGCCAAGTGGATCTGCCAGCATATGGGTGTTGTAGAAGAAGATTTTTATGAAGCAATCTCAACCTTTACAGGGGCCAGCAAGCGACTAGAACTTATCGCTCAAAGTAATGACACGGTCATTTACAAAGACTTTGCGCATAGTCCTTCTAAAGTAGCTGCAACTACAAGCGCCGTAAAAGAACAATATGGTGACCGTACCGTTGTAGCCTGCCTAGAGCTTCATACGTACAGCAGTCTTAATCCTGAGTTTTTAAGCGAATATCAAGGAGCACTAGATGCTGCAGATGTGGCGGTGGTTTTTTACTCACCAAAGGCTGTCGAAATCAAAAAACTAGAACCTATCACAGCGCAGCAAATCGCAGCAGCGTTTAAACGTGATGACCTCACCATATTTACAGACCCAGCAGATTTTAAAGCCTTTCTATTTGAACAAGAGCTTAAAAATAAAGCCATACTGCTTATGAGTAGCGGCAATTATGGCGGGTTAGATTTTGAGGAGGTTAAGGGGTTGGTGTAACAAAACCCCTATCTTGCTACTAATAAAGCCAGTAAGAACTCAAACAAGTCAATCCAATGAAATTTATCCCAACTCTTATCGTATTACTCTGCTGCTCATTTATTACAAAAGCACAGCAATCTCAAGTATCAAACAGCTGGACAGCCTTTTCTCAATCTATAGATATGAGTATGGACCAGGAGCGCAAATTTATTCTTAAAGCAGCTGTAAAGGCAGAAATTGCAGACTCCACAGCTTGGGCAGGACTATGGGCCCGAGTAGATATGAAGAATAATGAGAACGGCTTTTTTGATAATATGGGTGATAGACCTATCAGAGATCCAGAGTGGAAAGAATATACCATAGAAGGGACCATAGGTAAAAATGCAGAACGATTACTTATAGGTGGTTTGATGCTATCTGATGGAACATTCTACTTTGACAACTTCTCTTTACAAATAGAAGACAGTAACGGCATAATGACAGATTTTCCACTAGGAAATGCAGACTTTGAAAAAACCGCAAAAGGAGAGAAAATAGACTCTTGGTTAGAAGGTATAGGCGGCACAAACAGCAGTTCTGTGCTAGAGTATACACTAGAATCATCTAGCGATGCTTTTACCGGAGCACACTCCCTGATGATAACAGGAGAAGGTACAGAAGCTATGGACTTTGGCCCAGCCGAAATTAAGTCTGAAGATGGTTATGCTCCACAGCTAGGTGTTTTAATATCAATGCTAGATGATTTAAAAGAGCGAGTTGAGTATAGAGTAAAAGGAATGTCTCAGCACGAGATAGATCATCTACACGATGAGAATGCAAATCGCATAGGTGCACTCGTAATGCACCTAGCAGCAGCAGAGGCATTTTACCAAGTAAGAACATTTGAAAATAGAGGCTTTAATGAAGAGGAAGCCAAAAAGTGGGGACTAGCCTTAGACTTAGGTAAAAAGGCTCAAGAGGAGTTTAAAGGGAAGCCCGTAAGCTATTATCTAGAGGAGTTTACAAAAGTTAGAGAGCGCACTAAAGCCCTTTTTAAGTCTGCAAGTGACGAGTGGCTTCTTGAAGAAGTACCTAGTTATGGGATGAATAATTACTACGCCTGGTTTCACGTAATGGAACATCAGTCAAGTCACTTAGGTCAGGTTTTATTTCTTGCAAAACGCATTCCGCCAGAGGCAGAGATCAATGCGCCAACTGAGATGAAAAATTAAAGCTTTATAGATATTTAAAGATCATAATTCCGCTTTCGCGAAAGCGTAAAAATGCACCTCACAAATTGCGCTAAAAAGAGGCTTGTATTTTTCCACAAAATGTTAATAACTTCAAGGGTTTTCGAGGGTTTTTAAGACCTTTCTGGAGACCCTTTCTTTATATTTGTTTTTAGACAATATTTTAAGAATTATAATATGAGCGACGACGCTAATAAAAAGCAATATTCGGCAGATAGTATTCAGGCCCTTGAGGGAATGGAGCACGTACGTATGCGTCCTTCGATGTATATTGGAGATGTAGGAGTTAGAGGTTTGCATCACTTGGTATATGAGGTGGTAGACAACTCTATAGATGAGGCTATGGGAGGTTACTGTGACGCTATAGATGTTACTATTAACGAGGATAACTCAATCACGGTACGAGATAATGGTCGTGGTATCCCTGTAGGGATTCATAAAAAGGAAGGCGTATCTGCATTACAAGTAGTAATGACTAAGATAGGTGCCGGTGGTAAGTTTGACAAAGACTCTTATAAGGTTTCTGGTGGTCTTCACGGGGTAGGTGTATCTTGTGTGAATGCACTTTCTAACCATCTTAAAGCTACGGTTTATAAAGAAGGTAAAGTATGGGAACAAGAGTATGAACGTGGTAAAGCATTATACCCAGTAAAAGCTATAGGTGATACAGATTTTACAGGTACCGAAGTTACGTTTACTCCAGATGACTCTATCTTCCAGCAAACTACAGAGTACAATTATGACACGCTTGCTTCAAGATTAAGAGAGCTGGCTTACCTTAATAAAGGTATCACTGTAACACTTACAGACAAGCGAAATAAGAAAGAAGATGGTGAGTTTGAAAATGAAACTTTTCACTCTAATGAAGGTCTTTCAGAATTTGTACGCTTCTTAGATGGTAACCGTAATCCTATAATAGGGAACGTTATCTCTATGGAAGGAGAGAAAAATGGTGTCCCTGTAGAAGTTGCTATGATTTATAATGATAGCTATGCAGAGAATTTACACTCATATGTAAACAACATTAACACACACGAAGGAGGAACACACCTTGCAGGTTTTCGTCGTGGTCTTACGGGATCACTTAAGAAATTTGCAGATGCCTCTGGAATGCTAGATAAACTTAAGTTTGACATCGCGGGAGATGATTTCCGTGAGGGTCTTACAGCTATTATTTCTGTAAAGGTAAGTGAGCCACAATTTGAAGGGCAAACTAAAACCAAACTAGGTAACCGTGAGGTTACATCTGCAGTATCTCAAGCAGTGGCAGAGATGATTGAGATCTATATGGAAGAAAACCCGAATGATGCTAAGACCATTGTTCAAAAGGTAATTCTTGCAGCTCAAGCTCGTCACGCAGCAAAGAAAGCGCGTGAGATGGTGCAACGTAAGACGGTAATGAGTATAGGTGGTTTACCTGGAAAATTATCTGACTGTTCTGAAACAGACCCTGCAGTTTGTGAAGTATTTCTTGTTGAGGGAGACTCGGCAGGTGGAACGGCTAAGCAAGGTCGTGACCGTGAGTTTCAAGCCATTTTACCACTACGTGGTAAGATCTTGAACGTTGAGAAAGCAATGCAGCATAAAGTTTTTGAAAACGAAGAGATCAAAAATATTTTTACAGCCTTAGGAGTAACTATAGGTACAGAAGAAGATAGTAAAGCACTTAACCTTTCAAAACTTAGATATCACAAAGTAGTTATTATGTGTGATGCCGATGTAGATGGTAGTCACATTTCTACTCTTATTCTTACTTTCTTCTTCCGCTATATGAGGGAGTTGGTAGAAAAAGGTTTTGTATACATCGCAACACCACCATTATACTTGGTTAAAAAAGGTCAGAAAAAGCAATATGCTTGGGATGATAAAGAACGAGATGCAATAGCAGAACGTCTGGGTACTCAAGGTGTATCTATACAACGATACAAAGGTCTTGGAGAGATGAATGCAGAGCAGCTTTGGGATACAACTATGAATCCTGAGTTTAGAACACTACGCCAGGTTGCCATAGATAATGGTACAGAGGCAGATAGAATATTCTCTATGCTTATGGGTGACGAGGTACCACCTCGCCGTGAGTTTATCGAGAAGAATGCTATCTATGCAAACATAGACGCTTAAACACTCTTAATTATATGCGTAAAAGGCTCTAAACTTATGTTTAGAGCCTTTTTTTATTTTAAATAGCATTACCAATTCTCTAATAGTTTGATAAATAGTATTTTCCCATACTCCTACTGAAACCTATAAGATTATGACACTAAAACTACGCCTTTGTATTTTCAATTTAATTATTTGCACTTCGCTTCAAGCCCAATCTGTTTTTGAAGATGCAGAAAACACGGTACAAGACCTAGTTTTTATTTCTGAAGGTTTTATTACACCCGGTGCAGAGGCAAGCTCATTTCAATCTTCTGCAGCTTGGGTAGATAATGCCCGCTCATTGGGATTATTCGAAACCAAAACTTCTTTGCACTTTAACACGCTATTTACACCCAATAGTAAGCGTAGTTTTGAAGTCTCAAATTCAGATTTCAATAATTTTATCATTCGTGATGGTTCGAGCAGCGCTATCATACCGAGTGCATTAGGTGGTGAGACTTCTACCTTTTTTGATTTTACCATAGGCGATGAACCTAATGAATTACAAGCTTTTGAAGGCGTACAACAAAGTGTGCTTTTTCACCCCTTTCTACAGGCCTCTGTAGGCTTGTGGAAAAAGACAGAGGTTACCTTACGTTATTCCCCTAGAATACCCATTGAAGATGCGGCATATAATATTTATGGTATAGGCGTTAAACATAACCTCAATCAATACAGCTCTAAAGGCGAAAATCCAGAATCACTTCAGTATGCTATCGCTGCTTCATACGCTCGGTTTGACTTAACGATCAAATTAGATGCCTTTACTATTGATAATCCAGATGACACAGAGACAACTCCGCTTCTAGAAGTAGACGGTATGGAAATAGCTTCAAATTCGATACTTTTTCAACTTATAACTTCTAAGAGACATAAGCAATTTGAGTTTATGGGTAATCTGGGAATAACAGTGAGCAATTATGATTTTTCGCTCAATGGTCAAGAAAGTCAGTTTTTATCTATTTTAAATCAGCTAGTAGAAAAAATTGATACTCAAAAAACCGCTATAAGATGTGAAATTGGCGTGAGCTATCATTTCTCAAAGTGGAGCTTATCGCACATCTTAACGGTAGGAAGATTTACAAATTCTAACCTAGCAGTTATGTACAGGTTGTAACTATCTTAAAGCTCTCATCTTATTCAAATAATATCGATAAAAAGTAAATTATAATCGACAAAGTGTAGTTTTAAACAATCTGATTAATGTTTTATCACCTCACAATTTAAAGCTTCAAATAATATTTAAATTGCAGTAGTATATGATGAGTGTTTGACACTTTTCGCTATTTTCTTATAATTAGATGTAGGGGTTTAATTTTAAAGAATCTAGTCATACGTAAATCCTCGCTATCTGATAGTGAGGATTTTTTTTAATTAAGTCTTCTCAACAAGTGCATACTTCCGTACAAGATTTTAGTTTTAATCGATGAAATACTTAATTTATCGATGAATTACACAAATATACATATTTGATCTCTAACATTACTTAACAAAAAAATCAATTTTTTGAGTCGTAGTACATTTACACCAGCGTAATCATACGTTGATTATTAAACTATTCTAAGTTGGGTATTTGAAATGGTTTAAAAAACAAGCAACATAATATTTTGATTCATTTGGATTGTGAATTCAGGCTTGTTATATCCCTGTCACTACTTGTAGCGACAGGGATTTTTTTTTGACGTCTATTAATACAGTTTTATCATCTTAGACTACATTAAAAGAAGGAGATATCGTATTTTCGTAGCAGCTTTAAAAAGCTGTATAAATCAACATAAATATTAAAAATTATATCCAATGAAAGTTACCGTAGTAGGTGCTGGAGCCGTAGGTGCCAGCTGTGCAGAATATATCGCAATAAAAGATTTTGCTAGTGAAGTAGTATTAGTAGACATTAAAGAAGGTTTTGCCGAAGGTAAAGCAATGGATTTAATGCAAACAGCTTCATTAAACGGTTTTGATACAAAAATCACAGGTACTACTGGTGATTACTCAAAAACTGCAGGTAGTGATATCGCGGTAATTACTTCTGGTATACCTCGTAAGCCAGGTATGACTCGTGAAGAACTTATAGGTATTAACGCAGGTATCGTAAAAAGCGTTGCTGCTAGCCTTGTAAAGGAGTCTCCTAACGTGATCCTTATCGTAGTATCTAATCCTATGGATACAATGACTTACCTAGCTCATAAAGTAACTGGACTTCCTAAAAACCGTATCATCGGTATGGGTGGTGCTCTTGATAGTGCACGTTTTAAGTACCGTCTTGCCGAAGCTCTAGAAGCTCCTATCTCAGATGTAGATGGTATGGTAATAGGTGGACACTCAGACAAAGGAATGGTACCACTTACACGTCTTGCAACTCGCAACAGTGTACCAGTATCAGAATTTATTTCTGACGATCGTCTTACTCAAGTAAAAGAAGATACTAAAGTAGGTGGAGCAACACTTACTAAACTTCTCGGAACTTCTGCTTGGTACGCACCAGGAGCAGCAGTATCAGGTCTTGTACAGGCTATTGCTTGTGACCAAAAGAAAATATTCCCTTGTTCTACACTACTAGATGGTGAGTACGGTCTTTCTGATCTTTGTATCGGTATACCAGTAGTACTAGGTAAAAACGGAATCGAAAAAATAGTAGAGATCAACCTTGACGATGCAGAAAAAGCACACCTTGCAGAAAGTGCAGAGGGCGTTAAGAAAACTAACGGATTATTAGAGCTATAATACAGCCTACATAACTCGATACAAAAAGCCTGTTACTTAAATGTAGCAGGCTTTTTTTTTACGCTTTCGCGAAAGCGTAATTCGCTCATTATTATATATCTTCGGCTTACAAATCAGTATATGAAAATACAATTATCACTTTTATACGTACTTCTAAGCTTAGCATCCTGTATAAGTTTCAAACCCAAAAATAGCTTTAAAATTGAAGTCTCCTCACCAGCACAAGCACTCACAGTGCACCATCTAGAAGCTATAAAAAATAGGCTTGCCCCATCTAGTAAGGCTATTAAGATTGAAGCCGTAGGTAATAATCAAGCGTATATTAGTTTAAAAACCAAAAAAACAGAAGAACATATAAGAACCCTTCTAAAAACTCCGGGCGCTGTTGCCTTCTACGAGACCGCATCTATAAAACAGATAATGCCCTCCATAATTGATTTATATAATGAAGAACTAGACCCTGAAAGAGACTACAGTATCAAACATTTTAGAGAAGTGTTTATGGCAGGATTACCTAACAATACAACATATATAGGATTAAGTAACGTTAAGGATACAGCACTTGTAAACCGCACACTACACTCAGAAAAGGTAAAGGTAGCACTACAAAAAGAAAATCTCAATGTCACATTTGCCTGGGGTATACCAGAAACTAATGGTGTGATAACACTTTATGCACTCATACTTGACTCATCGGGAAAACCGGCGATGCACGGTAAATTTATTTCACGCTCCACACAATCTTTTTCTCAAGTAGGAGAGCCCACAATAAACATTACAATGACAGATACAGCTGCTACAGCGTGGGAAACCCTCACCACAAGAGCGGCTAGAGATAGATTTGCAATAGCAATTGTGATAGATAATCAAGTGTATGCAGCACCTATGGCAAACCAACCTATAACTGGTGGACAAACCGAAATAAGCGGTAACTTCACCGTAGAGAGCGCGCACAACCTTACACAAGTGATTTCTACAGGTGTGATACCACAGCTGGAAATCACATCATTTATTACAAATGATGACTAAAGATTTTTAAACTCCTATATACGCTTTCGCGAAAGCGTAAAACCTAAAACTACTAGCAGATAGGAGTCTACAAGCCGTTTTAATTAACTAATAAGTAGTCTTTAAAACATTGGGTACTTAACCTGAGAATATTATATTTGTCTCTTGATGAATAAACATCAATTTGTGAGAAACAAGTGGTACTTATATACATTTATTATTACCCTAGCTATTTTAGGAATAAGCTTGGAGCAAAATGCTGTACCTAACCAGGAGATTCTCATAAAATTTACTACTTCTCAAAACAGTGTACATAACACTCAAGATGCAATTGCACTTGTAAAGAGCAAACTAGAAAATGTAGACGTAAGCAACATCAAAGTTGAAAAGCTTATAGATGGAACACTAAAACTGAGTTACTACAGTGATCTAGAGGTATCTGAGATTCAAGAAATTTTTAGCGAAACAAGTAACAGTCAAGCATACACGACTACTCCTGACCACTACCCTACTGGTGAGAGTCCTGCAGAGTACTACGAGCTGGACATCTATAAAATTAAGAATACTAGCGATTTTGATGGACCAGCTGGTCATATTGTTGAGCCTAAGTCTGAGACTACACGTGCTACAAGCTTTGACACCTATGCTGCTTTTAATAACCAGCAAGCAAGAGAAGAAAATAGTAATACACACACAACCTATACACTTTATAGGTACAATGCTATCGCATTAAAAAATATCCAGTACCGCATACCACAAGTACGTGCTGGACCTATTTCTTAACAACTTCACCTAGATATATACAGTCTAGCCAGTGGCTAGTTGTAATATCCACAACGCTGCTTCAACACCCAGAAGTGACACTTATTATCAATTAATTATTTATCAACCTTCAGAGATTTTGGTTTACAGTAAAACCACCTTTTCTGAACTCAAACAAAGTAAAATGCAAAATAAAGGACTCATTAGAGTTTTTGCGTTAATTTTTGGTCTGGTATGTTTATACCAACTATCATTTACGTATTTAACAAACAAAACAGAAGACGAAGCAAAGGCTTATGCCGTTGCACAAGCGCCTACAGATGCAGATGCACAAGATCGCATAGAGCGCACGTACTTAGACAGCATAGGAGCAAATCCTATCTTTGCTGGCATCACTTATAATGATGCAAAAGAGAAAGAACTTAATAAAGGTCTGGATCTTAAAGGAGGTATCAACGTGATACTTCAGATATCTATACGTGATATCTTAGGTGGTCTTTCTAACAACAGTACAGACCCAGCTTTTATCGCAGCACTAGATGCTACAGATGAGGCGCAAAAAGATAGCCAAAACACTTACTTTGAAGATTTTGTAACAGAATTTGAAAAGCAGGGTGGGCAACTAGCTTCTCCAGACATCTTTGCAAATGTTGTTCTAGAGGACAAAGTAAACACAGGAATGAGCAACTCTGAAGTTGCTACAGTTCTTGAAGGTGAAATTAAAGAAACTATAGGCTCTGCTTTTGAAACGTTACGTAATCGTATTGATAAGTTTGGAGTTACACAACCTAACATACAGTCTCTAGGAGATAACGGTCGTATACTTGTTGAGCTTCCAGGAGCAAAGGATATTGACCGTGTGAGAGGTCTTCTTGAAAAGACAGCGCAACTTGAGTTTTATCAAACTCATTATGCTGGTGAAGTACTTAACTACCTTGTAGGGGCAAATGAAACATTAAGAACTCTTGTTGCTGCATCTGAGAAAAAAGAGGCTGCAGTTGCTCAAGACAGCACACTAGATGATAATGTATCTGACCTACTTAAAGATGTAGATGAAGAAGAAGAGGAGCAAGATTTTGGACCATTATTTAAAGTCTTTAGTCCTAATCAGCAAGCAGTTCAAATGAGCTCAATTCCAACTGTAGGATTTGCGGCTGTAAAAGATACAGCAACAATAAACTCTTACTTAAGAAACCCAGCAGTTATCAAGCAGCGTCCAGCATCTTTACGTTATGCAAAGTTTGCTTGGGGGGTACCAGAAGAAGGTGCAGATATTGTAGGTCTTTATGCACTTGAGTCTAACAGACAAGGAGCGCCTTATATGGACGGAGATGTTGTAAACGACTCACGCCAGCAATTTACACAAACACAACAACCATCTGTAGGTCTTGATTTTGAAGGACAAGGGGTTAACCAGTGGGCAAAACTTACTCGTGAGGTTGCTCAAAAAGGAAATGCTATCGCTATTGCACTAGATGGTAATGTTTACTCTGCAGCAACAGCTCGTCAAGAGATTAAAGGAGGTAGCACAGAAATCTCTGGAAACTTTACAGTAGCAAGCGCACAAGATCTTGCAACAGTATTAAACGCAGGTAAACTTCCTGCATCTGCTAAGATTATTCAAGCAGAAGAAATAGGACCATCATTAGGTCAAGAGGCTATTAATTCTGGTATCTTATCATTCTTAATCGCACTTTCACTAGTACTTATCTGGATGGTATTTTACTATGGTAAAGCCGGAGGATTTGCAGATATCGCACTTGTAGTGAATATCCTTTTCATCTTTGGAGTACTTGCAGGTCTTGGAGCTGTACTTACACTTCCTGGTATTGCGGGTATCGTACTTACTATAGGTATGTCTGTAGATGCAAACGTACTTATCTTTGAGCGTATTAAAGAAGAGATACGCAAAGGGAAGTCTCAAAAAGATGCTATCAAAGACGGTTTTAACAACGCACTTTCATCTATTCTTGATGCAAACATTACAACGTTCTTAACAGCACTTATCCTTTTCTTATTTGGAACAGGACCGGTACAAGGATTTGCAACTACGCTTATGATAGGTATTGCAACATCACTTTTCTGTGCAATCTTTATCACACGTCTATTTATAGATGGATACGGTAAAAACGGAAAATCTCTCGAGTTTGCTACAGGTATGACTAAGAATCTATTTGTAAACAACAATGTAGACTTCTTAGGAAAACGTAAAATCGCTTACGCTATCTCTGGAGTACTTATCGTAGGAGGTCTTGCTGCTTTATTAACAGGAGGTCTTGACGCAGGTATTGACTTTGTAGGAGGTCGTACGTATACAGTACGTTTTGATCAACCTATGAATGCACAAGAAGTAGAAGATGCACTTGTTGCAGATTTTGGAAGTGCAGATGTAAAAACTTTTGGAGCAGATAATCAATTAAAGATTACTACAAAGTACCGTATCGATGAGACAGGTACAGATATTGATGCTCAGGTTGAGCAGCAACTATTTACATCACTTACACCATTCTTACCTAGCGGTATGAGCTATGCAGCTTTTGCAAAGTCTACAGATGATAAGCAGGTAGGTAAAATGGAATATTATATGGTAGGTCCTACTATTGCAGATGATATTAAGAAAGGAGCACTTTTTGCCGTAATCGGTTCATTAATTGTGGTATTCTTATACATCTTATTACGTTTCCGTAGATGGCAATTCTCTCTTGGAGCTGTAGCAGCAGTTTTCCACGATGTATTGTTAGTACTAGGTGTATTTGCAATATTCAAAAACATAATGCCATTTGATATGGAGGTAGATCAGAACTTTATTGCGGCTATTCTTACCGTAATTGGGTACTCTCTGAATGACACAGTGGTAGTTTTTGACCGTATACGTGAGTACATTAAAGAGCACGGTTCTACTAGAGGATTTGGTAAATTAATTAACCAAGCACTTAACAGTACATTAAGCCGTACACTTAATACGTCTGTAACTACATTAATCGTACTTCTAGCGATCTTCTTCTTAGGAGCTCCATCTATTAGAGGATTAATGTTTGCACTTATTGTAGGTGTGATCGTAGGTACATATTCTTCACTATTTATCGCAACTCCTGTAATGTTTGACACAGTACAGAAGAAAGGATTAAAGGAAGAAAAAGAAGAGGAAGAAGTAGAAGCATAAGCTTCTAAGAAACTCAATAAATAAAAAATCCGCTACTGAGAAGTAGCGGATTTTTTTATGCGCTTTCGCGAAAATTAGCTGTTAGTAAATATAAAGTTGCTGGATAATGGACAATGAAATTTTTAGTAAAGCTGTACAGAAACTGTTAGACTACCAACTTGATCATCTCCGTAACAGTATCCCTTGCTTATAGCATATCGCTTAAAGCTTTAAGCCTACTATGGAATATTCAAATACTTATGTGTCTGTAAGCTCACCTTCCACTTTGGGTTTTTCATCACATAATCTACAATGAGTGGCACCATTTTATCACGCACAGACCATTCTGGCTGTAAGTATAGAATACAGTCCTCACCCACTTGTGTCGCGTGCTTCTCTGCAAAGTCAAAATCTGACTTATTAAAGATAATCACCTTCAGTTCATTTGCTTTTTCTAAAACAGAAGCCTTAGGCAACATACGTTTTTTAGGAGAAAGACATATCCAGTCCCAGTCACCAGAAAGCTCGTAAGCTCCAGAAGTCTCAATATGAGTTGTAAGTCCTAGGGACTTTAATTTTTTAGTAAGCGGGTTCATATCCCACATAAGCGGCTCACCACCTGTTACCACAATTGTATCTGAGTACTTTGCAGCATTTTCGGCAATGGTATTTGCATTTGTAGGGGGGTGTATTGCAGCATCCCAACTTTCCTTCACATCACACCAGTGACACCCCACGTCACAACCACCTACTCGTATAAAGTAAGCTGCTGTTCCTTTATGGAATCCTTCTCCTTGTATGGTATAAAATTCCTCCATAAGCGGAAGCATCTCACCAAGGTCTATTTGTGCTTGTAATGAATCTAGGGCCTGTTTTGTCATAGCGTGCAAAGATAGATAATACTACTAGATTTAAAACTATTTACAATAACTGTCTACTTTACCTTAACATACGTATAGCTATAGTTGGAGTTAATTACGCTTTCGCGAAAGCGTAATCCCGATAATCATCGCCAGTAATGCTCCACCACCTAGCACCGTAAAGCTCAGCTTGAGACTTGAAAAATCTGCCAAAAATCCCACCAATGGTGGACTCGCAAGAAACCCTATAAAACCAGCTCCCGCAACAAACGAAATACCGTCTGCGCTGTTTACTCCCTTTGCTTTCCCTGCAAGTCTAAGCAACTCAGGAATAATCACAGAAAAGCCGAGCCCTATAATTGCAAAGCCTACAAGAGTGACATAGGTAATAGTTGAGAGTACCGCTAGGTAGCCTACAACCGCAAGAAGAGCACCACCTATGATAATTTTGAACGATCCAAAACGCTTACTCACCCCATCACCAAAGAAACGCCCTATCGCCATAAACAGTGAGAAAAGTAAAAACCCCATTCCTGCAGTTTTTTCTGTAGCCACTTGCACAATATCTTCTAGGTATAGTTTACTCCACTGCTCAATGGCTCCTTCGCTGCCCATAATTATAAGAGCTATAATGGTAAGACCTAGCAGAGGTTTGAGTAAATTGAAATTAAGTGTCCCGTGACTGTCATCTATAGGTGTTCTATGAGCTATATAACTTTTGCATAGCCACAAGTTTGTGACAATGACCAGAATTGCAGCTCCCATACCGTGATAAACAGGCACCTTAACAAGGTCTATTATAAAATAACCTATCACTGCGGCAATTGCTCCTCCTATAGAAAAGAAACCGTGAGAAGAACTCATAATATGCACATCATCTTCGGTTTCAATATCTGAGACGAGCGCATTCATTGCTATATCTGTAAAACAAGAAAATAGCCCTACAGAAAACAAGGAAACACACAGAAGTGCATAAGATGGCGCAATTAATGGCATTAAAAACAATAATGAGAAGATAATAATACCTGCTACTGTAGCTACCCCTACTCCCACTCGCTTTATAACGCGAGAGGCCACCGTGAGCGACACGAGACTTCCTAACCCCATACAGAATAAAGCTACACCTAGCTCACCATCATCTATTCCTAGCTTTTCTTTTACTCTCGGGATGTAAAGCACCCAAGTACCTAACATAATATTGAGAGATGCAAAAACCCAAGCGGGTGCAAAGTATCTTTTTCTAGATAGTATGAGAAATAGAGAGTTCATCTCTCAAAAGTAAATCATCTTATATCTCAAACCACAATAGCGTAAGAATTTGTACGCAAACGTTTTATAATAAAAAGGTCTCCCATATTGAGAGACCCTTTATTATAATATGTCAGTAATATTTACTCTTGAACTGTTACATTTTTCCACTTTCCACCACCAAAGTAAAACCCTAAAGAGATACCAAAGTACCCATTCTTTACAGCACCAAACTCATTATTATTAAGGTCACGTAATTGACCCTCTGGCGCAAAATTATACTCTGCAGCAAGTCTAAACTTAAAGTAGTCAAAACCTACTCGCAACATCCCTCCTAAACCACCATCGGTTTCTATATTATTTGCCTCGTCATATTCATCAAAATCGGCAATAACGTTTGCACTAGAAACATATCCTATCCCGGCACCACCAAATACTGCAAAAGGTGACCCATCTTTATGGTAAAAGTAATAATCTATTGTACCTAAGTATGATCCATAAACAGTAACGACATCTGTTTCAAAAGCGTTAATTTCATTAGAAGGACTTGTTAACTCGGCAAGTGCCGCACCACCTATTCTAAAACCTACATTTATCTTTTCATCTATTGACCATTTAGGTTCCAGATTAAATAAAACACCATCTCCATATTCATTTCCCGCAGCATAACCAAGGCGTATATCAAATCTAAATTTTTCTTTTTCTTGTGCAGTAACCTGTGTATAGCAACCTGCAATTAGTAAAAGTAGTACAACTAGTTTTTTCATAAAGTTTATTATTAAATGGTCCACAAATATAAATAACCTCGGCTCTCAACGTAAGAAAAACTCAGTTACATATTACAATTTAAATGTGCTGAACATTTAGGCTGCTTCATAAGCCTTGTAAGGCATTTTCTCCCTTAAAATCATTATTTTTAGACAAGCAACAGTTCTTCAAGAAAACAGCATATATGGTGTATGAAAATAATCTCGCTTTCGCGAAAGCGCAAGACGAAAAAGATCCCCTTAAAGAGTACCGTAATCACTTCTACATACCAGTAGACAAAGAGGATAACGAACTTATCTACCTCTGCGGAAACAGTCTAGGCTGCCAGCCAAAATCTGTCGCACAATACATAGAGCAAGAACTCAATGACTGGGCAGATCTGGGTGTTGAAGGGCATTTTAAAGAAGTAACTCCGTGGATGTCTTATCACGAGGAACTCGCAAAACCTATGGCACACATCGTAGGTGCAAAACCTAGTGAGGTAGTGATAATGAATACGCTCACGACAAACCTTCACTTGATGATGGTTTCGTTTTACAATCCTACGCCATCACGTCATAAAATCATTATAGAAAGCGACGCTTTTCCATCAGATAAGTATGCGGTAGAAAGTCAGATACGCCAGCGTGGATACGATCCAGAGACGAGCCTTATACTATGGCAACCTCGAGAAGGAGAAGAATTATGCCGTTATGAAGACCTAGAAGCACTTGTAAAAGAACACGGCGATAGCGTTGCGCTATTACTCATAGGTAACACAAACTATTATTCTGGACAGTACTACCCTATTAAAAAAATCACAGACTTAGGTCATAACAACGGCAGCAAAGTAGGCTTTGACCTTGCACACGGAGTGGGTAATATTATGCCAGACTTACACGAGAGCGGTGCAGATTTTGCCGTGTGGTGTACTTATAAATACCTCAACAGCGGTCCAGGAAGTCTAGGGGGGTGCTTTGTACACGAGCGCCACCATACAGATAAAAATATACAGCGATTTACGGGCTGGTGGGGACAAAACAAAGACACACGCTTTAATATGCGTAAAGGCTTTGACCCAATTCCAACTGCCGAAGGCTGGCAATTATCAAATCCTCCTATCCTCAGTATGGCAGCGGTAAAAGCGAGCTTAGATATTTTTGAGGAAGCTGGTATGAGCAACATACGCGCAAAATCTGAAAAACTCACTGGTTACCTAGAGTTCTTAGTAAACGAGCTCAACAATGAGCACATCGCTATCATTACACCTAGCGATCCAGCGCAACGTGGGTGTCAACTAAGTATTCAAGTAAAAAATGCCGATAAGAGTTTACACAAAAAACTAACCGAAGCAGGAGTCATCTCAGACTGGCGTGAGCCAGATGTAATACGCGTCGCTCCAGCACCGCTTTACAATAGTTATCAAGACGTATTTGAAATGGTAGAACGACTCAAAAAGATACTGTAATGTATATCCCTGAGATTTATAAAAATGAAAAACCAGAGGAGATACGCAGTTTCTTAAAAGAAAATGCTTTTGGGATTCTTGTCACAAATCTTGACGGAAAATCGTGTGCAACACACATCCCTTTAGAATTATCAAAACGCCCAGACGGCACCGAAATCATACACGCACACATCTCAAAAATGAATGAGCAAGTTGCTCATCTCAAAAATAGCGCAGAGGCGCTCTGTATTTTTAATGGACCTCACAGTTATATTTCGGCTAGTTGGTACGACTTTGAAGAAGTATCCACCTGGAACTATACGGCCGTACAAGTGAGAGGTAATGTGCGTTTACTAGATAAGGAAGGTACTTATAAATCCATCAAAACATTGATGGATAAGTATGAAGCTCCGCAAAAAAATCCAATAGATATGGATGCGCTTTCTGAAAAGACATTGCGACAAATAAACGGCGTCGTGGCATTTGAGATCGAAATTACGAGTATTGAGGCGGTAAAAAAGATGTCACAAAACAGAAACGACAAAAATCACGCTGCTGTAGTTTCTAGCTTACGCGAAAATGGAACTCCAAACGACAAAGCCGTCGCAGACGAAATGGAGTGCTTGAGAAATAAATAACATTCAAACAGTACTAACGGAGAAATCACGCTAGTACTCACAATATAATATGGCAAAACAAGAACACATACTCATTATAGGCGCAGGCCTTTGCGGTTCGCTTCTAGCATTACGTATGGCGCAACGTGGTTATAAAATCACCTTGATGGAAAAGCGTCCAGACCTAAGAGCCGTACATCAAGATGCTGGTAGAAGTATCAACCTAGCCCTATCAGACAGAGGTTTAAAAGGAATACGCCTTGTAGGTCTTGAAGATCGAGTAAAAGATTTGTGTATCCCTATGAATGGAAGGATGTTGCACGACAAAGAAAGTAACACGCTTTTTAGTCCGTATTCTGGACGTACAGATGAATACATAAATTCTATCTCACGTACAGACCTCAACATTATGCTACTCAATGCGGCAGATGAGTATGATACCTTACAAGTTCACTTTAACCAGGCGTGTACAAACGTAGATCTTAAAAATGCTACGGCAACCTTTACAGATTATCACACAAAAGAAGAGCAAACCATCACTGCAGATATTATTCTAGGAGCAGATGGTGCAGGATCTGCAGTGCGTAAAAGTATGTATATGAGTCGCGACTTTTTATTCAGCTTCTCGCAAGATTACTTAGGTCACGGCTACAAGGAACTCACCTTCCCTCCTGACGAAAATGGCGGATACCGCACCGAAAAAAATGCCTTACACATCTGGCCACGTGGTCGTGATATGATCATTGCTTTGCCTAACCTAGATGGGAGTTTTACTGTAACGCTATTTATAGATTATGAAGATGCACCAGATAGTTTTGCTTCACTAGATAGCCCAGCTGCAATTACAGAATACTTTACACGCCAGTTTCCAGACGCTATCCCTATGATGCCAGAACTTGTAAAAGAGTATGAAGAAAATCCTGTAGGGCCGCTAGGTACTATAAAATGCCACCCGTGGAGTGCTTTTGGAAAAACCTGTATTCTAGGAGATGCGGCACACGCCATTGTTCCATTTTATGGGCAAGGGATGAATGCCAGTTTTGAAGATGTGGTAGTTTTTGACGAGACGCTAGATGCATTTGGCGATCAAGGATGGGAGAAGGTATTTAAAGAATTTGAAAAAACCAGAAAACCAGATACAGATGCCATTGCAGACCTTGCGGTAGATAACTTTCACGAGATGAAAGAACACACGGCTCACCCTATGTTTCAAGAAAAGAGAAAGCTAGAGACACAATTTGAGAAAGAATTCCCAAAGGAGTATTACTCAAAATATAGTTTAGTAACTTTCAACGAGGCGATAGGATACAAAGAGGCAATGACCCGCGGTAGAGCACAAAACAAGGCTATTTTAAACCTACTGGATGACGGATTGCTACCTGATTCTCTTTCGCTTAAAGCGAAATTAAAAAAAGTACAACAGGCTACAGAAGACATCTTGCACGACGATGCCATAGCCGGAAACATATAACAAAATCATATACCTATGAGTGATAAAGATTTAGACCTACGTTTACAAGGCGATCCTTTTAATGAAAAGAAAGTGACACCTAGAGGAGCTTATCCTCATATTAAAAGAGCTGGAGACTTTCTATTTGTCTCGGGCACCAGCAGCCGCAAGTCAGATAACACCTTTGCAGGCGTGCACGTAATAGACGAGATGGGCACAATGCACCTTGATATCAAGGAGCAAACCAGAGCCGTACTAGAAAACATAAAGAAAACACTCGCAACCGCAAATGCCACGATGGAAGATGTGGTCGATGTTACGTCATTTCTTGTTAATATGAATGATTTTGGCGGTTACAACGAAGCCTACGGAGAGTTTTTTAATAAAGAAACTGGTCCTGCAAGAACCACCGTAGCCGTACACCAGCTACCACACCCGCATCTGGTGGTTGAAATTAAGGTAATGGCTTATAAGCCGATTGAACAATAGAAGCAATGTCCCTTCGAGCATAGTCGAGAAGATGTCCATTGGCTAGAAATTCTGAAAGTGTCTCTTCGAGCGCAGTCGAGAAGTTGTCCCTTCTAGCACGGCCGAGAAGATGTCTTTTTAAATAAAGTCGAAATGATGTAATTTCAAAAGCAGTCGAGAAGATGTCCGTTCGAGCGCAGTCGAGAAGATGCCCGTTCGAGCGCAGTCGAGAACTCAATGAACCTAACCTAATGAAAACCTATTATGTCTATATGCTTAAATGTAATGACAACCTGATTTACACAGGTGTTACAAATGATATAGCGAGACGTTATGAAGAACATCAACAAGGACGAAATAAGAGTAGTTTCACATACAAGCGTCGCCCAGTCACATTGATTTGGCACGAAGTATTTAATGATATAGAGCAAGCAATTACTTTTGAAAAGAAGCTCAAAAAATGGAGTTCAAAAAAGAAATTGGCTCTCGCATCTGAAGATTATGATATGATTCAGGCGTTAGCAGAATGTAGGAATGCGAGTCATTTTAAATATAATCCTGACAGTTAGTTCTCGACTGCGCTCGAACTGACAAGAGAAATTCAGAGCCAGATCAAGAATTAGTTCTCGACTGCGCTCGAACTGACAGGGAAACTCGACTGCGCTCGAAATGACAGCAGAAAAATGTAGAGATCCAACTGATAAGAAAAGACAATGAACATCAAAAACTACATAAACGGCGACTATAGAAATCCAGCATCAAATGATTGGTTAGATAATTATGAGCCAGCTTCTGGTGAGGTATATGGTCAGATCCCTAATAGTAATGCGCAAGATATTGAGGAGGCTACCGCTTTCGCGAAAGCGGCATTCCCGCAGTGGTCGAGCACCACACTTGATGAGCGCAGTCGCATCTTGATGAAAATTGCAAGTGGCATTGAAGCTAGACTTGAAGAACTTGCGCTAGCCGAAAGTCGCGATAATGGGAAACCGGTTTCACTAGCAATGGCCGTAGATATCCCTAGGGCGGCGAGTAACTTTCGATTTTTTGCAAATGCAATCACTCAGTTTTCGGCAGAGAGTCACGAGAGTGTGGGAATGAACGCAATGAATTTTACCCTACGTAAACCCATAGGCGTTGTAGGGTGCATAAGTCCGTGGAATTTACCGCTGTATCTCTTTACCTGGAAAATCGCTCCTGCTATAGCCGCTGGCAATTGTGTGATTGCAAAACCTAGCGAAGTCACTCCTATGACGGCTTACCTGCTAGGTGAGATTTGTACAGAGGCTGGACTTCCTCCTGGTGTTCTCAATATTGTGCACGGACTGGGACACACAACGGGACAAGCTATTTTAGAACATAAAGACATCAAGGCGATAAGTTTTACGGGAGGTACAAAAACGGGAGCGCATCTCGCAAAAACGTGTGCCCCTATGTTTAAAAAACTATCGCTAGAACTAGGAGGCAAAAACCCAAATCTCATTTTTGCCGATTGTAATTATGAGGATATGCTTGCCACAACCGTGAGAAGCTCCTTTGCAAATCAAGGGCAAATCTGTCTTTGTGGAAGTCGCATTTTTATAGAGCGATCTATTTATGACCGATTTAAAAGTGATTTCATTTCAAAAGTTAAGGAGTTAGTCGTGGGACATCCATCACGAGAGAAAACAAACCTAGGAGCACTCGTTTCAAAATCACACCTTGAGAAAGTAGAGGACTATATTCGTAACGCACAAGGATACGGAGGTACTGTTCTTTGTGGTGGTAAGCGAGTAACCGTTGCAGGATATGAGAATGGCTATTACTTAGAACCTACGGTTATTGAGGTGAATAGTAATGACTGCAAACTAAATCAAGAAGAGATTTTTGGACCTGTGGTGACCATAATGCCTTTTGACACCGAAGAAGAAGCTCTTGAACTAGCAAACGGAACAAAATACGGACTCTCTGCAACAGTTTGGACACAGCAACTTGACAGAACAATGCGTTTAAGCAATTCACTTGAAGCTGGTATTGTCTGGGTGAATACGTGGATGAATCGTGATTTGCGCACACCCTTTGGCGGAGTGAAAGCTAGCGGCGTGGGTCGTGAAGGCGGCTTTGAAGCGCTTCGATTTTTTACTGAAGCAAAGAATGTTTGTATAAAATATAATTAGAAGATAAAATTAGAGCTCACTCGGACAGATTAGTTCGCTACGCTCGCAATCACATACTATGAAACTAAATCTAACTAATAAAAATGCACTCGTCTGTGGCTCTACAGCAGGGATCGGACTAGCAACCGCTATGGGTCTGGCAGAAGAAGGTGCAAACGTAACCCTTGCTGCTCGTAAAGAAGAAAAGCTCAAAAACGTTATCGCACAGTTACCTAATAACGGTTCACAAAAACACAGCTATGTGGTGGCAGATTTTACCAATCCGCAGGAGGTGGCAGCTGCTGTTTCGGCAACGGGCAATGTATATCACATATTAATCAATAACACAGGTGGCCCTCCAGGCGGACCGATTGTGGATGCAGATGTTACCGCTTTCGCGAAAGCGTTTACACAACACTTACAAACCAATCACTTATTAACACAAACCGTACTCCCAGGGATGAAAGCCGAAGGATATGGACGTATCATTAACGTGATTTCTACCTCTGTAAAGCAACCGCTAGATGGTCTAGGCGTGAGTAACACGATACGTGGTGCAGTAGCAAACTGGAGTAAAACAATGGCAAATGAACTAGGGCAATACGGCATCACCGTAAACAACGTGCTTCCTGGCGCAACCGCTACTGGTAGACTCTCTGAGATTATAGAAAACAAGGCAAAAAAGACAGGGAAATCTATAGAAGAGGTATCACAAACTATGGCAAACGCTTCACCAGCAAAACGTTTTGCAAAGCCAGAAGAGGTTGCAAATGCAATCGTTTTTCTAGCTAGTGAAGCCGCTTCATTTATTAATGGAATAAATGTCCCTGTAGATGGTGGGCGCACAAAAAGCTTGTAGATGGATATTAAAAAGATTTTTTGGATACTAAGTTGGCTCGTGGCGGGAGTTACCTTTGCGATGATTCTGATACATTATGGGGACATTCCAGACGAGGTGCCTATGCACTTTGATGCGACTGGCGTGGTAGATAGATATGGTTCAAAAAATGAACTTTTTATCTTACCCATACTTAGCGTCTTACTTATCTTACTATTCCAGTTTATGACAGGCAAGTCTATAAAGGTGAATAAGCATAAACAAGGGGTTAAAAATGAGGCACAGGTTACGGTTACAAAAACCTTTATGTCACAAATGGCGCTTTATTGCACCCTTCTTTTTGGGTGGCTGGTATATCAATCTATGGCAGTTGCCGTGGGTAAACAGACGGGATTAAGCAGTTATTTTTTGGTTGCAACCTTTGGCGGTTTTATTATACTACTCGTCTTATATTATATACAACTTAAGAAGGTAAAAGAGTAAGGCGGTACTCATATAATAATTGTATTTTTAAAAACACAACAGCGATTGCGTAGTACGCTTTCGCGAAAGCATACTCAATATGTCACATAAAAAACTTCGCATAAACGGTCACTCTCACCTACTTCCCTACCCTGAGGAAATTCCTCAGTTTATGAAAGACAAAGGGATTTTTTGGGTAGACAAAGACCGAAAGTTTATGCTCCAAAAAGACTGGAGCAGACCTGTGACAGATTCTAGTTTTTTCTTGCACGAAAAACTGGAGTGGATGGAACGCAACAAGGTAGATCACGCGGTAGTACTTAACCTCTCGCAACTTTATGGAAACGGACTGCGTCTAGAGGAAATGAAACAAGCACTTAAGTTTCAGAACGACTTTAATGCACGAGTGCAACAAGATCACCCAGATAAATTTACAACTGGTTTTGTGGTACACCCAGGATTTGTGCGTGGAGCATTATGGGAGATTGAGCGATGTGTAGAAGTGCTAGGTATGGATTTACTATGCTTACCTACACACTATATGGATACCATCGGGACGTGGCGATGTATTTTTGATGAAGAAAATGAACCTATTTTTGAACTTGCAAGTAAGTATAATCTCGCAGTAGAGATTCACCCGTATGATGGTGAGAAGTTTATAAAACTACAGAATACAAACTGGCGTTTTCACCTCATCTGGATGCTTGCACAATGTGCAGATGCTTACCACTTTCTTACACTTAATGGTTATGCCGACAAGTATCCAGGTATGCGTGTGTGCTTTGCACACGGTGGCCAACTAGCACAAATAAATCTAGGGAGACGTATACAAGGTTTTGACGGAAGACCAGATCTTTTTAAAGGAAAAACACACCCACGTAAATCTGTGGGGCATCCTAATATCTTTTTTGACACCCTAGTACACGATACAAATTCGCTTAAAATGGTGATAGAAAACCAAGGAAGCAAGCAGGTGGTTATGGGACTTGATGATCCATACCCGCTGGGTGAGATGGAAAGCGACAACCAGAGTAGTTATCCTGGTAAGATATTAGATCTTGCTTTAGAACGTGACATCATTAATGCTACCGAGTATGACCAGATATGGGATGATAATGTTGTGCGCTGGCTATATGGAGATGATGAGAAGCGCAAGGAAGCTTTTAGGAAAAGAATATTAGGCGAAAAATAAATTATTGCATTACCTAGACCTATCTCAAAAACGATGGGTAATTTTGCCCTTTCAAACTTATTTATAATGCATTTTTTACCAGAGGAACTTGATGATTATGTGGTTGCCCACTCGGCGCAAGAACCAGCTCATCTCAAAGCGCTTACAAAGGAAACCTATCAAAAGATACTACAACCACGTATGCTTTCTGGTGCGTATCAAGGTAGAGTGCTTAGTATGATAAGCAAGCTAGTAAACCCAAAAAACATTCTTGAGATAGGTACTTTTACAGGCTACTCTGGCTTATGTCTCGCCGAAGGTTTACAACAAGAAGGCTCTCTACACACCATAGATATCAAGGAAGAACTTGTAGACTTCCAGCGCAAGCATTTTGACGCTTCGCCTTACGGATCACAAATTACACAGCACCTCGGTCAAGCGTTAGATATCATTCCAACCATTGACACTACTTTTGACCTCGTTTTTATAGATGCAGATAAACGCAACTACATTAATTACTATAATGTGATTATTCATAAGATGAACAAGGGTGGCATTATCCTCTCTGATAATGTGCTCTGGAGCGGCAAAGTGGTTGAACCACTTAATGAGAAAGACATAGACACTAAAGTGTTACTGGAGTATAACAAGCTACTCAATGAAGACAAACGTCTAGAGACCGTTCTATTACCTATAAGAGATGGACTTACGGTGAGCCGTGTGAAGTAGTATATTACTGGTTTTAAGTACGCTTTCGCGAAAGCGTAATTCTAGATATCAAAAACAAAGGTCTCATTGATGATTACAATGAGACCTTTGATATTCAAAATGACAACCTATTTACTGTACAGCTTGGTAGGCATCTATATTACCATAACCGTACTTACTACTCGTATTACCATATAAGTCTGATGACTGGCGAAGTCTATTAAGAACTTGCTGTCTTGACCAGTTAGGGTATTTTGACCAAACCATCGCTGCAACTCCAGCCATAGTTGCTGTAGCTACAGATGAGCCACCTACATAATCACGTTGCCCCTGGTTAAAACCTATCACTGGTGTTGTTCTATCATCATTACTATCGCGTTCCATCACGATTGTAAATTCTATCTCGTTACCGTCGTGGCAAATATCACACTCTCTATAACCTCCAGACCAGTCTGTCACTCCTGTCACTGCAATAGCCTCTGGCATACTTGCTGGAAAAATAACTGGATACCAGTTTGTAGCACTGGTGCTTGTACCGCCTGCAGCAAATATGAGTTTACCACGACTATATGCATAACGTACAGCATCTCTTACATTACCTATACTCCAAGGGTAACCTATAGACATTGAGATAATATCTACATCACTCCTATCTGCAAGTGCTCGTAATGCGTTAGACACACCTTTGCGCTCGTGATAATCATTTAGAACTACATCAGATGTTCCTCTATACATTACAAGATTTGCATCATAAGCTACTCCAGAAGGAAGGCCATCGTTGTTACGAGGTCCTGCAGCCACTCCTGCCATACTTGTACCGTGACCACAGCGGTCATTAGGTCCATCTAGATTATTAGACCACCACCAGGCAGAGTCTATATAAGTTCCATATTTTTCTACTGTTCTTCCGTTTATAGAAGCTCCATCTCCAAAACTGTTACCCAGCAATGGCTGGTTAGGTGAAAGACCAGTATCTATAATACCTATGGTGATACCTGCACCACGAGAGCGCCCCCAAGCGCTGGCTATATTGTGACGATCAAACGTCCAAGGTACTAGTGCTCCAGGCCATATACTTCTATAATCTGCACTATTAAGGCTACTACCACTAGTATCACAACCTGCGCTGCGTGTTTGAGTAGGCGCCGGCTTTGCTCCTTGTGGAGTAGTGATGTCGTAATAAGAATAACCGTTAGGTTCTAAATACCTCACTCCATCTGAGGCTAGGAGCTCTCTTATAGTTTCTAATTTTGTGACCTCAAGATCTACGACATTAAGAACCTCATCTTCTTTTACTCTGAAATCTTTTTTATCAACTTGCTCACTACTTTGAACCAAATCCATAAGACCGAGCCTTGTGGCATCAAGGCGATCGTTTTTTTCTGTTCTAAAGCTTTCACCTTTTTCACCATAACCTATGGTAAGAACTTTACCTCCGTGTACTGTGGCACTCCAAAGTACATTGGCCGGGACTTCACTCCAAGAGAATGATTGTTTTTCATAAAATGACTGGTTGATTAAGGCGTTAATCTCTTCGATAGTTAAGAACGCGTCTGAATCTTGAAGGTTAACTTCTACATTTTCTGTAATAAGGTCTGACGCTTCGTCTTGATCTTTTGTACAAGAGAATGCCGCAAGAAGGCACAGTCCAAGTACTAAGGAGTTAGCTTTTTTCATATTGATTGGGTTTGTGTTAAAATCACCTCAATTTATTAAAAAATTAATAATTATGCGTGCATAATATTAAAATCATAATTTTTTATATGAAATTTTAAAGAATACGTTTTTGTTGGTAACAATTAAGCCTTTAACAGCAAGCGCCTACCTAGATATTTCCAAAAAACAAAGCCTATAGTAGTTCCTACAAGTGCCCCTACAAATATGTCGCCCGGGTAATGGACTCCCACGAGAATACGACTCATAATAAAAAGTAGTGGCCAGATATAAAATAAATACACCCACTTAAACCTTGATCGCAATGCCAGTACAACAAATGTGGTTATTGCAAAAGAAACAGCTGCGTGACCGGAAAAAAAGCTAAAGTTACCCGGAGTTTGTAATACCCGTATAAGCTCTGAAAGTTCTGTATTATTATTAGGCCTCAATCTACCTACTGTATTTTTTACAAGTTCTGTAAGACCTAGTGTCGTGACAAAAACTAAGAGTGTAATACCTACACCCATAAATGCCTTGCGGCGTGTGTAGACTATAAAAAAGAGAATAAAAAAGAGAATGTAGAGCGGTGTCCAGTGCTCAATCTTGGTGACAAAGATCCAGAAGGCATCATATTCTTCTATACCCAGACTATTAAGGTATATAAATAATGACCTATCCCATTGCTGGAGTTGCTCCCACATCTAGAGCGATCTTTTAATAGGCCCCGTGATGTCATTTATATCTTCCTTTGCCTTATCTATTTCTTTCTTGATATCCTTAGTTACATCAAGATCTATATCGTTACGCTCTGCAGTTTTAGTTATTTCAGATTTGATATCATTTGTAGCGTCTTTAATCTGACGCATACCTTTCCCTAGACCACGTGCAATTTCTGGAACTTTATCTGCACCAAAAACCATAATCACTATAAAAATAATGAAGGCAATCTCGGTACCCGAAATAAAAAGAGGTAAGCTTATCATAGGTTGCAAAGATATTTAATAGCAATATGGTTTAAAAGCTTTATATAATATTATTGAGTCTCCAAAAGTTGTGTTTCACGCTTTCGCGAAAGCGTAACTACTTCCCCTCACATTTATGATACATTAAACTGTACATACTTGCTAAAGTTTAAACTACTGATAATATATAAGTATAAAAACCAGTGTTTTGTGAGGTTTGAAAAAGCGCCTTAAGCTATAACTAAAAAACCACTTAAAAAAAACTTTAAGATTTTTGTAACATTTTGCAACTTTGCCTCGTATAATAAATGAACGCTAACCCAAGTTTATTTCGGCCCTATGAGACAGCTTAAAATTACTAAGCAGGTAACAAACAGAGAGACTGCTTCTTTAGATAAGTACCTACAAGAAATAGGTAAAGTAGATCTTATTACTGCAGAGGAAGAGGTAGAACTAGCACAGCGCATAAAAGCGGGTGATCACCGTGCTCTGGAACAGCTCACTAAGGCAAATTTGCGTTTTGTGGTTTCTGTATCAAAACAGTACCAAAATCAAGGGCTTACACTACCAGATCTTATTAATGAGGGTAATCTAGGACTTATCAAGGCGGCACAACGCTTTGACGAGACACGTGGGTTTAAGTTCATATCATATGCTGTATGGTGGATAAGACAGTCTATCTTACAGGCACTAGCAGAGCAGTCACGTATAGTAAGATTACCACTTAACAAGATAGGCTCAATAAATAAAATTAATAAGACTTTTGCTTTTTTAGAACAAGCTAACGAGCGTCCTCCTAGTCCTGAAGAGATTGCAAAGGAGCTGGATATGACTATAAAAGACGTAAAAGAGTCTCTTAAAAACTCTGGACGTCATATAAGTATGGATGCTCCTCTTGTAGAAGGAGAAGATTCTAATCTTTATGATGTATTAAACTCTGGAGAATCACCTAACCCTGACCGTGCTTTATTGCACGAATCTCTTAAAACAGAAATAGAGAGAGCGCTAGAGACCCTTACCCCTCGTGAAGCAGATGTGGTGAGACTCTACTTTGGTCTAGGAGACCAACGACCTATGTCGCTAGAAGAAATAGGAGAAACCTTTGACCTTACTCGAGAAAGAGTTAGACAGATAAAGGAAAAAGCTATACGTAGACTCAAGCATACCTCAAGAAGTAAAATTCTTAAAACATATCTGGGATAAACGTGATATATGCACCGATAAAGTGCATAATCTCTTAAAGTTTCAGTTTAACTTTTTGTAGAATAAAAGTTTTGGTATCTTTACAGTACTAAATGTAAGTAATTAACGCCTCTGGCGACCTAATAACAGCAACAACAGTTTATCATAACTGTTCGTTTTTTGATTGATGAATGAATCCCCGGCTGATTACCGGGGATTTTTCATTTCCAATATTTAGATAATCTTATCTTTACCCTAAAGAATCTTTTATGTCTTCAAAACTCATAGCCCCTTCTATACTAGCAGCAGACTTTGCAAACTTGCAACGTGATATAGAAATGATAAATAATAGCGATGCAGACTGGTTTCATATAGATATTATGGATGGTGTTTTTGTGCCTAATATCTCTTTTGGTATGCCAGTACTTAGAGATATCACTAAGCACGCTAGTAAGCCTATAGATGTGCACTTAATGATAGTAGATCCAGATAGGTACATACAAACATTTGCAGATCTGGGAGCAGATATTCTTACCGTACATTATGAGGCTTGCACGCATTTACACAGAACACTACAAGCCATAAAAGATGCTGGTATGAAAGCTGGTGTAGCACTTAACCCACACACACCTATATCCCTACTAGAAGATGTAATAAGAGATATTGATCTAGTATGCGTGATGAGTGTAAATCCTGGTTTTGGCGGTCAAAAATTTATAGAAAATACCTATGATAAAGTGGCTGCGCTCAACTCTCTTATTATAAGAAAAGGTGCGACCACGCTTATAGAAATAGACGGTGGTGTGACAAATAAAAATGCTTCACAACTCATTGAAAAAGGAGCAGATGTACTCGTAGCGGGAAGCTATGTTTTTAAGTCCGAAAATCCCGTTACCACAATTAAAAATCTAAAATCACAGATTATATAAGTGATCAATTAAGTAAATAAAAAAGCCATCGCTTATACAGCAATGGCTTTTTTGTTTTTATAAAACTTGGTAATACTAGTCTCTTGACATGAATATTCTAAGTATGTACCAAAACAACAACATAAGTGATGCAAATAAGCCTAAGGCAGCAGCGACATATTGCTCCTCATCATATTTATGAACCATATTTGAGGTTGTATAAAGTATAGACCCTGCGGCAAGAGCAACCATCCCTACACTAAACCAAAGTCCTAAGTCAAATCCAAATAACAAACCTGCAACCATTAGGCCTATAGCGAGAAAGAAACCAATGGTAAGTATTGATCTTAAGAATGAAAAATCCTTTTTTGTGACAATAACTACTCCAGATAGCCCTGCAAAAAGTGCAATAGTCATTACAGCTGCTTTTTGAAGCATCTCAACACCATCTATCATTGAGAAAGCAATGAGCAATAAGGGTATGAAAATAAAGGCTTCGGCCACTACATAGATACCTAGCGCTAGATAATGCTTGGTCTTATCACGGGAGTTAAGTGCTAGGCCTTCAGCATAGTTTGTAATAAACATAAATGCTCCCAGTAATAATAACCAACTCCATCCACCCGTAAGTGACATTGCAAAGTTTACTATAACTGGTGATTGAAAAAATAAGTACTCAGTAACTATAAATAGTAATACTGCTATCGCAACATAGGTGTAGGTCTTTCGGTAGAAGTCTACGCGCTGCTCGTCTGAGAGTGCGCTTACTGGTAAAAATTGAGGTTGTGGTGATTCCATATAAATATATTTGATTGATGATTAATAGTTTCAAATGTAATAAAAGATGTTTTACGCTTTCGCGAAAGCGTAATTAAAACCTACAAGCGCCTATTAGTCTATAGTTGTACCTAATAGGTATAGTCTAAAGGATTCTTACTTCTTTGAAGAAGCTCCTTTAAAGTTTTGAGAGCTATTTTTGAAAAGAACGTTAAAGGTAGTAAGACTTCCGTAGATGCGGGTAATATACTGTTGTAGGTCTATTTTATCTTGATCATCAAGAGTTTTACTCGCGTTTATCTTTTGCTCCATCACACGTATACGGTCGCGCACCATCACGATTTTATGAAAGAAACTATCTATAGGGATTTCTTTTGAGGCTAGGCTACTATCCTTTGGGTTCATTGTGAGGGTACCTCCTCTCCACTTATCTGCAAGTGGGACGACCTCAGAGATGTCACTATATCTTTTTAACAAGTCTCTTAAAGACTTCTCTACTTCATAAAAACTTACAGTATCAACCTCATCTTCTATAGCTTCTATCACGTCAAAATGATCATCTAGCGTGATGGTCTCTAGACCACCATCTATAAAGGTAACCCAATATAACTCTGATGTTACGTTTGTGATCACACCTTTTCCAAGTTTATGGTGATCTATTCTACTCCCTATTCCTAATAATGTATTCATTTACTATGGTGTTTGTATAAGGTCTAAGATATTATACTCTATTGAAAATTGCACAAACCCCTTGTAAAATTTGCGTAAAGAGGAATTATAGATTGCTGTTTTTAAAAATTATGTTAACAAGAGTTTAACGTATGCCATAAAACCCATAGCACATAAGCTGCGTAGGTATCTGAAATAAATAACATACAACAATGAAAACAGTATCAAAAATTCTAATTGCCAGCGCACTTGTTGCTGGAGTGGGTGCCCTAATCGCGGCAGACCACCTAGATGCACCAGCTGTGGGAGGAACCACGGCAGACATCACAGATTATTTTGCCTTTGAAAGTGCAGAAAATGGAGACAACACCGTATTTGTAGCAAACGTACAGAGCTCGCTAGCGCCTGCAGGTAACGACGCAACATTTGACGAGAACGTTCTAGTTGAGTTTAATATAGATAACACGGGAGATCTTGTAGAAGATCGCGTGATACAAGCTATAGCTAGAGATGGGAGAATGTACTTTTTTGGCCCATATGCGCCTTCTACCACAGGGTTAAATAGTACAATAGATGCTTCTCAAATGATAGGTTCGGTAGCTATTACTACAGATGGTAATGCTATTACAGAAACTACAGAGGGTGGTATTAAAATGTTTGCAGGTCCTAGAGAAGATCCTTTCTTTTTTGATTTTGGAACTTTTAATGCTGTTATAGGCGGAGATGCAGAAAACAATGGACCTAATGGAGGTTTTCAAACTGCCGAAAATGCAGTAGACACCTTTGACGGTACAAATGTGCTATCTATAGTTGTAGAAATCCCTAACGCCCTTATAGGACCTACAGTAGCTCACCCAGCAGGATTTGATGTACAAGTATGGAATACTTGGGTAGAAGCAAAAAGACAACAATAATATTACTAAAGACACATAAAGATGAAATTACAAAACATAAAATACCTATTAGTAGGTGCTGTACTCGCAGGGTTTGTATCGTGTAACGATGATGACGATTTATTTATACCAGCACCAGAAGAGCAAATGGAAATGGAGGAGCTTAACTTTGAAGGAACTTTTGCTCAAGAAGACCAGATGGGAAGAGCCGCTATAAACACCGTTCTTAATGGAGATAGCGCTTCAAAAAACAGCTTTAACCTTACAATACCGTCTGAGATGGTAGCAAACTTTCAGCAAGGGTTTCTTGATAGAGCAGTTGCATTACACGCTGCTTTTGGTGTAGAATATGAAAATAATGTATTAGGTCTAGATGCAACAACACTTACAACAGTTCTCGCGGCAGATGTATTACAAGTTGCGCCAGATGCACCTACTACATATATAGATGGTGATGGTAATGTACTTACTGGTCGTAATCTTACAGATGATGTTGTAGATGTATCACTTATACTTCTTTTTGGAGGTAATAATGGTGACCGTTTTAATGGTCAAGATCTTGATAATGATGGCGTGGCAGATTTACCAATACTTGTTACAGATAATGTACCAAACACTGGTGAAAACCCAAGCACTACGTTCCCATACTTAGAAGGACCTCACTAGTTCCCCAACAAATCACTAGTTCCCCAATAAATAATGATAAAGGGACTGAAGTTTTTCAGTCCCTTTTTTTTAATAAAACAAACTATGAAAACACGCCAACTACCATATACAAAATACCTCATAGTGCTATGTACATTAATCTTTCTCACATCGTGTCATAGCCATAAGGAGGATATCCTCACAGATCAAAATGATTATAATGCATATCTCAGCACCTCAAATAGTAAGGTAATTTCAGAACTTAATGATCAAGTTGCCTTCTGGAACAGTCGTATTAAAAAGGACAGTTCGCAAATAATAGACTTAAGTAAAAGTGCAGGAACTTACACCGCCCTTTTTAATCAAAATGCAGATATCGAGATGCTCAAAAAGGCTGAGCAAAATTTGCACAAAGCTGCACAAAAAGCGGCGATAGGTAAAGACAACTACTTACGCGCTCTCGCTCAGAACTATATCACTCAACACCGTTTTAAAGAAGCAAAAACTATCATAGACTCTGCCGCACAAGTAGGCGGTGAGGTAAGCGCTAGCAACTTTGTATTATTTGATGTGGCAATGGAGCTAGGTAAGTATAAAGAAGCAAAAACATTACTAGACAAAGAAGCAGACTTTTCTAACTACAATTACTTAATAAGACTTGCAAAGTGGGAAGACTACAGCGGTAATCTAGACGCCACCATACAGCATATGGAAAACGCAATGCGCATCGCAGAGCGCAGCAATATTCCAGATCTTAAAATATGGGTATATACAAACCTAGCAGATTATTATGGTCACGCTGGTCGCATAAGAGATTCTTACAACCACTATCTTAAGACTTTAACTTTAGACCCTTCTAACGCTTACGCGAAAAAAGGAATTGCCTGGATAACGTATTCTTATGAGAATAACCCTCAAGAGGCATTACGAATTATTGAAGCGATTGAAAAAGACACTAAAAGTCCAGACTATACCTTATTAAAATCTGAAATCTATGAGTATATAGGCGATCACAAAACTTCCGAAGATTTAAAGAAGGAATTTATAAATAGCGCCACTGCCATAAACTACGGTGATATGTATGGAGCTTATCTTGTAGAGCTTTATGCATCTCAACCAGAAACAGCAGATAAAGCTATTGCTCTTGCAAAAAAGGAAGTGAGTAACCGCCCCACCCCTATGTCTTATGATTTACTAGCACGCGCACATTATGGAAAAGGAGATTATGCACAAGCACTTATTATAGCAGAGGAGCACGTGATAGGCAAAACATATGAGCCTGTAGCACAATTTCACACAGCACAAATCTATAAAGCATTAGGAATGCAAAAAGATCTCACTCCTCTTAAGAAAGAGCTCTTGGAAACAAGTTATGAGTTAGGACCAGTAACCTACTCACAAATAAAAAATTTATAATAAGAAACCAAGACACAAGCATTTGCGTATGTATTGATATAGTATAAAAGCTATAAGGTTGGATAGTTTTTTAGTTTGTTTGTGAACGATCTACTTTTTTAAGTAGGTCGTTTTTTTGCTCATAACCCAACTCAGATTGAAAAACACTCTTCACATTAACATATATATATTAAAGATGAGTTAGTGAGTTATATGAGACAAATGAGAAGACACAAAATTGCGACTAGTGTCTTATACATAAAGTTTAAGAAGAATATTAAGAGGTTACTACACCCAGCGTATATAATTGCTCAAGAGTAGGAGATTCACTACCTCCGGCAGGTTCTAGTGTGATACCAAATGCTTCAGACTGGTTAGGATTATCAAGTTCAAAAATTTGATTACCCGTAACATCATACTGGTCTAGTATCCCTAAGCTGGTAGGCGTGAGTGGTTCTAAAGTAAGCGACCATACTTGATACACCTTTCCTTGTGGCGGTTCTGGAAGACCTTTTACATCTATATAAGCCTTTCCGTTTTCTTGATCCCAGTACACAGATGCATATGCTTCTGGTGCAACGGTTTGGGCACCTAGCGGTACAGTGATAAGATCTTGCTGTCTTATCACGTTAAGGATATCTTTTGTTTGTTGTAAATCAGATTCGGCTACTTGGGTTTTAGACTCTTGTAATAATAACTCTCGCTCTGCTTCTACAAGCTGGTTTTCTAGTTTACTGTTTTCAGTGTATAAATAACCTACACCAGCAAGTAAAAGAATGGCAGCTGCCCATAATATAATGGTAGGTATAGGAGTTCGCTTTCGCGAAAGCGGTATTACTTTACCATTTACATCTATATACTTTCTTAGGTTGCTAAAGTCTGCCACCTGAGCCGGAGCGGCTGCGCTGGCAAGTTTCATTAAGCTATTTTCTATAGAAACTACTTCTTGTAAGAGTACTGGGTTTTGAGCTACGATGTGAGCAACCTCGACCATCTCTTCCTCAAGAAGGGTCCCATATACGAAGAGTTCTAGCACTCCTGAGTCTATATATGTTTGTGGGTCTTTCATTCTACTCCTACGATATCTCTTAATTTTTTTATGCAGATTCTATTTCTTGTTTTTACGGTTCCCAGAGGAATATCTAGCTCTTCGGCTGTTTCCTTTTGGGTATACCCTTTAAAAAACAAAAAGTGAATTATTTTTTTACAAAGCGGTTCTAAAACGTCTACAAATTTTTGAATCCCTATGGCGTCTACAGAGGTGTTAAAACTCCCTCTCGCTTCAAGAATATCTACGAAATATTCGGCTGTATGGTTTTTACGTTGATTCTTAAATGCCTTGGATCTTGTTTTATCTATTGCACTGTTGCGCGCTATGTTGAGCATCCAGGTAAAGAATCTACCTTTCTTTGGGTTATAACGATCTGAGTTATTCCAGATTTTTACAAAAGTATCTTGTAGTACCTCTTCAGATAATTCTTTATCGTGCAGTATACTATTAATAACTCCAAAGAGGCTCTCACTATACAGCTCATATATCTTCTCAAAAGACATAGCGTCTTTTTGAAGAAATCTAGCAATTAAAGCATCTGGTTGTGTCATCATAGGGAACGACTAAGGTAATAATTATGCTTAAAATAGAAATATAAAACTCACTATTTAATATTCTTCCTCACTCACGTTATATTATCTCTCCTTATGTAACAATAGTTACTTACAAGGTCGTAACAACCCATTATTTTTACATAAAACTTCTTATTATGCTTAAAGGAACCAAACTATATAGCGTGTTATTTATGAAATGCCCGGTGTGCCAAGAAGGCGATTTTTTTAAAGGGCACCCTTATAAGTTTAGCACAATGGGTAAAGTACACAAGCGTTGCTCTTGCTGCAATACAAAGTTTGAACTTGAAACGGGTTTCTACCAAGGGTCTTACTATGTTTCTTATGCTCTAGGGGTTGCTTTATTTATGGCTGTAGTTATACTAAATTATATTTTTAGAGAAGAGCTTACTCCATCTTCACTTATGATATCTTTTGTGGTATCTCTTATCGTGCTTTTCCCGCTTCTTTATGCACTATCTAAAATTATCTGGGCACAATTTTTCTTTAATTATGATAAATCCCGTAAAAAGGCAGCTAGTACTATAGACTCAAATAGACCTGCATAGCTACTACTAACATAGCGTTTATAATTACCTTATTTTTGTATTATAATAAGTCTAATAAATTAGGCGCATCACCAGATTTTATAACTTATGGAGGTATCACACCTTGTAGATGCAATAAATGCTCATAAAAAAGAAGTACACGTTACTGTACGGTTAAAAGAGGAGTCACAGCGATTTGCTCAACTTCTTTTTAACACACTCTTTGATGTAGAGACAGATGTACAATCATCTCTTATAGTTTTAGAAGAGTTATTTATAACTATTAGAGATATTGCGTGTCCTAATATAAAGGGAAAACCTTGTAAGACCTGGACAGATTTTATGCAAGTGATACCTACTATTTGCACTAATCTCAAAAAAGATGCACAGGCCATACTTGCAAATGATCCTGCTGCACAATCACTAGAAGAGGTTTACCTTGCCTACCCTGGCTTCTTTGCCATATCAATTTATAGAATGGCAAGAGAATTTTACAATCTGCGCCTACCACTCATACCAAGATTAATGACAGAGTATGCTCACCTGCTTACAGGTATAGATATACATCCTGGCGCTACCATAGGTGACTCTTTTTTTATAGACCACGGGACAGGTGTAGTTATAGGAGAAACGGTAGAGATACGCAATCACGTAAAACTGTATCAAGGAGTAACACTAGGAGCGCTTATTGTGACTAAAGAATTACAAAACACAAAACGCCACCCTACTATACTAGATAACGTAACCATCTATGCAAATGCTACTATACTAGGTGGTGATACAGTAATAGGTGAGCACAGCGTTATAGGTGGTAACACCTGGATAACCTCATCTATAGAGCCACATACCTTTGTCGTACATAGACCAGAGCTACAAGTATCTACAAAACAAATAAGAAAAAATGAATAAAACACTCATAGATAGAATAGGTAATACACCACTTGTAAAGTCTACTACGCTTAATACAAACCCAAACGTAGCCCTATATTTTAAACTTGAGGGAAATAACCCTGGAGGGAGTGTAAAAGATCGTGCTGCTCTTAATATGATTAAGACGGCTCTAAATGCTGGCGAGATTGATAAAACGTCAAAACTCATTGAGGCTACAAGTGGTAATACGGGTATTGCACTAGCTATGATTGCAGCCATTTATGGTCTAGATATAGAGCTTGTAATGCCAGAAAAGGCCACCAAAGAGAGAGTACAAACTATGCGCGCTTATGGTGCAAAAGTTACGCTACATCCAGACGGTATAGAAGGCGCTCGAGATTATGCTATCGACAAAGTAAAAAATGAAGGCTATTACAGCTTTAACCAGTTTTCTAATGATAATAACTGGAAAGCACACTACAAGTCTACAGGTCCAGAAATCTGGAGAGATACAGATGGAGAAGTAACTCACTTTGTATCATCTATGGGCACAACAGGTACCATTATGGGTACCTCAACCTACCTCAAAGAACAAAATAAAAATGTTGAGATAGTGGGCGTACAACCCACAGACGGTTCTAGAATACCCGGTATACGTAAATGGCCAGAGGCTTATCTCCCAGCTATATTTGACGCTTCAAAGGTAGATCGTGTTCTTGAAGTAAGTACAGAAGAAGCAATTGCAATGGCTAGACGTCTCGCAAAAGAAGAAGGTATTCTTGCGGGTATGAGCAGCGGTGGCGCTACAGCAGCAGCCCTTAAACTGGCAAGCACGCTTGAGAGCGGTATTATTGTAAGTATTATATGTGATCGTGGTGATAGATACCTATCATCTGAGCTTTTTGAATAGATAGCCGCGATTATAGATTGTATTCTTTGTAATTACGCTTTCGCGAAAGCATACTACTCCCCTATTGTTGTCCTTTTTTAAGACCGTAGGTGTTTTGACTCACAAAGTCTTTTGGGAAAACCTCATCTCCGGGAAAACCTAGCTCTATAGTACCGCTATCCTCAGGTATATAATTTGTCTTAAAAATATAGTCCCATACACTTAGCGATATGCCGAAATTTACGCCATAAGTTCCTTCGGGAATGGTATATGCGTGATGATACAAGTGCATTACGGGGTTATTAAAAATATACTTTAAAGGACCCCAGGTAATCTTAATGTTTGCGTGATTTATGTGACCTATTGCGATTGCAATAAAGTGCACGATGTATGCCTGCGTAGGTTCAAAACCAAAAAGAATCATTACGCCAAATGTCTTAAGTGGTTTATAGAGAATATTCTCCATCCAGTGATAGCGCAAGTGTGCTGCAAACCCCATTTCTTTTACACTATGGTGCACCTTGTGGTACTTCCAGAAAAAAGGATATTTATGTAATAAGGTGTGTGTAAACCATTGCACAAAGTCTAGTACAATAAAAAAGACGAGTAACTGGCTCCACATAGGCCAAGAAGATGGATCAAAAAGCGCTAGAGAATCTTCGCTTATCCCTATATCTTCAAAACCAAGTTGCAATAGCTTATAAAAACCGCTTATTGCTATTGCAAACAAGAAAAAATTAAAGAACATATAAAACCCATCTAGCCAGAAGTCCTTTCTAAAAACAGATTGCTCCTTCCTCCAAGGGAAGAGTATTTCCATAGACCATACAAGTAACGATAAAATGATAAGCCCCCAGAAGTAATTAGTATACCAAGGGACTTCAAAAATGACAGATTTCCAGGTCCAGTCTATGGTACCTAAAATTGCATCTTTAAAACCTATCATATATTTTTCCATATGTTCTTAACTAGAGTGCTAGACTTTTACACGTATAAGTAGACGTAATTTGCTAGTAATCTTACAAACTTTGCTACCTTTTAAAGTGCTCATCTCATTTTGTAAAATTAATGAATTCTATATCTTTCTTACTGTAACTTTTGTTACTTAAAGGACATTAGAATTAGGTTAACTTTACAGTACAAAAAATACAGTAGTAATGTAATGCTTCATAAAAACTGAAGTATCTATCATCATAATTGTAATTTACAAACTGACTTATTTATATATAAATGATTCAAGAACTTAAGCAAAATTACGGTCAACTTTTTGAAGACGACTTACTAAACGAGATTGCACAAGTAGGGACTTATAAAGAAGTTCCTGCTGGCTTTAAACTTATGGAGATAGGCTCTTACATAAAAGGAATGCCTTTACTTATCTCTGGTGCTATAAAAATATTGCGAGACGATAAAGAAGGAGATGAGCTCCTACTCTACTACCTAGAAAAAGGTGATACCTGCTCTATGACTATGAGTTGCTGTCTTGGGCAAACAAAGAGTGAGATTAGAGCCATAGCAGAAACAGATACTAAACTTATAATGGTACCTGTCCAAAAAATGGAATTATGGACCTCAAAATATAAATCGTGGAGAAATTTTGTTTTTGAAAGCTATCACACCCGTCTCAATGAGATGCTCCACACCATAGATACTATTGCTTTTAACAATATGGACCAGCGCTTACTAGATTACCTTAGAGAGAAATCTAGAGTTAATAAAGATAACAGCATACGTAATACTCATCAAGAAATCGCAGGAGAACTACACAGCTCGAGAGTAGTTATATCCAGACTTCTCAAGAAATTAGAAAAATTAGGTAAAATAGAATTACATAGAAATTATATAGAAATCATAGATTTAGACTAGCTATGTAACCTTTGTTACTGCCAGTAGTTTTATATCAGAATACATTTGCTATAAAATACAAAGTTTCATTATGGAAGTTTTAGAAGTATTAGGATATATAAGTGCTCTAATTATAGGCATTTCTTTAGGTCTCATTGGTGGTGGTGGCTCCATACTTGCGGTACCTGTTCTTGCATATTTGTTTTCTGTAAACGAAAAAGTAGCAACTGCATACTCTTTATTTATTGTAGGTGCTAGTGCGCTCGTGGGCGGGCTTAAACAGCATCTTAAAGGATATGTAGACTGGCGTACTGCAGTAGTATTTGGTATTCCTGCTATTGTGGGAGTTACAGTGGTAAGACATTATGTAGTACCAGCTTTACCAGACGTTTTATTTACCATAGGTGATTTTGATTTTACACGCAGGATGGCAATGTTTGGCCTCTTTGCAATACTAATGATACCAGCGGCTTTCTCAATGCTCAAAAAGCGTAAAGAATGCCCAGAAAAAAATGATGGTAAGGTTTCTTATAACTATCCTCTTATCTTAATAGAAGGATTGCTAGTAGGTGCTATTACTGGTATGATAGGTGCCGGTGGTGGTTTTTTAATCATACCCGCGCTAGTAATACTTGCAAACATAAAAATGAAAGTAGCCGTAGGGACATCACTCATAATCATAGCATTTAAATCTCTTATGGGCTTCTTTTTAGGTGACGCTTTAACAATGAATGTGGACTGGGTATTTCTCTCCATTTTTACACTAATCTCTCTTATAGGAATTTTTATAGGCAGTTATTTAAGTAATTTTATAGATGGACAGAAGCTCAAAAAAGGTTTTGGTTACTTTATTTTTGCAATGGCCATTTTTATCTTTTATATGGAGTTCTTTGTAAATAAATAATATGATGAGACCAAATAACGAGTTAAAATGTATGATATAACGCTTTCGCGAAAGCGTACTAAAAAATGGAAAGTATGAAAATTGAACAAATCTACACAGGATGCTTAGCACAAGGTGCCTATTATATAGAAAGCAAAGGTGAAGTTGCTATAATTGACCCTTTAAGAGAGGTAAAACCTTATCTTGATAGAGCAAAACTTGATGATGCAAAAATCAAGTATATTTTTGAAACTCACTTTCACGCAGATTTTGTGAGCGGTCACGTAACACTAGCCAAAGAAACAGGCGCTCCTATCATATATGGTCCTAATGCAAACCCTTCTTTTGATGCAATAATTGCAAAAGATGGCCAAGAGTTCGAGCTAGGTGATGTAACTATTATAGCATTACACACTCCAGGACACACGATGGAAAGCACGACCTACCTTCTTAAAGATAAAGATGGTAAAGACCACGCGATTTTTAGTGGTGACACTTTATTTCTAGGAGATGTAGGAAGGCCAGATCTTGCTCAAAAAATGGGAGAACTCACAGAGCGCGACCTTGCTGGTTTCTTATATGACAGCTTACGCACTAAAATAATGCCCCTTGCAGATGATGTTACAGTATATCCAGCACACGGTGCGGGATCTGCCTGTGGTAAAAATATGATGAAGGAAACCGTAGACACTCTAGGGAACCAGAAACAAATGAACTATGCCTTGAGAGCAGATATGACTAAGGAAGAGTTTATAAATGAGGTTATAGATGGACTGTTACCACCACCTCAGTATTTTCCGCTCAATGTAAAAATGAACAAGGAAGGTTATGAAGACATACAAGATGTTTTAAAAAGAGGTACACAAGCCTTATCACCACAAGCTTTTGAGGCTGCTGCAAATGAGACGGGGGCCATTGTACTAGATGTACGTCATCAAGATGAGTTTGCAAAGGGTCACATACCTAGGTCTATTTTTATAGGTCTCAAGGGAGGTTTTGCTCCGTGGGTAGGAGCTCTTATTGCAGATGTAAAGCAACCTATATTACTAGTAACAGAACCTGGTAAGGAAGAAGAGGCAGTGACACGATTATCACGTGTAGGTTTTGACAACACACTGGGATATCTCAAGGGTGGTTTTGATGCCTGGAAAAAGGAAGCTCTTGAGTATGATACGGTAAGCTCTATAACGGCTGCACAGTTTAAGTCTGATCTTGAAAAATCTAAAAAACCGGTATATGATGTACGTAAAGAGAGTGAGTATTTATCTGAGCGTGTAAAAGACGCTCACCTCACACCTCTAGATTTCTTAAATAATCACCTTGCAGAGTTTCCAGAAAACGACACTTTTTATGTACACTGTGCTGGAGGATATAGAAGTATGATTGCCGCATCTATTTTAAAAAGCAGAGGCATACACAATCTTATAGATGTAAAAGGTGGTTTTAAAGCCATAAAAGAAGCTGGTGTACCTGTTACAGATTTTGTGTGTCCAACAACATTATAAAACTTTTAAAATGAAAAATATAAATCAAGCCGAATGGCAAGAACTCATTGCAAATGACAGTCAGGCTGTAATTCTAGATGTAAGAACTCCTGGAGAGTGTGCAGAGGGAATACAGGCTAATGCTCAAATGATTGATTTTTTAGACCAGCCCTCGTTTATGGCTTCTATAAAAGAGCTTGACACCTCAAAAAATTACTACATCTATTGCAGGAGCGGTAATCGTAGTGGGCAAGCTTGTCAAATACTTGATAATATGGATGTACAAAGCACATACAATCTTACGGGTGGAATGATGGCCTGGACAGGAGAAACGGTAGCACCATAACGCATAATTTGCCTCATTATAATTAAGGCTTATTATTTTAAATTAGTGAAGAAAAAAGTGACTGTACAAACAGTCACTTTTTTTTTGTTTTAAAAGCCTTGCTATGTAACCTAAGTCACTGACAAACGTATACTAAGCGCTTATCTTTGAGTAAAAATAATAATGAAACTTACACTCATACTTATGTCATTTCTATCCTTACTTTTTGGTGATAAATTGCAACAGAGCGATGCTATCACAATACTAGACAGAGACGCTTTTAAAAGCGCAATAGCAACCCCTGGTGTGCAGCTCATAGATGTACGTACTGCAAATGAGTACAGCTCTGGTCATATAGCAAAAGCACAAAATATAGATTACTTTAAAACATCAGAGTTTACAACTAAGGTAAATAAACTTGATAAGGATAAACCGGTGTACCTCTATTGTAGATCTGGTAATAGAAGCCAGCGCGCTGCGGCAAAATTAGATAGCTTAGGTTTCAAAATCATCTTTGATCTAGAAGATGGTTATAACAACTGGAAATAGCTTAGTCTATAAATCATAATGATTATAATGTATGCAATCACGCTTTCGCGAAAGCGTAATTAATTATATCGATTTACTTAATCTCTTCATCAAAATATTACACTATGAAAACGGCTATAATTGTTCAAAATCTAAGATGTGGTGGCTGTGTTAATACAATCACTACAAAAATTAATGCATTAGAAAATGTACATAATGTTAGTATAGATCTAGAATCATCTACAATCTCCTTTACTGCCGAAGATGGTATAGATGCGCTATCTGTAAAGGAAACTCTAAAAAAACTAGGCTATCCATCTATAGAAGATGATAATGGTGTATTGTTAAAGGCAAAATCTTTTGTAAGTTGTGCTACGGGAAAAATAACCTAACCTATGAGCACACTAGAGCAATCACTAAGAGATAAACTGGCGATAGATAGAACGAGACTGGCAAACGAGAGGACCTTTCTTGCTTATTTTAGAACGTTTATTGTTTTTTTAAGTTCTGGTTTTGCTATTATAAAATTAGACCTGTTAAACGAAATACGCTGGATAGGTATTATGCTCATTGTTATAGGACCTGCCTTATTAATTATAGGTTTGTTTCGTTTTTTATATGTAAAGAAGAGTATCAAAAACTACTATAAAGAGTAATGTATTATGAAAGCCTCTTGCTTTCTTAATTTATAAAAATACTTTAAGACACTAAGGCGCACGTTTTAGCGTAGCAATTAATAACTTTAAAAAAACTAATTATTATGAAAAAACTAAATAACATAGGCCTAGATGTAACCTCCTCACAACAAACGGCAGAGAAGCTTAATGATTTACTATCTAACTACCAGATGTTTTATATGAACCTAAGAGGATTTCATTGGAACATAAGAGGAAAACGATTTTTTGAATTACACCTTAAGTTTGAAGAGTTATACAACGACGCACTTATAAAAGTAGATGAGATTGCAGAGCGTGTACTTACCCTAAGCGCTACTCCACTTCACACCTTTAAAAAATATCTAGAGATATCAGAGATTAAAGGTGCCGAAAATATTACAGATGGTGAGGCAGCAATATCAAGTATACTCGAGGCACTTACTGTCTTACTCAAAAAAGAAAGAGCCATCTTATCAATAGCTGCAGATGCAAATGACGAAGGGACAGTAGCACTTATGAGTGATTATATCGTACAACAGGAAAAACTGGTATGGATGCTCTCTGCTTATCAAAACTAGTATAGGTACGCTTTCGCGAAAGCGTAACAAACACATTTACAATACATTAAAATACTTGATTAATAAAGACCTCTCTTAGGTAACAAATGTTACTGAAGAGGGGTTATTTTTGCGCTTTCTTTGTCAAAAATCAAGTAATGAATTGGATATTTTCCCCCTGGCCTTGGTATGTATCGGGCCCAATGATTGCTTTTGTGATGTTTTTACTACTTATGGTGGGCAAAAACTTTGGTATGTCTTCTAATCTTAGAACGATGTGCACCATTTGTGGAGCAGGCACAAAAGCAGACTTTTTTAAACTAGACTGGCGTGCACAAAAATGGAATCTCACCGTGGTTATAGGTGCCATTATAGGTGGCTTTATAGCTGCAAATTTTATGACTCCAAATGCCGCCGTTGCCATCACACCAGAAACTATAAGTGATTTACAAAATCTAGGCTTTAATAGTGCTGGTAAAGCATACCTTCCCACAGAGCTTTTTGAAACCTCGGCGCTGTTAGATTTTAAAACCTTAGCTATACTCATTATAGGCGGGCTCCTCGTGGGCTTTGGAGCGCGTTATGCCGGTGGTTGTACATCTGGCCACGCGATCTCTGGTCTTAGTAATTTACAACTCCCGTCACTTATAGCCGTAGTAGGATTCTTTATAGGTGGTCTTGTGATGATACATTTATTATACCCCTTAATTTTTGCCTAATGAGAACAATAGTTTATTTATTTATAGGAATCCTCTTTGGGATTACAATGTTTAAGAGTGAGGCTGCCTCTTGGTTTCGTATTTATGAAATGTTCAAATTTGACGCATTTCATATGTATGGAATTATAGGTTCTGCACTGGTGATAGGTGTTATCACTATACAGCTCATTAAGAAATTTGATATAAAATCTTTTTATGGGGAGACCATACACTTTTATCCAAAAACTAGGAGTGTAAGTCGCTACCTTATAGGTGGTATTATCTTTGGCTTAGGGTGGGCACTTGCAGGTGCGTGTCCGGGTCCTATGTTTACTCTTATTGGAGCAGGTTTTATACCTATACTAGTAGTTATTGCTGCGGCAATACTAGGTACTTTTTTATATGGTATACTTAAAGATAAGTTACCTCATTAATTGATAGACAAAGAGCCTTATGATTAAAATCCCCCAGTAAGTTTATACCTTAATGGGGGATTTTCAAATTTATCTGTGACCGCGAGAGGATTCGAACCTCCAACCCTCAGAGCCGAAATCTGATATTCTATCCAGTTGAACTACGCAGCCTTTTTACGCTTTCGCGAAAGCGCAAATTTACTCCATTACTGATTAACAACAATAAACTCTGAGCGTCTGTTTAACTGGTGCTGCTCCTCGGTACAATCACTATTATTACCACAGCCATTTACAAGTTGTGTCTCTCCATAACCATTACCACTTATACGCTCTGCATTTATACCTCTTGAGATGATATATGCCACTGTAGACTTTGCTCGTCTATCTGATAATGACAAGTTATAAGAATCTTTACCTCTACTATCTGTATGTGAGCGCACGTTAATAACCATCTCCGGCACTTGCTTCATAGCAGAGATGACTTTAGTGAGTTCAAGGGCTGCATCTGGTCTTATATCTGACTTATTATAGTCAAAATATATAGGGTTCAAATTGAGAAGCTTTGCAAGATCGTCTCCTACGCCTACTTCTGTAAGTCTAAGTTCTAACTCTATATCTCTTTCTAAACTTTGCTCTGTTGCTGGTGTCATCACAAAAACTTCGTTTGAGTAATACGTTTTGGAGGAAGCGCGTATGATATAATTCTGAGAGCAAACAAGATCAAATGTATACTTACCCTTAGGCGAGACCTGTACTTCTTGTAAAACCTTATTATCAGGATCTAGAAGTTGCACCTTTGCATCTGTAATAGGTGTTTTTGTGTTTTTATCTGTCACATAACCACTTATAGGTATATCACATTTGCGAGGTGGTTTTTCTGTCTGTTTAAAACGGTAGATGTCATCACTACCCATACCCTGAGCACGACTAGACGAGAAAAAGCCCATTTTTATGCTATCATTTACAATATAACCAAAGTCATCACTAGAGCTATTAATAGGTGCTCCCACACCCACAACAGCAATCTCTTCTGAAGAGGGATTTGTAACATAAACATCTAGACCGCCTAAGCCTGGATAACCGTCTGAAGCATAATATAAATTACCTGTATCACTCATAAAAGGAAACGCCTCTCTACCTTCGGTATTTATAGGTTTGCCCATATTTTCTGGTTCTCCATACGTCCCATCTTCATTTATATCGACCCTCCAGATGTCTGATCTACCTACTCCTCCAGCTCTATCTGAAGAGAAGTATAGTAATCGTCCATCCCGACTCAAAGCCGGATGCGCATTTGAAAAATCATCACTATTAAAGGGAACTTCTTCAGCCTTTGTCCAGCTCTTTGATGAAGAAAGATACGTGGACTTATAAATCTTTAGCTTGTTTATTCCGTCTTTTGATGCTTTATAATCTCCTTTTGTAAAGTTGTTACGGGTAAAATAAACGGTTTTTCCATCTTTTGAAAAAGTGGGTGAACTCTCGTGATAAATAGTATTGAGCTTTCTGCTAAATCTAGATGGAGGTGACATTGTACCGTCTTCTTTTATAGTAGACCTGTATAGGTCTAAAAAAGGTTGATTAGTCCATTTATGTATACGCCTGGTAACTGTACCGGTATCTCTTGCAGAGGCAAAAACAATTTGTCCCTTATAATATGCGGGCCCAAAATCTGAATACCTAGAGTTAAGCGTGCGCAACATATTAATCTCATAAAGACTCTCCTTATATCCCTCTACTGCCACATAATCTGGATTTTCTTGAAATAGCCTTGCTCTAAAATCATTACCACTTAAGGAGGTGAAAATTTGCATCATATCATCAGACTCGTCATACTCCTTTGTTGCTCGTAAAGTTTGTGCATATCTAAAATAATGCTCTGCACTTACGGAGTCTGCATAATTTTCTGTGATCTTTTTATACCACTCTTGTGCTTGTGAGTACTTACCGTTATAGTAATAAGCTTCTGCTATTTTTTTGAAAACATCATAAGACTTAAAGCCTTCTGCTACAAGGTCTTTGTAGATTTCTATTGCATCTATATATGCAAGCTGATTAAATTTTTTATTTGCCCTGGCAAGTTTTGCATCTTGAGCCACCCCTGTGATATAAAATAAAAAACAGACTAATAACGTGATCCCACGTAAAAAATTCTTCATTTAACCTTTAGTATTAAGTATTAACTTTTTAATTAAAAGATAAGTTGAGGATAGAATTTTACTACAAAATAAGGGGAGGCCACAAACATACTAAAAAAAGTGAAAGACACCAGCCTTACCTATTGAAAACTAGCGTCTTGCATAATAATTTAAAATATAAAATTAGAAAATTGACAATGCTTATGTTAATAAATAAACGTATTCGCAAATTATGGCTGTTACTTGCGTTTATTTACAAAAAAAGAGGCACATTATTGTGCCTCTTTCAATTGTATTATATTTAAAGTATAAACTAGCTCAGTCTTGATTTTACGATCGTACTTATAGTCTTACCGTCTGCTTTACCAGCTAGCTTGCCATTAACCTGCCCCATTACTTTACCCATATCCTTCATTCCTTGAGCACCAGTTGTAGCTATGACCTCATCTACCACTTTGGCTATATCATCTTCTCCTAGTTGTTCAGGTAAAAATTGTGCAATAACTTCTGCTTGAGCAAGCTCAGGCTCTGCAAGATCTGCTCTACCTTGTTCATTAAAGATGGTTGCACTATCCTTACGTTGTTTAACAAGTTTTTGAAGCAATTTTAACTCTTGCTCCTCTGTTATTTCTTCTTTTGCACCGCTTTCTGTTTGTGCAAGTAAGATAGCAGATTTTATAGCGCGTAGTGATGTAAGGGCATTTTGATCTTTGGCCTTCATAGCCTCCTTCATAGCCGTCATCACATCTTTAGATAGACTCATAGTTTATTGTTTTAATTAGATTATCAAAGATACGGAGTTTTATATGTACCACTTAAGTAGAAATAATCACTCCATAAAAAAGTAGTCCAACAATCTTGGGGGAGATCATTGGACTACAAAGCACTAATAATAATTGTATTAATCTACATTATCGTGTAGAAATGAGTTGTTCTTACGTAGTTGTACTTCGTCATTATCATCTGTAGAGAGTGACGTTCTAGATAGGTTACCATCTTTTTTTGGCGTCTCATCTAGATCTATACCCATACGTTTATATGCAGGCTGCTTCTCTATCTCTTCTATACGTGACTGGTTATTTCTAAACTTGTAGTTAAACTCCTTCATCTTACGTTTACGCTCTGATGCTCTATCTATAAGTAACTTTGAGATAGGGCTATTCATAGGGTCTATTTCTGCCTCTGGCTCATCTTCTTCTTTCTCTTGAGGAGCAACTGTCTTTGTTTCAAAAATGATTGTTTCTTCCTCATCAATATCTTCTTTTACAATAGAGGCACTTGAGAGTGTCTCTTCGAGCTCCATATAATCTTCAAGACTGTAGCGAGTCTCTCCATCATTAGTATGCTCGGTAACTGGAATGATTTCTATAGGCTCATTTACTTCTATTGATGCTGTGCTATCGTCTAGGTCAAAAAGCTTAGGTGCACTTTCTTCCTCTTGTACAGTAGTGTCTGCATTAAGTGGCATATCAAAAAAGAGCATTCCGTTTCCTTCTGGCTCTTTATTTTCGACTACTGGACTTTCTTGACGTACAGTTGTGTCTATAATTTCAAAGTCTGCATCATTTTCGGCTAGAATTTCATCATATACTACATTGATATTTTTTATAATATCTGTTGTAGGCACAATATCCATTTTATATTGCTGGCTTGCTGGAGCTTCTTGTCTTGACTGAGCCTGTGGTGCTTCTGGAGCTTTTTCTTGTGGAACTTCTTTTACAGGCGCTTTCGCGAAAGCGCTAGTAGTATCCTCCAGCTCATCTAAGTCTAGCGTGTGTACAATCTTAGCTGGTGCTACTGGTTTCTGAGGCTCAACGGGTGCTGCTGGCGGTATCTCTACTGTAGCCTCTGGCATAAGGTCTTGTTGTGCTTTTTGCTCCTCCTCTAGCGTGTGTATGATTTTTTTTGTCTCAACGTTTACAATATCGTTTTGCTGCTCTGCATTAAAACCTGTTGCTATTATTGTCACAGAAATCGCATCTCCTAGAGAGTCATCTTCACCTACACCCATAATGATGTTTGCACTGTGACCAGCCTCTGCTTGTATGTGATCATTTATTTCACCTATCTCGTCTATAGTAATCTCATCACCACCAGAAACGATAAGTAGTAATACATTCTTTGCACCTGTAATCTTGTTATCATTAAGTAATGGTGAGTCTAGCGCTTTTGATATTGCCTCGTTTGCACGACTTGTACCACTGGCAGTAGCGCTACCCATTATAGCTGTACCAGATTTACTTAACACTGTCTTTGCATCACGCAAGTCAATGTTTTGAGTGTAGTGGTGTGTTATTACCTCTGCAATACCTCTTGAGGCTGTGGCAAGAACCTCATCTGCTTTACTAAAACCAGCTTTAAAGCCTAAGTTTCCATAAACCTCACGTAGCTTATTATTATTTATTACAATGAGTGAGTCTACCTGAGCACGTAGTCTATCTACTCCTTTCTGGGCTTGTTCGTTACGCATTTTTCCTTCAAACTGGAAAGGAATCGTGACTATCCCTACGACTAGGATATCAAGCTCACGAGCCATCTTTGCAATTACAGGAGCGGCACCAGTACCTGTACCACCACCCATTCCGGCAGTAATAAAGATCATCTTTGTATTAGTACCTAACATCTGTTTAATATCCATCTCACTCTCTATAGCAGCTTGCTCACCCACTTCTGGATTTGCTCCTGCACCAAGACCTTCTGTAAGACCTACACCTAGTTGTATCTTAATAGGCACTGTACTATTCTCAAGTGCCTGTGCATCTGTGTTACAGATTACAAAATCTACACCTTTTATGCCCTGCTGGAACATATGGTTAATAGCATTGCTACCTCCTCCACCTACACCTATCACTTTTATGACATTGCTTTGGTTTTTAGGTAAATCAAATGTGATGTTATTAAATTGTGTCGTACTCATATAATTTATTTTTTGCCCCGTTGTATTCTACTAGATCGACGCCCATACGCCGATTTGATTCTTATTCTAATTCTTTAATTACTGCAGTGCTATTGCACTACTCTGCATTATCAAGAAAGTCTTTAAACTTATCTGCCCATCTATCAAAGATGCTGCGCTTAGGCGCTTGAGGCTTAGTTTGCCTAGCTTCAATATCTGTTTCTTGTACTTCATTTATGGTATCTGTAAATACCTCTTCTTCCTTTGCAATCACCTCTTCTTCTGCCTCTAGGTGAGAGTTGTATAGCCCGTGCTCAAGACTGTTCATCACAAGTCCCACTGCCGTTGCATAAAGCGGGCTTGTGGTCTCTGCATCACTATCTCCGGCAAGATGCTCATTAGGATATCCTATACGAGTATCCATACCAGTGATATATTCTACTAACTGTTTTAAGTGTTTAAGCTGGCTACCACCACCTGTGAGCACTATACCTGCTATAAGTTTTTTCTTCTGCTCCTCGTGTCCGTAATTCTTAATTTCTAGATACACTTGTTCTACAATCTCCACTACTCTTGCGTGAATGATTTTTGATAAGTTTTTTAATGTTATCTCCTTAGGCTCACGACCACGCAATCCAGGAATGGAAACAATCTCGTTATCTTTATTTTCACCTGGCCACGCAGATCCAAATTTTATTTTAAGTAGCTCTGCTTGTTTTTCTATAATTGAGCAACCTTCTTTTATATCATCTGTGATAATATTACCACCAAAAGGTATTACAGCCGTATGCCTGATTATCCCATCTTTAAAAATGGCAAGATCTGTTGTACCACCACCTATATCAATAAGAGCAACACCAGCCTCTTTTTCTTCTTGACTTAGCACTGCGTTTGCAGAGGCTAGAGGCTCTAGGGTAATACGATCTAAATTGAGCCCTGCGCTCTTAACACAACGTCCTATATTTCTTATAGATGCTACTTGACCTACAACCACGTGAAAATTTGCTTCCACACGACCACCATACATTCCTATTGGTTCCTTTATCTCACTCTGCCCGTCTACCTTATACTCTTGTGGTAAGACGTGTATAATCTCCTCACCAGGTAACATTACTAGTTTATGTACTTGATCACATAATGCTTCTATATCTTGCGCGTCTATTACCTCTTCAGAGTTATTTCTAGTGATGTAATCGCTATGTTGTAATGAGCGTATGTGCTGTCCAGCTATCCCTACTACAACATCTTTTATTTTAATCCCTGATACATCTTCGGCCTCTTGTACTGCTTGTTGTACAGACTGTATGGTCTGGGTAATATTATTAACTACACCACGATGCACACCAAGACTTTTAGACTTACCTATACCTAGAATTTCTACCTTGTTGTACTCATTGTACCGCCCTATCATTGCCACGATCTTCGTGGTCCCTATGTCCAGTCCTACTGCGATATTTTGATTTTCCATACTTCTAATTTTGAAGGTTTACGCTTTCGCGAAAGCGTTCTTATAACACCCTCTATTATTTTTTCTCACAAACTACTTGCCCGTCATACTTAAGCACTATTGTTTTATAATTACCTAAGCTTTTATCTTTTTGTGCCTTTTGATAAAACGCTTTATAATTACTGAAACGTTTATTAAGTTGCTCTACTTTACCTAGCGCAATTGTATACCCTAGTTTTCTTGCTTTGAGCATATACTCACCACTAGTGGTGCGTGATATGCCTATGATGTGCTTTGAGAGAAATGTATCTTTATTGATAAAATCTACCAGTTCAAATACTTCGTCTATATTCTTATCTGTCGCTCCAGTTACGAGAGGGACGTGTGCAGCGTGATTTTCTGACAGTGGCATCACCTCACCACCCTCGTCTATATAAAATGACGTAGCACCGTTAAGTCGTGCAATAGGCTTGCGTTGCTCTATTGCAACTCCTACCTCACCACTCATCGATACATAAACATCTGCATTCTTGATAATTGGATGCGCCTTGACGCGATTTTCCATTATACTCAAAGCTAAATTTTCTTTAGGCGTTTCCGTAACCTTTTTTCCACTTACTATCAACAATTTATTAACGGTCTCACGAGTGACAAAAGGTGCACTTTCATCATCAAAAGAGATGGTTATTTCTTCTACAAGACGAGCATCGTTTCTCTGTACAGAAAACCCAAACAGAAACACTGTGAACCCCAGTAAAACCAGCATCTTTATGTAAAACCAATTAACCTTCACTCTGCAATATTTTTGTAACTTTTAATATTTCTACACCTATATCTCCGGCGCCCATCATTACTATAATTTTCTTATTTGAAGCTGTCACAATCTCAGGCAAGCGATTTTTTGTGACAATTTCTTTATTTGAAAGCGTCATTTTATCTAATAATGCTTGACTTGTAATACCTTCTATGGGCAACTCTCTAGCTGGATAAATATCTAGCAGTGCCACCTCATCAAAACGAGATAACTCTGTAGCAAAATCTGCCATAAAATCCTTTGTTCTACTAAACAAATGTGGCTGAAAAATAGCCAGCACTTCCTCGCCCGGATACATCTCTTTTATACTTTGATACACCGCCGCAATCTCTGTAGGGTGATGTGCATAATCATCTATGAGCACCTTATCTTGAGACTCGTAGCGATAGGTAAACCTGCGATTTACACCCGCATAACTAGCTAACGCTTCTGGCAACTTTGCTACTGGAGTACCATAAGCCACCGCCATACTAAGTGCCGTGGTAGCATTAAATAGATTGTGCCTCCCTGGTAATGTAACTTTCAAATCTTTAAGCACACCATCTGGATACTTAAAATCAAAATGATAAGCACCGTCTACAATACGCACATTTTGTGTCGAGTATGTTGCATCATCTTCTATCCCCACGGTATTACCCGCAAGTGGCAAACCATTCTTTACAAATCTCTTTTCTGGAGCTACAAGAGATCCAAACTCTTGAAAAGTCGCCACAAGATCTGCCTCGTCTTCATAAATATCGAGATGATCTGCATCCATAGAGGTGATGCACAATATGTCTGGCGTGAGCTGTAAGAATGACCTATCAAACTCATCTGCTTCTACAACAGTAATATCGCTTCCGTTCTGAATAAGGTTACCGTTGTAATTATTTGTTATTCCTCCTACAAAAGCTGTTACTGGTGCTCCCGTAGCAGCGAGTAAGTGACCTAATATACTTGAGGTAGTTGTTTTTCCGTGGGTGCCAGCAACAGCAAGCGAGAACGACTGGTTTGCAATAAGACCCAACACTTCTGCGCGTTTTTTGAGGATATGCCCGCTTTCGCGAAAGCGTACTAACTCTCCCATTGTACTTGGCACCGCAGGTGTATATATAACGAGCGTGTTTTCCTTATCTGCAAAGATCTCATCTATCGCATCTCCCTTATCTTGAAAATGAACAGCAACGCCAGCCTCTTGCAACTTTGTGGTTACATCTGAAGGCGTCTTATCATAACCTGCTACGTTTTTACCTTCACTTTGAAAATAAAAAGCAAGCGCACTCATCCCTATACCGCCTATGCCGATAAAGTAAAAGTTATGTATGTCCTTAAGTGCTTTCATATATTACTCTTCACAATATGCTGTAAAGTTTCTACTTTTTATCTTTTAATAATTTTTCTACCTCATCTACTATATCACTAGTCGCATTAGGTAAAGCGAGCGCATTTATTTTATTGCCCAAAGCAAGTCTAGATGGCTCATCATCTATTAACGCCTTAAACATAAGTTCAAACTTCTTGTCAAGATCTTTTTGAGCAATGAGTATAGCACCACCTTCTTTCTCTATGGCTTTTGCATTTTTGGTTTGGTGATCTTCTGCTACATTAGGCGACGGTATAAAAATAGTTGCCTTCCCCACGATACATAACTCAGATACAGAGCTTGCTCCAGCGCGAGATACAATAACATCTGCAGCAGCATAAGCCATATCCATCTGGTCTATGTATGCCATCACTTTAACATCTTCACTATCTAGATGCTTATAGGTGTCATAATATAATTTACCTGTTTGCCATAAAACCTGTACCCCTTGTTCTCTAAGGAAAGGTAGCTTCGCATACATAAGCTCATTAACTGCTTTTGCACCAAGACTCCCTCCTATCACAAGCACCACTTTTTTACTCGCATATAGCTCATATTTTGCCATTGCTTGCTCGCTTTTACCTGATATATCAAGTAAATCTGAGCGCACTGGATTTCCTGTTTTTACAATCTTTTCTTTAGGAAAAAATCGATGCATCTCATCATATGCTACACATACTTTACTTACGTGTTTTCCTAATAGTTTATTTGTGATGCCCGCATAGCTGTTTTGCTCTTGTATTAACGCTGGTATGCCAGCTACAGTTGCCATTTTAAGTAAAGGGCCACTAGCAAAACCACCCGTACCAATGACCACATCTGGCTGAAACTTTTTTATAATCTTACGAGATTTCCATAAACTACTTATGAGCTTAAATGGAAACATAAGATTATCTACCGTGAGCTTGCGCTGTATACCTGCTATCCATAATCCCTCAATATCAAAACCTGCTTGTGGCACCTTGTCCATCTCCATACGGTCGCTCGCACCTACAAAGAGAAATTGTGCGTCAGGATGACGCCGCTTTATCTCGTTTGCGATGGCTATAGCAGGATAGATGTGACCACCTGTTCCTCCTCCAGATACTATGACTTTACAAGGCTTCACTTAAAACATCTAATGGGTTTAACTCACTCTCTTCTTTTACCGGTGTAGGTTTGCGCTTTGCACTTACACTTAACACAATTCCTACAGCGAGACAGGTCATCCATATAGATGTACCTCCACTACTCACTAGTGGTAATGTTTGTCCAGTTACAGGAAACAACTCTACAGCAACTGCCATATTAATAAGGGCTTGAAAAACTATAGGCAACCCTACTCCCACTACCACCAGCTTTGCAAAAATCGTTTCGGCTTTATGGGCTATCACTGTTATTCTAAATAGCAATAACATATATAAAAACAATAGAAAACCTGCTCCAGCAAGACCAAACTCTTCTACAATGATGGCGTATATAAAATCTGAAGATGACTGTGGCAAGAAGTTTTTCTGTACACTTTTACCAGGACCTTGACCTAATAAACCACCTGAGGCAATTGCGATTTTTGCTTTTTCAATTTGGTAATCTGCATCTGCATCTACCTCATCATTTGCAAAGTTTTCTACACGACTTATCCAGGTGTCTACCCTGTTTGGGAACATCCCCGGAAAAGCTTTTGCCATAAGCACAAAAAATAACAGCGCCACAATACCTGTTGCTATTACAATACCCAAATACTTAAGCGGGTACCCACCTAAAAACACCAGTGCAACCACCATAGCAGCAATGATTGCCGTAGTCGAAAAATTGGCTGGCAATATAAGTCCCAGCACTACCGCCACAGGCAACCATAGAGGAACAAGCGTTTCTTTAAAAGTTACTACTTTATCCTTAATTTTTGCCAGATAACGCGCTACATAGACCATAAGCACAACGCCTGCAAAGGTTGATGTCTGAAAACCAACACCCAGTATAGGTATCTTAATCCATCTACTTGCATTTGCACCTCCCATCGTGGTACCCTGGGCTAGCGTTACTATAAGTAGTATAATCACAAAGGGCAATGCTATAAATGAGAGCCCTTTAAAATAATGATGTGGTATTTTATGCACGCCATATAGCATTGCAAAACCAAGTACTAAGTGCATCCCGTGCTTAATTAAAAAACGCACCGTATTACCGTCACCCTTTATATAAGCAAGGTTACTCGCAGCACTATATACCGGTAAAAATGAAAACAATGCCAGTAGAGCAACAATTGCCCATATAGCTTTGTCGCCTTGTAAACCTGCAAATATGTCTTTAAAACTAGTACTCACTTACTATTAATTGTTTTTGTTGCGCTTTCGCGAAAGCGTGATTTTCCTTTTTTTTATAAACTCTGATACACCGGCTACTCACGGGGGATTGCAGCTTGCGGCCGGTTGTATAATCAGAATTAAAGGTTACGTACGGCAGCTTTAAACTGGCGGCCTCTATCCTCATAGTTATCAAATAAATCAAAGCTTGCACACGCTGGAGAAAGCAATACATTATCACCACGCTCTGCCACCTTGTAAGCTATCTTTACAGCCTCTGTCATAGACGGTGTTTCCACAATAATATCCACCATATTTTCAAAATGACTCATAAGCTTTTGATTATCTACACCTAGACAGATAATTGCTTTTACCTTCTCATTAATAAGGGGATATAAGTCACGATAATCATTACCCTTATCTACTCCACCTACTATCCATACCGTAGGGTCGTTCATACTATCTAGCGCATAAAATGTAGCGTTTACATTAGTCGCCTTACTGTCATTTATGTACTGCACGTTGTTAATCTTGAGCACCTGCTCTAACCTATGCTCTACCCCTTGAAAACCTTCTAAACTCTCACGTATCGTTGCCTTACGGATGTTTAATAAATTTGCTACCGTAGAGGCAGCCATTGCGTTTTTCTTGTTGTGTTGCCCTTTAAGAGCGAGATTGTTTGTGGTCATTGTAAAGGTGTTATTATCTATTTGTACTACTAGGTTATTGTCTTTTATAAAAGCGCCATTTTCAAATTCTTGTGTGAGTGAAAAGGGCAATAATTTTGAGCGCACCGGGTGTTTATTAAGCCAGTCTACACTCACGGGATCATCTGCATCATAGATGAGATAATCTGTTTCTTTTTGGTTCATCGCTATTCTAAATTTTGATGCGATGTAATTTTCAAACTTATAATCGTATCTATCTAAGTGATCTGGTGTCACATTGAGCACCACCGCGATATGAGGAGCAAAATCTGCGATTCCGTCTAACTGGAAACTGCTTATTTCTAGCACATAGGTGTCAATCTCCTTTTGCGCCACCATCTTTGCATAGCTGTCTCCTATGTTTCCCGCAACACCAAGATTAATACCTGCTTGTTCTAGAATAAATCCAGTAAGCATCGTGGTTGTAGTTTTCCCGTTACTTCCGGTAATCCCCACAATTGTGGCATCTGTATATTGAGAAGCAAATTCTATCTCAGATATTACAGAGACTCCTTTTTCTATTAGCTTTTGCACGATAGGTGCTTTATCTGGTATTCCAGGACTCTTCATCACTACATCTGCATTGAGAATAAGTGCTTCTGTATGCCCTTCTTCTTCCCAAGCAAAATCCTCAGCAATGAGTATCTCTTTGTAGTGATTCTTTATCTTTCCAAAATCAGATAAGAACACGTCATAGCCTTTGGCCTTGCCTAAAATGGCAGTACCTACGCCAGACTCTCCAGCTCCTAATATGACTAATCGTTTCTTCATTATTTTATACCCTCTAACTTTGGCAGATTCAGTTTTGACTTCGCTTTCGCGAAAGCGTGTTTATCTAATTTTTAATGTTATGATAGAAAGTACCGCAAGCAATATCCCCACAATCCAAAAACGAGAAACTATCTTACTCTCGTGTATGCCTTTCTTTTGATAATGATGATGTAATGGTGACATCAAGAAGATGCGCTTACCTTCTCCAAATTTCTTTTTTGTGTATTTAAAATATCCAACTTGCATTACCACAGAGAGATTCTCCATTAAGAAAATCCCGCATAAAATAGGAATGAGCCATTCTTTTCTAGTAGCAATGGCGAGTACCGCTATAATACCACCTATAGTGAGACTGCCCGTATCACCCATAAACACTTGCGCTGGGTACGCATTATACCATAAGAAACCAATGAGAGAACCTACAAAGGCTGCTATAAAAATGAGCATCTCTCCAGTACCTGGGATATACATCACATTGAGATAATCACTAAAGATGATGTTACCAGATATAAAGGCAAATATGCCTAGCGTAAGTACTATAATAGCGCTCGTGCCCGCCGCGAGACCATCTATACCATCTGTAAGATTTGCTCCGTTTGAAACAGCTGTAATTATAAAAATTACGATAGGGATAAATATGATCCACGCATAGTCTTTCCAGTCTTCATTGATACTAGTAAGTATCGTGCTGTAATCTATCTCGTTATACTTTACAAAAGGAATAGTAGTCTTGAGACTCTTATGAGCCACGTCAAACTTGTCATTCCCTCTAAGCGTAGTGATTTCTACCTGCTCTGTTCCTGCTGTTTGCTTGATTTCTTCACGTATGGTAATGTCACTATGAAAAAACATTGTTGCCCCTACAATGATACCCAGCCCTACCTGGCCAATAACTTTATACTTACCAGCTAGACCGTCTTTATTTTTTTGCATTTTCTTTTTATAGTCATCTAAGAAACCTATGATTCCCATCCACACAGTGGTTACTATTAAAAGAATGATATAAATATTTTGCAAGTCACCTAGAAGCAGTACAGGTATTAGTGTAGCACCTATAATTATGAGTCCTCCCATAGTAGGTGTTCCTGCTTTTTCTGCTTGTCCTTCTAGACCTAGATCTCGTATTTGCTCACCCATCTGCTTGCGTTGCAAAAACTTAATCACACGCTCTCCATATACCGTAGAGAGTATTAAAGAAAGCAACACAGCAAGCGCGGCTCTAAACGTACTAAACTGAAACAAGCCTGCACCTGGCAAGTTATAAGCTTCGTCTAACCATTGAAAAAGATGATACAGCATTACTTGTTAAGTTGTTTAAGAGTTTCTTGTACTATTTTATAATCATCAAAATCAAAACGCTCTCCATTTATCTCTTGATAAGTCTCGTGACCTTTACCTGCTATTAATATTATGTCTCCCGCATTTGCCAGTTGGCAAGCAGTTTTGATAGCTTGTTTCCTATCTGTAATAGACAGAATTCTTTTATAATGTATAGGCTCCACCCCTGCTTCTATTTGCTCAATAATAGCCTCTGGATTTTCTGACCTTGGGTTATCACTTGTGATAATAGCCTTTGTACTAAGTGCGCTAGCGATGTTGCCCATTTTAGGTCGCTTTGTAGTATCACGATCACCTCCAGCTCCTATAACCGTAATAAGCTCTTCATTTTTAGTACGAATGTCATTTATGGTTTCTAGCACATTTTTAAGGGCATCTGGCGTATGTGCATAATCTACTATTGCAGTCACATTACCTTCAGAAATAAAATATTGAAAACGTCCAGACACACTCTCTAGCTCACTTAAAAGCTGTAATGCTTCCATTTGATCTAGTTCCAAAAGTTCTGCTGCTGCAAAAATGGCTAAGAGGTTATATGCGTTAAAAGAACCAATAAGCTTTACCCAAACTTCTTGATCTTGCACCTTGAGCAATAATCCCGATAATTGATTTTCTAGAATTTGCGCTCTATAATCTGCATATGATTTTAAAGCGTAGGTTACTTTCTTTGCTTTTGTATTTTGAACCATAACAGGTCCATTTTTATCATCGTTATTTACAAGCGCAAAAGCCGTTTTAGGCAACTCGTCAAAAAACTTTTTCTTAACATCTCTGTACTCTGCAAATGTCTCGTGGTAGTCTAGATGGTCGTGAGATAAATTTGTAAAAATCCCTCCTTCAAAATGTAAACCTTCTGTACGCTTTTGGTGAATACCGTGAGAGCTCACTTCCATAAAACAATACTCAACCCCAGCAGCACTCATTTCTGCGAGATACTTATTAATAGTAAGACTATCTGGTGTAGTATGCGTTGCCTTATGCTCTATTGTATCTACCATAATCTTCACAGTAGATAATAACCCTGTTTTATATCCAGCCTTCTTGAAAAGTTGATATAACAGGCTGGCGATAGTAGTCTTACCATTAGTACCAGTAATCCCTATAAGCTTCAGATTTGCAGATGGGTTTCCGTAGTAATTACTTGCTATTGTAGCGAGGGCACTAGAGGTGTCTGCCACTTTCACGTAAGTGATACCATTTACAATTTGCTGCGGCATCTCCTCACAAATAATCGCTAGTGCTCCCTGAGCAACTGCCTTTTCTATATAATCGTGACCGTCACTCTGAGTCCCACGTATTGCCACAAATACATCATTAAGAGACGCTTTACGCGAGTCAAAATGCACATCTGTGATAGCAATAGCAGTATTACCCACAACAGACTCTAAGGTTACTCTATATAATATGTCTTTAAGTAAAATCACGATAATTGTAACGTAATAGTTTTGTTCTTTTCTATTTTATCACCAGCCTTAATAGACTGGCTTTTTACTTTTCCGCTTCCGCGAAAGTTTACTTTTAATCCTAAGTTTTCTAGCAATGCTACAGCATCCATACCTGGCATACCTTTTACATTTGGGATTGTCTTATGGCTCTTATTTACGTTTGCATAATACTTCTGAAAGTCATTTGTAATATTAGAAGCATTATCTGCCGGCAGTGCTATTTCGTCTACCACTGGCGTATCTGAATATATTTTTTGAGCAATCTCTTTAAACACCGGGGCAGCAACCACATTGCCATAAAACCCTATAGATTTTTTAGGCTTGTTTACCACAACAATGCACGAGTACTTAGGCTCATCTGCAGGAAAGTATCCTGCAAAAGATGATATATACCTGCCCGCTTCTATCCAGTATTCTGTTTGACAAGTACCCGTCTTGCCAGCCATAGAGAATTCCTTGCTGTAGATATTTCTTGCTGTACCACGCTCTACTGTTTTCTTCATCATCTCCTTAACAACGTTAATTGTTTCTTGAGATGCGATGCGCGAGTTTATCACCTCTTTATCAAAAGTCTCTATAGTTTGATCCCACTCCTTTACCTCTTTGATAAAACGAGGTTTTACCATCTCACCATCATTTGCAATGGCATTATAAAATGTGAGTGTTTGTAATGGAGTAAGCTCTACGCCATAACCAAAGGCCATCCAAGGCAAGGTAGTTCCATACCAGTTTTTATCTCCTGGGTACGGAAAATTAGGTTTTCCTTCTCCTTTTATCTCTAGCCCTAACTGATCGTTGAGACCCATATTAAAAAGTCGTTTTACAAATTTTTCTGGATCTGAGGCATAGTTATCGTTTATCATTTTCGCGAAAGCGGTATTACTACTCAATTCAAACGCTTTTGCCGCAGTGATTTTACCATAACCACCACGCTTAGAATCTATAGCTGTACGGTCATAAAATTTTACTCGTCCATTTTCTGTATCAAACACCGTACTTGAGTCAATCACCTTGTCTTCTAGCGCAGCCACCATAGACATCAATTTAAAAGTAGACCCAGGCTCGTGTGCCTCTCCTACCGCATAGTTGAGACGCTCATAATATTTTCCTTCTTTAGTACGACCTAAATTTGAGATGGCTTTAATCTCGCCAGTCTTAGTTTCCATAACAACCACACAACCGTGATCTGCCTGGTATTTTTCGAGACTCGTAAGCAAGGCGTTGTGTGCAACATCTTGAATATTTACATCTATGGTAGATATTACATCATACCCATCGCGAGGCTCTACGACATTACCTATCCCTAAAGGTTTCCACTCGCCTTTTGCAATCTTTTGCTTAAGACGGCGTCCTTCTTTACCTCTTAGATAATAACCATAGGCTCCTTCTAGACCTACTCGGGTATAATATCCACTATCATCCTGACGTTCATATCCTACTGTGCGCTCTGCCATTTTTTCTAATGGATGCTCACGCTCTGTATGCTCTTCTACAATGATCCCTCCTCGAAACTGCCCTTTATTAAACAATGGCAACGACTTGATTTTTACATAATCTGCATAACCTAGTTTACGGGCAATAAATAAATAGCGGTTTTTTGTGCTACGAGCTTTGCGCAGTCTATTTTCATAATATGACTGAGGCTTACCAAGCACCTCAGAGAGTCCTTTAGAAAGCGCTACTATGTTTTCATTAAAATTATCCTTAGACGGTGCAAGTGCATCCCAGCGTATATCGTACTTAATTTGAGACGTAGCAAGTAGACTACCATCCTCTGCATAAAGATTACCACGCGTAGCTGGTATGGTAACCATCTTCTCGGTACTAGTAACAGCAAGCTCTCGATATGCCGCACCTTGAAACACCTGTATCGCTACAAGTTTATATGCAATAATAAGCGCTAGAAGAAACATACATCCAGCGACGAAATAAAGGCGGTTTAATATGTTCTTTTCTGATGTAGCCACTTTTAATCTCTTTCTTCTATTTTTACTTTAATTTTTTTTGGAGGTACATTAGATGGTTTTACTCCTCTTGCCTCAAGCGCCTTTGCGACACTACTACTTGTTTTTAATTTCCAGAGATTTACTCTAGAATCTACAGCCTCACTACGCAACTCTGCAACCTCATCTTTAAGATCTGCTATCTCGTGTACTTTCTCATCTGCCCTATGCGAACTAGCAATCATAATAAGCGCCAGTACAGATAAAAAAATGATCATTCTCCAGTTCTTAAAAGCATCTTCATCTACAAGAAACTTACCCTTAAGTATGTCATTTACTTTACTCATAAACACACTATACTTTTGCAGCTATTCTAAGCTTTGCACTACGAGCTCTGTTATTACTCTTTATTTCTTCTTTGCTAGGCACAATTAATCGGCCTACTTTTTTAAACGGCACTTCAAAATTGCCGTACATATCTTTTTCTGGCTCTCCCTCAAAAAGACCATTACGTATGTAACGCTTTACCAGTCTATCTTCAAGAGAGTGATAACTTATAAGACTTATTCTCCCACCCGGCTCAAGCAGCTGCTCTGTCTGGAGCAAAAACTCCTTAAGAACCTCTATCTCTTGATTTACCTCAATACGTATGGCTTGATAAATCTGTGCGAGTATTTTATGCTCTCTATGTTTTGGTAAAAAGGCCGCAAGCACTTTTTTAAGTTGCTCGCTTGTTTTTATAGGCGCATTACCTCTTGCTACAACAATTGCACTAGCAAGCTTAGGTGCATTGCGCAACTCTCCATACTGCCAGAACACTTGCCTTAGGTCCTCCTCTGCATAATCATTAACTACGTTATAAGCAGATAGATCATCCTTCTGGTTCATACGCATATCAAGATCACTTTCAAAACGCGTAGAAAAACCTCGCTCTGCAACATCAAACTGATGTGAACTCACACCAAAATCTCCCAGAATCCCATCAACCTTTTTATGACCGTGAAAACGCAAGAAGCGCTTTATGAACCTAAAGTTTTCTGGTATGAGCACAAATCTGCTATCATCTGGCACATTTTGCGCTGCATCTGGATCTTGATCAAAACCATACAACTTACCATTCTCACCTAGCCTGCTCAAAATCTCTCTAGAGTGACCTCCACCGCCAAATGTGACATCTACATAAACACCATCTGGCTTTATGTCAAGACCATCTACGGTCTCTTTTAATAAAACTGGGTTATGATAATCCATCTGGTATATCGCTATCTCCCATTACCTCCTCGGCTAGATCTGCAAAGTCTACTGCCGCCTCGTCAATGGCTTTTTCATATAAATCTTTATCCCAAATCTCAAGAATATTAAACGCGGCATTTACCACGATAGACTTCTCAAGCTTTGCAAAACTTCCCAAATCCTTAGACACAAGAATTCTCCCCGTACCATCTACCTCTACAGGCTTTACACCTGCATTAAAACGACGTATAAACTCATCGTTCTTTTTATTAAAACGATTAAGCTTATTCACTTTTGCGCTTAGCACATTCCACTCTGCAATGGGGTACAACTCAAGACACTTTTGAAACACAGCACGCTTAAGCACAAATCCATCCTGAAGGATAGGTGCCAGCTGCTTTTTAAACGCTTGAGGCAGCATAAGGCGGCCTTTGGCGTCTATTTTACATTCGTATGTTCCAATGAGATTAATCACTCGAGATGGGTTAGTTTTCATCTATTAACTCAAATATAGGGCAAATATTACCACTTTTTACCACATTCTACCACTTTGTTGATAAGTTGTACCACCACCCTATACTTGTTAACAATGGTTCATTACTTTAAATTGAGGTCTTTTACTAAAAAAAATCTTAGATATGTTGAGGCACGCTTTCGCGAAAGCGCACTAAAAACTCTCATAATGAACACTATATAACAGGATATAAACCCTATGAAGCAAAGTCAAAAAATGGTAACCAATCAAAACCGAAATAGCTATATTTGCTTGGATTGAAGACTAACCACATTTATGACACACGACTTAATTACTGAAGGAGATTTCACCTATCTAGAGAAAGGCGAAGGCACACCAATTATTATCTTACACGGATTAATGGGTGGCTTAAGCAATTTTGATGCGGTGACTTCTCATTTTTCGGAAAATGGGTATAAGGTGGTCATTCCTGAGCTACCAGTTTATACAATGCCACTTCTTAAGACTGGAGTAAAATCTTTTGCTTCATACCTGAACGATTTTATAAAGATGAAAGGGTATAAAGAAGTAATTCTCTTAGGCAACTCTATGGGTGGTCACGTGGGTCTTTATCATACAAAGATGGCTCCAGACACAGTAAAAGCACTAGTAATTACCGGAAGCTCTGGACTTTATGAAAGCGCAATGGGAGAAAGCTACCCTAAGCGTGGCGACTATGAGTACATCAAGCAGAAGGCTCAGGGTGTTTTTTATAACCCAGAGTGTGCTACAAAAGAGATTGTAGATGAAGTTTATGACACCGTAAATGATCGTAACAAGCTTCTCAAAACACTTGCGATTGCAAAAAGTGCGATACGACACAATATGGCGCAAGATCTTCCAGAGATGAAAACACCTACGTGTATCATCTGGGGTAAGCAAGATGGTGTGACTCCACCAGAAGTTGCAGAGGATTTTAATAAACTCCTTCCAGATTCAGATCTTTTTTGGATAGATGAGTGTGGTCACGCAGCAATGATGGAAAAGCCTAACGAGTTTAACGACATACTACTTAAGTGGCTCAAAGAAAGAGGCTTTTAAACACCTCTACTCCAGTAAAGCACTACAGATTTACCTCAACAAATATTTACAATTATTGTGAGACGGTGATTGCCTTTCACTTTATTATAGTGTAATTCTTAAATGACAGATTACATTATTACTTTTGCATTATGAAAATAAAGTCTGCCACATTTGTAGTAAGTAATTCTGAGGTATCAAAATGCCCTAACACGCGCATACCAGAATATGCCTTTATAGGCCGCTCTAATGTAGGTAAGTCTTCACTTATAAATATGCTTACTAACCGTAAGAGTCTTGCCAAAACCTCTGGAAGACCTGGTAAAACGCAACTTATTAATCACTTTTTAATAAACGAAAACTGGCACCTAGTAGATTTACCTGGTTATGGTTATGCTCGAGTATCAAAAAAGGATAAGAAGTATTTTCAAAAATTTATTACAGACTATTTTGAGCAACGCGAGCAAATGATCTCTGCATTTGTGCTGGTAGATTGCCGCCACGAGCCTCAAAAAATAGATATGGAGTTTATGGAGTATATGGGTGAGAAGGAAATCCCTTTTTCAATCATATTTACTAAGGCAGACAAGCTGCGACCACAAGCCCTAGAACGCAATATAGAAGAGTACAAACGCATTATGCTTGAGGGTGTATGGTGGGAGTTTCCTAACTACTTTGTGAGTAGCTCAAGCGATGGTACCGGGCAAGATGAAATTTTAAATTACATTGAGGAGATAAACAGCAATCTTAAAAATTAAAAAGACGCAACACCTCTTGCACTTCTTCTATTAAAGCTTCGGGCGTTTGCAACTCAGTAAGTCGCTCTTTTGAGATAGCTACCTCCAGACCGCTATCTATAGCAGCTAGCACCACAGGAAAATCATATTGCGGCAACCACTTAGACTTGTAGCGCTTTAAGAACTCATCTTTATACAAAAACTGCATTGGGGTTTTTACGCTTTCGCGAAAGCGTAACCACTCTTTTTTTTCTGTAAAAGCTCCGTGGGTAAGATCACAAAGCTCACACTGGTAAGTTTCTGGACTCACCAGCTTATGAGCCGTATCTAGAATACCATTTATGGCGCCAGAGTTTGCATTGTATATAAATAGCAAACTCATATCTTTTACTTCTCCTTTAAGTTAAGGTGCTCTGCAAAGTAATCTGTAAAATCTTTCATCGTATCTGCCATTTTCTCATCATTTGTAGCACGTTTAAAAGAGTCTGTCATCCCTACAAGCACTTGATGAAAAAACTGCTGCATCTCATCTACTGGCATATCCTTGGTCCATAAATCTATACGTACAGTTTCTTTCTGGTTAGGATCCCACAGAGAGAGTAGCATCGCTTTTGCCTCCTCATTTGCCACTCCTCCATCACGAGCTGTCCACGCCATTTTTTCTGGCACACGATTTTCATCAAGCTCAATAGAAATTTTTATATCAGATTTTATGTTTTTTGCCATTACTTAGGGTTTATATTTTGCGTTTGCAAAGATAGTAGTTGCATCTTGATTCAATAGCGCTTTAAGCGATATATCATTTTTAGACATATATGACGCAACAATCTCATAACCTATAAATCTCCCTATACGCCCAGGCGTTTCATTATCAAAGGATAGATAAAACTTTGAGAAAGGAGCGGGATCTATAAAACGACTAAGCAATTTTTTATCTGTGTCATACAGCAGTTCGTTTTTAATAAAGAACTCCCAGATATTTATCTGGTTTTCTTGTGCAAAAGTGAGCTCACTTTCTGTATATCCAAACACCTCTTGGAGCGGGGTTTCTCCTAATAAGGTTTTCATCAAATACAGTTTCTTACCCTCATAAATCATTTCTGAAAGAAAATCTTGGGTGCGAGGCTTACTTACTTTTTGATTTGCAAACGCTGCGGCAACATCTACCGCTATTTGCTCTTTCCTGAAGTTTTTACTTTGAAATTTAGGTATCCCTATATAAAAATGGTGGTCTGTCCCTAGGTAGGTATCTAGACCTATAAGTAAAAGACTATCTGCTAGAACAACTTTATTTCTATAATCTACCTCAGAAGCTAGCGTTACTACCTTAGGCACAGTAGTCTCTGGAAAGTAATAAACTATGTGACGAAATAGATTTTCTAACTCCTCCTCTTCCTGATTAAAATCTGGATAAGCTTTTGCCAGCTCTTCATTAATTTCAATCTGGATGGTATCTTTAAAGCGCTGCGCCCAGTACTCATCTGGATACTTTTTTGAGAACAAATAAGGAAACTCCCCTTTTAAATTATCTAGCTCATTTATTGTAGACTGTGCAAACAACTGGTCAAAGCGTCGCACCTCCATATCTAACTCAATAGCTTCTATAGCAGCTTCTTCTTTTGAAATTTCAGTGCAGCCGGTTACTAGCCCTAGCATTACTAAAAGCACAAGCATTTTATTCATAGAGTTTGTATCTTTATAATTCATAACGCAGGTAATACAAAAAGTTGTATTGTATAGCGTTTTCAAAGGTAAAAGTACCAATTTTATACACTCTAAAATAATCGCAAATGCAAACTGAAAAAGTAGTAGACCACATTGTAAACTGGCTAAAAGAATATGCAACAAATGCAAGAATGAATGGTTTTGTAGTGGGTATAAGTGGTGGTATAGATAGTGCACTAACCTCAACATTATGTGCAAAAACTGGACTGAGAGTACTTTGCGTAGAGATGCCTATACATCAAGATGAGCGCCAAGTTACCCGCGCAAAAGAGCATATAAAGCAACTTAAAGAACGATTTGCAAATGTTACTGACGTGGAGGTTAACCTTACCGACACCTTTGAGCAAATGAAAAAGGCTGTACCCGTAGCAGAGATGAGCGAGCAACTTAATCTAAGCCTAGCAAATACGAGAGCTAGATTGCGTATGAGTACTTTGTATTACTTTGCAGGGTTACACAAATACCTTGTCGCTGGTACAGGTAACAAGGTAGAAGACTTTGGCGTAGGTTTTTATACTAAGTATGGTGATGGAGGTGTAGACTTGAGCCCTATTGCAGATTTAATGAAATCTGAAGTTTATGCCTGTGCTGCACAAGTAGGTGTGCCAGAGAGTATACAAAAAGCCGCTCCTACAGATGGATTATGGGGAGATGACCGCACAGACGAAGACCAAATAGGAGCTACATATGATCAATTAGAATGGGCTATGACACAAGATGAAGATAACAGCACTTCTGACAATTGGACAGACGAACAACACAGAGTGTTCAAGCTTTATAAAAAATTGAATACTGCAAATCTTCACAAAATGAACCCAATACCAGTCTGTGAAATACCCGTTAATCTTAAATAAATAGCATTTTAGCGAATTTTTTAACAAAAAAGTTAATAAAATTACCAATTAAGCTTACATTAGTGCTGCAAACAAACAAGTAAACCCCTCAATTTCTTGTTTCATTATTTGTTAAACAATAACTAATGAACAAAGTACTAATAGCAGATCATCACCCGATCACACGAAAGGGTATTTCCTCTATTCTGCAAGCCGAAGGTCAATATGACATCATAGGCTATGTAAAAGACGGAAATAACCTCCTGAACACCTTGACCACAACCGAGGTGGATATCCTCATTCTTGAAATCGATATCCCAAACCTAAACAGTATAACTGCTTTAAAAGCCATTAAAAGAGAGTTTCCCCATATTAAGATACTCGTTTTAAGCTGTCATCCCGAGGAGATGTACGCTCTAAGCGCTATCAAATATGGAGCCTCTGGATATGTTGCAAAAACAGCAGATGTAGAGCGTATTATAAACGCCATTACACAAGTTCAAAAAGGTGGTATATACCTTAATGAGGCTTTAAGCCAGCGACTTGTAAATGATGGTAATGCTACGCAAGGTTTAGCATATAAGTATAAAAAACTCTCAAGTAGAGAGATAGAAGTTCTCAACCTCTTATCTAATGGTAAGCGCAATAAAGAAATTGCTGCAGACCTAGATATTAACGAGAAAACTGTAAGTACTTATAAGATGCGATTACTCAAAAAACTAGAAGCACAAAATGTGGCAGAGCTCATAAAGCACGCACGTTTATTGCAGAGTAGTCATATCTAGACCGACAGCACTCGTCCCAGTTTATTACCTAGTAAGGTATTGAGCGATTGGTAATCAAGAATGTCTTTAATAATCTCCTGATTATTAGAGCTTCCTTGTGTCTTATCCATAAGCTCTTTTATCTTTTGGGTGATAAGGTATTTACGTAAACTAAGCACAGTTTCTGATACAAACTGAGCTATTGAGGTGTCTTTTTTACGCACGTACACCTCACGTGTATCCCAGCGGTGTAGCTCATACTTCTCATCATTAAGAATGATGTTAGAAATCTCGCTTGCTTCTTCTGGAGCGAGCTCATTGATAAAGTTTTGAATTTGAAAATTATCATTTAGATTCATTTGTTCCACTATTCTCACATACAAAACCTTAAAAAGGTCGTTTGTAAATTCCACCTCATCATCTTGAAGGTCTAAATAGATTTTTTCAAAAACCCTAAGTTTATGAACCTCTGGCACTAGGCCAAGTGAGCCATCTTCATTTTCTTTAAGAACCAGATCTTCAAAATCTTCTTCTACCTGACCATATAAAAGCAAGGACTCTATAAGCTTGCGTTCAAGCTCATATAACACATTAACTTTCTCAACAGCATTAGGCATCTCGTCTGGCACCACAGACATATATTCTGGTGGTGGTTGAGATTGATTACCTCTATTTTGTTTTGCTGCCTGCTTTTTATCTTTCTTAAGTATTTGAGCAAGCGTATTATACAACACAGTCTCAGAAACCTCCATTATACGCGCACACTCTTGCACATAAATTTCTTGCTTTATGGCATCAGGTATTTTAGAAATACTCTCTACCATATCACGCACAGTATCTGCTTTTTTTACAGGATCACCAGCCGCTTCTTCTACAAGCAGATTTGCTTTGTACTGTATAAAGTCTTTTGCATTTTCATCAAAAAAGGCGACGATTTCTTCTTTACTATGCTTTCGCGAAAATGAGTCTGGATCTTCCCCCTCAGGAAAAGAACAAACCCTCACGTTCATTCCCTGCTCGAGAATTAAATCAATCCCTCGTAGTGCTGCGCGCTGTCCCGCAGCATCACCATCAAAAAGAACCGTTATATTTTTAGTAAGTCTATTTATTAATCGTATTTGCTCTGGAGTAAGTGCCGTTCCAGAAGACGAAACGACATTCTCAATACCCGACTGAAACATCTGTATCACATCTGTATACCCTTCTACTAGGTAACAGTTATCCTCCTTTGCAATAGCTTGCTTTGCATAGTAAATACCATACAGCACTTTACTCTTATGGTAAATGTCACTCTCTGGCGAGTTGAGATACTTTGCTGCTTTCTTACTACTATCTAAAATTCTACCTCCAAAACCTAGCACACGACCACTCATAGAGTGTATAGGAAACATCACACGCCCTTTAAAACGGTCAAATTGCTTCTCCTCCTTAACTATAGAGAGTCCGGTTTTTTCTAAGTAATCTAGTTTGTAACCTTGACGTATTGCCTCACTCGTAAAAGCATCCCATTGATCTGGATTATACCCTAGCTGAAATTTTTCAATAGTCGCTGCAGTAAAGCCGCGTTCTTTAAAATATGAAAGACCTATAGCCTTACCCTGCTCAGAGTTAAGCATCGTTTTATGGAAGTAATCACGAGCATACTCACTCACGAGATACATACTCTCACGCTCATTTGCAGCTTCCTTTTGCTCGTCTGTGCGCTCTGTTTCTTCTACCTCAATATTATACTTTTTGGCTAGGTATTTTATCGCTTCTGGATAGCTAAAATGTTCGTGCTCCATCAAAAATGAAACCGCCGAGCCTCCTTTACCAGTAGAAAAATCTTTCCAAATTTGCTTTACAGGACTCACCATAAAACTAGGGGTACGCTCATCAGAAAATGGAGAGAGCCCTTTAAAATTAGATCCAGATTTTTTAAGATTTACAAAATCACCTATCACCTCCTCTACACGGGCGGTTTCAAAAACTTTGTCTATGGTTTCTTTTGATATCAAATCTAGCTTGTCGTGATTATGTTACAATAACTTTTGGTAGCCTGCAAAAGTACTTCAAATTACAACAGTTTTCAATATAACGCATTGCATCGTTTATAAAAAAAATCAAATCACTTATAAATAGAAATAGCCCAGACATTTTACATATCTGAGCTACCTTCTTTCTTAATTCCGCTTTCGCGAAAGCGTAATAAAACACTTTTACAAAAACGGAATACTAGCTATACATTATATGTTACCAGTCCCAACGTAAGCCTAGAGAGACATTATTTACATCACCTAAGTCACTTGTGCTGAAAGCGGTGCTCAAGTCATACTTACCGTACAGGCTAAGGTCTTGCGAGAGTCTTATGTAGCTACTCACCCCATACACAAAGTTATCACCACCAAAGTCTTGCTTCTCTTTTGTCTTGATGCGGTCTCCATTTATTTTGTACTTCAATTTTTGTTGTGTCCCAAGTCGCACACCTACATAACCTCCTATACCCATTCTAAATTTACCTGACAGCCTGTAGCGCACATAGTCTTCTTCTTGCTCCTTTTTCCACCCGCCAAATTCTAGGTGCACAGGCACCACTAGGTTTGAGAAACGTAACTGGGTCTTGTCTAACTCTTGTGGGAACTCCTCATAAGCAGCGACATCCTCTGTGACTACGAGTCGCTCATTTTGTTTTGTAAACAGCTTGTTAGTTTGCAATGACACTCCATACTTGAGGTGAAGCGCGCCAGAGTTTTGAAATACTCTCGTTTTCCAGGCATAACCTAGTTCAAAAAAGCGCGATTTACCTATGGAGAACTCATCGCCAAAGTCGGCTCCATTTTCTACAATACCGTTATTGAGACCAAAGGCAAATACAAGCTCGCTATACGTACGTCTGTCATAGGTGACTTTTTTTGGCTTATTGGTATTTACAGCGATACCTAATACTCTATTGCCGTTCTCATCTGCACTACCAAAACCTATTTCTACAGAGCTTCCTTTTGAAGGATCTATGTGACCGGTTCTTTTTACAAGTGCGATTTGATTATCTATAATGGCTAGTTCGTTTTCTATATTAAGTGCAACTTCTTGTGCGGCATCCTTTTTTTGTTGTTCTGCCTGAGTGGCACTAATGTTTTGTTTTTCTCGCTGAGCATTTATAAACTGGATTCTCTGTTTGAGATTACTTTTCCAGTTTTCTTTTACTTTCTCTTTTCGAGCTTCCAAGGTTGATACTTGGTCTACAATTTTTTGAGAGACCTCTTGTTGCGCTTCTTGCGCATTTACGTTTTGGGCAAAGATTACCACTGTTGCCGCTAGGGCAATTTTAAAAATTGTGTTCATAATAGTTTGTGTTTTGTGCGCTCGATGATGGCGCGTTATTGATGAATTTTCTTAATTATCTTTATTTGCAACTGCCTCTACGGCTCTATTAAACTCTTTTTTGAGCGTGCGGAACATTCTGTCTTTAAAGGAGTCTGGGTCTACCTCAGCTTCGGCGTCTAGTAATAACTCATTTGCATCTACCACTCGTTGTGGCTGTGTATACACTGGTTGTTTATTGATATTTTGCTGGGCAGCTTTGAGTAGGTTTTCTACCTCATCATCTAGCAACTCTTCGCTCGTTTTTACTTCATCAGGATTTACATCTACAACAGCATTTATAGTAGATTTTATCGCTGCCTCTTTCTTAATAGAAGTGGCTACAGCTTCTTCTACTTGTGAGTTTATAGTATTAGCATTGCTGTATGGGAGATACTTACTTTTAGTAGGATTTGTTCTTTTCTTCTTTGTAGCAGTATTGTTTTGGGGTGACGTAACAGATTTTTGTACTTCTACATTATTTGTTGTTGCTTCTGTAAGTAAAATTTCACTAGGTTTATCACTTGTTTGTTCTGGTGCTATCTCATCTATCACCTCTTCTGGCTGATTTTCTACATAAGGCGTTTGTTCATCTACCACACTCGTGTTGTAAATAAGTGCTGTGATAAACACGCCTGCAATAAAGCTTGCCGCGATACCCATCCATAAAACTATTTTACTTTTTTTCTTGCCTTGACTAGCATCTAGCTTGCCCTCTATACGATCCCAGGCAGATGCGGTAGGCTCGAGACGGCGTCTCTCTAGCTTATCTTTAAAATTATCCTCTAAGTTCATCTGTACCGTTATTTATTAATTCTTTTTTTACCGCTGCTTGTAACTGCTTTCTCGCTTTAAACAATTGGCTTTTTGAAGTGCTCTCACTAATCCCAAGTGCTTTTGCTATCTCTCTATGCTTATAACCCTCTATGGCATACATTACAAATACGACTCGATATCCTTCTGGCAGGTCATCTATGAGTGACTGTATATGCGCCACTTCAAGATCTGTCTGTATGTTATTTATAGCATCATTATTTTCTACCACACCATCATCTGAGAAATACAACTTCTTTATTGCTCTTAAGTATGAGATGCTTTCTCGCACCATAATCTTACGTATCCACCCTTCAAAACTCCCATTACCTCCATAGGTATCTAGCTTTGTAAATACTTTTAAGAAACCGTTGCACATAGCCTCTTCGGCTTGATGTACATCTTTTATATAATAACGACAGATGCTCAGCATTTTAGGCGAGTGCTCATCATAGAGTTTGCGCTGTGCATCTCTATTGCCTTTAATGGCTTTTTTTATGAGTTGTCGCTCGTTATTAAATTGTATGACTTTCATACCTGATGTTTGGGTTTCTATTTATAAAGACGCATCGTTTTTAAAAAAGGTTGCCTCAAGGCAAAAAAAAATCCAAATTTCTTCTTACCGTAGTGTAATTAGAAATTTGGATTTGTACATAAAGGTCTGTTTTATAGCTTATCCTTTATACTTCATAGGTAAGTGAACTACCTTTTTTGTTTCAAAGAAATCTTCTTCAAAGAATGTGGGAAGATCATAAATAGTGGTGGTGGTATACTTTTTAAGTTCTTCTGTGAGATCTCCTCCTTTGAGGTATAAAATTCCGTTTTTGAGTTCGTGGTTAGATTTTTTTGCAATATGCCCGCGCACCCATCTTACAAATGTTTCCATTTGAGCTACCGCTCTAGACACAATAAAATCATACTGACCAGGTACATTTTCTACTCGGTCGTTTGTAGTTTTTACATTTGTGATACCTAGGCCCTCTACCACCTCGTTTACTACTTTTATCTTTTTACCTATACTATCTACAAGGTGAAAATTTACTTCTGGGTGTAGTATGGCAAGTGGTACTCCAGGAAAGCCTCCTCCCGTACCTACATCCATTATACTGGCACCAGGATTAAAGGTTTGAACTTTTGCTATACCTAGTGAATGCAGTACGTGACGTAAGTAAATCTCATCTATATCTTTACGGCTTACTACATTGATTTTGAGATTCCAATCTTGATATAAATCTTTCAGTTTTGAGAACTGCTCAATCTGAGTATCTGTTAGATCTGGAAAATATTTTAATATGATATCCATTATTTAGTATATTAACGGTGTAAAAGTACCATAATACCCGCTATTATTTTAACGCAGGTTCATAGATGTAGCCTATATTATGCATTACTTTTACCAAGCTATTAAAAGAAGATTATTTTTTTTTCGCGAAAGCGGAATTAAAAACCTCAACAACACTACAATAAAACAGTTATTGTAGCGCTATGAGAGTAATTATTACATTATGGAGACTACTATAAAATTTTCTCGCACGGACTCTGCAAAGTTTTTCAGAACTTTAAATAAACGTGTAAACAACTACTTTAAAGAGAATAATATAAAACGCACAGGTAACTGGAAATTGTACCTAAAGGCAATCATTATGTTTGCCATTTACTTAGTTCCTTACTTTTTATTTTTAACGCTAGATATGCCTACCTGGCTTCAGATTGTCCTTACCATTGTTATGGGTGTGGGTATGGCTGGTATAGGGATGAATGTGATGCACGATGGTAATCACGGTTCATTTTCTAGTAAAAAATGGGTAAACAAATTAATGGGAAGCAGTATTTACATACTAGCTGGTAATGTTTATAACTGGCAAGTACAACACAACGTGCTTCACCACACGTATACTAACATACACGGTCACGATGAAGATATGGAAGCTGGTCGCGTGCTACGCTTTTCAAAACACGGAAAATGGCACTGGGCACATAAGTTCCAGCATTACTACTCGGTGTTTTTATATGGTCTACTTACCTTTAACTGGGCACTTACTACAGATTTCTTCCAGATGAAACGTTATATGAAACGTAAATTATCTTACGGAAAACTACAGAGCCCTGTAAAGCAGTGGAGCACACTACTTATTACAAAAGCGATATACATCGCGATGTGGATTGTTATACCTCTGGTATTTATTGATCTTGCTTGGTGGAAAATTTTAATAGGCTTCTTTATTATGCACTACACTGCAGGTCTTATTCTGAGTATTATTTTCCAGCTTGCGCATATGGTAGAAGATGCACATATGCCGCTACCAGATGAGACAGGAACTATGAAAAATACTTGGGCAATACACCAGCTATTTACTACTGTAAACTTCTCAACTAAAAATAAAGTTATGAACTGGTTTTCTGGAGGATTAAACCACCAGGTGGAGCACCACATCTTTCCTCACATAAGCCACGTACACTATACTAAGATTAGTAAAATTGTAAAGGAGACAGCACAAGAGTTTAATTTACCCTACCACGAGTATAAAACTACTAGAAAGGCACTTATCGCTCACTTTAGTCACTTACGTGAGATGGGTATGAAACCTGCGATTTCTGCATAGAAGTGGTTAAATTTTTAAGAAAATATCAAACGCCAAATCCCATAAGGATTTGGCGTTTTTAGTTACCTTGCACTAAATCTTTTATCAACTAAATAAAGAATGCGCCTCGTATGAAGAATTTATCTACCCGCGTTACAAATATGGCAACCTCTGCAACTCTTGCAATGGCTGCAAAGGCTCGCGAATTAAGAGCAGAAGGAAAAGACATCATAGGTCTTAGTCTAGGAGAACCAGATTTTAATACTCCAGACTTTATTAAAGATGCTGCAATTCAAGCAGTAAATGATAATTACAATTCATACACACCGGTAGATGGTTATGTAGAGTTAAAAGAGGCGATTATCACAAAATTTAAAAGAGATAACAATCTGGATTACACCCTCCCACAAATTGTTGTTTCTACAGGTGCAAAGCAGTCACTTGCAAATATTGCTCTTGTATGTCTTGACCCAGGTGACGAGGTAATATTACCTTGCCCTTACTGGGTGAGCTACTCAGACATTGTAAAAATAGCCGAAGGTGTACCAGTAGAGGTAAAAACCTCAATAGATACAGATTTTAAAATGACACCAGAGCAGCTAGAAGCAGCTATCACGCCTAAGACAAAGATGCTTTGGTATAGCTCTCCTTGTAATCCATCTGGATCGATATATAGTAAAGAAGAGCTACGCGCTCTGGCAGATGTACTTGCAAAGCACCCACAAATTATAGTAGTAAGTGACGAGATTTATGAACACATTAATTATGTGGGAGATCACGCAAGTATGGCACAGTTTCCAGATATGTATGACCGTACGGTAACTGTAAACGGTGTTTCAAAAGCATTTGCAATGACGGGATGGCGTGTAGGTTACATAGGAGGTCCAGAATATATTGCACGCGCTTGTAACAAAATGCAAGGACAGATTACTAGTGGTACAAACTGCATTGCACAACGTGCAGTAATTACCGCTCTTGAAGCCCCAGTAAGTAAAGTACAATATATGATTGATGAGTTTAAAAGTCGTCGTACGTTAATACTGGACTTACTCAATGACATTGAAGGCTTTAAATGTAACGAGCCAGAAGGTGCGTTTTACGTATTCCCAAATATCTCACACTACTTTGGAAAAACGCTAGGAGGTCAAAAAATAGAAAACGCAACAGATTTTTCTCTTTACCTTCTTGAAGCGGCAAATGTTGCTACGGTTACTGGTGAAGCATTTGGAAACCCAGATTGTATACGTATATCTTATGCAGCGAGTGTAGATAATATTAAAGACGCAATGAAGCAGATTAAAGCCGCAGTTTCATAGCCCTTATATATTACGCTTTCGCGAAAGCAAAACAAAACCCGCTAATCTCTTAACGGGTTTTTTCATTTGTAATGGAGTTAATCCATATCGATTTTTCGTTTTTTGTTAAGTGCAAATTCTTTTTTGAGATCTATACGCATCATTTTGCTTCCATCTAGTTTTGGCACCATAACCATTTGCATCGCTGTAATATCAAAAAAGGTAGTGTAGAGCGTCCCTCCCATTCTACCTTCACCCCAGTCTGCAGCTGGTTGCACTGCTCCAGCCATCGTTTGCCCCACAGATTTTAAGGTGATGTCTTCTCCACTGCGCTCTAGCTCATCTACGCGTGAGTTTATAGATTGATATCTGTGGCAAGGGAAGCCGCCGTCTTCTGGAGCATTTATCAAAAAATTTGTGGCTACTAGCGTGTTGCCCTCCATAGGTATGATATGTTTCTTGCCGTCTATCCACTCTACAATAACTGCATTACCGGTGGCATCACCTATTAAAAAATGACTCTGGTGCACGGCGAGTTTTTGCTCCTCTATCCAGGCAAGCGCTTCGGCTACTGTACTTGCGTTTGCCAGTAAATCATCTCCTATGTTACCTTTTGCCCAGCCATACCCTTCTGGCATTTTTTGTTCTGGCGTCACCGCTACGTCAAAAAATAATCCTGCGCTATTTATACCTCCCTGAGCAAAATTATCCCAGCCATACCATTATCTAGCTAGCTTTTTTGAAGTCGCTTTTTCTATCTGTATATAAGCATCGGTATCAAGCCAGAAGTCTTCATTATTTACGGCATAAATAGTACCCGTTTCTTTATCTACATAATACAAAATAGAACACGCATACATAGAACTAGCACAAGCAGCAATTAAACATAGCGTTAATAACCACTTTCTAGAGGTATTGCTCACTTTCTTTGTCAATAGATGAATCATAATTTACAGCTTTAAGAACCTGACTTCCTTAAAGATGCAACAAAAATCACATACACACCTAATTTAACAAGCAAGTTATTACCTCATAATTTATGTACTTATAGGTATCTTAGTAGAGTAATTTTTAAAATGAGTAATCTCGCTTTCGCGAAAGCGTAAAAACCCACAAAAACCACCATCAGTAGTAAAATACTGTGAGAATTAATACGACTCGACTTATGAAAAAAACGCTACTTGCAGGAATGATGGCTCTAAGCCTTATAGCTTGTAAAAACGACGCTACCACAGAAACAACTAGCACAGGAGATACATCTCTGGCATTTAACAATGTGCTAGATAACTATTATGAAGACGGCCTAAAGCTTAACCCGCTTAATGCAACAATGTCTGGTGATAATAGGTATAATGATAAATTTCCAGATGCATTATCTCAATCTCATAAGGATGCAGTAAAAACTTATTATACATCTTACCGCGACTCTATACAGCAGTTTAACGACAGTGACCTTACAGACATAGAGAAGATGAGTAAGGAGGTATTGCTCTGGGATATTGCTATCAATCTAGAGGGTATGGAGTTTAAAAAAGACCTCACGCCTATAGACCAGATGTGGTCACCACATCTTATGTTTGGCCAGCTTGCAAGTGGAGCGAGTGCACAACCTTTTAACACTGTAGAAGATTACCGCAACTGGCAACAACGCGTAGATGAGTACCTAGTGTGGCTCAACAGCTCAGAAACAAATATGCGCAAGGGTATGACAGAAGGTTATGTACTTCCTAAATCACTTATTAAGAAAATCATCCCGCAAATGGATGCTATGACAGAGCCTACCATAGAGAACCACCTTTTTTACAAGCCTGTTGCAAATTTTCCTGATGGAATTACAGAAGAAGACCAGAATATCATACGCACAGATTATAAAAATATGATAGAAGGCAAAGTAATCCCTGCTTATGCAAAGATGCGTGACTTCTTACAAAATGAATACCTAGCGGCTGGGCGCGATAGCTCTGGTTATAGTGATTTACCACAAGGAAGTGAGTATTATGACTATGCCATAAAATTATATACCACTACCACAATGAGCGCAGACGAGATACACCAGCTTGGTCTAAGTGAGGTAGCCCGTATACGCAAGGAGATGGAAAAAGTAAAGGAGCAAGTAGGTTTTAAAGGAGATCTTAAAGCATTTTTTGACGATGTACGTACTAACAAAAAGCTAATGCCGTACAGTACTCCAGAAGAGATTATTGCAAACTTTAATGCAATGCACGAGACTATAAAGCCGCAGGTAGACCAGCTCTTTAGCCTACAGCCTAAAACAGCTTTTGAAGTGAGACAGACAGAAGCTTTCCGTGAGAAATCTGCAAGTGCAGAGTATAACCCAGGATCGCTAGATGGTACTCGACCAGGTATTTTCTACACGCCTATACCAGACGCAACTACCTATAATGTTTACTCAGACGAGTCTTTATTTTTACACGAGGCTATACCAGGTCACCACTTCCAAGTGTCACTCACGCAAGAAAGCGAGACACTACCACAGTTTAGAAAAACTTTATGGTACAGTGCTTACGGCGAGGGCTGGGCATTATACACAGAATCGCTTGGTAAAGAGTTAGGACTTTATACAGACCCATACCAATACTTTGGAACACTAGGAGCCGAAATGCACCGAGCAGTTAGGCTTGTAGTAGATACAGGAATCCACACCAAAGGATGGAGCCGTGAGAAAGCAATCGCATATTGTCTAGAAAATGAAGCCGAAAGTGAAGCAGGTATTACATCAGAAATTGAGCGCTATATGGCAAATCCAGGACAAGCGCTTTCTTATAAAATAGGCCAACTTAAGATTAGAGAACTTAGAGAAAAAGCAACTCAGGAGCTTGGTGATAAATTTGACATAAGAGATTTTCACAAAGAGGTACTCGAGACAGGGTGTATCCCTCTCGCACTACTTGAGGAAAAAATTAATGGTTGGATAGAAGAAAGTAAATAATACCGCTTTCACGCAAGTGAAGTTTATACTAAGCTTGCCGAAGTGCGAAAGCAAAACATTATGAATAAAAAAATAGTATTACTAGGCTCAGGAGAACTAGGAAAGGAATTTGTAATAGCTGCACAACGTCTAGGTCAGACCGTAATTGCTGTAGATAGTTATGATAATGCCCCTGCTATGCAAGTAGCAGATGGTCGCGAAGTGATAAATATGCTAGATGGGAAGGCACTAGATGCGCTTGTAGCAAAACATAGCCCCGACTATATAGTACCAGAAATAGAAGCTATAAGAACGGAGCGATTATATGATTATGAAAAACAAGGAATCACTGTAATACCTAGTGCAAAAGCAGCAAATTTTACAATGAATCGCAAATCTATACGCGATCTTGCTGCAAAAGACCTTGGCTTAAAAACTGCAAATTATCGCTACGCAACCTCTGCTCAAGAGCTCCAAAAAGCGGTGAAGGAAGTAGGCATTCCTTGCGTGGTAAAACCACTAATGTCTTCAAGCGGAAAAGGACAATCTACCATTAAAACACCAGACGACATACAACGAGCGTGGGACTACTCTCAAGAAGGCTCTCGAGGTGATGTTGCAGAGGTGATTGTAGAGGCTTTTGTAAACTTTAATTATGAGATAACCCTACTCACGCTTACACAGCACGACGGCAACACTTTGTTTTGTCCACCTATAGGTCACCGTCAAGAACGTGGTGATTATCAAGAAAGCTGGCAACCCGCTACTATGGAAGATGCCCATCTTAAAACCGCTCAAGATATGGCGGCTCAAGTTACTGCAGCGCTAGGCGGTGCCGGTATCTGGGGCGTAGAATTTTTTATAGGAGATGATGGCGTTTACTTTTCTGAGCTTTCACCACGTCCACACGACACCGGTATGGTTACGCTTGCAAACACGCAAAATTATAATGAGTTTGAGCTACACCTAAGAGCTGTGCTAGGACTTCCTATTAAAGAAATTACTCAAGAACGTATAGGTGCAAGTGCCGTTATACTAGCTACGGATCACTCAGAAAATCCAGGTTTTACTGGCATTAATACCTTGGCTACTGCGCCAAAAAGCGATTTCAGACTTTTCGGAAAACCTACTTCTCGTCCATACAGACGTATGGGAGTTGTAGTAACCTATGACGATCTTAATGGAGATATTACAGAGGTAGTATCGAGAGCAAAAAAACTTGCTGGTGCAGTTAAAACTACTTAACATCTGATTTTTACTAAATAATTTAAAGTGTACTATATGAAACTATCTGTAGCCTTATTTGTATTAATAATCACCCTTGGGTGCTCACAAGAAAATACTACATCAACCCGTGAAATAAGCAAGCAAGAAATGAAACATACAAGACAGCTAAGGCATATGGTACTCTTTAAATTTAATGAAGAGAGTACAATACAAGAGATTGAAAAAATTGTTACAGATTTCTCGACCTTACCATCTCAAATTAAAAGCATAAAAGATTATGAATGGGGATTACATAAAAGTGCAGAAGACTTAAACAAAGGTTTTACCCACGCATTTTTATTAACGTTTGACTCGCAAGATGGTCTAGATACGTATCTACCCCATACTGCTCATCAAAACTTTGTAGCCTCTATACAACCGCATATAGCAGATGTTATGGTAATAGATTACTGGACTAATTAAAGTGAAAAAGGCTGGAAGATAAAACTTCCAGCCTTTTTATTTTTTTAATCTCTTATAAGTGGCAATGTACTGCAGCGCAGCAAGCCTTCTTGCTTTGCTATCTCTGCATAAGGAACCTCTTCTACAGTTATATCTTGATCGCGTAGCCAAGTGTTTAATCTGGTAAAATTGCGTTCAGAAATGACTACCTCTGGAGAAATACTAAAGATGTTTGAATTCATATTAAACATCTCCTGAGAGGTGATTTCAAAGATATTTTCTTTCCCGTAAAAGTTTACCAGCCACTCGTATTCCTTTTCTTGTAAAAAGCCATTTTTATGAAGTATAGCTTTACCGTTACCCACTGGCTGAAAACAGCAATCTAAATGTAAGGCATTATTATAAGGATCTGTATTAGACTTTCTGAGATCAAAAGACATTACCTTCTTGCGAGGAAACAAATCTTGTATCATACCCACCGCAAGCATATTGGTACGCGCAATGATATAATCTGGATAATCATCACCTCTATATGTACCTATAAAAATATGATCATCTGCCAGCATCACATCTCCTCCCTCAATGTGCGCTTCTTCTGGTAATCTAAAAACGTGTGTAGACGGCACCTGTCTTATAACGTGCTCAATAGCTTCTATCTCTTCTTCTCTGTCTGGTAATATATTAGATTTAAAAAATTTATCATCTATAACAAATCCTATATCACGTGTAAAGATCTGATTTAGGTTCTCTATAATTTGCGGTCTGTAAACGTCTACATCATATTTTTTAAAGACTGCTGCAACGGCTTCCATTTCGGGAACCATATCTTTCTCTAGAGGATATGTTCCTTCTCTTAAATGTAGCGCAGATTTTGGGTCGTAGGCATCCTCAAGCTTTGGCGTAGGTCCATTACTTTCGGCAGTACCTAAGATTACGGCTCTAAGCCTTGAAGTTTCGTTCTTTACGTTTAGTTTAAGCATAAGGTAAAGATAACTCAGATTTGCTAAAAAAAGAATGCCAATCTATATGAAATTTATCATATACGCAATGCATCGTGATTTTTACGCTTTCGCGAAAGCTTACTTAATAGGTATCCACACTTCTTCTTCAGATTGTGGATTATTTGGGCCTAGGTAGTCCTCTGGCATAAATTCATAATGTGGTCTATCATCTAATTGATACCCAGAATTTGGCAACCACTGACTGTAGATATATTGAGCAAATACTCCAAAATCACGTGTGGTTCCTTTGTATGGAAAAACTGCCCATTTACCTTTTGGAATTTTTAATACTTCTAATTGATTTGGAATGTCATTTTCGGTTGTTACAGCTACTGCGGCCCATTTTACAAACTTAGTTTCTGGTGTAAATGGAGTAGTCATAAAATCATCTGCATAGCATTGCACACTATAACTCCCTCTATTAGACTTGTTAAGAATAGTCCTCCTTAGCGGTCCAAAGGCTTGCCATAACTGCATTGTAGTATTATGAGCTAGAGACATTGTAGCCTGTAAACCTACAAGGATAAGTTCACGTTGCTCTACGATAACTGGTGATGGGTATTTGGAATTTTTCACGAAAGTGAATTTACAATTTTTTAAATAGTTACGTTATTGCTTTTAAGGCATAAAAAAAGAGCAAGCTAAACGCTTGCTCTTTTATAATGTACTATTGAGTTCTTATCTCTCAGAAACTTCTTTAAAAGCTCTTAAGTTTTCACCAGTATAAACCTGACGTGGACGACCTATAGGTTCTTTGTTAAGACGCATTTCTCTCCATTGTGCGATCCACCCTGGAAGACGACCTAAAGCAAACATAACCGTAAACATCTCTACTGGAATGTCTAGAGCTCTGTAAATAATACCTGAGTAAAAATCTACATTAGGATATAATTTACGATCTACAAAATATGGATCTTCTAGCGCTTCTTTTTCAAGACCTTTTGCAATATCAAGAACTGGATCTTGTATACCTAGTTGACCAAGAACCTCGTCTGCAGCTACTTTTATGATCTTTGCACGTGGATCAAAGTTTTTATAAACTCTATGTCCAAAGCCCATAAGACGGAAAGGATCTTGCTTATCCTTTGCCTTTGCCATATATTTTTTAGTGTCACCACCATCATTCTTTATTGCCTCAAGCATTTCTATAACTGCTTGGTTTGCTCCTCCGTGTAAAGGTCCCCATAATGCAGAGATACCTGCAGAGATAGAAGCAAATAGACCAGCGTGAGATGATCCTACAATACGTACTGTAGATGTAGAACAGTTTTGCTCGTGGTCTGCGTGTAAAATTAATAACTTATCTATAGCAGCGATTATCTCTTTATCTACTGTATAAGCTTCATTAGGTTTTGAGAACATCATTTTATGGAAGTTCTCTACATACCCTAGTGAGTTATCTCCGTAATCTAACGGTTGACTTTTCTTTTTACGCATTGCCCAGGCAGCTAGCACTGGAAACTTAGCTAGTAGCTTTACGATTGCGTTATACATTTCTTCTTCAGAATCTACATTTACTGTAGAAGGATTAAATGCAATAAGTGCAGATGTAAGAGCACTTAATACTCCCATAGGATGAGCAGACTTAGGAAAACCATCTAAGATTTTCTTCATATCCTCATCTACGTGAGACTCAGACTTAATATCTGAATCAAATTTTGCAAGCTGCTCCTTTGTAGGTAATTCTCCAAAAATTAAAAGATATGCAGTTTCAAGAAAGTCTGCTTTTTCGGCAAGTTCTTCTATTGAGTATCCTCTATATCTTAGAATACCTTTTTCTCCATCAAGGAAAGTAATAGCACTCTGGCAAGACCCTGTATTTTTATAACCTGGGTCAATAGTCGTTATACCTCCAGTAGCACCTCTAAGTGCTTTAATGTCTATTGCCTGCTCTTGCTCTGTACCTGTAATGATAGGAAACTCGTAGCTCTTTCCGTCTATTGTTAAAGTTGCTTTATCTGCCATCTATGCCTGAAAAAATTTATTTTTACTTAGTTTATTTTGGACCGCTAAATTACAAAAAAGAAGTCGTTTTATTTAACATAATAGACCGCTAGATGGTTAATAAAATGTAAAAATATCGGTCTTTTGACCTTTCTATTGCTTACCGCGTAAATAAATAGATGGAGATGTATAAATTATCTTAAGATAGTACTGTGCGATAACTCTCTCAAATCATAGCTAAGCCCTCAAATTTAAAATAAAGATTTAATACTTAGATACAGTTTTTTAAAAAGAGCGAGCGTGCAGCAAAAGGGCCTCACTGCCCGCTCTTTACCCAACTTAAAAAATTATATACCTGTTTATTCACTAACGTGGTATCAACAATTGTGGGCAAACTATTAAGGTGTTACTTCTTGAATTTTAACTACCTAATGAAAGTCTAAAGATAACCTTATAGCGGTTACTTCATCTTTACATCGGCAATTTACGTTCTTTTTGTCGATGTACAAGTGTTTTTATGTAAGTTTATTCTTTCTTTTTTAGAAAACTTGCACTTTTTAAACATTCTACTTGTAAAAAATAATGAAATTTCTATTTTTTACTTAAACTGACTCCTATATGCCAGTAAACCAACAAAGTAAAGCAGACTCAAAATTAAAAATAGTCTCATAAAAAAACCCTCTCAGAGAGAGGGTTTTAAAAAATATAGTTTTAATTCTATTTAATTTTAAAAGCATTCATTGCCGGAAAGTAAGCAGTATCTGCAAGCATTTCTTCTATACGAATAAGTTGATTATACTTTGCCATACGGTCTGACCTAGAAGCCGAACCAGTTTTGATCTGTCCCGTATTAAGTGCTACTGCGAGATCTGCAATAGTATTATCTTCGGTTTCACCAGACCTGTGTGACATTACTGATGTATATCCAGCATTGTGAGCCATATTTACGGCTGCAATAGTTTCTGTAAGAGTCCCTATTTGATTTACCTTAATAAGGATTGAGTTTGCAATACCTTCATTAATACCTCGAGAGAGTCTCTCTACGTTAGTAACAAATAAATCATCTCCTACAAGCTGCACTTTATCACCCACCTTATCGGTTAAGTATTTCCAGCCTTCCCAGTCATTTTCATCCATACCATCTTCTATAGAGATAATAGGATACTTATCTGCTAGTTCTGCTAGATAATCTGCTTGCTCCTCACTAGTGCGTATTTTACCTCCTTCTCCTTCAAATTTTGCATAGTTATATTTTCCGTCTACATAAAACTCTGCAGCGGCACAGTCTAAAGCAATCATTATCTCATCACCCCAAGAATAACCAGCTTTTTCTACAGCAAGTTTTACACTATCAAGTGCATCTTCTGTACCGTCAAGTGCAGGCGCAAATCCTCCCTCATCTCCTACAGCTGTACTTAAATTTCTGTCGTGCAATACTTTTTTAAGATTATGAAATATTTCTGTACCCATCTGTAAGGCGTGACTAAAGCTCTCTGCTTTTACAGGCATTACCATAAACTCTTGAAAGGCAATAGGTGCATCACTATGAGAACCTCCATTTATAATATTCATCATAGGTACTGGAAGTGTGTTTGCACTAACTCCACCTATATATCTATATAATGGCATATTAAGCTCGGCTGCTGCGGCTTTTGCGCAGGCTAATGAGACTCCTAATATAGCGTTTGCTCCTAATTTCGACTTGTTAGGAGTGCCATCTAGCTCAATCATTAACTCATCTATGGCATTTTGTTCAAAAACTGAAACACCTAAGAGTTCTGGAGCGATAAGGGTGTTTACATTTTCTACCGCTTTCTTAACACCTTTACCCATAAAATCTGTACCACCATCACGCAACTCAACAGCTTCGTGCTCACCTGTAGATGCTCCAGAAGGTACTGCTGCTCTACCCATAGCGCCCAGTTCTGTAAATACATCTACCTCTACTGTAGGGTTACCTCTTGAATCAAATATTTGTCTTGCGTGAATTTCTATGATAATGCTCATTTTCTTAGTTGTTTTGTTAGTTACGTAAAAATACGATTTTGACCTTAATTTCTATAAATTGATAGGTTATTGTCGCGATAACGTTTTCGCGTAAGCGTTATAAAAAAAATCCCTGCCATAATGGAAGGGATTAAATTTTTATGCTGTTACGCTTTTTATATTTTCTATAAACTGATCAAATAGATAGGTAGCGTCATTAGGTCCTGGGCTTGCTTCTGGGTGATATTGTACTGAGAAGCAATTCTTATTTTTCATTTTAATACCAGCAACACTATGATCATTAAGGTGAACGTGTGTTATCTCTACCTCTGGATGTGCTTCTGTCTCTTCCCTATTAATAGAGAAACCGTGATTTTGAGAGGTTATCTCTCCTTTACCTGTAATTAAATTCTTAATAGGGTGGTTAATACCGCGATGCCCATTATGCATCTTATATGTTGAAATTCCATTTGCAAGGGCAATTACTTGATGACCGAGACATATCCCGAAAAGAGGCTCATCATCTGCAATGATATCCTTTGCGACCTGAATGGCATTTACTAGCGGTTCTGGATCACCAGGACCATTTGATAGAAAATATCCATCTGGATTCCAAGATTTCATTTCTTGGTATGTTGTATCATAAGGAAAAACCTTTACATAAGCTCCACGCTTTGCAAGGTTACGTAAGATGTTGCGCTTAATTCCAATATCAAGGGCTGCAATTTTAACCTCGGCATCCTCTTCTCCAAAGTAGTATGGCTCCTTTGTAGAAACTTTTGATGCTAGTTCAAGTCCTTTCATATCGGGAACTTCGGCTAGCTTTGCCTTAAGTGCTTCTATATTTTCTACATCTGTAGTAATTAAAGCATTCATAGCTCCATTATCACGTATGTGTGCTACTAGTGCCCTAGTATCAACATCAGAAATAGCAAATAAATCACTCTTGTCTAAAAACTGCTCTAGAGACTCCTGAGCATCTTTGCGAGAATAATTATAACTAAAGTTTCTACATATAAGACCTGATATTTTTACTTTATCAGACTCTGTCTCAACATCTGTAGCTCCGTAGTTACCTATGTGAGCATTTGCAGTTACCATTAATTGCCCAAAATATGAAGGATCTGTAAAGATCTCTTGATATCCCGTCATACCGGTATTAAAACAAACTTCTCCATATGAAGTTGCTTCTTTATCTCCAACGGCTTTACCGTGAAATATAGTCCCATCTGATAATAAAAGTAAGGCAGGTCTTCTAGATTGATATTTCATTCAGAATTTATTTTATAAACTTTACAAAAATAGGTTAAAAAAAGGTTTTCAGAAAAGGACTTTATCCCATATCTAAACAAAAAAAAGGGAGCCAAATAGCTCCCATAAATAATATTATAAACTGCCATAGTAACTGGCGATCTTTTCAAGGTCTTTCTCATCTCTAAAATTGAGATCATTTTTATCTGCATAGGCCTCAAGCATATCGGCTTTACTACCTGCAAGTTTTAAAAAGCTAGATTTTTTTAATTTAAACTTTTTAAAGCTTCTACCCTTCTTCACATAGTAAGAGTCTTTCATAAGATACTTGTCATTTTGTTGAGCAAGCATCGGGTTAGGGTTTCCTTCCTTAATATCGATTTTATAATCTTTATATATAGCAAAATCATCAGTTTCCGCTACAACCTCTACTAGACGGTAACCTCCCTCTACTGGAGAAAAGATGTTTTTATACGTCTTATTATTTACAACCATTTTCTCAATGTTTGTAAAATCAAAAGTAAATACTGAGTCTGTTCCTATCTTAGATTCAAAAACATTACGTCTGGCATTGAGATTAATATTATCACGCAAACGCAACGTCATACCTCCGGTAGTCTGTATAATGGCATTATTGCGCCAAGTATCAAATACGTGTATTGTCCCGTCTATAGGTCTTGGTGGATTATAAATAACACTTGACCCTCCGACGTTTGCCCCATCAGGACCAAATGTTGCTACAGCACCAAGTACATTGTTATTTGCATCTACACCTTTTTTTTGTGCGTAAAGTGATGTTGCTAAAACACACAATACAACTACAGCTATTTTTTTCATTTTCTAATATTTTAATTTCAGTAACTAATAGGCAAACACTTTGCCAAACATTTAATTATACCGCCAAAAATAAAAAAAGGGATTTACCTTGCAGTAAATCCCGATACTAATTAACCTATTTTCATAAGGTTTACCGTTCTATTCTTCCTCGTTAGAAGCAGTTTCTGTAACTGCAGGAGCAGCTTCAGCTTTCTTACCTCCACGACGAGTAGATTTCTTTTTGGCAGGTTTACCAGCGTTATAAATCTCATTGTAATCTACAAGTTCGATCATTGCCATATCTGCGTTATCTCCAAGACGGTTACCCAACTTGATGATGCGAGTATAACCTCCTGGACGATCACCTACCTTTGCCGCTACATCTCTAAATAATTCTGTAACTGCATCCTTCTGACGAAGTTTTGCAAATACAATACGACGGTTGTGAGTCGTATCAGATTTTGATTTAGTAATCATAGGCTCTACAAATTGCTTAAGTGCTTTTGCCTTTGCAACTGTAGTGTTTATTCTTTTATGTTCAATTAAAGAGCAAGCCATATTTGCAAGCATAGATTTTCTATGTGCAGTCTTTCTCCCTAAGTGATTAAATTTCTTTCCGTGTCTCATTGTAATAATTATTTTTCCGCTTTCGCGAAAGCGCTATTCTATTTAAAGTACAGCTACCTAGTCTTTATCTAATTTATATTTGGCTAGATCCATTCCGAAACTTAGTCCTTTTACATTTACTAACTCTTCAAGTTCAGTAAGTGATTTTTTACCAAAGTTTCTAAACTTCATCAAATCATTCTTGTTATAAGAAACAAGATCTCCTAACGTTTCTACCTCTGCAGCCTTTAAACAGTTAAGCGCACGTACAGATAAATCCATATCTATAAGCTTTGTTTTAAGTAACTGACGCATATGAAGAGATTCCTCATCATAAGTTTCAGTTTGTGCAATCTCATCTGCCTCTAGAGTGATACGCTCATCTGAGAATAACATAAAGTGGTGGATAAGTGTTTTTGCAGCTTCAGTAAGTGCTTCTTTAGGGTGGATTGAACCATCTGTAATTATTTCGAAGACTAATTTTTCATAATCAGTCTTTTGCTCAACACGGTAATTTTCTATACTGTATTTTACATTACGGATAGGTGTATAAATAGAATCTGTAAATATTGTTCCTAATGGAGCATTAGATTTCTTATTCTCCTCTGCAGGAACGTACCCACGTCCTTTCTCTATAGTGATTTCCATATTAAGGTTCACTTTCTTATCCATATTTGCTATAACCATATCTGGGTTAAGCACTTGGAATCCTGAAATAAACTTTTGGAAATCTCCAGCTGTTAATTGATCAACACCTGATAAAGATATAGTTACAGTCTCATTATCTATCTCCTCTATCTGACGTTTGAAACGTACTTGTTTGAGGTTAAGTATAATTTCTGTAACATCTTCTACTACTCCAGCCAATGTTGAAAACTCGTGGTCTACACCTTCTATACGTACAGATGTAATTGCAAAACCTTCTAATGAAGATAGTAATACACGACGTAAAGCGTTTCCTACTGTTAAACCATAACCTGGTTCTAAAGGTCTAAACTCAAATTTACCTTCAAAATCAGTAGAGTCAATCATAATGACTTTATCGGGCTTCTGGAAATTTAATATTGCCATATCGGTTTTCTAGCTTTAGTGGTTATTACTTAGAGTACAGCTCGACGATGAACTGTGTGTTGATGTTTTCAGGTATCTGAAGACGTTGTGGTACTGCCACAAATGTTCCCTCTTTCTTATCGTTGTTCCAAGTGATCCACTCAAAAACGTGACTTGCATTAGAAAGTGAGTTAGAAATTACTTCTAAAGATTTAGACTTTTCGCGTACAGCGATAACATCACCAGCTTTTACTTGATAAGAAGGGATATTTACAATGTTTCCATTTACAGTAATATGACGGTGTCCTACTAACTGACGTGCACCGCTTCTAGAAGGAGACATTCCCATTCTATAAACAACGTTGTCTAGACGACACTCACATAATTGTAAAAGAACTTCACCTGTAATTCCAGGAGCACGGTTTGCTCTGTCATACATATTTCTAAACTGACGCTCAAGTATACCGTAAGTATACTTTGCTTTTTGCTTCTCAGCTAGTTGTACAGCGTATTCAGATTTTTTTCCTCTACGTCTGTTGTTTCCGTGTTGCCCTGGAGGGTAATTTCTTTTTTCAAAAGATTTGTCTTCTCCGAAGATTGCCTCGCTAAATTTACGTGCGATCTTTGTTTTGGGACCAGTATATCTTGCCATTTTAAATGTGTGTTTTGAGGGTGGTTAGAAATTAAGGTCAATCCTTTGCAAACCGTTCTCCCTCGAGATATTAATTAAATAATTATTTATTAAACGCGACGTCTCTTTGGAGGACGACACCCGTTGTGTGGCATTGGAGTGATATCAATGATTTCTGTCACTTCAATTCCACTATTATGTACAGCACGTATAGCAGACTCACGTCCGTTACCTGGTCCTTTTACATAAACTTTTACTTTACGAAGGCCTGCCTCGTGAGCAACCTTTGCACAATCTTCTGCAGCAGTTTGAGCAGCATAAGGAGTGTTCTTTTTAGAACCTCTAAAGCCCATTTTACCAGCAGATGACCAAGAGATTACATCTCCTTTTTTGTTTGTTAACGATATGATGATGTTGTTAAAAGAAGCTGTTACGTGCGCCTCTCCTACTGATTCTACAACAACTTTACGTTTTTTTGCAGTTTGCTTTGCCATTATGCCTTATTATTTAGTTGCTTTCTTCTTGTTTGCAACTGTTTTACGCTTTCCTTTTCTCGTACGTGAGTTATTCTTTGTACGTTGTCCTCTTAATGGAAGACCTACACGGTGACGAATACCACGGTAACAACCGATGTCCATCAGACGTTTAATGTTCAAAGATACTTCAGAACGAAGTTCCCCTTCGATAGTAAATGTACCAACAGCATCACGAATACGACCTATCTCGTCATCATCCCAATCAGATACTTTCTTATCTTCTGATACATTTGCAGTAGCAAGTATTTCTTGTGCTCTACTTTTTCCTATTCCAAAGATGTACGTTAATGCAATTACACCTCTCTTTTGTTTTGGGATATCTATCCCTGCAATTCTAGCCATAACTATTAACCTTGTCTTTGTTTAAACCTAGGGTTCTTTTTGTTTATTACGTATAATCTGCCTTTGCGACGAACGATCTTGCAATCGGCACTTCTTTTCTTAATGGATGCTCTTACTTTCATATCCAGCTTTTTTCCGCTTAGTAGCGGTACGTTATACGAGCCTTTGACAAATCGTAAGGACTCATTTCTAATTTTACTTTATCCCCAGGTAATAATTTAATATAGTGCATACGCATCTTACCTGAGATATGCGCTGTCACAACGTGACCATTTTCTAGTTCTACACGAAACATTGCATTTGATAATGCTTCTATTATAGACCCATCTTGTTCTATTGCTGCTTGTTTTGCCATTATGCTACTGCTTTACGGTTTTTACCAGACTTCATAAGACCATCATAATGCTTATTAAGTAGGTAAGAATTCACTTGTTGCATAGTATCTATTGCCACTCCTACCATAATGAGTAGGGAAGTTCCTCCATAAAACAAAGCCCATCCCTGCTGCATACCTAAAACATTAACTGCGATAGCAGGAAATATAGCGATAAGTGCTAAAAATATAGATCCAGGCAATGTAATCTGAGACATAATCTTATCTAAATACTCTGCTGTTTCAGATCCAGGACGAATCCCTGCAATGAAACCTCCACTACGCTTAAGATCCTCTGCCATTTTATTGGTAGGAACTGTAATCGCAGTATAAAAATATGTAAAGATAATAATCAAAAGTCCAAAAACTAAATTATACCAAAATCCAAATATATTATTTCCAAAGTTAGTCTGTAACCAAGTACCTACCGATGTGTCAGCAAGGAAACTCGCTTCTCCAATAAGACCAGGTACAAACATAATAGCCTGTGCAAATATTATTGGCATTACTCCAGAAGCATTTAATTTAAGAGGTAAAAAATTTCTAGCTCCAAACGCATTCTTTTCATACTCACCAGTTGCAGTTCTTCTTGCATATGATACAGGAACTTGACGCACTGCCATAACCAATAGGATACAAAGAAGAATAATCACAAACCAAATTACTAATTCAATAAGGATCATTATTAATCCACCATTAGATTCAGTAACACGGGCAACCCACTCTTGTACAAATGATATAGGCATAGTTGCAATAATACCTACCATAATAAGTAGTGATATACCGTTTCCTATTCCCTTATCTGTAATCTTCTCACCTAACCACATCGCAAAGATACATCCTGTTACAAGGATAAGTACTGAAGAAATGTAGAATGTAGGTGTAAGACCCATTACAAAAGCAGTTGAAGGTACTCCTAGTGCAGGTAATGCAGCTAGGTACCCTGGCGCCTGTAATAAACAGATAGCGATAGTTAACCAACGCGTAATCTGATTAATCTTACGACGACCACTTTCTCCCTCCTTCTGTAGTTTTTGTAAATAAGGTATTGCAATACCCATTAACTGTACTACAATCGAAGCAGAAATGTAAGGCATAATACCTAATGCGAATACAGATGCATTAGAAAAGGCACCTCCTGTAAACGCAGCCAAAAGTCCTAAAAGCCCTTGGTCTGTAGAAGCTTGAAGACCTCCCAATTGTGACGCATCTATACCTGGAAGTACAACTTGTGCACCAAAACGATATACGAGGAGAAGCGTAAGCGTAAGAATTATTCTATTCCTAAGCTCATCAATCTTCCAGATATTCTTTATTGTATCTATAAATTTCATCCTCTTATATCGATTATAAAGTTACAGCTTCACCACCAGCAGCCTCAACAGCAGCTTTTGCAGTTGCAGTAAATTTATGAGCAGTTACTTTGATTTTAGCCTTAAGCTCACCTCTACCTAAAATCTTTACTAAATCGTTTTTACCTACAAGACCAGCTTCAATAAGTGTATCTATAGAAACCTCTTCTGTAAGACGACCAGCGTCTACATATTCTTGTAATGTGTCAAGATTTACACCAGCATACTCCTTACGGTTTATGTTTGTAAATCCAAACTTAGGTACACGACGTTGAAGTGGCATTTGCCCACCTTCAAAACCGATTTTCTTACTATACCCAGAACGTGACTTCTGTCCTTTGTGTCCACGACCAGCTGTTCCACCGTTTCCAGTTGCCTGGCCACGTCCTTTACGACCGTCGTTTTTCTTAACAGCGCCTTTTGCAGGTCTTAAGTTATTTAACTCCATCTGTTATTTATATTAAGCTTCTTCTACAGAAACTAAGTGACTTACTTTATTTACCATACCAAGGATGTTAGGTGTGTTTTCGTGCACCTTTACCTGGCCTATTTTTCTCAATCCAAGAGATTCTAAAATTCTCTTCTGGTTCTGTGTGCGATTAATCGCGCTCTTCACCTTTGTTACTTTGATTTTTGCCATTGTTCCTTGATTTATCCTTTAAACACTTTATCAAGTGAGATACCACGTTGCTTTGCAACTGTCTCTGCACTTCTTAATTGTAATAAAGCATCAAAAGTTGCTTTTACTACGTTGTGTGGGTTTGAAGATCCTTGATTCTTAGAAAGTACATCGTGTATACCTACAGATTCAAGTACGGCACGTATTGCACCACCTGCGATTACTCCTGTACCGGCTGCTGCTGGTAAAAGTAATACACGAGCTCCTCCAAATTTACCTTTCTGTTCGTGAGGGATAGTTGCTTTGTTAAGCGGTATACGCACTAGGTTTTTCTTAGCATCTTCCATAGCCTTTGCAATTGCAGATGCTACTTCTTTTGACTTTCCTAATCCGTGTCCTACAACACCATTCTCATCACCTACTACAACTATAGCAGAAAATCCAAAAGCTCTACCTCCTTTAGTTACCTTAGTAACACGCTGAACGCCTACTAGACGATCTTTTAAGTCTAAGCCACTTGGCTTTACTAACTCTACGTTTTTATAATCTTGATACATAACTTTATTAGAATTTAAGACCGCCTTCTCTTGCGCCCTCTGCTAGTTGTTTAATTCTTCCGTGGTAAAGGTAACCTCCTCTATCAAATACTACAGCTTCAACTCCAGATTTTGTAGCTTTTTCGGCGATTGCCTTACCTACAAGTTTTGCAGTTTCAGATTTGTTAGATTTCGCAGCAGCGATATCCTTATCACGTGACGATGCAGCTGTTATAGTCTTCCCATTAAGGTCGTCTATTAACTGTGCATAAATCTCTTTATTACTTCTAAATACACAGAGTCTTGGTCTCTCCGCAGATCCAGAAATAGTCTTACGAATTCTAAGGTGAATTCTATTTCTTTTTTCACTTTTTGATAATGCCATTTCTCTATGTATTATGCAGATTTACCTGCTTTTCTTCTTATTATCTCTCCTACAAATCTGATTCCTTTTCCTTTGTAAGGCTCAGGCTTACGGAAACCACGAATCTTTGCAGCGACAGCCCCTACTAGTTGCTTGTCGTGTGAAGTTAACTTCACTATAGGGTTCTTACCTTTTTCTGAGATTGTCTCAACTTTTACTTCTGGAGCTACATCTAAAACGATGTTGTGAGAGAAACCTACAGCAAGATCAAGTTTATTACCCTGATTACTTGCTCTGTATCCTACTCCTACTAACTCAAGTTGCTTTTCAAAACCTTTAGAAACTCCTTCTATCATATTTGCGATAAGAGCTCTATAAAGACCGTGCTTTGCACGTAGGTCTTTTTTATCTGATGCGCGCTCAAGAGTAATTACTCCCTCCTCGATTTTGATCTCAATACCAGAGTACTCTTGCGTAAGCTCGCCTAATTTTCCTTTTACTGTTACAATGTTATCAGCAAGAGTTACTGTAACTCCTTCTGGCACTGTAATTGGACTTTTACCTATTCTTGACATGTCTTTGTCTTTTTATCTGATTAGTAAACGTAACAAAGTACCTCTCCTCCAACATTATGTTGTTGCGCTTGCTTACCTGTCATAACTCCTTTAGAAGTAGAGACAATAGCAATACCTAAACCGTTTAAGATACGAGGTATCTCACTAGATGAAGAATATTTACGTAAACCAGGCTTACTGATTCTTTGGATATCCTTAATAACTGCTTCTTTAGTAATGCGATCATACTTCAAGGCAATCTTGATCGTATCCTGCGCTTTACCTTCTACAAATTTGTAGCTAAGGATGTAACCTTGGTCAAATAAGATTTTAGTCATCGCCTTCTTAAGGTTTGATGCTGGAATCTCGACCACTCTGTGATTTGCTGCCGATGCATTACGCACACGTGTCAGAAAATCTGCAATAGTATCTGTATTCATTTAATTATAGTTACGGTAGTGGTTTTCTCTATTTCCGCTTTCGCGAAAGCATAAAAAGAACCTTCTACCAATTTATACTCTTTAATCTACCAGCTTGCTTTCTTAACACCTGGTATCAACCCCTGGTTAGCCATCTGACGGAACATCACACGTGATATACCGAACTGACGCATATAACCTTTAGGACGACCTGTAAGTTTGCAACGATTGTGCTGACGTATAGGTGAAGCGTTCTTAGGTAGCTTTTGCAATCCTTCGTAATCTCCAGCTTCTTTTAAAGCTTTACGTTTTTCAGCATATTTTGCAACAGTTTTAGCACGCTTTACCTCACGGGCTTTCATTGATTCTTTAGCCATATCTTAGTTCTTTTTAAAAGGTAAACCTAGTTCTTTAAGCAACGATTTTGCTTCCTTATCAGTTTGAGCAGATGTTTGAAAAGTGATGTTCATACCATCTATTTTCTTAATTCTGTCAATGTTGATCTCTGGAAAAATGATTTGCTCAGTGATACCCATACTATAGTTACCACGTCCATCAAATCCTGTTGCATTGATACCGTTAAAGTCACGTACACGTGGTAATGCAGATGTTACAAGTCTATCTAAAAACTCATACATACGCTCCCCACGTAAAGTTACTTTTGCACCAATAGGCATTCCTTTACGTAATTTAAATGTTGCAACGTCTTTTTTAGACATTGTCGAGATAGCTCTTTGTCCTGTAATAAGAGTAAGCTCTTCTACAGCATTTTCAACTAACTTCTTATCTGCAACCGCAGCTCCAACACCACGAGATACTACAATCTTATTAAGACGAGGTACCTGCATAACGTTCTTATATCCAAACTCTTCTTGAAGGGCTGGCGTCACGCGGTCATTAAACTCTTGTTTTAGTCTTGGTACGTATCCCATCACTATAATATTTCGTTGTTAGACTTTGCAAAGCGTACCTTCTTACCATCTTCCATACGGTAACCTACTCTCGTAGTTTTACCATCCTTATCTAAAAGGGAAAGGTTAGATATTTGAAGTGGCGCTTCTTTTTCTTTTATTCCACCTTGAGGATTTGCGGCGCTAGGCTTTTCGTGCTTCTTCACCATATTAACACCCTCAACGATTGCTTTGTTCTTCTCGATAAATACTTTTACGACTTTACCTTCTGATCCTTTATGATCTCCAGCAATAACCTTTACAGTATCTCCCGTTTTTATTTTAAGCTTTGTCATCTTCTTCTCTGTATTAAAGCACCTCTGGTGCTAATGATACAATCTTCATAAACTGTTTGTCACGAAGCTCTCTTGCTACTGGTCCAAATACACGAGTACCGCGCATCTCACCTTGAGCAGTTAAAAGAACACAAGCATTATCATCAAAACGGATATAAGATCCATCTGGACGACGTACTTCTTTCTTAGTACGCACAACTACTGCTGTAGACACGGCTCCTTTTTTAACCTGGCCATTAGGTGTTGCATCTTTTACAGATACAACAATCTTGTCTCCTACAGAAGCATATCTTCTCTTAGTACCTCCTAATACACGGATAGTCAAAACTTCTTTTGCTCCTGTATTGTCTGCTACTTTTAATCTTGATTCTTGCTGTAACATTACTTCGCTCTTTCAATGATTTCTACTAGTCTCCAAGTCTTAGATTTACTCATAGGACGTGTTTCCATTATCCTAACTGTATCTCCTTCGTTGCAGTCGTTTGTTTCGTCGTGTGCTACATACTTCTTCGTTTTTAAAACGAACTTACCATACATAGGGTGCTTTACTTTTTTAACTTCGGCAACAACGATAGATTTTTGCATCTTGTTACTAGTTACTACACCAACACGCTCTTTTCTTAAATTTCTTTTTTCCATCTTAAGCAGCGTTATTGTTCTCTTTTAGTTAATTCAGTTGCAATTCTAGCGACTGTACGTCTCATAGAACGCAATTGAATAGGATTGTCAAGTGGAGAGATAGCGTGAGCCATCTTAAGATCCATATAAGATCTCTTTGCTTTACCAAGCTCTTCTTGCAATTCTGCTGTAGATAATCCTTTTACCTCTGATTGTTTCATAGTACTCAAATTTATTCAGCTGAAAAATCTCTAGCTACGACATACTTAGTTCTCACTGGTAATTTCTGAGCTGCAAGACGTAATGCCTCTTTTGCAACTGGCTCAGGAATACCTCCTAATTCGAACATAATGCGTCCTGGTTTTACAACTGCTGCCCAATATTCTACAGCACCTTTACCTTTACCCATACGTACCTCTAGAGGTTTCTTTGTAATAGGCTTGTCCGGGAAGATCTTAATCCAAAGAGTTCCTTCCCTTTTCATATAACGTGTTGCTGCAATACGAGCTGCTTCTATTTGTCTCGCAGTTACAAAAGCTGAGTCTAATGATTTTATACCGAACTGGCCATTAGAAAGCGTGTGCCCTCTTTGCGCTAGTCCTTTCATACGACCCTTCTGCTGCTTGCGGAATTTTGTTTTTCTAGGCTGTAACATTTTTTACTGTCTTTTTAAAAAATTACTTTCTACGACGTGGTCCTCGGTTATCCTTACGACCTCCGCCACCTTTAGACTTACTGTTTTGAAGTCCAACTAAAGGAGAAAGCTCTCTCTTGCCATATACTTCACCTTTCATAATCCACACTTTAACACCCAGTCTACCGTAAGTAGTGTGAGCTTCAACTAAAGCATAATCTATGTCGGCTCTAAAAGTTGATAAAGGAATACGTCCATCTTTATAAGACTCTGTACGTGCCATCTCTGCACCGTTCAGACGTCCAGAAATCTGGATCTTAATACCCTCAGCATTCATACGCATTGCAGCCGCAATTGCCATCTTTATTGCACGACGGAAAGAAATTCTTCCTTCTATCTGACGAGCAACACTCTGACCTACTAGAAATGCATCTAGCTCTGGACGTTTGATTTCGTGGATATTAATTTGTACTTCTTTACCTGTGAGTTTCTTAAGCTCTTCTTTTAACTTGTCTACTTCCTGACCACCTTTCCCGATAATGATACCAGGCCTTGCAGTAGTAATAGTAACGGTTACAAGTTTAAGCGTACGCTCAATGATAACTCTTGACACACTAGCTTTACTTAAACGAGCGTGAATATAACGTCTAATCTTATCGTCTTCGGCAAGTTTATCACCGTAGTCATTACCTCCGTACCAGTTAGATTCCCATCCTCTGATTATTCCAAGGCGATTTCCGATTGGATTTGTCTTCTGTCCCATCTAATTAATTGCTTTGTGTGTTATCTTTTGCTCCAAGAACCACTGTTACGTGGTTAGAACGTTTTCTTATTCGGTGCGCGCGACCTTGTGGTGCTGGACGTAATCTTTTTAACATTGTTCCAGAATCAACCTTGATCTCTTTAATAAAAAGATTTGCATCTTCGATACTTGCGTCTTCATTCTTTGCTTCCCAGTTTGCAACTGCAGAAAGAACTAATTTCTCAACTTTACGTGATGCTTCTTTATTACTAAATTTCAATAACTGAAGTGCTCTTTCCACTTGCGTTCCTCGTACCATATCTGCTACAAGACGCATTTTACGTGGAGAGGTAGGGCAGTTATTCAATTTCGCGAAAGCGATAGACTTGTTAGCCTCTTTGCGACGATTTGCCGCTTCTTTTTTACGAACTCCCATCTCCTGTTATCTTTTACCTTTATTTTTCTTATCAGCTCCGTGTCCTCTGTAAGAACGCGTAGGCGAAAATTCTCCTAGCTTATGACCTACCATATTCTCAGTAACATATACCGGTACAAACTGGCGACCATTATGTACTGCAATAGTTTGCCCCACAAAATCTGGAGTAATCATAGAAGCCCTAGACCAAGTCTTAATGACAGTCTTTTTATTGCCTTCTACGTTTGCAGCAACTTTCTTTTCTAACTTATAGTGAACGTAAGGTCCTTTTTTTAATGAACGTGCCATATCTTATTATTTCTTTCTACGTTCTACAATATACTTATTACTCGACTTCGTCTTAGAACGCGTTCTGAAACCTTTAGCAGGTACACCATTACGGTTTCTAGGGTGACCTCCAGAAGACTTTCCTTCACCACCTCCCATAGGGTGATCAACAGGGTTCATCACTACTGGACGTACACGTGGACGACGACCTAACCAACGGCTTCTACCAGCCTTACCAGATACAAGTAACTGGTGATCACTGTTAGACACAGCTCCTATTGTAGCCATACACGTTGCAAGAATCAATCTTGTCTCACCTGAAGGTAACTTTACAGTTGCAAATTTACCATCACGAGCCATTAACTGAGCAAATGCTCCAGCCGAACGAGCCATAACAGCTCCCTGACCTGGACGTAACTCTATACAAGAGATTATAGTACCTAATGGAATATCTGAAAGTGGCATCGCATTACCAATCTCTGGCGCTACATTAGACCCAGAAACTAAGTTCTGACCTACCTGAAGACCGTTTTGAGCAATGATATACCTCTTTTCTCCATCTTGATAGTTAAGAAGTGCGATAAACGCAGTTCTATTTGGATCATACTGGATAGACGCAACAGTCGCAGGAACTCCTTCTTTGTTACGTTTGAAATCGATAATACGGTAACGCTTCTTGTGACCTCCACCTACTTGGCGAATTGTCATTTTACCCGTATTGTTTCTACCACCTGAGCGTTTTTTCGGAGCCAAAAGGCTTTTTTCCGGCTTATCAGTTGTAATCTGGTCGAAACCATTTACAACTCTAAATCGCTGCCCAGGAGTGATAGGTTTTAATTTTCTTACTGACATTTTGTTGTCTTAAATGTTGTTATAAAAATCTATTGTATCACCTTCCGCCAGCTGTACAATTGCTTTCTTAATAGCATTTGTTTTACCAGAAAGAACACCAGACTTCGTATAACGAGACTTGCGATCCGGGCGGACATTCATTGTGCGAACTTTTTCAACTGAAACACCATAAGCAGCTTCTACCGCTTTCTTAATTTCAACCTTATTTGTTCTCATACTAACTTCAAAAGTATAGCGATTCATTTCCTCACTATCTTTTGTCGCTTTTTCTGTAATAACAGGTTTTATCAAAATACTCATCGTGTCTTATTTTGCTAAGTTTGCCTCAACACCTTCTAAAGAACCCTCTAAGAATACAACATTGTTTGCATTCATAATACCGTAAGTGCTTAATTCTGAGCTTTTTACGACTTTTGAGGCCTTTAAATTGCGCGACGACAAATATACATTATTATTTGACTCTCCCAACACTATTAGTGACTTTTTATTTTCTAAGCCTAAGGCTTTCAAAACGTTCACAAAATCTTTTGTTTTTGGAGCGTCAAAATTGAAGTCTTCTATTACAGTGATTGCGTTATCGTTAGCCTTCATTGTAAGTGCAGAACGACGTGCAAGTCTCTTTAATCCTTTATTTAATTTGAAAGAGTAATTTCTCGGTCTTGGTCCGAACATACGTCCTCCACCTTTAAAAACACCAGACTTGATACTACCCGCACGAGCTGTACCTGTTCCTTTTTGTTTTTTGATCTTACGAGTAGATCCTGCGATCTCTGCTCTTTCTTTAGCCTTGTGCGTACCTTGACGTTGGTTTGCAAGAAATTGCTTAACGTCTAAGTAAACAGCGTGCTTGTTTGGTTCAATTCCAAAAACAGCATCAGAAAGGTCTGCCTTTCTCCCTGTTTCTTTTCCTTTGATATCTACAACTGCTACCTTCATTACTTCTGAATGATTACATAAGCATTTTTGTGACCAGGAACACATCCTTTCACTACAAGTAGGTTCTTCTCAGCTACTACTTTCAATACTTTAAGATTTTGAACTTTTATTTTGTCACCACCCATACGTCCTGCCATACGCATTCCTTTGAATACACGTGCAGGGTAAGATGCTGCTCCAATAGAACCAGGAGCTCTAAGACGGTTATGTTGACCGTGAGTCGCTTGACCTACACCGGCAAAACCGTGGCGCTTTACAACCCCTTGAAATCCTTTACCTTTTGAAGTTCCCGATACATCAACAAACTCTCCTTCAGCAAAATGATCTACAGTAATTGCATCTCCTAATTTAAACTCTCCTTCAAATCCTTGAAACTCGACAACTTTACGTTTAGCAACAGTTCCTGCTTTTTTGGCGTGGCCAGTAGCAGCTTTGTTTGCCTTTTTAACGTCATCGAAACCAAGTTGAAGGGCTTCATACCCGTCAGTTTCTTTGGTTCTGACTTGGGTGATAACGCAGGGACCTGCTTCAATAACTGTACAAGGAATGTTCTTCCCGTTCTCGTCAAAGATGCTAGTCATACCTACTTTCTTTCCGATTAACCCAGACATATTTATAAATATTAATTATTAAAATTCAATTCAAAAAACAAGGCCGAACACGTTCGACCTTGAATGTGTGTTTTCCGTTTTTCCCTCGCGCGCAGCTCAGGACAAGTTAGTGCGGTTATTATTTACGCTTTCGCGAAAGCGTAAACACCTATCACACCTTAATCTCCACCTCTACTCCAGATGGTAATTCTAACTTCATTAAAGCATCAATAGTCTTTGATGAAGAAGAATAGATATCAAGTAAACGCTTGTAAGAGCTAAGCTCAAACTGCTCACGAGATTTCTTGTTTACGTGTGGAGAGCGTAATACAGTAAAGATTTTTTTATGTGTTGGAAGCGGAATAGGTCCAGTTACTACAGCACCTGTCGTCTTCACAGTCTTAACGATTTTCTCAGCACTCTTATCTACTAAGTTGTGATCGTAAGATTTTAGTTTTATTCTAATTTTTTGACTCATTTCCTTAGTAATTATTCGTTTGTACCTTTTGAGGCAGCGATTACTTCTTCTGCAATATTAGAAGGAGTTTCTGCATAGTGCGAGAATTCCATAGTTGAAGTCGCACGACCAGATGAAAGCGTACGTAACGTTGTTACATATCCAAACATCTCAGAAAGTGGCACAGTAGCTTTTACTGTCTTTGCACCTGCACGGTCTCCCATATCAGATACTTGACCACGACGACGGTTAAGGTCACCTACGATATCACCCATATTTTCTTCTGGAGTAATAACTTCAAGCTTCATAATAGGCTCCATTATAACAGCTTTTGCAGCTTTTGCAGCGTTCTTAAATCCAAGCTTTGCAGCAAGTTCGAAAGAAAGTTGATCAGAATCTACATCGTGGTAAGATCCATCTGTTAATGTTACTTTCATAGCATCAACCTCATAACCTGCAAGAGGTCCATTTACCATTGCCATTTTGAATCCTTTCTCTACAGAAGGAACAAATTCTTTTGGTACGTTACCTCCTTTAATAGTAGATTCAAACTGTAATCCTTCAGCGCCTTCTTCTGCTGGTTCAAGTGTAAATACGATATCTGCGAATTTACCACGTCCACCAGATTGCTTTTTATAAGTCTCTCTGTGCTGTGCTTTTTGAGTAATAGCCTCCTTGTACTCAACCTGTGGCTGACCCTGAGAAACTTCCACCTTAAACTCACGCTTAAGACGATCTACAATAATATCTAAGTGAAGCTCACCCATTCCAGATATAATAGTCTGTCCTGATGCCTCATCTGTTTTTACTTGGAACGTTGGATCTTCTTCAGCAAGTTTTGCTAAAGCCATACCTAACTTATCAACATCTGCCTTAGTTTTTGGCTCAACAGCGATACCAATTACTGGATCTGGGAAGTCCATAGATTCAAGAACAATTGGGTTCTTTTCATCAGACATTGTATCTCCAGTCTTAATATCTTTAAATCCTACTGCTGCTCCAATATCTCCAGCCTCGATGAAATCGATAGCATTTTGCTTATTAGAGTGCATTTGATATATACGTGATATACGCTCTTTTTTACCTGAACGGTTATTTAAGATATATGATCCAGCATCTAGACGACCCGAGTAAGCACGGAAGAATGCAAGACGACCCACAAAAGGATCTGTTGCAATTTTAAACGCTAGAGCAGCAAATGGCTCTTTTACGTCTGGCTTACGTAGTTCTTCTTTTTCTGTATCTGGGTTAATCCCAACGATACCATCTTTATCTGTAGGAGAAGGAAGGTAACGACATACTGCGTCAAGAAGAAATTGAACTCCTTTATTCTTAAAGGCAGATCCACATATCATAGGGATAATCGCCATATCCATTACAGCAGCACGAAGTGCAGCGTGCACCTCTTCTTCTGTAATAGAATCTTCATCTTCCATAAATTTCTCAAGAAGGTTTTCATCATATGTTGCAACCTCCTCAATAAGCATAGCTCGATACTTACGAGCTTCCTCTTTCATATCTTCAGGAATGTCAATAACGTCAAACGTAGACCCCTGAGTTTCATCGTGCCATACAATTGCACGGTTCTTCACAAGATCAACAATACCTTTAAAGTCACCCTCGTCACCTATGTTTAAAACGATAGGCACAGCGTTTGACTTCAACATATCCTTCACCTGCTGACAAACAGCAAGGAAGTTAGAACCTTGACGGTCCATCTTGTTTACAAAACCTATTCTAGGCACTTTATAATTATCTGCAAGTCTCCAGTTAGTTTCTGACTGAGGCTCAACACCATCTACAGCACTAAAAAGAAATACTAATCCATCAAGAACACGTAAAGAACGGTTAACTTCTACCGTAAAATCAACGTGACCAGGAGTATCAATAATATTAAAGTGATAGTCTTTAGTTTCTGGAAGAGGCTTAGCGTTCTCCATTGGGAACTTCCAAGTACAAGTAGTTGCAGCAGAGGTAATTGTAATACCACGCTCCTGTTCTTGCTCCATCCAGTCCATCGTTGCAGCACCATCGTGAACCTCACCGATTTTATGACTTACACCCGTATAATAAAGTATACGCTCTGTAGTAGTGGTTTTTCCAGCATCAATGTGAGCCGCAATACCAATATTTCTAGTAAATTTTAAATCTCTTGCCATTTCTTAGAATCTAAAGTGTGAGAATGCTTTATTTGCTTCTGCCATTTTGTGTGTATCAACACGCTTTTTAACAGCAGCACCTTCTTCTTTTGCCGCAGCCATAATCTCTGCAGCTAGCTTTGCAGCCATAGACTTCTCATTTCTCTTACGAGAAAAGCTAATTAACCACTTCATCGCAGTAGAAATCTTACGATCTGGACGAATTTGGTTTGGTATCTGATAAGTTGCTCCTCCCACACGACGACTACGCACTTCTACGTGAGGCATTACGTTAGATAAAGCATCTTTCCACAGCTCTAAAGCTGTTTTTTCTTCATTTGTGTTCTTTTCTTCTACGATGTCAATTGCATCATAAAATACTTTAAAAGCTGTAGACTTCTTACCACTCCACATCATCATATTAACGAAACGAGTTACTAACTGATCGTTAAATTTTGGATCTGGAAGAATAGGTCTCTTCTTGGCCTGTTTTTTTCTCATTACTTCTTCTTAAAGTGTTGTTGATTTACTTCTTAGGGCGTTTTGCACCATATTTAGATCTCGATTGCGTTCTTCCTGCAACACCAGCGGTGTCTAAGGCTCCACGTACAATATGATATCTAACTCCTGGCAAATCTTTTACCCTTCCACCTCTTACCAATACTATCGAGTGCTCTTGTAAATTGTGACCTTCTCCTCCGATGTATGCATTCACCTCTTTACCATTTGTTAAACGAACACGCGCAACTTTACGCATAGCCGAGTTTGGTTTCTTAGGTGTAGTCGTGTAAACACGAGTACATACGCCGCGGCGTTGTGGGCACGATTCAAGGGCCGCCGATTTACTCTTCTTGGTAATCTTGGTTCTTCCTTTACGTACTAATTGTGAAATTGTTGGCATAATTTCTTTCTACCTAATTGTTAATTTACTTAATATACCCATTTTAAGGGTTGGCAAAAGTATGAAATTTTTCTCAGCCATCAAATAGCAGCTCGCTAATTTTTCAAAAAAGTTCTGAATACCAAAAAACTAACATACTTTAGCAACAGAAAAACACGTTACCCAAACAACCATAAATCCATCCATTTTTTGAAGACCCACATATTATTATTTACACTATTTGTCTTCACCATTACATTAAGTGGTCAAAATTCAGGTTCAAAACTACTCCTACAACTAGAAGGAGAGAATAAAGAAGAAACTGAATTACTCAACACAATACCACACACTAAATCTTTTACAGAAGCTGCTTTACTCTATAACGAGATAGACAGCATCGCAAACCAACTCATTACAGAAGGCTATTTTGATATTGAAAAAACAGTCCAACAGAGCAATAACATCTACACGGCAACATTCTCACTAAACACTAGGTACGATTCACTAACTCTTGACATTTCAAAACAACCCATTCTAAAAACTTATATTAAGGAGACAGCCTACACCATAGATAATGATATTCTAATTATAGAAACCGCTTTCGCGAAAGCGCTATTAGAGCAACTAACAACTATTGCCGCAAACAATGGTGATCCGTTTGCAAGTTTTCAAATAACAGAACTCGCAAAAACCAACAACATCATAAATGGTAGACTAGAATTAACATCGAATAAACAACGAAAAATAACCGATGTGATCTATAAAGGATATCCAAATTATCCAACTACGTTTCTAAACAGCATAACAAAAAAAGTACTCAACAAAACCTACAACCAAGAAAAGCTGAATACGATAAACGATGAGTTACGCAGTTTACGTTTTATAAGTACAACTAAAAAAGCTCAAGCTCTTTTTAAAAAAGATAGCACCACCGTTTTTTACTACATTAAAAAAGTAGATCAAAATCAATTTGACGGTTTTATTGGTTTTGCATCAAACGAAGACAATACTTTAAGACTAGATGGCTACCTAGACTTACAACTCATAAACAACTTTAACTACGGTGAAGAACTATCACTTAACTACAAATCTGACGGGGAGGATCAATCACAACTTAAAATAAAAGCATCACTACCCTATATACTAAAGACACCCTTAGGAATAGAAAGCTCACTCTCCATCTTTAGAAAAGATAGCACATTCTCAACTACAGATATAAACATTCAGGCATATTACCACCCGACTACTAATCACAAAATCTCAACAGGATACAATAACACAACATCAGAAAACCTCCTCACCATTCAAGAAACAGAACAGGACGCAGCAGACTTTAAGACCACAACAGGATACCTCGAATACCAGTATACAAAAAGAAACAATGACTATTTCTTCCCTATAACCACGCAATTTCATTTTCAAACTAATTACGGAACTAGAATTGCGAATATGACAAAAACACCACAGACCCAAATTTTATTAAAAATGAAAAGGATTTTTAATTTTAATAACAAAAACTCAATCTATATTTCTGGATCTTTTAACAGTTTGTTTTCTAAAAATTACATCACAAACGAACTTTTCAGACTAGGAGGAATTACTTCTATAAGAGGCTTTGAAGAGAACAGCATCTTTGCAAATCTCTCTGGCATCATAAACACAGAATATAGATTAAAACTAAGTAATAGCCTATACATCAACACAGTTACAGATGGTGGGTATGTAGAAAATAGTATTGCAAATGAAAAGAATTACCTGCTAAGCCTAGGAGCAGGAGCGGGAATACGCACTAAGGCAGGACTACTGCAAATCAATATTGCAAACGGAAAATTTAACAATTCTGCATTAGACTTCTCAAACACAAAATTACATCTAATTCTTGCCGTACGCTTTTAAATAAAGGGATTAACACCATTTACAAAGCGTTAAAAAAAAACTAAATTTTAGGAACTATTAGTTGTGTAATTAACTTTTTATTGTGATTTTTGGCATTGGCTAATTCAAATAATTTATAAAAATGAAAACAAAGTTTAGTGGAATTTTAACGCTATTGCTAGCGTTTGTAGTGCAAGTTTCGTTTGCACAAACAACAGTTTCCGGAACTGTTACTGAAGACAATGGTCCTTTGCCTGGTGCAAATGTCATTATCAAAGGTACTTCTACGGGAACTCAAACCGATTTTGACGGAAATTACTCAATCCAAGCAAGCCCATCTGATGTGCTTGTCTTTAGTTTTGTTGGTTTCGCAACACAAGAGGTTACTGTAGGAAATCAATCAACAATTAATGTAGCTCTTGCTGCTGACAATGCTCTAGACGAGGTAGTTGTAACGGCACAAGGGGTTAAGCGTGAGAAAAAAGCGCTTGGTTATGCAGTAAGTGAAGTTGCTTCTGAAGAAATCGAAGGGCGTACAGAAGGTGACGTTGCACGTGTACTATCAGGAAAAGCTTCTGGTGTACAGATTACTTCTCAAAGTGGTGCTTCTGGATCTGCAACAAACGTAATTATACGTGGTTACACTTCAATTAATGGTAGTAACCAAGCTTTATTTGTAGTGGATGGTGTACCTTTTAGTAGTGATACAAACACTACAGGAAACTTTCTTAATGGTAACAACGGGTCTTCACGTTTCTTAGACCTTGATCCAAACAACATTGAAAGTGTAAACGTGCTTAAAGGACTTGCAGCTGCAACTCTTTATGGTACTGCTGGACGTAACGGTGTTATCGTAATCACAACGAAGTCTGGAACTACTGGTAATGGTGGACCAAAGAAAAGTGAAATCACAATTAACCAGTCTTATTTTGTTAATGAAATTGCTTCATTACCGGACTACCAAGATAGCTACGGAGGTGGTTTTGATCAATCATTTGGATGGTTTTTCTCAAACTGGGGACCTTCTTTTAATGCTGGTGGAGTAGATGGGTATTTAAACGATCCTGCTCAACTTATTGACGAGAATGGAACTGTTGCTCACCCTTATGACACTCAAGCAGCCTTTAACGGGTCAAGAGGAGATGAATTTGCTGGGCAGCGTTATGAGTACAGACCTTACAATAACGTTTCTCAATTCTTCCGTACAGGAGGGGTCTCAAATACTTCTATAAATATAAATGGAGCATCTGAAGATGGTAAAGTAAATTTCAACGTAAACTACGGTCACCTTGAAGACAAAGGATTTATCCCTGGTAACCAATTACGCAGAAACAACTTATCAGTTGGTGGACGTGCTCAACTTTCTAATAAATTTACTATTGCAGGAACAATGAACTTCTCAAGAACAGATGTTTCATCTCCTCCTGTAGCTGCATCACGTGGTAACGGTACGTTAGGATTCTCAGTATTTGCAAATGTATTCTTTACACCTCGTAACGTAGATTTAGCAGGGCTGCCATTTGACATTCCTGAAACTGGAGGTAGTTTATACTACAGAAATGGTAATGACATTAACAACCCAAATTGGATTGTTAGAAACGCTGGATCTAAAGAATTAACAAACCGTGTATATGGTACATCAACACTGTCATATGCAATTAATGATAATTTGAATTTACAATACCGTGCTGGTGTAGATTTTTACAACTCACGTTTTGAATTTGGTGTAAATAAAGGTGGTGTCCTTGGATCTGGAGGTGTTGATGACATTAATGGTGAATATAACACTAGAGATACTAATGTTCGTATTTGGGATCACTATGTTGCATTAAGTGGAGATTATGACCTCTCTGATAAAATTGGAATGACCTTCGTAACAGGAGCAACTTCTAGATCAAGAGAGATTGATGTTCAAGGTGTAAACAGTACTGGACAACTTGTATTTGGTGTACAACGACACTTTAACTTTTTAGAGCAAACACCTGTACAATTTACATCTTTTAGAAATATAGTTGGAGTTTTAGGGCAAGCAGACATAGATTATGACAATATGTTATTCTTAACACTTGCTGCTCGTAATGACTGGGTTTCTAACTTACCTAAAGAAAACAATTCAAAATTCTATCCTTCTGTAAGTTTATCTTTCTTACCAACAACTGCTTTTGATGGTTTGAAAGGAGATGCTCTTAATTACTTAAAAGTAAGAGCAGGTTTAGGAACATCTGCTGGTTTCCCTACAGGATTCCCTACTGTAAATACAGTAAGCCAGTTTACAAACCAATTTATTGATCCATTTTCAATCAATAACGTAACTACTAACAGTGTAAGTAACTTCCAAGCTAATCCAGATCTTAAGCCTGAGCTTGTTTCTGAATTTGAAGTTGGATTTGATGCTCGTTTCCTTAAAAATCGCGTAAGTCTTGATTTATCATACTTTAATCGTTCTACTGATGATTTAATTGTAACTAAACCTCTTCCTCCATCTACTGGATTTACTTCTACACAAGCAAACGTAGGTAAAGTAGAAGGTGATGGTTTTGAAATTGACTTAGGAGTTGATGTATTCGAATCAGAATCTGATGGATTTACTTGGAATTCTAGAATAAACTTTACTACTAGTGAGCAAATTGTAACAGAGCAAGAAGATGACCAAATCATCTATGCTGGACGACCTGAGCCTTTCCTTGGAGGAAACGCAGCAATACGCGGTGAGCAATTAGGAGTTATTGTAGGTACTCGTATACAAAGAGATGACAATGGAAACTTTGTAGTGAATGGAGCTGGTAACTATGTTGTTGAAGATAACGTTACTCTTGCTGATGGACGTAATATCACTCCAATCATAGGTAACCCTAACCCTGACTATGTAATGAACTGGATAAACAGTTTCTCTTACAAGAATTTCAATTTAGGTTTCCAAATGAACCATACTAAAGGTGGAGATATTGCTTCTTCTACAATTGCGGTATTATTAGGACGTGGACTTATCACAGAAACTGAAGATCGTGAGAATACTTACATACTTCCTGGTGTAACAGCGGATGGTAGTCCTAACCAAACACAGATCAACAACTCACAGTACTACTTCTCAAATGTATTATTTGGACCAAAAGAACTTCAGATATACGACGCATCAGTATTAAGACTTCAAGAAGTTTCTTTAGGATACAGCGTACCTAAGAAATTATTAGAAAAAACTCCATTTGGATCTTTCAGCGTAACTGCTAGTGGGTTTAACTTATGGTATGACGCTTACAATACTCCAGACGGAGCTAACTTTGACCCTAACGTAGCCGGTGTTGGTGTTGGTAACGGGCGTGGCTTTGATTACATCAATGGTCCATCTTCAAAACGTTATGGAGTAAGCGTAAAAGCATCATTTTAATTAAAAAGATTTTAAAAATAGAATTATGAAAAACACATTTAAATTCATAATGGCTGTTGCTATAGCAAGTAGTTCTTTGTTCTTCTCTTGTGAGACGACTGAACTAGAACTTGTAGAAAGCCCAAACAGTCTGCCAGAAGGAACGGGTGACCCATCTTTCTTGCTTAATTCAATACAGCTCGCGTATCGTAATAACGCAATTACTTTTAATGGTAATGGTGAGTCACTAACTAGAATAGGTACTTTTGGTTCACGAGATTATTTTAATGGCCTTACAGGCGGAAGTCTTGATGGAGCTTGGACAAGAACTTATGCAGGTATTTTTGCAGATGTTATTGCGATAGAACAACTTGCACAAGACCCAACCCAAGACCTTCGTTTCCACTTAGGAACTGCTAAGGTAATGCAGGCTCATTCATTATTATGGTTGGTAGATTATATTGGAGACATTCCTTTTACTGAGGCGCTTAATCCTATTGAATTCCCAAGTCCTAATGTAGATGATGGTGCATCTGTTTACGAGGGGGCTCTTGGAATTCTAAATGAAGGTAAAGCTTTACTTGAATCTATTTCAGCTGGTGACGCTCTCGTTCCTGCGGTAGATATGTTTTATGATGAAGATCCTACTAAATGGGTGAAGGCTGCAAATAGTATTGCTATGAAAGCTGCTATAACTACAGGAGATATTGCTACATTTAATGCAATTGTTGCAGAAGGTAATTTTATTACTGATGCTGAGGATGATTTACAATTCCAGTATGGTACTAATTTATTAAACCCGAATACACAACATCCAGATTATTTTGCAAACTATACTGAGCAAGGTGTAGGCCCTTACCGTAGTAACTGGTTAATGGGAACAATGCTAGAGAATAATGATCCAAGAATACGTTACTATTTTTACAGACAATCTGGATGTACACCTGGTGCATCTTGTGATCCTGAAGGAGATGGTGAAACTTTAAGTTGTTCTTTAGAAACTTCTCCTCCTCATTATAATGGATTTACCTTCTGCTTCTTAGAAGATGGATACTGGGGACGTGATTTCGGTGATGATAGAGGTGCTCCACCAGATGAGTTTGTTAAAACTGCAACTGGAGTTTACCCAAGTGGAGGAAAATTAGATGCTAATAACTTTGATAATCTTGTTGTTGTTGAGCAAGAAGATGGTTCATTCGCATTAGAACTAGACGAAGATGACGATCTTGTAGGATTAGGAGAAGGTGGAGTTGGAGCAGGTATTGAACCTATCATCCTTTCTTCTTATGTAGATTTCTGGAGAGCAGAAGCAGCTATGGTTTCTGGTGATCCAGGAGCAGCGGCAGGTTTTATTCAAAGTGGTTTAGAAAAATCTATTGCTAAGGTACAAGGTTTTGGTGACCTAGATCAGAGCGCTGTAAATGGAATATTATCTGCAGACATAGATTCAAACACTGGTGAGTTATCCAATGTTGTTTTAGCTAACACTTTGTTACCAACTTCAGCTGATAATCAAGCATTTATTGATGATGTAGTTGCAGATTTCAATAACGCTGATACAGATGGAAAATGGAATATTCTTGCTGAACAATTCTGGATTACAATGTATGGTGGTGGTGCTGAAGCTTATAACTTTTACAGAAGACAAGGCTACCCAACAACTTTACAGCCTAACTTAGAGGCAGATCCAGGAGCATTTCCAAGGTCATTTCCTTATACTACGTCTGAAATAGTTGCTAATCCTAATATTAGCCAGAAGCCAGATCAAAACGTACAAGTATTTTGGGATACTAACCCACCTTCAGCAGTATCTGGTGGTTTCCCAGCAGCTAACTAAAAAATAAAAGCAAAATGAAAAACTTAATAAAATATGCCTTTGCAGGAGCCATTCTAATAGGAATGGCCTCTTGTGAGGATGATGAACAAAACACAACAGATTTTGTTCAAGAAAATGTTGAAAGAGGAGCTGTTCTAAGAACAACTGAAATCTTTTCTAATGAATTACCTATTAATACACCTGGTGCTCAATTTTCAATTGAGATAGAAGAGCAAGATGTACAGGGAGGTGATTTACTAATGAGTGTAGATGTAGTTGGTCGTTTCGAGGACAACTCAGAAGACGATGGAGATACAACTGGAGCAAACTTAGAAACTTTTTCTTTAGGGACAGTTCCTGCAAGTGAATTTACTGATGGCCCTTTTGGACTACCAAGAACTACACTTACTTATACAATTGAAGAACTAGCAGCACTTGCTAATGTAGACCCTGCTAACCTTTTTGGAGGAGACGTATTTATTATTGACCTTACATTAAACCTAACTGACGGCCGTGTATTTAATGCCGATAATGCAGGAGGAATAATCACTGGAGGTTTCTTTAACTCTCCATTTCGTTATAATGCAAGTGTAACTTGTCCAGTTGGTGAAGAACAATTCCTTGGAGATTATGCACTTTCTATTGTTTCTGGAGTATTTCCTGATTTCGGTGTAACTCAAGATTTTACGGAACAGGTTTATACGATATCAAATGAAGAAGGTGGACCAACTGAGCGTACTATAGAAGACGTAATTTACCTTCCTGAGTTTGGAGGTTTTATAGGAGATATGGTTTTTAATTTAGTTTGTGAAGACACAGTAACACCATTCCAAAACGTAGGTGGTGGAGTTGGTTGTGGTGGAGCAATACAGCAAGGATCTTTTGGAACTAACTTTGGTTCTTATGATCAGACTGATGACACATCTTTCACTTTAGATTTCATCCTTACTGCTGGAGACAGTGGTAGTACTTGTCCAAGTTCACCTTATACATCTGTATTACTATTTACTAAACAGTAATAAGACTTATTTTTTACTTTTAAAGGTCACCTTACAAGGTGACCTTTATTTTTTTGTAACACATTTTACTTAAAGCTATGAAGAAGGCACTTATAATTATTCTAATACTTACAATTGGTTCTTGTAAAAAAATGTCTGAAAAAAAAGAAGAACATTCACTAACAGAAATAGTGAACAAGACGTTGCAAGCTCACGGAAGGTCAACATTTGACTCCCACAAAATTACTTTTACAGTAGGTAATACCACATATAGCCAAGAACAAGAAAATGGTCGAGCTATTCAATCATTCAGCCGCTATAAAGATAATATTGAACACAAAGGGACATACAACGGAGGCTATATAGAATACTTTATTGATGGAGATTTACAAGAGGAAGGTAGTTATCCAGCGCCAATGTTAGAAAAATCTCTTTACGGTTTTCTTTATGCAGCAAACTTACCTTTGTCTTTAGCTACGAACGATATACGCTATAGAAAATTAGATGAAGTAGAAATAAGAAATAAGACTTATTTTACAATTCAGGCCTCAAATGTTGAAATGCCATCTAAAATTGATGATCAATTTATCCTATATATAAATACAGAAGACTTTTTAGTAGAATACATAGCGCTCAACCATTCACTCTCGGGCAGTATGACTCAATTCCGAAGACTTATAAATACAAGAAAGATAAATGATGTAATTTTTCAAGACTATATTATCTTTACCCCGCGAGATAAGGAACTTCCTCTTTCAATGTTATATAAAGAATATAATTCTGCTCAATTGAAAGACCATAGAACTATTAGCTTTCAGAATATAACAGTTACACCTCGCGACTCCCTTAATCTTACTTATTAATTTATTTATGGAAAAAACACTACAAATACACGGAACACGTGCAATCATAGAAGCGATAGAAGCGGGCAAAGAAGTAGATAAAGTTTTTCTACAGAAAGGACTTCACAACTCACTACTGAGCGAACTGAATACACTTATCAAGAAAAATGGGATACAAACCTCTTTTGTACCTATTGAAAAACTTAATAAGCTTACACAACTCAACCACCAAGGTGCTGTTGCTACAATATCTCCGGTTAAATATCACGACTTTGAAGAACTTGTGAATAGAACGGTAGAAAGTGGAGAAACACCATTATTTATTTTGCTTGATCAACTCTCAGATGTACGCAACTTTGGTGCAATTATACGTACTGCAGAGTGTACAGGAGCCCACGGTGTAATAATACCCAAAAAAGGAGGTGCTCCTCTCAATGGTGTTGCTGTAAAAACATCTGCTGGTGCAGCATTTAGTATGCCTATTGCCAAAGTTGATCATATAAAAGATGCTATTTACTACCTGCAAGGATCAGGAATTCAAGTTGTAGCTGCAACTGAAAAAACAGACAACACTCTCTACGACGTAGATTTTAAAGAACCTACTGCAATAGTAATGGGACGTGAAGATAGCGGTGTATCACCAGGTGTACTTAAAATTGTGGATCATCAAGCAAAACTCCCTCTTAAGGGTTCTATTGCATCTTTAAATGTTTCGGTTGCCTGTGGAGCCTTTCTTTATGAAGCGGTAAGACAACGCTTATAAATCATTCTGAGGGACATCCAGAGCTTGCGCATCAACACCGTCGTTACTTACAAAGTGATAAATAATTGTATAACAGTCTGCCTCTGTGTCAATTTTTGGATCAGGGGGTAATTCAAAGAAGTTTCCATCTTCGTCAAACTGCCTCATAAAAGGATCATCTGCCTCATTATAATCAGGTTCCTCCCAAGCATATGTAATGGGTTTTGGTACGCTTTCGCGAAAGCGTAATGCAATCAAAGCACCAGCTATAAAACCAGATAGATGGCCTTCCCAAGAGATATTTTGGCTCGTAGGCATCGTGCCCCATATTAAACTCCCATATAAAAAAACCACAACAAGTGAAAGTGCTACTAGCCTGTAGTGCTTAGCGAGTATACCTTTAAAAAATAAGAAAGCCACGAGCCCATAAATAACCCCACTCATACCAATATGATAAGAGGTGCGACCTATTAACCAAGTTCCTAAACCACTTAGAAACACTATTAAAACTAGAACTTTCCAAGAAATTGTTCTATAAAAATAGAAAAGGGCAGTACTTAAAACTAATAGCGGTGTTGTATTGTGCCACAAGTGCTTTATACCACTATGTATGAATGGTGAGAAAAGGACACCTCTTAATCCCTTAAATGTTCTGGGACGTACGCCCCATTGTGTAAAATCTAATCCAAATTTTATCTCGACCCAAAATACAAACCAGATAATGAGCACAAAAAGCAACGGATACCCCACTACTCCATTATAGAATTTAAAATACGAAGATTCACTATCCATAAGCCCAAGCTTTGCCACAAGAAAGCAATTTTGTGACCATAGTGTATCTAGATGAAAGATTGTCATACAAGACATTTTTAATTAGCTATTTTTGTATGATGAATACACCGCTTGCAGAACGCCTACGTCCTAAAAAACTAGAAGATTACTTGAGTCAACATCACCTAGTAGGTGAGAATGGCTCATTGCAACAGGCTCTCAAAGCCGGGATTATACCCTCACTTATATTATGGGGACCACCAGGTATAGGCAAAACTACACTAGCAACCATAATCGCCGAAGAGTCTAAAAGACCTTTTTATACACTAAGTGCGATAAACAGCGGCGTCAAGGACATTAGAGAGGTAATTGATAAGGCAAAGCAAAGTGGCGGCCTCTTTACTCAGAAAAACCCCATATTATTTATAGATGAAATACATCGATTTTCAAAGTCTCAACAAGACTCTCTACTAGGAGCCGTTGAGCGTGGATGGGTGACTCTAGTTGGAGCAACTACAGAAAACCCGAGTTTTGAAGTTATACCTGCACTCTTATCTAGATGCCAAGTCTACATTTTAAAACCTTTTGAAAAGAAAGACCTCATTCTCTTACTCAATAGGGCTATTAATACCGATGAGATCCTTAAGAAAAAAAATATTACCCTCTTAGAAACAGAAGCTTTATTAAGACTGAGTGGTGGCGATGCTCGTAAATTACTTAATATTTTTGAGCTCATAGTCACTACAGAAAATGATAAGGATGTAGTCGTTACAAATGATATGGTATTATCAAAAGTGCAACAAAACATTGTGCGTTATGATAAAACAGGAGAACAACATTATGATATCATATCTGCATTTATAAAATCTATACGCGGTAGTGACCCTAATGCTGCCGTATACTGGCTGGCGAGAATGATAGAAGGCGGAGAGGATGTGAAATTTATTGCAAGAAGACTTATTATTGCCGCAGCAGAAGACATCGGGAACGCAAATCCTACCGCACTAGTTATTGCTAACAACTGTTTTCAAGCCGTTACTACAATAGGATACCCTGAGGCTCGTATTATTTTAAGTCAGTGTGTGACGTATCTCGCAAGCTCTCCTAAGAGTAACGCTGCATATATGGCTATAGGAAAGGCCCAACAACTTGTAAAGCAAACAGGAGATTTATCTGTACCACTACCCTTACGTAATGCTCCTACTAAGCTTATGAAGGAAATAGGTTATGGTAATGATTATAAATACTCACACGATTACCCTGGTAACTTTGTGCAACAAGAGTTTTTACCTAAAGAAATAAGTGGCACGACTCTGTATGAACCCACAGATAACACAAGAGAAAAAGCTATAAAAGAAAACCTAAAAGCCAAGTGGGGTTCTAAATACAATTACTAGTCTATATCTACCACTCTTATAGCGGCATCATTTACAGCAGAAACTAAGATATTTTTTGACAAGCCTTTGTGCGCTATAGTTTGGATATCTTTTACATTACCATCTAGAAAAAGTAGCGTCTCTGCAGTTGACAGTGCATTATAACCATCTTTCTTATTTGATATTAAAATAACTCCTACTCCAGCATCATATCTAGGCGTTTCAACCTCAGTTTCATAAATAGCACCAGCAATAATTAAGTCTTCATACCCGTCTTTATTAATGTCCAGCACTTCTATAGCAAGCCCTGGTCCAGTTTGTGCTAAAGCTGGAAGTGTAGCCGTAGTAAAACCACCTTCCTTTTTACCTATAAGAAGTAATGAAGAGAATGTATTTACCTCTTTTGCATATGCATTATTAAGACCTTCTCCATATATGTCTTGGAGGGTAGCATTTGCAAAATCAGAATATGTTGTAAATTTTTCAGAAATGAAAGGCATTTGCTGTGTGCTGCATTCCTTACCTCTCGCAGGCACATAATTGCCATTGTACTCATTACTTAACACAAGATCAAAAGTGCCATTACCATCAAAATCGTTTGCAAATACCTTAAATGGTTTTTTCTTTGACGCCTTGTACTTAATGTTACTACCTATGTTTCCTATCACATAATCCTTCACGCCATCACCATTAACATCTGTTTCGGCTGCAGCAAACCATAAGCCTAAAGATTCGTCTAGTTCTGGAAGGCTTTGTTTAACAAAAGTGCCTCCTATGTTTTTAAGTAACCCTACGGGTGACCACTCGCCTACTATTAATAGATCATCCTTTCCGTCATTATCAAAATCTGTAGTGAGTACATCATTTATAATTCCAAAATCTAAAAGGTCTGGCGCTACAGTCTCTGTTACATCTGTAAATACGCCTCCATCATTTTTATATATTACAGAGGCTGTACTTACTGGAAATTTACCCTGCTCTATACGATTACCTATTACTATGTCTTGATCACCATCTTGATCATAATCTATAGCTGCTATGCTCTTACTAAAAGAATAGCGATACTCACTATTACTATCAAACGCTTCTCTCTTGTAGGTGCCACTCCCATCATTTATATACAATCTATTCTCAAGTAATACATCTTGTGAAGCAAACTCATTTCCTCCACTTAATACAATGAGATCTTGGTCACCATCTTGATCTACATCTACAAAAAGAGATTCCATATCTTCATATAACTTATCTGCATTAAGACTAGGTTGTGAAGATTTAATAAATCCGGTTTTAGACTGCAGATAAATAGCGCCAGCTTGCCCAGCGGCACCACCTACATATAAGTCTTTAAGACCATCATTATTTACATCTCCCTTAGATATAAAAGGCCCCAATTGAGACTGTTTGTACGGTAACAGAACTTCTTTTTTAAAATCATTAAAATCATTCTCTTTATGAGTAAAATCTATCCCGTAGGTGGTTTTCGCTTTCGTGAAAGCGTACTTAGGCTCCTCCATTTCTATAACCGGAAGTCCTGTTAAAGCAGCCTCACTTTCCTTTATAACCAGCATTTGATTTGCTCTTACATCTATAAACTCACTGCGTTTTCCAGAGAGCCATTGTACAATAACTTTATCTATATTTTCATCGTCTCCTAACCCAAAATGCGCTATATCTTCCACGGCAGAAAGATAGCCTCTGGTTCTTTTATTTTCGGCTACTTGTATTCCATTTTTTGTAATGATTGTAACCTTAGCAAAATCTTCTGAGAGGACACCTTCGGTTTTTACTTTTATGAAGTTTCCTATTTCATTTTCGACCGATAGGTTTTTAAAAAGGAAAGCCGTGTCGTCTATATTATTTGTGATAAGCTCTAGGTCACCATCATTATCAAGGTCTGCATACGCACCCCCATTTGAGTAAGATGCTACAGCGAGACCCCACTGGTAAGAGTTATTTTTAAACTCAAGATCTCCGTTATTTACAAAAGCGATATTGCTCAACTTCTCAGTAGGCATCGCATCATATAATTTTTGCTTCACCTCTAGTGGTACTACACCGTTAAAGGCTCGCTGTGTCTCACGTACTTGATTTTGAATATCGTTATCAAGCGCATAACGTCTGTATCCATTTGTGACATACACATCCCGGTCTGCATCATTATCAAGATCTGCCATTAGTCCTGCCCAGCTCCAATCTGTTTTTGCCATATGGGCTTGATGCACTACGTTGTCAAACCTGCCATTGCCACGATTGAGCTGCAATGAATTAAACATATACTGGTGCTGGAAACCTAGATCTTCTGTAAGCATATTAAAGCGTTGCTCATTCATACTAGCCATAAGGGTTTTAGAACGTACGTGATCACTAGCAGCCATATCTAAAACAAAAATATCTTGTAGCTTATCATTATTAATATCTGCTATATCTACCCCCATTCCATAAAAAGAAACTTGGCGGGTATGTTCCTTTATTTTATCTGTAAAGGTTCCATCTTGATTGTTTATGTACATCGCATCTGGCACATAATAGTCATTTGCAATATAAAGGTCTAGCCAGCCGTCATTATTTATATCACTGACCACAAGGCCTAGACCAAAGGCGGGTCTAAGCAAACCTGCCTTTTCTGTTATATTTTTAAATGTATTTCCCGTATTTTCATAAAGCTGGACACTACTTTTTTCTAAATTTTTACGAATCTCCATACTGGCAAAAAATCGCTTAGGATCAAGCCCATAGAGTTCATTTTCGTTTGACACAACAAGATCAAGGTCTCCATCTTTATCAAAATCAAAAAACGAAGATTGTGTACTTATACCCGTATCTGCAATGTTGTATTGTTTTGCGCTTTCGCGAAAGCGGTTATCACCCTCATTTATATATAACAGGTTGCCACGCTCTTGTGCTTGCTTAGGTCCTCCTTGTGACACATAAATATCTATGAGGCCGTCATTATTTACATCTGCAAATGTGACACCGTTTGCCCATTGTTTACCTGCATTAATCCCTGCAGTATCTGAAATATCTTCAAACTGTAAATCACCCTTGTTGAGATACAATTTATTAGCCACCTGGTTACCTGTAAAAAAGAGATCTTGAAGGCCGTCATTATTAATATCTGCCACACCAACGCCAGCGCCATTATAGAAATAATCAAAATCAAATAGATTTGCTAGTGAGCCTACATCTTCTTTAAGTGTATTTGAAAAAGTAATCCCGCTTGAATCGCTAGGTATTTGCTCAAAAATCTTTACGTCCTTAGTGTTTACGACTTTTGATGGCCTAGTTTCTTTTAAAATAGTTTGTTCTGTCTTATCACCACAAGACAGTAAAAGTATACTTATGAGTAGTGTGTAAAATTGCTTCATTATTCCTTTGTAAATATCATTTCAACTACGCCCGCGATACCTTTTATTTTACGCTGTACAACGAGCCTACCTTCTAAGAAAAAGGCTGTCCCAGTAAAGTCTGTTGTAGTAACATCAAATGTTTCTTCATTACCCATCTCTGCAACGCCTATCTTTTTTGCGTCATCATAAAATGTGATTGAAGTACCCGTCTGTTTTGCTTTATAAAACCCATCTTCGCTAGTATATGTTGTAGTAGTTTTTACTTGACCAGATTGCGGAGCAACCGTCTCTGGTGCTGCTATATCTAATACTTTATCTTTACTCGCAGATGGCTGTAAGACAGTTTCTTCATTATTTACGACAACTTCGCTTTTTGTTTGTTCTGAAACCTGACGCTCTTCTACCCCAGCCGATGGGTCATAGCTATACTTGAGGGCTTCTATATCATAAAAAGCTTCACGCAAAGCAGCGTGGTATGCCTTTTTGTAATCCTTATTCTTACTCCTCCCTTCAGAAGTTTTAAATATCACTTGATCATTGCAATCTTTTAAAGTTACCTCCAAAGTAGTTTTAATAAAAGTAGCCTTGCCTGTTACATTTGCATATAATATCTTACAAGGGTCTGTGAGTTTATTGTAAGGTTTTTGATCCCTCTTAAGATAAGCCTCAAAACCATATTTATTAAATAGAAACTTTGTGAGACTGTTTACTTGATATTGATCTGGTGACTTTAAAAAATCAAACTGTTCTGGCACAATAACATACTTATAATCATTTACAGATTGTGCGTTTAAGTTAATACTCATTAATGCTATAATAAGTAAAGTGAAAAAGTATTTCATTAGATTATAATTTATTATCAAAAACTAGCTGCATACCCAGCTGTAGACTTGCTCCTCTAGCTTTTGCAACATTTGTATATTGCATTAAATTGTCTGTGGCAAGATAAAGATTAAATTTATTAATTTTAGTACTTACTAAGAACCCTAGATTAGTGGCAGAAAGCTTATCGTACGTATAGGTAAGTCTTGTAAGTAGGCCACTAGTCCAATCTTTATCATAATAAGCAGTAATGGCTGTTTGTAATCCTCTAGGTCTCCTAATAGTATTTAAATGAAGCCCTAGCTTATTTACATATTTTCTTGAACTAGAAGTCCGGCAATTACAAGTACCACTACGATCTTCACCAAAAGCATATTGTACAGATGTTTTAAGCTTTACTGGCCTCCAAGATGTGTAATTATTTGACAAGCTATCATTTGTGTTTATCGAGTCTTTAAACTCATCTTCTATATCTTGCCAATAGTCTGTAAACTCATCACCCTCAATAAGCGCAGAAAATGTAAGCTCTAAACCACTGGTCTCATAGTTACCACTCGCTATAAAATTGCGCACATCATCCTTATGACTTATAACACCTAAATCTATGACACTTCCTGTAATAGACCATTGCTCATTAATAAAATGAGTAAAACCTATATCTAATCCAAATCCATAGTTTTTACTTAAAAAGGCATTGCTTAAAAGCTCTGTAACGTCTGTATCTATCTCGTCATCATAAAAAGACGCAACACCAGAGGTATTTGCCACGAGACTAACATTGCGCAGTGTATGAGTATAAAAATTAGGCCCATTAGGTGTTGTTCTTGTGGTAAAATCTCCTCTATTATTTATACTACTTACATTTGCGACGCTCATATACATTTTTGCTCTCACGCCTAGTTGCCAGGAATCGTTTATTTTTTTATTTATTCCAAAATGGTATACCGAAAGCGCCTCTGCTGTAAAAGCCAACTCAGAAAACTCAAAAGGTACATCTATATAATCTGCATTACCGTTATATGCAAGTGTTGCTAGATCTTTAGGAAAATATGAGAATACATCTATCTCGTGATATATTCCACCAGAATAATATATGTCTGATTTTAAAGAACGCCACCCAAATGAGAGGAGCTCCACTTGCACATTTGTATTAAAATAGTCTGTACTACTCAAATCAAAAAGAGCATTACTAATCGCTTCATTAATAGAAATATCATCTCTAAAGATGTCATAAGCACTTACTCCAGATGAACCTGCCTCAAAAGACAGACCAGAGAGCAATGGAACCCCTATGTGTTTATCAAAACTTACTGCCGTCCCTGGATTGCTTAACAGGCTTTGCGGTAATGCATCAACATTATAGAGCTGAGGCCTGTTCTGAGAAAAAACATAAGACGTACAAAATAGGAAGAAGAGCACTAATCTATTTTTCATCTTACAGATCTGAAAATTCTAGAGAATAAATAGCTTTACTCTGTAAGTTCAATTCACCAGTTTGAGGTAATGTCCCGGCATCAATAATAACTTCATTTGCTAGTTGTATGGAATTACGGATACTTTGCAGCTCTTGTTGTGTTACAGTCTCTGTAAACTCTGTTACAACTGGCTCTCCACTATTAGAACCAGAAACAGGAAAGATTATCTCATACTGTATAGCTCCGTTCTCACTCAGAAAAATGGACCTATTTGTAATAGACTGGTCAAAACTATTTGTTGCTCTATATGTAATTTCTACCTCTACTAGATTTTCTTGAGTAACCTCATCATCTAGAAAGTTAAGCTGGGTCGTGTCTCTCAGTATTATTTGATTATTTACAATCTCCTCATTACTCAAACTAGTGTAGTTTACAGTAAAAAATAACAAATCTGCATCTAGCCTGGGTGTAAGTACGACCTCATCTAGGCGATCAAAATCTACATCATCTACACAAGAGCTACAATATAGCAATATCAAAAAGACACAACCTAGAAATAGTTTTACTGACGATGGCTTCATATGTGGGGTTCTTTATGTAATGCAAACGCTTGTAGTCTATGTGTTATTGCTATTATAGAAAACTCTTGAGATGTGTTATTTCATCTACAACCTTAATCTCTTGTGGAAGTTTTAATTTATGATAATTAAAACAAATGGCATCCATACCTACTTTAAGCGCTCCTACAATATCTGCCTCATAAGTATCTCCTATCATTATACTTTGATCTGCCGCAACGCCAGCTTTATCCATTGCAAAGTGAAATATCTTTTCATTAGGTTTTTTAACCCCTACAGACTCACTAGAGGTCATAGTTTCAAAATATGGTGCAAGTCCAGATTTATGCATTTTTGTAGTTTGCACTTCGTGAAAACCGTTTGTAATAATATGCATCTTGTATCTAGGCGATAAGTAATCTAGCAGTTCTATAGTGCCTTCAAAAAGATGATTGTTTTCTGGAAGACATTCTATATAATCATCAGATAATTTATCTATAATATCATCTGTGACGGAGATTCCCATCTTGTCAAATGTTTTTTTAAACCTACCGTAACGTAGCTGGGCTTTTGTGATGCGCTCTTCTCTGTACCATTTCCATTGCTGGAAATTAATAGGGCTATACACCTCAAGAAACTCGTTGTAGTTAATACTGAGATTATTTCTTTCAAAAATCTTTATAAACGCAAGGCCACTATTGCGATCAAAATCCCAAAGGGTGTGGTCTAGATCAAAAAATATGTCTGTAATTTTACTCATCTGCTAGTAGGTGTCTAAAAAGTTTTTTACTGTATATATCATCAAAAGATTGATTTGAAAACGAAATTCTAAAGACCCCATTTACTTTCTTTATACGATCACTCAACGCTTTGAGGTTTACAAAATCTATAGTGTGATTTTTATAATTAATTACATTATCAGATTGCATACATACGGGATGTATAAGTAATGGCGTTTGTATCTCGTAGTCTAGATCATAAAATAAAAAAGATTGTGAGGTACCTGCTCTAAAACCAGTAATATCTGCATATCCCATTGTATAATCGCTCTGTATCTCTTGATCTAAAGCATCTCTGTATACATATGGTAAATTAAGTTTAAAGTCTGAGACGTGCATACTTCTCATAGGCCTGTGTATAATTTCCTCCAGACGTTTACGCTCTATTGCCAGCGCCTGTCTATCTGTTGATGCTTGTGGTGATAGCAGTAAACCTACGCTGCAATAATCACCTATCATTTTTATGGTACTTTGAAAGCTGCGTTTTGAGTGCTTTATATTTTTTCCTGTCTGCCCGTAATCACCTATTTGAAAAAATATTTGAAACGGAATAGCACTTTGTTTTTGCACGTTTGCAAGCCAGCCAAAGCTGTCGTAAGGATCTTTTCTTGTTCCGAGAAGAACTTGTGAGCGTTTTAAAATTTCGCGAAAGCGTAATTTTCCAAAATCTCTAAAATAACCCCCTACAGCACGCAGTACACCAAGTTTTTTATACTTAAATGCCTGAGGAACGGTAACGAGCATATGAACCTTATAGTCTGTTTTTTTTGTAATTAAATCTGGAAATTGAGTCGTAAGTACACGAGCAAATCGTTGTATCCATATATCTATCACGGGCTGCTCTAAAAAGTTGTGCATACCCGCTAGACTCTCACTTGCCGGAAATCGACCTAAACTATCTTTTACGTGTGGTAAGTACTCCTCATACCTACTTAAGAGATAAAAAGAAGCAGCAAAAATATCATAAGGAATTTGTGCACTAGCGTCTTTTATTTGAAAAAAACACGGTACACCTTCCCAGTCTTGCACAGCAATATCTATGGCTAGTATCCCTTGCTCAAAAAGTAAATCTACACTACGTATGTGCAACTCATTACCTAGCTTTTTTGACGTGTACGAGAGTTTTGCTCCTTCGTATGCAATAAACTCTTCTAGCTTTGTGGTAAATTTTACAGACACCCCCAGTACTCTAGTGCAAATATGTTTAAAAACATAAGAGACACGAGGCGTAATTTTGTGCGTGTAAACAAGTAACATATGGGGCGCTGCTGTTATAGAATACCATCATCGGCAAAGCTAAAATACTGCTTTTCGGTCACAATAATATGGTCTAATACTTGTATATCTAGGCTTTGAGCAGCGGTTTTTAACTTTGTAGTAAGCATCTTATCTGCCTGAGAGGGTTTGAGCGTTCCAGATGGGTGATTGTGCCCTAGTATCATCCCCACAGCACTGAGCTCTATGGCCGTTTTCATAACCATACGCACATCTACCAGCGTGCCTGTAAGACCTCCTTTACTTACCTGCTCCTTGCGTAAGACTTTATTAGAATTATTAAGAAACAACACCCAGAATTCTTCGTGCGGTAATTCTCCTATAATGGGTTGTAAAATGGTATATGCATCTTTTGAAGAAGTAATACGCTTTCGCGAAAGCGTCTCTCCACCACTACGTCTTCTACCCAGCTCTAGTGCCGCTGCGATAGTGACTGCCTTTGCCTCGCCTATTCCTTTAAACTTCATTAAATCCTTTACCGAAAGTTTACCCAGCTCAGACAAGTTATTTTCGGCTTGTGAGAGAATGCGTTTACTAAGGGATACGGCACTCTCTTCTCGCGAGCCAGAGCCTATAAGTATAGCGATAAGCTCTGCATCTGAAAGGACAGAGCGACCTTTAATCATTAATTTCTCTCTGGGCCTATCATCTTCAGACCAGTTTTTTATTGAAATGTAAGAGGACGTGTCTTTTACAGTGTTTTCTTGCATAAGCCTTAAATATAGGGTTTTACAATATTATATCTTATTGCATTTTAAAGAAAACATAAACATCAAGATTGCTCACATTTTTAAAGAAAGCAGTAATTATTGTACATTAATAGTCTAATATTGATATAAGAAAACTAATCGCAAAGAACCGGCTATGAAATCACTTTTTGACCCAACCACATATCAAGAGACAAAAACCAGAATACAAGCCTTACAACCAGATAGCGCAGCTCGCTGGGGTAAGATGAATGTAGGGCAAATGGTAACGCACTGTCAATTTCCTTTTAAGGTAGCACTAAGTGACAAACCAAGAAAAGCAAAGTGGAACCCTATTATGCGGTTATTTAAAAAATCTTTGTATAATGATAAGCCCTGGCGTAAAAACCTGCCTACAGCTCCAGAGGCAAAAATCACAGATAGCCGTGATCTAGACCTTGAACGCGAGAAACTTCTATCTATGGTAGATGCTTTTTATAACAAACGCGAGCAACAAGAGTGGCAACCACACCCTATGTTTGGCCACTTTACTCACGAGCAATGGGGACAACTTGAGTATAAGCACCTTGATTATCACTTAGGCCAGTTTGGCGTATAAACATTTGTTATGACAGAGATATTTACCTCTATATTTTTCATATTTGCCGTTATTGACCCTATAGGGACAATACCTGTTTACCTTGAAGCGACTAAGGAGTTTGACTTAAGATATAAAAAGAAAATTGCCATAAGAGCCTCTGTTATGGCCTTTATGATTTTACTCTTTTTTATTGTTATAGGCCAGCTTATACTTGAGGGAATGTCTGTCTCGCTAGACGCATTTCAGATTTCTGGAGGTGTGATTTTATTTCTCTTTGCCCTTACTATGATTTTTGGTGATGGCAAGCCAGACCAAGAAAAAAATGGCATCACAGATTATAAACACGTTACTATCTTTCCTATTGCGATACCCTCTATAGCGTCTCCAGGAGCTATAATGGCGGTTGTTTTACTCACAGACAATCATTTATATTCCATACAAGAACAACTTATCACTACCGTGCTTGTGCTCATAGTTATAGGCCTCACCTGCTTGATACTTTTAGGTGCAAATAGGTTACAAAAACGTATAGGTAATTACGGAATTACTGTTATAAGTAAGATTATGGGGCTTATACTCGCAGCTTATGCAGTACAGAGTATTTTATCTGGGATAAGTCACTACTTTAGTAAGATTTAAAGCTGCTACACCTACTTATCCAAGTGTACAGTACGTCATAGTAGTGTGGGCCTAGAAAACTCAACCACATATTTAAGTTTTTTTCAATATTAAGACAGCGCTCTACGTCTCGCTAGATATAGTGCGTTTTTCAAAAGACTTCTAAAAAGAGGTTACAAATAGATTGATTTTTTTAGGGTTGCATTTACGCTTTCGCGAAAGCGTTATTCTATCACTTTTAAACCATTAAGTAACTCCCGATAATAGTTGACTTTACTTATCTAGCCTCATTTAAAACAGATTTGTACATTGCTATGGTTAATCAAAAAATCGAAAAACTATGAAATTTAAAGCTATTTACTTTCTCGTAATAATTATGGTATTTGCTAGCTGTGATGATGACAATGTTAACTTGAGCAGTATTGCAGATTCGGCTTCAAATGGAGCTGTAATAGAATTAGTAAGTACCACAAATAACACAATCTCTCAAGAAGATGCTCAGGGCTCACTAGAAGCGAGACTTGAATATAGGGATGATGAGAATGGGACACTTCTAGAAGAGATGAGAGTGTATCTAACCTACTACGACCTATCTGAGATGAGTGGAGACAGTACAGAGTCCCTTGTAGAACAAGAAATTCTTTTTGAGACTATTGGGGCTAGTAACTTTATTGCCGGCGAAAACAGCTTTCCTGTCTATGACCTAGCAATTACTGCAGATCAGTTTTTAAGTAACACAAATAATACATCTGCTAGCATTGCAGCTGGTGATATTTTTACAACAAGATTTGAATTATTACTTACAGATGGTCGTGTTTTTACTTCTACAAATACAGCTGTTAATGGTGGTCTCAATATAGATTTCATAATTAATACAGAGGTTAATTAAAGATTTTATATCATAATCACCCCACTACCATAGAGCGCTTCTTATTTTAAATATGTAGCATTGTTAACATTACAGGTGTCCTTACTGATAAAAAATTACGTTTTCACGCAACCTTTTTATAACTTCTAGTCTTTATTATGAAGAACAGAAAAAAGTTGCTATGAAATTGAAAATATCTTAATAATATATTGAAAGCTTAAGATCTCTTTTTACACCCCAAAAGATCTTAAGCTTTTTATATACTCACTGTTTAACATCAAATCTCTTGGAGCTAGAGAAGCTTTTAAAAAAATGTAAAAAGGGTGACCGTAAGGCACAGCAGTCTTTGTACAATGTATACAAGGATAGACTTTTTGCGCTTAGTATGAAGTATTGTAAAAACAGAGATGAAGCTCAAGATAATCTTCAAGACTCATTTGTAACCATATTTACAAAAATTAATACTTATAAAAATGCAGGCTCTTTTGAAGGATGGATGAAGCGCATTGTTATAAATAAAGCAATAGATAGATATAAGAGAAAACCATATTTAGAGTCTATAGATGATCATCAGGTTCAAGAAGAGGACACGACTATAGATCAAGATGATACGGCCATACCCTTGCAAACATTACTCAAGCTGGTGCAAGAATTACCAGATAGATATAGACTAGTATTTAACCTGTACCAACTAGATAACTATACTCATAAAGAGATTGCAATGGCCTTAAATATAAGCCAAGGCACATCTAAATCTAATTTGCACAGAGCCAAACTAATATTAAAAGAAAGAATAATAGCCTTAACGGCTGCTCAAAAAAATTCCATAGTAAATGGGAACTAGAAAAGACATAGGCAAACTCTTTAAAGAGCGTCTAGGTGGTATAGAGCAATCACCAGATGCTGGACTATGGGATAATATTGCCGCAGAACTTGACCAGACTAAAGGCCGTCGTATAGCGCCATTTTGGTATTATTTTGGAAGTGCTGTTATTATAGGAGCACTAAGCTTGCTTTGGTTTGCTCAACCAGAGCAAGTCGTAAAAAAAGAGAAACAAAGCTTAGTAAATAGCGAGACTATTAAAGACTCTGATAACGTTAATATAGAAGATGCGTTAACCACAACTTCAAAATCTACAGAAGATAAAAACACTACAGCGACTACTGGTGAGCAAGATAAAGTACAAACAATACAACAAGACACCACTTACAACTCACAGACAGCAATAATTCTATCAGGGTTAGCTACAAATAGGCCAACTATTAATACTATTAGTTCTAGTAACAAAACCAATTACTCATTAATAGAAATTGAAGCGCTTAAAAACAATAGTGCTACTGTGACTTCAAACAGTAACCGCAGTAACGAAAGTCACACCCCTCAACTTCTTTACACTAGCAAAGGTAATGAAGAGGCTCTTGCAAAGTATAAAGCCGAGGTCAAGAAGGCATTAGAACTCGAGATTGCTCAGCAAAAAGAGCAAGCAGCTATAGAAGTGGCGGCTATCATTAAGAAAAAGACAGATAGTATTAACAAGGCTGTACAAAAAGCGCTCACTTCAAACACAAAAGCAAAGAAAAAAATAAAACTACCTAAAACAGAAGAAGAACGTGCCGAAGATCGTAGAAACGCTACAGAATATGAGATTGCCATCTCACCATACACCAGTGTTTTAAGTTATGGCTCTGTGAGTAAAGGGTCTTCTATAGATGATAGACTAGTAAACAATCCCCGTGATGCTATATCTACAGTAGGATATGGTATGCGCGTAGACTACACACTAGGCGAAAAAAGTAGCCTTAGACTAGGTATAGGCTATGCTCCATTAAAATATCAAACAGATAACTTTCAAGTGTCTGTAACAGATGGAAATATTAATATCTATGAACTTTCTGCTATAAACTTAGCAAACTTAAATAGTGGTAGTAGTACAGAAAGCTCTCCAGAAGCGCAAAGTTTTTTTAATGCAAATGACATCGTCTCTATAGAGCAAAATATTTCTTACATAGAGGTTCCAGTAGGTTTCCAATATAGATTTATAAATAAACGTGTTTCTTTTAGTGTAAACCCCGGTTTGAGCTTGTTAATCCTGAGTAATAATGAAATATATGCAACCGCAGCCTCTGGGCAATCCATATTTGTAGGTCGTGAAACTAATCTCAACGGGCTGAGTCTAGCATTTAACTTTGGTTTAGGTGGCCATTATAATATAAACGAAAAATGGCGTCTTAATGTTGAGCCTGTTTTTAGATATCAACTCAATCCTTATGCAAATAACTTAAGTAACTTTAGACCATATTATATAGGTGCACAATTTGGAATGTCTTACAAGTTTTAAAGGACTAGTCTCCTGTAAAAAGAACTATTTACTGGATAGTTATAATTACGCTTTCGCGAAAGCGTAAAAGCTCTACAAATACAGTAACACAATAAACTTAGCAACCACAGCCCAATTAAAAAGAGCTATATAAAGGCTCTGTTAAAACAAGCTAAGATGGTTTACAGCCACTTGTACTATTAATACTTTAGAAGTCTATGTAATAAAAAAGCCGTTTCTCAATATTGAGAAACGGCTTTATAAATAGTGACAAAGGTATTAGTTACTAGTTACCCTTTGCATTGTTTTTAAACTTATCAAACTTACCTAGCTTTTTTGCTTTAGGCCAGCTGTTGTTATCTGTATTAATATCTGCAGTTTCAAGATCTGGATCTACTGTAATTTTTACAATTTCCTTATCTGAAGCTATTGCTTTACTTACCTCTGCATCATTCTTTCTCCACACTTGTGCCGGGTATGTAACTTTCTTTTTTGATCCATCTGCATATTCATACTCAACAATAATAGGCATTGGGATTCCTCCTGGCTTCTCAAAAACTACTTTGTATAAAAACTTAGGGGTTTTGATCTTTGCGCGCTCTTCTGGAGTAAAGTTATCCATAAGATATTCTTTAAGGGTAGGTGATGCTTCTAGCATATCTTTACCTCTCATATCTTCTGTAAATTCTGGGCTATCTTCATCTACTACATAAATAGCTTGAATTTGACTAGGATCTGTAATACCATAACGAGCTAGTAATGCCTTTCCAGCCTCTGTTACTTTATCTGTCACATAGTACTGCTTTACATCTTTAAGACCTATATCTACAGCCTCTGTACTATAAAACCATCCTCTCCAGAACCAGTCAAGATCTACTGCAGATGCATCTTCCATCGTACGGAAGAAATCTTCTGGTGTAGGGTGTTTAAACATCCAGCGTTGTGCATATGTTTTAAACGCGTGATCAAAAAGATCGTGCCCCATTACTGTCTCTCTTAAGATATTAAGAGCAGTTGCTGGCTTACCATAGGCATTTGCACCTAGGTTAAAAGCGTTCTCTGGGTTAGACATAATAGGCGCTATATATTCTTGATTTCCTTTCATATACCCTACTATTTTAGAAGGTGCTCCTCGTCTTGATGGGTATGCGTCATTTCCTTTTATAGCTTCTGGATAGTTTTGACCAAACTCTTGCTCTGTAAGGTATTGCATAAAGGTATCTAGACCTTCATCCATCCATCCCCACTGGCGCTCGTCACTGTTTACAATCATAGGGAAGTAGTTATGACCTACCTCGTGTATAATTACTGAGATCATACCAAATTTTGTTCTGTCACTGTACGTTCCATCTTCATTAGGACGACCATAGTTCCAGCATATCATAGGGTACTCCATACCTTGACCCTTTGCGTGTACAGAAATAGCCTTTGGGTAAGGGTAGTTAAAAGTATACTTTGAGTAGGTATCTAATGTTTGTACAATTGCTTTTGTAGAGTACTCCTCCCATAATGGATTTCCTTCTGGTGGGTAGATAGAAATAGCCATTACATCACGCTCTGGAAACTTTACTGCCTGTGCATCCATTATATAACGACGTGATGATGTAAATGCAAAGTCACGCACGTTTTTTGCTCTAAGCTTCCACGTTTGTGTTGCTTTCATTTTTCCAGCGGCCATTTTTTCTGCCTCTGCTTGAGTACGGATGATAACAGGCTTATCATAAGATTTTTTTGCCTGCTCCCATCTCTTCATTTCTTCTTTACTGTAAACATCTTTTAGGTTTACAATCTCGCCTGTACCATCAAGTAAGTGATCTTTTGGTACTGTAATATCTACTTCATAATCTCCAAAAGGTAATGCAAACTCTCCGTTACCCCAGAACTGGTAGTTCTGCCATCCTTCTACATCATTATATACTGCCATTCTTGGGAAGAACTGTGCAATGATATATCCTTTATTACCGTCTTTATAAGTTTCATAACCAGATCTAGCACGATCTACCGTGTGTTCTGGTATAAGATAGTTCCACTTTATAGAAAATGTGTAAGACTCGCCAGCTTTAAGAGGCTGTGGCATATCTATGCGCATCATCGTCCAGTTAATCGTGTGGTTAAGGTTACGACCGTTAGACTTTACTTCTTGTATTTTAAAACCTCCGTCAAAAGGCTCACTTTTCATATATGATCCCACAAAAGAACCTGGCTGCGATACAGCTCCAACTCCTCCACCATTTTTCTCTTTGGCAGGTGAATCTTTCTCTCTTACGTTTTGATCAAGTTGTACCCACAGATACTCAAGATCGTCTGGAGAGTTATTTGTGTACGTAATTGTTTCAAACCCATTAATGATGTGTGTATCATCATTAAGTTCTATTTGCATTTTGTAATCTGCATTATTCTGGTAGTAAGCGTGACCTGGCGCTCCAGAGGCTGTTCTGTACTGGTTAGGTGTAGACATTTCATTGTAAAGTTGTCTAAACCTGTTTGTGTTTTCGTGCCCCATTGCACGCTCTTCTGTTTGTTCTTCTTGAGCAAAAGCGCTTGTGCCTAGAAGTAAAAATGCTGCGAGCAGCATATACGAATAACGAATCATAAGTGTGTTGAATTAGTTTTAGCTCTAAAAATAGCCATCCTTACCAGTGTTTTGGGATAATTTTTAAAATTTTAACAACCCTTTAGCATTTCCCGCAGTAAGCAGAAAACTTTTCTTGTTCTTTCCTATAGTAGTATGCACCATATTTTTTTGGTCTGGAAACAAATCCATAAGTAGCTCATTATCTATCTCAAATGTTTTAATTAGCTCAATATCTGTGATTTCTACATAGCAAACCACATAATCGTCTTCATACTCCTTGCCTAAAAACTGGAGCTGTCTTTTTTCTCCATTTACGGTTATTATGAGCTTTTTTTGAAGGTATTTATTTAGATAAAGGTCCAGTTTTTCTTGATTTGCGGTTGCATCTACTACAATGGTTTCATCATAACGCTCTTGCAGCACTGCTTCAAGATCATCATAAAATAACCGCGATATCATTTGTATGGATTTTTCTTGCTCGTCGTACACTACATCCGTAACACTGAGGTAATACTTATGTAATGAGGCTCCCATAAGCAATGGAGCGATTATAAATAGTAAAAGAACTTTTCTCATAATGAATTTAGATAATGGGTTTACGCTTTCGCGAAAGCGTACTATAAAATTTTCAATAAATGTGCCAGTAGTTAATCTTGAGGTACAAGTTTTCTATAGTCTTCTGACTTTTTCATCATAAACTCAAGCAGTCCCAAGACGTTATCTGTATCTACGAGCTCTTTTGCCTTTGGGTCTTCAAAGGTATAATACACAAAATCTTCTATAGATTCTTTATTTATAGCTAGCTCATTCATATACACACTATCTGAGAAGCTGTGCCTACTTTCTTGCACTAGTTTTTCAAACCTTGATATTTCAATATGTTTTTTGAGCATTTTTAATCTGCCAGTGATTGAGTTTATGAGTCCATCTAGCGGGATGCCTCCCCCACTGGTTACAGCTGTATAATAGCGACGCTCTTCTACCGTGCGCGGCGGGGCTGTGTTTTCTGGTATACCTAAGTCTGTAGGTGTGATTTTTATCTCATATTCTGTAGTACCCACATCTTTTGTTATATCACCAGTGAGATCTATATTACTTATCGTTACTTGATCAAGCTCTGTAATTTTTGGTATTAAATACAAGGTGATTTTACCTCTATTGAACATCGTATTATTTACCACAAACTGTCTAGGCTCATATTGGACTGCGCTCACATTTATGGTATCATTAAGCCTCGCCTTAATAACAAATTTTCCGTTTTGTGAGGTTATCGTCCCTGTTCTTAATGTCATATTTACCACGGTAAGATTTGCCTTATCTATAGTATCATTAAGAACTTGACCCTCTAGCATTATTACATCTTGAGAATATAACACTGTGGAAATTAAAAAAAACAAACAGAAGTTTATATACTTAATCATCGTTAGTAGATTTATTAGGTAAGACGCCCTCAGACTCCTTACGTTTCAAATATGCGGTAGATTTTTGTAACATTAAATCTAAGATAGCCATTGTGTCGCCTTGATTTGATAAACGTACGGCTTTTTTATCTTCAAAAACATAGTATACAAAATCTTCTATAAGGTCTTCTGGTATATTTAAAGACTTCATATATGTACTATCAGAAAATGTTTGATGATTTTGCTCAACCATCATCTTAAATTTTGAAATTTTTAAATGCTTTTTTAGCATTTTGGTACGCCCGCTTATGGCGTTTATAAGGGAGCCTAGTGGACCAGCCCCTGCGGTAGCACTATAAACTCTACGCTCTTCTACTGTCATCGTAGGTTTTGCATTTTCTGGTATACCTAAAGATGACGGCGAGATAAACCTCTTAAGTGGCACTGCCTTGAGATCCTTAGTTATATCTCCTGTAAGGTCTACATTACTTATCACCACTTCATCTAGCTCATTAAGCTTAGGCACAAGATACAAAGAGAGCTTCTTACGTTTATATATAACTGGTGTAATAATTATGCGCTTACTCTCATACTGCACAGCACTTATATTAAGCGTGTCATTAACTCTCACTGGTATTTCAAAAACCCCATCTAGATTAGTAACAGTACCCGCGCGCATATTAATATTTACAACTGTTATGGAAGCAACCTCAATACTATCATTAAGAATTTTACCTTCTAACATTAAGCTATTTTGAGCAGTGAGTAAACTACTCATACATAACAATATGGGAATTATATAGATGTAATGTCTCGCGATAGTATACTGTTTTATGTGTGTTGTAAAAATAGGTCAGCTCTTTACGCTTTAGGTTTAATGTTTTGTTAATTCACTTTTACTTGCTCTAGTTTGTATTTTTGAATAAAGAATTGATATGCCAAAAAATATTATCGCCGCAAGCACCTCTACTATTTACGGGGGCACTTATTTAGAGTATCTCCTTCCAGAACTCAAAAAGTTATTTCATAATGTAACTGAGATTATATTTATACCGTATGCTAGACCTGGCGGCATCACTCACGATGACTATACCGCTATTGCTCAAAAAGCTTTCTCAAAAATTAATATCTCTGTAAGAGGCCTTCATACTTATAAAGACGCAACAGAAGCCCTAAAGGTTGCCCAAGGCATATTTACTGGCGGAGGAAATACGTTTGTTCTAGTTAACCAGCTATACAAAATAGATGTAATGCATACGCTTAGAGATGTAATCTTAAACGGAACCCCCTATCTAGGCACAAGTGCTGGAAGTAATCTTTGCGGTCTCACTATGCAAACTACAAATGATATGCCCATTGCCTACCCGCCAAGTTTTAAAACATTGGGAGTTTTACCTTTTAATGTAAACCCACACTACCTAGATCCAGATACAGACTCTACGCATATGGGTGAGACCCGAGAGACACGTATTAAAGAATACCACATTTACAATACAGTCCCAGTGTTAGGAATACGAGAAGGAAGCTGGATACGAGTAAAGGGCAAACAAATCACATTACAGGGTGACCATACAGCTCGAGTATTCAAACAAGATAAAGAGCCTTATGAGATTGAGTCTTTGTCTGCAATTGAATTATAGATTACGCTTTCGCGAAATAAAATAAAAAAAGCCCTGTATCTCTACAGGGCTTTTTTTTGAGCGGGAGACCAGGTTCGAACTGGCGACATTCAGCTTGGAAGGCTGACGCTCTACCAACTGAGCTACTCCCGCATTTATTGAAGATTGCTCTTCAAAAGGTAATTAACAAAAGGCTTCTTCTGACAAGCCTAAATATTAAAGCGAGGCAAAAATAAATCTTTTTAAACGATACACAAGGAAAAAATTAAAAAATATTCACACACAACATTTTTAAAAATACTGTATTTCATCGATATAAAATCGCATTTCGTCTGAAACCTACTGATTTACAGAACCCTAATTTTAACTTTAAGCCTAGAATAAATTTTATTCTAAATTAGAACTAATAAGCTATGTACTACGTATGTATTTTTAACAAAATTTGTACAAGTAAATGCGTAAATTTCGCGACAATGAAATATAATAAAATTATGTTCCCTCAAATGAAAAAACTACTCACCCTTACAAGTTTTCTCATACTATCAATATCTGCAATAGGTCAGGTTAAGGTAGGTGATAATCCAAACACAATTAACGCGTCATCACTCCTAGAGCTCGAGAGCACAAACAAGGTTCTTGTTGCAACAAGAGTTAGCACTTCTCAGATGAACAGTATCTCTCCTCTTGCTGGAGGGCTTGTTTTTAATACAGATGAGAGCTGTTTTTATCAATATGATGGATCTAACTGGCTAAGTTTATGCCAGATGACCTCTATGATAGTTGATAACGGCGATGGCACATACACCTATACAGATGCAAATGGCAATTCACAAATCATAAACACTCAGGCATCTTCAAATCCTTATGATAACACAACATCAGGGCTTGTTGCGACAAATGTGCAAGACGCTATAGACGAAATTAATGCCGCAGCAGGAACAGTAGCACTTGTAGATAACGGAGACGGTACTTACGTTTTTACAGACGCAAGCGGAACAACCACAACCATCGCAGATACTTCAATCTCTACTTTAGTAGATAATGGAGACGGAACATACACATATACAGACGAAACAGGAGCAACGCAAATTATAGACATTTCAGCTGAGGGTAATAGTTTTGATAATACAGGGACAGGTTTACTTTCTACAAATGTTCAAGATGCTATCGAAGAAATAAACGCTGCTATAGGTACGGTAGGTCTAATAGATAATGGCGATGGGACTTATCAATTTACAGATGCAAGTGGCACTACTATAACTATTTCTGACACCTCAATATCTACACTAGTAGACAATGGAGACGGAACATATACATATACAGATGAAACAGGAGCAACACAAAATATAGACACAAACGCTTCTGCAAATCCGTATGACAATTCGACATCTGGATTAGTATCTACAAATGTTCAAGATGCTATAGATGAAATCTTAAACCAAATAAACTCCGTAAACGTAACGCTTACAGATAATAATGACGGCACATATACTTTCACAGATGTTTTAGGAAATACAACAACCATCGCAGATACTTCGATCTCAACACTCGTTGATAACGCAGATGGAACATACACATACACAGATGAAACAGGAGCAACACAAATAATCGACACAAATGCTTCTGCAAATCCTTATGACAACACGACTTCAGGACTCGTAGCAACAAATGTGCAAGACGCTATAGACGAAATAAATGCAGCAGCAGGAACAGTAGCACTTGTAGATAACGGTGACGGAACATATGATTTCACAGACGCAAGCGGAACAACAACGACCATCGCAGATACTTCTATCTCGACACTCGTAGACAACGCAGACGGAACATACACATACACAGATGAAACAGGAGCAACACAAATAATCGACACAAATGCTTCTGCAAATCCATATGACAACACGACTTCAGGACTCGTAGCAACAAATGTGCAAGACGCTATAGACGAAATAAACGCAGCAGCAGGAACAGTAGCACTTGTAGATAATGGAGACGGAACGTATGATTTCACAGACGCAAGCGGAACAACAACGACTATCGCAGATACTTCTATCTCAACACTCGTTGATAATGCAGATGGAACATATACCTACACAGATGAAACAGGAGCAACACAAGTAATCGACACAAATGCTTCTGCAAATCCTTATGACAATACAACATCTGGATTAGCAGCAACAAATGTTCAAGATGCTATTGATGAAATCAACGCAGCGGCAGGAACAGTAGCGCTAGTAGATAATGGAGACGGAACGTATGACTTCACAGACGCAAGCGGAACAACAACGACCATCGCAGATACTTCTATCTCGACACTCGTAGACAACGCAGACGGAACATATACCTACACAGATGAAACAGGAGCAACACAGGTAATAGACACAAATGCTTCTGCAAACCCTTATGACAACACGACTTCAGGACTCGTAGCAACAAATGTGCAAGACGCTATAGACGAAATAAACGCAGCTGCAGGAACAGTAGCTCTAGTAGATAACGGTGACGGAACGTATGACTTCACAGACGCAAGCGGAACAACAACGACTATCGCAGATACTTCTATCTCGACACTCGTAGACAACGCAGACGGAACATACACATACACAGATGAAACAGGAGCAACACAAGTAATCGACACAAATGCTTCTGCAAATCCTTATGACAACACGACGTCAGGACTCGTAGCAACAAATGTGCAAGACGCTATAGACGAAATAAACGCAGCAGCAGGAACAGTAGCACTTGTAGATAATGGCGACGGAACATATGATTTCACAGACGCAAGCGGAACAACAACGACCATCGCAGATACTTCGATCTCAACACTCGTTGATAACGCAGATGGAACATACACATACACAGATGAAACAGGAGCAACACAAATAATCGACACAAATGCTTCTGCAAATCCTTATGACAACACGACTTCAGGACTCGTAGCAACAAATGTGCAAGACGCTATAGACGAAATAAACGCAGCTGCAGGAACAGTAGCTCTAGTAGATAACGGTGACGGAACGTATGACTTCACAGACGCAAGCGGAACAACAACGACCATCGCAGATACTTCTATCTCGACACTCGTTGACAACGCAGACGGAACATACACCTACACAGATGAGACGGGAGCAACACAAGTAATCGACACAAACGCTTCTGCAAATCCATATGACAATTCAACGTCAGGACTTGTAGCAACAAACGTTCAAGATGCTATTGATGAAATCAACGCAGCGGCAGGAACAGTAGCGCTAGTAGATAACGGTGACGGAACATATGATTTCACAGACGCAAGCGGAACAACAACGACCATCGCAGATACATCTATCTCTACACTCGTTGACAACGCAGACGGAACATACACCTACACAGATGAAACAGGAGCAACACAAGTAATCGACACAAACGCTTCTGCAAATCCTTATGACAATACAACATCTGGATTAGCAGCAACAAACGTGCAAGACGCAATTGATGAAATCAACGCAGCGGCAGGAACAGTAGCGCTAGTAGATAATGGAGACGGAACGTATGATTTCACAGACGCAAGCGGAACAACAACGACCATCGCAGATACATCTATCTCTACACTCGTTGACAACGCAGACGGAACATACACATACACAGATGAAACAGGAGCAACACAAGTAATCGACACAAATGCTTCTGCAAATCCTTATGACAACACGACGTCAGGGCTAGCAGCAACAAATGTGCAAGATGCTATTGATGAAATCAACGCAGCAGCAGGTACCGTAGCGCTAGTAGATAACGGTGACGGAACATATGATTTCACAGACGCAAGCGGAACAACAACGACCATCGCAGATACATCTATCTCTACACTCGTTGACAACGCAGACGGAACATACACCTACACAGATGAAACAGGAGCAACACAAGTAATCGACACAAACGCTTCTGCAAATCCTTATGACAATACAACATCTGGATTAGCAGCAACAAACGTGCAAGACGCAATTGATGAAATCAACGCAGCAGCAGGAACAGTAGCTCTAGTAGATAACGGTGACGGAACATATGACTTCACAGACGCAAGCGGAACAACAACGACCATCGCAGATACTTCTGTATCAACGCTAGTTGATAATGGCAATGGAACTTATGGTTATACCGATGAAACAGGAATAACCACAGTAATTGATACCAACGGCTTTAATATCACAAATACTGTAGCAGGCAATACAATTGTAACGGTTACTGACGCGGCAGGAAATGCAACAGATATTAATGAAACCGTAACAACATTTGCCGATGCAATGGATGGTTTAATTACCTATACAGATGAAAATGGAGATCCACAAACAGTAGCTAAGTCAGATATCACAGATAATGGAAACGGAACTTACACATTTACTAATAATGATGGGTCTGACGTTACCATTAACACAAATGGTATTGTGATTGCTGATGTGAATGACGGACAAGTAATAGCTACCATAACAAAAGCCGATGGCACTATTTCTAACATTGAAGAAACTATAACTTCAATTTCTGATGATAACACTGCCACTTCCGTGAAAACAATTGCAACCTACACAGATGAGGAAGGAAACGATCAAATTATTGAGGAGACAGTAACAGACGTTACAGACTTAAATGCAGCGGCAGTTACAAACACCATTGCTACCTATAACGCTGAAGACGCAACAGCTTTTACAATTGCAGAAACAGTTACTACGATCTCTGATGAAACTGACGGAAACGTAACATTCACCAATGAAACAGGTGCAACAATCACTGTAGCTAAAGCTGACATTACAGATAACTCAGACGGAACGTACACATTCACAAACAATGATGGTTCTGATGTTATCATCGATACAAATGGTGTAGCAATCTCAGATGTAATTGCAGGCAACTTAATTGCTACAGTAACAAATGCAGATGGAACAGAAGTTGAAATTGATGAAACCATCACAACCGCTACGCAGAATGTATTAGATGCAGATGGAAACGCTATCGCAGTATACAACAATGAAAACGGAGATGCTGTAAATATCAATGAGACCATCACTACTGCTACCCAGAATGTATTAGATGCAGATGGAAACGCTATCGCAGTATACAACAATGAAAACGGAGATGCTGTAAATATCAATGAGACCATTACTACTGCTACCCAGAATGTATTAGATGCAGATGGAAATGCAATCGCAGTATACAACAATGAAAACGGAGATGCTGTAAATATCAATGAGACCATTACTACTGCTACGCAGAATGTATTAGATGCAGATGGAAACGCTATCGCAGTCTATAACAATGAAAACGGAGATGCTGTAAATATCAATGAGACCATTACTACTGCTACCCAGAATGTATTAGATGCAGATGGAAATGCAATCGCTGTCTATAACAATGAAAACGGAGATGCTGTAAATATCAATGAGACCATTACTACTGCTACGCAGAATGTATTAGATGCAGATGGAAACGCTATCGCAGTATACAACAATGAAAACGGAGATGCTGTAAATATCAATGAGACCATTACTACTGCTACGCAGAATGTATTAGATGCAGATGGAAACGCTATCGCAGTATACAATAATGAAAACGGAGATGCTGTAAATATCAATGAGACCATTACTACTGCTACGCAGAATGTATTAGATGCAGATGGAAATGCAATCGCTGTCTATAACAATGAAAACGGAGATGCTGTAAATATCAATGAGACCATTACTACTGCTACGCAGAATGTATTAGATGCAGATGGAAACGCTATCGCAGTCTATAACAATGAAAACGGAGATGCTGTAAATATCAATGAGACCATTACTACTGCTACCCAGAATGTATTAGATGCAGATGGAAATGCAATCGCTGTCTATAACAATGAAAACGGAGATGCTGTAAATATCAATGAGACCATTACTACTGCTACGCAGAATGTATTAGATGCAGATGGAAACGCTATCGCAGTATACAACAATGAAAACGGAGATGCTGTAAATATCAATGAGACCATTACTACTGCTACGCAGAATGTATTAGATGCAGATGGAAACGCTATCGCAGTATACAATAATGAAAACGGAGATGCTGTAAATATCAATGAGACCATTACTACTGCTACGCAGAATGTATTAGATGCAGATGGAAATGCAATCGCTGTCTATAACAATGAAAACGGAGATGCTGTAAATATCAATGAGACCATTACTACTGCTACCCAGAATGTATTAGATGCAGATGGAAATGCAATCGCAGTATACAACAATGAAAACGGAGATGCTGTAAATATCAATGAGACCATTACTACTGCTACGCAGAATGTATTAGATGCAGATGGAAACGCTATCGCAGTCTATAACAATGAAAACGGAGATGCTGTAAATATCAATGAGACCATTACTACTGCTACCCAGAATGTATTAGATGCAGATGGAAATGCAATCGCTGTCTATAACAATGAAAACGGAGATGCTGTAAATATCAATGAGACCATTACTACTGCTACGCAGAATGTATTAGATGCAGATGGAAACGCTATCGCAGTATACAACAATGAAAACGGAGATGCTGTAAATATCAATGAGACCATTACTACTGCTACGCAGAATGTATTAGATGCAGATGGAAACGCTATCGCAGTATACAATAATGAAAACGGAGATGCTGTAAATATCAATGAGACCATTACTACTGCTACGCAGAATGTATTAGATGCAGATGGAAATGCAATCGCTGTCTATAACAATGAAAACGGAGATGCTGTAAATATCAATGAGACCATTACTACTGCTACCCAGAATGTATTAGATGCAGATGGAAACGCTATCGCAGTCTATAACAATGAAAACGGAGATGCTGTAAATATCAATGAGACCATCACTACTGCTACCCAGAATGTATTAGATGCAGATGGAAATGCAATCGCAGTATACAATAATGAAAACGGAGATGCTGTAAATATCAATGAGACCATCACTACTGCTACCCAGAATGTATTAGATGCAGATGGAAATGCAATCGCAGTATACAACAATGAAAACGGAGATGCTGTAAATATCAATGAGACCATCACTACCGCTACCCAGAATGTATTAGATGCAGATGGAAACGCTATCGCAGTCTATAACAATGAAAACGGAGATGCTGTAAATATCAATGAGACCATTACTACTGCTACGCAGAATGTATTAGATGCAGATGGAAATGCAATCGCAGTCTATAACAATGAAAACGGAGATGCTGTAAATATCAATGAGACCATTACTACTGCTACGCAGAATGTATTAGATGCAGATGGAAATGCAATCGCAGTATACAACAATGAAAACGGAGATGCTGTAAATATCAATGAGACCATTACTACCGCTACCCAGAATGTATTAGATGCAGATGGAAACGCTATCGCAGTATACAATAATGAAAACGGAGATGCTGTAAATATCAACGAGACTGTAACAGCACTAGCTATTGCAACAGGAGAACTTACCTACGCAAAGGAAGATGGCACCAATGATAATGTAAACCTGATATCAGCAGATGCTGATAACAACATCACAGCAGGAGCAGACGGAGCACTATTTGTAGATGTATCTGCAGAGGAAACAGTAACAGATGTTACAGATTTAAACACTGCTACAAATACAAATCTTATTGGAACATATAATAATGAAGGTGCAACTCCTTTTGCTATTGAAGAGACAGTTACTTCACTAACCTTTGACGATACTACAAACGAGTTAGAGTTTATAGATGAAACTGGCACTCCAAACCCAGTAGATTTAAGTTCACTAGAACATACAGGAACTGAAGGTTCTATTTTCTTTGCAGGAGCAGACGAAACCCCTACTGAAGATAATGACCAATTATTTTGGGATGCTGCAAATAATAGATTGGGAGTTGGTACTAATACACCAGATAACAAGCTACAAGTAACGGGAGCTATTCGTTCTGCAGGTTTTTTAAATTCTGATGGTAATGCTGGCGAACCAGCGTATAGATTTACAGATGACACAAATACAGGAATGTACAGTCCTGCGGCAGATGAAATTGGATTAACCGTTGGAGGAATAGAAGCAATCAATATTGATGAGACTAGTAACGCAACAACAGTAACAATTAATGAAACTTTAGACCTTGACGGGCCTGTACTTGACGAAAATGATTTACCTGGAACAGCAGGGCAAGTACTAACAGCTACTGCAACAGGCACAGAATGGGCAGATGCCGCAGCAGAAACAGTTACAACTTTTGTACAAGACGACACCCCTACTGCCACAGATGCTACAGCAACAGGAGAAATTACTTATACTGATGAAGCCGGTAATCCTTTTACCGCTCAAGTTGTAAGTGCAGATGCAGACAATGCACTCTCTGTCGGAACAGATGGTGGAGCATTTATGGCAGTCGCACCTACGGTTTATTCAGTAGGAAAAGTAGGTGCTGCTGGTGGTGGAGCACTTTTTAATGCTACTGTAGTAAATACAGGTACAGGAACGTACAGAGTAACATTTACCACTGCACTACCTAATGCAAATTATATCATTCAGTTAAGCCAGCCAGGAAGAGCAGGCGCAGGAAATGATGATCCAGGTATATCATACTCGGCACAATCTGGAGCTGGATTTACAGTTAACATTGGAGATAATGACAATGGTGGTTCTGACCGTGCATTCTTCAACTCAGAATTTATGTTTACAGTATTAACCATTCCAGGATTTTAATCCCCTACCCCTATTATGAAAAAAATATTATTTATTCTTTTTATCTCTGTTATCGCTTTCGCGAAAGCGCAAACCACAGACCCCGCATATTTAATAAATGTGCAGAAAGCATCACAGTCAGAAATAGACGCTTATGACCCAGCAGATCTAGAAATAGGAATGTTAGTCTATAATACAGATGTAAACCGCATATTTGAATATACGGCCTCAGGATTTTTGGCAATACTGACTGAAGTTGACGTTTCTGAAACTGTTACTACACTCGTAGATAATGGCAATGGAACTGCTACATATACAAATGAAAATAACATTCCTGTAACTGTAGGTATTGTTGGTCCTCAAGGACCAGCTGGACCGGCAGGTGCAGATGGAGCTCAAGGGCCACAAGGACCCGCAGGAGCAGACGGAGCAACAGGACCGCAAGGACCAACAGGACCCGCAGGAGCAGATGGAGCAACAGGACCGCAAGGACCAGTAGGACCGGCAGGAGCAGACGGAGCAACAGGACCACAAGGACCAATAGGTCCGGCAGGAGCAGACGGAGCAACAGGACCACAAGGGCCAATAGGACCGGCAGGAGCAGACGGAGCAACAGGACCACAAGGACCAACAGGTCCGGCAGGGGCAGATGGAGCAACAGGACCACAAGGACCAGTAGGACCTAAAGGAGCAGACGGAGCAACAGGACCTCAAGGACCGGCTGGACCTGCAGGTACAGACGGAGCAACGGGACCTCAAGGACCTGCAGGACCTGCAGGTGCAGACGGAGCAACAGGACCACAAGGACCCGCAGGTGCAGACGGAGCAACAGGACCACAAGGACCAGCAGGTCCCGCAGGTGCAGACGGAGCAACAGGACCACAAGGACCAGTAGGTCCCGCAGGTGCAGATGGAGCAACAGGACCAGCAGGTCCCGCAGGTGCAGACGGAGCAACAGGACCACAAGGACCGGCTGGACCAGCAGGTGCAGATGGAGCAACAGGACCACAAGGACCAGTAGGGCCATCAGGTACATATACTGGTTTTTTTATAATAGATAATACAACACTTACCACTACTGGGACATATACTCAGGCTATTGTCGGCATTCCATTCCAACCGTCGCAGGTTACTTTTAAGGCACATCCTAACATAGGTTCGTTTAACGTTAATGATGACAATGCGCTAGGAGCAAATAATACTGGTTTACTAGAAAACACGTTTGGAGCAATGAATGGATTTGCACGTGCAGGTAGCCCTATTGCACAGGCGGTTATATTTTCTGGCGGAAGTGGTAGCTCTATAAATAACATATCTAGATATGCTAATAATACACAGTGCATAGGCTTAAGATATACTAACAATAACGGAAATAATCTAGGTGTTATCTCTGCATCTATGGCAAGCTTTACAGCAAATGGATTTAATCTTAATGTAACGTACACACTAGGCACGACAGGTTCGGCAGCAGTACAAAATGACATACTAGATGAATCTGTAATTGTTCTATTTACAGCATACGAATAAAATTACTATGAAACGTAACCCCTTATATATAACTATACTTCTTGTGTTTGTTTACGCTTTCGCGAAAGCGCAAACCACAGATCCTGCATATTTAGTTAATGTACAGAAGGCATCACAGTTAGAGATTGACGCATACGATCCCGCAGATCTAGAGATTGGTATGCTCGTTTATAATACAGATGAAAATAGGATTTTTGAATATACAAATAATGGGTTTTTGGAACTTCTTACGGAGAAGAATATATACACTGGATGGTTTATCATTTCTGGCGAAGGAGTGGTCACAGTAAGCGACATTCCATTTACGCCATCACAGGTAACCTTTTCGGCGGCAGCAAATGTAGAGAGTCGGGATATTGATTCTGATAATGGCGTAGGAAACAATGATAGAGGTATTGACAACTCTTTTGGGTCAATGAAAGGGTTTGCAAGAGATGATGACGGCACAATAACGCAACAAGTGATGTATTCTGGAGGACACGGAAATTCTATAAATGACAACTCTAGATATGCCAGCAGTAGCAACTGTATAGGTATACGGTACGGTGATCAAAATGGTAGTAGTCTAGGTAAAATAGAAGGAGCATTTACCTCCTTTACTGCAGATGGGTTTACTATTACTGTAAATTATACAAATGGTACAATTACTGCAAACAGCACAAACCCATTGGTGGACGTACAACCTGACGATGTTAATAATGAGGCGCTACTAGTTTTATACACAGCTTATAAGTAATGAGATATAGCACAACATATCACAAGCAGCCTGCTTCTATGCTAAGAAATAAACTTTCTAATAAGAAAGAACAAATTATGATGTTCACTTTGAGCTTAAATTTAAATATTCTAAAATCTGAAAGAGGTACTCTTAAAAACTGTGCACTATTTGTTTTGCTTACATTATGCGCTATCACTTTTACTAACGCACAAGTACCTAATGCAGAGCTCCTACTGCGTGTTAATCAAGCTACAACAGTAGATATTGAAGCTATAACAGAGGCAAAAGAAGGGATGGTTGTTTATGACACTACTCTAGATAGGTTAAAAGTTTATGACGGTGTTGCGTGGCAAACTTTACAAAGTAGTCAAAAAGGAACAATCGTTTTAAATAGAAATGGAGGTAATGGAATTCTTCCAACAGCAACAAACACCTATTTTGACTTGCCCCTTACCAGCGCTCATATACAGACTAATGACCAAGATTTATTTACCGTGGTCGGAAATTCAGAAATACGAATAGAGCAAGATGGCGTTTACGCCTTATCTGCATCGTTATCTACCAGCAATATGCCAGCCGGAAATACAAAATATATCTTAGCAGCTAGACAAAATGGTAATCTTATAGGTTATCTTTCTAGAGGTTTTGTAACCTTACCTAGCAGAGACTACTGGGGTTCTTCTGGAACTATTTCCTATAGCTTTAATGCAAATGACATTATAAATTTTCAATATGTTCTCAATGCAGGAGGTCAAAATTTAAATGCCGTTTTTACTAATGCCTCAATAACAAAACTATAATATTATGAAAATTAGACTTATAGTTGCCTTCATTGTTCTTTTTAACGCTTTCGCGAAAGCGCAAGAATCCCTACACAACTTTGGAAATATCCAGATTCATCAAGACGGCGCGATTGGTTTTCACGGGGATTTAATCAATGACGGTGATTTTGACAACAATCTTGGTCTCGCTGGCTTTTACAATCCAACTGAAGAACTTTTTGTACTCGGTAATAACAAGCCTGTATTCTTCAATATGGAAGTTGACGTGCCAAATGACCTCAACTTTGAAGTATCTGTAGGAGTCTCTAGCCTACTAGATTTTATAAACGGTAGAATTACCACTCCTCGCGAAGACCTTGGTATTAATCTTGACTTCACAAACAATGCGATCTATCTGGGAGAAAGCGATAGTAATCACGTAGATGGTTATGTTACAAATCAAGGTAACCTAGAATTTGACTTTCCTATAGGAGATGACTTTAAAATTCGCCAGCTTACGGTGATTCCTCTCAACCCGGCCATAACTACCTATCAAGCTGCATACTTTTTTGAAGATCCAGATACTCCTAGTACATTACCTGGATCATTTAACACAGACCTGTTTGAAAACACATTGTCTATTATAGATCCTAATGAGTATTGGGATTTGAACGGGCCGCTACCAGTACAAGCAAAACTTACTTGGGACGAAGATACTCAAGTGCCGGTACTTACAGATGGCTTGAGCTCACTGCGTGTTGTAGGCTTTTCTAACGTTTTAAATAGATGGGTGAATTTGGGAAATGCTAGTTTTTCTGGTAATGAGATAAATGGCGAGATTACTTCTGAGCTTTTTGATCCTAACGACTTTTCGGCATACACACTTGGATCTGTTCTCAAAGCTGGAAGTGGTATAAATGTCTATACATTCTTCTCTCCTAACGGAGATGGAATTAATGAAACCTTTGTGATAGAAGGTCTTGAAACTAGTCCAGATAATGAACTGTTTATCTTTAATAGATGGGGTGTAGAAGTTTTTAGTATGAAAAACTATGACAACTCTTTTGATGGAACTTCACAAGGAAGAGTCACTATTGCAGAAGATAACAAACTGCCGGTAGGAACCTATTACTATGTCCTTAAACTTAAAGATCAAAAAGATCAAGCCGGTGCATTTTACATAAACCGCTAAATTTTTCCTAAAATCACTCATTGCTAGAACACTTTAATCTATATTTCAACCTTTAACAGAAAAAGGAGAGATATGAATATCCAGCATAAAGAAAGAGAAGATAGAGGTGTTTTTTATATGAAGGGAGATAATGGTATCATCTCAGAACTCGCTTACTCAAAAGATAGAGATTCAGTAATCACGATAGACCACACTGAAACTAAAATACCAGAAGAAGGCAAAGGATTTGCATCAAGGCTTGTGGCTCACACTGTTGATTTTGCAAGAGAAAGAGGGTTAAAAATAAATCCACTTTGCCCCTTTGCCGAAGTTCAATTTGATCGTAACCCAGATTATAAAGATGTACTGGCATAATGACTGTGCTCGAGACAAAACGTTTGTATCTTAAACCATTTACATCACAAGATGCAGAAAACCTTTACGCCCTTAATACAAATCTAGAGGTAATTAAATATACAGGTGATGCTCCTTTTAAAAACATAGAAGAAGCACAAGCCTTTATAAAAAACTATATTACAACAGTCTACCACAAAGCTCATACTACGACTCAAACAGGTTTAGGGAGGTATGCAGTAACACGCAAGAGTGACAATATTTTTTTAGGTTGGTGTGGCCTTAAGTTTAATCAAGATAATCGCCAGGTAGATCTAGGCTTTAGGTTTTTTGAAAAGTACTGGAATCAAGGCTATGCAACCGAGGCTAGTGAAGCCTGCATAAGCTACGCTTTTAAAGAACTTCACCTACCCTATGTAATAGCGCGAACTCATAACAACAATACCGCCTCTCAAAAGGTTTTAAAAAAGCTAAACTTTGTTTTTGTAAACAACATAACACATCACGATATGCCTACTAGGTTATATCATCTCAAAAATGAGGCTTATCAACTCAAAGAAATAAACGCCAAAGAAACCTGGCCCGTACGGCATCCAGTTTTGAGAAAAGGGCGCCCATTAGAAGATGTCTATATGGAGGCAGATGAGCAGGCAAGTACCTTTCACCTGGGTATGTTTCATAATAATGAGATTATAGGCGTTGCAAGTTTTATGGATGACAGTCACGATGGCTTTACTGGCGCACAATATAGACTAAGAGGAATGGCCGTGTTGCCTGAGTATAGAAGAAAAGGCATTGCAGAACTCCTATTAAAAAAAGGCGAGTCATTACTTAAAGAAAAAGGTAAAACACTACTATGGTTTAATGCCCGAGTTGTTGCTTTACAGTTTTATAAAAACCTAGGTTATCAAGTAGATGGCACCTTGTTTGATATTCCTAAAGTAGGACCTCATTATAGAATGAAAAAGCAGCTCTTATGAATAGAAGATCATTTTCAAAACTCACAGCATTAGGTATACTTGCCGCTTCCCTCCCACTTACGGCTAGGGCAGCAGTACTGGAGATGATAGACAGAGATGAGCTACTAGGCAAAGGTTCACCTCTGCTCACCAAGACTTCAACTTATAGACTTAGACCAGAAGCCGCCATCGCTTTTGAAGAGATGAAAATCGCTGCTCTTAAAGATGGTATAAAATTTCAAGTAGTGTCAAGCTACAGAGACTATAATCATCAAAACAGAATATGGGAACGTAAGTATAAACGCTTTCGCGAAAGCGGTCTAAGCCACCTTGCAACCATCAATAAAATTATTGAATACTCTACCATACCTGGCACCTCAAGGCATCACTGGGGTACAGATATAGATATAGTAGATGCAACACCAAGAGTTACTAGCGGATTACTGGTTCCGTCAAAATTTCACGGAAGTGGTCCCTTCTGTAAGTTTAAAGAATGGATGGATGCACACGCAAATAGTTTTGGCTTTTACCTTGTCTACACAGATACGTATGACAGGAAAGGCTTTAAATATGAACCCTGGCATTATAGCTACAAAGCACTCTCTCTAGACTACCTTAAAGCATATCAAGCGCTTGATATAAAGTCGCAATTACAAGCTGCAAACTTACTAGGAAGTGAGTACTTTACAGACTCTTTTATAGAGCGCTATCTTAAGGAAAATGTAGGTGATATCAATCCTGTGCTACTGCCTTAGTATTATAAATTCATAATGGCTTTGCGCTCTTGTAAGGCCTCTTTAAAATCTGACCTACTAGCAAGTGCTTTATTTATCCATTGCTCTGCTTTCTCTTTATCACCTTTATGCTTGTAGATTTGAGCAAGACGTAGATAGGCCCAATCCTTAGGCACACCATCTGCCGCAGAGTGATATTTTATATAATGGTGTAAACCTGTAATACCTTGATCGAGGCCTATACCATACTGCCCAGCTACCTTACCTAGCTGGTACTGCAACCTGTTTTCTTGAGCGTGTTTTTGTTGTGCCTCATAAGCCGTTTCAAAGGCTTTTTGTGGTTCATTATTCTTCTCGTAATGCTCTTGTAATTTTGCATAACAAGTAACAGAACCACCTACCTCAACAGCTTTTATATAATTGTACTCTGCTTGCTTAGGTTTATCATTATACTCTGCAATATAGCCGTGAGCGAGATATCCATCTACTTTTGAGATATCTAGTAGCTGGTCTGCATATTTTCTTGCTTTTGCCTCGCTACCGCCTATTATACCTGGTATTTGAATATAAAATTCTACAAGTGCCCAGCGTGCTTCTATATGTGATGGATCTAGTGTCGCTGCAGTTTCAAATTGTTCTTTTATATCTCCTATCATTGTAGCGGCTCTCAGCTTGTTTACAGCGAGCGCTTTCATACCCAGTACACCCCCATATTTATAATGATAGTTTGCGTTGTTTGGGTACTTTTCTACTAGGTTTTCGTAATAAGGAATTGCTCCATCCCAGTTTTTTGCATATCCTTCTATATCTCCTAGATATTCTAGAGTTTGAGGGTCTTTAGGATGTGTTTTTAAATAATTTAAAAAGAGCGGCTTTGCAAGTTTGTACTTAGATTGTTTAAAATAGGTTTCCGCTTTCGCGAAAGCGTTATCACTACCATTCTGAGCACAAAGCGCTGCAGGAAACAATAGAATAATAAACCACTTTTTCATCATATTATTTTAATCAAATATATACCATTATGGTGCCAAAGTACAATTACTGCTCTGGCGGAAATTTGTTAAAAATTTTTTCTACTAACTTTTTAAAATGTGCATCCCGTTTATCAGGTTTTGCATTTACTTTAATATCGCTCTCACTTATAGCCTCCCATACCGTGGGTTGATTACCTAATGCTTTGTAAACAGTAACTACCATCTTGAGGTGTCGCTCTGGACCGCCTATGGGTATGCCACCGCTTACACCTACGCCTACAGTACCTCCACCGCCTCCTACACCTACGCCTAAGGTGTTTCTAGAGCGTGTCTCATACTCTTCTGAGGTGATTTTTATAAAAAAGTCATTAATCTCTGTCTTGATATAACCGTGAGATTGCAGCATACTATCTGTATACTTCACCACTCTACGCTCATCAAATTCAAGTAGTCCAGTTGGTTCAGAGAAGTCATAATTATAAGAGGTAAGCTTTGAGAAATCTACCTTTGTATCATAGTCATAGTCTACAAATGTTGTCCCGCAACTCGTGAGTAGGACACATATAATGAGGCATAAAAAAATCCGCATAAATCTTTGTTTTGCATAAAGATAACAAAGGTTTACACGGATTATTATATTTTGTTAGTTCTTAACTACCCATTCATCATTTTCCACAAGGCGTCTTTAAGTTCTATAAGACCTTGTTGTGCAACTGCAGAGATAAATAAATAAGGAATAGGAAGTTCTCTATCTAGCTCTTCAGAAAGCTCTGCCTTAAGCTCATCATCCAGCATATCACTTTTTGTAATAGCAATCATTCTGCTCTTGTCGAGCATTTCTGGATTATACTTTTTAAGCTCATTGAGCAAAATCTCATATTGCTCTGAGATACTATCTGCATCTGCCGGAATCATAAAGAGCAATGTAGAGTTACGCTCTATGTGGCGTAAAAATCGATGACCTATCCCTCTACCCTCTGAGGCTCCTTCTATAATACCTGGTATATCTGCCATTACAAATGACCTATAATCGCGGTACTCTACAATACCCAAATTAGGCTTAAGAGTGGTAAACTCGTAATTTGCGATTTTTGGTTTGGCCGCCGTGATAGATGCTAGTAATGTAGACTTCCCTACATTAGGAAAACCTACCAGACCTACGTCTGCCAGAACTTTAAGCTCTAAGGTAAGTGAGACTTCATAACCATCTATACCTGGTTGTGCATATCTAGGTGTCTGGTTAGTGCTACTTTTAAAGTGCCAGTTACCACGACCTCCCATACCACCTTCGGCAGCGATAAACTCTTGACCATCCTCTGTGATTTCAAACAAGACTTTATCTGTCTCTGTATCTTTTATTGTAGTACCTAGAGGCACGTCTATATAGGTATCTTCTCCGTCTAGGCCAGTAGATCTTGACTTTGCACCATTACCTCCGTGACCAGCTCTCAAGTGACGTTTAAATTTAAGGTGTATAAGTGTCCATAAGTTTGAGTTACCTCGCACTATAATATGTCCACCACGACCACCATCACCACCGTCTGGGCCTCCTTTTTCTATAAACTTTTCGCGGTGTAAGTGCGCAGATCCAGACCCCCCATTACCAGAGGTTGTGTGAATCTTTACATAGTCTACAAAATTTCCTTCAGTCATCTTTCAGCTAGCCTTTATATTTAATTGTAATGATTAGTTCTTCACTAATCTATAACGTGTCAATCACGTCACTTAATCTTGCAGTAATCTCTTCTATACTACCTACCCCGTCTACTCCGTGGTACTTATCTTGTTTCTCGTAGTATCCTTTTAAGATTGCCGTCTCTGCATAATATACTTTTATACGATTACGTATCACATCCTCATCTGCATCATCTGCACGACCAGAAGTTTTACCACGCTCAAGTAATCGCTGTACAAGCACCTCATCATCTACCTCTAATGCAACCATACCTGCAACCTCTGTATTTTTTGAAGCTAGTAATGTTGCAAGAGCATCTGCCTGAGCTTCTGTACGAGGAAAACCGTCAAAAATAAATCCTTTTGCATCTGCATTTTTCTCTACCTCTGCACTAAGCATATCTATCGTAACAGTATCTGGCACTAACTGTCCTTTGTCTATATAAGACTTTGCCAGTGTTCCAAGTTCTGTAGCGTTTTTTATGTTGTATCTAAAAACATCACCAGTACTTATATGTACTAGGTCATACTTCTCTTTTAAAACTTCGGCTTGTGTTCCTTTACCGGCACCTGGAGGGCCAAATAAAACCAGATTGGTCATATGAGTTTTTTTAAGTTTATATATTGATGTGAGGTTACGCCCTAGACCATTATAATCTAGACCAAACCCTACCACAAAATCATTAGAAATTTCCAGACCTATATAATCTACCTTATACGGTTTCTTATAGGCTTCTGGTTTATATAAAAGTGAGGCTATACGATATGACGCCACCTCTTCTTGTTCAAGTATTTTTATAATAGTCTCTATAGTATTACCAGAGTCTACTATATCTTCTACTACAATTACATCTCGTCCTTTTAGTGACGGCTCTGCCCCCATTACGGTATGAATCTCATCGCTTTGTTGAGTTCCATCATAACTAGCCACCTTGATAAAGCTCATCTCGCACTCGTGGTCAAACTTTTTTATGAGCTCTGCACTAAATAAAAAAGCACCATTAAGCACTGTAAGAAACACCGGTCGCTTACCTCTATAATCTTCATTAAGGCGCACAGCCACACCGTTTACAGCGTGTTGCACATCTGTTTTTGAAATAGATTTTTCAAACGTTAGGTCGTGAAGTGTAATTGTATTTTTCATAAATAATAAAGGGCAAAGATAGTATTTGAAAATCAGTCCATATAGCTATCTCGATATGAATACATAATTATGAGTTACTCTCAGACGATTTTGTATTTTTGAACCACTATTTTTCGCTTTCGCGAAAACTTATATGCTATGAAAAATTACTTCTCTTCTCAATTTAAATTAGGCATCTTAGGTGGTGGTCAACTAGGTAAAATGATGCTTTATGACACCCGCAAGTATGATATACAGACCTACGTACTTGACCCAAGCAACGAGGCTCCCTGCAAGATTGCCTGCAATCATTTTACACAAGGTAGTCTTATGGACTATGATACTGTAGTAAAATTTGGCCGTAAGGTAGATGTACTCACCTTTGAGATAGAGAGTGTAAACATCGATGCCCTAGAGACGTTAGAAAAGGAAGGCATACAAGTGTATCCTCAACCATCAGTTTTACGCAACATACAAGATAAAGGTGTACAAAAGGACTTTTATAAAAAGCACAACATACCAACAGCAAGTTATGAGAAGTACGCTTTCGCGAAAGCGGTAAAAGAATCTCCACAATGGCTAGACAACCTACCATTTATTTGGAAATCTTGTACAGGAGGCTATGATGGCAAAGGAGTATCTGTAGTGCGCACCGCAAGTGATCTTGACACTTTACCAGAAGTACCTTGCATAGCCGAAAAAATGATCCCATTTAAAAACGAGCTAGCCGTAATAGTAGCTCGCAATGTATCTGGAGAAGTTAAAACCTACCCTGTGGTAGAGATGGAGTTTCATCCAGAGGCAAACCAAGTAGAGTATGTTATCTGCCCAGCTCGTATAGATGAGACCGTAGCTCAAAAAGCACGAGATATTGCAGAGAAAGTTTCTAACGCTTTTGGTCACGTGGGCTTACTTGCGGTAGAAATGTTTCAGACAGAAAATGATGAGATTCTTGTAAATGAAGTAGCTCCAAGACCACACAATAGCGGTCACTACAGTATAGAAGGAAGTTTTACAAACCAGTTTGAGCAGCACCTCAGAGCTATTTTAGATCTACCGCTAGGCAATACAGATAGTAAAGTGGCTTCTGTAATGGTAAATCTAGTAGGAGATGAAGGCTATACTGGCCCAGTAAAATATGAAAACATAGAGCATATAATGGGTATGGACGGGGTTACCCCTCATATTTATGGTAAAAAGGAGACGCGCCCTTTTAGAAAAATGGGTCACGTAACTATTGTAGATCACAATATAGAAAAAGCAAGAACTGTAGCCGAAAAGGTAAAAGGAAGCATAAAAGTAATCGCACAATAAATCAAACACGATGAAAGTAGGAATCATAATGGGAAGCACGAGTGACCTCCCAGTAATGCAAGAAGCTATAGACTTCTTAAAAGAGATGGATATCGATATAGAGGTAGACATTGTAAGTGCACACCGCACACCAGATAAACTTTTTGATTATAGTAAAAATGCACATACGCGCGGCATAAATGTAATTATAGCTGGTGCTGGTGGCGCTGCTCACCTTCCAGGTATGGTTGCTTCCTTATCACCATTACCAGTGATAGGCGTGCCTGTTAAGTCTCGCAACTCTATAGATGGGTGGGACTCTGTGCTCTCTATATTACAAATGCCAGGCGGAGTACCTGTTGCAACAGTAGCACTAGACGGCGCAAAAAATGCTGGAATACTTGCCGCACAAATTCTAGGCGCAAGAGATACCGCACTACAAGACAAAATGCTAGCCTATAAAGAAGGCCTCAAGCAAAAAATTATAGAAGGCGCAAAAAGCATTAAATAAAAAAGACCGCTCTTACGAGCGGTCTTTATCAATGCAGTTGTGGGGGATTGATACTGTATTTATTAACCATTCTAAATATTAATCAAACCTTTTTAATATCTACATCGATTGGGGGAAATCAATTTCATATTTTCTCAAATATATATCTATTTCAAATAGACAGAGCGAACATAAAAAAAATATCGCATATATCGACAAAATGCGTTATTTTTTCGATAAATGACTCATTTATAACGAATTCTAATTTTCAAAGCACATATGTCACTTACATCTAATCCACTTTTACAAGACTTTAATGAAGCTCCATTTAATACTATTAAGGACGAGCACTTTAAGCCAGCCTTTATAGAAGCGATACAAATTAATCGTAATGAGATAGATGCTATTACAAATAATACTGAGGCACCTACCTTTCAAAATACGATTGCTGCTCTCGACTATTCTGGACAACAACTAGATCGTATTTCTAGTGTGTTTTTTAACCTTAATAGCGCAGAGACCTCTGAGGCCATTCAAAAAATAGCACAAGAAGTATCGCCACTTCTTACCGCTTTTAGCAATGATGTTACTCTTAACGAGACACTGTTTGAGCGTATTAAAAGTATATACGCCCAGAAAGATGATTTGGATCTTTCTGTAGAAGAAAAAACGTTATTAGAAAAAAAATATAAAAGTTTTGCTCGTAATGGGGCAAACCTACCTGAAAATAAAAAATCACGCTTACGCGAAATTGATACAGCTCTCGCAAAATTAAAACTCAGTTTTGGCGAAAATATCTTGGCGGAAACAAACAGCTACGAGCTTCACCTCACAAATGAAGAAGATCTTGCTGGAGTCCCTGCAAGTGCAAAAGAAGCCTTTGCAGCAGAGGCAGCTTCTAGAGATAAAGAAGGCTGGGTAGTAACACTTGACTACCCTAGTTACATTCCCTTTATGAAATATGCAGATAATCGTGAGCTACGCAAAAAGCTTTCTCTTGCCTTTGGCAGTAAAGCCTTTAAAGGTAATGAGTACGATAATCAAAAAAACGTCATTGAGATTGTTAACCTTCGTCACGAGCGTGCACAGCTACTAGGTTATGATACGCACGCCCATTTTGTACTTGAAGAACGTATGGCACAAACGCCAGCTAAGGTTAAAGATTTTCTAAACGAACTCTTAGAAAAAGCAAAACCCGCAGCAGAGAGAGAGTTTGCACAATTAGAAAATTTTGCAAAAACACAAGACGGTATAGACGCACTTCAAAAATGGGATGGCTCTTACTATTCTGAAAAACTAAAAAAAGAACTCTTTAACCTAGATGACGAGCAACTCAAACCTTACTTTAAATTAGAAAATGTTATAAATGGTGTGTTTGAAGTAGCAACACGCCTTTTTGGGTTGCAGTTTGAGCAAGTAACAAATGTAGATGTATATCATAAGGATGTAAAAACATATAGAGTAACAGATGTAGATGGTAATTACATCTCTCTTTTTTATGCAGATTTTCACCCAAGAAAGGGAAAACGTGGTGGTGCCTGGATGACCTCTTTTAAAGGTCAAAAAATTGAGAATGGAGTAAATGAGCGACCACACATATCTAACGTATGTAACTTCACTCCATCTACACCTAGCAAGCCATCCCTACTTACTTTTAATGAAGTTACAACACTCTTTCACGAGTTTGGTCACGGGTTACACGGTATGCTAGCAAATACTACCTACCCTAGCCTATCTGGAACTTCTGTATACTGGGACTTTGTAGAGTTACCTAGCCAAGTACTAGAAAACTGGTGTTATGAAAAAGAAGCTCTAGAGCTCTTTGCTACTCATTATGAAACTGGCGAAGTAATACCTATGGAGCTTGTTCAAAAAATAAAAGACGCAGCAACATTTCAAGAAGGAATGCAAACATTGAGACAGCTTAGCTTTGGGTTGCTAGATATGTCTTGGCACGGGCAAGACCCAAGCAATATAACAGATGTAAAAGCTTTTGAAAAAGAAGCCTTTGGCAACACTGCTTTGTATCCAGACACTCCAGAGACCTGTATGAGTACAGCCTTTGCTCACATTTTTCAAGGAGGTTACTCATCTGGATATTATAGTTATAAATGGGCAGAAGTACTAGATGCAGATGCTTTTGAATATTTTAAAGAACAAGGGATATTTAATAAAGACGTAGCAACTAAGTTTAAGGACCACGTACTCTCAAAAGGAGGAACTGAGGACCCTATGACACTCTATAAACGTTTTAGAGGTCAAGAACCTAAACCAGAAGCACTACTCAAAAGAGCAGGACTTATAGATTAATATATTAAGTCGATTAAAAACAAAAAGGAGTAAGCGTGGCTTACTCCTTTTTGTTTTTTTGTGCTATCCATTTTGACATAAATAGTGTGCTACGCATTGTGTGATGTTGTAACATCTGGCCTGTAAAGTTTGCAGCACGATGCATAATCAAATTATCTATCAGGTGCTGTAATGTATCTGTAAGCAGGCTGGCAAATGATTCTTTTTGAAAATTGTTATTGATAATAGTCACTCCGTTTTTTTGGGCTTGTGACCATTGTGCTTCATTTGTGTAAAGAGAGACCGCTGCTTTTACAAATGCATCATAATCATCATTTACACTGCCGGGCCAGTCTAGGTGCTGGCTCATTCCCTCTGCTCCTATCGCTGTTGTTACAGATGGAGTGCCACATTGCATAGCATCTATAAATTTACCTTTAAGGCCAGCCCCATACCTAAGCGGTGCTAGTAAAACTCTGGCATTTCTTATCACCTGGTGAGCGCTCTCTGCTCTTCCTTTTACCAAAAACCCCTCTTTGGGATTATGCAGCTGTAATGCCTTCTCTGGTACATAAGCACCATAAATATGCATCTCTGCTTGCGTCAATTGCTGGCGTATATGCGGCCAAATATGTTTTTTTAGTTCTAGGGTGGCATCCCAGTTAGGTGGGTGTATAAAATTGCCTATGGCTATAAAATGTGCCCGCTCTTTAAAAGGAACAAAATCAGTCTCAAGTGTAGAAACTAGAAAGGGCACATAGTGCAATAATGACGCAGGAACCTTGAAAAAAGTTTGTAGCAAATCCATCTCTACTGTTGAGATCATTAAGGTGAGATCACATCTGTAAATGGAGGCTATCTCCCTTTTGGCGATATCAGAAATTAAGTCCTTGGGTTCAAAAACTCGCTCTTCTTTTACGGCTTGCGCTCTTGCTTTTCTTAGGCAGTGCAGATCTTCGGTGTCTAGTATTTTTAGAGCATTGGGGCACGCTTCGTCTATTCGCCAGCCAAATTGCTCCTCTGCCATAAATCTATCAAAGAGTACGATGGTGGGGTTGTACGCTTTCGCGAAAGCGTTAAAAGAATCATCGTTAAGCTGTATCGTTACGGTCTCAATATCAAAATCATTTAGCGAGATTGCATTTTGAGAAGCTCCGGCTGTACTTGCATAGGTGACACTCCAGCCTTTTTCTTTAAAAATAGTAAGCAGCTGTAACATCCTACTTCCTGCTGCCGAAGAAGTGGGCTCTACCCAAACTGTTGAGATCACAAGTACATTCATAATCCAAAAATAGGGATAACAAAACTGACAGTGAAAATTTAACTTTCATTTATTATTGAAATTACAATAACATTCTTATATTTGACGTATGGAATTTGATCAAGCAAAAAATAAGTTTATACAAACTTGGGGAGCGCTAGGTACGCAATGGGGTATTAATAAGACAATGGCTCAAATACACGCCTTGCTTATGGTGTCTCCAGAGGCGCTCAGTATGGAAGATATTATGGGCGAGCTTTATATCTCTAGAGGAAACGCAAGTATGAACCTGCGAGCACTTATAGACTGGGGAATTATCTTTAAAGAGTATAAAACGGGTGAACGCCGAGAGTATTTTGTAGCCGAAAGTAACATAGATGAGCTTGCCAGAAAAATAGCCAAAGAAAGAAGTAAGAGAGAGATAAAACCTACGCTACGTGTCTTGCAAGAAGTAAGTAGCATAGAAGGAACAGGCACTACAGAGGCTGCCCACTTCAAGACCAAAACGGCAGAGCTCTATGAGTTTGTATCTAGAGCAGATAGTATGCTAGAAAAAATTACAGACTATAAAGAAAGCTGGATTACAAAAACAATTATGAAGTTAATGAAGTAACAATTGTTAACCATTACATTTAAGGAGCACTGTAAAAGTGCTTTTTATTTCACTTAAAGTTTCAATAATTTCTGAAATATAAATATTATGAAAACACTATTCCTTATCAACAAAACTCTCATTATTACTAATGCGATTTTATTTATAACAGTCTATGGCGGTCTACTTTTCCTGCCCATAACTGGAGCCATACAAGTATGTTGCTTTGTGTACCTCCTATTTCGCTGGTCTGATGTAGCGCCCCATCTCAAGAAGTACTTTATAATATATGGAGTTGTAACGGTCTTGAGCCTTTCGCTTCTTTTATGTTTAAATCATTTCTCATCGCTTAACTTCTTGTTTTGGCTTCCTATTATACTAGGCATTACTCTAAGCATCTACTTTTTAATACTCACATACAAGCAGAGTGAGTATACACTTACCTCGCAAGAAAAAGACATATCAATCGTATCAAATAAAACAATCTAGGCAATGATGAAAAAATTAATAATCGCTGGTGGTAGTGGCTTTTTAGGCAGTATACTTATTAACCACTTTCAAAATCAATTTGAGGAAATAGTTCTGCTTTCGCGAAAGCAAAAAGAACCTTCTCACAATGTTCGTACAGTACTGTGGGATGCAAAAAATGTAGCAGGATGGAAAAACGAATTTGAAGATACAGATGTAGTCATAAATATGGCTGGTAGATCTGTAGACTGTCGTTATCACAAAAAGAACAGAGACGCAATTTTAAACTCACGAGTAGACACGACAACCATTATAGGTAAGGCTATCTCTCAGTGCAGCAATCCGCCACAGGTGTGGCTTAACTCATCTACAGCTACTATATACAGACACTCGCTAGAAACACCTATGACAGAGGTAAATGGTGAGGTAGGCACTGGCTTTTCTGTAGAAGTTGCAAAGGCGTGGGAGCAAGCTTTTTTTGACAGCAATACTCATCTTACTCGCAAAGTTGCGCTACGTACTTCTATCGTTTTAGGAAAGGATGGAGGAGCACTACAACCTATCAAAAAAATAACTCAGTTAGGTCTAGGTGGCAAACAAGGCGATGGCAAACAAAAATTCAGCTGGATACATCAAGATGACTTTGTGCGAAGCTTAGACTTTTTAATTAAAAGCGATACTTTAAAAGGGCCATTTAATATAGTCTCCCCTATGGTCACAACTAATAGCGAACTTATGAAGTATATGAGATCTGTTTTGAAAGTTCCCTTTGGTCTTCCTGCGTCAAAACCACTTTTAGAGATAGGAGCTTTTATCATTAGAACAGAAACCGAATTACTTCTTAAAAGCAGGTATGTGATACCAGAACGGTTAATAAAAGCTGGATTTACGTTTACACACCCAGAATTAAAGAAAGCACTATATAACTTACTAGCTTAATAACTATGAGCACCATACAACTTGAAACTATAATTAATGCTCCGGTAGCGGCTGTTTTTAAACTATCGCTCAACATAGACTTTCATATGCAGTCTATGGATCAATCGCAAGAAAAAGCCATAGCTGGTGTAACTTCTGGTTGCATTAAAAAGGATGAAACGGTTACCTGGCGAGGAAAACATTTCGGCCTCTGGTTAACGCACACGAATCTTATTACAGAGTACGAACCCTATACGAGCTTTGTAGACGAAATGATTAAAGGTAGGTTTAAGTCTTTCCACCACAAGCACATTTTCATAGACCAGAATGGTAGCACTAAAATGCAGGATATCATTACATATAAAACTCCATATGGTCTTGCTGGAAACTTTTTTGATAAAACCGTCCTCTGTAATTATTTAACTCGTCTCATAAAAAAAAGGAACGCGCATCTCAAACACACACTAGAAAACGGTGGCGATTCCACTTTCGCGAAAGCGTAAAAAAGCACGGCAATAAGAAAAACTTTATATTTGGCTGTTATTTAAATCCCACAAATGCGACCTTTATTATATGGCAACTAATCAAATTGACCCCACAAAGTGGGTAGATCAATATTCTGACTACCTCTTTAACTATACGATTGCCCGTGTAAATGATCGCGAAGTGGCACAAGATCTTATTTCCGAAACATTTCTTGCGGGATTAAAATCTATGAAGAATTTTAAGGGTGAGGCAACAGAGCGCACCTGGCTCATCTCGATCTTAAAACGTAAAATTATAGATCATTATCGTAAGAGCAACTCTAAAAAGGGTAAGGCAGAAGTACGTATAAATTATAAGGATGAAGAAAGTGAAGGCGACTGGCTAGAAGAACGCGTAGCAGACCCCTTTGATAAAACTGCTGAGGATAGCATACAAAACGTAGAGCTAGGCGAGGCAATCTTTAATTGCTTAAGTAAACTGCCAGAAAAACAAGCCCGCATTTTTAAGATGAAAACTATAGATGACTTTGATACTGAAGCCATTTGTAATGAATTTGATATTACTCCGTCTAATTTTTGGGTGATCATACACAGAGCCCGAACGGCTATGGCAAGTTGTATGGAAAAAGACTGGCTATAACCCCAAGCTGAATAAAAAAAAATCGTAATCAATATGATTACATAGTTAAAAAGAAACCCTCTCAAGGGTCTAAATTTTAAGAAATGAAATTAAAAACAGAATGTCACGAGGCTAACCACATTTGCGACAAGAACCAGTATAAAGAGGCTACTTTTATGGAAAAGGTGCGTCTTAATATACACCTTATTTACTGCCGTGCTTGTAGAAAATACTCTATGAGAAATTCTAAACTCACCAAGGCTGTAAATAATCCTACTGTGCAAACGGTAAGTACCTCTGAAAAAGAGGCAATGAAACAACGCCTTCAAGAACAGATTAATAGCTCAAATAGTTAATCACAAGTACAAGCCACAGCCATAATAATGGTATTCCTTCTACCCAAAAGGAAGAAAAGTACATTGTAGCCGCAGAGCGTTTTTGTGATAGGTAGATACAAATACTAGTTACCATCATAATAAACAGCTGACTTAAAAAGGTATCAAGATTAAATTCATCTTTAAAGAATTCTAATATACAGCATAATAAAAGCCAGGTCACTCCAATGATTTTGGCTTTTTTTACACCCACTATTTGAGGCAAAGTTTTAAGAGCTAGATTATCAAAATCCATATCCCGTATCTCAAAAGGGATCATAAGCGCTAGCACAAATAGTATGCGCTGTATAAAAATCACACCAACATCCCAAGTAATAGTTCCATCTTGCAAGACCGGCAAGATTACGGTAACCCCACTCCACACGACACCTATTATAAAAATCTTGAGACCAGCTACACTACGCAAATTTCCTTTTACGAGTGAAGCTTTGTTTTTTGGCATAAAAAAAGGGATAGCATACAGCAGCGTCACAAGCCCCAGTATGCCACAGGCAACCCACACCTCTAGTGACATAAATAAGGAAGTTACCAGCATACCTACTCCACATATAACCGAGTATATTTGGATTGTTTTTAGGGATTGTGCTAGACTACGGTGATGTAAACCAGCTATTTCGGCATATTTAACAAAATTATATCCCGTCACTGTGCTAAAAAACAAAAAACTTAGCACCACAAAATTAACGTTTATGTCTAATGATAAATAGGTAATCCAACCTAGTGCTACAACAGATAAACTCACGTGAGTACTACTATTTATATAAAAATCAAAAAGACGTTTTATGCGCTGCATTAGACAAAAGTACTACAACTGTTAATAAGCCACCTATATGGTTGAAAACATTAGCACTCCCATTGTGAATTATGTACTAAAAATCGGTTTCATTGCATTATTTTTGTGCATCCTTAAATAAATCAATACGATGAATACAGATTCGTTTGCATTACGCCACATAGGCCCACGTAGAAGTGATCTCCCAGAGATGCTTAAAACCGTAGGAGTTGAGACTATGGAACAACTCATTTTTGAGACCATTCCAGATAACATCAGACTCGACAATCCATTATCATTAGATCCAGCTATAAGTGAGCACGAGTTTGCTGCTCACATTACTGCACTTTCTAACAAAAACAAAGTATACAGATCATTTATAGGTCTAGGGTATAATCAAGCAATTACACCTGCAGTCATACAGCGTAATATTTTAGAAAATCCAGGATGGTATACGGCATATACACCGTACCAAGCAGAGATTGCACAAGGAAGACTTGAAGCTTTGCTCAACTACCAGACTATGATTACAGACCTTACCGGTATGGAGCTTGCAAATGCTTCCCTGCTTGATGAGGCAACAGCCGCTGCAGAGGCTATGGCACTCTTATTTTCTGTACGTAGTCGTGCACAAAAGAAGGAAGGTGTACACAAGTTTTTTGTATCTGAAGAGATATTGCCACAAACGCTGTCATTACTACAAACACGCTCTACTCCTATAGGAATAGAACTTGTAGTAGGTAAGCACGAAGACTTTGACTTTTCTAGCGAATACTTTGGGGCTATTTTACAATACCCAGGAGTATCTGGAAAAGTATATGATTATGCTGCCTTTGTAGAAAAAGCAAATGCTGCCGAAATTAAAGTAGCCGTTGCTGCAGATATATTAAGTCTTGTAAAACTACGTGCTCCAGGCGAGTTTGGAGTAGATGTAGTGGTAGGTACCACACAACGTTTTGGTATTCCGCTAGGGTACGGAGGTCCTCACGCAGCATACTTTGCAACTAAAGAGGCTTACAAGAGAAGTATCCCGGGCCGTATCATCGGTGTGACAAAAGACACAGATGGTAAGCGTGCTCTGCGTATGGCACTTCAAACACGCGAGCAACACATCAAACGCGATAAAGCAACGTCAAACATTTGTACCGCACAAGTACTACTTGCAGTTATGGCAGGTATGTACGGTGTGTATCACGGTCCAGAAGGATTAAAAAATATAGCAAATAAAGTACACAATACTGCGGCAACTGTAGCAGATGCACTTGAAAAATTAGGATTATATCAAGTAAACGAGAGTTACTTTGATACTATCCAGATTAAGGCAGATGCTGCAAAGGTAGCTGCAGTTGCACAAGAGATGGAAATTAACTTCCACTATCCAGATGCAGAGACAGTGGCCATATCTATACACGAGGCAACAACACTTCAAGATGTAAACGATATTATTTCCGCTTTCGCGAAAGCGTACTCAAAAGAAACAATCACAGTAACAGAAATCGCCAAAGGAAATGCGATTCCTGAAACAGTAGCACGTGAGACATCATTTTTAACGCTCCCAGTCTTTAACACATACCACTCTGAAACAGAGTTAATGCGTTACATCAAAAAACTTGAGCGTAAAGATTTATCATTAAATCACTCAATGATCTCTTTAGGGTCTTGTACGATGAAGCTTAACGCTGCTTCTGAAATGCTGCCACTTTCTGATCCGCAGTGGGGGAATATGCACCCATTTGCACCACTAGATCAAGCAGAAGGGTACCAGACTATGCTTAAAAAACTAGAAGATCAACTTACTGAAATCACTGGTTTTGCAGGCACTTCATTACAACCTAACTCTGGTGCACAAGGTGAGTATGCCGGTCTTATGGTTATAAGAGCATACCACGAGTCTCGTGGAGACAGCCATAGAAACATTTGCCTCATCCCATCTTCTGCACACGGAACAAATCCTGCAAGTGCAGTAATGGCAGGTATGAAAGTAGTGGTAACTAAAGCATTAGAAAATGGAAACATTGATGTAGATGACCTACGTGAGAAGGCTGAGAAGCACAAGGACAATCTTGCCGCACTTATGATTACATACCCATCTACACACGGTGTATATGAGAGTGCTGTAAAAGAAATCACGCAACTCATACACGATAACGGTGGCCAGGTATATATGGATGGTGCAAATATGAATGCACAAGTTGCCCTTACTAACCCAGGTGCGATAGGTGCAGATGTGTGTCACCTTAACCTACACAAAACCTTTGCTATTCCTCACGGAGGAGGCGGTCCAGGAGTAGGACCTATTTGTGTGGCAAAGCAACTAGTTCCATTTTTACCATCTAACCCTGTTATCACAACCGGAGGAGATAAAGCTATCACAGCAATAAGTGCTGCACCTTGGGGGTCTGCTCTAGCTTGCTTAATCTCTTATGCATATATCACTATGCTAGGTGAACCAGGACTGCGTCACTCTACTGAGTATGCAATCCTTAATGCAAACTATATTAAAGAAAGACTAGATGGTGCTTACCAGTGTCTTTATGTAGGAGAACGTGGTCGCGCAGCTCACGAGATGATTATAGACTGCCGCCCGTTTAAAGCAAAAGGTATCGAAGTGACAGACATTGCAAAACGACTTATGGACTATGGTTTTCACGCACCTACAGTATCGTTTCCGGTTGCAGGAACTATTATGATAGAGCCTACAGAAAGTGAAAGCAGGGAAGAGCTAGATCGTTTTTGTGATGCGATGTTATCAATAAGAAAAGAGATAGAAACAGCTACGGCAGATGAGCCTAATCATATTATGAAAAACGCTCCTCACACCCTAGCAATGCTCACAGCAGATACTTGGGACTTTACATACAGTAGAGAGCAAGCAGCATACCCACTAAGCTACGTTGCTGATAATAAATTCTGGCCTACCGTACGTCGTGTAGATGATGCATATGGTGATCGTAATTTAATATGCACTTGTGCTCCTATAGAAGAATATATGGAAGCATAACCCTCCTATCTAATCTATTAATGAAATGGTCTAAAGCGTATGCTTTAGACCATTTATATTATAAGAAAAAGTATAAAACATTATTTAAAATTAACAATATATCAATGATAGTGTAAGTGCGTATCATAACTCGCTTTAAATGGCGTTTAATAGGTTGAAAATTATAGATTTCATAAAAGAAGTCAGATTAACAAAGCCTCACCGCTATCCCGATACATTTTAGTAACTTTACCCGATTACAAAACACCCTTTATGGCAATTAAAATTACAGGTTTAGGCAGTTTTATACCTGACGTGATTCAAAAAAACGACCAGTTCCAAAATCATACATTTTTGAATATGGACGGCTCTGCAATAACTTCAGAAAATGGAATTATTATAGAAAAATTTAAAGCCATTACAGGAATTGAAGAGCGACGTTACGCACCTAGCGAGATGAACTCTTCAGACTTAGGTTCAAAAGCTGCAGAGCGTGCGATTAAAGATGCAGGAATAGACCCAGAAACACTAGACTATATCATCTGTGCTCACAATTATGGTGATGTACAAAAAGGTTCAAACTTTAGTGATATTGTACCTAGTCTTGCATCACGTATAAAACACAACTTACGTATACAAAACCCTAAATGCGTAGCTTATGATATCCTCTTTGGATGTCCAGGTTGGATAGAAGGAGTTATTCAAGCCCAGGCTTTTATTAAAGCTGGTATGGCAAAAAAATGTCTGGTTATAGGTACAGAGATGTTATCTCGAGTGGTAGATGATCACGATCGTGATAGTATGATTTATAGTGATGGCGCTGGCGCTAGTGTCATAGAAGAAGATGAGAGTGATACAGGTATACTTGCTTTTGAGACGGCTACATTTACCTATGATGAGGCTTACTTCCTCTTTAACGGTTCTTCGTATAACGCAGAGGCAAACCAAGACACAAAATACATCAAGATGTACGGTCGCAAGATCTACAACTTTGCCCTTACACAAGTTCCTCAGGCTATGAAGTCTTGTTTAGAAAAAAGCGGATGTAGCATTGACGATGTAAAGAAAATATTTATCCATCAGGCAAATGAGAAAATGGATGAGGCTATCGTGAGTCGTTTTTACAAACTGCACGATTTAGAAATGCCAGAGCACATTATGCCTATGAGTATAAATAAACTAGGTAACAGCTCAGTTGCTACAGTACCTACCGTTTTTGACCTTGTACGTCAAGGTGCGCTAGAAAATCACGAGATTAACAAAGGTGATGTTGTTATTTTTGCAAGTGTAGGTGCAGGGATGAATATCAATGCGATGATTTATCGTTACTAGACAATCTTTACTTTTGTAAAGAAGTTATCAAGCCTAACCATTTAATAAATTATTCTTGTACGAAAACACGTTTCCAAACAAGCGCTATAAGCACACGCTACATTTTTTAAAAGATGTGGTAAGCACAGACCAGAGCATACTTGACTTGGGCGTGCGCAATCCCTTTGTAACATATATGGAGCGTGAAGGTTACAACGTACAAAACACAACTGGCGAAGACTTAGATCTAGACACCACAGCTGTAAAAAATGCAGATGCACAGGTCGTTACGGCCTTTGAAATTTTTGAACATCTACTCTCTCCTTTTACCGTATTGCAAGACATAAAGGCAAATAAGATAGTGGCGAGCGTGCCTCTCAAATTATGGTTTTCTCCAGCCTACAGATCTAAAACAGATATGTGGGACAGACATTATCACGAGTTTGAAGACTGGCAGTTTGACTGGTTATTTGAAAAGGCTGGATGGGAGATACAAAAGCGTGAGAAGTTTACTAATCCCGTAAAAAAGCTAGGCTTACGCCCCTTGCTACGTCTCTTTACGCCTCGATATTATTTGATTTACGCCACTCGCAAGTAAGATGGATTTTTATATTGTCATCCCTTGTCACAATGAGTCGGCTTTTATTGGTCAGACGCTTGCATCTTTGGTAGCGCAAACGCATCTTCCTAAAAAAGTGGTAGTCGTAAATGACCAAAGCACAGATAATAGTGCCGAGATTGTTTCCGCTTTCGCGAAAGCGCACTCATACATACACCTACTCAACATCACAAGTAGCGACAAGCATCTACCAGGAAGCAAAGTCATAAACGCTTTTTACAAAGGTTTTGAAAGCATAGACGATGAGTATGATGTGATTTGCAAGTATGATGCAGATCTCATTTTCCCGCACGACTACTTAGAAAAGGTAAATAATGCTTTTATAGAAAATAATGCTATTGGAATGGCAGGCGGTTTCTGTTACATTGAAAAAGACGGAAACTGGGAGCTAGAAAACCTCACAAATAAAGATCACATAAGAGGTGCACTCAAGGCATACCGCAAAGCTTGTTTTAAAGATATAGGCGGCATAAAGAAAGCTATGGGATGGGATACTATAGATGAGCTACTTGCAAAATATCATAAATGGGAGATTCACACAGATGACACCCTGCACGTAAAACATCTTAAACCTACCGGAAATACATACAATAAAAGTGCACAATACAAGCAAGGCGAAGCGTTTTATGCTATGCGCTACGGGCTTATACTAACACTTATAGCTTCTAGCAAACTCGCCAAAAGAAAAGGTAATATAAAATTGCTCAAAGACTACCTAAGTGGCTATCTTAAAGCAAAAGCTGCAAAAAAAGAATACCTCGTGACTCCACAGGAGGGTGATTTTATAAGAACTACCCGCTGGGCTGGCATAAGAAAAAAGCTAGGGCTCTAATTCTTAACTTTTTCTTTAAAACAGTACCGTAGACATTAACTACATTTACAAAAATTGACTCATAATGAAGTTTACCTCTTTTACACAATATCTATCTCTTTGCCTTATTGGGCTTACTATTTCTTGCGCCTCTGTAAAGACCACAGCACAAAACAAAAAACCAAAAAATGTTATCCTTATGATAGCAGACGGAACTGGTTTAAGTCAGATCTCTTCAAGTCAGTTTTACAACTCACAGCCGTCTAACTATGACAGATTTAAACACATAGGGCTTATTAAAACTTCATCTGCCAGTGACCTTATAACAGACTCTGCAGCTGGAGCAACAGCATTTTCTACAGGAGTAAAAACATATAATGGAGCTATAGGTGTAAATACAGATACAATTGCTGTACCCACTATACTTGAAGACCTGGAGAAAAGAAATTTTGCAACTGGCGTTATTGCAACCTCAACGATTACACACGCGACGCCTGCAAGTTTTTATGCGCACCAGAAATATAGAAAAATGGAACTTGAGATTGCTCAAGATCTTGTCTCATCTGGTGTAGACTTTTTTGCCGGTGGAGGACGTAAGTTTTTTGAAAACAGAGAAGATGGCAATAACCTTGTTGCTGCACTAGAAGGTTCTGGATATGAGATGTACTTAGATCGTCTTGACCCTTCACTAAAAATGAAAGCCTCAAAAAAATACGGTTTTTTACTTGCAGACTCAGGAATGCCTAAAGTACTAGAAGGCAGAGGTTCTTTTCTTTATGATGCTACAAAACTGGGAATAAAAAGACTCTCAAAAAACAAAGAAGGTTTTTTCTTAATGGTAGAAGGCTCTCAAGTAGATTGGGGTGGTCATAATAATGATGGAGAATATCTAGTGAGCGAGCTTATAGATTTTGATACTGTAATAGGTCAAGTACTTGACTATGCTGCAAAAGATGGAAATACACTTGTAGTCGTAACTGCAGACCACGAGACGGGAGGCTTTACCCTCGCATCTGATGAGGGAGACTATAATAAAATAAATCCTTCATTTTCTACCGGTGGTCACAGTGCTACAATGGTACCTGTTTTTGCTTATGGCCCGGGCGCTACAGAGTTTATGGGTATTTATGAAAACACCGCAATTTACACTAAGATTAAAGCTCTTATAAAAGAGTAGGTATTCATAAAGGTATCTTAAATACTATTTTAACATACTGATAAATCCCTACTTTAGCTTTCTAAATTACTTCAATGTCATACCTACACTCTATAGGAGCGTACTTTATAATGATCAAAGATACCTTTGTAAAACCTACAAAAGGTAAGGTATTGAGCGATCTTATTTTTAAAGAAATAGACGACCTTATTATAGGCTCTCTTGGTATTGTAGCATTTATATCTTTCTTTGTGGGAGGTGTAGTTGCTATACAGACAGCGCTTAACCTTAATAATCCTCTTATCCCAAAGTCACTTATAGGGTTTGCAGCAAGACAGTCTGTTATACTAGAATTTGCACCTACATTTATCTCTATTATTATGGCAGGTAAGGTAGGGTCTTTTATTACATCTAGTATAGGTACAATGCGTGTAACAGAACAGATAGATGCCCTAGAGGTTATGGGTATCAACTCTCTTAACTACCTCATATTCCCTAAAATCGTTGCAATGCTTGTATATCCATTTGTGATTGCAATAGCAATGTTCTTAGGTATCATAGGCGCATATACTGCTGCCGTTTACGGAGGCTTTACCTCAAATGACGCCTTTTTATCTGGGCTACAAGAAGATTTTATACCATTCCAATTATTTTATGCCTTTTTCAAGACATTCCTTTTTGCGTTTTTACTAGCAACCATACCCTCATATCACGGGTATTTTATGAGAGGTGGAGCACTAGAGGTAGGTAAGGCGAGTACAACATCCTTTGTATGGACTAGTGTTGCCATTATCCTTGTAAACTTTATAGTAACTCAATTATTACTAAGCTAGATGATAGAGGTAAAAAACATACGCAAAGGTTTTGGAGATGTTGAGGTTCTCAAGGGATTCTCTACCACATTTAAACCAGGTCAAACTAACCTAATCATTGGTCAGTCTGGATCTGGAAAAACGGTTTTCTTAAAAACAATGCTAGGTCTTCACAAGCCAGATAGCGGCCAGATTATATATAATGGCAATGCATACTCAGATCTTAATGAAGAGCAGCAACGTGACCTCAGAGAGCAAATAGGGATGGTTTTTCAAGGGAGTGCCCTCTTTGACTCTATGACGGTAGAAGAGAACATCGCTTTCCCGCTCAAGATGTTTACCAAAATGAAAAAAAAGGAACGCATCGCCAGAGCAAATGAAGTGATACAGCGTGTAAATCTCGAAAATGCAAACCATAAACTTCCCTCAGAAATTTCTGGAGGAATGCAAAAACGTGTTGCCATAGCCCGCGCTATTGTAAACAATCCTAAATATCTTTTTTGTGATGAGCCCAACTCTGGTCTTGATCCAAATACGGCAACGGTAATAGATAATCTCATACGTGAGATTACTATAGAATATGATATTACCACAATCATAAACACCCACGATATGAACTCTGTAATGGAGATAGGTGATCACATTGTGTATTTACAAAAAGGCCATCTCGCTTGGGAAGGAACGCGTCACGAGATTTTTAAAACAGATAATAAAGATGTGACAAACTTTGTCTACTCTTCTAACCTGTTTAAAATGGTGAGAGAAGCTCAAAACGCAAAGTAGAAAGGTTTTTATAGCGCTTTCGCGAAAGCGTAAACCCCATTTTACAACAAAATAAAGCATTATGCTTAAGCTTTTTATTGTCAGCTTACTAATAATCACTACTAGTTGTATATCGCAACAAGAGAGAGAAGTTGTACAACCTAAGGAAAGTACTCCTATAACTTGTACTACAAAAGAATGTTCTGGAAAATATATAGGTCCAGAATTTGTAAATGGTTCCGATGTAGCGCATCAGTTTTCGAATACTATGTCAAAGGTAGTTGGTGATAAACTTAAAGAACTTTATCTCAATCAAGATTACAAGAAAGTAGACCTCCATAATATAATAATGACTACCGAAGGGATGGGTAGTGGAAATGTTCACTATTATCTGTCAGTTCCATTTATTGAAGTAAAAAAACCTTGTGAAGCATATACCTCATTTGACCACGTAGGTGGCTGGAACCACAGACCTGAACTTAAGAAAAGGATAAATCAACTTACGCCACTATTACTCAAAGACCAGTCTCTTGATATAAGTAAACTACATCAAACTGATGAAGGATTACAGGAGTACTGGATACAATGGAAAAATAATAAAACACAAAAAGGTTGCATTTAAGAGCAAAAGCAACAAAGCCACACTTTCGGTTACTTTCTTACCTCAACATTACCACTTACCACCACAGTATCTAGCGTAAAACGTTCTTTAATCCAGAGACCCATTTTTTGTTCTTGTCTTGATCTTACCTCTTGAGATAAACTATCTGCCCACATCACACGCACGACGGTGAGTGTATCTATAGCGCCACTAAAGTCTGTAGTAATCTCAGTCGCATACCCAAAACGCTTGAGCCCATCATAATTAATCTTAGCCTCATTGCGCATAGATGCAAATGGCAAAGTAGTACTTCTAAGTTGTGTCACCTCATTTTCTAGCAATCTTATTTGCTCATCTTTTGAGCTCATTGCTTCTTGATTTTTTACATAAAGATCTTCTAAGATTCCAGAACGCACCTCTGTACTTAATCTAGCGGCTAGCTCTCCGCTTTGATCTGCTCCTTGATGTACTACGAGCGTACAGTTCTCACAGTCCTCTGTTTTTTTAAATTCATCTTCCCACCTATCTATAATATTTTGAGGCACTAGACTCCCTATAAGGTAGACATCTATTCGTTTTTTCTCGGCATCATCAGTTTCTTTTACAATCTCTGCACCTTCATACTTAATCGTATTAGTCACAAAAGCTTTTGCTTTTGTAATAAAAATTTGCTGATTGAGCAGTCTTAAGAAAGTCCACACACTAGGCACTAAAACAAGTACCGCTATGAGCGTAGCCATACGCGTGGTGCGCTTTCTCCTTTTTTGATTTGCATATTTTACAAGAGGGAATTTGAGAAGCTTTGATACTGTAAATGTTGCTAGTGCTATAAATACAGCATTTATAGAGAATAAATACATCGCCCCAAGCGCCCAGTAAAGTCCCTCACTGTTACCTATAATAGATTGTGACAATCCATACCCTACAGTACATAAAGGTGGCATAAGTGCCGTTGCAATCGCTACACCAAAAATCACACTAGCAATTGTACCAGACTTAGTCTTTGCCACGATAAGTGCAAGACCACCAAAGATGGCTATAAAAACATCAAGTATAGTAGGCCAGGTACGAGCCATAAGCTCTGGAGTTTCTTCCTTTACTGGTGATAAACTAAAATATAGCGTTGCCGTGAGCACACTAAGTACAATCATAACGGCAAGGTTTACAAACGAGCGCTTCATCATAAGCGCATCGTTTATGGCGATAGAAAGTCCTACACCTACAATAGGTCCCATAAGCGGACTTATAAGCATCGCTCCTATCACTACTGCCGTACTACTCACGTTAAGACCTATACTCGCCACAAAAATGGAGAATATAAGAATCCACGCATTGTGTCCCTTAAAAGGGATATCCTTACGTATCGCCTCTACTGTAGTAGAGCGATCTGTGTCTTCTCGTATATCAAGAAGATCGTTTAAAAATTGCTTTATAGACTCCCAGACACTCTGCGCCTCATCGCGCATATCTTCTTTAGGATTTATATCTAACTCGCTAGGCTTTGGGTCAGGATTTGCCCCTATATTATCTTTGTTTTCCACTATCCTAAATTATTACCAAATTTTGATTGTACCTCATTACGAATCTCCTTGATGTCTTGCTCCTTACTTTTTGGCACAATAACGAGAACATCTTCTTTTTCGACGATAATGTAGTCTTTAAGTCCGTCTACAACTACCACTTTATCACTAGCTGTTCTTATAATATTCCCCGATGTGTTTGTTGCAATCACACGTGCATTTACTACGGCATCTTCACCAGAATCGCCTTGCATTTTATCATATAGCGACCCCCAAGTACCTAAATCATTCCAGTCAAAAGTAGCTGGGACGACTTTTACATTTTGATGTTTTTCCATCACGCCAAAATCTATACTTATATTTTCTGCCTTTGGATACTCTTCATCTATAAAGGCTTGCTCCTCTGGCAAGTTATAAACAGCATTCCCCTTGTTAAATAACGCATACATCTCTGGTAAAAACTCTTTAAAACTATTTACCACAGTTGCTACACTCCAGATAAACATTCCGGCATTCCAGAGGTATTCTCCGCTGGCTACAAATTCTTTGGCAGTAGGGTAATCTGGTTTTTCTGTAAAACGTTTTACCGCTTTCGCGAAAGCGTTATCACTCTTATCATAATTTATATAACCATACCCCGTGTTAGGAAAAGTGGGCTGTATACCTAAAGTTACAATAGCCTCTTCCTTCTCTGCCGCATCAAAGGCTTTTTGTAAATCACCTACAAAGGCATCTTCATCTTCAATCCAGGCATCGCTAGGTGCTACAATCATCACCGCATCTGGGTTTTCCTTTTCTACCTTAAGTGCCGAAAGTAAAATACAAGGAGCCGTGTTGCGCATTGCAGACTCTAGTACAATATTTTTTTGTGCGATTTGTGGTAATTGCTCTTTTACGAGATCGTTATAATCTACATTAGTAAGCACAAGTATTTGCTCTTCTGGAACAAGCTTTGAAAGACGCTTAAATGTTTTTTGTAATAAAGTTTCTCCCGTACCTAGCATATCGTGAAACTGCTTTGGGAAAGCTTGCGTACTTACAGGCCAAAACCTAGAACCTACACCTCCTGCCATAAGAAGGGCATAATAGTTTTTATTGTCTTTCATACTTGTGTTATTTTAAATGTTCTACCTCTGCATTAGGTTGAAAAAGATACACTTTTCCGGTTGCAACTTCCACACACTCATACCTTTTAACTCTTTTGCTTCCTTTCTGAAAAATTTTTCCATTTTGGATTCTAAAGGTGCTTCCTGTAGGTATTTCAAATATATAATTTTTATCAGACGGTGGGTCGTACATTTTTAAAGCTACAGAAAGATGTGCATCTGTATCACTACTTGCCTTTGGATTTTTAAAATGTCTTGCCAGATAAGGCAATAAATCTTGAGGGAATATCTCGGGTCGTATAAAGGGTAACATAAGGTGCTGGAAAGTATGCTTCCACTCTTTCCCGTGGGGTTTTATACGTCTACCGTATTTTTTAAACGCAACGAGATGTGCTATCTCGTGTACTAGTGTGACGAGAAATCTGTATTTGTTAAGGCTTACATTAACGGTAATCTGGTGTTGCCCGTCTGGTAATATTCTATAATCTCCGTGCCTGGTGAGTCGCTCATTTACAATTTTAAGATACACTCCGTGTTCTTTTATAAGCTCAAAAACAGGTGGTGCTGCCCGCTCCGGAATGTATTTTTTTAAGGTTTCAACCATACATTAAGGTGTACTTGCAGACACTTGCAGTGTTTTACCATTATAAAAAGCATTACCCTTACGAGAGAAGTCGTAAAGATAATCTGCCATTTGCACTGCACTAAGCGGCGCCTCATAACCCGGAAATGCTTCTTCTAGCATCTCTGTTTGTACAGCCCCTAGAGCTAGCACATTAAAAGCGATACCGCTTTCTTTATACTCTTCTGCTAGAAGTTCGTTCCAGGTGATAACTGCTCCTTTACTTGAGCTGTAAGCCGCAAGGCCAGGGAATTTCATACTCCCTTGTATTCCTCCCATACTTGATACAGTCACCACGTGGCTTCCTTTGCTCATATAAGGCAGCACTGTACGAGTCATCTCTGCTACACCAAAAACATTGACACGATACACTTGTTCAAAATCTGCAATGGTAGTCTCTGCAAATGGTTTGTTTAATAATGCACCTGCATTATTAATTAAGATATCGACACCTTCCCAATCGCTCTCTATAAAGTCTACAACTTTTTGAAAATCATCTTGATTTGTAATGTCAAAAGGAAATGCGGTAAGATTTTGTAGATTAAGATCTGCACAACTTTTATGCTTTCGCGAAAGCGCAAGTACCTGATGCCCCTCCTTTGCAAACTGCTTTGCAAGCTCAAAACCTATCCCTCTACTTGTACCGGTAATAATAACTCTTTTCATAACCTGTCTTATCTACTCTTTGCTATTGCTTTACAACCTTTACTTCTTGAGTCTTGCTATTTGCCAGTCCCTCTAGACCTGGTATAAATTGTTTTATGGCTTTTTGCATAAAAGCGATATCCATCTCTTCTACCTCATCATTTACACCGTGGTAATGATCAAAGTTTGTGAAGTCAAAAGAAGAAATCGTATGTGCCGGAACACCAAATTCTAAGAAAAACGGGTAGTTATCACTACGCATAAATAAGTTAAACTCTTTAGCCTTTGGTAAAAAGCCTACAACCTTAGATCCTGCGTATTTATTAAACACTTCAGGAAAATTAGACATCTCATATCCTGACGCATACACTGTGTGATCTTTACCTACCATAGGCACTCCTATCATCTCTATATTGAAAACCATATAGACAGCAGTGTTTGCGGCTTTCATTTCTTTAGCAAGATGCTTAGATCCCAACAGTCCTTTTTCTTCTGCCGAAAATAATGCAAATACGAGTGTTCGTTTATTGTTCTTTGTCTTAGCAAAATGATCTGCAAGTGCCAGGACTGCGGTTGTACCTGCTGCGTTATCATTTGCTCCGTTTGCAATTACATCACCATCTACAGCTTTACCATTACCTATGTGGTCGTAATGAGCACCTATAACAATAACCTCGTCTTTAAGCGCAGGATCTGTACCCTCAAGCACTCCTACAATGTTATAAGCATCACGCCCCTTTGCTTCAAAATTATCTCGATAAGTATTATAATACGGTTTTACCCCTGTATCTTTAAAGCGAGCTTCTATAAACTGAGCGGCCATCTCTATACCTTCACTACCGGTATCACGGCCTTGCAACTCATCTGACGCTAAAAAGGTCATCGTATTTTCTACAGATTTCATCTTCTTGATGTCTGGCATCACCATCGTTACCTGAGTAGGGCTAGACGCTTTTACCTCTGGTACATTCTCACCCTTAACACCCACTAATGGTGCTCCTGAATTACAAGCGGCAAGTAGTACCGCTGTGCTTATTACTACAAATTTTCTCATAAAGCTAAAGATAAAAAAACCCACGCAGATGCGTGGGTTTATACATTTATAATTACTGTGTGCCTATGCAAGCATAAGTACAGGATTCTCAATATATGTTTTAAGCGTTTGTAAGAACTGTGCTCCTGTCGCACCATCTACTGTACGGTGATCACAAGCAAGCGTAAGCTTCATCGTGTGACCTACTACAAGTTGACCATTCTTTACAACTGGCTTCTCTACAATAGCTCCTACAGATAATATTGCCGAGTTAGGCTGGTTAATAATAGACGTAAAATCTGTTATTCCAAACATACCAAGGTTAGATATCGTAAAAGTAGAACCTTCCATCTCTGGAATGGTAAGCTTCTTGTCACGCGCTTTACCAGCTAGTGTCTTTACCTCTGCATTAATTTGCTGTAATGACTTCTCATTTGCAAACTCTACTACAGGTACAACAAGTCCATCTGGTACAGCCACAGCTACACCTATGTGCACGTGGTGGTTAAGACGCATCTTATCATCAAACCATTGAGAGTTTACCTGAGGATGTTGCTTAAGCGCAATAGAAGTTGCTTTAATGATCATATCATTAAAAGAAACCTTTGTATCTGGCTGTGTGTTAAACTGCTTACGGAAACTCATCATATTCTCCATATTGAACTCAACGTTCAGGTAATAATGAGGTGCTGTAAACTTAGATTTACCAAGACCACGAGCAATCGCTTTACGCATTTGAGAGTTTTCTATCTCTTCAAAGCTTTCTTCTCCGGTTGCAACAAACTGCTGCACAGAACCGCCTGTAGAAGGTGTGAAGTTTTCAACATCACTCTTTACAATACGACCGTTTTCTCCAGTTCCTTTTACTTGAGCAAGGTTTATACCTTTCTCTTCTGCTATTTTCTTTGCTAGAGGTGACACAAAGATACGTCCTCCGTTTGTGCTAGTAGTTGTGGTTGCTTTTGCTGGAGCAGCAGCCTTAGGCGCACTGGTTGTATTTTCTTTTGAAGCTTTTGGCGCTTCCTTTTTCTCCTCTTTCTTTTCTTCTTTTTTAGGTGCAGATTTCGCAGGTGCTCCGCCACTTTTTATAACTCCAGAGACATCTGTCCCTTCTGGGCCTATGATAGCGAGTAGGGCATCTACCTTTGCAGTTTCACCTTCATTGATACCTATATGTAATAGCGTTCCAGACTGAAAAGACTCAAACTCCATTGTAGCCTTATCTGTTTCTATCTCTGCAAGAATATCGCCCTCTTCTACCATATCACCTACGCTTTTAAGCCAGGTAGCTACAGTTCCCTCTTCCATTGTGTCTGAGAGTCTAGGCATTGTTACTACAATAACTCCTTCTGGCACATCACTAGATGTGTCTTCTTGAGTATCATCTTCGGCTGTTGCCTCTGCGTTATCTTCTGAATCACTAGAATCTGAAGTTGAAGTTTCTTCTTCTTTCGCGGAAGCGTCACCATTAAGCAGTCCTGAGATGTCTTCTCCTTCTTCACCTATAATGGCAAGTAGGGTATCTACCTTTGCAGTTTGCCCCTCTTCTATCCCGATGTGTAATAAAACACCCTCGTTAAAAGACTCAAACTCCATTGTAGCTTTATCTGTCTCGATCTCTGCTAGTATGTCTCCTTCTTCTACCTTGTCACCTACGCTTTTTAACCAGGTAGCGACTGTTCCTTCTTCCATCGTGTCGCTCAGGCGCGGCATATTTATTACTTCTGCCATAACTTATAATCTATGAGGTATGAATGGATAATCTTCTTGATCGTATACTACGTCGTACATAACATTTACATCTGGGAATGGGCTTTCTTCTGCAAACTTCTCACACTCTGCAACGCGTTTCTTAACGTTTTTACCCATTTCATCTATCTCCTCTTGGGTTGCATAACCTTTTTCTAAGATAACCTCCTTAACCTGAGTAATAGGATCTATTTTTTGATACTCTGCTACCTCATCTTTTGTACGATAGTGTTGTGCATCAGACATAGAGTGACCTCTATAACGGTATGTTTTTAGTTCTAAAAATGTAGGTCCGTCACCACGTCGAGCTCTCTCAATAGCTTCGTCCATCGCTTCGGCTACGGCTACTGGGTTCATCGCGTCTACAGGTCCACAAGGCATCTCATATCCTAATCCTAGTTTCCAGATATCTTCGTGGTTTGCAGTACGAGCAACAGAAGTTCCCATTGCGTACCCATTATTTTCTACACAAAATACTACTGGAAGTTTCCAGAGCATTGCCATATTAAATGTCTCGTGTAGTGACCCTTGTCTTGCTGCTCCGTCTCCAAAGTAGCAAAGCGTCACTGCACCTGTCTTGTTATACTTATCTCCAAAAGCCATTCCTGCACCCAGTGGGATTTGCCCCCCTACGATACCGTGACCTCCGTAAAATCCTTTTTCTTTAGAAAATATGTGCATAGAACCTCCAAGACCTTGTGAGGTACCAGTTCCTTTACCATAAAGCTCTGCCATTACTCGCTTTGGGTCTACTCCCATCCCGATAGGTTGCACGTGATTACGGTATGCAGTAATCATTTTATCCTTAGATAAATCCATTGCGTGTAGTGATCCAGCTAGTATTGCTTCTTGCCCATTATACAGGTGTAGAAAGCCACGTACTTTTTGCTGAATATATACTTGAGCTAGCTTGTCTTCAAACTTGCGCCAGAAGAGCATCTCTTCGTACCAATTAAGGTAGGTTTCCTTCGTGATTTTTTTCATTTAAAAGCGTATAAATGCCACCCATTTTTAGGCGAATAACAAAAATAACGATTTAAAGGAATATGTAAAAACTGTAAGAGAGGAAAAATTACGCAATCGCTTTCGTAATAAATAGTTGCCTTTTTACGCTTTCGCGAAAGCGCACTCACACCCATCACAACCTAGGTTTTACTAATGAACCAATTATAGATACTTTGAAGTAAATAGCAGCGGAAGTATATTTTCTAAAGATGCACTCTTAACCACCTTGCCCTTTTCTCCCATAAAATAAAGCTCAATAGGTGCTTCTTGCTTGATCTCATACTCTGCAATAGCCTGTCTACACACGCCACAAGGTGGTATAGGATCTGTTGTTTCTTTATCTCTGGCGCGTGCTGTGATTGCCATCGTGAGCATCTTTGCATCTGGATACTGCGATGAGGCATAAAATATAGCTGTGCGTTCTGCACATAGACCAGCGGGATAACAAGCATTCTCTTGATTATTACCTGTAACAATTTCTCCATTATCTAGCAGAAGTGCTGCACCTACTAAGAAGTTAGAATATGGAGCATACGCTCGCTCCCTGGCAGCAAATGCTGCATCCATTAAAGATGAAATCGTTTCTGGAAGCTCATCCTTAGAGGAATACACATCAAGAAACGATTCGATTTTTATTTTTTCCATAAAGTTATTTCGCTTTAAGCGAAAGTCTTAATTCTAGTACTCGTCGTACTCTTCACCAAAGGTAAATGTAAGTCCAAAACGAAGCGTGTTTTCTAAAGGACTTCTTACAGATCCCGTCGAAAATAAATAAGATAGATCCAGATCTATTGAGTTAAACTCAAACCCAGCTCCTAGTGTTGCAAATTTACGCGCTCCTTTTATATCACTCTCATTAAAGTATCCCGCTCTTAAAGCAAACACATCATTATATGTATACTCTGTTGCAAGTGACCAGGTCACCTCCTTTAGCTCTTCACTAAATCCATCTGGCGCATCTCCAAAAGACTGAAAAATACCTGAGAAGAAGTTTACATCATCATCTTGACCTGCTATAATTACAACATCATCTTCAGATGTGATTTCTCCATCTCCATTAGTATCTACTCTTCCTCTTAAAGGAGGTGTAGGCACTAGTAATTTATTAAACTCAAGACCTACAAATATTTTATTGTAGCTATCTAGTATGAAATCAAAACCCCCTCCTAACTTTAGGTTAGTTGGGATAAAGTTTTCTTGACCAGCATCGTCATAACTCACTTTAGGACCTATGTTTGAGATATTAAATCCAGCTCTCCATCTACCATCAAAGTTGTTATACACCTGCTCTTCAGACTGGTAATAACCTGAGATATCTACCCCAAAAGAACTCGCTGGACTCGCATCTGCAAACTCATCAAGTTGCTGTATACGTAAGTTACTCTGTAAAAAACGTCCAGATACCGCCATAGAGAACTGATCATCTAGCTTAAGAGCATATGTCGCGTCTATAGAAAATTCATTTGGCTTGATATCTAAACCGGGGCCTTCTGCACCGGTTCTTGTATTAATTGTACCAAGACTAAAATAACGTAGACTAGCCGCAAATGCGCTACGATCATCAATACGGTTTGCATAGACTGCTTGGAGCAGTCCTATGTCGTTTACTAGATTCCCTAAATAGGGAGTGTAGTTTATACCCACATTATGTTGATCTGGCAGAAAGGCTAGCTTTGCCGGGTTCCACTGCACCGCATAAGCATCTGGGCTCGTTGCAACTCCCTGCTCTCCCATACCTGCAGCACGCGCGTCTCCTGCGATAGCAAGAAAAGGAACTGCAGTGGTAATTGTATTTGTGTCATCTTGTGCTTGAACTGACACATTAGACAAAATAAAAGCTGCTACTAACAGCGATAAAAACTTATTCATACTAAAGGGTAATTTTGGTAAATATAGACTTTTATTTTTTTTATAATTATAAGATTACAAGCTTCTCGATTTTCTCCACTCGCTTGTTTGTTAACGTAGATTTTACGGTTATCTTATAGATGTACACACCTTTTCCTATTGCTTGGCCAAAGTCATCTAGACCGTCCCAGGTGATATCACGAGACAAAAACCCTTCTGTCATCACAGACTGATTTATAGTCTTCACAACCTTACCTGTAACCGTAAATATCTGAACCTGAACATCAAGAGGCTCAAACGGACGATTATGATTAAACCAGAACTCTGTATAATTTACAAATGGATTAGGGTAGTTAAGGACATTCTCAAGCTCTATCTCATCATCTCCAAGAACAACAAATTGCAACTCTGCAGTAGATGAATTATTATAAACATCCCAAGCTTTAAATGAAAGTGTATGAGGACCCGGCTCTAAATTTCTAATTTTTCTAGCAGCTGTTCCTTTCATAAAATTATCAACCTCGGTCTCGTAGAAGTCATTCATAATAATAGGATTAGTTTCATCTCCATCTATAATCGCTACTATATCGTGACCTATACCACTAGCAGTGTTTATACCATTCTCATCTTCGAGTTTTGCCAGAATAATAGGAGAGTCATTTGTAATACCACCGTTTACAAAGTTTTCATCATTCATAAAAAGACGTATCCTAGGCCCTAGGTTATCTTCTGGAGCATCTTCATTAAGACCTCCTATAATGATGGTTTCATTTACTCCTGCCTGATCTTCTAAAACTCCCAGTCGCTCTGCATAAAAATTGAGTCTCCCGTTACCTAGTGGTATTGCTGTATCTCGTGGCATTCTAAATGTAAATTCAAAATTACCATTAGTCACTGAGGCCTGACCTCTATAGAGTACAGCTCCTAGTGTAGTAAAATCCATTATTGCAAGATCTCCTCCTATTTGTACTCCGTCATTACCTAGTGTTTGTCTCTCTACACGTTTATCATATAAGGTCACAGCAAGTGTGCCTGTATAATTTGTAAGCGTTTGCCCGAATTCTGTGGTCACTCGTCCATTAATTTTTACAAGATCCAGTGCTTTCAGAACAGGTAACTCCTCAGTAACGGGTACGTCATTTACTGCGCTCAATTGTATATCTGGTTTTGGAAAAGCTAGCTTCATAGCAGGATCGCCCACAAAGAATATTACCCTTCTTAACGGGTCAGAAATACCATTTTTTGAAGCTCTTATATTTTCTGCGACGCTCTGTACCTCATTAGTCCCGAAAGAATAGAGTTGCTCTACGAGTGCATTATTAAATTGTACTCCAAGCGTTACTGTTATCTCACGAGTTGTAGTAACAAGTCCTACGGCTCCCCCTTCTGCATTCCAAAAAAGCTCTTCACCACCAGTAGGTCGCTCTGGGTTATCAAATTTTCCAAACTCACACGTAACCGTTACCACAAGCGGTAATCGCTCACCATTATCAAGATTGTCAATTTCATTTTGAGTAACTATAGCCTCGGCTGCGAGAAGTTCTTCTCCACCGTGACCAAGGTAAGTCACAACAAGTGAACCTACTTCTATCGCATTTTCTATAGCTTCATTTACCTGAGGATACCTATCCCCACCAGCTGAAGATTGCTGCTGAAAAGCATCACTATGTATTTTTATAACATTTACAAAGGGCTTCTCTACACTTATCTGATCTCCTAAATTATCGAGCGTGCCCTGAAGCTGAGTAAACTCAAATGCCTCATCTACATCATCTGAGACAAGGACAAAATTATTACGCCACCTACCATAAGATGCTCTTGCGTCATAATTAATAATTTTATCTACTACTGTATTTGCCAGTTGTGGTGTATCAGCCACAATGCGCCCTACAGCCAGATCTAATTTATCTGAGGCGAGCATCCTTCCCTCATCTGGATCTAGGGAGCCATAAAAATCGTCACTCATAAAAGAACGCACAAGACTAAAACTATCAAAAGTTTGATATGTGGGCATTACATTATTATTACCTGTGATACGATTTTTATAATCTACAGAGGTATCTCCAAAGAGACATACGTATTTAAGCCTATTTGCATCAGACGATGCGTTTTCATAAACATATCTCACAAAATTGCGTATTGCCCCAATATCTGCCTTACCTCCACCAAACTCTTGATATATCTGCTCTAGCGTTACTGTCTTGACGTTAAGACCTCTAAAATCTCTATTATGTTGTGCTAACCTTTCGGCTTGTGACAAGAGTGTGTTACCAGTAATCATAAGATAGTCTACATCTTGAAAGCTACCGCTACTATTCAAAAATATAGTGCCCTTTAAATTTTGATTACTTACCAAGGCACTACCTCCCTCACGAAGCGGCTCATAATAATCTGATGGGTGTACCGCTACAAAACGCCTATCTGTACCAAGATTACTTTTAAAAGTAATAGCGCTCTGATCTTGTATCTGCAAAGCACGCACACTTGCCTGGTTTGTCACCTCCCATATCTGAGAATACCCCTGGGCATTAGAAAATGTATATGCCCCTACACCTGTCTCTAGAGCAGCATTTACATTGCGAAAATTAAATTGCTCTCCTGTACCACTTAACTGTGACGGCACCTCTAGACTTATAAAATCTAAATAACCGGTACTAGAAGGATTTCCACTATTATTGTAGGTAAGGGTAACCGTTACTTCTTCACTCGTAATGGGAACTTGTACCTCAAGCTCATCTCCCCTTGCAAGCACAATACCATTAATAGGTAAAATAGGTATAGAGCCTACACCAGCACCATTTACCGAAACATCAAAAGACGTAGAACTCTCTGATGTTGCTGCAGCTACCACCCGCAAGCTTGCTGTCTGACCGGCAACTACGTTTGTAAACTCAAAATCAAAAGACTGCTCATTCTCAAAACTAAAAGATTCTCCAAACCACCTTCTTCCTATTTTAACTAGACTTACCTCATCCTCTTCATAAAACTCATAATCATCATACGTGCTATAAGTCACAGAGGCCACCCCTGCAGGCTCTACATACGCCTGGATGCGCTGTCCATTATTACCATCTACGGTTATAAAATAATATGACCTGTCTGCATATGGATTAATGTGTGTATCTAGCTCTTCGTGATATGTTCGTGTGCTTTCTCCATAAAACAAGACACCATCATTTGAGTCAAAAGAGCCATCTTGACCCCCTTCTATTTGTACGGCAATCTCCCTCAAATCAAACTCTGTATTATCACTATTGAGAAATGGTAATGGCGAACCTCCATACCCGTATACTTTTATTTTTGAAGGATCAATGTTGTTTACATTCATCCCAAGGCTTTGCAAAAAGTTCCGGCTTATGCGGTGCACTCCAGTTTCCTCTACATAGAACTTATAAAAATTACCAGTTGCAAGTACACTATTTGTAATAGGCAAGGATGAGAATTGTTGAGATTGCGCTTTCGCGAAAGCGTAATTAACCCCAGCGCTCACTACTCTTTTTATTTGGCCATTTTGATTTACAAATGGATTAAATGTAATAACTCCATAATTTTTATCTCTAGCGCGAGCCGCCTTAATCTTAGGACGCACCTGTGATGGCAAATCATCCTTATTAATTAGCCCCTGTAGGTCGTATGGCAATGGCTCTAGCTGTATGTTTACAAACTGTGTTGTGACAGGATCCAGACGAGTAGCTGTAGGAAATTGCGTATGATACTCCCAGTTACCTTCATTATCTTGTGAGAGATTAATAGACTCTAATGTGTTGCCAGCACTGGTACTCCTTGTCATCTCACCCCAATCAAGGCGTAATTGCTCCGTTTGTGAGAAAGCAGTGATTGTAAGTAATAAAAATAATAAGGTAATGGTAGATCTCATTAGTATGGTAACGCAGTGGCGCAGGGCTTAGTATTAAAGCTGAGGCAATGGCAGTATTTTTTTTGTATAGACAATAATAAAGAATAAATCACGCCGTTACTAATGAGTTACCTATAACTAGTTAATATTTTTTTGGGTTCGACGTCGTAAAATGCTTGCACTTTAACGAGTTATTACTATATTGCAACCCCAAATCTAATGAACCTAATACCTATGAAACCACACTTAGCATTAAAAATGCTGGCGCTTGCTGTGATATCTCTTTCAGTAGCAAGTTGCAGTAAATCAAACGACTACAAAGATTCCTCTAGAGGAACTGGCTGGAAAGTAGACGGTAAAAACGGAGGTTTTAAACTTAAAACAGATTATGAAGAGCAAGCTACGGGACCAGGACTCGTATTTGTAGAGGGAGGTACTTTTACAATGGGTAAGGTACAAGATGACGTAATGCACGACTGGAATAACTCTCCAAACCAGCAACACGTACAATCTTTTTATATAGATGAAACTGAGGTTACTAACGGGATGTACCTAGAATACCTTGACTATCTTAAGAAGGTTTTCCCTCCAGAAGAAGAAAATTACAGAAACATTTACAAGGGAGCACTTCCTGATACATTGGTATGGAGAAACCGTCTTGGTTTTAACGAGACTATGACAGAAAACTACCTACGTCACCCTGCATATGCAAACTACCCTGTGGTGGGTGTGAGCTGGATACAGGCTGTAGAGTATGCAAACTGGAGATCTAACCGTGTAAACGAGTTAATTCTAGAAGAGCAAGGGTTTACGGCTAGAGGGGCTAGATTTGATGTAGACGCAAGCTCTACTTTTGATACAGAAACATACTTAAACGCACCAACACTAACCTATGGAGGAAGTGATAGTCTTGCTCGTGGTGGAAAATCTAGTGAGCGTAGAATGAAGCAAAATGATAGTACGAACATTTTTGTACAACGTTCTGACGGAGTTCTTTTACCAAACTATAGACTACCTACAGAAGCAGAGTGGGAGTATGCAGCTCTAGGTCTTACAGAGTTAAGAAGCTACAATGTTTATCGTGGTCGTAAAAAATATCCTTGGGATGGATCATACACAAGATCGTCTAGTAGACGTACTCGTGGAGATCACTTAGCAAACTTTAAACAAGCAGATGGTGATTACGGAGGAATCTCTGGATGGTCTGATGATAATGCAGATATCACCGCAGAGGTAAAGAGCTATGAGCCTAATGACTTTGGCCTTTACGATATGGCTGGTAACGTGTCTGAGTGGGTAGCAGATGTTTATAGACCTATAGTAGATGATGAGTTTAATGACTTTAACTACTACCGTGGTAACGTTTACACAAAGAATGCAATAGGAGAAGATGGAAAGGTAAAAGTAGTTACTACAGACTCTATCGTATATGATACACTTGCAAACGGAAGTATTATCGCAAGAGATTTACCTGGAGAAATATTACAGGTACCGGTAGATGAAGATGAGACTTACCTAAGAACTCAATTTTCTACAAGTGACAACCGTAACTTTAGAGATGGTGACAGAAGATCTACAAGATACTTTGAGTCGTTTAATGACGATGCAGAAAATCCAGAATCTGGCAAAAAAATGTACAACTCGCCACAACATAGAGTTGAGCAAGATAGTGCCGGAACAATAGAGCGCCGTTATGATGACTCTAACAATAGAACGTCTTTAATAAATGACGAAGTGCGTGTTTACAAAGGAGGTTCTTGGAGAGACAGAGCTTACTGGCTTGACCCAGCACAGCGCCGTTTCTTACCACAAGGTATGGCAACAGATGATATTGGTTTCCGTTGTGCGATGTCTCGTGTAGGATCAAAATCAAAAACCGGAAAGAGAGCTAGATAACCCTCTTAATTAACATATATCAAAAAGCCCTCTCTCGTGAGGGCTTTTTTAATACAACAGTTTACAAGATATGACTATAGCAGAGTTGCATTTTCATTTTTTAGATAGCAATGGTGTTTGTACAGATACAAGAAGCCTTGAGAAAAATCAAATTTATTTTGCGCTCAAAGGCGAAAACTTCAACGGAAATAAATTTGCCCAGCAAGCCCTTAAATCTGGAGCGTCTCTAGCAATTGTAGATGAAAAAGAATATGTTACAGATAGGTCTGTGCTTGTAGATGATGTTTTAAGTACTTTACAACAACTTGCAAATTATCACCGCAACTACCTAGACATACCCATCATAGGCATCACAGGTAGTAACGGAAAAACCACTACAAAGGAACTTATTTATGCCGTGCTGTCTGAGCAGTACAACGTTATTGCCACAAAAGGCAATCTCAACAATCACATAGGGGTACCACTCACCCTACTAACTATGGATGCTAGCACAGAAATAGGTATTGTAGAGATGGGCGCAAATCATCAAGGGGAGATAAAAATGCTGTGTGAGATTGCACAACCTAATTTTGGGTATATCACAAACTTTGGCAAAGCTCATCTAGAAGGCTTTGGAGGTTTTGAGGGTGTGATAAAAGGTAAAAGTGAACTTTATAATTACCTCCGAGAAAACAATGAGCTCGTCTTTATAAATGATCAAGATGAGATTCAAGTACGACAGTCTGCAAATATTGTTTCAAAAACCTTTGGCTCATCACAAAGCGAGTACCCAGTATATCTAGAAGATGGCTCAGGAAACTTAAAGATTACTGTAGGTGAAACCACGATTACAAGTAATCTCATAGGTACATATAACTTCTCAAATATTGCTGTAGCTATGGCTATGGGCAATCACTTTGACGTGCCACTTACCCACATCAAAAATGGCATAGAAAAATATGTGCCGTCAAATAATAGATCACAAATTATTGACAAAGACACATACAAGATTATACTAGACGCTTACAATGCCAACCCGACAAGTATGGCTGCTGCATTAAAAAACCTGCAAGCCACAGGCACAAATGCAATTGCATTTATAGGAGATATGTTTGAAGTGGGTGAAACCTCAAAAGCAGAACATCAAGCCATTTTAGACCTTGCACATAATCTTAACATCTCAAAAGTCTATGCGATAGGCCCAGATTTTGGAACTTCTTCTCCTCACCCTGAACAAAAAGTTTATGGGAGTTATGACGCTTTCGCGAAAGCGTACTCAAAACAAATACCAGCAGACACAACAGTACTTATAAAAGGATCGCGAGGTATGAAAATGGAGCGTATCTTAGATATTCTCGCCTCTTAACTATTGCTTCATACATAAGGCGGTGATGTTTTAAGAACTGCCGTTAATACCTTAACTTTAAAAGCCACGTACACGTAAGGTTTTTAAAGTATGGATAAGAAATATATTGTTGCCTTTGACCAAGGTACCACCAGCACACGAGCTATCATTTTTGACAATAAGGGTACTATAAAGAATATTGCCCAAAGAGAACTCAAACAACATTACCCACAACACGGCTGGGTTGAACACGACCCTCTTGAAATTTATGAAGCCCAAAAAGCTGTTTTTAAAGAAGTTATATCAACTTCTGATATTGGTGCGGAAGAAATTGCTGCGATAGGTATTACAAACCAGCGAGAGACCACCGTAGTCTGGGATAAAAATACTGGAGAACCTGTTTATAATGCGATTGTGTGGCTAGACAAGCGTACAAAAACTATATGTGAGCAACTCAAATCAAAAAACTTAGACGAGTATGTGCGTAAGAATACTGGGCTCATCATAGACTCTTACTTTTCTGGCACAAAGATAAAATGGATTTTAGACAACGTACCAGGAGCATCTGATAAAGCAGCGCAAGGTGACCTCCTTTTTGGAACGATTGACACTTGGCTTATTTGGAAGTTTACAAACGGCAAAATACACGCTACAGATCACTCTAACGCGAGTCGCACGATGCTCTACAACATCATAAATCTAGAGTGGGATAAAAAACTACTAGATGCACTTACCATACCTACCTCAATGTTACCACAGGTACAGAACTCTGCATCACATTTTGGCGAGATTACAACAAATGGCATCAGCATTCCTATAAGTGGTGTTGCAGGTGATCAACAAGCTTCCCTCTTTGGTCAAGGAGGGTACAAGTCTGGTGTGGCAAAAAACACCTACGGCACCGGTTGTTTTGTACTTATGAATACGGGAAAGAAACCATTTAAATCTAAAAATGGATTACTCACTACCCTCTGTGCAAGTTTACCAGATGGCAAAGTAAAATATGCCCTCGAGGGATCCATCTTTGCTGGAGGTGCTTCTGTACAATGGTTACGTGATAAACTAGATGTTATAGACCACGCTCAAGACACAGAAAGCATCTGTGTAAACACCCCAGCTACAGATGATCTCTACGTCGTACCCGCATTTGCAGGGCTAGGCGCTCCGCACTGGGATATGGACGCAAAGGGAGCCATATATGGTCTCACACTAGACTCTACAAAAAATGATATTATAAAGGCCACTGTAGATGCCATTGCATATCAAACCAGAGATGTACTCGATGCAATGATAGAAGACTCTGGCAAGCAAATGAAAACCCTTAGAGTAGATGGGGGAGCTACGGCAAATAATTACCTAATGCAGTTTCAGTCTGACTTACTTAACGTACAAGTAGACCGCCCAAAAATGCTCGAAGTAACAGCATTAGGCGCAGCCTTTCTTGCAGGTATACAATCTGGTATTTGGAACAAAAAAGACATTGCCAAGATACGCCAAGTAGACACCATCTTTGAACCTAAAATCACTCAATATGAGCGATCAAAAATATATACCGGTTGGAAAAATGCTGTCGCAAGAACAAAGAGCACTACAAACCAAATGCTAGCTACGCAAGAAGACACACCACTTAGGTTTTCTGTACTTGATAGGCAAAGACAATTACAACGAGCGCAGCAAGAAAAATTTGACCTCATCATCATAGGTGGTGGCGTTACCGGGGCTGGTATTGCACTAGACGCATCCTCACGAGGGATGAAAGTATGCCTTATAGAAAAAAATGATTTTGCCTCAGGAACAAGTAATAAATCTACAAAGCTCATACACGGCGGCTTGCGCTACCTAAAACAAATGGAAATAGGACTTGTAAAAGAATCAGGTAGTGAGCGTGCTATTGTGCACACTCTTGCCCCTCACCTCGTAGTTCCAGAAAAGATGTTATTACCACTCATAGAAGGAGGAACTTACGGTAAGATGATGACTGCAATAGGCCTTAAAGTATATGATTTTCTTGCAAATGTAGAGGGAGCTGATAAACGCAAAATGTTAAGCGCAGAAGAGACTGCATCACGAGAACCCTTACTTAATACCAAAGATCTCATAGGTGGTGGTTACTATGCAGAGTATCGCACAGATGATGCGCGCCTTACGGTAGAACTTCTTAAGAAAGCTGCAAGCTTTGGTGCCACCATAATTAATTATTGTGAGATGACCTCTTTTAAGTATGATGCAAAAGGTAAAATCAAAAGCCTACACTGCTATGATCACAATAACGATAAGTCATTTAAACTTAAAGCACAAAACTATGTCTCTGCGGCAGGTCCCTGGGTAGATCTATTAAGAAAGAAAGATCACTCTATGAACAGTAAGCACCTACACCTTACAAAGGGAGTGCATATTGTTTTCTCTAGGGAGCGTTTCCCGCTTACACAATCTATCTATTTTGACGTGCCAGATGGACGTATGATTTTTGCCATTCCGCGTGGCAGGTCAACCTATGTAGGTACTACAGACACAAATTACAGTGGCAATCTCAACAGAGTGGTTGCTACGCAGGCAGACGCTACATATTTACTAGACGCTACAAATAATATGTTTCCAGACCTGCAACTCAAAATAGATGATATTGAGTCAAACTGGGCAGGCTTACGCCCTCTTATACACGAAGATGGCAAAGACCCATCTGAGTTAAGTAGAAAGGATGAGATTTTTGTCTCAGAGACGGGTCTTATATCTATTGCTGGTGGTAAGCTTACGGGATACCGCAAGATGGCTCAACGAGTAATAGATAAAGTACTTAAAGATATCCCAGAAAAGAAAAAAAGTCACCTCGTCACCTCCTATACAGATAAGATACCCCTCACTGCTACTCCATTATCAAATACCGAAGAGGTAGACGCTTACCAAGTCACTATTGCAAAACAACTTGAGACAGCGGGTATCATAGACTCCTACCAGAGCTGGTACCTCGCCACCACTTATGGTAAGCAAAGTGATACCATAATCTCAAAGATGAGTTACTTCTTAAATGACGACCCAGAAGAGCGACTCTTAAGAGCAGAGGTATGGTACAGTGTACACCACGAGATGACTAACAGCCTTTCGGACTTTTTTGTGAGGCGTACGGGTAGACTTTACTTTGACATCCATTCTGTACATCTCTATCGTGATCTTGTGCAAGAAGATATGATACAATACTTAGGGTGGGACGAAGCTCGTGTGGCAAAAGAAAACAAGTACCTCGATCTCTTACTACAAGACGCAAGTGCTTATTATGAAAGCGAGTTTGCCTAAAAAACTACACCCCATAGTTAAAAGCATTAGTAATGAGAATTATACAATGTTGAGGAGACCGCTTTCGCGAAAGCGCAATAAAAACACGCAAACGTTATAGTAACAAGGTTCGCAATAGAAGTGCTAATATTCTATTAAAAAGTCATATTTTAGACCCTAGACTAATAAATACTTAACCATATGGGACTCATTTCATTTCTTGGATTTACATTGCTAGTAGCAGGATACGCCTGGTGGAAAACCCGCGGCACAGACGAAAAAAGTGCAGACGGATACTACCTGGGAGGAAGAAGCCTAGGAGCACTTACCATAGCAGGGTCTTTACTACTTACAAACCTCTCTGCAGAGCAAATAGTAGGTCTCAATGGTCAAGCATTTTCTGAGGGTATCTTAGTAATGGCGTGGGAGACACTAGCAGCCATTGCGATGGTTGTAACGGCTGTTTATTTTTTACCAAAATATATGCACAAAGGTATCACGACGATACCAGAATTTATAGAAGAACGCTTTGACGAAAACACAAAAGCCATACTCTCGATCTTATTCTTACTAGCCTTTGGGGTAGTTCTCCTTCCTACTATACTCTACTCTGGGTCTATCGCATTTAGTACAATGTTTGACTTACCAGAATTACTAGGCCTGTCTGACGCTGCTACCATAATGGTATGTGTATGGACTATAGGGCTTATAGGTATTGTTTATGCCATATTTGGAGGGCTTAAAGCTGTAGCCGTATCTGACCTTGTAAATGCAATAGGCCTCTTGATAGGTGGGTTGTTAATCCCTTATTTTGGACTTAAGCTTATAGGTGACGGTAATGTAGGCGATGGACTCAACGAGCTATGGGCAGAAAATCAAGATAAATTTGATGTAACAGGTGATGTAACTTCTTCTATTCCTTTTGGAACAATTTTTACTGGGATGATGATTGCTCAGATTTATTACTGGGGTACTAACCAAGCGATTTTGCAACGTGTTTTTGGCGCAAAGAGCCTTAAAGAAGGGCAAAAAGGGATGATGCTCGCAGCATTTGTAAAATTCTTAATACCTGTGATAGTAGTACTGCCAGGTATTATTGCGTGGCACCTTTTTGGTGAAAACTTAGAATCTGCAGATAAGGCGTACCCTGTCCTTGTAAAAGAAGTATTACCACCTGCCCTAGTAGGCTTTTTTGCAGCCGTACTTTTTGGAGCGGTATTAAGCTCATTTAATAGCTTATTAAATAGTAGTGCTACACTGTTTGGTTTTGACTTATACAAGAAGTTTTTTAACCGCGACGCATCAGAGCATAAAGCGGTAAAAGCAGGTAAAATATTTGGACTTGGCCTTGCTATTGTGGCTATGATTATAGCTCCTTTTATTGCAAACGCGCCAGATGGATTATTTGATTATATACAGCAAGCACTAGGTAGTTTAAGTGTACCTATACTTTCTGTAGTATTAGTAGGTATTGTGAGTAAACGAGTGCCAGCAATAGGAGCAAAAATCGTGATGATTGCCGGAGTGATTATGTACTTAATAAGTATGTACCTCCGCCCTATCTTTCAAGAAAATGCTCTTACCGAAGCTGCTGCAAATGGAATTACAGACGCTGGAGAACTGGCAATTATAGAAGCAGAGGCTTTTCCTCACTTTTTACACGTGATGGGTATCTTATTTGTTGTAAATATTCTAATAATGCTTCTTGTGCGTGTTTTAAAGCCAAAACAAGATATCTACGTCCCAAAACAAACAGAAGCCATAGACACAACACCTTGGAAATATGCTTGGATTGTAGGCCTTTGTATCGTGTTACTTGTATTAAGCACGTATTTCATTTTTTAAAAAAGGGTTGAGTACGCTTTCGCGAAAGCAAAAAAAGAACACGCACCACTATGAAAATATTAGTCACCGGCGGATTAGGGTTTATAGGTTCTCATACCGTTGTAGAGTTACAAACTAAAGGCTACGATGTTATTATTATAGACGACTGTTCTAATGCTTCTCAAGAGGTGCTTGCGGGTATAACTGCCATAACTGGTATAGAGCCTGCTTTAGAAATTTTTGACCTACGTGAGAAAAAGCTTGTTGAAGATTTTTTCAATAAACACACAGACATAGGTGGAGTGATTCATTTTGCCGCTTCAAAGGCGGTGGGTGAAAGTGTAAAAAACCCGCTTCTGTATTATGAAAATAATATAGGGACGCTTACATACATACTACAACAGCTTAAAAAACTTGAGCTTCCTACATTTATTTTTAGTTCTTCGTGTACCGTTTATGGGCAGGCAGACGAGTTACCTATAACCGAAAGTGCACCCGTTAAACCAGCGGCTTCTCCATATGGAAACACAAAGCAGATAGGTGAAGAGATTATAAGAGATACCTGCTCAATACTGCCAGAACTAAAGGCGATAGCATTAAGATACTTTAATCCCATAGGAGCGCATCCTTCTACACATATAGGTGAATTACCGCTGGGAGTACCAGCAAATCTTGTTCCCTATATCACTCAGACGGCCATAGGACTTAGAGAGGAGCTATCTGTTTATGGTAACGACTACCCTACTCCAGACGGCACAGCCATACGCGATTATATACACGTAGTAGATCTAGCAAAAGCGCACGTCGTAGCTCTGGAGCGTTTACTTAATAACAAGAATAAATCTAACTACGAGGTCTTTAATATAGGTACTGGTACTGGTAGCTCTGTGATGGATGTTATCACTTCTTTTGAGAACGTTTCTGGTAAAAAATTAAATTACAAAATTGTAGCCAGAAGACCTGGTGACGTAGTTGCCGCTTATGCAGATACTACACTGGCAAATCAAGAGCTAGGCTGGACAGCAAAAAGTAGTCTAGATGATATGCTAGCAAGCGCTTGGAAATGGGAGCAAAAAGTGCGAAGTATTGAGTAACTTTATTCTCTCAATAAAAGTCACTTTACTCAAAAACTAGCTTATCAATAAGACCTCAAATCTCGTAAGGTATTACCTCTATCTCTGGGCGTTATACATTTTATTTTTTATAGCATTTGGCATTGTAAAAGCTCAGTTTCCAGATCTATTTGAAGCGCAATATGAGCAAAGTTTCTTAAAGGAACTCTTGCAAGACAACCCGCTTAAGTTATTTGTACTCGCGGTAATATTTGCTCCCATTATTGAGGAGATGATGTTCCGCACGCTTATAAAACCTTCTCACGCAGATGTGATATTGCTTTTATGCTCTTGGCCACTTTTTTACTCAAATAAATTTATCCCTACAGATGTGCACTGGGCTGTAAAACTTGGGTTTATAGCCGTATTCTTATTTACCATATTTACGATTCTTAAACAGCTTATACCCGAGCAAAGCACCCTCAAAATACGCAACTTCTTATCACGACATTCTACGGTTGTTCTTGTTGTGAGTTCGCTACTTTTTGGTATGGTACATATTAATAATTATGTAGACACCTTTGTGCTTAATGCAGCGCTCATTGCCCTTATTATACCTAGAATAATTTCAGGGTTTATGATGGGATTACTTAAAATCAAAAATGAAAACATCGTTTGGCCTATGGCACTCCACGCGATGAATAACGGTTTTGTAATCATTATTTTAATTATTTCTCGCACCACAACAAGCTAGGTCAGTATGCGCCTCACTCCTATCACATTAAAAGATCTTACTACCCTACGTGATCTTGCTATGCGTACATACTCGGCAGCTTTTGCTTCAAAAAATGCACCTGGTGTGATTGAGAGGTATTATGAAGACGCTTTCGCGAAAGCGAACCTCAACAAACAACTATCCAACCGAGATTCATACTGGTATTTTTATAAAGAGAAAGATGAAATTCTAGGCTATTTAAAACTCAATACAGGCAACGCCCAAACAGAGTTTCAAGAAAAAAATGGATTAGAAGTAGAACGTATCTACATAGATATCCCCTACTTAGGAAAAGGCTACGGAAGCGAGCTTATAGAATTTTCGATTTCTAAAGCAAAGGAGTTAGAAAAAAACTACATTTGGCTGGGCGTTTGGGAAGAAAACCCAGAGGCCATAAAATTTTATAAAAGACACGGTTTTAAGATAGTAGGCACTCACGATTATGATATGATTGCAGAGATTCAAACCGATTATATAATGCGACTTGATCTATGAACAAGCAAATAGAGGCTATTTCTGTTTTTGATATGCTTAAAATAGGTGTGGGACCTTCTAGTTCTCATACGCTAGGACCGTGGAGAGCGGCCATTAGATTTATTGAAAAACTTAAGACCAAAGGTGACTTTGAGCTCATAGAGCATTTAAAAGTAGACCTCTACGGCTCATTATCTCTCACTGGTAAGGGGCACGCTACTGATGTTGCCGTTATTATGGGACTTACGGGTGCAGACCCTACAACCTGCAATATAGAAGACATCCCGACTACGGTAGAACACATAAAACTTTTTAGAAGATTAGAGCTGGATGGGTCACTCACCTTTAGTTTTGACCCAGAAGAGGATATTATTTTTAATAGAAAATTTCTCCCTTTTCACCCTAACGGAATACGCTTTACAGCAACACTTACTAATGGGAAGAAAGTAAGAGAGGTGTACTACTCCATAGGCGGTGGTTTTGTAATTCAAAAAGAAAGAAAGCGAGCACAGCGCAAGAAGATAGCCTTTGAATGTTTCCCTAGGCCTATAGAAAAAGCAACCGAATTACTTAAATTCTGTAAGCAAGAAGGCAAGTCCATTTCTGAAATTATTTTAGAAAATGAATTGTACCTCAATACTCAAGAGGAGATTGATGAGCGTTTTAAACAGATTTGGGATGTAATGCTTGACTCTATGTACACAGGCTGTCACACTGAGGGAACGCTCCCGGGTGGTCTCAATGTGAGAAGACGCGCTTTTGACACGCACTTACGCTTACAAAAAAACACAGCATACACAGATAAGTACGAGTGGATAGAAGCTATACGTGGGCAAGAAGTACGCTTTCGCGAAATATTAAAATGGGTATCCTGCTTTGCTCTGGCAGTAAATGAGGTAAATGCATCTCTAGGACGTGTCGTGACCGCTCCTACTAACGGAAGCGCAGGCGTAATCCCTTCTGTGCTTATGTACTACATCGTTATAGAAAATCACGATGCAAACTTTGAAGATATTAAAAGGTTCTTACTTGTAGCTGGAGAGGTAGGAAGTCTCTTTAAAAAAGGAGCAACCATCTCTGCCGCAATGGGTGGATGCCAGGCAGAAATAGGAGTCTCTAGTGCTATGGCAGCAGCAGGTCTTACAGAGCTTATGGGCGGTACTCCAGAGCAAGTTCTTATGGCAGCAGAGATTGCAATGGAGCATCACTTAGGTCTTACCTGTGACCCTATAGGCGGACTTGTACAGATACCTTGTATAGAGCGCAATGCAATGGGAGCTATAAAAGCGATTAATGCCTGTGAGATGGCGCTAGATGCAGATGCTGCAAATGCCAAAGTCCCACTAGATAAAGTCATAGAGACGATGTGGCAAACAGCTCAAGATATGAACACAAAGTACAAAGAAACCTCAGAAGGTGGCCTTGCGATGAATGTTGCAATGTCAGATTGTTAAAAATATAAAACCACCTATCACGCAACCTTAATTGCTATTCTGTATCTTGGTTAAGAATCCTCACTAAATCCTACCACAAATGAGAATTACTAGAAGCCTACTTATTCTTTTTTTATTTACAACTCACTTTGCACTATCACAAACTACCAGAGAAGAAAGAAAAGCAATACGTGTAGAGAAGCGTATTAAAAAAATAGAGCGGAGAGATAGCATCTCAAGAATACCCGTAAAATCATATGTGAGCCTTAGTTTAGTAAGTCCTATCACACCTTTTCCTAGAATAAATGTGGGGTACACGAGATCGCTTAACACTCACTGGTCTGTGGGAGGTAGCGTGGGAGTAGGTTTTCAAGGCTTACCTTACACAAATGAAGACTCAAACAATTATAGTCTTTATGAAATACGTCCAGAGGTACTTTACTTTATAGGCAAAGGTGAGAAGTATACAAATTATATTGGGCTAGAGTTGTTTTACATAAACAGTAAAGAAACACTACTTTTTGACACTTTTGAGCCAGTAAATGATTTAAATGGAACTGTTACACAAGTATCATATGAGCGTGCAGATTATCAACGTGTGAAAAATGGATTTTTAGTAAACTTTGGTGAGTATACAAGATTATCAAACAAACTTATGCTACGTGTTAACTTTGGTCTTGGTATACGTTTTAAAGATAATAGATATAGTGATATTCAAAATCCAACCTTTAATAGATTTGATTTTGAAGATAACTTTTTCTTCGGCGATACAGACCCAAAGCGTATCGAGGGTTTCTCTACCGGTGTTGAATTTAATATGGACTTTAGATTAATATACAAGCTAGATTAGAGAGCTACTGCAGCTATCCTCGCTTCTCGCCACAACCCTCGCGATCACGTGTGTCTACTATGTAAAATATCTTCCAGACACCGTTGCGCTTAAAAAGTTGGAAACTATTAGTCCCGCAATGACTTAGACTACCGTTTATGTAAAAAGAATATGGCGTCCAGACATTTGCCATCTTGCCATCCATTTTTATCTCATAGCTATCTATACGCTCTTCAAACGTGGTGGTCGCAGGTATACTACAAATAGACTTTAAAAACCCACTAAAGTCTTGCTTGCTCAGTTGTACCTCGCCTAGTTCTCCCTTGCCTATAGATTGCATCATTACATCTGGATGAACGACCTTTTTAATTAAAATAGAGTCTTGAGTGTGAAATCCCTCAAAAAAAGTTTGCACCACCTCCTTAACTACCTGTTCACTATAAACATCTTGATTTGCAGTCCTGTAGTAATCTTTATCTGCCTTAACAAAGGCAAATAATAAGAACACCGCAATCATAGGAATAAAAAGATATTTGAGTCGCATCTATAATGTTTAACACATAGGTATCTAATTTACTACTTTTGTAACAGAAAAAATAAACAAATGTCTACAGCCAAGAAAGAATATAAAAGAGTAACCGTAAAGTCTCTTACTGAGATGAAATCTCGAGGAGAGAAAATATCAATGCTCACAGCCTATGATTATACAATGGCTCAAATTGTAGACGGTGCGGGTATAGATGTGATTCTTGTAGGTGATAGCGCATCAAACGTAATGGCTGGCCACGAGACAACATTACCTATCACTCTTGACCAGATGATATACCACGCCTCTTCTGTTGTAAGAGCGGCAAACAGAGCGTTAGTAGTAGTTGATCTACCTTTTGGTAGTTATCAAAGTGACCCTAAAGAAGCACTAAGATCTGCCATACGTATTATGAAAGAATCTGGAGGTCACTCTATAAAACTTGAAGGTGGTAAAGAAGTAAAAGAAAGCATAAAGCGTATCCTTAACGCAGGTATCCCGGTAATGGGTCACCTAGGACTTACTCCTCAAAGTATCTATAAATTTGGTACATATACAGTACGAGCTAAGGAAGAAGAAGAAGCTCAAAAACTCAAAGAAGATGCCCTTATGCTTCAAAAAGCAGGTTGTTTTGCTCTAGTACTAGAAAAAGTACCTGCTAAGCTTGCTCAAGAAGTTGCAGAGAGTTTAACCATACCCGTTATAGGGATAGGTGCTGGTGCTGGAGTAGATGGTCAAGTACTCGTAACACACGATATGCTGGGTATGACTCACGAGTTTAACCCGCGATTTTTACGTCGTTATCTAGATATGCATACTGAGATGACCTCTGCTTTTGAGAAGTACAGCGCAGATGTAAAATCACAGGACTTCCCTAATGAAGATGAGCAGTATTAATAGTACGCTTTCGCGAAAGCGGTAACCACCCACAATGCACTCCACGCCAGAAAACCTCAACGTTATATATGAAGATAACCACATTATCGTGGTTAATAAACGTAGTGGTGATATTGTGCAGGGAGATAAAACTGGAGACTTGCCACTGAGCGAAGTTGTAAAAAAATATATTGCCGTAAAATATAATAAGCCAGGAGCGGTTTATCTAGGTGTGGTACACAGACTAGACAGACCTACTTCTGGCATTGTTATTTTTGCCCGTACCAGCAAGGCGTTACCACGTCTTAACAAGATGTTTTCTGAGCGACAGACTAAAAAGACATACTGGGCACTTGTAAAAAATCCGCCTCCGGCAGAGAGTGGCACGCTTACACACTTTTTAAAACGCAACCCAAAACAAAACAAAAGCTACGCTCACAAACACGAGGTGCCAGACAGTAAAAAGGCTATTCTAGATTACAGAGTAATTAAAAAGCTTAAGACATTTTATCTTCTTGAGATAGACCTACACACTGGGAGACATCACCAGATACGCGCCCAGCTTACGGCCATAGGTTGCCCTATAAAGGGAGATCTGAAATATGGTTTTGACCGCAGTAATCCTGATGGTAGTATAAGTTTGCTTTCGCGAAAGCTTACCCTCACCCACCCCGTAAAGAAAGAAGAAATGACCTTTGTAGCTCAAGTGCCCGAAGGAGATGCTGTGTGGAAGGCCTGTAACTAGGGGTTTCTTACTTATTTCGCGACGCTCTTAAACTCTCTACCACTACACTAAATAAAATAAGAGAACCTCCTAAAACGGTACGCCACCCAGGTATTTCGTTAAGAAAAATAATACCAAGGATGATTCCGTAAATAGGTTGCACGCTTCCCATTAAACTAGCAGCCGTCACAGAAAACCTTTTAATACTAAAGAGAAACATCGTGTGTCCCAAAGCAGTAGTGATAAGGGCAAGCATACCTATGTAAGGAAGCTCTTTTACAAATCCTTCGGCATCAAAAATAAAATATGCCGGTATAAGCATTATTGCTATCACCAGCGTTTGATACCACATCACTACAGACCCGTTGTAGGAGCCTATTTTTGTTTTTACCAAGAGGTTACGTATTGCAAAACATAATGCCGACAGTAAACCTATTAATATCGCAAGGAAGTAGTCGTTTTCTGTATCAAAAGAAGGCGCAAGAAAGTAAATACCTATCAAGACAAGTACCCCTAGTAGCAAGTGCATTTTTGAAAACTGTGTTTTTAAAAACACAGGCTCGAGTAAGCTTGTCATTACTGGATATGTAAATAACGATAACATCCCTATCGCCACGTTAGACAATTGTAATGAGTAGAAATAGGTAATCCAGTGTAGTCCCATAAAAACTCCAGATAGCGCAATTGCGAGTATATCTTTTCGCGCAAGCGTAAAAGAAAAACCTTTCCACTTTACAAATAGTCCCAGTAGTAACATTGCAAGAAATGAGCGTATACCGATGGTTACGGCTGGAGGCAAATCGATGTATCTACCTAGTACTCCCGAGGTACTTACAAAAAGCATTGCTAGGTTAATTTCTAATATATGGCGGGTGGTGTTATTTGACATTAAATGGTGTTAGGGTATGTAAAAAGGTAACGGAGGGCGATTACCTTATTAATTTTTGCGCTTTTGCTTTAATCACATCTGCAACCGGTCTGTTTTCTATCTTACTTTCTAGCCAAGACAATACATCTAGATATAAGAAGGCTCTGCGCTCATACGGATCGTCTTCGTATTGCTTGAGTGTACTGTGAAGTTTTTTAAACTCGGCTTTAAGTTCGTGAGGGTAGATATCTCCCAGATTGCGCACAAATTTAATCATCTCCTTTTGTACCTCGTGCATATCATCCATCTTAATAAGAAACTTATAGGTGCTTCTTAACAATGACTCAAGATGGTAATCTTTGCCAGCTTCATAATGAGCGATGAGATTAAGAATTCGTGAGAAGCACATTAAATCTTCACGGCTCTTAAGGCTGTGATTATTTATAATTTTCTGGCAGTACTCGATACATTTTATGTTATCACCCGCTCCAAAATATAGACTCGCCATCTTGTAATAAAAGATCATCACGTGATGCTCATCTATACGGTATTTAGGTGATTTTAATCCAGTGAGAACCTCCTTAACGAGATCTTCACCATCTTTAAACTCGCCTATCATAAAGCGATGATTAAAGCGGTTACTACTCGTATATAAAAACAAGAGTGTATCTAGATTATCACCTTTAGGAAAATTAGGGTTTTCCTTTACAGTGGTGAGTTTCTCTAGCGCTTCTCTAAATTTTGACTCGTGTTTGAGATAAAATAATGACTCTAATAAATAATGTATCCCTTTGAGATAAAAAACAGGGTTCTGTTTTATCATTAAAGGGTTCTCATCAAATAAGCGCACATAACGATCTGCATATTTATAACAAGAAAGAAAATCTTGAATAAGAAAACTGTACCAGAGATGCGCTTTATATAACCACATCTTTTCTCTAAAATTGAGCAAGTCGTAATCATAATTAGGCAAGTGCCCATCAAAGTAATCTGTAAGCTCTTGCTTTTCCTTATCACTTTTTACATAGCCCGTTTTGAGCATAATGCTATAAAGTTGCAGCGACAAGTTAGATAGCTTGCTCGCCATAACGTTCTGCTCACTCAGGCTTTTGGCCTGCACAGCAAGCTCATCTGCACGGGTGGCTATACTTCTAGTGATATACTGGGTTTCTATAATTTTTTCTAGCTCTACAATCTCATATGCAACATTTTTCTCCTCATTCTCTAGCGCCATAGTTTTGGCTTTATCTAGAATTTTAAGGCTTTGCTTATACAACCCTTTTTGATATAGTATGGTTGCAAAATCTAGCTGCTCTCGTATTTGCACACGTATATTTTGATGTGCAGGAGTAAGCCGCAGGCTTATTAAGAGTTGTCTATAAAGATGCGCTTTGAGGTTGGATAGTTGTGTTTTGGTAACAATTCCAGACTTTAAAATAGCAGCCTCATTGTATGTTTTCTCTTTGTCTAAAAATTCAAAAAGTTGTAAAAATTTTGCCTCGCTATTTCCCACTAGTCGGCCTACGTACAGCTTGAACTGTCGCTTTTCACTCTTAGATAATGACTTTATTAAAATAAATAAAGAGTCATTATGATCATTAAGCGTTGTAATGATTTTTCTCATAACTAATTGACATACAGTTATTTGATTAGACTAAAATTAACCTTGATATCGTAAGACCTCTCATTTGAAAGATTCACAAAGAATAAGCAAGGTATAAATTCGTGTAGAAATGAAAGCTATGCAAAACGACAAAGTTCAGATTTTTGATACGACTCTTCGTGATGGAGAGCAGGTACCTGGTTGTAAACTAGACAAAAAAGAAAAACTCTCTATAGCAGAGCGTCTAGATGTTTTAGGCGTAGATGTTATAGAAGCTGGTTTTCCTATTTCCTCTCCGGGAGATTTTAGCTCTGTAGAGGAGATTTCAAAACTTGTAAAAAACGCAACCGTATGCGGTCTCACTCGCGCAGTAGAGAAGGATATTGAGGTTGCCGCACAAGCTTTAAAATATGCCGTTAGACCTAGAATCCACACGGGTATAGGTACTAGTGAGTCGCATATGAAGTATAAATTTAATGCAACACCAGAGCAGATTATAGAGCGCGCTGTAAAAGCAACCGCTTACGCGAAAAATTTTGTTGATGATGTAGAGTTCTATGCAGAAGATGCGGGTCGTACAGATAATGCATTTCTTGCAAAGGTGCTTGAGCGAGTCATCGCAGCCGGAGCAACCGTTCTTAATATTCCAGATACTACAGGATATTGTTTACCTGAAGAATATGGAGCAAAAATTAAATACTTGCGTGAAAACGTGAAGGGTATAGAAAACGTAACCCTCTCTTGCCACTGTCACAATGATCTTGGCCTAGCCACTGCAAACAGTATTGCAGGTGTGATAAATGGAGCAAGACAGATAGAATGTACCATAAACGGTATAGGTGAGCGTGCAGGTAACACCTCTCTAGAGGAGGTAGTAATGATCCTTAAACAACACCCCACACTTAATCTTCATACAGACATAAATACCCAACTCCTTTTTGACACGAGCCGTATGGTAAGTGATAAGATGGGAATGGTCGTACAACCTAACAAAGCGATTGTAGGTGCAAATGCCTTTGCACACAGCTCAGGAATCCACCAGGATGGTATGATAAAAAATAGAGAGACCTACGAGATTATGAACCCTAAAGATGTAGGAGTAAACGAGACATCTATCGTGCTTACCGCAAGAAGCGGCAGAGCAGCACTTGCCTACAGATCAAAAAAAGTAGGATACGAACTAACAAAAGTGCAACTAGATGCTGCTTATGAGCAGTTTCTTAATGTGGCAGACAGACAAAAGGAAGTAAAAGACAACGACATACATATGATTATGCAACACATACAGTGCAAAGCTGGAGCCGTAGCATAATTTATAAAACATCATAATTACACACGTAATTTACGAGAGCATACATAGCAATGGGAAAAACACTATTTGATAAAGTCTGGGATGCACACGTGGTAGACACGGTAGATAACGGGCCACAAATCTTATACATAGACAAGCACTTGATACACGAAGTGACCAGTCCGCAGGCATTTAATGAGCTTGAGGAACGTGGTATCCCTGTAGCGCGTCCAGATCAAATAGTTGCCACGGCAGATCATAATACCCCAACTCAAGATCAGCATTTACCTATTAGAGATGAGATGTCTCGCAAACAATTACAACAACTCACAGAAAACTGTGAGAAACACAACATCACCCTCTATGGTCTAGGTCATAAATACAATGGTATTGTACACGTGATGGCACCAGAACTGGGCATCACACAACCAGGTATGACTATGGTTTGTGGAGACAGTCACACCTCAACGCACGGAGCTTTTGGCACTATTGCCTTTGGTATAGGGACGAGCCAGGTGGGACAAGTATTTGCGAGTCAGAGCTTGTTACTTAACAAGCCTAAAAGCTTACGCGTTTCTGTAAATGGAACCCTTGCACCACACGTTTCTCCGAAGGATGTGATTCTGTACATCATCTCAAAAATTGGTACAAACGCTGGTACAGGTTACTTCTGTGAGTATGCGGGTAACGTTTTTGAGGAGATGAGTATGGAAGGCCGTATGACGGTTTGTAATATGAGTATCGAGATGGGTGCTCGTGGCGGTATGATTGCCCCAGATCAAACCACTTTTGATTATGTAGAAGGACGCAAATTTGCTCCGCAGGGTGACGCTTTCGCGAAAGCGGTATCCTACTGGAAAACACTCCCTACAGACCAAGATGCCACTTTTGACAAAGAATACCACTTTGATGCCGAAGATATAGCACCTATGCTCACCTACGGAACAAACCCAGGAATGGGAATAAAAATAAACGGCGCCATACCCGAAAAAGGCGATATGACCTTTGAGAAAGCGCTTGAGTATATGAACTTCAAGGGTGGATCACAATTACTAGACACGCCTATTAATTATGTGTTTTTAGGAAGTTGTACAAACTCAAGAATAGAAGATTTTAGAATAGCCGCATCATACGTGCGCGGAAAACATAAAGCTGCAAATGTGAACGCCTGGCTCGTACCTGGCTCACAACAAGTAGCAAAGCAACTCGAAGAAGAGGGGCTTAAAGAGGTGTTTGAAGAGGCTGGGTTTGCCTTACGGCAGCCTGGCTGTTCAGCCTGTCTAGCGATGAATGATGATAAAATTCCCGCTGGAGAGTACTGTGTTTCTACCTCAAATAGAAATTTTGAAGGTCGCCAGGGACAAGGCGCAAGGACGATTCTTGCATCCCCCCTTGTTGCTGCTGCAACCGCAATAGCTGGTAAAATAGTTGACGTCACAAAAGAAGCTGTAGCCTAATGGAAAAATTTACAAAACTCGTAAGCACAGCGGTACCGCTACCTATAGAAAATATAGATACAGACCAGATTATCCCTGCGCGCTTCCTGAAGGCCACAGATAAAAAAGGATTTGGCGATAACGTCTTTAGAGACTGGCGTTTTAAAAAAGATGGAACGCTGGATGCAGAGTTCCCTATTAATAAACCACAATATGCTGGAGCAAAAATTCTGGTAGCTGGAGATAACTTTGGTTGTGGTTCTAGCCGTGAGCACGCTGCTTGGGCAATTGTAGGGTATGGGTTTAAAGTAGTCATCTCAAGCTTTTTTGCAGATATTTTTAAAGGTAATGCACTTAACAACGGCTTGCTTCCTATTCAGGTAACGCCGGAGTATCTTAAGGAATTACTAGCAGGTATAGAAGCAAACCCTGAGTTACCTATTACAATAGATCTAGAAAATCAGGTAGTTGAGATGGCTGAAGTTTATGCTGAGCAAGGTCGAAGTACGAAAGCGGAATTTGAAATAGATCCTTACAAGAAAGTTTGTATGATTAATGGATATGATGATATTGACTTTCTACTAAGTAAAAAGGCCGAAATAGAAGCCTTTGAAAAAGAACGAATGGTGTTTTAAAAGAGCACAATATATAAATGGTTACCAGATCCTCGCCTGCTAAGGCGGGGATTTAGTACATAATTCAAACACACACTATGGATTTTAATATTGCAATCATACCTGGAGACGGGATAGGACCAGAAGTTACTGCTCAAGCAAAAAAAGCCCTAGAGGCAGTAGCAGACGAATACGGACATCACTTTACATATACAGAAGCAATGATGGGTGCTTGCGCCATAGACGCGACGGGCAACCCGCTTCCTGAGGAAACACTAGATATTTGTGAGGCATCAGACGCTATACTGTTTGGGGCCATTGGTGATCCCAAATATGACAATGATCCTACGGCCAAAGTTCGCCCAGAACAGGGCCTTTTGAGACTTCGCAAATCACTAGGACTCTTTTGTAATGTACGCCCTGTGAAGGCTTACGAGCAACTTATAGATAATTCACCTCTTAAAAGAGAGATCATTTCTGGCGCAGATATGTCTATCTATCGCGAACTCACAGGTGGTATCTATTTTGGTGAAAAACACCTTAGTGATGATGGTCAAGTAGCCTCAGACGGTTGCTCCTATTCTGTAAAAGAAATTACAAGAATGGCACATCTAGCCTTTAAAGAGGCTCAAAACAGACGAAAAAAATTGACGCTCGTAGATAAAGCAAACGTGCTAGAAACATCAAGGCTGTGGAGAAAAACAGTAACTGAGATAGCAAAAGGATATCCAGATGTAGCGGTAGATTTTCTCTTTGTAGACAATGCAGCGATGCAAATGATTTTAAACCCAAAGCAGTTTGACGTGATCTTAACAGAAAACTTATTTGGTGATATTATATCTGATGAGGCTAGTGTGATAGGTGGTTCTATTGGACTTCTAGCTTCTGCCTCTATAGGTACAGAAAATGCACTTTTTGAGCCTATACACGGCTCTTACCCGCAAGCTACTGGCAAAGGCATTGCAAATCCGCTGGCTTCTATCTTATCTGCTGCGATGTTATTGAGACATCTCGGGCTTCAAGACGAGGCTGAAAGTATAGAAACCGCTGTAGAAAAATCTTTAGAACTAGGTTTTACAACAGAAGATCTCAAACCAGAAAACCCGTTAAGCACTTCAAAAGTGGGTGATTTTATTGCAGACTATATCTTAAACCCAGAAGACACAAACCGTAATTTTAAAAACATTCACGCAGGACAAAGCACGATTATTTAATAAGACTTTAGTTGTAAGAGTTACGCTTTCGCGAAAGCGTAATTCCACTCTTATTTTATCTCTATGATGTTTTAGCATTTATTTAATACACTGCTATGTAAGTTAGAAGAATAGAAATAGACCAAACTTTCTTTACTAACCAACATATTTTAAAGATGAAGAAAATGATTCTCGTATTAGGTATTGCAATACTTGCCTGTGTGTCTTGCCAAGAAACAAAAACTAAAACCACGACAACATCTAACGAGGTAGCTATAAACCCAGATCTTGCTGTAAAGCCAGACTCGTGGATTGAGAAACGTGTAGGTGAAGCACAAGCTAGACTTAATAAAACAGATGCCGGAAAAGTAGTGTGGCAAGCGATGGAAGCACACGGCGGACTGGATACTTATTTTAAAAATGGACCGCTTTCGTTTCATTTTGACTATAAACCTGAAGATGGGAGCACACGTCGTAACACTTATCAAACCATTGACACTTGGAGCAATAAGGCACGTCATCAACACGTAGAGGATCGCTCTCAAGAGTTTGGGTGGACAGGTGAGAAAGCTTGGAAAAAAGTTAAGGACTCTACCGCTTTTCCTTTTGATATGCGCTTCTGGGCGCTTACCCCCTACTACTTTCTAGCACAACCGTTTATACTAGATGGTGAAGGTGTTAATCTTGAAAAACTTGCAGATAAGACTCATAATAACACCACTTATGACGCTATTAAAGTAACTTTTGCAGCAGGAACGGGAGATGCTCCAGATGATTACTATGTACTTTATTTTGGGAAAGATAATCACAAACTAGCGGTAATACGTTACATCGTATCTTACCCTAAATATTTTCCTGATGGTGGTCACCTACCAGAAAAATTAATGACTGTAGAGGGAACTACTGTTGTAGACGGTATAGAGTTTGCCACAGGATACAAAACCCACTGGCTTACCGAAGATGAAAAAGCTGGCGAGCATATCACAACTATTGATGTATCTGATATTACATTTAAAAAAGATATAGAAAACAGCTATTTTGATATTCCTGAAAATGCGGTTTTGATAGAGTAGAGCTACAATAATCGTACTATCTAAAAACTTTAAATTCCATCAATAAATTGATGGGATTTTTTTATTCTCTTATCATTTGCTTTACCTACCGCGAGTTTTGCATCGCTTCATTACAAAATGCAAGCATAGATGGTTCTAAGGTTGATTTGTATAAAAAACAGCTATTCTAGTCATAGCTTATACGCTCTCGTATCCCACCGCCGGCACGATGTATAATTACATCTGCCTTGCGTTTACGTGCAATACTCTTTGCTTTACGTATAGCAGTGCTCTGCTTTTGATGCTTGGAAGTGATACGCTTGTTACCCTCGCGCCTTACAGCCCAGTCCCCTTCATAGGGGACAACGTGCTGATGCCAAGTACGTTTTCTACTTACCTTGCGAGAGTTTTCATATACGTTTTCTACTATTTCTAGTAATGAACGCAAAAAGGTTTTAATACTACTCATAATACGAAGATACTATTTTACACAAGCTCATTATGTGTCTAAAGTCTTACATACTTATTAAGATAACGCCTTGTTGAATTTTGCCTGTATTTTGTCAAGACTTAGGTTATGTATACTTCCTAAGTGTGAGTGCTCCTTTGTATTTCCTGCTTTAAAAGAACCATTTTCTACCTGCTCCCCTATTTGCTTATATGCTTCTCTAAAAGGCACACCAGCGGTTACAAGATCATTAATAGCATCTACCGTAAAGAGGTGTTGATATTTCTCATCATCCAGATTAACATCCTGCACTTGTACTTGAGCAATAGAAAATTCAAAAATATCTAGCACTACTTTAAGATCCTCAACAGACTTGATAGCATTTTCTTTAAGTAGCTGGTAGTCTCTATGGTAACCGCTTGGCAGATTATTTGTAATCATAATCATTTCTTGTGGGATTGCTTGCAACTGATTGCACTTACCACGAAGCAATTCAAAAACATCTGGATTCTTTTTATGCGGCATTATACTACTCCCCGTAGTAAGTGCATCTGGAAACTTAATGAATCCAAAATTTTGAGAGCAGTACAGACATATATCCATTGCAAAACGACTCAAGGTATTTGCAATATTTGCAACTGCTTGCGTTACCGTACGCTCAGATTTCCCTCTTGAGAGCTGAGCAGCAATTACATTGTATTTCAAATCGGCAAATTGAAGGTGCGCGGTAGTCATCTCTCTATCGATAGGAAAACTAGATCCATATCCAGCTGCACTCCCTAGCGGATTTTGATCTACGACCTTCTGCGCTGCTTTGAGTAAGTAAAGGTCATCTATAAGTAACTCTGCATAGGCAGAGAACCAAAGTCCAAATGATGAGGGCATCGCCACTTGAAGGTGTGTATATCCAGGTAGTAAGGTGTTCTTATGCGCCTCTGCAAGTTTTAGAAGTGTCGTAAACAACTTCTCTAAGCCTTCAGTTATTTGAGATAACTCTGCTTTAAAATAAAGGTTTAACGCCACAAGAACTTGGTCATTACGAGATCTCGCTGTGTGTATTTTTTTACCCGTATCTCCCAGTGCTTTTACAAGGTCACTTTCTATCTTAGAATGTACATCTTCAAAATCTGCTTCTATAACAAATGCTCCTTCCTGCTCCTGCTTGAGCATAAGGTCTAATTGCTTATTAAGCTGCTCGCTCTCTTCTTGTGTAAGTAAGCCTACAGATGCAAGCATCGTTGCGTGTGCTTTGCTGGCTAGCAAGTCATACTTAGCAATATGGATATCAATCTCACGATCATTACCCACCGTAAATGCTTCTATTTTTTGATCTGTTGGTATTCCTTTTTCCCAAAGTTTCATAGGTATCTTTTTAGTAGGTTATGCTGTTCACACTATTGCAACAACCCATATTATTTATGCGTTTAAAAATTTTTCTAAGAGCTCGATGTATAATGCTATCCCCTGCTCTATCTCGTGTACATAGACAAACTCATCTGCCATATGCGAGCGAGTGCTGTCGCCTATACCTAGTTTTAAAGATGGACAACTTAAACAGGCTTGATCAGATAAGGTAGGCGATCCATAGGTTTCTCTACCTAGCGCTATTCCTGCTTGTACAAGCTTGTGCTCTTTTGGGATGCGCGAACTATTTAATCGTAATGATCTTGGTTTTATCGTGTCGCACGGTACATTTGCCACCATATAATCTGCGATTTCTTGATTGCTGTAATGCTCGTTTACTCTTACATCTATGACGAGTTCTACCTGACTAGGCACTACATTATGTTGACTACCCGCATTAATTTGTGTTACTGTAACCTTAGTGGCACCCAGCGTATCAGACACTTTATCAAAAGTTATATTCTCAAACCACTGCAAGGTTTCTATCACATTATAAATAGCCATATTCTCCTTTATGTGAGCTGCGTGACCTGCCGTTCCTTTTACTACGGCGTCAAAAACCACCAACCCTTTTTCGGCAATGGCGAGGTTCATAAGCGTAGGCTCGCCTACAATGGCAACATCTATCTCTGGCAAATGCGCAAGCATACTATTAAGACCATTAGGACCACTTGACTCTTCTTCGGCAGAGGCTACAATTACAATATTATGAGACAACCCCTCACGCTCATAAAAATGTACAAACGCAGTAAGCAATCCCACAAGGCTAGCGCCTGCATCGTTACTTCCTAGACCGTATAATTTTCCGTCCTTAATCTCAGCGCTATAGGGATCTCTGGTGTATCCCTTGTTTGGCTTAACCGTATCGTGGTGCGAGTTGAGAAGCAGTAACGGTTTAGATGCGTCATAATGTTTATTAAACGCGTAGATGTTGTTACGCTTTCGCGAAAGCGTAATCCCCTTCTCCTCTAGCCAGTTTATGATAAGTAAAGCTGTGCCGTCTTCTTCACTAGAAAAACTTTGTGTCTCAATGAGTGATTGCAGTAATGCTACGGCGCTATCTATTTGAGTTTTTAAAGGCATAGTGTCGTGTGTTTTATAGTGTTATCACTCAGTACATCAACCTCGCCCAGATGCACTCTCATAACGCCTTGATCGAGCGCCTCAAAAGCAGTATCTAGTTTTGGAATCATACCTTCAAATATTTGTCCCGCTGTTTTCATCTCTTTATAAAGCCCTTTGTCTATGCGCGTTACTATCGATTCATCATTATTTACATCTTCAAGGACACCTGGTTTTGTAAAACAATAAAACAACTGAACGTTGTAGAGAGAGCTCATTGCTACCGCAATTTTGGCAGCAAGTGTATCTGCATTGGTGTTGAGTAATTGCCCATTACCATCGTGCGTAATTGCAGAAAACACAGGCACTTTACCGTCAGAAAGGAGGTCATTTATAAAACTCACATTCACTCTATTAATATCTCCTACAAAACCATAATCTACCGTCGTCACTTCGCGTTTATGCGCTCTCACGGCATCACCATCTGCTCCAGAAAGTCCTATGGTATTTTTACCTTTTGCCTGCAGGCCAGCGACAAGTTTCTTGTTGAGAAGTCCGGCATACACCATTGTCACAACCTCTAGCGTAGTCTCATCTGTAACCCTTCTCCCGTCTACTTTTACTGGGATATAACCCAGCTGCTCTTGTAAAGTAGATGCTTTATTTCCTCCTCCGTGTATGATAATAGCAGGACCAGAAATTGCCTTAAAATGCGTGTAAAATGAGGTGAGTAGCTCATCATAATCTACAATGTCTCCACCTATTTTTACTATGGTAAGTTGCTGTTTATTTATCATTGTCGAGTATGTTTTTAAGCACCCATTGTGCAGCCCACGTTCTATTACCAGCTTGCTGGATTACAGCGCTTGACTCGGTGTCTAGCACATCATCTGCAATGACAACGTTACGACGCACAGGTAGGCAATGCATAACTTTGGCTTGATTGGTTCCCTTAAGTTTTTCGGCATTAATTATCCAGTTACTGTCTTGCGATTGCACCTTACCATAATCTTCATAGCTGCTCCAGTTTTTTACATAAATAATGTCGGCATTTGCAAAGGCTTCTTTCTGGTTATGAATCACCGGTACTTCTCCACGTATTTCTGGATTGAGATCATAACCCTTTGGATTAGTAATTATGAAATTCACATTTGCCTTTTGCATCGTCTGGACAAATGAGTTTGCAACTGCGTGTGGCAATGCTTTAGGGTGTGGCGCCCAGGTCAACACGACATTAGGCTTTTTATTTGCTGCACGTAGACTTTCGGTGAGTTCGTAAATCGTAATTGCATCTGTAAAGCCTTGTAGCGGATGCGCCGTACTGCTTTCTAGATTTACAACCGGCACACTCCCATATTGCATAAATGCAGAAAGTACGACCTCTAGCTCATCTTGACTTTTATCTACCAGCCCAGGAAAAGCTCTCACGGCAAGCACATCACAATATTGCGATAACACCTGCGCAGCCTCTTTAATATGCTCTGCTTTTGTGCCATCCATCACAGTACCATCTTCAAACTCTAGTTGCCAGCTATCACTATTTACATTGAGTGTCATTGTTTCCATCCCAAGGTTTTTGGCAGCCTTTTCTGTGCTTAATCTTGTACGTAAGCTCGAGTTAAAAAATAGAAGACCTAAGGTTTTTTGTTTTCCCGCTTTCGCGAAAGCGTACGGATACTCCTTCATATACAGCGCTTCTTTAATCGCCATTTCTAAATTTGGGATATCATTTATAGATATGTAGTTCTTCATAACTCCTTGTGTAATGCTTCAAATAGTAAATCTATCTGTGGTTTTTGAATTGTAAGTGGTGGAAGTATTCTGAGCACGTGTTTGTTTTTTGCCCCTCCCGTAAAAATGTGATGCTCGTAAATTAGTTTTTTGCGCAATGCTCCTACATCGTAGCCTAAGTCTAGCCCTAGCATTAGTCCGCGACCTTTTACAGTCACCCGATTGCCAAAAGCAAGTGCTTTCTCCCTAAAGTAGGTTTCCATTTCCTTTGCGTGTGCCATCAAATGTTCCTTTTCAATCACTTCGAGAACCGCAAGTGTAGCAGCGCAAGCAAGATGATTACCGCCAAAGGTTGTTCCCAGCATCCCATAACGAGCTTCAATAGAGTGATGTACCAGCACACCACCCACAGGAAAGCCGTTACCCATTCCTTTTGCAATGGTGATAATGTCTGGCGTGATATTATATTTCTGAAAAGCAAAAAACTCTCCAGATCTACCAAAACCAGACTGCACCTCGTCTGCAATGAGTTTTACATCATATTTTTTACAAAGAGCCGCAACATCTTGATAAAACACTTCTGTAGATTGATCTAAACCTCCTACACCTTGTATAAATTCTAAAATCACCGCACAGCAATCTCCTTGCTGCAAAGTTTCCTCTAGTTGCTCCGTATTACCCAAGTCGAGTATGGATACTTTGTGTTGTGCATTTATAGGTGCAACAATACTAGGATTATCGGTAGCTGCAACGGCGGCAGAAGTTCTCCCGTGAAAGCTATTTTTAAACGCTACCACGCGACTTTTACCTGTGTCAAATGACGCTAGTTTTAATCCGTTTTCATTTGCCTCTGCTCCTGAATTACAGAAAAACAAATCATAATCATCACAACCAGAAAGCGCTCCTAACTTCTGAGCAACCTCCACCTGTAACTGATTTTCAACTGCATTAGAATAAAAGCCTATGGCATCCATCTGCGTTTTTAATTTTTCTATATAATGAGGATGCCCGTGACCTATAGAGATCACCGCGTGACCACCATATAAATCAAGATACTCTTGACCACTTTGATCATACACATAGCATCCCTCTGCCTTAACAGGAGCAACATCATAAAGTGGATATACATCAAATAATTTCATACTCTTTATTTTTAAGCACTATGAGATGCTATTAATTTTTTGATAACTAGCCACTATTCCCTTTATGAGAGAAGAGCTTAAACCTGAATGTTCCATCTCATTGAGACCTTCTATGGTACAGCCTTTTGGCGTAGTTACTTTATCAATTTCTGCTTCTGGGTGGTTTCCAGATTTAATAACCAGAGTGGCAGCTCCTAGACAAGTTTGCATAGCAAGTTCTTGTGCTTCTTTTGCGTCAAAACCTAGTTGTATGGCACCCTGCGTAGTTGCTCTTATCAATCGCATCCAGAAAGCAATACCACTCGCGCAAATTACCGTAGCAGCTTGCATTTGTCCTTCTGGAATAATAAGAGTTGTGCCTAGTTTATTAAAAATTGCTTCGGCTATGGCAATGCGCTTTTCGCCTACTGTATTACTACATAAACAGGTCATACTTTGACCTACAGCAATAGCGGTGTTAGGCATTGCGCGTATAATAAATTGATCGTCTCCTACAATTTCAGCGATTTGTGGCACTTTAAAACCAGTTATCGTAGAGATAATAATGTGTTTCTCAGTAAGCAATTCCTTAATATCCTCAAGTATACTTGCAAAATGACTTGGCTGTACTGCAAAAATGAGAATGTCACTTTTTGCAACAGCCTCACGGTTATCACTCGTAGTTGTTACTTCCTTGTACGCATCCCATTTTTCGATACTAGAAATATCTCTTTTAGTAAGATATAAGCTCGTCACCGCATTATTTGTGATGAGTCCTTTTGCGATGGCAAGACCTAAATTTCCAGTTCCTATGATTGCTATTTTCATATGTCTATATCTTAACTATTAGAAATAACTTGCCTTGAGTTGGAGCCCAGTATCTTGAGCCCAACCAAACATTAGATTCATATTTTCTACAGCTTGACCACTCGCTCCTTTTAAGAGATTATCAATCACACTCGTAATCAATAATTTATTGCCGTGTTTCTCTAAATGTATAAAGCAGTAGTTTGTGTTTACCACTTGTTTGAGGTGTAAAGGTGCTTTTACCGCTTTCGCGAAAGCGGAATCCTTATAAAAATCCTCATAAAGCGCATATGCCTCTTCAATCGTACCCTCAAAATATGTGTAGGCAGTAGCAAAAATCCCTCTAGAAAAATTACCACGCTGCGGAATGAAATGAAGTTCGCTGTTAAAACTCGCTTGTAGCTGAACGACAGACTCTCCTATCTCCCCAAGATGCTGATGGTTAAAAGCCTTGTAGTGTGAGAAGTTATTATCTCTCCACCCAAAATGCGTAGTAGCACTTGGTTTTACTCCGGCTCCCGTAGCACCTGTTACGGCATTAATATGCACATCTTTATTGAGTAAAGAAGCGCTCGCCAGCGGCAATAACGCTAGTTGTATTGTAGTAGCAAAGCAGCCAGGGTTCGCAATGTTTTGCGCGTTTTTTATTTCCTCTTTATTGATTTCTGGCAAGCCGTAAACAAATGTTCTATCCTTAAAAGTGACATCACTTTTAAGTCTAAACTCATTACTCAAATCAATGATCTTCGTACTTGAAGAAAAGCTATATTGCTCCAGAAATTTACCAGAGTTACCGTGCCCTAGACATAAAAAAACTACATCTACACTTGTGTTTACCTCACTTGTAAAAGCAAGATCTACATAAGCAAGATCTTGATGCACCACGCCTACTGCATTACCAGCATTACTTGTACTGTATATAAAATCTATCTCTACTTCTGGGTGATGAATAAGCAGTCTAATGAGCTCCCCAGCAGTATAACCTGCACCACCTATGATTCCTATTTTTTTCATTTGTTTTGGTTTGCTATGATTCTAGACTGATTACCTAATATTTTTATAAACCCTTTTGCTTCGGCGGCGGTCCATCCTTGGTTTTCTTCTCCATAACTCGCTACCTTAGATTGCATAAGGTCATAATCTGATGTGATGCCTACTACCTCAAATCTATATGGATGTAATACTACTTCTACTTCTCCAGTCACCGTATTCTGGCTGCTCTGTAAAAAAGCTTCAAAATCTCTCATTACAGGCTCTAGGTATAATCCCTCGTGTAAGTGAGTTCCATACCACAACGCAATGTTTTCTTTGTGTTGTAATTGCCATTTTGAAAGCGTGTGTTTTTCAAGAGTACGATGTGCTTCTAGTATAATTATAGGAGCTGCAGCTTCAAAACCTACTCTTCCTTTTATACCTATTATGGTATCGCCCACGTGCATCCCGCGACCTATGGCATACTTGCTTGCGATGTCTTCTAGTTGCTCTATAATCTCCACTGGTGAACCTTCCTTTCCATTGAGTGAAGTAGGTTCTCCTTGTGTGAATCCAATCTTTAAGGTTTGCGAATCGCTAGCCTCCAGCTGACTAGGATATGCATCCTCAGGCAGTGTTTGATGTGAGGTTAGAGTTTGAGCGCCCCCTACACTTGTACCCCACAAACCTTGATTTATAGAATACTGTGCCTTCTCCCAAGACCAAGAAATACCGTGACTCTGTAGGTAATCGATTTCTTGCTTTCGCGAAAGCGTTTGATCTCTTATCGGCGTTATTATTTCTAACTCTGGTACAATAGTCTGGAACGTCATATCAAAACGCACTTGATCGTTACCTGCACCCGTACTACCGTGAGCAATAGCATCTGCGTTCTGAGCTTTGGCAAATTTTGCAATCTCTATGGCTTGCACGATACGCTCTGCACTTACAGAAAGTGGGTAACTGTTGTTCTTAAGTACATTACCAAAGATGAGATACTTCACCACCGTATCATAAAAAGTAGCTATGGCATCTATGTTTGTATATGATGTAGCTCCTAGTGCAAGCGCTTTCTTTTTATTATTTGCGATTTCTTGATCTGTAAATCCGCCTGTATTTACACTTACAGCGTGTACTTCATACCCCATTTCTGCAGTAAAATATTTTACACAATAGCTTGTATCGAGTCCTCCTGAGTATGCTAAGATTAATTTTTTCATTACTTATTTTTTTTTGAGGAATAGCTTTTCCTTTATTTGTTTTAGCCTGTTAAAAACAGGTGCCTTTACAGTATTTTTTTCTGTGGATTTTGATTCTTTTGATGGGTCATAGAGCATCCCTGTGCATAAGCACATCTTTTGCTCTGTACGTGTGAGTACATCAAAGTTCTTGCAGGTCTGGCAACCTTTCCAGAAGCTTTGGTCTGTTGTAAGTTCTGAGAATGTAACAGGCTTGTACCCTAGATCACTATTAATCTTCATCACGGCAAGACCCGTAGTGATTCCGAAGATTTTTGCGTCTGGATAACGCTTTCGCGAAAGCGTAAATATCTCTCCTTTAATTTTTTTGGCAAGTCCCTGTCCTCTGAAGTCTGGGTGAACAATAAGTCCAGAGTTGGCAATAAATTTTTCGTGTCCCCAGGCTTCTATATAACAGAAGCCCGCAAAAACGTCTCCCTCTAAAGCAATGACAGCATTACCTGCTTCCATCTTTGAGATGACATATTCTGGAGTTCTACGAGCGATTCCTGTACCACGTACCTTAGATGACTCTGCGATGGTATCACAGATAATCTGAGCATATGGTGTGTGCGAAATCGTGGCTACAACAATTTGCATAGCGATGATTTAAGTTAAAATGTATATTGAAAATGTGACGGTTCCTTTTGTGGAAAACGGGATAGGACTCACCTACCATCCCTCATTAATGAGCTACCCTTACGGGCGGCGGCGGAAGCGTCGTACGGGAACAGGAAGTAATTGCATAGCAGGTCTTGCAGCAAGAAGTGCTGTAAGACTATTTGAGATATGTGCAATTATTCTGTTCATAATAATGGTCCAAAGGTAGTAACTTATTTGAGCTAGCAATACACTTTTAGAATTAATTATGTGAAAACTACCTTTTTTATATAATTAAATAAGATTTTCAGACTTTGCTATAAGAATCTTAAATAATGTCTTTTAGATTGTGAAATGCTCAACATAAGGGGTTTATAACAAAAGAGGCTAGCGCATAATGCGCTAGCCTCTTTATAGAAATAATAACTAAATCTTACAGTTACTTTGCAATATTGACCGCTCTGGTCTCTCGTATTACGGTAACTTTTACTTGACCTGGGTAGGTCATATCTGTTTGAATTTTTTGCGAAATCTCAAAAGATAACGATGAAGCTTTATCATCATTAACCTTCTCACTCTCTACAATAACACGTAGTTCACGTCCTGCTTGAATAGCATAAGCCTTCTTCACTCCTTGGAATCCGAAAGCTATTTCCTCAAGATCCTTGAGACGCTGTATGTATGAATCTAACACCTGACGACGTGCACCTGGTCTCGCTCCACTTATGGCATCACAAACCTGTACAATAGGAGAAAGCAAACTTGTCATCTCAATCTCATCGTGGTGAGCACCTATGGCGTTACAGACGTCTGGCTTCTCTCCATACTTCTCTGCCCATTGCATTCCTAAGATTGCGTGTGGTGTTTCTGTCTCTGTATCTGGCACTTTACCTATATCGTGTAAAAGTCCAGCTCTACGAGCAAGTTTTGCATTTACGCCTAACTCTGCTGCCATCACACTACAAAGTTTTGCAACTTCCCTACTGTGTTGTAATAGGTTTTGACCATAAGAAGAACGGTACTTCATACGCCCTACCGCTTTAATAAGCTCTGGGTGTAAACCGTGTATTCCTAAGTCAATTACTGTACGCTTTCCTACTTCTACAATCTCTTGCTCAATTTGTCTCGTTGTTTTCTGTACAACTTCTTCAATTCTTGCTGGGTGTATACGACCATCTGTTACAAGTTTGTGTAATGATAAACGAGCCACCTCACGACGCACACTATCAAAACAAGAAAGTATAATTGCCTCTGGAGTATCATCTACAATAATCTCAACACCTGTTGCTGCTTCTATAGCACGTATATTACGACCTTCTCTACCTATAATTCTACCTTTTACATCGTCACTTTCAAGGTTAAAAACAGATACACAATTTTCTACTGCTTCCTCTGTTCCTATGCGTTGTATGGTATTAATGATAATTTTTTTGGCCTCTTGCTCTGCAGTCATTTTTGCCTCTTCGATAGAAGTTTGCACGTGCTTCATAGCATCTGCCTTAGCTTGGTCTTTCAGAGTAGTTACAAGTTGACTTTTTGCTTCTTCGGCAGACAGTCCTGAGATTACCTCAAGTTGCTGCACCGTACTCTGGTGCATTTTTTCAGCTTCGGCCTTTTTCTTATCGACGTATTCTAAACGCTTATCGTAGTCTTTAATTCTATCTTCAAGAGATTGATTTAATTTTTTATTTCGCGAAAGCTCACCACTTACTTGAGATTCTTTGTCACGAGTGCGCTTCTCGGCCTCGTTCATTTTTTTATCTCTTCCTAAGATTACTTTTTCGTGCTCTGCTTTAAGCTCGATAAATTTTTCTTTGGCTTGAAGTATTTTATCTTTTTTGATAGACTCGCCCTCAGACTTAGCTTCTTTTAAGATGCCCTGAGCACTTTTCTTTGCGCGTTTAATGATTTGTGATGCATTGTTACGTTCTAACATTTTTGCAATAAGGAATCCTAATGCAAGAGCAATCACACCTACTATAAACAAGAGTGCGTTATGTTCCATAATTTTGACTTAATATTATAATGCCTTTACAGGCGCTACTGATGGTTGATTGTTAAGGCTTTTAAGCCTCACTATCTCGCGATGAGATATAAAAAAAGCCCACATTGATAGTGCATTTCGTATAAACTCCTAATAGTAAGGATTAGAGCTATAAAGCTGATCAAGGTTCCGTCTACCTAGAACAAGTCTAGTAACGGCGTGCTTTTACAACTTAGAGTCACTCTTTATAAAAAATAACTGTTGAGTTTATCAAAATAATAATCAATGCAGGCAGTAATATGCTGTTGTATGTAAAGAACGTTATGACAAACTATCATCAAGGAGGTCTGCCAGCTTTTGTAATCTAGCCGCAGTTTCCTCACTTAGAGAGTCTTCACTTATAGTTTTTTGGGTAACCTGAGATGCAAATTGAAGTGCACACATTGCGAGTACATCCTGTTTATCTCTAACGGCATAGCTTTGCTCAAATTGCTTGACCATTGCCTCAATCTCCTTTGTTGCTTTACGCAATCCCTCTTCTTGAGATGGATGAATCGTGAGTGGGTAAACACGATCTGCTATAGACAACTTGATTTTGAGCTTGTCTGCCATAATTTATTATTCTGCAAGCGATGCAATACAAGCATCTATCTCACGCACTAAAGAGTTTATCTTTAGTTTGGTTTCCCTTTTATAATCGTTACTGCCTAGTAATGCATTTGCGGTTTTGAGAGTCTTTATCTTCTGCTCACGATTTTCTAACACCTCTTTTAGTTTTAGATTTTCTTGTTGCAATGCGGTAAGTTCTGTTTCCAGTTCTACCCGCGTTTGCTTCACATCTTTGTATTGTTTCAACAAAGCAGCGATTTTGTACTCAAGAGAATCTACAACTTCAGAAAGACTACTCATAAAACATCTGCATTTCTACGTAACACAAAGTTAACATTTGAAAAATAGCCGTGCAATGGATAGTCGTTAAAATTTAAAAGTCACAATTTGTGGTAGTAAATCAATACTTTTTTAATGACAAATTTTCTTTTTTACGCTTTCGCGAAAGCGTAATCACACCCTTTATGATGCTAATAACAATTAGCAAAATTAAATACTTGACGTATCAAACTCTTAGTAAAATGTATATGCATAAACTTAATAACAAATGTTCTTGTGGGGCATTATACTTATTTTTGTAAAAACCAATTTCCTACTGTGACTTTTACAAAAACAACCGAAACGGATTCTCGCTACGACAATTTAGAACATATGAGCACCTCAGAGCTGCTCATTAATATCAATACAGAAGATAAAACGGTACCGCTTGCTGTTGAAAAAGCGCTGCCTCAAATTGAAAAACTTATAGAATTGATTGTTCTCAAAATGAAAAAAGGAGGACGCCTTTTTTATATGGGAGCAGGCACTAGCGGAAGACTAGGCGTAGTAGATGCCAGCGAGTGCCCACCTACATTTGGTGTAAGTAAAGATCTAGTAGTAGGAATAATTGCGGGTGGTGACAAAGCTATAAGAGATGCTGTCGAGTTTGCCGAAGATAGCACAAATCAAGGGTGGAATGACCTTAAGTCACACAATATAACAAGCGACGATGTGGTAATAGGTATTGCCGCATCTGGCACAACACCTTACGTAATAGCTGCTCTTGAGGCCTGTAATGCAAATGCTATTACAACAGGTTGTATCACTTGCAATGCTGGGAGTCCTCTTGCACAAACGGCTCTTTATCCTATAGAAGTAGTTGTAGGACCCGAGTTTGTAACAGGCAGTTCACGTATGAAAGCAGGTACAGCACAAAAACTTGTGCTGAATATGATCTCAACAGCTTCGATGATTAAAATGGGTCACGTTAAAGGTAATAAGAT
>NZ_CP009301.1:1405000-2655000 GCF_000152925.2 Dokdonia sp. MED134 | reverse complement strand
CCGGGAACGTATTCACCGGATCATGGCTGATATCCGATTACTAGCGATTCCAGCTTCATGGAGTCGAGTTGCAGACTCCAATCCGAACTGAGATAGGGTTTATAGATTCGCTCCTTATCGCTAAGTGGCTGCTCTCTGTCCCTACCATTGTAGCACGTGTGTGGCCCAGGACGTAAGGGCCGTGATGATTTGACGTCATCCCCACCTTCCTCACGGTTTGCACCGGCAGTCTGGCTAGAGTTCCCGACATTACTCGCTGGCAACTAACCACAGGGGTTGCGCTCGTTATAGGACTTAACCTGACACCTCACGGCACGAGCTGACGACAACCATGCAGCACCTTGTAATCTGTCCGAAGAAAACTCTATCTCTAAAGCTGTCAGACTACATTTAAGCCCTGGTAAGGTTCCTCGCGTATCATCGAATTAAACCACATGCTCCACCGCTTGTGCGGGCCCCCGTCAATTCCTTTGAGTTTCATTCTTGCGAACGTACTCCCCAGGTGGGATACTTATCACTTTCGCTTAGTCACTCAGTCCGAAAACCAAACAACTAGTATCCATCGTTTACGGCGTAGACTACCAGGGTATCTAATCCTGTTCGCTACCTACGCTTTCGTCCATCAGCGTCAATATATTGTTAGTGATCTGCCTTCGCAATCGGTATTCTATGTAATCTCTAAGCATTTCACCGCTACACTACATATTCTAACCACTTCACAATAATTCAAGACATACAGTATCAATGGCAATTCTATGGTTAAGCCACAGACTTTCACCACTGACTTATATGCCCGCCTACGGACCCTTTAAACCCAATGATTCCGGATAACGCTTGCACCCTCCGTATTACCGCGGCTGCTGGCACGGAGTTAGCCGGTGCTTATTCTTATGGTACCGTCATCGATCTACACGTAGACCTTATTCTTCCCATATAAAAGTAGTTTACAACCCATAGGGCAGTCTTCCTACACGCGGCATGGCTGGATCAGAGTTGCCTCCATTGTCCAATATTCCTCACTGCTGCCTCCCGTAGGAGTCTGGTCCGTGTCTCAGTACCAGTGTGGGGGATCTCCCTCTCAGGACCCCTATCTATCGAAGTCTTGGTAAGCCGTTACCTTACCAACTAACTAATAGAACGCATAGTCATCTTATACCGCCGAAACTTTAATTATTTAATGATGCCAAAAAATAATACTATGGGGTATTAATCTTCGTTTCCAAAGGCTATCCCCCAGTATAAGGTAGATTCTATACGCGTTACGCACCCGTGCGCCGGTCGTCAGCAAATAGCAAGCTACTCCTGTTACCCCTCGACTTGCATGTGTTAAGCCTGCCGCTAGCGTTCATCCTGAGCCAGGATCAAACTCTTCATCGTGTGTTGTTAATAATATTAACTCCTCACAACTCGAAATATCCGGTCAATAATAAACTTCTAGTTTTCAAATTCTTTGTAATAATACCCGAAAGTATTAATACGCGCTGTCAATTCAATAAGTCAATGAACTTTTCCTAATTCCTAAAAACTAGAAAATCAATGTTAATGCAAGAGGAATCGAACCCCTTTTTACCCTTCCAAAACATTCAAAAAAAATTACCTGAACTTCGCTAGATATGTTACTGTTTCTCTAAGCGGGTGCAAATATACAACTGTTTTTAATACTGACAACTTTATTTTGAAAAAAAATTATTTTTTTCTGAAGCAATAAAACAACAATCTTTAAGAACAACTCTTACAAATAAACCTCCATTTGTTAGCGGCTGCAAAACTACAACCTTTTTTGACTTTACAAACTATCTTTTGAAAATAATTTGAAATAAATTTTAAAGCCAATTAAACAGACACTTATAAGAACTACCGCTCACATTTAAACGGACGGCAAAGATACACAGAAGTTCAAGCCTGACAAGTATTTTTTGATATTTAATTCAAATAAAAACCTAACCCTTTGACCTTGTTTAGGCTAGCTTTATTATTTTTTTATTGAAGCATTATTCTTACCCAATTTACCACTAAGAAAGATGCCCACCAATAGACCACAAAGACTGTTTTCTTCCTACAAATAGTAAAGATGTCTTATTATAGAGCTTTTTGTGAATCTACTTAAGCTTTCGCGAAAGCGTAATTATTTAGAGAAAGAAGTTCCAAACGATACCAAAACGTATATTAAAGTCTCTATATGGATACCCTGGTGCGCTATAAAAGTCGTTACCTGTAAAGCTACTATTAAAGTGTTCGGCCTTGAGAAAGATTCTGGTCTGGCGAACTTTCATATTAATAAAGAAGTCTAGTAGGGGAAAGTTTCCAAACTCTTGAGAGTTTTGCACATAAAATTCTGCAAGTATGGGGTCATATGCATTGAGATTATACTTTGTAAAGTAGTTTGCAGTAAACCCTGTTTGTAAAAAGAGTGCTTTTTTAAACAAACGGTCTGTGAAATATAAGCTTCCTCTACCCACAAAGTCTGGAACATTGAGTACACCATCTGCCCCACTCACGTTTTGATATGTGGCGGTGAGATCTAGATTAAACTTCTTATACTTGATATTTTTACTAGCTGTGACCTGAAGATGATTTATGGACTCACTGGTTTGAAAAGAGTTTACAAGTGAGTCTACAGGATCTAATGCAAAATATGCATAGTCTTTGATAGTAGCAGCAGAGGCTTTGAGGTTTACCCACTTTTTTGAATCTAACTGAGCCGTGAGTGTATTAGTCTTTACAGTTGCATAAGCTTCTTGATTAGACCAGTTATAGTTTATATAGTTGCTCTGAAAAAGTAGATGGTTAAATCCTGCTGGTCTTGCATTGCTCAATATACTTGCCGAAAAGCGCTTGTCTTTATCTATAGCATATCCTGCTTCTCCATATATATTGTATCCATCAAAATCTCCTGAGACATTTACTTGAGCATCTCCCAGTATATCAAAACCACCTATTTTATTTTTATACCCTCCTCCTACTGCAATTGTGGTGGTTTGTATTCTATTAGGTACTCTTACCGTTTGCTCGTCTATACCATCACCATCTTGATCTATACCTTGTATAAGTACTGCATCATAGCCATAATTAAAATACGTAGCATTTGCTTGAAACTTGAGCTGCCCTAGTTTTTTATCTTCATAAACAAGGTTAAGTTCGTTATAGGTTTCTTCGTGATCTGTTCTATCAGAAAAGTCGGTTTGTCTAAATGCTTCTCCAAAAAGATCATTTGCTGCATCTTGGCTATATCTATAAAATTTATTCTCGCTATTAAAAATGTGACCTACTCTCAAACTATAGTCCTTAAGACTATCTTGTTTTTGAATAATATTATAGTGATGGTTTACATACACTCTTGTACCATCTAGTATATTTTCGGCATCTTCAAAGTTTACTGGCAATCTTGATCTATCATCAAAATCTTCGTCACCACTATTAAACTGCTCTATACCTAAAGTGGTTAATCCTCCGTTTTCTTGATTACTTAAATCTTGAGCAACCCAGTGTGCCTTTATATAGTATCGCTTATTTTTTGTGTTATAGCTACCCGCAAATCTAAAATTACCCGAACTGGTTAATGCATTTTGATATTTACCTAAGCTACGCACTCCTTTATAAGCTATAGACATATTAAGTCTAGGGTGTATATTAAGGGTAAAGAAAGCATCTAGTTGTTGTCCTTGCTCAAAAGCGCTCTTATAAAACAACTCTGTGAGCGGTGTAGGTAGGTAGTGATACTTTATATCTTCTACCTCTTGATAAGCAAAGTGTCTAGCATTTGCAATATAGCCAGGCGTTGTGCGCCTGTTATCAAAATGATGTATAAGTGTATTGTTAGTTTGCCCGGTGTTTGCAAACGGCAATAAACCATACCGGTCTTTACGCAGGTAATTAAATTTATAATCCTTTTCTATAGTAAGAGTAGTATCGACATATAAGGTATCTCTTTTTACAGAGATAATCTTATAATCCTCTACAGGTGGTCTTTCAAACTCTTTAATATTTGTAGATTTTGCATCTCTAGCATTAAGCGGGTCGTTATTATCACCAAGACCTTCACTTCTTTGCAATGTAGGTGTTTGCTGTATAGGTGATGTTTGCCCAAAGACTGCTACTTGCGCTAGACAAAAAATAAACCCAAAAATCTTATTCATATAAACAATTTGATGTATCAAAATTACATTATTTGCACCGATTCTAGTATTTTGACCCGTTCAATATATGCTTAAACTTAAATATCATACTCATCTTATAGAATGTGGCACAGACGAGGCTGGTCGTGGCTGTCTTGCAGGACCCGTTACGGCAGCTGCTGTGATGCTGCCCGATAGTTTTATAAACGAGATTCTTACAGATTCAAAACAACTCACAGAGAAGAAACGTGATTTACTCAAACCTATTATAGAGCAACAAGCAATTGCCTACTCTTTTTCTCACGTGATGATGGAGGAAATAGACGACATTAACATCCTTAACGCCTCTATCACTGCTATGCATCGTAGTATTGAGGGTATGATAAGTACGCTTTCGCGAAAGCAAAAAAAACCGCAACACATACTTGTAGACGGTAATCGCTTTAAACCATTTACTGGCCTAGATCACACAACTGTTATTAAAGGTGATGGAAAATACCTCCCCATAGCAGCGGCATCTATCATTGCCAAAACAGAGCGTGACCTATTTATGGACCGCATACACGAAGAGTACCCAATGTATAACTGGAAAAAAAACAAAGGATATCCTACAAAAGAACATCGAGAAGCGATACGCACCTATGGTATTACAAAATACCACCGCAAAAGCTTTAAACTATTACCCGAACAATACTCGCTAGACTTTTCTTTTAAAGACCATAAGTAATATACTGTTGAAAAGGTGGTCAATAATATTATGACCACAAAGGCCGTAGGTCTCACACAAGACTGTATTTTTGAACAACCAGTCTTTACTATTTATGAAAATTCTATTATACCTCTCTGCCGTAGTTGTATTGCTAGCTAGCTGCACAACCTCAACAAAGAACTCGTCTTCACTCACAAAATACATTCCTCGCAAGGCATCTGTTGTTGTAAAAACTACAGATCTTAAAGATTTTAAAAGTGCGCTAGTCAATAATGATTTCATACAAGAGCTGGGCACCACTAGTCTATACAAAACACTAGTAGATAACCAAGCCGCATTTGCAGCTGTACAACCAGATGGAGAGACACTGTTTTGCTATACTAAGCTAGGTCGCAAAGCCTACGATTTGAGCATTATTACAAAAAACCACCTAGGCCTTTTTAAAAATGACTCAACGCTTATAAGAGAAGCCTCACTCAATGACAAAAAAATTAAGTCACTAGGAGCAAATGCTCATTACCTTATATATAACGATGTTTTTATAGCAAGCACCTCAAAAATTTTACTTGAGAATGTGCTAAGAGAGAAAAATAGAGAAACGTACACAGACCCTTTGTTTGACCGTGCCTATAATTCTTCTAGTAACAGTGCGACTGCTTCTATTTTTATAAAAGGATCTGAAGGAGGAGATTTATACAAAACACTCTTTCCTGCAGCTGGCGTAAATGCGCTTAAAGACTCCTTTACTTGGGCCACGGCAGATATTGACCTTGACCAAAATGATGTACGTCTCAATGGCGTGGTACTGGTACAAGACTCTACAAACTTGCGTCTCTCCCTACTCAAGAACACAAACCCTGTGGTAAACAGAATCACTAGTATCACTCCCACCGCTGCCGTAGCTGTAGAAGCTATAAGCTATGATAGCTGGGAACAACTTAAATCTAATAAAGCAGACTTGCTCAAGGTAGACCTTGCTCAATATAACATCCCGCAAGAAGACCTCTTTGCTAGTTTTACAGAGATAGGTGTTATTCATCTTGCAAAGAGTATGGTGATTGTGGGTGTTTCGGCAGATGTGAGTGTTACAGATAATGTGCTTGCAAGCGGATCAGAACTAGCGACCTTTAGAAAAGTTAAGATATATGAAGTTGGGAATGCTTCCGCTTTCGCGAAAGCGTACTCACCTCTACTCAACCTCTCTTCTCCAAAGATGTATGCCACCATAGATGACTTTTATCTCTTTGCCGAAAATCAAGAAGCACTAGAAACTGTTATTGCAAATTATCAAAACCAAGCAATATTAGCTACCAGTGCGGCATTTTCTCCTACAAAAAACGCATTGAGTCGTGCCTCAAGTTACTTGCACATCACAAATCTTGATAGCAAAAACTACCAGCAACTTGTATCAGAAAAGGGACAAAAAAACCTAAAGGAAACTACGCTAGAAGGCTATCACTATGCCGCTCTACAACTCGTGCAAGAGAAAGATTACCTACTGCTCAACACGACAATACTTAAAAATGAAGATAACACTACAGATGCTAGCATTGCACAAATTGCAAATGTGAAGCTTAGCGCACCTATTACAATGTCTCCACAACTGGTAAAAAATCATCGTACAGATGGACAAGATATTGTGGTACAAGACATAAATAATACCTTATACCTTATAAGTAATGCTGGCAAAGTATTATGGCAAAAGGATCTGGATGGTCAAATACTAGGCGATATGCAGCAGGTAGACATCTACCGCAACGGGAGATTACAGCTAGCCTTTACCACAGAGAAGTCTTTCTATATTCTGGACCGTAATGGTAATGATGTGGGACCATACCCACTGTCTTTTAAAGATACCATCACACAACCACTTGCGATATTTGACTATGATAACAATAGCAACTATCGTTTTGTAATTGTGCAGGGTGAAAAAGTACTTATGTATGATAAAAAGGCAAGCCCTGTTTCTGGATTTACCTTTAAAGAAGCTACGAGTACAGTTATATTTCCACCAGCACACATACGTATTGCAAATAAGGATTATATCGTAATTGCCGAAAACAATGGAAAACTCAACATCTTGAGTCGTACTGGTACTTCTCGCATAGAGGTGAAGAAAAAAATAAACTTTGGCGATGTGCCAGTTTATAGAAACAGAAATACGTTTGAAACATATACCGTAAACGGAGAGAAGATAAGAGTCACTACAAAGGGAGAAATCGTACAGACCATCTCAGATTTTGACTCAGACTCACGTATAGCGCTAGGCAAGTCTCTTGCGGTAGGACAGCGAGAGAATCTACTATTAATAAACGGTAAGAAAAAAGAAATAGCTTATGGTTCTTATAGTGCTCCACAAGTCTTTGAAGCTGCAAAAAAGCAATACATCACACTTACTAATACAGAATCTAGTGAGGTTTATCTATATGACAGCAAAGGAAATCTACTTCCTAACTTCCCTATTTACGGCACATCAAAAGCCTCTGTAGGTTTACTAGAAAAAAACAAGTCACTAGGTTTTGTCACACAGGGTGGTGACAAGTCTATCCTTATTTATAAAATAAACTAGTAAAATGGGTTTCAAGTAATTGAGAGATATGGAGATTACTCTGCAACTTCTGGAGTAACAAACTCCGCTTCAAAAAGGGCTGTAAAATGCTTTTTAAGCTTAGCCTTCACCTCCTCTTGATCTACTGTAGCTTTACCTAGCTCTACATTAAGTGAGGTAACGGCCTTATCTTTTATACCGCAAGGTATCATAAGATCAAAGTAACCCAGATCTGCATTTACATTAAGTGCAAAGCCGTGCATAGTAACCCAGCGGCTCGCTCTCACACCCATAGCACATATCTTTCTGGCAAATGGCGTCCCTACGTCAAACCAAACTCCTGTCTCCCCTGGAGAACGCTCGGCTTTGAGCCCGTATTCGGCTAGAGTGAGAATAACCATCTCTTCAAGTAGGCGTAAATATTTATGTATATCTCTAAAGAAGTTATCAAGATCTAATATAGGATATCCCACTATCTGACCCGGCCCGTGGTAGGTAATATCACCACCCCTATTTATTTTATAGAATGTAGCATTTTTTTCGGCTAGCTCTTTTTCACTCACAAGCAGGTTAGACATATCACCACTCTTACCTAACGTAAAAACGTGTGGATGCTCTACAAAGAGAAAATGGTTAGGAGTTACTAATCCTGCATCTTCTCTTCTGTTTGCAATTTTCATCGCAACCGTTTTCTTAAAAAGCTCATCTTGATAGTCCCAAGTTTCCTTGTAATCGCGATGTCCTAAATCCTGAAAAATGATATTTTTATTCACGCCGCAAAGGTAAGAATTACTTCACATTAAAAAACCTCCTACCAGATGGTAGGAGGTTATAAATTATAGTTAAAAACAGCTCTTACTGCTCTTCAAGAACCACCTCAAAATTTTCTAAAACCTTACTTTTATTATTAAGTAAGCTATGATAGTCTATTTCAAAAGTAACCGTCTTACCATCTGCTCCTATACTCGCTCCATCTGGCGTTACAGAAATAACTTTTCTAGGAAACACATACTCAAGTGTCATTGTAGACTTACTAAGCTCCTTATCCATCTGGGCGAGCATACCAGACATCATATCATTTTCATCTCCTCCTTCTCCGCTTGATCTTTGCCCTATAGTTTCTTGCGTCTTTTGTGACAAGACAACCTCTTCTCCTAGGTGTTCTGCAAGTGCTTTTGGGTCTGTTCTTCTAAAGGTATTATCTGTAAATGTATATATTACCTTATCTGTACTAAGCATACTACTTGCAGGACTGCTAGTAGCTTTCTCACTTCCTGGTGTTGTTTTCTTTGCTGTATCAAATACCTTCTCTATATCATAAGCGATACGCTCTATCTCATTAAACTGCTTGAAGTCCTTTATGATGGTAAGTACCATAACACCATTATCCTCATCTATATTCATTTGCATAGAGAAATCTCTTAGCGCTTTTATATCCTCTTGTTTAGCCGCTGGTAAGGTTGCAATACTATCTTTGTACGTCTCCAGAAAATCATTAAACACAACAAGTGTGTCCATCTTTTCCTTTTTCTTGTCTACAGATGCTGGTCTTCCTTGGGCTCCCAGCGCCATAAGTTGAGACAAGTCTACTACAGACTCATATCGACCACCCATATTTTCATTAAAGACAATACGCTCTTGCATACTACAACTCACCAGTAATACAAGTAGCACTACTAGTGATAGGTATTTTTTTTTATTCATTTTTAATTTTTGGGATTGTTTAAAATAACGAGTGCTGCAATCACGCCAGGCACCCAGCCACAGAGCCAAAGTAAGAAAACTATTAATACAGACCCACACCCTTTACCTATAACAGAAAGGGGCGGAAAAAAGATGGCTAGTAAGACACGCCAGATACTCATATAAATTGGTTTTGATAGATTACCACAAAGGTAACGCTTGATTGATGTACTTAATATGTCTACATATTATTAGAATTGTTACAAGCATTTCATTTCTGACCCTGCTATGACTATCTTTGCAAGCTTAAAAATTACCGTATGCAACTGTCAGAACAAGAACAAGTACGCCGCCAGAAATTATCTCGCTTACGCGAAATAGGAATCAACCCCTATCCCGCAGCACAATACCACGTGACTCACGCTTCCGCGAAAGCGAAAAATGACTACACAGAAGGTGAAAAAGTAGTAATGGCTGGAAGGCTAATGTCAAGACGTATACAAGGAAATGCCTCTTTTGCCGAAATACAAGACGGTGAAGGTCGCATACAAGTATACTTTAACCGTGATGAAATCTGCACAGGAGAAGATAAATCTAAGTATAACGAGGTTTATAAAAAGCTTCTTGACATAGGAGACTTTATAGGCATAGAAGGTGAGATGTTTACCACTAAGGTAGGAGAGATCACTGTGCTAGTAAAAGACTTCACGCTATTAAGTAAAGCACTCAAGCCATTACCACAACCACGTACAGATGATGAAGGTAAAGTGCACGATGCATTTACAGATCCAGAGATGCGTTACAGACAGCGATATGTAGACCTTACTGTAAACCCGCACGTAAAAGAAGTTTTTGTAAAACGTACAAAGCTCTTTAACGCAATGCGTAATTTCTTTAACGACGCAGGATACTTTGAGGTTGAGACACCAGTATTACAACCTATCGCAGGTGGTGCAGCTGCAAGACCATTTATAACGCACCATAACTCACTAGATATGCCATTATATATGCGTATTGCAAATGAGTTATACTTAAAACGTCTTATTGTAGGTGGTTTTGAAGGAGTATATGAGTTCTCAAAAAACTTCAGAAATGAAGGAATGGACCGTACGCACAATCCAGAATTTACCGCAATGGAAATTTATGTAGCCTATAAGGACTACAACTGGATGATGGACTTCTGTGAGCAATTACTAGAGACTTGTGCCATTGCAGTAAATGGCACAACAGAGGCTACCTTTGGAGAGCACGAGGTAGACTTTAAAGCTCCATATGCCCGCGTTACTATGGCAGATAGTATCAAGCACTTCACAGGTTTTGACATTAACGGTAAGACCGAAGATGAGATACGCGCCGCTGCAGAGGGTATGGGTATCGAGGTAGATGATACAATGGGTAAAGGAAAACTCATAGATGAGATTTTTGGAGAGAAGTGCGAGGGTAACTACATACAGCCTACCTTTATTACAGATTACCCTAAAGAGATGAGTCCGCTTTGTAAAGAGCACCGCGACAACCCAGAGCTTACGGAGCGTTTTGAACTTATGGTATGTGGTAAAGAAATTGCAAATGCATACTCAGAGCTTAACGACCCTATAGATCAAAGAGAGCGTTTTGAAGCACAGCTAGAACTTGCAAAGAGAGGTGATGATGAGGCAACAGCCTCTATAGATTATGATTTCTTAAGATCATTAGAGTACGGAATGCCACCTACATCAGGTATGGGAATAGGGATGGATCGTTTAATAATGTTCTTAACAAATAACCAGTCTATACAAGAAGTACTTTTCTTCCCACAGATGAAACCAGAGAAGAAAGCTCTTGACCTTAATGAAAATGAAAAAGCCATTTATGAACTACTCAAAAAGGAAAGTCCGCAGGAGCTTAGTGTTTTAAAGACAGCTGCCGGATTAAGTAACAAGGCTTGGGATAAAGGAATAAAAGGACTTACAAAAATGGGCGCCGCAAAAGTTTCAAAAACAGATGATGGTTTATTTGTAACCATCGCAGACTAAGGCAATCGCCTTTCTTACTATATAAAACCTCTGTCTATCGGCAGGGGTTTTCTTATTTTTAGTGATGTGCTCAATGTTATAATTGATAACTACACCTTCATAATATGAGTTTATGGGTATTTATTACGCTTTCGCGAAAGCGTACTTACACCTAGCAGCATTATACTTCCCTAAGTGAAAAGGACAGTTTACAGTCATATAACTGGCATTTGCGCATTTATAATTTTAAGAAAGGGCATCTCCCCATAGTTTTGATATAAACAAAAACACATTTATTATGAAAACAAAACACATCACAACAAAGAAGAAGGTAACAGGCGCCATTACGACTATCTGTATGATGCTAGCCCTCGTGTTTACATCTCAAACAGCACAAGCACAAGCTGTAGAGCGCACGGTATCTGGCGTAGTAAAAACACATAATAGCGTTGTACCGGGAGCGGCAATCGTTCTCAAAGGAACAAACATAGGTGTTATGGCAGATGACGATGGCGCTTTTACCTTTCCGCAACCGCTTAAGGATAATGATATTCTTATTGTAAGCTCAATGGCTTTTGAAGATATGGAGGTAAAAATTGAACGTGGCACTACGTACATCGAACCATTTTTAGAAGGTACAGCCATTGTTATAGTAGGGGCTTTGAGAACCGCACCTGCCCAAAAGAAAGCTATACCTAAATCTCTGTAACTTTATGTACAAGCTTACGTTCTTTATATTCTTCATCTTCACAACTGTGACAAGTGCACAGCGCTCAGACTTTGCACACATTGACTTTACAACTGCCGATTATAAGGCATCACTTCTTGAAGGTGAAGAATTATACAATCTCCCACTATTAAGCCACAAACTCACCTCAACGCTTACTACAGATGTTGAAAAATTTAGAGCAATCTATTACTGGGTTACTCATAATATAAAAGGCAATGATGCACTTACACGCAAGAGCAAGAAGATGTATCTGGATAAAAGTTACTCAGATGCCAAGCGTTCTTTATTTAAGCAAGAAGTTCTTACAACGTTAGTTAATGATAAGGAAACCCTGTGTACGGGATATGCCTATTTAATAAAAAAGCTTGCCCTATTATCTGGAATTACTTGTGAGGTCATAAATGGGTATGACCCTACAAGTACATTTAAATCAAATGGGAAACTTATTGCAAATCACGCGTGGAATAGCGTACGACTTGACGGGAAATGGTATGTATGCGATGCTACCTGGTCTAGTGGATATACTGATGTTAAAAGCCAGCTTTTTATTTACGACTTTGACCCTAGCTACTTTTTAATGGAACCAGAGGAGTTTTTAAAAAAGCATCACGCTATTAATCAACAATGGAACGACTTACTTGTAATGCAATAATGATATTACATTTTACCACTGGGTTGTTTATCTAGCCACTGCAGGTAATAAATTACGTTTGTTAACACATCACCATCTACATCACCATCTTGTGTATTATTTATTGCTATACTAGCATTAAAACTGGGGATATAAACAAACAGTGTTCCCCAAAAACCAGAATGCAAATAGGTCTCTACGTCTAGTTTTTTACTGTAATAGCTATCAAAACCTAGACGCTGCTTAGGGATATTTCCTTCCTTATACCTGCCATCTAGTAATAGCATTGTGTCTAAGGTATTTTTATTTTCAAAAACACGATTATTAAAAACCGCTTGAAGAAATACACTTAAATCTCTTGTAGTAGAAACCAGACCACCTCCTCCATATAAATCTACAGAGTTATGCCACTTTGTAGCATCAAGACTACCTACATAGCGATGTACTTCTTGTGGTAACTCTTGCGTAGGTTCTTCTAGACTTTGTAAATAGGTAGAAGTCATACCTAGATCGTCAAACTTAAGTAATGACCTAAGTGCAGCCGCAAGATCAAGCTTAGTTGTGCGCTCTATGATTTCGCCAAGTAAGATATAACCTGTATCGCTATAATTATTTTCTTCTCCGGGAGCAGCATAAGGACTCCCATTATCTATTGCAAATTGTATTTGCTCTGTACGGCTCCATATTTTGTTTGGAGTTTTTGAGGCGGCTTCTATATATTCTGGCCCTCCCTCTGCATAATCATATAAACCACTTGTATGACCTAGACAGTGGCGTATAGTTATTTTATCTGGGTCATAACCGCCCTTTTTAAGTAATGCGATATGCTCCTCAGAGATATATTTTGAGATAGCATCTTCTAGCGATACTTCTCCTTGCTCATACAGACGTAATATAGCCACGGCTACAAATACCTTAGTCACACTCGCTATTCTAAAAGGCTGGTTTGCCTTTAACAACGCATCCTTATCTATACTATCATATCCAGCCGCTCCAGAAAAATCTATTTCGGCAAAAGGGGCAATTACAGATAATGAGACACCGGTTACATCTTGCTTTGTATCAGTAAAAGTGTCATCTAGAAAAAATTGCAGCTGCTTATCAGTATCTTGAGTATAGTTTACCTCTTGTGTACTGTTACAGCTTAGGGTTATAAAACAAAGTGCAATTAGGTATGGGATATATTTCATTCGTGTTATTTTTTACAAAGATTACGCTTTCGCGAAAGCGGTCATTGTAAATTTTCGTCAAAAGTAGTTAGGTCTTACTTCTATAAAAGATGGTGTCTTTAAGAGTTGCGACGGTGTATGATTTGTATATCTTTTTATCTCTTTAATAAAATGACTCTGATCGTAATATCCATACTTTACTACATAATGCTGCCAGTCGCTATTGCGAGTGACATATAACTCTCGTATGGCTTTTTTATATCGCTGGAGTGATTGAAACTTTTTTGGAGTGAGACCTGTATCCCTCTTGAAGTGACGCTCTAGTGTAGAATAGGAGTAATTTGTAGCCTTTATAATAGTTTGTATATCACAACTAGCACTCACTTCTTGTGCCATTGCTACTACAAAACCTTCTCGCTCCTTTTTATACCTCTCTGCAAACCATTGATCTAATTCGCTTGCAATTTCTGAAGGTGATAATGTAAGTAGATGAATTTTAAGTAGCTCGACATCCATCCCAAAAACATCATCTGCAAAGGCGACGCTGTCTTTCATAATGGCTTCTGTCTTGAGATCTAAAAATGGTTTGAGCGAAGACAGTCCCCTGCTTTTAAATTTTATGATGATACAACTTTTAAGATGCGAGAGATCTACAACCACTTCCTTATGAATAAAGCTATACAGCTTGCTTCTATTAGATGTATAGGTTTTACCCATATAGCTCATTGTGTAATGACCATCTAGCACAATAATCATATCTGGAGTAATGCCAGGGTATGCATACATTGTGGGGCTTCCCATAGACAAGAGCGCAGCATCTTTTACAATCCAATAATGGTCTATGTGCTTTTTTACCTCTGCTATATGTGGCTCAAAAATCATAAGACCAAGCTACTCATTAAAAAATAGAAACCTACTCTTAAAAAACTGTTTTTGAAAAGTTTACTATTTTTTTTCGACTCAATGGTTAATTACAAAATTGATTTACTATGAAGAGTCCAGCTACTAAGAGCCTTATAATTTTTGACGGAGAGTGTAACCTTTGCAATGGCGTTGTGGGGTGGTTGTTAAAATTTGCTCCAGCAGATCTCTTTGAATTTGTAGCGTATCAATCTCCTAGAGGTCAACATATTTTGAGAGATAACAACAGACCTACAGATAGTCTAGACACGGTAATTCTTATAGATAATAATGTATTGCACACACACTCTGATGGATTTTTAAAGATTGTATCAAAAATACCAAAGTGGCAGCGTGTTGCCGCCTTACTCGCTTTTATACCTAGAATGCTTAGAGACTTTGTATACCGTACGGCTTCTCGCAATAGGGTACGATGGTTTGGCACATCTTCCTCTTGTACTATTAATTTTAAATAATAAACCCAACACTCCCTAGGGAGCATCGGGTTATCAAACAACAAAATGCGGTGCCCTAGAGCACCGCATTTTGTTACTTATCTTCTTGATTATCTATAAATTTTACATCTCTCGTGTTTTTTTGAACTGCAATAGCAGCAAAGAGACTTAGCGTAAATGACATCCCGTAAAAACCTTTTTCACTTAACTCTAGATCTGCGTTCCATAAACCTACTACGAGTAATAAGATTGAAATAATGGTCACAAACCAACTTATGCCATAATAAATGTCTGTAACAGGTACTCCCTCTAGCCTATCGCGTACACTTTTTTGCACAGAGACTACTGCAAAAAGACCCAAGAGTAAAATTGTAAAATAATATCCTTTTTCATTGAGATACATATCTGCGTTCCATAAACCTACACAGAACGATATCATCCCAACAAATAAGGCACTCCAAGATGCACTTATAAAAGCGCCGGTAGGCTTATTTGAAAATGAAGGTTTTTCTTTTACTTTCTTCTCAGTTACTGGTGTTTCAAATTGATTTTCCATAATGTTTTGTTGTTGTTTAACGAGGTCAAAGATGCAACCCAACCTCACATCAAAAAATCAATAATTTCATTATTGCTTACGATATATAATATACTAATATTACATTTATACAATTAAAATAAGCCTTTACCCACATATAACTTACGATATAAAATGTCATTATTCTCTATTATTACTAGTTTTTCTAAAGAAGAAAGTGATCTTTTTATACAATACATACGCTCCAGAAATAAAAGAAAGGACACAAAAAACATAGATCTCTATATGCTCTTGCGTAAAGGAGTACCTGTAAATGATATCATCACCACATTATATGGCTCGTCAAACAGAAATGCCTATCACGCATTATCAAAGCGACTGCAAGACTCACTCATAGATTTTATTGCTACACGCAGTTTTGAGACAGAAACCTCAGAAGATATGACCATCTTTAAGTGGATACTTACAGCACGTATACTTTATGAGCAAGACCAGATTGACCCTGCCCATAAACTACTCAAAAAAGCTATTAAAAAAGCAAAACAACTAGACCTCTACACAGCACTAGTCGAGGCATATCATACACAAATACAATACAGCCACCTTCACCCTGAGCAAGATCTACCTGAGCTTGTGGCAGCGGCACAGCAGTGTCACAAGCTCTTTTTACAGCAAGAAAGGCTCAATATGGCATATGCTCACATTAAGAGAACCGTCCAGTTTAACACAGCCCTATTACAACAAGGCGTACAAGAAACTATAGAACAAATTCTAGCAGATTTTAAAATAGACATACAAAAAGATCTTACCTATAAGTCCCTCTACCAACTCCTTGAGATTATTAATACAGCAGCACATCTAGATCATAACTTTAGCAAGGCATTACCGTTTATAACAAAGGTTTATAAACTTATAGAGCAGAAGGATCACGTTGCTGCAAAGCATCGTTTTTACCATATACAGGTCCTCTATTTTATGGCAAATGCACATTTTAGAGTGCGTGATTTTACACAGGCTCACTCATATCTCAAGCTTATGGACGAGCAAATAGGTGCAGATAGAAGAAAATGGGAATCCCGTTTTCGCGAAAGCTACCTACTCATACACAGTTTTGTTATGAATTATAGTGGCAGTTATACAACCGCCATCACCTCTTTAGAAGAATACATAAAAAATACTAAAGGAAAATCCCACCCAGACACCAGACTAGCGCTTGTTGTTTTTCTCACCCAGCAAGGTTTATATAAAGAAGCCTTAGGCCAGCTTAATAAATTAAAACACTCAGACCAATGGTATGAGACGCAATTAGGCAAAGACTGGTTAATAAAAAGAGATCTTATCACCCTTATTATTTATTATGAACTAGAGTATGTAGACCTAGCGCACGCTACTTTGAGAAGTTTTAAGCGCAAGCATAAATCTATTATTCGCTCTGAGGCGAGGTTACATTCTTTTATTGCAGTTTACACGGCTATGCATAACAATCCTCTCGTGATAGATGAAGACCGCTTTCGCGAAAGCGTAAAAAATAACTTTACCACCTCCACCCTCAAAGAAGAAGACATCTTTATGGTGAGCTTTTTTGCCTGGATAAAATCTAAGCTTGACAATACACCACTTTATGACACTACCCTTCACTTGTTATGATTTTCTTAACAAGATAGGCGGGTTCTGGGCAGTACCTTTTACCCTTGTAAAACATCCAATTGAATGAATAGAAAATTATCCTACGTAATTGCTACACTACTAGCTATTACAATTGCAAGTTGTGGCGCATCACAATCTAAAGTTGCCAGTAAGGCAAGTGCCTCAAAATCTGCAAAAAAAGACAAGAAAGGTGCCATAAAACCTTATGGCAAAGTAATCACAAAAGAAGCAAAAACAGACGAAGGTCTCTTTACCGTACATAAACTAGACGGCAAGTACTTTTATGAGATTCCAGACACATTGATGGGGCGCGAGATGCTTATGGTCACTCGTATTGCAAAGACTGCCACAGGACTTGGCTTTGGGGGAGGAAAACAAAACACCTCTGTACTACGCTGGGAAGTAAAAGATAAAAAGGTGTTACTACGTGTGGTGTCACATCAAATTTATGCCGCAGACTCTCTTCCTATCTCTGAGGCTGTAAAGAACAGTAATTTTGAGCCGGTACTGTATGCTTTTGATGTAAAGGCATATAAAAAGGACTCTGTTTCTGGCAATAAGAATATTGTGATAGACGCGAGCCCTTTATTTGAAACAGATGTTAAACCACTCGGTTTACCACAGAGACGTCGTAAAAGTCTTAAAGTGTCTAAGCTAGATGCAAAGCGCTCTTACATAGATACAATAAGAAGTTACCCGCAAAACATAGAAGTACGTACCGTAAAAACATACAGCGGTAGCGCATTACCGTCTAATAATGCTACGGGTACACTCTCACTTATGATGAGTAACTCTATGATTTTATTACCAGAAGTACCTATGCAACGCCGTATGTTTGATGAGCGTGTAGGGTGGTTTGGACGCGGCCAAACAGATTACGGTCTAGATTTACAAAAAAGTAAAACCATACGTTACTTAGACAGATGGAGATTAGAAGTTAAGGACGAAGATATGGCAGCCTTTAAAAGAGGCGAGCTTGTTGAGCCTAAAAAGCAAATCGTTTATTATATAGATAGAGCAACACCAAAAAAATGGGTGCCATATATCAAACAAGGTATAGAAGACTGGCAAGTAGCTTTTGAAGCTGCTGGATTTAAAAATGCCATTATCGCGGCAGATCCTCCTTCTGTAGAAGAAGATCCAGACTGGAGCCCAGAAGATGTACGTTATAGTGTAGTGCGCTACCTTGCGTCTCCTATTCCTAATGCAAATGGACCTCACGTGAGTGATCCTAGATCTGGAGAAATTTTAGAAAGTGATATAAACTGGTACCATAATGTTATGACCTTATTACATAACTGGTACTTTGTACAGACAGCAGCGATTAATCCAGAAGCAAGATCTAACGAGTTTAAAGATGAGATTATGGGACGATTAATTCGTTTTGTGAGTTCTCACGAGGTAGGTCACACACTAGGCCTTCCTCACAATATGGGAAGTAGTGTCGCATATGCTGTAGACGATTTACGTGATCCTGAGTTTACAAAAAAGTATGGAACAGCACCTTCTATTATGGATTATGCTCGTTTTAACTATATCGCACAACCAGGTGACGGTGATGTAGCCTTGATGCCTAACATAGGTATTTATGACAAGTATGCTATTAAGTGGGGATACCGTCCTATACTTGAGGCAAAAAGTGCCGAAGACGAAAAGAAAACCCTAGACAGCTGGATACTTGAGCACGCTGGAGATCCTATGTACCGTTTTGGGAGGCAGCAAAGAGGCGTTATAGACCCTAGCTCTCAAACAGAAGATCTAGGTGATGATGCTATGAAAGCTAGTGCTTACGGTATTGCAAACCTTAAACGTATTGTACCTAACCTTATCACTTGGACTGCCGAAGAGGGCCAAAACTATGATGAGCTAGATAAAATGTATGGTCAAGTACTCTCTCAGTATAACCGCTATATGGGTCACGTTGCCGCAAATGTAGGTGGTGTGTATGAGATGTATAAAACATATGATCAAGATGGAGCTGTATATACACACGTACCTAAAGAGAAACAAAAAGAAGCACTTACCTTCTTACAAAAAAATCTTTTTGAGACACCAGAGTGGTTACTAGACACAAATATTTTTGATAAAATAGAAAATGCAGGTAGTGTAGAACGTATAAGACGTTTCCAGACTAGAACGCTTAACAACCTTCTAGATTTTGGAAGAATGGGACGTATGCTAGAGAACGAAACTCTTAATGGCAACAGTGCATATACCTTTATGGATATGATGGAAGATACTCGTGATGGCCTCTTTAGTGAGTTAAAGTCAAGAAGCACCATAGACATCTACCGCCGTAACTTACAGCGTGCATATGTAGAGCGTCTAGCATACTTAATGACTAGAGAGCAAGGAGCTTCTAGCCGTTTTAGCACTAGAACTTCTATTGATGTAAGCCAGAGTGACATTAGAGCCGTAGTACGTGCAGAGCTTAAAGATCTTAAACGTGATTTACAAAACAGCAGACTGCGTGATCGTATGAGTCGCATTCACACAGAAGATCTTGTAGAGCGTATCAATTTAATACTTGACCCTAAATAAGGGATAATTTACCCCTAAGATTTCCCCTTCCCATATAAGCCGGCTGTTGTTGACAGTCGGCTTTTTTTATGTAAAAAATTCTCGTTACCAGACTACTCTAGAGTTCATAAATTAATGAAGATATATACGCTTTCGCGAAAGCGTAACAAATCACAAATAAATCCTAAAAATAAAAATGGATTAAACTTTGTGCATTTTACACAGTCATATAAGTGTTCAGTAATTAAAAAAATAAAGAATATGAAAAAGTTAATAATGGCATTTTTAGTACTAGCTACTATATCAATGTCTGCACAAAGAGGACCAAGAGGCGGAGAAGACAGAAAAGGAAAAGACCTTACTGTAGAACAAATGGCTACGCTTAAAACTAAGAAAATGACCCTAGCACTTGCTCTAGACGATAACCAGTCTAAAAAAGTGTATAATGTACTACTTGCACAAGCAAAAGACCGCAAGCAAGCGATGGAAGCTCGCAAAGCTCAAACAGAAAAACCTGAGCTTACAAAAGAGCAAAAATTTGCTAAGTCAAATGAACGTCTAGATAAGCAAATTGCTATGCAACAGGAGATGCAAAGTATCTTATCTGAAGACCAATTTAAGCAGTTTAAGAAGATGAGCGCAAAGCGCAAAGGTGAAGGAAGACGCGGTGGCAAACGTGGTAGAGGCCAGCGTGGTAAATAATGTTTTTATTGATTGATTAATTTGGTTTGAGAACGGCATCCTTTAGTTAGGATGCCGTTTTCTTTTTTATGTAAACTTATAAGGTTTTACTCACCTTTGCTACAGCAGCAATTGTATCATCAAGATCTTGATAAGACAGTGCATCGTTTAAAAACCAGCTCTCATAAGCACTAGGTGCTATATAAATACCCTCTGCAAGTAAACCGTGAAAGAATTTTTTAAAGGTATTATTATCTCCAGCGGCCGCAGTTTTAAAATCTACTACAGCGTCTTTTGCAAAGTGCACAGAGATCATAGACCCTAGTCTATTTATTGTAAAAGTCACCCCGCTTTCTGTAAGTGCCTGCTCTATACCCTTATGTAAATACTCGGTCTTGTCTTTAAGGCTTGTAAATACTTCTGGGTTCTCATTAAGTTCTGTAAGCATAGCAAGACCTGCAGCCATCGCTAGCGGGTTACCACTAAGTGTACCAGCTTGGTAAACGGGACCTTCTGGTGCGAGGTGACTCATAATCTCTGCTCGAGCTGCAAATGCTCCTACAGGGAGACCACCTCCTATTACTTTTCCAAAGGTTACAATATCTGCTTGCACATCCATAAGTTCTTGAACACCTCCCTTTGCAAGGCGGAAGCCGGTCATCACCTCATCAAATATGAGCAGTGTTCCATTTGCATCACACAGCTCTCGAAGTCCTTGTAAAAAGCCTTCGGCTGGGAGTATGCACCCCATATTACCTGCAACAGGCTCTATAATAATGGCTGCAATCTCTCCAGGGTTTGCTGCAAAAAGCGCTTTTACTTGATCAAGATTGTTATAGTCTGCTAGTAAAGTATCTTTTGCCGTACCGGTAGTTACTCCCGGACTATTAGGAGAGCCAAAAGTCACTGCACCACTCCCGGCTTGTATTAAAAATGAGTCAGAGTGACCGTGGTAGCAACCTGCAAATTTTATAATTTTCTCTCTTCCAGAAAACCCTCTCGCAAGTCGTACCGCACTCATACAAGCCTCTGTACCACTATTTACAAAACGTATTTTATCTATACCTGGTACCATTGAGATAGCAAGCTCTGCTATTTTTGTCTCTATCTCTGTAGGCATTCCAAAAGAGGTTCCTTTTTGAGCTTTTTGCACTACGGCATCTACCACAGGCTTATGCGCGTGACCTAATATCATAGGCCCCCACGATGCGATATAGTCTATAAGCTTGCGACCATCCTCGTCATATAAATAAGCTCCTTTTGCTTCTTTTACAAAAATAGGATCACCACCTACAGATTTAAAAGCTCTTACTGGGCTGTTTACTCCACCTGGTATTACTTTTTGAGCCGCTACAAATAACTCACTACTTCTCTTATAAATCATATGCTATATATTTCACTCTGCTAGAGTGCTTTTTTCCTTTATGCCTTACTAAAAATTTAATACCCTCTATCAAACGGCTTGATGTATAACACCTGCCCTTCAAAGATATTATCGCCATCGATACCATTCCATTCTTTAAGTTGGTCTACAGTTACGTCATACTTTTTTGCTAGACGATACAGCGTTTCACCCTTCCTTACAGTGTGCTGGTTATTATTATCTGTTACTTTCTTATAATCTTCTACAGGCTTACCTAGTACCTCGCCGTCGTACGTATATAACTTATAACGCTCTATAAGACTTATTAACTTTTGAGGATATTTTTTATCTGTTGCATACCCTGCTCTACGTAGTCCTTTTGCCCAGCCTTTATAATCGTCTTTTGGTAGTTTAAAGAGGTCTGTGTATCGCTTGCGTCCAGTTAAGAATAAAGAGTGATCCCTATATGAGAATTTTGGTAAGCTATATTTTCTAAAACACTCACCTTGCGTATCGTCATCGTGATATACTTTTTGACCTTTCCAGTCGTGACATTTTATACCAAAGTGATTATTTGCCTTTTTTACAAGCTCCCCTTTTCCTGCACCAGATTCTAGAATTCCTTGTGCTAGCGTAATAGATGCCGGGATGCCGTAAAGCTCCATCTCTTCTTTTGCAATGGCAGCATATTGTTCTATATAACCGTCTACACCACCCTTTGGAACAGGATTTACACCATTATCAAGATTATCATCTGGTGTGGCAGCTTCTTCTACATCTAGCTCTGAGTTAGTCCTCTCAACCGTGCGAATTTTTTTTGTGCGTTTTGTGCTGCGTGTCGCCTTTTTTGAACCACCGCAACCCACTGTAATAATTGCTATTACCAGAAGTACAGTTAATCTTTTTAACATAAATCTATTGTATGAGTGGGAGTCCCTTTTTTGCAAGTCGAGTATTCATACCCGAGATGCCTTGTAAACCTCCCGTATGAATGGCTAAAATACGAGAATTCTCTGGGAAATACCCACGATTCATCAAGTCTGAAAGCCCAAAAAGCATCTTACCCGTATACACAGGATCAAGCGGAATGCCGTATGCTTCCTTAAAGTCATTTATAAAAGTGATTAACTCTCTATTTACTTTTGCATATCCTCCACAATGATAGTCGGCTATGATTTCCCATTGCTCACTATCCACATATTGTGCTACCTCATCACGTACCCAATCTCCTTTTAGCGCGGGGAAACCAAGTACCTTTTGATGTTTACCAGCACTATTTATGATACCAGATATCGTACCCGCCGTTCCTATAGGGCAACTTATATAATCAAACTGACTGTCCTCTGTAGTTAGAATCTCTTCACATCCTTTTATTGCAAGCGCATTTGTACCTCCTTCGGGTATAATAAATGGGTTATTAAAGGTTTTTTTTACGCTTTCGCGAAAGCGTAATTTATCCTTCTCCTTATACTCAGCCCTAGTAACAAAATGAAATTCCATCCCACAAGAGTGGGCAAATGCAAGCGTAGGGTTTTGAGCTAGTGTTTTTTTAAGATCACGGCCCAACTCCTCACCCCTTATAACCCCTACAGTTTTAAAACCTTCTAGTTTACCCGCCGCCGCGGTTGCAGCAATATGATTTGAGTATGCACCACCAAAGGTGAGTAATGTATCGTGACCAAGTGCTCTGGCTTGAAGTAGGTTATACTTAAGCTTTCTAAACTTATTACCAGAAACGGTGGGGTGTAACTCGTCCTCACGCTTTATGAAAAGCGTACAGCCATTTTGCTCAAAGACAAATTGATTTTTTGAAGTAAAATTCACAAGTTTATAAATAAGCTATAAAGCTCCAGAACGGGCGTTCTCTAAGATAATTAATTTCACACTCACGAGCATAAGCCTCTCGCTCAAAACTTATATTAAGATATGCCACATAATTATCTCTATACTGTATAAGCCTGTATAGGTACTCTATTGCATACCATATAAAGAAAGGAATCACCAGCATCTCGGCTTGCTGTCTTATGTGTATTTTTTCGTGATTAATAAATACCTCATCCTTTTTAAGATCTGGTGTGCGCATAACAATAAATGGCCAGAGTGTAACTCCCACAAAGCGCCTGCGCAACAAGTATTTATTTACAACAAAAAACATAGGTCAAAAGTACTTTAATATCTTTTTTAAAGAACAACGCCAGCCATATATTTATCTACCGCATTGTTAACAGGTTAAGCTGTATTCAAAGTTTGTGCCGTATCCTTATCTTTGTATATGTCTTACTTAAAAAAACATATCCCTATAGAAGACGGCGACTATTACTTAACGCCAGAAGGCTATAGATGTTTTACACAACAGTATCATCTCAAAAGAGGATACTGTTGTGAGAGTGGCTGCCGTCATTGCCCTTATGGCTATAGTAAAAAGACAAATACTCAAAATGGATAGACTGCTACTCTTATATCGTAAGTGTGTTTATAGAAGCTACCATAGAGTAGATATACGTTATCCATAGTGTGTGAGTAAGAGTTTTTAAACTAGTACTTACTTAATATCACTACTTATGACATTTCAACAACAAATACTTGAAGGGATTCCTGCAGTACTTCCTACACAAAAGGAATATGACCCAGCTATAAACCACGCCCCAAAAAGAAAAAAGATACTCTCTCCCAGTGAAGAGAAACTCGCACTTCAAAACGCCCTGCGCTATTTTGAACCCCAGCATCACGCAACACTATTACCTGAATTCAAAAATGAACTAGAAACGTATGGCCGCATTTATATGTATCGTTTTACTCCAGAATATAAAATATATGCGAGACCTATAGAAGAATATCCGGCTCAATCTAAGCAAGCGGCAGCTATTATGCTTATGATTCAGAACAATCTAGATCACGCTGTGGCACAGCACCCGCTAGAACTTATCACTTATGGTGGTAATGGAGCAGTTTTTTCAAACTGGGCTCAGTATCGCCTCACGATGCAATATCTCGCTCAGATGACAGATGAGCAAACACTGGTTATGTACTCTGGTCACCCTATGGGCTTGTTCCCATCTCACAAAGAAGCACCTAGAGTAGTTGTCACAAACGGAATGATGATTCCTAACTACAGCGCACCAGACGACTGGGAAAAATACAACGCCCTAGGCGTCACCCAGTACGGCCAGATGACGGCTGGCAGCTATATGTACATAGGTCCTCAAGGCATTGTACACGGCACCACAATTACTGTTCTTAACGCTTTTAGAAAAATAGGCAAATCACCCAAGGGAGGGATTTTTGTCACTTCTGGATTAGGGGGTATGTCTGGGGCACAGCCTAAGGCTGGTAATATTGCAGGCTGTATCACCATATGTGCAGAGGTAAATAAAAAAGCGGTACACACTAGGCACTCACAAAGATGGGTAGATGAAATAATTAACAACACAACAGCTCTCGTTACCCGTGTACAGCAGGCACAACTTGATAAGGAGACGGTCTCCATCGCATATCACGGTAATGTGGTAGAAGTATGGGAGGCTTTTAATGAGCACAATATAAAGATTGATATAGGTAGCGATCAGACCTCTTTACATAATCCTTGGGCTGGTGGTTACTACCCTATGGGATACACTGTTGAGGAGGCAAATGATATGATGGCAAATGATGTAGAGCGCTTTCGCGAAAGCGTAAAAACCACCCTTTGTCGTCACGCCGCAGCAGTAAATGCACACACCGCAAAGGGCACCTACTTTTTTGATTACGGAAATGCTTTTTTACTAGAATCCAGCCGTGCAGGAGCAGATGTACTCGCCGAAAATGGCATTGACTTTAAATACCCCAGCTATGTACAAGACATAATGGGGCCTATGTGTTTTGATTATGGTTTTGGACCCTTTAGATGGGTTTGTGCTTCTGGAAAGGAAGAAGACCTTGCAAAAACAGATGCCATAGCCTGCGATGTTCTGGAAAAACTAGCAGTAAATGCTCCACCAGAAATAAAACAGCAATTACAAGATAACATTACCTGGATAAAAGGCGCACAACAAAACAAGCTCGTAGTAGGCTCACAAGCACGTATACTCTATGCAGATGCAGAGGGACGTGCAAAAATCGCACAAGCCTTTAACGGTGCTATTGCTCGCAACGAGATAGGATTAGTTATATTAGGTCGTGATCATCACGATGTATCTGGTACAGACTCTCCTTACCGCGAGACGAGTAATATTTATGACGGCAGTCGCTTTACGGCAGATATGGCAATTCACAATGTAATAGGTGATAGCTTTAGAGGTGCTACTTGGGTGAGTATTCACAATGGTGGTGGTGTAGGCTGGGGCGAAGTTGTAAATGGTGGTTTTGGTATGGTAATTGATGGTAGTAAGGAAGCCGAAAGACGCTTACAATCAATGCTTTTCTGGGATGTAAACAACGGAATTGCAAGAAGAAGTTGGGCTCGTAATGAAGGTGCTGTTTTTGCCATAAAAAGAGCAATGGAAATCGAACCAAATCTTAAGGTCACCATACCAAATATTGTAGAAGAAGATTTATTTAATAACATTTAAAAAAACTACTATGAAAGCATTAAGACTTTTACCCTTACTAGGAGCCGTATTATTACTCGCTTCTTGTAGCACCGTGCGCGTAGCATCAGACTACGACAAAGACACAAACTTTAGTGATTACAAAACATTTGCCTTCTACAAGCCAGGTATAGATAAAGCAGAGATATCTGATCTTGATAAAAAACGTGTGCTACGCGCCGTAGAGGCACAAATGCTCGCAAAAGGTTTTACAAAATCTAGCAACCCAGCTGTGCTTGTAAGCATCTTTACAAAAGCAAAAGAGCGTGTGGATGTATATCAAAACAACTTTGGCTTCAACGGTGGTTGGGGCTGGGGAGGCGGCTTCTGGGGCGGCCCTTGGGGATGGAATAACGGCTTTAATAGCAATACCGTCTCAAGAACTACGCAAGGAACATTGTACATAGACCTTATAGATGCAAATAAGAAACAACTTATATGGCAAGGGCAAGGTACAGCACCACTCGTATCTGGAGATGTAAACAAACGTGAGGAGCGCATTAACCTCATCGTACAAGAAATTATGGAAGTATACCCACCACAAGTTGCAGGTAACTAACTCATACTTTATTAGTAACAATAAGAAAAGCACCCATCTGGGTGCTTTTCTTATTACTCACGCTAGCTATACTAGTAAGCAATTAGCTCTTGTATCTTTTTCTTTACCTTCTCAGTGCTAGGTATCATCGTTTGTTCTAACACACTATTGAGCGGTATTGCTGGCATATTTTCAGATCCTATGAGCATTACTGGCGCATCTAGATATTGAAAACATTCTTCTTGTATACTTCCTTGCAATCCTCTGCTAAAGCCATTATTAGAAGGCTCTTCTGTTATAACAAGACATTTACCACATTTTTTTACAGACTTAAATACCGTCTCATAATCTAACGGATGTAATGTTCTTAAATCTACCACCTCAACGCTATCTTGTAGCCCTAGCTCTGCACTAGCATTCATAGCCCAGTGTACACCCATACCGTAAGTGATGATAGAAATTGTTTCTTCATCTTCTTGCTTCCAGATTTCTTGTAGCACATTTGCTTTCCCAAAAGGAAGCACATAATCTTCATCTGGCATTACAGATGTAGCGCCTTGTGTTCCTTTTACCTTAGACCAATAGAGCCCCTTGTGCTCAAAAATCACAACTGGGTTAGGATCATAATAAGCCGCCTTAAGAAGTCCCTTAAGGTCTGCTCCATTAGAAGGATATGCAATTTTAAGACCGCGTATGTTAGTCACCACACTCTCAACAGAAGATGAGTGATACGGCCCTCCAGAACCATAAGCTCCTATAGGTACTCTCAAAATCATTGAGACTGGCCATTTACCATTACTCAAGTAACACGATCGAGACACCTCTGTAAATAGTTGATTGAGGCCTGGCCATATATAATCTGCAAATTGAACTTCTACAATAGGCTTGAGCCCTACGGCGCTCATTCCTACTGTAGACCCTACGATAAAAGCTTCTTGTATAGGTGTATTAAAAACACGGTTATCACCAAATTTTTGAGCAAGTGTCGCCGCTTCTCTAAAAACGCCTCCCAGTCTACCTCCTACATCTTGACCATACATCAAGCATTCTGGATGTTTACGCATAAGCTCCTCTACGGCAAACAATGCACAGTCTACCATCACAACCTTTTCCCCATCCTTTGGAGAGCGCTCGCCACGCTCTTCGGTGATAGGTGTTGGGGCAAAATCGTGTGTAAATAAGTCTGCTGGAACGGGATCTTCGGCTTGTTGTGCTTTGTCAAAATCTTTTTGGACTTCCGCTTTCGCGAAAGCGGTCATCTCCTCAATCTCTTTTTTATCAAATCCATTATTGAGTAGTAGCTCAATCATTTTTGGATACGGGTCGCGGCTTTGTGCCTCTTCTAAATCATCTCTGTACCACTCCATACGCACGCCAGAGGTATGGTGATTAAGCAGAGGAACTTTTGCGTGTACTAAAAATGGTCTACGCTCTGTCCTGATGGTCTTAATGACCTTCTCGAGCGTTGTATAACTCTCTTCAAAATCTGTCCCGTCTATAGTTACTGCTTCAAGACCGTGAAAACCTTGTGCGTACTCAAATGCATTTTGAGCACGGGTCTCGGCAGCATTTGCAGAGATGTCCCAGCCGTTATCTTGTACTAAATATAAGATAGGTAACTGCTTGAGCGCTGCCATCTGGAATGCTTCGGCGATTTCACCCTCAGTCACAGATGCATCTCCTAGTGAGCAAACCACAAAAGGGGCTTCTGTGCTGGAACTTACATTTTCTGTCTCATTGAGCACTGTCGAAAGCTTTTCAGACAGTCCTTCTTTATAATAAAAACCCATTGCAACACCCGTTGCTGGTATGGCTTGCATACCTGTAGCACTACTCTGGTGTGGTATTTTAGGCTTATCATCATCTCGTAAACTTGGGTGCGAGTAATACGTACGCCCCGCCGAAAATGGATCATCCTTCTTTGCTAGCACTTGTAACATTAACTCATAAGGCTTCATCCCTATGGCAAGTAGCATACTATCATCTCTGTAGTAAGGAAAAGCATAATCTTGTGGTTGCAACTGCATCCCTATAGCGGTTTGTATCACCTCGTGACCACGGCTTGTAGCGTGTACATACTTTGATACCACCTTAAAATTTTCTTCATATAACTCTGTGAGTGCTTTCGCCGTACTTACGTTATGAAATGCTTTTTTTAATACCTCCTTATTCATCTTACAATGTATTAATGTGCTGTAGTAAACTATTATTAAAGTACCGGTGTCATCCAGTTAAAAGGATCTTCGCCCCCTGTTTTGATATCGTTAAGCATATCATTTACCGCCTTACCTACAGGGAACTCTGTAGAAACAGGTATTACATCATCACCCCAACCTATTTCTTGTATATGAGCAATACCTACTGCAGTACCTGTACCAAAAGCTTCTTCAAGCCTTCCCTGTGCTGCAGCTTCCTTTATTTCTTGTATAGCTATTTTACGCTCTGTAACCGTATAGCCTTTGTGCTTTAAAACATCTATCACACTTTTACGAGTGATACCGTGCAGTACAGAACCGTCTAGAGTAGGCGTTATAAAGTTGCCATCTACTTTAAAGAAAATATTCATTGTACCTACTTCTTGTATGTAGGCGTGCTCCTGTGCATCTAGCCATAGCACTTGATCATATCCTTTAGACTTTGCAATCTCTGTAGGGCGTATGGCGGCAGCATAGTTTCCTGCGGCTTTTGCCTCTCCAGTTCCTCCACTGGCAGCACGTATATAATGCTTTTCTGCCCAAAGCTTTACAGGCTTTGTAAAAAATGGTCCTGCTGGTGAGCCTATGATGATAAACTTATAACTAGTGGCTGCACGCATCCCTATAAAAGGTTCATCTGCATACATAAATGGTCTTAAATATAATGCACTACCATCTACCGGCGGAATCCAGTCTTGCTCCATACTAACTAGCGCTTTTAAACCGTCTACAAAAAGATTTTCTGGAAATGCCGGCATCCCCATACGCTCAGCACTCGCGTTAAGACGGGCAGCATTTTCATATGGTCTAAAAAGTAGGGGTTCACGCTTTCGCGAAAGCGTACTCTTCATCCCTTCAAAAATTGCTTGACCATAGTGAAGCGCCATTGCCGCGGGGTGTGTAGGTATCATTGCTAAAGGTTCTACACGGGGGTTTTGCCACTTACCATCTTCATAATCACAGATAAACATATGATCTGTAAAGGTTCTTCCTAGTGGGATGTTATCAAAATCTATACTCGCTAGTTTAGAATTTGTAGTTTTTATGACTTCTATTTTCATAGCAATAGGTGTTTACCACCGCGTTATGCAGTGGCGTGGTGGTTGGTTTTTATAATGCTCTAGTGGTATCAAACTGCTCGAGATGATCTGCTATTTTACGCAAGAAGCTCCCGCCCAGATAACCATCTACTATACGGTGGTCAAAACTTAGAGACAAGTACATCATCTGGCGTATCTCTATGGTATCACCTTCTGGGCGTTCCATTACCTCGGCTCTTTTCTTAATAATCCCTGTGGCAAGAATCGCAGCCTCCGGTTGGTTTATAATAGGTGTTCCCATCACACTCCCAAAGGTCCCTACATTACTTATGGTAAAGGTGCTTCCTTTTACATCATCACCCCCTAGTTTGTTTTCTCTAGCAAGTGACGAAAGTCTGTTTACCTCTGCTGCGATTTCTACAAGGTTTCTTTGATTTGCATTTTTTACTACTGGTACAATCAAGTTTCCAGAGGGTAATGCAGTCGCCATACCTATATTTATATCTTCTTTGACAATGATATTTTTACCATCTACAGAAACATTGATCATTGGGAACTCTTCGACGGCTTTTGCAACGGCTTCCACAAAAAGAGGTGTAAACGTAAGACGCTCACCGTGTTTTTCTTGAAAGGCAACCTTATTATCATTACGCCATTGTACCATCTCTGTTAAGTCTGCCTCTACATATGCGGTCACGTGCGGGCTGGTATGCTTACTGTAGACCATATGATCTGCAATCATCTGGCGCATACGGTCCATCTCTACTATTTTACCTTTACCCTTATCGAGTTTAAGATTTGGTATTTTATAAGCATCTGGATCTGGTTGAGCTACTGGCTGTGCAAATTGAAATGGCCTACCGTCATCTATATATTGCATTATATCTTTTTTTCTTAATCTGCCTTTAGTACCCGTACCAGGTATTCTAGCGATTTCTTCATAAGATATATGATGCTTGCGCGCAATACTATCTATAAGCGGACTCACAAAGACATTCTCGTTTGAGACAATTGCTCTTGTAGCTGGTGCTACTTTTGGTTTTGCTTGTTTTTTTGGTGTTTGCGCTTTAGTAGGCTGCGCTTCTTTCTTTTCTGAAGGGTTGATAGCTTTTTCTGCATCTCCTCCTTGTGCTAGATAGGTTGCGATAGGCTCGCCTACGGCAACAACGGCATTTGCATCATAAAGATGCTTTTGCATCACACCTGCGCTGGTAGCAGGCACCTCATTATCTACTTTATCTGTAGCAATCTCTACAAGGATATCACCTTCTTCAAAAGATTCACCCTCGGCAACAAGCCAGTTTATGATGGTTCCCTCAGTGATAGACTCTCCCATTTTGGGCATTAATAAAGATGTAGCGCTCATAAGTATAGGTATTTCTATATCCATACAAATTACTACAGAATAAGCTAATTTTATTAATAAAATCTACTTTATACTTTCATAATAGAATAAACCACTATCTTATCTTATTTATTGTTTTTTTATTCTAAATAGCTCATCTTTACAGTCTAAATAAAGTGATTTATTATGCGACTAGATGCTACAGACCAGCAATTACTCATATTACTACAAGAGGATTCTAACCAAACGGTAAAAGCCTTGGCAGAAAAGCTAGGTAAGTCTACAACGCCCATTTTTGAACGTATTAAAAAGTTAGAAAAAGAAGGATTAATAGATGGCTACTCTGCTCGTATAAATGCAAAAAAAGTTGGGCTTAAACAAACCGTCTTTATCGCTATATCGCTGCAAGGACACACGCGTAGTTACCTAGAGAAATTTGTAAATGAGATAAACAGCTTTCCAGAAGTAATAGAGTGTCACCGTGTGAGTGGAGGTTTTGACTACCTACTCAAACTTGTGGTTGAAGATATAGAAGCCTATGAGCGCTTTATCATCACAAAGCTTACCCTGCTCCCATACATAGGTAATTTACAAAGTCACATTGTACTATCAAGTAGTAAGGAAACTAATAGGCTAGACTTGAGTTCCTTGTTTTAGTTTTCTTTTCTAAAATCTTGCAGCGTTTTATAAAAATCTTCTTGCTCTGGTCTGTCTAGGGGTATCTCTCGTAAAGGCTCCACCTCTCTTAAACTCTCGTGACAATCTGCAGGTAACTGCTGGTATAACCTTGTTCCTGCAGTTTTCCAAGCTATCATTTGATCTGTAACCTCTTTAATAACCTTTGCAGGATTTCCTACGATGAGCTGGCGAGATTCAAAAACACTTTCGGCTTTTACAAATGCCATTGCACCTACTATACATTCATCACCTATAACAGCATCATCCATAATCACGCTATTCATCCCTATCAAGCAGTTACGCCCTAGGTTTGCTCCGTGTATGACGGCTCCGTGACCTATATGTGCGCTTTCGCGAAAGCGTATACTTTTACCTGGAAACATATGTACCGTACAGTTTTCTTGTACGTTTACACCATCTTCAAGAATGATCTCACCCCAATCACCACGTATTGCGGCACCTGGGCCTATGTAGCAATTTTTACCAATAATGACATTACCAGTAACCGCCGCCAGCGGATGTACAAAACTACTCTCGTGAACTATCGGTATATGTCTGTTAAAAGAATATATCATTATGCTAAAGTTGTTTTAAAGTGTGAATGGTACTCACTAGGACTTGTTAGTTTTATTATAAATATACGACGTATATAAAAAGAGAAGGATTATGAAAGGAGATACAGAAATATACCACACTACAAAAGAGCGACTACATTTACACCAATTTGCAGAAGACGAGGTAATCAACAACGAAACTGATAAACGTAGGAGGTCACTTGCGCTCATACGAGCAATGCGACTGGGAAACCTCTTTAAAAATAAAGTCTCAATTTATTTTAGAGATTCTTTAAACCGTCTTATAAGAGTACACACCACAATTTGGGGTGTTACTCAGAGGGATGTTATACTTAAAAAAGGTACATTGATCCCTATACACAGTATAGAGCGCATAGATTAAAAAAAAGCTCTCAAGCACTTATTTAAAGCGCTTGAGGGTCTCTTTTGTAAAATCTGATAACACAAGCTTTCCGGATATAGCTGCACGCTCTGCAAGTAGCTCATCCCAGTGCTCAGTACCAGCCCACATCATCTTTTTCATCTCACGCATTGCCTCTGGATTATACTTGCAAAGATTTTCGGCTGTGGCTTGTACGGCAGCATCTAGCTCTTCTGTACTATCATAAACGTGTGCATATAATCCTTTTTGCCTTGCCCACTCTGCATCGTAAAATGTATTTGCATCGATAGCGATTTGAGACATCCCTGTAAGTCCTAATTTACGCTCTACAGCTGGACCTACCACAAAAGGGCCTATCCCTATGTTTAGTTCGCTCAGTTTTATACTGGCAAATTTACTAGCCATACAGTAGTCTGTAGCACTAGCAACACCTACGCCGCCACCTACAGTTTTACCTTGCACGCGACCTATAATAAACTTAGGACACTTGCGCATTGCATTAATCACATTTGCAAAGCCCGAGAAAAACACACGTCCCGTCTCTTTATCGTTAATACTTATAAGCTCCTTAAAACTTGCTCCTGCACAAAAAGTACGGTCACCTCCAGATTTAAGTACAATTACTTTTACGTCATCATTTTCACCAGCTTCTTTTATAGTCAAGGCTAGTTTTGCAAGTATATCACCTGGCAAACTATTATGCGCTGGGTGAAAAAACTCAATGGTTGAAATTCCGTTTTCTATATGTTCTTTTACGTGTGGATCACTCATATTGTAAAATTACTATTATCGTTGCTTGTAAAAATCACAGGCAATACGTTTATTAATCTAAAAGGTTAAATTGTTCAAAGTGGTGATTAAGATGCTTGCGCTCCATTAAGTACCACTCATATTTGTTAAGCTTGCCAAAGACTGCATTGTTAGTCGTTGCCTTTTTATTCTTCTTGTAAAAATCTAGATATGCCTTTCTTGCGTTTAGCATCGCTTTTTTTGCTTCATCTAGGTCTTTGTGTTGTAAAGCCGGTTGAATTCCTGCTTCATATAGCGGGAAGTTGTAATCTCTAGGCATTTTATTATAATCCCAGAGTGTTGCAGCCACCTTGTCAAGTAATTTATCTGGTGTGGCCACCTCAAAATCTTGTATTTCACCAGCGGCTATACGGTAGGTTAACTCAAGGTGCTCTACCATTTGTTGTGGCGTCATTGCTCCCCAGACTGGCTTTGTATCTTGATTAAGTTTTGAGAGACAAGTATCAATGCGACTCTCTGTCATTTCAACAAAGGTAGTTTGTTTCTTTTCTACCATTGTAAGGATGGTCGCCACTGCTACTAGCGCCTCTGCCTCTTCATCTGTCTTTCCATTTTCATAATCTACTGGCTCTGCGTCAAACACCTCAACATACCATTTTACAATACCGCTAGGGTGCTCCCTACCGCTCACATCTCTCTCACGCTTTTCCTTACAGGTAAGGCGCACATAGATGGTATCATTGTGATATAACGGTCTCAAGAAGCGAATATCTTCAAGCCCATAGTTTGCACTCACCGGACCTTTGTTAGGATACACAAATAATCCTGCCGCAGCCGAAATAATAAAGTAACCGTGTGCCGTTCTTTTCTCAAATATACTCCCATCTAAACTTGTAATATCAGTATGTGCATAAAAGTGATCCCAGGTAAGATTTGCAAAATTCTGTATATCATTATCAGTAATCGTACGCTTATGAGTTTTTAAACTCATCCCTGGTTTAATATCTTCATAATGGTATGCAAAAGGATGCTGTTCTGCCTCCTTGTAATCTCCATTAGGCTGGTAGATACCTGTAATTTCAGTAAGGCTTGTAGGGCTTCCCTGCACGGCACAACGCTGCATATAATGTTTTATACCACGTATTCCTCCCATCTCTTCACCTCCACCGGCACGACCTGGACCTCCGTGTACCAGTAATGGTAATGGTGAGCCGTGACCCGTACTTTGTGGCGCACTGTCGCGGTTAAGTGTTAATATTCTTCCGTGGTGTGATGCTGCTTCTATGGTGTACGCTTTCGCGAAAGCGTCATCTGCAGTAACCACACTACTCACAAGAGACCCCTTACCCATCTGGGCGAGTTCAATTGCTTCTTCTACACCGTTATATGGCATAAGTGTCGTTACAGGGCCAAAGGCTTCAATCTCGTGCACCTGTGTATTTTTAAACGGATTATTTTCACGCATCACAATAGGGCTCATAAAAGCACCCTTTGCTCCGTCTGCACCCATCGCCTCTATGGTATCTGTAGATCCATACACCATATCTGCTGTTTGGGCTATTTTGGCAATTTGCGTTTTTATAGCATCACGCTGGTCATTATTAATGAGGGCTCCCATTCTTACCTCACGCAATTTTGGATCTCCTATAACCGTGCGTTCTAGCTGTTTGCCTAGAGCAATCTGTACATCTTCCATCAAGTTTTCTGGTACAATCACACGGCGTATTGCCGTACATTTCTGACCACACTTAGACGTAATCTCTTTACGTACCTCCTTAATAAAAATAGCAAACTCTGGTGTACCCGGTACAGCGTCTGGACCAAGTATTGATGCGTTAAGACTATCTGCCTCCATTGTAAAAGGCACACTCTCTTCTGTAAGTCTAGGATGTACTTTTAACTTTCTACCAGTATGCGCGCTTCCAGTAAAGGTTACCACGTCTTGACTATTTACGGTATCTAGTATAGATGTTGTAAGACCTGATAGTAATTGTAAAGACCCCTTAGGTAATATACCGCTGTTTATAATCTCTCTCACAACAGCCTCTGTTAAGAAAGCAGTTTGTGGTGCTGGCAATACGACTGCTGGCATACCTGCCATCCAGTTTACAGCACATTTTTCTAACATACCCCATACAGGGAAGTTAAAAGCGTTAATATGAACCGCAACACCTTTTTTTGGAACCAAAATATGGTGCGCCATAAAACGCCCTCCTCTTGATAAATCTATTGCATCACCTTCTACAGCATAGCTTTGATCTGGAAAGAGCTTACGCAGGCTAGCATTTGCAAAGAGGTTTCCAAAACCTCCTTCTATATCTACCCAGCTATCTGCTCTTGTTGCTCCGGTTTTGTAACTAATCTCATAAAACTGTTCCTTGCGCTTGTTAAGGTAAAGCGCCAGTTTTTTAATCATATTACCACGCTGCTGAAAGGTCATATCTCGTAACGCCTTTCCATTATCACGTCCAAATTGTAATGCACTGGCAATATCTAGACCTTCGGTACTTGTGAGGCCTATTACATCTCCCGTGATGGCGTCATACATATTACGTGTATTGCTGTCATCGCCTTTTACCCAATGGCCATTTATATAAGATTCTAAAATCATAAAACGCTCGTTTTTGAAATCGGAAACTGAAATAGATATCAGCGCCGATGTTATTCTTTTTTTTGCTTTCGCGAAAGCGGTCTACCCTCGTATACGAATGACAGCTCCATTAATTTTTCCTTTTACAGACTTTATGTAACCAGCAACCACTTTATCCATAGGTACTGGCGTATTGCCTGGGAAGAAATCTTTATACTTCTCAAACGCATCTTCTACAAGATCTGCAGAAACTACATTTACTCTCAAACCACGATCTAACTCTAATGCCACGGCCATTACAAAACTTTGGATTGCTCCATTAACCATTGCGGCACTTGTAGTCATATACACAGGCTCATCTGCAAGAATCCCTGTTGTTAAGGTTATGGATCCACCATCGTTAAGATATTTTCTCCCTAATCTCACAAGATTAACCTGGCCCATCATTTTACTTTTAATACCTATGTAAAAATCCTCTTCACTTAGGTTATCAAATGTATCCCACTTTGCATCTCCAGCTACGTTAATAATTGCATCTACTGTACCTACAGTTTCAAACATTTTTATGATAGAACCTGCAGATGCTATATCTACAGTGACATCTCCAGAACTTCGGCCAGCTACAACCACCTCATCTTCTTTAGAAAAGTGTGCTGTTATAGTTTTACCTATAGTCCCATTACCACCTATTATCAAAATTTTCATAAGATTTAATTATTAAACAGCCACATTTTCGATCACTGCGGCATAGCCTTGACCTACACCTATGCACATTGTCACAAGTGCATAGCGTTTCCCTTGTTCTTTAAGCTCTACAGCCGCCGAATATGCAATACGCGTCCCTGTTACACCTAGCGGATGACCTATTGCAATAGAGCCTCCGTTAGGGTTTATTCTCGCATCATCATCTGCCAGTCCCCACTCACGTATACAAGCTAGGGCTTGTGAGGCAAATGCTTCATTAAGTTCTATAACGTCCATATCTTCTAGTGTAAGACCGGCTTTTTGAAGCGCCTTGTTTGAAGCTTGTACTGGGCCTATTCCCATAATGCGTGGCTCGACACCTACCACTGCAGAACTTACAATTCTTGCAAGTGGTGTAAGGCCATATTTTTTTACAGCAGCTTCACTTGCTACAATGGTTGCAGCTGCACCATCATTAAGCCCTGAGCTGTTACCTGCGGTTACACTTCCGCCCTCCTTTTTAAAAGCTGGACGAAGCTTTGCAAGCACTTCCTTTGAGCTATTAGGCTTTATAAATTCGTCATCCTTAAAGATGATGGGATCTTTTTTACGCTGTGGGATTTCTACAGGTAAAATTTCCTTTGCTAGACGGCCACTTTTTTGAGCAGCTGCAGCTTTCATCTGGCTGTGATATGCAAAGGCATCTTGATCTTCACGTGAGATGTTATATTTTTCTACAAGATTTTCGGCAGTGGTTCCCATTCCATCTACTCCGTATAGCTCTTTCATCTTTGGGTTAATAAAACGCCACCCAAAAGTCGAGTCATACATCTTACTATCACCACCAAAAGCTGTAGAAGGCTTTGCCATCACATACGGGCCACGTGTCATATTTTCTACACCACCAGAGATAAATAGGTCTCCGTCACCAGCTTTTATAGCACGGTTTGCGTGTATAATGGCCGAAAGTCCAGAACTACATAAACGATTTACGGTCTCTCCAGGTACGGTAAAAGGTAGTCCAGCAAGTAGCAAACTCATACGCGCTACATTACGATTATCTTCTCCAGCCTGATTTGCACACCCCATAATCACATCGTCATATGCTTCTTTTGGGATATTTGGGTTACGTCTTACGACCTCGCGTATCACTTGCGCTCCCAAATCGTCTGTGCGCACAGCACTTAATGTTCCTTTATAATTTCCTATAGGAGTACGAACTCCGTCTATGATATATGCTTCCATATTTTGAAATTGAAGTCGAAATCGAAGTCGAAATCGAAGTTCTTTTTTTATTATTTAATCTATTTCCCAATCTTTTGAAGTACGATAAACTACCCCTTTAAAAAGTGCAACAAGCTCATCACCTCTTTTAATTTCAACAATATTAAAACCTACTTTAGTTTTCTGGAGGTTTACCGTTGCCTCTGCAGTGATGTAATCTCCTTCTTCTAAAGCTTCTATATGATTTATACTTGTCTCAATAGACACGGCATACTTTCCGTGGGTGTTTGCAGTAAATCCAAAAGCCGTATCTGCCAGTGAATAACTTATCCCACCGTGAGCCTTGCCCATACTGTTGAGCATCTCCTTGCGTATAGTCATCCCCACTTTTACAAAACCTACTTGTGCCTCTATAATCTCAATACCTAGCCAACTGCTGTATGCGTCTTGAGATAACATTTTATAAGGTATTTGCGCTCCAGTCATAACAGCATCTAGATTAGGTAAAAAATTGTTTTCCCTCTTTTTCCATCCTTCTTAAAAGTGGGCTGCATCTGTATCTATCTTCTCTATACTCATCATACAGAGCATCCATTTTTTGTACACACCAGCTTATTCCTTTCTCATCTGCCCAGGCTAGTAATCCTTTTGGATAGTTTACCCCTTTGGTCATCGCATTGTCTATATCTTCGGCACTTGCTACATTCCAGAACAAGGCATCTGCTGCTTCGTTAATAAGCATTATAAGAATACGCTCAAAAATTGCTTCTTTATCTTGAGTAGCTGTTACTGCTTGTGATGGCGCTTTCGCGAAAGCGTTATCTGCCTCCACATTTTTATAATCGTAATAACCGCGTCCCGATTTACGACCTAGATATCCCGCCTGGCTATATCGCTGTTGGGTAAAAGACGGCTTGTATCTTGGATCTTGATAAAAGGCATTAAACACGGTTTCTGTAACCGTATAATTTACATCGTTACCTATAAAATCCATCAACTCGAAAGGTCCCATACGGAAACCTCCCACACTTTTCATAGCTGCGTCTATAGTTGCAAAATTTGCCACACCTTCTTCATACATACGTAACGCCTCCCCATAAAATGGTCGTGCAACGCGGTTTACAATAAACCCTGGAGTATCTTTTGCGATGGCTACAACTTTTTTCCAACGTGTAATTTCGGCAACGCAAGTGTCTAAAACGTTTTGCGAGGTTTGTACCGCAGGTATCACCTCAACAAGCTTCATTAATGGCGCAGGATTAAAAAAGTGAATCCCAATGCAACGCTCTGGATTTTGCAATGATGCTGCAATAGATGCGATAGAAAGACTTGAAGTGTTTGAGGCTATTATCGCTGTGTCAGAAACGTAGGTTTCTAACTCTTGAAATACTTTTTTCTTGACCTCCAGATTTTCTACAATAGCTTCGATTGTGAGATCTGCGTTTGCTAACTCTTTAAGCGTAGTAACATACGTAATATTAGCTTGTATTCTATCTTTTTCTGAGGCGTCTATGCGTCCCTTCTCTATGAGACGTTTTAGTACTTTTTCTAGTGCTTCCTTTGCTTTATCAAGCGCCTCTTGATTTACATCAAAGAGTTTTACAGCACAACCAGCAGTTGCAGCTACTTGAGCAATGCCAGAACCCATTGTACCAGCGCCTATAATTCCTATGTTTTTTATCATAAACAATGCTTATTTTTTGAACACCGAATATCGATTAATGAATATCGAATGTAGAAGTTTTTCTCACTCGTATAAAAACGGTTCGTCAGTCTCTACTTCCCTTTAAAAACTGGGCGTCTTTTATTTACAAAAGCGTCTACACCTTCTTTAAAATCTTCACTCTCTGATGCTTCTATTTGTAATTTACCTTCTAGCGCAAGTTGATCTTCAAGATTATTAGTCATAGATACATTAAGTAATCTCTTTGTAAGACCTATTGCCTTTGTAGGCATTTGTGCTAGTGTCATTGCAGTCGTGGTTACAGTATTATTAAACTCGTCTAGCGTAGTTACTTTATAAATCATACCCATCTTCTCTGCCTCTGTTGCAGAGATTTTATCACCCAGCATCATCAATGCGCTTGCTTTACCAAAACCTATGAGCCTAGGCAAGAAAAACGTACCTGCACTATCTGGCACAAGGCCTATCTTGCTAAAGGCTTGTATAAAACTCACCTTTTCGTGTGCAATAACAATATCACAGGCTAGTGCAATATTTGCCCCAGCTCCAGCGGCAACACCATTTACAGCAGCAATGATAGGTTTTTCAATCGCTCGTATTTTTTCTATAATCGGGTTGTAGTGCTCTTCTAGTATTTTCTTAAACCCTGGATTTAATTCTGGATCTGTAATTTCTTTTAAATCTTGACCGGCACAAAATGCCTTCCCACTACCGGTGAGAATAATGGCTCTTACTTGTGTATCCTTATTACAAGCATCTAACTCATCTTGCAGTAAGAATGCCATCTCACGGTTAAAACTATTAAATACTTCTGGGCGATTAAAGGTGAGCGTTGCTACACCATTCTCTATTGATTTCTGTATACTACTCATATAACAAAGAATCCCGCTGCTGCGGGAATTATTTTAAACATTTAAAATAGTCAAAAGGTTCTTGACACGTATCACATTTAAACAATGCTTTACAGGCGGTAGACCCAAACTGACTGACCAGATGTGTCTCTGTAGAGCCACAGTTGGTACATTTTACTATCTTCTTATTTCCTAGCAGGGCTTCTTTATCTGCTTCTGGAGATAATGGTGCTGCAATACCGTATTTTTCAAGCGCTTCTCTGCCACGTGGAGTTATCCAGTCTGTGGTCCAGGCCGGAGCGAGTACGAGCTGGATTTTTGCGGTTTTTCCCGCTTTCGCGAAAGCGGAAACAATATCATCTCCTATAACATCCATTGCAGGGCAACCGGAGTAAGTAGGTGTTATTTTTACACTTACAATACCGTCTTGCTCTATTGCCTCGCGTACCACACCCATATCCATAATAGACAACACAGGAATCTCTGGATCGCTTACTCCTTCAAGGATTGCGATTAAATGCGGTTGTATGTTTTGCGTTTCTAATATCAATTTTTAAATATCGAATAAAGAATAACAAATATGAAACGCCGAAGTAATACTTCGATGTTCAAAATTCGATATTCTGTGTTCATAATTCTCTACCATTCCATATTTGGGTAGGTGCGTTGCATATATTGCATATCTGAAAGTATATATCCCATATGCTCTGTATGTATTCCTTGCTTACCTCCCTTGTGCCAGTACTTACTTTCTGGAATAGGTAATGTAGCTTCTTCAAGAACATCTCCTATCATTTTATAATAGGTCTCTTTAAGTGCTAAGGTATCTACTCCTACGCCTTGGGCTATCATAGCCTTATCTGCCTCTGTCTGGTGGAAAAGCTCATCTGTATACATCCACAATTCATTTACAGCTTCAAGAACACGAGTGTGACTCTCTTCTGTACCGTCACCTAGCCTGCGCACCCAGTCTGATGAGAAGCGCCAGTGATAGCTTACTTCTTTAATAGATTTTTTTGCAATAGCTGCTAGCGTCTCATCTTTGCTAGTTTCTAACGCTTTAAGAAACAAGAGATGAAAGGCATCAAAATAAAACTGACGTACAATTGTATATGCAAAGTCTGTATTGGGTTGCTCTACGAGTAACACGTTTTTATACTCTCTTTCTATACGTAAAAACGCAAGGGTATCTTCTGTAGCATTCTCATCACCTGAGACTTGTGCCGCATACTGAAAATAACTGCGCACTTGTCCAAACAAATCTAAAGAGATGTTTGTACCTGCAATATCTGTCTCTAGGCTAGGGCCGTGACCACATAATTCTCCCAGACGCTGCCCAAGTATCAAGCTATTATCTGCAATACCTATGATGTAGTTATATAAATCTTTGTTCATAATAAACTTTTAAAAATAAAACTGAAATTGAAACTATAATTGACCATCTTAGGTCTATGTCTTCATTTTTTGGGTTTCGATTTCGATTTCACTATTACATATGTTTTACCTCATCTGGCAAATCGTAAAATGTAGGGTGACGGTATACCTTATCTGCAGCTGGTTCAAATAGCTCTCCATTATTTTCTGGATTGCTTGCTGTGATATTATTACTTTCTACTACCCATATGCTCACTCCCTCACTGCGACGTGTGTATACATCGCGCGCGTTCTCCATTGCCATTTCAGCATCTGCAGCGCGTAGACTTCCAAAGTGTCTATGCTCCAATCCGTTCTTGCTTCTTACGAAGACTTCCCAAAGGGGCCAATTCTTGCTCATACTAGACTGCTTTCTTAGTTTGATTTTTTCTTTCTTCTTTCTTTTTGGCGTGTGCCATTGCTGCATCACGTACCCACTCACCACGTTCCCAAGCGCCTACTCTATCTTTCATACGCTTTTTATTACTTGGCCCGTGACCTTTTACTACTTGCCAGAACTCATCCCAGTCTATTTCTCCAAAATCGTAGTGTCCCGTCTCCTCATTCCATTTTAAATCTGGATCAGGTATGGTAAGTCCAAGCAACTCTGCTTGCGGTACAGTTTGATCTATAAATTGCTGGCGTAGCTCGTCATTAGTTTTACGCTTTAATTTCCATTTCATAGACTGTGCTGTGTGTACAGACTCTGCATCTGTAGGACCTAGCATCATAAGTGACGGCCACCACCATCTATTAAGTGCATCTTGCGCCATATCTTTTTGCTCCTGCGACCCGTTTGAGAGTTTAAGCATAATCTCAAACCCTTGACGCTGGTGAAAACTCTCTTCTTTACACACTCTTATCATCGCTCGTGCATAAGGACCATAAGAAGTACTACAAAGCGGTACTTGATTTATAATGGCCGCACCATCTACTAGCCAGCCTATCGCTCCCATATCTGCCCAAGTAACCGTAGGGTAATTAAATATAGAAGAGTACTTTGCCTTACCAGAGTGTAGTTGCTCATATAACTCCTCACGCGATACACCTAGAGTCTCACAAGCCGAGTATAAGTATAAACCGTGACCTGCCTCATCTTGCACCTTTGCAAGTAACGCCACTTTACGACGTAACGATGGGGCACGTGAGATCCAGTTGCCCTCTGGCAGCATCCCTACAATTTCAGAATGTGCGTGCTGACTTATCTGGCGTATGTGAGTTTTACGATACTTCTCAGGCATCCAGTCTTTTGGCTCTATCTTTTCGTCACGCGCAATGCGGGCCTCAAAAAGATCTTCTAGGTTTTTTACTTCTTTATCACTCATAGCAATTTGTATTAGATTTCCGCTTTCGCGAAAGCTTAAACATCAAAATTTACTTTTACACGCTCTGTTGTAGGTACTGCCTGGCAACTTAATACTAGGTTTTGTGCTACCTCGTCTTCTTCTAGCGCATAATTTATTTTCATCTCTACATTTCCTCCTTCTACCTTACACTTACAGGTAGAACACACTCCTCCTTTACAAGCAAATGGAAGATCTGCCCCAGCACCTAGTGCTGCATCAAGTATATTATCATATTCATCGGTCATTGTGAAGTGAAATTCTTTACCACCATCAATAATGGTAACTTCTACTCCCTCTACCTTTTGCTCTGCCAGTCGTGCAGCACGTTTTTTATCTTCTTCTGAGAGTCCAGTAACAAAAAGCTCATAGTGTACTTTTTCTTTTTCTAAACCTGCCGCCACTAGCTCATCACGTATTAAGAAAATCATCTCCTCTGGACCACAAATAAAAACCTCATCTGTACTACTTACATCGATAAGCGTTTTAGTAAGCGTCTGTAATTTTTCTGAATTAAATCTACCGTTAAAAAGCTCGATATCGCGTTGCTCTTTTGTGAGAAAATAAAATATCTCAAACCTTCCAAAATATTGATTACGAAGCTGTTCTACCTCTTCTTTAAAGATAATAGATTTAACCGTGCGGTTCAAATAAAACAGCTTGAAGGTCGCGTCTGGCTCTGCTGCTAGATGTGTCTTTATGATAGACAGCATAGGTGTTATACCACTTCCTGCTGCAAAGGCTACATAGTTTTTTTTCTTTTGTGTATCTACTGGCACTCCAAATTTTCCACTAGGCGCCATTACCTCTAGTGTGTCTCCGGCTTGCAACTCTTCATTTACATAGGTAGAAAAGAGTCCTCCAGGTATTTGCTTTACAGCTACCTTCCACTGCTGCTCCAGCGGACTAGAACAGAGACTATATGAACGTCTTACATCTTCTCCATTTATAATAGCTTTAAGAGTTAAATGCTGCCCAGCATTAAAACTAAAATCCTGATAGAGATCTACAGGTACCTCAAAGGTTACAACAGAACAGTCTGTGGTTTCTTTATAAATATCTTTTACTCTTAGAGAATGAAAAAGTGCCATAGTATAGTTTAGAACTATGTAAAACTAACGATTGTTAGTTAATATTACAACTATTTAACATAAACCACAAAAGCACAACAAGTTAACCCTAAAAAATAGTGGCTTATGATATGTATTTCAATAAAAGTAAAGAGTGAGTTATGCCGTTTTAACTCCATTAAGTAGGGTCTCACAGAGAGAATCTATGAGCTTTGATCGCTGTAAATCTGCCTTTTTAGGAATCCACAGATAGAGATTTCTTAAAGTTCCTAAGGTTGAAAAGAGAATTACTTCCTCATCTATATCCTTAAGTACATTTTGTGCTTTACCCTCTTTTATAATTTCCCTAAAGTGCTGCTCATAGCTACTACGTAAGGCAAGATACTTTTCTTTGCCCTCGCCAAGATGCATCCAGTCATTATTGAGCGATGCCATTCCATAAGGATTATCTGCTGTGAGGTGCACGTGCTGAGCTATAACGGCTTCAAGTTTTTCTGCCACCTTTGTATCTGCAAGGCGTATGTCTTTTATGCCTTCAGTAAAGCTTTCGGCTATGTTTACTATTACCTCGTTAAGTATTTCTTCTTTTGAGGCAATGTGATTATATAAACTTGCCGCTTTTACACCTACCTCTGCAGCGAGATCACGCATTGTTACAGCGCTATACCCCTTCTGTTTAAAAAGTCTAGCGGCTGTGATACAGATTTCTTGTTTTCGCGTAAGCGTAGTAGATTTCATTATGTGCAAGATAATGCACAACGACTTACTGTAAAAACATCTTACCTATTACAGCCAGATTATTACCCACTCAACATAAAAAAAGCCACCCTTAACGGGTGGCTTTACAATTATATCAAAATAATACTATTGGTTTGTTTTACCATCACGTATTTTCTTGAGGTTCTTAGTCTCCTCTTTATATTCTTCTTGACCATCTTTGCCATTCATCATTTTAGAACGGTTTTTTTCGATTTCTTCTTTATACTCTTTATTACCATCCATTACGGTCTTACGGTAGTCAATAAAAGTTTCCATCGCCTCTTCTCTTAGATCTTCATACTGCTCTGAGATTTCCTCAAGATTTTCTCTGAACTCATCATTATCTACACTCATCTCTGTAGTGAGTTCCATATACTCTTTCTTAAAATCTGCTACATCTTCATTAATCTCTTCTGTGTTCATCCACGTAGGCTTTGTAGCTTCTAGTGACATCACTGTAGGCTCCATAGCGCGTATCGTTTTAATAGTATTAAAGTAGTTTGCTCCTTTGAGTTTATACATCTGTGAGCTCAACTCATTAAAACTTGTCCAGCCGCTTATCCCTACCACGCCTGTCTCATTTATATCATCTTGGGTGCCGTTCATCTCAACTGGCGTACTATTTACTGCCATTGTTTCGGTTTGTGCTTGTATTCCTGTTGCTATTGCAATTGCAAATAACGATGTGATTATTGTCTTCTTCATAGTCTTATATTTTTGTTTGATACAAATGTATAAGGACATCGAGGCTACATAAAATATATAGTTATAAGCCTATGCTAAAGTCTGGAGACATACTTAACATAACCCTACCGTCTCTTAACAAACGCAAGAGCATTAGTATAATTTTTCCAAATATTAACGAGTACTTATGATACTCCTTATTCTTAAAATGCGGCTAATGGGCTTTATAACGCTTTCGCGAAAGCGAACTTATGAGATTCACTACCTAATGGAGAGCAAAGCGATAAAGCGCAACAACACTCCCCACAATTATCAAACAAATCTTGAAATTATATGAGGACAACCACGACTTATGAATTAATTTTACGCTATGCATACAAACGTCGAGAGTAATCCGCTATTAGACAGGCTTCCGCCGCACTTAAAACAATATATCAAAGCACAAGATTATGAGCAGTACACGCCCATAAATCAAGCCGTATGGCGATATGTGATGCGTAAAAACGTAGACTATCTAAGTAAAGTAGCTCACGAGAGCTATATAATGGGATTAGAAAAAACCGGTATCTCTATTGATAACATCCCTTCTATGTACGGGATGAATCGTATCCTTAAAGAAATAGGATGGGCAGCCGTAGCCGTAGATGGTTTTATACCACCTAATGCTTTTATGGAGTTTCAAGCATACAAAGTGCTTGTCATTGCCAGTGATATACGCCAGCTAGAAAACATAGAGTACACCCCTGCGCCAGACATCATACACGAGGGAGCCGGGCACGCGCCTATTATTGCAAGTCCAGACTATGCAGAGTACTTAAGAAGATTTGGAGAGATAGGTGCAAAAGCCATCTCTAGTGCCCACGATATGGAAATGTACGAAGCTGTACGTACACTATCTATTCTTAAAGAGGCAGATGGCATCACTCAAGAAGCGATAGATGCCGCCGAAAGAAGTGTAGAACAGTTACAAAACAAAGAGGTACAGCCTTCTGAAATTGCACTTATACGCAACCTACACTGGTGGACGGTAGAGTATGGAATGGTAGGCACTGTAGAAAACCCAAAAATTTACGGAGCAGGACTACTCTCTTCTATAGGTGAGAGCACCTGGTGTATGACAGACGAGGTAAAGAAAATACCTTACTCGATAGATGCTGCATACCAAGAATTTGACATTACAAAACCGCAACCTCAACTCTTTGTCACACCAGACTTTGCATACCTAATGCAAGTCTTAGAAGAATTTGCAGGTACAATGGCAGTACGTAAAGGTGGCTGGCGCGGACTAAAAAAACTCATAGAATCAAAGCAAATAGGTACACTAGAACTCAACACAGGTTTGCAAGTAAGTGGCATTTTTACAGAGATGATTCAAAATGACGATAACGAGGTGGTTTACTTTGCTACTCAAGGTGAAACAGCACTTTCTTATAGAGAGAAAGAACTTATAGGTCACGGAGTAAACCGTTACAAAAACGGTTTTAGCTCTCCTCTAGGTAAGCTTAAGGGCATAAATCTCTCTATAGAAAATATGGGACCAAGAGACTTAAAAGCTTATGACTTTTATGATGGTAAGCCTATCTCTTTTGAATATGAAAGTGGCATCACCGTAAGTGGATTAAATGTTACCGGGATGCGTAACCTAGGTGGGCAGTTAATGCTTATACAGTTTACAGATTGTACGGTAACTTATGGTGACAAAATTCTACACGACCCAACTATGGGAGACTTTGACCTAGTGATAGGTTCACAAATTGTCTCTGCCTTTGCCGGAGCGGCAGACTTCTTATCTTTTGATCTCATTACACACGTCGCCGAGACTAATACGGTAAAACCTACGCTCTCAGAAAAAGAAGACACGCTTAACAGGCTCTACCAGCAAGTACGATTACAAAGAGAAAGCAATCAAATAGACAAAGAAGCACTTCTTGAGGTATTTACAAGCTTACAAAAAGACTATCCTCAAGACTGGTTATGTGCCTTAGAAATTTATGAACTCACAAAAGACACCGCCGTACTCACACATCTTAAAGAGGTGCAAAAACATAAAGAGAAGGTAGCACACCTCATCACAAACGGCCTAGAATTAATACAGTAAACTATGGGATTTTTAAGTAAGCTCTTTGGTAATAAAAAGGATAAACTTAATGAGTACATCTCTCGTGGTGGCATCATTATAGACGTTCGCTCAAAAGCCGAGTATGATAGCGGCGCCATACCAGGCTCAAAGCACATACCTGTACAAAACATAGCCGCCCAAGCCACAACGATTAAAAAATGGAACAAACCTGTAATATGCGTTTGTGCCAGCGGTGGCCGCAGTGCTACCGCCGCAGCCGTCCTTAGATCAAAAGGTGTTGAAGCTATGAATGGAGGTGCCTGGATGAGTGCTTATAAGAAAATGAATGGGTAATCCTTTTTTACTTTAATTATCTAGAAGTTCATAAAAGGATAGACTTCAGTTAAGGCTTGCTGTTTTTTTGCAAGATCAGTAATAAATTTTTGATGCGCAGCGCTGTCTTCATTAAAAGGTTTGTGAGCCAACCCTTGTTGGACTTGAGCTACTTTTTTCATTGTTTGTTGCGCTTTCGCGAAAGCGTACACTTCTACAAAACGCTCCCATACATAGGTAACAGCCTGCTCAGATGGGTGTACCATATCACTTGCATAAAAGCGATAGTCACGTAACTCATCCATCACAATCTCATAAGCCGGAAAATAACTCGCCTCACGACTATCTACAAGTTGATGAACTGCTGTAAGTAAATGTGACTTGCTACGAGTATTTTCTACTATACCATCTTTAATATGACGCACTGGCGACACCGTAAAGGCAATCTCAATTTGTGGGTTAAGTGTTTTTACAAGCTCACAAATACGAGACAGACTCTCTTGAATTTCAGTGACAGAAAGGAGTTTTTTAGTAAATGCCTGTTGAGGAACCTTGTGACAGTTGGCCACCACCTCATCCCGTTCAAGATGTTTATAAACCCAAGCAGTACCTAATGTAACAAACAGATGAGAAGCCTCTATGAGCTGTTGCCTGAGCAGTTGCTGCGCCTCTTGTAAGTGTATCACAGCTCCTAGTCTCGTAAGGGCGTTTTTGTCACTATGTGCATAAAATGATTTCCAGACGCCGTCTAGTTCAAAGACATCTGCTTCTGTATAGGTTTTATTTGCAACAGCATCTGCTACTAACCGTTCTAGTGCGACGGGATTAAAAATAATTCCAAACGGATTTGTAACCGCTTGGAATTTATAATATGCTAGCTTGTCACCTATATTCTGCGCAAAGCAAGAACCTAACAACAATAATTTATGATCATACCCAAATTGACGAGCAGCAGGCTCTAGCGGTATTTGGGTCTGTAGTTTCATTATACAAGATAGTTCTTAACCTCTGCAATGGCAGCGTCTATACCTGCTGGATTTTTACCTCCTGCAGTTGCAAAGAAAGGTTGTCCTCCACCTCCACCTTGGATGTGCTTTCCTAGCTCACGCACAACAGTACCTGCGTTCAGATTTTTTGAAGCGACAAGCTCTTTTGAGATGTAGCAACTTAGCAATGCTTTACCGTTTTGCTCTGTTCCAAATAGCAAGAATACGTTGTCTTTATTCTCTCCTAATTTAAAAGCAAGATTTTTAATAGCTCCCGCATCTAGATCTACCTTTTTTGCTAAGAAATCTACACCATCTATGTCTTCAAATTCTTTTGCAAGATCACCACTTAGGTTTTGAGCTTTCTCTTTTATAAGTGCTTCTACTTGCTTTTTTAAAGCAGCATTCTCATCTAGTAGGCTAGTAATTGCCTTTACTGGATCTTGATTCCCTTTAAGGGTTGCTTTTACTTGATTATAGGCTTCAGTTTCTGATGTAAAGTAATCTTTGGCAGCATCGCTAGTAATTGCTTCTATACGGCGTATACCAGATGCCACTGCCCCTTCTGAAGTGATTTTAAAATGCCAGATGTCTCCTGTATTTTTTACGTGTGTACCACCACAAAGCTCCATAGACTTCCCGAAGCGTATGGTTCTTACAGCATCACCATACTTCTCTCCAAATAATGCTATCGCTCCTTCTTGAATAGCTTGATCATAAGGAATACCACGTTGCTCTTCTAGAGATAAATTTTCTCGTATGCGTGCATTTACAAAATCTTCTACCTCTTTTAACTCCTCGCTTGTCACTTTAGAAAAGTGGGAGAAGTCAAAACGTAGGTTTCTGCTATGTACCATACTTCCCTTTTGCTCCACGTGTGTTCCTAGTATCTTACGAAGCCCTTGGTGCAATAAGTGTGTTGCAGTATGGTTTGCAGCCGTACGGCTACGTTGCTTCACATCTACCACTGCCTTAAACGTTCCCTCGGTAGATCTTGGGAGGTTTTTGGCAAGGTGTATAATAAGGTTGTTTTCTTTCTTTGTATCTATGATATAAACCACCTCTCCGCTTGGAGTTTCTAGATATCCTTTATCACCTACTTGCCCTCCTCCTTCTGGATAGAATGGCGTAAGATTAAATACCAGTTGATATAACTCCCCGTCTTTTTTACTCTCTGTTTTACGGTAGCGAGTGATTTTTATAGATGCTTCCAGAGTATCGTAGCCTATGAATTCCTCTTCGCTATCTTCTTGTAAGATATTCCAGTCATCTGTTTCAACCTTAGTTGCAGCTCTGGATCTATCTTTTTGCTCTTTAAGCGCAGCTTCAAAGCCAGCCTCGTCTAGTTTTAGATTTTTCTCACTAAGTATAAGTGCTGTAAGATCTATTGGGAAGCCATAGGTGTCATAAAGCTCAAAAGCTTTATCACCAGAAACAGTATCTCCAGAGGTATTTGCAATTACATTATCTAATAAGATGAGTCCTTTATCAAGCGTGCGCAAGAACGAAGCCTCCTCTTCTCGTATCACATTTGTAATAAGATTTTTTTGTGCTTCCAGCTCTGGAAAGGCATCTCCCATCTGGTTTACAAGTGTAGAAACCAGTTTATATATAAATGGTTCCTTAGTATCAAGAAACGTAAACCCATAACGAATGGCACGACGCAGTATACGTCTTATCACATACCCAGCACCTGTGTTAGACGGTAACTGTCCATCTGCTATAGAAAATGAGACAGCTCTCACGTGATCTGCAATCACACGTACAGCGATATCTGTTTCTTCTGTCTCGCCACATTTTGATGAAGTAATAGTTTCTACCTCACGCATAAGCGGTGTAAACACATCTGTATCATAATTAGATTGTACACCTTGAAGAACCATACACAATCTCTCAAAGCCCATTCCCGTATCTACGTGCTGGTTAGGAAGCTTTGTGAGCGACCCGTTTGCCAGACGGTTGTATTGCATAAATACCAGATTCCAGATCTCGATTACGAGCGGGTGATCCATATTTACTAGTGACTTACCATCTACGGCTGCTTTTTCTTCGGCAGAGCGTATATCTACGTGTATCTCAGAGCAAGGTCCACAAGGGCCTTGAGCACCCATCTCCCAGAAGTTGTCTTTCTTGTTTCCGTTTATAATGCGGCTCTCGTCTATATGTTTTGTCCATATATCATATGCCTCTTGATCGCGCTCAAGCCCTTCAGACTCGTCACCTTCAAAAATCGAAACATATATACTGTCCTTATCTACCTTTACTACCTCTGTAAGAAACTCCCAAGCCCAAGCAATCGCTTCTTCCTTAAAGTAATCTCCAAAAGACCAGTTACCCAGCATCTCAAACATCGTGTGGTGATACGTATCTTTTCCTACCTCCTCAAGATCATTATGCTTACCAGATACACGTAAACACTTTTGGGTGTCAGTAAGTCGTGAATTTTTTGGCGTAGCGTTTCCTAAAAAGTATTCTTTAAACGGAACCATTCCAGCGTTTGTAAACATCAGGGTCGGGTCATCCTTCAAAACCATTGGCGCAGAGGCGACTATGGAATGATTTTTGGACTTGAAAAATTCTAAAAACTGTTTACGTACCTCTTGAGATTTCATACGATAGAAGGTGTGGATAATTTATTTTATATTTGACTGTTATGAAGTTGAGAAATCACGCTTTCGCGAAAGCGCACAGCTCCATAAATAAACCTCAAAAATAAGCATTTTAACTTATGTCTAAGGTAAAATATTACTATGATAGTGAGACACTATCTTACCGAAAAGTAGAGCGAAAAAAGGGACGCACCTTTGGAGCCGCACTTATATTTATTGCTTCTTCTGCTCTTATGGGGCTTCTTATAACAATTGCTGTATTTAACTCTGGTGTAGATACGCCTAAAGAACGTAAGTTAGAGAGAGAACTTGCAAATATGTCTCTACAGTTTGAGATGCAAGAAAAAAAACTCGATCAGATAGAACGCGTGCTTGCAAATGTAGAAGAGCGTGATAATAATGTATACCGCGTACTCTTTGAAGCAAGTCCTATACCTAATGATGTGCGTCTAGCCGGTTTTGGAGGAGTAAACCGTTATAAAAACCTTGAGGGTTATGACAACTCTGCTCTAATTACAAATAGCGCTAAGCGTATAGACCAGATTACAAAACGACTTGTTATACAATCTAAATCACTAGACGAGATTGCAAAGCTCGCCGAAGAAAAAGAAGCTCTTCTCAAAACTATACCAGCCATACAACCGGTACAAAACAAGGACCTCTCTAGAGTTGCCTCTGGTTATGGTATGCGCGTACACCCTATTTTAAAGTATAGAAAAATGCACAATGGGATGGATTTTACAGCCCCTCCAGGTACACCTATTTATGCAACCGGTGATGGTACTGTAACAAAAGTAGGATTAGGTAGCGGTTATGGTAAGATGGTTATTATAGAACACGGTTTTGGGTACAAAACCTACTATGCTCATATGAGCAAGTACAATACAAAAGTAGGACGCAAGGTAAAACGTGGAGAGATCATAGGTTATGTAGGTAACACAGGCCTCTCATCTGGACCACACCTACATTACGAAGTTTGGAAAAACGGTAAGGTGGTAAACCCAGTAAATTTTTATCACAATGATCTTACTCCTGAGGAGTATGATATTATGCTAGCTGCCGCTGCACTAGAAAATCAATCACTTGACTAATGCACATAGATCTTCCAGAAAAGCGATATTATAGTATAGGCGAGGTTGCAAAGGCCTTTGATGTAAACGCATCGCTCCTACGCTTCTGGGAGAAAGAGTTTGATGTGCTTCAACCAAAAAAGAATGCGCGTGGCACTCGTAAGTTTACTCCAAGTGACATTAAGAATTTAGAGCTTATATATCACTTAGTAAAAGAGCGTGGCTTTACACTAGAAGGCGCAAAAATCCATCTTAAGGAAGGAAAAAAGGAAATCTTGAGCAACTTTGACATTATACGCAAACTAGAAGGCGTAAAGGCGCAGTTACTAGAGATTAAAGGTGACCTCTAGACTGCCTTGCTATATCTATTATAGCGAGTATGATAAATAATGTACTTACTAACACAGCGCAAAAACTCATCACAGCATAGTCTCCATATACGAGATGGTATAGTCCAGTAAAAACACCGAGCAATCCCATAGAGCCGAGTATGTGTATTAGTTTTAAGGTCATAAACAATTTATTCATTAAGTCGATAAGAGTGCAAAAATCATACATAAAATGTTATGACTAGGCCCTCTTAACAAAACCTTATCCTTAATAGTTACATAAATTAGTACCTTGCTACTAGAATGGTAGTGTGTAACAAATACTACTATAAGACAACTAACAATCAAAACCAGTATTATATTATGAAAAAAGGACTTATTGCTGTCATTGCCATTATCGCTCTTATAGCTATCGTAGGATTTATGGTAGGGCCTAAATTTTACAACACCGCAATTGATTTACAAGAAAATGCAACTTCACAGTGGGCAAATGTTGAAAGCTCATACCAGCGAAGAGCAGACCTGATACCGAACATTGTAAACACTGCAAAAGGATATGCAGAGTTTGAGCAGTCTACACTTATAAAAGTAACAGAAGCACGATCTAAAGCTACCTCTATTCAAATAGATCCTTCTAACATTACACCAGCACAACTCAAGCAGTTTCAACAAGCGCAGCAAGGACTTACCTCTGCCCTATCTAGATTACTTGCCGTTTTTGAGCGTTACCCAGACCTCAAGGCAAATGAAAACTTTAAAGAACTCATAAACGAACTTGAGCGCACAGAAAACCGCATAAACGTGGAGCGCAACAGATTTAACGAGACGGTAAAACCATATAACAAACACCTTAAAACGTTTCCTAATAACGTGATAAACTCATTTATAGGAAACTTTGCAGAGATGGATTACTTTGAGGCAGACGCTGGATCTGAAGATGCTCCAAATGTAGAATTTGATTTTGGAAGCTAGATGGCATCTACGGTAGAAGACTTTTTAAGCAAAGAAGATGAGCAGGCTATCATTACAGCCATACGCGAGTCTGAGCAACAGACCTCTGGAGAAATAAGAGTGCACCTAGAGCATCATTCTAAAAAGGATGCTCTAGTACGTGCTCAAGAGTTATTTCACCTACTTAAAATGGACAATACTAAAGATGAAAATGGTGTGCTCATTTATGTAGCTGTAGATGATCATAAACTTGCCATTTGTGGCGACAGGGGGATTAACAACAAGGTCCCTGCAGACTTCTGGGAGTCTACAAAAGACAAAATAATTGCTCAGTTTAAGCAAGACAACTTCCGTGATGGACTTATAGATGGGGTGCGCTGTGCTGGTGAGAAGCTTGCACAATACTTTCCGTGGAAGCACGGAGATGTAAATGAACTTCCAGACGAAATAACGACTTCTTAATGCTAGAAAAAGAATTTTTTATGGGATTCCGCTTTCGCGAAAGCGTACTCACACTTCTTCTCTGTATTGTGAGTATGACGGCAGTTGCACAATACACAATACCAGATAAACCCACCAAGGCAAATCCAGATGCTGTTTATGACTACATAGGTTTACTCTCTGAAGGTCAAAAAAACGCTTTAGAACGTAAACTTATTAAGTATAGTGATACCACCTCAACACAAATTGTAGTTGCTGTAATCTCATCATCAAACGGTGAAGGTCTCGATATGCTAGGTGCAAAATGGGGGCAAAAATGGGGAATAGGCCAAGCAGATGAAGACAATGGGATTCTTATACTCCTAGCAAAAGACGACCGAAAGATTGATATCAATACTGGCTATGGTATTGAGGGTATTATCTCAGATCGTGACGCAGAGCAAATCATAAACCGCATAATGATTCCGCAATTTAAACAGGGTAATTTTTATGCAGGTCTAGACCAAGGTACAGATGCAATTTTTCAAGGGTTGCAGGGTAATTTTACAGGCTCTCGACCAGAGGATAGCGGTTTCCCCATACAACCTATCTTAATGTTTATCTTCTTTGTCATCATATTGATTATCATAAGTCGTAACAATCACCGTGGTGGTGGTCGTGACGGTGGTAATGGTACCAGAAGAACTGGCTCACTACTAGACGTTATTATACTCAGTAATATGGGGCGCGGCGGTTTTGGCGGCGGTGGCGGTTCCTTTGGAGGTGGCGGCAGCTTTGGAGGCGGCGGTGGCTTTGGGGGAGGTTTTGGCGGTGGCGGCTTTGGCGGCGGTGGTGCTTCTGGAGGTTGGTAAGTTCTTATTTTATCTACAAAGGCCTATTGCATCTTTTATTTAGAAAATGAACTGAGTATCGATAAGCTGCATAAACTCACGATGTAACTCACAATTAGACTAATCTTAATATTCTAAACACCTCGCACTCTTATTACTAACATATTGCTTAACTTTAAGGAAAACAACAATTTATTAATTCTTAAAACCAATAAAATGGCAGTATTAAAAGTAATAGAAGTATTAGCAAGTTCAGAAAAAAGCTGGGAAAACGCAGCAGAAAATGCGCTTAAGCACGCAAGCAAGTCTCTTAAAAACATACGCTCTTTATATGTAAATGAGCAAAACTGTGTAGTAGGTGAAGACGGAAAAATTAAAGAATACCGTATGAACTGTAAGATTACTTTTGAAGTAAAATAATAAGAGGCTTTTTAAATAGCTATATAAGGTCCCGCTCTAAAGTGGGACTTTTTTTGTTTGTATTTTTACCTTATGAAATTACATATCCCTGTACTTGCCTTTATTACTGCGATTCTCATTACAAGCTGTGAGGGGAAAACCGACACTACTATGCAACACGATTATACAAACGACCTTATAAAAGAAACAAGCCCTTATCTTTTACAACACGCCCACAACCCTGTAGACTGGAAAGCCTGGAACGACGAAACGCTCGCTCAAGCAAAAAAAGAAAACAAACTCATACTGGTAAGTATAGGGTACTCATCGTGTCACTGGTGTCACGTGATGGAGCACGAGAGCTTTGAAGATACTCTAGTCGCTCAGTTTATGAATGAAAATTTTATAAATATAAAAGTAGACCGCGAGGAGAGACCAGATGTAGATAATGTATATATGAATGCTGTACAGCTTATGACAGGTCGCGGTGGCTGGCCTCTTAATGCTGTAGCATTGCCAGATGGAAGACCAGTTTGGGGTGGCACTTATTTTTCAAAAGAAGACTGGCTCAACGCGCTAGGTCAAGTTGCAGACATCTACACATCAGACCCTAACAAGCTGGTGGAGTATGCAGATAAGCTAGGTACGGGGCTTGCACAAATGGACCTTGTAACACCTAACCCTAATAAACCCAGCTTTGTTATAGACACACTCCAAACATCTATTGAGAAGTGGTCACGACAATGGGACACACGTCAAGGTGGTCTCAACAGAGCGCCAAAGTTTATGATGCCTAATAATTATGAATTCTTACTGCGCTACGCACATCAAAATAATGATGACGAGATACTTGAGTATGTAAATACCACACTAGAGCAAATCGCCTTTGGCGGGGTAAATGATCAAGTGGGTGGTGGCTTTGCGAGGTATAGTGTTGACACAAAATGGCATATCCCCCACTTTGAAAAAATGCTATATGATAATGCTCAGCTCGTAAGTCTATACTCAAACGCTTACTTAAAGACTAAAAATCCGCTTTATAAAGAAACCGTGTATGAGACACTCGAGTTTATAAAGCGAGAGATGACTACTTCTCAGGGAGGTTTTTACAGCGCGCTAGATGCAGACAGCCTCACCCCAGACGGTGAGCTAGAAGAAGGTGCTTATTATGTATGGACAGAAGAGGAGCTTAAGAACCTTGTAGGAGATGATTTTAAACTCTTTAGCGCTTATTACAACATCAATGATTACGGTAAGTGGGAGAATGATCACTATGTGCTTATAAGGCAAGATCTAGATACAGATTTTGTAAAGGAGCACCAGATTTCGCTAGAAGAGCTTACTACTAAAAAGAGTAAGTGGCGTGAGGATTTATTACGCTTTCGCGAAAGCAAAAAAGAAAAACCGCGCCTAGATGACAAAATTCTCACCTCTTGGAATGGCTTAATGACCAAAGGTTATGTAGACGCCTACCGCGTTTTTGACGAAAAGGAATTTCTTGACGCAGCTCTTAAGAATGCAAATTTTGTGGTAGACAATCTGCTTCGTAAAGATGGGGGGCTTAATAGAACCTATAAAGATGGCAAGAGCACTATAAACGCATACCTTGAAGATTATGCTGCAACTATAGATGCTTTTATTGCCCTTTTTGAAGTCACTATGGATGAGCAATGGCTAGAGAAGGCAAAAAGTCTAACAGACTATACGTTTACTCACTTTCAAAACGCCGAAAATAAACTCTTCTATTTTACCTCAAATGAAGACCCTACACTGTCTTCTAGAAACACTGAGTTTTATGATAACGTGATCCCGTCATCAAACTCGATAATGGCAAAAAACATTTTTACCCTATCGCACTATTATCTAGATAAAACATATACAGATACCGCAGCTGCTATGCTCAATAATATGCAGCCTAACTTCACACAAAGCCCTACTAGTTTTTCTAACTGGATGGACCTTATGCTCAACTACACAAAGCCTTATTATGAGCTTGTAGTGGTAGGGCCAGATGCTCAAAACATTCTCGCAGAATTAGAGCAAGAATATTTGCCAAATAAATTAATTGCTGCCACTACTACCGCTAGCAAACAAGAAATTTTTGAAGGCAGATACCTAGAAGGTGAAACATTAATTTATGTATGCGTTAACAATGCGTGTAAACTACCAGTAAAAACAGTTAAGGAAGCCTTAAAACTCATAGAACTTTAACAGAAGTTTATCCCCACATTTTATAGAACCTTAGGGGTTATTTTCAACTTTGTAAAAAAATACATTGTTATGAACGACCCCTTAAGTACACTAAGCCAGTACGAAGAATATATAAAACGCGCTGCAAACTGGATATGGGCTTTTATCCCAGGGTTTATAAGTGCACTTATATTGTTATTTGTAGGTCTCTGGATTATACGCCTCATAAAACGTTTTACTCGCAAGTTTTTTGAGCATAGAGACTATGATCCTACTTTAGAAAAATTTGCACAAGACCTTATAAACTGGACACTTAAAATTATACTTTTTGTTACTGTAATCACTCAACTAGGAGTAAAAACCACATCGCTTGTTGCGATTATAGGTGCTGCAGGTCTTGCTATAGGTCTTGCGCTACAAGGGTCACTTGCAAACTTTGCTGGTGGTGTGCTCATACTATTACTTAGACCATTTAAAGTAGGAGATTTTATAAAAGCCCAAGGACAAGAGGGAACCGTAAAGGAAATTTCTATTTTCCAGACCAAGCTCAATACTTTTGGAAACCAACTTGCTATCATTCCTAATGGACAATTATCTAATGAAACCATTGTAAACTTTACAGAAGAGGGAATACGTAGAGAAGCCCTTACTTTTGGCATAGGTTATGACGACGATGTGAAGCTTGCAAAAAACATTCTACTAGATTTAGTAAATGAGCAAGAAACTGTGTTACAAATAGAAGGAAAAGAACCTATGATAGTGCTCGCAGAACTAGGCGATAGCAGCGTTAATCTCTCATTAAGATATTGGGCACATATAGATGATTTTTGGAACTTACGATGGACCGTGCTTGAAGAAGGAAAAGAAAGACTAGAGGCTCAAGGCATCACAATACCTTACCCGCAGCGTGATGTGCATCTGTACAAACAAGAATAGTTATAGATGAAAGACACATAAGTATAGACCTATGCTTATTATTAAATAATTACAAGAATATAACGCGCTCATAATTTTTATTATGAGCGTTTTTTTTAGTTTTAAAGTATCAAAACAACTTAAACTAAAAACATTGTAATGGAAGACTATCAAAAATGGATTGATCTAGCTATCGAAAAAGGATCAGAATACGGGCTTAAAATACTTATGGCCGTTGTCATATGGATTGTAGGTAAATGGGTTATTGGAAAACTTATGAAAGTTTTCAAAAAAATGCTCGAGAAGAATAAAAATATGGACAAGACCCTAGAAAAGTTCTTGTCTAACCTAGTAAGAACCATATTGCTAGTACTTCTTATCATTGCTATTTTAGGTCAGTTAGGTATAGACACCGCTTCTTTTGCAGCGATACTTGCTGCTGCTGGTCTTGCTGTAGGTCTTGCTCTACAAGGATCATTATCTAACTTTGCTGGAGGTGTACTTTTAATACTTTTTAAACCTTTTAAAGTAGGAGATCTTATAGAAGCTCAAGGCGAAATAGGTGTTGTGACAGAGATTCAAATCTTTACTACAAAAATATCTACACCAGGTAATAAGCTAGTAATCTTACCTAACGGCGCACTATCTAATGGTAACATAAAGAACTATACAGAGCTAGGAGAACTACGTGTAGACCTTACAATAGGTGTATCATACGATGCAGATATTAAAGCTACCAAAGAAGCCCTAATGCGTGCTATGGAGTCTCAAGAAAATGTACTTAAAGTACCTGCTCCATCTGTAAATATGGGTGAACTTGCAGAGAGCTCTGTAAACTATGAGGTACGCCCGTGGGCAACACCAGAAAACTACTGGGATGTGTACTTCCAAACTATTGAAAACTGTAAAATCGAGCTTGACAAAGCTGGAATTGAAATACCTTACCCTCACGCTGTCGAGATACAGAAAGAGGCATAATATCAAGTCCCTCATAATGACAACGCCCTTAATATTTACATTAAGGGCGTTTGTCATTTATAAAACTGTGCTTATTTTTTCTTAGGCTTGCCAGCAATAAAATCTTTAAGGTAATAAGGTTCAAAATAGGCTACATCTTCAAATAATCCTTCTTGAAACTTTTGGTTTGAAATCCCCGCCATTTGCGCAGCGCTAGGCAATTCACTAGTTACAAATCTCGCATTAGGGTGTGTACATACTTCTTGAAATTTTTCAACTCCATTACCTATAAAGTGTACAATGCTCTTATCTAAATATTCGGTAAATGAGGTTTCATCTAGTATTTGTGCTTCTGTACCTCTTATAACATTGCCCTCACTATCATAAATAGCGCTATACACTTCCATACGGCGGGCGTCTAGCATAGGTGCTACAAGCTCATTATGAGTAAGGTTTTGCTTTCGCGAAAGCGATCTAAGCGTCTCTACAGCAATTAAGGGTATGTCTAGCGCAGCACAGAGACCTTTTGCCGCCGAAACTCCTATGCGCAGCCCCGTATAACTCCCTGGGCCTTTACTTACCGCTATGGCATCTAGTTTTTCTTGAGCAACACCTGCTTTATCTAAAACTTCTTTAATAAAAGTGTGCAGGCGCTCTGCGTGAGAATACTTTTTTGCATTATCCTCCTGAATCATCACGACTTCTCCATTAATAGACAAAGCCACCGAACAATTTGTGGTGGCTGTCTCTAGACATAATATGTGTGTCATTCTTTTATTCTTCTGTATTCTTTTCTTCTTGATTTTCTAGCTCTACCTTATCGCCTGTTTTGAGTGATTTTGCTACTAAGCTATAAGGCCCTGTAATGATCTCATCTCCTTCTTCAAGGCCCGAGAGAATTTCAATTTTTGAATCATCTTGTATACCTGTAGTTACAACTTTAAGCTTTGCGGTGTCACCATCTTTTATAAATACGCACTCAAACTTCTCATCTGAGGTAACATCACTTGCTATTGCACTAGATCTCTTAGTCGCACTAGTATCACTTTTTACAACTATAGCGCTTATAGGAGCAGCTAGAATATCATTACGTTTTTTTGTTATAATATCTACCGTTGCCGTCATCCCTGGTCTAAACGGTGAGTAAGTATCTTTTTTACCCTCTAGAAGATCTTTATACGACTCCTCAAGGATACGTACTTTTACTTTAAAATTTGTAACCTGATCTGCTGTGAGAGTTGCTTGAGCAGAGTTTGCAATCTCTGTAACTACTCCTGCAAATTTCTTTTTAAGATATGCATCTACCTCAACAATGGTAGAGTCACCTACTTGTATTTTTACGATATCATTTTCGTTTACATCTACCTCTACCTCCATATTTTGAAGGTTTGCAACGCGCACAATTTCTGTACCTGCCATTTGTGCTGTACCCACTACTCGCTCACCTAGCTCAACATTAAGCATAGAGATGGTACCATCTCGCGGTGCAAAGATAGAGGTACGGCCTAAGTTATCTGTAGCTTGCTTCACTTGTGCAGCTACACTCTGTACATTATAAAAGGCACTCTGACGATTAGCCTGTGCTATCTGATAGTCAGACTCTGCACGCTCAAAATCTGCCTTTGAAATAACCCCTTTATCAAAAAGTGGTTTGTTACGTTCAAAAGTAAGTTTTGCCTGGTTGAGCGTGGCCTCTGCTTGTGATAAACCAGCACGACTATTTTGCAAAGCTGCTTGAGACTGGCTCACTTGTGCTTGTACTAAGTCTGGGTTGATTTTAACCAGCAGGTCACCCTTCTTAACATCTTGCCCCTCTTTAATAGGTAAATCTATTATCTCTCCAGATACTTCAGAAGAGAGCTTTACTTCTATTTCTGGTTGTATTTTACCTGTGGCTGCAACTGTTTCAATAATAGTTGCTCTCTCAATTTTTTGAGTCTCGACAGCCTTAAAGTTTCCGGTTTTACCGAACGCTCCAGATTTCTTGCCGGCTATTAATGCTACAATTACAATGGCAACAATACCTAGTAAGATGAAAAGTGTTTTTTTACTCATTTTGGTTAGAATTTTAGTTCGGTAACTGGCACTCCAAAATAGAGCTCCAATACCTTTATACGGAAAATATAATCATACTTAGAACGTGCAAGTTCTATCTGTGCGTTATCATAACGTAATTTACTCTGGCTAAAATCAAAAGCATTAGTAAGCCCTACATCATACCTATCTTTTGCATATTGATAAGCTAGCTCTTGCGACTCTACAGCAAGTTTTGCTGCTTCATAACTTTCTTTTGCAGCTTTTGCATCTGTATACGCTTGGTAAACTGCTGTTCTTAAGTTTTGCTCTGCAAGCTCTTTTTGATACTCTGCACGCATCACGTTTACCTTGCTACGCTTTATTTGATTTTTTGTACTCCATCCATTAAAAACAGGCACTCGCAAAGATAAACCATAAGAAATACCATCATTAAGATATAACTGCTCTATAAATGGTAGAGGACCTATCTCATTGCCTCCTATAATATTAGGCGTTAAGCTGGTTACCACATCTCCTGTAGCACCTACTACTCCTATAGGGTTACCAGAATCTATAACTGGATTATCTGGATCAAGAATCGTATTAAAACCACTTGCTCTGTTAGACTCTCTAGTATTATAATTAAAAAATGCATCTAGTGTGGGGTATAGACCAGTCTTGCTTATCTCAAGATCTTTTTGTGCAATCGCCTCATTTTGTTCGGCGATTTTTACGTCGTATCTATTGTCTTTTGCAGAACTTATAAGTACTTCTGGTTGTGTATCAAGTATACTCTCGCCTTGTACAGTATAATTACCATCTGCGATATCAAAATTTTCAAAATCTGATATATTTAGTAGCTGTGCAAGATTTACAAGTCCTATCGCTATTGAATTCTCGGCAGCAACGATACGTTGTCTTTCGCTTGCATTTGTAGCTCTTATCTCAAGTAAGTCACCTCTAGGTAACACACCTCCGTCTACCAGCTCTTGAGTACGATCTATTTGCTCTTGTGTAACCGCGTTTTGTGTGATTATCACCTTTGCACTTTCCTTTGCAAGTAGTACTTGTAGGTAAGCTACGGCAACATTAAGTGCTACATCATCCTTGAGCTTTGCAATATTATAGTCTGCCGCTATTTTACTAAGCTCTGCTCTATCTAGTACTTTATGGTTTCTAAAACCATTAATTAATCGTACTCCTGAGCTTACTCCAAAAGACGAGTTACGTGTTTGTTGTGACTCTAGTACCCCGGTAAGAACGTTTTGCGTTAGACCTGTCTGCCAGCTGTTACTAGCAGTACCATTAAGTGTAGGTAAAAATGCTCCTACGGCATCAGATTTATCTATAGCTGCTGATTCAAGGTCTAGCGTAGTTTGCTGTATGTTGATATTATTCTCTATCGCATACTGCACACATTCTTGAAGAGTCCACTTTCTCTCCTGCCCGAAGGTGGTAAGAGCTAGTAAGGCTGTGATACAAAATAAAATGGCTTTTTTCATAATCTAGATTGATGTCCAATATGACTATTGAAACGGTTATATGTTACAAAAACTGTTAATTATTTTTTTTCGGTATAGGTGTACGCTTTCGCGAAAGCGTAAAAAAGAAACTCCTACCCACTCTTAATCAAGGGTTTTATCCCCTTCCACCAAATCCTGCTGGTGCTTTAAGTTGATTCCAAACTTTGATATTATCATCTGCTGTGATACCGCTCTTTACCTCTACAAAGATGCCATCGCTTACTCCTACTTCTATATCACGTCTCTTAAACTCTTGATCTCCCGTTGCCACCTCAACATAAGGTGTTTTTGTTTTTGGGTCGTATTGTACAAGCGCTTCTTTTATAGAGAGTACATCTTCTGCCTTTTCTAAAATAATACTTGCATTTGCACTAAGGCCTGCACGTATGAAGGTATCGTCATCCTTCTTTGCTAGGGTTCCTTTTATTTCAAATTGTATGGCGCCATTTTCGGCAACGCCCTTTGGAGCGATGTAATCTAGGGTAGCATCAAAAACTTTATTTTCTATAGCTCCTACCGTAATCTCAAGTGGTAAATCTTCTTTTATTTTACCCACTTCGCTCTCGTCTACCTTACCTTCAAAGATCATCTTTTCAACATCTGCTAGCGTAGCAACGGTGGTACCATCATTAAAGTTATTTGCCTCTATTACCTGGTTACCGGCTTTTACTGGCACGTCCAGAATCATACCTGTAATAGTAGATCGTATTTGAGTAGTTGCTGCGTTACCTAAGCCACTGGTGGTTCCCGTTTTTATAATGTCATAATTTTGAGAAGCGCTACGCAGGTTTACCTGCTCTTGCTTGAGTCTTTGCTCTGCAGCGTTATAGGTATTTCTAATATTATCAAAATCATTTGCAGAGATAACACCTTTATCAAAAAGCGCTTTCTGTCTATCATAAATGCTCTTTTGATTTGCAAGTGCTAGTCTTGCTGTCTCTACGGTAGTTCTTGCTCCTGCAATATTATTTTTTGCATTAGTAAGTGATGATACATTAGGCACTACATCTATCTGGGCAATAAGGTCACCAGCTTTAATATTATCTCCAGCCTCTACATATACCTCTTTTATAATACCTGAGATATTAGGTTTTATGAGCACCTCTTCTTTTGGGACAATACTTCCTGTCGCAACTGTTTTCTTTACAATTGTACGGTTAGTCGCTTGCTCTGTGGTATACACCACTGGGTCCTGCTTATCTTTTGTGTAGATATACCAGATACCTATGGAGAAAAATACTGCGATTAGTACGAGCGTGAAAATGGTTCCTGTGCGTTTCATTCTATTATATGATTGGATTGTATTATTCTATTCTTAATGCGTCTATTGGTTTCATTTGTATAGCTCTTGTTGCAGGTATAAAACCAGCGAGTAATCCAGAGATGATGAGTATGGCGAGGGCGATAAAGATTACTGTAATATTTACAGAAGGATTTGCAAAGTTATCTACTTTACCTACTTGATCTAGTATACTATTCATCACCCATATAAATCCAGCAGCAACTGCAATACCTGCCATACCAGAAATTATGGTGAGTACTAGTGACTCCTGTAATATTTGAGATTTAATCTCCCAAGGTGTTGCACCTAGAGCGCGACGTACTCCTATCTCTTTGGTACGTTCTTTTACTACTATGAGCATAATGTTACTTATCCCGATCACTCCAGAAAGTAGTACAAGAGACCCCACGAAGTATCCTACAAAAGTGAGTATTGAGAATAGCCCCATCACTCTCCCAAACTCTTCGGCAAGGTCAAAATGGCCTATGGCTCTTTTATCATCTGGATGAATAGAGCGCTGCTCCCTCATTGTCGTAAAAACTTGTTCTTTTATGCTCGTGATACTTGTACCGTCGTGCGCCGTTATAGCCATCCACCCTACATTATCTGCACGATTAAAAGCTTGCGAAAATGTAGTAAAAGGAACAAAAATTGTATTTGCAGACTCCTCTGCATCTCCACTACTCTTTGGGTCTTTAAATGTCCCTACTACTAAGAAGTTGACACCATTTATTTTAATATAGGTATTAAGCGGTTCTTCACCTTTGTCATAAAGACCCTTTACAACATCTTCACCTATGATGCATATTTTTCTTTTCTCTTCTATATCAGAATAAGAGATGTAGCGACCAGAAGTAATATCTTGTGGTTGCTGTTTTATAAATTCTGGATAATCACCGTAAACGCTATAAGCGCCTGTCTTCTCTTTATAGGTAACATTATTTGCACCATTATAACCTCCTAGCTGATTTCTAGGTGAGATGTATTTTAACTGTGGGTACTTCTCCCGTAAAACATCTACATCTTCTAATTTGAAATTGAAATAACGTCCCTTAGGCAAACCCTTATATGACATCGAGGTTCCTTGTGACCACATAAACATCGAGTTTGTGGCAAAGTCACCAAAATCTGCCGAAACGCCATTCTTCAACCCATTAGTAAGTGCAAGTAGTAAAACTAAAATAAGTATACCCCAAAACACACCAAATGCCGTAAGCAGGGTTCTAAACCTGTTTGCGTTAAGTGCTTCTAGTATTTCGTTCCAACGATCTTTACTAAACATTATATTCTTTTTTTGCTTTCGCGAAAGCGGTATAGCTCTCCATACTACTCATCTCTTAATGCTTCTATAGGTCTAATATTTGCCGCTCTTCTTGCTGGTATGTAACCTGCAAGAGCCCCCGCTACAATAAGAATAATTACTGTTGACATCGCAGTCACAAAATCTACCTGAGGAAACTTGATGAAATCACTATCTATCTGTGGGCCAATTAACTCTAATAAACCAACACCTAAAAACAGCCCTAAGAAGCCAGCTATTGCGGTTATAAAAATAGACTCTTGCAATATCATCCCGATTATAGAGCTTGGTAATGCTCCTAGTGCTTTGCGCACACCTATCTCCTTAGTACGTTCTTTTACAATGATGAGCATTATGTTACTTACACCTACCACGCCTGCTATAATTGTACCTATGCCTACAAACCAGAACACCATACGTATGGTGTCTATGAGGCTATAAATTTTTTGTGCTTCTTCCAAATTATAACGCACACGCACGGCGCTACGATCATCTGGTGAGATTTGATATCTAGACTTAATCTCATCTTCTATACCTTGACTCACTGCTGCCGAAAGTGCTACGGCTTCGTCAAAATTATCAGACATTTTTACTGTAAATGCCATAGACCTTAACTTGTCTCCTGCATTAAAAACGCGTTGTGCCGTGCTGAGTGGTATAAAAATACGAGACTCCTCACGCTCTCCTCCAGGGTCTGTAAATACTCCCGCTACTAGAAAGTTTATACCCATAATTTTAATAGTTGCTCCTACTGCTTGCTCTGTTTTAAAAAGGTCGTTTTTTACCTTCTGGCCTATGATGGCAACTTTAACACCTTCTTCTTCGTCTTTTTGAGTTAAGAATCTACCTGCAGATAGCCCAGCATTCTCAATAAACTGCTGTCCATAGTTTGCACCTTCTATTCTATAATTACCAGTTTCGTTGCCATAGTTAACAAGTCCTCCCCAGATATTGTATAAACCAGTTTGATGTTCTATTGCTTCGCCAAATTTTTGATCTACATTTTCTAAATCACTATTGTGCATCTGGATACGACGGCCAGGATTGAGACCTGCGTACTCTTTTGTAGTAACACCTGTCCATACATTTACTCGGCTCTCTGCATCTTGAGCAAATTGTGTTTTTACCCCTTTCTGAATACCCGTACTAAAACCTAGAAGAATGACTAATATAAATATACCCGAAGCTACAGATAGCCCAGTGAGAAAGGTGCGAAGCTTGTTCTTACCTATAGTTTCAAATATTTCTTGCCAGCGCTCTACATCAAACATGTAAACTTGCTTTTACTTGATTTACAACAGAGTCATCTATGATACGACCGTCTTTTAGATTTACAATGCGCTTAGTCATCTCTGCAATATCTGGTTCGTGTGTTACCACAAGTATGGTCTTACCCTCATCATTTATACCTTGTATGAGATCCATTACTTCGTAAGAAGTTTTTGTATCGAGTGCTCCCGTAGGCTCATCTGCCAGTAGTACTTTTGGGTCACTTGCTAGTGCTCTCGCGATGGCAACTCTTTGCTTTTGACCTCCAGACATTTCACTAGGCAGGTGTGTTGCCCATTGTGCAAGGCCTACCTTTTCTAAGTAATGCATAGCTCTATCTGTACGCTCTGCGCGCTTCATACCTTGGTAATAAAGCGGCATAGAGACATTATCTAACGCATTTTTATAGTTGATAAGATTAAATGACTGAAAAATGAAACCTAGAAATTTGTTTCTATACTGTGCGGCAACCTTTTCATTAAGATTTTTTATAGGAACATTATCTAGGTTATATGTTCCCTCGTCTGCCTCATCTAGCATACCTAAAATATTGAGTAATGTAGATTTACCAGATCCTGAAGAACCCATAATAGAAACTAGCTCACCCTCCTTTACAGAAAAGTCTATTCCTTTTAAAACGTGAAGCGAGTTGCTCCCCATTTGATACGATTTATGAAGATCTTTTATTTCTATCATAGTCAACACTTTATGACAATATAGACAGATAATCTGTCACTAATTGTGAAATTCTTGTTAAGACTACTTCGGGTTGTTTTGGTTAGTCGTCGGTAGCGTATAGTCTTATAGACTATACAGATGATTATCTGTTACAGTTAAATTTGTTAGGGTTTTGTTAAAACGAAACCCTACCTAAGAAATAAACGTAGATTCAATAATTAACAACCAAACATTCTGAAACAAAAGCAACACATATCAAAATTATTAACCGCATTAATCTTGTGCATTGCAGTGATATGTTTTGTCTCTTCTACTAAGGATGCTTTTGTACAACTGACCCACACTATTGAGCACGCTATAGCACAAAGTGCACACCACGGTGCTCACCATCATAACGAGCACTCTAATCTGACAGGAAATAATATTCAACACAACCATCAAAGCATCGACTTACTCGTCAAGCTATTTGATACAGATTTAGACAAGGGGGCTCCTCAAAAAAAAGAAAATTATAATACAGAAAAAAGATTATCTATCTCTAGATATACAACACCTTCAAATCCACAAGCTCATACCAAAAAAGACAATTACTACTATCTTTTAAAACCATATACCTCTATGAGATGGTTGCCTTTTGAGCCCCCACAAGCATAAATCACCTTTTATCAAGCTTATCTCTAAACCCGCTCGGGACTGGGGAAGCTATATGCCATTCTCAAAATTCAATTATCAAATTATATTATATGAAATTCCTTATTGGAGCATTTGCTATGCTCTTTATTATACCGTTATACGGGCAATCTATAACAGGTGTCGTGTTAGACACTAACTCGTCTCCTCTAGAAGATGTAAACATTTTTAATAAAACCTCTGGACAACATAGTCATACTAACACTACAGGTTATTTTGCCATACCTAATACAAAAAAAGGCGACTCGTTATACTTCTCACGCATAGGTCACGAGACCCTGCTTGAAGTAATAAAAGATCAACAAACGTCGTTGCAAGTAATACTAACACCCTCATCGGTCTCTCTAGATCAAATTGTGATAGTTTCTGAAGTAGATCAACTAAGTCGCATTGTTGATATAGATGTAAAAAACAACCCTGTTAAGTCCTCACAAGAGATTTTAAGGAAAGTACCTGGCCTCATTATAGGTCAACACGCTGGTGGCGGTAAGGCAGAACAGATATTTTTACGAGGTTTTGACATAGATCACGGTACAGATCTCGCGCTTAGCGTAGACGGGTTACCCGTAAATATGGTCTCTCACGCTCACGGCCAAGGGTACTCAGATCTACACTTTGTCATACCAGAAACTATAAATAATATAGAATTTGGCAAAGGACCTTTTACTGCAAGTCAAGGTAATTTTGCAACAGCTGGATATATTGATTTAAAGCTAAAAGATGTTTTAGAAAAAATCCAAGTCACGCTAGAAGTTGGCCAGTTTAATACGCAACGCTTTACTGGTTTATTTCCTGTTATCAATAGTGAATATAATTCGCTATACCTAGCCTCTGAAGTTTATCTTACAGATGGACCTGTAAACTCACCTCAAAACTTCAACCGTATTAACCTTATGAGTAAGTACGTTTATGACCGCCCTGGTGAAGAAAAGCTAGACCTCACTGTATCGCACTTCCAAAGTAAATGGGACGCTTCTGGACAAATACCACAGCGCGCTGTAGACGCAGGGTTAATAGATCGTTTTGGAGCTATAGATGACACAGAGGGCGGCAACACAAGCCGCAGTAATGTGTCTCTAAGCTACACCAAGAACTTAAATGAAAACGACTCGTTTACCACAAATGCTTTTTTATCTAAATATGACTTTGAGTTGTTCTCAAATTTCACCTTCTTTTTAGAAGATCCTATAAACGGAGATCAGATAAAGCAATATGAAGATCGTTTACTAATGGGAGTTAATAGCACCTTTGAGAGAAAAGGGAAAGAACTTGCTAGTTTTGATCTAGATTATCAAGCTGGTGCTGGCTTTAGATATGATGACGTAAACGATGTTGAATTATCACGCACAAAAAATCGTCGTGAGACGCTTGAAAGACTTTCTTATGGCGATGTAGATGAGCTTAATGCGTTTGCATTTTTTAATGCCAAGTTTAAAAAAGGTAACTGGAATATTAACCCTTCACTACGTCTTGATTATTTTAAATTTGATTACAATAACAAGCTTAGCCCGGTTTATGACAACCGTAGCGAAAACAAAGTTGCTGTAAGTCCTAAGCTTAATGTAATTTATACACCCTCTAGCACCTTTCAATATTTCTTAAAAACAGGTGTAGGTTTCCACTCTAATGATACACGTGTCGTTGTGGCAAATGAAGGGGAAGATATATTACCCGCTGCTTATGGTATTGACATAGGTACAATTATAAAACCTGCGAGCAGGCTAGTGGTAAATGCAGCGCTATGGAGCCTTTTTCTAGATCAAGAATTTGTGTATGTAGGCGATGCAGGTATTGTAGAACCTAGCGGTCGCTCCCGTAGAGTGGGTGTTGAGCTTGGGGCTCGCTACCAGTTTAACGACTGGCTATATGCTTACTCAGATGTAAATTACACCTATGCTAGGAGTACAGATGAGCCAGACGGAGCAGATTTAATTCCTCTCGCACCAGATTTTACAGCTGTAGGGGGTATTAATGTAGATAACCTAGGAGCCTTTTCGGGTTCTCTAGCGTATCGATATATAGATGACAGAGCTGCAAATGAAGACAATTCTATTATTGCAGAGGGTTACTTTATTACAGATATGAACCTTAATTATAAAGTAAACAACTGGACTTATGGAATCATTATAGAAAACCTATTTGACACGGAGTGGAATGAAACACAATTTGCAACAGAAAGCAGACTTTTTAACGAGCCGGCTCCTGTAGAAGAGATTCATTTTACACCGGGTACTCCTTTCTTTATAAGAGGAAAAATAGCTGTGACTTTTTAGAATCACTAACTCACATTTTTTAAGGGAGATTTATATAATCGCCCTTTTTTATGGGTTTTATATACGCTTTCGCGAAAGCGTATATAAAAAAAATCTCCCGATAAACGCGGGAGATTTTTCTAATATCTTAATCTATTAACAACTGTTATCCTTCAAAATCACCATCATCATCACCACCACCGCGGTTACCTCTTGATCGTTGCTTTTTCTGATTAAAACGGTATGTAAATGCTAGGTTAAATGAACGCACTCTAAACTGAAATTCACTATCACTCACAAAGGAATCTGTTTGAGTTAATGATTGTCTCTTACTTGAGTTAAATACGTCACTTACGTTAAAAGCTATCGTAGCGTTATCATTAAGAATGTCTTTACTAAAAGCGAGGTTGGTAAACAAGAATCCTTTTGTTTCCGTTTGAGCATTGTTTCGTGGCCCTCTATAAAACACATTAGTTTGCCAGTCTATTTTATACGGTAATGTCACTTTTGCACTACCCCTTGTAAAGAAACTAAAGTTACTTGCCCCATAATCCACACCATTAAACTCACCCTCCGTTTCAAATAAAAATGCATTTGCACTAAAGTTAAGACGTAACCATTTTTTTGGGTTATAAAGAACGCCCATCTCCGCTCCATATCGCTGGTTTGTGCTCAAGTTAATAGGCAGGGTTCTAATAATAGGAATTCCGTTTGCCGTGACTAGTCCTGTATCTTCTTGTATACGCTCAAAAGAGTCTGTCTCATACTGATAATAGATAGATGAAGTAAGTGTTACTTTATCCCATCTTTTTAAATACCCTATATCATATGCACTTGCAAATGATGGTACGAGATCTGGATTACCTTGAAAAATGTTTGCCTCACTAGAACGTGACGGGAAAGGGTTTATAAAACGCCCTCTAGGTCTGTTTATCCTTCTATTATAACCTAGTGTAAGGTTCTCACGATCGTTAAACTCATAGGTTAAGTTAAGTGTAGGAAATAAACCATCTGTTTTATTATCAAAATCAAGATTAGTACCCAGATCGCTATCTTCTACAACAGCATCTACAGCTCCTTGCTGTCTTGTGTTCTCATAACGCAGACCAGCTAAAAATGAGAAGTCCCCAAATTTATTACCATACTGTGTGTATATAGCGTGTACATCTTCTTTATAGGTAAAGATATTAGAAAGACCATCATCACGTATAAAAGCGCCGCCGGCTTCTTCTTGTTCTAGTAGTGTATAATCTGTAACTGTTTCTTCAAAATTACCTCTGTAACCAAACTCAAACTGGGCATTCTCGCCTATAGGTCTTACATAATCTACCTGTGCAAGGTACTCTGTTTGATCTTCTATTTGAGTAATATCTTCTGCAGGAAGGGTTACATCTGTTGGAAAGGTGTTAAACTCTGTAATGGTAGAAAGTTCTGTTTCTTCATTTACTGCATATTGAAATGCAGAAGTAAGCTCGTGACCGCTCTCATCAAACTTTGTAATAGAGTTTAAAGATAACTGGTAGGTTTTATCATCTTCTATCTCGCGCTCTAGACGTGTTCTAGAGATAGCGAGGTCACCGTTTGTATCAAACTCATCTGTAAAGTTATCTGTTCCAGAAGAGTTATCGCTTAGTCTTAAAAATCCGCTTGCGGTAACAGAAGTCTTTTCTGTTAAGAAGTATTCTATCCCTAGGTTAGTGTTGAAACCACCACGGTTTCTATCAAATTCTCTTGTTTCTTCTATAAGAGGATTTGTCACATCATCAGAAAGGAATCTGTTTTCAAAAAATGCATTACCCGGCGATGTACGTTTACTATAGCCCGTTGTATTAAAGATATTAAACTTATCTGTACGTAAGTTTATATTACCTGTGATACCATAACGTTCTGGATCACCCACGTTAGTTTGTATAGATCCATTAAGACCTAGTGTTTTCTCTTTTCTTAGTATGATATTAAGTATACCTGCCGTACCCTCTGCATCATAACGTGCAGATGGTGATGTGATTACTTCTACACGCTCAATAGCATCTGCCGGTAGCTGGCTCAATGCATCTACAGAGCCAAAACCTGCAATAGCAGATGGACGACCATTAATAAGGATACGCACGTTTTCATTACCACGTAGCGCGATTGCCCCATCTACATCTACCGTAACAGAAGGTACATTACTCAAAGCGTCACTTACCGTGGCACCACTTGTAGTAAGATCTTTACCTATGTTATATATTTTTTTATCTAGTCTCACTTGCACCTCTGTAGTTTCGGCACGTACAATTACTTCATCTAGTGATTGTGAATCTATTGCCAGTGCTTGTGTAGGTAGCGTTGTGCTTTTAAATAGCTTTTGACCAGGTAGAACTTTGGTCTCAAAAGAGATAAACTCAAATTTTACATCATATACTCCAGCAGCTACTTCTATACTATAGTTTCCGTTTGGGTCTGTGATTCCTCCAGTTACAACTTTACCTTCACTATTTGTAAATGATACCGTTGCATACTCTAGTGGCACGTTAGTCTCTGCCTCTAGTACTTTACCAGTGATAGTTACATCTGGTCTTCCTCCCTCTGGTCTCTGTGCAAACACTAGCGTAGTAAATGCAAGTAAGGTGAGGGTAAATAAATATTTCATCTCTTTGATAATTTGGTTCTGTTATGAGACACGCAAATTACGGCTGGGTTTAGTCCAGTTATACTAAGGTTTTGTTAAAGAATAAAACCTTATCACAAAAGATGTAAATATATGGAGAGAACTATTGATTATTCATCTTCCCCATTCTCGGCAGGGACCTTCTTTTTTGACTTATAAATAAAGTAAAATACGCCTCCTACTAAGATGTACGGTATCACCATTAGATACTTGATACCGTTGTTTATTCCTTTTGCAGTACTATTATCTTCTTCAGACTCAAGAACGGCGCGACACATTGCACACTGTGTGGTTGCGGCAGTGGTGGTTGCCTGTAAGTCCGCTTTCGCGAAAGCGCAACAAAAAACAATTACAATAGCGATGTACTTAATATATTTCATCTAGTGCACGTAGTATGGAGATATCATAAGGTAAACGATTACGCCAGTTATGGCAACATATAACCATATAGGGTAAGTGATGCGAGCAAGTTTTTTATGCTTATCAAATCGCTCTGCAAGCGCACGAACATAGGTAAATAGCACAAGCGGAATGATAATAATAGATAGTGCGATGTGTGTGATAAGTATAAAGAAGTATACATATCTTATAAAACCTTCACCACCGTATGATGTAGAGTCTGACGTCATATGGTATGCCACATACATTAAAAGAAAAAGTACAGACAGACCTATGGCAGTCTTCATTAATCGCTCGTGTGTTGCTCTATTACCATTTTTTATAGCTCTTACTGCAAGAATAAGTACAAGTGCCGTAAGCCCATTAATACCAGCGTAGATAGGTGGCAAGAAGGTAAGTGGTTCTACATCTAGTCCAAAATCTTTGAGCTTGATGGTAAAAAGCACAGCGACAGCTACGGGTATCACTACAGAGAGTATAATAATCCAGTTTCTGTATTTCTTTTCGGTGGGGTTTTGGGTACTCATACTATTTTAATAATTTATTTATGTCTTCTATTAAGATATCTACTTCTGAGGTTTCGCCTCCTTCTGGAACGACTTTATCCATAGGTACAAAACCACGGTAATATGGCTTTGGGTTTCCATAAGGGTCCAGTCTAGATCTTATAAAACCGTTTTGATCTACAAGTGCAAAAAGTCCCGAGTGATATAAATCTGTCTCATCTCCTTCTTCATTTGTTGCTAGGTAAAAACCTTCATTAGACAACTTGCGTATCACAGATCTATCACCTGTCATAAAATGCCAGTTAGGGTTAGTTACCCCATAATCTTGTTGATATTGTTTAAGCACCTCTGGCTGGTCGTGCTCTGGATCTATAGAGAATGAGGCAATTCCAAAATCATCACGACCTTCAAACTTCTTTGCTATAGCCTGCAGGTTATGACTCATAGGGATACAGATATCTGTACACCTTGTAAAGAAAAACTCCACTAGATATACTTTACCCTTATAATCTGCATTGCTTATGGTATCGTTATCTTGATTTACAAACTTAAAAGGCGGCACTTTACGATCTACACCATTTTGAGTAATATACACAAGACCATCTGGTGCATCTTCTATAGGCACACCACCTTCTTGGTGCATTCTTCCGCCGCGAGATACATCATCATTTGCGAGGCGCTTGTATATTTTTGGGATTACAATAATTCCAAAAATTAATACGATGGCCGCGATGCCTATGTAGGTGTTTTTTCTCATTGGTTTTAAAAATCTATAAACGACTGTTAATCTCTGCGTTGTTCTATCTTAGGACTCGCATTGTTATTTTTCTTAAGCGCTAGTCTATACTCGGCTAGTAATATTTTAATATCATCCTTAAGGTATCCCATCTCTACAGCTTGCGTAAAATCATAGCCATAAGCATTTGCTTTTTTGTCTTCGTGACCAGAGCGTAGTGATAATGCTTTATCAATCAAGAACACATTAGGGTGACCTCCATCACTCATCATAGATAAACCTGTGTCAAGTGATTTAAAATGTGCTGCCGTTTGCTCCTTTGTTGCAACTACAAAACGCATTTTTGAGGTGTCAAAAATACGAGCAAGCTCTGTTTTAAGAGCTTCTACCACCTCTTCACTGCCTTTATTTACAAAGAGTACCATTTGAAAATCATCATACCTCTCAAAGTATTTAAAGATCATCAAATTAAGGTTTGCGGTATATCCTTCATTTTGCATTAAACCATCACCTAGGTAACCTACCAGTGTAATATGGTTATTTAATGTGAGTGGTACCTCTGCCGTTTGCACAACTTTGTATTCTTGACTTACATAACGGCTTACATCTTCCACCTTTTCTGTAACAAGTGGCAAGTTTGCAAAGTTATACACTCCAGATGCAAAGAAGAGGTAAGCAACTATAGGTAAGACAAAAAGCGATACCAGTACGAGTTTCTTTTTCATAATTACAAAGATAAATCCCAGACGGGAATAGAGCGAGGTATTCTTTTCAATATTTGTGAAATAACGCTTTCGCGAAAGCGGAATTAAAACGCATAAAAAAAGCGACCCGAAAGTCGCTTTATAAATACTGTTTGATTCTTAAAAATCCCAACTCTGGAAACCGTTGTTGTAAACCTCAAAGATGTAATCTCCTTCTGTAAGTAGTATAAATACTAAGTAACAAATAAGGAATATACCTGTCCAAACTACAGCTCTTCTTAATCCCTTAACCTCATCACGCATATGCATAAAGTCCCAAGTGATATAGTAAGCCTTAACTATAGTAAGTATAATGAAGATCCAGTTAAGAAGCTTCATTCTTATAAATGTAGTTTCTATTAAGAATTCTGGCTTAAAGATACCTAGCACAACCTCTACAGCTGTTACTAAGGTTAAGAATATAAGTACACCCCAGATTTTCTGAATGTTATTTTTGAACTTTAAAGTTCCTCTAAATATTGCAAGTTTATGTTCGTGTGCCATAATATATAACTGTCTGCGTGGTAAATTAAACTAGGTAGAAGAATGTAAATACAAATACCCATACAAGGTCTACAAAGTGCCAGTATAACCCAACCTTTTCAACCATCTCATAGTGTCCTCTTCTCTCGTAAGTACCTAACACCACATTAAAGAAAATAATGATATTAATTAGTACCCCAGAAAATACGTGGAAACCGTGAAAACCTGTAATAAAGAAAAAGAAATCTGCAAATAGTGGCGCTCCGTACTCGTTGTGTATAAGGTTTGCTCCTTCTACTACTTGCTTACCATCTTTGTTAAGCTTAGCAAGTGACGCTTCTCTAGAGAGTACCGTTTTCTCACCATCTTGTGTAAGTGTTTGTATACGTATAAGTGCATTAGGCGTAGCGGCAAATCCTGCTTTTACCTCCTCTATAGAGTATGTTGTAGGTGTAGCCTCTTGATCATACCAGATACCGTTTTTACCTAAGTGTTGCTCACGCTCGCTAGCCTGCTCAATAGCAAAGTCTGCAAGGGCAAGACGGTTACCTTCTGTATCTACAAACTGAAGGATTTTACCACCCTTAGTCTCTACTGCTCCAAAATCTCCCTTGATAAAAGTTGCCCACTCCCATCCTTGTGATCCTACGAAGATAATACCTCCTATAATCGTTAAGAACATATAGAATGCTACACTCTTATGCTTTAAGTGATGACCTGCATCTACGGCAAGCACCATAGTCACAGAAGACATAATTAATACAAATGTCATAAATGCCACATAGATCATAGGGAAGTTACCGTGTACAAAAGGTACGTGGGTAAAAACCTCATCTGCAATAGGCCAGGCATCTATAAATTTAAATCTTGAAAAACCGTAAGCCGCAAGAAACCCAGAAAAGGTTAATGCATCAGATACGATAAAAAACCACATCATTAGTTTTCCGTAGCTTGCTCTTAGTGGTTGATTTCCACCACTCCAAGTTCCTTCCTCAGAGTTATTATGTGTCACAGTCGTGTCCATTCGTAAGAATTGGTTAATTTAATGGTTGCAAAAATAAGTATTTTCTATTCGGAATTCAACACTCAGACTCCGATTTATAATGGTTTTAGATACGCTTTCGCGAAAGCGTTCTCACAATCTCTATTTTGTCACAAAGAGTAATACAAATAAAAAGACCCATAAAATGTCTAAAAAGTGCCAAAACGTGACTCCCAGCGACAATCCTAAATGGCTCTCTGCCGAATACTTACCTCTTAAATGATTGATAATTACAACCAAAAGAGCAATAAACCCAGCTACTACGTGTGCGATGTGAACCGCTATAATTAAAAATAAAAATGTCGTGGTAATATTACTAGAAGCTCCTGTAAAATAAAAGCCTTGCTCTTGAAATGATGCAAAACCAGCAAATTGCGAGGCCACAAAACCTAAGCCTAGTAAAAAAGTGATTAATAATAGCGCCGTACCCAGACTCTTCTTATTATTAATTATCGCATTTTTAGCTAAATGCATGGTCACACTACTTATCACAATAAGCACTGTAGATATGATAAGTGCCTGCGGAAAATCATAGGTTTCTAACCAATCCCGACGCTCCATACTCACTATGTACGCACTTGTAAGCCCAGCGAAAGTCATACATAAACTTATTATTCCAAACCAGAGCATTTGTTTTTTTGCACGCTCTTCTTTTAATCGTTCTCCTCCTTGAGTATAATCCATCTATCTTAAAAATTTATCTACAACAAAAACAATTTGAAGTAGTGTAATATACGTTACACTTGAAAGCATTAGTCGTTTGGCTGTTTTTGCATCTCTGTTCTGGTACAATTTTATTGCCCAGTACAGCATAAATAATCCCAGAGCACCCACTACAATAGCAGATATAGGTGATAAAAATAAATCTCCCGTCACTCCAAAGGCAGGAACAAGTGAGATAAGCACCGTCCAGACCGTGTATAATACGATCTGTAAGGCCGTACCCTTATCACGTTTTCCCGTAGGTAACATAGCAAAGCCTCCTTTTTTATAGTCATCAAAAAGAAACCACCCTATTGCCCAAAAGTGAGGAAATTGCCAGAAAAACTGTATCATAAACAGTGTGCCTGGCTCTATACCAAAATCATTTGTCGCAGCTACCCAACCCAGCATATATGGTATCGCTCCTGGAAAGGCTCCTACAAAAACAGATAATGGTGTTTTAGTCTTAAGTGGCGTGTATAATAGTACGTACATAAAAATAGAAATCCCACCAAACATTGCTGTCTGTGGGTTTACGTACCACAACGCACCTAGACCTAATATGGTAAATAGTATTGCTATTGCAAGCGCCGTACTTACAGACATACGCCCAGAGGCTACGGGTCTGTTTTTAGTACGATCCATAAGTGCATCAAGATCTCGCTCTAGCACTTGGTTATAAGCATTAGAGGCTCCTACCATAAAGTAACCACCTACAGACAAGAGTGCCACTACAAGCCAGTCTATAGTATCTGCCGCAAGAAAGTAACCAGCAACACTAGAAAAGACAACACTTATAGATAAGCGCATCTTTGTGATTTCCTTAAAATCGTACCAAGCCGAATAGGTTTCTGTATGTACTGCAACGTCGCTCAAAGACTGTAATTTTTGCTTTAATTTTTGTCGTGCAAAGATACCTCACAAAAGCAATCTGTACAACTCATAAAAAATGAAAGCTTTACACAAGGGATTGTTAAAATTGCGCTTTCGCGAAAGCGTAATTAATAACTTGCGACTACAAACAAAAATAGACTCACAATTATGAAGTATATTACGCTCTCGCTTGCCCTTTTACTCACAACGATAAGTGTCGCTCAAGGGCGCTTTGATAATGTAGAAATAACAGTAAAAGAAGTGTCAGACCACATCTATATGCTACAAGGTGCTGGCGGAAACATAGGCATATCTACCGGTGAAGATGGTGTATTTATGATAGATGACCAGTTTGCGCCACTTAGTGATAAAATTACCGCAGCTATAAAAACCATCTCACCACATCCTGTAAAATTTCTTGTAAACACACACTTTCACGGTGATCACAGTGGTGGTAATGCAAATTTTGAGGCGGCCGGCGCAATGATTGTTGCACACGACAATGTGCGTAAAAGACTATCAGAAAATGAAAATACTGCAAATGCAGGACTACCAGTAATCACCTTTAGTGAGGATGCAACCTTCTATCAAAATGGAGATGATGTGTTTTTAACACACGTGCACAATGCACATACAGATGGTGATGCTTTAGTTTATTTTGCACAGAGCAACGTACTTCACACAGGCGATACGTTCTTTAACGGGAGATTCCCATTTATAGATATAAACAGAGGCGGGAGCATAATAGGTGATATTGCCGCTGCAAAAAAAGGATTAATGCTCATAAATGATGAAACAAAAATCATCCCTGGTCACGGGGCACTCGCAACAAAGGCAGACTACCAGAAATATCACGATATGCTCGTTGCTGTATATAGTGAGGTAAAAAAAGCTGCTCAAAACAATGTATCTTTAGAGGAGATTACCGCAATGGAGTCTATAACCGGTCCGTTTTTTACAGATGCAGAAACAGCAAAAGATTTTATCTCTGGACCAAAATTTAGAAGTACAGTTTACAAAAGCATTCTACAAGAAACAGAAATCACTAAGCATTAATTATATGAGTTCAGAACTGAATATTAAATCCATAAGGCCTTTTATAGGCTCAAAAGACTTTAAAACCTCAAGTGCCTTTTACAAAACCATTGGATTTGAAGAACGTATGATCTCTCCAGATATGACACTGTTTACACGAGAAGGCTTTGGCTTTTATTTACAAGATGCCTATGTAAAAGACTGGGTAGATAACACAATGCTCTTTTTTGAAGTAATACAGCTTGATGAGTATCTCTCACACCTACAATCATTACAACTTGGTGAGCGATTTAAAAATGTAAAGCTCTCTAATATTGTAAATAACGACTGGGGACGCGAGTTCTTTTTACACGACCCCTCAGGTATACTATGGCACATAGGTGATTTTAAGTAAAATCAATCTACTAGATACTCCATAGAGTCATACACGAGACTCGATAAGGCATAAGCAGTTTCTTTCTTTTTATACTTTAGACCTATAAGCTGCGCGCCTTGATAACCTTTACTAGCGTCTATGGCTATGCGAGAAGCATCCTCTTCTGAGATGGCCAGGCAGAGCTTACCACAAAAAGCATCTCCATATGCACTCACTACAAGATACACTTGACCAAAAATCTCTTCCCTCATCTCATAGTAGTAATCTACATCTGGGCTTTCTTTTATAAGTCTATACAGCTCTGCTTGATATGCTTTGCTAGAGTAAATATTTGAGGCAAGTATTGGGTTGCGTTGGGTATTGTGACACTCTTTTTTTTGAGCACAAGAGACAAGAAGCACAACGACAACCACCCAGAGAAGGTTGGTTTTGGATAACATAGCACATTGGATTGATAAAGTAGTTTCTCGTCTTTACAAATAACGAGCACTTTTATTCAAATAGTATGTGCTACCTATTTATCTAGTAATCGTAATACCAGTTAAATAGATCTGTTCTAAAGCCCACATTAAACCATAGTGTTTTAGTATCAATTCCAAGTGGCGCTTCTTGAACATCTGCCGTTTGAGAGCGATATATTGGGTTTACATATACTTTTAAATTTGTTGCAGGGTTTATGAGATACCCTAGCTCCAGATCGCCATACACACTAGTTACCTTGTTTCCTTGAAAAAATGCAATCCCGTTATCTGAGGGTCTATTCTCATCATTACCATAAATGCTACCTCCATAATACACCTCGTTTATATCACCTATCTCAACTCCTCGAGCACCTACAATAAGCTTTGCAGTTCCATACCAGCGATCACGCTCGTATCTAGCAATACCTATGAGCTCCTTAAAGTTTGCTCCCCATTGATGTGCTAGTGACTGGTTAGTGTGACCATAGTTGAGCTGTATCTCATTATTAGAGTACACATATGGTCTCACTTGATTATACTCACCTTGTAGTGTAAGATTTTTAATTCCAAAGGCGTCATAATACTTTGCTCCTAGCTGAAAACCTTGCTTATTTTTATAACTCTGGCTACCATTCAAAACGTCTCCCGCCGAAAATTCGTCAATTACAATCTGCCCGTAAACGTTTACTCGGTCATTTACCTTGTATTTACCTGTAAGACCTATAAGTGCATTTCCTCCTCTTGACCCTGTAGAAAACTCAATGGCTCTGTAAAAAATTACTGGGTTTAAGAAATTAAAATCAAAACCTCTACCATTTTCATTTTCCCATATTACAGACTCAAAGAGACCTACGTTTAATCGTTTTGAGACATTCCAGCTTAGATAGTGGTTGCTCATATACTTTGTGCGGAAAGCACCATCTGCAGTCACCTCTGGTCGCACGTCACGCAGCGAGGTCCAAGTATTTGTATACTTAAACTTCCAGAATGTAGTATTGAGTTTTAAGTAAGGAAAGTAACTGGCATTATCACTAAGTAACAATGATCTATACCCATCTCCTATAAATTGCTTACCGTGCCCTAGCTGTATATTAAAATACTTAGACGGTGTGTATGACACATAGCCCTCTGCAACCGGATAATCAAGATCTCCATTTGTCCCCTCCTTTGCAATACCTCTTCCCGGTATAACAGCTGGGTTTCCTCCATCTGGTCGTAATGACCTAGCTATGGCGTCAAAATATCTTGGAAACCGCCCTTGACTCTCATACACGGCTGCAAAGAAATTTATCTTCTTACCAAGCCCTCCTTGCACGTAAACAGCCCTGGTGTTGTTATAAGTAAAGTCATTAATTTTTGCATCATCGGTTTCATAACCTAGTTGCAAATCTGCTGCAGGGTCTAGAGTGATCCAGTAATCTTCACCTTGTATTTGCACCATATGCTCGTTAGACCACTTTCTCCCAAACCACGTAGACTTCTCCTTAAGCAGTGCATCTTTCTTCTCTTTAAAATTATAATACGGGTTTACCGTGTTATATAAGAAAGGCTTGCTTGCCGTGTGTGCATTTGTCCCCACAAGATTAAGCTCCTGGTCAAACCTACTATATACTTGATGTGAGAAAGGGATATTTAGCCCACTCGTATATTCATTTTGATCATCAAACTTGAGGTTTTTAATGCGGTCATACTCTTGCTGCATAGGATTTACGGTTTCTTTTTCCGCTTTCGCGAAAGCGGAATTACCACCATCCTCCACGATCATCGTATCCACAACATTTCTATCTAGTGGTAATAAAACAGGCATTGTAAACTGCAGGTACGTAGGCTCTCCATTATAGGTAGCCGGAGCAACTTGAGGCAGCGTCTCAAAAACATCCTGAGCAGCGGTCTTAAGCTCTGGATACATCGCATCTGTATAGAGTAGCTTAAAATCACCTGTTTTAGTAACCTCAAAAAGGATTACCATTTTACCTTGAAAGTTATCTTGACTCACCACAGCTGGCACCTCAAAATTGTCAAGTATATGCGCAATAAACTTCTCATTAAAACAATCTTGCAGTTGTGCGATATCTATAGTCTCACAGCCTGGAAAAACAGGATATTTTTCAAAATCACTAGTCGTAACCTGAGCTGTTATAGTAGTTGCTATAAAAGAGACAAAAAGAAGGAGGTATTTATGCATAATAAGCCGTGATGTTTGCAGCCGAAAGATAGGGTTTATTGCACAAAAAATCCCGTCACCTCAGGTAACGGGATTCTTAACGTAAATTAATTCATTTAGTCTCTGATTTCAAAGATTATAGGTAATGAGAATAAGACAGCTACATCCTTCCCTCCCTGCTTACCAGGAGTCATATCTGGTAATGATCTTGCTACTCGCAACGCTTCCTTCTCTAGTTTAGGGTGCGGGGCCTTTGCCATTACATCTACCACTTTACCAAACTTATCTATCTTAAAGTTTACGTAAATACGGTTTACTCCCTCTAGACCTAAGCCCTCTCCTCTTTCGGCTCTAAACTTTTTAGAGACAAATTTTGAGATGTTTGCACTCATACAGTCACGGCGCTCGTCATTATCACTAAGACCTTCACAACCTGGAAAAAGCGGAACGGTCTCAATAGCAACAAAGGGAACCGTCTCCGGCTCTACAGGCTCCTCTACCTCTGTAACACTACCAGGTTCTACCATTTCTGTATCGTCTGGCTCTGAGTCTGATGTAAGATCTTCTACTAAGTCTTTTACATCATCTTCTTGCTTTTTGATATTGTCAAGTACTTTAGGTTCTTGCTGCTTTTTAGGCTGCACCTTTTTCTTGACTTTTACCTCCTTCTTCTCTACCCGGACTTCACCTATCGTATAGACTTCGTCATAACTTTCGGTAGGCTCAACTACTGCAAAATCCTTTTCTACAGTGCGCATTTCTATAAAGAAGATGGATGCGAGAAGTGCTAAGATTAACCCAATTTGAAAATGAAGCGTGGGATTTCTTCGTAAATTTGCCTCGTGTTCGCGGCTTGATGTGTACGTGCTGTTTTGGCGAACAGTCGTACCTTCTTTGGAATTTTCCATAAGATATGGTTTTAAAAATGTTGAACAATTCTTAAAACGAATCAAGAAGTAAGCCAAACTAAGAGATCACCTAGCGGTGGTCTCTTTTTTTTGACACAAAAAAAACTGCCTCATTGCTGAGGCAGTTTTTATATAAATTAAGTGGTATGGACTAGTCTTCTACTTTAAATGTAATAGGTAGAGAGTATAATACTCCTACTGGCTTACCACGTTGCTTACCTGGTGTCATTTTAGGTAACAATCTAATTACACGCTCTGCTTCTGTTTGAAGTCTAGGGTGCGGTGCACGTGAACGTATGTTTGTAATGTTTCCTTTTTTATCAATCTTGAAACTCACAAAGATTCTGTTTATTCCAGAAAGACCAAGGTCACTTCCTAATTCAGTATTAAACTTCTTATTTACAAGTTTACTTACCTTTTCAGACATACACTTTTTACGCTGGTCGTTGTTCTTCATAGACTCACAACCAGGGAAGATAGGCACGTTTTCAATAACTGCAAATGGTACATCTGCAATTTCTTCTTCTTCTTCTACTACCTCTACTTCTTCTACTTCAACGATTTCCTCTTCGGCATCTGTCTCTGTAGACTCAATTACGGTTTCCTCTATTTCTTCTTCATCTTCTACAACCTCGATAATTTCCGGCGCTGGTGGCGGTGGAGGTGGTGGTGGTGGTGGAGGCGTATTTAACTCCGTGATTGGAATTTCTTCGTCATCAAGATCATCAAGATCTAACTGCCCTATATCTACAGCAGCGTTGTCATACGTTTTCCACTCTATAGTGATATACGTAAGTGCTAGAACTGCGATGAGTCCTAACTGAAAAAAGAGCACACTCCTTTTACGAAGATCTGCTTTTGGATTTTTCTTGGGTTCCATAATTAATGTATTAAGTAGATAGCTAAAATAGCAAAATTATTATCACTATAGAAATTAATATCGCGTATTTAACGCTTTAAATTTCTTAAAAAACAAAGCAAAGCACAAACATCCACAAAGGACACCTATTGTATTTGCAAGCACATCCCAGCCATCTGGTTGTCTATAAATGGTTAAGCTCCCTTGCATCACTTCAATCACTATGCCGTAACCTATTAAAATTAAAGCGATAATGAGATAGCTCTTAAGCTGTGTACTCTTTTTTACTGTTATCTTCTTATACATAAAGTAATACAATAACCAGAGTAAGGCAAGACCAAAATAAGCTCCTGCGTGCAGGAGCTTATCAATGTTAGTTACTTTAGGAACTACATCTACAGGCTTAATAAGTGAGCCTATAGTTAATAGTATTGTATAAAGAGTAGCAACAACTCCTATAATTTTACCCACCGATGAGCTCTCCATAAGCTTCTGCACTTAAAAGCTCTTCTATTTCAGAAGCATCAGAAAACTTAATTTTTATCATCCAGCCAGCTCCATATGCATCACTGTTTACTGTCTCTGGTTCATCTTCAAGACCTTCATTAAAAGCAACTATCTCTCCAGAAAGTGGCAAGAAAAGATCAGAAACTGTTTTTACAGCTTCTACTGTTCCAAAAACTTCATCTTTATCTAAGGTCTCGTCAAGAGTTTCTACCTCAACGTATACGATGTCCCCTAGCTCTCCTTGAGCAAAATCTGTGATTCCTACTACGGCTACATCTCCTTCTATACGTACCCACTCGTGGTCCTTTGTATATTTCAACTCTGCTGGTATATTCATTTCTTGGTGGTATTAATTATGTGTTTAAAGTATGCTTACGCGAAAATAATTATAATCTTTTATTAAATATAAATTATATAGCATCTAGCTTTCGCGAAAGCGTAATTATTTTAGTTTCCAAAGTTATATCTCAAGGTAAATCCTGATCGAATGGTAGTTTGTGGAAATGCCGTTGATATAGCAAATGTCGAAAATGTATGGTCGTAATAGAAAAGCGCTGTTAAGTTTTTAGTGAGCGCATAGTCTGCTGTAAAGCGCAAGCCATATATGTCTTGACCCTGCGTGGTCTGACTATTATCGATATCTAGATATCTTATAATAGTCTCGTTTTGCCTAAGGGATAAATCTGCCTTAAAGTTTAAATCACTTTTAAGCACTCTACGTGAACCTCCAAAGTTTGTCACAAAACGAAGGTCTTTGATACGATACCCTAGTCCTAGTATGTACTCATTACCTTTAATCTCTGTGAGCAGGTTATTATCAAAGCTTAAGCCAAGTGCTCTATCGCGCTTAACCTCTGCAAGTATTTTGACTGAGTTTTTCATTTCAAAGTCTATACGTACTAGTGGTGTAAATTGCTCTGTGAGTGTAACGTTGCCTAGTAATGTTTGGTTTAAGAAGTTACCCGCTTGATCTCTCTGGGCTGTTTCTGGATCTCCATCTGTACTTCTATCATAAGCTAGGTTAGTCTGGAAATTATTTACAGAATACCCTGCTGTATAACCGTGTTGTATTGAGAACCTTTTAAACTTGCTTCTAAACCAGTCTAAGTTCATTAGTCCCGTGTACTTAATATTCCAGTTAGGAAGTGGCACATTTCTTAAGAAACCAGAATCTGTCTTGTTTACATCTTTACCTGTATAAGCAGATAAAAATGCTGGTAATAATACACGCTGGTTTGTTCTTCCAAAACCTTCTGGGAAACCGTTTTCATCTCTTTCAAAACCTGCTCCTCCATAAAAATCTGTGGCGAGTCTATCTGCAACTGCTAATCTGTTTTCTCTAAACGTATTAAATGTTTCAGAAAAATCTGATGTGCTCTCATTAAAGGCTGTTGCAATGAGTAACGTTGAAATATTAAATCTACCGAAGCTATTACCCGTAAGAGACTCATACTGCAATGTCTCTGGATCTACACGGTAATTTTCTTGATAATTTTCTTGATACACTCTATTCATATTAAGATCAATATCAAGATCTTTTAAGAGTCCTATTCTTGCCTGGACACCTAAGTTTCTACTCTCGACCTCACGATACTGCTCATTAAAATCTTGAAATAATGTAAGCCATCCATTACTAGCTGCTAGTTCTCGCACCTCTGCCTGACTACCAAAGATAAATCCTGGTGTAGGCTTTAAACTTCCTGTAAATCCAACAGATGGTAAATACCCTGGCAAGTAAATTCCATTATTTTCTTCGTAGTTGAATTGCACTCGCTTTATTGCTGTAAGTAAACTTACACCTGTGTTAAGGGCCTTATCTGAACCGCTTAAACCGCTACTATTCGAACCTTGGTCCTCGGCGATTTTACGTTCTCTATCTGATGTTTTGCGGGTATCTTCTGGTGATGGTAGCCCTCTAGGCCTAGAGGCTGTTGCTCGCTTCTTTTTCTTCTTATTAAGTCCTACATATTTATAGAGCTTTTCCATATCTAATGTACCATTTATGGCGTGGGTATTTGTGTTTTCTACACTATTCCCAATCTCTGGTATATTATCTAAAACTTGAAATTGCTGTGAGCCACGTTGCCATCTATAGTTTGCTGTATATGCATATGTAGCAGTTATCCACTCTGTAAACGGAAACTTCTCAAATGGTAAATCATAGTTAAGCTGTAAAACTCCAAAGTGTGTGTCTGGCGTACCTACATCTAAGAATCCATCATATATACCAAAACCAGCTACCTCTTGACCTTCATCATCTAGAAATGAAGGAGAACCATCACTATCGAGATAGTTTCTCACCACACGATTATGATTCATATTGTAGTTGAATCTTAGACTTTTTGTGATAGGAAAGTCAATGGCATACCCCCAGTCAAATAAATAATTGCGCTGAAATAAACGTGGTAAAGCTATATCACCATCATTTGCAAATACATCTCTGAATTTTTGCTCGTTACGCTGTCGCACTATGTTAGATTGCACTGCCACACTAGAAGGTAGGTAGTTAAAATTAAAATCCTTTAAGAATTTATAGTACTTCCCTGTAAAAAGGCTATCGTTCTTTGCAAATGGTTCGATAGGCTTTGAGTTAAAATTAAAATTGTACGTCCCTCCCAATCTCACATTTTGATCTAAAGATTCTTCAATCTCAAAATCCTTATGATCTGTCTGGCTATATGAATATGAGAAAGTAAGGTTTTCTATATCATATGGCATAGGTTTACGGTCTGTGTTTGTGCGCTCCTTACGCACACCTATTGCATTAAAGCTTTGACGCTTTGTATAGTCTATAGCATAGTCTTCTATCTGATCTCTCTGCTCTTGATCTGCCGCATTATCAAGCGAGGTATCTAGCTCAACATCTTCATAAAGGGGATCAAACTTAGGTGTGATACTCTGCTCTCCTATAGAATAGTTAAGTGGTAATTGCACACCCCATTTTTTAGGTAATAGTTGTCCAGCGTTTAGGTTTGTAACTACATCATACTGCATTACATCTTCCAGACTACGCTCTCCAGCATTTTGCTCAACACTTCCAAAACCAACTGTGCTTACTCTACCGGTAGCAGATACATTTGCAAAGTCTGCAATGTTACCATCAAGACTTACAATACCTGCATATCCTCCATCATTAGTAAGGTCAGACAAACGAAGTTCATTAAACCACACCTCGGCGCCAATTTCTCCAGGCGAACATCCCATTGCCTGATTACTGGTAGGGTTACCATTTTTAACCCCCAGCATTAATGTTCTTACATCTCCAAAACTAGGAAGACCCTGTATACCTATACGAAGTTGCCCTTCCTCATAACAAGTTTCTTCTGGATTAAGAATACGATCTCCATTTTGATCAAAATAAGTTATGTCATCTGGGTCTGATTCTACATCTCCTGCAATTACTTTAGACTTTATGGTTTGCAGCAATTCTAATGACAGATTTAATTCATTTGCCGCTGGCCAAATCGCCTCTCTATCTTGATTTGAAACATTAAATGGTGTAGGTGCGAGTGGCAGCTCTATTTGATAAAAATTAGAATTAAGGTCGGTTCCCATTCTAATAAACCCTACAACATTTTGATTATCTAGCCCATTTTCAATAATAGGCTCTGCGTGCATAAACATCTTAAGATTTTTATACTGTCGCATATCAAGCGAGTAATACTTATATACTCCTCGCGCATCTTGCTCTTCAAGGTTTTCAACTCTTAAAGAAAGAGACTGCTCGTTTTGTCTTATATTATTATTGTTGTTGTTAAGGCGCTCTCTTATTACACCTGGAGGTAATGCATAAGGAACAGGCTCTCTAGTTTCGTTTGCCTCAATATTTACGGCAGCAACTTCAAAAAGTGTGTTGTCACCATCATTTATCTCTGTATTTTCATTAGGATCTAATGAAAGTAAGTATCTTCTAAAATCTCCACGCACAAGATCTAATGTTCCAAAACGAAGTACAACATCTTCTTGCCACCCACTCATATACATACGCATAAAACGGATTGCTCTAAAATCATTAATACCTCCTACCACATTTGTGGCTTGATTTATAGGCACTCTAAACTGAACCCATCTCGTAGGTAATTGCGAACCATTTTGAGTTGTTACTGTAAGCTCTCTTACATCTGTAACAAATGGATTATTTTCAACACTAAGTGAGGAAGGGTTAATAGGTAATTCATACTCAAAATATGCATCTACCGTGTTCATTGTATTATCACGGTTTACATCTTCTACATCTGGAAAAGTAGTCGAGCCACGATTAGTTTGTGTCACCTCTACAGGTGAGTTCCCTTGATTATTATTATAATCTCTATAACGCTCTACAACTCCCCCCTCTGTATTAAGAAAGTAATTATAGTTATCACCAGCTGGGTCAGGTAAGTTTGCAAAGTTTGGAAACTCTATCATTTCTTCTGCATCACTAAGACCATCATAACCTATATCTTGATTTGCACGTTCTTGACCTTCTGTATCAAAAGCATATACTAATGACTGGTTAGTGGGTACTTTTCCCCATACAGTTTCTGAGGTTCCTACCTCACCACCATCGTTAGGTAATCCATTTTCATACTGTTTACGACCATCCTTAAGGATATCTTCAGAAATACTACCTAGGTTTATGGTTAGATTTCCTCCTGGGCTTGTTGTATCGCCATCTGCATAAAATGGATCTAGTAACCAGAACTCAACAAACTCAACATTTGCTTGCTCAAAATCTGTAGAGGTCAACTGTCTTGTTATACCTCCAAAATTCTCTTGAGGGTTAGATAATGTTCCGTCTACAGCATCTGGACTGAAGTTATAAGGCCCCCTTTGATCTGGAAAATAAGCTAAATCAAGTGTGAAAAGAGCTTGCGTTTGACCAGATATTATATCTTGTTGTGGGAAAATTTCATCTCTGAACACACGACGTGTTTCTGGTAACGACAAGTCATCATCAGAGATTCCATCAGGTCTCTGGTTGTTATAAAAAATAGGATCAATAGTATACCAAGCAAATTTTGCACGACGATATCCTGTTGCAAGGTCACCATTTGCAAATTCACCACCAAAACCTACTGGAGGTGATGACAAACTCCACTGCAATGGCCCTCCTACGTCTATTGATGTCTGCGCTCCTTCAAAGTCATCTATATAAGAAGTAGCCTCACCATTAAAATCTGTTCCTTTAGGTTGACCTGGGAGCAAGTAAGCAACTTCTCCTCGCACAGATAAGTTAGAAGGTACATCTGTATCAATGTTAGGCAACTTATTCACCCATCTCGTTAAGAAAGGGAGCTCAGTTGAGTAGCTTGCATTAAGACCTACAATAGTATTATTTATAGGCTCAAAGTTATATGTGGCTTTTTGCGTAAGCGGTCTTTCATTTAAATTTAAAAAAGTACCTCCTACTATGAAGTTTTCACTAAACTGGTGTTCTACATTAATTCCTGTAAAGCGCTTATTTTGCTGTCCAAAAATGGTGTTATTCTCAACAGATGCAGAAATAGGAATTCCAGATGCCTCAAGTGATTTGTCTAAAATAATAACACGCCCTAATTGATAATTTACAGTATAATCAAGACCTTCTACAAGTACACGGCCACCAGCCGTTACCCTAACAGAACCCTGAGGAATATTAAAAGCCCCTAATGGAATACCTTGCTCTTGTGCAGATTTATAGCGCCCCTTTAGTAAGAACTTATTTTTTTCTGCATTATCACGTGCTATTGTTTTTGTAGACTGATAGAGTGAGCTATAAACATACTTATCTTGGTGTGCATTATAGGTGTCTTCATTTTCATAATTTTCCGCACCATCATTAACACTAAGTAACTCAAATAGATTTTCTCCAAAAGGCTCAACCGTGGTAAATACTATACTTCCATTTTGAACGTGTACAGTAACACCCGGTACAAAATCAAAAAAACCATCTCCTCCTACTTGTGGATCACCAAAAGTGGTAAGTCTATCAAGATTAAAAAGTCGCAATAACGTATTGCTCTCAAGCGCGCCACGATCTTGACCTTCATCCATCGTATTGTCATTATTTACACCATCAAAGAGTGTAGGTAATGGCTCACCAGCGACTGGTGAGATAAAATTAATAGGCGAAGGATCTGCATAAACTATATTAAGTCTAAACCCATCTTGCTCTAATTGAAAAGCACCTAGTGGGTAAATATTCTTCATCATCAAGTCCCAAATAGGCTCCTCAACATTTGTGAGGTTACTCTTAAGCATTTTTACGACAAGATTTACAGGGCTTCCTGCTTGACCTGCGGGTATAACAGTATCTAGTATACCGTCACCATCTGCATCTTGACCGTTTAGAATACCATCCCCATTACTATCTGCATCTGCCTCATTTGCAATACCATCATTATCATCATCTGGTCGTGTAACCGGGCTATCTGCATCTGCGATATCTGGTATTCCGTCCATATCTGCATCTGGTCTATTACCCTCGGTAGCATTTACACCATCATTTGCAAATTCTCCTACTTGATACACTTGTCCTCCTACGGTATACTGGAAAGCGACTCCCAGCACCTCATCATTATTAAGGCGCTGGTTTAATGAGATATAACCAAGACCTGGATACAAAGTAAATTGTGAGTTATCTAGTTTACGAGCATTTTCTAAAAGCACATAATCTGTCCCATCTTGTACAGTTATATTCCCAAAACCTTGCCCTACTGTTGCAACATCTCGTATAGCTGGAGATAACTGCGACTGCACAGAAGCATCATTAATACCTCTCGGGTTGAAATCATTATTTGCATTATCTGGAAAAGCATTAAAACTACTGTTTATAAAACCAGGGTTTGCTCCAGCGTTAACACCTATATTATCTGGGTTAGACTCACCTATATCTTGTATTGCAACAATGTTACGTGCATTTGTAGTTTGATTTTGTCTATTTGTAATCCATACTTCTACTCGAGTTACTTGCACCCCACTGTTATCTATAAAGGGATAATTTTTAAGCGCGTCGTTATAACTGTCTCTAAAATAATGTGCTAAGAAGAAGTGACGATTCTCATCATAGTTAAGCGCCGGAACTTCAAACTCTTGCACCGTCGCACCACCCTCTGCAGTAACAGTTTTGGGTTGTGACTGATTTTCTGAGAATACTGCGGTCACCCTAGTTTTACCAAACTGCAACTCAGTCTTAACACCAAAAAGGCTTTGCGAACCCTGTATCAATGCACTATTAAGAGGCATAGACACGTTACCCACTTCTATCTTCTGGATGATGTCATCCTCAGTAGGCGTGTATTCTAGTTTTATTTGATTCTGAAAATTAAAGGTAGATTCCGTATCATAGTTTGCCGTAATCTGGAGACGTTCACCTACCTGACCTAATAAACTAAGACTTATACGCTGGTCAAAATCAAATGTAAAATTTCTTCTATTACGAGGAGAAAAGGCTGGATTATCTTGCTTTGTAAATAACAGTCCGAGATCCATCTCTACAGAACCTTGTGGTGTAAACGTAATCTCATCTCCTCCGAAAATAGATTCAAAAAGATCATTTTTTACATACAGAGATTTTACAAGACTATTTCTAGAGTCATCCTCATCTGCACGACCATCTATTGCTGTGATTTTTTCTCTAAAATATTGACGCATTTGTTCATCACGCACGCGTTTTTCATACTCTTCTGGAGTAAGTATAAGTGGGTAGGTTACATTAAAAGCACCTAGTTCTTCGGTATAAATGTATCTATCTAGTACAGGGTCATAGGTGTACTTTGCTACAATGCTATTTGGGTTAGGTAACACAAGGCTTCCTAAAGAAAAAGTAACAGGTGCGGTGCTCTCTTCACTTTCACTAGGGTCCTCTTCTTGTGCTATAGCACTTAGGTTACCTATAAAAATAACCGCAATAAACAATATCGCTACACGTAAATTCAAGTAATAATTTCGCTTCAAAATAGACCTACAGTTTTTTTAATGCCTCTTTAATAATAGTCTCTACGCTCGCGTCTGGCTTTTCTTTTGTGATAGCTAGACATACTTTCTCTGCCTGCTTACGCGCAAATCCTAAAGTCTCTAAAGCAGATAACGCCTCTTCTTTATTAGTATTGCTTTGCACAGCACTTTCAGTACTGATATCGTATACTTTAAGTATTTTATCCTTAAGATCTAAAATCACACGCTGCGATGTTTTTGCCCCTATTCCCTTTATGCTTTGTATGGTCGCCACATCATTTGAAGCGATAGCCTGCTTTATTTGATTAGGCTCAAGTGAAGATAACATTGTTCTTGCGGTACTCGCTCCTATTCCAGAAACAGAGAGTAATAGTCTAAATATCTCACGCTCCATCACCTCCATAAAACCATATAGTGTATGGCTATCTTCCTTAACCTGGAGATGGGTATACAGCTTGAGCGCCTCACCATCACCTAGTTGCCCAAAAGTATGCAAGGAGATGTTTATAAAATATCCCACTCCATTGCAGTCTAATACAACGTGTGTAGGATTCTTCTCAATAAGTCTACCGCTTAGGTGCGTAATCATTTAACAGTATTTTAAGGTGCGTAAATGTAAGAAATATATGTCTAGGAGAAATGTTATTTATATCCTTACGCTTTCGCGAAAGCGCACAACCCCACCACACCGAAAAATTAGGCACTTACACCGTCATTTCTATTCTATTTTCAAAACAAAAAAAGGTTCAGAAATAAATCTGAACCTTTAAATTATGAGGTATCATTACGCTTTCGCGAAAGCGTACAACCGCTTACTCCTGCTGCTTGTTAAAAAAGTTTTCCTTCTTTTGAGCATCAATTACTGTGATAGCAGTCATATGGACCATCTCGTCTACACTTGCACCCAGTTGCAAAATGTGCACAGGTTTGCGCATACCAAGCATTATAGGTCCTATGTTATCTGCATTTTCTAGCTCTTTAATCATCTTATACGTGATGTTTGCGCTATCTATATTTGAAAACACAAGCGTGTTTACTTTCTTACCGGCAAGTTTTGAAAACGGAAACTTACTTTGCAACATATCTCTATTAAGTGCAAAATCTGCCTGCACCTCTCCGTCTACAATAAGTTCTGGGAAGTTGCGGTGTAAGTAAGATACAGCGTCGCTTACCGTTTTTGCCTTCTCGTGTGTAGATGACCCAAAGTTTGAGTAAGACATCATCGCCACCACTGGCTCTAGTCCAAACATCCTTACAGCCGTCGAAGTCATCTGGGCAATTTTTGCCAGTTCCTTTGCATTAGGATCTATGTTTATAGAGGTATCTGCAAGAAAGAGTGGTCCTTTTGAGGTAACCATCAGGTTGCAAGCGGCTACTTTTTGCACACCAGGCGCAGTACCTATTACTTCAAGAACCGGTTTTATCACAGATGGATAACTACGGCTAAAACCAGAGAGCATACCATCTGCATCGCCCTGACTCACCATCATAGAGGCGAAGTAATCTCGCTGTCTAAGTAGTTTTTGTGCTGCATAGAGCGTGATACCCTTGCGCTTTCTTGACTCCCAGTATATCTCACCATACTTTGCCACGTGAGCTTTCTCTTCGTCAGATTTTGGATCTATAATCTCTACATCTGCATCAAAACCTATCTCTTCCTTAAGTTCTAATATCACATCACGGTTTCCTAATAAAACGGGTATTGCGATACCCTCTTCGTGAGCGATTTGTGCAGCTTTAAGCACATCTAGTTGATCTGACTCTGCAAAGACTATACGTTTTGGGTTGCGGCGTGCTCGATCCATTAGTAATCTTACAATCTTGTTATCTTCACCCAGTCGCTCTAGCAACTCATCGTGATAAACTGCCCAATCTTTTATAGGTTCTTTTGCTACTCCAGACTCCATCGCTGCTTTTGCAACCGCCGGCGGTATTGTAGTTATTAATCTTGGGTCAAATGGTTTTGGGATAATATAATCGCGACCAAAGGTAAATCTAGTCTCTCCATATGCGATATTTACCTGTTCTGGAACAGGCTCCTTTGCTAGTTGAGCCAGCGCTTTTACCGCCGCCATCTTCATCGCTTCATTTATTGCAGTTGCACGCACATCTAGCGCACCTCTAAAAATAAATGGAAAACCTAGCACATTATTAACTTGGTTAGGATGGTCAGACCTTCCCGTTGCCATTATTAAGTCTGGTCTTGATGCTATCGCAACATCATAATCTATCTCTGGAGTTGGGTTTGCCATTGCAAATACAATAGGATCATTTGCCATAGACTGTACCATTGTAGGTGTTACAATGTTACCCACAGAGAGACCTAAAAACACGTCTGCATTAACCATTGCCTCTGCTAGCGTGTTAAAACTCTCTTTACTCATAAACTTAAACTGCTCTGGAGATAAGTCTGTACGATCCTCTTTAAGAAGACCATTTATATCAAACATCGCAATATTCTCTAGCTTAGCACCAAGTAAATGATACAAGTTCATACACGAGATAGCTGCACTACCCGCGCCAGACACTACGATACGCACATCTTCTATGCGCTTACCTGCTATTTCTAATGCATTGAGCATCGCTGCGGCAGATATAATTGCCGTACCGTGCTGGTCATCGTGCATTACTGGTATATCTAGCTCTTCTTTGAGCCTGCGCTCAATTTCAAAAGCTTCTGGTGCCTTAATATCTTCAAGGTTAATCCCCCCAAAGGTCGGAGCAATATTTTTTACAGTTTCTATAAAAGCATCTACATCTTTTGTCCCCACTTCTATATCAAAAACATCTATCCCAGCAAATATTTTAAAGAGTAAACCTTTACCCTCCATAACAGGTTTTGATGCTTCTGGCCCTATATCTCCCAGACCTAGCACCGCAGTACCATTTGAGATTACAGCTACAAGGTTACCCTTTGCTGTATATTTATAAACGTTATTAATATTTTTTTCTATCTCTAGACACGGCTCTGCCACCCCTGGAGAATAAGCAAGCGCAAGATCACGCTGGCTTGAGTACTTTTTTGTAGGAACTACCGCAATTTTACCTGGTTTTGGCTTTGCGTGATATACGAGGGCTTCCCTCCGTCTTTTGTTCTGCTGACTCATAAAGTTGGTTATCTATTGACTTGCAAAAGTACTGAATTCCGTATCGGTTATACACCTAGTCTTGTTAACATCTACCTAATGGAAGTTATTATTTAAAATCTAGCAACTGGGTGAGTATATCAACATTTTGAGGTAATCTACCCACGTGCTGTAATTTTATAGCGGCCAGTGACAGCGCCACTTTGAGACATTTTTTGATGTCATACTCTCTTATGTAAGCAAATAAGAATCCACTCCAAAAAGCATCTCCTGCTCCCGTAGCATCAAGTATTTGCTCTACTCTTGCCGCTGGCTCAACAATCATTTCTGGAGGGTGATTTTTACGCTTTCGCGAAAGCTTAACCCCTTCTGATCCTAGGGTGAGACAAACAAGCTCTACTCCAAAATCATTGTGAAAGAAATCAAAAATAGCCTCGTGACTTCTTTTCTCACCAAAAAGGCGCTCCATATCATCCTCACTTATCTTCACGAGCGGATTATATGAGCAATACTCTCTAAAGGTTTTTATCGCCTTCTCCCTATTAGGATAAATACGAGGAGAGTAATTAAGATCTATGCTAAGTGTACAACCAGCTTCGTAAGCTTTTTTTGCTTTGGCTAAAATTGTAGTTCTTGCAGGCTTCTTACTTAGAGCAAATGCTGTGGTATGAAAAATAGTAGTTTGCGCTAGTAAAGCATCAGACACTTGGGTTTCTGAGATCTTAGTGTCTGCATATCGATAAGGTATAAAATCTGGTGTGCCCGTAGTTTTTGACACAAAAATTACACTCGTAGGATTTTCAGGATCTGTCGCAATGAGATCTGTTTGTACGCCATTTTCGGTAAGTTTATCTTTAATGTAAACGCCTAGCCCATCATCTCCTATGGTGGCGGCAAGTTTTACATTCATACCCAGTCGTGCCAGATTCATCGCTACATTAGTAGGACTACCACCTAAGTACCTGTGGTAATCACGTGTTTTATCTATACGCACTTCTTTTTGATGCCCTATAAAATCTATAAGCACCTCACCTACACATAAAATATCTAAGTCTCTTTTCACTTAAATCTAATTTTTAATTAAATACTTCTTCTGGATCTTCAAGGTTATCTAGGGCTTCTCTCAATTTAGGATTCAGTAATGAAAGCCCTAATTGATAACTAGCATTCATCCACCCAAAACCACTAGTTGTTATATAATCAAACTCGGTCCCCACGTTACCATACTCTGCAAAAACTTTATGCGTTGCAGACACGACATCGTACTTCTCAGGTATAACCCCATTATAGTCTACGGCATTTCTAGTAATCATCCACAACCACCTGTACACAAGCTCTTGTAATTCTTTATCAAAACCATATGCTTTAAGTCCTCGCCATATCATCATCTGGTGCGGAGCCCAGCCGTTAGGATAATCCCACTGGCGCTGTACTGCTCCTTCTGGGATAATTGTATTCATAGCGCGACTTGTACCTGCTACACCTCCCTTTTCTTTAAGATCTATCATAAGACGTCTTACGGTCTTCATTGCTTTATCATTATCTAGCAGACCTGCCCATAATGGAAAGTAATTTGAAGCACTTTCAAATTCAGTTTTCTGCTTTGTGACAAAATTATAATCAAAGTACTGACTCCTATCTTCATCCCACATAAGGGTATCCATACGCTCCTTGCGAGCTAGCGCACTTTCTTTATAATATCTAGATTTTTTGCCTTTAAAGTCACCCGCAAAATAAGTAGCAATGAGGTACTCAAAGTCTATCTCATATTTATATAATAAACTATTAAGATCTACCGTGTTTAGATCTGCACACACATCGTCAAGTCGCCACGAGGTGTCGTGACCGCTCTCACGTAAACTTCTATCGTGTGTAAAGTAACGATCTAACTCAGGTAAGTCTAGACTTCCATTTTGATAGTTGCTCACCAGTTCTTCTATACTACAACCTTCTTTCTTTGCCACAACGGCTAGATGCTCATCAAAATGACCTTCTTCTGTCTCTGGCGGCACTCCTACACCTTGTGCATAATAACGATTGAGACCATTATCTGTATATCTAGGCGCTCTCATCCATACAGTTTCATACTCTTGTATTGCAATAGCTAGAACACTTGCAAGCCACTCCTTACCTAGGCTTGGATCTTTTTCAAAAGTTTCTCTTATAAACGAACTCAAAAATGGAGGCTGTGTACGAGTGAGATAATAACTCCTATTTGCATTTAATATCTTACCATAATGTGTGATTTGATAGCAAAAATTATCAATCATAGCTTTAGCTAGATCTACACGGTTATCTAACAGTAACCCTACACCTTCAAAATAGCTATCCCATCCATACATCTCATTAAATCTTCCTCCGGGCACTACAAACGGAATTCCGTTTTTACCCTCAAGACCCAATGCCAGAATACCTGGCTTCTCATTTATAGACTTTACATACTCTGGAGTAATCTCTAGAGGAAGCACCACAACCTCTAGATTAGGAAAATCTGTCTTTAGATTATTATAATATGCTATACCCTCTTGATCTGTTCCAGGTACGTACATACGTTGCACGCTATCTCCAGCTTTTGTATCTGTGAGGATATTTGCAAGCCCCTTCTTATCTATTGTACGTGTAAGGTCGTCCCAGAAGTAATCACGTATCATTCGGTTAATGCGGCTAGTGGGTTGCTCCTCTATTTTCCACAAAGGAATTACAGCTTCGGTTTTACTAAGCGCTCTTTCTAAAGCGAGCTCCTGTAAAAAATTAGAAAGATGGTAGGTTCCTTTTATAGTATACGCTTTCGCGAAAGCGTTATCATCTCCATACAGAGATATGTCAAATTGCTTAGGCCCTTGATCTTCTACTGTGATTTTCTTATCTCCATCTGTGTCTTCTTGCTCTAGCAAGTGACGAAGTGTTTCTTTTATATTACCCTTGAAGTGCATCTTTTTCTGTAAGTTTTTTAAGAATAAAGTAAAATACAAGTAGCACCGTCATAGGAATAAGTGTAAAGTAGAAAGCGTTTTCTGGGCCTTTTGTTTCAAATAAATATCCTATAATCCTACTACCAAACGTCCCTCCCAGTGCCGAAAATATCACTATAAGCCCTGTCATAGGGCTGTGTACTCTCTTAGGCAGCGCACTTAAGACAACAGAGTTGAGCAACGGATAAATAGGCGCTATAAACAACCCTACTAATGGAAACGCAAAGCCTATAGCTGGTATGTCCCTTAATGAACTTATCTCACCCACATTAAGGCCAACGGTTTTAGGCAACACAAACACTACGAGAAGCATTGCTCCTATTGTACAGGCAGAGAGGACATAAATCCAAGATATTTTACGAGTAAGAACACCTGCAAGTAATCGTCCAGCAGCTAGAGATAACGCAAGAATACTAGACATCATAATCCCTAAATTTTCAGTTAGGCCTAACACTTTATTATTAAATGTAGGTAGCCACGACATTATACCTTGCTCTATCATTACAAATAGAAATGCACTTATAACAAAAACGATAATGAGCAATCTTGCTAGTAACTTAAACATCTCAAGAAAATCTTCTTTAAGATCTGCGCCAGGTATCTCTGCTTCTTTTTCAAATTTGGTAAATAATAAGATAACAAAAGACACCGCAGAGAGTGCTGCTAGTAGCCAGTAAACGTTAAGCCACGCGTCTGGTTCACCTTCTGTATTAAATGCAGGAAAAAGAAAATAAGCAAGCGCAATACCTACCATAAAAAAACCTTCTATAGAACTCATTAAACTATTATGCTCTTTTGTAGAGTTAGTCACAAGACCTATGGTAGAGTAAACAGAAACTTTTATGAGTGCAAATGCTGCTCCTACGGTAGCAAAAAGAATCTTTGCCGTATCAAATGTATTCCCATAATACATAGCGATACACGCTACGGTTACCATAGCTAGACCTATGAGCATTGCCTTTTTATATCCTATTCTAGGTAAAAAGGAAGCAATAGCAAATGAGACAATAGCTATAGGCAAATCCTTAAATGCTTCTAGCACACTAGCCGTAGTTTCATCTACACCATAATTGTTGAGTGACTTGAGTATAACAATACCCACACTATTAAGAAGAATAGCAAAGACAAAATAGTTGAGATACAATGAGAGTTTTACACCTATATGTTTCATAAAAAAGGGATTAAAGTATGAAAGCACCAGCGCGAGCCAGTGCTTTCAGTTGGGTATTAACCACTTATCAGCCTCAAACGCCATATGATTATTGGATTTAATCTTACGAACAAGATGCTGTAAATCTTAGCAATAATAGGACAGTTTTATAACTGTCATACAGTTCTTTTATAGTGGCTCAAGAAAAAGAACTTCTATTGTTCTACTAATATACTAATAAGTTATTAGTACTAGAGGGTTTAATGAAAACAAAGTGTTTATTCAACAACGCCCTCATTTTCTACGTCATACACTTCTTGTGCTTGTTTGGGTGTTAAACGCAATGCTAAAAATGCTGAGATTAAAAAGAATACTCCTGCAAAAAGAATAGCATTAATGGCGTTATCACCTAACAAATATTTATAGATAGGTCCAAATGTTACCGTCTCTATTGCCATAGGTATTACAATCATCATATTAAGAATACCCATATAGATACCACGTTTACGCTGCGGTACTATTTTTGAAACCATTGTATATGGGATTCCCATCATAGCTGCCCACCCTATTCCAAATAAAATCATAGGTGCCAGTACGAGATTTGCATCTGTTATATACGGTATTAAAAACATAGCGAGCGCAGTCCCAAAAAGACTAGCTGCATATATCTTTCTTCCTCCATATTTCAATGTTAGAGGTACTAATACAAGTGCAACTAGTATGGTTGCAGAGTTATAAGTCAAACTCATCTTAGCCGATTGTGAAGCAGCCTCACCTATACTAAAGTTAAGAGTATCTCTAAACATAGGCACATTAAACTGCCAGTAAACAAATAACGCATACCATTGAAAAAGGTATACTCCAGCAACCTTCCACATAAACTTAGGCATAGTTTTTACCGTACTAGCAATCTCTATAAATGGCTCTTTAAATTTTTCTGCAAAAGTGAGCCTTCTAAAGCCCTCTATTTCTTCCATTTCTTCTGGTGAAGGCGGTATCTCTTTAGTCTTATACACAGACCATAATATAGTCGTGATAGAAAGTACGGCTCCTATAAAGAATGAATAATACAACCATAGTGGGATACTTCCCGCAACTTCTTCTGCGAGACCTAGTATGTCTTGAAAATAAATAATTGAGATCATTGCTATTACTGTCCCTGCACCCACAAAAAGACTTTGCATCTGGTACCCAAGACTTAATTGAGTCTTTGGGAGCTTGTCTCCTACTAGTGCTCTATATGGCTCCATTGCCATATTATTCCCTATATCAAGTATCCACAATAAAGAAACCGCAACCCACAGGGCTGGACTAAAAGGAAATGCAAACAAGCAAAGACTACCCAGTAGAGCTCCTATTAGAAAGAATGGTTTTCTTCTACCAAATTTAGGAGACCACGTTTTATCACTTATAGCCCCAATTATAGGCTGTACAATAAGACCTGTAATAGGTCCTGCTATATTTAAAATAGGTAGCAAATCTTCGGCTGCGCCTAGGTATAAAAAGATAGGGTTGATGGCTGTTTGTTGTAGCCCAAAAGAAAATTGTATTCCTAAAAAGCCAACATTCATATTAAATATTTGCCAGAAGGACAGGTTGGGCTTTTTGATACTACTGAGTATTTTGTTCATAAAATATGCTGGATTTTAATTATGATTCAAGACAGTAATATCCGTAAAAATATTAAGATAACGTTAAGTGTCTGTAATTTTAAGGATTTCGCAATTGAGGCGTCAATTACGACTATTTTTTTAATGCATCGATATTTCGCTTCAAGCCAGAAAATTTGGTTCGCTTTACAGCAGATTTTCTAAATATTTCTGAGAACACCTCTTGAGTTATTTCTTCCCATTGTTTTTTATCATAAGTGAGCAGCTTAGGGTTTGGGTTAAATAACGGCTCACTATGTGCTTTTGAAAATCGATTCCAAGGGCATACATCTTGACATACATCACAACCAAATATCCAGTCATCTAGTTGACTCTTTGCATACTCAGGTATTTCATTTTTAAGCTCTATCGTAAAATAGCTTATACATTTACTCCCGTCTACCTTATACGGCTCCACAATAGCCTGTGTGGGACAAGCGTCTATACAAGCAGTGCAGCTCCCACAGTGATCTGTAACAGGTGTATCATACTCAAGGTCTAGGTCTACTACAAGCTCTGCAATAAAATAAAATGACCCTGCCTTTTTTGAAAGTAAATTACTGTGCTTACCTATCCACCCCAGACCACTCTTTGCTGCCCAAGCTTTATCAAGTATAGGAGCGCTATCTACAAAAGCACGGCCGTGCACCTCTCCTATCTGTTCTTGTATAACGTGCATAAACTCTTTGAGTTTATCTTTTATCACAAAATGATAATCACGGCCATAGGCATACTTAGAGATTTTATAAGACTCCTCATTCTGCAACTCGTGAGGGTAATAATTAAGTAGGAGTGATATTACACTCTTAGACCCTTCTACAAGTTTTGTAGGGTCAAGGCGCTTGTCAAAGTAGTTTTCCATATACTGCATCTCGCCGTGCATATTTTTATTGAGCCAAGACTCAAGACGAGGCGCTTCTTCTTCAAGAAAACCTGCTTTACTTATACCGCAAGACATAAAACCTAAGCGTTGTGCTTCTGCCTTAATAAATGCTGTATGTTTTGATCTATTCTCTATCACCCTATCTTGCAGTAAACTCTAATATTGCATTTTTTGGCTTGAGGGTAATGAGCGGTAATATTTCTATAGGTGTGTTTATAGGAGTGATTTTAAAACGGGATACCATTTCGGTAACCGCAAGAATCATCTCATACATTGCAAAGTTATTACCTATACACATTCTAGGTCCCGCCCCAAATGGGAAATAGGCATCGTGATACATCCCCGCATTGTCATCAAATCGAGTAGGGTTAAATTGTAATGGGTCTTCCCAAAAATCGTTATGCTTGTGAATCTCAATACACGAAAACAATAAATTAGAACCTGCAGGTATCTTCATCCCCATATATTCGTCTTCTTCGATATTTACTCTGTCTATGAAGTAGGCTGGTGGGTAAAGTCGCATTGTTTCCTCTAGCACTTGCTTAGTGACTGTACAATGTCTTAAAAACTCGTTTAATGATGTTGAGTACGCTTTCGCGAAAGCGTACTCCTCATAAATTTTATCTTGCCACTCTGGATGTCTTGCAAGTAATGAGACGGCAAATGTAAGCGCATTTGAAGTTGTCTCGTGACCCGCTGTAAAGAGTATGAGAATCTCATCTATGAGCTGCTCATCATCCATACCTGTGCCATCCTCATAAGTAGACTCCAGAAGCATATCTAGTAAGTCTCCTACCTTTTGTTGTGATGCTCGACGTTCTTCTACGAGCTCCATTAGTATGTCACGCGCCTCTTGAGTAAGAGCCAGGTGCTTGTCTATAGGCCCAGCATACTTAAAATACCAAGATTTATAAGGCTGTCTCAACTCTTTTACGAGCATCTTTTGGGCTTGCTCTGTAATGTATTGTAAGCGGTTTATCTTTTTACGATCTACCTCGGTCTGAAAGAGTGACTTTGCAACTGTATTAAAAGCAAGGTCATTAAATATCTCAAATACATCAAACGCCTCTCCTGTCTTTATGCTTTGTAACTCCTCCTTTATTACTGTATGCATAGCTTCTATAAGCTGTGCAAGCTGTTTTTTATGAAAGGCTGGCTGTATGAGTTTGCGTTGTTTTTTCCATAGAGAACCTTCTGAGGTTAAAAGTCCCTCGCCTACATACTTTGCAAGATCTTTAGTTTGAATGGGTGACTTTGTATAGTTGCGCTGGTTTTTTTGCAATGCATACTTTGCAAAGCCCGGATCTCTAGAGAAGACAACTTCATTGCCAAAGCCCAACTGCAACTTAAAGGTATCACCCTTACTCTCAAAATTATCGTGATGAAAAGGAAGCGGATTCTTTAAAATACTCCCAGCATTTGCCAGAAATTTTAAGACCGAAACTGCTGGAATATCATTAGACATAGGGTGCTTTTATATAATATTTTAAAATAGAATGTTCCTAAAACAGACCTCCCTGCACAGGGCCTTTTACTCTACCTAGATGCTTGTATGCATCCTCTGTAACTTCACGTCCTCTTGGAGTACGCATAATAAAACCTTGCTGTATTAAAAAAGGTTCATAAACCTCCTCAATAGTTTCGGCGCTTTCAGAAACGGCAGTGGCAAGTGTAGTGAGTCCCACAGGCCCGCCTTTAAACTTATCTATAATCGTAGCTAGTATTTTATTATCCATCTCATCCAGCCCGTGAGCATCTACGTGAAGTGCTTCAAGACTATACTTAGCAATCTTAATATCGATACTACCATTTCCTTTTATTTGTGCAAAATCACGCACTCTACGCAATAAGGCATTTGCTATACGAGGTGTACCACGACTTCTACCAGCTATCTCTATAGCAGCTTCCATAGAGATAGGCACTCCTAGTATACTAGAGCTACGCTGTACGATGGTTGTAAGAAGTTCTGTTGTATAATATTGCAATCTACTAGATATACCAAAACGTGCGCGCATAGGCGCTGTAAGAAGACCTGAACGTGTAGTTGCTCCTACGAGTGTAAAAGGCGCAAGGTCTATCTGAACGGTACGTGCATTTGGCCCGGTCTCAATCATTATATCTATACGATAATCCTCCATAGCCGAGTACAAATACTCTTCTACTATAGGACTAAGTCTATGTATCTCATCTATAAATAGCACATCGCGCTCATCTAGATTAGTAAGTAATCCAGCGAGATCGCCAGGCTTATCTAGAACAGGACCAGAGGTTATCTTAATATTTACCCCAAGTTCATTTGCAAGAATATTTGCAAGGGTAGTTTTACCAAGACCTGGAGGACCGTGAAAGAGGGTGTGATCTAATGCCTCTCCTCTAAGATTTGCCGCTTGTACAAAAACCTTGAGATTTTCAAGCACTTGATCTTGTCCTGCAAAGTCGTCAAACGACAAAGGTCTTAACGCTTTCTCAATATCTACTTCTTCTCTTGAGTAACCTTCGTTTGTAGGATCCAAGTGCTCATTCATACGTCTAGGTGATTTCTATCAAAGATAAGAAATTGTCTTGTTTGAAACTTTACAGCACCCTTCCATTTAAGACTAATAAAGGATAATGTTACGCTTTCGCGAAAGCGTAAAACTAAAAAACCCACTCGTTAAGAATGGGTTTTAAGTAATCATAAAAGTATGATATATGTTATGACATCTCTAGTGATGCATTTCTTCTTCATTGTCTTGAAGCGGAACTGTTTGCGGTACATAATCTTGACCAGCAATTACATAATCTGACTCATCCTTATTCAACTTAGAATAATCATATGGCCAGCGGTGTACTTCAGGAATTGCACCTGCCCAGTTACCGTGTATATGTTTGTGATCTGTTGTCCACTCTAATGTATTAGATTTCCAAGGGTTTTTAGAACCTACTTTTCCATAGAACATTGAGTGTATGAAGTTGTATAAGAATACTAACTGTGCAGCCGCTGTAATGAAAGCAAAAATAGATATCGCTTTGTTTACATCTACAAGATCATCAAAATACGGGAAAGCGGAGTTTGTATAGTAACGTCTAGGTAAACCTGCCATACCGATAAAGTGCATTGGGAAGAAAATACCATAAGCTCCAATAACTGTAATCCAGAAGTGAACGTAACCTAGGTTCTTGTTCATCATTTTACCTTCAAACATTTTTGGGAACCAGTGATACACACCTGCAAAAAGTCCATATAATGCAGAGATACCCATTACTAAGTGGAAGTGAGCTACTACAAAATACGTATCGTGTACGTTTATATCTAACGTTGAATCTCCAAGTATGATACCCGTAAGTCCACCAGAAATAAAGGTAGAAACTAATCCTACTGAGAAAAGCATACCAGGGTTGAACTGAAGGTTACCCTTCCACAAGGTTGTGATATAGTTAAAAGCTTTTACTGCAGATGGTATTGCAATTAATAGGGTTGTAAATGTAAATACAGATCCCAAGAATGGGTTCATACCTGAAATAAACATATGGTGACCCCATACAATAGTTGATAAGAACGCAATTGCTAAAATAGAAGCAATCATCGCTCGGTAACCAAATATAGGTTTACGTGAGTTTGTAGATATTATCTCTGATGAGATACCTAGTGCTGGTAATAATACAATGTATACCTCAGGGTGACCTAAGAACCAGAAAAGGTGCTCAAATAATACTGGTGAACCACCAGAGTTATGTAATACTTCTCCTCCAATATAAATATCAGATAAGAAGAATGATGTACCAAAGCTTCTATCCATAATAAGCATTAAAGCTGCAGATAGAAGTACTGGGAAAGAAACCACACCGATAATAGCTGTCACAAAGAAAGCCCAAATTGTAAGTGGTAATCTTGTCATAGTCATCCCCTTTGTACGAAGGTTAAGTACTGTAACAACATAGTTAAGTGAACCTAATAGTGATGATGCAATAAATATTGCCATCGCTACTAACCACAATGTCATACCCATTCCTGAAGCAGGTATACTGTTAGGTAGAGCAGATAGTGGTGGATAGATAGTCCAACCTGCTGCTGCTGGTCCTGACTCTACAAATAATGATAATACCATTATTACAGAAGAAAGGAAGAAGAGCCAGTAAGATACCATATTAAGGAATCCAGAAGCCATATCCCTCGCTCCAATCTGAAGTGGAATCAATAAGTTACTAAAAGTACCACTCAGACCTGCTGTAAGTACAAAGAATACCATTATGGTACCGTGTATGGTAATAAGTGCAAGATAAATGTTTGGATCCATCACACCGTCTTTACCCCAGTCTCCTAAGAGCACCTCATAGATAGTAAATTGGTGGTCTGGCCAAGCCAGCTGTAAACGGAATATCAATGACATCCCAATACCTATAATACCCATTATCAAACCAGTAATTAAATACTGCTTTGAGATCATCTTGTGATCAGTACTAAAGATATATTTCGTTATAAACGTTTGCTCGTGGTGGTGCTCGTGATCATCGTGACCGTGATCTGCTGTTGCTGCGTGTGCTGCCATACCTAGATTCTTTAGTTAATTTTTCTTTTTCTTTTTTTATTCTTGAGCTGCTGCTATAGAGCTGCCAAATGTTTTTTGAGTTGCAATCCAAGCGTCATATTCTTCTTGAGTTTCAACAACAATCTTCATCTGCATATTATAGTGTGATGCTCCACAAATCTTATTACATAGCAAGTAATAGTCAAATTCATCATAAGCGTCTATTGGACCATCTCCTGCCGCTATAGAAGCTTTATTTTTTTCTTTTCTAATCTCTTTGATAGTCGCCATCTTATCTTTCATATAATCCGTATCACGAATCTCTGCAGTAGTTTTAGATGGAGTAAAAGAGAATTGAGTTATCATACCTGGCACAACGTTCATTTGCGCTCTAAAATGAGGCATATAAGCAGAGTGTAATACATCTTGAGAACGTAATTTAAAGATTACCTGACGCCCTACTGGAAGGTGAAGCTCTGTTGTAATTTTATCATCCATTGCATCAGCATCACTTTCATCAACACCTACTGTGTTTGCTCCCTCAATAAAACGAACATTTGCGTTACCTAAGATATTATCCTCTCCGGCATAACGTGCTTGCCAACCGAAACGCTTTGCATATAATTCTACAACTATAGCATCCTCGTCCTCTTCAAAGTTCATTATATCTGACCAAGTAAAGAGACCATAGATAATAAGACCTGCAAGAACGATTACTGGAATAATAGTCCAGATAAATTCTAGCTTATCATTATCTGCATAGAATAATGCTTTTTGACCTTTCTTACCTGAGTACTTATATGCAAAGTAATGAAGTAATGCTTGTGTGATTACTTGTACGAACATTATAAGTGCAAGAGAGATAAATAACAAGGTGTCATAATCTGCTCCGTGCTCAGAAGATGGTTCTGGCAAATAAAACTTACTGTAATTCCAGAAACAGTAAATAGTTATGGCATATAAAAATGTGATAAACATCAACATCAATTTACCATTGATTCTGTTGTCTTTATCGTCTGCTACTTGAGCATTTTCACTATTGGTCTTCTTATTAAACTGAGATAGTTTAAAAATCTTTGACATTTGCCAAAGTGTGACTACAAATAGAATTACTACGATGAGTGCTAATAAACCTGTCATTGCTTTCTAACTTCTTTAATCTATATTCTAATAGTGAAAGTGTTTACTTTCTTCAATAAGCGGATTACGCTTAGGCTCTAAAGGACGTTTTGTAAGTGAACTGAAAACAATCAGTACAAACAATCCAAAGAAGAACATAAGTGATCCTATTTCTACAAATCCAAACGACCAAGCCTGTCCTACTGTACCTGGCATAACCATATTGAAGATGTCTACATAGTGACCTAATAAGATTACTATACCAGCCATTACTACAAACCAGTTAACTCGTTTGAAATCGCTATTCATTAATATTAATAATGGGAAAAGGAAATTCATTACTAACATACCAAAGAATGGTAAGTTATAATCTTCAATACGTTGTATGTAATACGTTACCTCTTCTGGTATGTTTGAGTACCATATAAGCATAAACTGTGAGAACCATAAGTACGTCCAGAAAATACTGAAACCAAACATAAATTTAGCAAGATCGTGTATGTGACTATCATTTACACTCTGTAAGTAACCTGCACCCTTAAGTATCATAGTTATAAGAGCGATGGTAGTTATACCACAAACCATCATACCTGCAAGTACGTACCATCCAAAGAGAGTACTAAACCAGTGAGGATCGATAGACATAATCCAATCCCAAGACATCATTGACTCAGTGTATAAGAAGAACACTAAGAATGCTGCAGCAAGTTTAAATGACTTTTTGTGTGATTTGTTATCAGATGCTTCATCCTGCTCTTTTGAGAACTTTACAGCAAAGAATCTATAGATGTTCCATCCAGCAATAAAAATTGCAGCTCTAATCAGTAACCAAGGCACATTTAACCATCCTGATTTACCAGCAATAAGCTTATCATAGTTATCACTTGCTGGATCAGTAATTCCATCTGCCATCCAGTGGAACATATGGTTAAAATGGAATCCAGATAATGCTAGCAAAACAAACATTATAATACTTCCAGGTAAAAGATATCCTGTTATACCCTCCATTACTCTAAGTAATAAAGGCGACCATCCAGCCTGAGCAGCATATTGTACTGCGTAGAATGCAAGACACCCTAGAGAAATCATAAAGAAGAAAAAAGCAGCGATATAAACAGCAGACCAAGGTTTATTTTGGTAACCCGCTAGTAAGTGCTCATTATGCTCTTCTTCGGTCATTACGTGACCGTCTTCTGCGTGTGCATCATCGGTTGCTACGTGGTGTGTATCTGCTTCGTGAGCATCTGCAACTGTTGCATCACCGTGACCACCTCCGTGAGAGTCACCTGCGTGCATTGCTTCAACATCTGCTATTGTCTTTGGTAAGAAAACGTAATCTACAGCAAATAGGACAAATCCTACTACCATAAAGATAATCGCTGATAATTTTAAGTTTTTAGATAATGTGTACATATCTTAAATATCGGTTGTTCCGTTAGTTATTAGTGTTCGTTACCTGCTGCATTCATTGGCTCAGACACAGGACCTGGTATAGCATCTACTGCACCTTCGTTAAGATCTGTATCAATCTTACCCTCTGTCATTTCCTCAATAATTTCTGCTGCTGTAAACGCTCTCTCAGGTTTTCCATCTAATGCATCTTTAAGACCCATTACGTAATGATCAACCATCCAAAGTTCGTCTTCTGTCATCTGCGACGCATAAGATCCCATAGAGTTAATACCGTAATACATCACGTGGTATACACTACCTTCTGTGATAGCTCTACCAGCATCGTTATATGCAGGGACACCTAGTATTTTCTCTCTTTTTGCTAATGTTCCTTTTCCGTCACCTTTTACACCGTGACATATAGAACAGTAAATGTTATATAACTCATTACCCTTAACATAATTCTCCTCTGTATAAGGTAATGGGTTTTTCAGGTTCGCTTTCGCGGAAGCTTTTCCTTCAATAGTATTTTCATAATCATATGGCAACCATCCTCTCATCACCGAACCTTCTGCCGGTTTTAAAGCTTCATACCCTTCAGGAAACACCTCGTACTTACCGTAAGTTTCATAACCTACAGATTCGTACATATTAGGCATATACTGATAGTTAGGTTTATTATCATCTTGACAAGAAATCATACTGCCAAAAGCGATAAACAAAACAGCTATTTTAAATATATTCTTCATTGCGTTGACTTATGCTTCGTTTGCAATTAAATTAATCTCTACAGCTCCAGTTGTTACTAAAAAGTCTGCAAGTTCCTTTCCATCTTTTCCAGTTGCATCAATCTCCATAAGGAAGTGATCATCTGTCGTGCGTACATCTGGATTTTCAGCTTTCTTAAAAGGCCATAATTTACTTCTCATATAGAAAGTAATAACCATTAAGTGAGCTGCAAAAAATACCGTAAGCTCAAACATAATAGGCACAAAAGCTGGCATATTCTCAATATAGCTGAAAGATGGCTTACCACCAATGTTTTGTGGCCAGTCTTCGATCATAATGAAATTCATCATTAATGTTGCTACTGTAATTCCCACACATCCATATAAAAAGGCAGTAATAGCAAGACGAGTAGGTGCAAGCCCCATAGCCTTATCAAGCCCGTGTACAGGGAATGGTGTATACACTTCATTAATATGAAGATGTTTTTTTCTAACCTCCTTAACAGCGTTCATTAGAACGTCGTCATCAGAGTATATTGCGTGTATAACTGTAGATGCCATACTTAATTATTTAAGATTGTTAGCTTGACCCGCCCAATCATCACGCTCTGCGCGACCAGGAAATGATCCAGTTAGATTATCTAATAAATTGTACTCAACAGAAGTCATTTTACCTACTTGCTCGTACGTATAAATTCCTAGCTCGTTAAGCTTCTCTTCCATTTTTGGTCCTATACCATTAATTACCTTAAGATCATCTGCCTTTTGAGTAGCAGCATCAAAGGTTCCTAAACGGCTCACTAATGAATCACTACCGTGGTTATCTTCTGGAATAACTGTTTCACCTTCGGCAACCTCTTGAGGTTTTGCAATGTATGCTCCATCAAGGTTAATCTTTACTGGCCCACCAGATGTACGAGGATCTGCTCCTGTACCTACTAATGATTGTCCAGACTCACGTAATTTTTTATAACGCTCACCAGATGACTTCATAATAGTTTTAACCTCTGCTTGTGCAATCACTGGGAATGTACGCGCATATAATAAGAACAATACAAAGAAGAAACCAATAGTACCTATGAAGATACCTATATCTACAAATGTAGGTGAGAACATTGTCCAAGAAGATGGAAGGTAATCACGGTGAAGTGATGTTACAATAATTACAAAACGCTCAAACCACATCCCGATGTTTACAACAATTGATATGATAAAAGAGAACATTATAGATCTTCTTAATTTCGGGAACCACATAAACTGCGGAGAGAAAACGTTACACGTCATCATTGCCCAGTAAGACCAAGCGTAAGGCCCTGTTGCTCTGTTTAAGAATGCATATTGCTCATATTCCACTCCAGAATACCAAGCCATAAATAACTCAGTAATATAAGCTACACCTACTATAGAACCTGTAATCATAATTACAATATTCATAAGTTCAATGTGCTGTATTGTAATGTAAGCTTCAAGACTTACAACTTTACGCATTATAATAAGAAGCGTGTTTACCATTGCAAACCCTGAGAATACCGCTCCCGCAACAAAATAAGGAGGGAAAATCGTGGTGTGCCATCCTGGTATAACAGACGTAGCAAAGTCAAAAGATACAATCGTGTGTACAGAAAGTACAAGTGGTGTTGCCAGACCTGCAAGAACAAGTGACACCTCTTCAAAACGCTGCCAATCTTTTGCTCTACCAGACCAACCAAATGAAAGTAAACTATAGATTTTCTTCTGGAAAGGCTTAACAGCTCTATCACGTATCATTGCAAAGTCAGGTAATAATCCAGTCCACCAGAAAACTAATGACACAGAAAGGTACGTTGATATTGCAAATACATCCCAAAGTAGCGGAGAATTAAAGTTTACCCATAAAGAACCAAACTGGTTAGGTATAGGTAATACCCAGTAAGCTAACCAAGGACGACCCATATGTATAATAGGGAATAATCCTGCTTGAACTACAGAGAAAATAGTCATCGCCTCTGCAGAACGGTTAATTGCCATACGCCACTTCTGACGGAATAATAATAGTACTGCAGAAATTAGTGTTCCTGCGTGACCGATACCTACCCACCATACAAAATTGGTAATATCCCAAGCCCAACCTACGGTTTTATTTAGACCCCAACTACCGATACCGTTTGTTACAGTATAGATAATACAGCCTATTCCCCATAAGAAAGCTACTAGTGCGATAGAGAATACGAGCCACCAAGATTTATTTGCACGTCCCTCCACTGGAGCAACGATATCTAATGTTACATCGTGATAGGTCTTATCTCCGGTAACTAGTGGTCTTCGTATAGGTGCTTCGTAATGCGCCATAATCCTATATAATTAGTCTTTAGATTAGTTGTTTTATACTTCTTCTGTATTACGTACCATTGTCTGGTAGAATACATTTGGTTTTGTTCCTACGTGCTCAAGTAAGTGATACATACGATCATCTTCTTTAAGCTCTGCAATCTTGCTATCCTTGTCGTTTATATCTCCGAAGGCAAGTGCTCCAGTTGTACAAGCATTAGAACAAGCGGTTGCAAACTCTCCGTCTTTAACCTTACGTCCTTCGCGCTTAGCATCAAGAATAGTCTTTTGTGTCATTTGCATACACATAGAACATTTCTCCATAACCCCTCTAGAACGAACAGTAACATCTGGGTTGATAACCATACGTCCAAGATCATTGTTCATATGATAATCAAACTCGTCATTACCATTATAAAGAAACCAGTTGAAACGACGTACTTTATAAGGACAGTTGTTTGCACAGTAACGCGTACCTACACAACGGTTATAAGCCATATGGTTTTGACCTTGGCGACCGTGTGATGTTGCCGCAACTGGACACACAGTCTCACAAGGAGCGTGGTTACAGTGCTGACACATTATAGGTTGGAAAGCAACCTGTGGATTTGCAGCTGGATCTTCAAGCTCTCCAAATCCTCCAAGAGAACCTTTATCACCACCTAATCCATCAAACTCTTCCTTCTTAGTATCATCTTGAGCAAATGTATCCTCAGATGAATAATATCTATCTATACGTAACCAGTGCATATCACGGCTACGACGTATTTCAGACTTCCCTACTACAGGAACATTATTCTCAGCGTGACAAGCAATTACACAAGCTCCACACCCAGTACAAGCATTAAGATCAATAGCAAGGTTAAAGTGATGCCCTACTGAGCGATCAAACTCCTCCCAAAGATCAACTTCTGGCGAAGTCACTTCGTACTCTACGTGTGCTTTACTCACCTCAGGAACCGCGTTCCAGAAATGCTTATCTTTTGTATTGAATATCTCAAGAGTCGTCTCTTTTACGATATCACCACGACCCATAAGTGTGTTGTGCTGTTGTACAGAAGCAAACTCGTGTACACCACCTACTTTTTCAATAGTAACACTTTGAGTAGTCTGGAAGTTTTGCATTAACGGGAATGCATTAACACCCGTTTGCATCTCCTCTTGTATGCTTTCTTTACGACCATAACCTACCGCAAGACCTACAGATCCTTTAGCTTGTCCTGGCTGTATCATTACCGGTACTTTCTCAATAGTAACACCGTTCACAGTAACGTTAGCATAGTGACCATTAAGACCACCATTTGCATCGTGACGTGCTTCTGTAAAGAATGAGCTTCTATCAAACCACAAACCAAGCTCTTTAGCATCTGCCTCAGACATTGTTAAGTAGTTATCCCAAGTACAACGTGTTAATGGATCTGGCATCTCTTGTAACCAAGGATTGTTTGCCTGAGTTCCATCACCCATTGAAGTTTTTGTATACAACGTAAGTTCAAAACCTCCATTACCCTCTTGCAATGTACTCGCAAGACCAGCATCTGAAGCTATAGAAGTGTTTGATGCGGTTACCGCTTTCGCGAAAGCGCTAGTCTCAACAACTCCTGCTTGAACAGACTTATTAAATGCGATACCTGCCGAAGACATAGTCTCTTTAAGGTAGCTGTAATATGTTTTATCTACACCCATCCAGTTAAGTAGACTTTGCTGGAACTGACGTGTATTAAATATCTCTTTTATTGTAGGCTGCTGTAAACTTACTTCACCCATTTTAATCTGCACATCTCCCCAAGACTCAAGGTAGTGTGGTACCGGTGCAATATGAGTAGAAAGTGCCGCTGTCTCATCTGCTCTTAATGAACAAGCTACAGAAACATCAACCTTTGCAAGACCAGCAACAAACTCATCTGCATTAGGAAGACTATAAGCAGGGTTTACTCCAGCCATAATAAGTGTTCCTACTTGACCAGCGTTCATCTCTTTCACAAGTTGCATCACTTTACGAGCATCTCCAGATCTTGTAAGCTTAGGCTTAGCAGTATCCATTACCACTTTACCTTCGTTAAAGTCAAGCGCGATTCTCTGCGTAGAAACATCTTGCACACCTGTTACAAGTAATCCTTTACTACCAGCAGCAAGAAGTGCCTTACGTGCTTGAGCAACTTTAGCCTTCACCCCTTCTGGAAGACCAGAAGCAGATCCACCTGCTAGTGCTTGCACTATTAATTTTTGTTGCGATGGTGTAGCTGGAACACGTACATCTGCATTTGCACCAGAAAGTGACATATTTGCCTCAAACTGGAAGTGCTTAGACATCTTTCCATTTTTAGGTACACGAGACTTACCATAAGAAGAGTCGTATCCACCACCATTCCAATCTCCTAAAAAGTCTGCCCCTACAGAGACAATCACTTCTGCATCACCAAAATTATAATCTGGTAATGCACGGAAACCGTATTTTATTTCAAAAGCATCTAAAGCAAATTGCTCTCCAGCAGCGTCATAAGCTACGTGAGAAACATTTGGATATTTTGCTATAAATTCTCCTATAAGTTTATCTGTAGATGGACTTGCAAATGTCTGAGTAAGCAATACTGCTTTCTTACCACTCTCAAGCGCAGCAACAACACCCTTATCTATATCTGTCCAAGAAACTTCTTCTCCTCCTGCTGTTGGAAATTGCGCACGCTTTGTATCGTACATTCCAAGAACAGATGCGTGTACACGAGCGTTTGCCCCAAAACCTGCTTTTGCAAGGTCATTGTTTTCTATTTTAATAGGGCGACCCTCACGAGTCTTTACAAGCACACTTGCAAAGTCAAAACCATCTGCAATAGTAGTCGCATAATAATCTGCAACTCCCGGTATTATTTGCTCTGGCTGCACCACATAAGGCACAGACTTTACAACAGGACCTTCACAAGCTGCTAGCGATGCTGCCGCTGTAGAGAAACCTACGTACTTCAAGAAGTCACGACGTGTAGTTTCTGTATTTTCAAGTGTTTCCTTATCACCTAAAAATTCATCTGTCGGAATTTCTTGTACAAACTCATTCTGTCTTAGTGCCTCGATAGATGCATCTCCGTGGAGCTCATCGACACTTTTCCAGTATTTCTTGTTTGATGACATATAATTGATTTATTAATTTGTGCCTCGACTACGCTCAGCAACCTTTATTAAGAGTTTCTTTCGAAACTTAAATTCTCTTTACTAGTAGTGACATTTACCACATTCCAGACCACCCATTTGAGCAGCTGTCACTTTTTCAACACCATACTTCTTTGCAAGTTGCTCGTGAATCTCTTCGTAATATGCATTACCTTCAATCTTCACATTAGTCTCACGGTGACAGTTTATACACCATCCCATAGTAAGAGGTGCGTGTTGATACATAATCTCCATCTCCTCTACAGGACCGTGACATTTTTGACACTCTATACCAGCTACACTTACGTGTTGTGAGTGATTAAAGTATGCAAAGTCAGGAAGGTTATGAATACGCACCCACTCTACCGCCTGCGTTTCCCCAGTATATGATTGTGTTGCCTCATCCCAACCTACAGCTTTGTAAAGCTTTTGGATTTCTTTATCATAAAACTCTTTAGAGTAATCTTCAGTAACAGAGCTAAACTCAGACTCAGGTCCAGCAACTTCTGCGATAGACTTGTGACAGTTCATACACACATTAAGAGATGGAATACCAGAATGCTTAGACACTCTTGCAGAAGAGTGACAGTACTTACACTCTATTGCATTCTCTCCTGCGTGAATTCTGTGCGAGTAGTGTATAGGCTGCACAGGCATATACCCCTGATCAACCCCTACTTGTGACATCCACCCGTAAGCAAAGTATGCACTTCCTAATAATAAGAAGATTACCGAAACTAACACTAAGAATTGATTTTCAACAAATGCTTTCCAAATAGGCTTGCGCTTCTCCGCTACCGGCATTTCAATTCCTTGAGCAGAAGCAAATTTGTTAAGTGTGTTGTTTACTAAAAACAATACAGCAACAAGAAGCAACAACACAAATCCAAGAATCGCAAGGATAAGGTTATTTGAAACTCCACCTCCTTGATTTCCATCTGCACCTCCAACAACAGCTGTTGGTGCTGGCGCTTCTGGTTTTGGCGTATCTGTATACGCAAGAATGTTATCTATATCTGCATTAGACAATGCAGGAAAAGAGTTCATCACTTTATTACCATTCTCCTCATATACTTTTACAGCAAGAGGGTCTCCAGACTTAATAAGTCCCTGGCTATTCTTGATCCACTTATATAACCACTCACGGTCGTACTTCTCAGAAACCTGATGAAGTAACGGCCCAGTCATAGGCTTATATAATTTGTGACAAGCTGCACAATTTGCTTTAAATAAAGCCTCACCAGCCTTAGCATCTGCCGCAGGTGCATCTTGTGCAAAAAGAGAACTAGATAAAGTGAGAAGCACTACCGCAGCTAGGGTAAGTATTCTCGAGAATGAATTTTGGCGTTTAACCTGTATCATATTAATATTGAATTAGCTTCAAAAAGATGGCACGGTTTTTATACTGTTAAGCTCGTTAAGAACCTGTTAAACCCGCGCACAAAATGGTATGCAAAAATACTACACAAACTGCATTTTTTGGGGCACCTTACAGGGGTTCTTACTAATTTATAATAGTTCTAAATAATAATATTAATTTGTTTAAGTTTTTATCTTTTACCTTTGTTCAAAATCAGCAAATTATGAGCGTACAACCGTTTCAACATATCGTAATTGCCATAGCAGTTACCATTAGTTTTTCCGCTTTCGCGAAAGCGCAAACTGCACAAGTAACCGTAAATCAAGACAATAGAATTACCGAATTACTTGATTTAAAAAGCAGCCTTACAAAAGACAACAAACTAGCAGACAGATATAAGATACAACTATACTCAGGGAGCTTAAACACTGCCAGCGCTACACTTAAGAAGTATCGTAACCGCATAGGCACCTGGACATCTGCCATTAAACACGAAACACCTAACTATAAAGTATGGATAGGAAACTTTAGAAATAGGCTAGAAGCAGATCGCGCTCTTATGGAAATAAGAAAGGAATTTTCTAGTGCTTTTATTTTTAAGCCAGATAACTAGCCCACACGTAAAGACCCTATAAAACATCCTCAATACCTTGTTGATATTGAGGATTTTTTTATGCTTTTAATTTAAACAAAACTCACACTCACAGCACATAATTTAACAAGCTCAAACTACCAAGCAAACGTGCTCTCACAAACGACAGTGCAATCCGTATGATAAAGCCATTTAAAAGGCCTAAAACTGCTCAAAAGGATGTTATTTAAGGTAATAATGCGCTTTCGCGAAAGCGCATAAAAAAATCGCCTTAGATATACTCTAAGGCGATTATATATTAAATATAGCTTTCTATTATTTAAGCTTCTTCTTTACAGCTACCTCTTGGAATGCTTCTATAACGTCATCCAGCTTGATGTCATTGTAGTTTTTAATCTGCATACCACAATCGTATCCTTTTGAAACTTCCTTTACATCATCTTTAAAACGTTTAAGGGCAGCAAGCTCACCTGTGTAAACTACTACACCATCACGTATAAGACGTATGTTTGAGTTTCTAAAGATCTTACCATTAGTAACCATACAACCTGCTATTGTACCAACTTTAGATATCTTAAATGTCTCACGTATCTCTGCCGTACCTGTAATCTCCTCACGCATCTCTGGTGATAACATTCCCTCCATCGCATCTTTAAGATCATTGATCGCATCATAGATGATAGAGTATGTACGGATATCGATTTCTTCCTTATCGGCTACCTGTCTAGCATTACCTGCTGGACGCACATTAAACCCGATTATAATCGCATCTGAAGCAGAAGCAAGTAATACATCACTTTCTGTAATAGCTCCTACACCTTTGTGTATAATATTTACAGCAATCTCCTCTGTAGATAATTTTTGGAAACTATCTGTAAGTGCTTCTACAGATCCATCCACATCACCTTTAAGGATAATATTAAGTTCTTTAAAGTCTCCAAGAGCAATACGTCTACCTATCTCATCAAGTGTTATGTGACGTTGTGTACGCACGTTCTGCTCACGTTGCAGTTGTGTACGCTTAGTAGCAATATCTTTTGCCTCACGCTCATCTGTCATTACAACAAACTTATCACCTGCTTGTGGTGCTCCATCTAGTCCTAAAACAGACACCGGAGTGGAAGGTCCAGCCTTCTTAATTTTCTTACCACGCTCATCGTGCATCGCTTTTACTTTACCAGAGGTAGTTCCCGCTAGTACGTAATCACCCACTTCAAGCGTTCCTGCTTGTACAAGTATGGTAGATACATATCCTCGACCTTTATCTAAGAATGCCTCTACAACTGTACCGTTTGCATTTCTATCTGGGTTTGCTTTAAGCTCTAAGAGCTCAGCTTCAAGTAATACTTTCTCGAGTAATTCTTTAACTCCCGTACCTTTCTTTGCAGATATTTCTTGTGATTGGATTTTTCCACCCCAATCTTCTACAAGAAGATTCATTTGCGCAAGTCCTTCTTTAATCTTCTCAGGGTTTGCCGCTGGAAGGTCAATTTTATTTATTGCAAAAACTATAGGCACTCCGGCCGCCTGAGCGTGAGAGATTGCCTCTTTAGTTTGTGGCATTATATCATCATCTGCAGCGACTACAATAACAGCAATATCTGTTACTTGAGCACCACGAGCACGCATCGCCGTAAAGGCCTCGTGACCTGGAGTATCTAAAAAGGCAACTTTTTTACCATCTTCTAGCTGTACACCATATGCACCTATGTGCTGTGTTATACCTCCACTCTCGCCTGCAATTACATTTTCCTTACGGATGTAATCCAGTAACGATGTTTTACCGTGATCTACGTGACCCATAACGGTTACAATAGGAGCTCTTTCTACTAAGTCTTCTGGAGAATCTTCAACATCTTCTATTGCATCTTCAAGATCTGCAGTTACAAACTCTACAGAGTATCCAAACTCATCTGCAACAATAGATAATGTTTCCGCATCTAGACGCTGGTTCATCGTTACCATCATACCCAGTGACATACACGCAGATATAATTTGTGTTACACCCACATCCATCATTGTAGCTACTTCACTTACTGTAACAAACTCTGTTACTTTAAGGATTTTGCTTTCTGCATCTTGTTGAGCTAGATCATCTTCTGTCTTTTGACGGTGCTGATCCCTCTTATCACGACGGTATTTTGCTCCTTTACCTTTATTAGACTTTCCTTGAAGTTTTTCAAGAGTCTCACGTATTTGTTTTTGTACTTCTTCTTCTGTAGGCTCTGCCTTAACAACACGCCCTCTACCCTTTCCAGAATTACCACGGTTGTTGTTATTATTGTTTCCGCCACGGTTATTTCCTCCCGGCTTACCTCCACCTGTACCAGGCTTTGTAATACGACGGCGACGTTTTTTCTTATCGTCTGAAGATGATTTCTTTTCTGGCTTCTTAAACTTAGAAAGGTCAATTTTTTGACCTGTGAAGTTAGGTCCGTCCAGTTTTTTATAGTCAGTCTTGATAACTTCATCACCTAGACCCACTTCTTTTTCTGGAGTATCAGCCTTCTTAGGCTCTTCCTTTTTAGCCGCAGGAGCCTGAACTTTCTTTGCTTCTTTTTCTATAGGAGCAGCTTGTTTTGGCTTTTCTTCTTTTTTCTTTTCTTCTACAGCAGGTTTTGGACTAGGTTTTATATCCTCTTTTACAGGAGCAGCAGGAACTTCTGGCTTTTTAACCTCTTCCTTCTTGACCTCTGGCTTTTTCTCTTCCTTAACAGGTGCTGGTTTTCCAGATCCCTTTGAAAGATCGATTTTTCCTACTTGCTTTGGTCCATCTAACTGTGCTTTAGCTTTAACGACCTCTTGCTTTTTAGGCGCTGCTGCTTTCGCTTCAGCTTTTGCCTCAATTTCTACTTCACGAGCGGCGCGCAATGCTTCCTTCTCCTTTTCTTTTGCCTCTGCAACCTCCTTAGAAGCTACTCTCTTGTTGGCATCCGTTTGAAACTCACCCGAAAGCACCTCGTAAATTTCAGTCGAAATTTTCGTAGTCGGACGTGCCTCTATCTCCACACCCTTAGAATTTAAAAATTCTACGGCACGATCAAGAGAAATGTTCAATTCCCGTAATACCTTGTTTAATCGCATTGTTGCTGCCATAAACTGCTCTAAATTATTATCTATACCTACTTTACTATTGAGAGTAGGATACTTTATTCTTCAAATTCTTCCTTGAGGATACGCATCACATCAAGTACTGTTTCTTCTTCTAGATCTGTACGTCGTACAAGATCACTAACTTCTTGCTCGAGTACGCTACGCGCTGTATCGAGTCCTATTTTCCCAAAAGCTTCGATTACCCACGCTTCTATCTCGTCTGAGAATTCTGTAAGCTCAACATCTTCTTCTACCCCTTCTCTGTAAACGTCAATTTCATAACCAGTAAGCTGCCCAGCAAGACGTATATTATGACCTCCACGACCTATTGCTTTACTCACCTCTTCTGGCTTAAGCACTGCTTGCGCAGTCTTATTTTCTTCATCTATCTTAATACTCGTGATACGAGCAGGACTTAAAGCCCTTGTAATATATAAATTAAGATTAGTCGTGTAATTAATAACATCAATATTTTCATTACCCAACTCTCTTACGATACCGTGTATACGAGATCCTTTCATACCTACACAAGCTCCTACTGGATCTATACGATCATCATAAGAATCTACTGCTACTTTTGCCTTTTCACCTGGGATACGCACTACATTTTTAACAGTAATTAAACCATCAAACACTTCTGGTATCTCTGACTCAAACAACTTCTCCAAAAACAATGGAGATGTTCTAGACATAATAATTGCAGGTTTATTACCCTTAAGTTCAACACTTTCTATCACCCCACGTACATTTTCTCCTTTTCTAAAGAAATCTGAAGGTATCTGACGGTCCTTTGGTAATATAATTTCGTTTCCATCATCATCAAGCAATATTATTGCTCTGTGACGTATATGGTGAACCTCTGCTGTATACAAATCACCTTCTAGCTCTTTAAACTGCTTGTATATGTTTGTATTATCGTGCTCGTGTATTTTACTTATTAAGTTTTGACGTAGTGCCAAAATAGAGCGACGGCCTAAATCTATAAGCTTCACTTCTTCCGATACATCTTCACCTACCTCAAAATCTTCTTCAATCTTACGTGCATCTGTTAATGAGATCTCTTCATTATCATCTTCCACCTCTCCATCTGCAACAACCACACGGTTACGCCAGATCTCTAGATCTCCTTTATCTGGGTTTATAATTATATCAAAGTTATCGTCACTTCCAAAACGCCTCTTTAACGTACTTCTGAACACCTCTTCTAAGATGGCCATTAGGGTCACACGATCTATTAATTTATCGTCCTTAAATTCTGAAAAAGAATCGATTAACGCTAAATTCTCCATATCAACTTTTGTTAAAATTTAATCATCACTTTTGCTTGCACTATCTCACTATAAGAAATCGTTTCTGTCTTTTGAACAGTGACTTTCCCCTTTCCAACAGGTTTTGGCTCTCTTGTTTTCCAAGTGAGCGTTACATCTGTATCTGTAGCATCGGTCATTAATCCTTCGATTTTTGTCCCATCCTCTTTCTTAACCTCAAGATGCCTTCCTACATTCTTTTTATACTGCCTAGGTATAGCCAAAGGGCTTGTAGCACCAGCAGACATTACCTCTAAAGAAAAATCTTCTTCTTCCCTATCTAGGTTATGCTCTACCTTGCGACTCACCGCAATACAATCTTCCACCTTTACACCATCATCTCCATCTATGATAATTTTAATCTCGTTATTCCCTTGAATATCAAGACTAATCAAAAACAAATTAGGATTTTCATCCAGTGCCTCTTGTAGTAAATTGGTTACTTTTTCCTTCAACATATAAGCCTATAAAAAGAGGGGACCGCTGTCCCCTCTGTATTCACTGCGTCTTTCAACGGTGCAAATATACTATAAATTATCCGTTATTAAAAGCCGTAATAGCTCCCTATTATTTTGTAAATTTAAGAGACCCTTCTTTTAAAGTATTTAAAGCCATATAACTAGCCTGCAAGGCATAGTACTATGGTATTGTTTAACTATAAACTATGCTCTTATGATCAAAAAAATACTTGTACCCACAGACTTTTCAGAACAGGCCGAAAATGCCCTAAGAGTTGCAGCAGATCTTGCAAGGAGACACAAGGCCTCCATAAACCTTCTTCATATGGTAGACTTACCTATGCAACTGGTAGATGCTGTGTCTGGACAACAAAGCGATTTACCAGAAGCTATTTTCTTTATGAAACTCGCACATCAAAAATTTGAAGCAATGATGAATGCTCCATATCTAGATGGTATCACTGTAGAAGAAACTGCCGAGTTTGATGGAGCCTTTGAAGGCATTATGGACTACGTAGACAAGTACAAATCTGATATAATCGTGATGGGATCCCACGGCGATAGCGGGTTACACGAATTTTTTATAGGCTCAAATGCCGAGAAAGTAGTAAGAAACTCAAAAGTGCCCGTTCTTATTATTAAACAAAAGCACGAATTGTTCAAACTAGACAAGTTTGTGTATGTATGTGATTTTAAAGAAGAAAATCATACTGCCTTTAAAAAAGCAGCTGCTTTTGCACAAGACAGCGATATAAAACTACATATGCTCTATGTAAACACTCCTAGCAACTTCCAAACAACCCACGACATAGAAGAGATAATGAAAGAATTTATGGCAAAAGAACCAGACATTAAAAATTACTCTCTAAATATTTATAATGACAATAGTGTTGAGAGTGGAGTTCTTCATTTTGCCGAAATGATTAATGCAGGAATAGTAGGCATAGGAACTCACGGCCGAAAAGGACTCTCCCATTTTTTAAACGGCTCTTTAAGCGAGGGGCTTGTAAACCACGCCAAAAGACCCATCATCACTTTTAGAATTTAACTTCAATAATTGTTATTATTTACAAGACACTTTCACTCCCTATGAAGGTGTTTTTTATGCTTTCGCGAAAGCGTAATCACACCACACAACAGTGTTAACTAATTGCTAATTAGCATTTTATTACGATTTTACAAAGAGAGATGTGAGTACTTTTATACAAAATATTGGTTATGAACAGATCATTAAAACACACCGTTCTCACAGAATTGCATAATCTTATAGATTATAGTTGCAAATCACACCCTAGCCAACCTGTAGATTTTACAAGTCTTCACAAAGCGCTTATTAAAAAATATTTTCAAGCAGAGGCAGTACATTTTGAACCAGAAAATCAAGTAGTTATCCTTGAAGTAATGGTAGACAGCGCTCTTAAGGAGACCGCACGTGTTCAAGTACCTGTAGATTACAGAAGATTTAATGACTTTTTAAAACCGTGTATAGAAGATACACATAGCGCATTACGCTTTTATAAAAATATGCTCACTTATTACCACGTGATACAGCCACTGTCTGCATAGACTTTTTGTCAGACAAGCCGCACGAATAACCGCTTAATTTCCCCAATTTATTTCGTGATTATTGAAATAAAAAAAACCCGACCTAATTAAAGGTCGGGTTTTTAAGTTGGCCCACTAGGTCTCGAACCTAGACTCTTCTGTACCAAAAACAGACGTGTTGCCAATTACACCATAGGCCACTATGTTTTTTCAATAGCGAGTGCAAATTTAAAGGAAAGTTTTACATTCACAAACATTATTTAAAAAAAAATAGCTCATTTTTCAAAAATTACTTTTCACATCACAAAAATCCTGCGATAACCAGCTATAAATGAAGCTCAGAGCATAATTGTTAAAATTTCAAATTTTTATTTTTAAGAAATAATTAATGCCCCACCTACGTTACCACAAATCAGGGGTATTGCTTAACTTCGTCCCTTTACAAAATATAACATAATGAGCGACTTCAACTTTGCGAAGTATAACAAGATTCTGGGCTGGACTGTATTTGCCATTGCCCTTATAGTATATTCTCTTACCGTAGAGCCTACGGCTAGTTTTTGGGACGCCGGAGAGTACATATCTACCTCGTCAAAACTTGAGATAGGTCACCCGCCGGGAGCACCTCTTTATCAAATACTAGGAGCCTTTGTTTCTATTTTTGCTCCAGATCCAACTTATATTGCCCTTGCAGTAAACTACCTATCTTGTTTAAGTAGTGCATTTACCATACTGTTTATGTTCTGGTCACTCACTTTATTGCTTACTAGAACACTTACAGAAGAAAAGGAACTCATCACAAAAACTAAGCAGCTTGCCATCCTCGCAAGTGCTGCCATAGGATCACTTGCATTTGCATTTACAGATAGTTTCTGGTTTAATGCTGTAGAGGCAGAGGTTTATGCACCTGCTGCAGTTGTACTATCCCTACTATTCTACCTTGGGCTATTATGGGAACGTGATATGCACAAACCTCGTGGTAACCGCTGGCTTATACTTATCTCATTTATTGTGGGACTCTCTTTTGGGATACACTTTATGGGATTACTTACCATACCTGCTATAGGTCTTCTTTACTTTTTTAAAAATACAGAAAAGGTTACCCCAAAAAACCTTCTTATCGCCCTAGTTATTGTGGTAGCCATATTGATGTTTATTTTTAAACTACTTCTACCTTATACCCTGTCACTTTTTGGATACCTAGAAGTATTCTTTGTAAACTCTATAGGGCTTCCGTTTAATAGTGGGACTATTATTGCTGGCTTACTTCTAGTAGGATTGTTTTATTATGGGTTAACCCTTTCGCGAAAGCGTAACAAACCCCTCATACATACAATGCTATTATGTATGTTATACATTTTTATAGGATTCTCAAGCTGGATGATGTTACCTATACGTGCAAATGCAGGAACAACTATAAATGAAAACAATCCTTCTAATGCACGATCACTGCTCTCTTACTATAATCGTGAGCAGTATCCAGAAACAAAACTGTTTTACGGACCACAGTTTACAGCAGACTATGCTGGACTAGATCCAGATACTCCCTACCTAGATAAGCCAAAACTTTATGAGAAAGATGAAAAACTAGGCAAGTATGTAGTTGTAAACCAGTGGCGCAATGCAAAGCAAAATCTTGATGATGCACACAGTGCCATTTTACCAAGAATGTGGAGCCCAGAAAATAATGCAAACTATATGCAGTATACAGGGCCACTTAAGTTTAGCATTAAGTATGACCCTAGTATGCCAGAAGAAGATCGCCAGTATCTTCAAGATGTCGTAACTCAGTTTAAAATAGATTATAGAGAAGGTAAAGTAAATTATGAAGGATATGATGCTTTCTTAAAGAGCCAGATAGGTCAATATCTTGATGTAGAAAAACCATCTTTTGGTGATAATATGAACTATATGTTTAGCTTCCAGTTTGGGTATATGTACTGGCGCTACTTTATGTGGAACTTTGTAGGTCGCCAGAACGATATACAAGGTAAAGGAGACGACTTTAATGGTAACTGGATTTCTGGTATAGACTGGCTAGATGGTATCTTTTTAGGCCCGCAAGAGAACCTACCGTCTGATGTTGAGAACAACAAGGCGCGCAACACGTACTACTTCTTACCATTATTATTAGGATTACTAGGTCTACTCTTTCACGCAACTAAAGACTGGAAACGCTTTGCAGTGTTACTCGTGTTTTTCTTGTTTACAGGCCTTGCCTTAAAAGTATACCTCAACGAGCGTGCTTTTGAACCTCGTGAGCGCGACTATGCGCTTGTAGGTTCCTTTTATGTGTTTGCAATGTGGATAGGTTTTGGCGTTTATGCTCTCTTTGATATTGTAAAAGATTTTATAAAACCTAAAATAGCAATGCCTATTGTGGCTGTAGTATGCTTACTAGCTGCACCTGTACTTCTAGCATCTCAAAACTGGGATGACCACGATCGTTCTGGCAGAAAGACAGCGCTAGCAATGGCTAGAAAATATCTAGACTCTGTAGATGAGAATGCCATCATATTTACCATAGGTGATAATGACACCTTTGCCCTATGGTATGTACAAGAGATAGAAGGCTATCGTACAGATGTGCGTATTGTAAATACAAGTTTAATAAACACAGACTGGTATTTTGACCAGATGAAGCGCGCTGCATATAAAAGTCCGCCGGTGCCTAGCACCCTCACTCACGACAAGTATGCGGCAGATAATAGAGAGGCGCTGTTTTATCAAGAGACAAAAGACTCCATTATCCCAATCGCACAATGGATGAACTTTATCGCAAGTGATGACCCAAGGACTAAGGTTGAGTATGCAAAGGGACAGTTCTTTAATACCTTCCCTAGTAAGAAAATAAGAATCCCAGTAGATAAAGAATCTGTACTTAAAAACAAGATTGTCCCTATAGATGATGCAGATGAGATTGTACCTTACATAGACATTGAGTTAAGTGGCAATGTGCTTTACAAAAACAGACTGCTTATGCTAGATATAATAGCAAGTAACAACTGGGAGCGTCCTATCTACTTTACGGGTGGAAGCTTTGGTGATGATGATTACTTATGGATGAAGGATTACCTGCAGCTAGATGGTGTTACCTACAAGCTCATCCCTATACGCACACCTATAGACCCTCGTAACCCGTATGATATGGGTCGAGTAGATGCAGATAAGATGTATGATATTGTAAAGAAATGGTACTGGGGTAATAGCGGTAGTCCAGACATTTATCACGATCGTGAGACGCGCACAAACGCAATTACCTACAGAGGTAATATGGCACGTCTAGTAGAGCAATTACTAGCCGAAAATAAGCCAGAAAAGGCTAAAGAGGTTATGGATCTCGCGATGGAGAAAATGCCAGTAGACATCTTTGAATTCTACACACTGGTTGAACCATACATCACTGGCTATTATGAGATAGGAGAAAAGCAGCGCGCTCAAGCCATATGGCAAGAAGTAGCTACAAAGTACCAAGAGCAACTCAAATACTTTAGCGCGCTAGATGCAGAGCTACAATACAAGTACTATGAAGAGATACTTACAAACATTGAGAAGTATAGAAGCCTTGTAGACCTACTTATCATAAATGATGATAGAGAGCTCTTTGAAAAAGAGGCTCAAATTTATGACAACTATATGCGCTCGTTCCCCTATCTACTAGGAGACGATGAGGAGCCAGAAAATGGTGCTGTAGAAGCGCCATTAGAAACTGTACCAGCAACAGGTGGTGCAATTAATGCAGACTCAATTATAGAGGAGTAGAGATATTAGCACGTGTACTTAAAACTGTCCAGAGTCCCAGCATTCCTTAAGTGGTTATATCCACAATGGTATGTTTGGGACAAAAAGACTAGTAAGAAAACGGTCTATCTCACTTTTGATGATGGCCCGGTACCGGAGGTGACAGAGTTTGTTTTAAATACGCTTTCGCGAAAGCGTAAAAAACCCATCTCCGCTACCTTTTTCTCTATAGGAGATAATGTACGGAAGCATCCAGCAATTTTTAAACGCATATGCCAAAGCGGTCACTCCGTAGGAAACCACACCCAACATCACTTGAATGGTTGGAAAACAAGCACAGAAGCATATATAGATAGCGTTAGGCTCGCCGAAGAGGAAATATCGACATATCTGCCTAAGACAATAAACACCCCTACTACGCCGCTCTTTAGACCACCCTACGGAAAGATAAAACGCAAGCAAGCTAGAGTCTTAAAAAAACTTGGTTATACAATTATAATGTATCGCGTGATTGCCTTTGACTGGGATGCGCATACTTCTCCAGAACAGTGTCTTGATAATGTAATTAAGAAGGCAAAAAATGGAGATATTATCGTTTTTCACGACAGTGTAAAAGCCTTTGAAAATATGAAATATGCACTACCGCGCGCTATAGCGTATTTTGAAAAAGCGGGCTTTACTTTTGGAAGGTTAAAATAATCTAAGAGGCATATTCTTGCATAATACCTATAATGGTATTTGCATCTAGCTCACCACTCTGGCGCCATATCATCTCGCCGTTTTTATAGATAATGAGCGTAGGCAAGCTTTTGATGCGTAGCGCATCTGCTAGTTCATTGTTCTTATCTACATCTATTTTTATGACTTTACCCTTATCTCCTACTGCTGCAGCAACATCTCTTAGTATAGGATGCATTGAGACAGAGTCTTCATTCCACTCTGTGTAGAAGTCTAAAAGAACCGGAATATTAAGATCAATAAGTTCACCAAATTTTGACATACCCTACAATTTTAATTAAACAATCAGGCGTTTCAAGCTTCGTAAAGATAGTATATTCTCCTTACTATGCGTTTTTACCACTTTTTTTCAACTCTATAACAGTTATCTCTGGCCAGATCCCTACCCTACCCGGAAAGGCTAGATACCCAAATCCTCGGTTTACATTTATATACTGTTTTGCATCTTCATAAATACCTGCCCAGTACTTGTAACGCCACTTTACAGGGCTCCACTTAAACCATCCAGGTATCTCAATACCAAACTGCATACCGTGGGTATGACCGCTCAATGTAAGGTGAAAATGTTCTGGGTGATCTTTTACCTCATACTCCCAGTGTGATGGGTCGTGACTCATCAATATTTTAAAGTCATCTTGAGCAAGACCAGAGATTGCTTTGTTAAGATCTCCAGCTTTTTTAAATCCGCCTTCACCCCAGTTTTCTACACCTACTATAGCGAGACGTTGCCCATCTTTTTCAATATAATGATGCTCATTAAGGAGAAGCTTAAACTCCATCTCTTTTTGAATTTCTTTAAGTCTATCAAGATTTGCAATCTTAGCTTCTGGCGTAGGCCAGTCTATGTAATCTCCATAGTCGTGATTTCCTAGAACAGAAAACTTTCCGTCACGTGCCTTGAGTCTTGCAAAGGTCTCTTTCCAAGGCTCCATCTCTGCGGCTTCATTATTTACCATATCTCCAGTAAATAATATAGCATCACTTGCCTGCTCATTTATTAAATCTATAGCGTAGTCTAGCTTTTCGGCATTATCAAAACTACCACTGTGCACGTCACTTATTTGAGTAATCTTGTATCCATCAAACGCTTCAGGCAAATCATCAAAACTGAGTGTATACTTAAGTACCTTAAAGTTATAACGCCCCTTAATCACACCATATAGAATAGATGCAAAAGGTATCGCTGCTAGACCAAGTGCAATCTGGCTTACAAACTTACGTCTGGATGGAATTGCACCGCCCTGTGTGTTTCCAGTAAGCTTATTGAGGCCTCCCTTTATAAGTCTGAATATATCCTCGCCAAACATTGTCGCGATAATGACCAACTTACAAACTATCAAAATAACAAAAGAGACAATAAAGAACTGTGTAAGTGGGCTCATATTGCGCCTACCTCCTGTAGAGAATTGATAAATCATCCCTCCTATTATAAATAAGGTAATAAGAAAGTATAGTATCGTACCCCATCTTCCTTTTACTAGGAATCTGAATGCTTGGTAAGCATAAATATCTAGGGCTATAATAAAGGCAATAAAAAATATGAGTCTAAGCACAAATAAAGAATTTTAACAAAAATAGCTGGTCACAACCTCCCAATACTGTATTTCACTTTTCTTTAACTATTAGTGAGCTATACAGTCACTTCAAGAATAGTAGCGCGGGCACTTATAAATTGTACAGTATCAACCTTAGCTGGAAGCACAACTGTCTGACCTTGCTTAAAATCATAGGTCTTATCATCATACATAAAAGAAGTACTTCCTGCCACACACATTAGTATGGTAAAAGAATCTTGATGACTATAATCTCTAAGTAATTCACCTTCTAGATCTAACACAGCTGTCGTAAAGTAATGATCTTCTATAACTGGAACAGAAGTATTAAGCTTAGCCTTATAAGGAGTCTTGTAATATTCACACCCATTATAATCTAGCACATCTGTAGCCTGCTCTGTATGTAGGTCTCGTTTTTTACCAGTCTTTACATCTACTCTATCGTAATCATACACTCTGTATGTCACATCTGAGGTTTGCTGTATTTCGGCTAGCATAATACCAGCTCCTATTGCGTGTATTCGTCCTGCAGGAATATGAATAATATCACCTTTAGAAACATTTTCCTTGTGAAGTAAATCGATTAAAGAACCCTCACTAACTGCCTTAGTATAATCTTCTGGTTTTGTATCATTCTCAAAGCCCACTATAATCTCTGCATCTGGCTCTGCATCCATAATATACCACATCTCATTTTTACCATAAGAGTCGTGACGCGCTTTTGCTATCGCATCTCCAGGATGTACCTGCACCGAAAGTGGCTTTTCTGTATCTAAAAACTTTATGAGTAGCGGAAAATGACTTCCAAATTTATCAATCACTGCTTCCCCTAGAAAATCTGCACCATAACTAGCTATCAACTCATTAAGCGTTTTACCTGCAAGTGGCCCATTTGAGACAATAGTCTCACTGCCAGTAACACCAGAAACTTCCCAAGACTCACCTATATGATCTCCATCAAATTCTTTATGAAGAACCGTACGTAATTTTGTACCACCCCAAAGGCGATACTTAAAAAGCGGAGTAAAAAATAAGGGGTATAAATTCATAATAGTATAAGACTGCAAATATACGTATAGCTTACTAAAGTCGCTCTCTGCGTTTATATCTTGTCGGTGATCTGTATTTTTGTAAACGCTATGCTTATACTTACAGATGTCTTATTTTCTATTTCTGAACGCTTTAATGTGGGACCTATACAACTTCAAATTGAAAAGGGTACACACGCAGCTATTATAGGCGAGAGTGGTTGTGGCAAGACCACTCTATTGCAAATGATTTACGGTCTTTATGATTTAGACCAAGGCTCTATAACTTTTGACAATAAAAAGGTCACTGGTCCCGAAGAAAATCTTATTCCAGGGATGCCATATATCAAATATCTTTCGCAAGATTTTGACCTAATGCCTTATACATCTGTGACAGAAAATATTCATAAATATTTAAGCAGACTAGAGCCAGAAACTAGTCAGGCCAGAACCGAAGAATTACTAGAAGTGGTAGAAATGACTCCCTTTGCCTCTGCTCACGTAAAAACGCTCTCTGGAGGACAAAAACAACGGGTAGCACTGGCACAAACACTAGCGAAAGAACCAGAGCTCCTATTACTAGATGAGCCATTCTCCCACATTGATAACTTTAGAAAAAACAAGCTGCGCAGGCGTCTCTTTGCATACCTAAAAAAGCAAAACATTACCTGCCTAGTTGCTACACACGACAGCACAGACGTTTTATCATATATGGATAAGACTATTGTTATGCGAGATGGAACTATAATCGCTCACGAGCAAACTCAAAGGCTATATGACAACCCTCCTTCATATTATGTAGGCTCCCTTTTTGGAGATCTTAATAAGGTACCTAAGCAATGGTTTTTTCCAGATGCACAAAAAGATGAGCAGCTACTGCGCTACCCACATCAGCTCACAATCTCTCCAGAGGGTATAAAGGTTGAGATTACCAAAAGTTATTTTATGGGAACCCATTATTTGATAGAGGCTTTGTGTGACGGGCAATCTATACTTTTTAATTCTGAAAGCAACCTTGTTAAAGGAGACACTACATACATTAATCTCAAGTAACTAGTAAATTGTAGTGATCTTTATTACGCTTTCGCGAAAGCGTACTTCATCACCTTCTCGTTTACCCATTAGTAATTGACCTATAGGTGAGCCTATACCTATAGCATAAAAAGTGAGACCATCTACTTTTATAGCTCCTACAGGAATAGAAATAAAATAGCAAGCCTGCGAAGTAACGACAACGCTACCCAAGTGCACTGGACCTTCTGAAAGATCAAGCTTTATTCTAAGAAAGATTTGTTCTAGTTTTTCTATAGCTGCCAGTTGCTTGCCGGCATTCTCACGTTCTAATTGCAACATCGCTCTGCCGGTCTCGTGTTTATCTCCAGCTGTACTCTTAGTTTCCTCTCTTAATGAAGTCGCTACATTATCTAGAATTTGCTGCACCACATCTCTGCGTTGCATAAGATGTTCTTTACAAGCTTTGAGAAGTTCTTCTTTTATTTCAGGATGGGTCATAAGTGATATTACGGTCTGTAAAAATAGTCTATTATAAACCTACACTACGCAATAAGATTTGCCAAGTCTTCTCCCACCGTTGCGCCTATGGCAACGCCCATACCTCCTAGCCGAACCCCACAATACGTGTGGTCTGATAATTTTTTAAGTAAAGGCTGTTTCTGGCTACCTACTCCCATAATACCACTCCACCTATGTGCTATTTCAAACTTAGTATGTGGCAGTATAACTTCTTTAAGTAAGCGTTCTAGCTCTTGCTGTATGACTTCTGTTTGTGCGATTACAGTAGTTTCCTCTCCTTTAAAATCGAGGTTGCGACCACCGCCTAAAAGTATCCTGCCATTTATATTTCTAAAATAGTAATACCCTCTATCAAGATGAAAAGTCCCTTTAAGATGCAAATCAGGTATTTTATTAGTTATTAAAACTTGTGCTCGTGCAGGTTTTACTTGAGTAAGACCTAGCTTTTTTGCAAAGCCATTTGTAGCAATAAGGAGCTTTTTTGTTTTGAACTGTACAGAGCTAGTGACAACGGTTACTTCACTAGCATTTTCGGCATAAGAAATTACGTTTGTATTATTCAAAATCAAGACACCTTTAGACTGAGCGAGTTGCAAAAGTGATTGCATCATACGCCCAGTATCTATTTGCCCCTCACTATTATTAAAGATAACTTGGTCGTGGATTCCATCACATTGCAGGTCATTTGATTTTAAGCTATATACTTCCTTTTTAAAAATAGGGAACAGCAATTTATTTATAGTAGGTATGGCTTCAATACATTGCTTATAAAGACTGTTGTCCTTCTTTAAAAATAGCTCGTAGCCTCCGTTTTCTTGATAGTCGATACTCTTATCAGTAAGCAACGCTCGCAGTTTTGTGAGGCCTTGTATTCTTTTTTTTACAAGCGCTACGACCTCATCTTCTGAGTGTGATGTTAGATCATCTAGTATTTCTGAAATACTACCAAAACAGGCGAAACCCGCATTTTTTGTACTTGCACCATTAGGAAGCACTCCTCTTTCTAACACGAGTACCTTTGCTTTTGGAAACCTTCCGCGTAAGCGTAAAGCACACGTAAGCCCTACAATACCGCTTCCTACTACGGTATAATCTACATTAGTAAACCACGTTTCTTGCTCCCAAAAACTAAACTCCATACATCTGTTTTTGTATAAAAATACATTTTATGTGTTAGTGACTCTAACTTCTCTCGTCTAAGGTGCTATGACAGCCAAAGGTTTTATCATCTTTATTTTTACAACTCAACTGCTTTTTATAGCAGAACCAAATAGTTACCATAAGGAGTATTATAACAATGGTACTATTAAGGCCGAGGGCTGGGTTATGGGTGAGCAAAAGATTAAGTACTGGAAATTTTACCATAGTAACGGCGAGCTTATGTCTCAAGGTCACTATGCAAACAACCTTAAAACCGACTATTGGTATTTTTACAATTCCCAAGGAAAACTAGTGCGCGAGGGGCATTATGAGCAGGGAAAAGCGCAAAATTGGTGGATTTTTTACGATATTGCGCGGCAAGAAACACGCAAAACTCAATATGTTAATAATGAGCAAGAAGGTTTTTGCTTAGTCTATAAAAACAACAAACTCATCAAAGTAGAAAAATACGAAGCAAATCAATTAAAAGGTGAATGGACAAGTGTAAGAGCTTTTCGCCGTGATAATCCAGACATCTCTTTCTACTAGCATTATGGAGCCCCTTATAAAAGTTATTATACCAGCCTACAATGAACAAGATTCTATAGGACTTGTTCTGCAAGACATTCCCGCTATTGTTAATGAAGTAATTGTAGTAAGTAATGCCTCTACAGATAACACAGAGCAAGTAGCTCAAGAAAATGGAGCTACCGTTTTAAGAGAAGAGCAAATGGGTTATGGCTATGCTTGCCTTAAAGGGATGAATTATATTGCGAGCCATACTCCTAAGCCAGACATCGTTGTTTTTTTAGATGGTGATTATAGTGATTACCCAGAAGAGCTTACTAAGATAATAGCACCTATTGTGCAGGACAACTGTGATATGGTGATTGGTGCTAGAGATAAACGCTTTCGCGAAAGCGGGTCTATGACAGGACCACAAATTTTTGGAAACTGGCTAGCAACAACGCTTATGAGTCTATTTTTTGGCGCACGTTTTACAGATCTTGGCCCGTTTAGAGCAATGAAATATGATAGCCTCCTCGCCTTAGAGATGGAAGATAAAACATATGGCTGGACTGTAGAGATGCAACTTAAGGTCTTAAAAAAGAAAATGAAATATACCGAAGTACCCGTAAACTACAGAAACCGCATAGGCGTTTCAAAAGTATCTGGTACTGTAAAGGGCGCAGTTATGGCAGGAGTAAAAATATTAGGGTGGATTTTTAAATACAGTTTTAAGTAATGATTTTAGAAATATCTATCATAGTTATCTACACGATATCGCTAGTTATCATATTTGCCTACAGTCTATCGCAACTCAACTTGCTTTTTAATTACCTAAGAGCGCAGCGCATTAAAGACGATGCCCCAAAGTTTAATTTTAAAGACCCGGCTCAAATCCCACTAGTTACTATACAGCTACCTGTATATAATGAACTCTATGTGATGGAGCGATTACTAGACAATATTGCGTTGCTAGACTACCCAAAGGAAAAGCTGGAGATACAAGTACTAGACGACAGTACAGATGAGTCTTTTGAGCGTACAAAAAATCATATTGAGAGACTTAAAAATCAAGGTTTAGACATAAAGCACGTTACTCGTGAAGACCGTTCTGGCTTTAAGGCTGGTGCTCTTAAGGAAGGACTTAAGGTTGCAAAGGGAGAATATATAGCCATCTTTGATGCAGATTTTCTTCCCGAGCCCAACTGGCTGCAACGCACGGTGCCTTACTTTAAAGACCGAAACATAGGTGTAGTACAGACTCGCTGGGGGCATATTAATAGAGAGTACTCACTACTTACTCGAGTACAAGCTTTTGCTCTAGATGCTCACTTTACACTAGAGCAAGTAGGTCGCAACAGTAAAGGTCACTTTATAAACTTTAACGGTACCGCAGGGCTATGGCGCAAGCAGTGTATAGAAGATGCTGGCAACTGGGAAGGAGATACACTTACAGAAGACCTAGACCTAAGTTATAGAGCACAGCTTAAAAACTGGAAATTTAAGTACCTAGAGGACGTAAAAACTCCAGCAGAATTACCTGTGGTTATAAGTGCAGCACGCTCACAACAGTTTAGATGGAATAAAGGTGGTGCAGAGAACTTCCAGAAGATGTCTAAAAAAGTGGTCACAAGCAAGAGCCTTTCTACAAAAACAAAGATGCACGGCATACTGCACTTACTCAATAGCACAATGTTTTTAAACGTGCTCATTGTAGCGATACTTAGCATCCCTATGTTATATATAAAGAACGAGTATGCACACCTTAAGCCTTACTTTTACGTGATGTCTTTCTTTGTCATAAGTAGTGTGATATTCTTTATATGTTACTGGTTTATGTTTAAGAGTATTTACGGTGGCGGTTTAAAGCAATTTATACGTTATATAGGGATGTTCTTTACATTCTTTAGTATCGCAATGGGCTTCTCATTGCATAACTCTATAGCAGTAATAGAAGGGCACTTAGGGAAACGTAGTGACTTTATACGCACCCCAAAATTCAACATAAGTGAACTCAAGGAATCTTGGAAAGGCAACAAATACATCAAGAAAAACATCTCTATAAATGTGATTTTTGAAGGGCTATTAATGCTATACTTTGCCTTTGGGATGTACTCTGCCTTTGTGGTAGGAGATCAAGGAGGAGATTTTGGATTATTCCCTTTTCACCTAATGTTATTTATAGGTTTTGGGTTTGTATTCTTTAAGTCGTTAACGAGCAAAGCGTGATAGCAACCCTGTGGAAATATCAAAAAACCTCATTGCTTCTTGCAGTTGTTTCCCTTGTTGTTTACCACCTATTTGCACATCACTTACAACGATCAGATTTTCCTCTTCTAGTAAGTCTTTACAGCATCTTATTTGCCTCTTTTTATCTAATCGTAAAGAGAAGTAAAAATGATTTTGGCTTCCTCTTTTTAATTGCCATTCTAGCTAGATTAATTTTTATAAATGCCACGCCTAACCTCTCTCAAGACTTCTATAGATTTATTTGGGATGGCCGTATGCTCATACAGGGTTACAACCCGTATTTAAGTACTCCACAGAGTTATATTGATGCGGGCACAACAAGCATAGTAGCACAAGCTCAAGAGCTCTATTCAGGTATGGGCACACTCAATGCTAGTCATTTTACAAACTACCCACCAGTTAACCAGCTCATATTCTTAGTTGCAGCACTTTTCTCAAGTAAAAGTATCCTAGGAAGCGTTATCACATTTAGAATAGTAATTATACTAGCAGACATAGGCACAATCATCTACGGTAAAAAATTACTTACCAAGCTAGGTTTACCCATTTATAACATCTTCTGGTATGCCTTAAATCCTTTTATCATCATCGAGATGACGGGCAACTTACACTTTGAGTCTGTGATGCTTTTTCTTGTTGTACTATCCCTTTACAAGTTATCGCAAGGCAAATGGATTTTGAGTGCTGTGTTCTTAGCACTCTCCATATCAACTAAGCTATTACCGCTGTTATTTTTACCCCTATTTATGCAATACTTCTTAACCAGAGGTGGCGGTAAGACAACCCACTTTAGAAGTTCATATCCTTGGAAAGTCCGCTTTCGCGAAATAAAAACAAACACACCTAGACTCATTTACTTTTACGTCATCACTCTAGGAGTTGTGGTGCTTACATTTATACCATTTTTAAGCGGTGCTTTTGCTGAAAATTTTGGCACCACCATTGCCTTATGGTTTCAAAAATTTGAATTTAATGCAAGCATCTATTACATCATAAGGTATATAGGCTATCAAGTTATAGGCTGGAATATTATAGGAGATGTAGGTCCCTTGTTACCCAAAATTGTAGTTGTACTTCTTGTACTACTCGCTTTTATACGCAACAATCGAAGCTTGCAGGCTATGATAACAGCCATCCTCATAGGGATGTTTTTTTACTTCTTATTATCGACTACCGTACACCCTTGGTATGTAGCGACACCATTATTACTCTGTGTGTTTACTCGCTATCGCTTTCCTTTAGTCTGGAGCGCTACAATCATATTAAGCTACGCCGCCTATGGTGCAGATGGCTTTAATGAAAACCTATGGCTTGTCGCTATAGAGTATATCACTGTTATAGGATTTTTTGTTTGGGAAGTGTTTTGGAAGCCAAAACCCGCTACTCAACTAGATAAACACTAGCCACTTTTCTATCTGTATAATTGCGACTAGCTGGGTCTGCTGTATTAAGTTCTAAAGTAAACATAAACTTATGTTGCATATCTGGAAAGGTTTCAGATACGAGCCAATCGTCATCAAAGAAAACAAGTGTATAAAACCTATCTTCACCTGGCATCACAAGCTCATCATCTTTACAAAGCCTTGGGATTTTTTGACCTGCAGCCCACACCATTTCTGGAGTGGCGCCATTAAGTCCATACACAGCTAGTGCCGGTAAGTTCTCAAAGGCTTTAAAAGAAGTCTCAACTCGATTATCTAGTGAGCTACTCTTGACAGACTGGTGCGCATACTCTTTAAATTGAGATCGTTCATTAAAACCGACATTTACGAGGAATACAAGAGCAATAACAAGCGATAGTAAGCTCTTATAGAGCTCCTTTTTTACTAGAAAGTAAATGATACAAACCCCAGCTAAAACAACAAAAACACCGGGTAGGATATCTAATACAGAGAGGTAAGCCAATTGCCACCCCAGTGTAAGCAACGCTAAACCTCCCAGTATAATTAAAGTACCTATTAACCCAATATTGAAATAAACCGGCAAGATCTCTCTTCTATCTGTAAGCTTACTAAAGCTCCTTACCAGATAATGTATATAAAAACCTATTGTAAATGCAAGCGGTATTAAAACAGGCATCAAGTAACGCGACTTTTTCTCTGGTATGATAGAGAGTAAAACGACAGCCAGTAAGGTCCACAACAAGGTAAATGTGTACTCTTTACGGTGTAACACACGCGTTTTTAAATAAGGATAAAGGAGACTTATAAAAGCAGGTATCGTCCAGAGACCACTTTGTACAAAAAAGCTCCAGTAGTAATAAAAAGGACGCACATTATAACTTGTCCAGTTACCTGTCTCCCTTTCGGCGATTCTTGCAAAGGTTACGGGATCTGCACTTCTTACATAAATATACCAAGAGAAACCTATCACGAGCCCCATACATATGGTTATTATAAAGGGCAACCACTTTTTACAACTCGTTTCTCTCCTATATTGTATTAGGTAAGCTATCACAAAGGGTAAAAACAGTGCATAAAGCGACACAGGCCCTTTGCTTAATATAGATGCACCTATGCATAATGCTGCGACTACCCACTTCAAGGTGTTACTTTCTCCAGATGGACTTCTTAAATTACTAAAAAGGCAATAAATCCCAGAGAGCATAAATGCGTGTGCATAAATATCCCAAGGAGCCTCAAAAATGATGAGTACCACATAAAGAGATGTAACACTTATCAATCCATTAAGTAAACTATGACGAGGAGAAAGAGTAAGCTTTCGCGAAAGCGTAATAACAACACTCCCTAATAATACAACCATAAGTACTGCAGGAAGTCGCATTGCCCAGACACTTTTTATGCCAAACACATAGCCTGATAATGCTGTAAGCCAGGTAGGCAATGGTGGCTTTTCATAACGGGGCTCTCCGTTCATTGTAGTGAGTAGCAAGTTATTATCTGTGAGCATCTCTCTTGCAGAGATAAAATTGCGCGCCTCCATTATGGTTACTTCTAGCGCATCTAGAAAAGGCAATAACATACCAAGCACCACAAAGGTGATGACGAGTACAGGACGCTTTTCTAATTGCTCTATCACGCTGTTTTTGATGTATAATAAAGGTAAATATTACGTGCGTAAATGAAAGTACCTAGCGAGTAAGAGAGAACCATCACATAATCTACCCGGTATAAAAAGTATACGAGTGACAGCAGTCCTCCAGTAAAAGAAAATAGCCAAAAGCCTAAAGGTAGTGTCGCCTCTTTATTCTTTTCTGCATAAAACCATTGGTATACAAAGCGCAGGGTAAATAATACTTGTGCTACAATACCTAAAGTAAGTAGCCAGGTAGCCATCTCATCTTTTGAGAAGAGAGCGGCTAGATCAAACTTTCCATTATTCCAGCCATATGCAATGATGCCTATGGGTATAGCTATTATGAGAAACTGAGACCATTTAGGCAAGAGTTTCCACTGCTTTTGTATCTGTAGGTTTCTTATGTAAATGATGTATCCCAGCACTTGCCCCAGCATAAGCGGGAAGTCTGTACGGAAGTAACCATATATAAACAGTACAAAAGATCCAGAAAGACTAAGCCACCAGAAGGTTAAAGGTGTTACTACCTTCTTGCTCTTTTCTGAAAGTAACCACTGCGAAAGCATTCTTCCTCCAAAGAGGATTTGGGCAAGCACAGCAAGTAACGACAGACTATCCACGGCTGGAGTTTCCTACTTTATAATTAATATACTTTTTCTTCATCCATAGATAAGCAAAGCAATCCATAAGCGGCCCTAGAAGGCGGTTCCAAACCCCAAATTTTGCCTCACCCGCCACTCGCGGAAAGTGACGCACTGGCACTTGTTTTACTTTACCTTCTTGTAATAATATCATTGCAGGCAAGAAGCGGTGTAATCCCTTAAACATAGGGATGCGCTGTGCATAATTTGTTTTGATAATTTTGAGCGGGCAACCTGTATCATCCATCCCATCGTGAGTAAATGAACGACGTATGCCGTTTGCAATTTTTGAAGACATATTCTTAACAAAAGAGTCTTGCCTATCTGCACGTACACCCGTAACTAGATCGTAAGGTCCTATCTCTTCAATAAGTATATTAAAATCATCTGGAGCCGTTTGTAAATCACTATCTATATAGCCTACTAGCTCTGTATCTGCGTGATCAAAACCTGCTTTTATAGCGGCACTTAAGCCACAGTTTTCTGTAAAGGCAATGTACTCAAAATCTGTGCTGCGTGTACAAATGTCTTTTATGATATCTAGACTCGTATCCTTAGACCCATCATTTACAAAAAGTACTTTACTCTTTGCTTTTGCGGTTTTAAAATAGGCGTTAAATTCAGATTCTACTCGTAAGAGATTATCTTCTTCATTATACACAGGTACAACAATGGTGAGACGATACTCCATAGACTATTAACCGTTTTTAAGATTGATCACCTCTTGTTTTGTAAGGTGACGCCAGTGACCACGTGGTAAGTCTTTCTTAGTTAATCCTGCTATAGTAACACAATCTACACGCACCACCTCATAATTAAGGTGTTCAAAAATAGTACGTATAATACTATTACCTGTATTTTTAATACGAAGTCCTACTTCTTTCTTAGGAGCTCCATCTACAAAGCTTATTTCCTCTACCATTATCGTCTTACCTCCTATTTTGAGGCCTTCTCTTATACGCTCTGCATCTGCAGCTTTAAGGTTATTAGATAATTCTATATGGTATAATTTATCTACTCCCTTTTTTGAGTTTGTAAATCGTTGTACAAGCTCATCATCGTTAGTAAAGAGTAGTAACCCCATTGCGTTGCGCCCTAGTCTACCTATAGGTTGTATACGTGATTTTGTAGATCCCGCTACGAGGTCCATCACCGTATTACCTTTATCATTACTTGTAGTGGTTGCAAACCCTTTAGGCTTATTAAGTAACACATATGCCTTTGCCTCTGGGTTAATACGACGCCCGTCAAAACGCACATCATCTTCAATTTTTACTTGGTAACCCATCTCATTAATCACTTTACCATTTACGGTAACTTGACCTATAGATATATACATATCTGCCTCTCTACGAGAACACACTCCAGAGTTTGCTATATATTTATTAAGACGCATCGTCCCATCATCTTTCTTACGTTGCGTTTGTTTTTTTGGTGCATCAAAGGCTTTATCTTTTGCCTTTGCGGTAGGTCTTCCTCCTTGTTTACGTACGGGTTGTGTACCACGAGAACCGCTTTTTTGCTTTCCTCCTGCGCCACTGCGTCCAGATGGTTTTCCTTTTCCTCGATTATCTGCTCCTCTGCTCATTACATTTTATTTAAGCTACAAAGGTAAGATTTAGTCTGTTGTGATTAGTAGTATGTGTGTAGAATGTTGTGATAACCGCTTTCGCGAAAGCAATATAAGCCCACCACACCGCCTCAATATCATAAGTCACTCATTTTAAAACAGCTGCTTCGGCACAGAACTTGATTCTGTATAGGTGTTCAACATTTTTAAAACTTTATATTATGAGAAGACGTACTACTCCAGAAGTAAATGCGGGGTCTATGGCAGACATTGCATTCTTATTACTTATTTTTTTCTTAGTCACCACCACCATCGAAAAGGACAAAGGCATCGCCAGGCAGCTACCACCAGCACTCACAGATGCTACCGAAGCTCACGTAAAAGAAAAAAATCTATTACAAATTATGGTCAATCCTGAAAATGAAATTCTTGTAGAAGAAAAACGAGTCTCTATTACAGATCTAAAAGAGGTGGTAATTGCATTTTTAGATAACGGCGGCATACCACTGGGTATGGAAGGCCATTGCGACTACTGTCTAGGTGAGCATAGCCTACTCTCTTCAGATAATCCTCAAAAGGCAGTAATATCCATCGCTCCAGATAGACTTACAGACTATAACACCTATATACAGGTGCAAGCTCAACTCACTGCGGCTTATGAAGATTTGCGCCAGAGAGCATACAAGCGATTATACAAACAAGACTATTCATCTATTAACAAAGCGGTGCGAGAAGGCACCTATGATGGCAATCTAGAGAAAGTAAAAATGCAACTTAAAAAAGTGCGTTCCCTTTACCCGATGCTCATCTCTGAAGCTACTACAAAAAGAGAGTTAAGGTTGTAAACTCACAAAAGAGGTGTAATCATAATCTGGATTACACCTCTTTTACATTAATCATTAAACTTAACTACCCGCTGGCGTTCTCTGTTTACTGTAAGCTGAGTTACATCTGGACGTGAGTAGTGACCTGATGGGTCAAAGTTTTGTCGCTCTTCATATACCTTATTAAAATCCAGCGTGTGATAAATATTACCTTCTGTTGTGATATCTGGTGGCAGTATAAACTCTCCATCTGGGCCGGCAATACAAGAACCTCCATTTGAAGAAACTTCTGGAGCACGTTTTAAAACTTCTTGTAAATGAGGTGTCTCCTTTGGAAAATCTGTTGCGATTGCCATTCTACTTGATACAGATATAACATAACTGCGCGACTCGCGAGCAATGAATCGTGTGATGTCTTTTGTATTATAATCACTGCCTGGCCATACGGCTATGTGCAAGTTTTCTCCTTGTGCATACATTGCAGCACGCGGTAGCGGCATCCAGTTCTCCCAGCAATTAAGTGCACCTACAGTAAATTGTTTAAGCGGGTGTACTCGTAAACCGTGACCATCACCCGGAGCCCAGGTAAGGCGCTCATCATACGTAGGCTGTAACTTGCGGTGTACAGATTGTATAACGCCTTCTTGATCTATATACACAAGAGAACAATATAGACTAGCTCCACCCCTGTCCATTGGTTTTTCTATAATTCCAAGATATATTGCAATATTATAATTTTGAGCAAGATCACATATCTCTTGTAAATCCCCTCGTTCTATATCTACCGCATTTCTAGTATAGTGTGCGTGAAGCTCTTTTACCACCTTTGTATCCCAAGCGGCTCCATCTGTAAGTGATAACCAGTATGGGTAACCTGGCAAAAGCCCCTCACCAAAAACGATGAGCTCTGCATCATTTGAAGCCGCTTCTATTATAGCTGTTTTTATTTTCTCAATCGTGGCATCTCGATCTCCCCAGACTGGAGCGATTTGAGCAAGAGCAACTTTAAGGTGGTTAGGCTGTGACATATAGTGGTTATGGTTTGTTTAAATAGGTTATCATCATTAAAAATACATAATAGTAGTCGATGATAAGTGATTACGCTTTCGCGAAAGCGCACAAAAAGATTTCAATATCGTTCACTATAATTAGGAATTTACCTCATTGTTAGGAATATTTCCATAATTTTGACATAAATCCCAAATTATGAATTTTGAACGTATTAAAGAAAAACTAAACATCCTCGCAGATGCTGCAAAGTATGATGTCTCTTGCTCCTCTAGTGGTAGTAAGCGTGCAAATAAAAATAAAGGTTTGGGAGACTCAAGTGGTATGGGCATTTGTCACACGTACACAGAAGATGGTAGGTGTGTGTCTTTACTTAAAATTTTACTTACCAACCACTGCATCTTTGACTGTGCATACTGCGTCACTCGCAAGAGTAATGATATAAAACGAGCTGCATTTAAAGTTCAAGAGGTGGTAGATCTTACCATTAACTTTTACCGCCGTAATTATATAGAAGGATTGTTTTTGAGCAGTGGCATTTTTAAAAATGCAGACTATACAATGGAGCGACTTGTTGCTGTGGCAAAAAAGTTGCGCGAGGAAGAAAACTTTAATGGGTACATACATCTCAAATCTATACCAGGAGCCAGTGACGAGCTTATGCGAGAGGCAGGCCTGTATGCAGATAGATTATCTGTAAACATAGAGATTCCATCAGAAAAGGGATTAAAACTACTTGCGCCAGATAAGAAACGGGAAGATTTTATAAAACCTATGCAAAAGGTAAAAAATGAAATCATACAGTACAAAAGCGAGAAGAAACTCATAAAAAGCACACCTATTTATGCACCGGCAGGCCAGAGCACACAAATGATTATAGGTGCAAGCGGCGAGACAGATGCAGAGATTATGTATACCAGCGCATACTTTTATAAACAGTTTAAAATGAAACGCGTGTACTACTCTGGCTACATACCTATAAGTTATGACGAGCGTCTACCATCTATAGGCACAGAGGTACCTATGATGCGAGAAAGCAGATTATACCAAACAGACTGGCTGTTGCGTTTTTACGGGTTTGATATACGTGAGTTACTCAATAAGGAGCACCCTAATCTTGAGACAGACATAGACCCAAAGCTAAGCTGGGCACTACGTAATCTAGAACACTTTCCCGTAGATATTAATAAGGCAGACCGGAGAATGCTCGCACGCATACCAGGTATAGGGATGCAATCTGTGCATAAAATTATACAAGCACGCCGCTATAGAAAACTAAACTGGGAGCACCTTAAAGCGATAGGCATCTCTATGAACAGAGCGCAATATTTTCTCATATGTGACTCTGCAACTTTTGAGACCAAAGACCGTACTGCCGCACAATTAAAGAGCTTGATTATGGGTGCATCTGGCAGCAAGTGGCGTGGTGCATATAGTAACCAGCTCAACCTTTTTGGCTCAAATGCTCCTTTAACCACCTCTTAATATGGGAATGATAGATCAATACATATATGATGGCACCTTTGAAGGTTTTCTTTCGGCGGTGTTTGAGGTATATGAGCGCAAACCTTTGGTGGTAAAAATAGTAAGCAAGCGCATCGCTACCGAAAATTTCTTTGATGAAGAGCACACTATTTACACAGATCAAGTAAAAGCAGACCGCGTATGGAAAGGCATACAAACCAAAATAGGCAAAAAAGCAGGCGACTGGATTTATCGAGCTTTCCTCAGTGAAAAACCAGATCGTGAGCGCGTGCTTCTGCGCATTATAAAAAAAGGTTTTTTAGGACATCGGGTTACAGAAGATTATGCAGATGTAGATGTTCTGAGACTGAGCAATCTTGTAAAAATGGTGGGTCGAGAAAAACACAGAATGGATGCCTTTGTACGGTTTAAACTCACAAAAGACAATGTTTACTTTGCAGAGATAGAACCAGATTTTGACACGCTACCACTTAATGCGATTCACTTTAAAAATAGATATGCAGACCAAAAATGGCTCATTTATGACAGGTGCAGACATTATGGAGTGTACTACGACCTGCATAAAACCTCATACGTAAAGCTAGAGATTTCAAAAGATATAAATACGAGTGAGGCAGCACCTTTTTATTTCACCCACGACGAGATGCACTATCAAGATCTTTGGAAAAACTATTTTAAGAGCACTAATATTCCTTCAAGAAAGAATATGAGACTGCATTTACAACACGTACCTAGAAGATACTGGAAGTACCTTAGTGAGAAGCAGCCATAGCGATGGTTGCAATACTTAGTTCGCTTTCGCGAAAGCATAACTACTACTAGTTGAGTCCGCGTTTATCAATAAAGAAGCGTTTCATTATTTGCTCACACTCGTGCGCGAGAATACCGCGCTCTACTTTAGTTTTAGGATGCAAAGTTGTGCCCATTTTCTCATAACCACGACGTTCATCACTCGCTCCATACACAATACGACCTATCTGGCTCCAGTACAATGCTCCAGCACACATCTGGCAAGGCTCCAGTGTTACATACAAGGTGCACTGCTGCAAATATTTACCTCCTATATAATTTGAAGCACTGGTAATAGCCTGCATCTCTGCGTGCGCAGTTACATCTGTGAGACGCTCTGTAAGATTATGGGCTCTCGCAATAATCATATTATCTATCACAACAACAGCTCCCACGGGTATCTCACCTTGATCAAAAGCGGCTTGAGCCTCTTGTAGTGCTTTTTTCATAAAGTAGGTATCGTCGTATGGTTCTAGCATCTGTTGTGTTTTATAGGATATAAAAATACAGATTCAAGACGTACCTTTGTGCGATGCAAAAAAGTATTCTAGATACCATTTTAAGTCCAGCGGACTTGCGCGCTTTAACTCCGGAGCAATTACCAGTACTTGCCCAAGAGTTACGTAGGTTTATCATAGATATTATTGCTACCAAAGAAGGGCACCTAGGTGCAAGCTTAGGAGTTGTAGAACTTACCATAGCACTACACTATATATTTAACACACCTAGCGATAACCTGATTTGGGACGTAGGTCACCAAGCTTACGGGCATAAAATCCTTACAGGTCGTAAAGGCATCTTTCATACTAATAGACAAAAAGATGGTATAAGTGGTTTTCCAAACAGAGGTGAGAGTATTTATGACACCTTCGGCACAGGGCACAGTAGTACATCAATAAGTGCTGCACTGGGTATGGCGATGGCTGCTGGTCTCAAAGGAGCGCATAACCGTCATCACATAGCGGTAATAGGCGATGCATCTATAGCCAGTGGAATGGCTTTTGAAGGGCTTAATCACGCTGGAGTTACAGACGCAAACTTGCTTGTAATACTTAATGATAATGCTATAGGCATAGACCCTAGCGTAGGTGCTCTCAAGAGGTATCTTACAAACGTAAAAAAAGGTACCGCTCGTGAAGAAAATATTTTTGAGGCGCTTAATTTTAGTTACTTTGGGCCTGTAGATGGGCACGATTTAAATGCCTTAACTGAGGTTTTACAGGAGTTAAAGAAAACTAAAGGCCCTAAATTTTTACACGTAATCACTACAAAAGGTAAAGGTCTCGCTCTAGCAGAGCGTGAGCAAATCACCTATCACGCCCCAGGCAAGTTTGATGCTACAACAGGCATTAGAGTGGTAAAAGATAGCACTCCGCAGCCTCCTAAATATCAAGACGTTTTTGGCCGCACCATCGTTGAGCTTGCTACTTTAAATAAAAGAATTATAGGTATCACACCAGCAATGCCTACTGGCAGCTCTCTCAAGTATATGATTGAAGCATTTCCAGATAGAGCTTTTGACGTGGGTATTGCAGAGCAACACGCAGTAACACTTTCGGCAGGACTGGCAACGGAGGGTATGGTGGTTTTTTGCAATATATACTCAACGTTCTTACAACGTGCTTATGACCAAGTGATACACGATGTAGCGCTTCAAAACCTACCTGTTATCTTTTGTTTAGACAGAGCTGGGCTTGTGGGGCAAGATGGTGGCACACATCAAGGAGTTTATGATCTAGCCTATCTCAACTGTATTCCTAATCTTATTATTTATGCGCCTAGCGATGAGATTGCTTTGCGTAATATAATGTACACTGCCCAGCAGGGTCTCGACCATCCTATTGCGATACGTTACCCTAGGGGGAGAGGTGTTCATATAAACTGGCAATTACCATATAAAGAAATCACTATTGGTAAAGGTTACAACGTTATCAAAGGAAAGAAGACTGCAGTTGTAACTCTAGGTAGCATTCTCAAAAATGTACTGGCTGCGGTAAACGAGGTAAATGCAAGTTGTAGTGTCTATGATATGGGGTTTTTAAAACCGCTAGACACGTTTCTACTAGACACTATTTTTACTACTTATGACCATATCATTACTGTAGAAGATGGTTCAAAAATAGGCGGTCTAGGTAGTAGTGTGGGTGATTACGCTTTCGCGAAAGCGTACAAAGGATCCCTTACCATCTTAGGCATACCCGATACTTTTATAGAACACGCTACGGTAGAGCAGCAATATGAAGAAGCTGGTATTTCTGTAGCTTCACTTTCTTTACTTCTTAAAAACTTAGCATAAAAAAATCGGCAGGCTTGTGACCTACCGATTTCAAATAATCTGGACTTAACGCTACTACTCAATAATAAGTTTTGTAGTCTCCGTCCCTAGGTCTGTCTGTACTTGTAGTAAGTATATACCTGTTGCTAGACCTTCTGCCTGTAATCTTACTGTATCTTGAAGAACAACATCTTTTGAGTATACTGTACGACCATTAATATCTACAATCTTCACCGTACCTGCTCCTTGAGGAGCTGCTACTGCAATATTTATCTCTCCATTAGTAGGGTTAGGGAAGATACTAAATACACCTTCTCCTAGCTCTGCAACAGAAAGTGGACCATTACAAGGGTTTAAGTTATCTGGTGGTAGATCTGTAGCAGACGTACCATCTTCTCTTTCTCTCCAGTCTCCTTGATCTGCAGACCATCCTAAACCTCTATTTGCAAAAGAATTCCAGATGATACAACCCACGGCTGCTTTTTCATCTTCATCTGCTAGGTAAGGACTCATCTCTACGGCTGCTAGTATGGCATCACGACCATCTACAAATCCTGGGTTACAAGGTTGTAACTTAAGACCGTCTATCACTAATTGTAATGCGATATTATTACCACCAGTACCGTTGTAAATATCTGCATCAAAACCATATTCTTCTATAAGATTCCACGTCATATCCCAGATCATAGTCGTCCAAACATAACCTACTGGGTGAGGTGCTGTAGTACTTTCAAAAACAGCAACGCTATCATAAGTTGAGTTGTTTACCGCAAAGTCTGTACTATAAGGAGTAGGTCTTATTCCTCCCCCATCTGTATCTTCTCCTATTGCAAAGGTCCCTATACCACGAACATCTGCCCCAGTATCTCCTTCTTCCATTGTAAGCATTAGCCCGAAATAATCTGACCATCCTTCACTCATCACCTCTGTAGCCTTACCAGCAACACATCCATTTGCGTCAAACTGAACGCAGGTACGCATACAGTTGGAATTATTTCTTCCCCCTGTAAGTCTGTTAGACACACCGTGCCCATACTCGTGCGCAATTATACCATTATCAAGATCACCATCTACTTGGTAAGGCCCTGCAAATAAAACAGATGCATTAATAGTTTCGCCAGCAATTAGTGCTGCTATAATCGCCTCACCATCTTCTAATGACACCATCAGGTTAGGTATTGTTACCTGATCTCCTACGGCTCCAGGAGCCATTGCAATAGGTGCATCTGCGACATTATTTACTACAATAACGGCTACAGCACCAGCATTTTCGGCAGCAAGAACTTTTACCCCGAATTCACAAGCGCCTCTTCTTAATACAGCAATTTTACCTGCTAGGTCTGCCTCATTTGTAATAACATCACAAGCATCTAACTCATCTGTAGACTCTCCTCCAGAGTTATCATCTATGGCAAGAGCAAGGTCTGCGACAAGGGCCTCCTCTTCTGGAATAGGCGCTCCAAACTGTGAAGGAACTCCCACATAACCTCCAGCTAGGGGTCCTTCGGCAATAGTAACTAGATCACCAGGAGGGCCTGATGCAGAAAATAAGAACATTTGCATTCTTGGATTAATTCCGTCTGGAGGCGTTGCAAAGTTTGCGTTATTTAATCCAGATCCATCTTGTGCATCTGCAACTACAAAGTCGTCACCATCTGCCATACCCGTATAGTTGGTTTGTTGAAAATTTCCATTTTCTTCATCAAAACCATATTGATATAATATATCGTGTACGATGTTATTCCAATAAAACAAGTTAGTTGTCGCTGCATCTAACATATTTACAGGGTTTGTATCAAAGTTGTAAGGAAAGTCAAAATTAAGGGCATCACCTCCGTCTGGTGACGCTCCTATGGTTTCTTCATTATCTCCTGCGGTATCATCAAGTGCATATACATTATTACCTCTTGTAATTGTAAACTCTGCACCCTCTACTCCATCTGTATCGTGCCACCCGAAAGGTGATGCAACAGGGTCTTGAGGTTCTACTACTAAAGCAGCGTCTCCGTGGTTGGGGCTTTCTAAAGGAAGTGGATATACAAAATACTGTTCTCCAGCTAAGGCTGCATTTGCTTCATTTGCCTTAAAAAGTGTAAAGTTGTTTTCTTCTTTTACTTTTCGGCTTGTAACAGCTTTGTGGTTATGCGTTCCAAAAGAACAAGACACCACCCAGTCATTCTGGTCAAGAATCTCTCCGCTGCTTGCATCTATGCGCACACTCCACCAGTGTTTACCATCTAGTGTATGGATGTTAAGGTCCCAAGCAAGCACAAGTGCATCACCTACCGGCACGTAAACAAGCTCTACAGGTACATCTTCTAGAGAAACATTACCCGTATTAAGTAAGAACTCCTTGGTAGTAACGGTTTCAATTATTGAGAAAGAACCTGTACCTAATCCTAATCTCGTTGCTGCAGATGCTGCCGCTTGCAAAGGATTAAGTTGTGGAACTGTTGCATTAACACGTGAAGCTACGTTTGCCTCTAGTGTATTTGTCATATAAATGAGCTCTTGACCATTAAAAGCACCGTTTACAGCAGCATTAAAAATAGAAATATCATTGTATTTCTGTCCGGCATACACGTGTGTGATGCCTGTTTTTTGCGTTCTAGACTGACTGTATACATACAAGTCGTCTACATCTGAGGTTGTAATTCCAGACTCAGATCTTTGATTGATTAATTGTTCTTGCAATAGGGATACATAATCTTGGGCCTGCAAACCAGCAGCACCAAACAAGAAAAGAATAGCAAGAAATTTTGAGTAATGTTTAAGCATATATTTAGGATTTTAGTAAGCTGGGTAAAGTTATGTTATCAAATGTGTTAATACAAATGCAAAATAATGATTAACAGTCTTGTTTAACTAGAAATATTCATTCCCTTAAGCTGTTCAAAAATTTTCAACGACTTGCTATCTGTCATAACAGATACCTGATTGCATATTTCCAATAATTCTTGATAAAGAGAATTATCTTCTCCAGTACGTGTTTTAAATAATTGTATCACCAGCTTATCGTAGTGTGTCGGCTTTTCTGTAATAGCCTTACAACGCGCTGTTAATAATGTATTTAAAATTTCATATCCAGCAATCTCTTTTGAGATCACCTCGTCACTCTGGTAAATATTTGAGACACTTATTTTAAGTACGTCGTTAATTTGTGCCTCATAACTAGATTTATCTAATAAGCCTTTTGCAAAAGTACCATTGAGTATAGCCTCTTCATTATCCATAAATATAGAAACGGCTTCATCTATTAAAGTTCCTATAGCAAGCGCACGCAAGTAACCTACTCGTGCAGACTTCTCAGAAAGTGCCGCATACTTAGACCTATTAATATGAGGAACTAATTTAATAAGATACTCTAATGCATACTCTTCTGGTATGAGTCCAAGGTTTATACCATCCTCAAAATCTATAATTGTATAGCAGATATCATCTGCCGCCTCTACTAGAAATGTAAGTGGGTGTCTTGCATAACTTATATCTTCTCCTGTACGAGTCTGGATAAGTCCCAGTTCCTCTGCAACTTCTTTAAAAGCTTCCTTATCTTCTTGAAAGAAACCGTATTTCTTATCGGCTATATGCTTCGTAGGTTTATGAGGTAGTGACTCTTTTGGATATTTCATAAAAGTACCCAGAGTCGCATAAGAGAGTCTCAAGCCACCATCTGCACCAGGTCTTGACTCGGTGAGAATTTTAAATCCATTTGCATTACCTTCAAAGCTACAAAGGTCTTCATACTCCTTTTCTGTAAGCTCAGACTTAAATCGTTTACCATCTCCATTTTTAAAAAAATCACCTATAGATTTCTCTCCAGAATGACCAAAGGGAGGATTACCTATATCGTGAGCAAGCGCAGCCGCAGCGACTATAGCACCAAAATCATTCATCTTATAACCGTGTACTTCTGCCAGATGCGGGTATTTTTCTAAAATACGCTTCCCCACCTGCCTTCCTAAAGATCTTCCCACAACAGCAACTTCTAGACTGTGTGTGAGACGTGTATGAACAAAATCTGTTTTAGACAAAGGGATTACTTGTGTCTTGTCTTGTAGACTCCTAAAAGCCGATGAAAATATAATACGGTCATAGTCTACCTCAAAACCCAATCTAGTTTCATCTTGCTCTGCTCGTAATCTTTTATTTGTATCTCCCTGTCTTTTGAGTGAAAGCAGGCGTTCCCATTGCATCATAGTTATCTATTTCTTTAAGGTAGACAAGATAGTGGGTTTTACGCTTTCGCGAAAGCGTAATCTACATCTCCTCACAAATGTTAAGTAAAACAAACCCTCTTAACATTTAACTAACATAAATATTACCTGTTAATAAAGGAAGCGTAACACACCCATAACTCACCCGCTAGAAAATGTGATGATATTTGCAGCGAACAAAACAAGATTCAAAACTAACTCGATTAACAATGAAAAAATTCTTTTTAAGCGTAGCATTCGCAAGTGCACTACTAGTAAGTTGTGGAGATGATGACCAGCCAATAGTTATCACTGAAACTCCAACTGAAACTCCAACGGATACACCAGATGATACTGTAGATGCTACACTTTCTGGTGAGATTAATGAAGATCTTACGCTTACAGCAGATACTATCTGGGAGCTAGACGGTCGTGTAACGGTTACTGCTGGTAACACGCTTACTATAGAGCCGGGTACAATTATAAAAGCTTTTGCAGGACAAGAGGCAAACGCATCTGTTCTTGTAATCGCAAGAGGAGGAAAAATTGAAGCAAACGGAACTGCAGACGCACCTATCATTATGACATCTGCTGCAGATGGTATTGCAATAGGACAAACTGTAGGAACTCTTGATGAAAACACTCGTGGTTTATGGGGAGGTCTTATCGTACTAGGAAGAGCACCTATCTCTGAAGATGGTGATATAGAAGCAACACAAATTGAAGGTATCCCTGCAGATGACACAAACGGGCTTTACGGAGGTACTGATGCTGCAGATGATTCTGGAACTATATCTTATGTTTCTATCCGTCACGGAGGAACTTTAATAGGAGAAGGAAACGAAATTAATGGTCTTACACTAGGTGGTGTAGGTACAGGTACAACTGTAGATCACGTAGAGGTTGTAGGAAATGTAGATGACGGAGTAGAATTCTTCGGAGGAACAGTAAACGCTTCTAACCTATTAGTATGGGCACAAGGAGATGACGGTCTTGATATCGACCAAGCTTACTCTGGAACTATCACAAACTCTGTAGTAGTAGCTGGAAACATTTCTGACCACGCACTTGAAATAGACGGACCAGAAGGATCTTTAAACGGTGCTTTTGTAATAGATGGTCTTACTATCATAGGTAGCGCTGATGCTTCAAATGGTGAGTATGCAGATTACCGTGATGGTGCTCAAGGAGCAACAAACAACGTATATGCTACAGGATTCCAAGATGGTAAAGATGTAGAGCTTGACAACAATGGAGTTGCTCAAAACTACATAGACGGTTTAGTAAGCTTCTCAAACTGGGTAGTAAACGGACCAACAGAGGCAAACAGCATCTTTGTAGAAAAAACTGGAGACGGTGAGTCTACAATAATCACTCCTTCATTTACAGATCAAGCTGCAGACTGGGCAACAACAGGAGCATCTGGTGGTGCAGACCTTACAGTATTTGGATGGACATTTGCAGCAGCAAGTACATCTGGTGTGATTGACTAATTAATATAATATCACAATACACCAAAATTATCAATTGAGATTTGCCCGCTAGCTATAGCGGGCAATCTTATGAATTATAACACCTATGAAAACTTTAATTTATTCATTCTTTCTTTTAGTAACTGCCATAAGTTTACAAGCTCAAACTGGTACCATTGCAGGTACTGTAAATGACGGTCAACTTAATGACATTTTACCATTTGCAAACATCCTCGTTCAAGGAACTACTAAAGGAACCACCTCAGACTTTGATGGTAAATACACACTGGATGTCGAGCCAGGAACGTATGTAATCGAATTCTCGTTTGTGGGATACACTACACAACAAATTTCTGAAGTTGTGGTAAAAGAAGGAAAAACCACTGTACTAGACGTAACACTTTCTGGAGCGTCACTAGACGAGGTTGTCATCACAACTACTGCACGTAAAAACACAGAACAATCTGTTTTGAATCTACAGAGAAAATCTGTGCAGTTACTAGATGGTCTTTCATTAGAAAGCATCAAGAAAAGTGGAGCAAGTAACGTAGCCTCTGCTGTACGTAATGTACCAGGGGTATCTGTACAAGGAGGTAAATATGTATACGTACGTGGTCTTGGAGATCGCTACACAAAAACAATACTTAATGGTGTAGATGTACCAGGTTTAGATCCAGACCGTAATACACTACAACTAGACATCTTCCCATCGTCACTACTTGAAAACATTATCGTAGTAAAATCATCTACTGCAGATCAACCTGCAGATTTTACAGGTGGAGTTGTAGATATCGTAACAAAAGACATTCCTAACGGAAAACAGTCTAGCGCATCTATTGGGTTAGGTTACAATCCAGACTTTCACTTTAACAGTAATTATATCACTAACGAGTCTAGTGGTACTGACTTTTTAGGTTTTGATGACGGTTTACGTAGCAACCCTTTTAATGAGAACCAAGAATTCAACTTTCCTACGACTACGCCAAATACGGCAGAGTTTCTTGCTGGAAGACTTAACCCTACCCTGGCAGCAGCACGTGAAAATAGTGGTGCAGATATGAGCCTGTCATTTACCACAGGTAACTCTTATGATGTAGGTGACAACAAACTCGGTTTCCTTGCTTCTGTTTCTTATAAGAACGAAACTACTTATTATGATAATTATGTAGATGGACAACGTTTTAGAAAAGATACAGATCCTAGTATTTTTGAGTTAAATACTGATAGAACGCAACAAGGTGAAAGAGGAGAAAACAATGTACTAATAAGTGCACTAGGAGGCCTATCGTACAAGACAGACCGCTCTAAGTATCGCTTTAATGTACTACACATACAAAATGGTGAGTCTGGAGCATCTCTCTTGACACAAACTAACCGTATAGATAACAGTAACACGGTTAAAAAAGACGTTCTTATTTACACAGAGCGTGCTCTTACTAACCTCTTTTTTAGTGGTAAACATACTAATGAAGATGCGAGCTGGACAACAGAGTGGAAATTATCTCCTACGTTTTCAAATGTAGATGATAAAGATTTCAGATCAACTCCTTTCTTAATTAATGAAGATTCTGGAGATTTTATTATAAGTCCATCTGAGTCTGGTGATGCTTCACGTTTTTTTAGAGAACTAGATGAAATAAATGTAGCAAGTAAATTAGACTTAACACGCAAGCACCAACTTTTTGAAAAAGATGCTAAGCTTAAATTTGGAGGAGCATTTACATACAAACAACGTGATTTTGCCACAATACGTTTTTCTACACCATTTAGAAACTTTGACTCTACTTTATTAAACGGAGATCCAAATGCTATTTTAGGGCAATATGCTTACAGCGCTACAGATGATTCTGGATTTTTTGTAAGAAAAGATTCAAACGAAAATGATTCTTTTGATTCTAATATGAATATTGCTGCGCTTTATGCGTCAGAAGAGTTTAGACCTTCTAGCTGGTTTACAGCAATTGTAGGTTTACGTGCAGAGAAGTTTGATCTTATTTATTCAGGACAAAACCAGAATGGACAAATCTTTGATGGTGAGAAAATTTTAGACAAATTTGATTTTTATCCGTCTGCAAACTTAATCTTTGATATGAATGAAGAAGGTGCTCAAAAACTGAGAGCTTCTTTTGCAAGAACAACGGCGAGACCATCATTTAAAGAAGCGTCTAATGCACAAATCTTTGACCCGATAAATAGTCTCTTGTTTATAGGTAACATAAATCTACAGCCTTCATATATAAACAACTTCGACCTTCGTTATGAGATTTACGGAGAAGAAGAAAAGAAGTTTGGACTAGGTGACTTCGTAGCACTTTCTGGGTTTTATAAGGAATTCAAAGATCCTATAGAACTAACATTCATTAAAGAAGCGACTGGGCAAATAACACCCAGAAACCTTGGTGACGCAGAGGTCTATGGTATAGAGCTTGAGGTACGTAAAAGTCTTGATATTATAGGACTTGACAATTTCTCTCTTAACGTAAACACATCTATCATTGAGTCTAATGAAACTTACAATGCTGATGAACTAATTTTTAGAGAAAACCTTTTAAGAGAAGGTGAAAGTCTAGGAGATGGCCGTGTACTACAAGGACAATCACCTTATTTACTAAATGCAGGTATTGCTTTTGAATCTAAAGAAACAGGATGGAAATCAGGCCTTTTTTACAACGTACAAGGTAAAACACTACAAATTGTTGCATCTGAAGAAGTACCAGATGTATATACACTTCCATTTAACGATCTTAAGTTTAACCTTTCAAAGTCCTTTGGAGAAGATCAAAATCAAACTATCACCTTTAAAGCTGGTAACTTACTTAATGATGACCGTGAGAGTGTTTTCCAATCGTTTGGAGCAGAAGACCAGTTATTCTCTAAGTGGAGCCCTGGACAAGATTTTAGCTTAAGCTACAGCTTTAAGTTTTAATCAACAATTATTTGAATTAGCCACAAAAAAAAGGTCTCCATAGCGGAGACCTTTTTTTTATAATATATGGGGAAAATATGTTCGCTTTCGCGAAAGCGTAAATATTATCTATTGCTTACTACTCGTGTCCCTTCGTTTTTCCAAGTGTTTACCTCTGCAACTCTAGAATCTCTGTAATTAACCTCTGTAAGCTTCTCTGATGACCAGAAAAACCAAGTACCTACTTTTTGTCCCTTATCGTATTGAGCTGTTGCTGTTTTGTTTCCATTACGATCAAAACTTGTCCATTCTCCTGTAATTTTACCATCCTTTGTAAAGTAACCCGTCTGACTTACCTCTCCTGTATCAAAATGAATTGTCGCTTCAATGACATCTCCATTTTCTACGTATGTGTTTTTTACAACATCATCTTGTGCCTGTACAGAAACTACCATTAAAAGTGCCGCCGCTATCATCATTATCTTTTTCATATTCTTCGCTTTTTAATTATTTACCCTGTAAAGATAACTTAAACTTTACCATTAATCAACAATAAGGTAACTTTTTATTTACATAAAGTTTACATTAAATCTATATTTATCTCATTTTCAATGATTTATATAATTTTTTTTAACAATTATAATTTACATACAGACAGATAGTTAGCATTAAAAAAGTCCATTTTACCATCACATTAGTAATAGTAATATTGTTCTTCACGCTATAAAACTTCTTATCTTTCGCACGACTTAACCTTTAGATAATACCTAGGGTTTTTAGATTTAAGATTTTTGCACTTTTAGTCTTTTCAGTACGTTTTTATGGATAACATTTACATATTTATGATTGCCGCTCTTGCAATTCTTGCCATTGCAGATCTTGTAGTAGGAGTGAGTAATGATGCGGTAAACTTTTTAAACTCGGCTATAGGATCAAAAGCTGTCACGTTTAGAACAGTGATGATTGTTGCTAGTGTAGGTATTGCCTTTGGGGCTTTATCATCAAGTGGTATGATGGAGGTTGCTCGTAAGGGTATTTTTGACCCTAGTCAGTTTTACTTCAATGAGATTATGATCATATTTATGGCAGTAATGATTACAGATATCATACTGCTAGATATTTTTAATAGTCTAGGTATGCCTACCTCTACTACTGTATCTATTGTATTTGAGCTTTTAGGTGCAGCCGTAGTAATGTCTATTATTAAGATTTCTAACAATAGTGACTCACTCTTACAACTGGGCGAGTATATTAACACTGATAAGGCTACAGAGATCATTTTAGGTATTTTACTCTCCGTCTTTATTGCATTTTCTGTGGGAGCTATTATACAGCTCATTACAAGAGTACTCCTTACTTTTGATTTTCAGAAAAAGGCATCTTGGGTTGCAGCTGTTTTTGGTGGTATTGCGGTATCTGCAATTTCTTATTTTATCATCATAAAAGGGCTTAAAGGTGCAGATATACTTCCTCCTGCTTTTAGTAGCTGGGCAAATGAAAACCTTATACAATTTCTAGGTGCAAACTTTATTGTGTGGACCATACTATCTTGGGTATCTCACGCAATATTAAAACAAAACATTTATAGACTTGTAATCATACTAGGAACCTTTGCTCTTGCAATGGCATTTGCTGGTAATGACCTAGTAAACTTCATAGGTGTCCCTATGGCAGCTTATAACTCTTTTGGGGCGTGGTCTGGCTCAGGTATTTTACCAGAAGCTTTTAGTATGGAGCAACTAGCCGAAAAAGTACCTACACAACCTATACTCCTCCTCATTGCAGGACTTATAATGGTGTTAACACTCTGGTTTAGTAAAAAGGCTAGACGCGTAGTAAAAACCTCTGTAGATTTATCACGTCAAGACGAGGTAAAGGAGCGTTTTAAACCTAACTGGGTTTCTCAAAATCTAGTACGCCTAGTTATCATCGCAAATACCGGGGTTAATAAAATATTACCTGCTCCTATTAGAAATAGAATAAACAAAAGCTTTACCCCTGTCTTAATGACAAGCACAAAAGCAATAGACGCTCCAGCTTTTGATATGGTGCGTGCAGCAGTAAACCTAGTTGTTGCGAGTGTACTTATCTCAATAGCTACGGGTCTTAAATTACCATTATCTACCACCTACGTTACGTTTATGGTTGCAATGGGAACTTCTCTTGCAGATCGTGCGTGGGGAGCAGAAAGCGCCGTATATCGTGTTGCGGGAGTACTTAATGTAATAGGAGGATGGTTCTTAACAGCATTTAGCGCATTTACAGCGGCTGGTATATTTGCATACCTAATGTACTTAGGTGGCAACCTAGCTATAATAGGTCTTTTTATACTCGCCATAGCTATGCTCGTACGTAACTATATAGCAACAAAAAAGAGTAATAAGGAAGCGCAGATAGAAGAAGACTTACGTAAAGCAGAGAGTCACACCATCTCTGGAATTATAGAAGAAAGTGCAGACAATATTGCAAAAACAATCTTACGTACCAATAAGATCTACACTGGTACTCTTAAAGGTCTTGCAAAAAATAAAGTGGGCAGCCTTAAGAAAAGTAGAGGCACCGTAGAGAAGCTCAATGATGAGATAGATGAACTGCGCAACAACATCTTTTACTTTATAAAGAATCTTGAAGAAACCTCTGTACGTGGCTCTAACTTCTACATTGAGATATTAGGCTATCTAGAAGATATCACGCAATCACTTGAGTACATCGCAAAGTCTAGTTACAAACACGTAAATAATAACCACAAGCCACTGCGCTTTACTCAAATTAAAGACCTACAAGAGATAGATAACAAGCTTAGTGAGTTTTTACAAGAAACAGCCACTGCCTTTAATGATCGTAACTATATGCGTATAGAAGCTCTTTTAGGTAGAAAAGATGAACTCTATGGCCAGGTTACAGATAAGATTCAAAAGCAAGTAGAGCGCACACGCTCTGAGGAGTCTTCTCCTAAGAATACCACTCTTTACTTTGGTTTACTACTAGAGACAAAAGACCTAATTGAGGAAATTCTAAATCTTCTTGATTTATATAATTCAGAGCATAAGAGATCTTAATCTCATAATTTAGTTTACAAAAAGCCCTATACATCGCGTATAGGGCTTTTATTATATAGGAGACAAGTACGCTTTCGCGAAAGCGTAACGCCTCTAAAAACGTTAATGATACGTCAAAACTCTTGTTAATAATACTTAACACACATCATATGCCGGACACCTCATTGTAACTTACGTATCTAACCAAAATATAGATAGATATGTCAGATATAATAAAAGATAAAGAAGACCCAACTGAAGAGTATTTACTTCAAGATAATAAGAAAACTCGTTTTGGAGCTACGTTTATAATTATCACATTAGTGATTCTTATAATCGCCGTAGCAGCGACCTATTTTGTATTAGGATTCTAAAATTAAAACTGTTTAAATAAAAAACGGCTCTCTATAAAATAGAGAGCCGTTTTTTTGGTTAGTTATGTTTGACGGTTTATGATCCGCACATTAAACAATCGTCATCACCTTCGGCAGCTTTTGCTTGTGCTATGATAGCCTTCATTTCTTCTGGCGTCATAGGGGCTGTGTTAGGCTGCTGTGCAGTAGTTTGCTCTTTAAGTTGTGCTTGCTGTGCTTCATAAGCAGGAGCTGGCTCTTCTAAGCTCATTTGCACTTGCATATCTGCAACGTTTTGCGCGTGTTGAGCGATAGCATCTACCTTAGATATCTCTGCTTGTGGAGCAGGTATAGGTGCTGGTGCTGGCGCTTGAGTTGCTGTAAGCGTTTGTGCAGCTCTTGCCGCTACTTGCTGTTTTGGCGCTGTAGGTGCAGTAACCGGAGCTTCTTTTTTCTTTGCAGAAAGTGTAAACTTCTTAGCATCTACCGCAGATTTTGTACGGAGGTAATACATACCTGTTTTTAATCCGCTTTGCCACGCGTAGAAGTGCATAGAGGTAAGCTTTGCAAAGTTTGCCCCTTCCATAAATAAGTTAAGAGATTGTGACTGGTCAATAAAGTACCCTCTCTGGCGAGACATATCTATAATATCTTTCATAGACATTTCCCATACAGTTTTATACAGTTCTTTTAAGTCTGCAGGTATCACATCTATCCCTTGTATAGATCCATTTGCACGCATAATAGCTGCTTTAAGATCATCATTCCAAAGGTTAAGCGCTACAAGGTCTTCTAGTAAGTGCTTGTTTACCACAATAAACTCTCCAGATAGTACACGACGTGTATAAATATTAGAAGTATATGGTTCAAAAGCTTCGTTATTACCAAGTATTTGAGAAGTAGATGCTGTAGGCATAGGTGCTACAAGTAGCGAGTTACGCACACCGTGCTCCATTACTTCTTTACGAAGTGATGCCCAGTCCCAACGACCACTTAATTCCTCATCTTTTATATTCCATAGGTTATACTGGAACTCTCCTTGTGATATAGGTGATCCTTCAAAACTTTGGTAAGGTCCTTCTACCTTAGCCATATCTTTTGAAGCTGTTACCGCTGCAAAATATAGTGTCTCAAAAATCTCTTGGTTAAGCTTTTTAGCCTCGTCACTTGTAAAAGGTAAACGCAGTTTTATAAATGTATCTGCAAGACCCTGCACGCCAAGTCCAATAGGACGGTGACGCATATTAGAGTTTTCTGCCTCAATTACTGGGTAGTAGTTACGGTCTATCACCTTGTTAAGGTTCTTAGTAGCGCGTACTGTGATATTGTAAAGTTCTTGGTGGTCAAAAGCACCATTCTTTACAAACATAGGCAGTGCAATAGATGCAAGGTTACATACTGCCACCTCGTCTTCTGATGTGTACTCAAGAATCTCTGTACATAAGTTTGAAGAACGTATGGTACCAAGATTTTTCTGGTTAGACTTACGGTTTGCAGCATCCTTGTAGAGCATATATGGTGTACCTGTCTCTATTTGAGACTCCATAATTTTCTCCCACAGTTCACGTGCTTTTATAGTCCTGCGACCTCTTTCTTCTTGCTCGTACTTTGTATAAAGCGCTTCAAACTCTTCACCGTGTACGTTAAAAAGGTCTGGACATTCATTAGGACACATAAGTGTCCACTTTCCATCCTCTTGTACTCGTTTCATAAACAAGTCTGAGATCCACATTGCATAAAAAAGATCACGGGCTCTCATCTCTTCTGCTCCGTGGTTTTTCTTAAGATCTAAGAAGTCAAAAATATCTGCGTGCCAAGGCTCCATATAGATTGCAAAAGAACCTTTACGTTTTCCTCCTCCTTGATCTACATAACGTGCCGTGTCGTTAAACACTTTAAGCATAGGCACAATACCGTTAGACGTACCATTAGTACCTCCTATGTATGCTCCCTTTGCACGTATGTTGTGTATAGATAATCCTATACCTCCTGCGCTTTGAGAAATCTTTGCTGTTTGCTTAAGTGTATCATATATACCTTCTATACTGTCATCCTTCATTGTAAGTAGGAAACAAGATGACATTTGAGGCTTAGGTGTACCTGAGTTAAATAATGTAGGTGTAGCGTGTGTAAAGTACTTCTTAGACATTAACATATATGTCTCCTTTGCTGCCTCTAGATCGTTAAGGTGAATCCCTATAGATACACGCATTAACATATGTTGAGGACGCTCTGCTATCTGGCCATTGATTTTAAGTAGGTATGAACGCTCAAGTGTTTTAAAACCAAAGTAATCATATCCAAAATCACGGTTATAGATAATTGTTGAGTCTAGCTCATCTTTGTTGTCCATTATGACTTTATACACCTCGTCTGCAACCATAGGTGCTTTTTTACCAGTACGTGGGTTAACGTATTGATAAAGGTCTGTCATCACTTCAGAAAATGACTTCTTTGTGTTCTTATGTAGGTTTGATACAGAGATACGTGCTGCCAGCTTTGCATAATCTGGGTGACTTGTAGTCATAGACGCTGCAGTTTCTGCTGCAAGGTTATCTAGTTCACTTGTAGTAACACCGTCGTACAACCCTTCTATAACACGCATTGAGATCTTTACCGGATCTACAAAATCACTTAGCTCGTAACATAACTTCTTTACCCTTGCGGTGATTTTGTCAAACATAACCGGTTCCTGACGGCCATCTCTTTTTACTACATACATAGACTTAAAATATTGTGAATTCTCATAAGTTTCCCCCTTTTTGAGAATTCGGTTAGAATTAGGGATGACAATCTCTCTTGGAGAATGTATCCATTGGTTAATGTTATGGCGATTACGTGTTGTTACGCTTTCGCGAAAGCGGAAAAGAAAACCTCTTCCACCTATTAATTATTTATTATAATGCTTTAGAAAGATGCATCAAAGCTTATAGACTGACCACTACCGTCGTCATCTTTATCTTTTACAACTCCTGCTTTTTGATACTCTCCTACTCGCTTCTCAAAGAAGTTAGTTTTACCTTGAAGTGAAATCATATCCATAAAGTCAAATGGATTTGCCGTATTGTATACTTTCTCACAATCTAGTTCTGTAAGTAAACGGTCTGTCACATACTCTAAGTACTGTGTCATTAAGTTTGAATTCATCCCGATAAGACTTACCGGAAGTGATTCTGTGATAAACTCACGTTCTATATCTAGTGCATTTACAATAATCTCTGTAATACGCTCTTTTGGCACTTTATTTACAAGGTGGTGATTGTGCAGGTGTACGGCAAAATCACAGTGTACGCCCTCATCACGAGAGATAAGCTCGTTTGAGAATGTAAGTCCTGGCATAAGCCCTCTTTTCTTTAACCAGTATATAGAACAAAATGCTCCTGAGAAAAAGATTCCCTCTACAGCTGCAAATGCAATAAGACGTTCTGCAAAGCTTGGTGAGTCTATCCATTTAAGAGCCCAATCTGCTTTTTTCTTAATTGCAGGGAAGTTCTCAAGTGCGTTAAAAAGTTTGTCTTTCTCTACTTCGTCTTTTACGTAGGTATCGATAAGTAATGAGTAGGTTTCTGAGTGTATGTTTTCCATCATAATCTGGAAACCGTAGAAGAATTTTGCCTCAGAGTACTGTACTTCGTTTACAAAATTTTCTGCAAGGTTTTCATTTACAATTCCATCTGATGCGGCAAAAAATGCGAGAATGTGTTTTATAAAGTAACGCTCATCATCTGTAAGTTTTCCTTTCCAGTCTACGAGATCTTGGTGAAGGTCTATCTCTTCTGCAGTCCAAAAACTAGCCTCAGACTTTTTATACCACTCCCAAATATCGTCGTGCTGTATAGGGAATATCACAAATCTATCTTTATTTTCTGCCAGGATTGGTTCTACGAAGCTCATACTTTTTCTTTTAACTATTAATCTTTTTCTTTCTACTTGGGACTAACAAATATCAAGAAAAAAGAGCCGGAGGCTTCAGAATTAACAGTGTCGTTATTCACAAAGTTTTCAACACAGCCTAATTTTTACTTTTCATAAAAATTTCTAAAAATTAATACGTAAAATACTGATATTTAGATAATTAAACTCTGCAATAAATCTTATTAACAATTATAATTTTAACGGTTCAAAACTAGCCTAGCAAGGGGTTTTAGGCTTGCTTAGAGCTGTTTTTAATAACGTCTTAATAAGAATTTGCAGAACCCATTTGTAGGTCTGACTAAAAAGAATCATGACAAAAAAAAATTCCGTTCAAGAACGAAATTTTTAAAATCTTTTAAGGGTTATTTAATTAATAAAATGAGCAATGAAATCTCATATTATACTTTGCCAGGCAGTCTTAATAAATCCTTTATTTAAGAAATGAAAGCAAGTGCAAGCAGTAGAATAACAATAATAATGATCGTAATTTTCATAAATAGGTAAGTGTTTATTGGGGTTGCTTATACTACAAATATCGTCTTTACTAACTTTTTCTACTAGGGTCAAAAGCCCCCTTTTTAAAATATGCCTTAAACCACAACTACCTAAAATGCAAGGAGTTGTGTTTATTTCGCTTTCGCGAAAGCGCAAAAAAAATCTCAAACCTATATAGTTTGAGATTTTTATATCAATAATTTGTTAGGCTATAACACCTTATATATTATCCTTTTAGACTAGCAGAAAGATACTCACGATTCATACGTGCAATGTTCTCAAGAGAAATCCCTTTAGGACACTCTACCTCACAAGCTCCTGTGTTTGTACAGTTTCCGAATCCTTCTTCGTCCATTTGTTTTACCATATTAAGAACACGATCTGTAGCCTCTACCTGACCTTGTGGTAATAAAGCAAACTGGCTCACCTTTGCAGATACAAATAGCATTGCACTGGCATTTTTACAACTTGCAACACAAGCACCACAACCTATACAAGTTGCTGCAGCAAAAGCGTCGTCTGCATCTGCCTTTTCAATTGGAATTGAGTTTGCATCTTGTGTATTACCAGAAGTGTTTACAGAAATAAATCCTCCAGCGTGCTGTATACGATCAAAAGCCGAACGATCTACCATAAGATCTTTTATCACTGGGAATCCATCTGCTCTAAAAGGCTCTATTGTGATAGTCTCACCATCTTTAAACTTGCGCATATGCAATTGACACGTAGTTACAAGACGATCTGGCCCGTGTGCCTCACCATTAATAAACATAGAGCAAGACCCACAGATACCCTCACGACAGTCGTGATCAAACACTACTGGCTCTTCTCCTTCATTAATGAGCTTATTGTTAAGCACATCCATCATCTCTAAGAAAGACATATCTCCATCGATACCATCGATAGGGTATGTCACCATTTGTCCTTTAGCTTGTGCGCTTTTTTGACGCCAAATTTTTAACGTTAGTTTCATATATCTTTCTTATTTATAGCTTCTTTGTTTTACTTCAATATTCTCATAGTTGAGCTCTTCTTTATGCAATACTGCATCTTTTGGCGCTCCTTTGTATTCCCAAGCAGATACGAATGTGAAGTTTTCATCATCACGTAGTGCTTCGCCTTTTTGTGGTCCGTCTAGCTCTACAGATTCTTCTCTAAAGTGACCTCCACAAGACTCATTACGAGTAAGTGCATCTTTTGCAAATAGCTCTCCTAACTCTAAGAAGTCTGCCACACGCAGTGCTTTTGCAAGCTCTTCGTTAAACTCATTTTGAGTACCTGGCACTCTTACTTCTTTATAGAACTCATCACGTAATGCAGAAATCTCATCTATGGCGCTCTGTAGGTCTGTCGCGTTACGAGACATACCACATTTGTTCCACATAATCTTTCCAAGCTTTTTGTGGAAATAATCTACCGGTTTAGATCCTTCATTATTAATAAGCGCACCTACCTGCTTACGCACGTTTTGCTCTGCTTCTTCAAACTCTGGAGTATCTGTAGAGATAGGTCCCGTACGTATATCGTGTGATAAGTAGTCACCTATTGTGTATGGTAATACAAAGTATCCATCTGCAAGACCTTGCATAAGTGCAGAAGCTCCTAAGCGGTTTGCACCGTGGTCTGAGAAGTTTGCTTCTCCTATTGCATATAGTCCCTCTACAGTAGTCTGTAAGTTATAATCTACCCAAAGACCTCCCATTGTGTAGTGTACCGCTGGGTAAATCATCATAGGCGTGTTGTATGGATCTTGATCTACAATCTTGTTGTACATCTGAAATAAGTTACCATACTTTGTTTTTACAACTTCTTGACCTAGCTTCTTTACAAGTGCTTTATCATTTGCACCAAGGTGTTGTACATATGCTTGCTCTTTACCATAACGCTCTATTGCCGAAGCAAAGTCAAGGTAAACAGCCTCTCCTGTTTTATTTACTCCAAAGCCTGCATCACAACGCTCTTTTGCCGCTCTTGAGGCAACATCACGAGGTACAAGGTTACCAAATGCTGGGTAACGACGCTCTAGGTAGTAATCTCTATCTTCTTCCTTAAGATCTGTAGGCTTAAGACGCCCCTCGCGTATTGCGATTGCATCTTCTTTCTTTGCAGGTACCCATATACGACCATCATTACGTAATGACTCAGACATAAGGGTAAGCTTAGACTGGTGATCACCAGATACTGGGATACACGTAGGATGTATTTGAGTATAACAAGGATTTGCAAAGTAAGCACCACGTTTGTGAGCTTTCCAAGCAGCAGTTACGTTAGACCCCATCGCGTTAGTAGAAAGGTAGAACACATTACCATATCCTCCAGTTCCTAATACAACGGCGTGCGCACTGTGACGCTCTATCTCACCTGTTATTAAGTTACGTGTTATAATACCACGCGCTTTACCGTCTACTTTTACGATGTCTAGCATCTCGTGACGGTTATACATTTTGATCTTACCACGACCTATCTGGCGGTTCATCGCAGAGTAAGCACCTAGTAATAATTGTTGTCCTGTTTGACCTTTTGCGTAGAAGGTACGACTCACAAGCACCCCTCCAAAAGAACGGTTGTCTAATAGCCCACCGTAATCACGTGCAAAAGGAACTCCTTGTGCGACACACTGGTCAATAATATTTGCCGAAACCTCAGCAAGACGGTATACGTTAGACTCTCTAGAGCGGTAATCACCACCCTTTACCGTATCATAAAATAAACGGTATGTTGAGTCTCCATCTCCTTGATAGTTTTTTGCGGCGTTTATACCTCCTTGTGCAGCAATAGAGTGTGCACGACGAGGTGAATCTTGAAAACAAAAAGCTTTCACGTTATACCCAAGCTCTGCAAGCGTTGCTGCTGCAGATCCTCCGGCAAGACCCGTACCTACAACGATTACATCTATAAGACGCTTGTTTGCAGGGTTTACAAGATTAATGTCATTTTTATGTTTTGTCCACTTATCAGCTAGTGGTCCTTGAGGTATTTTAGAATCTAATGCCATAGCTATATTTTTTAGTGAGGGATTTGGTTAAGGTGTAAGTACACAGCAATAAGTATAAAACCTACTGGTATTGCAACTGCCCAAACCTTTGCAAATTTTGAAAGTGCTTTTGAGTATGCATTATTAAAACCAACAGACTGAAAAGTAGAAGCAAACCCGTGCCATAAGTGTAAAGCAAGTAATACAAATGATATTACATAAAGTGCCACTCGCACTGGGCTTTCAAATTTATGCACAGTCTCTGCATAATATCTTGTAGGATCTTCTGGTGCAAACTCAACATATTTATGAATCATCTCTGGAATCCAGAAATCATAAAAGTGAAGACCTAAAAACGCAAGAATCACAAGTCCTGATAAAATCATATTACGAGAAGTCCAAGGCGCTGCTTCTCCTCCTTTGTAGTTTGCATACTTAACAGGACGCGCTTTTCTGTTTTGTAATTCTAACACAAAGCCCATCACAAAGTGAAAAACCACTCCAAAGATTAATACAGGTTGCAACGCAAACTGTACTAATGGGTTTGTACCCATAAAGTGGGACCAAGCATTAAACGTATCTGGATCAATTACAGCTGTACTGTTGATCACGAAGTGTTGTGTCAAAAAGATCACAAGAAAGAGTCCGGAAAGTGCCATTGCTACTTTACGCCCTATTGAAGATTTTAATAATCCGCTCATTTAGTTTTAGTTTGGAATAATCCCAACAAAAATACGGCGCAAACGTTGTTTTGGCAACCTTAGAGCGTTTGTATTCTTACTATTTAGAATCATTATAAAAACCTTAACGCAGCTGTTCAAGATTTAACAATCACCTCCTACCTAAACCTATATATGATTAAACACTTTCAAAATTTTTGAAAAGGACTTACGAGACATTAAAAAACCCATTACATCTTAAGAGGCAATGGGTTCTAAAAAAGATTTTAAAAGTGCTACTAATCAACTAACAGCGTGGTAGTTGCAACTTCTGTATTACCACCTCCACCGTCTAAAACGACAGTATATGTTCCTTTAGGGAGATAATATTTCCCGTTTTTAGTTTTCTTAATATTAAGAGAACTATCTGCTTTTTCAAGATATTTTTTTCCTTTTTCAGTAATCGTTAAGTCATACGAGACTTGGTTAATTCCCGCTGCTGGATTTAACGCCATACGGTTTAACTCCTTTCCTTCTGTACTTTTTACGACTAACTCGTATTTACCTGCGTTGCTCGTGTAGTAACTTATAGGCGTAGATGGCTCAAAAGGATCAGACCAGTTACTCCAGCTTGTTCCCCATCTTCGGCTATGCTCAACTTCGGCGATATCAAAAATCTCTGCCGTTTTATCAAGAGACACGTTTTGAATGGCACTAAGATCTGTTCTGTAGATGCTTCTTCCGTGGGTTCCTAGCAAGAGATGGTTTGCTTTCTTTTGGATTTTCATATCGTGTACGGCTACAGCTGGAAGTGGTGCTGTGCTGTCTCCAGATTCCGCTTTCGCGAAAGCGTGATAAGAAGTACCACCATCTAGACTCACATAAGCACCATTATCTGTACCTACGTAAACGATATTATCCTTTACTGGGTCTTCTACAATAACATTTACCGGAGACATAGGGATGTTTGCCGAAATGTCTTTCCAAGTTTCCCCATAATTATCAGAAACATAAACGTAGGTTTTAAAATCATCCCATCTATAACCGTTAAGGGTTACGTATACACGCTCTTTTTTATGCTCACTTGCGACAATGCGAGATACCCATAAGTCTTTTGGCAATGTACCTGTAATGTCTTTCCAGTCACCACCACCATTAGTCGTTACGCTTACCTTACCATCATCACTACCTGTATAAATAAGTCCAAACTCAAACGGAGATTCTGAAACTGTAGCGAGTGTACCGTAAGCGACATTACCCGGCTTACCGCCGTTAGTAAGATCTGGGCTTATAGCTACCCAGTCATCACCTTGATTCATAGATCGCATTAACTTGTTCCCACCCAGATATAAGATGTCTTGGTTATGACTACTTAGTAAGATAGGCGTCTGCCAGTTAAAACGATAAGGCGTTTCTCCTAACTCGTGCTTGATATCAAATCTCTTGTTTTCACCCGTCTCACGGTTAATACGATAATAACTCCCAAATTGAAATCCAGTGTACACAATATTTGCATCTCTATTATCTACCTGCACTTGCATACCATCTCCTCCCATAATCATCTCCCAAGGGTACTGCCCTCTTTGCAACCAAGATTTATCTTGTGATGCATTGCTAGGTGCAACCCATACTCCATTATCTTGAAGACCGCCATACACGTTGTAAGGCTCTTGATTATCTACCTGTATGTAATAAAACTGCCCTACTGAAGGGTCGTTTGCTTTTATCCAGTTTGCACCATCATCATAACTTATGTTTACACCACCGTCATTACCATTTATAAGGTGATTTTCATTTTTTGGGTTAATCCATAATGCGTGATGATCTGAGTGTACATTTTCTGCACTTATGCTTGTAAAGGTTTTACCTCCATCTTTGGACTTTACAATAGGTACTCCGTATATATAAATATCTTCCTTATCTGACGGATTTACATTAATCTCTCCAAAGTAATAGCCGTAACTATAGTAAAGAGCGTCTATGTATCCTTTATGTGTTTTTTTCCAGGTCTTCCCTCCATCATTAGATCTATATACCTCTGCCCCCACTACAGGTGTGTCAAAAAGCTGTGTGTTTGCCGTTTGTAAATAGGTTGCAATATCTGCAGGCACAGCATCACCTTGTCTCACGATAGACTTTACATTTGCAGCTCTGTACTTTTCTTGAAACCCGTTAGACTTTAAAAAGTTATCGAGTCGCTTGTTATCTAAGCTTAAAAACTGAGCAACACTCATTGTCTTAAAATCATCTTTATATAAAGCATCAGATTTTTGTGGTCGTTTTTTACCCTCTTCTCTTCTAAACTGGCTATCGTGCACAGCATATACCGTATTTTTATCATACACTGCAAGACCTATACGACCTACTCCTTTACCAGCGGGAAAGCTATATAACTTTGTCCAAGTGTCACCAGCATCTGTACTCTTGTAAATACCAGAGCCACTACCAGAACCTTCAAAATTCCACGCCTTTCTATCCTTCTCCCAAGAAGAGGCATACATCAGGTTAAAATCATTGGGATCATTATCTATATCAATAATACCAGAGGCATCATCTACATACAGGGTCTTTTTCCAGGTGAGGCCACCATCTGTAGTTTTATAAATTCCACGTTCTTCATTTTTTGAGTATAAGTGTCCTACAGCACCTACCACAACCTCATCTGGATTTTCTGGATTAATAAGGATGCGCCCTATATGGTGCGAGTCTGTAAGACCCATATTTTTCCAAGTCTTGCCACCATCTGTAGATTTGAGAAGACCTATCCCTGCATAACTAGAGCGCGATGCATTATTTTCTCCCGTACCTACCCAGATAGTATTACTAGGCCAGTGTACTGTTACTTCTCCTACGTTTTGTGTGGGAGCATTATCCATCACTGGGGTAAATGTGGTCCCATTATTATTAGTATACCACAACCCTCCAGAAGCATAACCTACATAAAACTCTGATGGCATATCTGGATTAATTGCTAGATCTACCACACGGCCACTCATAATAGAAGGACCTATGTTTTCAAAAGGAATATTTTTTACAAGACTATTTTGAGCTGCTAGCATTTTTTCTTTAACAGCCTGCTCTTGTTGTTGCGTTGTAGATGCAGCTTGCTGTGAGTTTCCATTTGCAAGCGCAAAAAGCAGCGCTCCAGATGCTAGAAAGTAACGTATGTTCATTTGGTTTGGATTTTATAAGGCAATGAAAATACGCAAAGGACTTATTTTAAGAAAACTTTTGGATTTAGTTTAACAAGTAGAAGTCCTTTTTTGGGGTTATGAGTTGTTACGCTTTCGCGAAAGCGTACCCAAATTTGTATTTTTACATTCTAATCTAGAGTTACAATGAAATACGACCTTATAGACAACGCACTTTTTATAAAAAATCGCAAGAACTTTATGGCACAAATGAAGCCAAATAGTCTAGCCGTTTTTAATAGTAATGATATTTACCCCGTGAGTGCAGATAGTACACTCCCTTTTGAGCAACACCGTGATATTTTTTATCTAAGTGGTGTAGACCAAGAAGAGTCTGTGCTTGTTATGTTTCCGGACTGTCCAAAAGAGAAGTATCGCGAGATTCTTTTTGTAAGAGAAACAAATGATCATATTGCTGTCTGGGAAGGTGAAAAACTTACCAAAGAAAAAGCCACAGCTACTTCTGGGGTTAAAACGGTATTATGGCTGCAAGACCTAGAAAAAGTATTTACAGAACTTATGACCTATGCAGAGACAGTATATGTAAATACTAATGAGCACTACAGAGCAAGTGTTGAGACAGAGACTCGTGAAGATCGCTTTACAAAATGGTGGAAAGCAAAGTACCCTGCTCACTGTGTAGCAAAGAGCAACCCTATCTTACAACGCCTGCGCTCTGTAAAAGATCAAATAGAGCTAGACCTTATGCAAAAGGCTTGCGATATTACTAATAAAGGTTTCCGTCGTGTGCTTGGATTTGTAAAACCTGGTGTATGGGAATATGAGATTGAGGCAGAATATATACACGAGTTTTTAAGAAACCGTTCTAAAAAGTTTGCCTACACACCTATTATTGCTTCTGGAAATAATGCAAACGTGCTACACTACATAGAAAACAACCAGCAGTGTAAAGCTGGAGATCTTATCCTTATGGATGTAGGTGCAGAGTATGCAAATTACTCTAGTGATATGACGCGCACCATACCTGTGAGTGGTCGTTTTACAGATAGACAAAAAGCCGTTTACAATGCTGTTTTAAAAGTAAAAGACGAGGCAACAAAACTCCTAGTACCAGGAACTTTATGGGAGCAATACCACGTAGAGGTAGGTAAGATTATGACTTCTGAGTTACTAAGCTTAGGACTACTAGACAAGGCAGATGTACAAAATGAAAACCCAGACTGGCCAGCATACAAGAAGTACTTTATGCACGGCACTTCTCACCACATAGGTCTTGACACCCACGACTATGGTTTACTACACGAACCTATGCAGGCAAATCAAGTCTTTACCGTAGAGCCAGGAATTTATATTCCAGATGAAGGTTTTGGGATTAGACTAGAGGATGATGTAGTTATCCAAGAGTCTGGCGAGCCTTTTAATCTTATGCGTGATATCCCTATCACGGTACAAGAAATAGAAGATTTAATGAATAGCTAGACACGCTAGTTACATCATATTAAAAGCCCATCATTTTTATAAATGATGGGCTTTTGTTTTTATTAGATTCTCTAATTAAGCAACTGGGGTTGCAAACATATATTCTTGTAATAAAGAAAGTGCTCGTTTTTTATCTTCTGTGGCAACCAGTATAGATATGTTATGATCACTCCCTCCAAAGGAAATCATACGCACTTGCACATCTTGCAATACTTGGAATAGTTTATGCGTATCTGGATGACGGTTTACCGCATTACCCACTAAGCATATTATACTTTGCTTATCATCTACCACAACTTGTGAAAATTGCACAAGCTCAGTTAAAATGGCATCAAGATTACTCGTGTTATCTATGGTAAGTGACACTGCGATTTCTGATGTAGTAATCATATCTATTGATGTCTCGTAGCGTGCAAATACGTCAAACACTTTGCTTAAAAAACCGTGGGCGAGTAACATCTTACTCGACTTTATTTTGAGTGCGGTTATACCATCTTTGGCAGCGATTGCTTTGATTCCTTCACCTTGTGATCTGTGCGTTATCACAGTACCAGACGCATCTGGCTCCATTGTATTTTTTAAACGTAACGGGATGCGCGCTTCTCGCAAGGGTTGTACAGTCTGAGGGTGTAATATTTTTGCGCCAAAGTAAGCGAGCTCTGCCGCCTCATCATAACAAAGGGCACCTATTGCTTTTGTCTCCTCTACAAACCGCGGGTCGTTGTTATGAAAACCGTCTATATCTGTCCAGATCTGCACCTCGCTAGACTCAATTGCAGCACCTACAATGGTTGCTGTATAATCGCTTCCTCCTCGTTGTAGGTTTGATATCTCACCACTATAGTTGCGACATATAAAACCCTGAGTGATGTAAATGGTATGCTGACCCGCATTTTCTATCACGCGCTCAAGGTTTTGACGTATATAAAACTGGTCTGGTTCATTATCCTTATCTATTCTCATAAACTCTAATGCTGGTAATAAAGCAGCACTAAGCCCTTCTTGTTGTAAAAAGTGACAAAATATAAATGTAGATAGCAACTCACCTTGAGCGACAATAGCTTCTTCCATTTGCAAGGTGATCTCCTTCTCTACCGTGATTCTCTCTACCTCTGCAAACACCTCATCTACATATCCTATAACCAGAGATTTAATATGTTTATCTGTAAACAATTGCTCAATAACATCATCATATCTAGATTGTAAATCTCCTCTTGTTTTATGTGCTGTAGCTACGTCACCTTCTCGTGCTGCAGTTGCAATAGCAACAAGAGCATTTGTAGTACCAGACATTGCAGATAGTACAACAATCTTAGGTTGTGGTGAGTCTATGATATGACGCACAGAGATCATATTTTCAATAGATCCTACTGAGGTTCCTCCAAATTTTAATACTTGCATAGGTTACATTTTTATACAAATGTATTTCTGTGACTCATTCTAACCGCATAAATGAAGAAAATAGACTAATTTTGAACAAAATGTTAATTATATAACGATTTGAATACAATATCAGATTGCGTAGCGGCCATTATTGCAAAGCAGCCCTACCTAGAAGAAGCATTATCTCAAAAGATAATAAACTATGCCGCACTGGCCGAAAACTTAAATCCGCTAGTGTCTAAGATGCTTAAAAAGCCTGTAAAAGACGGCGCTATACTTATGGCGTTGAGACGATATGCTTCTCCTACAGATACTCAAAAATCATTACGACTCAAGGAGGTCCTTAATGGACTAGGTGATATCACGGTACGATCAAAACTAATCGTTTTTACATTTCAAAACTCTGGCACTCTCATCCAAAATCACGCTCAGATACTTAGTACCATCGCTACAAATCAGCAGGTGTTTTACACGTTTACTCGCGGTATACACGAGAGCACACTCATAAGCTCTGCTAGTGAAGAGGCACACATAAGAGATCACTTTAAAACAGAAAACATACTCAATTTTCAAGGCAACCTTTCGGCTATAAGTATACGATTGCCACAAGGTAATACAGCTGTTGCTGGCTTATATTATCAGATTTTTAAACGCCTTGCTTGGGAAGGTATATCGCTTCAAGAGGTGATTTCAACTACCAATGAATTTATAATTCTGGTAGAAGATGAGCTTGTAGACAGAGCATTTTCTGCCATTAAAAAATTACAATCTTAAGTAGTACGCTTTCGCGAAAGCGTAAAAACATTTACCGCAATAAGTGTTATCACAGCAGGCAATAACCAGCCTAAGCTTACCGTGCCTAGGGGTATAAATTCTTTTATACCCTTCATTTGCTCACTAAAGCCTAATGATGCCCAGAAATCTGGCGCGCTAAATAAAATAGTCGCAATCACTACAGACCTAAACACAAGTACCGTTGTCCATTTATCTGGTAAGGCATTGAGTATAATCAACACAATGGTTATAGGATAAATAAACATAAGTGCAGGTACGGCTACGGCAATAATAGACATTACATCTAGCTGTCCCATTACCACGCCCAGCACACAACCTAGTACGGCAGTTATGTTATATGCAAGTTGCGAATTATTAAAAATCCCTTTTACAAAGTCTGATGTACCTGTGACAATACCTACTGCCGTTGTAAAACAGGCAAGACTAACTAATACTGCAAGTACTCTACTACCCACGGCTCCTAGTGTGTCTACACTAAGCATAGATAATAAAGCCGTGCGATCTGTCACTTCTGCACCCCCGCTACGCAAAGCTCCTAGATAGATGAGGCCGCCATAAATAAATAACAATCCTAAGCCAGCAATGATTCCTCCTTGTGTGATGATTCTCTTATTTTCGGTAGGGGTGCTGTTTTTAAAACCTAATGATATGACAATTACACCTCCTACTACAACACCTCCTATAGCATCAAAAGTTTGATAACCTTCAAGTATACCGCTCGTAATTGTATTGTCAAAAATAGAAGCGCGCATAGGCTCATATTCTCCAAAAAGACCTACACCTATTACAATAGCTAGAATAATTAATATTGCTGGAGTGAGATACTTACCTACAATGTCCATCATTTTTGATCTATTGAGCACAAAAACTAAAACAAGAATAAAATAGAGGCTACTTAAGGTTAAACTAGAGATATCAAAATATGGCCGTATGGCCATCTCATAGGTCACAGATGCGGTGCGAGGCGCTGGCAGTGCAATAGAGATTGCGTAAATGATTATACCGTATAGTAAGGCAAATAGTGGCGATACCTTTTTTGCAAAGTCCAGCATTGTACCTTGTAATCTAGCGTGCCCATATATGGCCAGTATAGGTATCACCACTGCAGATATAATAAAACCTAAAAGTACTAGCCACCACGAGCTGCCGGCGTTATAACCTAAAAATGGTGGTAAGATTAAATTACCCGCGCCAAAAAAAAGAGAGAACAGCGCAAAAGCTGTAATGAAGGTTTGTTTGGTCATTCTCATAGGTTGCTTGATATTTGCCCTCCAATATAGAACTAATGACCATTAACCACAAAGGTGCTTCCATTTTTTATACAGATACAGGATCTGGCACACCTATTATTTTACTTCACGGTTTTCTTGAAAATCATACTATGTGGGACGCTATACAAAGTAAACTTAGATCTCGACATAGAGTCATTTGCATTGACCTTTTGGGACACGGTGCTTCTGGTCATACTGGATATGTGCACACTATGGAAGATATGGCGGCCGCTGTACAAACAGTGGTTGACACACTAGCAATCACAAAAATGCATCTAGTAGGCCACTCTATGGGTGGTTATGTGGGTCTCGCTTTCGCGAAAGCGCAACCAGAACGTATCACATCACTTTGTTTACTTAACTCAACACCGCTACCAGATGACAATGAGCGCGTAGCATTGCGCACAAGGGCAAATAAAATGGCAAAAACACAGTACGAGCAGCTAGTACGTATGTCTTTTACAAATCTTTTTGACCCCAAGACAAAAGCAAACCACCGCAATCAAATAAGTGAAGCTCTAGATCACGCATTAAAAACTCCTGTACAAGGATACATTGCAGCAAATAGTGGAATGCAAGTACGTGAGGACCTCAGCGCTTTTTGGAAAAAAGCTCCCTTTGCACAAGGAATGATACTAGGAGCTAAAGACTGGATTATAAATGCAGAAACTCATAAAGATCACTTTGAGAAAAACATTGCATTTTTTAAAATCATAGATAGTGGTCATATGTCTCATATCTCACACACAGAGCTAGTAGCGAAGCTTCTGGAAGAATTTGTAACAACATCTGCAGGTCTGGATTAGACCTAAAGTAGGTAAAACTAATAGGGAATTTTACACTTTCCCTACTTGTAAATCCTTAAAACTCTTTAACATATAAATTAATGTCAGTGCTTTTAGTCGATATATTTGTGTATTTCATAGATATTTATTTACTTTGATATCCCAAATCATAAGAAATGAAATCCATAGAAATTACCCCCCTACAACCTAAAAGAAATCAACTAGCCGCTGTTGCTTGTAAAATTTTTGGACACAAGTATCGTCTTACGAAGCGTTACCAGTCACATTTAAAAGAATTTGAATGTACGCACTGTAAAAAACAATATACACTAGATGGTTATGGTCACTACACCCCACTTACTCCAAAAATGCGCCGCATTAATGAGGTATACGAAAATTTTTACATCACAAAAATGTCACGTACTTCCTAGTCTTCATTAGAAAGTGCATTCCAACCACGAGCTATAAGAGGTATCTTAGTATTTGCTCTTGTAATAAGGTGAGCTCCTTCTTTTTCTTCGGTCATATGGCCTATGATTGAAAAATTAGGGTTTGCCTTAATTTTTGGAAAGTCTTCCTGTTTAATAGTAAACAGCAGCTCATAATCTTCTCCGCCACTTAATGCGATGGTTGTGCTATCAAGTTCAAACTCTTCACAGCTACTTATCACTTGTGGATCTAGCGGAATTTTATCCTCATACAGATTACATCCAACACCTGAATTTTTACAGATGTGCAATATCTCTGATGACAATCCATCACTCACATCTATCATAGATGTAGGCTGTACTTCTAGGGATTGTAAGATAGATTTTACATCCTTACGTGCTTCAGGCTTGAGTTGTCTTTCTATAAGATAACTATATTGCTCAAGGTCTGGCTGGCTACTTGGGTTTACTTTAAAAACTGCTTTCTCTCTTTCTAAGATTTGTAATCCCATATATGCTGCTCCTACATCTCCAGATACTACAAGTAAATCACCAGCCTTTGCTGTAGATCTTTTAGTTAATTCTTCTGGTATTGCTTTACCTACTGCAGTAACACTTATAACGAGACCTACATTAGACGAGGTTGTATCTCCTCCCACTAAGTCTACCTTATAATTATTACACGCAGTTTGTATACCCGCATATAACTCCTCTATTGCCTCTAGGGGAAATCTATTAGAAACTGCTATAGATACGGTTATCTGTGTAGCCTCTGCATTCATCGCATATACATCAGATAGATTTACCATTACTGCTTTGTACCCAAGGTGTTTTAAAGGCACATAGCTTAGATCAAAATGCACCCCTTCTACAAGCAAATCTGTAGTAACCACAACCTGCTCATCTGGAAAATTGAGAATTGCAGCATCATCACCCACACCTTTTACTGTAGATGTATGGTGTATTTTAAAGTGTTTTGTAAGGTGGTCTATAAGTCCAAACTCACCTAATTCTGATAATGATGTGCGCTCTTGATTTTTATCTTCTAACATAGCCGCAAAGATAATCAAACCTAATTCTAAAGATCAATAAAAACTAACTTGACAGCTAGGTAAGTGTTAAATAGAGTAATCCTTTGTAGGGAATTACTCATCTCACTTGTTGCATTAGTATATTTATCTATTCTAATCCTCCACCTATGAGATTACAAATTACTCTAAATATTCTACTTGCAATTCTTTTTACACTTTTTCAGGTAACGCTATTATCTAGTCAAACTCCTTGTGAGAATGGAATGGCGGGTGAGTTTCCTTGTTTTGGTTTTGATCTTCAAGACAGACTTACAGAGGCAGACCTCAACACTACATTTGTAAATGACAGCTGGGGATGGACTAATCCTGATGATGGTAAAGAGTACGCCATTATAGGCTTACGCAACGGTACTGCTTTTGTAGACATATCAAATCCAAATGAAATTGTTCTTATAGGTACTTTGCCTACGCACACAACAGAAAGTGTATGGAGAGATATTAAGGTTTATGAAAATCACGCTTATATAGTAAGTGAAGCAAATGGCCACGGTATGCAAGTTTTTGACCTCACAAGACTTACAGATATAACTGCTACTCCTGTAACTTTTACAGAAGACGCTCACTATGATGGCTTTGGTAATGCACATAATATTATAATCAATCCTGAGAGCGGATATGCATATGCAGTGGGTACACAAACCTTTAACGGAGGCCCTCATTTTATAGATATTTCTGACCCCACGAACCCTACAGCAGCTGGAGGTTATGGGCTCAATAATTACAGTCACGATGCACAGGTAGTAACCTATAGCGGTCCAGATACAGATTATACAGGTAGAGAAATACTAATAGGAAGTAATGCAAATATTGTTGCACTTGTAGATATAACAGATAAAGCAAATCCTGTTGAGATTTCTACAATTAGCTACCCTACCATAGGCTATACACATCAAGGCTGGTTTACAGAAGACCAGCGCTACTTCTTACTAGGTGATGAAACAGATGAGATAGACTTTGGTTTTAATACCAGAACTATCGTTTTTGACTTTAATGATCTTGACAACCCTGTATTGTCTTTTGAGTATGAAGGACCCACAGAAGCGATAGATCATAATGGCTACGTACTAGGTGATCTCTTTTATTTATCAAACTACCGCGCAGGGATGCGCCTCATTAATATTTCGGGTATAGAAAATGGTAGTATAGAAGAGATGGGATTCTTTGACACCTATCCTGCAGATGATTCGGCGGGATTTGGTGGCGGACTTTGGAATGTCTATCCTTATTTTGAGAGCGGTAACATCGTGCTAAGTGGAGGCGGAGGTTTTTTTCTTGTAAAACAAAACAGCTCTCTGGGCGTTGATAGTATAGACAGCAAAGACATCTCTGTAGCTATGTATCCTAACCCAGCAATAGATGAAGTACATCTTTCTAGTAAAGAAATCATAGGTGATGTAAAGATTTACAATGTTCTTGGACAAATAGTTATTGCAAAGAAACTCCCTAAAGAAGGCACAATATCTGTTAGAGAGTTAAACAAAGGGGTCTACTTTGTTAAAACAGATTACAGCACAACACGACTTATTATTCAATGAAAATAACATCTTACATACTCATTCTAGCACTTCTAATTCTCTCTTGTAAAGATGATGATGCTACTGGGTTACCAGAACCCGAAGAGCCTACAGCACCAGAACAAGTAGTTACAGATATACTTGTACGTACACCTTGTACTAATGGATTTGCAGACATCTATCCCTGTGCAAATTATGATCTTATGTCCCATCTATCACAAGAGACTATAGGAGAACCGGGCTTTAATGATATCTGGGGCTGGACAGATGCTACAACATCACGTGAATATGCTATTCTAGGAGGCCAGGCAAGCACCATTTTTATAGATATAACAAATGCCCAAAACCCATCTATTATAGGTAAACTCCCCACGGCATCTATAAACTCAAGATGGAGAGATATAAAGGTATTTAATGACCACGCATTTATTGTGAGTGAGGCGGCAAACCACGGGATGCAAGTTTTTGACCTCACAAGATTACGTGATGTACAAAACACACCCATAACCTTTGATGCAGATGCATTATACACAGACATAGGCAACGCCCATAATATTGTAATAAATGAAGATTCTGGATTTGCTTATGTTGTGGGTACTGAGACATTTTTAGGCGGTCCACATTTTATAGATATAAGCACCCCATCTGCTCCTATTGCAGCAGGCGGTTATGAAGGGTCTGGCTATACGCACGATGCACAAGTGGTAACTTATAACGGTCCAGATATGGATTATGTAGGCCGAGAAATTTTGCTAGCTAGTAATGAAGATGTCGTGGTTATAGCAGATGTAACAGATAAAGAAAATCCACAACTCATCTCTACGGTGAGTCAAGATAACGTAGGATACATACATCAAGGCTGGTTTGATGAAAGTCATACGATTTACTATGCAAATGATGAGTTTGATGAAACCGAATTTGGATTCAACTCAAGAACACTCGTCTTTGATCTTACAGACCTAGACAACCCTGTTTACACCGGTCCTTATTTTGGACCTACACAAGCTATAGACCACAATCTCTATGTAAAAGATTTTGATTTATACCTAACAAATTACACCGCAGGGTTACGCATCGCAGATATAAGCGGCAATAGCCTTGACAACATAACAGACATTGGTTCTTTTGACACACACCCAGAAAATGATGCTACAGAGTTTAATGGAGCCTGGAGTGTATACCCGTATTTTGATAGCGGCAATATTATTATTTCAGACATCACACGTGGCTTATTTGTCATTCGTAAATCTGGTACTTAAAAATGAAAAAATATAACTTTATAAATATGATGTGGTTTACGCTTTCGCGAAAGCGTACCTACTCCCTTTGTATACTTCTCCTCATCGCCATTGCTTGTAAAGATGATGAAGAGCTTCTTACAGACGATGTCACGATAACAGATGATGTTGTAAATACAGACGACACCTCAACTCCAGAAGAAGGTTTTACAGTACAATACACAAGCATTTATGGCGGAAGCCAGGTAGATACCTTTCAAGCCATTACAGCTACTCCAGATGGAGGATTTGCTTCTCTAGGCCACACACAAAGTGTAGACGGTGACGTGACAGATAATGACAGCCAGATTAACAAACTGTGGCTTGTTAAAGCAAATCAAGATGGTGCCATACAATGGTCAAAAACTTATGGCGGAAGTGAGGATAGCCGAGGCACAAAAGTAATTACAACCACAGATGGAGGATATGCCGTACTAGGCTACAGCGAGAGCAGCGATGGTGATATGACAGAAAATGCCGGTTTTTATGATCACTGGATTGCAAAACTTGATGCACAAGGCAATATACTCTGGCAGAAGAGCTATGGCTTTTCGGGTTCAGATCAGGCATATGGACTCATACAGACTACAGATGGTGGCTTCTTTACCTCAGGATTTCTAGACGTAACAGCATCTCAAGGAGAAGGTAATGACGGTTTACAGGACACAGATAACACAAACGATAATACGCGTACTACGCTACACGGCGTAGGAGAGTTTTGGGGTCATAAACTGGACGCAAACGGTAACCTAGTGTGGAGAAGGTATTATGGAGGCACAAATAACGATAGGTCATATGTGGCGCTTCAAGCACCAGATGGTGGGATACTTATGGTAGGTAATTCAGAGAGTAACGACTTTGACATATCAGACTCGCAAGGAAGTTATGACTTCTGGGCAGTGAGACTTAGCGCTAGCGGAGATTTACTCTGGGAGCGATCGCTAGGAGGTAGCCAGATAGAAATTGCATATACAGCTACCACCACACCAGATGGAGCCTACCTACTAGCTGGAGATACGAGAAGTAGTGATGGAGATGTAACAAACTTTCGCGGAAGCGCAGATGTATGGCTCGTAAAACTAAGCGACCAGGGAGAACTACTCTGGCAAAAAACACTAGGCGGCTCTAATTTTGAAACCACTCGTAGCATCACACAAACACCAGATGGGTATGCTATAACGGGTGCCTCGCGTAGCCTAGATGGACAGGTAACGACTAACAATGGCCAAAACGATATCTGGGTAGTCTCTATAGATCAAAACGGCGAGTTGCTCAAGCAACAATCCTTTGGCGGTAATGGTCAAGATTTTGGCTATGGCATCACCGCCACTACAGATGGAACTTTAATTATCGCTGGAGACACAGATAGCACAAGTGGACCCCTAGTTGCCTCAAAAGGAGCAACAGATGCCGTAATTATAAAACTTAACTAAATAGTACTATGAAACAGATAATCGCTTTATGTACAATCGCACTCCTCTTGCTATCGTGCAATGAAGATAATGATGATATGGATACGGCTTATGGATCTTTAAACCTAGTCTTTGAGAACACCGTTGCGTCATCTCCACTTACACTCAACACGCAAACGTATGCAAACCTAAGTGGCGAAGGTTACAGCGTTTCAGAACTAAAATATATTATCTCAAACATACAGCTTACAAAGTCAGATAATACCGTTCATACAATACCGGTAGATAAAAGTTACTTTGTCATAAACGAGGCAGGTATAAAAACGGCGCTACTAGATAGCATTCCCGTAGGTGACTATACGGGTATAAACTTTGGTTTTGGTGTAGACCCTACACGCTACCCTATTGAGTCTGGCGCTGTAAACTTTATTCCTACGGCAGAGGAGGCTGGTATGTTATGGACGTGGTCTGCAGGATATAAATTTTTGAAATTTGAAGGTACTTATTCAACCACAGTAGATACAGATGATGCAAACCCGTTTACTTATCACGTAGGGAGTCACGGTGCAAATCTGGATAATTATAAGGAAATTAATCTCGCTTTCGCGAAAGCGGTAACCGCATCAACCACCACAACTCAAACTATTAATTTTGATGTGGCTAAGATTTTTGACAGCACAAACACAATGTCTCTTGTAGCCAAAGATGATATACAAGTAGACCCAGAAAATGCTCCAAAAATTGCCGAAAATGTACGCACAGCATTTAGTATAGAATAAATGAAACAACTATTATACATACTGCTTTTCATCTCAATCTCCTGCTCTACAGAAGGCACAGATGACACTAGCGTAATGACAGATGATGGCTACACGCCGTTACCAAACCCTGCGCTTAATTTTGAGATCCCTTCAAATTTTCCGGAGAGTACGTATGACGTTACCCAAAACCCACCTACAGAGCAAGGCTTTGAGCTGGGTAAGAGACTATTTTTTGATGGCAGGCTCGCTTCAGATGGAGTCGTTTCTTGTGGTTTTTGTCACATTCAAGAGTTTGCATTTACCCATCATACACATATCACCAGTCACGGTGTAGATGGGCAAATAGGTAGTCGCAATGCACAGCCGTTACATAACCTAGCATTTATGGCAGACTTTACTTGGGATGGTGCCGCAACGTTTTTAGACTCACAATACATCATACCCATAACTGCAGAAAAGGAAATGAACGAAACCATCTCTAATGTGCTTAATAAACTGCGTGATGATGACAACTATCCGCAGTTATATGCAAATGCTTTTGGTGACCAAGAGATTACTACAGAGCGCACATTTAAGGCATTATCACAATTTATAGTGATGATGATAAGTGCAAACTCAAAATATGATAAGTGGGAACGTGGTGAGGCCGTCACACTCACCCCAGATGAAGATGCGGGTCGTATTCTCTTTGATGCTAAGTGTGCTAGCTGTCACGCAGGCACCTTGCAAACAGACCAGACATATCGCAATAATGGGCTGGCGATAGACCCAGCATTTAATGATACAGGTAGGGAGCGTGTTACGGGTTTACCAGAAGATAATAGAAAGTTTAAAGTACCCAGTTTACGTAATATTGAGATCACCTTTCCATATATGCACGATGGTAGATTGCAGTCACTACAAGATGTATTAGATTTTTATACAGACGGTATTACAGCTAGTGATAATCTAGACCCACTTCTTGTACGCCCAGATGGCACACTAGGCTTAGACATCACACAAGATGAAAAAGAAAAAATCATTACTTTTCTTAAAACACTTACAGATAACGACTTCTTGCTAGACAACAGGTTCAAAGAATTTTAACAATGCTTTTGGTTTGGCTTGCATATAAGGCTTTTAAATCATAAAATAATCATAAATGATTCAGATTTCTAGCCAAATAGAAAATGTTTAATTAATTTAACCTAAAATTAAACAAATTAGTTATGGACCTCTTACAACAAGCTGAAGTTTATGAAAATAGAACAATGAGTCATATGTCTACAAGCGACAGAGTTGCCGCTTCTAGAGAAGGAAAGAAACTCATTCTTGCCATAAACGAGATTTACAAAAAAACAAAAGATAGCCACCTTATGGAGGTTATGAAACGTCTTACTGTAAAAAAGAAAAAAATAGAGAAACGTATTAAGGGGAGACTTGCCGCTTAATTACATTTTTATAAAGGATTATAAGAGCGCATTTTTGCGCTCTTTTTTGTTGGAAAATCTTTTGGTGCCTCTTGGGTCACCTTTCCTGTAGCTGCCCACTCTGCTCCTCTTTGTAGTGTTGTAATAAACCCAACACCCTCCATAGAGTAATCCATATGTCCTAGCGCTGTATGAAACACGCGACCCTCCTCATAGTTAATAGCCATAAGTAATGGCTCTGTACGGCCAGACCCCTTATTTTCTGGTGCCCAGGGTTGTGCATTACCGTCTACATCTGAGTATGCAGTGGCTAGCACCGTAACATTTTCTGCAGGACCACGCAGGCGGTCATATAATTCGTCTTTAGTATGTAACCACTCTGCAGGTAGATCTTTCATAATAGGATGCTCTGGTGCTCTGGTCGTAATTAAAAACTCAACCTCTGGGCCGTGAGAAGATTCCTCCCCGTTTGCAGGAGCGATAACTTGCTCATCATTTTCATTATAATAGATCTGCTTTCCTTTGGTAAGGTCACGATGACCCCAGCCACCTACACCTATCATCTTGTTATATGCCTCCCAGTTTCCAAAAGAATTATTTGCCGCGTGTACAACTACCAGTCCTCCACCGTTTGCCATATACTGCTCAAAATTAGATTTCACCTCATCTGTCCACTCGCTTGAGTCCATCCCAAAATTTGAAATAACCACATCATACTTATTAAATTTTGGATTAAAACTTGGGTCTGGCGTAATGGTGTCTGTAGAGGTATGTACTCTATAATCTTCCCATCTATATAGATCTACCAGCTTTGTTATACTATCGTGATTGATACCATCTACAGTGCCGTGGTGTGGCCCTTGATACAAGTATTTTGCACGATGAAGGTCTACTATAAATAGGCCTGTTTCTTCAAGGTAAGATTTCATCATCACCGAAGTTTTAGGCCATACTCCGTGATTATTCTGACCATCTATTACGAGTGCACGCAACTTTTTGGGCTGCATCTCTTCTTGCTTTTCTGTTTGACCTTGCCCTCCACATCCTATTACTATAATGGACATAAAAGTGACTGCTGCTAGATAGAGATTTTTCATATAAATAGTTTTTTGATAATGTGAGTAGGTATCACGCTTTCGCGAAAGCGGACACTTAAAATAAAAATAATTTTGCAATGGCCGCTATGAGCACTACTATTAAAACATAGTAAGCCACCTTATCTGCTCCCTTATACTTTGTGGCAAAGCGAGCGGTGAGAAAGCCTCCTATAGTTTGTCCCACAGCCATAATAAACCCTAGTTTCCAGTCAATAAGACCTTGATAATGAAAGAGGCCTATCACTAGTAACGTATAGAGACCTATGACAAATCCTTTAAGCGCATTACTTTCTATGATATTCATACGCATACCCAGCACCATAATAATAAGAAAGAAGACTCCCATCCCCATCTGTATAAACCCGCCATAAAAGCCTAGTGCAAATAATAGCGGAATGTAGATATACCACTTAGGTCTAAACTCAAGATCTGTCTCTCGCAACCAGCGTTTAGGTCTTACGAGTACAGCAACAAGCATAAAGAGCATCATAAATTTAAACACAGCTCTAAACTGCTCATTACTTACATTTATCGCAAGCAGGCCTCCCGCAACCGCGCCTATAAAAATGGGAATAATGTACTTTTTATGACGAGCGATATTAAGCCTCCCGTTTTTATGAAACACCCACGAGGTTGCTGCACACTGTGTAAAAATGCCTATTCTGTTTGTGCCGTTTGCTACATTAGGAGGTAAGCCTAGCACCTCGGTTAATATGGTGAGTGTTATGGCGCTACCGTTACCTGCAAGGGTGTTAATCCCTCCAGCTATTAAGGCTCCTATAATGGCGATAGCATATGTTTGTAATTCTGTCACTTTTTAAAAATTTAAGATCACCCCTCCATACATTGTAAATCCAGGTGCTGGCTCATAAAATCTGTTGCCAAAAGCATTGATACGCACATTATCTGTGTATTCTTGATCGAGTGCATTATTGATCCCAAGATACGGTTTGATTTGTATTTCTCTAAACAGTGTCTGGTAACTAAGCTGTACGTTTACCAGCTCGTAGCCGTCTATAGCTGTGTCATTACTATCTTGTGCAAACTGTGACCCAATAAAGTTTGCACTCACCCGTGCACTAAAACCTGCCTCTGTATCATATAATAATCCCAAAGTAGACATATGCTTTGCAATACCAGGCAACGCATTACCCGCATAATCTGCATCTCCCACAGTAAACTCATCATAAGTAAAATCTGAGTAGGTATATGATGCTCTGGCTTGCAGGTTTTTTGAGAAGGCATACTGCCCCTCTACCTCAACACCTAGCCTGTTAGTTTTACCTGCATTTCTATAAAACTCGCGATCTGGAAAAGCTTCTAGTTCAAAAGGGACAAGGTCGTCACGTGTGTTTATACTAAAAGTGGTTACTTGATAACGCAGCTTGTTACTTAAGGCTCCCTTTACACCCACCTCAACGCTTGTTGCTTTTTGAGGGGCTAAATTTTCATTAAAGCCTGAAAGACCATCTGGACTCGTAGACACCTCAGATAATGATGGAGTTTCAAAACTGGTTGACGCATTTACAAAGGGTATAAACGCTTTCGCGAAAGCGTAACTCACACCCACACTTGGATTAAAAGAATTTAAAGTCACACTCCCAGAGTCATCTCCATCACTAAGAAAATCATCATCTGCCGAAAGTTTATTGTAATCAAATCTAGCCCCGGCGGTAAAAAGCCATTTATCAATATTGAAGTGATCTGTGAGGTAAACTCCAAGGTTTGTAAACTTTTCCTTTTGACTAAGGGAAAGATCTCCTTGCTCGCCTTCAAGGTTTTGAAACCTGCGGCGCCTGTCATTTTGAAAAGCAAAATCATACCCTACTTGTAAGGTGTTATGACCCTTAGTATATCTATAGGCTGCTCCCTGACCCATATAATTACGATTGAGGTCTACTATACCACCATTTTCAAAAGGAAGTAGCCCATCAAAAAGCCTATTGCTATAAAACCCATAGGTGGTGAAGCTGCTCTTTTTATTTATTAACCACTCTAAACTCGCTCCCACTTTAAGCTGTGAGATAGCTTCTCCTGTTTTAAAAAGCTGATTGCGATCGCGGGCTTGTCTTCTATTTGTATTTACCTCTTCTAGTGTTAACCCTCCTGGGTCATCTGCCTGCGGTGCATCTGTGTAATTAAGTATAGTAGTTAGGTAAAGGCTGTCTGCAAGTGCAAATCTTCCTTTAAAATTAGTATTAATTTGCTCAAAACCACTTTGATCTCTGTATCCATCAGACTGTATATAATTTGCGTGAAAGATATAACTCGCTAGTGAGTCTCCTATAGCTGCTGTAGCTTGATAATTTTGAAAACCGAAGGCACCAGCGCCCACCTTTATTTCAGTCCCTAGATTTTCTGAATCATAAGACCTCGTTTTTATATCAATAACTCCTCCAGAGGCATTTCCGTAAAGACTCGAGCTAGGTCCTTTTATAACCTCTATACGATCTATAATTCCTAAAGTGAGGTTATCTAATTGCCCTTGACCATCTGGCGTAGTCTCAGGTATGCCGTCTACAATAAGTTTTATCCCTCGTATCCCAAAACTAGACCGCGCTCCAAAGCCACGTATTGATACTCTTAAATCTTGGGCAAAGTTTGTCACATTCTGAGTAAAAACTCCAGGAACTCCCTGTACATATTCTTGTAATGATAATTGCTGTCGCGTTGCATCTTGTGGTACTGTTTTAATTACAGAAACAGCGGCAGGAATTCTATCTAGGGTACTTTGTATTCTAGTAGATTGTATGATTACAGTATCTATAGTTTGCTCAGGTATTGCCCCCGTCTGACTGTAACAAATTGATGCAAAAGCTAACAAATTGATAAGCGTTACGATGCGTGTCTTTTTCAATGGCTTAATTTTTACCGAAAAGTACTGCCTACCAGAAGAACATCAAAATAAAGCTACCTTTACTTATACCAATCATACAATTAAGATGAAAAAAATCAAGCAGTTAAAAAAATGGTTTTATAAAATTCTCGCAAAAGTAACTCCGGGCAAAACAAGCACGCGAGGAGCAGCGATTGCCTTGCTCATAGTAAGTGCCATTTTATTTACTATAGCAGCTATCGCTTCTGTCACAAAATCAAAAGACCCTTGGTTTTTACTCTTCTTTGCGGTCTTTGTGATAATCATAGTGCTTAGCGCATATTTCTTTTTATGGATTCTAAAGAAATACAACCGTATGCCCAAAATATTGAAGCTAGCGCTGCTCATTGCAATCCCTCTATTATTTGTAGCACTCGCCTTTGAGGGTGTCTATGTATTTTTTGCTTTTTGTATTATCTCCTTAATAGGTGGAGTTATTGCATTATTTACCACAAATGTATTTTCATCCTTATCTAAGGTTAAAAAAGGAATTGCACTTCTGTGCCTGCTAGTTGGCATCATAAGTGTGGTAAGTGTTATTAGTGGATTACTCCCACGCGGTTTTGACATAAAACCAGTACTTAATGCTGCTGCACTGCATAAAAGTGCAGTACAAAAAATAGAAGCTCCGTCACCTGCAGCACGAGGAGATTATACTGTAAAAAAGATAACATACGGTAGTGGTAAGGACAAACATAGACCAGAATTTGGCAAAGATGTCACCTTTACTACAAAACCCGTAAGTGGTGTTCCTTTTTTAGATAATTGGGAGGGTCTCAGTGGCTGGTATAGGGAGCACTTTTGGGGTTTTGATGATAAAGAGTTACCACTTAATGGATATGTATGGTATCCAGAAGGAGAAGGACCATTCCTGCTCGCGCTCATTGTACACGGTAATCACTTAATGTCAGACTTCTCAGATGTAGGTTATGAGTATCTTGGGGAGCTACTCGCTTCTAGAGGTATTATTACTGTATCTGTAGATCAAAACTTTCTTAACGGCTCTTGGGCAGATGTTACGGGCGGACTTGATGAGGAAAACGATGCCAGAGGCTGGATGCTATTAGAACACCTGCGTGTATGGCACGAGTGGAACAAAACTGAGGATCATCCTTTTTATCAAAAAATAGACACGACTAGTATTGCTCTTATGGGACACTCTAGGGGTGGAGAAGCTGTGGGTCACGCCGCTTTTATGAACACCCTACCCTACTACGCTGATGATGCGTCCATACCCTTAGACTATAATTTTAATATCAAATCTATAGTTGCTATTGCACCTGTAGATGGGCAGTATCAACCCGGCAATGCGCCTAATGAACTAAAAGATGTGAGCTACCTTACCATACACGGTTCTCAAGATGGTGATGTGACTTCCTTTGCTGGATCAAAACAATATGAGCGAATCACCTTCTCAGACAGCACATCACATTTTAAATCTGCGGTGTATGTACAAGGAGCAAATCACGGCCAGTTTAACACCAGCTGGGGAGAAAATGACACCTCAGATGCCAGCACTTATTTTCTTAATAATAAGCAGCTGCTATCTGGAGAGGAGCAACGCGAGATTGCCCGCGTTTATATAAGTGCTTTTTTAGAAACAACACTTACAGATAAGATGAGCTATAAACCGCTATTTGCAGATGCTCGAACAGGCGCAGACTGGCTTCCAGAAACAATCTATTTAAGTCAGTATGAAGATAGCTCTTTTACTCCGCTAGCAACATATGACGAAGATTTTAATGTAACCACAGGTACAAAAGACAGCACTACAATTAAGAGTACAAATGTCACTGTATGGCGAGAGCAAGAAATTAGTCTTAAATGGGGAGAAAAAGGTTCTCGAGCGGCTTATGTGGGCTGGCACTATAAAGATATAGAGGAAGGTGATCCTATACCAGACTCACTAGTGGGAAGCTACGAGTATACTTTTAAGCCAGAGCCATTAGATAGCACAATGGCACTCACTTTTACCCTCGCAGAGTCTACAGAAAGTACAAACCCTAAGTCTAGCGGAAAATGGAAAGATAATGAAGATGAAGATGACCTTGAGTCTGAAAATGAAGATACTACAGAAAACGAGCTCGAAAATGAAAATGAAAATGAAGATGAAACAGATGATAAAAAGCTTGAGGACGACATCCCAGATTCACCTATAGATTTTAGTATCATCATTTCAAACAGCGATGGTCAAAAATTCACCTTCTGTCTTAGTGATTTTTCTGCATTGCAACGCGAAATAGAAGTACGCATATGGAAGTCACAGTTTATCACAGATGATAGCGCCTCAGAAAACATTTTTCAAACCTTTATGTTTCCATTTGCAGAGATTCAAGAAAGGAACCCAGACTTTGACATCTCCTCTATAAATCATCTAGTATTTCGGTTTGACAAAACCCCAGAAGGAGTAATCATTATAGACAATTTAGGGTTTATGAAAACCCTATAAATCACACACATAACACAGCAAAAACTATAAACTAGACTTCACTATAGAAAACACCTATCTCACCATCTGTTAGTTATATGTTAGGATGCGTTGAAAAACGCGACCTAAGCCGTATATTTGCAAACTATTTAGACCGATTATGATTAAAGTAGATCCAGCAGCAAAAATTAAGATCGCCAGCCTTATGCAGGAGGACGGTTTTGATGTAACCACAGACTATGTGCGCGTAGGTGTAAAAAGTGGTGGTTGCAGTGGCTTGTCATATGACCTTCATTTTGATAAAGCTCATAAAGAAGATGATAAAGTTTTTGAAGACAACGATGTAAAACTAATCGTAGACAAAAAAAGTTTTCTCTACCTCATAGGTACTACGCTAGAGTATAGCGGAGGACTTAATGGTAAAGGTTTTGTGTTTAACAATCCCAACGCACAACGTACTTGTGGTTGCGGAGAAAGTTTCTCACTATAAATAAAAAATGTTAGTACGCTTTCGCGAAAGCGTACCCTAGCTAGAAAAAGATACAATGGCATATACTGAAGACGATTTAAGGGAAGAGTTAAAAACCAAAGAATATGAGTATGGTTTTTTTACAGACATCGAGACTGAGACATTTCCTGTAGGATTAAATGAAGACATCATTCGTGCAATTTCTAAGAAAAAGGAAGAACCACAATGGATGACAGACTGGAGGCTTGAAGCTTACAAAGTGTGGCAGTCTATGGAAGAACCAGACTGGGCAAACGTAAATTATGAAAAGCCAGATTTTCAATCTATCGCATATTACTCTGCACCAAAATCTGTAGATCCAAACAAGACTCTAGATGATGTAGATCCAGATTTACTGGCGATGTACAAAAAACTAGGTATCTCTATAGATGAGCAAAAGAGAATGAACAATGTCGCGATGGATATTGTTGTAGACTCTGTATCTGTGGCAACTACATTTAAGAAAACACTAGCCGAAAAAGGGATCATCTTTATGAGTATCTCTGAGGCAATAAAGGAACATCCAGAACTAGTGCGTAAGCACCTAGGCACCATTGTTCCTGTAAAAGACAACTACTATGCAGCTCTTAACAGTGCTGTGTTTTCTGACGGATCTTTCTGTTACATTCCTAAAGGAGTGCGTTGTCCTATGGAGCTCTCTACTTACTTCCGTATAAATCAAGGAGGTACTGGACAGTTTGAAAGAACATTACTCGTGGCAGATGAGGGTAGTTATGTAAGTTACCTAGAAGGTTGTACAGCGCCTAGTCGTGATGAAAACCAACTACACGCCGCAGTCGTAGAGCTTATCGCTCTAGATGATGCAGAGATTAAGTATAGCACCGTGCAAAACTGGTACCCTGGTAATGCAGAGGGTAAAGGAGGTGTTTACAACTTTGTAACAAAGCGTGGTCTTTGTGAGAAAAATGCAAAAATCTCTTGGACACAAGTAGAGACAGGATCTGCCGTAACGTGGAAGTATCCTTCTTGTATCCTAAAAGGTGATAACTCAATAGGAGAATTTTACTCTATCGCTGTGACTAATAATCACCAGCAAGCAGATACGGGTACAAAAATGATACACTTAGGTAAGAATACTAAAAGTACGATTATCTCAAAAGGTATCTCTGCCGGTAAATCTCAAAACTCATATAGAGGTCTTGTAAAGATTAACTCTGGAGCCACAAATGCGCGTAACTTCTCGCAATGTGACTCACTACTTATGGGTAATGAGTGTGGAGCTCACACCTTCCCATATATTGAGACAAAAAATAAGACTGCTCAAGTAGAACACGAGGCAACTACCAGTAAAATAGGTGAAGACCAGATTTTTTACTGTAACCAGCGTGGTATTGATACCGAGAAGGCAATTGCCCTTATCGTAAACGGGTTCTCAAAAGAGGTGCTTAACAAACTCCCTATGGAGTTTGCTGTAGAAGCTCAGAAGTTACTTGAGATAAGTCTAGAAGGATCTGTAGGATAGATTATCATAATATTAAATCAAACTTAGAGATGAAAAAACTAGTTGTTATAGCAATCATTGCTGGCCTTTTTACTTCGTGTGAGGAGTTTAAAAAAGGGGGTGAAGATGGCAATAGAGATGCTCAAGAAAAAACGGAAGCTGATACTAATGAAACACCAGAAATAACTCTTTACAAATTTTCTGGAGGTACTGTACAAGCAAATAACCTTAATCTGTTTGCTCAAGGAGACACGTATAAAGGAGAGTCAAAAGAACTTGCAGATGCCTTTTATGTAATAAAGCATCCAGATGGGGTGTTACTTTGGGATACAGGTTTACCTGAGATGCTAGTAGGTCAAGAGCCATATACACCAGAAGGTGGTGCTTTTACCATCTCTCGTAAAGATTCTATAAAGACGCAACTTGCGAGTGTAGGTATGACAACAGAAGATGTTGATATGATTGCTTTTTCTCACATACATTTTGACCACACAGGAGCTGCAAATCATTTTCCTAAGGCCAATTGGTTTGTACAATCTACAGAGTATGACTTTGCAAACAGTGAGGAGATTAAAGGAAATAGTTTTTATGCACCAGCTAGCTTTAACCAGCTTACCAATGTAGAAAAGCTAGATGGAGACAAAGATGTTTTTGGTGACGGTACAGTTATCATAAAATCTATGCCTGGTCACACTGCAGGACACCAAGTATTGTTTTTACAACTTAAAAACAATGGCCCTACCCTATTATCTGGTGATATATATCACTTTGAAAAAAATAGACAAAACGCTGTTGTACCGCAGTTTAACTACGACATCCCAACAACAGAGGAGAGTATAAAGGAATTTGAAGCTTTCGCGAAAGCGCAAAACGCAACGGTAATCATACAGCACGAAGCCGAAGATTTTGCAAAAACACCAGCAATACTCAATTAAGAATGAAAAAATTTCTCCTCTTAGCGATAGCGATAACAGCATTTATTTCTTGCAAGGAAACCCCAGCAAGCGATAAAGTTGCTGCCGAATTTGAAACACTAGAGGGAGAATTTATTTATCTAGCAGATGCTGCTGTACTTAAAGGAGATACTTTTATTTATGGCGTAACACTAGATGAAAAAATGCACGAGCTGGCAACTATTATAAAACCTTTACAACGTGATGAGTTTGATATGGTGCCAGTAATCATAAAAGGAGAATTACACTCAAAAGCAGCTGGAGAAGAAGGTTGGGATGAGATTGTAACGATAAAAGAAATACTTGAAGTCAAGGCACCAACAGGTGAGGCTCCATTAAAATTAGAAGCAGGAGACAAACTCAAAACAGAGGGCGGATCTTTAAAAGTAGAAAGCGGTAAATAATCGCACAATTAGAACGTAGAACTATGTTATCAGTAAAAAATCTGCACGCAGGCATTGAAGAGAAAGATATTCTTAAGGGAATCAACCTTGAGATGAAGGCCGGAGAAGTGCACGCAATTATGGGACCTAATGGTTCTGGTAAAAGTACACTCGCTTCTGTTATTGCAGGAAAAGAAGAGTATGAAGTAAGTAATGGAGACATAGACCTTAATGGTGAATCTCTATTAGAAATGGATCCAGAAGAAAGAGCTCACGAGGGTGTTTTCTTATCTTTTCAATATCCTGTTGAGATACCTGGTGTATCTGTAACAAACTTCATCAAGACTGCTATAAACGAGACTCGCAAAGCAAAAGGACTAGAAGATATGCCAGCTAGCGAGATGCTTAAGAAGATTAAAGAAAAAGCAGAACTCCTTGAGATGGACCGTAAGTTCTTATCTAGATCTCTTAACGTAGGTTTCTCTGGAGGAGAAAAGAAACGTAACGAGATTTTCCAGATGGCAATGCTTGAGCCTAAGCTTGCTATTCTAGACGAAACAGATTCTGGACTTGACATTGACGCACTGCGCATTGTTGCAAATGGCGTTAACAAGCTTAAGAGTGAAGATAATGCAGTACTAGTAATCACTCACTACCAGAGACTTCTTGACTACATCGTGCCAGATTTTGTACACGTACTTATGAACGGTAAGATTGTACGTTCTGGAGGAAAAGAACTTGCTCTAGAACTAGAAGAAAAAGGGTACGACTGGCTCAAAGAAGAAGTAGGTGCATAACTAGACCTGTTACGGTAGTGATTTAAAATCACAAAAACAGATCTTACAACAGAACAATATGAGTTTAAAAGATAAATTAGTAAGTAACCATATCGTCTTACAAGAAAGTATAGATGCAGACTCGCCTATCTACGGGATACGCAATGAAGCTATCAAAACTTTTGAGGCAGAAGGGTTTCCTACCAAGAAGTTAGAAAACTGGAAATACACCTCACTTAACAGCATTCTTAAAGAAGACTACAACATCTTCCCTAGCAAAGAAGCTGCTCTTGATTTTAAGGATGTAAAGCAGTATTTCTTAAATGATATAGACACCTATAAAATTGTTTTTGTAGATGGTGTTTACAGTTCATACCTCTCTGAAACTACGCACGATGGTATAGATGTGTGTACAATGGGTGCTGCACTTACAAAACCTAAGTACAAGCAAGTAATAGATGTGTACTTTAATAAAATTGCAAAAGGAGAGTCAATGGATGCATTGAACACTGCTTATGCAAAAGATGGTGCATATATCTATATCCCTAAAGGAAAAGTAGCTCAAAAACCTATACAGATAGTACATTTCTCTACTGGAACAAATGATGCTATGATGTTACAACCACGTAACCTCATTGTAGCCGAAGAAAACTCTGAAGTACAAATTATAGAGCGTCACCAGAGTCTCTCTGAAAAGAAGGTCTTAACAAACGTCGTTACAGAAATTTTTGCAGATAAAAGAGCCCTTGTAGATTACTATAAGATTCAAAATGATAAGCTTGATGCTTCTCTTATAGACACCACAGAAATTGAACAACATAAAGAAAGTATTGTATCTGTACATACATTCTCTCTAGGTGGTAACATCACTCGTAACAACCTTAACTTTTACCAGAAGGGTGAGTATATGGATTCTATCCTTAAAGGTGTTACGATTATAGAAGGAAAACAACACGTAGATCACAACACGCTTGTGCACCACATCACACCTAACTGTGAGAGTCACCAAGATTACAAAGGCATCTTTGCCGAAAAATCTACAGGTGTCTTTAACGGAAAAGTTGTTGTGGAGAAAGAAGCTCAAAAGACTAATGCATATCAGTCTAATAACAACATCTTACTAGATGACACAGCGACCATAAACTCAAAGCCTCAGCTTGAAATCTTTGCAGATGATGTACGTTGTTCTCACGGTTGTACAATTGGACAACTAGATGAAAGTGCATTGTTTTATTTACAATCACGTGGTATAGGTGAAAAAGAAGGACGCGCATTACTTATGTATGCCTTTGCAAACACTGTACTTTCTAGTGTTAAGATTCCACAGCTTAAAACAAGAATTACAAAACTTATTGCAAAGAAAATAGGTGTAAACATCGGTTTTGATCAATAGGATTGATTTCAAATAATTACAAAAGCCGTTACCTAACCGTAACGGCTTTTTTTATACCCAGAGATAAGCAGCTGTAAGTAATTAAAACACCTCCAGTTTGTATCTTTGTAACAAAGAAAAATTCTATGCTAGACATAAAAAAAATACGTGAAGACTTTCCTATTCTCAAAAGAGAAGTAAATGGAAAACCGCTTATTTATTTTGATAATGCAGCAACCTCACAAACACCACAGGTTGTTATAGACGCCATTGTAGATTACTATGCTAACTATAATGCAAACATACACCGCGGGGTTCACTCGCTCTCGCAAGAAGCCACAGATGCTTATGAGGAAGCACGTATAAAAATCCAGAAGCATTTTAACGCAGCACAGCCTTATGAGATTATACTCACCGCAGGCACGACGCACGCCATAAATCTAGTTGCGAATGGTTTTGCAAGTATTCTAAAAAAGGGCGAAGAGGTACTTGTTTCGGCATTGGAGCATCATAGTAATATTGTACCGTGGCAAATGCTTTGTGAGAAGACGGGCGCAATACTTAAAGTTATACCACAAACTGAGAGTGGAGAACTGGATATGGACGCTTTCGCGAAAGCGTTATCACCACAACTCAAACTGGTCTTTGTAAATCACGTATCAAACGCATTAGGAACCATAAACCCTATAGAAGAAATCATTACCGACGCTCACAAAGTAGGTGCAGCGGTACTAATAGATGGCGCACAAGCAACACCACACATAAAACCAGATGTACAAGCCCTAGATGCAGACTTTTACGTATGCTCTGCTCACAAAATATGTGGCCCGACGGGCGTAGGCGTGTTATATGGTAAAGAAGAATGGCTTACTAAACTCCCTCCTTATCAAGGCGGTGGTGAGATGATAGATCAGGTAAGTTTTGAAAAAACAACCTACGCAGGTCTACCACATAAATTTGAAGCAGGAACACCTAATATTTGTGGTGGTATTGCTACAGGTGTGGGCCTAGATTATATGAATGGGCTAGGTTTTGATAATATTGCAGCTTATGAAGATGAGCTTTTACAATATGCCACAAAGCAGCTCCTCGAGATTGAAGGGCTTAAAATTTACGGCACCTCTACACATAAAACTGCAGTAGTTTCTTTTAATGTAGGTGAGATTCACCCTTATGACATTGGCACCATACTTGATAAATTAGGTATAGCAGTGCGCACAGGGCACCATTGTGCTCAACCCATTATGGACTTTTATAAAATACCAGGTACAGTACGTGCCTCATTTTCTTTTTACAACACAAAAGACGAGATTGATACATTTATAGATGGAGTAAAACGCGCAGTTGCGATGTTATCTTAAAATAAGAATATGAAATTACTACTTTCTTTATTATTGTGCATAGCCGGCGCATTTACTAGTCAGGCTCAATTATCACAAACCGTTATGACCTTTGATGGTGATTTTATCATTACAACCATCGCTGGCGAAGATGTCTCAGAAAATGAAATATCACTCACTATAGATAATAGAAAACGATCAATAAATGGGACTACAGGTTGTAATAACTATATGACAGACTTTGCAAATAAAGGAACCATACTCCAATTTTCATATATAGCCAGCACAAAGAGAGCTTGCCCGCACGACGATATTGAGCAATTATATTATGATAATCTAAGCGAGGTAACCTCTTTTCTAAAAAGTGGTGATACGATTACCCTTTATCGAGATAGTGAAGCGCTCATAGAAGGAATTTCTAAAAAATCTCTTGTTGATAACGATAAATAGTCATCTAAGTCTACAACCTATAACGCTTGATGATCAAGAGCGGTTACTTGAGTTAATGCAAGAGGTTTATCCAGCTGCATACGGGCATTTCTGGAAAGACGACTGCTCTTGGTACTTAAACCATATTTACAGCTTAGAAAGCCTTAAAAAAGATCTTGCTACACCACAAAGTCACTACCACTTCATACTTTATAAAAATGAAACTGTAGGTATTTTTAAGTATATCTATAATCAAACATACACACCTCTCTCGCCACTTAAAGGCTTAAAACTACATAGATTATATCTCCACCCATCTGTGCAAGGTAAAGGGATAGGTCGTGGTATAATGCAATATGGAGAGCAGCTCGCTAGAAAGTTAGACTATAAAATAATATGGCTTGATGCAATGCACACACATACCCAGGCTCAACTGTTTTATAAGAAAGCAGGATATGTAAAAACCGAGTTTCAGTTACTTCCTTTTGACTTACTCAAAGATGAACATCGTAAAATGTGGTATATGCACAAAATGCTCCCCTCGCCAAAATGACAGTTAATCTTCTGGGCATTATCTTTGTAAAGTAATAATAGAATACAACACATATAGATATCATAATTATGGCTAGCATACAAGAAATACAAGACGAGATAGTAGATGAGTTTTCTATGTTTGAAGACTGGATGCAGCGTTATGAATATATGATTGATCTAGGTAAATCACTGCCACTTATAGATGAAGCATTTAAAACAGATGACTACATTATAAAAGGATGCCAGAGCAAGGTATGGGTACACGCCACTATGGAAGATGGTAAAGTGACCTTTACGGCAGATAGTGACGCCATCATTACAAAAGGTATTATTGCGATACTCATACGCGCTTTTTCAAATCAAGCACCGCAAGATATTATAGAGGCAGATACTGCGTTTATAGATGAGATAGGTCTTAAAGAACACCTCTCACCTACTAGGGCAAACGGGCTCGTAAGTATGATAAAGCAGATAAAACTGTATGCCGTAGCATACCAGACGCAACTTAATTAAGAGTTATATCACGCTTTCGCGAAAGCGTAATAAGATAATTTAAAAACAACCCTGCGCAAGCAGATTATATAAAACATATGGAAATCAACACCGAAGAGCTAGGCGACAAAATTGTACGCGTTCTTAAAACAATATATGATCCAGAAATCCCAGTAGATATTTATGAACTAGGACTTATTTACGATGTTTTTGTAAATGAAGATATGGATACTAAAATCCTTATGACACTCACAACGCCTAACTGTCCCGTAGCAGAAACTTTACCACTAGAGGTAGAAGAAAAGGTAAAGTCACTTAAAGATGTAAAAGACTGTGAGGTTGAGATCACTTTTGACCCACCTTGGACACAAGACCTTATGAGTGAAGAAGCAAAACTAGAGTTAGGAATGCTATAATTACCCAAATATGGCTGAAGAAATTATAAATAGAGTTGCAAATAGCAAGTTAATAACTTTTGACCTTGAGGATCTATATCGTCCAGGTAATAGACAGCTTGTAGATATTTCTCAATGGCTAGATCAAGGTTTTATACTGCGCGAGAGTGAGTTTAGAAAAAGCATAAAGGAACACGACTGGAGTCAATATACTAATGCATTTGTAGCGCTACATTGTAGCACAGACGCCATTGTTCCAGCTTGGGCATATATGCTTGTAACCACTCATATGCAAGGCATTGCAAAAAAAGTAATTACAGGTGACTTAGCATTACTAGAGACCATATTATACACAGAAATTATACAAGGTATAGATGTGACTCCTTATGAAAATCTACCTGTTATTGTAAAAGGGTGTTCTAACAAACCCGTTCCAGAAAACGCCTATTTACTACTCATAGAAAAATTACAGCCCGTTGCTCGTAGTTTAATGTTTGGAGAGGCCTGCTCCTCTGTGCCTCTATATAAGAAGGCAAAATAGCCATTGTTGAAAAATACAGATAGGCTCCGTATATTAGACTGCTTAATCCCTAAGAAGTTTTACTAATGCAACGCACACTCCTACTCTTTTTATTTTTATGCAGTACCATAGCACTTGGTCAGAAAAGTGACAAAAAGAAAGACTCACTTCCAGATGGCTGGAAAAGTAAAGGTCTTATGGAGTTGCTATTTAGTCAGAGTGCATTTAACAATGACTGGCAAGGCGGAGGAACTTCAAATGTAGCTGGAAACTTTAATGTTAATTGGGACCTCAATTACAAGCGAAATAAACTAACGTGGGATTCAAAGCTTACCGCGATACTAGGACTTGCCGCTACAAAAGATCAAGTATATGTTAGAAAAACTACAGACAGGCTAGAACTTAATAGCTTAGTAGGTAGCCGTATTGAAAACTCTAAATGGTACTACTCGGGACTATTTAATTTTAGAACACAAATGGCACCTGGTTATGAGTTTTTTGACAGACAAGTGCTTAATGAAGCCGGTGAGGTCACAGAGACCGTGCAAGATCGTAAACTTATTACGACTACTTTCTCTCCTGCCTACTTACAACTAGGACCTGGTTTTTTATGGAAGGAGAGTAACGATTTTAAAGTAAACCTAGCTCCTGCAACGGCTCGATTTATATTTGTTAACTCTAGATTTACTAATGTAGACGAGACAGATCCTGCTGCGATAGCAGCCTACGAGCCATTTTTTGGAGTAGAAGCAAATGAAAATGTTCGTTTTGAGCTGGGGGCATCTGTGAGTGCTTATCATAAAGAAGAATTTTTTGAAAATGTTGTTTTCGAAAACACGCTTAATTTATATGCAGACTACCTAGAAAACACAAAAAATGTAGATATAGACTACACACTTAATGTAGCTATGCAGGTAAATAAATATATAACCACAAATCTTGCAGTGCAGCTCATTTATGACGAAAATGCAATAAGTGGTTTACAAGTAAGGGAAGTGCTAGGTGTAGGCCTTAAATATGCCTTTATTGAATGGAAGTCTTAAATAGCTTCAAGGTTTTTATAAAATCACGATAACTACTACGATAAAAACCACATTTACTCGACAAAAGGAGCTGTATTCATAAAAATATCTGAATAATCTGCTAGTTTTTTATTAGTTATATATTTGTAACACAAAACTTAACTATAAATAATTATGAAAAGACTTATTGTATTAGGAGCCGCTATGTTCCTCGCAATCAGCTTACAAGCACAAACTGAAGAAGAGCTTAAAGCACAACAATCACCTAAAAAAGCAGAAATTGCAAAATTACAAGGAGAAGTTGACGCTCTACAAGCTCAAATAGACGCGCTACCAGGATGGAAGTACGGTGCTTTTGGAACTATAGGAGGAAATATCTCTAAATTTAACGACTGGTTTTCACAAGGAACGCCTAACGTATCTTCTGGTAATATCACTGTTACAGGTAATGCTTTTGCAAATAAACTAGAAGATAAATACTTCTGGAGAAACAGTCTTAACGTAAACTTAGGATGGGTAAAATTTGATGACCAGGATGATGCAACAGATGACGATAGCTTTAGAGAAGCAACAGATGTTTTTAACATATCATCACTTTACGGTTACAAACTAACTGAAACACTTGCTGCATCTGCTTTAGGAGAGTACAGAACTACTATTTTAAACAACTTTAATGATCCTGGATACCTTGACCTAGGTATAGGTGCTACTTGGACTCCTATAGAAAATCTAGTAGTTGTAGTACACCCACTTAACTACAACTTTGTGTTTTCTGATAATGACGCAGTATTTGAATCTTCTTTAGGTGCAAAAATCGTTGCAGACTACACACGTCAGATTGGACAAATTGCTTTTAAGTCTAACTTATCTGCCTTTGCTAGCTACAAGTCTTCAGACCTATCTAACTGGACTTGGACTAACGGATTTGCTTACACATTATGGAAAAAGATAGGTGTAGGATTTGATTTTGGTCTTAGAGGTAACAAGCAAGAAGCACTTAACTTTGCTCAAGCTACCCTAGGAGATACTACACTCAGCTTTGATGATATAGACAATCAAGTACAGAGCTACTGGGTTTTAGGACTTAGCTACTCTTTCTAATTATATAGAAAACGTTGTTTTAAACAACTATAATAACTCAAAAGCGAGTCCTAATGGACTCGCTTTTTTTATGTCTAAACTCCAAGATAAAATTTACACAGTATCTTAAAATAAAAAAACCAGCCTAAAAAGGCTGGTTTTTGTCGGGGTAGCAAGATTCGAACTTGCGACCTCCTCGTCCCAAACGAGGCGCGATAACCGGGCTACGCTATACCCCGAGCGTTTATCGGGGTGCAAATATACTAAACTCTAATAGATAACCACAAACTTTATCACATATAATTACAGTTATTCTATTCTTTTATAACTCTCACCCTCTGTAGGGTTGCCATCTTCATCCATCTGTCGTTGCTGGTAGCTATTTGCACCTAGTAAAAGTTCAAATCTAAATACCCGTGTTGTGTCTACAATCCTCATCATAGGCCCAGAGGCATACTCTAGCCGTTCTTCCAGTATACCATCTTTGACTACATAAGTACCATAACCAAACCACTCATTTGTATCTGCAGGATCATTACGGGTCCACATCACGCGACCTTTACTGTACATCTTGACTTGCCTATAACCATTTTGGTTAGGTAGTGTCTCAGAGATCATACCGTTCTCATACATCTGCTGGTTCTCTAGCTCCCAGACACCCTCTAGTGTAAAGGAATCTTCATTATTTAATAATCCATCACCTGTAAAAAGTGTAGCACCCATCACATAAAAGCAAACTAAAAATAAGGTCTTCATAATTGTAGGGTTTAAGTTAAAAATTTGACTTACAATACTTTAAGATACAAATTTTTTCAATCAATTGAGGTAACACATTTCTAAAATCACTATATCGCTATGCCAGTGGTTTTAGTATATTTACCCCTCACAAACGGGTAGTAGCTTAGTCCGGTTAAAGTGCTGGTCTGGGGGACCAGAGATCGGAGGTTCGAATCCTCTCTACCCGACTAAAACCACTAGCATTCTAGTGGTTTTTTATTTTTTTCTTAATGATTATATATACGCTTTCGCGAAAGCGTTATGACCACCACACCCATTATCTCAGTCTTTTTTAAGATATTTAAAGAGTGAAAACAAAACAGCGCCTAGATAGAGCTTACAAGCAAGCAAAAGAAATAGCATTTTCTAACGAGGACAAGCTCATTTTCTTTTCTGATTGTCACAGGGGAGACAAGAGTTTTGCAGATGACTTTGCTCGTAATGAAAATATCTATTACCACGCACTTAAACACTACTATAATGAGGGATTTACCTATTGTGAGCTAGGTGATGGAGATGAGCTCTGGGAGAATAGTTCTTTTGAGAGTATACTACGCGCTCATAAAAATGTATACCGTCTTTTACAAAAATTCCATTTTGAAAATAGGCTTCATTTAATATGGGGAAATCACGATATGGTATATAGGGATAAAAATTACGTAAAAAAGCATCTAAGCACGTATTTTGACCCTAAAGACGGTCGTGAAGAGGTGTTATTTAAAGATCTTGAATATCACGAGGCCATTGTATTAAAACATAAAGAAAGTCACCAAGAGTTGTTTTTATGTCACGGGCATCAAGCAGACTGGATGAATTATCACGGCTGGCGCTTTAATAGATTTCTGGTGCGTGTGCTCTGGAAGCCATTACAGATCTTTGGTATTTCTGACCCCACAAGTCCGGCAAAAAATTATAAGGAACTTATTAAAGTAGAGCGCCGTATAAAAAAATGGATCATAGAAAATAATAACCTTCTCACCATTGTAGGTCATACGCATAGACCACGTTTTCCTGAGCCTGGCGACATTGCATTTTTTAACGACGGGAGCTGTGTACACCCTAGAAGTATTACCGGTTTAGAAATTGAGAATGGTGCAATATCACTTATTAAGTGGCACATAGCGACCTCAGAGAGTGGTACTTTACAAGTAGTAAGGGAGCTACTAGAAGGTCCTACCGCACTACACGCCTATCAGGCATAAAAGCAAATGTAAAGCGCTACTATTTTAAGATTCTGGGGCAAGACGTACCTGTAAACCCTCCATCTCTGGTGAGATATGAAGCTGGCAACCTAGTCTACTATTATCTTCTACGTAAAAAGCTTCGGCGAGCATTGCATCTTCATCATCACTCATTTCTGGGAGCTCGTGATCACTCTCTACATAACACTGGCAAGAAGCACACATAGCCATACCACCACATACCCCTATTGTACCTTCTGGAGCAAGCTCATATGAACGTACAATCTCCATAAGATTCATATTCATATCTGTGGGAGCGTCTATCGCGTGAGAAACTCCCTCGCGGTCTATTATAGTTATCTTAATATCTGCTGACATTGCTAGTATTTACTTCTTACTTAAAAGCTTACTCTATTGCTTTTACAACTGCTTTTGGCGCTTCCTTTTTAGTACCATCAAAACCTGTTACACCACCTACAGTGGTGTACTTCATTACGTAACGCTTGTCTGGAAATATGCGCTGGTACGCACTCTGGCACATAAGCGTAGCTTCGTGAAAACCACAGAGTATAAGTTTAAGCTTACCTGGGTATGTATTTACATCTCCTATGGCATAAATACCAGGTATGTTGGTTTGGTAATCGAGCGTGTTATCTACCTTGATGGCATTTTTTTCTATCTCAAGACCCCAGTCTGCAATAGGTCCCAGTTTAGGCGCTAGCCCAAATAATGGTATAAAGTGATCACAATCCTTAGTAAACACTTCTGCACCTTGTTTTATAGAGACACCACTTACAGCGCCCTCACCTATCACCTCAACAACCTCTGCAGGTGTGATAAGTTTTATTTTACCTTGGTTTTTGAGGTCTTGTACTTTTTCTACACTATCTAGCGCACCTCTAAACTCGTTGCGACGGTGTACAAGTGTCACTTCACTCGCCACATCTGCAAGGAAGATACTCCAGTCAAGAGCACTATCACCTCCACCAGCAATAACCACACTCTTATCACGATATAACTCAGGATCGCGTATGATGTACTCTACTCCTTTGTCCTCGTAGCTAGCTATATTTGAAATAGGTGGTTTACGAGGCTCAAAACTCCCTAGACCTCCTGCAATTGCAACTACAGGCGCGTGGTGTTTTGTTCCTTTATTAGTCGTTACAATAAAGCTACCGTCTTCTTGTTTATCTATAGTTTGCGCACGTTCTCCAAGTGTAAACCCAGGTTGAAAAGGCTCGATTTGTTTCATCAAGTTATCTACAAGATCACCAGCAAGTACTTCTGGGAAAGCTGGAATGTCATAGATAGGTTTTTTAGGATATATCTCTGCACACTGTCCTCCCGGCTGTGGTAGGGCATCTATAAGATGGCACTTTAACTTCAATAATCCTGCTTCAAAAACGGTAAAAAGACCTGTAGGCCCCGCACCTATTATAAGAATATCTGTTTTAATCATTTACTTATCTATTTACGCTTTCGCGAAAGCGTACTACGCAACAACATTTATTACTTGCTCAATTTGCGGAGCGTGTTTTTTTATGGTCATCTCAACACCGCTCTTTAAGGTCATTTGATTAACGGAGCAACCTACGCAAGCGCCTTGCAGCTGCACGCGCACCACCCTATCATCATCTATCCCGAGAAGGCTTATATCACCTCCATCACTCTGTAAAAAAGGACGAATCTCCTCAAGAGCATCCTCTACTTTTTGTGTTAACTCTGCTGTGCTCATACTTAATTCTTTACGGCAGAACATCCTGCCATTGTGGTAATCTTAATTGCTTCGGTAGCTGGTAGGTCTGTGTTACGACGCACAGTCTCCTCAACAACGTTTTTTGTCAAGTTATCAAAAGCTTCCATAGTAGGCGTGTTAGCCTGTAATGCCGCTGGGCGACCTACGTCTCCTGCCTCACGAATACTTTGTACTAATGGAATCTCACCTAGTAACCGTACACCTAAATCTTCGGCGAGGTTTTTTGCCCCTTCTTTACCAAAGATGTAATATTTATTATCTGGCAACTCATCTGGTGTGAAGTAGGCCATATTTTCTACAATTCCTAAAACAGGAACATTTATACTCTCTTGCTTAAACATAGCTACACCCTTCTTTGCATCTGCAAGTGCTACGTTTTGTGGTGTACTTACTACTACAGCTCCCGTGATAGGTAATGACTGCATTATACTTAAATGTATATCACCCGTACCAGGAGGTAAGTCTAAAAGCAGGAAGTCTAACTCTCCCCAGGCTGCGTCAAAAATCATCTGGTTAAGTGCCTTTGCTGCCATAGGTCCTCTCCATATAACTGCTTGATCTGGTTTTGTAAAAAATCCTATCGAGAGTACTTTTACCCCGTAGCTTTCTATAGGTTTCATTTTAGACTTTCCGTCTACATTTACAGAGAGTGGCCTCTCATTTGCCACATCAAACATAATAGGCACAGATGGTCCATAAATATCTGCATCAAGAATACCTACTTTAAAGCCCATTTTTGCAAGCGTCACTGCAATGTTAGACGTTACAGTAGATTTACCCACACCTCCTTTACCAGAGGCTACAGCTACGATGTTTTTTATACCAGGTATCGCTTTCCCTTTAATCTCTACTTCATCTTCCTTAGGCGGAGCAGTAACTTTTACATTTACCTTTACTTGTGCTTTATCAAAAACCTTATCGTGTATGGTTTTCATAATATCAACCTCTGCTTTTTTACGAGCTTGTAGTGTAGGGTTGTTTATAGTGATATCTACAATTACCTCATCGCCAAATGTTAGCACATTAGTAACTGCGCCACTATCTACCATATTTTCTCCAGCACCAGGAGCAGTAATAGTTTTTAAAGCCTCGAGAATATCTTTCTTTTGTAATTTCATCTTTTAATAAGCAATTCAAAATCAGCCTTTAATTAGACTAATTCTAAATGCAAAGATACAACTGCAAAGGGGTAAATACCAATACTTCAATTTTCAAAATATTTGACAATTTCAAAAAGAAAACAACACGCACATTCCTTAGAACATTCTGAGCTTTATAGAGCGCCAGCAATCGCTATTTTAGAGTTCAATTACGGGATCCCAAAAGTGTTTTTTAAAATCAACAACCTTATCATCCTTGATTACTACACCTTCATTTTCAAGCAATTGTTGCATTAAGTTGGTTTGCGGGAAATGGTGTTTACCAGTAAGCAGCCCTACTCTATTTACGACTCTATGTGCTGGCACTTCTGGATGGTTACTAGCACCATTCATAGCCCAGCCCACCATACGACTACTGCGTGCAGCTCCAAGATACTTTGCAATCGCTCCATAACTCGTCACTCTACCATAAGGAATTAAAGCAGCTACGGCATACACCTTTTGAAAAAAGTTTTCTGTCTCTGGTGCGTAATTCATTCAAAGTAGATAGTGCGCACCAGCGTGATTAACATTAATATGACCATAAGGCCAGCCATAAAATAATTTGAGAATCGTGTAAAAGAAGTTTCTCTGTTTTGAATACGAGCAAAGAAGAGCACGTAAAGATATAATGCACTAAAAGTACCTACAGCGGCAGCAACTACAAACAGTACAATTGCCACTACATCATACTCTACCTTACCGCTTACATTAAGCGCAGCACCCAGCGCACAGAAATAAGGAATAGGCAACACATTAAGTGCAGAGATAGCCATCCCTTTACCTAAGCTTTTTAAACCTCTGTTTTTTGAAATTTTAACCTTAGGGACTTTACTTTGCTTTGCTTTCACAAAGAAAAAAATGGCCATTATTAAAAAAATCACAAGACCTGTGCGCAATAGCATACTCTGTACGTATGGATTTCCAAAAATATAGCGTGCAAGTAATACGGCTATAAGTGCCTGAAATACTACAACAAAAGAAGCCCCAAGAGCCACTATGAGCCCGTTATTACGGCCTCGCTCTACGCAGGTCTTTGCCACAGACATATTGATTAGTCCGGGAGGTATTACTCCGGCTAGCGCTGCAAAATAGGTTATTAAAAAAAGTTTGGTTGTCTCCAAGGGTGCCCGTTACTTGACTCTAAATTTAATATAAGTAATTGGTTTTCCCTGTTCTAGATATTGTTTTTCATAAAAAGTTTGAATCCCCACAACCTCTTCTGGCGAGTATTCATTTTTATACACATTATGATTTGCTTCTAAAATCTCGTGACCCTCACCGTGTAGTAATCCCAGTGTGTAACCGTGCATAAACTCTGAGTCTGTCTTAAGATTTACGCAACCTCCCTCCTTCAAAACATTCTTATATTTTTGGAGGAATTCTGTATTTGTCATTCGGTGTTTTGTGCGCTTGTACTTAATTTGAGGGTCTGGAAAGGTAATCCATATCTCATCTATTTCCGCTTTCGCGAAAGCGTACTCTATAAGCTCTATTTGCGTGCGCATAAAACCTACATTGTCAAGATTATCTTCTAGAGCAGTTTTTGCTCCTCGCCAAAATCGAGCCCCTTTGATGTCTATACCTATAAAATTCTTGTCTGGATACTTCTCTGCAAGACCTACAGAATACTCACCTTTACCACAACCTAGCTCTACGACGATAGGGTTATCATTTTTGAAAAAATCCGAATTCCACTTACCTTTAAGAGGAAAAGTTCCATCTACCAGTTCTTCTCTAGACGGTTGTACAACATTTGAGAATGTCTCATTCTCACGGAATCTCTTAAGCTTATTTTTACTTCCCACAGGTATATTTAATGTTTTGGTAAAATTAAGGAAACTTTTACTACGGCTAAGAGATAGATATTTGCAATGTGAAAAGAAATAAGCACATACTAGTTGCTCCTCTTAACTGGGGATTAGGACACGCTACGCGCTGTATCCCGATTATTAATGCGCTTTTATCGCAAAATTACAAGGTCACCATAGCAAGTGATGGTGATGCGCTTAGATTACTTAAAAAAGAGTTTCCTAAACTTTCTTTTGTATCACTACCCTCTTATAAGATTGAATATGCAGAAAAGGGTAAAAACTTTAAACGCAAGCTTATATCAAATTTACCATCAATACGTAAAAGTATACGTAGTGAACATAAAGAGCTCAAAAAACTCATTCCAGCATTAAATATAGATGGAGTTATCTCAGATAACCGTCTTGGACTATATACAAATCAAGTGCCTTGTGTGATCATAAGTCACCAGTTACAGGTGCTAAGTGGCAGCACTACAAAGATCTCTACTGCAATACATAAAAAGTATATAGAACGTTTTAATGAATGCTGGGTGCCAGACTTTGATGGCACTTTTAACCTAAGTGGCATATTAGGTCATCCTGATAAAAATCTATCAATCCCTACCCGTTATATAGGACCATTGAGTAGAATGAAGTCAAAACCTGAAGAAATAAAATACACAGCAACAGCTGTGCTTTCTGGTCCAGAGCCACAGCGCTCTATGCTAGAAGAAATTATCACAAAGAACTTTAAAAAACTTAATGGACAGTTTTTAATTGTACGTGGTAAACCTGAAGAAGAAAAAACCATCACTCAAACTAAACCTAATATCAAAGTAATTAATTTTCTTACTACAAGGGAACTTGAAAAGGTGATTAATCAAAGTGGGTATATCATAGCAAGATCTGGTTATACGACTATTATGGACCTAGCCGTGATGAAGAAAAAAGCTTTTTTTATTCCTACACCAGGGCAGTCTGAACAAGAGTATCTTGCGGCCTTATTAAAAGAGAATAAAATTGCTCCCTTTGCCGTGCAGGATGAATTTAAAACCAAAGATTTATCAAAAATGTCTGTTTATCCCGGATTTGAACAGGCTATTGAGTCTAGTTGCTTACTCGATAACTTCGGCCTTTTCGAGCGTGAAAGAGAATTCAGACCCCACACCAAATTCGCTTTCAACATAAACTTTCTCCTCGTGCGCCTCAATGATATGTTTAACAATAGAGAGCCCCAGACCTGATCCTCCTACTCTGCGATTACGAGACTTATCTACTCTATAAAATCGCTCAAAGAGTCGTGGTAAATGATCTGGCTCAATACCTTCTCCATTATCTGTAATTCGTATAAGTAATTTGTTTTGAATCAAATCTTGTATACTTACCTCTGTTGTTCCATTTTCATTACCATACTTAATAGAATTACCTATTAAGTTTGTGAGTAACTGCTGTATGCGCTCTTGATCTGCATTTACCATAACCTCCTTTGCATAAGAATCATCAAAAGCAAGGGTTATATTGCGCTTTGCAGCTTCCATTTCTAGCATCTCAAAGGTGGCATAAATGAGTTTTACTAGATCAAAGTATTCATAGTTTATATTAAGATCACCCACCTCAAGCTTAGTAATCATATCAAGGTCATTTACGAGATAGATCAAGCGGTCTACGCCTTTTTCTGCCCTTGAGAGGTATTTTTTTCTAACAGATTTATCTTTTATAGCGCCGTCTAGTAAGGTGAGTATATATCCTTGTACGGTAAACAAAGGCGTTTTTAGCTCGTGAGCCACATTACCTAAAAAGTTACGACGATATTCCTCTTGGACTCTTAAAGATTCTATTTCTATTTTTTTACTCTTAGCATAACGCTCTACTTCTTCAGAAAGAGAGGCCATATCTGTAGTAATATTATCTGCTGTGAGGCTTACATCTTCTAAGAGCTTTACGTTATCATAAATCTCTCTTACCTTTTTAAAAATAAATAGTTGGGTTCTAAAGTGTATGAGTAAAAATGAAAGTATATAACACCCCAGTACTCCAAGACCCACAAGCCACCATACAGGCTCACTGTCTTGAATAAACTCAAGTAGTATAATAAGGAGTGCAAATAGCACAGTAATATAAGCTGCCGTGATGAGTGCAAATGAGTACGGCTGTTTTACATCTGAGGCCATTAGATCACAAATTTATAACCTACACCTTTTACAGTTTTAAACGATTCATCACCTATTTTTTCTCTAAGCTTACGTATATGTACGTCTATGGTGCGTCCTCCTACCACAACTTCAAGACCCCATACTTTATCAAGTATATCTTCTCTTGTAAAAACCTTACCAGGCTTTGAAGTAAGTAATGATAGTAGCTCAAACTCTTTACGAGGCAAAGAAAGCTCTTCTTTACCTTTAAAAACTTTGTACTCTTCTCTATTGATAATAAGTTTACCCACCTTAGTTATCTGAGAAGGCGCTTCTTCATTTTTAAATCTGCGCAGCAAAGCCTTTACCTTGCTCAAAAGCACCTTAGGCTTAATAGGCTTAGTAATATAATCATCTGCACCTGCGTCAAAGCCCGCAACCTGTGAGTAATCTTCTCCTCGAGCCGTAAAAAATGTGATGATTGTTTGCTCCAGGTCTTTATTAGAACGTATAATCTCACAAGCCTCTATACCATCCATCTCTGGCATCATCACATCTAATATGATGAGGTGCGGCTGATGCTTTTTTGCAAGTTTTACAGCCTCAAGACCGTTAGACCCTGTAATTACTTGATATCCTTCGTTTGATAAATTATACCCGACGATTTCTAAAATATCCGGTTCATCGTCTACTAGTAAAATTTTAAGGTCCTTTTTTTTCATTGTAATTACGGTTATATCGTATGGTAAATATACGTTGTTTTGAAGTTTTTGTTGTCACTAGAATTAGCTTGCAAAATATATTGTAATTATTTGAACCATATTAACATTGCGTTAAATCTTACGCTTTCGCGAAAGCGTAATCAATTATCACCTTCAATTTTATCTAAATTTATGGTCTAATCTAATCATATAAAGTATGAAACAAATTACTCTTTTAATTACCTTATTTCTAGCATCGTGCACAGTTTTTGCACAAGACCTAGTAATCACAGGTATTTTCGACGGAAACCTTACGGGAGGTACTCCAAAAGCAATAGAAATTTATGCACTAAATGATATTGCCGACTTAAGCACATACGGTTTTAGCAACTCAAGTAACGGAAATGGAATTTCTGAAGTTGAGTTTGCCTTTTCTGGATCTGCTACCGCTGGAGACTATTTTTACATCTCTACAAACGAAGAAGATTTTATGACCTTTTTTGGGTTTACTCCAGACTTCATCTCAAATAGCGCAAATAATAATGGAGATGATTCTATAGCAATTTATGATAGTGTGGCAGATGACGGTTCTGGAACACTTCAAGGAACACAAATAGATGTTTATGGAGATCTAGATACAGATGGTACAGGTGAAGCTTGGGAATATCAAGACGGATGGGCTTATCGTGTAAGCGGTACTGGACCTGACGGCACTACATTTATGGTAGGTAACTTTACATACAGTGGGACTAATGCAAATGATGATGACACTACTCAAGCAGACGCTACAAACCCTTGGCCAATAGGTACGTACTCTACTACACCTCCAGCTTGCTCATTAGTACTTGGCACTGCTACAGCTACTTGTGATACTGAGACCACAGCTGTAGATGGTACAACAGTTATGATACCTTATACAGGTGGTGGAGACGCTACTTATACTGTCGCCATTACAAGTGGGGGAGGCGTTGTAGGAGGTGATGACCCTACGACTACGGCAAACGGAACAATCACACTTACAGAAGTTTCTGAAGACGTAACAATAACACTTGAAGTAACAAGTACAGACTGTATGCTCTCTATAGATGTTACAACACCAGCTTGTGAGCCAGCTACAGAAGTTGCAGATATTGCAGCACTTAGAGCGGGAACAATAGGTGAAGAGTACACCCTTACCGGAGAAGCTGTACTTACATTTCAACAAGATTTTAGAAATCAAAAATTTATTGAAGATGCCACAGGTGCAATTCTAATAGATGACAGCGCAGGAACTATTACTACTGCATATAATGTTGCAGATGGTATTACTGGTATAATAGGAGTACTAGGAGACTTTAATGGGATGACACAATTTATACCAAGTGTAGATCCAGGTGCTGCAACTTCTACAGGAAACACTATTACACCACAAGAAGTAACAGTAACTGAACTCGCTGCAAACCCTAATGACTATGAGTCTGAGTATGTAAGAATAACAGGTCTTACTATAGACAACTCTACAAATGCATCTTGGGTAAATGGTCAAGAGTACCCAATGACTAATGCAGATGGATCTTATATTTTTAGAACTACATTTTTTGATGTGGACTATATAGGTGAAGTAGTACCAACTGATGAGGCAAATATCTCTGGTATCATTAATGAACGTAATAATGGTGAGTACTTCATTACGGCTAGAGATGCAGCAGATATTGAGGCAGATGCAGTAGAGGCTACAGAAGTTGCAACACTAGCAGATCTAAGAGCAGGTACAGAAGGAACACTCTACACGCTTACAGGAGAAGCAATACTTACTTTCCAACAAGATTTTAGAAATCAAAAATTTATTGAAGATGATACAGCTGCTATCTTAATAGATGACAGCGCAGCAACTATTACTACGGCATATAACGTAGGTGATGGTATAGTAGGTCTTACAGGTACGTTAAGCTCTTTTCAAGGAATGCTACAATTTGTTCCTAGTGAAGATCCTGGAGATGCATTTTCTACCGGAAACACAATTACTGCGCAAATGGTAACTGTAACAGAACTCACTGCAAATCCTAATGATTATGAAGCAGAGTATGTAACTCTTACAGAAGCTACAATAGACACTGCAACAAATGCAGACTGGGTAACTGGCACAGAGTACGGACTTACTACTCCAGAAGGTGCATACACTTTTAGAACGACATTCTTTGATGCAGATTATATAGGTAACGCAGTACCTACGGAGGCTCAAAACATATCTGGTATCATCACAGAGCGCAATGATGGAGATTACTTTATCACTGCTCGTGATGTAACAGATTTTGAAGAGTTTTTAAGCATAGGAGAAACTACCGCTGTAACTATCGCTATATTTCCTAACCCTGCGAGTGATCAAATCACGATAAGTACTGGGGTTAATACAGCAATGAACGTTTCTATTTTTGAGATTACAGGTAAGAAAGTAATTGAGACAACTACTGCAAACCCTATAGACGTAAGTGCGCTTGCCTCTGGAGTATATGTAGTACAAGTAGCAGATGCTACAAGCTCAACTACTGCAAAGCTTGTAATTAAATAAAGAATACACTTATACAACCTTTATAAAGCGCTCTCCGTATGGAGGGCGTTTTTTCTTTTATATCTTTGCTCAAATTCTAATAAATGCCTCAGCAAACCTTTTTAAATATCACGAATAATGAGCAATTTGAGAAGGAGGCGCTCGCTACATTCAGGTATCAGTTTGAGCATAATAGCGTGTATAGGTCTTTTTGTGATTTACTCTACAAACACCCCAGTGAGATAACATCAAGTAGAGACATTCCTTTTTTACCTATACAGTTTTTCAAGTCCCGCTCTATCATTTCTGGTAATGCAGAGCCGGCTATCACCTTTAGCAGTAGCGGCACTACTGGCAGCATCACCAGCAAACATCACGTGACAGATCTAAGCCTGTATGAAAATAGTTTTAGAACCGCTTTCGCGAAAGCGTACGGAAACCCATCAGACTTTGTAATACTAGCCTTGCTACCGTCGTATTTAGAACGATCTGGATCATCGCTTATTTATATGGTAGATGATTTAATTAAAAGTAGCAATCATCCAGACAGTGGCTTTTACCTTAACAATCTTGACGAGCTGGCAAAAAAATTAGTATCACTTGATACCTCTGAGAAGAAAGTCCTTCTTATAGGTGTCTCATTTGCACTTTTAGACCTTGTAGAAAAGCATACTTTTAACCTCAACAACACCATTATTATGGAAACGGGCGGTATGAAAGGAAGACGTAAAGAAATTATTCGCCCAGAACTTCATAAAATACTGAGCACAGGTTTTGGGGTAGAAAAAATACATAGCGAGTATGGTATGACAGAGCTACTAAGTCAAGGATATTCTTCTGGCGATGGGGTTTTTACCACACCGCCGTGGATGAAAGTCTACACACGCGATACAGAAGATGCACTCACCCTACTCACAGATTCAAAAAGCGGAGGACTCAACATAATAGATCTCGCAAATAAAAATTCGTGTTCATTTATAGCAACTCAAGATCTGGGTAAAGTTTATGAGGATGGCAGTTTTAGCGTGATAGGCAGGTTTGATAATTCAGACATACGCGGGTGCAATCTTATGGCGCTTTAAAGATTATCTATATATACCGTGTAATTATCCCAAAATTTTTGCGACCTAACTTACGTATATATAACCAGATAAACACTTTATATGAGAACAATTGCATTTTTTATTATCGCATTAATAAGTCTCACAGCAAGCGCACAACAGACGGATTACAATCTTAAAAAAGGCTATGCTGCCGAAGGTTATGACGTAACCGAATATTTTAACAATAAAGCTACAGAGGGCGATAAAAAGTATACAACTACCTATGATGGAGCTAAGTTTAAGTTTGCTAGTCAAGCTAACCTAGATCGCTTTAAAGCAGCTCCAGAGGACTTTGTACCACAGTATGGTGGCTATTGCGCCTATGCAATAGCAGATAAAGGTAAAAAAGTAAGTGTAGATCCAGAGACCTTTGAGATAAGAGATGGCAAGTTATACCTGTTTTACAACTCTTGGGGAGTTAACACCCTTGATAAGTGGAATGAAGAGGGCGCAGAAAGCCTAAAGAAAAAAGCAGATATAGAGTGGCAATCTGTAAGGACTAAGAATTAAATACGACTTAATGATAGATTGGTTAGTTAGTTAGAAAACCCCAGATGCTCTTTTAAGAACACTGGGGTTTTCATTTATATAACTATTCTATTAGATACTATACAGCACGTATTAAGAAGTAGTTTTTCTTACCTCTTTGTAGTAGTATAAATGTATCATTTATAAGATCTGAAGATTGTATAGTACGATCTTCTCCCACCTTCTCCTTATTAAGAGATATAGAGTTTTCTTTAAGCGCACGCCTAGCTTCTCCATTAGATTTTAAAAAACCTGTTTTTTCGGCAAGAGCGGCAATCATATCAAGACCGGCTTCAATCTCTGTTTTTGCAATCTCTGCTTGAGGCACTCCTTCAAAAACATCTAGAAACGTAGCTTCGTCTAGGGATTTTAAATCCTCACTCGTACTTTTTCCAAAAAGCATATTTGAAGCTGCAATTGCTTTTGTAAGAGCCTCTTCATCGTGTACCGTAGTTGTCACCTCTTCTGCAAGTCTCTTTTGTAAAGCTCGCTGGTGTGGTGCTTCTTTGTGAGTCTCAATAAGAGCCTCTATCTCCTCACGATCTAAAAAAGTAAATATCTTAATGTACTTAGCCGCATCTTCATCACTTGTATTAAGCCAGTACTGGTAAAATTTATAAGGTGATGTTCTATTTGCATCTAGCCATACATTACCACCCTCAGACTTACCAAATTTGCTTCCGTCAGACTTGGTAATAAGTGGGCACGTAAGCGCGTAGCCCTTACCTCCAGCTATACGACGTATAAGCTCTGTACCTGTAGTGATATTACCCCACTGGTCACTACCACCCATCTGTAACGTACAATCATTATTTTTATATAGATGCAAGAAGTCAAACCCCTGTACCATCTGGTAAGTAAACTCTGTAAATGACATACCGTCTGCACTCTCACCTGTAAGGCGATTTTTTACAGAATCTTTTGCCATCATATAGTTTACTGTAATATGCTTCCCTACATCACGTATAAAGTCTAGAAAAGAAAACTCCTTCATCCAGTCATAGTTATTTACCATAAGAGCTTGGTTCTGTGCCCCAGATGTAAAGTCTAAAAACTGTGATAACTGTTTGCGCACACATTCTTGATTGTGTCTTAGAGTCTCCTCATCGAGAAGATTACGCTCAGAAGATTTTCCAGATGGGTCTCCTATCATACCCGTAGCACCACCTACTAAAGCAACAGGTCTATGCCCAGCTCTCTGAAAATGTGCAAGTAGCATAATAGGCACAAGGTTACCTATGTGCAAAGAATCTGCAGTAGGGTCAAAACCTACATAAGCAGAGCGCATAGCCTCCATTAAGTGTTCTTCTGTTTGTGGCATTGCATCGTGTACCATACCACGCCACTTTAATTCTTCTACAAAATTCTTGATCATCTTATCGTTTTAACTGCAAAGGCAAATATAAAAATAAGCCATCACCTGTGATCATCCTTTTTCTGGAAAAAGACATTATATAAGAGGCGCCCTCATTACCCTCGTGTCGCGTATCTTTACAATATGATTTTAATCACCGGAAGCACAGGTCTGGTAGGTAGACACCTACTCCTCTCACTTATAGAAAGTGGCAAACCCGTGCGTGCATTATATCGCAGCGAGCACAAAAAGGAAGAAGTGCTTGCGTATTACGCTTTCGCGAAAGCGGAATCACACATACACCTTATAGAATGGACACTGGGAGATATTACAGACATACCTGCCCTAAGTGCTGCCTTTGTGGGTATTACTCACGTTTATCACTGTGCCGCATTGATATCTTTTGATCCTTATCGATTTGATGAACTCACAAAAGTAAATGTAGAGGGAACCGCAAATGTTGTAAACTTAAGCCTAAGTAATAACGTAGAAAAACTCATTCACCTTAGCTCTATTGCTACACTAGCCAGCACACCGAATAACCCGATTACCGAAGAAAACTACTGGGACCCAGATGCCGAAAACTCTGTTTATGCACTCACAAAAAATGGTGCCGAGATGGAAGTGTGGCGAGGCACCGAAGAGGGACTCAATGCTGTCATTTTTAACCCTGGCATCATACTGGGAGAGGGAGATTACACCTCTGGTAGCGGCTCCTTATTTACTTATATTCTTAAAAAGAAGCTATACTACCCTACTGGATCTACCGGTGTTATAGATGTTAAAGACCTTATCGCTTTAATGATAAAAGCAATGGCCAGCTCGATACAACAAGAACGTTATATCGCTGTAGGTCATTCTATATCTTACCAACAACTACTAGACACAATTGCAAAAACTCTTAAGACCAAAGCGCCTCAAAGAGCAATCTCTACAGGTTTTCTTAAAATCTTGAATATGCTTGATGCGATGAGAGGGCTTTTTACTCGTAAAAGACAAATAACAAGTTTAAGTTATAAGTCTTTACAAAGCAATAGTGTTTACAGTAACCAAAAGCTTTGCGAAGGTTTTGCATACACCCCTACTCCTCTTGTCGAAACTTTAGCACGCGTAGCAAAGCATATAAACTCCTAATTCTGTTTACGATATCTCCTGGCAAATGAGTCTGTAACAGTGCGAGTAGGTAATCCCGAATTACCCTCTATAGTACGCTCACTTTGTTTCTCTTTCTGAAGTTCCTTTGCTCTAGCTGTTCTTAAAGAGTCTTTAAGCTTGCGCTCTGCAGTTTCTATAGAGTCGTCTACAGCTAGCTGGGCCTTTATCCTATCGAGTACTTTTGCATTCATTTCCCTATAAGCATCTATATCTGTGGTATAGTATGCTACATTTTGAGCATAGGTAGCACTATCTATATCAAACTTATCATACACATAAGTGTCTGGTTTGAGACCTATAAGTTTAAGCTTTGCAATGTTATATCCTTGAGCTGCATTAATTAATATAGACTCATAAAGAATCTCTTCCATCACGGGCTGCTCTATAAAACTTTCTGGCTTTTGAACCTCTGGAATTTCTTGACAACTAGCGCCAATAATCACTATGGATATTATTAGAAAAAGTTTTTTCATTACCTATCAAACGTAAGACGTTCTCCAAAAAGTTCATCATACACCTTAAAGTTTTTGTAAGCTAGACGCCCATTTACAAAAGTGTGTGTGATACGTGACTTAAAAGTAGTCCCCTCAAAAGGCGACCAGCCACATTTATAAAGAATGTTATCTTTTTTAACCGTCCAAGGAGCATTAAGATCTACGAGCACTAGATCTGCCTTATAACCTTTTCTAATATAGCCTCGCTTTTCTACTTGAAAAAGTATCGCTGGATTGTGACACATCTTTTCTACAATTTTTTCTAAAGATATTTTACCCTGGTGATAAAACTCTAACATAGCGGGCAAGGCGTGTTGAACTAAAGGACCACCACTCGGGGCCTTTGTGTAGACGTTATCTTTTTCTTCAATAGTATGAGGAGCGTGATCTGTAGCAATCACATCGATCTTATCATCTAGTAATGCTTGAAAAAGCATATCACGATCTTGCGCGGTTTTTACAGCTGGATTCCATTTGATTCTAGATCCTTTTTCGTCATAGTCTGCATCAGAAAACCATAGGTGATGTATACAAACCTCTGCTGTGATTTTCTTTTCGGCCAGTGGGATGCTGTTATCAAACAACTCTGTTTCCTTACCTGTAGATAAATGAAAGACGTGAAGTCTGGCTCCAGTTTTTTTCGCTAGCGCTATCGCTCTGGAAGATGAGATATAACAAGCTTCTTCACTTCTAATAATAGGGTGAAGATTCATAGGTATATCATCACCATAACGCTCTTTATATATTGCTAGATTCTCTCTAATGGTCTCTTCGTCTTCACAGTGGGTTGAGATAACCATATCTGTAGACTTAAAAATCTTTTCAAGTACAGCCTCGTTATCAACCAGCATATTACCCGTAGAGCTTCCTAAAAATAATTTAAGACCCGCAACACTTTTCTTATCAACTTTTAAGATTTCGTCAAGATTATCGTTAGTCCCTCCAAACATAAAAGAATAGTTTGCAGCAGATGTTTTACTAGCAATCTCAAACTTCTCCTCCAGTTTCTCAACAGTAGTAGTTTGTGGGTTTGTATTAGGCATTTCTATAAAAGAAGTAATCCCTCCAGCAACAGCTGCTCTAGACTCTGTAGCTATGTTTGCTTTGTGGGTTAAGCCAGGCTCTCTAAAGTGCACTTGGTCATCTATAACTCCCGGTAATAAGTATTGCCCTTCAGCATCAAAAATATGCACATCTCCAGATTTTGCACTTATACTCTCTGCAATTTCCTCTATCACCCCATTGTGAATAAGTATATCTCCTCTTAAGATAGATCCCTCATTAACAATATGTGCATCTTTAATTAATATTTTTTCCATACTTATTTTTTAAATAAATGCTGTAATCGCATCTTTATAACTCCAAAAATCGCTTCTGAAATAATACCAGAGCTCATCTTACTTTCTCCTTTTGTTCTATCTGTAAAAACTACAGGCACTTCTACTATTTTAAATTTCTTCAAGTAAGCTTTATACTTCATTTCTATTTGAAATGCATATCCTACAAATTTAATATTATCTAAATCAATAGTTTTAAGCACTTTACTCCTATAGCATATAAACCCAGCAGTTGTATCATAAATATCCATACGCGTTATAAAACGCACATACCTTGAAGCTCCCCAACTTAGTAGCACTCTACCCATAGGCCAGTTTACAACATTTACACCCGTCACATACCTAGAGCCTATAGCAACATCTGCACCATCTTTTGCACAAGCGTTATAAAGCCTTATAAGATCGTTAGGGTTATGAGAAAAATCTGCGTCCATCTCAAATATATAATCGTATTCTTGGTGCAGCGCCCACTTAAAACCAGCTATGTATGCTGTTCCCAGACCATTCTTCTTTTCTCTATTAAGAAGAAATAGCTTTTCTTTATAAAAACCTTGAAGTTCTTGTACCTTTTGGGCGGTACCGTCTGGAGAATTATCATCAACCACAAGAATATGAAAGGCCCTCTGTAAGGCAAAAATATTGCGTAACAGCCTCTCTATATTGTCAATCTCGTTGTAGGTGGGTATAATAACTACAGCGTTTGCCATATAATCTTGTTTACGCAAATGTACTTATTTTAGAGTGTTCATTACTTGTACAAGCGGCCTTTTGAAAGAATTTGTAGTATTTTTAACGGTCTATAAAGACTGTATATTTTGGAAACCATACTTCGCGAAATTACCTACCAAAACTGGATTACCATTTTACTGGTGACCTCCTTGGTCTTTTTAGCCGTTGCAAAGTTTTTATATGCACAACGTTTTGAAGACTTTATAACCATAACAGGAGCAGATCGATTTATTGTTACAAGATCAAGAGGTGTATATATATTCCACCCATTACAACTTATTCTTGCAACCATACAATGTATAGGAATATCCTTATTACTCTATGTTGCTTTTTGTATTACTACTGAGAAGCTCATACGTGATAATTATGACGTTTTTCTCGTCATCCTTGCGGGATACTCAACCTTTGAAATTGCGAAATTCTTAACAGAACGGCTTTCAACTTATGCATTTGACATTCATAAAAAGATGCAACCTTTCATTTATAAGCGTCTTAATGTTAAAAATATGTTAGGGTTATTTGCATTAATCAGTAGTGCATTTATAGTCTATCAACTAGAACCTCCTCATATACTTATCTATAGCCTCATTATAGTCATTATTGTGATTTATACGATATCACAATTTTTACTTTTAAGACAGTATAGAGAACAAATTTTTAAACATCCTTTTTATTTTATTTTGTATTTTTGCACTCTCGAAATTGGACCCTACTTCATTTTGTATGAATTCATTACAAAGTAAAAGGGCTAATTAAAAAAATGGAGTCAATATGAAAGTGAAAACTATACTTGTTTCGCAGCCTAAGCCTAAGGTTGATAACTCACCATATTTTGAGCTCGAAGAAAGGCAGCGTGTAAAAATAGATTTCATACCCTTTATACACGTAGAGGGCGTTTCTGGAAAAGAAGTAAGATTACAAAAAGTAGATCTTAAAGATTATACGGCTATTATTTTAACTAGTCGTAATGCCGTAGACCACTTTTTTAGAATCGCAGAAGAAATGCGTTTTAAAGTGCCAGATACTTTAAAATATTTTTGCCAGAGTGAGGCTGTAGCATATTACCTACAGAAATATGTAGTATATCGTAAGCGCAAGATCTATGTAGGTAAACGTACCTTCCCAGAGCTTATCCCGCTTATCAAAAAGCATAAAAACGAAACCTTTTTACTTCCATCTTCAGATAAGTTTAAGCCTATCGTACCAGAATTGCTTGATGAGCTAGGTGTAAAGTGGATGCAATCTACATTTTACAAAACGGTAGTAAGCGACTTATCACAATATGAAAATGTTTTCTATGACATCTTAGTATTCTTTAGTCCAAGTGGGATTGACTCTTTATTTAAGAACTTCCCTAACTTTGAGCAAAAGAATACTCGTATAGCGGTTTTTGGAAACACGACAGTAAAAGCAGCCGAAGAAGCAGGGCTAGAGATTAATATTATGGCACCTACTCCAGAAACTCCATCTATGACGATGGCTCTAGAGAAGTATATAAAATCTGTAAACAAGAAGTAAACACTTCTACTTACTATATAAAAAAAGCCTGCTAGATGCAGGCTTTTTTATGTGTCTCATTTACACTTTCCCATCTCACTATGAAACCAGTGATGGCGCCTCAATCGCTTCTAAGATACCATCCCACAAAATAAGTCGCACCTCTAGCGCACGTTTCGAAACCGAAATCACTTCTTGCCACTTTATTTGATCACCACCACAGAGTTGTCTCACCATCTCAAGAGCCATAGGCCCGTGCTCATCTTCATCTAGCTCTATGTGTCTATCAAAATAGTATTTAAAATCTGCAAGGTCCTTTTCTGGAAAGTGCGTTTCTATTTCACCTATGATAGCTGTAAACATAGATGGTATTAAATCTTCTCGCCCAAAGGTAAAAGCTGCGGCAATCTCGTGTAAATTACCACCCTTTATAACCTCAAAGGTAAATTGCAAAAATTGCTGTACACTTTCTGGCAAGTGACCTGTAATATCTGCCAGTGTCTCCGTCCTATAATCTGCATTAACAACTCCTGTGATTGCTGTTGTATCTGCACCCGCCTTTCTCATTGCATCTAGATACATCTCATAATGGCTCACCCTTTTCCCTTGTGCATTAATATCTGTCTCCTCTGCAAGCACAATCTCGTTTATAAGGTAGCGGGTTTCTGGATTGCCAACCGGCTTCCAAGGTAAGGTTGTACAGGTTAATCCACGTTGCAGTGCTTTAAGTAGTGACATAAAATCCCACACCGCATAGACGTGATGCTCCATAAAAACAACAAGATCCTCAGGAGTATGTATGCGTTTATAAAGTGGGTGGTTGAGTAATTGTTTCTGGAGTGATTCTATTTCTTTTTCGACTGTTGTAATCATAGCGTGATTTATTTTACAAAAATAAATACGCAGCAATTATAAATAGGGTTTTTGACTCTAAAGAAAATGTGAAAATTCTCCAGCAAATCTTCTTTGAGGGTTCTTATTACGCTTTCGCGAAAGCGTACTCATCACCCCACCACTTTATGAAACAACATTTATAGCTACTTATCCTTAAAATGACCTGTTATATTTCTATTTTTGCACATCTCAAACTGAGCAAGAATTATGTACAGAACGCACAATAACGGAAGCCTACGCGCCGCCGATGTAAATAAAGAAGTAACCCTAGCAGGATGGGTACAAAAATCTAGAGATAAAGGTTTTATAATCTGGGTAGATCTACGAGATCGTTACGGGATGACACAACTTGTTTTTGACCAAGAACGTACAGATGCTGCTCTTATGGAAGAAGCACGTAAACTGGGACGCGAGTTTGTAATACAAGTTACTGGTACCGTAGTTGAGCGTGATTCAAAAAACCCTAATATCGCTACTGGAGATATAGAGTTATTAGTATCAAAACTAGAGATACTTAACGCTTCTCTCACTCCTCCTTTTACGATAGAAGATGAGACAGATGGTGGAGAAGACCTACGTATGAAGTATCGCTACCTAGACATACGCCGTAAGCCGGTACGTGAGAGTCTTATCTTTAGACACCGCGTGGCTCTTGAGGTACGTAAATACTTATCTGAGCAAGATTTTATTGAAGTTGAGACTCCTTACCTTATAAAATCTACACCAGAGGGAGCGCGTGATTTTGTAGTGCCTTCTCGTATGAATGAAGGACAATTTTATGCACTACCACAATCACCACAGACCTTTAAGCAATTGCTTATGGTGGGTGGTATGGATAAATACTTCCAGATTGTAAAATGTTTTAGAGATGAAGATTTACGTGCAGACAGACAGCCAGAGTTCACACAGATAGACTGTGAGATGGCCTTTGTAGAGCAAGAAGACATTTTAAACATCTTTGAAGGACTTACTCGTCACTTACTTAAAGAAGTAAATGGGGTAGAGATTGAGAAGTTCCCACGTATGCTATATGATGATGCAATGCGTCTGTATGGTAATGATAAGCCAGACATTCGTTTTGGGATGAAATTTGGCGAGCTCAATGAGGTGGCACAGCATAAAGACTTTGGCGTTTTTAATAATGCAGAGCTTGTAGTAGGTATAGCCGTACCAGGAGGTAACTCTTATACTCGTAAAGAGATTGACAAAATTATAGAGTGGGTAAAACGCCCGCAAGTAGGAGCGTTAGGAATGGTGTACTCTCGTTGTAATGACGATGGAAGCTTTAAATCTTCTGTAGATAAATTTTATGATCAAGAAGACCTTGCAAAGTGGGCAGAAGTAACTGGAGCTCAAAAAGGTGATCTAGTTTGTATACTCTCTGGTGATACTAATAAAGTACGTGCACAGATGAGTGCACTACGTATGGAGCTTGCAGAGCGCTTAGGACTACGCAAGCCAGATGAGTTTGCACCGCTGTGGGTCATAGACTTCCCGCTACTTGAGCTAGATGAAGAGACAGGACATTACCACGCAATGCACCACCCATTTACATCTCCAAAACCTGGTCAAATAGAATTACTTGACACAAAACCTGGTGAAGTAAAAGCAAATGCCTACGACCTTGTACTTAACGGTAACGAGATAGGTGGAGGTTCTATACGTATACACGATAAAGAAACACAGGCTATAATGCTACGTCACCTAGGCTTTTCTGAAGAGGAGGCTAAAGCACAGTTTGGCTTCCTAATGGACGCTTTTGAGTATGGAGCACCTCCACACGGTGGTCTTGCTTTTGGACTAGACAGGCTTGTAGCTATACTAGGTGGTCAAGAGACTATACGTGACTTTATTGCTTTCCCAAAAAACAATAGCGGTCGTGATGTAATGATAGACGCTCCTGCTCCACTTGACAATGAGCAGCTGCAAGAATTGAATTTGAAGCTTAACAACTAAGCCTATATAATTTTGGAAACCGAAGAATCACAAAGCAATAGCAAAGTCTTTAAGACTGTTCTTAAAACGATAGCTATCACTATGGTAAGTATATTAATACTAGCTATTATTGCTTTCTTTATAACCATTACATTTTTTGACTAGATGGATAAAGTGAGGCGTATTTTTATCATCGTATTATTCTTTATTCTTGCGGGTATGCTTGCTTATGGGTTTTACTGCAAAGCAAACATAGATGAAGCTCTAGGTCATAAGTTTATAGGACTATCTATCGCTGGAGGCTTCTTTATCTTGATGCCTACATTTATCTACCATAGATGGAAAGATCGCAAAGTTACCGACTATATGCTTACAGATGACGCCTTTAAGAGAATGAAAGAATTTAACAACTCCAAGGATAAAAAGCACTGAATTTAAAGAGTTTACATTAATATAATCTTGGCACGAGTATTGGTTAACAAATAAAAGTGTAAGTTTGCACTTTATTAATTACATATTTTATAATGGAAGGAACAGTAAAATTTTTCAATGAGTCAAAAGGTTATGGTTTTATAACTAATGACGAGACTGGTAAAGACATCTTTGTACACGTTACAGGTCTTAACGGGGAAACTATCAACGAAGGAGACAAAGTTGAGTACGTAGAAGAAGAAGGAAGAAAAGGATTGACTGCTGCACAAGTAAGTGTACTGTCATAATTAAGATAGATACTTTTTTACGATTACAAAAAAGCTCGCCTATGGCGGGCTTTTTTATTGACTTTACTTTTACAATAAGTAGTTCTAAAAAATTCGATTAAGGACAACGCTAGCATCCAGCAGTATGATACAGAATACACCAGCCACTATAATAAACTTCAAGATATTATGGAGTAGTACATAATGAGGCCTTGCTTTAGACTGCCATAAAATAGCAAGAAAAAGGAGTAACAACACCACACTACCATAAAAATAATAGCTCATATAACCCAGCTTAAAATGGTTTATAAGAAAGAATACAGGTATAACTGTAAGACCAGCTAGCAACGACAGTAGCCACTTTGAAGTAACAGCTCCGTACATTACGGGTATAGTACGATATCTTTGTGCAAAATCTCCCTTAAGATTCTCTAAGTCTTTTACCATCTCTCGCATAGCTATCACTAAAAACAAAAAGGACCCGTGTACAAATATCACTGGAGCTAGATTTCCATAATAGATAAACACAGCAAAGAAGGGTGTGATAGCAAGTGTTGCCGCTACGAGATTTCCTAAAAAAGGAATCTTCTTAAGCTTATGTGAGTAAATCCAAATACCAAAAATATAAAGCGCATAAAAAACAACTGCCTTAAAAGAGACATAACTAGCCGCTATAACTGCAAGAAAATTAAGAGTGAAGTAAATAGACAGCTTTGTGTTTTGACTCACTAAGCGGTCTAGCATCGTTTTCTTAGGCCTGTTTATGAGGTCTTTTTCTGAGTCGTAAAAGCTGTTTATTATATATCCAGAGGCTATTGTAAAAACACCTGCAAGCACTAAAAAGAAAAGGTTAGGGTCAAATAATATCTCACTAAGCCTCTTATCTGGCGCAAGTATAAATATAGATGTAAGGTACTGAGCAAGTACAATAATAAGAATATTGTAACCTCTTACTACAGAGAATAGACTTACTAACTTAAGGATAAAACGTTTGTTTTTTCGCGAAAGCATAAGCTATCTCGTTTAATAAAAAATGTATGAAATTAATTAGAACGTGTAAACCACTTCTAGCTTGTGATCTTTAAGAGCCGCTTGTGCTTTTTCAAGATCTTCTGTAAAGCCTAGCATATAACCACCACCTCCAGAACCGCAAAGTTTGAGATAGTAATCATTAGACTCAATACCTTGTTTCCATAGGTCGTGAAACTTTGCAGGAATCATTGGTTTGAAGTTACTTAAAACTACTTTAGAAAGCTGCTTTACATTTCCAAAAAGTGATTTTACATCTCCTTTTAAGAAATCATCTATACAGGCATCTGTATGCTTTACAAACTGATCTTTAAGCATAGACCTAAAACCGTCTTGCTTCATATTTTCCATAAATATGTTTACCATAGGTGCAGTTTCACCTACAATACCACTATCTAAAAGGAATACGGCTCCTGTACCCTCTTCTGCTTGAGAAGGAATACCTGCAGCTTCAATGCTATCTTTACTATTAATAAGTATAGGAAGACTTAAGTAACTATTAAGAGGGTCTAATCCAGAAGACTTACCGTGAAAAAATGACTCCATTCCACCAAAAATTGTTTTTAGCGTGAGCAACTTCTCTCTTGTAAGGTTTTCTAAAACGGTAATTTTATCTACGGCATATTTATCATAAATAGCTGCAACTAGTGCACCGCTACTTCCTACACCATATCCTTGTGGAATGCTTGAATCAAAGTACATACCCGCAGCTACATCTTGATTCATTTTATCAATATCAAAAGAAACTAACTCCGGCTGCTCTGTTTGTAAATCATTAAGATAAGTAACAAACTTTGCAAGCTTCTCATTTGAGTCCTTTGCCTCTTGTGAAGGGTTCTCCTCTATCTTTAACGCTCCGTTATAGAAGTTATAAGGAATAGCAAGTCCTTTTGAATCTTTTATAATTCCGTACTCGCCAAAAAGTAAAATCTTAGAATAAAATAACGGGCCTTTCATATGGGGTGCTCTTAATACCAGTTACAAATTTACAATTTTTTTGCTCCATTACCCACAAAGTCATTGATATAGTGGCCGTTTTGGCAAAATTTTGAAAGTTTAGCAGCTATAAAGTCTTGTACACTATACTTCTCATTTTCGGGATAAAGCACGTGTACGTTTGCGCCAGCATCTAGTGTAAAGCACACCTTTGAGCCCGTTTGTTGTCTATAATCCCATATTTCATTTATAATCTCGAGCGTTTTAGGCTTCATCAATATAAAATAAGGGTGGCTGGTCATCATCATTGCGTGTAGCGTGAGTGCTTCACTTTCAACTAGTTTTATAAACGCATCTACATCTCCTGCCTCAAAAACACGCATAAGCTCAGATAAGTTATCGTGAGCCTGGGAGAATCTCGCTTTCGCGAAAGCGTGACCGTGCATAAGGCCGTGACCTACTGTACTACTTACTTGTTTCTCTCCTTTATCTACCAGTAAGATGGTGTCTTGATAATTTTTAAAATTATCGTGTACATTGCTATTATAACTTGTGCCAAAAATATCGCTACTATTGGATATCTCTTTATGATTACCCCATACCACCAGAGGTCCATCTAAACTTCTACACGCGCTACCAGAACCAAGTCTTGCAAGAAAGCTAGCCTTTTGTAAAAAATAGGCGGGCGTCATATCTGGATTGCTCTGTCGCTCTATCTCCATAAGGCATAAAGCAAGCGCACTCATACCAGAAGCAGAACTTGCAATACCTGAGCTATGCGGGAAAGAGTTTGCCGTGTCTATCACATACGAGTACTCCTTAACAAAAGGTATATACTTCTCTATACGTTCAAAAAACTTTGCGATTTTAGGTTTAAAATCTGGTTCTGACTTGCCGTCTAGCAGTACATCAAACTCAATCTCACCAGTAGCACTAGCAGTCTTTTTATAAGTAAGCGTGGTCGTAGTGTGACAGTTAGAAAGCGTAAAACTTATACTAGGATTTTGTGGTAATTGCTCACCGTGTTTACCCCAATATTTTACAAGGGCTATATTACTAGGAGACTGGTAAGTGACAGATCCTTGTGTAAGTACTTTATAATTTTCTGAGGGTATAAAATCGCTTTCGGTCATAGAGTGATTATAGATATATGGGCAAAGATAGCAATATCAACGCTTAGACACGTCTAAGAATATTTACTACCTTTAAGACCAATCCTTTCCTTATGAACAAAGATTTACTAGTTCGTATAGTGCTTAGCATTATTATTTGCCTACTTGTAGGTACCATAGGTTCTCTAGCTACTCAATCTAGCATAGATAACTGGTATGTTAGTCTTATGAAGCCTAGCTGGAGTCCTCCTAACTGGGTATTTGCTCCCGTGTGGATCACTTTATACATTCTTATGGGGATTGCCGCCGGTATAGTTTGGAATCGAGGATTTTATCACAAATGGGTAAAAACGGCCCTTTATCATTTTGGGTTTCAGCTCATCCTTAATGGAATGTGGAGTATTATATTTTTTGGGTGGCAGGAGCCGTTTCTTGCCTTACTAGCAATTTGCGGACTGTTTATCTTAGTGATATTTACTATAAAGTGGTTTAAAGTAGTAAATCGATGGAGCGCTGCATTACTTATTCCTTACCTACTATGGCTTGCCTTTGCAACTGCCCTTAATTTTGAAATCTGGCGTCTCAATTAGAAAGTGCTAGCAATTTTACGATGGTCTTATAATTGCGGGTTGTAGCAAGCACGTTTAATCTTTTTTCAAAAAAAGTGTTTGTCGCCTTTGCTTTTCCGTATCCTTTCTCTGGATATATGTAAACACAATTTTCTGTAGCTATAAAGTGCTCGTTAGGTAACTCTAGATTATTTACAAGGGCTATCTCTTCAGTGCTGGGCAGGGTGTGCAATAATGTAAAGTAACTTGAGGCTATACATTCTGGTGGGAGCGCATAGTTCTCATAAACCTGAGTGAGCATTTTACGAGTGAGCACAAACACTGGGACCTCAAAACCGAATGCACCTACAATAGCTTTCTTTATAACAGCTGTTATCTCATCTATACTTTTCTCGTGAGATTTAAATATTATATTTCCACTCTGTATGTAAGTCACCACATCATTATATCCAAGCGAAGTTAAGAGAGTTTTGAGGTCTGCCATCTTGATTTTTTTATGACCTCCTACATTAATCCCGCGCAGTAAACATATATACGTATTCATAAATCTACTCTTTAAGAATCTATAGCCTGAGCAATGAGATAGCCTCCCGTCCAAGCATTTTGAAAATTAAACCCACCTGTGATTGCATCTATATTGAGTACCTCTCCAGCGAGATAAAGATGATTTACTTTTTTACTCTCAAAGGTTTTAAAGTGTACTTCTTTAAGATTTACACCTCCAGCGGTCACAAACTCTTCCTTAAAGGTACTCTTACCATCTACCTTGTATCTGGATTGAGTAAGTTCTCTACTAAGAGATTGAAGCTGGCTTTTTGTAAGCTCTGCCCACTTTATGACGGGCTGGACACCAGCTGCAATAAGTAAACTTTGCCATAGGCGCTTAGGCAAGTCTAACTGCGCGTAGGTGTGAGGCGACTGCTTTGCGTGAGCCATTTTGAGCTCCACAAGCATCTCTAGTGCCTCTTCTTGCGAGTAATGCTGCAGCCAGTTTACCTGTATGTCAAATTTATAATTAATAGCAGCAAGATCTCTCGCTCCCCAGGCAGACAGTTTTAATATAGCCGGGCCACTCATCCCCCAGTGTGTAATAAGTAATGGCCCTTCAGACTTTTGCTTTGTGCCAAGTACTTTTATAGTGACATCTTTTGCAACACCCATTAACCCCTCAATACGTTTATCTTTTATATTAAAAGTAAAAAGTGACGGTACAGCGTTAGTAATTGTATGACCTAGTTTTTCGAGGAGTTTCCACATTTTAGGGTTGCTACCAGTGGTCATCACTAGCTTATCGCAAGTAAACACCCCCTTACTGGTTTTTACAAAAAAAGTATTGGTGGTTTGCGCTTTCGCGAAAGCGTCATCAAAACCTACATCTTGCACGGCGTGGTTAGTAAGCACTTCAATGCGATGCTTTTTTGCCAGAGAGATAAAACAATCTACAATAGTGCCCGAAGAATCTGTCACTGGAAACATTCTTCCATCTTCTTCTATCTTGAGCTCGACACCACGTTCTTCAAACCAGGCTATGGTATCTCCCGTCATAAAAGTATGAAATGGCCCAAGCAGCTCTTTCTCACCTCGAGGATATTTTTTTGAAAGCTCCTTAGGTATAAACTCTGCGTGGGTGACATTGCAACGACCACCACCAGAAATTTTAACCTTAGTAAGAACATCTTTACCTCGCTCAAGTATCGCAATCTTGAGTTGCGGGTTTTTTTCGGCAAGATTAATAGCTGTAAAAAAACCGGCAGCCCCACCTCCTACTATGAGTATATCAAATCTATTCATCTTAACATCTGGAATAATACGTTTGTAAAGATAGGTTTATTAAAGCCTTTGCTATACAATTTACTTTGCTTCTATATTAGTGTGGCCCCATCATTAAATACGTTTTTTAAAATAGCAACTTAAGGAGCTCTAAGGATATTAAACAAAGTGACTAATAATATGAGTACGCTTTCGCGAAAGCGTAAACCTAATTATAGGACCCGCATCACTTATTTTACGAGTTGAAATTTTAACATTTACTAATGTTACGAAAACATTACGAAAAGGTGTTTTAAATAGCTAGATTTTAAAAAATCATTTTGCATTTAGAGATTACACCCATAAAATTATGCGGAAACACGAATTTTGACTACCGTTTTTTACTGAATTCCTACTAAAACGGGTTTGTTCACACGAAATCGTTTTCGTAACTTTAACGGGCAATGTGTATGGTCTTAACATAAAATTTACATATTTTTAGCTTTTAAAATGAGGTAATTACTCATAAAAAAACTAAGCAAACTAATTTTTAAACAAGATTCTTATGAAGAAAGTAATACTTAAAAGTATGCTCTTGTTTGTCGCAATTCTCTTTGTAGGGATTGCCCAAGCCCAAACAGTAACAGGTACAGTTACTGAAGAAAATGGCCCGCTACCGGGAGCAAACGTAATTGTAAAAGGTACCTCAAATGGTGTTACAACCGATTTTGACGGCAACTACAGTCTTAACAATGTTCCTAGCGATGCTACCCTAGTATTTAGCTATGTGGGATTTGCTACTCAAGAAGTAGCTGTAGGAGGTAGAAGTGTTGTAAATGTTTCTTTGGCAACAGATAACGCACTAGACGAAGTTGTACTTATAGGGTACGGTTCTACTACTATTAAAGATGCTACAGGATCTGTAGACAACGTAGGGTCTGAAGATTTTAACCAAGGGGTTATACAATCTCCAGAACAACTTATACAAGGTAAAACTGCCGGTGTACAAATCTCAGAATCTTCTGGTGAGCCAGGTGCGGGTATTGCGATACGTATACGTGGTAATAACTCTATACGTTCTGGAAACGATCCATTATTTGTAGTAGACGGTGTGCCACTTGCAGGTGGAGGCGCTCCTACTGTAGGTGTTGGTGCTGGAGTACAAGGTGGTGCTACTGGTGGTAACCCACTTAGTTTTATTAACCCTAACGATATTGAAAATATCTCTATACTTAAAGATGCATCTGCCACAGCAATCTATGGGTCAAGAGGTGCAAATGGTGTAATCATTATACAGACTAAAGCTGGACGTGGTGCTTCAAAAGGTGTATGGGAGCTTACTTCTTCTGTAAGTTCTGCAAAGCCACTAAATAGTTTTGACTTACTTAATAGACAACAATTTCTTGATGCTACAGATGCCATAGGTGCAACTCCTCTTGTGGAGGGTAGCAATACAGACTGGCAAGATTATATTACTCGTAATGCTTTCTCGAGACAAACAGATTTAAGCTACTCAAAAAGTTACACAGGTGGTAATGTGCGTGCATCTTTTGGGTACGGAAATAACAATGGTGTAATAGAAAACTCTAGCCTTGAGCGTATCGCAGGAAGATTAAACTTCTCACAACGCTTACTTGATGACAAACTTTTAATCACTGGTCAAGGTAGTATCTCTCGTATAAACAGAGAGAATCCTGCACTAGATGGTACTGCTGGTTCTACAGGAGATTTAATAGGTGCTGCCTTAAGAGGTAACCCTACTTTTCCGGCAGATCCAGATTTTAACCCTGGTGGAGGGGTTCTTAACCCAGCAAGTTTACTTCAGTACTTTGAAGGTAGAACAAATAGTAGAAGAATTCTAGCAAACTTATCTGCAGATTACTCTTTTACAGACGAGTTTAGCGCAAAAGTAACTGTAGGTTATGACAAGACAGATGCAGAGGGTAGCGCAATTTACTCTTCTAGCATAGTAGGTCTTCCTAACACTTCTGGAATAGGTCGTGGAGGTTTTACAGAGACTGAAAATAAAAACTCACTACTTGAAGCTACACTTAACTACAAGAAAGACTTTGGAAACTCATCTTTAGATCTTTTAGCCGGTTATTCTTACCAAGAGTTTGACAATAGCGGTTATTTCTCAAATGCTGCTGGTTTTGGATCTCAAACATTAGAGCAAACTAGAGACGCTTTAAGTCGTCAGTTTGGATTAATAGATGATGTACTTGATGGAGGATATGCTGTATTTGGATACGGTGCAGATGGTACGTATTTAACAAGATTAACTCCAGAGGTACAAACAGGTCTTGAGTTACCTACAACTTTTGATCGTCTAGTACCAGCTTATACTGCAGGTATATTTGATACGGTAGATGAGCTACAATCTTATTTTGTAAGAGCAAATTATACAATTGCAGATAAGTACTTATTTACAGGTACCTTTAGAGCAGATGGTTCTTCTCGCTTTGGTGATAACGAGCGTTATGGTTACTTCCCTTCTGGAGCTTTTGCTTGGAAAATATCTGAAGAAGATTTTATAGGAGATAATATTTCTACTTTAAAACTTAGACTAGGAGCTGGTATTGTGGGATCACAAGAAGGTCTTAATTTTGGACAATTCTTGCAAATTGAGAGAGCTGGTGGAGCTGGTATAGATAACAACCTAAACGTGCTAGCAGGAGGTGTTCCTGGTACATTTATAGACGGAGCATTTACAAACCCAGATCTTAAGTGGGAAGAAACTACAGATCTTAACGTAGGAGTCGACTTTGGGTTTAATGATGATCGCCTTAACGGTTCTGTAAACCTCTACCGTAAAGAAACTCGTGATTTATTACTTAATCAAGCTGTTGCTGCACCAGCAGGAAGTGGCGGTACAGTTTTCCAAAACCTATCAGACGGCATTGTACTCAACCAAGGTATTGAGTTTTCTTTAAACTACGATTTCTTTGATACAGATGATTTTGGATTTGGAGCTAGCTTTAATATAGCTTACAACAAGAATGAAGTTCAAGATACACCTCTAAGCATCCCAACAGGAGCTATACGTGGTAATGGTCTTACAGGTGCATTTGCACAGCAGCTCGAAGCTGGACAGCCTTTATTCTCATTCTTTATGGCTGAGTTTACAGGATTTGATGGAGACGGTAATCCTACCTACACAGATTTTAATGGTGATGGTGTAGGTGACCCAGATTCTGACAAGTTCTTTGTAGGTGAAAATGCAGTACCTCAGGTTACTTCAGGTCTATCACTTAATGCTCGTTACAAGAACTTTGACCTTGCAACATACTTCATCGGCCAGTTTGGATTCTCAGTTTACAATGCTACTGCAAATGCTTTCTTTAATAAGTCTGCACTATCTATAGGTGGTAACGTAACCCAAAATGTCGTAACAAGCAACGAAAATCCAAATGCTACAGTTGCTGTGTCTACTAGATTCCTTGAAAAAGGAGATTTTATTAGAATGCAAACCGCTTCTTTAGGCTATAACTGGCCTCTAAGTGGTGAAGGTATGTTTGACTCGCTACGTTTAAGCCTAACAGGTCAAAACTTATTCTTAATAACAGATTACAGTGGTCTTGACCCAGAAACTAGTCAAAACACTGGTTCACTTAATGCTTCTGCCCTTCCTACTGCGGGTATAGACTATGGTTCATACCCTAGAGCTCGTACATTCACACTTGGTGTAAATGCAACATTTTAAATAAAAAAAAAGAAGAATTATGAAACACAACAAAAATTTATCAAAGATGATACGCAATATTGCGGGCATCTTTGCGGTAGCAGCACTCGCTGTAGGCTGTACCGACCTCGAAATTGAAGGAAACGAAGCAGGGATTGTAACAGACGCTAGTTTTGCTGGTGTTACAGATCCAGATTCTTTCATAGACAATATGTACGGATCACTTAATGGTTATATAGGAGATCAAGCAAATTTATTTGCTCTTTCTGAAGTAACTACAGATGCGGCACTTATCCCTACACGTGGAGCAGACTGGGGAGACAATGGTATATGGAGACAGTTACACCAGCACAACTGGTTAACAACTCACACGTTCATTCTTAATACATTCGTACAGTGGAACTCATTACATTTCCAATCTGCACAAGTACTATCAAGTCTAACTAACTCGTCTACTCAGAACAAAGCAGATGCTTACTTTTTAAGAGCATTAGGTATGTGGGTGATTCTTGATAACTTTGGACAGATCCCAGTAAGAGATCCAGAAGAAAACCTATCTGTTAACCCTGTTGTTTTAACTGGTGCAGAAGCTGTAGATCAAATCGTTTCTGACCTTAACGCTGCAATCACAGATCTTCCAGCTGGTGGACCTGGATCAGGTAACTCTAGAGCTACAAAAGCGGCAGCAAGATACCTTCTTGCAAAAGTGCTTCTTAACAAGCATATATACTTGGGTAATGAAACTGCAGATAGTGCAGATATGAACCAAGTAGTATCATTAGTAGACCAAATACAGGCAGAAGCTTATGGTCTTGAAGATGGATATTTTGATATTTTCAGAGAAGAACTTGATGACGAAACAATCTGGTTTATCCCTACGGGTGTAGGTAACCGTATCTGGAATGGTCTTCACTACAATATGTCACCAGAAATTGCTGGAGGAGGATGGAATGGATTCTCAACACTTGCATCTTATTATGACTTATTTGAAGGAGATCCTAATAATAATGAGCCAGGAAACGGTCAAGAGGAAAGAAGAGGTTTTGTACCAACATCAGGACTTACTCTTGCAGAATTCCCAGAAGGAACAGATAGTAATGACAATGGTATTGCAGATGGAACAAGTATTGGTTTTGGATTCTTAATTGGACAACAATATGCAGATGATGGGACTCCATTACAAGATCGTGCAGGTAACGCACTCTTCTTTACAAGAGACTTTACTGATGCAGATGGAAACATAAGCCTTATTAACAACAACGAAGTTACAGGTATACGTGTTCAAAAATATGCTGCTCGTTATGGAGGATTTACTCCACACGAGATATTCTTCAGATATTCTGATGCACATATGATGAAGGCAGAAGCAATCTTCCGTTCTGGAGGTGATGCAACACCACTTGTAAATGAATTAAGATTATTAAGAGGAGCTACAGCCTTAGGTTCTGTTACTGCTCAAGATATTATAGATGAGAGAGGTCGTGAGTTTTATGCAGAATTCTGGAGACGAAATGATTTGATCCGTTTTGGTCAATTTACTTCAGACTGGCAACTTAAAGACCCTGCTGCTGTAGGAAATACTGATAAGAATTTATTCCCTATTCCAGCAAGTCAGCTTATTTTAAACCCTAACCTTACCCAAAATCCAGGCTACTAAACTTGGTACAATAATTAGCTTAAAAGAGGGTTAGAGTTTTCTAACCCTCTTTTTATATATTACATTCTCATAAGTAATTTATCTAAGTGAAAACTTCATTACCCTTACTCCTACTATGTATATTTCTTTTCTCCTGCTCACAGCCAGAGAAAAATTACCGCTTTGTACATAAAATAGATACTGGAATCACTTTTACAAATGAGCTTACAAAATCACCAGAGCTTAACATACTTAATTATCTCTACTACTATAACGGTGCTGGCGTTGCTACAGGCGACTTTAATAACGATGGCCTAATAGACATTTACTTCACTTCAAATCTTCAACAAGATCATCTATATTTAAATCTAGGGAACTTAAAATTTAAAAATATAACCGCCTCCTCTGGTATAAACAACAGAGACGGCTGGACCACTGGCGTTACTACAGTAGATATAAATAATGATGGATATCTAGACATATACGTGTCTAAAGTCTCAGGACACTTACATCTCAAAGGGTCAAATTTACTTTACATTAATCAAGGCCTTACAGATGGTGTACCTACTTTTAAAGAAGAAGCGTCCAAGTATCAATTAGACGTTAAAGGCCTCAACACTCAGACTGCCTTTTTTGACTATGACCTTGATGGAGATCTTGACGCTTACCTACTATCGCACTCACTCTACCCCAATGCTTACTTTGGCAGAGGGAGCCAGCGAGAAACTAGGGATACTATAAATGGCGATAGACTGCTAGAAAATAGAAACGGTGTTTTCTATAACGCTTCCGCGAAAGCGAATATATATGCATCAAAAATAGGCTACGGCCTAGGAATTAGTATTAGCGATATTAATAACGACGGTTATCCAGACATATATATTGGGAACGACTTTTTTGAAGATGACTATTTGTACCTAAATCAAAAAAACGGCACCTTTAAAGAAATACATAGCAGTGCAGGAGTTTTAGGTCACACTTCGCACTTCTCTATGGGAAATGATATAGCAGATATAAATAATGATGGCCTTTCTGATATCATATCTGTAGATATGTTACCAGAAGATCCATATACTTTAAAAACATCTGGTGCCGAATATAACTACCCTATATTTTCAAATAATCTAAAGCAAGGCTACAAACCGCAATTTATGCAGAACACGCTACACATAAATAGCGGCGCTGCTACCTTTACCGAAACGGCATTTTTGAGCAACGTAGCGAGTACAGAATGGAGCTGGTCTCCCCTCTTTGCAGACTTTAACAATGATGGTCATAAAGACCTTTATATTACAAACGGCATAGTAGGAGCTACTAACGATATGGACTTTATCAATTTTATCTCTAATGATAATATTCAGAAACGTCTAGGTAAAAATATGACTGATGGTGAACTTCCTTTTATAGAAGAAATGCCTAGCAAAAAAACAGAAAATTACTTCTTTAAAAATAATAGAAACGCAACTTTTACAAACACCTCATCAGACTGGATAGCTCCTAAAACATCATATAGTAATGGAAGCTCATATGCAGATCTAGATAATGATGGAGATTTAGACCTCATTGTAAATAATGTAAATGAAGCTGCTTACATACTGGAGAATAAGACACAACAAATAGACACCACAAGAAACTATCTTAAAGTGGCCTTTAATGGTCCGCATCACAATAAATTTGGTATCGGTACAAAGGTGGAGGTATACACTACGCAAGGTAAACAGTATTTTGAAAATTATACTACGCGTGGCTTTCTGTCATCTGTTGCTCCAGAACTATTTATAGGTCTAGATACTGTGAATACCATAGACTCTTTAAGAGTGATATGGCCAGGCGGAAAAACACAAAAGCTAAACACTATTATTTCTAACCAAAAGATAACTCTAGATTATAAAAATGCCTCTGGCGATTTATATGATAGTATACAAATAACACCTATAACACGTTTTATAAATGACACCCTAATTCCTTTTCGTCATAATGAAAATGCTACCGTAGAGTTTAGTCGCAATCCTTTAGTGCCATATAGTTCTACTAATCTTAGCAAAGCCATACGTATAGGTGATATAAATAATGACGGCCTAGAAGATTTTATAACCCTAGGTGCAAAATCTCAAATAACTTCGTTACAACTACAAACCACTTTAGGAAATTTTACTCAAAAAGAACTTCCTAATGATCGCACACACGCAATTGCCGAAGATATAGACGCTATCATTTTTGATGCAAATGGTGACGAGCTCAACGATCTTATCATTGTGAGTGGTGGTAATGAAATACAAACCGGTAGTGCGCTACAACCTAGGTTGTATCTCAATACTCAAGAAGGGCTTAAACAAGTTGAAAATGCTTTCGACAACATCTTTGTAAATGCATCTACTGTTCGCGCAGTAGATCTAGATCAAGATGGTGACCTAGATCTTTCTATAACAAGTGACGTTATCCCTCAAAAGTTTGGGACAACACCTCAACAATATCTTTTTAGTAATAATAGTGCAGGTAACTTTAGTAATATCACACAGAGTTATAGCTCAGACTTCGCAAACATTGGTAATGTGCGTGACATACAGTGGCAAGATATAGATAATAATGGTTATCCAGACGCAGTAGTTGCAGGTCACTGGATGGCTCCCACAATTTTACTCAATGACGGTAAAGAGCTTTCAAAACAACAAAACAATGGCTTAGAAAACGCTACAGGGTGGTTTAATTCATTAAAAGTAGTAGACCTTGACAATGATGGAGACCTTGATATAATAGCTGGTAACTGGGGACTCAACACCCGCCTCAAGGCTTCGGAGGGAGCGCCAGTACAGTTATATATCCAAGATTTTGATGATAATGGTAAACTTGACCCTATAGTAACCTATTTCTACAAAGGAGCAGAGACGACTATCGCCACAAAAGACGAACTTGTAAAACAGCTACCACAACTCAATAAAAAGTATCTTTCTTATAACGCTTTCGCGAAAGCGGAATTTAAAGATTTACTACCTAGCAACAAGCTTACAACCGCAACAGTAAAAAAAGTCACGGAACTTGCCTCTGTTTATTTTGAAAACAAAGGAGATGGCACCTTTACCAAAAGACAATTACCATTACCCGCACAAGTCTCATCTGTACACGACATACTTGTAGATGACATAAATAATGATGGTTATAACGACCTCATTCTAGTAGGTAATGATTACCAGATAAGTACACAATTAGGCAGGTTAGACGGCTCAAAAGGTATTGTCCTTTTCAATGATAAAAAAGGCTTTTTTAACGTGGCAGAAAAGACAAAAATCAATATTTTAGGTGCTTCCAGAAGCATTGACACAACTACGATATCTGGAGAAAAATACATCATCGTTGGTAGAAATAATGACACTCCATTGTTTCTTAGAAAAGAAGAATAAACTTATGGACATTTTAAAAACATACAGGCTTTTTGTCTTAGTAACTTTTACCATTTTTCTATGCTCTTGTAATAAAGAAAGTGCAAGTCTGGATATTGACACTAAGGAGACACTTTTTACACAAATGTCGCCAGACAGCACAGGTATTTCTTTTATAAATAGCATAAAAAATCAAGCAGATTTCAACATTTTTAAATACCGTAATTTTTATAATGGTGGCGGTGTTGCTATAGGTGATATAAATAATGATGGGCTTGCAGATATTTACCTAACGGCAAATATGGGGAAGAATAAATTGTATCTCAATAAAGGTGATTTTAAATTTGAAGATATTTCTAAAAGCGCTGGTATTGAGGGTAACAAACCTTGGTCTACTGGGGTGACAATGGCAGATGTTAATGCAGATGGACTTCTAGATATTTATGTAAGTAATGCTGGCAACCTTAAGGAAAACAGTCACGATAATGACTTGTACATTAACAATGGTGACCTCACTTTTACTGAGCGCGCAAAAGAGTATAATCTCGCCACCTCTGGCTTTACAACACACGCGACCTTCTTTGATTATGATAAAGATGGTGATCTAGATGCATATATCCTTAACAATAGTAATGTCCCTGTAAGTAGTCTAGGTAACAAAGGACAACGGGACAAACGTGCACAAGATTGGGCAAATGTAGATAGCGATACTAGAGGTGTAGGTGATTTACTTATGCGCAACGACGGTGGAGTATTTACAGATGTAAGTGAAGAGTCTGGCATATATGGCTCTCTTATAGGTTTTGGGCTAGGCGTTGTAGTTACAGATATAAATAAAGATCTCTGGCCAGATATTTATATATCAAACGACTTCTTTGAGCGTGATTATTTATATATAAATAACCAAGACGGCACTTTTACAGAAGAGATTAAAGAGTGGACCTCTCACCTGTCACTCTCTGCGATGGGTATTGATATCTCAGACATAAATAACGATGGGCTTCAAGATATTTTTATCACAGATATGCTTCCCGATGGAGAGGAGCGCGTAAAGTCTGTAATGGAATTTGACGGTTATAATGTGTATAAACGTAAACAGCGTGATGACTTTTACCAGCAATTTATTCAGAATACGCTGCAAATAAATAACGGCAATGGTTCATTTTCTGAAACAGCATACTTTAGTGGTGTTGAGGCCACAGACTGGAGTTGGTCGGGTCTTGTTTTTGATATGGATAATGATGGTTATAGAGATATTTATATTACTAACGGTATTAACCACGACCTCACAGATCTAGACTTTGTAGACTTCTTTGCAAATGAACTTATACGTAGTAAGGTCAATGGTAAAACCCATCCAGTAGATTCTATCATTAATAAAATGCCTGTAAAACCACTACCTAATTATGCCTATCAAAACCAGAAGGACTTAACATTTACAAACAAGGCTCAAGACTGGGGCCTAGGCCTAGAGAGTATGTCTAATGGTGCTGCTTATGGCGACCTAGATAATGATGGTGATCTAGATATTGTGGTTAATAATGTAAATATGGATGCATTTGTTTACAGAAACAACTCTGTAGTAGATGAATCTCATAATTACATAAAAATAAACTTTGAGGGTAGTGATAAAAATAGATTTGCAGTGGGTACTACTGTACGTCTATATCACGACAATCAATCTATTTTACAAGAACTTGTTCCATCTAGAGGTTTTCAATCTTCTATGGAGTATGGTATGACCATAGGTCTAGGAGCTTCAAAAACTATAGACTCATTGCGTATTATATGGCCTAATGACAAGACACAACTACTCAAAAACATTAATGCGAACCAAACACTTACGGCTAAAATTAGTGAGGCCTCTGAAGTATATAAATACCCCATCAAAGAGTCTAACACCATACTTAGAGAATTAGATAATACACTCCTTACTTCACATCAAGAAAATGAGTACAATGATTTTGACTACGAGGGGCTTATTGCAAAGAAACTCTCACAAGAAGGTCCTGCCCTCGCAGTAGGTGATGTAGATGGAGATGGCAATGAAGATATCTTTATAGGTGGAGCAAAAGATCAAGCTCCTACCTTGTACTTACATAAGGGAGATGGGAAGCTTGTACCTTCTTCTATAAATTTTGATAAGTCTGCAATTTTTGAAGATACTGCGGCTTCTTTTGTAGATGTAACTGGTGATGGCGCCTTAGACCTCATCGTAGCTACTGGAGGAAACCAGATAGATGGCGCTCCATTTTACAGGCCACGTTTATACGTAAATAAAGGTGACGGCTCATTTAATCCGGCTCAATTACTACCAGCTGTAAATCAAGGTGCCTCTGTTATTGCTCCTTATGATTATGACCAAGATGGTGATGTAGATTTATTTATAGGTTCTAGAAATACAACAAGCACCTACGGTATTAACCCAAAGCATTTGTTATTACAAAACAATGGTAAAGGTAGCTTTACAAATGTAACATCTCAACAAGGAGCTGTCCTTAATGATGCTGGTATGGTTACAGATGCTGTATGGACAGATATAGATGGTGACACTATAAAAGAACTAGTACTCACTGCAGAGTGGGATACCGTAAAAGCATATAAACTAGAAAATGGAAAACTTGTGAGACACAACTCGAGTCTTGATAATGCTTACGGCTGGTGGCAGAGTATTGAAAGTGCAGATATAGATAATGATGGTGATCTAGATTTAATACTAGGTAATGAAGGAACAAATATTCATTACAAACCTACTCAAGATGCACCTATGAAGTTATTTATAAATGATTTTGATGCAAATAGTACGATAGAACAAATTACTACCATAACTCAAAATGGTAAAGATTACCCCCTACACCAGAAAAAAGAAATAATGGGACAAATCGTATCACTAAAAAAACAGAACATAAAAGCCTCAGATTATGCAAAAAGATCTATAGATGAGTTATTCTCTGCAGAGGTACTGGCAAACTCTAAAGTAAAGAAAGTTAACACCTCTGAGTCTGCTATTGCCATAAATGATGGAAAAGGAAACTTTACCTTAAAAGCACTACCTGCTGGCGTACAATTATCTTGTGTGTGCGGCATAAGCTGTACCGATGTAAACAATGATGGACTGCTTGATCTTGTTATGGGTGGTAATAACTTTGAGTACAAACCACAGTACTCTCAACTAGATGCAAGTTTTGGCAGTGTATTACTAGGTGATGGCTCTGCAAACTTTGAGTGGCAACCCTATACCAAAAGTGGGTTTTATGTGCGCGAAGAGATGAAACACTTACAGACTTTTACAGATGCAGCTGGTAACACATACTTTATAGCCGCGCTTAATGACAGTAAACCACGAGTTTTTGCGCTTAACAATTAACTATGAGAAGAGGTGCACTAGTACTTTTATGGATCGCACTTATCATTGTCTCGTGTACACACGAGACTGTAGATGAGAGCTTGCCGCTTTTCAAAACTCCATCTGGACACAGTACTGGAGTCACCTTTGCAAATACACTTGCAGAGAGCGATTCCCTTAACATACTAGATTACCTCTACTTTTATAATGGTGGTGGCGTAGCTGTGGGTGACATTAATAATGACGGCCTACAAGACATTTACCTATCTGGCAACCAAGTACAAAACAAACTCTACCTCAACGAGGGTAATCTCAAGTTTACAGACATCACAACTAGCTCCAAAACTAGAGGAAATAACTCTTGGAGTACCGGTGCTATTATGTTTGATGCAAATGCAGATGGATACCTAGACATCTATGTGCGTGCTGTGGTGGGTATAAATGATTTCACTGGTCACGATGAGTTATTCATAAATAATGGTGATGGTACTTTTACAGAACAGGCAAAAACCTATGGGCTTGATTTTAAAGATTACGGGACTACAGCCGCAGTGCTAGATTATGATCTTGATGGAGACCTAGATATTTATTTACTCAACCACGCCATACACACAGAGTCCTCTTTTGGCAAAGCATCCCTGCGCAACAAGCGCACAGAAAAGACAGGCGACAAACTTCTCAGAAACGATGGTAACCACTTTACAGATGTAAGCGAGCAGATGGGTATTTATGGCGGCATAAATGGCTACGGCCTCGGCATTTCGGTGGCAGATTTTAATCAAGATGGATGGCCAGATATCTATGTGGGTAATGATTTTCACGAAGATGATTACTACTACATTAATGAAGGAGGTGTACGCTTTCGCGAAAGCTTAAAAGAACACTTCCCACATACCTCGAGATTCTCAATGGGTAATGACAACTCAGATCTTAACGGTGATGGCTTCCCAGATATCATCTCATTAGATATGCTTCCAGATGATGAAGTTGCTCTTAAAGCGTCTGAAGGTGATGATAATATCCAAACGCAAAAGTTACGCACAGAGCGCTTTGGGTATCACTACCAGTTTACCCGTAATATGCTCTTTATGAATCAACCGGGATATCAATTTAAAGAGCAAGCACTATCTTCTGGAATTGCTGCTACAGACTGGAGCTGGAGCGCTCTTTTTGCAGATTTTGATCACGATGGTGTACAAGATTTATTTATTGCAAACGGTATTCCTAAGCGACCTAACAATCTAGATTTTATAAACTTTATCTCTAGTGATAAAATTCAAAATCGCATTAACGAGTCCCGACTACTGGATAATGAAGCTCTAGACCTTATGCCCAGCGGGGCAACACCTAACAGGTTATTTAAGGGTGATGGAGATTTGAACTTTACAGATAAATCACAGACGTGGCTAGCATCTCAACCATCTGTTTCTGGCGCATCTGCCCTTGCAGATTTAGATAACGATGGAGACCTAGACATTGTAGTTAATAACATAAACAAAGAAGCAACGCTCTACATCAACCAGACAGATACTACAGCTGCATCTGTCCAACTCAAACTTGAGTACACAGCTAAGAATCCTTTTGGGATAGGTACTAAAATATTTGCATATGCAGGAGGTAAGACCCAGTACAAAGAGCTTTATACCGCCAGAGGGTTCCAAGCATCGTCACAGCCTGTAGTGCATTTTGGCTTTCCTAAAAACACGACTATTGATTCTCTCAAGGTTATATGGCCAGATAACACTTACCAAACTGAGCGCAACATAGCTACTAATTCATTGGTAAAGCTGTCGCCACGGGCTTCAACACCTTTTGATCACCATAGTTTATTGCCAAAAAATGAAAAACTCTTCTCAAAAACACCAGGAAATCTAGGCATAGATTACACACACAAGGAAGATGCTTATATAGACTTTAACCGTCAAAAATTAATTCCTTATCAACTTTCAGATCGGGGTCCAGCTACCGCAGTGGGTGATATAAATAATGATGGGGTGGATGATATTTATTTTGGTAGTTCAAAATTTACTACGTCTCAAATATACTTGGGTGGAGATTCCGCTTTCGCGAAAGCGTATATAGAACCCTTAAAAAAACATAGTAAATCCGAAGATAAAACAGCAATCATTCAAGATGGTGAGATTATAGTAGGCACCGCTGGCGCAGATTTTGCACAAACTAATAGTGCTCTTGATGATTATATCTTAAAACTAGATGATAGCCTCTCAAAGCAACCTCTCAACTTACTAGGCAACACTTCTGTTATTGCTCCAAACGATTATGACAATGACGGTGATATGGACTTGTTTATAGGTCATCAAGTAATTACTGGCGATTTTGGTACAGCACCAGAAAGTGTGCTCCTCAAAAACATTAATGGCAAATACACTGTAGATAAAAATAACAACCTAGGTAATATAGGTATGGTTACAGATGCCGTGTGGACAGATCTTAACGATGATAACCAGAAAGATCTCATTGTAATAGGTGAATGGATGGCGCCTCAATTTTACATAAATAATGATGGCGTGCTGTTTAAAGAGAAGTTAACAACAGAGATGCTTACTGGCTTATGGCAAACCATAGCGCCTTTTGATATAGATGATGATGGTGATCTGGATTACTTGCTAGGCAACTGGGGAACTAACAGCAAGTTTACAGCTACAGAAGGTGAGCCGCTCAAAATGTATCACGCAGACTTTGATAACAACGGTCAGACCGAAACGCTGGTTGCTACTTCTAGAAATGGTAACTACTACCCTATTCAAAATCTTCCTGAACTAGCGACACAACTTGTATCTCTTAAAAAGAAATATAGGACGAATAATGATTTTGCCGGTAAAACTATCTCAGAGATTATAGGTGCCGAGAGTTTATCTAAGACTCAAGAATTAAATGTTACCACTCTAAAGTCTGGGTACTTAAAAAATGAAAAAGGTTCCTTTACTTTTGTACCTTTCCCATCATCATTACAAGTTGCTCCTCTACTAGATTTTGTAGTGTTTGACTTTACTAATGATGGAGAAAAAGAAGCCCTTGTAGGGGGAAATTATTTTGGCACAAAACCGTATCACGGTAGGTTAGATTCTTTTTCTGGTGCTCTTATAAAGTCAGAACAACAAATAATAGATGGGTATACCATCGGATTAGATTTTGCTCAAAAATCTGTTCGTAAGCTATCTATCATAACACATAATAACACAAATTACTTGCTCGTTACTTTTAATAATGAACCAGCACAGGTATATACAATAGAAACTACACAATAATGAAAACACAGTACACACTCATAGTCCTACTTACTGCTTTAATTACTTTAAGCTCTTGTTCAAAAAAGAGTGAGCCTATTGTGATTACTCCAGATCACTTTCATAATGCGATAGATAAAGTTACAGAAGTAATTATACACGATATCTTCTCGCCTCCAGTAGCTAGTAGAATTTATGCATATCCTAATATTGCTGCCTACGAGATACTAGCTGTAAATAACCCATCATTTACATCACTTTCTGGCCAGCTTACAAACTTTACAGCCATCCCAGCGCCAGCAAAAGATGCATCTATTAATTATGAGCTTGCAGCGCTAGTAGCACATATGGATATGAGTAAACGCCTTATATTTTCTGAGCAAGATATAGAGGTATATAGAGATAGCCTTTATGCAGGATGGCAAGAGCTTAATGAAGAGGAGTTTGTACAGTCAAGAGATTATGGTCTACAAGTGTCTAATCATATTGCAGCGTGGATGGATGGTGATAATTACAAACAAACTCGCACAATGCCTAAGTTCTCTGTGCGTTCTGACGAGCCTTCTAGATGGCAACCTACACCACCCGCTTATATGGATGGAATTGAACCACACTGGAATAAAATAAGACCATTTGTAATTAATACGGCAGACCAATTTAAACCTGTACCACCACCAGCATTTTCACTAGAAGAAGATTCAGATTTTTATAAAGAGCTTAAGGAGGTTTATGACATAAGCCAGCAAATAACAAAAGACGGAGATACCTCTGAGGAAATTGCCATAGCACAGTTTTGGGATTGTAATCCATATGTATCTGTTACACGAGGTCACTTAATGTTTGCTACAAAAAAGATAACCCCTGGCGGTCACTGGGTGGGTATTACAAAAATTGCCTCAAAAAAGGCTGGCCTAGATGTAGTACATACTTTGCACGCCTATACAAAAACAACCATAGCAATGTATGACGCTTTTATATCTTGTTGGGATGAGAAATACCGCTCTAATTTAATACGTCCAGAGACGCTTATAAATGATCATATAGATGACTCTTGGAAACCTATTTTACAAACACCTCCTTTTCCAGAGTACGTAAGTGGCCACTCAGTAGTGTCTGGTGCTGCGGCAGAGAGCCTCACTAGTATTTTTGGAGACAACTTCTCTTTTAATGATGACACAGAGATTGCTTACGGTTTACCTATACGTAATTTTAAATCCTTTAGAGCAGCAGCGCAAGAAGCTGCTATAAGTCGTATGTATGGTGGCATACACTATCGTGCGGCTGTAGAGATAGGTCTTAACCAAGGAAAAGACCTTGGGCAATATGTCGTATCTCAACTTGATATGAAAACAGAAACAGGCGTTACTTCAAACTAAATCATCTATTATGAAAAAGATTATCGCACTCATAATAGTAAGTATCATAGCAACAGGCGTATGGTACCTATATCTTAAACCAGGAGACTTTACTGCAAAGATTAAGGCAAAAACTACTCTAGGTACTATAGAGCAATCTATAAAAAACTGGAAAGAAGGCGCGCCAGTCACAGAGGTACAACTGGGTGATGAACACACACAAATCATTCAAGAATTTACAGTACAAGACTCTACTCACATATATGAGTGGCAACTTAACAAAGTGCACGATTCACTTACGGAGGTTACGGTACACGTAATAGATCCCACACACTCTATAAACAATCGTATAAATGGGCTTTTTAAGGACACAGACTTTAAAAAAAGCGCTACTAGAACTGTACTAGAATTTAACGAGTTATTACAAGATCATCTAGATAGAATTACAGTAACTATAGTAGGTGAAGAAGAACTCCCAGCCAAGTTTTATGCCTATACAGAGCTTGAAGGGCTACAAATTCTCAAAGCAGACGGAATGATGCGCGATATAGGGCATCTGCAAGGCACAATGGCTACGTATGATATTGAGCTAGATGGACGCCCCTTTGTACAAATCACAGACTGGAACAGAGCAACCGATAGTATAAAATATCACTTTGCATTCCCTATGATAAAAAGGGATTCTTTACCAGTAGTAAAAGACATTAAATATGGGTCAAGACCTGCACAAAGAGCACTTAAAGCTATTTATAATGGTAACTATATTACATCAGATCGTGCTTGGTATGCGCTTCTTAACTATGCAAAGAGCAATAATATTAAAGTAGATCTAAAACCTACTGAGGTCTTTTATAACAATCCAAATATGGCTGGTGACGAGAGCAGGTGGAAGACAGAAGTTTACTTACCCATTGTAGAATAATATGAGCTCATATTACAGTGATCAAGAGTTTACAGGTATAGATTACACTCAGCAACCTTTAGACAAAGGCGAGTATGATAATTGCACATTTAGGGAGTGTAATTTTGAAAGCCTCCATCTCTCAAACAGGACTTTTTTAGAGTGCACATTTATAAATTGCAACCTCACTAATGTAAAGTTTGGTGGCACTAGTCTCAATCAAGTTTTATTTGACGGCTGTAAACTGCTAGGAGCAGATTTTAGTGTTTGTAATATCTTTATGTTGGGATTACGCTTTCGCGAAAGCGTTCTAAACCTCTCAAACTTCACCGCATTACCTCTCAAAAAAACTACCTTTATAGACTGCCCTATGACCGAAGTAGATTTTACTGAGGCAGATCTGAGCGAGGCTAGGTTTGACAAATGTATATTAACCAAAACCAATTTTGAAAACTCAAAATTACTTAGAGCAGACTTTAGGACAGCTATAGACTACACAATAAACCCTACGCAAACGATACTTAAAGGAGCACTTTTTTCAAATGACAATCTTGCTGGACTTTTACGCTATTCTGGAATAATAATTAAGTAACATTACTATAAAGGGGCATTTACCCCTACCTAAAACTTAAAGAAGCAATTACATTTACATCATTAGAATGAGAATCGAAATTGGGGGATTTAGAAACTCATTAAAGCCGCACTTATGTGCGGCTTTTTATTTTGTGTACCTTGGTTATATAATAAACTATTATGCGTAAAATACTTTTTGGGGCAGCTCTTGCACTTGTGATTGTTTTTGGTGTGCGTTATTGTGAACACACAAAAGATGAAAGTGAGCAACTTAGAGCAAATACCGCGCTCATTGAGAAACAAATAAAAAACGTAGGGAAACTCATCGTTACAGAAGGTAACTATGCCCAAGTCTTTACCTATGAAGATTCAAAAAAATTCTATGTAGATGTGCTTTCTGCTACAAAAAAGGCACTAGTAGTCGTAAATGCCGAAGCAACTATCGCTTACGATCTTTCTAAGGTTGCTACAGAGATTGATGAACTCACAAAGACGGTACGCATTACCTATATCCCAGAACCTGAATTAAAGATTAATCCTAATATAGAATATTATGATGTGCAACAAGACTACCTCAACCAGTTTAATGCTCGAGATTATAATATCATAAAATCACGCGTGCAAAAAGGGCTTGAAAAGGAGGTTAAAAACTCTACCCTTTACTCAAATGCACAAAACAGACTTATCTCAGAACTTTCTAAAATATACTTTCTTACTAACTCACTAGGGTGGACCCTTGAATATAATGGGAATGCAGTTACAGATAGTACACCTATAAAATTATAGGCTTACCAGCTCTTTAAGCTGGTAATACCTCTCTCTTTTCTCCGTTTACAAGAATACTTAAGCCTTCTCCACTCACCAGTGTAAAGTTGGTTGCATTATTAGCCACTTCTACTTTTAAAATCTGGCCTCTAAAGTTTACTTTAAAACTGTAACCCGTCCAGGCATTAGGTATTTTAGTATCAAAAGATAACGTGTCATTCTTTACACGCATCCCTCCAAAGCCTTCTACTACACTCTGCCAGGTACCCGCCATACTTGTGATGTGCAGTCCCTCTTCTACCTCCTTATTATAATCATCAAGATCTAAGCGTGATGTGCGTAAGTAAAACTCATATGCTTGATCCATCCTACCTAATTTTGCGGCTTGTATAGCGTGCACACAAGGAGATAATGAACTCTCGTGTACGGTAAATGGCTCATAAAAATCAAAATGCTTTTCTAGTTGCTCCTTAGTAAAGTGGTCTTCAAAAAAGTAGAACCCTTGTAACGTATCTGCTTGCTTTATGTATGGAGAGCGCAGTATGCGGTCCCAAGACCATTTTTGATTAATAGGTCGGTTTGATTTTGGTAAATCTGCTACGGTGATTAATTCCTTGTCTAAGAAACCATCTTGCTGTAAGTACACACCATTTTCTTCTGAGTATGGAAAGTACATCTGCTCTGCTGTAGACCTCCAAGAAAGCATCTCGTCGTAAGAAAGATGCGTTTTTCCAGAAATACGTGACCAATCTTCTTTGGCAGTATCTCTTAGCAGCTCTGCTTGTTCAAAAGCGTACTCAAGGCACCACTTTGCGATATAGTTTGTAAACCAGTTATTATTTACATTATTCTCGTACTCGTTAGGACCTGTAACTCCTAGAATCACATAAGCATTCTTAGCCTTAGAAAAAGTCGCCCTCTGTCTCCAGAATCTCGCTACACCTATAATTACCTCAAGCCCCATTTCTGGAATGTAGCTCGTATCTCCTGTATAACGCTCGTAATTATATATAGCATAAACCATAGAGCCGTTACGGTGTATCTCTTCAAAGGTAATTTCCCACTCATTGTGACATTCCTCCCCGTTCATAGTAACCATAGGGTATAGTGCTGCTCCGTTTGTAAAACCTAGTTTTTGAGCATTTTCTATAGCCTTATCAAGCTGGTTATACCTATAGGTGAGTAACTGTCTTGCAACACTTTGATCTTTGGTAGCCATATAAAATGGAATACAGTAAGCCTCGGTATCCCAGTAAGTAGATCCTCCGTATTTTTCGCCAGTAAAACCTTTTGGACCTATATTGAGACGGCTATCTTGCCCTGTGTAGGTTTGATTAAGATGAAAGATATTAAAACGTATACCCTGCTGTGCTTTTGTGTCACCCTCAATTGTGATGTCAGACATCTCCCAGGTTTTTGCCCAGGCTTCCTTTTGAGAAGCTAGCAAAGCATCATATCCTAAGCCTGTTGCTTTATTAAGTACGTCTGTTGCTACTGCAACCAGACCATCTTTATCGTGATTAAGGCTACTTACATAACCTCCTATTTTTTGTATGGCAAAAGTTTCTCCTTTGGCAACATCTGTCTCATACTCGTGACCTAAGTAGGTTGCAGTTTTTTGAGAACGCTTTCGCGAAAGCGTAATCTCATCACCATCTATAAAAAGCTTGTTTTGCATCATCGTACATACGTGAAACTCCGTCTTCATAGTATGTGCGGTGATGAAAGCCATATCATCATTTTCTGAAACTTCTAGCGTGTTCCAAAACTTGTCATCCCAGTTTGAATCTTCATTAGTGATACCGCTATCTAAATACGGCTCATAACTTATTGTAGCGTCTACATTAATAGGTGTCACTTCGTACTTAATTGCACCTACCTCATCCATCTCCATACTTAAAAAACGTGTTGCTTTTACTGCAATCTCAACGTCATTTTGTAGGGTGGCTTTAAAACTTCTGTACAATACACCAGCTTTCATATCAAGCTCACGACGAAAATCGTTTACCTCTTTACAGGTATGTAAATCCAGACTCTCTCCGTTTACTGTTACTTTTATACCTATCCAGCTAGGCGCATTGAGCACTTTTGCAAAGTACTCTGGATACCCATTTTTCCACCAGCCTACGCGGGTTTTATCTGGGTAATACACACCTCCTATATAACTTCCTTGAAAGGTCGCGCCACTATAATCTTCTTCAAAATTTGCGCGTTGCCCCATTGCACCATTACCTAGCGCCATAAGACTCTCTGATGATTTTACGTTATTTGGGTTCCATCCATCTTCTATAATGGACCAATCATTTGGAGTGATATAATCTATATGCATATTATGGTAGTCTTACGTATGAGCTTATCTCATACTTGATGATAGTTCTAGTTAGATTAAATTTATGCTTCTATAAGTTCTAGAAGGAAAGCATTACTCATCTCTGTAAAGTCTTTAAAAACGTAGTTTGCCTCGTGTAGCACATCTTGCTCTCCTATACCTATGCTTATCATACCTGCGCTGTTTGCAGCTTGTATACCCGCAATAGAATCTTCAAAAACGATACAATCTGTACGTTCTATTTTTAAAGCTTCTCCTCCTTTTAAGAATACTTCGGGATCTGGCTTTGCTGCTGTCACATCATTACCATCTACAATCGCCTGAAATTTATCTAACAGGTCTAATTTAGTCAAGATAGGTCGCGCATTTTTACTTGCGCTACCTAGTGCAATACCTTGATTTTTTTCTTCTAAAAAATCGAGTACTCTCACCACATCTGGTAAGATCTCACTGTCATCCATCCCTTTGATGTACTTAAGGTACTCTTCATTTTTCTGGATGAGCCACCTGTCTTTTTGTTCTTGAGTTGCATCATATGAGGCTAGGTCTAGTAGTATCTCTAGCGATCGCACACGGCTTACCCCTTTAAAAAGTTCGTTTTGCTCTTCTGTGAAGTCAAAATTCATCTCTTTGGCAAGGTTACGCCAGGCGAGATAGTGAAATTTTGCAGTGTCTACTATAACTCCGTCTAGGTCAAAAAGGAATGCTTTCTTTTTCAATTTTAATATGTTTTCGGTCATCAGAGTTGTTTCGTTATAACTCGATGTGTTTTTATTTAATTTTCGCGAAAGCGTAATAGCCCTATTTTACTCTCTTTGTGCTCTCACGCTCTATGAGACTTGTATCTATATATGCGGTGGTATATTGCTCTACCTCTTCTTCTGGTCGCTCTAGTTTATTGATAAGTAACTCTGCTGCCTTACGTCCCATCTCTTCTCCGTGCTGGCTTACTGTAGTGAGGCTAGGTACAAAGTGTTGAGATAACTCACCATCTGAGAAGCTCACGATACTCACATCTTCTGGAATGGTTTTATCTGCTTCCATAATATATTTGGCAGCGGTCACGGCAAAAATTTCATTTATCGTAAATACACCGTCTATGTCCTTCCCTTTTAAGAAATGTTTGATACGAGCCTTTGCCTTATCATTAAGCTCATCTATAGCATCTAGTTTTAAAATGAGGTCTTTATCTACCTCAATTCCAGCAGACTCAAGGGCTTCCATATATCCCTTAGTACGCAACTTTCCTACGGTGATATAATCTTCTGTAGTGATGATGGCTATCTTTTTACAGCCTGTTTTAATCAAGTGGTTTACGCCTAGCTTTGCCCCCTCACGGTCATCTATAAGCACTTTATCACAAGGTATCTCATCTACTATACGGTCAAACATTACAACAGGCATCCCTTGGTCTATAGCCTCGGTGAGGTGTCTAAAGTCGTCCTTTTGCATTGTTTCTTTTGATAAAGAAAGGATAAATCCATCTGTACTACCATTTGCAAGTAGCTCCATATTAAGGACCTCTTTATCAAAATCATTATTAGAAAGGGTGATAATCACATTATAATTATGCTCCCTCGCCATTTGCTCAACCCCACGTATTACAGTGGTAAAAAAGTGATGTACTATTTGCGGTATAATAATCCCGATGGTGCGCGTCTTCCTGTTTTTAAGACTTAACGCAATATTATTAGGCTTATAATTATACAGCTTTGCAAAGGCTTTAATCTTCTGGCGTGTGTCTTCACTTATCTCTGCACTATCACGCAGTGCTTTTGAGACAGTAGAGATAGAAACATCAAGTTCTTTGGCAATTAATTTTAAGGTGAGTTTTCTTTTCATAATGGTATCGTAAAAATAGGCTTACTAAAAGCTATAGTACAATTTAAACAAATCCTTTTGGGTACGAAAACGATGTATTCTTAATAAGTTATTATATTTATTATCAAAATGTGAATTTTTGACCTATTTTAGGATGCTTTAACTAGTCCACCTATGAATTAAAATTAAACTAGGAGAGCCTTAAAGTTCTAAAATCATAGTAAAAAATGAAGCAGCTTCTTATCATTCTTGCACTTTTCACTCTTATAGGTTGTAAAGAAAAAACAACTCCTGTAAATGAAGTGGCTGTGGTAGAAGACCGCTTTCGCGAAAACTATCGTCCTCAATACCACTTCACTCCACCCACAATGTGGATGAATGACCCAAACGGGCTTTTATACCACAACGGCACTTATCACTTATTTTACCAGCATTACCCAGAAGACATAGTCTGGGGACCTATGCACTGGGGTCACGCCACCTCAAAAGATCTTATCTCTTGGGAACACAAACCCATTGCCTTGTATCCAGATGAGCTAGGTCTTATATTTTCTGGTAGCGCTGTGATGGATATACATAACACCTCTGGCTTAGGGACAAAAGACAATCCTCCTATGGTTGCTATTTTTACCTATCACCTTATGGATGGTAAAAAAGCAGGACGCAAGGATTTTCAAACTCAGGGTATAGCTTATAGTCTAGATGAAGGTGAAACTTGGAAAAAATATAGTGGCAACCCCGTTATAAGTAATGACGGAAACATCAAAGACTTTAGAGATCCTAAAGTATTCTGGGATGACAATACTGAGCAATGGGTGATGACACTTGTCGCTGGCGATCACGCCAAATTTTATAGTAGCCCAAATCTTAAAAACTGGACTCTTATGAGTGAGTTTGGAAAAAACATAGGAGCTCACGGCGGCGTCTGGGAGTGTCCAGACTTATTTCCGCTCAAAGTTGAGGGAAGCGATGAGACTAAGTGGGTCTTGATTATAAGTATTAATCCTGGCGCGCCAAATGGTGGATCGGGGACTCAGTATTTTGTAGGTGACTTTGACGGGACCACCTTTACTACAAACCAAAAGGAAATAAAATGGCTAGACTATGGTACAGATAACTATGCCGGCGTTACCTTTAATGGACTGCCAGATACAGAACGTACGTTTATAGGCTGGATGAGCAACTGGAACTATGCCCGTGACACCCCTACAGAAGCTTGGCGCAGTGCAATGACGCTTTCGCGAAAGCTTACTCTACATAAAAACAAGACAAATGGCTTTTACCTTAAAAACTATCCCGTCACCTCTCTAGATAAATATGCTTATGCAACCGTAGTACACGATACGATGAAGAATGGAATGTCTCTCTCTAGTAAAAATTATAATGAGCAACGCCTAGATTTTAAAATACCCGGTAAACTAGATGACTTTAAACTCAACTTTACAAATGTCAATAAGGAATCAGTAAAATTTGGTTATGATAGCAGCACAAAAAACTACTATCTAGACCGGAAAAAATCTGGCATTATAAGCTTTGAACCATCCTTTGGCGATAAAGTTCACACAGCACCAGCAATTCTTGACAGCCCTACTGATGTAGCTTATAGTATTGTAATGGATGCATCATCTATTGAGATTTTTATAGATGGCGGGAGCACTGTATTTACAGATCAAATTTTTCCTACCACACCCTTTACCGCACTCACATTTACAAGTGAGAATACTACAATCGCAAATTTAAAAGTGAGTAAAATAAAACGAATATGGAAGTAGTGTAGAAGCACGCGACCTCATCACCCAAAACAAGGCATATGAAAGAAATTACAAAATGGAGTATTACCGTAGCCCTCGCTGGCTTTTTATTTGGTTTTGACACCGTAGTTATAAGTGGTGCAAACTCACCCATAAAGGAGTTATGGAATTTATCGCCATTTATGCACGGTACTTTTATAATGAGTATGGCATTATGGGGGACCGTGGCTGGATCTCTACTAGGTGGTTTTCCTACTAAAAAATTAGGACGTAAAAAGACACTCTTCTGGATAGGAATCCTCTTTTTTGTTTCAGCCGTAGGTTGTGCACTTGCACAAGACCCGTATTCATTTTCGGCTTTTAGATTTATAGGAGGCATTGGTGTGGGAGTCTCATCTGTGGCGGCACCTATTTATATATCTGAGATAAGCTCTGAGTCTAACCGTGGTAAACTGGGAGGTCTCTATCAGTTCTGGCTCGTCTTTGGTATCCTCATTGCCTTTGTGTCAAACTGGCTGCTTAAAGGTGTAGACGGTACAAACGACTGGCGATGGATGCTAGGTGTAGAAGCTATACCTGCGCTTATATATACTCTTATGGTGATGAAAGTGCCTAACAGCCCGAGGTGGCTCGTACTACAGAAAAAAGATGATGTAGGCGCAATGCTTGTTTTACAAAAAATATATGAAGGAGCTGGGGCTGCACAGTCAAGACTAGAAGAAATAAAACTAGACTTACAGCAAACTAAAACCTCAGAAAATCTTTTCCAAAAGAAATATTCAAAAGTATTATGGTTAGGTTTTCTTATCGCCTTTTTTAATCAGTTATCTGGTATCAACTTTGTGCTCTATTATGCTCCACAAATATTAGAACAAGCAGGTCTTGGTGGGTCTGAGTCGCTCTTTAACTCTATTGCGATAGGTATTGTAAACCTCATCTTTACATTTATAGGCGTGCGATTACTAGACAAGCTAGGAAGAAAACAACTTATAATAATAGGATCTGTAGGCTATATTGTGAGCCTTATTATGGTAGGTATTTGTTTCCAAATGCAATTAAGTCCTGCCCTCTTGCTTACTTTCATATGTACCTTTGTAGCGTCACACGCTATAGGACAAGGTGCTGTTATATGGGTTTTTATCTCAGAAATTTTTCCAAATCGCGTGCGCGCTTATGGGCAATCTTGGGGTACGAGTACACACTGGGTTTTTGCAGCTGTCATAACGCTCGTAACTCCATTTTTTATAGATGATAAAGAAGGCATAATGAGAGACCATCTTTGGAATATTTATTATTTCTTTGCAGGAATGATGGTACTCCAACTATTATGGGCAATTATTGCTATGCCAGAGACCAAAGGACGTACCCTAGAAGAACTAGAAAAAGAGCTTGTTACAGATGCCTAATACACCACTTAAAATAGCCAGTTACGGCGAGATATTATGGGATGTTTTCCCAGATGAGAAACGATTAGGCGGCGCGCCACTTAACGTTGCGCTACGTTTACACTCCTTTGGAGTAGATGTATCTATGATCTCATCTTTGGGAAATGACGCTTTAGGTAAAGAAGCCCTGGCGCTTATAAAGGAAAAGGGGCTCGACACGGCTCTGATACAACGCAATGACAAACCTACAGGACAAGTAAAGGTCACCTTAGACAAAGCTGGAAGTGCCTCATATGAGATTGCTCAAGACACTGCTTGGGATGCCATCGCTTGGAATGAGAAAAATGCCGAAGCAGTGACCGCTGCAGATGCTCTTATTATCGGTAGTCTCGCTTTTCGCGAAAGCGGAAATATACTTGAAGCCCTTGATGAAGATAGCACTATGGCTGAAACTGCTGTAAATCTTGAAGCTATTGAGGTACTTGCCGAACGATCTAAGTTTACTGTTTTTGACCTTAACCTGCGTGCTCCTCATTATGATCTTGAGATTGTGGCGGGCCTAATGGAAGCGGCAGATATGATAAAGCTTAATGATGAAGAGCTTGAGCTCATCGTGATGGCAATGGGCATAGAGGGTGACACACTAGAGGATGAGTTAAAAATGCTCAGTGCAATGACAGAGACTCCTACAGTTTGTGTAACGCTAGGGTCTGAAGGTGCGATGCTCTATCATAAAGGTGGCATACATACACAAGTAGGTTTTCCTGCAAAGGTGGTAGATACTGTAGGTGCTGGAGACAGCTTTCTGGCAACATTAGTTTTTGGGCTTCTCTCTGGCGAGACTGCCGAAGATGCGCTAGAAGTTGCTTGTGCAGTAGGTAGCCTGGTTGCTGGTAAAGCAGGTGCAAACCCTATAGTTACTAATGATGAGATTAATAACCTATTAAGCTAGAGAGTAATTTTATAGCTACTCCCCTATTTGATTCTTTTTCCTTGGGTGGTAAAAGATAATCCTTGTTGACCCATAGTAGAGCTCATTACACCCTCAAAAAGCGGCTCTGATGCTCCTGCAGGTGTACTCCACTCAAATATAAAATTAGACCCCGTACCGCCAGTGACATCTTTTTCATCTATCACAATCTCTGTAGTTTCAAGTGGTGATAGATATATTGCATTATCAAAATATGTACGTACTAACTTGCCGTGTGTATCATAATATGATGCATTGTTTATGTATACCGTATCTGTATCACTAGTATTACGTAAGCTTACCATAGCCGTTAAGTTATGCGTTTTATGCTCTGAGTAACTAAAAATTTGAGAGTAGATAGACAGATATGTCTTCCCTTGAGCTAGCGTATCACCAGTGGGTAATGTAGCCGTTCTTGCTCCCCAGTTTTCTGGGTTTACAGAACTTACTTGAGCTTGCTCATTGCAGCTTATGACACTTAGTGCCAAAAGCAAAGTGCATAATATATGTACAGCAGTTGTTTTCATAGTACTTAAAAGTACTAATTAAATAATGATTTCTTCACCGTATCGTAGTAGCTATCACTTACTGGTATTCTTTTATCTCCTATAATAAGATCGCGGCCCTTTAACCCCGTGACTTTATTACCATTTACTATAAAAGACCTATGTACTCTTAAAAATGAAGTTGGTAAGGTTTTTATAAGTTTACTTAGTGACTGGTTTGCGATTATCTTTTTACCTGTTTCTAGATGGTAGTTTACATACTCGCTATCACTCTCGATGTAGCGCACTTCGTCTGGAACAATTTTATAAAGATCATATCCAGATTTTATGACTAGATGTGTAGGGTCTACTAGTACTTCTTGTAACGGAAACTTCTCTACTGCGCTTAAAAACCTGTTAAAGGTAATGGGTTTGAGCAGGTAATCTAGAGCATTAAGCTCAAAACCCTTTAATGCATATTCAGAGTAGGCTGTTGTAAATATCACTTTACTTTTACTTGTAGCGATGATGCTCGCAAATTCTGTTCCTTTGAGCTCAGGCATTTGTATATCTAAAAAGATAAGATCTACAGGGTTTTCTTTTATAAATGACAAGGCTTCTATTGGGTTTTGAAAAGAACCAAAACTATGGAGGTTGGTCACCTTTTCTACATAGGTTTCTAGTAGCGTTCTTGCTAGCTCTTCATCATCTATTATTATACAGCTTATGGTGCTCATTGTAAGTTTACTTTTAAAGCTACTCTAAAGGTATCAGATTTTTTTATAGTAAGCTTGTGCTTTTGAGGGTATAAAATCTCTAGTCTCTTTTCTACATTTTGTAAACCTATACCACCGGCTCCGTCTGTAACTAGCGGTTTTGAAGGCATACTGTTTTCTATATAAAAGTCTATGTGATTTTCTTTCGCTTTAAGCGAAAGAAATACGTAGTTACTACCTCCTAATTCTATCCCACTATGCTTGAAAGCGTTTTCTATAAAAGGAACAAATAGCATAGGAGCTACTTGTATATTTTCATTTGTGATATCTTGTTCAAAACGTATATTAAACTCTTTACTGCTTTTGAGTTTAAAGAGGGCAATGTAATGCTCTATATACTCCACTTCTTTACCAAGTGATACCTCTGGTCGTTCACAATCGTACAGCACATATCGCAACATTTGAGAGAGCGTGCTTATTCCTTCTTGCGTTTTATCTGAGTTTGTAACAGAGAGTGCATAGATGTTATTTAGCGCGTTAAAGAGAAAGTGAGGGTTGATTTGCATTTTTAAAAACTTAAGCTCTGCTTCTTTTAGCTCTGCTTGAGCATATGCATAACTCTTTTCTTTTTCTTGAGCATAAATAAATGTCTCTAGTAAAATAGCTGTAACACTTGAGATAGTAAGGACTAATAAGTGTATAAAAAAACGAGAAGGCAACTTGCCAGGAGCTCCTCCTTGAAGTCCCATAGGTGGCGGTCTTCTAACAGGTGTAGGTGCAAACTCTGATGAGATATAAGCACATAGTATCACTACAGGTATTGTGGCAAAAATAAAGTAGAGGTACTTCTTTTTAAACAATAAGCGAGGCACTACATAATATACAAGACCAAATAAAATCAATACTTGTAATACAAATGCGAGACCGTTATCTCTTATAAATATAGCATCGCGACCGCCAGATATCCAGAGCGTACTCCAGACTCCTAGCCATAATAATACCTGAGAAATATATCTTCCTAATAGATTCATAGCGCAAATAACGTAAATAAAAATTCATACAATCGCTGTTTTGAGGCAATTACAGCTATTGTTTTATCTCATTTATAGATATAAATACGTCACTCGCAGAAAACCAAAGGTAACTGGCAGAAAACAGCCCATTTACAATTAACTAATTGCCAACTTTGGAGTCAAATAAGCGTAACACAAAAACAATTATTATGAAAAAGATAAATTTTAAAATGAGCGCACTAGCGATTGTATTTACGCTAGGTATTGTATCTGTTTCTTGTGCTCAAGGGCAAAGAAATAATGACAGAAAAGAGCCGCCTACATTTGCACAATTACTTAAAGATATGGATGCAAATGAAGATAACAAGCTCGACAAGTCGGAAATAAAAGGACCACTTAAAGAAGCTTTTAAAGAAGTAGATACTAATGAAGATGGTTTTATCACAGAAAAGGAGTTCAAAAAAGCTCCAAAACCTAAAAGAAGAGAACCGAGAGGTAAGAAATAGTATATAAATTGTTTGATTGATGTTTGGTTAGGGAGCTCCATAAGAAATTATGGAGTTTCCTTTTTTTCACTTATTCAACAATTAATCATCTACATTAAAAACCTGTGATACAGCTTTTAGGACCATTCACTTAAAACTAACTAGCATTCACAGAATATTAAAAAACAGCATATACAAACAGGGTACATTTATAAAACAAACCCTTTAAAAACTTGATTATGAAATCGACCATCAAAAAAAATCTCGCAGCACTTTCACTACTACTATGCGCTGCAATTGTCATACTTGTAGCTTGTAGTAATGATGATAGTAATGACACAACTACAACGACAGATGACGGCGATACAACCGCAGAGCTTCACGCAGCCTTTGCAGCGTTTGATCAAGATAATGTTTCAGTCCTACTAAGCGGTCCTAATGTTATTATAGAGAGCAATGGTTACCCTAACCATACCTCTCCCTACTGGTCTAATACTACAGAGCGTACAGCTACAGACCCTATGGGTAATGTACTCGTAACACCAGCAGCAAATGAGAATCACCCACTCTTTGTAGAGCCCACTCTCACAACTTATGAGATGATGGCACCTGGTAATATAGATGATTTTAATGGTTCATACTCTCTTACCGTTTCTTCATCACCACAACTAGCAAGTACTACTACCGCTACAGGTCTTGGCCCTATAGGTATTGCGGTAAGTGGCGCGATGATTTATGATGATCAAGAAGGCCCTAACGTACCACTAGATGATGCCGTACCATCACTAGACTACACAGCAGCACACACGGGTCCACAAAGTTATCACTATCACCTAGAGCCAAAGGCTTTTAGCAACAATGATGACAACCTTATAGGGATTATAAGCGATGGTTTTTTTGTGTATGGTCGTATTTGTGCAAGTACTGGTAGCTATCCCGAAGATTTAGATGCATCTGGTGGGCATACCTCAACTACACAACACACAGATCAGGAGGAGTATCATTACCACATACAAGATGATCTTTATCTTAACCAGTACTATATCATATTTCCTGGAGATTATCAAGGTACCCCAAATGCGATACTATAGCCTAACACTCATAATATGCCTGTTCATTATAAGCTGTAACCGTAATACTGAGGCAAAAGTCACAAACTATACACCCTCAGTAAACTCAAAGTTTGAATTAGCCGTCACACTAAACGAGTTAAACCTCCACAAAGGGCTTTTCTATTATAAGGGAGAGCCTTTTACAGGGGTGGCAACAAGCATATATCTTGATGGAACAATCTCTGAGAAGACCGCTTTCGCGAAAGGAAAAAAACACGGCGCTCAAGAAAAGTATTTTCCAGACGGCACCTTAAGTTTTAAAGCAAATTATAATAATGGCATACGTGATGGAAAGACCAGTACCTGGTGGCATAATGGAAACAAAAGATCTATAGCAAATTATGAAAATGGGGTTCCCCACGGCAAGCAATATCAATGGTATACAAGCGGCGTTAAGTTTAAGGTAATTACCCTTGTAAACGGTCAAGAAGAAGGACTACAACAATCTTGGAGAGAAAACGGAAAAATTTATAACAACTATGAAGCAAAAAATGGAAGAATATTTGGGCTCAAAAGAGCAAATCTCTGCTTTCAGTTGGATGATGAGCAAGTGCAACTTGTGGAGCGCTAGCCTTATCATTATACTAAGCATTATAAGCTGTACAGATACAAACATAGCCTCAAGTCGTGTAGAAATCCTCCCGTATTATAACGAAGCCACATTTACTCCATTATGGCCAGATGCATCTTATACCACTAGCGACACCTTACATACAGTACCGTCATTTAAATTATATAACCAATATAACGACACTATCACACAAGATACTTTTAAAGATAAAATATATGTAGCAGATTTCTTCTTTACATTCTGTACAGGCATATGTCCAAAAATGACAAAAAATATGGCTTCAATTCAGCAAGCCTTTATAGATGATCCAGAAATACTATTAATCTCACACTCTGTAACCCCTCAACACGACACAAGCGAAGTCCTACAAGACTATGCAAGTCAAAACGGAGTTGTAAAAGATAAATGGCACCTTTTAACAGGGTCAAGAGATGAAATATATGACCTAGGTAGAAATCAATACTTCATAGAGGAAGATTTAGGTCTCAATAAAACCGAAGATGAGTTTCTACATACTGAGAATTTTGTCCTCATAGATAAAGACAAACATATACGAGGTATTTACAATGGTCTCAATACAACATCTGTACAGCAACTTATAGCAGATATAAACACTTTAAAAGAAGAAAAATAACCCAGCAAAACTATTCTTATGAAACATTCTAAAATCTACCTAAGCGCCATTATTATTCTTTGTTTGGGAATGATGAGCTGCACATCTTGTTCTAATGATGACAATTCTAATCAGGATAGTGATAACAATAGTGACGAAATAGTTATAAATGTGAACCCAGAAAATTTCACAACAAACGGTGTTTACTTAACCATTGTTCCCTGTACACTCTCAGATGGCACAAATACAGATTGCTATCAGATTATCACAAACAGTACTCCGTCTGACCACGAGATGGGGCCTTGGTGTCCAGATAACATAGCAGATGGAGCAGATGCGGGAGGGATCTGGTTAGAAAATGGCGAAGTTTATGATGTTGATGGCGCTTTTATAGAAAATATGGCAGCCTTTTATGAAGATGATAACTGGTTAATGTATGATGAAAATGGTGACATATACGTCACAGACACGGAGCAAGATTGTATAAATGCAGCAAACCCTGCTGTGGGTGAAGAGTATGAAAATTTTTGTGTAGAATGTTTACCTTCTTATATCACAGATATATCTCAAACATACCTAATACCTATAACTCCAGTATTACAAAATACTTCTACACTTTTTGCTACAGGCCCAGGAAGACCTCCTGGACAAAATAGTGCACCGTCTACGCGAGGTATCGCCCTTAACGGAGTTGAGTTTTCTGCACCAGCACCAGTAGATAATATTTTAGGAGCTTATACATTAGCCCCATTTGATGATGCGGGGGGTCATATTAATGTACACCAAGGATATCACTATCACGCAGCAACGGGCATTAGCCTAAAAGTAGAACAAGAAGATGGTCACTCCGCACTTATAGGATATGCACTAGATGGACACAGAATCTATGAAAATAAAAATCAAGAAGGAATCGCTGCTTCAGATCTTGATGAGCTTCGCGGACATACAGATGTTACTAGAGGTTATCACTATCACGTAGATAACGCAGGCAACAACAACTTCATAAATGGTCTCAAAGGGGCTTATGCAAACTAAATTTAGAATTATGAAAAAGTTTCTTCTTTCGACTCTAGTGATTTTTATAACATCAGTGAGTTTTGCACATCAAACAGAGGCCTCCACGATTATCTTAGCAGAAAAGCAAAATGATGTATGGGTATTACAAATTAATGCTTCTCTCACTGCATTTCAGCAAGAAATAAAGCAAGCATATGCCAGCACTCCATACAAGACTCCAGAGGAGTTTAGAGAAATGGTTTTAAATCATATTGCACAGAATCTTAACCTAAGTTTTAATGAGAATCAAAATTACATCCTTACTAATGGTAAAGTGCAACTAGGTCACGAGACAAAGGTATTATTTACGTTAACTAAGGTGCCTTCTGATCTTGAGACTATAGACTTAACTAACACGCTATTTAAGAATATACATAACAGTAAGAGTGCCCTACTTATACTTAAAGAAGACTTTAAAAAAACAAAGTTTGTACTTAATAAGGATAATAATTACTCGCTATCGCTTTCGGTAACTGAAGATGAGTTTATAGATATAAATATTCAGAAAGCTTCGATGGGACCTGTATCATTTCTTTCTATACTTGGCCTCGTCATAGCTGTAGCTCTCCTAAGCAAGAAAGTATACAAGCGCGCTTAGACCTAAGGGTAAAAAGCGTTATTAATAAGAAATCCTCTTAGTATAAAACTAAGAGGATTTCTTTATTGAATAAATATGACGCATCAATTCTATCCTTTCACTTGAGAAAACACATAAAGCATTTCTGTTGCAATTTGTGTACTACGCTCTAGGTATTTTTCCTTTTGCTGTGGAGTGCCGTCATACACCTTAGGATCTTCAAATGTAATAGGCACACGCTTTTCTGCACCAGCTACAAAGGGACATCCGCCATCTGCTTGTGAGCAGGTCATTATTGCTGCAAAGCCTGCACTAGGGTTAAAAGTATCATCCAGCTTTTTCGAAAACCCTATAACAGGATGCTCATTTTCTGCAAACTTTATTGTGTAAACAGGGTTATCACCACTAGAAATAGTCTTTACTAAAAAACCTGTGTTTTCTAATGTTGTGGCAACTACCGGAAAAAGAGCTGTACGCTCCGTTCCGCCAGAATAACTATACACCTTCCCTATCTCAAAATAGTAAGCCATAACCTGTGCCCACACTTGAGCAAGATGACTTCTTCTAGAGTTATGTGTACATATAAAATTGAGTCTTATAATCTCCTGCTGCCTGTGCTTTTCTTTAACAAACGCTATTAACGGTTCAAGGGTCTCCTTACGCTCTTTTGTAATACTATGTATATCTAAACCCTCAATAAAATCATTGATTTTTGGGTATAGCGTTGATACTGTTGTGGTCATATAGGTTTCTTTTTAAAATCTGATTAACAACACGTACTATTAGGCCCACAGCAAGAAGAGCTTGTCTCTGCGACAGTCTCAACAGCCGGTTCTGCGCCAGGTATACCGCATTGATCTTTTGCTAGACAATCTGTTTGTTTTGAAGTAAGTAAAAAACTTGACCCATTAAAATCAAGCCCATATTTACCTATGGTGCTCGCTTGATACTCTACTTCTATCTCCAGATCTTCTATACCTAATATCTTTTCTGAAAGCTCAATAATATTTACCAGTTTTTCTGGATGTAGTCTATGGTCATAATCATCTGCATTCCATAGTTGGAAGTTTACTACTTCCTCTTTTCGCACGGTACCACCGCAGTCTATAAAGTGCTTTGACACCTTACCTACCTCAGTCACGTGAAAATGACTTGGCACTAATTCTCCACTTGGTAGTTGGAAAGAAATTGTCTCCAACCCATTAAGTACATTTTTTACTTCTGACAGTTTCATAATTCTATTTGTTTATTGCGATTATACGATTAATGAGAATAATTTTTTTTAGCAACAATCTGTTGCGAGAATATCTTGATCCAAAAATTGCTGCATTACTTCTTTCATACGTGTCCAATTTTCTGAATTAATACAGTAGCAAACACTCGTACCCTCTACATTACCTTTTATTAAACCTAAATTTTTGAGCTCCTTAAGGTGTTGTGAGATGGTAGGTTGTGCAAGACCTATTTCATTTACAAGGTCGCCACATACACAACTATTTATTTTAAATAAATGCTGCAATATCGCTACACGAGCAGGGTGACCAAATACTTTTGAGAAAAGTGAAATCTGGTTTTGCTCATCTGTAAACATTTCGGTTTTTGTTAATCCCATCTTATTATATTATTTGATTGCAATATTACGATTAATAAATAATACAAACTCATTATACTAAGTTAAAATTCCTTTTAGTGTAAAATTTAATTATGGCTTCAACAAAATCACAAACTCAAATTAAACAATTATAGTAGGTAATAATTTGCAATAGCGTAAAATTTACGCCAAAATATTGCGAGTCTTATAATTATATCTATATTTGAGATGTAAAACTGGTAAACCAATTTGGAAAACCAGTTTAAAAAATTTAAATGCAAACAGTAATCACCCTACAATGTATGCTACAATCTACACAATATAGGTTTGTTATTACCCTCTTATTATGTGTAGCTAGTATCTCTTGCTCGTCTACAGATGAGGGAGATGACACCCCTTTTACACCTACACCACAAGTAGAAGATACACAAGGCACTACAGATGGGGAGACAGATACTAGCCAGTATGCCCCAATAGATTTTTCTAACTGGAAAGTGACACTAGCTGTTGATGAAAATAATAACGGAAGCCCAGACGAATATCAACCAGCACAACTAGTTGATTTTGGGTATCAAAACATAGAGGCAATTACACCATTTATGTATGATGATATTGAGGACACGTCACTTGTTTTTCACGTGTATCCAGCTTCATCTACAGCAAATAGTAGTTATTCTAGAACAGAGTTAAGAGAGCTCATAAACCCTTCTAACTCGAGAGAAAATTGGACTCTTGCACAAGGAGGTATACTTTCTGGCAGTCTTAAAATGGAAGACATATCTCAAGATGGTAACTCAAGTAACGACTATCATCGCACTATCGTAATGCAAGTACACGGTATTATATCTGAAGAAGATATGGAGACCCACGGCTTTAGTTCTAATAACGGGCCACCTCTCTTAAAAATGTATTGGAAAGACGGTTACATCTGGTCTCATAAAAAATCACTAGTAGATGAGTCTACAGAGGGAGATGCTTTACTAGAGACCTCAAGCGATACTTGGGAAGACATAAAAGACAATATGGGTTATGTGGGTTTTGAACCTTTCAGTTTGAGCATTACAGCTAGTGACGCCCGTTTAGAAATACAGCTCAACGATCAAAGTCCATTAATCTATGAGGACGTGAGTCTAGAGAAATGGCCTTTTGAAAACTACTTTAAAGCAGGTAATTATTTAACCAGTACAGACGCACAGGCATTTGCAACGCTTAAGTACTATAATATAGAGGTTACACATTAATAGTACGCTTTCGCGAAAGCGCTCTTAAAACACCAACAATCACATTATGTATAAACATCTCATACTTCTTTGCTCACTCGTACTTTTAAGCGCCTGTAAAGAGGCAGCACTAGACGCAAGCCAGACCGTGGCTACCATAGACGAGCTCAACACAGCTATTAAAAATGCAGAACCCGGAGATCATATTGTGCTTAAAAACGGTGTCTGGACAGATGCTGCCATAAAATTTTATGGTGAGGGTACAGAAGCAAATCCCATATCTCTTACAGCCGAAACTCCAGGTGAGGTTATCTTAGAGGGTAACTCTTCACTCAAGCTGGGCGGGTCGTACTTGCACGTGAGTGGTTTACATTTTAAAAACGGATTTACGACAGAAAAAGCTGTAATAAGATATAAAATAGATGATTCAAAAATTGCTTACCACTCTAGAGTGACAGACTGTGTGATAGAAGATTTTACAAACCCAGATCGAGATAGTAAAAACCACTGGATAGAACTGTGGGGGCAACATAACAGCTTTGACCATAACTACATCACTGGTAAAACAAACCAAGGTCCTACCCTGCGTGTGATGCTTAAGGGTAATGAAAATGTAAATACCTATCACCAGATTAAAGACAACCATTTTGGCCCGCGCCCTAGAAAAGGAGGTCCACGTGCAGAGACGCTACAACTGGGAGACAGCTATACCTCTATGACACCAGGGTATGTAAATGTAGAACACAATTATTTTGAGCGTTGTAATGGTGAGGTAGAGATTATCTCTAGTAAGAGTAACTACAATACATTTAAAAACAATGTGTTTTTTGAATCTGAGGGTTCACTGGTATTGAGACACGGTAATTATGCTACTATAGATGGCAACGTCTTTATAGGTAATGACAATTCAGAATTTATAGGTGGTATACGTGTTATAAACACGGGCCACTGGATTGTAAACAACTACTTCTATAACTTAAAAGGAAACGAGTTTAGGGCTCCGCTTGCCGTGATGAATGGTATCCCAAAATCTCCTCTTAATCGTTATAACCAAGTGACAGATGTTGTGGTTGCACATAACTCTTTTATAAACTCAAAGACGCCTTGGCATTTTGGTGTAGGTGCAAATTTGAGTCAGGCAGAGGTGTTACCCGCTTCAGAGATTAGATCTGCAAGAGCAGAGCGTATGGTGGTAGCAAATAATCTTATATACACAGATACGCCCACTGCGAGTGTTGTAAAAACATATGACTCCATAACGGGAGTGACTTTTAAGAGCAACTTTATAAATGTAAAAAACACGAGCGATTATACGACAGATGGTATTATTACAAAAACACTAGACCTATCACAAGGTGACAACATATTTTCTGCACCTCAAGGAGCGCAAAATGAACTTTACAACGGTTTTGATTTTGACCGTATAGATCAAGATTTATTAGGCAACAGCCGTGATGAGTCTAACAGTGCCGGAGCTATTGTTTCGGTATCAAGTAATCATAAAGAATTGCTAGATATCTCAAACTACGGGACCTCTTGGTTTAACACCAGACCAGCACAAAACACCCCAGAAACAATAACAGTTTCGACAGAAGCAGAGCTTGCAAAAGCTATAAAAAATGCAAGCCAAGGCACTACCATAAATATAGCTCCTGGCACTTATGGGGTGGATGGTAATTACGCTTTCGCGAAAGCGGTAACCCTACAATCTACAGCAACGACTAACAGACCCGTGATTACTTTTAAAAACGCTACCAAAGGTTTTGAACTACAACCCAGAGCAAAGCTTAAGCTATCAAACATTATACTTAAGGGTGATAAAGGTACAGACGCGTTTGCAACCCTAGAAAAAGGGATGGGCCAGGCATATGAATTATGGCTAGATAATGTTGAGATAGATGGTTTTAAAAGTGTGTTAGAAACTAGTAAAGCTTCGTTTGCAGATACAATCTCAATTAAAAATAGTACCATAAAAAACACTGCAAGAGGTATCCAACTTAATAAGGAAACTAATGACAAAGGAGATTATAACGCGGCTTTTGTTTTTGTAGAGGATAACAACTTTACAAACGTAGGGATGAATGTGCTAGACTACTACCGTGGTGGTTATGACGAATCTACTATAGGCGGTAGCCTTGTCGTGCGTGGCAATACATTTACACAATGTGGCGCTCAAGAGAAGAGTAGTATTTTATTAAAAACAAGAGGGATCGTAAACGTAACTCTTGCCGAAAATACCTTTACAAATAACCCTATAAAAACTATTGCAGTACTGTGGGGTGAAAAAGGACAAGAACCTGTGGATAATAAGATTTTAAACTCTGGAGAGATTAAAGTGGTGCAAAACTTAAAACTTAAGTTAGTTTACTAATGTTGCAGCGTTTTAAAAAATATGGGGTCCAGCTATGCTTTTTATTACTTACTCTATCGGGATATGCACAGCATATTCCTTCTGAACGGGTAATTGCTATAGATGATATATACCCATATCTCAAAACTAGCGTACAAAAAGATCTAGGAGAAGTTTCTCAGGCTGGTCTCGCCCTACATTTTAGAACTGTTTTTGCCTCTCGTTATTTTTATGACTGGCACGAGATAGACACGCGTTTTGAAGAGTACAAACGTCTTTACCCAAAGATGGAGACATATCACAAGGCTAGAGCTCAAGATCACCTAGATAAATTTGATGATAGCACGTTTTGGAAATTACCTTTTAACTATAAAAATGGAACTCCTATTAATGCATATGGTTTAAGACACCTTGCTAGGCAACATAAAATGGTAGACATTGCCTTTTTATACCGCTATGAGAATAAAAACCCATCTTACATAGACTATTACACATCGCAACTAGCATCTCTTAATAATGCTTTAATTACTAATAGTTTTGAAACCATAAATGATGGTAATGGCGTGTATGAGTCTTTTAGATCTGGTTATCGCATTTTAAACTGGCTTCAAATACATAATGGATATCTGGGAGAAGCAGCATACACAGACAAAAATCAACTTACTACTATAGCCACACTACTTCAACACGCAGCTCATTTATATAAAAACAATAAAGAGTTTAAGGCTGGCAATCACCAGACCAGAGGTCTCTCTGCACTGGCTATGCTTGCTATAATATTAAATGACTTTAAAGATGCAGATGTGTGGTATACACACGCTATGTCACTTCTAGAGGAGCATCTTAAAAGAGAGATTAATGAAGATGGGTTTCAGTTTGAACGTACTATACATTACCACCAGAGCGATATAGACAACTATTTTTATGTGTACCAATTGGCTCAAAAAAGTAATATGCCCGTAAGTGCACTATGGGAAGACAAGCTCAAATCATTATTTACAACGCTCACCAAAATTGCCTATCCAGACGGAAGCGCTCCTGTACTCTCCGATGATACAGATACGCCTTGGGCAGAAAAAAATGACATCTCTGGGACACTTACACTAGGCTACCTATTATTTGATGATCCAGCAATGGGACATTTTGCAAAGCAAGCAGTACAACCTAAGTATTTATGGTATCTAAGCCGTAATCAACTAGAAGGATTAAAATCTATAAAAGCAACACCACCAGAAACAAAGTCATATGCTTTTACAGACACAGGTTATTATATAATGAGAGAAGGCTGGAAGGCTAGTGATAAAATGCTCATAATATCTGCAGGTCTAGATAAAGACAAGCCAGACCACCAGCACGGAGATATGCTAGGTATTCAAGCAATGGCAAATGAGCACGTAGTTTTACCTAATTACCAGGTACGCTACTCACTAGATGACCTAGAACTATTTAAAAATAGTGAAGTAAAAAATGTTGCACTTGTAGACAATATACTTCAAGGTAAAGACTACACATCTAATAAAGGAGGAAGTGGTTTTGGGAAATTTAAAAGTCTTCCAGAGCCTAAGGTGCTGGGGTGGCTTTCTAACGAATCTATAGATCTCTTTATAGGTAGCCACGATGGCTTTGAGGAAAAAGGGGTTGCATACACAAGACAAGTAATCTCTGTAGAAGATGATTTTTGGATCGTGAAAGACAATTTTTACGCTAAAGAAGCACATATCTATAAGCAACAATGGCAAGGTCACTACACCACAGAAAATGGTGACGAACTCTTACGTTCTAATTTTTCTAACGGAAGCGGTCTAGATATTTACCAACTCAATAAGGTGGATCGTGTAACTACATCTGGAAAAAGAGGAAAACAGTGGTCTACCGTTTCTAAAGAAGGAGAAGCATCACATAGTTTTATTACTGTACTTTATCCTTATAGCACTTATGACACCCGCATACTAGAGACTGATAAAAACCCCTCTTTAAAAGGGTGGTCACTTCATAATGGCAGTATAAAAATACTATCTAAAGGAAACACCTCCATTTACTTTAATATATCAAAAGCAGTTGTTGACACAGTAACTATAGATATTCCGGAAGGGGCAGACATAATGACTCAAGTAAACAATCAAGAATTAACCATCACACTACTAAGTGGCAAAAAAGTAGCAGTTATTGTCACTCAAGATGGTATTGATACAAACTACACATTACAACCTGCAACAGAGGTAACTTATAAGATAAAGTAACTATTTATGACACACTTTAAACACTTAAAAAAAGCTATACAGCTCATCGCAATTGTAATGGTTGCTCTCTCTTGTAAAAATCAAGATCAAACTAATATAGTAAGTGACTCAGAAAATGTTGCAGATCACCCTAAACTAATGCTTACCTCAAAAAGTGTAGATGATATCAAAAGTGCATTAGGGAGTGTACCATTATTTGACAAATCGCTTGAGCGAGCAAAGCAAGAAGTAGATGCAGCAATGGCAGAAGGTATACAAGTGCCCATACCAAAAGATATGGCTGGAGGCTACACCCATACTCAACACAAAAAAAATTATGCCACTTTACAAAAAGCAGGTGCCCTGTTTCAAATTACAGGCGACACCAAATATGCAGCGTTTACCAGAGATGTACTACTAGCATATGCAAAGATGTACAAGTCACTCCCTCGTCACCCGCAAGAACGCTCATATGCTCGCGGTAAAATCTTTTGGCAATGTCTAAATGACGCAAACTGGCTCGTGTATATGAGTCAGGCGTATGACGGTATAAGAGGATGGATCACAGAAGAAGAACGACAGACCTTAGACAATGAGTTATTCCGCCCCTTTGCAGATTTTCTATCTGTAGAAACGCCACAGTTTTTTAATAGAGTACATAATCATAGCACTTGGGGAACTGTAGCTGTAGGGATGATAGGCTTAGTGATGAATGATGACGAGCTTGTAGATAGAGCTTTATACGGAATAAAGGACGACGGAATAGACAGTGAAGCCCTTGACAATGATGGCGGAACGATAAAGACAGAAGGACAGAAAACCGGGTTTTTGGCAAATCTAGATGAGCCATTTTCGCCAGATGGTTATTATACAGAGGGACCTTACTATCAGCGTTATGCGATGTATCCCTTCTTAGCTTTCGCGCAAGCGTTAGAAACTAAAAAACCAGAGCTCAAGATATTTGAATACAACGGTGGTGTACTTATTAAAGCGGTAGATGCCCTACTAAACCTTACAGATGCAGATGGTGAGTTCTTCCCTCTTAATGATGGTCAGAAGGGAATGTCATACCAAACGGCGTCCTTAGTTTCTGCTGTAGATATTGCATACTACTACGGTAATCAAGATCCAAGACTACTATCTGTTGCACTACAACAAGATAATGTACAGCTGGATGCCACAGGTCTTGCCGTCGCTCAAGGCATACATCAAGGCAAAGCACAACCTTTTATAAAAGAGTCTATGCTCTTACGTGACGGGGCAAAAGGTGATGAAGGTGGCGTAGCAATATTACGTGCAAACTATAAGGGTGGTACAATGGCGCTTGTTATGAAGAATGCCGCTCACGGGTTAAGTCACGGTCACTTTGATAAATTATCGTACTCCTTATATGAAGATGGTGAAGAGGTATTACAAGATTATGGCCTGGCGCGTTTTGTAAATGTAGAGCAAAAAAATGGTGGAGGATATCTTAAAGAAAATACAACTTGGGCAAAACAAACTATAGCTCACAACACCCTCGTACAAGATGAAACCTCTCATTACAAAGGTATATTTAAAGAAAGTTCAAAACATCACCCAGAGGTGACCACTTTTGAAACAAGCGACCCAAAAATTCAAGTTGTAAGTGCGGTAGAGGCAAATGCCTACCCCGGCACAGAGTTTACTCGTACTATGATGATGGTAACGCTAGACCATCATAAAAAACCGTTGCTTATAGATATTCTTAACGTGACCAGTGATGGCAATCACAAATATGACCTACCACTCTATTATAAAGGGCAGGTAGTAGCGACAAATCTTGATTTAAACACTCCACCTCAACTCAGCCCGCTAGGCACAAAAGCAGGTTACCAGCATATCTGGAAAGAGGCTACAGGCATCCCTAGTACAGAAAACACACAGTTTACCTGGCTAGATAACAAGAAGTTTTACTCGGCAACTGTTCTCACAGAGGGTAAAGACCAGTTCATTTTTGGTCGTGTAGGGGCGAGTGATCCAGAGTTTAATTTACGTCGTGACCCTATGCTTATACATCGTCGCAACAATATGAAGAATGGTCTTTTTGTGCAAGTAATAGAGTCTCACGGCACGTATAACCCAGTGACCGAAAAAGCAGAAAATGCCTATGCAGCCGTTCAACATATTAAATCACTAGCGTCACCTCAAGGGTATACAGTCCTAGAGCTAACCTTACAAAACAAAGACCGTTATGTAGTGATTGTGGTAGATTCCGCTTTCGCGAAAGCGCAACACAAACTAGAATTATCTAACAATACATACACCTGGAAGGGTACATATTATTTCAAACAACTTAAAAATTAAACATTATGGAATCATTTGGATCAAGTAAAGAATTTATACAAGGCGCAGACATTGAGTGGGAAGTAGTAGGTGAAGGCGTAAAACGCAAAATAATGGGCTATGACGATAAGATTATGCTCGTAAAGGTACATTTTGAAAAAGGAGGAATAGGACCTATGCACGAGCACTACCATTCTCAAGTAACTTATGTAGAGAGTGGATCTTTTGATGTTACCATAGACGGAAAGACTCAGACCCTTAAAGCTGGAGATTCTTTTTACATTCCGCCACACGATTTACACGGAGCTATTTGTACTGAAGCAGGGGTACTTATTGACGTTTTCTCACCAATACGCGAAGATTTTATGAAATAGTTAATATTTTAACACTCTTTTTTTTGCATTAACAATTTATTATCATCATATTTGGTTTTCCAAAGTGGTAAACCAGTTTGGAAAACCAATAAAAAAAGGACAGCTGCGACACTGTCCTTGATAATCACTTCTGGTAGGAAGTATAAATAAACTTAGAAAGCCTATTTGCTGTAAAAGTAGTAAAACGCATACAGAACCTATAGCACTTAATGTTTTTCTGAGGATTATTTAAAAAACAAATTAATTAAATCTTAAATCATTAATTATGAATGTAAAAACTAAGTTTTCCTTAGCCTTTTTTCTTTTATGTGGTGTATTGCTTTTTGGGCAAGACGCATATATTATAAAAGGTACCGTAGTCTCGGAGGAAGACAATGCTCCTATTCCTGGAGTGAGTGTAATTGTACAAGGTTCTCAAAACGGAGTCTCAACAGATTTTGATGGTAATTACCAGCTGTCTGTATCGGTTGGTGATGTCTTACAGTACTCGTATGTAGGCTTTGCTACTAAGATTGTTCCTATTACTGGGCAAACTGAAGCAAACGTGAGTCTTAAAGTAGATGCAAATGCTCTTGAAGAGGTAGTTGTAATAGGTTATGGTACACAATCTAGAACAAAAATTACTGGAGCTGTAGGTAAAGTAAAAAATGAAGATCTAGACCAGATAGCTGTAGGTACAGCAAACGAAGCCCTCGTAGGTCAAGTTGCCGGTCTTAATATACAGGCTACCGAAGGCGAAGCTGGATCTAATGCTACAATAAACATTAGAGGTGTAGGATCTATTGCTGGAGACAGCGGGCCTCTTCTTGTAGTAGATGGCGTAGTTCTCGATGCAGACTTCCTAAACACGGTAGATGTAAACGACATAGACTCTGTAGAAGTTCTTAAAGATGCAGCATCTGCTGCTATTTATGGTTCTAGAGCTTCTGGTGGGGTTATTATAATAACCACTAAGCAGGGTAAAGAAGGTAAAACGGTTTTTAGTTACAACACCTTTACTGGTTTTAAAGAAGCAAGACAAAGTGATGCTTATGATATAAGCGTAGCAGCATCTCACGCTAGAGAGCTTGCAAATACTGGAGAACTTTCTCTAAGGTCTCAATATAGAGAGCTTCTAGGTATAGATGAGTCTTGGCAAGATCGCATTTTTGACGGTGGACAGATAGAAAGTCACTCACTGAGCGCGAGAGGTGGAAGTGAGAAAACAAAATTCAACACCTCACTTTCTTATGTACACGATGAGGGAGTACTTATTACAGATGACTTTAAGAAATATAACTTTAGACTTAAAGTAGATACTAAAGTAAATGACAACTTCTCTTTTGGGGCTAACCTTGCTCCTTCTTATACAAATAGAAGACGTTTTGATGGATCTACTCACGATATTTTAAGACAACAACCGTGGTTACCTATTTTTCACGATGCAAACTCTATTCAATATGTAGACCGCAACGTATATCCAGATGTACAAATAGGTGATTATGCTAGAGAACGTCACTTTGATAATTATGATCTCTTTGGAGATGGAAGTGAGCTAGTAGATATAAGTACTACAAGTAACCAAAACCCTGCTGCAAAAGTATTAGAGAGAGATCGTACAGATAAGCAGTTTAGAATGTATGGTAACTTTTACGGAAAGTACAAGATTGCAGAAGGATTAAACTTTAAAGCTACTCTAGGTGGTGATTACCAGTCAAGAAAGCAACGTCGTTACCAAGGAGTAGAAGCTAGCCGTAACGGTGCATCTGCCGCACAACTAGATTTAGACAACTTCGAGCGCATACACATCCTTACTGAAGCATTACTTACTTATGATAAATCTTTTGGGTCGCATAACTTAAGTGCACTTTTAGGAGCATCTGCTGAGAAGTGGGATCGCGAGTATACTGCGGTTGCTGTAAACGGATTTTCAAATGACCTTTTACAAACTCTAGGTGGTGGAACAACGGTAATAGAAAATGTATCATATAATACTGAAGAGCGTTTACTTTCGTTTTTTGGACGTGTAAACTATTCTTATGAAGACAAATATCTTGCCTCTGTAAGTTTAAGAGCAGATGGACACTCTTCTTTTGGAGTAAATAACAAATATGGTTACTTCCCAGCGGTATCATTAGGTTGGAACCTAGCGAGAGAAGATTTCCTTAGCGAAAGCGATGTAATAAGTAACTTAAAACTTAGAGCTAGTTACGGTTTTACAGGTAACAAAGACTTAAGCTTAGGTAGCAGTCTTATATCTGATAACATTGAGTTATACCCATCACTACAATTATATGGGCCTAATTCCAGTGTCTTTAACAATGAGGTTGTAAATGGTCTTGCTCCTATAAATGTTGCAAACCCAGATTTACAGTGGGAACGCTCAAGTGAGGCAAACGTCGCTGTAGACTTTGGGTTATTCCAAGGAAGAATTTCTGGGTCTATAGATGCCTATAACAAAACATCAGACCAGTTATTACTTAATGTACCTGTCTCTACAACTACTGGATTTAGTGAAGCACTAGCAAACAGAGGAGAAGTTGTTAATAAAGGTATTGAGGTTGAGCTACGCACACGTAATATTACAAATGAAAACTTTACGTGGAGTACAACCATACTAGCATCTACTAATAAAAATGAACTAACGGACTTTGCTGGAGCAAGTGGACTTATTACAAATGTGGATAGCAAACGTGCTGCAGAGTGGATCACTCTTGAAGGACAGCCTATCTCTTCTTTTTACGGTTATGTAGTGGATAGAGATATCCCGCTTGAATTTATAAATGATCCTTATGCAGTAGTAGGTGGTGAAGCACAAGATGTTTATGTAAAAGATTTAAATGGTGATGGACTTATAGACGATGAGGATAAAACAATCATAGGTGATCCATTCCCAGATCTCATCTGGAGTGTTGCAAATGATTTCCAAATAGGTGATGTAGATTTTAGCTTCACACTACAAGGAAGCTGGGGTGCAGAGGTAAGAAACATTGCAGACCAGTATATCTTTAATCAATTTAGTAGTCGTGAGGATTTCAATACTGAAACAACTCCAGATCAACAATTTATTAAAGAGAAAATTTTTACTGATGATATTATTTCTGACGCATCATACGTAGCACTACGTACATTGAGCCTTGGATATACATTTGATAAAGATCTTATCTCACGTGTAGGTTTATCTCGTGCTCGTGTATATGCTTCAGGGCAAAACTTAATGTACATCACTGCAGATGGTTACACGGGATGGAACCCAGAATCATACCAAAGTGAAGGAGCTCTCAATGTAGGATACCAACGTGGAGGATCGCCTATCGCTCGAACAATTTCGCTAGGAGTTAATTTAGAATTTTAAGAAAGACAACTATGAAAACATTTAAAAGATTATTGATGTTATTGATCGTAGTGAGCACTGTCTCTTGCGGCGATGACTTTTTAGAGCCAGTACCAACAGCGGTACTTGTGGGTGAGACATTCCCAAATAATGCAGAAGAGCTTGAATCTGTTTTAGTATCAGTTTATGACGCACTACAAGGTGTTAATAGCCTTGAGCTTACAGATGCAAGTCTTAATCACGCACAACAAATTGAGTTCTATGTAACAGAGATGCTCAGTGACAACACAAGATCAAAAAGTGGTGAAGGTGAAGCTGGTCAATTTGACAACTTTACTGTACAACCTACTAATGGTTTTGTATTTGATTACTACCGTAGTATGTATGATATTATTACGAAAGCTAATCTAGTTTTAGATAATATCGACTTAGCTGGAGAGGATGCTGCAACTATAGAAGGTGAGGCTAGGTTCTTAAGAGGGCTTGCATATTTTAACTTAGTACGCTCTTATGGTGATGTACCACTTATAGATGGGCCTATACTTATCTCTGATTCTGAAGCGCAATTTACAAGAGTAGCTACAAGTGATATTTATGACTTTATTGTTACAGATTTTCAAAATGCAATCGGTTCTCTAGATGTTACGAGTACTCCTAATAGAGCTTCAAAAGCTGCTGCACAAGGTATGCTCGCAAAAGTATATTTAACACAAGGAACTAATTATGGTGAGGCTCAAGGTTTACTTGAAGATATCATAAACAGTGAGCAATATGCACTAGAAGCAGATTTTAGAGATGTATTCTTTAATGAGGCAAATGGTGAAAACATTTTTACTGTAGGTTATGTAGCAAGCAACTCTCTTGAAAGTCAAAACTTCTCTGCAGAAATGCTTAACGGTGTAGGTCGTACAAGTGGAGTAAACTATGTGACAGATGAGGCTATTGCAGCTCTAGATGAATTTGGTGGAGATAGAGCACAATACTCAAAGCGAGTAGATGCACAACAACCTACACAAACTCAAGTAGTAAAATGGATTCCTAATGGCGATGCAGATTTAGGTATTGCAGAAACGAGTAGTGACCCTACGAGTGCGGGTAATGACTGGATTATATTGCGTTATGCAGATGTGCTTTTAATGCACGTAGAGGCTATACTAGCTGGTGGTGCTCAGACTACCTCGTCTAATGCTCTCGCCTCTTTCCAAGCTATAAGAGATAGAGCTGGACTAGCAGATGATCCAGATAATCCAGATGATGATGCAAATACAGTAACTGTAATTACAAGAGATGATTTACTTATCGAGAGACGTGTAGAGCTTGCTTTTGAAAATCACAGAATACACGACTTAAGAAGGTTTGGAGTGGCTCAAGATGTTCTTACTGCATTCTCAAATGCAAATGGACATAGCTTTAGCGCTACAGATTTATTATTACCTATTCCTCAGTTTGAAATTAACCTTAGTAATGGGTTATTATCACAAAACCCTGGGTACTAATCTAAAAAAATAAGAAGATGAAATATTTTTTAAAAACAAGCAAGATTGCCCTTTTACTTTTAGGGATGGTGGCGGCCATTTCTTGTGAAAATGAATTAGACCTTCCTGAGGCAGGAAGTCAAGAAGACACAACACCACCAGAAGCAAACTTTATTGCTACGGTTGATATAAATAATTTTGCACTTTACAACTTTGCAAATTTATCTACTAGTGCCACTACGTACTCTTGGGATTATGGTGATGGAAACACCTCTACAGAAGTAGACGGACAAAATGAATATGCGGCAGAAGGAACTTATACTATAACACTTACAGCATCTGATGCCTTAGGAGTAGTGAGTACTTTTTCTGACACAATAGAGGTAATCGAACCAGAAGAGCCAGAGGCTATTATTCCAGTAATTATAGAACCTAGCTTTGAAGACAATACCCTTCCAGATGGAACTGGTGATGGTCGTGACTCGTGGCGTAACTCAGACTTAGGTGGGGTGATTCAAATCAATACAAGTAGTACTGTGCCAGAAGGTGGCCAGGCAGCAAAACTGCCAAGTGATGCCTCTAGAATAGGATATCAAGAACTTACAGTTACACCAAATACAGATTACAGAATTACATATTCTTACAGAATAGAAGATCCAGGAGGGTCTGCAACAGTATCTGTTTTACCTGGTGGTGGTTATGTAGATCGCGCTACTGCAGAAGCATCTGCAATAGTTGAGTTTACAGGATCTGATGAAAGTTACACATTAGTTACACTTGATTTTAATTCAGGTGCAGATAGTACAGTAAGTATATTCTTTTATAACGCAGGTGTAGAAGCACGTATAGACAACTTTACGGCGGCATTACAATAATATATATTTTGAAGAAAGCCACATTTTTCATATTACTATTACTTTCTACCACGCTGTCTTTTGGACAGCTGGTAGAAAGCAGTGGTAATAACACAAACGAATTACTAAAAGAAAAGAAAACGAAAAAGAAGAAAAAGAAACGAAAAAAATATAAACTGCCAGATATAGACCTAAACAATTGGAAGGTTACAATCCCTATAGGTGATCCTAAAGTAATTGAAGTAAGCCCTCCAGAAATTTTAGACTATGCAACAAATGAAACTTTAAAGCCCTATATGTACAATGATAGTACCCGAGGGGCTATTGTTTTTCACGCCTACCCTAGTAAAACTACCAGAAATACAAAATACTCCAGATCTGAATTAAGAGAACAAATGGTCTCTGGAGAAAATAATGTAAACTGGACATTTGAACAAGGTGGTAATATGAAAGTCAAGATGGCTATGGATGCTGTCTCAAGAGCAGAAAATGGCAAATACCACAAAGTAATTATTGCACAAATACACGGTAGACTAACTAATGAGCAAAGAGACAGAATAGGTCAAAAGGATAATAATGCACCACCTATTTTAAAAGTATACTGGCAAGATGGTAAAATAAGAGTTAAAACCAAGGTTTTAAAAAGTCAAAATGTGATCGATGATGCCATATTACTTGACGAAGCTTGGGATGATGATAAAGGGTATACTTTTAAACAAAAAGTAGGATTTGGAAAATTCACATTAGAGGTAGATGTAGAAGATGGTAAAATGGTAGTATCGTTAAATAACCAAGAGTTTGCAGTTTATGACAGCACATCTATAAAAAGATGGAATATCTTTGAAAATTATTTCAAGGTAGGCAACTATTTACAAACAAGAGACGAAGGGGCCTTTGCAAAAGTACGAGTCTATAAGCTTGATGTAAGCCACTAGTTTAAAACACACTAAAGTCTTATATTACTGTTACTCCCGTATAGTAAAGGTATAACTATAAAGTAAAAAATATGAATCTAGACATACGTACAAAATCTGAAAACGCTGAGGTCGAAAAGTCTATAATTGCTCAAATCAAAGAATTGATCAATTATAAAAACCTAGAGCCTGGAGATAAACTTCCTTCAGAGCGTATGCTTTCAGAAAAGTTTGAAGTATCTCGCGGCAATGTGAGAAGCGCTATTCAAAAACTTGAATTTTACGGTTTACTTAAATCTATTCCTCAGAGTGGTACGTTTGTAGCAAACATAGGTGTGATTGCTATGAATGGTATTATAGATGACATTTTAAGTCTAGAGACTCCACACTTTAAATCACTAGTAGAAACTAGAATTTTATTAGAACTCAAAACCGCACGTCTAGCAGCAATGCGCCGCACAGATGAAGATCTCAAAGCAATGCGATCTGCACTTGATGCATATAACGAGAAAGTGCTTAATGGAGAAGATGCCGTACAAGAAGATTTACTCTTTCACCTAGCAATTGCAAAAGCTTCTAGAAATAGTACAATGAACACTTTTATGCTTATGATCACACCAGAGATTATCACAAATTTTGAAAAATATCACGTGTGTGATAGCACAATGGCACAAACCAGTATAGGAGAACACGAGCGTATTTATGAAGCCATACGAGACCAAAAAACAAAGGTTGCAAAACAAATGATGAAAGAGCACTTTAAAGCACTATATCAATACTGTTACGATCTATAGTTTATGAGTATATACGCTTTCGCGAAAGCTTAAAAACAATCAAAAAATATTACAAATTTAGAATAGCTATTAAAAAATAGCCAGGGCGCACACTTTCTTATATGAAATAAGCAAGAGCCCAAAAAACAAAAAGATTATGAAACTTAAAGGACTAAGGTGGTGGATTATAGCGCTCATATGCCTTGCAACCATTATCAACTATATTGATCGTTCTGCCTTTGGAATTATGTGGCCAGAGATGGGTAAAGATCTTGGTATGGATGATTATGATTATGCCTTGATGCTCAACATCTTTATGGTAACCTATGCCGCCGGAAAATTTCTGTCTGGTAAACTTATGGACATTATAGGTACCAGATTAGGATTTGCTTTTTCTATCATACTATGGTCACTAGCCTCTGTCTTTCACGCATTTTCAAAAGGACTGGTTTCATTAGGTGTTTTTAGAGGATTACTAGGCCTAGGAGAAGCGGGTAACTGGCCTGGAGCTGTAAAAAGTAACGGCGAGTGGTTTCCGGTAAATCAAAGAGCGCTTGCTCAAGGTATTTTTAACGCTGGAGCATCTGTAGGTAGTATTATAGCTCCTGCCCTTATAGCATTACTATACGGTACTTATGGGTGGAGAAGCACTTATATTATTATTGGAGCTCTAGGTATCTTATGGGTTATTCCTTGGTTTATTATCAATAAAGCTGCTCCAAAACATCACTCGTGGATCACAGATGAGGAAAAAGCCCTCATTATGGAAGGTAGAGCTATTGTAGATGAAGAAACAAAAAAAGAAAAAGGACTCTCATTATTAGAAATTTTAAGTTATAAAGAATCTTGGGGTGTACTTGCTGCGCGATTCTTTATAGAACCTATCTGGTGGTTATTTGTAGGCTGGATGCCACTATACCTTAACAGTCAGTTTGGTTTTAGTGTAGAAGAAATAGGATCTACTATGTGGATCTCATACGTAGGTGGTATGATAGGTAGTCTTGCTGGTGGATGGTACAGCGGTAAATTAATGGCAAAACATTCGGTTGACTTTTCGCGTAAGCGTACGATACTAATAGGAGCTACACTTATATTTTTAGGCCTTTTAGGTATCATTTTCTTAGTAAATGACAATAACCCTATGACGTTTATTTTTATAACAGGTCTCGTACTCTTTGGATTTCAGTTTGCCATTGGAAATATACAGACCCTCTCTACAGATTTATTTAGAGGACCTTCTGTAGGGACACTTGCAGGGCTTGCAGGTACTGTTGGTGCCATTTCTGTTATTATAATGAACTGGTTAATACCTACCATAGCAGCTACATCATATACACCTGCATTTATTGTAATTGCAGTACTAGCGCCTATGGTTGTGATATCAATCTTTGGGCTAATCAGAAATATAAAAATTGTTGAAAATAATTAATTAATTAAAAAACTATGAGTAAAAATAAAGGTAAAGTGGCTATCGTAACTGGTGCCACAGGAGGGATAGGATTTGCTGTTGCAAAGAGACTGGGAGAAGAAGGATATACGGTTATCATAAACGGTATTCAAGATGAAGATGGTGCGCAACGACTAGAGGAGCTTAAAGCTGCTGGAGTAACTGCAGAGTACTACGGTTTTGACGTAACTAAAGAAGAAGAGGTTACAGCAAACATCAAAAAAATAGGTGAAAAATACGGTAAGATAGACGTACTTGTAAACAATGCAGGAGGTCTAGGTGGTAGATCACGTTTTGAAGAAATGACAACAGAGTTTTACAGGTTTGTAATGGCTCTTAACCTTGACAGTGTATTTTTTGCCTCCAGAGCGGCGATCCCTTTCTTAAAGAAAGGTGACCACCCTACTATTATTAACTATACGTCTAACGCAGGATGGAATGCTGGAGGACCAGGTGCTGGTATTTACGGTACGTCTAAGGCTGGAGTGCATACTATTACAAGAGCGCTTGCAAAAGATCTTGCCGAGTATGGTATACGTGTAAACGCTGTATCACCAGGTACGATAGATACACCTTTCCACAAGCAAATTAAAGAGACAAAACCAGAAGTGTTTGCTTCGTGGGCAAATAATATTATGCTAGGTAGATTAGGACAACCAGAAGATGTTGCAGGTGTTGTATCATTTTTAGCAAGTCCAGATGCAGCTTTCTTAACTGCCGAAACTATTCAAGTAGGTGGTGGTCAAGCATTAGGTATATAACTAGCATATGAGCAAAGTAGTCACCTTTGGAGAAATAATGTTGCGTCTCTCTACAGAGCGCTTCTTGAGATTCTCACAAGCCAAAACCTTTGGAGCTACCTACGGTGGTGGTGAGTTTAATGTAGCAGTATCGCTTAATAACTTAGGTGTTCCTGCAGAGTTTGTAACACGTCTTCCTTACAATGAGATAGGCGATACTGCGCTGCAAGAAATAAAAAAACTAGGTGTAGGTGACACACATATACACAGAGGTGGAGATCGATTAGGTATTTACTTTTTAGAAACAGGAGCCGGAACAAGAGCCAGCAACGTCGTTTACGACCGTGCTCGCAGTTCTATGGCTACCGTTACAAAGGGAGCTTTTGACTGGGAGACCATTTTTAAAGGAGCATCTTGGTTTCACTGGAGTGGTATCACTCCAGCCATATCTGAGCAAGCTGCTCTAGAATGTCTTGAAGCAGTTAAAATGGCAAAAAAGATGGGACTTACCATTTCTACAGATTTAAATTACAGATCTAAATTATGGAAATGGGGAAAAGAACCTCACGAAGTAATGCCAGAACTACTCAAGTATAGCAACCTTATACTAGGCGATATAGACACTGCATATTTTATGCTAGGAGAACCTAAAGTACAGCCCAATTATCACGACGAAAAGTCGTTACCTGTGCTGTATGATAAACTCTTTAAAATGTGCCCAGACCTAAAGCAAGTTGCGACCACACTGCGCTACTCTGTAAGCGCCTCTCACCAGCGCATAGGAGGAATACTATATGACGGTGATCAAATTTATAAAGCACACGTGCAAGAGGTAACCCCTGTGGTAGATCGTGTAGGTAGTGGAGACGCCTTTATGGGTGGTCTTGCATATGGCCTCATAGATAAACCTATGGAAAAACAACGCGCAATAGATATTGCCGTGGCTTCTTGTTGCCTTAAACATACTATTTACGGCGATTACAACCTCGTATCTTTACAAGACATAGAGCGATTTATGGACGGAGATCAAACAGGTAAAGTTTCAAGATAATTATGGCAAGATTTACAAGAATAGAAGTAGCTCAAGCAATGAAAGATACAGGCATCGTGCCTTTGTTTTATAACGAGTCTATTGAGGTGGGTAAAAACATTCTCAAAGCCTGCCATAGTGCAGGTGCTCGCGTGATAGAGTTTACAAGTAGAGGTGATAATGCCCACAAAGTGTTTGATGCGTTGTGCGCTTTCGCGAAAGCGGAATTACCAGAACTCATACTAGGTGTAGGTAGTATTACAGATGGTGCTGCAGCATCGCTTTATATGCAACTAGGCGCAAACTTTATTGTAACACCAGTGTTACGAGAAGATATCGCCTTAGTGTGTAACAGAAGAAAAGTACTCTGGTCACCAGGCTGTGGGTCTCTTACAGAAATTGCTCGTGCAGAAGAGTTAGGTTGTGAGGTAGTAAAACTTTTTCCTGGAGGGATATATGGAGCTCAGTTTGTAAAAGCTATAAAGGGCCCGTGTCCTTGGACATCTATAATGCCTACAGGTGGGGTATCTCCTACTCAAGAGAGTCTGGAAGAATGGTTTAACGCAGGTGTTACTTGCGTAGGTATGGGATCAAAACTTATCGCTCCAGATGCGACAACAGGTGTTTGGGATTATAAAGCTATTGAACAAAAAACCAAAAAAGCGCTAGATATTGTAGCTTCAATTAAAAAAGCATAATAAGATTTTACAACACTCAAAATATTTGAATTAGTTTGCTTACTACAAAAATGAGTGTATAATAAAGAGTGTCGGGGGATGCTCTTTATTTTTTTGCCTTTTATTGAACGTTAGGAGGTTTCTAAGAAGCTAATATCAGCATTACAACGTCTTACGTACAAAGACTTCCTGAAGCAACAAAAAGAGCCTTAAAAAGCCTTTTAATGACTCCCTAGAATTTATCGCATAAAAAAAGCTGACTAATTAAAGTCAGCTTTTCTCGTTGTACAGGCGGAGAGACTCGAACTCTCACACCGTAAGGCACTAGATCCTAAGTCTAGCGTGTCTACCAATTCCACCACGCCTGCATTTCAATAAATCGTTACTCGTTTACTTCGTAACGGGGTGCAAATATAATACATTTTTTCAATTGCAAAATATTTTTTTAATAAAAATTGCAATTCGTTATTCGTATTTTTACTTCAAATATGAGATTACAATGCAAGATCCAAAAGAATATATAGCACAACACAAAGACAGATTTCTTAACGAGCTTATAGAACTTCTTAAAATACCGAGTGTTAGCGCAGACTCTGCCTATGCAGAAGCCACACATCAAACTGCCGCTACCGTTGCCGAAAGCTTACGTAAAGCTGGTTGCGATACGGTAGAAATTTGTGAGACACCAGGCTACCCGATTGTGTATGCAGATAAGATTATAGATAAAAACTTACCTACAGTACTCGTGTATGGTCACTATGACGTACAACCACCAGATCCTATTGATCTATGGGACTCACCACCGTTTGAGCCTGTAATTAAAAAAACAGAGAAGCATCCAGAGGGTGCCATCTTTGCACGTGGCGCTTGTGACGACAAGGGGCAAATGTATATGCACGTAAAAGCGCTTGAGTATATGGTTGCAAATGACAAGCTCCCTTGCAACGTAAAGTTTATGATAGAGGGTGAAGAAGAAGTAGGAAGCGCAAACCTTGCTTGGTATGTAGAGCGTAACCAAGAAAAGTTAGAAAATGACGTCATCCTTATTTCAGACACGGGGATGATTGCAAATGATATTCCTTCTATTACAACAGGCCTACGTGGCTTGAGCTATGTAGAAGTAGAAGTTACAGGACCTAACCGTGACCTTCACTCTGGTCTTTATGGTGGTGCCGTAGCAAACCCTATTAATGTGTTATCAAAAATGATTGCCTCACTACACGATGAGAATAATCACATCACGGTAAAAGGGTTTTATGACAAGGTAGAAGAACTCACACAGGCAGAGCGTGATAAAATGGGGGAAGCACCCTTCTCACTTGATGAGTATAAAAAAGCGCTAGATATAGACGCTGTGTATGGAGAAAAAGGTTACACTACAAACGAGCGCAACTCTATACGCCCTACACTAGACGTAAACGGTATCTGGGGAGGATATACTGGAGAAGGAGCCAAAACCGTGATTGCAAGCAAGGCATATGCAAAAATATCAATGCGACTAGTCCCACACCAAGAGTGGGAAGAAATCACAGAACTATTTAAAACGCATTTTGAGGGTATTGCTCCAGCAGGCGTAAAAGTTAAGGTAACACCACATCACGGAGGTCAAGGTTATGTTACTCCTATAGATAATGTGGCTTATCAAGCTGCCGAAAAGGCGTATGAGCAAACTTTTGGAAAAACACCTATACCTCAACGTAGTGGAGGTAGTATTCCTATTGTGGCGCTTTTTGAGAAAGAGCTTAAAAGTAAAACAATCCTTATGGGCTTTGGTCTCGACAGTGATGCAATACACTCACCAAACGAGCATTTTGGTGTATGGAATTACTTAAAAGGAATAGAAACTATCCCTTATTTCTATCAGTATTTTACAGAGATGAGTAAATAGTACTACATCTTATTTAATAAAAAGCGCTTTGGTAATCTAGTAATTACTAAGGCGCTTTTTTTATATCAATATTTTTCAAAAAACGAAGCCAGACAATAGACAGAAGCCTATCCCCTACTCATATATAGAGGATAATTACGCTTTCGCGAAAGCGTAAAAAGTCACACTTACAGACAGTTATCCTAAAATATTTTAACTCTACATTTGTAGAATTAAAATATTATTCTACATTTGTAGAGTACATTCTAACACTGTAGAACATTATGGCACTATCCACTTCTGAAGAACAGCTTATGCAATTGCTCTGGAAACAGGAAAAGGCTTTTATGAAAGATCTCATAGAAGCATATCCAGATCCAAAGCCAGCGACCACAACAATCGCAACGCTACTTAAGCGTATGCAAGACAAGAAGTTTGTAGATTATAAACAGTACGGCCGTTCTAGGGAATACTTCCCGCTTGTAAAGAAGACAGACTACTTCTCAAAACACGTAAATGGGCTGATTAAAAATTTCTTTAACGATAGCGCTGGGCAGTTTGCTTCATTCTTTACCCGTGAGACAGATCTCTCACAGCAAGAACTAGAGGAGTTAAAACAAATCATAGATAACCAACTTAAAGCCAAAAAGAAATGATACTCATCTATCTCTTAAAAAGCGCTTTATGTTTAGGCATCCTATTTGGCTTCTATAAGCTAGCGCTAGAAGGAAAAGCGATGCACCACTTTAAAAGGTTTTATCTCCTGGCAAGTCTTGTGTTTTCATTTACCATACCGCTTATCACCTTTACATACCAAGCAGCAGAAGCCCCACAGATTACTCCCATATTTCAAGAGTATATAGAGACAGTTTCTGCTCCAAACCAAGTGCCTCAGGTTACCGAAGTAGATTACACAAACACCGTTATCTGGGGAATATACCTTCTAGGGGTATTCATTTTTGCAATACGTTTTATTGTAAATCTTGTGCGCTTAAAGCGAAAGGTACATCAGGCAGAGCTTCACCCTTCATCACACTTTACGCTTGCCCTATTAGAGCAAGTGATGGTACCACACTCTTTTCTCAAGTGGATTTTTGTAAATAGACAATCATACACACAACAGGAAATAGCCCCAGAAGTACTTGCTCACGAGGCAACTCACGTGCGCCAAAAGCACTCTCTAGATATTATTGCCATAGAGTTTATACAGGTCATTTTCTGGTTTAATCCGCTGGTGTGGCTCTTTAAAAGTTCTATAAAATTAAATCACGAATTTCTAGCAGATCAAGGTGCTATAGTAGATAAAAGTAATATTGCTATATATCAAAATATACTCTTAAGTTATGCAAGCAGTACTCATCACACTGCGCTCGAGAGTCCTTTTAATTATTCATTAACCAAAAAACGAATCGTTATGTTATCACAATCATTTAGTCGTAAAAAAGTAGTGCTGCGCGCATTACTACTCATTCCTATCATAGGTTTGTGTGTTCTCTTTTTTAATCAAGCTATTGTTGCTCAATCGGGACCAAATGCCATATCTGGTATTATGTCATACGAGAATAGTGCAACAAACACTCTAGAGCTAGAACTAGACACCGAAGGTAATTTCTATTACAAACTAAAACCTATCTCTATACAAGGCATTGAGAACCTTATTAAGGAAACGGTTTACGACTACTTATCTATACAAGGTAGACCAGGAGTATCTAGCAAGTTAGGAAGAGAAAAGCAACTACTCGTAGCAGAGCTATGGAATTTTAGTAGAGTTACTTTTTGCACTTCAAATTTAGTTGATGACCAAAATGCAATTTTTGATCCTGAGGCAAATGCACTTGTAAGAGCAAATTTTGTAAAATCAAAAAAACCAAACTATGAAGACCTCGTCAAGTGGCAAAACACTTCGTTGTTTGCCATATTTTTAGACAACGAGGAAATTTCAAATAAAACTATTTTAGATTATCATCCAGATGATCTCCCTTACTACGCTATTGGCGATCGCACAAATGGTAGATATAGAGTAGATGTATGGACTAGTCCATACTGGCAAAGTCAAAAAAACGTAACTACCAAGGCACCTCAAACCTCAACCTACGCCACAAAATTTGTAGAAGGGGCTGCACGTAATGGTAAAAACGCACTAGTTATAGAGGTACGAAATGATAGTATTTATGTAAATGGCAGTTACACACCGCTTGACAGCTTTCGCGAAAGCGTAGATAATATCACCGCCCGGTGGACAAAAGAAGAGTTTGCAGCGCCTGTGAGGTCTATGATTTTTAAGGGCAACTCAAAAGAGTTTATAAATAAAGCCGAAGCTGTTTTCAGAAAAACGCAATTGTATAAGGCAAATAACAGTTTACGCCTTATTCCGCCAGCGCCTCCTGCTCCACCAACACCTAGCGGAGAGCTTCCGCCACCGCCACCGCCGCCATCTCCAGAAGAACATTTACTCAAAATGCACAAACTGGGTAGCCTTTTTATCTATAATGGCAAAGAAGTAACCTATGAAGAAGCTGTACGCCTTGCAAAAGGTGGTGTAACAGAAATTAAAACACCGTATCCTTACAGCAACCCGCCCAAAACTTTCATAGGAAGTACAGAGCCAATTAAACCTAAGGTAAGTAAAAAAGTAAGCGCTACCCTCTCAAATAAAAAAGGGCAGGGCAACGTTTTTAAAGATCCTAATACGTACCAGACTATTCATCAAGAAGTGATAGATCTAGCTAGCAGCCTATCGCAAGAGTCGTACCCTAAGAAGGTTGGTTTTACAGTGAGTACAATAGACGAGGTGTCAGAAAAAATACGATCTACAGAGGCAACAGACAAAGCAGTCGCTTCTTTTTTAGAAGAAAACAATATTGATAGTAAGAATGTTACTCCTATTAGTACTAGTTACAGCAAACCCAACAAATCAACACGCGTAATGCAACGAACTAGTGTTATTAAAGCTAAAGTAGCTGGAGAACAAGCCGCTGTTACAACTCAAAAAAGCAACCCTTGGAATGTTACCGTTAATACACCCTCAGGCTATAAAAAAGATAGCACACTACAAAAAAATAATCCGTGGAGTGTTTCGGTTGGCGCTTACTCAAGTGATGGAGGAAGTGGCTCACTCGCATCATTGATTGAAAAACACGCATTGAATGGAGGTACTTTTGAATACAAAGAAAAAGTTATTACAAAAGAAGAGGCAATATCACTGTCTAAACAACCTAGTATGACCTTAGAGACATCTACTAGTCATAATAAAATGATTATCCATAATGATTTACTTTCTTCAAAAATAAATTACTATCATAATGGTAAGCTACTATCAGAAAATGAGATTATCAAGTTATCTAAAAATGCTATGTACTCTTTAGAAACCATCTCTATGGGGTCTAAAAAAGAAAAGCCCTCGGTAAGATTTGTTAAAAAGAGCAGTAACTAGAAGCCATACTTCACACAGCTTATTTCTTAAAACAAAGCCAATAGCAAAGCCATTCATATAGATATATGTAGCTTTGCGGCAATGGATTATAAAAAGGAAATAAGCTGTTTTTTCTTTGATCATTTTATTGATTGGGGATTATCAGAAACCTTCTCTAAGTATCTCAATGCCTTTGTACTAGGTGTTATCGTGCTAGTGTTGGTTTTTCTGGCAGATATGCTCGTGCGCAAAGTACTGCGCAACCTCGCTGCATATATTTCAAAAAGTTCAAAAACAAACTTTGATGATCTCCTCATCAAAAACCGCGTACCTAGAAGACTAGCACACATACTCCCGTTATACTTACTTATAGGAGCGCTTCCATTTGTACTAGATGATTTTCTTGAAATTGAACACGTCTTTAGTGTCATACTCAATCTTATAGGAGTCATTCTTGCGCTACGTATTATAAGAGCCCTTTTACACACCCTTAGAGATTACTTTAAAACAGTACCAGGTTTACGTGATAAACCTATAGATAGCTACATACAGGTCTTTATGATTTTTGCGTGGGTGTTTACTATATTCTATGCAATAAGTCTTCTCACACCTGTATCACTAGGGCAAGCCCTGGGGACTTTTGGTGCCGCCTCAGCCATTATATTACTCATTTTTAAGGATACTATTCTTGGGTTTGTAGCAAGCATTCAAGTTGCTATTAATGATATGGTGCGCATAGGCGACTGGATCACTTTTGAAAAGTATGGAGCAGATGGTGATGTGGTAGAGATTAACCTCGCAACGGTAAAGGTTCAAAACTTTGATATGACCATCACAACCATACCTACCTACGCGCTTATCTCAGACTCTTTTAAGAACTGGCGTGGTATGACAGACAGTCCTGGTCGTCGTATAAAACGTTCTTTATATATAAAACAAGACAGCATAAAGTTTCTTACAGACGAGGATATACAACGCTTTAAGAGAATAGGACTCATCACAGATTACCTCACAAATATGGAGGAAAAACTGGCTCGCATTAACGAGCGAGATGATTCTGATAAGTCTATACAGATTAATGGTAGCAACCTGACTAACGTAGGTCTTTTTAGAAAATATATGGAGACCTATATTCAAAACCACAGCGCCATACACAAAGAAATGCTTCTTATGTGTCGCCAGCTGGCTCCTACTGCACAAGGTATCCCACTAGAGGTGTATTGCTTCAGCAAGGACAAAAAATGGGAAAACTACGAGTACATAATGGCAGATCTTTTTGACCATTTTTTGGCCGCTGTACCTTACTTTGATCTTGAGCTCTTTGAGTACCCTAGTAGTCCTAATCGTGATAACTTTATAGACGTTTCTCAGTAGGCTTTTTACGCTTTCGCGAAAGCTTAACACACACAACTGCAACAATCTCATATTTTATGAGTCTCTTAAAGCAAGAGACTCACCTACGCCTGCATCTTGTTTTGTAATACATACGAAAAAGCAGGAAACCGTCGTTGTAGTACTCCACGCCCTCATCAATCAGCCGGTTGCATAACAACCACCTACTCAAAAAACTAACTAAACGAACCGTATTATGATTCAATCCTTTTTTATTCTCTGCTCTGGTGCAGATCGTGACGTTTTAGACACCTGCTCTCGCGGAGAGAAGAATAAATATGCTGGCATAGGTGCTACCGTATTTTTTACAGCCGTATTAGCCACCATCGCAGCAACCTATGCGCTTTTTACCGTTTTTGATAATGTGTATAGAGCCATACTTTTTGGTTTATTATGGGGACTGGTTATTTTTAATCTAGACCGTTTTATTGTTTCTACACTCAAAAAGCGAAACAATTGGTGGAAAGAATTTGGGATGGCAATACCGCGTCTTATTCTTGCGGTAATTATTGCTGTGGTGATTTCAAAACCCTTAGAGCTTAAAGTATTTGAGAAAGAGATAGACCGCGTGATGCTCAGTCAAAAAAATGAGTTTACCGTGCAAAATCAAGGCGAGATACTCGCACAATACACCCCAGAAATCAATAAACTGGATGCCCAAATAGCTGTCGCAAAACAAGAAATTGCTACCAAAGAGACAGAAGTAAATAACTTATATGAAATCTACATAGATGAGGCAGAAGGTACTGCTGGCACAGAGCTACTAGGCAAAGGCCCAGTCTATCAAGAAAAGCGAGATAAACACGATGCCGCTCTTGCAGAACTCACTACTCTCAAAGCCACAAATGCAGAAAAAATAGCACAAGCCGAAGCGCAAAAAATACAACTGCGCGACGAGTTCAACACTGCTGTAAGCACGAGTCAGCCCATTATAAATAACTTTGACGGATTAATGGCGCGCATAGATGCGATGAAAGAACTCCCGTGGCTACCGTCGCTGTTTATTTTCTTACTCTTTCTTGCGATAGAGACGGCACCTATATTTTCTAAGCTTATCTCGCCTATGGGTGAGTATGATATAAAACTTGCAGACCACGAGCTCACCATAAAAGAATGGAGTGCACAAAAAGCCCTACAACGCAAGATCCTTACCGAGACAGATCATATTGTAAATGATCGCGTTTACACAGATATTGCTCAAGATGAGGAGCTATACAACTACAAAAAGAAGATGGCAAAAGAGATTTTAAAACGACAGCAAGATGCCTTTTATAGACGGCAGACTAAAATTTTAGGATAGTCACATTTAGTCCTATTTCCTATAATGTATCTTTATAGGAAATAGGCCTATTATGAAAATCGTTATCACGCTCCTGCTTGCTAGTTTCTTATTAATAAACTGCCAGCAACAACCTACAGTTGCTCAAAATAAGGCAGCCATTACAGCTATCTTAAAAGCACAACAAGAAGCCTGGTCACAGGGAGATCTAGAAACTTTTATGCAAGGCTACTGGAAGAGTGATTCCTTAAAGTTTTATGGAAGTAAAGGCCTTACCTATGGGTGGGACAAAACGCTAGCTAATTATAAAAAAGGATACCCTACGCTAGATCACACAGGTGAGTTGCAATTTGTAATAAATGATATGACACTCATAGAAGAAAACGCTTATTACGTTATGGGAGAATATCATCTTAAACGTAAAGTAGGAAATGCAGACGGTGTTTTTATCATCATCTTTAAGCGTATAAACGGCGCCTGGAAAATTGTAGCAGATATGTCTTGCTAGAAGGTAAAGCGCATCTGTACATCTATCTCTTCTTCCTTTACAGCTTTTGCTGCATCCTTCTTTTTACGGTCTTCGGTATTGAGGTTAGATAGTGAGATGCCTAAAAGACGTACGCTATTTTTCATTTTTTCTTGATACAGTAAGTCCTTTGCGGTTTCTAGTATGATTTCTTTAGACCGCACGTATAAGTCTAGCGTTTTTGAACGGGTCTGGAGTGTAAAGTCTGAGTATTTTATTTTGAGAGTAATGGTCTTCCCTGCTACTTTGCTTTTTTCTAATCTTCTCTCCACTTCTTCGGCTATGTGTTCTAGCTTTTCAAGCATAAAAATCTCTGAGGTGATGTTTTCTCTAAAAGTACGCTCAGCCGCAAGTGACTTGCGTATGCGGTTAGGTTTTACTTCGCTATGTTGTATACCTCTCACAATATCATAGTAGTACGCTCCACTCTTTCCAAAGTTGTCACTCAGATATTCTTTTGATTTTAATTTGAGATCCATCCCTGTAAAAATGCCGTGTAGATACATTTTTTCGGCAGTCTTTTTTCCTATGCCATAAAACTTTTTGATGTCTAGTTCCTCAAGAAAGGTGATTACCTCCTCTGGCGGTATGGTTTTCTGGCCGTTGGGTTTATTAATATCACTAGCAACTTTTGCTATAAACTTATTGATGCTTATTCCTGCGCTGGCATTTAGCCCTGTTTTTTCCTTTATGCATTGTCGTATCCACGAGGCAATAACGGTTGCGCTAGGCATTCCTACTTTGTTTTCGGTGACATCTAGGTAGGCTTCATCTAGTGATAAGGGTTCTACAAGATCTGTAAACTCGTGAAAAACGGAGCGTATCTGAGCAGAGACCTCTCGGTATCGCTCAAAGTTAGTCTTTACAAATATGAGGTCGGGACACAGTTTTCGCGCAAGCGCACCCGCCATAGCAGACCGCACGCCATACTTACGAGCCTCATAACTCGCTGCACTTACCACACCACGCTCACCACCGCCACCTACAGCAATAGCTTTACCTCGTAAATCTGGGTTGTCCAGCTGCTCTACAGATGCATAAAATGCATCCATATCTACGTGAATTATCTTTTTTATAGGCAGCTCAGACATTGTATGCAAGTTACAAAGTACTCAGAAGGTTTTGTAGTATTAATCGTAACTTTGAGTATGTCTAAAACAGCAATCATACTCGGCGCCACAGGTCTTACTGGCGGACTTTTAACAGAGTTACTCATAAAAGACCCAGCATTTTCTAAAGTAAAAATCTTTACAAGGCGGCCTACCTCTTTTACACACGAGAAAGTAGAAGAGATTATTTGTGATTTACTAGACACAAGCACCTTCAAGGAGCAATTTACCGGAGATGTCGTTTTTTGCTGCATAGGCACAACGAAAGCTCAAACACCAGATAGATATAAGTATCGCGCTATAGACTACGGCATCCCGATTGAAACGGCACAACTAGCAAAGCAACAAGGGATAGCAAGTTATATGGTCATTTCTTCGGCGGGAACTTCGGCTAAGAGTCCGTTTTTCTATGTGCGTACAAAAGGTGAGATGGAGCGCGACTTGAGTAAGGTGGGAATTGAGAACACGTACATTCTCAAACCTGCTTTTATAAATGGTCGCCCAGATGACGCTCGCAAAGGCGAGAAAGCTCTCAAAATGATGATGGCCGTTATGGACTTCTTTATGGTAGGACCGCTCAAAAAGTGGAAGTCTACACAGGCAAAAGACATTGCTAGAGCAATGGCACAACTTGCAAAACAAACAGTAACCCACACAGACATCACAAATATTGAGATTAAAGAACTAAGCAGTGCCTACCACGTTTAACCACATCACCGTACCCTCCCGAGATCTTAAAGCGGCGATTGCATTTTATAAAGGCATTGGTATGGAACTTATTGAGCACGAGCCTCAGCATCACGCACATTTTGAAAACAAGGAGCACGAAGTCATTTTTACAGCTTATTTTAATCCCAAGCTTCCAGAACAACCCGTAACCGTTTACTTTGAAACAGACGGTATTGAGGTGTTTGAATTACGCTTTCGCGAAAGCGTACTCAGCCCCACCATATACAGAGACTGGGGTGGCAAGGACTTAAAACTACAAGATCCCGATGGGAATAACGTGGTGCTTTACCAAAAGGACACTCCTACGACCGTAACTCCCTGGCAAAAATAAACGCTATGAACCTCAACCAAATCACCGTACCGTCACTAGATCTTGAAACTTCCATTGCTTTTTATGAGCAACTAGGATTGCGTCTCATTGTAAAAGCCTTGCCACATTATGCACGCTTTGAGTGCCTGGAGGGAGATGCTACGTTTTCTATACATCTTGTAGATGAGCTACCTGCAGGTGCTGGGGTAACGGTATATTTTGAAACAGAGCGTTTAGACCAAGAAGTGGCACGATTACAAGGGGAGAATGTTACTTTTGACCTATTGCCCACAGACCAGTCGTGGTTGTGGCGAGAGGCAAGACTTAAGGATCCAGATGGGAATCAAATTATTCTTTACTATGCTGGTGATAATCGCAAAAACCCGCCGTGGCGCATTAACTAAAGGCTAGATATAACAGCAACATTATGTTAGAAATAGAACGAAAATTCCTAGTAACCTCAGCGGCTTATAAAGAAGTTGCTCAAAAGGCAACTCGTATTACCCAAGGCTATCTAAGTACAGATCCTGAGCGAACTGTAAGAGTGCGAATCAAAGGCGAGAAAGGCTTTCTTACCATTAAAGGAAAATCAAACGATAGCGGTACTACGCGTGTAGAAATAGAAGAAGAAATCGCAGTAGACAAGGCGCAAACGCTTCTATCACTATGCCTTCCCGGAGTTATAGATAAAACACGTTACGAGTATACCGCAGGTAATCACACTTGGGAAATAGATGAATTTTATGGAGATAACGAAGGACTAACCATCGCCGAAATAGAACTCAACGCTGAAGAAGAAGATTTTACAACACCAGAATGGATAGGCAACGAAGTGACAGGAGATAATAAGTACTACAACTCGCAGCTATCTAAGAATCCTTTTAAAAATTGGTAAAATGAAAATTACATTCACTTTCTTAGTACTCGTACTACTAATAAGTTGTCAATCTAAGGTTGAGACAAATACGAGCCCTGTAACCGCCACAGCTAGCAAAGCACAACAAATTGCAGATCTAAAAGCCAATGGTTTTGAGATATTCGATTATTACGATAATGATATTCAGGACACGGTAATTATGCAAAAGTATTTTTTAGCTTTTCTCAATACGGGACCTAATAGAGCGCAAAGTGAAGATGAGGCGGCAGAGATTCAAAAAGGACATCGCGCGCATCTAGGTCGTATGTACGAGCTAGGCTATGCAGATATATCTGGACCTCTAGAAGATAGCTTAGGTATTACACAGGGAATAACCATTTACAACGTCCCTAACCTTGCCACAGCAGATAGTCTCGTACGCCTAGATCCCGCAGTACAAAGTGGCCGACTGGTAGTAGATATAAAACCATTTTGGGCTGGAAAAGGTTACGGCTTGAGATAGGAAACACTTACTTTTTATCAAAGCTATATTCTCTTTCCACCTTGCATATTCTCACCGTATAGTTATCATACCAGTCTGACTTTCCCATACGTTGCGCACCTTGATGCTCTGCTTGGGCTTTCCATCTTGCAATGTCTTCTAGCGAGCGCCAGTATGATACCGTAATCCCTAGGTGGTCACTATCATTTCTAGCTCCCTCTACTCCCAGAAAACCAGGCATTGTTGCGGCCAGCTCCTCCATAAGATCTGCTGCTTGTTTATAGCCTCTTGTGCTACTGGTTTGTGTAGACGTAAAGATTACAGCGTAGTAAGGTGGTTGCATTATTCTGTTTCGATTTTATATAAAATGGGTTTACTAGGTGTGGCATCATTTTCAAAAGAGGCAATCTGGAGATTAAGAAGATACGTCCCGTCTGGAATTTTATGCGGCACATAGATCATCTCTGTAATGGTTGCATCTAGTCGTATCTCACCATTTACATCCCAAAACGCGTGATGCCCCTTGAGCTCTCCGCCATCTTTTTCTTTATCTACACTAGGTAAATCTATGAGGAGGTGTTTTATACCGCTTTCGCGAAAGCGTACCATCGCCCTATCATCTACAAATGGCCAGTTTGTGTTAGACCAGTTCATTGTTTTCTTTTCGCGTGCGTTAGGCAATGTGCGTATCACCAAAGCTTCTGGTGATTTATCTTTAAGTAGGTTTTTAAACTGCTTATCACTTAGTATAAAATCATCATCTTCATTATCAAGCGGCTCTGGTATGACTGTCACCACCTCTGCGATAAAGAAAAATGTTTTGAGATTTTTATTAATGCTATGCACCTTTTCTGTGATATGACCAGCGGTCTCTGTATGCGTGCCGTGAGAATGTGGGTTAAAGGTGATGGTAGTAAAATTTACATCGCCTCCCTTGCGCACGCTACCTACCCACTCGCCATCTGTGACTGTCTCAAACTTAGGCGGGTCAATATACCAAGCCAGCGGATTTTTTTTATCTGTAAGCGGGATTGAGATATCAATAGGTTTTGATAAATCTACGTTGTATGTTTTTTTATTGTGGGTAATAGTGGCTAGCATAACAATGGCAATGAAGCTTAAAGATACCAAATACTCTGCGAGATTACTGCAAGTTTAAAAGAAAGAGATCACTCGCAATACCATCACTTAAAAACTTTCCTTTTTTACTCACATAGACTCTATCTTCTTCTATAAAAAGTAAATGTTCCTCTATGTGTTTCTGAGCGTGTTCTAAGAAGTAGTTATAAAAACGCTCGCCATATTGTGTTTTTATCTCAAGTAAAGAAACTCCATACTGCGTGCGCAATCTCGTCATTACATACTCATTATACTGATCTGTGAGCGAGAGCTCTTCTACCTCTTGAGGTAGCTCTCCAGCCGTGATTGCTTTTATGTACTTTGGGTTGTTATTTATATTCCACGCGCGGCGCTTACCATCATAGCTATGTGCAGAGGGACCTATACCTATGTATTTTTTTCCTTGCCAGTATGCCGTATTATTTCTAGAATGATAACCTGGTTTTGCAAAGTTTGAAAACTCGTAATTTTCATAACCAGCAGCTTCCATCTTACGTATTAATAGCTCGTGATGCTGTTGTGCCACCTCATCTTCTACCGGAGGTACAATTCCTTTTTTAATGAAATTTTCTAAGGCCGTCTTAGGCTCTACCGTAAGCGCGTAGGCAGATATATGAGGTAGGTCTAGTGCTAGTACTTTATCTATATTCTGCTCCCAGCGCTCATTACTCATCCCAGGGATTCCATAAATAAGATCTAGCGAACTGTTAGGAAAGGTTGCTCTTGTTAATCTCAGGCAGTCTATTGCCTCTTGAGCGTTATGAGCACGGTTCATTAATTTAAGATCTTCTTCATAAAATGATTGCACGCCTATACTCAATCTATTAATGGGCGATGCTGCGAGCTCTCTTATTTTTTGCTCAGTAAGATCGTCTGGATTTGCTTCTAGGGTAATCTCTGGATCTTTTTCAATCTTGTAATGTGTGTAGCAAGCATCTATAATTTGTTCAATCTCTTCAGTGTTTAAGACAGAAGGTGTCCCGCCGCCAAAATAAAGATTAGACACCTCATCATTTTCAAACTCGGCTTTACGCATCTCAAGTTCGCTTATGATAGCCGTTATCATTTCCTCTTTTTTACCCATCGTGGTCGAAAAGTGAAAATCACAATAGTGACACGCCTGCTTGCAAAATGGTATGTGGATGTAGATGGATGCCATATGTTTTAAAGAAATATCACTTCTTAACTCGTTTTTCATTTTGCTTTACAAAGCTCTCCCAGCCCGAGTAACTCTTACCTATTTCTACTTTTCCAGAATTATAAAAGTGACACACTGCTGCGGCAAGACCATCTGTAGCGTCTAAGTTTTTAGGCAAGGTTTTAAGTTTTAGTAAAGACTGTAGCATTCTTGCCACCTGCTCCTTACTTGCATTACCATTTCCAGTAACGGCCATTTTAATCTTTTTAGGAAGATACTCTGTGATAGGGATTTCTCGAGATAAACCTGCTGCCATCGCCACTCCTTGCGCTCTACCTAGCTTGAGCATACTTTGTACATTCTTGCCAAAAAACGGTGCCTCTATCGCAATCTCATCTGGGTGATACGTATCTATAAGATGTATGGTGCGCTCAAAAATGAGTTTGAGCTTCACATAAGGGTCATTATACTTTTGTAACAATAACTCATTGAGTTGCATAAACTCCATCTTTTTACCCACAACCTTGATAAGTCCAAAACCCATAATAGTGGTTCCTGGATCAATACCTAATATGATTTTTTCGTCTGCCAATGCTTTTATTGTTACTTTGTGCTCATCCTTAACAAAGAAATGAATGCCTAGATTATCTCACAAAGCTACGCAATTACTCTGGGCGACTCTTAAGATTCTCATTGTACTACTGGCTGGCTATTTTATTTATGACAAACTAGATCGCGGTGATTTACGGTCACTACAATTTCAGCTTTCTGAAATTAGCACATCATCGTTATATCTCTATATTATAATCATACTATTACTTACCGCTGCCAACTGGTTTTTTGAAATCAAGAAATGGCAAACTCTAGTGAGTATATATAGACTAGTACGCTTTCGCGAAAGCGCAATACAAACCCTCACCGCTCACCTCGTAGGGTTTGTAACTCCTGCCAAAGCTGGAGACTATGGTGCAAAGGCGCTCTATTATCCGAAAGAGCAACGCAAGCAGATACTCTTCTTAAACTTTATAGGCAATATGTATCAGCTGCTGGCGACGCTTATTTTTGGGAGCATAGGTTTAGGGATTATTGCCTTTTTTACTAGTGGAACAGCGATATTCTTTTGGAGTTTAAGCATATTTATGGCACTCGTATTGTACCAGATACTCCCAAAAATACTACGAAGTGTACACTGGACACTCAAGGGAAATCCTTGGTATAAAATCAAGAAGTACTGGAAATCTATTGCTGCACCTATTAAAAAGAAGGTGCGCCTGTTTTCCATTATACGATATATCATATTTGCACATCAGTTTTACCTCATTCTCTACCTGCTAGGTGCTACCACAAGTTATCCTTTTGTAATGGCGTGCATTTGTGCTACCTACCTTGTGAGCTCGCTCATACCTGTAATGCAGTTACTAGATGTAGTGGTGCGCGGTGGTGTGGCTGTTCTCATTTTTGGCTGGTTTAATGTACCCGAAGAGATTGTATTAAGTACTGTACTTTTAATGTGGCTGCTCAATGTAGTAATACCGCTATTACCTGGCGCCTACTTTTTGCTAGTGCAAAAGCCTACTAGCACCATAAAGAGCGTATAATGATCTGGATGCTGTTTTTTGTATTCTTGCTCTATGGAATTATCATCCTCGGCTTTGCGCTTGAGATTAATCGCGCTGGTACGTTCTCACAAACTTGTGACACCCCAACTACCACATTTACTGTTATTGTACCCTTTAGAAATGAAGAAGCGCATCTTACTAACTTGCTGCAATCACTAGCCGAAGTTGACTATCCACAAAACAGCTGGGAAATCATCTTAGTAAATGACGCCTCTACAGACAACTCTCTCGAGGTCATAAATAAGTGCATATCGCAATATGCGCTTACAAATATTGATGTCATAGACAACGTGCGCACCTCTGCATCGCCAAAGAAAGATGCACTCCAGACCGCCATCCATACCAGTAAACACCAGTGGATTGTGACCACAGATGCCGACTGTACCGTGCCCGTAAATTGGCTCAACACATTAGACGCTATTATCCAGCAACAATCACCACTTATGGTGATTATGCCCGTTGCTATTGGCACCACGGTTCAGCCTTCATTTTTAACTGCCTATGAGCAATTGGACTTTTTAAGTCTTATGGGCGCAACCGCCGGAAGCTTTTATATGGGCTTACCATTTTTATGTAACGGAGCAAATCTCGCTTATGATAAAGAAGCATTTACAGCCGTTCAAGGCTTTGCAAATAATAATCATATCGCTAGTGGAGATGATCATTTTTTACTCGAGAAATTTCAAGAGAAATTTAAAAATAGGATAAGCTATTTACGCTCTCCAGATGCTATTGTAACCACACAGCCTCAAGAGCAGTGGAATATATTTATAGCACAGCGCACACGCTGGGCGGCAAAGTCTAGTGCTTATACCTTTTGGTTCTCAAAACTAATGGGGATTCTTGTTTTGGGTGTTAATCTTTTAAGTGTTGTGGGAGTTCTTTATTACGCTTTCGCGAAAGCGGAAACCCAATCCATCATATTAATGAGCTTAGTCATAAAACTTGTAGTTGATGTTATCCTCATTGCCACCGAAGCTTTTTTTTATAACCGAAAAAGGTATTTAAAATGGTATCCAGTAGTGATGGTTTGTTACCCTTTTATAAGCACCTTTATAGCCTTAAGATCGCTTACTACTGGGTATCAATGGAAAGGTCGCAACTACAAGCAATAGTTTATGGTGCCTTACAATTACTCCACCTTTAAAACCACGGGGATTTTAAATCGTGTCTTTACGGGTACTCCTTCTTTAGTTGCAGGTTTTGCTTCTGGTAATTGTCTTGCGGCTTCGTGTATCCACTGTTCTAGGCGAGGGATTTCTGTGCGGATTTCTTGAGCGATTTTGAGTGTATCTATGCAGTACTTCCCTTTTTCGTTTACTACAAAGTCTACAAATATAGTGTCGTCTAGAGCGCGTTGCACTACGATGGTATGTTTTCCAAATGACTCGTAAAAGGTCTTTGTAACCGTCTCTTGAAAACAAGCCTTAAGCGGCTCCCCTTCTGGCAATGTAGCACAGGTATCAAAAGTGGGATACCCATCTACTCTATGTAGATCTATTGCCTTCCAACTCTCAGAAAGGTACTGCGAAGAAGATATTTTTTTGGTTTCAATCTGGTCGCACGAAGTCATCACAACTACTGCTGTGATTATCAATAAGCCACGATGTAAAAACCATTTCATACGTAGCTCGAAAATACAATATTTAAACCGCTCCAAAAAGCGACCATCGCTGGCCTACTGTTTCTTCTCTTGTGCCTCAAAAATTTCTCTTTTGAGTAGTGTCATTCGCTCTTGAGCAATTCTTGCTAAGTAAGGACGCTTTTCTAATTTCTTAGACTGTGCCACAAACTTCTCATAGAGTTTGAGTACCTCTTCCTTATCTTCATAATAATTATCTGCAGCGACAGCGGTTGCATAGACCGCATCAAGGTTATTTGCATCTTCCTTAGTAGAATTTCTGTAGTACTTCATCGCCTGCTCATAATTCTTCTTAAATTCATACGCTCGACCCATTGTGTAATACACATCATCTAGTGGTAGATCTTTGAAATACAAGGCTTTTTTTCCATACTCTAAGGCCTTGTCATACTCACGATTAAAGTTATATAACCTAGCAAGGGTGATAAGTGTACCCCAGTCTTCGTCATCATAAGCAAGTACTTCTTCATAAGCCTCAATAGCCTCTGGATACATTCTTTTCTCGTAGTAGGCACGCCCTAGTTTATTTCTCACAAATAAGGTATCTACTCCCATATCGAGCAACTGGTTAAAAAGATCTATTGCCTCTATCCACCAGCCTTTGTAATAATAACTTTGAGCCAGCACGCCTATAATCTCAATATTTTCTGGCTCGCTTTCAAGTGCTTTTTTACAGATCGTCTCTACCTCTGGATAGTTTTTATGACCCAAGTGATACTTTGCCAGTTCAAACATTGCCTTTTGATGTGTTGAGTCCAGCTGGACTGCTTTTGCAAAAGCCTTTTCTGAGGTATCTATCTTTTCATTATCTACTTTTTTATTTAAAACTAAGGTGTCCTTTACCGCGGTCTTTTTAAGTGCTCGACCCCATTGATAGTGATACTCGGCATTTGTGGGGTATATCGTTGAAAGTATAGAAAAAACACTGTCTGCTTCTTTAAATTTTGATTTTGTGAGGAGTAACCTTCCATACTCGGTTGCGGCGATGGGTTGCTTATCGTTAAGCTCTAGTGAATTTTTATAAAAGTTAAGAGCAGCTGTTTTTGCTCCCTTTCCTTTATATGCTCTGGCTATTTGTAACCATATACGTGCCGTAGGTTCTTGAATCTTCTCATACTGGGCTATTGCCTTTGTATACTCACCAGTAGCGTATAAACTATCTGCAACAGCCAAAGCCGGAGCTTGCGCCCCGACTTTTGATATCATTCCAATTACAATTACTATAAATAGTTTTTTCATAGGTTACTCTGCTATTTGAAACGTGATAGGGAGACTGTAGAGAACGCCTACTACTTCGCCATTATGCTTACCAGGTTTCATTTTTGGTAACATAGAAATCACACGCTGTGCTTCAGCATCAAGATCTGGGTGTGGCGAGCGTGTTCTTAAGTTTGTGATATATCCGTTTTTATCAATTTTAAAGCTTGCAAAAATTCTGTTAGTACCCTTGAGATTTAGCTCCTTACCTAATGTAATATTAAAGTTAGCGTTAATTAAAGCGCTTACCTTTTGAGACATACATTTCCTTAATTGCTCGTTTGAGGTAAGAGACTCACATCCTGGAAAAACTGGAACTTCATCTATCACAGCAAATGGGATATTTCCGTTCTCATCTACATCATAAACACGTTCTACTTCGAGCACTTCTACTATTTCATCATCTTTTGCTCCCATATCGTAAGTATAGACACTCTTGTTACCACCTTTTTCTAATAACGTTTTATTAAGTTGATTAAAAAGTTTTCTCTCGCTCTCTGTAAGTTCTTCTTTTTGCTCTAGTGCAATTTGTAATTCTGCAATCTCTTGTTCTAAGGTTCGCTCACTCTCTACGCTATTATCTTCAGAGCAAGAAACATACACGAGCATTCCAAGTACAAGTGGAATTAAGAGTAAATACTTTGCTAATGCGCTTTTTTGTGATTTTGATTTTTGTAACATAACGATTCGTTTTTTGATTAATGATTGATTAAAAAATGTATTTGTAAATGAGAGTTTACTTGTGCCAAAGGCTGTGTTAAGCAACTCTTCATAATAGGTGTATTTTGAGATACCTTCGGTTGCTTTTTGATCTGCTAGGTACTCGTGTACGATACTTATATTTTTTTGATATAAATAGGTAATAGGGTTAAACCACAGTACTACTTTCAAAATCTCAAAAAAGATGAGATCCCAAGTATGCCCTTGCTTTGCGTGTATCTGTTCGTGGGTAAGTATTTGCTTTCGCGAAAGCGTATCTATATCTGCCCCAATAAATATGTAATTAAAAAATGTAAAAGCCTCTGTAGATGAAGGAATCTCGATGATGCTAGACCCTTTCTGTTTATAGGAAAAGTAGCTCGTAAATTTTTTAATCTTTATGGTGAGCACAACTAGACTAATCACCACACCAGCCATATAAATTTGTAACCACGGTATGGTAAAAGACTTTGTAACGGGAGCCGCATCTGTAGGTGTAGCAACTGCCGCATCACCTATTACAACCTCAGGGAGTACACTGGCAAAGGTATCTACAGGCACCACCGTTTGTAACATTGCGATTTTTATAAATGGCAATGCTAGTGCAATTACGGGAGTGACTAGCAGGTATATTCTGTTATAAGAGAAAAAGGTCTCTTTTCTTAAAAGCAGGTAATACACTGCCAGAAATAATGCTTGAAAACAGATAACTTGTATAATGTATTGTAAAGCCATAAAACCAATGGTTTCTGTTTTTTATTAAAAATTATTTAGCTATTTGAAATGTGATAGGTAGACTGTAGAGAACGCCAACATTTTCTCCTCCTTGCTTGCCAGGCTTCATTTGAGGTAGGTTATAAATAACTCTTCTCGTTTCTTCTTCGAGAGCTTCGTGAGGCGCTCTTACTCTTACATTATCTACTTGCCCTGTTTTATTTATTCTAAAAGAAACAAAGATTCTATTAACTCCTGTAAGTCCTAAATCTTTAGCAATATTCATATTGAAATTACGGTTTACGTACTTAGACACATTATTAGACATACACACTTTTTGAGCATCATTACCTACTAAATCTTCACAACCAGGATAGGTTGGGACATTTTCTATCACTGCGTAAGGAATACCAACAACCTCCTCTTCTTCTTCAACAACTTCAACCTCTTCTCTATAAGTGATCTGAGAAGCATAAGTGTTTTTTAAGTTATATTTTGTCTGTAGTTCCTGAAGTGTATAAGATTTTATGTCAAATTTTTCTTTGAGCTCAATAATATCCTCCTTACTTGAAAACGTAAGAAATTTATTTATGGTTTCGAATACTGGCTCATTCCCTTTTGCTGGATCAAAATCTTTTGAATCTAAAGATTTATCGTTTTTTACAGCTGTTATAAACGCATTCTCATTATCAGTCAATTTTAAAGTATCTATAACAATAATAGAGTAGTGTATTTTCTCATTATGCAGGTTATTTTCCATCAATGTGAAATTCTCTCTTTCTACTTCACCTGACTGATTTGAGTTTTGTGCCCAAGAGACTTGTACAAGCATTGCTAAAATGAGCGGAACTATTACAATGTATTTAATAAGCGCACTTTGTTTCGACTTGGATTTTTGTAACATAACGATTCGTTTTTTGATTAATGATTGATTAAAAAATGTATTTGTAAATGAGAGTTTACTTGTGCCAAAGGCGGTGTTAAGTAACTCTTCATAATAGGTGTATTTTGAGATACCTTCGGTTGCTTTTTGATCTGCTAGGTACTCGTGTACGATACTTATATTTTTTTGATATAAATAGGTTATAGGGTTAAACCACAGTACTACTTTCAAAATCTCAAAAAAGATGAGATCCCAAGTATGACCTTGCTTTGCGTGTATCTGTTCGTGGGTAAGTATTTGCTTTCGCGAAAGCGTATCTATATCTGCTCCAATAAATATGTAATTAAAAAATGTAAAAGCCTCTGTAGATGAAGGAATCTCTATGATGCTAGACCCTTTCTGTTTATAGGAAAAGTAGCTCGTAAATTTTTTAATCTTTATGATGAGTACAACTAGACTAATCACCACACCTGCAATATAAATTTGTAACCACGGTATAGAGAAAGAACCTGTAACGGGAGCCGCATCTGTAGGTGTAGCAACTGCCGCATCACCTATTACAACCTCTGGGAGTACACTGGCAAAAGTCTCTACAGGCACCACCGTTTGTAACATTGTGATTTTTATAAACGGTAATGCTAGTGCAATTACGGGAGTGACTAGCAGGTATATTCTGTTATATGAGAAAAAGGTCTCTTTTCTTAAAAGCAGGTAATACACTGCCAGAAATAATGCTTGAAAACAGATAACTTGTATACTGTAAGATCCCATAATTACTTGTCTTTATTAATTTCGCTCAGAATAGATTCCAGCTCTTTTACATCTAGATCATTCTTTTTTACAAAGAAGCTTACCATACTTTTAAAACTACCATTAAAGTAGCTGTCCATCATTTTATGCATAGAGGCGTTGCTGTAAACCTCCTTAGTCACAAGAGGGTGATAGATATAACCTCTTCCCTCCTTCTCGTGACCTACAAAGCCTTTATTTTCTAAAATCCGTATGATGGTAGATATGGTATTGTAAGCAGGCTTAGGCTCTGGCATTTGCTCGATGAGTTGTGCCACGTTTGCCTTTTGTGCTACCCATAATAATTGCATTACCTCTTCTTCTGCCTTTGTAAGTTGTTTCATAAATACTGGAATTGAATAGTCTGTATGTCAATATATTGAGCATCGACACATCAAATATAACTAAATATTTAGTTTAAACTAATGTTTTAGTTTAAAAAATGTAACATTATAACATTTTGACGTCTTATAGGCGATGAATTATGTAGATCTTTTTTTAGTTTTTGTAGGCCTATTGCTGGTTATAGCTGGTATAGTGGGCAGTTTTTTACCCGTGATACCTGGCCCGCCTTTAAGTTGGCTAGGTTTGTTAACCCTTCACTTAACAGATGCTGTACCGCAAGACTGGACATTTTTAGGCATTACGCTAGCTGTGGCGGTTGCAATCACCATACTTGATTATATCATCCCTGCAATGGGCACAAAACGATATGGGGGTAGTAAAGCAGGTGCCATAGGTACTACCGTAGGCCTTGTTGTGGGATTACTTAGCCCCATACCCTTGGGCTTTCTTATAGGGGCATTTATAGGCGCTTTTATAGGTGAACTCAGCTTTAATAAGACTAGTACTCAGGTTGCCCTAAAAGCAGCGCTAGGGTCCTTTATAGGCTTTATAGCTTCTACATTTATAAAAGCTGTGGTTACAATGGTATTCTTAGTCTTGTATGTGCTACAAGTTATTGAGCACAAAGGTGTAATTTTTTCTTTAGGGTAGTGCTAACAAGTGTATGAGTGCGCTTTCGCGAAAGCGTAAAAAAACCCCTCTCCGTAAGAAAAGGGGTTTTAGATATAAGTAGTAAGTTTCTTCTAGTTACTTATTACAATAAATTCTGAACGCCTGTTAAGCTGGTGTGCTTCTTCAGAACATTGTACTCCGTTAGAACATTCATTAGTAAGTTGTGTCTCTCCGTATCCTCTACCTGAGATTCTAGATGAAGAGATTCCCTCTGCAATGATATAGTTTACAGTAGATTTTGCTCGCTTGTCTGACAGACTTAAGTTGTATGAATCATTACCTCTACTATCTGTATGAGAACGTACATCTATAACCATATTAGGATACTCACGCATAACTGCAAGGACTTTTTCTAGCTCTAAGGCTGCATCTGGACGAATATTAAATCTATCAAAATCAAAATAGATTGGGTTGAGCTCAAGTATTTTTGCAAGGTCATCACCTACTTTAATAGGTTTTTGTAATAGGGATAACTCAAGGTCATTAGTCACTGTGCCAGAAACATCTGGTGTCTTTGTGATTGCCTCTGCTCCACTATAAGTCTCTTTTGCTCCTCGTATAATGTATTGTGTATCACAATAAGAGTTATCAAAGGCATAATATCCGCTAGCTGTAGTCGCCACTGTAGTCACAACGTTTCCTTCATAATCTAGAAGTGTAACTGTTGCCTCTGGAATGGGTTCTCCAGAATCTTTATCTGTAACAACGCCTACAAGCTCAATCTCACAAGGTATTTCTTCTTTTGTAAATTTATAGATATCATCACTACCTACTCCTTGTTTACGGTTTGAGGCAAAATAACCCACTTTAGTATCCTCGTTTACAATAAATGTAAAGTCGTCATAAGAACTATTAATAGGCTCTCCTATATTATCTATAACATCTTGAGCATTACCACTTGCATCTGGTGCTGTAGCAAATACATCAAGACCTCCAAGACCTGGATGCCCGTCTGACGAAAAGTAAAGCACTCCGTTGTCACTTAAAAATGGAAAGGTCTCTCTTCCTTCTGTATTAATGGGTCTTCCTAAGTTTACTGGCTCACTTACTACATCTGTACTATCTACATTTACTACCCAGATATCTGACAAACCTAGTGTACCTGGCATATCTGATGCAAAATACAGCTTTGTATTATCTTCATTTAATGCTGGGTGTGCCGTAGAGTACTCATCACTATTAAAAGGCATTTCTACTGGTGTGCTCCAGCGACCATTCTTTTTACGTGATTTATAAATCTTAAGTTTATTAGTTCCTTCCTTAGACTTCTTATACGTTCCTTTATTATAATTGTTACGTGTGAAGTATACAGTTTGACCATCCTTTGTAAAGGTGGTAGTACTTTCGTGAAATTTTGAGTTGAGTTCTCTACTATAATTTTTTGGCTTACTGTAGCTTTCTGTCTGCTCTCCTACCTTAGTTTCATAAAGGTCTAAAAATGGTTCATTATTCCATTTATGTATTTTTTTTGAAACACCTCCTGTATCTCTCGAAGAAGCAAAAATGAGTTTGCCTTCATACTCAGTAGGTGCAAAATCTGAGTAGCGCGAATTGATACTACGTATATCCTGCACAGTGTATGTGCTTTTTTTGTAATCTATGTTCTTCAAGTAATTAGGCTCTGCTTCAAAAAGTACCGCTCTAACATCATCTCCGTTGAGGTCATTAAAAGTAGCCATCATATCATCTGCCTTATCATAATTTTTTAAGGCACGTAATGTTTGTGAGTACCTAAAGTAGTACTCTGGCTTTATCTCATCTGGAAAGGTTGATATTAACTTCTCATACCAAACTTGAGCATCTGCATAACCAGCATTGAAGTAATAACTATCTGCAATTTTCTGGAATAAATCTGCAGACTCATATCCTTTGTCTGCTACTTCAAGATAAATTTTACGTGCATCTACAAATGCGTATTGGTCAAACTTCTTATCTGCTCTATCTATTTTACCTTCTTGGGCATAAAGTCCTACTGCTCCTAAGAAAAGGATACATAAACAAATATTAATCGTTTTAATCATCATAATTGTAAGTTTGAATAAGTCAAAAATAACTTATTAAAAGAATCTAGGGGTTAACATTCTATCATACTCATTAAATAGCTCAAATCGTAAAAATACTTCAAAGCTACCATCGTTATAAAAGGTATCACCTAAATCTGTACTCTCTCTATCGTAGGCAAGACCTATTAACATACTGTCTGAAACTTGGAAACCTACCAGGCCGCTAAGTGCTGCACTCCATCTATATGCAGCTCCTAAGTGTAATTTTTCCATCACTAAGAAGTTTGCTGTAAGATCTACTTGCAATGGAGCTCCAGCAACCATTTTAACAAGTGTACTAGGCTTAAATTTAAGTTGATCACTTATATCAAAAGTATAACCCATAATACCATAATAATGTATACGCTCTCTAGCTATTACACTTGATGAGTTATTACTTAAATCAAAGTGCTCGGTCTCTATAAGGTTAGGAACACTTACACCTGCATAAAAATTTTCTGTGTGATAATACAGTCCTGCACCTATTATAGGAGAAAGCTTATTATCTATATTTTGAGAAAACCTTGGATCTGTTACATCAAAAAGCGTAAGCTTAGTAAAATCTACATCTAGAATATGTCCTCCAGCTTTTAGTCCAAAGCTAAGTTTCCCATTTTCTGAAGTGTTGATTGTATAACTAAAATCTGCACCAACGTAAGTCTCTTGTGATGGGCCTAAGGCATCATTTACAATAGATAGCCCTAAACCTACTTTACCTTCTCCAATAGGAGAATGAATACTTAAACTTTGTGTTCTTGGGGCTCCATCGAGTCCTACCCATTGACTTCTATGTAATCCTACAATACTAGTTACACCTCTATTACCAGCATATGCTGGGTTAATAGCTACGGTATTATACATATACTGCGTGTACTGAGGATCTTGCTGCGCAGAAAGGGACGTTGTACCAAGCGCTAAAATCAATAAGAATCCAAAAACTGAAACTACCTTTTTCATAAATCATTTAATTAAAATCACCGGCTGTTTTAAAAACTACCGGCTATTTAACATCTTTTATCTTGTTATATATAAGTATCCTGATTCATTAACTGTATCTCCTACTGCATTTACGTATTCTAAAATCCAATAGTAGGTCCCTACAGGTAAATAATCATCTTGGCTTATAGTTGTTCTACCGTTAGATAAACCTCTGAATTCATTACCATCTACACCATAACGCTCTGCAGTGTACACCTCAATACCCCATCTGTTAAATATGGTTAAGGTATTATCAGGGAAATTCTCAAGTCCTTGTATTCTAAAGCTATCATTGCGGCCATCTTGACCTATTGATATACCATTATTTACAATAAGACCTGCTGTCTGACTTAACACTGTAACAGTTGGATCATCAACATCTGTTGTTGGATCTTCTGGATCATCAGAAACATCTATCACTTCAACACCAAACGGTGCTAAAGCAACTGCTGTTGCAACGTTTACAATCTCTCCATTGGCTACATCCTCTTCGGTAATTATATAAACCGCAGTAAAAGTAGCACTTTCACCAGGAAGTAACGTTACCGGATCACCTGCAACGATAACCATCGGGTCATCTACGTGAACATCAGTTAAAGTGACGTTTCCAGTGTTCATTACAACAAAAGTATAAATAATCTGATCACCTGCATTTGCAAAACCATCGGCATTAAAGTCCTGATAAGAAGCTGTTTTAGTGATGTTAAGACTAGGTAATTGGTCTATCAAAGTAATTGTAGGATCTTCTCCATCTCCATCTCCATCTGTATCTACATCTGTTGTATCCATTGGGTCATCAGACTGATCTACTACAATATCTCCAACAGGATCCACTCCTTCTGCAAAAGCAATATTTATAACTTCTCCTGTGTCAATATCATCTTGTGTGATTGTATAGACACCTGTAAACACAACACTATCTCCCACTATAAGCAATGCTACTGTATTTTCTTCTAGAATAATCATTTCATCAGAAACAACTACATCTGTAAGATCTACTGAACCATTGTTAGTTACCGTTAGTGTATAGTTAATTTGGTCTCCTGCATCAATAACACCATTTTCGTTAAGATCTACAATCTCACTAGACTTTGATAAATCAAGATTCCCTGTTATATCATTATCTACGATAGTCACAGTTCCGCTTGGATCTGTATTGTCAGTGTTACCACTAGTCACTGTTCCATTTACAGTGAAGATTTCATCCTCTTCATCAAGATCATCATCTTCAATAGGAATTACAACTTCTCCAGTAGTTTCTCCAGCAGGGATTATTACAGTTACAATTGTTTCTTCATAATCATCCTCACCAGCTGTACCCGTCGTAGTTACTATCTCTATAACAGTATCTTCATCACTTGGGTTACTTAGGGTTACAGGAATGGTTACTGTACCAGCATCTTCATCTACGATCACATCTTCGATAGTCACTGTAGGCGCATCATCGTTATCTACAATTGTAATTTCGCCTTGAGCGGTGTCATTATCTGTGTTACCACTAGTCACCGTTCCGTCTACTGTGAAGATTTCATCATCCTCATCAATCTCATCATCTTCAATAGGAAGTACAACCTCACCCGTAGTTTCTCCAGCAGGGATGGTTACCGTTACAATTGTTTCTTCATAATCATCCTCTCCAGCTGTACCCGTTGTAGTTACTATCTCAATAACAGTATCCTCATCACTTGGGTTACTTAAGGTTACAGGAATGGTTACTGTACCAGCATCTTCATCTACTATCACATCTTCGATAGTCACTGTTGGAGCATCGTCATTATCGATAATGGTTACCGTTCCGCTAGGATCTGTATTATCAGTATTACCACTTGTTACCGTTCCGTCTACTGTGAAGATTTCATCATCCTCATCAATCTCATCATCTTCAATAGGAATTACAACCTCACCCATAGTTTCTCCAGCAGGGATTATTACCGTTATAATTGTTTCTTCATAATCATCCTCTCCAGCTGTACCCGTTGTAGTTACTATCTCAATAACAGTATCCTCATCACTTGGGTTACTTAAGGTTACAGGAACCGTCACCGTTCCAGCATCTTCATCTACAATGACATCTTCGATAGTCACGGTTGGAGCACCATCATTATCAGTAATGGTTACTGTTCCGCTAGGATCTGTATTGTCAGTGTTATCACTTGTTACCGTTCCGTCTACTGTAAAGATTTCATCACCCTCATCAAGTTCATCATCTTCAATAGGAATCACAACCTCACTCGTAGTTTCTCCAGCAGGGATAGTTACCGTTACAATTGTTTCTTCATAATCATCCTCACCAGCTGTACCCGTCGTAGTTACTATTTCAATAACAGTATCCTCATCACTTGGGTTGCTTAAGGTTACAGGAACCGTTACCGTTCCAGCATCTTCATCTACAATGACATCTTCGATAGTCACGGTTGGCGCATCGTCATTATCTACAATTGTAATTTCGCCTTGAGCGGTATCATTATCTGTGTTACCACTAGTCACTGTTCCATTTACAGTGAAGATTTCATCATCCTCATCAATCTCATCATCTTCGATAGGAATTACAACTTCTCCAGTAGTTTCTCCAGCAGGGATTATTACCGTTACAATTGTTTCTTCATAATCATCCTCTCCAGCAGTACCCGTTGTAGTTACTATCTCAATAACAGTATCCTCATCACTTGGGTTGCTTAAGGTTACAGGAATGGTTACTGTACCAGCATCTTCATCTACTATCACATCTTCGATAGTCACTGTTGGAGCATCGTCATTATCGATAATGGTTACCGTTCCGCTAGGATCTGTATTATCAGTATTACCACTTGTTACCGTTCCGTCTACTGTGAAGATTTCATCATCCTCATCAATCTCATCATCTTCAATAGGAAGTACAACCTCACCCGTAGTTTCTCCAGCAGGGATAGTTACCGTTACAATTGTTTCTTCATAATCATCCTCTCCAGCTGTACCAGTTGTAGTTACTATCTCAATAACAGTATCCTCATCACTTGGGTTGCTTAAGGTTACAAGAACCGTTACCGTTCCAGCATCTTCATCTACTATCACATCTTCGATAGTCACGGTTGGAGCACCATCATTATCAGTAATTGTTACTGTTCCGCTAGGATCTGTATTGTCAGTGTTATCACTTGTTACCGTTCCGTCTACTGTAAAGATTTCATCTTCTTCATCTGTCGTGTCTTCTGTAATTGGAACTACAACTTCTCCTTCAGTCTCTCCTGCAGGAATCGTTATCGTTACAATTGTTTCTTCGTAATCATCCTCACCAGCAGTACCAGTCGTAGTGACTATTTCAATAACAGTATCCTCATCACTTGGGTTGCTTAAGGTTACAGGAACCGTTACCGTTCCAGCATCTTCATCTACAATTACATCTTCGATAGTCACGGTTGGAGCACCATCATTATCAGTAATGGTTACTGTTCCGCTAGGATCTGTATTGTCAGTGTTATCACTTGTTACCGTTCCGTCTACTGTAAAGATTTCATCACCCTCATCAAGTTCATCATCTTCAATAGGAATCACAACCTCACTCGTAGTTTCTCCAGCAGGGATAGTTACCGTTACAATTGTTTCTTCATAATCATCCTCACCAGCAGTACCAGTCGTAGTTACTATCTCTATAACAGTATCCTCATCACTTGGGTTGCTTAAGGTTACAGGAACCGTTACCGTTCCAGCATCTTCATCTACAATGACATCTTCGATAGTCACGGTTGGCGCATCGTCATTATCTACAATTGTAATTTCGCCTTGAGCGGTATCATTATCTGTGTTACCACTAGTCACCGTTCCAGTTACAGTGAAGATTTCATCATCCTCATCAATCTCATCATCTTCGATAGGAATTACAACTTCTCCCGTAGTTTCTCCAGCAGGGATTATTACCGTTACAATTGTTTCTTCATAATCATCCTCACCAGCTGTGCCCGTCGTAGTTACTATCTCAATAACAGTATCCTCATCACTTGGGTTACTTAAGGTTACAGGAATGGTTACTGTACCAGCATCTTCATCTACTATCACATCTTCGATAGTCACTGTTGGAGCATCGTCATTATCAGTAATGGTTACTGTTCCGCTAGGATCTGTATTGTCTGTATTGCCACTTGTTACCGTTCCGTCTACTGTGAAGATTTCATCATCCTCATCAATCTCATCATCTTCGATAGGAATTACAACTTCTCCAGTAGTTTCTCCAGCAGGGATTATTACCGTTACAATAGTTTCTTCATAATCATCCTCACCAGCAGTACCCGTCGTAGTTACTATCTCAATAACAGTATCTTCATCACTTGGGTTACTTAAGGTTACAGGAACCGTTACCGTTCCAGCATCTTCATCTACAATTACATCTTCGATAGTCACGGTTGGAGCACCATCATTATCAGTAATGGTTACTGTTCCGCTAGGATCTGTATTGTCTGTATTGCCACTTGTTACCGTTCCGTCTACTGTGAAAATCTCATCTTCTTCATCTGTCGTGTCTTCTGTAATTGGAACTATAACTTCTCCTTCAGTCTCTCCTGCAGGAATGGTTACCGTTACAATAGTTTCTACATAATCATCCTCACCAGCAGTACCAGTCGTAGTTACTATCTCAATAACAGTATCTTCATCACTTGGGTTACTTAAGGTTACAGGAACCGTTACCGTTCCAGCATCTTCATCTACAATGACATCTTCGATAGTCACGGTTGGAGCACCATCATTATCGGTAATGGTTACTGTTCCGCTAGGATCTGTATTATCAGTGTTACCACTTGTTACCGTTCCGTCTACTGTGAAAATCTCATCTTCTTCATCTGTCGTGTCTTCTGTAATTGGAACTATAACTTCTCCTTCAGTCTCTCCAGCAGGAATGGTTACCGTTACAATAGTCTCTTCATAATCATCCTCACCAGCAGTACCCGTCGTAGTTACTATCTCAATAACAGTATCCTCATCACTTGGGTTACTTAAGGTTACAGGAACCGTTGCAGTTCCAGCATCTTCATCTACGATCACATCTTCGATAGTCACGGTTGGAGCATCATCGTTATCTATAATCGTTACTGTTCCGCTAGGATCTGTATTGTCTGTATTGCCACTTGTTACTGTTCCGTCTACTGTGAAAATCTCATCCTCTTCATCTGTCGTGTCTTCTGTAATTGGAACTATAACTTCTCCTTCAGTCTCTCCTGCAGGAATGGTTACCGTTACAATAGTTTCTTCATAATCATCCTCACCAGCAGTACCCGTCGTAGTTACTATCTCAATAACAGTATCCTCATCACTTGGGTTACTTAAGGTTACAGGAACCGTTGCAGTTCCAGCATCTTCATCTACGATCACATCTTCGATAGTCACGGTTGGAGCATCATCGTTATCTATAATCGTTACTGTTCCGCTAGGATCTGTATTGTCTGTATTGCCACTTGTTACTGTTCCGTCTACTGTGAAAATCTCATCTTCTTCATCTGTCGTGTCTTCTGTAATTGGAACTATAACTTCTCCTTCAGTCTCTCCTGCAGGAATGGTTACCGTTACAATAGTCTCTTCATAATCATCCTCACCAGCAGTACCCGTCGTAGTTACTATCTCAATAACAGTATCTTCATCACTTGGGTTACTTAAGGTTACAGGAACCGTTGCAGTTCCAGCATCTTCATCTACGATCACATCTTCGATAGTCACGGTTGGAGCATCATCGTTATCGATAATAGTTACCGTTCCGCTAGGATCTGTATTGTCTGTATTACCACTTGTTACCGTTCCGTCTACTGTGAAAATCTCATCCTCTTCATCTGTCGTGTCTTCTGTAATTGGAACAATTACTTCTCCTTCAGTCTCTCCTGCAGGAATGGTTACCGTTACAATAGTCTCTTCATAATCATCCTCACCAGCAGTACCCGTCGTAGTTACTATCTCAATAACAGTATCTTCATCACTTGGGTTACTTAAGGTTACAGGAACCGTTACCGTTCCAGCATCTTCATCAACGATCACATCTTCGATAGTCACGGTTGGAGCATCATCGTTATCGATAATAGTTACCGTTCCGCTAGGATCTGTATTGTCTGTATTGCCACTTGTTACCGTTCCGTCTACTGTGAAAATCTCATCCTCTTCATCTGTCGTGTCTTCTGTAATTGGAACAATAACTTCTCCTTCAGTCTCTCCTGCAGGAATGGTTACCGTTACAATAGTCTCTTCATAATCATCCTCACCAGCAGTACCCGTCGTAGTTACTATCTCAATAACAGTATCTTCATCACTTGGGTTACTTAAGGTTACAGGAACCGTTACCGTTCCAGCATCTTCATCAACGATCACATCTTCGATAGTCACGGTTGGAGCATCATCATTATCAGTAATGGTTACTGTTCCGCTAGGATCTGTATTGTCTGTATTGCCACTTGTTACCGTTCCGTCTACTGTGAAAATCTCATCCTCTTCATCTGTCGTGTCTTCTGTAATTGGAACAATTACTTCTCCTTCAGTCTCTCCTGCAGGAATGGTTACCGTTACAATAGTCTCTTCATAATCATCCTCACCAGCAGTACCCGTCGTAGTTACTATCTCAATAACAGTATCTTCATCACTTGGGTTACTTAAGGTTACAGGAACCGTTACCGTTCCAGCATCTTCATCTACGATCACATCTTCGATAGTCACGGTTGGAGCACCATCATTATCAGTAATGGTTACTGTTCCGCTAGGATCTGTATTGTCTGTATTGCCACTTGTTACCGTTCCGTCTACTGTGAAAATCTCATCTTCTTCATCTGTCGTGTCTTCTGTAATTGGAACAATTACTTCTCCTTCAGTCTCTCCTGCAGGGATGGTTACCGTTACAATAGTCTCTTCATAATCATCCTCACCAGCAGTACCCGTCGTAGTTACTATCTCTATAACAGTATCCTCATCACTTGGGTTACTTAAGGTTACAGGAACCGTTGCAGTTCCAGCATCTTCATCTACAATTACATCTTCAATAGTCACGGTTGTTGAATCGTCATTGGTAATTGTTCCAGTTCCTGTTGTGGCAGCAGGATCAATCGTACCGTTTGTGGTATTAGCAATCGTTACTTCAAATTCTTCATCTGACTCTACAACATCATCACCATTTACCGTTACTGGGAATACAGCACTCGTCTCGCCAGCAGGGATTGTTACGGTTAACTCTGTTGGTGCTACATAATCTGCATCACCAAGCGTTCCTGTTCCATCAGCAACGGTGAAAGTTACTACTGTATCTGTATCGGCAGGAGCACTTAAGGTTACTGGGAATTCAGCTACCACCGTAGTTCCATCATTTCCTTCTGTAACTGTTACATCGCCAATACTTACGACAGTAGCGTCGTCATTGGTAATTGTTCCAGTTCCTGTTGTGGCAGCAGGATCAATCGTACCGTTGGTAGTATTAGTAATCGTTACTTCAAATTCTTCATCTGACTCTACAACATCATCACCATTTACCGTTACTGGGAATACAGCACTCGTCTCTCCAGCAGGGATTGTTACGGTTAACTCCGTTGGTGCTACATAATCTGCATCACCAAGCGTTCCTGTTCCATCAGCAACGGTGAAAGTTACTACTGTATCTGTATCGGCAGGAGCACTTAAGGTTACTGGAAATTCAGCTACCACAGTAGTTCCGTCATTTCCTTCTGTTACTGTTACATCGCCGATGCTTACGACAGTAGCATCGTCATTGGTAATTGTTCCAGTTCCTGTTGTGGCAGCAGGATCAATCGTACCATTAGTAGTATTAGTAATCGTTACTTCAAATTCTTCATCTGACTCTACAACATCATCGCCATTTACCGTTACTGGGAATACAGCACTCGTCTCGCCAGCAGGGATTGTTACGGTTAACTCTGTTGGTGCTACATAATCTGCATCACCAAGCGTTCCTGTTCCATCAGCAACGGTGAAAGTTACTACTGTATCTGTATCGGCAGGAGCACTTAAGGTTACTGGGAATTCAGCTACCACCGTAGTTCCATCATTTCCTTCTGTAACTGTTACATCGCCAATACTTACGACAGTAGCGTCGTCATTGGTAATTGTTCCAGTTCCTGTTGTGGCAGCAGGATCAATCGTACCGTTGGTAGTATTAGTAATCGTTACTTCAAATTCTTCATCTGACTCTACAACATCATCACCATTTACCGTTACTGGGAATACAGCACTCGTCTCTCCAGCAGGGATTGTTACGGTTAACTCCGTTGGTGCTACATAATCTGCATCACCAAGCGTTCCTGTTCCATCAGCAACGGTGAAGGTTACTACTGTATCTGTATCGGCAGGAGCACTTAAGGTTACTGGAAATTCAGCTACCACAGTAGTTCCATCATTTCCTTCTGTTACTGTTACATCGCCGATGCTTACTACGGTAGCATCGTCATTGGTAATTGTTCCAGTTCCTGTTGTGGCAGCAGGATCAATCGTACCGTTGGTAGTATTAGTAATCGTTACTTCAAATTCTTCATCTGATTCTAAAACATCATCACCATTTACCGTTACTGGGAATACAGCACTCGTCTCGCCAGCAGGGATCGTTACGGTTAATTCCGTTGGTGCTACATAATCTGCATCACCAAGCGTTCCTGTTCCATCAGCAACGGTGAAAGTTACTACTGTATCTGTATCGGCAGGAGCACTTAAGGTTACTGGGAATTCAGCTACCACAGTAGTTCCATCATTTCCTTCTGTAACTGTTACATCGCCAATACTTACGACAGTAGCGTCGTCATTGGTAATTGTTCCAGTTCCTGTTGTGGCAGCAGGATCAATCGTACCGTTGGTAGTATTAGTAATCGTTACTTCAAATTCTTCATCTGACTCTACAACATCATCACCATTTACCGTTACTGGGAATACAGCACTCGTCTCTCCAGCAGGGATTGTTACGGTTAACTCCGTTGGTGCTACATAATCTGCATCACCAACCGTTCCTGTTCCATCAGCAACGGTGAAGGTTACTACTGTATCTGTATCGGCAGGAGCACTTAAGGTTACTGGGAATTCAGCTACCACCGTAGTTCCATCATTTCCTTCTGTTACTGTTACATCACCAATACTTACTACAGTAGCATCGTCATTGGTAATTGTTCCAGTTCCTGTTGTGGCAGCAGGATCAATCGTACCATTAGTAGTATTAGTAATCGTTACTTCAAATTCTTCATCTGACTCTACAACATCATCGCCATTTACCGTTACTGGGAATACAGCACTCGTCTCGCCAGCAGGGATTGTTACAGTTAACTCTGTTGGTGCTACATAATCTGCATCACCAAGCGTTCCTGTTCCATCAGCAACAGTGAAAGTTACTACTGTATCTGTATCGGCAGGAGCACTTAAGGTTACTGGAAATTCAGCTACCACAGTAGTTCCGTCATTTCCTTCTGTTACTGTTACATCGCCGATGCTTACGACAGTAGCATCGTCATTGGTAATTGTTCCAGTTCCTGTTGTGGCAGCAGGATCAATCGTACCATTAGTAGTATTAGTAATCGTTACTTCAAATTCTTCATCTGACTCTACAACATCATCACCATTTACCGTTACTGGGAATACAGCACTCGTCTCGCCAGCAGGGATTGTTACGGTTAACTCCGTTGGTGCTACATAATCTGCATCACCAAGCGTTCCTGTTCCATCAGCAACGGTGAAAGTTACTACTGTATCTGTATCGGCAGGAGCACTTAAGGTTACTGGGAATTCAGCTACCACAGTAGTTCCATCATTTCCTTCTGTTACTGTTACATCGCCGATGCTTACGACAGTAGCATCGTCATTGGTAATTGTTCCAGTTCCTGTTGTGGCAGCAGGATCAATCGTACCGTTGGTAGTATTAGTAATCGTTACTTCAAATTCTTCATCTGACTCTACAACATCATCACCATTTACCGTTACTGGGAATACAGCACTCGTCTCGCCAGCAGGGATCGTTACGGTTAATTCTGTTGGTGCTACATAATCTGCATCACCAAGCGTTCCTGTTCCATCAGCAACAGTGAAAGTTACTACTGTATCTGTATCGGCAGGAGCACTTAAGGTTACTGGGAATTCAGCTACCACAGTAGTTCCATCATTTCCTTCTGTTACTGTTACATCGCCGATGCTTACTACAGTAGCATCGTCATTGGTAATTGTTCCAGTTCCTGTTGTGGCAGCAGGATCAATCGTACCGTTGGTAGTATTAGTAATCGTTACTTCAAATTCTTCATCTGACTCTACAACATCATCACCATTTACCGTTACTGGGAATACAGCACTCGTCTCGCCAGCAGGGATCGTTACGGTTAATTCTGTTGGTGCTACATAATCTGCATCACCAAGCGTTCCTGTTCCATCAGCAACGGTGAAAGTTACTACTGTATCTGTATCGGCAGGAGCACTTAAGGTTACTGGGAATTCAGCTACCACAGTAGTTCCATCATTTCCTTCTGTTACTGTTACATCGCCGATGCTTACTACGGTAGCATCGTCATTGGTAATTGTTCCAGTTCCTGTTGTGGCAGCAGGATCAATCGTACCATTGGTAGTGTTAGTAATCGTTACTTCAAATTCTTCATCTGATTCTAAAACATCATCACCATTTACCGTTACTGGGAATACAGCACTCGTCTCGCCAGCAGGGATCGTTACGGTTAATTCTGTTGGTGCTACATAATCTGCATCACCAAGCGTTCCTGTTCCATCAGCAACGGTGAAAGTTACTACTGTATCTGTATCGGCAGGAGCACTTAAGGTTACTGGGAATTCAGCTACCACAGTAGTTCCGTCATTTCCTTCTGTTACTGTTACATCGCCGATGCTTACTACGGTAGCATCGTCATTGGTAATTGTTCCGGTAGCGTTCATACCTCCAACAGATATATCATAAAACTCATCATCTTCTAGCGTTGAATCTGAAATTGTAGGCGTTGTAATTGTAAAAGAAGTTACTCCAGCAGGTACGATAAGCATATCTCCTGCCGCATTTAAAGTAACACCGTTGCTAAAAATAGGGGTAGCCACATAATCGTTATCTTCTGTCGTGTTATTTACAAGTGAAAATGGATACATCTCTGTATTTATACTTCCATTACTAAGCACCACGTTATGAACTAAATCATCTCCTTCATTTTGAGAGTCGCTAGTTATTGAACCTATTACTGGGTCTTCAACAACAACCGTTACTGTGGCAGTATCACAATTTGGTGGAGTTATAGTCGTACTATTTTGGCAAATTGTATATTCAACTGTATACGTTCCCGATGGAGTTCCTGGCAACACATCTACAGTACCATCGCTATTTACAGTAAGCGGTCCATTTGTGTTTGGTGTTATAGTAAAGTCTGAAGGAGTTAAAACTTCTCCTAAATACTCATCATTATCAAAAACATTTCCAACAGTTCCTCCAACCACACCATCTATTGGCGTTGAACTATAATCATCGTTTATTGCATCAACAGAGCATTCAGCGGCAATAACCGTGTCATCTTGAGAAGAACCTACAGTCTGACCGTTACCAGAATCTGCAAGTACAGGCACACCATTAGCATCAACTCCACCATTTATTGGAGATGAAACTGTACCCACATTGATACTACCATCTTCGTTTACATCTTCTACACCTATATTTGTCGCGCCACCTTCTAGGGCATCGGGACAGCCATCATTATCACTATCTAAATCGTTATAATCTGGCAAGGCATCACCATCTGTATTTGGACAAATAACCGCCGTGGTGATTAATACCGCAGCACTAAAAGAGTTAATAATATTATCTCTAACGCCGTTTTGTGTTAAATCTTCATACAGTAGCGAGGCAACAGTAAAAGGAGCTTCTGCTACAAAAGTTGCATCTGCATCATTTGTTTCACCTCCAGGCGTACCCCTCAACAACGCACTTCCAAAACCACCACGAAAAACAAATTCTTGAGTGGAGGCACCACCTACTGAAACATTTGCAGCTGCATTTCCTGCTTGATTATTTGAAGTAAGCGCCCCTGTAGTAATATCATAGGCTGCCATATCACCAACTATATTATTCCAGTTGCCTGGAATTGTAAAACAAATTGCATCAGTGGGATCACCTATTCCTGCGCCATTATTATCTCTATCGTAATTATCAAGGTTTGGTAAACGAATTGATTCCAAAGGGATTGTAGAAGTAAAAGTAATAGCACTCTCAGCTACCACTTCACCACCCGCTAGGCCAACACCATCTACTGCATCAATAGTAGGAAAATCAGGACCAGCCGTAAGAGTAACCCCTTCTGGTTCAACAGTACCATTACTACCTATAAAATACACAGGATTAGTCGCTACTGTAACTGTAACTGTTTCCACGTTTCCATTAACAACGGCTGACCAAACAATTTCATTTGAACTTGAAAGGCTTTGGCTATATTGAAACTGTACCGGTTGTATTTCACATTCAACCTCATCTAATATCCCATCATTATCATCATCGAGATCACAACCATCTGGCACCCCGTCACCATCAAAATCGGCTGAGTCATCATAGCCATTACATACATCTTCAGAATCTGGCACACCATCATTATCACTATCCAAAATGGCAAAACCAAAATTACCAACAGATGTGTTTTGACCTTCTGTCACATTAAATACAGCGCCATCATTAGAAGACCCTTCAAAGAGAACAGCGCCATTAGGAACATTAGGGTCATTCTCATCAATATTTACTGTAGTATTTCCGCCACTTACAAAAGCAGAAAAATCTCCAGAGGAGTCGCTTAAAAGAATTTGATCAACCCCATTAGAATCTGTAACCGCTACACTAACCCCTACTAGATCTGGTTCTCCAGCATCTTGTATACCATTTGCATTAGAATCCTCATAAATATGTCCACTTATAGTGGCTAAAGATGTAACAATAGCTCCTAAACCTCCATTAATATCTGCCCCACCACCATTTGCATTTGGAAAATCATTAACATCAGTAACATCTAATAAATCCGCATTAAATGGTACGTTATTATCAAAGAAAGATATGCCATAAACTGTATCTCCTGCACTGTATCCCAAATCTGCGAGTGTAATAAGAGATATTCCAACAGGCTCATTACTTCCACCTATTCTATAAGGGTTTACCGTTCCATCTGTGTTATTTGCTAAAAAACTCCACTCAACAGAGTTCGTTACAATCCCAAAATCTGTTGCTCCATTTATTTCTATGACCGGACCGAAGGCAGTAGGCTCTCCAGTAACTGGGTCTACTGCTAAAATTGGAGCCGCTCTATAACTACTGTTACCATTTTTTTCTGGAGCTATAAAGCCTACTTGATTTAAACTAGCTGTCGAAGGAACCTCAAATGCCTCATAGAGAACATCTATTCTTTCAATATTTTGAGCGGTAGCTGTTGCGTTTTTAAACACATCATTTGCCCCTCTCGTAACGATTGGATCTCTTAGCACCTCCTGCATAGAGCAATCATTTAAAGCTCCAGGAAAGCTGGATTGATAATTAAAATTATCAGTGTCTTCCAGAACAAAAAAGCTACACCTATCACCTGTAACACCACCATTACCACTTACACGGACAATATTGTAGTTTATTTGCGTAAAATCGTTATCTAAAAAATAGGTTTCTGTTCCTAAAGTTACAGTTGCAAGACGAAAATCACTTCCCTGTCCCCAAGAATAAGTCTCTACCAAGCCATTAGTAGGGTTTGTCTCAGAATAAACTAATGGAGTAGCTCCTTGAGCGGTAAAAGTTGCATTATTTACTGCATTTTGCCCATAGATTAACGAAGAAGAAACAAGAAATAAAAGAAGACTAAGAATTACCTTCTGACTGAATGTAGTTGTTCTCATAAACTATTAAAAGTGAAAGACAAGCTTTCGGGTTTGATTATCAATTAAGAGGGTGTAATTTAAAAACCAAAACAAATGTAGATTACGGAGATATAATGAATTTTACCAGCCAAAACAACTAGCAAATTATCCGATAAACCGAAAAATTATATCGACATACTACACAAGTAAAATTTTTGTTAAAATAAAATTACACCGAAAATACAGTATACTTTTTTTAACAAAATTTAACATTTTAAAAAAGGTCAAAAAAATTTCTTAACGCCCCGAAAGATACATAAACAAAGGCATTAACAGAAATTGATCAAATTAGTTTCTAAATAAAATTAACAAAAAAATGAACTTAAATCAATTTTTTACAAGTAACTCGCTATCAACCAATTAGAAAAATTTTCTGTTTTTAAGCTATTTTTAACAGTATTTTATCAGTCATAATAAATTATGTTAACAAGTTTAATCTTACATTTTTATTATATTTTATTTATTTGATAATTTGTTGCCTATTGCTAAAATTGGCTTATTTGTTATGAATATCCATTTTAAGATGATTTAAGGCCTGTAAAATAATTTCACAATAAAAACCATTTATGTTTTTTTAAAGCATAAAAAAAAGCGCTCTTTCAGAGCGCTTTTTAGAATTTGAATAAGAAAAAACTATAAATCGATTTTTAGCAATAGTTTTAATCAATTTTTATATTTCGCGTAAGCGTAAGGATTATCCCTTTATTAGATTCCAAATATCGTTACCAAAAATGATCACCATTAGACCCATCACGATAACAAAACCTATTATCTGTCCTCTTTCTAATGTTTTTTCTGAAGGTGCTTTACCAGAAATCATCTCATAAAGTAAAAACATAACGTGTCCACCATCTAGCGCTGGGATAGGAAGAATATTTACAAAAGCTAGCCATACAGAAAACATTGCCGTAAAGCCCCAGAATTTATACCAGTCCCATTGTGGCGCCATCATCTCAACAATACCTATAGGACCTTTTACTTTTTTATAGCCTTGTACTTTTCTATTAAATATGAGTTTAAATTGTCTTACTTGTTTTGTAAGTACATCCCAAGTTTTTGTGAGACCTGCTGGTATTGCCGCAGCAACGCTATACTCATCTTTAACCAGAAGTTCATTTACATTTGCTGCTACACCTAGCGCTCTATCTTGAGCTACCATAAATCTTTTCTCAATCTGCTCGCCATCTCTATCTAGTTGCATCACAACCTCACCACCCTTTGCGGCGTCAAAGACAGACTGAAACTCTGACCACTCATTTATAGGTGTACCATTTATATTCATAATACGGTCTCCAGCAAGCACTCCATTTACATACCCTATTGAGTCCTTTGCAACAACACCTATTATATTACTAAATCTTGGTCTTATAAAACGCTCCTCTGCGTCAAGCACAGATTTTTTTGCCTCATCTGGTATGGCAAATGTCATCTCGTTTCCATCACGTACAACAGTTACATTGTCACCTAGTAAAATATCTATCTGGACATCATCAAAACGTGTGACCGTCTTATCATCTATTTTTATAACCTGGTCTCCATTACGAAGGCCTATCTCCTCACCTATCTCACCTACTGCAATACCATATTTTAATCGGTCTGCAGGCACATACTCATCACCATAATACACAAGCATAACACTATAGATAAACCACGCAAGCAGTACATTAACCGTTACACCCCCTATCATTACAATAAGACGTTGCCACGCTGGCTTAGACCTAAACTCCCAAGGTTCTGGATCTTTTGCCATCTGCTCCTTATCCATAGATTCATCTATCATACCAGCAATCTTGACATAACCACCTAGAGGTAGCCACCCTATACCATAAACGGTATCACCTATCTTCTTTTTAAAAAGTGCAAACTTCACATCAAAAAACAAGAAAAACTTCTCCACCTTAATTCCAAACCATCTGGCAGGAGCAAAGTGACCAAACTCGTGTAAAACCACAAGAATAGATATAGCTAGCGTAAACTGGGCAATCTGTATAAATGTCTCCATAAAGGATAAAAATCAATTTTTAAAACGCACAAAAATAGGCTTTTCGATGCGCATAGTAAAGTTCTAGAGCTGTATGATAGCATTTTTCAAGCCATACTTAAAGTAAATGCCACGTGCATTGTAACTTTGTAAAAAAATAAAGCTATGCGACAGATTTTTAATCGCTATAAAATACTGCTCATTACACTGTTTGTACTATCTGTAATTATACTTACCTTAATATATAGTCAGCTTAAAGTTACACCTACACTACCCATATATCAGCCAGATATGGTTAATAAAGAACTCGTAGACAGCACCCTTCAGTATGTCAAGAAATATCACAAAATAAGTGACTTTGCTCTTACAAATCAAAACGGTAATCTAGTAACTCAAAAAGACTACAAGGACCACATCTATGTGGCAGATTTTTTCTTTACCACCTGCCAGACTATATGTCCTATTATGACAGACCATATGGTAGAGATACAAGAAGAGCTCAAAGGTGACACACTTGTAAAACTACTCTCGCACTCAGTTATCCCTGAGTATGACACTCCAGAAATTTTAAAAGCATACGCCACTAAGAAAGGTGTAGATGATAGTAGATGGAATCTTGTAACCGGCTCAAAAGAAGAAATCTTTACGCTTGCGCGAAAGAGTTATCTCGCGGTAAAAGATATACCAGGTACAGAAGATGACCTAGATATGGTACATACCGAAAACTTTATGCTCATTGACAAAAAAAGTCAAATAAGAGGATACTATGACGGTACAGATCGTGAAGCCATAGATCAATTGCTAGAAGACATCGAGATTTTAAAACAAGAGTACGAGCCACGTAAAGCTTGGTATCAAAAGATTTTTTAGTTTGGAATGCGTACGCTTTCGCGAAAGCGTAAAATGCATTACTTTTGTTATCTAAATTCAATCTAAATAAACATTGAAAAAAACAGTAGCCCACTTACTAAAAGGAGAACGCGCAATCATTACAGATGTAATGACAGACGAGGTGCCTCTTAAACTACTAGAAATGGGCTGTCTACCAGGTAACGAAGTGCGTTTATTACAACTTGCGCCCTTTGCAGACCCTATGTACATAGATGTAAATGGTTGTCATATGGCAATACGTCGTGAGACTGCATTACACATTCTAATAGAAACGCCAGCATAACCCTATGGCAAAACAGCTCAACGTTGCACTCATCGGTAACCCGAACACAGGGAAGACCTCTGTATTTAATCACCTTACAGGCCTTAACCAGCAGGTAGGTAACTATCCCGGTATTACGGTAGAAAAAAAGGAAGGTGTATGTAAACTCCCTCGTGGTGTAAAAGCACATATATTAGACCTACCAGGTACTTATAGTCTTAATGCTTCTTCACTAGATGAGAATGTTGTAATAGAGTTACTACTTAACAAGAATGATAAAGACTACCCAGATGTAGCAGTTGTAGTGTCTGACGTAGAAAACCTAAAGCGCAACCTGCTCCTTTTTACACAAATTAAAGATCTAGGTATACCCACCATACTCGCCATAAATATGGCAGACCGTATGGAGCGCAAAGCCATCTCCCTAGATATACCAGAGATGGAGAAGCGTCTTAAAACACGCATAGCTCTTATAAGCTCAAGAAAAAATACGGGAATTACAGAACTCAAAGAGCTTATATCTGAGTATCGCACGCTTAACACAGAGCCTTGTGTAAATGCATCTGTCATTGCTCCAGAATATTTTGATAGACTACGCAAAGCCTTTCCTAACCAAGATTTATATAAGTTATGGCTAGTAATTACTCAAGATGTAAACTTTGGTAAACTAGAACGTGGGGAGATGAAGAGTATCTCATCATTTAAGACCGAGTCTGAGAGTAACCTAAAAAGACTACAGCAAAAGGAAACCATCATACGCTATAAGTTTATAAATGAGACGCTCAACGAGACACAAACTATAGACGTAGAAAATGCAAAAGATCTAAGAGCGCGTCTTGATCGCATACTCACGCACAAAGTATGGGGTTACGTGATTTTCTTTGCGATACTCTTGCTTATTTTTCAAGTGATATATGACTGGTCGCAATACCCAATGGATGCGATAGACGCTGCATTTGCACATATGAGTGAGTGGGTACAAGCCACGCTACCAGAAGGAAAGCTCACAGACCTACTTGCCGAAGGTATAATCGCGGGACTAGGTGGTATCGTGATTTTTATACCACAAATTGCCTTTTTATTTTTATTTATTTCTGTGCTAGAAGAGAGCGGCTATATGAGTCGCGTAGTCTTCTTGATGGATAGGGTGATGCGCCGTTTTGGACTAAGTGGTAAATCTGTAGTGCCGCTTATATCTGGAACGGCCTGTGCTATACCCGCTGTAATGGCGACTCGTAATATAGAAAGCTGGAAAGAGCGATTAATTACCATACTAGTAACGCCATTTACCACCTGCTCTGCACGATTACCTGTATATCTTATTATTATATCACTTGTTATTCCAGATGAGAAGTTCTTATTTTTTAATCTGCAGGCGCTCACGCTTATGCTTATGTACCTCATAGGCTTTGGTGCTGCCATAGGCTCTGCGTGGATCCTCAATAAGATTCTTAAAATAAAAAGTAAGTCTTTCTTTGTAGTAGAAATGCCTAACTATAAACTCCCTCTTCTTAAAAACGTGGGAATCAATGTACTTGAAAAGACAAAATCTTTTGTAGTAGATGCTGGTAAAATCATACTCGCCATAAGTATTGTGCTATGGGTACTCGCTTCTTTTGGGCCTAATGAAAAATTTAATCAGGCAGAAGATATTGTAACCACAAACCTAGAAGCACAAGGAGGTATCAACGCATTTACAGATGCGCAGGCTTACCAAGCAGAAATAGATAAACTCGTTGCAAGCCAGAAGCTAGAACACAGCTATATAGGTTATATGGGTAAAGCCATAGAGCCTATAGTAGAACCACTTGGTTATGACTGGAAAATAGGGATCGCCCTTATCACTTCGTTTGCCGCTCGTGAGGTCTTTGTAGGTACACTAGCAACTATTTATAGCGTAGGTGACGCCGAAGAAGAAACGATAAAAAATAGAATGGCAGGCGAGATCAACCCAGTACTAGGTACGCCTAGATTTAACTTTGCAAGTGGTATATCGCTCTTATTATTTTATGCCTTTGCAATGCAATGTATGAGTACACTTGCCATTGTAAAGAGGGAAACTAATACCTGGAAGTGGCCTATGATACAACTAGGGGCAATGACAGTAATTGCATATATGGCTGCGCTAATAGCCTACCAGATGCTCAAATAAACTGTAAGGATTAACCATTAAGAACTACTAAGTAATATGGAGATTTTTCAAAAAATTATGGTGCTGCTCATCTTTCTTGCAGCTGTAGGTTACTTAATAACAAAATTTATTTATACCCCGTCTTTTTTAAAAAAGAAGAACGACAACGGCTGTGGTAATGGCAGTTGCGGTTGCTAGTTTTTTACCTCCACCCTCAAATAATAATCACTCGGATTTATTTTTGATCCCGTTGTAGGATAAGGCGCTAGACCTCTTATATAGATCTCAAGACCATCTTCTGTAAACACTGGTGGTGATTGCACCCCGTTTAGTGTAACTTGTTTGGTGATTTTATCACCTTTTTGATTTATTATTTCTACCTCAACTTTTGCATTTCCCGCCCAGATACAGTCGGCACCTTTTGGGCACCTGCTGTCTTGCAATACTTGCACCAGTCTCAATGACGTATGATTTATAGGCGTAGCGGTGCCTTGATATGCTTTAACATATATCACTGGGACTTCTACTTTTGTGGTGTCTTGCGCTTTCGCGAAAGCGGAAAATAAAAGCAAACAAATGAGTGTAAGGTATGTTTTCATAAACAACGGTTCTTTTTAAATCTTATGATTAGTTACTTAAATACTCCAAAACTAATGCCACGTTGCAAAATAACTATTAATTAGCCTCTAAAGAGGAAGAAGTCATCCTTCATATGCTCTATTTTTTCATCCTTATTTGTGATGATATATTCTAAAGCGAGGTCTGTAAACTCTTTTCCTTTTGTAGTAAGAGAGACAATGTTCTTATCAATGTGTACGAGATTATTTTTTTCAGCAAGGTCGAGTACTGTTTTAGAGCGTACCTTTTGCCAGTTTATATGCTCATTAAGATGTTTTACGTGGCGCTCACTCTCTTCCTCGTGGTTGTTTAAATGTAATAAAAATGTAAGAAGTGACACTTCCGTGCGCTGTTGTTTCTGGCGATACATCACTGCAATGAGACCTTTATTTGGCGCAAATAGATAGACCATTAAAAAGACTAAACCTAAGACGGTTGTCATAGATCCAGCGATAGAGGCATCAAGAAAATGAGCCACCCAATACCCCGCTATTGCCGAAAAGACTCCAAAAATAACAGATAACACCAGCATCTTTTTTAAATCTGAAGTGAGCAAATATGCAGTGGCTGCCGGGGCAATCATAAGCGCTACGACTAGCACTGCACCTACTGCTTCAAAAGCGCCCACCACCGTAACCGAAGAAACTGTCATTAACCCATAGTGCAGAACGACTGGTGAAAATCCTAACGCTGCTGATAGTCCTGCATCAAAGGTGCTTACTTTAAGTTCCTTAAAGAAGGCAAATAGCATACCTACGGTTATTAATAGAATTGTACCCATAACCCATAAAGATTTTGGACCGATATCTGTACCAGACACAATGAGTCTGTCAAAAGGAGCAAAAGCGAGCTCACCTAGCAAGACGGCGTCTACATCTAGGTGCACATCGTTTGCATTTTTTGCAATGAGAATAACACCTATGCTAAATAAGGCTGGGAAGACTAAGCCTATTGCCGTGTCTTCTTTTACAAGTCCTGTTTTCTGTATTGCCTCCACGAGTACAACTGTAATCACTCCCATAAGAGCCGCAAGAAGTATTAAAAGTGGAGAGTTAAGATCTTCTGTTATAAAGAAGCCTATCACAATACCCGGTAAGATAGAGTGACTTATGGCGTCACTTATGAGCGCCATCTTGCGCAATACAAGAAAAACTCCTGGTATAGCACAAGCTATAGCGACTACTGCGGCAATAAGTTGTATTTCTACCTGAGCATCCATTAATTATTCTTATAAAGGTTTACTGCGGCATCATAGCCTTTTTCTGTCATTGCCCATTTCTGACCTCGTACTTTCACCCATTCTTTTTCTTCCATCTCTTTAAGAGAAGCACGGGTATACCCTTGGAAATTATTAAGAATCCTTATTGCGTGTGGGTGTGATATATTCTCGTGTGTTTTTGCAATATCAAACATAAATTGCAAGGTCTTTTGTAATTTGAGATCTCGTCTATTCTGATACTTGCGCAGCTGTTTAAACAAAATTCCGCGACCAGGAGAAAACACAAAAGAAACCACCACAAACACACCAGCTACCAGCACAATAACTGGCCCTGTAGATAAGTTGTTTTGACTCGCACTTATAGCTGTCCCAAATACACCAGAAAAGGCGCCAAAAATCGCCGCAAGCACGATCATTACACTTAGCTTATTTGTCCACTGTCTTGCAGCTGCGGCAGGAGCAAGAAGCATAGCACTCATAAGTACAACACCTACCGTTTGCAATCCTAAAACAATTGCCAGAACAATAAAAAAAGTGATAAGCACATCTATAAATCTAGTATTAAAACCCAATGTCTTTGTATAATCTGCATCAAAGAGAAGAATTTTAAACTCCTTCCAGAAGAGTAACATAATCACCAGACAAATCCCAGTTACAATCGCCATCAAAATTACGTCGCTCTCTACAAGGGTTGCGGCTTGACCAAATAAGTATTTATCAAGTCCAGCTTGATTTGCATTGGGCTGTTTCTGTATAAATGTGAGCAATAACATTCCAAAACCAAAAAATAATGACAACACAAGACCAAGTGCTGTATCACTCTTGAGGTGCGTTTTTGTAATCATACCTCGTATCCAGAAAGTACCTATCAAACCACTTACGAGTGCTCCAAGCAATAAGATATTACTATCCTTTGTGCCGGTGATTAAAAAAGCTATTGCAATACCTGGTAGGGCTGCGTGTGAGATTGCATCACCTAGAAGGCTCTGTTTTCTCAATACCGCAAAACTCCCTAACATCCCACAGATTGCTCCAAGAATAGCTGTACCCAAGGTGATAGTCCTTAGGGTATAATCTGAAAATAATTGCGAGAAGTAATCTGAGAGTTCCATAAATTAATAGCTATTAGTTCTTAACCTTTAGCTTTGGGATTTAGACTTAATGAATTGAGAGCAATATCTAAATATCTATTAAATTGCGCATCAGAACTCCCTTGACCTTCACCAATGTTGAGTGAAATAGATAATGCTGCCCTGCGATATTGAGAGCTTAAAGCAAACCTCTCATCAACTGGGAACTTCTGAATTATTTCATAGACAAAGTCAACAAAGTCTAGTGATTTTTGATACACTTTTAGTTTTTCAAAATTAAATACAACTTCTTTACTCATTCTCTAAATATTCTAAAAGCTAAACTCTAAAAACTACCAACTACTGATTTACCGCTACTTTATAATTAATTCCATAGGTTTTGGTGAGATTATCATCATTAAATATATCTTTTACTGGACCGGTAGCAATCTTCTTTACATTTAAGAATGTTACCCAGTCAAAATACTCTGGTACCGTTTGTAAATCGTGATGCACAACCACTACGGTTTTACCTGCTTTACGAAGCTCCTTTAAGATATTGATAATAGCAATTTCTGTCGTGGCATCTACCCCTTGAAAAGGTTCATCCATAAAATAAATAGCAGCATTTTGCACAAGTGCTCTGGCAAGAAAGACACGTTGCTGCTGCCCGCCAGACAGTTGACTTATTTGCCTACTTTTAAAAGGTAGCATCCCTACTTTTTCAAGTGCTTCTAGCGCTGCCTTTTTTTGCTTTGCTCCTGGTCGTTTTATCCACCCTAGCTTTCCATACGTTCCCATCATCACTACATCTAGCGCCGTAGTGGGGAAATCCCAGTCTACACTCCCCTTTTGAGGTACGTAGGCCACAAGCTTACGCTGCTTATCGTATGGTTTTCCATAAATGGAAACACTACCCGCTATGGGGTCTATAATACCCAAAATGGATTTTATTAGAGTAGACTTACCAGCACCATTAGGACCTACTATTGCCATAAGCACACCTTCAGGCACTTCAAGATCTATATCCCACAGCACTGGCTTATAGTTATAAGCAACAGTGAGATCATCTACGCGTATGGCTATTTTTGATTCTGACATTGTTTTATTTTAAAGCTTCTACGATTGTAGTCACATTATATGTAAACATCCCTATGTAGGTTCCCTCTTCTGTACCAGCATTACCCAGCGCATCGCTATATAAAGATCCCCCTATGGTTACTTCGTTTCCTTTAGACTGAACTGCGGCTTGCAATGCCTCTATCGTGCGTCTAGGCACAGAGCTTTCTACAAAGATGGCTTTTACCTTATTCTCTATTATAAATTTTGATAGACGCTGTACGTCTTGAACACCAGCCTCTGCTGCTGTAGATAGACCCTGCAAGCCTACTACCTCAAAACCATAACTCTTGCCAAAATAATTAAAGGCGTCGTGTGCGGTAACGAGTATCCTTTTTTCGGGGGCAAGGGTTGCTACTTTGGCCTTTATTTCGGCTTCTAGGGTTTCTAGTTTTGCGAGGTACGCTTTAGCATTTGTTTGATAATGTTGTGCGTTCTGAGGGTCCTTTCGCGAAAGCGTACTTGTCACCTCTGCTACAAACTGCTTAAAATAATTGATATTAAACCACACGTGAGGATCATAGTTAGACGCAAAATAGTCTGACCCTATGAGCGTGCTTTTATCAAGAGCTTCTCCTAGAGCCACTTGCGTGACTTGGGTGGCGTTCATCTTTTCAAACACCTCCACCAGTTTACCTTCTAGGTGTAGGCCGTTATAAAAAATAACATCTGCACGAGATAATTTTGTCACATCGCCAGCACTTGCTTTATATAAGTGTGGATCTACTCCGGCACCCATAAGCCCTTGCAAGTTGATGTGCTCACCACCTATGTTTTTTACGAGGTCCGTAATCATAGAGGTAGTGGTAACAACGTTTAACCTACCATTATCCTCTTTATTTTCTTTACAACTTATCACGCTTAAAGCGAAAAATACAATTGCGATATAAAAACTCTGCTTCATTAATATTGCTTTAAATTAAATGTGGATGTAAAGATTTTCGGCTATTTTTTTTGAGATAAAAAACTGCTCTCCCTGCACCTGAATGACCATTGATCCATCAAAAAACTCTTTACCAAGCACTTTAATTTTTGAACCTATCGCTATGCTACGCTTGTCTAAAAACTGAAGAAAGTCTGGACTTGTCTCACGCACACCTACTAGCTGACCTTGGTTTCCTTTCTTAAGTTCGGCGAGTAGTTTCTTTTCTGCACTTTTGATATTTCCGTTTTTATCTGGAATAGGATCACCGTGCGGATCGTAATCTGGATAATCTAAAAACTTATCGAGCCTGTTTATGAGCTCTTGTGATTTTATGTGCTCCAGTTGCTCTGCTATATCGTGCACCTCGTCCCATTGAAAATCGAGCGTTTCTAAAAGAAAAACTTCCCAAATACGATGTTTTCTCACGACACCTAGCGCCGCTTTTCTTCCTTTTTCTGTAAGTGTGGTGCCCTTATATTTCACATAATTTACCAGACCTTTATCTGCAAGCTTCTTTACCATATCTGTAACAGAAGATGGCTTGGTCTCCATCTCTCCTGCTATGGCATTAGTGCTCACCCCGTGCTTTGCAATCGCCTCAAGATGGTAGATTGCTTTTAAATAATTTTCTTCTGACTTGCTATACATAACTTATTGATGTCACCAAAGATACAGATTTTTACAATCGCAACAATAATTTTTTAGATAAGACTAACTTTTTATATAGCTTTGCAGAAAAAAGAAAAACTATGCATAGAATACTTTTATGTCTATTGCTTTTTGCTACTCAATTTACCACTGCTCAAACCACCATTAAAGGTGAAGTTTCTGACCCTAAGGGCCCATTACCCTTTGTAAACGTATACCTCGCAAATACAACTCTAGGTGCATCTTCAAATAATGATGGTAGCTTTGAGATTTTAAATGTGCCAGACGGAACTTATACCCTTATTGCCTCTTTTACAGGTTATGAATCTGTAAAGAAAAACATCACTGTAAACGGTGGTACTATTACCGCAAATTTCTTTCTAAAACAAAACACATCTCTCGAGGAAGTCGTAATTTCTGGAACCCTCAAACCTGTGGTGCGTAAAGAAAGCCCCGTGCCGGTAGAGGTGTACTCTCAAGCATTTTTAAAAAAGAATCCTGTTCCCTCGGTTTTTGAGGCGTTGCAAAATGTGAATGGCGTGCGCCCGCAGCTCAACTGTAGTGTGTGTAATACAGGCGACATACATATTAATGGTCTTGAAGGACCATACACGCTTGTACTCATAGACGGGATGCCTATTGTAAGTGGCCTTTCTACTGTATATGGTCTTTCTGGGATTCCTACTTCACTTATAGAACGTGTGGAAGTTGTAAAAGGACCAGCCTCATCGCTCTATGGAAGCGAGGCAGTAGGAGGATTAATAAATGTGATTACAAAAATACCCGAACAAGCACCACGCTTTTTTATAGAAAACCAACTTACAAGTTGGGGAGAAAACAACTTAGACATAGGCGCTTCTTTTAAGGCTGGAAAAGCAAACAGTCTAGTGGGTGTAAACTATTACAACTATAGCAATCCCATAGATAACAACAACGACAACTTTACAGATGTAACGCTGCAGGGCCGTATTTCGGTGTTTAATAAGTGGAGTTTTGATCGTAAGGATGATAAAGTCTTTGATCTTGCTGGACGGTTTTTTTATGAAGACAGATGGGGTGGAGAAATACAGTGGACACCCGCTTTTCGCGGAGGCGATGAAATATATGGAGAGAGCATTTACACACGTCGTTTTGAAATTTTAGGAAATTACCAACTACCCACTACCGAAGATTTCTTACTACGCTTTTCATACACAGACCACGATCAAAATAGCGTGTATGGCAACGAAGCATACATCGCACAGCAACGCATAGGTTTTACCCAGCTCACCTGGAACAAAAAAATAAATAAGCACGACCTACTGCTCGCAGGTGGTGTACGTTATAACTATTATGATGACAATACCACAGCAACCTTTAATGCAGGAGCAAATGCCGAAGAAGAGGTGGTGATTCCTTCATTTTTAATACAAGATGAGATTAAGTTTACAGATAAAAACACTCTTTTACTGGGTGCGCGTTATGATTATGACTCACGACACGGCAGCATATTTACCCCGCGCCTAGCCTACCGACATAAATTTAATGAAGACAATATTTTAAGAATCAATGCTGGTACAGGTTTTAGAATTGTAAGCCTCTTTGCCGAAGATCACGCCGCGCTTACAGGTGCAAGAGATGTCATTATCACAGAAGAGCTAGACCCAGAGCAATCGTATAATGTCAATCTCAACTACTTAAAGAAAATTTATAATCGCAATGCCATCTTAACGCTAGATGCTTCTACTTGGTTTACACATTTTACAAATCAAATACTCCCAGATTATGACACAAACCCAAACCAGATTATATACAGCAACCTTAATGGCTACTCACAAACTTACGGTGCTAGTATTAATCTAGACGCCACACTCACAAACGGTATAAAAGGAAGTCTAGGAGTTACATATCAAGACGTATCACAAACCGAAGACGGCGTGCGTGAGCGTCAAATTCTTACAGAGAGTTATAGTGCTAACTGGTCACTAAGCTATAAAATAGAAAACCTTAATCTCAATATAGATTATACAGGTAGCCTATACGGCCCTATGCGATTACCCATACTGGGAGAACTAGACCCTAGAGAAGAATACAGCCCCACCTGGAGTACACAAAATATACAGCTCACCTATGACGGCATTACAAACCTAGAACTCTATGGCGGAGTCAAAAACTTGTTGAACTACACTCCTAACCGCAATAACCCTTTTATCATCGCCAGAGCAGACGATCCTTTTGATGAAAATGTAGTCTTTGATAATCAAGGGCAAGTAGTACCTACGGCAGATAACCCAAATGCACTCACCTTTGACCCCAACTATATATTTGCTCCTAACCAAGGAATACGAGGCTTCTTTGGGATACGCTACACCTTAAACTAAAGTGTTAATCCTCATTAATTTAACACCTATGGATATAAACTTGTGTACTTTTCTCAAAAATTGAGAAGATGAAGAAGAAAATCATACGTGCCATTGCCCCATTACAATCTTGGGATATTTTTTCTGAAGGTCTTGCTCAAAACAGTATAAAAGCGAGAAAAAAAGCCGAACGAGAGCAACTTGCCATTTTCAAGAAAAAATATAAGTGGACGATTGATGTTACCGCAATAACAGATTGCGACTACACCACCATAGTTGTTACAGATCACACACAGCGCATACAGTGGGTAAATGCAGGCTTTAGCGATATGACAGGTTACCCTAAGAGTTATGCCATAGGGAAGCACCCTCGCTTTTTACAAGGCGCAAAAACTTCACTACAAGTACGTGAAGAGATTAAAACACACCTCAACAAAGGAACAGTTGTAGAACGACAACTCCTCAATTATAAAAAAGATGGCACACCGTACCTGTGTGATATCAAAATTATACCGCTACACAATTCAAAAAGTGAGATCACTCATTTTATGGCGCTAGAGAAACCTGCTAGAGTAGCCTAATATTTCTTTCTATTAAATATTGAGTCCTCCTTTTTTTGACTCATTAGTACAGCACACTTTTTTAAACTACTTGCACTCCACGTAAATTGTAGGTGGATATTTTTCGCTTTCGCGAAAGCGTAAAAAACCATAAAATGCTCTATATAAAGGAAATCCGTAAAGGATGTGCGTAAGAAATTTCTATCTTACCGCTGCTTAAAATTGAAAACGTGACCTAATGAAACTAAAAATTTTCATACTTGCATTACTTGTATCTAGTCAAGTATTCTGCCAAGAACGAAAACTTATAATAGTTGACAGTTTATCAAAAAAGCCTCTTGCATTTGCTCACATTTTTACGGGTAACAATAATGAAGGTCTTACTAGCAATGCAACTGGAGAAGTAATTTTAAAACAAGGATATAAGAAGGAAGTAATTACAATAACACATCTAGGCTACCACACAAAAACCTTAAAAAAAGAAGTATATAATGATACTATCTTTCTAAAAGAAAAGAACACAAACCTAACAGAGGTTATAGTACAGAATAAAAAAGTGCAAACCTTAGGATATACAAATCTTAAGAAAACTCATTATATCACAACCTATGGTGAAAATATTATTCTAGCACAACACATCCCCAATAAAACAGGCGCTGCGCATACCCTTAAATCGCTTCATTATAAAATACGCGCAAAGAAAAAAGATAGCCTTTTAGTAAGAGCCCACATTTATAGCGTTGACCCCATAACTAAAAAGCCTAACAAAGAGTTATTGTCAAAATCAATTATCTATCCCGTACGTAGAAAAAAAGGCACACTTAGTATAGATATTCAAGATCAATACATAGAGATGCCTAGCGAAGGACTGTTTATAGGCTTAGAATGGCTAGGAGAAAATAATGATGCTGCATACGGATTTACAGCCGGCAACGACTCATCTATAAATGCATTTGTAACGCTTGCCAAGCTCAAAAATAAAATCTGGTTGCAATCACAAGTAAGTGGTTCTTACCTCAGAGCATCTTTTGGCGTAGAGGTTTATTAATTAAGGCACCAGCTCCTTCACCCTTTCATACACAAGATCACCTTCCCATCCTCTGTAGGAGAGATAGTCTGCAAGTTTTTTGCGCTTGCGGTATTTATCGGTTTCTGAGGAGAGTTGTTCATAACGCTTTCGCGAAAGCGTATTAAAAACCCTATCATACTCCTCGTCTTCTATCTCAAGTAAGGCTGTTTTGAGATTATAAGCGCTTATGCCGCGTTGTTTTAACTCACGGGTGATACGTACCCTTCCCCAGCTTTTATGACGAAATTTACCCCTTGCAAAGGCTTTTGCAAATCGCTCCTCATTTAAAAAGTTGTGCTCAAGTAGGTGACCTATCACTACATCTATAGCTTCTGGTATCATACGCATATCTCTAAGCTTTTGTGCCACCTCTTTATGACAGCGGTCTTGATAAGCACAGTAGGCTTCTAGCTTGCGTTTTGCCTCTTCTACAGTATATGTTTTTACGGGTTGTCGCACTGGGCAAATGTACTTGTTTTACCGCGATATCATTTTTACAACAGCGCATAAAAAAACCCCATCCTCTATTGAGAATGGGGTTTTTACTAGTTTACAATCTTGATTTCCTTGCCAGAAGCGTCTGTAAAGTTATACTCGAGATACGTGTATGCATCTCGTGGCATTACCTTTACCCACTTTTTGTGTTCTAAAAACCATTTAGAACGTATAGAAGGAAAGCCTTTTGTTAAATAGGCTGCAACAAAGGGGTGCGCGTGTAGCGTTACCTTTTTTGCACCAGATTTTAAAATACGGTTGAGTTGTCCTTGAAGCTTCTCTACTATTACAATAGGTGCTTCTATCTCATTAGTTCCGCCGTTCGGGTTTTCCTCACGGGTCTTAATGTTCATCTCTGGACGTACTCGCTGCCTAGTGATCTGGATAAGTCCAAATTTACTAGGAGGTAATATTTTGTGTTTTGCGCGGTCTTCTTTCATCTCGTCTTTGAGGTGATTGAATAATTTGCGACGATTTTCAGCCTTTGCCATATCGATAAAATCGACTACAATGATACCTCCCATATCACGGAGGCTAAGCTGTCTTGCTACTTCTGAGGCAGCAATCATATTTACCTCGAGTGCAGTGTCTTCTTGACTCTTGGCCTTGTTTGATCTGTTACCACTGTTTACGTCTACGACGTGTAGGGCTTCTGTGTGTTCGATCACGAGATAAGCACCACGGCTCATTGATACTGTTTGTCCAAAAGAGGTTTTAATTTGTCTTTCGATTCCAAATTTCTCAAAAATAGGCACTTGGCTATTGTATAATTTTACAATGCTCTCTTTATGAGGAGCGATCTCGCTTAGGTATTCTTTAATTTGATAATAAAGTGTCTCATCATCAACAGTGATGCTCGTAAAGCTATCGTTAAATATATCCCGCAGGATAGACGATGCCCTATTCATCTCACCTAGTACTTTACTAGGGTGGTGAGCACCTTTAATTTTTTTGCTCATAGTGGTCCATTTGTCCACTAGATTTTGCAGGTCCTTATCTAGTTCTGCAACTTTTACACCTTGTGCAACAGTGCGCACAATCACGCCAAACCCTTTGGGTCTGATACTTGTTACCAGTCTTTTAAGACGTGCCTTTTCTTCTTTGCTCTCAATCTTTTGTGAGATAGAGATGCGGTCTGAAAATGGCACGAGAACAATATAACGACCAGCTATAGACAACTCGCTACTTATGCGAGGCCCCTTAGTCGAGATAGGTTCTTTTGCGATCTGTACAAGTACACTTTGTTTAGACTTAAGAACATCGGCTATTTTGCCATTTTTGTCTATGTCTTTTTCAAAGGTGAAGTTTTGTAAGGAATAGTCTTTTAATTTACCTGTGCTTATACTTTTGATGTACTTAAGTAAGGTAGGCAGTTTTGGGCCCAAATCGTGGTAATGCAAAAATGCATCTTTCTCGTAACCTACATTTACAAATGCAGCATTGAGACCAGATACGGCCTTTCTCACGTTTGCGATATAAATATCACCTACGTTAAACTTATTTTCATCTTCATCTTTATGAAGTTCTATAAGTTTTCCATCTTTTAGTAAGGCAAAATCAACTACGGAGGAACTAGATCTTATGATCAATTCTTTATTCACGTTGTAGTAATTTTTATCCCAATATAAATCGGGATGGTTGATACTTTTAATTTATCACAGGTGTATAGTGTATGTGTTTACATACTGTGTGTAATAAATACCGTTGCAATAATGACGTATCTTAGGTAAAAGATAGTGCTGTTATTGCGATGTCAAAGAACGCGTTATTGCACCCTTAGGGTGTAATAAAAGAAAAAGTAGTCTTAAGACTACTTTTTCTTTTTGTGGCGATTTGCTCTACGTCTTTTCTTACGTTTGTGAGTCGCTACCTTGTGTCTTTTTCTTTTTTTACCGCTTGGCATAAAAATGATAGTTTAAAATATTACTTATTAGTCTACACTAACGTTCGTTTTTACACCTTCTACAAATACTTTAGCAGGCTTGAACGCTGGAATATTATGTGCTGGAATCTTGATAGTTGTATTTTTTGAAATGTTTCTACCAGTCTTCTCGGCTCTAGTTTTGATTATAAAGCTACCGAATCCTCTTAAGTACACGTTATCTCCTCCTTCTAATGAAGTTTTTACTTCCTCCATAAAAGATTCAATAGTCGCTTGTACGTCATTCTTTTCGATACCCAGTTTCTCAGAAACTTTCGCTACGATATCAGCTTTAGTCATAATGTCAAATATATTAGGGGGTTAAAATTCAAGATTGCAAATATAGGAATTAAAATATCAAAGAATCAAACATAATCTTTTAAAAAATAGACACATAACATCTAGCTTTGTATAAAACCCTATTTTATATTGTCTTTTTCTAACAAACTCATTACTTGGTATTTAGAACACAAGCGTGATATGCCTTGGCGCAATACCACCCATCCTTACCACATCTGGCTCTCAGAAATTATTCTTCAGCAAACGCGCGTAGCGCAAGGATTACCGTATTATATTGCCTTTACAGAGGCCTTTCCTACAGTGCAAGATCTTGCTCAAGCTACAGAAGAAGAAGTTCTTAAATTATGGCAAGGTCTAGGCTACTATTCTCGTGGTCGTAACCTACACGCAAGTGCAAAAATGATTGTAGAAGAGATGGACGGAGTTTTTCCTAACACCTATGAGGAGATTAAAAAACTTAAAGGTGTGGGAGATTATACCGCCAGTGCCATTGCAAGCATATGCTTTAATGAGCCTACTGCCGTGGTAGATGGCAATGTGTATAGAGTGCTATCTAGAGTATACGGTATAGACACTCCTATAAATAGCACAGCCGGCATAAAAGAGTTTAAAGCACTGGCGCAGGAGCTTATTGATGAAAACCGCCCTGCAGATTTTAACCAGGCTATAATGGAGTTTGGGGCGATACAATGCAAACCTCAAAACCCTTACTGCTTGCACTGTATATATAATCACAGCTGTGTGGCGCTACAACAAAATAAAGTATCTGAGCTTCCCGTAAAGCTCAAGAAGACAAAGGTGAAACACAAATATTTCCACTACCTATATATTAAAGACAAGCAAGAGCAAACTATCATAAAGCAACGCACAGGCAAAGGCATCTGGCAGGGACTGTATGAGTTTCCCGTTATAGAAGAACTTGCGGCGCTGCAAGAGGGAGAAGGAGACCGCTTTCGCGAAAGCGTAAAAAATCACCCCTTACTACAAGATCTGGTTATAAATGATATTGATAGATATAATAACACCCCTATTGTACACAAACTGTCACACCAGCATCTACACACCACATTCTGGATAGTAACGGTAGATGAAATTACTGATAATGCCACACCTATAAATAGGATTACCGAACTACCCGTACCCGTGCTGATAGGGAATTTTATAGAGAAGTTACTCTAGTACGGTTCTAAGCTCTTTTCTATACTCTGAAGGATTTTGACCCACAAAGGCCTTAAATTTTTTATTAAAGTGAGAGAAATTATTAAATCCACTGGCAAAACATACCTCTGTGATACTAAGGGGCTGCTCTGCAAGTAACTTTGAAGCGTGTACGAGGCGGTACTCGTTTACAAATTGCGTAAAGGTCTTATGAGTAATCTTTTTAAAGAAACGACAAAAACTCGGGATGGTAAGGTTAGTAAGATCTGCCATATCTTCTAGTGGTATTTCTTCTTTAAAATGAGTTTTTACATAATTAAAGACTAGGTTAATACGGTCGTTATCTTTTACATCAGACATTAATGAGAATCCATCTGCATTGAGAATTCTGTACTCCTCAGTATGTGCAAGATCATTAAGAATATTGAGTTGTGACACCAGGCGTTCAAAATCTGTTTGATTTTCCATTGCTTCCATCATCGCTCCTACTCTGGCCTTTGTCTCGCCAGAAAATACAATCCCACGATTTGCAACGTGCAATAATCTTTTAATACTGGCCATCTCTGGGATATTAAAGAAGTCTGCTCCTAAAAAATCGGGTTTCATATGTATGACGGTCTCACAGCTGTTACCCGTATCCTCATTTGTAAAACCACAGTGAGGTAAATTGCTCCCTACTATTATAAGTGTTCCCCAAGTGTAATAAGAGACGTTACTCCCTACCTGCCTTCTCCCTGTACCTCCGTTTACAAAAACGAGCTCTATCTCGGGATGATAATGCCAGACATTATTAACGTTTGTAGTGCGCTCATCAAACTTCTGATATGCAAACGAGGTTCCAAAATCTGGAGAAATAGACTCAAAAGTAGGTTTTTGCAAAATCATAGTAGAGCTGCTTTACGAGGCAAAATTAAATAGGTTTAAATCCTTACATCACTAGAGATTTACCTCAATTATGTGCTAAATTAACATTTTAAGATTTATTAACACATTACTGTGTTAATTACACACATATATTTGAAAATATGCGTGTAGTAGAAACTTATAATCGACCGTATGTTTGCAGTGTAAAAAATTAGAAATCAATCTTTTAAATTGAAATATTATGAAAAATGCAATCAAATTACTAGCAGCCTTTGCGATTTTAGTAACAAGCATTCAAGTTAATGCTACAGGATTAAACAATCCTCCTAAGACATCTGCAGAGAGCTTAGTTTTAAAAACAGACGGAGAGGTCGTGTATCTTAACCTACTTAACCTTGACCAAAGCCCAATAAACGTAGTAGTACGTGACGCAATGGGACGCATTGTTTTTACAGAAACTATTGAAGAGACAAAAACGGTACACAAGGCTTTTAACTTTACAAAAGCTTTCAAAGGTACGTATTATGTAAAAGTAAAAGACGGTGACAAGAGTTACACCAAAGAGGTGGTTATCGGATAAACAAGACTAGTTTATTTTGTGTAAAAATTAGTATGCTTAGTTTAATCCCTAAAAGGTGGTTCTTTTAGGGATTTTTTATGTCTTATTGTGAGGTATCACTGTTAGTTAAGGAGATTATAACTCTATATCCTTTATGAAATACAAGTGTGTTTTGGTAAACTTTCGCGAAAGCATAACAGCCTTGCATCGCAATATTTATTACATTTGATACTATGGCAGGAACAGTAAATAAAGTGATCCTTATAGGACACACCGGAGATGACGTAAAGATGAATTACTTTGAAGGAGGTAATTGTATAGGAAGATTTCCTCTAGCGACTAACGAGGAGTATGTAAACCGTACCACGGGAGAGCGCGTGAGTAATACTGAGTGGCACAATATTGTTGTGCGTAATAAAGCTGCCGAAATCTGTGAGAAATATCTGAAAAAAGGTGACAAAGTATATGTAGAAGGTCGCCTTAAAACTCGTAAGTGGACAGATGATAAAGGTATGGACCGCTACTCTACAGAGATACAGTGTCAAGAGTTTACCTTCTTAACACCTAAAGGCGAGAGTCAAGGACAAGGGCAGCAAGCCCAGCAACCTAGACAAGCTGCTCAACCAGCACAGCCTAAAGCGCAACCTTATAATACAAATCAACCTTCTCAACCTGCGCAACCTACTACAGACACCAGTGATGTAGATGATTTGCCATTTTAAGTTAATTTAAATTTTTGAACCTTTGGATCCCGATCCCGAACCCTTACTTATACTTTTACTCGCCCTTGACACCTCAAGTATTTTGAGTCTCGTGGCGCTTGTTATACTGCTCACGTGCTCTGCGCTTATAAGTGGTGCAGAGGTAGCTTTTTTTTCTTTATCACCTAGTGACTTACTAGAAACCGAAGAGCTCGTTGCAGATCGCAAGATGATGGTGGTAAAAAAATTACTCACCAAACCAAAAAAATTACTAGCAACTATACTTGTGGCAAATAATGCTATAAATATTGCTATTGTTCTCCTATTTGCCAGCCTGGGTGAAGTCATATTTGCAAATATTACAGCAGAGATTCTTACCATCCCTGTGCGCTTCTTATTAGAAGTGGTCCTTATCACGTTTTTGATATTACTTTTTGGAGAGATTTTACCTAAGGTATATGCAAACAGAAATAATAAGAAATTTGCAGCACTAATGGCATACCCGCTGCGTTTTTTAGATATGATCTTCACACCATTAAGCAGTCCTATGCGACTCGCGACGATATGGATACAAAACAAGCTAGGTGAACAAAAATCTAGTTTTAATGTAGATCAATTATCACAGGCACTAGAACTTACTAGTGAAGAAGACACAACAAAGGAGGAACAAAAAATTTTAAAAGGCATTGTATCCTTTGGTAATACAGATACAAAACAGGTAATGCGACCACGTATGGATGTCTTTGCCCTTAATAAGGATGACGATTACCAAAAAGTACTTAAAGAGATTACAGAAAATGGTTTCTCCCGTATCCCCGTGTTTTCTGAGAGTGTAGATACTATAATAGGTATTCTCTATGTAAAAGATTTACTACCACATCTTACTAAAAAAGACTTTGACTGGACAAAACTTATACGCGAGCCCTACTTTGTGCCAGAAAATAAAAAGCTAGATGATTTACTCTCAGAGTTTAAAGAAAAGAAAAACCACCTAGCCATCGTAGTAGATGAGTATGGTGGTACTAGTGGCATTATCTCTCTAGAAGATATTATAGAAGAGATTGTGGGAGACATCTCAGACGAGTTTGATGATGAAAATATTATCTATTCTAAACTTGATGATTATAACTGGATCTTTGATGGGAAGACATCGCTCAAGGATTTTTATCGCATCATAAAACTAGAAGACACCACTACCTTTGAAAACAAGAAAGGTGAGGCCGAAACCATCGCTGGCTTTGTACTAGAAGTATCTGGCGGTTTTCCTCGTAAAAATGAGGTAATAAAATATGACACCTATGCGTTTACTGTGGAGGCTATAGATAAAAAGCGCATCAAGCAAATTAAATTTACCATTACATCTTGAAAAACACAGCAGCCATACTCATCTTAATCATTGTAAGCATATCATTTATTTCTTGTGGAGGCGACACCTTGCCTAAACCTAAAAGCCAGCTTAGTTTATCATACCCTGCGCCTAGCTACAAGGCTACTGCTAGCGAATGTGATTATAACTTTGACCTCAACAAGCTAGGAATTGTACGCTACAAAGATGACTGCTCTGCAGTAATAGATTACCCAACCATAAACGGCAGCATCTTTTTAACCTACCGAAGGGTAAATGAAAACATAAATGCGTTACTTAATGATGCCCAAAAACTCACGTATGAGCACGTGCGTAAAGCAGATAATATTATAGAAGAAAAGTATGTAAACGAGACTCAAAACGCCTACGGGATGTTTTATGATATAAAAGGAGATGCAGCCTCACAGTCTCAATTTTATATTACAGATAGTACAAATCACTTTCTTACAGGTTCTATTTATTTTAATGCAAGGCCTAATTATGATAGTATCTATCCTGCTGCCATATATCTCAAAAATGACATACGCCACCTTATGGAAAGTATAGAATGGCGTAAATAATATCGCCCTACTTTACCTCACAAACCTTTTAGATTTTTACCTTAAAAACGCCGACCTTTGCATTCTTAAATCAAAGCAATGCCAAACAAGTCTTTAAAATGGATATACCTCTTTGTTTTATCCATTATCTGGGGTAGTTCTTTTATCCTTATTAAAAAAGGGCTTGTAGGTCTAGACCCATTGCAACTAGGGGCTTTACGTATTTTATTTTCGGCAACGGTGTTATTGCTCTTTGGGTGGAAAAGTCTCAAAAAGATTAAGAAATCAGACTGGAAATGGATAGGCATTACCGGTATACTAGGCACAGGGCTGCCCGTATTTTTATTTGCCTTTGCAGAGACAGAGATAGATAGTGCTGTGGTAGGTATTTTAAACTCTAGCGTACCCTTACTGGCATTTATTTTTGGGATACTACTCTTTGGTGCTCAATTTATACAACGGCAGTTTATAGGTGTACTTTTAGGGCTTGTGGGTGCTGGGGCTCTTATTTATATAGGCGCTCAAATTAATGAAGGTCAAAATTATTGGTATGCCTCGCTGGTCATTATAGCAGCCTCCTTTTATGCACTTAATGTAAATATTATAAAAAGACACCTACAAGAAGTGCCTGCCATCGCTATTGCGGCTGGTAACTTTGTCTTTCTCATTATACCTGCGGCAATTATACTCGCTATTTCTGGTTTTTTTGATTTACCCGTTACTACAGATGCTACGCTACAGCAGTCTATAGGGTACATCGTGATCCTCTCTATATTTGGCACCGCACTAGCAAAAGTGATGTTTAACAAACTTGTGCAAATGAGCAATCCCGTCTTTGCTTCTTCTGTTACCTACTTGATGCCTATTATATCTGTAATGTGGGGACTGCTAGATGGCGAGGCCTTTACAATGCTTCAGTTTATTGCCACCCTTATCATTCTTGTAGGCGTTTATATAGGTAATAGCGCCAGAAAAAAAGCATAAGCGCTGTAAAAACAACTTTTACTATGTAGGTTCACGCTTTCGCGAAAGCGTAAAAAAAAGAAAAGCGGTCTACCGAAGTAAACCGCCTTTCACCAACTAAACTGTCGTTTTTCTAGCCTAATGGTGGCTGTCCATTCATAATCTCTTCACTTGCATATGCTTCAAACTGCTTGAAGTTTTCTTTAAAAGATCTTGCAAGCTTGTTTGCCGTTTCATAATAACCTTTGTCATTATTCCACGTTGCGCGTGGGCTCAATACTTCTGTAGGCACTCCTGGACACGTACGTGGTTGTGCTAGTCCAAAAACTGAGTGTATGTGATAGTCATCGTGCGTGGTTTCTTGTGGTAACTTCCCTTCCATCGCAGCTTTAATCATTGCGCGCGTGTACTTTAACTTCATACGTGATCCTACTCCGTAAGGTCCGCCGGTCCATCCTGTATTGATAAGCCATACATTTACTCCAGCTTCTGTCATTTTCTTACTAAGCATCTCTGCATATTTTGTAGGGTGAAGCGGCATAAATGGCGCTCCAAAACACGCTGAAAATGATGGTACAGGCTCGTTTACTCCTGCTTCTGTACCAGCAACCTTTGCAGTATACCCACTTATAAAGTGGTATGCGGCTTGACCTGGTGTAAGCTTAGAGATAGGAGGTAGTACTCCAAAAGCATCTGCCGTAAGGAAGAAGATGTTTTTTGGGTTTTTACCTAGTGATGGTACCTGTATGTTCTCAATGTGATCTATAGGGTAACTTACACGTGTGTTTTGTGTGATAGATGTATCTTCAAAAGCTACATTACCTTGCTCATCTAGTATGACATTCTCTAGAATGGCTCCTGGCTTTATAGCATTGTAGATATCTGGTTCATTTTCGGCAGAGAGGTTAATCACTTTTGCATAACAGCCACCCTCAAAGTTAAAGATGGTGTTATCTTTAGTCCACCCGTGCTCATCATCACCTATAAGCTTGCGCTCAGGATCTGCAGAGAGTGTGGTTTTACCTGTTCCAGAAAGTCCAAAAAAGATAGCGGTCTCACCGTTATCACCTACGTTTGCACTACAGTGCATAGGTAATGTCTCTTTCTCTACAGGAAGTATAAAGTTAAGCGCAGAGAAGATTCCTTTCTTAATCTCACCTGTGTAACCTGTACCCCCTATAATGATGGTTTTTTCTGTAAAAGATAATATCGCAAAGTTGCTCTGGCGTGTACCATCTACAGCTGGATCTGCTAGAAAGCCCGGTGCGTTTAAAATCGTCCACTCTGGGTCAAATCCTTTAAGCTCCTCTTCTGTAGGTCTAAGAAACATATTATATGCAAACATATTAGACCAAGGGTACTCGTTTACAACGCGTATGTTGAGTTTGTAATCTTTATCTGCACACGCATAACTATCACGCACGTAGATTTCTTTTTCTGAGAGATAGTTTGCAACTTTTGTTTTAAGTTTTGCAAACGCCTCTTCTTCAAAGGGGAGGTTTATATCTCCCCACCAGACTTTACCTTCTGTTTTTGCGTCCCTTACGATAAAACGATCCATAGGAGATCTACCTGTAAACTTACCTGTGTTTACAGCGAGAGCGCCAGATGATGCGGTTTTACCCATATCATTTTCTACAGCAATTTGATGTAGTTTTTCGGGAGAAAGTTGGTAGTTGATTTTGGCATTTTTTATGCCAATTTTTTCTAATGAGAGTGTCTTCGATGCTAAGCTATCTGCGACCATACCAATGAGTTTTGTGTTGTTTTATGACACAAAAGTAAGAAGTCTAATCTAGGTACTATAACGTTTTCGCTGTTTTATTTAGATTTTATGAATTGTACTAGGAGTATTACCCAGCTCACAATGAGCAAAGTACCTCCTAGAGGGGTGATAAGAGCAATTTTTGTGAAGTTAAAACTGGTCAAATCATTAGTAGCAAGCCCATAAATAGAGCCAGAAAAGAATAGTATACCTATAACCGTAAGTATGAGAAGTATCCTCTTTGACTTTTCGCTTAAAGCGAAAACAGATATGAGCAATAGCAACAAGGCGTGATACATCTGGTATTTTACACCTGTCTCAAATGTAGAAAGTGCATCTGCATCAAGAACTTTTTCTAGCCCGTGAGCCCCAAAGGCACCAATAACTACAGCCGTTAATCCAAATATCGCACCTGCTATACGTAACTTTTTATCCATAATCTTACTATTATATGCCTTGCAAAAGTGTACATTTAAACCTGCATAAATCAAACACAAAACTACAAAATACACCATCAATGCGAAAGATTCTAGTCATAGGAGCCGGTAAATCTACTAGCCAACTCGTAAACTATTTACTCAATAAATCTGCAGCAGAAGATTTGCACATTACCGTAGGTGACATCTCTCTTGAAAATGCTCAAAAGCTTATAAATAATCACGATAATGGGACAGCTATCTCACTAGATGTTTTTGACAAAACACAACGAGAGCAAGCCATACAAGAAGCAACCATCGTTATCTCAATGCTACCCGCACGTTTTCACATAGAGGTGGCAAAAGACTGTGTGACTTTTAATAAGTCTATGGTGACCGCATCTTATATTTCAAAAGAAATGGAAGCCCTAGATACCGCTGTTAAGGAAAAAGGACTTGTGTTTATGAATGAGATAGGGCTCGACCCAGGTATAGACCATATGAGTGCTATGCAGGTGCTAGATCGCATACGAGATAAAGGCGGTAAGGTGATACTTTTTGAATCTTTTACGGGTGGACTTGTTGCGCCAGAGAGTGATACAAACCTCTGGAATTATAAATTTACTTGGAACCCTCGCAATGTGGTACTTGCCGGTCAAGGCGGTGCGGCAGAGTTTATACAAGAAGGTACTTATAAATACATCCCTTACCAAAGACTCTTTAGACGTACAGAATTTTTAGAAATAGAAGGCCACGGAAGATTTGAAGGATACGCAAACCGCAACTCCCTTAAGTATCGTTCTATATATGGCCTGGATGATATACCTACGCTTTACCGAGGTACCATACGTCGAGTAGGCTTCTCACGTGCCTGGCAATTATTTGTGTTACTAGGTATGACAGATGATAGTTATACGCTACAAGACACAGAGACAATGAGCTATCGTGATTATACAAATCTCTTCTTACCCTACTCACCTACAGACTCTGTAGAGCTCAAACTACGTCACTACCTTAAAATTGATCAAGATGACTTGCTCTGGGATAAATTACTAGAACTAGACCTTTTTAATCCTTCAAAAAAATTAGGACTTACAAACGCCACTCCAGCTCAAGCACTACAACGCATACTAGAAGACAAGTGGACACTCGCTCCAGAAGATAAAGATATGATTGTGATGTATCATAAATTTGGCTACGAGCTCAATGGTACTCGCAAGCAAATAGATGCGACTATGGTAAACATAGGAGAAGATCAAGTAGAAACTGCAATGGCAAGAACCGTAGGACTCCCAGTGGCAATGGCCACACTACGCATACTTAATGGTGAGATTACCACACCTGGCGTTCAGTTACCTATTAATCGTGAGGTGTATGAACCTATTCTCAAAGAGCTAGAAGAGTATGGCATCACCTTTAAAGAGTATGAGGTAGACTACCTAGGGTACAACCCAGATAATGTAGGGGGATAGTTTTACGCTTTCGCGAAAGCGTCACAAAAAACACGCAACTCAATTACACATTACCAGTTATTACGTATCTTTCTCTTTCAATTCACAATCACAAGCGATGAAAATAGTTAAAGACGAACTAGTTATAGACGGTATAGATAAAATTATCTTGCGCCAGCTTATGGAAGATGCTCGTAAACCTATACTTGAGATTGCTCGTAAAGTGGGTATCTCTGGTGCTGCCATACACCAGCGTTTACGTAAGCTAGAAAAATCTGGACTCATTGCCGGTTCAAAATTTATTATAGACCCAAAAGTACTGGGTTATCGCACACAGGCTTTTATAGGTGTTTATCTAGAGCGTGCGGCTAATAACGCAAGAGCAGTAAGACAGCTTAAGGATATACCAGAGGTAATAGAGTGTCACTATACTACAGGTAACTGGTCTGTTTTGATTAAGATTCTTTGTAAAAACAATGAGGATCTTATGAACCTACTTAACAAGAAAATACAAGCCATAGACGGGGTTTCCCGTACAGAAACCTTTATCTCCCTAGACCAGCAAATAGACAGACAGATAAAAATATAAACTAGAGCTTATATATACTTCATAAAAAAAGCCTCTCAAAAATGAGAGGCTTTACTTTTTATAAAAAAGAAACTATAAATTATAGCCCTGGGTATGTGCCAGATAGTATCTCAATACCATCTATTACCCATCCTACAACAAAGAAACCTGCTGTAAGGATAAATAAAATGTTCCACCCTATAGGGCTTCCTAGGTACCATCTGTGTCCTGCAAAACCTCCTAAAAATAACCATAGAAGTATAGCTATAAGCTGGCGGTCTGCCTCTACTGCAGCAGGAGATGTAAGCACCTCTGCGGTGTCATCTTCTGTGAGGGTTACACCTTCTACAGCTGCAACAGCTGTTCTCTGTACTGGAAATCCAGCATAGGTATTTGTAACTGAAAGCAGTACAAACGCAAATAATAATGTAATTTTGAGTCTCATAATTTGGATGTGAATTGATTATCTATGAATAAATGTACTCAAAATAATTTTATGACTTTAAAAGTTACATTACTTTTTATTTTATCGTTTTCTAGCTTTACAGTTTTTAGTCAACTCGATGATTATGAGTACACAGGAGTCATTAAGCTTAATGACTCTGCCTTTATATCATACAAGCTAGCCTTTGAAGAGTTAGATGGGAAGATACAAGGTTACTCGATGTCTGACCTAGGTGGTAAGCACGAGACTAAGTCTAATATAAAAGGTACTTATGACAGTGATAAAAAAGAATTCTCATTTGCAGAGTATGATATTGTGTACACAAAATCTCCGCTAGGAGAAATTGATATGTGTTTGGTTAATTTTTCTACTAGAATGCGCAATCTAGAAAAAAACAAAGCATTTAGCGGTGATTTTAAAGGGCTGTATCCAGACAAAACAGCTTGCCTAGACGGGATGCTCATAATGGCCGCATCAGAAAGAGTACAAGAGCGTATTGCAAAACTAGACGAAAGAATACAAAAGTCTAAAAAGGTAAGTCAAGAAGTAAAGGATAAAATTTCTGCAAAGCGATCTGTAGACACACTTACTATGAGCGTGGTAAGAAAAGACGAAAACCTCAACATATTTGCAAAGAGTAAGGAGTTAACAATTTCCATTTACGACTCTGGAAAAGTAGATAATGACCGTATTAATCTATACGTAGACGACAAGCTTATACTAGAGAACTACGCTATCACTCGAGAGAAGAAAAACATACCCGTAACTATTACAAATAAAACCGCTGTCGTGCGTGTAGAGGCTGTAAATGAAGGAACCTCATCTCCTAACACCGTAAAGGTTGAGGTGCAAGACGGGCCAAGTCTTATAACCACAAGGACAAGCCTCAAAACTGGTGAAAAAGCAGAGCTTACACTTGTAAAGCAATAAGCACACTTCCAAAATTAATAAAGCCCTTATGTTATAAAACATAAGGGCTTTAGACTTTAAAAGAGGTATGTGTTTTTACTGCACGCTTATCTCTATACCTGTCATATTTCCGCTTGTTACAAATAGCAACTCATCTGGCACGGCTACGTTTTCAAGATCTCCAGTAAATGAACCAAAAACAAAATTAAGGTCTAGGTCAAAACTGTTAAGGTTTATTGCACCTACAGTTTCTAGATTTGTTTTATAAGTTACCCCTCCTGTTTCAAATTGTATAGAAGCTGGTAATGTTTCACTTGCTGTGTTATATGATTGTTCCATCACTAAGGGCGCATCTGGATTTGAAGAGCCTACTGTGAGGGTAAATGTCTCACTTCCTATGTCGTTTGTAGCGGTTACTACAAAGAGTCTCCCATCATTACTTAATACTGCATTCGGGGTGTCTGAGATAAATGTAGCTCCACCTACCGAGGCTCTAAATTTTACACTAGGCGCTTCTGCTGGTCCTTCATCATCACCGCAGCTTGTTATGAAGCCAAATGTTAGTAATAGTACCGCAATCTTTAAAAATCTTAAATTCATTATATGTTTTTTGAGTGAACAGCAAAAGTAATCAGTTTCAAATAAATCTACGACAATAAAAAACCCACGCTATAAACGTGGGTTTTTCTATTTCATATTTTCGCGAAAGCGAAAAAATTCTTCTGTCTATACGACTCGCTCTTAGTATCTGTAGTACTCAGGCTTAAATGGCCCTTCTACTGTCACACCGATGTAATCTGCTTGATCTTTAGAAAGTGTTTCTAGCTCTGCTCCTAGTCTTGATAAGTGCAATGCTGCTACTTTTTCATCTAGGTGTTTAGGAAGCATATAAACTTCATTATTGTACTTCTCGCTATTGTTCCAAAGCTCGATTTGTGCTAGTGTCTGATTTGTAAATGAGTTACTCATTACAAAACTAGGGTGACCAGTTGCACAACCTAAGTTTACAAGACGACCTTCTGCAAGAACGATGATATCTTTACCATCTATCGTGTACTTATCTACTTGAGGTTTGATTTCATCCTTTGTAGCGCCGTGGTTACCGTTTAACCAAGCCATATCGATCTCATTATCAAAGTGACCTATGTTACAAACGATTACTTTATCACGCATTGCCTCAAAGTGCTCACCACGTATGATGTCTTTGTTTCCTGTAGTTGTGATAACGATATCTGCATTACCTACTACGTTTTCTAGTTTCTTAACTTCAAAACCGTCCATTGCTGCTTGAAGTGCACAGATAGGATCGATTTCTGTTACTGTAACGATAGATCCAGCTCCTTTAAAAGATGCTGCTGTTCCTTTACCTACATCTCCGTATCCACATACTACTACACGCTTTCCAGCAAGCATAGTATCTGTAGCACGACGTATAGCATCTACCGCACTCTCACGACATCCGTATTTGTTATCAAACTTAGACTTAGTTACAGAATCGTTTACGTTTATAGCTGGCATAGGTAACGTTCCATTCTTTACACGCTCGTAAAGACGGTGTACACCCGTTGTAGTTTCTTCAGAAAGTCCTTTTATGTCTCCTGCTAGTTCTGGGTAACGGTCAAGTACCATATTTGTAAGATCACCACCGTCATCAAGAATCATATTAAGTGGCTTACGATCTTCTCCAAAGAAAAGTGTTTGTTCGATACACCAGTCAAATTCTTCTTCATTCATTCCTTTCCAAGCATATACTGGAATACCAGCATCTGCAATTGCTGCAGCTGCTTGATCTTGCGTAGAGAAGATGTTACAAGAAGACCAAGTTACCTCTGCTCCTAGCGCTTTTAATGTTTCAATCAATACAGCTGTCTGTATTGTCATATGCAGACATCCTGCGATACGAGCACCTTTAAGCGGCTGCTCATCTCCATACTCCTCACGTAAAGACATAAGCCCAGGCATCTCTGCCTCTGCTAGTTCTATCTCTTTACGTCCCCAAGCTGCAAGGGAAATATCTTTTACTTTGTACGGTACGTACGGTACTGTCTTATTGCTCATTTTCTTATCTTTATCTTAAATTCATAGACCCGTTAAGGCGGTGCAAATTTACGCAATAACTTAGACACTCTAATGCCTCTTTACAAAACGATAACAGTTTCCCCTACTACAAAAGTATATATCTGGAAGATTGAGGAAAGTCTAGAAACGCTTAAATCTACCCTACCCTTAGGCGAAGGACAAACCCATATCCTTACACCGCATTGCCAAAAAAGACTTGACTGTATGAAGTCTGACCTGCACCAGCGTGGCTTTATGAGCATACGCCACCTACTCGCAGAGGCAGGTTATACAGATTTTGACCTATATTACTCTCCATCTGGCAAGCCTCACCTGCACGATGGCAAGCACATCTCAATAACACATAGCTACACATTTACCGCTATTATTATAAGTGACAACCCAGTAGGAATAGATATAGAGAAGCAGCGCGATAAGATTTTACGCATCGCTCATAAGTTTACACCTATTGAGGAGTATTACACCCTTACCAGCTCTGAGGCTCGCATACGTAAACTCACCTATGTATGGGGAGCAAAAGAATCGCTATATAAACTATATAATCAAGAGGGGTTGAGTTTCTTAAAACATATAGACGTGCAAGACTTTGAGCTAGATGCCTCACAAACTACAGCAAGAGTGGTGTACAATGGAGCATCTTCAACCTATGCAATTTATCTTATGGAGTTTGAAGGTTTTACCTGCGTGTACGGTTTATAAAGTCTATTTATTAATTACTCAAAGGTGTTGTAGCAACTCTCACAGCAAGCACTTATTAATCCACATAATTAATTGTAAATTTGCCCCCTTAAATAGGGATAAGTACGCTTTCGCGAAAGCGCATATATAATACACTTACAATGAAATATCACTTTAACGAGATAGAGGCCAAATGGCAAAAATACTGGGCAGATAAAGGCACCTTTAACGCCTCAAACAGCAGTGACAAGCCTAAATATTATGTGCTAGATATGTTTCCTTATCCATCTGGAGCAGGACTGCACGTGGGGCACCCGCTAGGGTATATTGCCAGTGATGTGTACGCGCGTTACAAGCGCCTTAAAGGCTTTAATGTATTGCACCCGCAGGGATATGATTCTTTTGGACTTCCAGCAGAGCAATATGCAATACAAACAGGACAGCACCCTGCCGTAACTACAAAGGTTAATATAGAAGGCGGTGTAGATAACCAAGGTAATGAGATTGCAGGGTATCGTAACCAGCTTGATAAAATAGGATTCTCTTTTGACTGGAGTCGCGAGGTACGCACCTCAAATCCTGAGTATTACAAATGGACACAGTGGATTTTTACAGAGCTATTTAACTCGTGGTACAATAACGACACAAATAAAGCAGAAGGTATAGAGACTCTAGTTTCCGCTTTCGCGAAAGAAGGAAATGGAAATATAAACGCTGCTTGTGATGATAACATTGAGCCATTTACCGCAGCACAATGGAATGACTTTTCTGAAAACGAAAAACAAGCCATACTCCTACAATACCGCCTCACCTACCTCGCCGAAACAGAAGTAAACTGGTGTCCAGCACTAGGTACTGTACTGGCAAATGATGAGATTGTAAACGGCGTTTCAGAACGTGGAGGGCATACCGTAGTGCGCAAGAAAATGACACAGTGGTCTATGCGCATCTCTGCCTATGCAGAGCGTTTACTACAAGGGCTTGACAGCTTAGACTGGAGTGAGTCTATAAAAGAAACACAACGCAACTGGATAGGTAAATCTGTAGGAGCTACTGTATCTTTTAACTTAAAAGATCACGACAAAAAGATAGAAGTATTTACCACACGCCCTGACACTATTTTTGGTGTAAGTTTTATGACACTTGCTCCAGAGCTAGATCTTGTACAAGAGATTACTACTCCAGAGCAAAAAGAAGAAGTAGATGCATACATCGCCTCTACCGCAAAGCGTTCTGAGCGCGAGCGTATGGCAGATGTAAAAACAATCACGGGAGCATTTACAGGAGCCTATGCAGAGCACCCATTTACAAAAGAGCCTATACCTATCTGGATAGGTGACTATGTACTTGCCGGTTATGGTACAGGTGCGGTAATGGCAGTACCTTGTGGTGACCAGCGTGATTATGACTTTGCAAAGCATTTTAATATCCCTATCCCTAATGTTTTTGAAGGGGTAGATATTTCTGAAGAGGCCTTTGCAGACAAGGCAGCTACCGTTATTGCAAATTCTGATTTCTTAAACGGATTAAAGTATAAGAAAGCAGTAAAACTTGCCATCTATGAGTTAGAAAAAATAGGTGCAGGTTCTGGTAAAACAAATTACAGATTACGTGATGCGGTTTTTAGCCGCCAGCGTTATTGGGGAGAACCTTTCCCAGTATATTACAAAGACGGGATGCCACATATGATTGATGTGGAACACTTACCACTGGAGCTACCAGAAATAGAAAAATACCTCCCTACAGAAGATGGAGAACCGCCACTAGGCCGTGCAGATGTATGGGCGTGGGATACTAAGGCTAACAAAGTTGTGTCAAACGACCTTGTGCGTTCGAGCGCAGTCGAGAACTCCGAGGATAATGGAATTTACCCATTAGAATTAAACACAATGCCTGGCTGGGCAGGTAGTAGCTGGTACTTCTTTAGATATATGGAAAAAGCACAGCGTGATGCTGTCTTTGCCTCAAAAGAAGCGATGGACTACTGGGGTAATGTAGATTTATACATAGGAGGATCTGAGCACGGTACCGGTCACTTATTATACTCTCGTTTTTGGGTAAAATTTTTAAAAGATAGAGGACACGTATCTGTAGATGAGCCTTTCCAAAAGATGATTAACCAAGGGATGATCTTGGGGACGAGTGCTTTTGTTTACAGAGAGGAGAATAGCAATACATTCTTGTCACTAGGATTAAGTAAAGACAAGCAGGTACAACCTATACACGCTCCAGTAGCATTTGTAAATGCATCTGATGAGCTAGATGTAGAAGCTTTCAAAAAATGGAGGCCAGAATTTAAAGATGCAGAGTTTATCCTTGAAGATGGCGTTTACAAAGTAGGCCGCGAGGTTGAAAAAATGTCTAAGTCTAAGTACAATGTCGTAAATCCAGATGAGATTTGCGAGCAGTATGGAGCAGACACTTTACGTATGTACGAGATGTTTTTAGGGCCGCTTGAGCAAGCAAAACCTTGGAATACGGCAGGTATTACAGGCGTACATAACTTCTTAAAGAAATTCTGGAAGTTATACCATAATGGCGCAGAGGCTGCTTTTAATGTAACCGATACACCAGCAAGTAAAGACAACTTAAAGACGCTACATAAAACCATAAAAAAGGTAGAAGAGGATATTGAGAATTTCTCTTTTAACACCTCTGTATCTACATTTATGATTGCGGCAAATGAGCTAAGTGCTCAAAAATGTACTTCGCGTGAAGTTCTTGAGCCACTTGCTATTCTTATTGCACCTTATGCACCCCACATTGCAGAGGAGCTATGGAGTAAGCTGGGTCACACCGAAAGCATTTCTGAAGCTAGCTTCCCGGTTTTTGAAGAAAAGCACCTTGTAGAAAGTGCAAAAAACTATCCTATCTCTTTTAATGGTAAAATGAAATTCACCCTTGAGCTACCATTAGATATGAGTAAGGATGAGATAGAAAAAACCGTGATGGCACACGAAAAAACACAAATGTATCTTGATGGCCGCACACCAAAAAAGGTGATTGTTGTGCCTGGTAAGATTGTAAACATCGTGGGTTAACAAACATATACTCTTGCCCGTAAGTCATATTATGGGCAAGATTTAATTATATACTGATGTCTGGAATAGATGATATAGAGATCATAGGTCTCATTGCTGCTACACTTACCACTGCAGCCTTTTTACCCCAAGTATATCAAACTTGGAAAACTAAGGATGTATCAGGGTTGAGCTTACCTATGTTTACAATGTTTTTTGTAGGCATTGTGTTCTGGCTTATTTATGGAGTGCTTAAAGAAAGTCTATCCATCATACTGGCAAATGCTATTACAGTTATCTCCTCATTTTTACTATTATATTTTAAAATCAAATACGGTAAAAACTAGCATTTACATATTGTTAAAAATGGCTGTCTATTTTTAATAATATCACTTTTTACACCCCTGATTTTTAATATTTTATCAGCTTTCATTTTTCACATTTCCGCTACCTTGCCGCAAAAATTTAAGCGATGGTTATAGGGGTACCCACTGAGATTAAAAACAATGAAAACCGAGTGGGCATCACCCCAGGAGGTGTATATGAACTCACAAAACGCGGTCATACCGTATATATTCAAAAGGATGCTGGCGTAAACAGTGGTTTTGTAAACCAGCAATACATAGATGCTGGAGCAAACATACTAGACACCATAGAAGAGGTATATGCAATCGCTCAAATGATTGTAAAGGTTAAGGAGCCCATAGCTCCAGAATACACGCTTATTAAAAAAGACCAGATCGTTTTTACCTACTTTCACTTTGCCTCAAGCGAGCCACTCACAAAAGCAATGATAGCTAGCGGCGCTACCTGTATAGCCTACGAAACGGTAGAAGAAGCAGATAGATCTCTTCCACTGCTTACCCCTATGAGCGAGGTTGCTGGGCGTATGTCTATTCAACAAGGAGCAAGATATCTTGAGAAACCCGTAAAAGGGCGAGGCGTACTACTAGGTGGTGTGCCAGGAGTGAGCCCTGGCAAAGTACTCGTACTGGGCGCAGGCGTGGTGGGTATACAAGCGGCCAAAATGGCTGCAGGTCTAGGCGCACACGTCACCATACTCGATATAAGTATGAAGCGACTACGCTATGTAAATGACATAATGCCACCACACGTAGTAACAGAATTCTCAAACGAATTCAACATAAGAAAACATATCAAAACACACGATTTAATCATAGGAGGCGTTTTGATACCTGGAGCAAAAGCACCTAAGTTAATCACACGTGATATGCTCAAGGAGATGCGACCTGGTACCGTAATAGTAGATGTAGCGGTAGATCAAGGTGGCTGTGTAGAAACCTCAAAACCTACCACACACCAAGATCCCGTTTTTATCATAGATGATGTGGTGCACTATTGTGTTGCAAATATGCCGGGAGCAGTGCCTTACACCTCTACGGTAGCTCTCACAAATGTCACATTACCCTATGTGCTCAAACTAGCAGACAAAGGCTGGAAAACAGCCTGTGCACAAGATGAGGTTCTTAAAAAAGGGGTGAATATTGTTTCCGGAAACGTGGTTTATGAAGAAATCTCTGAGGTTTTTGATATCCCATACACACCACTAGCGATTTAAAAAGGAGGTTGAGTACGCTTTCGCGAAAGCGTAAAACTCTTTATAGACCTATCACTCCACTAAAGCAATAGATCTACCGACTATTGACACGAAAAGGGTAAGAAAATGTCGTTTTATATTTTGGCGTAGTTTATGCGCTATACTTTTGTAACTTTAAAAACGTAAAACAACTAAAAAAATAAACGACTATGCTAGCAGGATCTATGGGTTACTACATTATAGTAGGAGCCATTGCACTCATAAGCGGACTTGTAAGTTCTAAGCTTAAGAGCAAATTCAAACATTATTCTAACCTACAACTACGCAACGGGATGTCTGGCGCAGAGATTGCCGAAAAGATGCTCGCAGATAATGGAATTACAGATGTAAAAGTAATCTCTGTTGCTGGCCAGCTTACAGACCACTATAACCCTAGAGACAAAACGGTAAACTTAAGTGAGGTTGTTTACAGCCAGCGCAATGCCGCAGCGGCTGCCGTGTCTGCCCACGAGGTAGGTCACGCTATACAGCACGCTACAGCATACAGCTTTTTACAAATGAGATCTAAGCTTGTGCCTGTGGTAAATATTGCTTCTAAGATGAGTATGTGGGTAATTATGGGTGGTGTTGCACTTATGGCTACTACTAAGATAGGTGGCACTGTTGCCATTATAGGTCTTGCACTTTATGCAATGGGAACACTCTTTAGCCTTATCACACTGCCTGTAGAGTATGATGCAAGTAATAGAGCACTTGCCTGGCTCAAAGCCGAAAATATGGTAACCCCAGAAGAGTATGATGGTTCAGAGGATGCCCTAAAATGGGCAGCACGCACCTATCTTGTTGCCGCTTTAGGATCACTTGCCACTCTCTTATACTTTGCACTACAAGTTTTTGGAAGTAGAAGATAAAAGACTATATAGTAGTTAATTACTTACTATAACCTGCCACAATGACGCGATAGTCAATCCTGATATGCGCATTGTAAGGTTTGGAATTATTATTGACTAACTTTGTATTACAAATTAGAATAACAATTTAACACGATATAGTTATGGCATTAGAAATCACAGATGCAACATTTGAAGAACAAGTATTAAAAAGCGATAAGCCAGTATTAGTAGACTTTTGGGCTGCTTGGTGTGGACCTTGTCGTATGGTAGGACCAGTTATCGAAGAGATTGCTGGAGAGTACGAAGGTAAAGCTATCGTAGGTAAAGTAGATGTAGATGCAAACCAAGAATTTGCTGCAAAATACGGTGTACGTAACATCCCTACAGTACTTATGTTTAAAAACGGTGAAGTAGTAGGACGTCAAGTAGGTGTTGCTCCAAAGGCTACTTATACAGAAGCAATAGACGGACTTTTATAGTCTCCCCTATTTTAATAAGATTATCAGAAAGGTTTGGCACAGTGCCGAGCCTTTTTGTATTTTTAAAGCATTAGATAGAAGGTGTACGCTTTCGCGAAAGCGTAAAATGCACACTTTACTATTTATGAAATTTATATTGTCTAACACCAATAGATTTTTGCGCAAGCGAAAATGACTAATAGCTGCCAGAGCAGCGATATTTATGGAAAAGAAAATAAAAGTACAAGACGCTATTGACAACCAGTTGCTCAATGATAGAAAGATATTCCTTTGGGGAATGGTAGATGATAAGAGCGCAAAGCACGTTATAGATAGATTACTATATCTTGACGCACAAGGGCACGATGAGATTCAGTTATTTATAAATAGCCCTGGTGGTTATGTAACTTCTGGATTTGCAATGTATGACACTATAAAGATGATTAAGAGCCCAGTCTCTACCATCTGTACAGGTCTAGCTGCTAGTATGGGGTCACTATTACTCTCTGTAGGAGAAAAAGGTCGCCGCTTTATACAGCCACACGCTCGTGTTATGATACACCAGCCTTCTGGAGGAGCTAGAGGTCAAGCATCTGATATAGAAATTACTGCACAAGAAATTGTAAAAACAAAAGAGCTTAGCGCACAGATTCTTGCAGATAACTGTGGGCAAACTTTTGATAAAATAATGAAAGACTTCCAGCGTGATCACTGGATGGGTGCAGATGAGTCTGTAGACTACGGTATCGTAGACGGCGTTTACGAAGGATAAACCCGCTACTCTAATAACACATCGGAACTTGTTCTTCTTTTAGGGCAAGTTCCGATTCATTTAAGAGCATTTCTAACCGCTACACTCGCATAACGATGGATATAAAATCAGAACTTCATAAAACCTCAGGCTTTGGCAATTTAGAGCTACTAGCGCGCCAGGTGGTAGAGGGATTTATATCTGGTATGCATAAGAGTCCTTTTCACGGCTTCTCGGCAGAGTTTGCAGAGCATAAGATTTACAACCCCGGCGAGAGTACAAAACACATAGACTGGAAACTCTATGCAAAGACAGACAGGCTTTATACAAAGCGATATGAAGAAGAAACTAACCTGCGCTGTCACCTTATTGTAGATAATAGTAGTTCTATGCACTATCCTGCTGTAAAAGAGCCTAGCATAACAGAGCTTAACAAGATAAGCTTCTCTGCGCTGGCTAGTGCAGCTATTATGAATCTTATGAAGAAGCAGCGTGATGCTGTGGGAATGAGTATCTATAGTGATACTTATGATTTTTATACAGGAGAAAAAGGTAGCGATAGGCACCACCATATGCTACTAGACCAACTTAATGGTATTATAAATACTACTCGCTCACATAAGGAACAACCTAAAGGCACAGATACTTATAAACACCTTCATCTTATTGCAGAGAAGTTAAAACGTAGGTCTCTGGTTTTTCTTTTTTCTGATATGCTACAAGACGATGTGGAGCAAGAGCAACTTTTTGAAGCCTTACAGCATCTTAAATACAACAAGCACGAAGTAATTTTGTTTCACACCTACAGTAAGGAGAAGGAATATAACTTTGATTTTGACAATAACCCAAAAAAGTTTGTTGATGTAGAAAGTGGAGCATCTATTAATTTATATGCAGATAGTATACGTGATATTTACAAAAGCTCTGTAGAAACTTATTTTAAAACACTGCAAATCAAGTGTGCACAATATAGAATTAAATACATTCCTGCGATTTTAGAAAACGGCTTTAGCCCCATACTGACGACGTTTTTAGTAGAGCGTCAGAAATTTTTATAAAAATTTTAAAAAATTATTTGGTGCAATTAAAAAGGTGTTCTATATTTGCACCCGCAACAGAGCAACGATGAGTTGTTAGTTCTTGACAAAGGAAATGTAGCAAGTAAAATATTGAAGAATTAAGACAACCTCCAAGTCTATAACATAAGGGAACGGTCTGGTAGTTCAGTTGGTTAGAATATCTGCCTGTCACGCAGGGGGTCGCGAGTTCGAGTCTCGTCCAGACCGCATAATTAAGCCCACATTTGTGGGCTTTTTTTTTACAGTGTTGTGTTGGCCACGTCACACGTGGTAAGGGTTTGTAGTTGAATCCGATGAAGAGCTTTTCCTGATTGGAGAGGCTTTTTTTGTTTTCGTTAAGTTCTGGATATAATAAAGCATAAAAAAAGAGCACCCGAAGATACTCTTTAACAAACAAATGCTTTAAGCCCCCCAAAAACTTAAAGCATTACAAGTATATAAGATTGTATTTTCTATACTTTACGGGAATCCACAATTAGAACAATTTTTCTTTTAAATGAGCCCCATATCCTTCACCAGAGCTACGAGATGTATTGCATTATTTGCTCTAAATTGAATTTTCAACTTATTTAGTTTCTTTTCAATAGCACTTACGCTAGAAGGTGATACATTCTTCTCTTTAAGATCTTTACTTATCTCTTCTTGAGAGTAGCCATATGAGAGTAATCTCATAAGTGTAATGTCGTACTCATTTATTTCTAGATTTGCATTATTAGATAACGCCATTGCGACTTTAGGGGAGATATAGCGATTACCCTCAGACACGGTTTTAATTGCGTCCTTAAGCTCTGAAATACCATCCCTACCTTTACACACAAAGGCATCTATATGGACATCATTATAGAGTTGACGTACTCTTTGAAAGCGGTCTTCTACAGAGTAGACTATAACTTTAATCTCGGGGTGTTCTTTTTTGACAACCTCTGCAAGCGCGTCTCCAGAAGAAAATCGCTGCCTTCTATGATCTGCTGTAAAAGACAAGTCGGTTATTAATAAGTCATAAGGTAAATTATCTCTGTCTGCCTTCTTGATTTGTAAATAAGCCTCATCACAATATGTGACCTGTTTTGCTCCATTTATATTTAAACCACTAAGTGTATGCGACACACCTTCATTAATACTGACTAAGTCATCTGCTATTAGAACTTTTTTAAACATTACATCTGGATATTTGCCTGAAAACCTTTATTCTTTTCACTTTCAAATGTAACAGTTCCCTTAAAGGCTTTTATACGGTTTTCCACATTCTGCAAGCCATTTTTATTAGATAGTTCTGACCCTATGCCATTATCCTTATATCTGATTGCAATTTTTTTATGATCTTGATTAAACTCAATGAGTACCAAACTTGCCCTGCCGTGTTTTACTGTATTTGTAATAAGCTCTTGCAAAACTCTATAAATAGCATTCTTCTTCTCGTTAGATATTTGTGCCCATCTCACGCCATCACTATTTCTAGTAACAATATTTAGTGAGTCACATTGATACCCCAGTAAAAGATCACTTAATGTAGTCTGAAAATTTTTACTAGCATCTATTGGACTTGTCTCTCTAGAGATATCTCGTGTTCTATTATAAATACTTTCTAGGTTATCCATAAGACCAGGATCCAGTTCCTTACTGCTCTGCATATGTGCCATTACTTTATAAATATCATTAGATACTTCATCGTGTATTTTTTTAGAAAAACGAGCCTCTGTTTTAAACATCTCCTCCATCCTTTTTTTCTTGTTAAACAGCCTAGAAATAACAAATACAGCAACAGCAAGAAGTATTAAAAAAATGACTAAAAATTGGTAAAATCTATTTTTAGTTTTTTCCTTTTGAGCAACTAGCTCACTCTCCTGAGCTTCATTTTGAAAGACACTGTAGTCATATTTTTGAGCAACATATTTATTTGCCACTTGTTCTTGCACACTCTGCAAACTATCTGACAATTGCTTATAGGCTAAGGCGTCTGTTGTTATACCCGCCTCAATGAGAAGTCCTAAAGCTTCTTTTTTATAAGTGGGACTTCCTAGCGAGTTTGCAATTTCGCTTGCTCCCAATGCGTACTCAGATGCTTTAAGAAGGTTTTCATTATTTCGATAATATTGAGAAAGATGTCTTTTAACAGAAAAGAGGCCTCGCATATAACCTATTGTCTTATTTATATCTTCTGCGCGCTTCATAAAAGATAGCCCTTCGAGAGGATGCAAATGAGACAAATTATAACCGTAATTATCAAGAATAGTAGCCAGATATTTTTTTTCTAATATAGAAGTTGAATCAATTACAAAGGGAGCCAGCAAGTCTACTGCTTTTTGATAGTCTTCACGATCCATATAGATTGAAGCTATATTATTTAAAAGGATTAAACTATCTCTGTTTTTTGAAAGTAAAGGAAGTGTATTCTTGTAATACTTTAATGCATTATCATCATCTCCTAGCCTTCTATAAAGTCTACCTAGACGGTTTCCTAATCTTATTTTGATATCCTCTCTATCTATAGTTTGTGATGCTAGATCAAGAGCCTTATAACTTTCTATAGCAGAGATTTCGCTTTTAAAAAACTCACCCATATTAAAATATCCTAGCGAGATAAGATCAAAAATCTGTGCTCTATAATGTGGATCCTCTTTTTTAGTATTAGATTTTAATTCGTTTTCAAAGAAAACCACACCCTTTTGTATAGATTCTTTACTAGTAGCACCCATAATAGAATTATAGTAGAATGTTGTGCTATCAACCTCCTTAGTCTGGCTATGGGCGTGAGAAGCAAAAATTAAAAGATAAAATAGGGTAAGAAAAAAAATAGGGAAGCTTAGATCGTATTTCTTCATCTCTCAAATATATTATAATTTCTGTATCTGATTTATACTTTACACTGGGAGAGATAAAATAGAAGTTTCTATTTTTTTAGTACTTTTAACATCGTTGTGTTGGCCACGTCACACGTGGTAGGATTTGTAGTTGAATCCGGTGAAGAGCTTTTCCTGTAGGAGAGGCTTTTTTTGTTTACAGCACATTCTAAAAAAGATGAGCGCAAAAGAACTTACTATAATCAAAACCTTGTACAAACTATTGAGCATAAAAAAAGCCACACGGACTGTGTGGCTTTTACTTACTAGCTCCTCAACTAAGACTCGAACTTAGGACCCTCTGATTAACAGTCAGATGCTCTAACCAACTGAGCTATTGAGGAGTGTTACTTTTTGTAAGCGGATGCAAATATAAAGCTTTTTTACAATCATCAAAAAAAAATTGACATTTTTTCGACTTTTTTTAGCGATTTATTTTGCCTTCATAACTTAAGCAAAAACCTATCCCCACAAAATAAATCTACAACTACTTTTTAAACAGCTTTTTACGTGATTACATTATGAATTTCGCGAAAGCGTATCTATTCAAAATGAAAAAATCCCAAGTACAAAAGTTTCTTGGGATTCTTCAAAAATGTTTCTATTTACAACACTTCTAGTAGGAGAACTATTGTTTCCGATTATGAATTCGGGGAAGTCATAGTCGGGTAGTTTTAAATAAAAACAATACACCAACACTTGGTATCAACTATCATTTAGTAGGATTAAATGCTTTGTTTATGAAACAGTCTACTCTGTAAAACTCCTACCTCTTATATCAAAATAACATATGGAGCTAGAAATCAATATGATAGATATAGTTTGTTTCCTATATCTTTGTTATAATCCCTATGAACAAGTCATTTTATATCTTTTTTACCCTATTATCACTTACTACTAGTATTAGTTTTGGGCAATTAGGGTTTTGTTCTGGAGATCTCGGTGCTCCCATCTTTGTAGAAGATTTTGGGACGGGCACTAGTAATGGGCCTGCTTTAAGTACAGATATAACTTCTTATACATATGTAGATAGCGGTCCAGAAGATGGCTTTTATACAATCTCTTCACAAATGCAACAACTAGGCGCATTTCATATAGGGCCAGATCATACTCCTGGTGATACTAATGGAAAAGCGTTTATAGTAAACGCGAGCTTTACAGCAGATCAATTTTATCAAAAAACAATAAGTGGTCTTTGTGAAAATACTTCATATGAGTTTTCTGCATTTTTACAAAACCTCTATAATATCAACTCTGCAGTATGCGGCGGAAACGGTATACCAGTAAATGTAAGGTTTCAAATATGGGATAGTTCTGATACCGTACTTTTAGCCTCAGGAGATACGGGCGACATTGCTGGAACGGCAAATCCTATATGGACCCAATACGGTCTCATCTTTGAAACACAAGCAGGACAAAACGAAGTCATATTAAGGATGATTAATAACGGCAACGGTGGCTGTGGTAATGATCTTGCTATAGACGATATAGTCTTTAGAGCCTGTGGAGATGTAAGCACTATAAGCTCAGATATATCTGGAGAAGAAGACATACTAATATGTAATAATCAGAATTCATTTACCACCACACTCTCTGTTGCTCTAAGCAGTGCCGTTTTTTTACAATGGGAAGTGAGTAATGATGCCATAAACTGGACCCCTATTGCTGGGGCTACAAACGGCTCGTATACTACACCTGTTTTAAACACTACAACTTATTACAGAGTAAATACAGCAACAGATATAGCAAGTATAGGAAACCCACTTTGCTCCTTTTTATCTGAAGCATATTTAATAGACTTTATAGACGCCCCTCAAGCACCTTTGAGCGATGGCAATGTAAATGTGTGTGAAAACCAACCTTTACCACCTATCTCAGTCACTGTAGCTACAGGTGAGGATGTACAATGGTACACCTCAGCTACAAGTACAGAAATAATAGCTACTGGAAATTCTTTTACACCTGCATTACCAGGGATCTACTATGCGCAGTCTTATGTACAGGGAACAGAATGCGGGAGTCTATCACGCACACCAGTAATATTATCACAACTACCAGCACCCGTTGTGACAAATCAGGTAGAGCAACGCAATATTTGTATCAACCAAGAGAGTATCGATCTTAATGCGGGTATTACAAATGTGAGCTACTTATGGAGCACGGGAGCCACCACACCAGATATAACAATCAGCAATGCCGGAACATATAGCGTGACAATGACAAACACTGCTGGCTGTAGTGTCACAAAAACATTTCAAGTAACTGGCATAGCGTCTCCCATCGTAGCAAATATTACAACTCAAGGCGAAAACATTATTATAGATGTTGAAAATGAAGGCAACTGGGAATACTCACTCAATGGCTCAATTTATTATACCCAGCCCATATTTAGAAATCAACCTGGAGGCATTAAAACTATTTTTGTTCGTAATACATCGGGCTGCCTTCCTGTTATTATAACGTACTATCATTATAATATTCCCACGTACTTCACCCCAAATGATGACGGAATCAATGACTACTTTTTATTACCAGACGCCACATACTTTAACACTAGTTTTATACAAGTCTTTAATCGTTATGGTAAGTTAATCGCTAGTGGTAACGGTACCACTTTTACTTGGGGTGGGCGATTTAACGGTAAGTTACTCCCGCCAGATGACTACTGGTACGTAATCGAGATAGATAATAAACGTATAACTGGTCACATATCACTACTTTTATAATACTATCTCTTAAAAATAACATCGTTTAAGCAATGAAAAATCACCTTCTCAAGACTACTCTAGCCCTATTTATTATTATCGCTTTCGCGAAAGCAAAAACAGTAACCGCTCAAACTAGCAATAAACTCTCACCTCAAGAACAGCGTATACTTACCCTAGTAGAAAAAAACTCGGCAGAGAGTATCGCATTTCTAGAAGAGGTAGTAAACATTAATAGCGGAACTCTAAATGTAAAAGGAGTAAAAGAAGTAGGTAATCGCTTCTCTAGCGCATTTACAGACATAGGCTTTAACACAAAGTGGATTGATATGCCCGCCGAAATGGACCGTGCAGGACATCTCTTTGCAACTACAGAGGGTACAAAAGGTAAAAGATTACTACTTATAGGTCATCTTGATACGGTTTTTGAAGAAGACAGCGAGTTTCAAAAATTTGAAATGGTAAACGACACCGTAGCAAAAGGACCCGGAGCAAATGATATGAAAGGGGGTAACGTGGTCGTACTTTATGCGCTCAAAGCTCTAAAACAAGCAGGGATGCTAGACAATGCACAAATCACAGTAGCCTTTACTGGAGATGAAGAAAGCACAGGAAAACCGCTCACTATAAGCCGTAAGGATCTTATAGACGCAGCAAAGAGCTCAGATATTGCCCTTGGTTTTGAAACCTCAACAGGTTTTGATAATGCAACCGTAGCCAGACGTGGCTCATCAAACTGGAATGTAACCGTTACTGGAAAAAGAGCACACTCGAGTGGTATTTTTCGCGAAAGCGTAGGTGCAGGAGCAAATTTTGAACTTGCACGTATTCTCAACGGTTTTTATAACGAAGTAAGAGGTCCAGAATTACTATCCTTTAATCCTGGTATGATGCTGGGAGGCACAAAAATGGATCTTGAAGCAAAACAAAGTAAGGGAAGCATCTTTGGCAAAGGAAATGTAGTAGCACAAACTGCATACGTACAAGGTGGCCTACGCTTTATATCTGAAGAGCAAAAAGAAGAAGCTCGTGATAAAATGAGAGCCATTGTTGCAAATAATTTACCGCAAACAAGCGCTGTGGTCGAGTTTGAAGATAGTTACCCAGCAATGCAGCCTACTCCTCAAAATTATGCGCTTTTAGAAAAATTAAGTCAAGTAAGCCTCGATATGGGAGGGCCAGCTGTGGCAGCATACGACCCTGGAAAACGTGGCGCTGCAGACACCTCTTTTGTCGCAGAATATGTGGCTTGTCTTGACGGTTTAGGCACAATGGGAACAGGAGCACACACGCCAAATGAAACGGTATACATAAACACCATAGAGATGCTTACTAAACGTACCGCATTATTAATTTACAGACTCATAAATGAGAAAAGATAAGTCCGCTTTCGCGAAAGCGTAAATAAATACTTCATACTCAAAAAAGCCACATCACTCTATATTACTAGAAGTTATGTGGCTTTTTAATATTGTAAAAACTAGTATTCTATGAGGCTATTAAATGCTCGTAGTACTTTTTGAGTTTAGCAATTTTGGGATCAATCACGACTCTACAGTAGCCTTGTAATCTGTTTTCGTTGTAGTAATCTTGATGATCTTGCGTAGCCTCATAAAACGTAGGTAACTCAGACACCTCTGTAACTATAGGGTCTTCATAATACTCTTGTACAACTTTTATCACTTGCTCGGCTTGTTCTTTTTGCTCTTCATTGTGATAAAAAATTACAGATCTATATTGTGTACCTCGGTCTGCACCTTGCCTGTTTAACGTGGTAGGGTCGTGCGTAGTCATAAAGACTGTAAGAATCTCTGCATAAGTAATCACAGTAGGGTCATAATCAAATTGTATCACCTCTGCGTGACCCGTAAGACCAGAGCAAATCTCTCTATATGTAGGGTGACCGGGCACGGTCCCTCCAGCATAACCAGAAACTACATTTGTAACTCCTTTGAGACGTTGTACTACCGCCTCTGTACACCAGAAACAGCCACCTCCTACGGTTGCTTGTTGTAAGTTATTCTTCTTCATCTAGGGGTGTGTCTATGCGGTTCCAAATTTTATCTGCTTTGAGCTCAAAAGTGCCTACAAAGTCCCAGTTACATTCCTCTGGCGAGATGAGTGATAAAAAAGGCTCACCTCCTCCTCTCTTGTATAAATGATAAACGGCGCCTACTATAGGCTCAAAAGAAAACTTTGCAGAGTAAATAAGGTTATTATACTCAAACTGCTCCATCATTTTATCATACTGCGCTTTAAGCTCTTTATACTCTGTCTTAAATTGATGGTTAACCTTACTTATATTTGAGTTTTTCCAGGTAGTAACATCATCTGTTACAATGGCTGGAGCACCTAGGTTTGTAGCATATGGAGTTAAGGCAGCATCATACTTCCCTTTTTCTTCATTATATACAACCTGATCTGGTTTTTTCTTTGTCATCTTAAATTATCGTGCTTGGTGAGCGGAGTTATTAGTACGCTTTCGCGAAAGCGTGATAACTCATTTTTTGTACAAAGATAATGCTCAATCATTAAACAATATCTTAAAACGAAAAGCTTAACAGCGTCTTCACAGTTTAACCTACTGCGGTTTGCACTTATCTTCTCTTAGATATTTTATTATGTGTAATCTGTTTCTGTCTACTACACTTAAAACGGGCATCATCTATTCCATAGTTACGCTTTGCGGCGTGCTTTGTACTTCTACCCTGCACACGTGCTCGCCACATTCTAAAACTAGAAGGCTTCATCTCACGACGCATAATATCTATAACCTCACGCTCACTTATCCCAAACTGAAATTGAATCGCATCAAAAGTGGTGCGATCTTCCCACGCCATCTCGATAATGCGATCTAACTGTCTATCTGTAAACTCTTTCATATTTCTTCTTTTTTTGTAATCTATTATTAATCCCATACCTGTCTATCTACTAAGGTATGCCGTTTTAAAATGCGCACGGCATCTTGCTTTACAGCGGGACGCTCTTTGTACTTCCACATTGTATCTGTAGCATATTTTTGGGTCTCTTTTATATTTACAATAGGCGCTGGGTAGTCCTTACCTATAGTTGTATTACAAAACTGCTGCTCGAGGAGGCTCATCGTCCACGGTTCGTGTATGTATGACAGCGGTACTTCACGTAGTTCTGGAATCCACTTTTTTATAAACTCTCCTTCTGGGTCGTGTTCATAACTGTTTTTTACAGGGTTATAAATACGCAACATATTAATACCGGTTTCTCCAGCTTGCATTTGTATTTGCGGGTAGTGTATACCTGGCTCAAAATCTAAAAATTGCCTCGCAAGAAATGCTGATGCATCTTGCCAGGGTTGCCACAAGTTGTGTGTAAAAAATGACAACGTAAGCGCTCTCATTCTAAAATTGAGATAACCCGTCTCTACAAGGCATCTCATACAAGCATCTACTAGCGGGTAACCTGTTTTACCCTCTTGCCAAGCCTTTGCATAGACTGGGTTAGACACTTTCTTTAAGCTATGGAAGCCTCTATTTACACTTACAAACTCCATTGTATCTTCCATCTCAAACTTCTGTATAAAATGAGCAGACCACCTAAGGCGTGAGGTAAAACCATCTATCTGTCTTTTGTAAGGTGAGGCTTGTCGCAGCTTTTTTGCCCGCTGCCATACTTCGCGCACCGACAGGTTACCCCAAGCTATATATGGAGACAAGCGACTACAACTCTTTCTGGCTAGTAAAGGTTTTGAGATATGAGCATTATAATTTTTGATTCTGTCCCTCAAAAAGCTATCATAATAACGCAGTCCCATTGTAGTGCCTCCTTTTTGAAATGCTGTATTTTCTGGTGTTTGTAAAGAGACACAATCAAAATACTGCTCAAAGACCTCTACTTCTTTCTTTGTAACAAGGTCTCCGCTTTGCGGCACAAAAATGCGTTGTGGCTCAGTCATCCACCATTCCCAGCCTTGTACCCAGCCTACTCTGTTACTTAAGCTACGCCTTACTCCATTATTTATAAATTGTATCCATCGTATGTCTTGAGACTGCTGGTAGACCTTAAATGCAATATCTCTATCATAGGTTTTTCGAATTCCAGTTTCTACGTGAGAATAGACCCGTTTTATGGTGTAATGCTGCTGTAATTTTTTAAAAACAGGTATCACTTCTCCTTGAACAACAAGTATCTTGGTGTCATAATTTTCTAATCTGCTTTGTAAATCCTGAAGTGACTCTTTTATAAAATTAAAATGTCGCTCACTATAATGCTCATCATCTAGTAAAGAAGGTTCAAAGATATATAGCAATATTACAGGTTCACTATGTTGAAGTGCCTGCCACAAGTTTTCATTATCTTGTAGTCTTAGGTCTCTTTTAAACCAGTGTACGGTGATATGTGATTTACTTTTACTCAATAATTCTCAGGATGCTCTATAATATCTTGCGCTCGTTCTTGGTGTGCTTGCAAGGTCTTCTTATCCATTTTATCAAGAAGGCTAAGCATCATATTCATTCTATTATTGTTTTCAAAATGTGCACGCTTCTCACTTAAGAAATTCCAATACAATGCGTTGAAAGGGCAGGCATCTTCTCCTGTTTTCTTACTCACTTTGTAATGACAACCCTTACAATAATTAGACATTTTATTAATATAACTACCGCTTGACACATAGGGTTTTGTAGCAATCTTTCCGCCATCTGCCCATTGTGACATTCCTCTTGTGTTTGTAATTTCTACCCACTCTATTGCATCTATGTAAATACCCAAATACCACTCATCTACCTGTAATGGATCACACATTGTAAGCAGTGCATAATTACCAGTCACCATAAGTCGCTGTATGTGGTGTGCATAGGCATTATCAAGGCTATTATTTATACTGCAGCTCAAGCAGTTCATCTTAGTTTTACCCGTCCAGTAAAAATCTGGTAAATCATTAGTATTTTCTAGCGTGTTTACAGTTCCAAATTCTGGCATTTGCATCCAGTACATCCCTCTCATATACTCTCGCCAGCCTAATATCTGTCTCACAAATCCCTCTACTTGACTTATAGAAATATCATCGCTATGGTTTCTCCAGTAGTCTATAACCGTTTCAATTACTTCTTGAGGATCTAGGAGTTTACTATTCATCGCAAAGCTCAATCTACTATGATACAGATATGCTTGATCTGGATCCATAGCGTCCTGATAATCGCCAAAATGCACCAACAGGTTCTCACAAAAATATCTCAACACAGAAAGTCCATCTGCTCTACTAGTGGGCCAGTTAAAGTGCTTTTCGGTAATGCGGCCTATGGTTTTTACTCCTTCTTTTTCTAGCAGCTCAACAATCTCACGTGCATCTTTTCTAAAACCACGCTCGTGTGGGATGAGGGTCTCACCCTTCCACTTATTGCGGTTACTGTGGTCAAAATTCCACTTTCCGCCTTCTGGATCTTTGTCATTTATCATCATAATGTCGTACCTCTTGCGCATCATACGGTAGAAGTATTCCATTGTAAATTGCTTTTTTCCTTTGAAGAATTCTTGCAAATCTGTGCGCGAACTCATAAAATGCTCTGTGTCGCAAGATTGTACGGGAATGTTTACGCTTTCGCGAAAGCGTACTAATAACTCATCTAGTCTATACTCGTCTGGTAATTGATACTCAAACTGCTCAATATCATACTGGACTATAAGCTGTTCAAGATTTTCTGTAAGACTTTGCGTGTTACGAGCATCATCTAGCTGGTAATAAACGACCGTATGACCTCGCTCTTGTAGCCAGCTTGCAAACTCGCGCATAGCCATAAAAAAGGCAACCACCTTTTGAATATGATGTTTTACATAGTCTGTTTCTTGGCGCATTTCTGCCATAAAGTACACCACCTCATCGTCCTGCTCTTGAAACCAAGAGTGTTTATGATTGAGCTGGTCGCCTAGTATGAGTCGTAATTTTTTCATTTAAAAAAGTTCTTCCTGCGTCCATAGCCTGACATATTTCCCGCTCCCATCATACATATCTTGCTGTCTCTTTATATTAAATTTACGGTCACGAGGGTCGTTACCTACCCCCGCATTATACATCCAGTTACCCCAGTTGCTGTGTACGTCATAATCTATGAGTATACTTTCAAAATATGCTGCGCCTACACGCCAGTCTTGCTCTTGTTCTTTTGCCCAAAAGCTAGCAACATTTTGACGACCGCGGTTAGACATCCATCCGGTTTCCTTGAGCTCAATCATATTTGCGTTTACAAAATCATATTTTGTATTCCCATTAATCCACTCGCGTTGGGCCTTATTGTTATGCTTCCAGTCATATTCTTTATTGAGAATACCGCCTATTTTAAAAATGTTATCACCGTGTTTAAGAGAGACGTACTTAAAATAATCTCTCCATATAAGCTCAAATATGAGCCAGTAGGTGTCTTGATTTTTTTTGACTTCTTTTTCAAATCTTTTTACCTTCCAATAAATCTGTCTTGCAGATATGGACCCATTTGCAAGCCAGGCTGAGAGCTTAGAGCTATAACCTTCACCTATGAGACCGTTACGGGTTTTCTTATAATAAGCAAGCTTTTGTGTGGTCCAGAAATAGTCATTAAGACGAGCCCAAGCAGCATCTTCTCCACCTTCCCAAGGGAATGCTGTGCGGTGATCTTTTACAAAAGTGTCTAGCCCTAAGTCTTCTAGTGTAGATATAGGAGTTACGGTAGTTAAGATATTTTCTTGCGGTAGTGCCGTAAGCTCTTTGAAAATAGGTCTAACATCACTTTCTTTCTCGCACTTTTTTCTAAACTGTGTAAAGATTTTAGGAACCTCTGTTATGGTATTGAAAGGAATATCATCTGGGTGAAATAGAAACTGATCATACACCAGCTCGTGGCTTACTTCAGGTATTGCGCGCTCTACAGCGTTTGTAACTTTAACCTCTTCTGCCGTCCACTCTTTTTGAGAATGCAGGCTAGTTACTTTATAACTTTTAACTACAGAGGTTATATGCTCTTCGGGCTTGAGATTATAAACTAGCAAGGTGATATTGCGCTTGTCTAGATTTGCTTTTAGATTTTCTATTGTTTCAATAAGAAACTTAGCTCTATATTTTTCGGTCTTTTTAAAACCAAAATCACCCTCCTCATAATGACGAGGATCAAAATAATAAACACCGACAACTCTTTTACCGGTAGCAATAGCCGCCGTAAGTGACGCGTTATCTTGAACTCTAAGATTATTTCTAAACCATACCAATGCGGTATCCATATCCTAATTTTCGAATAAAGATACTATTGTTTATTGTTTTATTAAAAAGATTAAACAAATTTTAACCTCATTATACAACATTAGTATTAAGATTGAGTAGTTCGCTTTCGCGAAAGCGTAATAAAAAACATTTTACCTAACCTGGTGAGCTGGTTTAAGGAGATCATTTACCGTTTTTACAGGATTGAACGTTAAGAGCGGCACTTCAATAAAGATGGTATTCCAGTGCGCCATTCCTCCGTTCCAAAGACCGGGGTGCTCAAGTGCTTTTATTTTCTGTCCCTCGTAACTTTTTGAAGCTATGAATCCGGCTTTATAGTCTACATATTTGAGAAGGTTATATTTCTCACCTTTGTAATTTTTTACTCCGCAAACAATATCTACTGGGTTGAAGTGAGTCGCATTTGTTACAATTTGTTGCTGTGCGTTATCACCAGGGTTGATTTGCACACTCTCTACAATCTGGAGACATTCCTTCCCATTTTCGTGACGAACCCAAAACGGACCTCCACCTGGCTCTCCTTCATTTTTTACCATACCACAAACTCGTAGTGGCCGGTCTAGAAGTTCTCTCAAGTACTCGACTTGATAGGTAGGCGAGTATCGCTCAAAATCTGATGCAACCTTTATAAAAAGCTCATTTTGTAGAAATGTAGCAATCTCTAAAATAACTTGCTCATTTATAGCTTTGGCATCATCTAGTTTATGCAAGTAGGCAAAAGATTTTTCTTGTATCTCAAGCAACTTACCTGCAAGCATTTTTTTAAAGTGAGCAACCTTCTTACGATACTTGCTTACAACTACATTGTCTATATTCTTTATAAAAATAACATCTGCATCTTGCTCATTAAGGTTGTTTATAAGCGCTCCGTGACCACCAGGTCTAAAAACTAGTTGTCCTTCTTTGTCCCTAAGCAATTCTCCATTACTTGCTAGTGCAACAGTATCTGTAGCTGGAGATTGAAATGAGTATGAAATGTCAAAAGTAGTGGCGGTTTTTTCTTGTACGTAGTCTTTACGTTTTTCAAACTGTTTTTGAAAACGCTCTAAATGTGCCTCAGAGATTGTAAAGTGCAATCGTGCTACTCCATCTTTTGCCGCATAAGATGCGCCTTCAAATAAATGCTCTTCAAAGGCAGTAGCAATATTTTTTTTATACCTGTGGAATGGGAATAAGCCTTTAGGTTTGTTTCCAAAATTAAGCTCATCTTCATTGAGCAGTATTTTTATAAACCGCAATCTATTTACATCTATATCTAGTGATTCTCCATCACTATACCTCTTCTTAATGCGCTTACGCACCTTTTTATAAAAAGGGAAACTATCTAATCCCACAAAAAATAGGCGTAGTTCTGGTACTCCCTTTTTATTAATGTAGGCGTTTATTGATCCCTCTACGGGATTGTAATCATCATAAAACTGAAAGAGAAATTTAAACATTCTAGTTGCCGCACCAGAGGCTGGTGTAAACTTTAATAACTCAAGGTTACCACTAGATTGATCAAATTTTTCTACAAGTGCTTTTTCTTGATCTGAAGATAAGATGAGTATTCCATTTCCATCTGTGGCGGCATCCCTTAAATCTGCAAAAGGAATACCTTTGGTTAGACTCTCAAACTGACTCTGTACTTGCTCTAGTGCAATGCCTCTTTTGTCCAGCTGCTTTTTATCTTCTTCTGTTATTTTCAAACTAATAGTGTGTTAATTACCTGAGTTGCCTCCGTCACTCGCTCTTGTACTCCTCCCTTCATTATAATGTAGGGTCTATTATACTTTATCAAAGCGCTTTCAAAGGCTTTAAACATTTCTAACCGCCGGTGTGGTCTATCTCGTAAATCATCCTCTTCCCAAGGTGTATCTATGTAGGTTAAAAGATACAAATCATATTGATTTTCTAATGCTATTTTTTCTAATAATTCTGGGCACCACCCATCATAATATGCTTCACTATAGACCTTTGTAGTAAGTAAATCTGTATCACAAATGATAAGCCTATCTGTGCTTGCGGCTGCTTTATTTTCTAAATCTATCTGTCCAGCAGCTATGGGAAGTAAATCTTTGGGTCGACAGATTTTCTTCTCCTTCTCCCAAAGTTCTTGTAAATATTCTCGGGCAAACTCTTCTACCAGGGGAGCGTTGTAATGCTCTGATAGCTTTCGCGAAAGCGTACTTTTCCCACTACTCTCTGGTCCAAAAAGACATACTCTTATACAACTGCTAGGGACTTGTCTAAGTTTTTCTTCCATTCTAAATAACCGAAAACGGCAATAATCGTTAATGCAAAATACAAGATACTACTAAAGGTTAAACCTTTATAAAAATATAAGGGCACAGTGATGATATCACCTATAATCCAGTATATCCAGTTTTCTATTTTACGCTTTGCCATAAGCCACATTCCTACAAAGAAAATGCCTGTCGTAATCATATCTATATATGATGTCCAGTGTGAAATTTTATCAAAAGTGATATATACGACATATGTAAATACCGCCGCGGCTATAAAAATACCCACAGAGATAATGTGCTCTTTTTTTGAGGTAGTGGTAATAGGAGTGACTGCTGTACCATCTACCGTTCTGGTCCAGACATACCAGCCATATACACTCATAATAAAGTAATATGCATTAATCATCATATCACCTAGCAAACCCCATTTGAGTAATAAATACACAAAAATGGCTGTACAAATCATCCCCGTAGGAAAGACCAGAACGTTATTCTTTTTTGAATAAATAACCGATGCTATTGTAAATACAGAGGCGAGTAGTTCTAATACGATATCTAGTGTATCATAACTCGCGTATTGCCCAAAGAGGAAATCAAAAATCTGCGACATAGTCTGAGCGATCTGTTTTTACCATTTTTATGTAAAAGAGGCCTATGCCCACTTCTTCAAAACTGCGCTTCATCTCTACAGTGAGAAGCCCCATCACCTCATCATAATCGCCATAAACCTGCGTAGCAAGGGGGTTTTCTATAACAGTGAGGCCTGAGTCACGTAGCCTTTTTATAAAATTTATAATATGCCCTTCATAATCATCCTGCAAAGGACTAAAAGTAAGGTCTACAGATATATTCATAATTTGTTATTTATTATAGACGTGCAAAAGTGCTCCCATCCCATAGTTTACGTGACCTGTCTTTACTAGTGCAGAGTTCTCGTTATAAGATTTGTCAAACACTTGCCATTTTTTATTATTAAAAAACACCCTTCTTACAAAAGTCTTCTGCGCAGGAAGATCATTTGTAAAAGGCAACAGCGGTCTAAAAGTGATAGACACCTTTTGTATACCTCTAGGCGTTTCTATCTCATTATATTTTTTAGTCTGTATCAATTTCCCTTGAGGGTCTGCATAGCCTAGTACTTGTAAAGACGCATATAACCCACCTTTAGGGATAAAGATTTGGTGTTTTGAAATGTCTAATTCATACATCTCATCATCTTGCTCGCTTACGCGAAAAACGATATCATCGTGTACCATAGCATCACCAGGTAGTCCGTTATCATTTTTATAAAACTGAATTCTAAAAAGAGTAGAAAACTTCATATTACCCTTTTTACGAAACTCCTTTTCTGAGTTAATAGGTAGCCAGAGTTGCGCCACTTTTGTAGACTTACCCTCTTGCCTTTCAAAAAACACAGCCACCTCACTTTCTACCGTAGGAAGCCAGCTATTATAATAGTTGATGTGTGTAGTTTCTTTAAGCTTTTTCTTTTTATACTTTCCTTTTTTTTCTGAAGTGAGAACCACTTCCTCTAGCTGGCTTGCTGCAGGTTGCAAGTATACTTGAGAAACCAGCCCTTTTGTAGCAACAGTTTTACTCTCAAAACCTATTGCCGAAATGTAAAGACTATCAATGTCTTTATACTTAGATGCCTCAAATCTAAACTCTCCCTCTTCTCCAGCAAATGTACCTCGTCCATCTCCAAAAGAGATAGTTGCAAAAGAAACCGGCGTCTTTGTAACTGCATCTTTTACAAAGGTAGTCTGGCTATTTACAACCGCAGTTAATGTAAGTACTATGGCTAAGAAGAAAACTTTCATATAAACAAATGTAGTGGTTTTAAACCGTTAGTTATTCCAGGTGTTATCTTCAAAAGCCGTGCCTACCACTACCATTGTAGCCCCAGCGGTAAAAGCCGCTTGCATAGCACGCTCTGTACGTATGCCGCCACCTACAATTATGGGTATGGTAATCGCCTCACAAACTGATTTTATAATATGAGGTTGTACTGCACTTCTAGCACCGCTTCCTGCCTCTAGATATAGTAGTTTTTTGCCCAGATATTGTCCAGCCAGAGCAGTCGTTATAATAGTTTCTGGTTGATCTTGAGATAGCGGTTGCGTATTACTAACTCTCTCAACTGCCGTTTGCGACCCGCCATCTATAAGAAGGTAACCCGTAGGTATGACTTCAAGATTACTTTGTTGCACTACTCGTGCGGCTTTTACTTGCTGTCCTATTAAAAACTCCGGATTATCACCAGAGAGTAGTGATAAAAACAATAGCGCATTTGCCTCTGGAGTAACTTGTGTGTAATCTCCCGGAAATAATATTACTGGTAAATCTGTTTCGGCTTTGAGGAGTTGTACAACTTTTTCGGTTTTGCGGTTGTGATCTGTACTACCACCTATAAACAGATGTGTAGTTTGCGCAGGGATTTTTTTTAAGTACGCTTTCGCGAAAGCGCTACCCTTCTCATTACCATCCACCTCAAACTTATCTGGATCTATGAGTATGGCGAGCAATTGCTCTTTATACTGAGTAGCCCTTATTATGTTTTCTAGTATAGACATTATAAACGAAGGTAGGGATTTCATTGAGTTTTGAGAACGGAATTGATGACCGATGAAAACATAGCAATAACAACTTAAACATATTTACAAGGCACTTTAAAATGAAATATTTTCAATACAGAACCTACCTTAAGACCTAAGCAAACTTATAAAGACGTAGAAAAAAATAACTTTACTTTAGAGATGAGATGGCATCTTAACATATCATCAAATGAACACTTCACTAAGCTAAAGAACAACGCGTTAAAAAAATTACTATCAAGATTAAATTATATAGTAAGAAATTTCATAAGTTTATAGCCATTAATTATTTCATCAATCAATCAATCAACATATTTATGATCACAAAATTACGCGCACTTGTAGCCGTTCTATGCCTATTCCCCTTTGCCATAAACGCTCAATCTACCTCGAGAGATATTGATAAGATTCTTGTTTCTCACATTGCAAAACAACAGCTTAAACCTTCTGACATTGCTGCTTACCAAATAACAAGTGAGCACACTAGTTCTACAAGCGGTATACAACACATTTATTTTAGGCAAACGTATAATGGTATTGAGGTTATTGGAACAGAAAGTAGTGTTCACGTTAAAAACGGTAAACCAGTACAGAGTCACATTAACTTTTATAGGGACATAGAAACTCGTGTAAAGTCTACCTCGCACATAATTAATGAAACTGCAGCAATACAATCTGTGGTGACTAAAATGGGGTACACATCTGGAGGATTAAATCAAATATCTTATGATGCAAAAACAAACACTAGAACCTTTAAGAGTGCGTACATATCTCGTGACCCTATACCAGTAAAAAAAGTCTATACTGTCACAGATCAAGGAGCCCTAGTTGCTACTTGGGAACTTTTTATAAATGAAACCCAAAGCAAAAATTGGTACAACTTCTTTGTAGATGCCACAAATGGTGATATACTTTCTAAAAAGAATAGGACCTTAACCTGTACTGTAAATCACGATCACAGTGAGAGTGCTCATAAAACCGCTTTCGCGAAAGCGGAAAATATAACATTCAAAGCTTCTCCTCCAGCGGATGCGTCTTTTACGGAAGGTACATATACAGTGTATCCACTACCACTAGCTTCACCTTTTGACGGTGACCGCTCTCAAGTTTCTGGAGTTTTTAATGCTGTTGCCTCACCGTTTGGGTGGCACGATACAAATGGTATAACAGGTGCTGAGTATACAGTTACAAGAGGAAATAATGTAAATGCATATGAAGATGGTGACAATCCAGGCTTTCAACCAGATGGAGGAGCAGGCCTTTTCTTTGATTACCCATTAAACACTGTTTTTAGTGGTGGAAATCAATCTGAAAGCGCAGCTATAACAAATCTTTTTTATTGGAATAATGTTATACACGATGTACTATACCAATATGGTTTTGACGAGGCTAGCGGTAACTATCAAGAAAACAATTATGATAATGGCGGTGTAGGTAATGACCAGGTGAATGCTGAGGCTCAAGACAGTTCTGGTGAGTGTAATGCAAACTTTAGTTTTTCTCCAGATGGAGTTTCGGGTAGAATGCAAATGTATACGTGTGGCTCTAGAGACGGAGATTTAGACAACCTAGTAATTATACACGAGTATGGCCACGGCATCTCTACACGTCTTACCGGTGGGGCTGCAAATTCTGACTGCCTATTTAACGACGAACAAATGGGAGAAGGATGGAGTGACTGGTATGGTGCTGTTATGACAATAAAGCCAGAAGATGTTGCAACAGATTTAAGACCTGTAGGCAACTGGCTATTCGAACAAGGGCCTGATGATCCAGGTATACGTGACTTTCCTTATACAACAGACTTATCTCAAGATCCTCGTACATACAATAATATTCAAAGCGCTTCTGTCCCTCACGGTGTAGGTTCTGTATGGGCAGCAATGCTATGGGAGATGACTTGGAACCTTATTGAAGAATACGGTTTTGACCCAGATATTTATAATGGTACTGGCGGAAATAATATTGCTATTGCCCTCGTGACAGAAGGACTCAAATTACAACCTTGTAATCCAGGTTTTATAGATGGTCGTGATGCAATACTCGCGGCAGATCTTACACTATATGGAGGAGCAAATCAGTGTCGTATCTGGGATGCTTTTGCAAAACGAGGTTTAGGGTTGAGTGCTAGTCAAGGATCTTCTTTTAGCCGTTTTGATGGTATAGAAGCCTTTGATTCTCCATCAACATCTTTTCAATTAAATGAAGAGCCTATATGCCTCTCTGCAGATGTTGTTGTATTAGGAGGAGGCTTACCTACGGGAGGTATATATTCTGGTCCGGGTGTAACAGATAATGGAGATGGGCAAACTTTCACATTTGACCCTACAATAGCTGGTATAAATGATCACGTTATTACTTATGTTGCAGACTCTACTTGTGACGATGATGGAGGCGATACAGCAACGGCAACCCTGAGTGTTAAATCTGATGATCCTATTATTGTATGTCAAGACATCACAGTAACACTTGACGCCGAAGGAAATGCACAAATCGCTCCTCAAGACGTGGTGACTAATTTTTCACCGGGAGATGGTTATACCATAGATCAATCTGGCATATTTTCACCAGAGAATATTACTGGAGGCACTACCTTAAACTTATCTGATGATGAAACATCGGGCCCTGTACCTCTAGGGTTTGATTTTAGTTTTTTTGGAGAGACATACTCTACAGCTATTGTTTCGTCTAATGGGTTTTTAACTTTTGAAAACAATAGTAATTCTGGGTGTTGTTCTGGAGAATTTATTCCAAGTCAAAGTGCGATAAACAATTATATCGCTTTCGCCTGGTCAGACCTTTTTCCTCCAGGAGGGAATGGAATCGTTAGATACACAACAATAGGTGCTGCACCTAACAGAGTATTTGTATTAGATTTTATTGATATATCCTTATGTTGTGATTCTACTCCAGAAGTAACAACACAGTTAAAGTTGTTTGAAGATAGCTCAGTGATAGAAATACATACTACTGAAATAATACAATCTGGGACAATGAGCCAAGGGATAGAAAATGCTGATGGCACCGAGGGCTACGTACTTGATGAACGTAATAGCACGCCGTTTACCCTAGCAAATGATTTTATAGCATTCATTCCTAATGCTGGAGATTTTCCTGATAATTGTGGAAATGCGACTACTGTGACTTTAGACATTGATACCTTTACCTGCTCTGACTTAGGAGAAAATACAGTGACAGCAACCGCAACAGATAGTGAGGGTAACACATCAAGCTGTACAGCTACGGTTACTATAATCTCTGATGTTTCTGTAACATTTGAACAAGAAGAAGTATTATGTGCCGATCAAACTAGTGTTACTTTAGGTGGAGGCCTTCCTACTGGTGGAGTATATTCTGGAACAGGTGTTATAGATGATGGAAATGGGCAAACATTTACAATTGATCCATCTGTGACGGGCGAAGGTTCTGTCACAGTATCTTATGAATCTGAAAATTCTTGTGGCATAAATGGTACAGCCGCTGTTACACTAGAAATTATTCCTAGTATTCCGGATGTAACTTGTCAAGATATTACCGTTTCTTTAAATGACGAGGGAGTAGCAACCGTATCTTGGGAAGATATTTTTGACTCAAGTACCTTTACGGGAAATCTTGAAAGCACATTGTATGCATTAAATCCAAATTCTGGTGTATTGAATATTGCTGAATATCAATTTAATCAAACTAATAGTGACCTTGAACTTAATTCAAGCTTTAACTACTCTACGGGATTAGATCGTAATTACGGTTTTGACAAGCATCCAGAAACTAGTCAAGTATACTTAGTAGCTTCTGAAGTGGCTGGAGGAGTAAGATCTCTTTACAGAATTGATCTTAATGCCCCCTCAGAAGACCCAATACTTATTTCTAATTTAGTTTCATCAAATGGCAGTAATCAAATAGTAGATATTACATTTGACAACAACGGCAACCTCTACGGGATTTATAATAATGGAGAGCTTGAAATTATAAACACTGAGACAGGGGCTTCCTCTCCTTTTACGTTTATAAATGTTTTTGGCGCTATAGGTATTACATATGATTTTGACAATGATCGTTTATTATATGCTACAGGTACTGGACCAGTAAACATCTATGACGTAAATATCTCTAATGGAAGCTTTAACAATATAGGAACCTTTTTAACACCAGGACCTAGTGAGTTTTGTTCAGCACAAGCCTTGGAATACATAGGAAACGACACTTTAATGGCAGGAGCAACATCTTCTTGTGATATACTTTATGAGGTAAATCTCACCTCTTTTGAGACATCTCTTCTAGCTAATCCTACAGGGTCATACCCAAATATTAAGGATCTATTATTGTATTCTCAAAAACCCCTTGATAATTGTACTAACGAGCCTTTAACTTTAGAGGTGAGTCCTAGTACTTTTGACTGTTCTAATTTAGGAGAAAATGTAATTACTCTTACAGCAACAGATAGTCTAGGGAACACAACAACTTGCACTAGTACAGCAATTGTTTCAACAACAGTTGATGTTACATTTACAACAGATAATACATTTTGTATAGATCAAGGTGAAATTATTTTGGGAGGAGGGTTTCCTGCTGGTGGAGTATATTCTGGTCCAGGAGTAACCGATAATAATAATGGTATTGATTTCACACTCAACCCATCAATAGGAGAAGGATTTTATGAAATTACCTACTCGTACACTAATGCTTGTGAACTTCAAAACCAAGCAACACAAACTATAGAAATATTTGGTGCAATTCCAGATTTAGAATGTACTGATATAACCGTAAATCTCGATGAAAATGGTATAGTTGTCCTAGATGCTGCGCTCTTACTAGGTGCTGCTGGTGAATCTGAAATGGGGACACTCTACGCTTTGAACCCTTTCTCTGGTAATCAAAACATTGCGAAATATAGTTATAATACAACTACTGATGACTTAATTCTGGATTCTTCTTATTCTTATAACACTGGAGCAGATAGAAATTATGGTTTTGATCAAAATCCGTCAACTGGTGAATTATATCTACTAAGAAGAGTGCCAGAAACAGGAAGTAGAGCACTTTATAGTATTGATTTGCAAGAGGAGGATGGAGAACCTACTTTTATTTCGGAAGTACTTTCTGTAAATGGATCAAATCAAGTTCAAGATATGGCCTTTGGGACAGACGGAACACTCTATATGGTATTTAATGGTGGTGAGATTAACAGTTATGATATAGATTCTGGCAATACAGAAGCTATTGCTACTGTTGACTCTGCTGGAGCTGTTGGAATGACCTATGATACTGATCAAAATAGACTTCTATACACCACAGGATCTAACCCAGTAAATCTTTTTGCCATTGACAACTCTACTGGTACGGTTACTGAGTTATTTTCTTTCTTTACTCCTGGAAGTAATGGTGGCTGTAGTGCTCAAGGTATAGAATATGTTGGGCAAGGCAAGGTTATTGCGAGCTCCACATTTGGCTGCGATGTTATATACACTGTTGACCTCACTAGTCAAGAGGCTAATTTACTCTTAAACCCAACAGGTTCATATTCTGATATAAAAGACTTAATGTTTTTAGGAACATTACCTGTAGACAATTGCAATGGTGAAGCGCTTACTTTTACGGTAACTCCTAATCAATTAGATTGTTCTAACATTGGTGAAAACATAGTAACTGTAACAGCAACAGATGCAGATGGAAACACGAGTGAATGCACCTCAACAGTTACTGTAATTGACAACATTGCCCCTGTGGTTAACTGCTTACCCTCAATAGACGTGGTTTTAGATAGTTCTGGTGTTGTAACTTTAACAGCTGAGGATCTTGTTACAGGTGATATTTTTGATAATTGTGATACAAATCTTGAGATAGAGATTTCTCCAGCGCAGATTACTTGTGATGAATATGCTGGAATATCTCTCACTGAGATAATTGAAAACGGAAGTTTTGAAAACGACTTAAATTTTTGGACCTCTACAATTGAAAATGGAAGTGATGACGGAGGATGTACTCAACCTTGGAAAGTTGAAGAAAATTCTCAAACCATATGTTGTTGTGTAGACGAAGTGTCTCCCACAGACGGTTCTTACGGAGCTTTTACCTCTTTTGATGGTAGTGAAAATACCCTGTATAGACTTTTTCAAAATGTTTTAATACCTACTACAATTAATGACAATGACTTTGAAGCTAATTTGAGTTTTGATTGGGTGGCAAACTTTGATTATAACGGCACTGAAAGTAGAAAACTTGAAGTAGCTCTATATGACAATTCTGGTTCTGAAATTGAGGTTATTTATCAAGATATTATTCCTGCAGATGGCCTTACTTCTAGAAATGAATCTATCTCTCTGGATTTGACGGCTACTTTATTAGCCTATAGAGGTCAAGAAGTGACGCTGGAGTTTAGTGCATTTATTCCAGAGAACTTTTCTGGACCTGCAAAAGCAATGATAGATAATGTTTCACTCCAAGCAGCTACAAATAACGTAGATATAGTAATTACTGTAACAGATGATTCAGGTAATGCCACGTCTTGTACTGTTGAAGTAAACATTACAGATCCAGATAATGTTTGTGGATTAAGTACAGAAGAGTTTAGTAGCACTGAAGTTTTACTTTTTCCAAACCCCGCATCGTCGAGTGTTCAAATCACTTGGGGAAATAATACTCTAAAGAGTATTACAATTTATGATATGCTAGGAAAGCTCATTTTTAATGAAAAAATTAAGGATAATCAAATTCAAACTAGTTTTGATGTTAGTAACCTTAATACGGGTATTTACTTAGTCCAACTAAGTGACGAGTCTAATAATTTAACTACCAAAAGGCTTATTGTAGAGTAACTTAATTGTAACTCTTTTGTTTAATCCCAAAAGGCCAGAAGTTAAAACTTCTGGCCTTTTTGATTTATATAAGAAATATAATGCCTGTATTTATGACCTCACATTGATTAAAAATTTACTCGCATAGTATGCTTGATAATCAAAAACTCTAGTATATCTTTGCGGCATCTCAAAGGGGTGCTTTTAAATAAGCTGAGATTATACCCATTGAACCTAGAACAGGTAATGCTGTTTAGGAATGAGAAAGAGATCTTACTAAAACTACAACTGCGTAGTTTTATGAAGGTAACACTACTCTTGAGACGTGCTTTTATAGCACACCCTCTTCAATATGTGCGCACAGCACAGGTATGTTTTATACTAACATTTAAGGAATATTTGCCCTTTGTATTCGTAACCAAACTAATTACGGATGAAAAAGATCCTATTAAGTATGATGGCACTTGCAGCAATCACTGCTACTGCCCAACAAACTACTGTTATTGACACCACAAAAGTGGAGTCGCTAGATGAAGTACTGGTACGCTCTGTAAGAGTAAAAGCCGACTCACCTATCACGCACTCTAACCTTACAAAGGCACAAATCGCCCAGCGTAACTTAGGTCAAGACATCGCTACACAGCTTAACTTTTTACCTAGTGTTGTCACCACATCAGATGCTGGTGCGGGAATAGGGTATACAGGTTTTAGAGTACGTGGTACTGGTAACCAAGGTATCAATGTAACGATAAATGGTATCCCTTATAATGATGCAGAGAGCGCAACTACGTTTTTTGTAAACCTTCAAGACTTTAGCTCTTCTGTAGAGAGTTTACAGTTACAGCGTGGTGTAGGGTCTTCTACAAACGGACCTGGAGCCTTTGGAGCAAGTCTTAACATTCTTACAGATGCTATTTCTAAGGAGGCTTATGGTGAGATTTCTAACTCATTTGGATCTTTTGCAACACGTCGTCACAATGTGAAGTTTAGCACAGGGTTACTTAATGATCATATAGAGATATCAGGAAGATTATCACAAATAAAGTCTGATGGATATATAGACAGAGCATCTTCAGACCTTAAGTCTTACTTTTTACAAGCAGCTTATACAGATGATAAAACTCTTATTAAGTTAGTTAACTTTGCAGGATCTGAGGTGACGTATCAATCTTGGTTTGGTATAGACGCAGAGACACTTGCAGAAGATAGAACGTTTAACCCAGCTGGTCAATTTACAGATGAGAATGGTGTAACGCGTTTTCACGGTAATCAAGTAGATAATTACAAGCAAGATCACTACCAGCTACACTGGAACCAGCGTTATGATAACAACTGGAGTACACAGCTTAGCCTTAACTACACATATGGTCGCGGTTTCTTTGAAGAATACAAAGAAGATGAAGATCTTGCATTTTACAGCATTGCTTCTGTAGTTATAGGTGATGAGACGGTTGAGACCTCAGATATTATAAGACGTCGCTGGCTAGATAATGACTTTTATGTGGCAAATGCTACGGTAAATTATAAGGACACAAGCCTAGACTTTGTAGGAGGATTATACGGAAGTGTATATGACGGTGACCATTTTGGCGAAGTGATTTGGGCACGTTTTGCTAGTGATAGTGAGCTAGGTGATGATTACTATTTTGGAACTGGTAAGAAGAAGGAGTTTTCTGCTTTCGCGAAAGCGAACTACCGTTTCAACTCAAAATGGAGTGGTTACCTTGACTTACAGCAACGTTTTATCTCATACACAACAGACGGAATTAACTCTGACATAACCGAATTTATTGTAGATGAAGATTATAGTTTCTTTAACCCAAAAGCGGGGCTTTCTTATAAGGTAAATGATAACAACCAGCTGTATGCATCTTTTGCTAGAGCAAACAGAGAGCCTAACCGTACAGATTTTGAAAACGGAGCACCACGTCCAGAGCGTCTTAACGACTGGGAGTTAGGGTGGCGTCATAATACAGAAAAGGTAAGCCTTAATGTAAACGGATACTATATGGGTTACCGTGACCAGCTAGTGCTTACTGGAGCGCTAGATGACGTAGGAGCACCTATACGTGCAAATAGTGGAGAGAGCTTTAGAGCTGGTATTGAGATAGACGCGGCAATCGCTATAACAGGTAAAATTACTGTACAGCCTAATGTTGCAATAAGCACAAATAAAAACAGAGATTTCTTTTTTGAGAGAGACGGTGTGCTTACTAACCTAGGTAATACAGACATCTCATACTCGCCTAATCTAGTTGCCGGTAACACCATCTCTTACAAGCCAGCACAAAACTTTAGAATAAGCCTTTTATCTAAATATGTAGGTGAGCAATACTTAGGTAATATAGACAGTGAGACTTCTAAACTAGATAGCTACTTTACAAATGACCTCAATGTTACTTATGAGCTTAAAGATATCCCGGTATTTAAGTCTATCGTGTTTAACGCGCTAGTAAATAACATATTTGATATTGAATATGTATCAAACGGTTACTTCTTTACCTATGACGATGATTTTTCTGTGCCAAATGAGATCACAACTATAGAGGGAGCAGGCTTTTACCCACAGGCTGGGATTAACTTTCTAGTAGGTGCTACGATGAAGTTTTAAAACTAAATTTTGAATTTATGTTTTTTTAGCTTACTTTAAGTGTCAAATAATTAACAATTTGTAGCAGTTGGGGGACTGTAATACACTTTGTAACAAAAGAAGCCATCTTAACGAGATGGCTTCTTTTCATTTAATTAAACACGGTAATCGTTCCTCCAGATTCATTTACTCTGTAATTGAGCATCGTGTAGGGCAACACCTCATCATTAGACTGCCCTGTAAATAAGTTATAACTATGTGCATCATCACACTGGCAGAAAACGTTTATACCGTTTATCACCATTCTAGAGCAGTCGTTTGGAGCGTGGTTAGGATCTGATGCTTCCCAGGCAATAAGACCACTACCGGTGTTAATTACAAAAAAACCTCTCAAACCACCATTAGACACATAAATAGGGTTACTAGGTATCTCAAGATCGAGCACCTGTATCGCACTAAGTTGTGTAGAAAAATTTACATCTAGCAAGAAGGGATTGCGCTGGCCGCCATCATCACTTTCAGAACAAGAAGTAATAAGAACTAGAGCAAAAAGTAAAGCACAAATGTGACGCATAATATTGTTTTTGATACGCTTTCGCGAAAGCGTAATTTTAATCCTATAAAGCTCGCAAGGTACTATAAAACGAGAAAGGATTTAAAATATTTCGTATATTCGTAAGGCACGTCCCGAAGAGGGACTTTTTTTGTGTTTGAGAAATTGACACATCATTTTATTACTAATATTATTTAAAACCGGATCTATTATGAGCAAGGTAAATTACTATACAGCAGAAGGATTACAAAAACTTAAAGATGAACTTAATCACCTACGTGATGTAGAGCGCCCTAAGGCATCACAAGATATTGCAGATGCACGTGACAAGGGAGATCTGAGTGAAAATGCCGAATATGATGCTGCCAAAGAAGCACAAGGAATGCTAGAAATGCGCATCTCAAAACTAGAAGAGCTTGCCGCAAACGCTCGCATCATAGATGAGTCTCAACTAGACACCTCAAAAGTGCTGGTACACTCTACCGTAAAAATTAAAAACCAGACTAACGGCGCGACAATGACCTACAAACTAGTAGCTCAAAATGAAGCCGACATCAAGAAAGGACTTATCTCTGTAGACTCACCTATAGGTAAAGGACTTCTAGGCAAAGAAGTAGGTGACGTTGCCGAAATACAAGTGCCTAGCGGGATAATGAAATTTGACGTAGTATCAATCACTAGAGACTAGAACGATGTCAAGCATTTTTACAAAAATCATAAACCGAGAAATCCCAGGCCAAATTGTTGCAGAGGATGATAAGCATATCGCAATACTAGATATAAATCCTAATGCAAAAGGTCACACCCTTTGTATCCCTAAAAAAGAGGTAAACAAGATTTTTGACCTAGAGGAACAAGAGTATCTTGACCTGATGCGTTTTTCTCGCAAGGTAGCAATCGCTCTAGAGAAGGCAGTGCCTTGTAAACGTGTAGGCGTATCTGTCATAGGTCTTGAAGTACCACACGTGCACGTACACCTCATCCCGCTACAAGATATGGATGACATAAGATTTGAAAAGAAAGTATCTCTTACAGATGATGAATTTAAGGAGCTTATAAGTGATATAAAGAAAGCTTTATAGAATACTACTAGTAATATGTTATTACTCCATAAATAATAACACATAAAGTAACTAAAAGTCCAAGTCCTATGATATAGGTTTGGGCTTTTAATTTTTTATACGTTTCCTTTTTGGCAAGCTTATTATGGTACTCATAAAGGCGCTCAATATCTTCGGTCCAGCTTACGGGGTAGATAGGAAAATTGCAATGTTTACAAACCAACTCTTCTCTCACGACATCTGTTGCCTTTTTTGACCAGAAAGTATCTTTCCACTCCTGTTTAAAGCTTAACTCTAAGCCACTATTACTATAACATTCTGGGCAGTTGCACTGCAAGGCAGCCGTATGTATGGTTTTATAAATTGTTTTCATAAATGTGATACGCTTGCACGTTACAAATTGGATGTTTTCATCACACCAGAGAGTGCCAGGTGCTGTAGTAAGATAATTGTTTTGGCATCTTTAATAACACCTTTTTTTACGTCTTGTAACGCTTTCGCGAAAGCGTACTCAACCACCTCAATATCTTCGTTTTCACTATCTAGACCACCACCATCTGTTACTTTTTGAGCATCGTCATAAGGTGCAATAAATAGAAAAATGCGCTCTGTTACCGCTCCAGGAGAGGTAAAAATATCTCCCACACTAGTAAGTACTGGTAGAACATAACCGGTCTCCTCCTCTATCTCACGTATAATGGCTTGCTCTGGCGCCTCGTCTTCTATAATACCGGCAGGCACTTCTGTTAAAAAACCATTGTCTCCCGCAAGATATGCAGGTAGCCTAAACTGTTTTATGAGAATGACCGTTTGCTTTTTTACATTATAAAGCAAGGCACAGGCTCCGTGGCCTCTGTCATATACCTCGCGCTTTACATCGCTCCAAGATTGGTCTTGGTTTTGATAACTGTAGGTTACTTTTTTTAGCGTTGCCCACTGATCACTTATGATCTCTTCTACTACGTTTTTTATTCGATTACTCATTATGCGAGACGTAAAGCTATTTGCATTGTTGTTCCTTTATTAACCTCAGAGTCGAGTACTTTAATGCGGCCATCGTGATACTCTTCTATGATACGTCTTGCGAGTGATAGCCCTAGCCCCCAACCTCTTTTTTTGGTAGTAAAACCTGGTTCAAAGATTTTATTAAACTTAGACTTAGCAATGCCTTTACCCGTATCTGTAATTTGAACAATCGCAAAGCGTTTATCACGAGTGATAGTAATGGTTAACGCACCTTTACCCTTCATCGCATCTATGGCATTTTTTATAAGATTTTCAAATGTCCAGCCATATAGTTCTTTATTGAGCATTACTGGTAGTTGCCCCTGCGGGATGTCTAGCGTAAAGGTGATGAGTTTTGAGCTGCGCTTGCTTAAGTAATCATAAGCCTCTTGTGTCTCTGCAATGAGGTCTACTTTTTTAAGATCTGGCACAGAGCCTATTTTACTAAAACGATTTGTAATAGTCTCAAGCCTATTAATATCTTTAGTCATCTCTGCAATATAGTCTGGATCTACATTTTCTGTTTTGAGAATTTCTGTCCATCCTACCAGTGATGAGAGTGGTGTCCCTATCTGGTGTGCTGTTTCTTTTGCCATCCCAGCCCATAATAAGTTTTGAGAACCCGCTTTTGAGGTGAGATAGTAAAAGTAAATTAAGGCTATAAAGAGAATAACTATCACGATAAGCGCAATAGGAAAGTACTTGATCTGATTTATAATAGCCGAGTTGCCATAATATAGTGTTTGCTCCTCTACGCCATCAAAGGTGATAGCAATAGGCTCATTTACCAGTGCATACTCTTCGGCTAGCTGTCTTAAATCTTCTTGCGAGAGCTTATCTGCATCTGGAATATTTTGAGGCACAAAAGTATCTGCCTCCAGTTGATACAGTAATAATGGGATCGTTCTATTATCACTTATGATAAGGCTTTGCAAAGAGGTAAGCTCGTTAGATAATATGCGGGTATCTCTATTACGACTTTCTAGGTTAACCTCACTTGTATTTGCAAGGGCTCTCATTGCGGCAGCATAAATCTCTACCTTAGACTGCTCTGCATCTTTAAGTTGGTCAAAAAATAGCGACACATTCCACAAGATGAGTGTGGTAATGATAAGTGATGAGATGATGATAAACCATCTCGCAATATGCGGCTGTGCGCTAAAATTCATACAATGCTATTTGGGTTAAAGATACAGACAATTCAAAAACCAACTATGTTATAAAACACGCTCAATATCTATTAAAAAAATGACCGCATCTTTATGATATGCTAGTAGTTAATTTCTACCATTTTCATTGGGATATAAAGCTGGTAATGGGTCACTCTGCCAGTACTCCTTAGTATGCACATCCATTACGGTAAGCGGTCCTTTAAAAGCGGCTCCTGTGTCTAGATTCCAAACGTTAGCTTTATTTACAGGCGTTGTTTTATTAATACGATTAGTAGGTGTGTGCCCTATAAATATCTCCGTAAAAAGCTTTAAGCGCTTAGGGTATAAAGCATCACTCTCGGCTATATCATCTCGCATAGCACATACCATTTCCCATAAAGTTCTATCCCAAAAGAAAACTGTGGTGTGCCACTCGTGCTCAGGCCCGTTAAGGTTTTGAAATCCTGCGTGACAAAACATTCTATTATGCTCATCTATATGATAGTCTTTAAACGTTTTGTAAAAATCCAGATGCGTCTTGATCTCTTCTTTAGACCTACGACTGTAAGAGTCTATAGTGCTTTGTCCCCCGTGCTGTAGCCACTTAGGCGACATCTCCTTACCTTCTAGCCACTGCTGCACGAGGTCATCGTGATTGCCTCGTATAAAGGTTGTTTTATTTGATTTTTGAAGCTCCATAAGCTTATCTATAACCTCTGCACTCTCGCTCCATCCATCTACATAATCACCTAAAAAAATGAGATGATCTTCTGCTCTAACCTTTGCCCTCTCCATAGCTTGCTCTAAGGCACGTAAACCACCGTGTATATCTCCAAAAATTAATGTTCTCATAAATCGTAACTATCCTTCTTTTATATTTTATTCATACCTCACCTTTCTCAAAATACGCATTGTCTCGCGATATCTACCGTAGGCACCACCTCTTATCTTTTTCATAAACGGTTTGAGCTCTACTAGTTTTTGCATTGCACTATCAAAACCGTTGAGATAACAAATTAGATATGTGTTTGATAGATTATATAAATCCTTCCACTCACCTTGATTGAGCGCTATACCACGTTTAAGCTTATAAAAAATAACATTGTTATTATTAAAAATATGATACAACGTCTTTCTATCTACCTGAGGTGGCTCAAACACCAAATTGGTATGAATGGTGTAGGTTCCGCTTTCGCGAAAGCGTATCTCAACCTCTTCTAGTGGGTAATATTTAAACTGCTCTTGTACTCCGAGATGCACATACTCTAAAATCTTAAAACAATCTTCATCATAGGTAATTGAAACCTCGTCCAGCGAAGAGTAAAATAATTTCACCTGCTCATTAATAAGCTCTATATCTACTCTTGAGTAATAGGTCTCACCCTTAACCACTTTTTTTACTCCTGCCCAGCACAGTACAAACTGCTCTTTAAAGACTTTATAAGTGCTGTCCCTATCTTTATGACGATGATTTACAAAATCCATCACACCGTCTAGTGTGAGTTTTATGCTGTTTTTTGCGTGTCTCTCTATTGCAGCAACAATGTCACTATTTACATCTACTATATCAGACTTAAAGACCTTAGGCATAGAGATACTGCCATCTCTAAAAAAGACTGTACCTCCCCAGTATTTCCAAATATTGCGACGTAAAGCTGTAAGTTTATCTTGTGCTCTAATGGTTACAAGGCCCACCACCTTATCTGCCGGGAGATTAGGGAATGGTATGTTCTCATAAGAGATAATAGGTGGGTTATCTAGATATGCGTTTATGAGGTTTTGCAACTTACTATCATCAAAGAACGGCACGCCCATAATATCATTTTCGCCGTCATCTACGCCTATGACGATGTACGAATTATTTTTTGGGTTGCTATTGGACAGCGCACAGATATGTTTTAAAAATTTTGCTTTGCCCTCTTTATTGCTAATGTCAATCTTACGCTTCTTGTCATAAAAACTGTTCTCGTCATTGTGAGCGAGAAGATTTTTTACAAGAAGTCGTTTATTAATCATCGTGCTCTGTGCATTGTTATATTCTAGTCATTTCTATTAACTACCGTAGAGCTTGCTTGTGCTGTGGAGAGCACGACGAGATCTGCAATGTTTACGTGATAAGGTCTGGTGACTGTAAAGTGTATAATGTCTGCAATGTCTTCTGGTTGTAGGCAGTCAAAACCTTGATACACCTTATCTGCTCGCTCATCATCATTTTTAAAGCGAACTTTACTAAAGTCAGTTTCGACCATCCCGGGGTTTATGGCTCCCACACGTATGTTATGCTTATTAAGATCTAGACGCATCCCTTGGTTTATAGCATCTACAGCGTGCTTACTTGCACAGTATACATTGCCATTAGGATACACTTCTTTGCCAGCTGTAGAGCCTATATTTATGATATGACCTTTCTTACGCGCTGTCATCTGTGGGATAATTGCTTTACTCACATACAGCAATCCTTTTACATTAATGTCGAGCATTGCATCCCAATCATCTATAGAGCCATTTTGTATAGGGTCCAGACCGTGGGCATTACCTGCATTGTTAATTAAGATATCTATGGTATTAAAATCTTCTGGTAGACTTTGTATCGCAGTGGTAACATCTTCATTGTTACGCACATCAAATGTAAGTGTGTGTACAGGCACGTGCTTACCAAGCTCATTTTGTAGTTGTTTTAATACTTCCTCACGACGACCGCAAAGAATGAGACGTACCCCTTCTTGTGCAAATCGAGTGGCTGTTGCTTTACCTATACCACTGGTGGCTCCGGTTATAAGTGCTGTTTTCATAATATTTTCTTTATGCTACTTCTTCTCCTACGCTAGCTTCTAAGATGGTAAACCAATCTTTAAGGCTTAATGCTATTTTTTCTGCCAGTACAGCATTTGTAATACGGCTCGCAGTTGTGGTCCCTATAACTGGGTGTATACCCGCTGGGTGCTTGAGCAACCAGGCTAGTAATAATTGATCTTGTGTGGCATTGTACTTTTCGCATAACGGCTCTAGCGCTTTTTTAATGCGATCGCTCTGCGGTGTCTCTTCTCTAAAAACAGATCCCAGCGGACTCCAACTCATAGGTGTGATCCCATTAGTCATCATATAATCTAGACTCCCATCATCTAGGGCGCTACGCTCTGTTATGGAGATTTCGAGCTGGTTTGCACTCACTGCTACACGTGATGCCACAAGTGCTGTTTGTGAAGCCGTAAAGTTAGAAAGTCCAAAGTTTTTAATCTTCCCCTGTTCTTTTAACTGGCTCACTGCTGCCGCTACCTCATCTGGAGCAAGCAGGGGACTTGGTCTATGTAATAAGAATAAATCAAGGTACTCCGTTTGTAGCTCTTTGAGAGACCTTTCGGCGCTGGCTATGATGTAATCTTTGTCGTACTGGTAATGTTTTATGGTGTTTTCTGGCCTGTTGTCACCCATCATCTGGATACCGCACTTGCTTATAATTTGTACGGTTTCTCTAGGGATGTTCGCTTTCGCGAAAGCGCTACCCCACTCACCCTCTGTCGTATAATCGCCGTAAATATCTGCGTGGTCAAAGGTGGTAATGCCTTGCTCAAGGCAGTGATGTATGGTCTCAACCATTTGGCGTTCATTAAATTGCTTGCCCCAAACGCCCCAGGTCATACAGCCTTGAATTATTCTTGAAAATTGCATCCGTAGTTTTTAAATTTGATTTTATTAAAAATAGTTGTTCTAAAACTACAGAAATGTGTGCGAAGCCCTTTATTTTCAATATTTTTTAACCAAATGTTAACAAGATTTTCAGGAATAAAATAAGACTTTGCGACGTTAGAAGTTTCTGCTTACTAGAATAAAGAATTATGGAAGAAAATACTACATCGATTGACATACAGGCAATCAATGAAAAAATTGAGCGTGAGAGTGCCTTTGTAGAGGTTCTTACAATGGAGATGAATAAAGTAATTGTGGGTCAAAAGCATATGATTGAGCGATTGCTCATAGGTCTTTTGGGTCGTGGTCACATTCTTCTAGAAGGAGTGCCTGGTCTTGCAAAAACGCTAGCCATAAACACCTTGTCACAAGCGGTACACGGCTCTTTCTCTCGTATACAATTTACGCCAGACTTACTACCTGCAGATGTTGTGGGAACGCTTATTTATAATATGAAGCTTGCAGACTTTAGCATCAAGAAGGGACCTATTTTTGCAAACTTCGTTCTTGCAGATGAGATCAACCGTGCTCCGGCAAAAGTGCAATCTGCCCTACTAGAGGCAATGCAAGAAAAGCAAGTTACCATAGGTGATGAAACTTTTAAACTAGATAAGCCATTTTTAGTAATGGCTACACAAAACCCTGTAGAGCAAGAAGGAACGTACCCACTACCAGAAGCACAGGTAGACCGTTTTATGCTCAAAACAGTTATAGATTACCCAAAACTGGAAGATGAGCAACTCATCATACGCCAGAACTTAAAGGGTTCTTATGAAAAAGTAAATCCTGTAGTATCTGTAGAGCAAATTATAAGAGCGCAAGAGGCGGTAAAAGAAGTGTATATGGATGAAAAAATTGAGAAGTACATTCTTGATATCATCTTTGCAACGCGTTACCCAGAAAATTATGGCCTGGCAGATTTAAAACCTCTCATAAACTTTGGAGCATCGCCTCGTGGTAGTATTAACCTTGCCACAGCTGCAAAATGTTATGCATTTATCAAGCGGCGTGGTTATGTTATACCAGAAGATGTACGTGCCGTGGTACACGATATACTGCGCCACCGTATAGGTATTACCTATGAAGCAGAAGCAGAAAATATTACCTCTGTAGATATCATAAACAAGATTGTAAACCAGATAGAAGTACCATAGACAGTCTCATAAAACAGTGAGAACAGTTACTATGCGATAAATTATAGTCCCAAAAAGAATTGGATACAAAAGAACTTCTTAAAAAAGTACGCAAGATCGAGATCAAGACACGTAGACTGTCTGATCACATTTTTGGTGGAGAATATCACTCTACCTTTAAGGGTCGTGGTATGACTTTTTCTGAGGTGCGCCAGTACCAGTTTGGTGATGATGTGCGTAATATAGACTGGAACGTGACAGCACGTTACAGTGAGCCGTACATTAAAGTTTTTGAAGAAGAGCGAGAGCTCACAATGATGCTCGTGGCAGATGTGTCTGGGTCTGAGTTTTTTGGCACAGACAAGCAGTTTAAAAATGAAATTGTTACTGAAATTGCGGCAACACTCGCCTTTAGTGCAATGCAGAATAATGATAAAATAGGTCTCATCCTTTTTACAGATGAGATAGAGCTATTTATACCTCCTAAAAAAGGAAAGTCTCACGTACTACGCATCATACGCGAGTTACTAGAGTTTAAACCTAGTTCAAAAAAGACAGACCTTGCACAAGCCATAAAGTACCTTAGTAATGTGATGAAAAAGAAAGCCATTGTTTTTGTGCTTTCAGACTTTATTACAGACGGCTATGAGCAAACAATGAAAATTGCTGCAAATAAGCACGATATTACAGGTATACGTATTTATGACCAGCGAGAAGAAAAAATACCTAGCCTAGGTATTGTACAAATGGAAGATGAAGAAACTGGCGAACTAGCACTTATCAACACAAGTTCAAAAAAGATAAGAACAAACTATGAGGTATACTATAAAGAGCGTGTTGCTTACTTTAAAGAAACCTTTAAGCGCAGTGGTGCCGGTGTTATAGATGTACGTACAGATGAAAGCTATGTAAAAAAGCTACTCGGATATTTTAAAAGACGTGGCTAGTAGCGATAAAAACCCCAAAGAGAAATACCTAATGAATACCTCAAGACAACATAACTTTAATACAGCTGGCATATCTAAGTCTGCCTTGTTTGTGTTTTTCTTGATCTGCTTTCTTTTTGCCACATCGTCTCAAGCTCAAGATGATGTACGTGCCACCATAGATTCTACAAGCATTCTTATAGGGCAACAAATTAATTACAAGATTGAAGTTCTTGCAAATGATGGTGAGGCGGTAGTTTTTCCAGAGGGGCAAACTTTTAATCCTCTTGAGGTTATAGAAAGTTATAAAATTGACACCGCAAGCTCAACATCTGCAAGAGTAAAGCTTGTAAAGAGATATGGTTTAACACAGTTTGATAGTGGTCGCTATGTAATTCCAAAGCAAAAAATAATCATAGGGACTAAAACTGTAGAGACAGATACTTTTCTAGTAGAAGTAAATAATGTTGTACTAGACACTGTAAACCAAGGTCTTTATGATATTAAACCTATTATAGAGTTACCTAGAGACTATAGCAAGTGGTGGAAGTACCTGTTATGGATCATCCCAGTACTTATTGCCATTGCCTTATTTTTATGGTTCTTACTGCGTCGTCATAAAAAACAAAAAGAGGCAGAAAAATATGTGCCTCCTTTTGAGCAAGCTATTGCAACACTCAACGCACTAGATCAAGAAGATTATATCGCTCAAGCAAAATATAAGGAATACTACACCGTACTTACAGATGCCATACGTCGCTACTATGATGAGAAGGTATATGATCGTGCTATGGAGAGCACAACAGATGAGCTCATTGCCCGTCTTGAGATGGAGCGCGACAGTGGTCACATTGACTTCAGCGGGGAGACTATTGTAAAGCTTAAAGATATTTTTAAACGTGCAGACCTTATAAAATTTGCACGTGTAAATCCGCCAGAGGGTAAGGCGCAAGCAGACCGTCTTAGTGTAGAAGAAATAGTAAAAGAAACTAAAGAAGCACTCCCACCTCCTACTGTAGAAGAACTTATGAAGCAGGAGGATTATAGAGAAGCGCTTTCGCGAAAGCGTAAAAGAAAACTATGGCTTACCGCAATAGGTGGTGTTCTGGCCATCTTACTTGTAGCAACCACCGTAGGTATAGTTGTTAAGGGGTATAGTGAGGTTAAAGATTTTGTCTTCGGGAATATGACCCGTGAGCTTGCCGAAGGTACTTGGATTACCAGTGAGTATGGAGCGCCATCTATGATTGTGAGTACACCAAAGGTTCTTACAAGACAAGAAATAGCATTACCACCTGAGGCGCAAGGGCAAATGGAGGCAACCTCATTTGCGTGGTCTACTGTACCAGCAAATGTTTCTATACTCGTATTTCAATTTAAATTTCCAGAAAACGCCGAAGTGAAAGTAGAGCAGCTCATTGCAAATCAACTTGCGATGTTTGAGCAAAACGGCTTCTCTGCAGATGTTGTGAAGAATGAAAAGTTCAAAACCCCTAATGGTGCTGAAGGTCTTAAAACCTTTGGAAAAGGAACTCAAATTATAGACGAAGAAAAGGAAATGATGGACTCTGGTGAGTATGCATTTTTAACTTTTCAGTCAGAAAGTGTGATTCAGCAATTATTTATAAGCTGGCACGATGAAGATCCTTATGGTAAACAAATCGCAGAGCGCGTGATGCAAAGTGTAGAACTGCAAGCAAAAGAAGAAGAGAAGTAATGCTAAGCAATTTTGAATTTTCAAATCCTGAGTTTTTCTGGTTGTTTCTTGCACTGCCAGTGGCAATCGCTTGGTACTTATGGAAACGCAAGAAGCAAACTCCTGCGGTAAAAATATCTAGCATTAAAGGTTTTAAAACGAGCACTAGCATTTTACCTAAACTCAGACCGCTTCTATTTATTTTGAGACTAGCAGCTCTTAGTCTTATTATAGTGGCACTCGCTAGACCGCGTAATGTAGAGGTATCTACTAAGACTAAAACCACAAAAGGTATAGATATCGTAATCGCGATAGACGTATCTGCCAGTATGCTGGCAAAAGATTTACGTCCTAATAGACTGGAAGCACTTAAAAAAGTAGCCTCAAGTTTTATAAATGGGCGTCCTAACGATCGTATAGGGCTGGTAGAGTATGCGGGAGAGAGTTTTACAAAAACACCTATCACGAGTGATAAGAGTATTGTACTAAGTGCGCTTAAAGGCATACAGTACAACAGCATTATAGAAGGAGGAACCGCTATAGGTATGGGGCTAGCAACGGGTGTAAACCGCATTAAAGACAGCAAAGCATTAAGCAAGGTTATCATATTAATGACAGATGGTGAGAATAATGCGGGACAGATAGACCCACGTATCGCAGCAGAGCTCGCACAAGAGTTTGGCATTAAAGTATACACCATCGGGATGGGTACAAACGGCACGGCACTATCACCTTATGCTCGTAACCCTAACGGTACCTTTGTGTATGAAAACATACAAGTTACTATAGATGAAGAGCTACTAGAAGAAATCGCCGAAACCACAGGGGGTCAATATTTTAGAGCGACTAACAACAAGAAACTTCAAGAAATCTATGACGAGATAGATAAACTTGAACGTACCGATGTAGAAGAGTTTAAGTATACAAATTATGAGGAAAAGTACAGGCCTCTAGTTTTACTAGCAGGATTGTTACTTATGATTGAGTTATTATTAAAGTATACTGTTTTTAAGAGTTTTATATAAATAATATATGCTTTTGTAAAAGGCACCTATGTATCTATTAGAAGAAAAAATATGGTTTTGGTTACTGCTCGCTATACCAGCGGTGATACTCTTATATATGGGGGTATTAATCTGGCAGCGCAGTGCTCAAAAGAAATTTGCAAGCGCAAATCTTCTTAAAAAATTAAGTCCAGACAGGTCTTATTTTAAACCAGGTCTTAAGGTCCTTATGATCTGTATTGCCATTGCATTTTTAGTAGTAGGACTCGTTAACCCAAAAATGGGAACTAAACTTGAGACCGTAAAGCGCGAGGGAGTAGATGTGGTGTTTGCCATAGACGTTTCAAAATCTATGCTAGCAGAAGATATAGCGCCTAATAGAATTGAAAAATCAAAACAACTAGTTACTCAAATCATCAATAGTCTGGGTAGCGATCGTATAGGGATTATAGCCTATGCAGGAAGTGCATACCCACAACTACCTATCACGACAGATTATAGCAGTGCTAAGCTATTTTTAAGCCAGATGAATACAGATATGCTCTCTAGCCAGGGTACGGCCATAGGAGAAGCTATAGAACTCGCAAAAACCTATTATAATGATGAGGAGCAAACTAATCGTGTGCTTTTTATCATATCAGATGGTGAGGATCACGTGGGAGAAGCATCGAGCCTAGCAGAACAAGCAAATAAAGAAGGTATACGCATTTTTACCATAGGCGTAGGTAAAACCGAAGGTGGCCCCATACCTCTCAAGCGCAATGGCATTGTACAATCTTATAAGAAAGATCAAAACGGAGAGACCGTAATCACACGCCTAGACGAGGCTACTCTCAAGGCTATTGCAGAGCAGGCTAATGGTGAGTATATAGACGGTAACAGCACTGCCACGGTGGTTGAAACGGTACAGAATTTGCTCAATGGTATGGACAAAAAAGAATTTGAAGCCAAGCAGTTTGCAGATTTTAAAGATCAGTTTCAATGGTTTTTAGGCGCAGGATTACTGTTTTTATTTTTAGATATATTTCTACTAGACCGTAAGACTAATTGGCTCAAAAAGTTAAACCTTTTTAATGATAACTAAGCAATGAAAAAGTTACTTACACTGGCGCTCGCCACACTAGCTTTTACTGCCATAGCTCAAGAAAAAGCAAAAGAAGGAAAGACACTTGAAAATCCGCTGGCGGGTGAGGCTAGAGAGTATATTCTAGAAGGCACGGAAGCAATGATAAACCAAGAAGGTGGCGTTGTAGATTTTGACGCTTTCGCGAAAGCGGAATCAAATCTAAGAGCAGCCATCTCACTCACACCAGAGAGTGTACCTGCAAAATATAATGCAGGAAACAACTATTACAAAAACAAAAAGTGGGAAGAAAGTACAAGTGCACTAGCCAAGGCAGCCGCTGTTGCCCAAACTAAAAGAGAAAAGCACAAAGCATATCACAACCTAGGTAATGCACTCTTTCAACAAGAGCAATGGGATGGAGCTGTAGAAGCCTATAAAAATGCCCTACGCGCAGATCCTACAGACGAAGAAACACGCTATAATTTACAACTTGCCAAAAAAGAAAAGGAAAACAATGGCGGTGGTGGTAGCGATAATGACGACCAAGAAAACCAAGACGAAAACCAAGATAAAGAGGAAAATAAAAAAGACGACAAAGGGGAAGGAGATAAAAAAGAGGGAGAAGACGGCGACAAGGAAGAAACAGACGATAAGGGCGAAGAAAAAGAAGACGAGGGAGAGCAGAAAGAAGATGATAAAGGAGACCCAAAAGACAAAGACAAAAAGCAAGATGGTGGCGAGGGTGAAGAAGATAAAAAACAACCACCACCGCAACCTAAGAAAGGGCAACTATCTCCTCAACAAGTACAGAGTTTACTAAAGGCGATGCAGGACCAAGAGAAAAAAACCCAAGAAAAGATAAATGCACAGAAGGTAAAAGGTGCAAAAGTAAAAACGGAGAAAGACTGGTAATGAAGATGAAATCAAACATAGTTTACCTGTTTCTACTCATAGGGACAGTTTTATTTGCGCAAGACGTTCAGTTCAATGCAAAGTTGAGCAAGAATAGACTAGGTGTAAATGAGCGTTTACGTGTAGATTTTATAATGAACCAAGATGGAGATAATTTTAGAGCTCCTAGTTTTGAAGGTTTTAGCGTGGTAGGTGGCCCTAGCCAGACTACAAGCAGGCAGTGGGTAAATGGTAAGAGTAGTTTTTCAAAAACATATTCTTATGTATTATCACCCACTAAGCGTGGCAACCTTGAGATAGGCCAGGCCGAAATAACAGTAGGGGGTCAAGTCTATAAATCACCACCAGTACCAGTTACGGTTACTGCCGCTGTAGAGGTCCCAAAAGACCCAAATGACCCTACGTATCTGGCAAAAGAAAAAGTACATCTCGTGGCAGAGGTTTCAAAAAATAGCCCTTATCTCAATGAAGCATTTACTATTGTTTACAAGCTTTATGTCTCAAAAGAGACAAGTGTAAATAACTGGCGTGAGCTTGACTCACCAAAGTTTGCAGACTTCTGGAGTCAAAGCGCAGACGAGAAGCAGTTTAAAATTTATGAAGGCAAGTATAAAGGAGAAGACTATCGCTATGTTATCTTAAGACGTACTGTGCTCTACCCTCAAAAAACAGGAAAGTTAGAAATAGAACCTTTAAGTTTAAGTGTTGCCGTAAGTGTCCCTACTAATCGCCGTGACATCTTTGGACGTATACTTAGTAAAAGTGCAAATATTACAGTAAGCGCTCCTATAAGAACGGTAGATGTAAAACCATTACCAGATGCTGGCAAACCAGATTACTTTTCTGGTGCTGTAGGTGAATTTGACTTTAAAGTCACCTCAACTAAGGATACACTAGATGCAGGAGAGGCTTTTCAGCTAAAGTTACAAGTACAAGGAAGAGGAAATCTCAAACTTTTTGAATTACCTAAACCTAACTTGCCAAGTACACTAGAAGTATATGAGCCAGAAAATAGCGATAAAATACGTACTAATCTTGCCGGTATGAGCGGCCTTAAGGAAGATACATATACAGTTGTACCACAGTTTAAGGGCAGTTACCCCATACCACCACTTTCATTTACGTACTTTAACCCTAAGACCAAGTCTTACGAACGTATCACCTCACAAGAGCGTGTAATTACAGTAGAAAATGGACCTACAGACACTGCAAGTGCAATATCTGACACTAATGATACAAAGCAGCAGCAAGTCGTTGCTTCAAATAATCAATTTCAGTACATAAAGACAACTGCAAACCTTAAACCAGTAACGCAAGAAAAGTTCTTTAAGAGCACACTATTTTGGATGCTTAGTCTACTTCCATTTCTATTGATTCCTATAGCCATACTTGTACGCAAAAAGCAGGAGTCCTATGCAAATGATGTCACGGGTAATAGAATACGCAAGGCAGATAAGCTTGCTAGAAAATTTCTCGCTACAGCAAAGAAAAACCTAGGTAGTCAAAAAGAGTTTTACATCGCAATGGAGCGTGCACTACACAACTACCTTAAAGCAAAACTTAACATCACAACCAGTGAGATGTCTAAAGATCGCATCACAAGATTACTTAAAGAACGTAATGTAGACCAAAACACCACAATAGAGTTTATAAGTCTTCTAGAAAGTTGCGAGTTTGCTAGATATACACCAGCCAGTAGTGTGGCAATGCAGCAAGATTATGATAAAGCCGTGAGAGTTATAAGTGCCATAGATAAACAATTATAAGATGAGAGACCTGATTACATACATCGCGGTAACTGTACTTATGCTTGCAGTTACACCTGTTATAGCTCAAACTCCAGAGCAATATTTTGAAACTGCAAATGCACACTATGCAGAGGGCAGGTATCAAGAAGCTATAGATGATTATAAAAAGATATTAGACAGCAATCAAGAAAGCGCTGCCGTTTACTATAACCTTGCAAATGCACACTTTAAACTAAATAATGTAGCGCCTAGCATTTACTATTATGAGAAAGCAAAGCAACTTGCTCCAGCAGATAGTGACATAAAAAACAATGCTTCATTTGCAGATAAGATGAAGATAGATGCCATAACACCATTGCCAGAAAACACGCTTCAAAAATGGTTTAACAGCATTCTCAATATTATGAATACAGACGGCTGGGCATATGCTACAGTTGCATTTGTATTCTTATTTGTAATACTATTTATAAGCTACTACTTTTCTGTAGCCTCTGGTAAGAAACGTTTATTTTTTGTGAGTTCTGTGACCAGTTTACTTCTTGCCATCTTATCACTTGTGTTTGCTTATAATGCTTTCGCGAAAATTTCTAAAGACAACCCAGCTATTGTATTTGCTGCAACGTCTGAAGTAAAGAGCGAGCCAAACTTAAAAAGTACACTAGCTTTTATACTACACGAAGGAACTAAAGTGATGATTCTTGAAACAGTAGATAACTGGAACAAAATAAAACTAGCAGATGGTAAAACTGGCTGGATTCCTACGACAGATGTAAGAGCGTTGTAGTTATTTGTTCTACTTTTGCTATTCTAGGTATTATAAGTAACTTATAGTAAGTCTACTTTAATTCTATTTATTTTTTTTAAACAAAGCACGTTATCACAATTATTGCTAGTTTTATTACTAATTAAAAAAACAACCGTTGTTTAAGGCAATTTCTTTATATGCACTCGCTTTTATGATGTCCTTCTCTATAATAGGGCCTTCATTTATAGCACTCTTTGAATCAGACAGCTCTATTGAGATTGTTCAAGATATCGAAGAGGAACAAAGTGAGTCTAAAAAAGAGCTAGAAGAATATGAGAAGTTCCTTACAGACGATCTCAGTTTTTCTATTATACGTACAGATGATCCTGTACTAGCTTTTTATTGCTACCTAGACAGTTCTTACGGCCACATTAAAGATGTGAGCTCTCCCCCACCAGATTACGTATAAAGATTACTTCATCTTTTGAGTACTTTGTGTAAATATCACCCATTACTCTTTTCGCGAAAGCGTTATTACATTTTAAAATCATCGCCTTATCCAACTATGGAGGGGTATTATCTTATTAATTATGTTTAAATATTTAAAAAACGACTTACCCGCTAGTGTCGTTGTATTTTTTGTTGCTTTACCATTATGTCTTGGTATTGCACTTGCCAGTGGCGCACCACTATTTTCTGGTCTTATAGCCGGTATTATAGGAGGTATTGTAGTAGGAGCCTTAAGTGGCTCTCAAATAGGTGTAAGTGGTCCTGCAGCAGGACTCGCTGCCATTGTACTTACCGCTATTGGCGCTCTAGGAGGTTATGAAAACTTCTTGGTAGCCGTAGTATTAGGAGGTGTAATACAGCTTATTTTTGGATTTTTAAAAGCAGGTATTATTGGCTATTACTTTCCGTCTTCTGTGATTAAGGGAATGCTTACGGGTATAGGTATCATTATTATTTTTAAGCAAATTCCTCACTTTTTTGGGTATGATGCAGATCCTGAGGGAGACTTTGCTTTCTCGCAAATGGATGGAGAAAACACCCTGTCTGAACTAGGAAACATTGCAGGCTCTATAAGTATAGGAGCTACACTTATAGGAGTTGTTGCACTCGCTATTCTTATTTTATGGAGCAACGTGCTTTCTAAAAAAGGAAAGTTTTTCCAGTTAGTACAAGGACCTCTTGTTGCCGTAGCCGTTGGTATTATCTATTATGTAAGCACAATAGGAACAGATTATGCTATTAGTGCAGAGCACTTAGTGAGTGTACCTGTACCAGATAGTGTAGACAGCTTTATAGGGCAATTTGCTTTTCCGAACTTTGGTGCAATTACAAACCCAGCTATATGGGTAACAGCATTTACTATAGCACTTGTTGCGAGTCTTGAGACACTTCTATGTGTAGAAGCAACAGATAAACTAGATCCAGAAAAAAGAGTAACACCTACTAATAGAGAGTTACTTGCTCAAGGTACAGGTAACATTTTATCTGGTATGATAGGAGGACTACCAGTGACACAAGTAATCGTAAGATCATCTGCAAACATACAGTCTGGTGGTAAGACAAAGATGTCTGCCATCATACACGGTTTCTTATTATTAATCTCTGTAATTTTAATACCAACCCTACTTAACAAAATACCACTTTCTGTACTTGCGGCTATATTACTTATTGTAGGGTATAAACTTGCAAAACCAGCTACTTTTAAAGCAATGTGGAATGCAGGATGGAAACAATTTGTACCATTTATTGTAACCGTAGTAGGTATCTTCTTTATCGATCTTTTATGGGGTATAGGACTTGGTCTTGCCGTAGGTATCGTAGTAGTACTTTACAAGAGTTACAAGAACTCGCACTTCTTAAACAAAGAAGATATAAGTAACGGTTCTCAAAAGATGAAAATGACCCTTGCCGAGGAGGTTACTTTCTTTAACAAAGGAGCTATCTTAAAGGAACTTGACAACCTTCCAGAAAACTCTTACCTTGAGCTAGATGTACGTAAAACGAGATTCTTAGATAACGATATTATAGAGATACTAGAAGATTTTGCTCTTAAAGCAAAGAGCCGAAACATCAATATCAAGCTTATCTCAGAACGTGGTATCGTAGAGAACCCACCTAGTTATATTGAGTTTTTTAAACTAAGACCTAAAACAGCCTAACAAAATATTAATGATCACATTTTTGTGATATACAACACACTATTATGAAAACATTTAATAAAGCTATACAAGACGCTACTACACCTCAAGGTGCATTAGATATTTTAAAAGAAGGAAATAAAAGATTTGTTGCTGCAAAGGCAGCAGATAGAAACCTACTAGATCAAGTAAAAGATACTACTAGTGGACAATGGCCACACTCTGTAGTACTAAGTTGTATCGACTCTCGCGTACCTGCAGAGCTTGTTTTTGATCAAGGTATAGGTGATATCTTTAGCGCACGTGTAGCGGGCAACATCGTAAACGAAGATGTACTAGGTAGCATTGAGTACGGATGTAAAGTTGCTGGGTCAAAACTCGTAGTCGTATTAGGTCATACTATGTGTGGTGCAGTAAAAGGCGCTTGTGACGATGTACAACTAGGTAACATCACCGCATTATTATCAAAAATACGTCCAGCTGTACACGCAGTAGAGGAGCCTAAGGATGCTGCAGACCGCACTAGTGCAAATAAGACATTTGTAAACGATGTGGTTACAAAAAATGTACACTTAACGATAGAAAAGATGCGCGCAGATAGTCCACTTCTTACCGAAATGGAAAATGACGGTGACATCAAGATAGTAGGAGGCGTTTATGACATCTCAAATGGTGAAGTAACATTTGTATAGTAAAACCGCTTTCGCGAAAGCGTAACTCACAACAGTTTACGCTTCATACAAACTAAAATGTTAAATTAGTAGGGTGGTTCCGTTAAGAAGCCACCCTATTTTTATGCAAAGAATTAACTTTCTATTTTGACACCAACCTAACCATTATGAAAAACTTCTTTAAACACCTTAAAGGCGATGCCTTTGGAGGAATTACAGCAGGTATTGTAGCCTTACCACTAGCACTTGCCTTTGGTGTGTCTTCTGGACTTGGACCCAGTGCCGGATTATATGGTGCTATTTTTATAGCATTTTTTGCTGCACTTTTTGGAGGAACTCCTACTCAAATCTCGGGACCAACAGCTCCTATGACCGCAGTGAGTATGGTAGTTATCGCAGGTATTATTGCAACTTTTGATGGCGATGTAGATAAGGCGCTACCGGCCATACTCACCGTATTTTTACTTGCAGGTCTCTTCCAGATTGTACTGGGAGTAATGGGCATAGGTAAATACATAAAATACATCCCCTACCCTGTTGTATCTGGATTTATGACCGCTATAGGTGTGATGATTCTTATCACGCAACTTCTACCTGCTGTGGGGTATTATCCTAATCAAGATGAAAGTTATGTAGATAGTTTTAAACCACAGGCGCAAGAAATTGTGCTCGATAAGATTTTACAAGACGAAGCAGGTGAAGGTCTTCTGGTTTTAGAAAACTTTGAAGAAACCATACGCAGAGCAAAACTTACAGACGATACCGACATTTACAAGGAGGCCGTAACTCTTGCAAAAGCATCTTCTTCTGGGGTGGTAGGAACATTTAAGGTAATGGGACGCGCCTTGCAAAACATAAACTGGATAGAGCTTGCCCTTGCGCTTGCCACGATTTTTATTATTTACGGCTTTAAACGCATAACAACCGTTGTACCTAGTACGCTTGTCGCTCTGCTCGTAGTATCTGGAGTAGCATATGTTGCTCCTTTTGAATACCGAGCAATTCAAGAAATCCCAAGCGGGTTTCCCGTACCTAAGCTTTCTATCATTACAGATTTTAAGTTCAGCATCATATCACCATATATACTCACGGCACTGTCGCTTTCGTTTCTTGGAGCAATAGATTCGCTGCTTACATCTGTTGTGGCAGATAATATGACAAAAACCAGACATAAGCCTAACAAAGAACTTATAGGCCAAGGTATAGGAAACACTATTGCTTCCTTCTTTGGCGGAATTCCTGGAGCAGGAGCAACCATAAGGACGGTAGTAAATATTAACTCTGGTGGTAAAACCAAATTATCAGGAATGATTGCTGGTGTATTACTCCTTTTTATACTCCTAGCCCTAGGCCCTATCGCTTCACAAATACCGGCTGCAGTACTTGCAGGTATACTCATTACCGTAGGTATAGGAGTGATGGATTACAAAGGTCTTAAAGCTATCCCTAACCTTCCTAAGGATTTAAAGATGGGACCTATTAAACTAAGTTCTGAGGTAATTATAATGCTTGTGGTGCTTGTGCTATCTGTAGTTTGGGACCTAGTGGCTGCAGTAGGAATTGGCCTTGTGTTATCGTGTCTTATGTTTATGAAGAAGATGGGTGATTTCACCGCTAGACAGTCTAAAGTTTTTGACCTACGCGCCGCCGAAAAGAATAAAGTATTATGGAGTGACGAACTTATTTTTCCAGATCATCTCAAGGAGGAGGTATTTATAAAGCACCTTCGTGGGCCGCTATTCTTTGGGTATACGAGTGAATTTTCGGCACTTACTAAGCAAATTCCTGCAACGGCATCAGATGTTATCTTGCGTATGGGGCGTGTACCTTATGTAGATCAGTCTGGTGTATATGCGATAGAAGACACGATTCTCCAACTTAACCAAGGCGGAATTAATGTGCATATTGTAGGCCTTAGAAAACAGCCTAAGTATATGCTAGAACGTATTAAAATCATCCCTGAGTTAATACCAGAAACAGAGGTTTATGACACTTTTGAAGAGTGCATCAATTCTCTTAACACGCAGGTAAAAGACAGATATTAAATAGATGATGTGGGGTGTAATTACGCTTTCGCGAAAGCGTAACTATCAACATTGCTAAATACTAGAAGAGTCGTCTGTTTCAGTCGGCTCTTTTTCTTTATCTGGGTTATAGATATCCTCGTCTTTGGCAGTTTTTATAATTGCCGGAAGTAATGCAGGAGCAAGTGGCTGTACGATAGGATATAAAATAGACTCTTCTTTATTATCATCACCTATGAGACTTATCTGCCGGTCTGCTGCATCTATAAACATAAGAACCACACTTAGTAAAAAGGCAAATTTTATAACCGCAAATGCAGCGCCTAGTAGCTTATTTACAATACCTAGCATTGCAAAATTTGCAACTTTAGTCAGCAGTTTTCCTGCGAGCGAAACAACCAAAACAATAATTACAAATGTTATTGCAAATGAGGTAAGCTTTATAATTTGCTCTCCCCACGCCGTTTTCTCAACAAGCCAGTCTGCCACATAATATGAGAAATGTATGGCTCCGTAAATACCCGCAATAAGGCCTACCAGTGAGGCAAGTTCTACAAAAAAGCCTTTACGTATACCTTGTACTAAACCTAGAATCAAAATGATCCCAAAAACGATGTCTATTGTGTTCATATGGCTAAGATAAGTTTTTTACAGATTAATGAATTTTGATATTGTGCAAGTAGCTCACCTACGCATTGTATCTTTGTTATCTTACACTTGATGGATATCTTAACTTGTAAGACCCATCTATATTTTCTTAATAAAATAGGATCACAACTGCGGGACTAAACTCCCGATGATGCACATTTATGGCAAGAGACGAGCAACTTAAAGAGAGATATGAAGCGGTAGTACAAAAACTAGCCGACCGCTTTGCAGAGGGAGATACGGGAGCGATGGATCTAGACAGCATTATATATCTCATAGGTATACAAGAGCTAGGGCAACTAGATAAAACCTTTAAGAAGGATGAAAAGATGAACTTGATGCATATAGCCATATGCCGTTTACTAGAACCTTTTGGGTACTACCAGTACGATTATGATGATCCAGATGGATGGCCACATTACAAAGTACTAGAAGCATTACCACCACTTAAAGCTGGTGAGCAACAAATACTTATGAAGGATGCCATCGTGCAGTACTTTTTAGAAAAAGGACTTATTTCTTAAATCTTACTAATAGCAAACATAGATTTTGTGGGTGTTTATTTTCGCACGCTCTTTTTAAGGCTACACCCCAATTTTATTCTTAAATTTGCGCTTTCCTTTTAGAGGGTAAAATCATCCATTATGTTAGATAAAATCAAAGAACACATTGAAAAAGTAAAGGCCTTTAATGCCCAAACTTTAGAAGAGGTAGAGGCGTTCAGAATCAAGTATTCTGGAAAGAAAGGGCTTGTTAATGATTTTATGGCAGATTTTCGCAATGTGCCTAATGAGATGAAGCGCGAATATGGACAGGTAATTAATACCCTTAAAGCGAGTGCTCTTGAAAAAGTAAACGAGCTTAAAGAAAAGCTAGAAGGCGCCGAAGAAGAAACAGCTACTGGTGATTTATCACGTCCAGGTGAACCTATTGAAATAGGAGCACGTCACCCTATCTCTATTGTAAAAAATCAAATTATTGATATTTTTTCTCGCATAGGATTCAACGTTTCTGAAGGTCCAGAAATAGAAGATGACTGGCATAACTTTACTGCCTTAAATCTTCCTGAGTATCACCCAGCACGTGATATGCAGGATACCTTCTTTATACAAACAGATCCAGACGTATTATTACGCACGCATACCTCATCTGTACAGGTGAGATATATGGAAAACAACAAACCACCTATACGTACAATCTCTCCAGGTCGTGTATATCGTAACGAGGCTATAAGTGGTCGTTCACACTGTTTCTTTCACCAGGTAGAGGGACTATACATAGATAAAGACGTATCATTTGCAGATCTTAAACAAACACTGCAGTACTTCACCACAGAGATGTTTGGAAAAAGTAAAATACGTTTACGTCCATCATACTTCCCATTTACAGAGCCTAGTGCAGAGGTAGACGTATACTGGGGTCTTGAGACAGAGACAGATTACAAAATGACAAAAGGAACTGGATGGCTTGAGATTATGGGCTGTGGTATGGTAGATCCTAATGTACTTGAAAACTGTGGTATTGACTCAAAAGAGTACAGTGGCTTCGCATTTGGTATGGGTATAGATCGTATTGCACTATTATTACACCAGATCTCAGACATTAGAATGCTTAGTGAGAACGATGCACGTTTCTTAGAGCAGTTTAAATCTGCTTTTTAAAGTCATACTATCCCCTCGAGCGCAGTCGTGGGAAACATCATTTCTTTATTAAATAGGTCTTTACTGCGCTTGACCAGATTAGAGCTATGCGCAAAGACATTATCATACCAGAAGTAAAAGACGTTTATATCGCTGCTGTGCAAGAAATGCACGAGGAGTTTAAAACACTAGACTGGAATGCATATATCATAAACGATGGCCTAGCACCACTCGAGATGGTAATTCTTACCGTACAAGGCTATAATGATAAGCAAATGACCACGCACACGCGTCACACCATAAAAGTGCTACCAGCAAAGGGGTTTGCAAAGATTGAGTTTATGCAAGAAGACATCTTTAAGCTAGATAACTTCTACTCGGTTACTTATTTTTTAGATAACAAGATGTATGAGAAGCGTTTTGAGTTTCCTGCACATTCCATAAAAGCAGAAAGCGCCGTAGCGCTTCCTGTAATGGATAAAGATGGTGTACTAGCAGTGTAGCTTATTACGCTTTCGCGAAAGCGTACTTAAGAGAAAAACACACCTTATTTACTTATGTAATAGTAACCAGTTATTACCACAGCTCCTGAAACCATTATTAAATTAAACAAGATATAGTAGAGTATATAACTTAATACTAGTCGCAAAATAGTTGTTATTATTTTACTCTCTTTAAAAAATTGCACAAATGTCCATCCTGCAAATATTAATGGCATTATAAACAAGGTACCTTCTAAAAAATACGCTATATCCTCGTTGCTGTTGAGAAGAAGTAAGGGTGTGCAGATAAGATAAATAATCAACTTTTGCCCCTCCACAAAAAGATTAACAATTAGGTGCTCAAAGTAATTATATCCTTTTCCTAAAAAGGATATATAAGTAGTTAATGCAGTAAACGGTAAAAGTATTATAGTTGCATAGGCATAGTTGTCTTTCACAATTTCTAGAAAAGAAATAATAGCTGGCGCAGCCTCTCTTTCAATATATGAAGCGTTTCCATTCTTTAAAACATCTCTCAAGGCTTGGCTAAACCCCGAAATGACATCTCCCATCACTGTATTTTTATCCAATAACAGAGATGAAAACACGTATATAGTTGCAAGTAACAGTACAAAGGAAATCGGCTTAAAATGGCTTACACGCTTTCCTTCTATATATTCTCTAATGGTATGACCTGGGCGAGTAAAAAGTTGCTTTATGGTGTAAAGAAAACCTCTGTCAACTTGGAGTACACTATTAGGTATCTCTTGAAGAACATATGTGCCGTTTATTCTATCTGTACGGGATTTTTGCCCACAATTACTGCAAAAATCTCCTTCTAATGGTGCCCTACAGTTCTTACAATTCATACCTTAATTAAGCTTCTCTGTAAGCTTTTTAAATACCTTCTTAGGATCTTTTCCTTTATAGAGAATACAATGCACGGCTTCGATAATTGGAATTTTGGCTTGTTTTTCGCGAGACTCATTAAGTTCTAAAGCACTTTTTGCTGCATAATAGCCTTCGGCAATCATAGACATTTCCATCTGTGCGCTTTTTACCGTGTAGCCCTTCCCTATCATATTACCGAACATTCTGTTACGGCTAAAGACAGAATATCCCGTCACCAATAAATCTCCTAAATAAGCAGAGCCATTAATGTCTCTCTTCATCTTATGAGCACGTTTTACATAACGTTTAATCTCACGTATAGCATTACTCATTAACAACGCTTGAAAGTTATCTCCGTAGCCTAAACCGTGTGCAATACCAGCCGCGATGGCATAAATATTTTTGAGCGTAGCAGCATACTCAATCCCGATAATGTCATCACTAGTGGTACATTTTATATAATCACTAGATAAGTTTTTTGCCACCAGCTTTGCATTTTCTTTATCTGCACAAGCTATTGTAAGATATGACAAGCGCTCAAGCGCTACCTCCTCTGCGTGACAAGGACCAGCAATAACCCCTATATTTTCAAAAGGTATGTTATATACATTATGAAAGTGATCACCCACCAGCTTACCACTCTCTGGCATTATACCTTTTATAGCAGAAATAATGAGTTTATTTTCTAAAGAAGCCGAGAGCTTTGCTAGCTCACCACCTATAAATGCAGACGGCACTGCAAAGATGACTACATCTGCATAAGCAACTATCTCGTTTATATCATTACTTAACTTAAGTTGTTCTGGCTTAAACTCTACAGAGCTTAGGTAACTTGGGTTATGCTCTTCGCGTTTGATGTGCTCAAGTGCGTAGTTACTGCGCATATACCAACCTACAGTCTCTAGGTTTTCACATAGCATTTTTACAATAGCGGTCGCCCAGCTTCCTCCTCCTATAACTCCAAATGTGGGTTTACTCATCATCTGTATTTTATGTCTTAATTGTGCTAGTTACTTTTTCATCACGTTGCCTACCTTTTCTGGTAGTACCTCATAGCCCATATTATATAATGTGAACCCAAAGATATCTGCATACTGCTCGATGGTTTTTGCTACTGGCGTACCAGCCCCGTGACCAGCGTCTGTCTCAATACGTATAAGTACTGGGGCATCTCCTGCTTGCTTTTCTTGAAGCTCTGCAGCAAACTTAAATGAGTGCGCAGGCACTACACGATCATCGTGATCTCCCGTAGTAACCATTGTTGCTGGGTATGACGTTCCCGCTTTTACATTGTGTACTGGAGAATACCCTTTAAGGTATTCAAACATTTCTTTACTATCCTCTGCTGTACCATAATCATATGCCCATCCTGCACCTGCTGTAAAGGTGTGGTAACGTAACATATCCATTACACCTACTGCTGGTAATGCTACCTGCATAAGATCTGGACGTTGTGTCATTGTCGCTCCTACAAGTAAACCTCCGTTAGAACCACCGCGTATTGCTAAGTACTTTTTTGAGGTGTATTTGTTATCAATAAGATACTCTGCGGCTGCAATAAAATCATCAAATACATTTTGCTTTTGCATCTTAGTTCCTGCATCGTGCCATTTTTTACCATACTCACCACCACCTCTTAAGTTAGGCACTGCATACACTCCACCTTGCTCCATCCACACAGCATTTGCAATGCTAAAGCTAGGTGTAAGACTTACATTAAAACCTCCGTAAGCATATAAAATAGTAGGGTTCTTACCATTGAGCTCAGTTCCCTTTTTATATGTGATAATCATAGGCACCTTCGTACCATCCTTTGAGTTATAAAATACCTGCTTGCTCTCGTAAGCCTCTGGGTCAAAATCTATATCTGGCTTGATAAATAATTCTGAGGTACCAGATGCGATGTCGTATTTATAAATGCTCCCTGGCGTTTTATAGTTTGAAAAACTATAGTACAGTTCTTTTTCATCTTTTTCTGCGCCAAAACCTCCTACGCTTCCTACTCCTGGTAATTCTACATCGCGCACTAGCTTACCGCTGTAGTCATACTGTTTTACCTTTGAAACTGCATCTACCATATAACGTGCAAAAAATGATCCTCCGCCAGTACTTGGGCTCAATACATTTTCTGTTTCTGGTATAAAATCTACCCAGTTTTCTGGTGTAGGGTTAGATGCATCTACCGTTACAACACGCATATTAGGCGCATCAAGATTAGTTGCTATAAAAAGCTTGCTCCCTACGTTTTCCATCACGTAGCTATCAGAATCTTCGTGACCAAGTATGGTTACAAAGTCACTACCTGGCTTAGTAAGGTCTTTCATAAATAACTTTCCTCCAGAGGTAGAGCTACGAGCGCTCACAAGCAGATAGCGATTATCTTTTGTAACACTACCACCTACATATCTATGCTTCTCTGCAGCTGTCCCGCCAAAAATGAGCTTATCTGTAGACTGTGCAGTACCCAATTTATGATAGTATAATTTATGCTGATCTGTCTTTGCCGATAGTTCGCTGCCCTTAGGCTTATCATAACTAGAGTAATAAAAACCTTCATTTTTGTACCAAGACATTCCTGAGAATTTTACATCTACTAGGGTATCTTCTACAATTTCTTTTTTCTCTGTATCCATTACCAGAATCTTACGCCAGTCACTTCCTCCTTCAGAAATGGCATAAGCAAGTATAGATCCATCTTCAGAGAAGCTTGCTCCTCCTAAAGAGATAGTACCGTCTTCTGCAAAGGTGTTTGGATCTAGAAATACCGTAGCTGTACTAGGATCTTCACCTGTTTTATAGCGGTAAATTACATATTGATTTTGGAGTCCGTCGTTTTTATAGAAGTACGTATAATCACCTTCTTTAAAAGGTGAACCTACTTTCTCATAGTTCCATAAAGTAGCGAGTCTATCTTTAAGCTCTGCTCTAAAAGGGATATTCTTGAGGTAGTCTTGCGTAGTGTTGTTTTCACGCTTTACCCAGTCCATTGTTTCCTCACTGCGATCGTCTTCTAGCCAGCGATAAGGATCTTGCACTTCTGTGCCAAAATAGGTGTCTACCGTATCTACTTTTTTTGTTTCAGTATAAGTTACAGCCATCGATGTTGATTGTTTTTCGGCGTCTTGATTACAGCTTATTATTGCGGTTGTAGCCAGTGCAAATAGAACTAGTTTTTTCATAACGTGTGGGTGTTTGAATGGAGATTCAAGATACGAGTTATTACGCTTTCGCGAAAGCATAAAAAAACCCACTTAAATAAGTGGGTATAAATATGTTATGGTGCGCACTACCTACACTAAATCTTTGTAATAAGACCAGTTGCGATAGATGAAGTAACCATTGAGGATAGCAACTAGTAAAGCTGGCGCAATATTAGGCGGATCAAGCACTGCGTGAAAGAGCACAATATTTACCGAAATAGGTATAAGTGCTAGTAATGCCGCAGGAAATGCTTTTTTAGTAATAAATAGTACTCCAATAATCGCTTCAAGCCCTCCCACAAGTGGCCACATATAACCACTATCTGTAAATGCCTGAAAAAGATTTGCTGCGCCTACGTTATCACCAAATTCAAAATCTGGCATAAACCAGAAAAATTTGTTCAAACCAAAGACAAGTAACATAAGTCCTAGGCCTATTCTTATAATTGTGTGTGCTAATTTCATTATGGTTGGTTTTATTGTTCCTAACCTTAGACGAAGTGAGCAGCACTTAATTACAAGACCTACTCTTTACCGTCTAGCAGCTCTTGAAATTTGATCTTATACCTAGAGAGATGCAAACCATCTATAAGACCGTGGTGTACATACAAGGCAACAGGCATTGTGTAAACTCCTGGCTCTTTTTGAGTAATCTGGCCGTAAGAAATTTTTGGAACACTGTCTTTTGCTTTAAAGAGTCTTGAATGTGTGATTGCTGTAAAATCCATCCAAGGTATGGCAGAGCAATGCATCACATCATCTGTATTAATAGGCGGAAAAAGCTCATCTGACTCCTTTACACGCTCCACCTCACGCTCTACAGATTTTGTAAAAACCGTCATATCTGCATCGTAAGGAATGTAACTAAACCCAAACGTCTCATTGTCTCTCATAAGCGTAGCGCTAGCGCTTATAGTATCTAGCAAGACCACCTCTCCATTAGGCCTAATGCGGTATCTAAAGTTTTCTATAGCCATAGCCGCCTCAAGAGATTTATGCAGGTAGTACACAAAAAGTGAGATACCCTGCTCTTTTGCTTGCAGCTTTGCAAGTGTCATATCTACTTGCCAGGTGATCCCAAAGTAAGGTTCTTCAAATTGTGAGAAAAACTCAAAATGCTTCTTACGTTTCCAGGTGGTGATGTCTATTTTTTTCAATGCTTGAGGTATTTATCACAAATATAAAAAGTCCCTCGCGATGAGGGACTTTTTATACACTAAGATATGTAAAAGCTGGATTTACACTAATCCGTTTGCTACTAGGTACTCACCTATTTGCACTGCATTTGTTGCTGCTCCCTTACGAAGGTTATCAGACACAATCCACATATTTACCGTATTCTCTTGTGAGTAATCACGACGAATACGACCTACAAAAACATCATTTTTACCCTCTGCATAAATAGGCATAGGGTACGTATTTGTATCTGGGTTGTCTTGTACAGTTACTCCAGAAGTTTCATTAAGAACCTTACGAATATCTTTCTCTTCAAAAGGCGCACGCAGCTCTACATTTACAGATTCACTATGTCCTCCTACTACTGGAATACGTACTGCTGTAGCTGTAACAGCTATAGAGCGATCATCTAGTATTTTTTGAGTTTCGTTTACCAGTTTAAGTTCTTCCTTTGTGTATCCATTTTCTTCAAAAACATCACAAGCTGGTATGGCGTTGCGGTGTATAGGGTATGGGTATGCCATCTCACCTTTTTCACCCGCATATTCATTTTCTAGTTGCTCTACTGCTTTTACTCCCGTACCAGTAATAGATTGATAAGTAGATATGACTAATCTCTTAATACCGTACTCTCTATGTAAAGGAGACATTGCTAGCACCATCTGTATGGTAGAGCAGTTAGGGTTTGCAATAATCTTATCTTCCTTAGTTAGTGAGGTTGCATTTATTTCTGGCACTACAAGCTTCTTTGTAGGGTCCATTCTCCAGGCAGAGCTATTATCTATTACTGTTGTACCTACCTCTGCAAACTGAGGTGCAAACTCCTTAGAGGTGTTTCCTCCAGCAGAGAAGATTGCTATTTGCGGCTTTGCTGCAATGGCATCTTCCATAGAGTGAATCGTGTACTCCTTGTCTTTATAAGTAACCTTTTTACCTACAGAGCGCTCTGAGGCAACAGGTATTAACTCTGTAATTGGGAAATCACGTTCTGCAAGAACTTTTAACATCACTTGGCCTACCATCCCGGTGGCTCCTACTACCGCTACTTTCATAGTATCGTTTTAAAGAGGTTTGTAAACATTTTATTCGCTTTCGCGAAAACTATTATAAAACGCCAAAGTTAGCACGGAAGCTCCATTAATAAGTCGTTAAAACTGTAAAAGTTAGTTACATATATAACAATCTGTTAAAGTTTGTTCATAACCAATAAAAAAAACCACCTTGCTAGATAAACAAGGTGGTTTAAGTTAGAATATAATAGTGTAGCGGTTGCTACGAGAAATTACTTCTTAAGAGCGTCTCTGATCTCTTTTAATAAATCAATCTCAGATGGTCCTGGATCTGCTGGAGCTTCTTCTACAACAGGCTTCTTAGTTTTGTTGTAAGCTTTAACCATCATAAATAATACAAATCCTACAATGATTAAGTTTATGATCGCGTTGATCCACTTACCATACATAATTGCATTTTCTGCAGTTGTAACTGTACCATCTGCAGCTACAACAGCCTCATCAAGTACTACTTTAAGATCTGCAAAGTCTACTCCTCCTGCAAAGTGACCTACGATAGGCATCATAATATCTCCTACAAAACCGTTGATTACTAATCCAATTGCACCAGCAAGGATAACAGCGACAGCAAGATCTATGACGTTACCCGTCATAATAAACTCTTTAAATTCTTTTAACATTTTAATGTATTTTAAGGTTAATTTTTAAGCAAGGTAATAAAAAAAACCAAAGCCTAAAGAAACGTTAATTTTTTTGATATTAAAAACACTAGTCTCGGAGAACGACACGTTTTACACGCTGACCAACCATAGTAAGTAATTCGTAAGAGATAGACTGCACTTGTTGAGATAAAGTTTCTGCACCTGTTTGTGTTCCAAAAATCTCTACATCATCTCCCTCCTCACAGGCAATGTTTGTAACGTTTACCATAATCATATCCATACAGACGTTCCCAACAAAAGGAGCTTTCTCTCCCGCAATCGTTACGTAACCCACTCCATTGCCGTAGGCTCTAGAAATACCATCTGCGTGACCTATAGGTATAGTAGCGGTTACCATCTTCTCTTTTGCCACAAGGGCTCTGTTATAACCTACACTATCACCTGGGTTGATAATATGTTTTTGTGAGATTACAGAATTAAGACGAGCAACTGGTTTTAAGTTTGCTGTCTCTTCTGGTGTATTACCATATCCGTACAATCCTATACCTGTGCGCACACAATCATAGTGAGCATTGGGATAATTAATAATCCCCGAAGTATTGGTCATATGCATAAATGGTGCATAACCTAATTGGGTCTTTATTTCATTTGCTATTTCATCAAACTGGGCAATTTGATGTAAAGTAAAATCGCGCTCATCAAGATCTTCACTAGCCGCTAGGTGTGAGAATAAGGATTTCACCTTTAGATGTTCAGATTTGAGTACGTTTTTGACAATCCAAGGTACATCTTCCCCTGTAAATCCTAACCTATTAAGACCTGTATTAAACTTAAGATGAATGGGATATGCGGTTTGCTTTTTTGCTTTCGCGAAAGCGGAAAACATTTCCAGCATTCTCCTGCTATAAATATTAGGCTCCAAACAGCGCTCTAGCAGCGTTTCAAAATTATCCGGCTGTGGGTGTAGTACTAAAATAGGTGTTGTAATACCCGCATCTCTCAGCGCGACACCCTCTTCCACGTATGCCACCGCAAAGTAGTCTACATTGAGCTTTTCTAACTCTTGAGCAACCACTTGTGCATCGCTACCATATGCAAATGCCTTTACAACGGCCATTACTTTTACACCTGGCGATACTTTACTGCGCATATATGCGTAGTTGTGTCTTAATGCTCTGAGATCTATTTCTAAACGTGTTATAGCCATCTAGCTAGGGTCTTGAGGAGCCTCTTTTGAGGAAGGTGTTATCTCTTCTGGCTGATCTACATCCATCGTACGGAGACGGTCACGCAGCATTGCCTTATAATATGCAGCTCTAGATAACGGCTCATACTCTTCTGTCTCACCTAGCATCACAATATCTTGCCCCTGTGCTTTTCTATAACTGTATTGTGCTAGATTACCTGTGCGAGTACAAACTGCGTGTACCTTAGTCACATACTCTGCTGTTGCCATAAGGTTAGGCATAGGCCCAAAGGGGTTTCCTTTAAAATCCATATCAAGTCCCGCAACGATTACTCTTATGCCTCGGTTTGCAAGATCATTACAAACCTTTACAATCTCATCATCAAAAAACTGTGCTTCATCTATACCTACCACATCACAATCATCTGCAAGAATAGGAATATTTGCTGCTGCTGGTACAGGTGTAGATCGTATCTCATTTGAGTCGTGAGAGACTACCATTTCTTCATCATAGCGCACGTCTACCGCAGGTTTAAAGATTTCTACTTTTTGTTTTGCAAACTGCGCGCGCTTGAGCCTACGGATGAGTTCTTCTGTTTTACCAGAGAACATCGACCCACAAATGACTTCTATCCAGCCAAATTGCTCTTTATGATTTACTGTATTTTCGAGAAACATTTTGTACTTTTCTACACCAAAACGAGTTTAATTTCGTTTTATCAATCCCAATGATTAGGAGTAGGTAAATGTATCAAAATTACGTCGAAACCGACCCCACATATCTCAAAGTTATGAAGAAATCCATCAAGGCAGACCTTGTAAGCCTAGCACACAAAATATTACAACTACGTGATACAGCAGATTATACTAAGCTAGCGGCTACCTCTAGAGAACTACACGAAAAATTAACCGTTCTGGCCTATGCAGAAAAGCTAGAAAAAACAGGTGTACCCACAATAGGTCTTAAAGATGTAGAAGATAATCTTGAGGCAGTAACTTCTATCGAGACCGTAAAGCAAGACGTATTTTCTGAACCTACAGAAAGTGAGCAGGCAAAAACTCCAGCTCAAATACTAGCCGAGAATGAAGCACGCTATGAGGAGGCTAAAGGAACAACAGATCACCACAGACCTGATGGTACAGAGTACAATGATGAAGATCCAGTACACGAGCCTGTTATAGAAAAAATAAAAGATATGTGGCCAGAAATGGCACCAGAAGCGGCAGATATTGATAAGGTGATAGACTCCATCATCCCGCAAGAACCTGCTGTAGGTAAAAATGACAGCTTTACAATAGGCTCTGAGTATGGTCAAACACCCATATTTGAGCCAAAAGAAACAACAACCGAGACTCCCAAAGAAGAAGAAAAACCTAAGAACCTTAATGATCGCTTAAAGACAGGGCTTAAAATAGGGCTTAATGACAAACTATCTTTTATAAAACACCTCTTTGCCGGAAGTACGTCTGACTACAACCGCGTGTTAAGCCAGCTAGAAACATTTGCTTCTGCTAGCGAGGCGAGAAACTTTATTACACAGATGGTAAAGCCAGACTACAATAACTGGGAGGGTAAAGAAATACAAGAGGAGCGATTTATGGAGGTTATAGAAGCGCGTTTTAATTAAATCGCTATGAAAACACAACGCATCATTTACTGGATTGCTACCATAGGTATTTGTGCCATTATGTTATACTCTGCACAAATGTATTTTAGAAACACAGCGATGGTTGAGGGGTTTTTTGAATCTTTAAACTACCCCACATACATTGTTATACCCCTAGCGATATTAAAAATAGCAGGAGTTGCAATGGTACTCTGGCGAGGTATTCCCTGGCTTACAGAGTGGGCATATGCTGGTATTTTTATGGATGTTGTGCTCGCTGCGGCGGCACATTATAATGCAGACCAAGATATTACCCTCACACTTGTTGCAACGGTTCTCGTACTTGCATCATATTTTTTTGGTAAAGAGGTACGACCTATGTATCGCTAGATTTGCAGCTACAAACTGTCATTAATCACTAACTTTGCGGTATGTCAAAACTTTATCTCGTACCCACACCCATAGGTAATCTTGAAGATATGACCTTCCGTGCCATACGCATACTTAAGGAGGCAGATCTTATTCTTGCAGAAGATACACGCACCAGCGGTAAACTACTCAAGTACTATGAGATAGACACCCAGATGATGAGTCACCATATGCATAATGAGCATAAAACGGTAGATGCTATTGTAAAGCGCATTGCTGCCGGGGAGACCATAGCTTGTATAAGTGACGCGGGTACACCAGCAATTTCTGATCCTGGTTTTTTACTTACGCGTGCTTGTGTAGAGGCAGGTATAGAGGTAGATTGTTTACCAGGTGCAACGGCATTTGTACCTGCACTTGTAAATAGTGGCTTCCCTAACGATAAGTTTGTTTTTGAGGGTTTTCTCCCTGTAAAAAAGGGTCGCCAGACTCGTTTTCTTGCACTTAAAGAAGAGACACGCACGATGATTATTTATGAGTCGCCACACAAACTAGTAAAGACCTTAGGCCACTTTGTAGCATATTTTGGAGAAGATCGCCCGGTTTCTGTCTCTCGAGAGATTACAAAATTGCACGAAGAAACCGTGAGAGGTACCGCAACAGAGGTGCTAGCACATTATACAAACAAACCTCCTAAGGGTGAGATTGTCATCATAGTAGGTGGCAAAAGCAAGTAGTTAAATGGTTTTTTTTACGCTTTCGCGAAAGCGTAATCTTAAAAATTATAAGTCGCCGCAAGTATTAAATTTCTTCCCGCAGCAGCTATTCCAGAAGAATACGTACGGTATCGCTGGTCTGTAATATTCTCAAGATTTGCCGTAAAAGACCAACTGTCTGAAAGTACATATCTACTCGCAATACTCAAGTCATACCAGCTAGGTGAGAAGGGATTACCATCTCCGTCTAGCGCATAAAGGTGTGAGTTACTTTGCTGGCTAGGAGCAAGCTCATCAAAATCAAACTTACCGCTATATGCCACAGAGGCATCAAGTGTCCACTTATCTTTTGCCCAGATTAAATGCCCATTTCCAAAGAGTGGTGCCACGTGTCTAAAAGGCACATAACTCCCATCTTCTTCTTGCTCTACTCCACTCGTGTAATTAAACTGGCTTGTGAGCTTTAAATGCTTTGTGAGGTTTGCATTTGCCCCTATCCCCACACCATATACCTCTGCCTTAGACGCGTTTTGAATAGCTTGTACATTACTAGTCTCACCTTGATACTCTATCTCTGTAACACCATTAAGATTAAAATCGCGGCGCACCAGTGCATTCTCCAGCAGGGTATAATACCCGTTTACATCAAACTGTAGTACGTTAGAAAAATTAAGACTCACGCCCAGCTCTCCATTATAGGCATATTCAGATTTAAGATCAGGGTTAGGCACAACAACAGAACCTGGCTCGCTATCAAAAATTTTACCCACGTCATCTATATTAGGTGCTCTAAAAGCTGTACCCAGATTAGCCTTAACACTTACTTTTTTTGACACCTCGTGAGTCACGCCAAAACTTCCAGTGAGATTACCCGTACTCAAGTCTGCGTTTTGAAAAGGAAATGCAAAAAACTCATTATTATCAGAAAAGTCTGCTGCTAGTAAGATGTGATTATAACGTAATCCCGTTTGTAAATGTGTCTTATCAGAAAGCTCTATTTGTGCACTGGCATAAGCTGCTAGCGATTGCCAGGTAGAGCCATCTGGATATCTCGACGCTGTGTTTGCAATGTCACCCGTAGTTATATCTGTTACTTGACCATCTGAGTGTACTTTGTTATGTATATACTCAAGGCCATAAAATATTTTGTTTCTCTTAGTCTCAAGCTTCTTAACAAAATCTAAACCTACAGATATTGCATCTACACTCTCATCTGTCTCAAAGAAGTCTGTCGCGTTAAAATCCCGGTCATTTCTACTTTCTTTAGAATTCTGGTAAGTAAAGGTACCTATCACTCTATCGTAGTACTGACCATTACCTTCTTTATTAACCTGGAGGTTAGTCATAAACCACTTTTGTGGGCCATAAAACCACTCTGCCGATCTAAATTCGCCATCACGTTTTCTCGTTAATCTATCATAACGATCATAATCTGATGTGGCTGCATAAATCACTCCAAGGTTAAAATCCCACTTTTCATTAGGCGTATATCTCACTTTTTGCATTAGATTAAGTGAGTTAAAAGCAGAGCCTACTTGTACCAGTGGGTCATCATTTGTGACAGCTACATCTACCCCATCTATAGTCTGTACATATTCAGAACGTAGGTAATCATCTGGGCCGTGCTTCCCTTGTCGCTGGTTATCATAATCTGAGTAACTAGCACTTGTGAGGAAAGACCACTGTCTTTTTCCCAGTGTGATATCAAAGTGACCAGTCTTCTCATTATTGGCCGTATTTACTCTGGCTACAGCTGCACCTGTTACCGTAAGGCTATCTGAAAATGATAGTTTGGGCTGTTTTGTATAAAAATTCATCACTCCACCTACAGCGTCACTACCATAAATTACCGAACCTGGACCTAGTAAAACTTCTGTGCGGTTTATAATAAAAGGATCAATAGATATCACGTTTTGCACGTTTCCCCCTCTAAATATTGCCGTATTAAATCTCACACCGTCTAAAGTGATAAGTAGCCTATTTGTAGAGAATCCTCGTATGAGTGGACTACCTCCACCCTGCTGACTTTTTTGAACAAAAACAGACCCACTTGTCTCTAGTAAATCTGCCGCTGTTTGCGGGTTTGCTCTTATAATATCCTTTGAGGTGAGACCTACTATTTTCTGAGGTACATTCTTTCGGCTTTGTGCAAATTTGCTAGCAGAGAGCACAATTTCTGTAAGCTGGTTATCCTTTTGTTTGAGAAAAATTCGGTTAGAAAATGCTGCTATTTGTGCTTTTGTATACTGAGCGTCCTTATGTGCGACTTCTTGAAAATAAAGGGTTTCCGCTTTCGCGAAAGCGGTCACATCTGCCTTGCCATCAAAATCTGTGAGTGCACTTTTACTCTTGTCATTATTAAAGATAGCAACCCCTATTATAGGCTCACGCGTATCTACATCTAGTACTGTAATGACCTGCGAGTAAGAAGTAAAAGACAGCAGCAGAAATAGGGATAAAAGTATGCGCATTTAGCTAAAAATTGAGTTAAGCACCGCTAGTGAGCGAGGTTTCTTAAAACCTTGCAAATGTAACTCATAATACTGTAACAGTATATTGAGAAAGGAGGTGCGTTGTTTTTGGTTTAGTTTGATTTGTGTAAGTGCATCAAAATTTATGCCTAAGAACCTTTTTAACAACTCAATTTCTTCTCCAGATCTACTATACAAGGTGCGCTCTGAAGACTCAAAATAACCATCTAGCAAATTAAAATATATGTGATGTGCCTCACTATCATCTGGATAGAAGCCTAGATAGCCGCTTAACTTCACTAAAAATAATAGATGAAAATTTGCAATATCACTATGTAAATCTAGCCATAAGCTTGAGGCAACCAGAAACTCAAATAATGGAGCATTTTCTTCTTCCTCTTGCACAGAAGATCGCAGCATATCTGATATAAAAAAAACGATAGCACTCTTTGCTACCTGAGTGTGCAGGCTGGTATAATGAGTAATGACTTTTGCTTCTCTTATACTCTCGAGGGTTCCCTTGTCTTTATGGTTTGCCTCTATCTCAAGATGCGTGAGCGGCTGAAACATCGCTACACGTAGCTTTCCTTTTTTGGATTTAAGAATATTTCTGAGCAGGTACGACTTGACACCGCTGCTTTTTGTAAAAGCCTTTACAATAAGATCTGCCTCACCATACTTGAGCGCAGAGAATACAATAGCTTCTGTTTTTACTAGCATTATCGTATGATCATCACTTTTTCTATGGTAGTCTCTTGCATTTCTTCTGGAGGGCCGGTAATAAGTAATAAGTATACCCCAGAAGCCACCTTATGACGGCCAAAGGCTGTTGTATCCCACTCTATGCTGCCACCTGTGGTATTTTCTTCATAAACGAGGTTGCCTACTAGGTCTGTAATTTTTACATTAGTACGAGCGGTAAGTCCTTCTATACGCACGTTACCATTAAAGCCTGGTCTCACAGGGTTAGGATATATAAGTACATTCTCCAGATTATCTGCAGGAGCGGTAGAAGTACCATCAAAAGATACCATACCTCTTACGGTACCAAAGTAAACACTCCCCGTCTCTGGGTCTATCGCAACAGATTGTACCGTGTTAGAGGGCAGTGGTGAGTTATCTGTAGTGAAGTGAAAAATGGTTTCTTGACCATTAGGACTCACGTAAAACACACCAGAGTCTGCAGTGGCTAGCCACTTATTATTTGCTCCATCTACAATGATATCTGTTATCACTTGGTCATTAAGCAATTCTTGAGCTAGACCATCCTCTAAAAATATAATTGCATTTGCGCTTATCTGGGGGTTTTCAAAAATTTGTGATGGGCCAAATAGTACTCTAAGACCTAATCGTGTTCCAATCCACAAAGCCCCGTTTCTATCTATTGCTAGCGAGCGTATATCATCTATAGGTAAATTTGCTGCTCCATCTTCTCCTGCAAGTCTTGCAAACTCATTAGCAGCTGGATTATAAGCAATCACACCTCTTGTATCTGTCCCAAAAAATACGACACCATCAAGACCTATTGCAAGGGCATCAAGATTTGCATCACTTCCTGCTAGAATCTCCTCTGTGTTAAAAGAAGAAAATTGTCCTGCTGGACTTACCCTGTGCAAGCCTAGCGGTGATCTTGCATTAGTTACCCAGAAATTACCCTCAGCATCAAACGCTCCTCCGTTTACACGTACATCATCTGTAGTTGATGAAACAGGAGATAGCGAACTATTATTTTCATCATATAAAATACTTGGCGTTGCATCTAGCACCTCAACTAGACCTGCATTAAAAGAACTTGCATATATCTGTGTTGGGTCTAAGGGGTTTATAGCAACGTGCACAAAATTTGTCGCCCCAAAAAGATCTCCAGGGTTTATAAAACTCCACCCCAAACCCTCTTCATATCTACTTATTCCCTGTGTTTTGAGCGGGAAAGGATTATAAGAGACATCAAAATCTCCAAAAACAGACCACAAGTTTCCAGCGCTTGCTACTACATCAAAATGTTCATTTTCTAGCGGACCATTAGGAAGTAGCCTTGCTACATCAGAAATATTATTACTAGAAAATCGCGCCACACCAGAACCCAGTGTCCCAACAAAGATTTCTCCTTGAAGTGTCAATGTAGTAGTATATCTTGTTGTAAAACCTTCTATCGCACCATAGGTTTGAGCTAGATTTTGATTTTCATCATAAAGTAAGACAGTAGCATTATATGTTACAGATAAAAAATCTTCATTAGGTCTAATGTCTATTACCGTCTCTGGGTATGATTCAAAAATGTTATAATCTATCCCATTTTGAGAGATAAGAATCTGGTTGTCTTCTTGTAAGTAAAGGTCATTATTAAAACTTACAATCTCCTGGTAAGATCCAGTACGTATAGTCTCCCAGTTATCAAAATCTATAATATTATCATTTGCAACAAGTGCCCTACGTAAACCTCCGTCACTAGACGCTGCATAGATGTATGGCTCTTGTATGGCTACACTACCTATATCTAGTAAGCCACCGCCGTTACCTATAAAATAAGAATCGTCAAACTCTAACTGACTAAGCTCAAATAAGGAAATACCAAAACTAGAGGATATATAAACAAAGCCATTATACTCTTCAAAATGATTAATGCGCTTACGGTCTGGTGGGATAGCAGGTTTATTAAAAATATCTACCACAGTAAGAACATCTGTGCTATTTCCCACTACAACATCTATAACACCATTTTCATACCCTATAAAGAGAGTGTCAAAATTTTCACTATAATAAATAGCAGATATTACATTACCAGAAAGACCATTTACGGTGGTTCTAGTCTCTATAGACTCATCAAGTGTGTTATATATAAAAACAGCATTTTCTGAAGCCACGTATACTCTATCATTACCAGAGGTCATATCAGACACTCGGTTATAAGAGTAATGTGCTGTCCAGTTTTCTGAAAAGTCTTGCGACATCACTGTAAATGATGTGAGAAGAATCAATAAGAAAAAACGCGTCTTCACTACCGGTAACTGTTTATTTGTATAAAACGACCAAATGTACAATTATTGCTTTGAGCACAGAAATGGAGCGAGGTAATGCATAAGATAGTTAGGTATTCTGATTACGCTTTCGCGAAAGCGTAATACTACCCATAAAAAAATCAGACAGCCTGAGCTGTCTGATTGTAATACTATATTATGTGTGTGACTTACTATACCACTCCTTGAGCTAGCATAGCATCTGCCACCTTTACAAATCCGGCAACGTTTGCTCCTTTTACGTAGTCTACATAACCGTCTTCATCTTTTCCGTACTCTACACACGCTTCGTGTATGTCTAGCATAATCTTGTGAAGTTTTTGATCTACCTCTTCTGCAGTCCAGTTAAAACGTAAACTGTTTTGAGACATTTCTAGTCCAGATGTCGCAACACCTCCTGCGTTTGATGCTTTTCCAGGTGAAAAAAGAATTTTTGCATTATGGAAAACTTCTATAGCTTCTGGCGTACAAGGCATATTTGCACCTTCGGCAACGCATATACATCCGTTATCTACTAGTGTTTTTGCCTCATCTCCATTAAGTTCATTTTGTGTAGCACAAGGAAGTGCAACATCTACCTTAGTAGACCAAGGTCTTTGTCCCTCGTGATACTCTGCACTTGTGTATGTATCTACATACTCGCTTATACGACCACGTTTTACATTTTTAAGATCCATAATAAACGCAAGCTTATCTGCATCTATACCATCTTTATCATAAATGTAACCTCCAGAGTCTGACATAGTCACTACTTTACCACCTAGTTGAGTAACTTTCTCTGTAGCATATTGAGCAACGTTTCCAGATCCAGAAACTGCTACTGCTTTACCTTCAAAAGTTTCACCTTTAGTCTTAAGCATACTTTGTGCAAAGTATACATCACCATAACCGGTAGCTTCTGGACGCATTAAAGAACCTCCATAAGTAAGTCCTTTACCTGTAAGTACTCCTGTAAACTCATTACGAAGTCTTTTGTACTGTCCAAACATATAGCCTATCTCACGACCGCCTACTCCTATATCTCCAGCAGGTACGTCTGTGTTAGGACCTATGTGACGAGCTAGCTCGCTCATAAAGCTCTGGCAAAAACGCATTACCTCTGCATCAGACTTTCCTTTTGGGTTAAAGTCAGATCCTCCTTTACCACCACCCATAGGTAATGTAGTAAGACTGTTTTTAAACACTTGCTCAAACCCTAAAAATTTAAGAATACTCAAGTTTACAGAAGGGTGAAAACGAAGTCCTCCTTTATATGGCCCTATAGCGCTGTTAAACTCTACACGGTATCCTCTATTTACTTGAATCTCTCCAGAGTCATCTGTCCAAGGCACTCTAAACATAATAGTGCGCTCTGGCTCAACCATACGCTCTAAGAGTTTCTTACCCTGGTATTTTGGATTTTTTTCTATAAAAGGAATTACAGTTTCTGCCACCTCGTGGACTGCCTGCATAAATTCTGGTTCATTTGGGTTGCTCTGAGCAACATAATCGACAAATTTTTTAATGCTGTCTGACATAAAAGGTATCTATTATGACAATGCTTTAAACATTGTTCTGTTAGAGCTACAAATATACATTATCCTTGATTTTTAGCGTGTTTTTTTTAGAATATCGTAATTAAATATATTATTGTAAGATTGCACTTACGTGAAATATCATTTTAACTCAAAAAACTCGATGTTTGACATATTTTTATATATTTGCTCACCTAATTACCTACTTATGAGAGCCAAGTACCTACTACTGGCATTATTATTAATGGTGATCACACAGCAGGGCTTAAATGCTCAGTTTGGGTTTTCACACGAACTTGGCGTTATAGCCGGTCCAGTTGCGTTTCAATCTGATTATGGAGAGCGTAGTAATGTTGAGACCAACCTTGGTAATGTAGGCTTTGGTGTGGGAATAGTGCACTACCTAAACTTTGCCTATCAAGCAGACTGTAACTGTTACTCAAAGTACACCTACTTTAATGATCACTTTAAGGTACGAAACGAGATAGATTTCCATATAACAAACTTAGACAACTTTGGCCCAGAGGCGAGTGATAACGATTTTGGAGGTATGCGACTTCGTGCACATACAGGTAGAACTCAAGTACTAGAGATAGGTTCACAACTAGAATACTTCCCTATGAGCATACGTGACTTCTCTGCTGGGGCCTATAAGTTTGCTCCATATGTAAGTGTAGGAGCTCACTTTGTTTCTTTTAATCCTAGTGCTACAACTTCACTACGTGAGGATGGTAATATCTTTGGACAAGTACTCAATCCTTTCACAACAGATCCTACAGATACGGGACCAGCTATTATAGAAGGATTTAATGTAGGTGAAGGACAGATGGGTACAGGTATAGATACCCGTGTGGGTGATACTTGGGCAATCACTTGGAGTGTAGGTACTCGTTATAAATTAGGTATTCTAAGTGATCTTAATATAGATTTGAGATGGCACTACTACACTTCAAACTGGGTAGATGGGCTTAATCCAGACCCAAGACCTGTCAACAGAGTAAACGACTGGATATTCTGGATGAATGTAGGGTATATCTATTACCTAGATTAAAATACTGATAAGGTTGAGAGTTACGCTTTCGCGAAAGCGGAATACTACTCAAGAGCCTGCTCAAGATCTTCTATTAAATCATCTACATCTTCTATCCCCACACTTAGTCGTATTAAAGAATCTGTTAAACCTATTTTAAGCCTATCTTTTTTAGGTATTGCAGCGTGTGTCATTGTAGCTGGGTGACCGGCTAGACTTTCTACACCTCCTAGACTTTCGGCGAGGGTAAAGATTTTTAAATTTTTTATAACCTTGAGTGCATCTTCTGTACTATCTCCATATGTGGAAAATGATAACATCCCCCCAAAATCTTTCATTTGTCTCTTAGCAATATGGTGGCTAGGGTGGTCTTCAAAACCTGGCCAGTACACCTTTTCTACTTTAGAGTGATTTTTAAGATAATGGGCAATTGCACGCCCGTTTTGACAATGCCTTTCCATACGTATGTGCAAGGTTTTTATACCGCGCAACGCAAGAAACGCATCTTGAGGACCGCATATAGCGCCAGACGCATTCTGTATAAAGTAAAGCCTTTCTGCTAGCGTCTTTTCATTTACGACAAGTGCTCCCATTACTAGATCACTGTGACCGCCTAAGTACTTTGTAGCACTATGCATCACAATATGCGCCCCCAGATCCAGAGGAGTCTGAAGGTATGGAGTTGCAAACGTATTATCTACAGCAAGGAGTATATTGTTTTGATTTGCAAGTTTAGCAACGGCTTGTATGTCAAAAATATTCATCATCGGGTTTGTAGGAGACTCCATCCAGATCATCTTTGTATTATTTGTGATACGAGTTTTAATATTTTGAATATCTCTCATATTTACAAAATGAAAAACGACGCCATATCCCTCAAATATTCTAGTAAATAAGCGAAAAGAACCGCCATAAATATCATTTGTAGTGATAACCTCGTCACCTGGTTTAAGTAGTTTCATTACCGCATCTATCGCAGCCATACCAGAGGCAAATGCCATACCAAATGCTCCATTTTCTATACTTGCGAGAGATTGCTCAAGTGCGTGGCGTGTAGGGTTTGCAGATCTACTGTAGGCATATCCCTTATGATCACCTGGTGACTCTTGAACATAAGTAGAGGTTTGGTAAATGGGCGGCATCACAGATCCATAAGCTGCATCTGGCTGCTGGTTACCGTGTATAGTTTTCGTGTTAAATTTCATAAGTAGATTTTTGCACCTTGCAAAGCTACTTAACTATAGTAAAAAATAACCCTGCTGAGCACTTCAAAAAATTATTAGATACCCAATGATTTAACACACTAACGTTTGTTAATTTATTTTTTGTAGGTTTTTGTCTACAAATAAGGCCGAGAATAATGTTCTTTAACGAAAAAAAACAAATTTATACTCCTATAAAATATTCTGGCTAATTAAATAACTTATATTTAACACATTAGTAACCTTAAACAATTTTAGTATGAAAAAAATTACTCTTGCATTTTTAATGCTTTTTACTAGTTTATTTGCAATCGGTCAGTGTGATTATACACTAGAACTTAATGACAGTTTTGGTGACGGTTGGAATGGAAACTCTATTGATGTTATCGTAAATGGCACAATCGTTTTAGACGACGCCACACTAGATGCTGGAAGTCAAGGTTTTGAGACTTTTAGTGTTACAGATGGAGACGCTATTACCTTTACTGTAGACGACTCTGGTTCTTTTGATGGAGAAGTTTCTTATCGTATACTAAATAATGTAGACCAAGAAGTAGGAGCGGGAGATCTTACAGATGTACCTACAGAAATCGCCGCAAACTGTATAGATTGTACTCCGGCAGATGTAGTAATTACAGCAAAAAACGAATGTGAATCTCAAGAATTCTCAGTGAGAGTTGAAGTTGTAAGCCTCGGCTCTGCACCGACTATTACTTTTACAAATGACATAGATGATAGCACATTAGAAGTAACAGAAGAAGGGACTTACTTTATAGGACCTTTTGACTCTGGAACATCTGTGGTTTTAAGTTCTGCTGGAGATGACACAGATTGTGATACCACATATGACGCAATCACTTTAAGCTGTGATTTACCTAATGACGACTGTACAGGAGCTATTCCTATTGAAGATAATGAAACAATCACAGCAAGTACAACTACGGCTACAGAAGATTTTGCAGGATGTGGTGTATCAGATCTTGCACTAGGTATATGGTATGTTATTAACACTGGTGATGTTGCTTCAGATATTACTGTTAGTCTTGCTGGTTCTGATTTTGATACAGAGGTGTCAATTTTTAGTGGTACTTGTAACGCACTTACTTGTGAAGGAAATAATGATGACTCAAACGGAACTCTTCAAAGCGAAATCACCTTTACAACAGATGGTCTAGGTACAAATTATTACATATTAGCAACAGGATTTAGTGATAGTACAGGAGAATTATCTCTAACAGTAACAGGAGATAATCTTCTTTCTACAGAGTCAGGGTCTGATGCTCTAGATGGATTCTCAATGTTTCCAAACCCAGCGTCTAACGTGTTAAATGTTACTGCGGCTTCTACAATATCTAATGTTAAGGTATACAACCTTGTAGGCCAAGTAGTAGTAAATCAGAGCGTAAATGCTCTATCTGATGCTATTGATGTTTCTAACCTTAAATCTGGTGCTTACTTAGTACAAGTAACTGCAGAAGGTCAAACAGGAACTTACAAGTTTATCAAGCAATAAGCTTTATAAGCTAAAAATTTTTAAAAGGCTACTCATATATATGAGTAGCCTTTTTTTATTGCTGCCTTAACCCTACATTTATCTAATGAAAAAAATACTGGCTCCCCTCCTACTTACTATACTATCTATCTCTATCGTGAGCTGTGAGAAAGAAGTTGTTTACGAAACTAATAGCGCACGTTATACCACTAGCGACATAGCTTTATGTGCAACACAGCAATGCCCAGACATAGATATTGATATTATTACTTTCTCTTCGCCAGAAACGGTTAAGGACATTGCAAATAAGTGGATTCTTGATAAGACAACTTCCACTTTGTATAATGCTTCTGAAGTGCCAGACATCAGCATAACAGATGCAATAGACTTATACATAAACGAGTCTCAAATTTCATATCCCGAAACTACTGAGCTGTCTGATGCTCACGAAATCCAAATAGAAACAGCAATCTCATATGGGACTAATAATTTGCTGTCTATTGTGCACTATACCTATCAATTTTCTGGTGGCGCAAGTGGGTATGACAGAGCAAGCTACCTCAACCTAAATCCACAAAACGGAGAGCTATTATCTAAAGAAGCACTATTTACAGAAGATTTTTACGCTTTCGCGAAAGCGTACTTCACAAAAGAGTACCCACAGCAGGCGTATATCTTTAACAATCCCACGTTTTATGAGAGTCTTAAAGAAGTTGGTTTTACAGAAGTAGGCGTAGTGCTTTATTACATAAATCTAGATGCACTACAGTCTGAAAATATGGTGGTTACTATACCTTGGGAAGAAGCAGAGAGTTACCTTACTTTTTAACGAGTTTTGACAACTGTATAACGCACCCTAAGTGTAAGCCTTCGTGATAATTATTAAATTCCAGAGCTTCTCCGACGTTAGTAAGTGTACCGCCCGTAGTAGATAATGTGTATTCTTTAAAGTCTTTAAAAAGTCCAGCTTCATAATCTTCTTGTAATTCTGCTAGTGTTGTAAACAAGAGTGTATGCATTTGTGCCACCTCTTCTTGAGTAACTAGCCCTTCTGGTTTTGTACCTTTTCTATAGCGATCTATAAATGCCATATCAAGCTTAGTTTTAAGCCCAGACAGCCCGTATGTAAGAAGTTGCTGTGTGGCGATGCTATGACCTATATTCCATATAATGTTATTATTAAAACCCTCTGGAATTGTGTTAAGCTCCTCTGTAGTATGACTTTTTAAAAAGCGTTCTAAAAGTTGTCTACTTTTAAGGCAGATATCAAAGGTATAGGTCATAATGTGTAATTTTTGTCTAAAAATAATTCATTTTGGATGAGTTAGATGGTAATTTTGTAAAGTAATTTAATAAGCCACCATATTTTGAAAAAAATCATACACTTAGCTACTTGCAACACTTGCCAGCGTATTATTTCTGAAATAAACCCGTCTAGTGACGTTGTATTACAAGACATTAAAACCGAGCCTCTTACAGAAGATCAAGTTGTGGCTATGAAAGAAATGAGCGGTAGTTATGAGTCGCTTTTTAGTAAACGAGCACAACTCTACCGTAAACGTGGTCTTAACGAGCAATCTCTCTCTGAAGAAGATTTTAAAAATCTTATACTTGAACATTATACTTTTTTAAAGCGCCCGGTTATGATTGTAGACAATCAAATTTTTGTAGGTAATAGCAAGAAGGTGGTTGCTGCTGCTGTTGAGGCATTTTCAAAAGCATAAAAATCTATGAGTAAGCGTCATCTCGCATTTCTTGCTGCCTTTGGCGCTAGTTTTATATATGGTGTGAACCACACGCTGGCAAAAGATCTTATGCCCAAATACATTGAAGCATATGGGTTTATTATGCTTAGAGTGTTAGGCGCAGCCATACTATTCTGGATTACAAGCTTGTTTTTACCCTCAGAAAAGATTGACCGTAAAGACTGGTGGCGCATTATACTTTGTGCTCTTTTTGGAATGACTATTAATATGCTTATGTTTTTTAAGGGGTTACAGCTATCTACTCCTATAAACAGTAGTGTGGTCATCACCCTATCTCCAGTTATCCTTCTTATTCTATCTGCTTTATTTTTAAAAGAGAAAATCACTTGGCTCAAAGGGTCTGGTATTGCTATAGGCCTAGTAGGAGCACTTATTCTTATATTATTTGGCGCAAAAACTCAAGCTAATGCGCCCAATATACCCCTAGGTAACACGCTGTTTATAATTAATGCCATTGCCTACTCCGTCTATCTAATTTTAGTAAAGCCACTCACGGCCAAATATGCCTCGGTCACACTTATGAAATGGTTTTTCTTAATAGCAGTATTTACAAACGCACCCATTGCCTTACCACAATTTCTCGAAGTACAGTGGTCTAGTTTACCACCTTCAGTCATAGGTGTAATGTTGTTTGTAGTAATAGGAACCACATACTTAACATACCTATTTAATGTATTTGCCCTGCGACAGCTCAAACCTTCTACTATAGGGGCCTTTATCTATTTACAACCACTCATAGCTACGCTTGTAGCTATTATACTAGGAGCAGACACCCTCACTACTATAAGAGTAGTAGCAGCTTCGCTTATTTTCTTAGGTGTATATTTAAGTACAAAACGAAAAAAAGTAAGTGTCTAATTATACGTGCACATCATATTCAAGTATAAATGATATAGATGATCGTGTTTTTATAGCACTAGACAGTCAGGACACTTTCTATTTTTCAAAACCATTCTTACACGCGTTTGAAAAGGCAAACCCGCTTATTACATACACCTACCTTCTATTTTCTCTCAATGACAAACCCGTAGCTCTTGCCATAACCCAGGCAATAGATATCTCATTAGATATGGCTTCAGAGAAAGTGCCACTCACCCAGCAACTAGCACGCAGTATACAATGCTACCTAAGCGGAAAGAAAACACATATACTAGTGTGTGGAAATATCTTTCTGAGCGGTGCATATGGTCTTTATGTAAAAACCGGTATAGATAAAAGAAGTGTATATGATACGCTTTCGCGAAAGCTAAAAAAGCTCTCTATACCAAAAAAACCAAGCCTCTTTTTCCTAAAGGACTTTAATGCTACCGAAGATGCATCTGCTAGCATCGCAGAAAAAGAACACTTTCAATCCTTTACGGTAGAACCAAATATGAGGCTACATTTAAGGTGGAAAGACTTTGATAGTTATAAAAATGCCTTAAAATCTAAGTATAGAGTAAAGGTTAATAGAGCAGATACATTGAGTAAAAACCTTACTGTACGATCGCTATCTGCACCAGAGATAAGAAGCAATAAAGACAGTTTACAGCTGCTATATAATAACGTAACTAGCAAGGCTGTTTTTAATACCCTAACAATTACAATAGAGACCTATGCATTGCTAAAAAATGCTTTTAAAGACCGTATCATTTTTAAAACCTATAGTAGAGGTGAGATGCTTGTGGGATTTTCAACCGCTTTTATTGTAGATAATGTGCTTGATGCACATTTTATAGGACTTAACTATGAGTTTAATAAAACAGATGCCGTATACCAAAGAATGCTTAACGATTATATAAGACAAGGTCTCTCATTAGGGGTGAAAGAAATCAACTTGGGCAGAACAGCATCTGAAATTAAAAGTACTCTAGGTGCTGTACCAGAACAACTGCGGTGTTATATAAAACACCGTCGTACGGCAGCAAATATGTTATTTAAACCTCTTGTGCGTCAAATCGAAATGACAGAATACAAGCAACATACACCGTTTAAAAAATAAACTTGGTGCACTATCAATTAGAAGTACGTGCTTGAACTTTTTGACATTTAAATTCTCCTTCAATATAGTAAATTGTGTTAAAAATTTAACTTTTATTTTAAGTTTTGACTACCAAAAGCAGTATTTAGATACATATATTTACACCAAACAACCTAAAAATCAACTCATTATGAAAACTCAAGAAATTGCAAACAATCTAGTAGAATGGTGTAATAAAGGAGATTATGCAAAGTGCTATCAAGAACTTTACAGCCCAGACATCGTAAGTCTCGAACCATCGTGGGCAGAACACTCAAGATCTGAGGGTATGGAAGCTGTAGAAAAAAAAGGAGAATGGTGGGAAAATACTTTTGACGTACACAGTACTACTGTAAGTGAGCCTACTGTGGCAGAAAACTGGTTTTCTGTACGATTTGATATGGATACTACTCATAAGCCTAGCGGGCAACGCAGTACATCTTCAGAAATAGCAGTTTATCAAGTAAAGGATGGAAAAATTGTTCAAGAGCAATTCTTTTATGATATGCCTGGACAATAGCAGTATCATTATAGGAGCAGCATCATACTGCTCCTATAATTTTTTTATTACTCTCTATCTCTAGGCGCCTGCCCGTGAGATCTCATATCTTCTTTAGTTAAGACTTTATAGTCTGGTGTTTTTGGCGCATTTTCGAGCATAGGCATTAATGCCTCTGGAAGGCCAGTAGTTTTACGTGTGGTAAGATCTATCCAAGCTCCTTGCATACTTCCGCGAGCTAGGTTTCTTCCTTTATAATCATAAAAGTTATGTACAAACTTAAAGAACATACCATCCTCACTAGCTCCACCTAACTCAAAGGTCACAGTGATAGGTCTACCTTGAAAGGCTTCTTTAAAAAAGAATATTTGCTCGTGAAAAATCACTGGCCCTATGTTATACTCCACCATCTCCTTCTGGCTTAAACCATTCTCTATCATAAAGCCCATACGAGTATGAGACATAAAGTTTACGTAAGCTGAGTTTGCTAGGTGGCGATTTGCATCTATATCACTCCATCGTATATCAAATTCTTTTGTGTACATATATAAATTGTTCTAATTAAATCAAGTTTGTGACAATACCGTCTTGTCGTAAAATTACAATAATCGCTTCTTTGAGGTACAGTAGTTTTCGATAAAAATATCTTAATAAGCTTTTACAGAATGACTATATATAGGTATTAGCCTCTCATAATTATGTAATTTTGTGATAGTAGTATGTTGTACTACAAAATGTTAAATATATAAAGCTACATACCTTAAATGCCCATAGTTTCATCAAATTTTCGCGCAAGCGGACTATTTAAAGATGCTCATTTTTCTACCATTTACTCTGCAAAAATTAGGCGTGTAAAAGGGGTTAAACAGTCTAGAGAGCGTTTAGAACTTCCCGATGGTGACTTTATAGATATAGACTGGACAAATGCTCGAGTTTCAAGAAAAAATCAAAAGGTGGCTGTTCTCTTTCACGGCTTAGAAGGTGATGCACAGCGTCCTTATATGCTAGGCACAGCAAAGTTATTAAGCGCAAATGGCTATGATGTTGCCGCTGTAAATTTACGGGGCTGTAGCGGCGTGCAAAATAGACTCTACCGGTCTTACCACAGTGGAGAAACGGGTGACATTGCATTTATTGTAGAAACACTTGTTAAGCGTAAATATGAAAAAATAGGTCTCTACGGTGTGAGCTTGGGAGGTAATGCTGTTTTAAAATACCTAGGAGAGCATACTAATATACCTACAGAGGTTAAAGTAGCCTCCTGCATAGGTGTACCCGCAGATTTACGTATGTCACTTGAGCAATTATCAAAAAAAGAAAATGTCATTTATCGCACTTCCTTTTTAGTACACTTACGTGCAAAGTATAGAAAAAAAATGTCTCGCTTTCCTGAGAAAATGAGTAAGCAGTCGTATAAGAAAATTAATAGTTTACAATCTTTTGACGATATATACACCGCGCCCGCTCACGGGTTTGAAGATGCACTAGATTATTATGCAAAAGCAAGTAGCGCTCAGTTTATAAAAAATATTAAAGTCCCTACCCTTATCCTTAATGCAAAAAATGATAGTTTTTTACACGGTGACTGCTACCCTATAGAACAAGCAAAACAGTCTGACATCTTACATTTAGAAATGCCAGATCACGGAGGGCACGTGGGCTTTTATATGAAAGGAGAGTATTACTACAATGAGTTACGCACCTTTGACTTTTTTAAAAATTATATTGAGTAAAAAGCTGTTGTTGATTATCTTTAGAAACTTAAACTAAACTGAACTACTATGAAATTTAAAGGAATTATAGCTGCTCTTGCACTTGCAGGACTTATGATAAGCTGCGGCGGCGAAGAGAAAAAAGCCGAAAAAGAAACCGTAAAGATAGGCTCAAAAAAGACAACCAAAAAAGATGATGGAAAATCTGTAAATCTTGCACTTGCAGGAAATGACCAGATGAAATATGACAAGAGCGAACTTAAAGTTAAAGCTGGTCAAGAGGTTACTCTTACACTACGTCACACAGGAAAAATTGATAAAAAAATAATGGGTCACAACTTTGTACTACTTAAGCCAGGAACGTCTATTCCAGAATTTTCGGCAGCGGCGGCAGCAACTGGTGAAGCTGGTGACTGGATTGCAAATGAAGATCAGATCATAGCTCATACTAAGATGATAGGTGGTGGGCAGTCTACTACTGTAACCTTTACCGCACCAGAGGCTGGAACATATGATTTTATATGTAGCTTTCCAGGTCACTCAGGACTTATGAAAGGAAAATTTATTGTAGAGTAATCTACACTATTTTAAAATTAAAAGCCCTGTAAACAATGCGTTTACAGGGCTTTTAATTTTAAAACAGTTCTTCTAAAACTCTGGTCGCTTACGATTTGCCTTTTTTTCTGACTGTTCCTTTTTGGCTTTAAGGCGTTTTAGCTTGGCAAGTTTAGATGGACGTTTTTTCTTTCTCACTTTAGGTACTTGTATGGCAACCTCTAGCAAAGAGAAAAAGCGCTTTATGACATCATCTTTATTTTTATGCTGGCTACGTGATGCTTGTGAAGCAAGCTGCAGCACCCCTTCCTTAGTGAGTCTGTGAGCGAGCTTATCAGTAAGGCGTACTATTTCTTCTTCTGTAAATGCAAGGGTTTCTGGTAACGACCAGCTCAACTCTATTCTAGAACTTGTTTTATTTGCGTGCTGTCCACCCGGGCCACTGCTTTTTGAAGCCTTAAATGATAATTCTTGTAAGAGCTGTTCTCTATGCACTGTTTTTATTTCTTCGGCAGCGCTCGCTGCAGTAAATGACCTCTGCCCAGTTTTTCTCCCACTTTTTACGCCAGGTAAATGGACGTTTACAAACGGGACAATCTTTTGTGGGGAGGTCTCTCTTTTTCACGTAAGTGTACTTATTTATATCGTTCTTCTAGATTATCGAGCATTATTTTTGTGATGGCATCTAGGTCAAATTTATGCTCCCAGCCCCAATCCTTGCGCGCAACACTGTCATCTATAGACTCTGGCCAAGAGTCTGCAATGGCCTGTCTAAAGTCCGGCTCGTAGCTTATCTCAAAGCTAGGTATTACCTTTTGTATACTTGCTGCAACATCTTCTGGGGCATAACTTACTCCGGCTAGGTTGTATGATGAGCGTACTTTTATATTCTTTTTTGGCGCATCCATAATGCCTATAGTTGCTCTTATGGCATCATCCATATACATCATAGGCAATATTGTTCCTTTATTAAGGAAGCTACGGTACTGGCCGTGTTTAAGAGCTCTATGATAGATGTCTACAGCATAGTCTGTTGTTCCTCCTCCTGGCTCTGTTGTATAACTTATAAGGCCTGGGTAACGTATGCTACGTACATCTACGTCATATTTATTATGATAATACTCACACCAGCGCTCTCCTGTCTGTTTTGAAATCCCGTACACGGTAGATGGTTCCATAACGGTGAGTTGTGGTGTGTTTTGAGCTGGTGTAGTCTCACCAAAAACAGCTATACTAGATGGCCAGAAAACTTTTTTTACCTTCTTATCTTTTGCTAGGTTAAGTACGTTAAATAAAGAGGTCATATTAAGATGCCAGGCCTTTGCTGGAAAACGCTCTGCAATAGCACTAAGCATTGCTGCCATAAGGTACACGGTATCTACCTTGTATCTAAATATTACATCTTCTACTGCTGCAAGGTCTGTAGCATCTAGTAGTTCAAAATGCCCCTCACCCATTATGTCTTCATTACCCTCGCGTATATCACTGGCAACTACCTTATCTGCACCAAATCTATTTCTTAAGGTGAGTGTAAGTTCTGTGCCTATCTGGCCGCAGGCTCCTATTATGAGTATTCTTGATTTCATTTGTGTGTGTTTTGAAGTACGCTTTCGCGAAAGCGTAGACAAACTTAGTCATAAACAGCCAGATAAAACTACAACAGATTCTTTAGCTATTGTTCTAAGCATTTTGAACACTCCTAAATTAGTAGACTTAGATGACTAATAAAACAATGTGTCTACAACTCTTGGATGAATGTGTCTACAAAAGTTGGATGACTTTTGTTTAACACCTATTAAAGCTCATTAAAACTGATTGAAGCACTATTAAACCCCTTTAACCTATCCAATAGTTGTAGACATATAGAATTGCACTAGTGCCTTAAAAGGGGTATGTGTATACAACTCTTGGATGAGTTCTCTAGCCTAAAAACCTATTTATTGGGTTTTAAATACATTTCAACTATTCTAATTAAAATGTTATGTAGGAAATTTACAACAAAAAAAATTGTTAGACTTATCCAATATCAGTGAACACTTTATTGTTTGTCTTTAGCTTCACCTATCCAACTTTTGTGTACACATCAATATGAAAAATATAAATATGATAATGATATTCTAAATTATTGCTCACATATATGCATTTGCCCTACTTTTGTTATGTCTTTACGCGATATTCTATGAGATATTTATCTGTTTTATTATTATTTATTTTGGTGTTTATGCTAAATGCTTGCTCTGAAAAGCAAACACCTCAAGAAATCACTACCCAAGAGCAAACACTAGGAAAAGACACTTTATCTATAGCAAAACCTGCTAATCTTAAACCAAAAATAGGCCTTACACCACAAGCAAAAGAAGGTGTAGCAAACTGGCCTTTATACAGGGATCTATCTGTAGCGATAGATAGTTTACAAATACCTACACTGGGCGTTTTAAAAAATAAGATTCAAAAATTTGACAACCTATATGAAGCAAAGGCAGAAGCAGAAGAGGCAGAGGTGCAAGTTGCTCCTAAAGAAACATTGTCTAACGCAATACAAGCAAGACTCATTGCCATTGAGACAAAGGTAAAAGTGCTTAAAAATGAAGCTTTTTTAAACAAACCAAACTCAGAAATACTGTCTAAGCAAATAGGAGATTTACATAATGCCTACCAGGATCTCAATTTACAACTCAATGAGGCGTTCAACACAAGCTTTAGAGATTTACTAGAAGAAATAAAACTTGAGAATGAAGAGCCTGATGGTGATGGGGAAGAAAAAGAAATTCTTGAAGATTAATAAATACAGTAAATTATGAAATTTATAGCTACCCTTTTTGTTCTTATCGGCATTACTACAACTACACTTGCGCAAGATAATGACTCTATTGAGACATCTATCACAACAGCCTTAGATGCGTGGCATCAAGCAGCATCTAACGCAGATTTTGAGGCCTACTTTGCTTTAATGACAGATACTGCCATTTTTGTAGGAACAGATGCAACAGAAATTTGGGATGTGGAGTCTTTTAAAAATTACTCAAAACCTCATTTTGATAAAGGTCGTGCTTGGTCATTTAAGGCTATAGATAGAAATGTGTATGTAGAGGGATTAAACCCAAGTATTGCTTGGTTTGATGAACATTTAGAAACACAAATGGGGATTTGCAGAGGCTCTGGAGTTCTAAAAAAAATAAACGGCAACTGGAAAGTGCACCACTATGTCTTATCTATTGCAGTGCCTAATGAAAATGTGTCTGAGCTTACCAAAATGAAAAGTGAATGGGACACTCGCTACATCGAGAAAATGCGCAAAAAACAGTAAGCAAAAGATGTTTATTTTATTAAAATCTCAGCTTTTTAAAGGTTATCTTGATATTATGTAGATTTTTTGTTGGTTTTATAGAGAAATAATTGTGTAAAATACATTTACTGCATTATATTTATCGCCTAATAAAACTACAATGAAAAAACTACTAGTACTAGGTCTTTGCCTAGTTGCGGGAGTATCTGTTGCTCAAATAGGTACATCTGCCCCGTGGATGGAAACTTTTAACAATCCTAACCGAACCACAGAACCCACTTTTCAAGAAATTGTAAATGCTTTTGAACTGTATTGGGAAGACAAAGATGAGACCGTAAAAGGAAGCGGTTACAAACCATTTAAAAGATGGGAATCTTTTCACCAAAATTATCTTAATGATGATGGTACCGTAATGACTCAAAAGCAACTTTGGGACGTATGGCAAGACGTAAACAGCTCTTCACGAGCGGCACAAACAGATGAGAGCGATTGGGTAAACATAGGCCCTCTTACTCATACTAATACAGGCTCTTGGTCTGCAGGCCAAGGGCGTGTAAACGCGATGGCTGTAGACCCAGCAAACCCTGCTGTTATTTATATAGGTGCTCCAGCTGGAGGTATCTGGAAGTCTACAGACACAGGCGCAACGTGGACACCTCTTACAGACCAACTACCACAAATAGGAGTGTCTGGTATCGCTATTGATCCTACCGATAGTAATATCATATACATTGCCACTGGTGATGATGATGCTGGTGACTCTACAAGTATAGGCGTGATGAAATCTACAGATGGTGGTGTTACTTGGAACACCACAGGTCTTAATGAAAGTAATTCTCCTTTAACAATGAATGAGATTTACTTTGACCCTGCAGACAATAAAACACTATGGCTTGCAACTAGCGATGGTGTTTATAAAACGACAGATAGTGGTCTAACTTGGGAAAACAAAATCACAGGCGACTTTGACGACTTAAAAGTAAAACCAGGAAGCTCTGATGTGCTGTATGCAGCTACTTCAAATAGAGTTTATAGATCTCTAGATGCTGGAGATACTTGGACAAACATATCTGCTGGAGTCATTACTGGCGCAGCAAGACTCGTACTAGATGTAACCCCAGCAAATCCAGAAGTACTCTATGTGTTTAGATCTGATTCAAGTTTTGGTTCTGGATCAATATTTAAATCTACAGATAGTGCAGATAGCTTTATAGAAACTTTTACTGGAGGTCAAGATATTTTCCAGAGTACACAAGCCTGGTTTGATATGGCATTTGCCGTTTCAGACACAAATGAAGACGAAATTTACACAGGAATACTAAATGTATGGAAATCTACTAATGGTGGCGCAAACTTCACACAACTTAACGACTGGAGTTCACCAAACCAAGCAGCATATACCCACGCAGACATTCATAACCTACGATTTATAAACGGAACTCTTTATTGTGGGAGTGATGGTGGTATTTACACATCTACAGATGGTGGCGCTAGTTTTACAAGCATTACAGATGGTCTAGCAATAGGACAATTTTATAGAATAGATGTAGCTGCTACAGACGCTTCTCTTATTTCTGGAGGATTACAAGATAACGGTGGTTATGCTCGCCTTAACGAGCAATGGCAAAACTATTATGGAGCAGATGGAATGGAGAATGTATTTGATCCAAATGACCCAAACAGAGTTTACGGATTTATACAAGGTGGCGGTGGTCCTTATTTTTCAAATAATGGAGGAGCATCACTCGCAGGAGCTTTTAGCGCTCCAGAAAATGGTAACTGGATAACACCTCTAGCCTTTGCAAAAGATAGTAGACTATATGCGGGATATACTAGTCTTTATGAATTAGATTTTTGTTCTAATACTTGGGTACAACGTTCATCGTCTTTTGGTACTCGTATTGATTACCTTGAGACAGACCCAAATGATGAAGAGGTAATGTATGTAGCGGTTGATAATCAACTATACAAAAGTTCTAACAGCGGTGATAATTTTGCTTTTGTGACTAACTTTTCAAATAATATATCTTCACTTGAAGTGAAAAATGGAGATAGCTCAACATTATATATTGTTACCGCTGGAACCTCAGGTAAAGTATATGAAGCAAACATTACAGGCACAGACATTACGGCAACCGAAATAACCGGCTCATTACCTAACATTCCTAAACTAGTTATAAAGCATCAAAACTTACACTCAGAAAACCCACTATATCTTGGTACAGCACTTGGAGTTTGGAGATATGATGATGTTACAAACGACTGGGAGACCTTTGATAATGGATTACCTAATACTGCTGTACGTGACTTAGATATTAATGAATCTAATGGTATTCTTACGGCAGCTACCTACGGTCGTGGCATCTGGCAAACTAACATAGATACAGAGCCCATAGCGCTAGATATCGCTACTACTTCATTAGCACCTATAGGTAATCAAGCCCTCTCTTGTGAAGAAATCCCTACAGAACTTACTTTTATAAATAGTGGTACAGATGTAGTTACAACTGCGACCATAAATTATCAAGCTGGTGGTATTTCAAATTCAATAGATTGGTCGGGATCACTTGCATCACAAGAGTCTACTACAATTGAGTTGCCAGTGCTAGGTCTCTCTACAGGGACATATGAGCTTGTGGCAGAAGTTATATTAAATGGTGATCAAGTAGTAGATAATAATGACTCAAGAACCATTCTAGCTGTAAATGCAGTAGGCGAAGGCGATCTTATAAATGACTTTGAAACAGAAGAAGATGCACTTCTTATACTTACCGAAAATAGCAATGCAAGTAATTGTGACTCTAGTAACACAACCTGGCAAAGAGGGATCCCTTCGGGCCCAGCTCTTAATCAAGCAGCATCTGGTCAGAATGTATATGCGACTAACTTAGGTGGTGATCACGGTGATAATATCAAAGAATTTTTAACTACTAAATGTTATGACATATCTGCACTAGAAGTACCTCAAATTTCATTTCAGATGGCTTTTGAGCTAGAAAATGATTGGGATATTATGTATATGGAGTATACTACAGATAATGGCGTTACTTGGAATATATTAGGAACAGCAAATGACCCTAACTGGTATAACAGTGATACCTTACCGGGTAACAATTGCTTTAACTGCCCAGGAGCACAGTGGACAGGTGACAACGACACATCGCTTAACGAGTATAGCTATGACCTTACCGCCTTTGCCGCAGAGACCAGTATGATCTTTAGATTTGTTTTCCACTCAGATCAGAACACGGTGAGAGAAGGTGTATTATTAGACGATTTACAAATAGGTCTTGAGCCACTTGCTATAGATGAGGTTTCTATTTCAGGTCTTAGCATTCACCCAAATCCCTCAAATGGCGTCTTTAACATCAACTGGTCTCAAGGAACTCCGCTTACTATAGAAGTTTATGACATCTTAGGTAAGGTAGTGGTAAAACCTATTACAACCGCTGCAGGTGAGACTGCCTATCCATTAGATATGAGCTCATTTGCCACCGGTTTATATTTACTTAAACTCAATACAGGTACAAAGCAAATAACCAAAAAGCTGATACGCAACTAACTAATCAAGCCCTCTTAAAAGAGGGCTTTTTGTTTTATTAACTTTGTAACAATCCAAAATTAATAACGTCTTATTCAGATATAATTTCAAACACTCATAACACTATGAAACTTTATAAATCGGCTGCAATTGTAGCCTCTTGCGCACTTACTCTGGTAAGTTGTAAAACAGAAGGTCCAAAAGACAAAGCCAAAACAGAAGAAATTCCAGGTATCGTACTTGAAAATATGGATACTTCTGTAACTCCTAATCAAGACTTTTACAACTACGTAAATGGCTCTTGGATGAAAAACACAGAGATACCTGATGATCGTACAAGCTGGGGAGGCTTTTCTGTACTACGTAAATCTACAGATGCAGATGTTCTTGCTATACTTGATGAAGCAGAAAAAAGTGGGATGTACACTGCTGGCACAGACCAAGCAAAAGCACTAGCAATCTTTAATACAAAGTTAGATACGCTTGCGCGAAATGAAGCCGGATTAAAACCATTACAGCCAGCACTAGATGATATTGCCGGTGTTACAAACCTCGCAGAGTTACAAACCGTACTTGCTACAAACCCTGCAGTATCTTCTCCATTTTTAAGTATAGGTGCTGGAGCAGATCTTAATGATAGCTCAATGAATACTGTTTATCTAGGCGCAAATGGTTTAGGTCTTCCAGACCGTGACTATTACATCTTAGAAGACAGTAAGTCTAAAGAGATACGTGTAGAGTACAAAAAGCACATCGCAAGAATGTTACAAATGCTAGGTGACTCTGAAGTAGATGCCACAGCAGCTGCAGAAAAAATTCTTGAGATGGAGACTGCACTTGCTATACCTAGACTAGATAAAGTAGAAAGCCGTGATGCTCGTAACTTTAACAATCCACGTTCTGTAGAAGAGGCAGATGCAATGCTAACATCTGTAGATCTTAAAAAGATGATCAAAGACTTGGGTATCAAAAAAGAATTTGACACCCTCACGGTAACACAGCTTAAGTATACTGCAGCCTTAGACAAATTTTTAAATAACACATCTATTGAAGATATAAAAACACTCGTACGCTGGGATACTTTTAATAGTGCTGCCGGTAGACTAAGTACTGATGTTGAAACAGCAAACTGGGAGTTTTATAGTAAATACCTAAGCGGTGCAAAAAAGCAACGCCCAGCAGATGAGCGTGCGCTTGCAACTGTAAACGGTACCGTAGGAGAAGCTCTAGGGCAGCTATATGTAGATGCAAAGTTTCCGCCAGAGGCAAAAGCAAAGGCAGAAACAATGATTGCAAACGTGATTGATGCTTACAAAAACCGTATCCAGAATTTAGACTGGATGGGAGAAGAGACTAAAGAAAAAGCAATCGAAAAGCTTGATAAATTTACAGTTAAGATTGCATATCCAAACAAGTGGGAAGATTACTCTACAATGGAGGTATCTGCAGATAAGACCTATTTTGAAAATATGACAGCAGTAGGTAAATGGGGTCAACTTAAAAATTATGAAGATATAGGTGAACCTGTAGATAAATCTAAGTGGGGAATGTCACCACAAACGGTTAATGCATACTTCAACCCGCTTAACAATGAGATTGTTTTTCCTGCAGCAATATTACAGCCACCATTTTACAACTACACGGCAGATGAGGCTGTAAATTATGGAGGTATAGGTGCCGTAATAGGTCACGAGATTTCACACGCCTTTGATGATAGTGGAGCACGTTTTGATGCAGAGGGTAATCTAAAAAACTGGTGGACAGAGTCAGACCTTGAGGCTTTCACAAAACGTGGTAATGCACTTGCAGAACAATACAGCAATGTAGAAGTACTAGACAGCGTTTTTGTAAACGGTAAGTTTACACTAGGTGAAAACATAGGTGATCTAGGAGGAGTACTAGGAGCTTATGACGGTCTTCAGAAATACTATGCAGAAAATGGACGTCCAGAAAACATAGACGGCTTTACGCCAGAACAACGTTTCTTTATGTCTTGGGCAACCGTATGGAGAACTAAGAGCCGTGATGAAGCTTTAAGAACACAAATCAAGACAGACCCACACTCTCCAGGTATGGTGCGTGCTGTACAACCTTTACTTAATGTAGATGCTTTTTATGAAGCATTTGATATAAAAGAAGGAGATGCAAATTACCTAGCTCCAGAAGATAGAGTGCGTATTTGGTAATACAAACGCTTTATAAACTTAAAAAACCGTCTCATTAGGGACGGTTTTTTTATGCTTTCGCGAAAGCGTACTTAAACTATTTAATGGTTATAGCAATCTATAAATCAACCTGAAACTCGTAGTTCAAAACGGGTTTTACAACTACACTATTTACCTCTTTAAACGTGGCTGTATCCTCGTCTATGTACTCTGGAGGCTCAAGACCTAGTTCTTGTGCTTGCTGTGTATAATATTCCTTTTTTGACGGGTGGCTAGGTGCAACGGCATTTATAATATGGCCGAAGGCGTCCTGCTTTATAATAGCCATTAAAATGCCTATACAATCATCTCTATGAATCATATTTACGGGAGCCTTACCATTAGTAAGCCCCTTACGACCGGCAAGAAACTTAACAGGGTTTCTACTACCTCCAAAGAGTCCTCCAAAACGTACTACGGTGGTCTTAAAAGCACTGTTATTAAAGAAAATTTGCTCTACATCGTGTAATTGTTTACCAGCATTAGTCTCAGGTCTAGGCGCGATTTTTTCTGTAACTACTCCCTGCGAGTCATCATATACTGAAGTGCTACTTACTAGAATAACTTTTTCTATTTGTGATTTTTCTACTTGATGTAAAAAGTGAGCCATTTTAAGTGCATAATTCGCTCCAGTATTTCTACGTAGCCCTGGAGGTATCATTATCATAAGCACATCGGTATCAACAAGCAAGGTGTCTACAAGTCCAGACACACCTGCCTCTGCTAAAACAACTGGGTACGCTGTAATGCCACTTTTTGTAAGTGCTTTTGCCTTCTCTGTATCTGTGACGCTACCTTTTACTTGGTAACCATATAATTTGAGATGTGATGCTAGTGGTTGCCCTAACCAGCCTAATCCTGCAATAGTTATTCTTTTAGTCATATGTGTCCCATTATCACGGGGATTTTAAAATACTGTACTATTCTTGTACCTGTAGTGTGTCACTTTGTGGAGTGGCAAATGCCAGCTCATTTATGTTAATCGCGCGCTCTATAATAATGGCATCATTTACGACAAAGGGTTTAGGCATCATCGTTTCTGGTCTGGCAGATACTGTGAATTTTGAATTTTCTAATAAGTCAAAAGAGTATTCTCTAAAACTTATTTTTGGATCTACTCCGGCAGGCACCACAAAACTAAATTCAAGCTCCTCATCTGCTCCCATATAATAACTTAGTAGAGCATTACTCCATCTCTTCTTATATAAAGATGCCGTGCTATCTGGCTTATATTCTTTTTTATTATAAGATAGCATTTTAAACGGCGTATTCTTATCTGCAAAGAGACGTATTCTATTAATACGTCGCTGTGGTCTTATGCTCAACGTTACCTCTCTATTTCCATCTACAACCTCATCTTTTTCTTTGATAATGATAGTTTTTTCAAGGTCTATAACAGAGGTTTCCTTTGCATAGCTAAAGGAGGTATTATACTTGCCTCCAGAAGCATTTGTGATATACTCACTGGCAGCTTTGGGGTTAGACCCTAGATATCCCTCTACCCAACTATCTATATAATCATCATAGGTGACCCAGTAAGCATTACTATCACTATCATTGTGGTAATATAATAAGCTATTAGGCTTTTGCCTCTCTTCTGTATAATCAGACTTTGCGTGTGCTACTCCTAAAAATACAAACGTAAGTATTAAACCTATATAACCTAAAAAGCGCTTACTCTTGTAATAGCCTATTACGGGTAATGATAAACCAAATACTAGCACTGTAAAAAGTATAGAAATCCAGTATGCAGATGGTCCTAAGCCCACAGGGAAAAACTGGACTAATGGTGAAAACACAAATAATGCTGGCGCTACCAGTAAAAGCATTAATATAACGCTTGGTTTCTTTTGCTTAATCATTACAAAAAAGGCAACAAGACCAAATAATAATGGAATAATAAAGTAACCAGCCCCTTTAAGATATATAGCGACCATCATATTTATAATAACCCATAAAGCAAGTGGGGCTACATAAGTACTTGCTGTATGTTCTAGTTTACATAAACGACTATATACGCCGAAGCTAAACGCTAGTGACATCATCACAAAAGCAATCGTATACCAGTGACCATTATAAATAAATACTGGCAACATATCATTATACTGAGGGTATAATGATGGCATTAACCACACAAATATTTGTAGAAGTAGTAAAGCACATCCTAGGGAAATAAAAAGTGCTAAAAAACCTCGCCCTACAGGACCTCCCCTTAACTTTTTATCTCTAAAACCTTTAATTAATAAAAGTATGAACACTACCAAGGCAATAATAGCCATAGGTAATACCCAAACAAACGGATATGAAACAAAAGTAAGTAGTGGTGTGTCAAAATATACCCTATCCTCACTAGATTTAATGCTAGATAAATCTACTTGAGCAAAGTGCTTGATAAGCGGCAATAAGTACTGTCCTTGATGCTCAAGTGTGCGCGGGTCAAGATTATCTACAGTATCATTTACCGTATGATAATTATAATGACTGTCTATAAAAGCAAAGAAAAAACCTGGTATATCACCATCTTCACGGAGCACTGTAGAGTCTGTATCATTAGGTAGCATTTTATATATACTATACATTAATGATGTAGCCACGGGGTACTCAAGTCCAGCCTTCTCAAACTCTTTAATGAGATTTTCATTACCCCCATTAGTCTCCACAATCATATTAGAAGGTCCAGAAGAGCCTCTAGCTTCAAAGTTTAAGGCAATACCCACATCTTTTGCCCAAGGGTGTTCTTTTACAAATAACGTAGCACCGTCTAGACCTAACTCTTCAGAGTCTGTAAATAGCACGATAATATCATTTTCTGGCTCAACTCCAGCTGCTAGATAGGCTCTTAAACTTTCTAACACAGTCACCACTCCAGACCCCGCATCGCTCGCCCCGTGAGACTTACTATGCGGAGCACTATCATAATGCGACATTAATAATACTGCCTTACCCGTGCCGGTTCCTTTATAACGTGCCACTATGTTTTTTGGCTTTACTAAGGTACTTGATCCCCACCAAGAGTCTAGTACATATCCCTCTTGCACAGAAGACTCAAGACCTAGTTTCTTAAGCTCATCTATAATATACCCACGCACTTCTGCGTGTGCAGATGACCCTACGTAGTGAGGTTTTTGAGAGATTACTTTGAGTTGGCTCATTGCACGTTCTGTAGAGAACTCAGTGAATGGTACATCTCCAGAAGATGCCGTCTCTGGTAAAAGCGATTTAAAGCTTAACCACACAAGAAAGAGGAGTACAAATAATGAGAAGAAATGTTTAAGGCGCTTCATTTGTTATTGGTTTGGTGCTTGTAAAATACAAATTTATAGGTTTGGAGTACGCTTTCGCGAAAGCGTAACACAACTTATTAAATATAAATGACTAACTTTAAGACAACAAAATCAGATAGTTATGGCAATTAAAAGTTTTATGGGTAAACGTGCAAAAGAAGTAAAAAGCACTGCAACAGATATAAAAGTAAGCGATTATATGAGCCGAAAACTCATCACCTTCTCTCCAGATCAATCTGTTCTTGAGGTGATGAATAGTCTTATAAAGCATAAAATATCTGGTGGTCCCGTGGTAAATGAACAAAATGAACTACTAGGGATAATTTCTGAGGGCGACTGTATGAAGCAAATCTCAGAGAGTAGATATTATAATATGCCTATGGATAATATGAAAGTGAGCAATCATATGGTGTCTAATGTAGATACTATAGATGGCAATATGAATGTTTTTGATGCGGCAAATAAATTTTTGGAATCAAAACATAGACGGTTCCCTATAGTTGAAAATGGTAAACTAGTAGGCCAGATAAGCCAGAAGGATGTCCTTAAAGCTGCTTTAGAGCTTAATGGTCAGACTTGGAAATAGATTACATTGATTTTTCAAACCAGGCCAACTCTATATTTTCTGGCTCGTAGATAAAATTATCTTTGCGCTCTAGTCCTATTTTCTCTAGTACGCGGCAAGAAGCACCGTTGTCCAGCTCTGCCATACCGCACAGTTTTTTACCAGCATAGTTTTTAAAAAAGTAATCTCTAGCGGCGATAGATGACTCTGTTGCATAACCCTTACCCCAGTATTGTGGCATAAAGCGATAACCTATATCATAAAAATCTGTATGACCGTTCATCTCATTTTCAAAATTCATTTTTAAGCCGGTCCACCCTATCCAGTCACCGGTAGATTTTTCGATGGCTGCCCAGCGGCCTATACCGTAAGTTTCATACTGCATACGTATGTAATCTACATATGCCCTTGCTTTACCCATACAACTTATAGGCTTATTGCCTAGATATTTATGTACCAGAGGATCACTGTCCAAGCGATACATATCTCCTGTATCCTCTATGACAATCTCCCTAAGGATTAGGTTTTTAGTTTCGGCATAGATTTTCATATTAATTCTTTCTTTTTACGAGTGCGTAAAAGTCACCATCTAGCGGTAAATATCCTTGGTCATATATAAAGTAGTATATAGTACCTGCTTTAGTCGTGTAAATGCTTGTAAAATAATTAAAGTCAAAACCCGCTGCGTTTAGTTTTGCCTTAGTTGTTTTTGTCTTTTCCTCAGGATTGAGTTTTTCAAGTATACGGTAGTTTTTGCGCAACCTGTTATTTATGTTGCGCATCATATTTTTTGAGTCCTTATTCTGGCTGTTGTTGCGAGCATTGCGACAAGAAGAACTACAATACTTCTTATCTGCTCTACCTATAATTTTATCTCCACATTCTGGACACGTTCTATCCATACTAGTTGTTCTTATAGATTTTTATATCTATCTCTCCTGCGGCATTCATATGTGCGCGGTACATACCTGCTGTATTAAACTCCATCGCTACATTTCCATCTCGGTCTATAGATACAATTCCTCCAGTACCGCCTAGCTCTGTAAGCTTTTTCTGGATTACCTCTTCTGCCGCTTCTTGTAATGTAACTTCCTTATACTCCATAATAGCAGCGATATCGTGTGCTACCATACCACGCATAAAAAACTCTCCCCATCCTGTACTACTTACCGCACAACTTGCATTATTTGCATAAGTGCCAGCTCCTATAATAGGAGCATCTCCTATACGGTTATACCTCTTATTTGTCATTCCTCCTGTAGAGGTGCCTGCTGCGAGATTACCATACTTATCTAGTGCTGCACAACCTACGGTACCATATTTACTATCCTTTATAAAAGGATCCATAAAAGTCACTTTATTATCTAAGTCGTGATCGAGTTGCGTTTTTTCTTTATCTATTATTTTTTGGAGCGATTTATACCTTCTCTCTGTATAAAAGTAAGATGGATCTACTATCTCAAGTCCTTGTTCTGCAGCAAACTGCTCTGCTCCTTTTGCACTGAGCATCACGTGCTCAGACTTGTTCATTACAGCTACTGCAAGGTCAATGGGGTTTTTTACAGTAGTCACACCAGAGATAGCTCCCGCATTAAGGGTATTACCATCCATAACGCTAGCATCTAGCTCATTTGTACCATCGTGTGTAAATACAGCACCCTTTCCAGCGTTAAAAAGAGGGCTATCCTCCATAATATTAATAGCAGCTGTTACTGCTTCCATACTCGTGCCTCCATCTGAGAGCACCTTATGACCCGCTCTTGTAGCCTCATCAAGTTTTGCTCGATATGCCCTCTCAAGAGAGTCGGTCATATTTTTTTTAAGAATGGTACCTGCTCCTCCGTGTATAACAAGACCAAACTTTTGATCTGCAGGTATAGATGATGCACTAACCTTATCCTCTTTTTCCTTAACAGGCATATCGCAAGAACATACAATTAAAGACAACATAACAAGGGTAACTAACTTTTTCATAGGCTTTTACTAAAATATATAGGTCTAATATAAGGAGAAAGAAGCATTTGAACGGCTTAAAAGTGATGAATACAGACACTTCCTACTTGTAAATTTTAAAAAAAACTACATTTTTTGTGTATTTCATCGATTAAATACACAAAGTATACGATTAAGTGCAAATTATTTTTATCTTGCAGTCATAACTCATAACCCCAAATTATGAAACTGATTAACCAAAGTCTCTGCATTTTTGCAGCAATGCTACTTATCTGCTCTTGCAGTACCGATCCAATTAACGAGTCAGAAGACCTGACTTCTAATCTTGAAGCTCCAGTTGATGTTGAAAACGACATCGAATTAGCCCAGGAGGTTCTTGCAGTATTAAATGCCCATAGGGCAACTTTAGGTCTTAATGAACTTCAATGGCACAACTATTCTGAAGATCTTGCTGTAGGTCACTCTAATTATATGGTGGTACAAAGCCAGCCTAGTCACGATAACTTCTATGAGCGTTCAGCAATGTTACAACAAAGCGGTGCTCATATAGTAAGCGAAAACGTAGCATACGGTTATATGGACGCAGAATCTGTAGTACAGGGATGGTTAGGGAGCCCAGCACATAAAGAAGCACTAGAAGGTGATTACACACATACAGGTATAGGTATCGTAAAGAATGAGATGGGTATCCCATATTACACACAACTATTCTTTAGATAACATAAAAAACCCCAAATCTTTTGATTATCATCCCCACCTGCTTAAGTAGGTGGGGATGTTTTTTTTACGCTTTCGCGAAAGCGTACTACTTTTTGTACTTTTATAGTAACTAAATAAGACACATATGGCCATAGCACCTCCCTTTAATTTAAATAAATGGATAGAAGAAAACAGAGACCTTCTTAAACCACCCGTAGGCAATAAAAATCTTTACAAAGACGCTGGTGACTACATTGTTATGATTGTAGGTGGACCAAATGCCAGAAAAGACTATCACTATAACGAGACCGAAGAACTCTTTTTTCAACTAGAAGGACACATTGAAGTGCACGTACAAGATGAAGGTGTAAAGCGCACGATGAAACTAGGTCCTGGTGATATGTACTTGCACCCAGCTGGGGTACCGCACTCACCAGTGCGCCACGACAACTCAATAGGACTCGTAGTAGAACGTAAAAGACTAGACCTAGAAGGAACAGACGGTCTTTTATGGTACTGTGATAATTGTAATAACAAACTACACGAGGTATACTTTAAACTGCACGATGTAGAAAAAGACTTCCAGTCACATTTTAAGGACTTCTATAATAGTGAGGAGCTTAGAACGTGCAACAACTGCGGTACGGTGATGGAAGTAGATGAACGTTTTACCGCAGATTGATAAAAAAACAGAATAATTTTTAGGGTGTATTTAATAATACACCCTTTTTTATGGAAACCTTTGAATTATTCTTAGATTTGACTCACATAGACATCTCATAAAAGTTTGAGAAGTATAAATAGAAATTAACCCTTGAGTAAGGCAACTTTACTGGTTTTCTTATCTCAGTTATTCATAAAAAAACGATGAGCACAGTAGCAAAAGATTTTGGAATGGACGAAGCGATGAAAATCCTCGGACTTTCTGCCATAAACGAAGGAACCTCAACGGGTCAAAAAAACTTTGGTAACGGTGAGATTATTGAATCACACTCACCAGTAGATGGTCAACTTATAGGTAAAGTAAAAACCACTACAAAAGAAGATTATGAGACGGTAATGAGTGCAGCTACAGCGGCGTTTAAAGATTTTAGAACAATGCCTGCTCCTGCTCGTGGAGAACTTGTACGTCAGTTTGGTAACAAGCTACGTGAGGTAAAAGAACCACTAGGAAAACTTGTTTCTTACGAGATGGGTAAATCATATCAAGAAGGTCTAGGTGAAGTACAAGAGATGATAGACATCTGTGACTTTGCGGTGGGGCTATCACGCCAGTTACACGGTCTTACAATGCACTCAGAAAGACCAGGTCACAGAATGTATGAGCAATACCACCCACTAGGTGTGGTAGGTATTATATCTGCCTTTAACTTTCCTGTAGCAGTATGGGCTTGGAACACGGCTCTTGCTTGGGTATGTGGTGATGTATGTGTATGGAAACCATCAGAAAAAACACCGCTTTGTGGTGTTGCTTGTCAAAACATTATCGCAGAGGTGCTCAAGGCAAATGATATGCCAGAAGGTATCTCTTGTCTTATAAATGGAGATTACAAAGTAGGAGAAATGATGACCACAGATAAGCGTGTACCACTAGTATCTGCTACTGGATCTACACGTATGGGTAAGATTGTATCTGCTACTGTAGGAGAGCGTCTAGGTACATCGCTACTTGAACTAGGAGGTAACAATGCTATAATTGTGACACCAGATGCAGATATTAAGATGACCGTTATAGGTGCCGTTTTTGGAGCGGTAGGTACTGCAGGACAAAGATGTACATCTACACGTCGTCTTATCATACACGAGTGTGTGTATGATACGGTAAAAGATGCTATTGTAAAAGCATATGGTCAACTACGCATAGGTAACCCACTAGATGAAAACAACCACGTGGGGCCACTTATAGATACAGATGCTGTTGCAAATTATAATAACGCCCTAGAGCGTGTGGTAGCAGAAGGTGGTAACATCATTGTAGAAGGTGGTGTTCTTACAGGTGAAGGTTATGAGAGCGGTTGCTATGTAAAACCAGCAATAGCAGAGGCTAGTAATGAGTATGAGATTGTACAGCACGAGACATTTGCTCCTGTCTTATACTTATTAAAATATACTGGAGACGTTATAGATGCACTAGAGTTACAAAATGGTGTAGCACAAGGTCTATCTTCTGCAATTATGACTAATAACTTACGTGAGGCAGAGCGTTTCTTAAGTGCGGCAGGATCAGACTGTGGTATTGCAAATGTAAATATAGGTACCTCTGGTGCAGAGATAGGTGGAGCCTTTGGAGGTGAGAAAGATACAGGTGGAGGACGCGAGTCTGGATCTGATGCTTGGAAGGTATATATGAGAAGACAAACTAACACTATAAACTATACCACAGAGCTTCCGCTGGCACAGGGTATCAAGTTTGATTTATAGATTATACTCTTTATAATTATTAAAAACCGTTTCTTTTATAGGAGCGGTTTTTTTATGCTTTCGCGAAAGCGTCACCCGGACAAAAAAGCTATCTTTCTACCACAATAATTACGAGATCACATTTGAAGCCGGCACGACATATTTTACCTACCATTGTTTTTGCACAATTTTGTGGCACGTCATTATGGTTTTCTGGTAATGCGGTGATGCCTGGGCTCATAAGTGATTTTTATCTTAATCAAAATGCCGTAGCACATCTTACAACTGCTGTACAGCTAGGGTTTATAGTAGGTACGCTTTTATTTGCCGTTTTTGCCATTGCAGACAGATTCTCTCCTTCTAGAGTATTTCTAGTTTGTGCGACCACGGGCGCTCTGTTTAATGTTGCTATGATTTGGCAGGGTAACACGCTCTCTACACTACTCTTATTGCGATTTCTCACCGGTTTTTTTCTAGCCGGAATATATCCTATAGGGATGAAAATAGCAGCAGATTATTTTGACAAAGGACTGGGTCGCTCGCTGGGATATCTAGTAGGTGCTCTTGTGCTAGGCACCGCTTTTCCTCACCTGCTGGGCGATGTGCTATCTAGCATCTCTTGGCAAACCGTGATGATTATTACCTCTTGTACTGCAGTATTTGGCGGGGTTTTATTACAATTATTGGTGACAGACGGACCATACAGAAAGGCCGGAAGCGCCTTAAGCTTTAAACAGCTAGAAGATATATTTAAAGATCCTAATTTTAATAAGGCCGCACTAGGATATATAGGTCATATGTGGGAATTATACACCTTCTGGACGCTGGTTCCTGCCATTCTCATCATCTATCTAAAACAACATCCAGAAACGAGCTTATCTGTAAGCTTGTATTCATTTATAATTATAGGTGCCGGCTCCATTGCTTGTATAGCTGGTGGATATCTATCACAAAAAGTAGGAGTTCAAAAAATGGCAAAACTCTTTTTACTCTTGTCTGGTATGTGCTGCCTTATAGCGCCGTTGTTATTAAGCACAGCATATTACCCAGTTGTCATTGCGTTTCTCATTTTTTGGGGTATGGTCGTCATTGCAGACTCTCCGCTTTTTTCTACACTCGTAGCCCAGCGAGCAGCCCCATCTGTAAAAGGTACCGCTTTAACAATGGTAAATTGTATAGGATTTGCGATTACCATCATAAGTATACAGACACTTGTGTTATTACAGAACTTTATGCCACTTATGTATGTCTTACCACTTCTCGCTATAGGTCCCGTTTTTGGGCTTCTAACTATGAGAGATAGATAATTATTTCTTTTTACGCTTTCGCGAAAGCGTAATCTCGTTCCGCCGTAATTTTACTAAGATAAGGGCTTGCCACTTACAGCCTATGACGTTATCTTTTTGTAAACATTTGAAAATCAGCAAAACACACTAAACAATGTGTTTTACAAGGATTGAACTCCCAAAAATGCTCGATAAACCCATTAAAATCGTCGAGGAAATACATAAATCTCTAACAATCAATGCATAAAATGCTGTTATGTTAAAATTTTAACTAACTTTAAGTCACACGAACCATTTAAACCTAACCAATATGAGTAAGAAATCAGGATACCTACTTGGTATGCTACTTACGATTATCATTTGTATGATTTTGGCTTGGATTTTTTGTTGTGGAGCCGGCGCAAGCGCTGCCCCTACTACAGATAAGCAAGAAACAACAGTAGATGATCAAAACGCAGTAGCTGCTACCACAGCGGCCACCTCAATGGGCTTCAATTTAAGAGGCACAGACGGAAACTTTGCTTTTACAAGCAACGACAATTTTAATTTTAATAGTTCAGACTTTGCCATCATTACTCCTGTAGCAGGAGATGTAAACAATGGTATTGCAAAGCTTAAAGGCTATTTTGATGCAGAAGGTAATGACAATAAAATGGTCAATATTACAGGCTATTATGACAGTGATGAAGTAAACAACTCGGCTTATGCAAACCTAGGTCTTGCACGTGCCACTGCTGTAAAAAATTACTTTGTAGATCAAGGTATCTCTTCAAGTCGCATTAACACCTATGGTGAGCTACGCGAAGAATTAGTTCCAGATGGAGATATTTATAGAGGGCCTGTTTCATACAATCTCTACGCACAAGCCGCCGAAGATGAGGCCAAAGCGCAAGAAGACCTTGCAAATATGGCTGAAGCTATCAAGGCAGACCCGCTAGTAATTTATTTTGACTACTCAGAGGCTTCTGTAAACCTCAACGCACAACAGCGTAAAAAACTAGGAAACATCACACGTTACCTTGATAAGGTAGAAGGATCTAGCATTACGGTAGAAGGGCACACAGACAGTCAAGGTAGTATGGCTACAAATGATAGACTAGGACTTGAGCGTGCAGAATTTGGTAAGCAATACCTTCAAAACAATGGGATTGCGGGTGCAAAAATCAAAACCGTTACAAAGGGAGAACGTAACCCTATTGCAACAAATGATACAGAAGAAGGCCGCACTCAAAACAGACGCGCCGTAATAACTATAAACTAACTCATTAAAAAATATACATATGGATTTTTCAAATATAGCTTGCTGGATCTGGCCACTTATAGCCGGAGTAGTATGCGGAATTTTAGGATACTTACTAGGTAGACTCTTTGGTAGTTCTAAAGAAGAAACAACAACTCACGACACCTATGATTACAAGGCAGATCTTGATGCGTGTAGAAAGAAAACAGCCTCATTAGAAGCAGACCTAGAGGCGTGTAGAACAAAGCTTAAGGCTACACCTCCACCAGCGGCTCCAGCAGCAGCTAGTACCACTGCAAGTATGGCAAGCTCATTTGCAGCCGGTGCAGCGACAAGCGAGACCGTTATCTCAAATACAAATACGAGTGTACCATCACCGTCTATAGGTATCATAGGTGTACCATTTGATGCAGCAGCGGCAAAAGGCGTGTATGGTAAGAAAAGAATAAAAGAAGACGATCTTACTATTGTAGAAGGAATAGGTCCAAAAATATCTGAGCTCTTTCATAATCACGATATCAAAACGTGGGCAGCACTTGCAAGCACTTCTGTAGAGAAGTGTCAAGAGGTACTTAATTCTGGTGGTAAACGCTTTGAAATACATCGTCCAGGCACCTGGCCTATGCAAGCCGAAATGGCCGCTCTAGGTAAGTGGGCAGAGCTTAAAAAATGGCAGGACGAGCACGATTACGGTAAAGCGTAAATAGCTCTATATATTCCATATAAAAAAAGTCCGCTATGATATGTTTCATAGCGGACTTTAATTTTATAACAGTTCTCTTCTATAATAATGTAGCCTGCAGTGTTATTTCTGCTTTCATAAGCTTAGATAATGGGCACACTTCTTTTGCCTTAGTTACTATTTTTTCAAACTCCTCCGTTGAGATATTTGGAACCTTTCCTTTTGTGGTGAGGTGAATTTTTGTAATCTCCCCATCTTCAAAAGTTACGTCTGCACTCGTATATAGAGCATCTGCTACGTAGTCTTCTTCATTGAGTAAAAAACTAAGTTGCATTGTATAACATCCAGAATGTGCTGCTCCTATAAGTTCCTCTGGATTTGTACCCACTCCGTCTTCAAATCGGGTCCCAAAGGCATATTGTGCTTTATCTAGCACGGTACTTTCGGTAGAGATTGTTCCTTTTCCTTCTTTTCCGCTTCCTTCCCAGTGTGCGCTTGCGCTTCTTGTAAATTTCATTGTCTTTTTTGTTTAAAGATATAAGTATTCCGCTTTCGCGAAAGCGGCATTAACACCTTATAACAGTGCGTTTAACAAATATTTACAACGCAAAAACTATCCCGCTCCCTGAGCAAAAACTACAATCACACCTATAATGATAAGTCCCGCAAGTATGGCAAAAAATATTTTCCAGAACGAATACGGTCTTTTACCAGAAAGCGCGCCCGTCTCACCGTTTACAAAGAAGTTATACTCCTTACCATTGTAACGATAAGAGCTCACATAAACGGGTAATAAAATATGCTTAAAGGTCTCCTCTGCCAGCTTCATATCTATAGAGGTTACTCGCTGCGTGTCGCCCCCTATATCTCCAGCGGCCCAGCTTGTGGCGATTTGCTTTGCCGTCTCACGTGACTTGGTATGACCATCTTTAAGAGGGATGGTATACTTTTCTGTCACAAAACCAGATAAGAATCCGCTATTGAAGGGTTGTAGCTTTTTAAGATCCCAGCGTGCAATTTTAGAGGGAACTCTACCAGCGCGTTGTTTTGATGCTTTTATGAGCGTGTCATCTACAAATCCAGACACGTGACCAGAGGCGGGATACCATCTTGTTTTACGCACTTGCCTGCTCTTTCTATTACCATCACTATCGCGATAGGTTTGTGTCTCATAATAATACTCACCACGCTGTCCCGTATAGTTTGCAGCAAGCTGTGCATCAAAGGTCCAATAAGGCAAGTACAGCCCCTTTGTAAACTGCGGATCTAGTGAGGCTTTCTTAAGTTTATTAGGCGCCCACCAGAGACCGTTCACCCATTTTTTAAATATTTGAAAAGACTTTTTTTGATCTATCTGAAAGGGAAGAACAGCTCCTGGTAATATCCAGTCTTCCTTGCGGGCATCTTCAAGTATGAGTGGCATACTGCAATACACGCAGTGTAGGGATTTATAGTTTTCTTCTACGTGCTGGTTTGCTCCACAATTTTTGCAATGCAACATAGAGATCTCTTCGCTGTTTTTTTGATCACCCATACTTTCTAGGTATGGATACAGCTCTAACTCTTCAAACTTGCTAGTCTCTAGTGATATCTCTTCTTTATGACCGCAATACTCACAAGTGATGGCTGTGGTACCTGGCTTATACTTGAGCTCTGCCCCGCAATTTATGCAGGCCTTTTTGAGTTCGGTTTTATGTATGGGGTTTTCTTCCATATAGGCATAGGGTAATTACGCTTTCGCGAAAGCGCACTTAAGCTATTACATTTTAAAATTTTTTAAACCGGCAGTGGCGGCGGTGTGTTACCTCCTAAAAATGACTTAAGCTCCTCTACCTCCTGCAATGCAGTCCATCCAGCCATACCTTGCTTCCATACAAGGCTTTCTTTATTGATAGTGCGGTTTGCAAATAGCGCTTTTAATTGTTCAAAAGAAACGGGACCTTGTTGTGCACCGTTTACAGCATAAAAATATTGTACTGCGGCTGGTATAGGTGGCGGCATCATTCCGCCTTGATTCATTTGTGGTTGTGCTTGTTGTTGTCCTCCCATTTGTGGAGACATCATTCCTCCCATTTGTTGTGCGAGTACAAAGCCCATTCCCATTCCCATTCCTGCACCTGCTGTACCACCATCATTTGCAGCGGCAGCTTCTATCGCTTTGGCAGTTTTGAACTTAGTAAGCTTATCTAGGTCAAGCTTATCGATACGGCTGTACTCAAAGATTTCTTTCTTGAGGTCTTCTGGCATCGATACATTCTCGATGTAAAACTTCTCAAGAGAGATACCTACAGACATAAATTCTGGCTTCATTACCTCTTGGCACGTCTCAGAAAGCTCAGAGGTATTTGCCGCATAGAGCTCTATAGGGAGATTTGCTTCACCTACCGTATCTGTAAATCTAGTAGCAATGAGACTCTTGAGATGCTCATTAATTTCAAAATTTGTAAAATTGTTATCTGTCCCTACGATGTCTACAATAAACTTTCCTGCATCTGCAATTTTAAAGGCATAGGTGCCAAAAGCGCGAATCTCGACTAGTCCAAAACGGTCATCGCTTAATGTTATAGGGTTTTTAGTTCCCCACTTTTCGTCTGTAAATAAGTGTGTGTTTACAAAATAAACTTCTGCTTTAAATGGAGAGTTAAAGCCATATTTCCAACCTTTAAGTGTTGAAAGAATGGGTAAATTTTGAGTAGTAAGGTCATATGTACCTGGCGTAAAAACATCTGCAAGTTGGCCCTCGTTTACAAATACGGCTGTCTGTCCTTCACGCACAATGAGCTTTGCACCGTTTTTAATCTCGTTTTGATAACGTTCAAAACGGTGAGCAATCGTGTCATCTGTGTAGTCTAGCCACTCTACAATATCTATAAACTCGTTACTGAGCTTCTCTTTAATCTTGCTAAAAATATCCATAGGTTGTGTTGTTTTTACTATTGGTGGCTTGAAGATACAAAATGTTACAAAAAACCGGCTATTGTTCCCCCAAACAATAGCCGGTTTTAAAGTGCCTAAGCAAAGGCTAATTCAAACTTAAGATTTTTTTAGTTTTCTAATTCTGATACTCATAGGAGCTACCATCTGGAAACTCGATAGAAAAAAATGACACATCAAATTCTTCATCTTGGCATATTTGCTCTAGAAGTCCCCATTCTTCTGTTTGCGATTTCATAATTGTTTTATTTTATGATTACTACAGCACAAATATGCAACCATAAACAGATTAGTATGTAGCTATAATGGCGCATATTGCTTAGGGTTTTTACCCCTAATCCTACGGGTGTATTCATCACAACTTATGATTAATGAGTAGCTATGGTTTTTGTTAAGCTTTCGCGAAAGCGTAATAGACCCTATAAGATTTGGTATTTTTGAACCTTACATTTTAAAAGAAATTATATGCTTACTATAGATCCAAAAGATATTCCTGTTTCTGAGTTATTTGGTCACCTTACAGGTGCAGTGGGGCCACGTCCCATAGCATTTGCAAGTACTGTAGATAAGGATGGTAATGTAAATCTGGCTCCTTTTAGTTTTTTTAATGTCTTTGGGGCAAATCCTCCCATACTTGTGTACTCACCCTCTCGTAGCGGGAGAGATAATACCACAAAAAACACGCTAGATAATGTGCTAGAGGTTGCAGAGTGTACGGTAAATATGGTAAACTATGCAATGGTACAGCAAATGTCGCTCGCAAGTACAGCTTATGCAAAGGGCGTAAATGAATTTGTAAAAGCTGGTCTTACAGAGCTTGCCTCAGAAACGGTAACACCTCCTCGCGTGGCAGAATCTCCAGTGCAGTTTGAGTGTAAGGTGATCGAGGTAAAAGCGCTGGGTGATCAAGGTGGCGCGGGTAACCTCGTGATATGCGAGATTCTTAAAATGCATATAGATAAAACCATTCTTACAGACACTGGTGCCATAGACCCACTTAAAATAGATCAAGTATCACGTATGGGCGCAAACTGGTATAGCCGTGCAAAAGAAGGGCTTTTTGAAGTGCCAAAACCTATTGCAAAAACAGGAATAGGCGTAGATCAAATTCCAGAAAACATACGCCTGAGCGATATACTTACTGGTAATGACCTCGGGATGCTGGGTAATGTAGAGCAACTCCCTACCCAGGCACAAATAGACACATTTATAGCAAGTGATGTGCATATAAAGGAACTAGTAAAAACAGGCGATGACCTTGTGATACACAAAAAAGCGCAAGAATTATTGGCTCAAAAAAATGTGAATAACGCGTGGAAGATTCTACTCGCAAAACGTTAGAATTTTCATAGATTTACACCCTAATAATTGAACACGATGGAAGTACAAGGAAAAGTAAAAATGATAGGTGAGACTCAAACTTTTGGGAGTAATGGGTTTAGAAAGAGAGAGATTGTTGTCACAACAGAAGAGCAGTATCCACAGCACATAATGGTGGAGTTTGTACAAGATAAAACAGACTTACTTAATAACTACTCTGTAGGTCAAAATGTAAAAATAAGCATTAACCTAAGAGGTCGTGAGTGGGTAAACCCACAGGGAGAAACAAAATATTTTAACTCAATACAAGGATGGCGCATAGAGAATCTTGCAGCAGCAAATGCTGGTGGAGGACAACAATTACCTCCTATGCCTCCTGCAGACTCTTTTGAACCTGCAACAAATCTTAATAGCGACGACCACGACGATCTACCTTTTTAGATCGATAAAGTGCTTACTAGCAACATTTTAAAACCCAAATCAACTCAATTGATTTGGGTTTTTTACTTTAAAGCTATGAAAGTTTATCACCTGTGTCAAAATTGCTATAAGAATTTTACAGCTAGTAACACTAGCAGTAAACACCCTGTAAATGAGTTAAATAAACCCATATGCAAGTCGTGTGAACGTGCCAGTACTCCAAAACGTGTCTCAAGCGCAATTATAGAAGCAGCCATTACGGGATGCCTAATGCTTGTTGCAAGCTATCTTTTACTTGAAAATCTCACACAAGTAGCGCTCGTTGCAATTATATACACCATCCCTGCACTTTTATATATTTTATATACTAGAAAGAATTTTGACCACATACAAGCGTTTAATAGTAATAAGGCATAGTTATCTTTGCCCTGACTATTAAATTAGATTGTGCTACCACTACCAGATCACCATATGTTTTCTAATGATCCTTGGTTTCCAGACCACCATCTGGCAGACGAAGAGGGTCTCCTTATGGTAGGTGGTGATCTTACCCCAGACTGGTTATTACTTGCCTATAGATCTGGGATTTTTCCTTGGTATAATGAGGGACAACCCATCTTATGGTGGACACCAGACCCTAGAATGGTGGTTGCTCCTCAAGATGTACACGTGTCAAAATCTATGCGCAAACTACTGCGTGACAATCCCTTTAAGGTTACCTATAATCAAAATTTTCTAGAAGTTATACTCGCCTGTAAACGCATTAAAAGATATGGACAGCAAGGCACCTGGATTACAAATGACGTGGTAGAAGCTTACCTAAGACTTCACCAGCTAGGCTATGCCATCTCTGTAGAAGTCTGGTATGAAGACAAACTCGTAGGAGGTCTGTACGGCATAGACTTGCAAGATAAAGGTGTTTTTTGTGGCGAGAGTATGTTTGCCACTGTGAGTAATGCTAGTAAGGTGGGATTTATTACGCTTTCGCGAAAGCTTACTAAAAACGGATACAAGCTCATAGACTGCCAGATGTACACAGACCATCTCGCAAGCCTAGGCGCCGCCGAAATACCTAGAGAAACATTTTTAGAATATCTTAAATAGTAGCTTTACTACTCTTGTACCATCTCGTACCTAAAACAGTTTACATCGTGATCATTTACCATCCCTATGGCCTGCATAAAGGCATAGATAATGGTGCTTCCCACAAACTTGAAGCCTCGCTTTTTAAGATCTTTAGATATTTTATCACTTAGAGGCGTATTTGCTGGGCATTCCTTATAGTCATTCCAGTGATTTTGTATGGGTGTATTATTTACATAATCCCATAGGTATTTTGAAAAACTGCCGTATTCCTTTTGGATCTCCATAAATAGCCTTGCATTTGTAACCGTACCACGTACTTTAAGCTTGTTTCTTATTATGCCAGCATCTTGCAAGAGTGATTGTATTTTATCTTCCTTATAAGCGGCAATACGCTTGTAGTCAAAATTATCAAAGGCAACTCTAAAGTTTTCTCTCTTTTTTAAAATTGTAATCCAGCTCAATCCCGCTTGAAAAGTCTCAAGAACCAAAAACTCAAAGAGTAGATCTTCATCTCTAAGCGGAGTTCCCCACTCGTTATCGTGATAAGCCTCATATAGGTCATCACCCACACACCAGCCACATCTATGTTTTTCCATACGGTTACAGTTTGTTTTTCTAACTCGAAAGATAGTAAGTTTGTAGTAAAGCCTGCGACATAATGGCTATGGAAACTATGCAAAAAACAACAGCACAACTAGTAAGAGAAAGTCTCTCTGAGGCAATCTCTTACCAAGATTATAGAGTACTTACAGAAACTCACGCCCTAGAAGGCACAAATACAGGTCCAGAAGTCACAGAGGCATTGCACAACTATACAATGCTCAATCACAAACGTATGAAGCGTCTAGATAAGACCATAAAACTGTCTGAAGAAGCTCAAAACGCAATAAAGCAATATAACAATAAAACCACTTGGCTTGTACTAACAGAAAGCTGGTGTGGTGACGCGGCACAAACAATGCCTGTAATGCAAAAGTTTGCAGACCTCAACCCTAACATTGATTTTAAGGTCATTCTAAGAGATGAAAATCTTGAGCTTATGGATCGTTTTTTATACAACGGTGGTCGGTCTATCCCAAGACTTATTGCCTTTGACAATGAAACTCAAGAAGTACTTGGAGACTGGGGACCACGTCCATCTGAAGCTACAAAAATGGTAAATGATTATAAAGAAGCTCACGGTAAACTCACACCAGAGTTTAAACAAGACTTACAAGTGTGGTATAATAAAGACAAAGGTCAGAACACTGTAGAAGATTTACTTCATCTATTAAAATAGATTATAAGCTTATCCTTGAAAATCAAAAGTCACACTGCCTAGCTGTGTGGCTTTTGTTCCTTTATCAAAGTACGCCCTGTTTAAATATTTCATAGCCTGGTCTATAAGGCATCCATTTGCGCTTGTAGAAGCATTTTTATTAAACGTTTTCTTTACAATAACCCCTTTATCATTTACAGTAATATTTATGACCACCTTGCCAAAAGCGTCACAAGTATACACGGGGTTAGGTAAGGCAATAGCTGTACGACCTACTAAGTTATAAGAAACAGTACTCTGTCTGTAAGCGCTCTTTTTCTTAATGCCTCTAGCATCTTCTCTTGCCTCTATTGCGGCTTGTACTTCTTTCTTCTTTTCTTCTAGAGCAGCTTCTCTAGCCTCTTGCAGGGCGTTGAGCTGATTATTTGTGCGCTCATTAAGATTTTCAACACTGCTTTGCTGGCGCTGTACAATGGCCTTTCTTATCTCGTCCTCTTCTTGCAGCGCTTTAGATAATTCACTTGAGTTGTATGCTTGATTAGACAGACGAGTTCTTTGCTGTACAGGTGTTTTGGTTTCTTCCTCCGGTTCTTCTAGATTTTGAGTAATAACCGGTATTTCTATAAACTCCTCTGCTATCTCACCCTGATATGGTTTTACTCCCAAAAAGAAAAATATAAGCACTAAAAAACTCGCTCCAAAAACGGTAATGAGTAGTGCCTTATCTGATGGGGATAATTTCATAGGTATTTAAAAGTTACAAAAAATAAGCCATAAGTTATGGCTCGTAGGTGGCGCGCCTCTAGATATCGGTAGGATTGCTTTGAGTAATCTCTCTTATAAAGTCATCTAGTAGATGTGCATTATCTACGCTATAGTTGCCTATTTTGGTTCTTCTAAGCGCCGTAAGATGAGCACCACTTTTAAGCCCTTCTCCAAAATCGAACGCCAGGGATCGTATATAAGTACCTTTACTGCAGCTTACTTTAAAATCTACTTCGGGCATTTCAATACGTGTGATTTCAAAAGATGAGATGTGTATCTCTCGTTTCGGGATTTCTACTTCCTCACCTGCTCTTGCAAATTCATACAGACGCTTCCCTTCTTTTTTTAGTGCAGAAAATACAGGTGGACGTTGCATTATTTTTCCTTGGTACGCTTTCGCGAAAGCGTATATATCCTCCTCAGTGATATGCTCGGTAGGGTATTCTTTATCTATGGCTGTCTCCAGGTCATAACTAGGCGTGGTGCCACCTAGAGTGATGGTGCCAGTATATTCCTTCTCCTGACCCATAAACTCGTGTAGACGCTTTGTAAACTTGCCTGTACAGATAATCATAAGACCAGTAGCTAGCGGGTCTAGTGTGCCTGCGTGCCCTACTTTGATCTTTTTTATGTTTCGGTTCTTACGTATGAGCCAACGCACTTTGTTTACTAGCTGGAAGGAAGTCCACTCAAGAGGCTTGTCAAAAATAAGCACTTGGCCATCTCTAAAATCTTGATCTGTAAGGCTCGTTATCTTAGACATAGACTTAGTTATAAAGTGAGAAACCTATCGCAATAACTCCTACAATGAGGCAGTATATAGCAAACCAAGAGAGTTTACTTTTCTTCACAAGTTTTATCATCCAGGTGCAGGCTATAAGTCCTGCAACAAAGGCAGATATAAAACCTATCACTAGTACAGAGACATTACCCGTTTGAGTTGTAATTACACCGTCCATAAGGTCTTTTGCAATTTTCCCAAAAATAAGTGGAATCACCATTAAAAATGAAAATCGTGCTGCCTTACTCTTATCATTACCCAGTAATACAGAGGTAGATATAGTCGCTCCACTACGTGAGATACCAGGTATCATAGCGACTGCTTGAGAAACGCCAATTATAAATGCATTTGAAAAAGTAACATTCTTTTGAGTGTCTTTTGCTCTATCTGCAAAGTATAGTAGTACCGCAGTTACAAGTAGCATACAGCCTACAAGCATAATATTTCCACCAAAAAGTGCTTCTAGTTGCTCCTCAAAAAAGAGTCCTACAATAACAGCAGGTATCATTGACAAAACGATTTTTGCCGAAAATTGTGTTTCTTCATTCCACTTGAATGAAAACAATCCGCTTAAAATTTCTATGATATCTTTTCTAAAAACTACAATGGTAGAAAGTGCTGTTGCAAAATGTACCACTACGGTAAACATAAGGCTCTCTTCTGGTACAGAAGTATCTCCTAGTATAGCTTTACCTAGCTCGAGGTGCCCACTAGATGAAACAGGTAAAAACTCAGTGAGTCCTTGAATGACACCAAGGATAAATGCGTCAAGATTATTCATAGGGCAAAGATAAAACTGTAGTTATAAGCGGCAAATGTTACTTACCTTTATTAGGATTTAATAAGATGGCATATACTTCTATACCAAAACCTATAAGTATTACTGCTGGGGCAAGACGTATGCGTCTCCAAGAGTAAATCTCTGGGTTAAACACATTAGGGTCATCACTACCTCCTCCAGACATAAGTATAAAACCTAAGGCTATAACTCCAAGGCCTATAAGCATCCACGTAAAATTTTTCTTCCCAAATATAAATTCGGTAGTTTGTTTTGATACTTCTTTACGTTTTTGTTCTCCCATAATACATCTAGTAATTCGGCTAGTAGTATAGCTCGTCTGTGCGCAAATTTAAGAAACGTTGTGTTGCCAGAAAGGTACTAAACCAAGTAATGAGTATTCCCATTAAAAACACACCTCCAAATAATGCTCCAAGTACGAGCGGGTCATCTAGTAATGTGAGTTGCGGGAATGCTTTATTTGCATAATACAGTACTCCTGCCATACCTGCTATAGCGATAAGCGCACCTATAATCCCGAGGCGCACACTCTTCCATACAAAGGGACGTCTTATAAAACGTTTTGTCGCACCTACCATTTGCATTGTCTTTATTGTAAAACGCTTTGCATACACAGATAGTCGTATAGAGCTATTGATAAGTAGCACAGCGATGAACGTAAATATGCCAGAGATAATGAGTATCCACAGGCTTATTTTTTTGATATTATCGTTAAGCAATGATATAAGAGGTTTATCATAAGTTACTTCTTCTACAAAGTCTTTTGATGCGATCTCGTTTGCTATTTCTTCTACCTTCTCTGCAGATACATAATCTGCATTGAGATATAAGTCTATGCTATTTTGAAGCGGGTTCTCGCCAAGGTAATCTACAAAGTTTTCTCCCAAGGCTTCACTATGAGCTGCCGCAGCCTCTTCCTTTGAAACAAATTTTATAGATTTTGTGTACGCTGCAAGAGAAAGTGTTTTCTCTAGCTGTTTCATCTCCACGTCTTTTGCAGTGTCTTTAAAGTAAACACCTACAGCAATGGTCTCCTTAAAATAATCTGCTACCTTCTTAGTATTGAGGACTAGTAACCCCAAAATTCCCAACAGAAAAAGAACCAAAGCAATACTAATCACCACCGAAAAATAGGAGGTAATTAATCGTCTTTTCTGGTATTTTTCAAAAGATGAACTCATTTGCTAGGGTTTTGAGTAAAAGTAGTAAATCCTACACACTCCGTTATGAAACGAAGAGATTCTGATTGTATTATTATTAAAATTACAGATTTACAAAAACCCATCACTCTCTACATACGCATCTATCACACGCTGCTCGCCCTCTTTTCCTTCTATACTGTTACCGTGTTCCATTCCTAAAACTCCTTTAAAACCACGACTGTGTATGTATTTAAATACATTTTTGTAGTTAATCTCACCAGAGGTAGGCTCATTGCGTCCTGGGTTATCCCCTATCTGGAAATAAGCAATCTCGTCCCAGCACTGCTCAATGTTTGGGATTAAGTTTCCTTCTTGAATTTGCTGGTGGTAGATGTCAAAAAGAATCTTGCACGACGGACTGTTTACAGCTTTACAAATTTGATATGCTTGTGGTGACTTAGATAAAAAGAGTCCTGGGTGGTTTCTAAAATTAAGTGGCTCTAGCACCATCACAATACCGTGCGGTTCTAGTAAGGCGCTTGCTTGTCTAAGGCTCTCTACTACGTTTACCGTTTGAAAATCAATATTTTGACGCAAGTCTACGTGACCAGGCACCACGGTCATCCATTTTGCATTTACACGTTTTGCTACCTCAATAGAGCTCTTAATATCTGCCAGAAACTCATCCCGCCATTCTTGTTTTCCGCTGGCTAGGTTTGGCTTTGTCCAGTGTATTTTATGAGCCACAAAAACGCCCATAGTGAGACCACGCCTACGCATCACCTCTGCCATTGCTTCTTGTTCAGCAATGGGGCGATTGCGCATTTCATTATCTTCAAAAGCGGTAAAGCCTTGATCTGCCATAAAGTTGAGCTGATCTATAACATTTTTGCCAGCGAGCTCATTAAACATCCCTATGTGCGGGGCATAATTGAGATTAAAAGCGTGTGGTTCTGTTTCCGCTTTCGCGAAAGCGGAATCTCTCACAACCGCATCCATAGCGTGTATACCTACGGTCCCTAAACCTAAAAAGGAACCCGTAAGAGCTCCTTTTTGTATAAATTTTCTTCTGTCCATATAATTACAGTGAGTAAGCTTTTCCTCCTGTTGCTTCCTCTACTGACAAGCAACCTATTTGTTGTCCCGGAATAGGTTCATAAGCAAGTACGTTTTCTCCTATCTCTTCAGACTGTTTCCAGCCCCAGATAGTCATACCTCTTACGTTTTGCAGTAAACTAAAAGCGCCAGCGTCTGGATCTACGGATACCGTCTTATCTCTCTGGTATGCTTGGTAATACTCACCTAGACTTTTATTAAATACTTCTTCTTGTTCTTTTGAAGCATTTAGATATTTGGCTAGAAGCTTGTCATAATCTTCGGCCTCTGCATCTTCAAAAGTTTTACCTGTAGCATCTTGTAATCTATTTGCAAGAGCATCAAAACCAGCCTTGATCTGTGCTTGATCTTCAAGAGGTGTCACTTCGTTCCAATACATATCTATAAACTTATGAGCACCTACATCTACAGCTCCTGGTATTGCCTCATCTGATGGGATGATAAGATCTACAATATGACGAAGCGCTTTACCTTGTGAGTTATTAATAAACACAGGTTCAAACACTGGCCCGTCTGCTTTACAGCTTTGTAGTAGGCTTAATACTGTAGGTGTTGCAACGAGTGCCACTCCACCTAATCCTAAGTTTTTTATTAATTGTCTTCTTTTCATCTTATGCTTCTTTTTTAATTTGAGCGGCAGCGTGATTTGCAGCACGTGCACTAAAAGCCATATAAGTAAGTGATGGGTTTACACAACTTGCAGAGGTCATAAACGCACCATCTGTCACATAAACATTAGGTACTGCGTGTAGCTGGTTATTACCATTACATACAGATGTTTTTGGGTCACGTCCCATACGTGCTGTACCCATCTCGTGTATACCGTTACCTGGAGCACTTGGGTCATCCATAGTCTGGATATCTTTAAAGCCGGCTTTTTTAAGCATATCTTTTGCACTTGCAATCATATCCTTACGCATTTCCCACTCGTTTTCTTTCCACTCTGCGTCAAAGTTTACTTTAGGTAATCCCCATTTATCAAGATCATTATAATCTAGGGTCATTTTATTCTCGTGGTAAGGAAGACACTCTCCAAAGCCCATAAGACCTATTGTCCACCCTCCTGGTTCTTGAATTGCTTTTTTAAGCCCTGCACCATATCCAGCCTCTGCAATTTGAGGTTGATAATCACCACGACCAGCACCACCTTGATAACCGTAACCACGCTTAAAGGTTTTTTGATCTGTTACTCCTCCTATGTTTCTAAAACGAGGTATGTAAATCCCGTTAGGGCGACGTCCTTTATAATATTTATCTAAATCTCCATCCCACTTTGCAGTAGCTCCTGCTTTAAAGTGGTGGTCCATTAAGTTATGTCCAAGCTCACCAGAGTCATTACCCATACCGTTAGGGAAGCGCTCACTCTTAGATTGCATAAGTATACTTGTAGACCCGATAGCAGATGCACAAAGGAAAACGACTTTAGACTTAAACTCTAACTTTTCATTTGTCTCTTGATCAATCACCTTAACTCCGGTAGCCTTACCGGTAGCATCATCATATATAACTTCTGTTACGATAGAAAATGGACGTAACGTCATATTTCCTGTACGCTCTGCAGCTGGTAGCGTAGATGAGTTACTTGAGAAATACCCTCCAAAAGGACACCCTCTCACACAGCGATTTCTAAACTGGCAAGCAGATCTACCATCATAGGTCTTTGCTCCTGTAATATGTGCAACACGACCTATGGTAAGAAGGCGACCATCTTTATAATTTTCGGCCATATTCTTTTTAAGAACCTCTTCTACACAGTTAAGCTCCATAGGTGGTGAAAACTTTCCGTCTGGTAATACCTCTAGACCTAATTTTTCTCCAGATACAGAGATATACTCCTCTACCTTATCATACCAAGGTGAGATATCTTTATAACGTACAGGCCAGTCTACAGCAATGCCTTCTTTTTTATTTGCTTCAAAATCTATATCAGACAGTCTATAACTCTGTCTACCCCACATAATAGAACGACCGCCTACGTGATACCCACGTATCCAGTCAAAGCGTTTTGTCTCATTATAAGGGTGATCAATATCATCTACAAAAAAGTGACGACTATCTGCCTTGTGAACGTATCCAGTACGAGCTTGTTTCTCATATCTAGCCTCCACTTCACGTGAGTTATTACCTTTAAATTTGTTGTCCCAAGGGTCATTGTGCATTGTAGGGTAGTCGTCTATATGCTTTACCATACGACCGCGCTCTAATACGAGCGTTTTCATACCGTTTTCACATAGTTCTTTTGCTGCCCATCCACCAGAGATTCCTGAGCCTACGACAATTGCGTCGTACATTTCGTTTTCGTTAGCTGTATTCACCATAAAATATATTAATGAAAATTTATTGGGATATAGGTTACCAAATATATAAATTTTAAGTTGTTTTTTGTGAATATCTAAAAAAGACTACCTTAGTCAAACACTAGATTTAACAGTAAATGACAGGCGAAAACGTTATAGTTCTAGTCTTATTTAAAATTCATCTTATGAAAAATTATTTGTTAGGCGCTTTTTTATGCGCTTTTGTACTTATTTCTTGTAAAGAAGAGGTAAAAAAAGAGGAGAATTCCGCTTTCGCGAAAGCGGAAAAAGAAGTTTCTAAAGAAAATACGCCCTCTTACAAACATTCCCTCGCTCAATGGTCTCTTCACAAACCGTTTCAAGACGGTACTATGGACCCGATGGAATTCCCGCAAATTGCCAAAGACCTTGGTTTTACAGGAGTAGAATATGTGACACAACTATATCCATCTGTTGCTGAAGTAGGGACAGACTATAAAGAACGTGTGATGAAACTTGCAAAAGACCTTAATGCTAAGGCAACTGCTGCAGGTATGGATAACGTTCTTATTATGGTTGATCACGCTGGTGAACTAGCAGATCCAGATCCTAAAAAACTAGAAGAAGCTATTGCAAATCATAAAATATGGATGGACGCAGCCAAACTTATGGGAGCACACTCGGTAAGGGCAAATCTCTTTGGAGAGCTAGATCCTGTAAAATGGCACGCACTATCTGTAGCATCTCTTAAAGAACTAGGAGCTTACGGTAAAGAAGTAGGCGTAAACGTAATTATAGAAAACCACGGAGGATGGTCTAGTGATGGAGAAAAGCTTGTTGCTGTGATGAAAGAGGTTAATATGGAAACAGTAGGTGTCTTACCAGATTTTGGAAACTTTTGTGTAAAACGTGAAGGTGGAGAACGCTGGGGTGCGCCTTGTGTTTTAGAATATGATACCTATAAAGGAATAAAAGAAATGATGCCGTATGCAAAAGGAGTGTCTGCAAAGTCATATAACTTTGATGAAAATGGTGATGAGACAAAATTAGACTATCAACGATTAATGCAAATCGTTGCTGATAGTGGTTTTGAAGGATATGTAGGCACAGAATATGAAGGACCACTAGAAGACCCAAAAGAAGGTATCGCTCTTACTAAGGCACTAGTTCAAAAATCAATAGACAATCTTAAATAAGCAATATGAAATCAACGACTAAGTTTCAATTATCCCTAATGATGTTTCTCGAGTTTTTTATCTGGGGAGGCTGGTTTGTAACCTTAGGTACCTTTATGGGTAATAACCTAAGCGCCGAAGGAGGAGAAATTGCAGCAGCCTTTTCTACACAATCTTGGGGAGCTATTATAGCACCATTTATTATAGGTCTTATTGCAGATCGATTTTTTAATGCAGAGCGCATTCTGGGAGTATTACATATTATAGGTGCTGTACTTATGTATTTGATGTCACAAGCAACAGACTCGGCTGTGTTTTATCCATATGTTTTAGGGTATATGATTGCTTATATGCCTACACTGGCGCTAGTAAACTCGGTTGCATTTAACCAGATGAAAGACCCATCAAAGGACTTTCCATTCATTCGTGTATGGGGAACCATCGGTTGGATTGTGGCAGGACTATTAATAAGTTTTGCTTTTGGATGGGACTCTCAAGAATCTATCGCTGCAGGTTTACTTAAAAATACGTTTGTAATGACTGCTATTGCTTCTGCAGTTCTAGGAGTTTTTAGTTTTACACTTCCTAAAACACCACCAAGTGCAAAAGGAGAGAAAGTTGCCATTAAAGATATTTTAGGTCTTGAAGCTTTAGATTTACTTAAGGATAGAAACTTCTTAGTGTTTTTCCTTTCTTCGGTACTTATTTGTATTCCACTTGCCTTTTACTATCAAAATCTAAGTCCGTTCCTAACGGAGTCTGGTGTAGAAAAGTCTACAGCCCTTGCTTCTATAGGTCAAGTATCTGAGGTAGTGTTTATGTTATTACTTCCTTTCTTCTTTAAGAAATTTGGGTTTAAGAAAACTATCCTTGTAGGGATGCTCGCTTGGACTTTGCGCTACCTGCTGTTTGCTTATGGTAACACGGGAGACCTTTTCTTTATGATTATTACAGGAATTGTTTTACACGGTATTTGCTATGACTTTTTCTTTGTGTCTGGACAGATTTATACAGACAGTAAAGCTGGACCAAAAATTAAAAGTGCTGCTCAAGGACTTATCACACTTGCTACTTACGGTGTAGGGATGCTTGTAGGTTTTTATGTGGCAGGAAAAATAACAGATGCAAACATTGTAGGTGAAGGTCACGACTGGAATTCAGTATGGGTATTCCCAGCAATTTTTGCAGCTGCCGTATTTGTGATTTTTGCACTGTTATTTAAGAGTGAGAAAATAGAATATACGGAGTAGTAGCAAAGTCTTAAAAAGTCTCTCCACTACCCTAAAGGGCGGACTTTTCTTAGAAAAAGCATATTTACTTGATATAATTAAAAAATTAAAACACAACACAATGAGCAATAAAATAAGATGGGGCGTCTTAGGTGGCGGCGGAGATAGTTTAATAGGTGTGTTACACCGCGTGGCGGCAAGTATGTTTGACGCATACCAGCTAGTAGGTGGTTCTTTTAACCCAGATATTGAAGTAAGCAAAGAATTTGCTGCTCAAATAGGCATCCCGACAGATCGCATTTATAAAGATCTAACGGAGCTTGTAGAAAAGGAAACAGCGCTACCAGCAGACCAGCGTATGCAAGTGGTGTCTATACTTACACCTAACTTCTTACACTTCCCGATGGCAAAGCAGCTTCTAGAAGCTGGCTTTAACGTGATTTGTGAGAAGCCTATGACGATGACGCACGCAGAGGCGCTAGAGCTTGAGGTTATCCAAAAGAAGAATGGTAACGTCTTTGGACTTACGCATACATACACAGGTTACCCTATGGTGCGTCAAATGAGGGAAATGATAGCAAATGGAGAACTAGGCGAGATACAAAAAGTAGACGCTCAGTATTACCAAGGCTGGATTAATAACCTCATACACGACAAGGAGCAGCGCAATAGCACCTGGCGTTTAATGCCTGAGAAATCGGGAATTTCTTGCTGTCTTGGCGACATAGGTGTTCACGCTTACCAGATGCTAGAGTTTGTGACTGGCAAGAAAATTAAATCTGTACTTGCAGACCTCAACCATCTATATGCAGATAATGAGATGGATATAGACGGCACCGTATTACTACGCCTAGACGAATACACAAAAGGTGTATTGCGATCTAGTCAAATAGCAACAGGTGAGGAGAACAACTTTACCGTAGCTATCTATGGTACAAAAGCAGGTCTCAAGTGGGAGCAAGAAAACCCTAACTATCTTTATTTACTAGAAGATGGACAACCTATGCGCGTGCTTAAACCAGGCCACGCTTATAACAGTGCGCTATCGCTAGACGGCACAAAACTACCTCCAGGACACCCAGAAGGAATTTTTGACGCGATGGGTAATATCTATAAAGGTGTTGCAAAGGCAATACGTGGAGAAGATTACAATTCGGGCGAGTTTCCCGGGATGACAGATGGTGTACGAGGAATGAATTTTATAGAGAAAGCCGTACAATCTCATCGTGATGGGAATGTGTGGGTAAGCTTAAAATAAATGAGAAAGATATTAGTCATTTTTAGTGTCTCTTTAATCTTATTTTCTTGTGGATCTATAATAAATAACGTTCTAGAAAAGGCAGGTATTTTTGAAGAAAGAGCTTATGTACAGTTCAAATCTAGTTCTACAAAACACATCGCATTTATACATATGCATCACATTGGTACCGAATTATTTTATGATGATGTTTCAAGGGTTATCGATTCTTTGCAAAAAAACAGTTACGTAGCATTTTATGAAGCAATAAGAAATCCAGAAGATATGAATTCCATTCAATCAGAAATATCTGAAAGAAAACTTAGAAAAATAACTGGATTTATACCTAGTAAATATTATGATTCTATTTCCAATAAAATTGCTGGTAATATCAAATACAAAGGAGACATTGAATTAGTAAATCAACCTAATTACACTGATTTAAATGTTGATATGCAGACCGCTATAAAAGCAGATGTCGATATATATACTTTGATTGGGGAATTTGAATCCAAAAATGAAGAAATATTACTCTCAGATTGTGATAAAAACACAGCGATAAACGATAAAAATTATAAGTGTGAACTAGTAGATAAAAAATTGAGAAAAAATTTTTTAAGGAAATTATTCTAGACTATCGAAATAGAGCGTTAGCCCGACGGATTATAGATTCTAATTCTGAAAAAATAGTTCTAATTTATGGTGCAAATCACTTTAAAGGTCTTTGGGAAGAATTAGACAAAATTGACAGCACTTGGAATTATGACGAAACATTTCCAGATTATCAGGATAAAAATACAGCTCGATAAAAGCTTTCGCGAAAGCGTAAAAAACAACAACTAAAAAGATTCTCGCCTTTGCGGGAATGAAAATAAAAATATCCAATGAAAACAATAAAAGGACCCGCAGTATTTCTCGCCCAGTTTATGGATGACAAAGCTCCATTTAATTCGCTAGACGGATTGTGTAAATGGGCAGCAGACCTTGGGTATAAAGGAATACAAATCCCAACTTGGGAAAACCGATTAATTGACCTCACCACAGCTGGAGAGAGTAAAACCTACTGTGATGAGCTTAAAGGTAAAGTAAATGACTATGGGCTTGAGATTACAGAGCTCTCTACACACCTACAAGGGCAACTAGTTGCAGTACACCCTGCTTATGACTTGATGTTTGATAATTTTGCTCCAGACGATTGTAAAAACAATCCAAAGAAGCGTACTGAGTGGGCTCGCAAGCAAGTAATAAGCGCAGCACACGCAAGTAAACATCTAGGTCTTGATGTGAGTGCGACGTTTAGTGGTTCGCTGCTTTGGCATACAATGCACCCTTGGCCGCAACGTCCTGCAGGACTTGTTGAGATGGGGTTTGAAGAACTAGCCAAGCGTTGGTTACCTATACTCAACACTTATGATGAGTGTGGTGTAGATGTGGCTTATGAGATTCACCCTGGTGAAGATCTACACGATGGTGTGACTTTTGAGCGTTTTCTAGAGGCTACAGGTAATCACAAGCGTTGTAATATTTTATATGATCCGAGTCACTTTGTATTACAGCAACTCGATTATATCGCATACATAGATCACTATCACGAGTTTATAAAGGCCTTTCACGTAAAAGATTCTGAGTTTAAACCAGATGGGAAGCGTGGTACTTTTGGCGGTTACAGTGACTGGCAAGATCGCGCTGGGCGTTACCGCTCTCCGGGAGATGGACAGATAGACTTTAAAACTATTTTTACAAAACTCACAGAATACGGTTGTGACGTTTGGGCAGTAATGGAGTGGGAATGTTGTGTGAAAAGTCCTGAGCAAGGAGCTAGAGAAGGCGCACCATTTATCGCTTCACACATTATTGAGGCAACACAAAAACGCTTTGATGATTTTGCAGGTGAGGATATTGACAAGGAGCAGTTGAAGAAGATATTGGGACTTTAAAACACTATTATGAAAAGAACAATTTATATCGCGGCAGTGGCAATTTTCGCTTTAAGCTGTAAAGAAAAAGAAGTTACTACAACACAAGAGGTTGAAGAAGTAGAAACGGTAACACAAGCATCTACGACCGAAATTGTCCTTTTTGACGGCTCTAGCTTTGACGCTTGGAAAGGTTATGGTACAGACGGTATGCACGAAAACTGGACCATAGAAGATGGAGCAATGGCTTTTACACCTAGTGAAGAAGGTGGTAAAAACATCATTACAAAAAACACCTACAAAAACTTTGAACTCAATCTCGAGTGGAAAGTTTCTGAAGGTGGTAACAGTGGCATCTTTTGGGGTGTAAAGGAATCGCCAGAGTTTAAAGAAGCTTATGAAACTGGACCAGAGATACAAGTGCTAGATGACGAGCGTCATCCAGATGCAAAGGTGGCAAATGGAACCCACAAAGCAGGATCTCTTTATGATATGATAAAACCAGCAGACGGTATGATCAATCCCGCTGGTGAGTGGAACAAAGTAACGCTCTATATCAATCACGATAGCAACCTAGGTAAAGTAAGCCTTAACGGGAAAGAAGCATATACCTTCCCCGTAAATGGCGAAGAGTGGGATGCTATGGTTGCAAAGACTAAGTTTGCAGACTGGAAAGGCTTTGGTAAATATCAAGAAGGTCACATAGGTCTCCAAGATCACGGAGATAAAGTATGGTACCGCAACATTACAATAAAAGAATTATAGATTATGAAATTATACCATTTAGGAATTATCGCAACAGCACTAACCATTACATCGTGTGGCTCAGGAAATGTGGGTGACGAACCTACAAAACCAGAACAAACAGAAGTATGGGGTCCAAAACCTGCAAAGGTTGCCATAAACGGGCAAACCGGTATCCCTAGTGATGCTGTAGTATTGTTTGACGGCACAAACCTCAACGCTTGGAAAAGTAAAAACGACGGCGGCGCTCCTAAGTGGACGATTAATCAAGACGGCAGTATGACCGTAAAGGATAAAACGGGAGATATTGTGACCAAAGAGGACTTCGGGAGTGTGCAATTACACCTAGAATGGCGCAGTGACCCAAGCAATACTCAGACTAACCAAAACAGAAGTAATAGTGGTGTGTTTTTTCAAGGCTTATACGAAGTACAAATCCTAAACAACAATGATAATGACACCTATGTAAACGGTATGGTAGGCTCTATTTATAAGCAAAAAGCTCCAGACGTTATGGCTGCAAAACCTACTGGAGAGTGGAACAGCTATGATATTGTTTTTCACGCGCCAGCGTTTAATACTGCAGGTAAAAAAACAAAAGCTGCTACAATCACCGTATTTTTAAATGGTGTACTCATACAAGATCACTACGAGATTAAAGGAAGTACAGAATACATAGGTTTCCCAAAAAACAATGCTCACGGTGACGGCCCAATTGTACTGCAAGATCACGGCGATATGAGTGGTGTAGGGTATAGAAATATTTGGTTACGTAAATTAGATTAATGAACTTCCCTGCACTCCTTACAACATTCGCCCCAGCACTCATAAGTCTGGCATTATTTATAAATACACGTTACTTTCCGCCATCGCTGGGTAATCCTTTTTTATCAAAAGCTCCAGAATGGTGGATGAGAGATCAAGCCACTTGGGATAAAGCATACTCCTTTCTTGCTCAAAAGTACGGGATAGGCACCATTGCACTTTTTGCAATTTGTAGTTGTCTTCTCTTTTTAGAAAGCCCTTATGCCGCATACGGTGGTTATATAGCATTAGTAGCATATGTTGTGCTGGCTAACTACCAGGTGCGCTCTTATATGCAAGAAAAAGTAAAATAGGGTGTGATTTCGCTTTCGCGAAAGCGTAAAAAAACCACAGTCATTCTTAATTTTTCATTACTTACTGAACCATTATCTTTGCGCTATGATAAAATCAATGACTGGTTTTGGGAAGAGTGTCGTACAGCTTCCCGGAAAAAAGATTACTATCGAGATCAAATCGCTTAACAGCAAAAACCTTGATCTCAATGCACGTATCCCTTCTACATATCGTGAGAAGGAACTCGCACTACGCAATATGGTGGCAAAAGCTCTAGAACGTGGTAAGATAGATGTAGGACTCTACATAGAAAGCACTGGCGAAAACACCAATACAGCGATTAATGAATCTGTTGTAAACACGTATATGAAACAGCTGTCAAACGCTGTTGCTGGTGAGCCTAGCGAGATAGAGCTACTTAAAATGGCTGTGAGACTTCCAGATGCTCTCAAAACTGAGCGTGAAGAACTGGATGAAAATGAGTATAAAGCCATTGTAACTAATCTAGAAGGTGCGCTTAAGGAAATAAACGCTTACAGACTAGATGAGGGTAACTCTCTCAAGACTGAGTTTGAACTGCGCATTAAAAATCTACAGCGTTTACTAGATGAAGTTATCACTCTTGATAAAGATCGTCTTGCAGATGTAAAGGTACGTCTGGAGAAAGCCGTTGCAGATCTCAAGGTTAATCTTGACGAAAATAGGTTTGAGCAAGAGCTTATCTATTACCTAGAGAAATACGACATCACAGAAGAAAAGGTACGTCTTAAAAATCACTTAGATTACTTTACAGAAGCACTAGAATCTGATAACTCTAACGGTAAAAAGCTAGGCTTTATAGGTCAAGAAATAGGTCGTGAGATTAATACCATAGGCTCAAAATCTAATTATGCACCTATGCAACAGCTAGTGGTGCAAATGAAGGATGAGCTAGAAAAAATAAAAGAGCAAGTATTAAACGTACTCTAATGGGAAAACAACCTGACGCACAAGAACTAAATCACACGGGGAAACTCATTGTTTTTTCGGCGCCTTCTGGTAGTGGTAAAACAACAATTGTAAGACATCTCTTGGGTCAACCAGAGCTCAATCTAGAGTTTAGTATCTCTGCAACTAGTAGAGAACCTCGTGGCACAGAAGTACACGGCACAGATTATTACTTTATCTCTCTTAAGGAGTTTAAAAATCATATCAAAGCAGACGACTTTCTAGAATGGGAAGAGGTCTATCGTGACAACTTTTACGGTACACTCTGGAAAGAAGTACAACGTATCTGGGCGATGGGTAAGCACGTTATATTTGATATAGATGTAGTAGGCGGTTTACGCATAAAGAAAAAGTTTCCAGATAAAACCCTTGCCGTTTTTGTAAAACCACCGAGTGTAGACGAGCTCAAAATACGTCTTAAAAAACGTAGTACAGAAAGTGAAGATAAAATCAATATGCGTGTTGCAAAAGCCTCTGTAGAGCTTGCCACAGCACCACAATTTGATCATATTATTCTTAATGATAATCTAGAAAAAGCTCTTAAAGAAGCGGTCACACTTGTTACTGATTTTGTAAAATAATAGCTCAATGACATTACAAGATTTTAAAACTAAACTTACCAGCGCACCCACCGAAATTGAGTTTACAGATACAATGGCTGTTATAGAAGCGCTATATACTTTTACGCCTAGCTCTTTTAAGAATGGTGATATTCATAATGACGCAGGTGAGAACAATGGCTCTTGTAAGCTATTTGCATTTGCACAAGAGCAAGGACTAAGTAAAAGTGATACGCTACAGTGTTTTGGCGCATATTATAGAGAAGATGTGCTACAAAACCCAGAGGGTACAAATCACCAAAATATTAGAAATTTTGTCAAATACGGTTGGGACGGAATTGACTTCGACACAAACCCGCTCCAAAAGAAATAACCCAAAACTTACTATCCCTTGAAAATAGGCCTATACTTTGGAACTTTTAACCCTATACACATAGGGCATCTTGCTATTGCAAATCATATGGCAGAGTATAGTGATCTAGATAAAATCTGGATGGTTATCACGCCTCACAATCCTTTTAAGAAGAAGAGTAGTCTTCTTAACAATCACCATCGCTACCAGATGGTTATGGAGGCTGTAGAGCATTATGATAAAATCGAGCCAAGTAATATTGAGTTTGACCTACCACAGCCTAACTATACGGTATACACGCTAGCTCATCTAGAAGAAAAATATCCTCAGCACGAGTTTTGTTTAATAATGGGTGAGGACAACCTTAAAAGCCTTCATAAGTGGAAAAACTATGACGTTATTTTGGAGCGTCACGACATCTATGTATACCCTAGAATCTCTGAAGGTACGGTTGAAACACAGTTTGATAATCACCCAAAGATTCACAAAGTAGACGCTCCTATTATGGAGATTTCATCTACAATGATACGTAAGGGTATTAAGGAGGGTAAAAACATACGACCACTACTTCCTCCAGAAGTTTACACCTTCATAGACGAGATGAGTTTTTATAGATAATCCTGATGCCTAAAAGAGATCTCACTGACCAAAACGCAAAAGAAGCCACTTACTACGGGCTTATGATGGTTGTGTCTTTTCTAGTATATTTTATATTAAACAGAGTCATTAAATCAAGTAATGACTTACCTGATTTTTTAACAGGTTTTGCCACGGCAATATTTATTGTTTCCAGTGTCTTTACAATTATAAAATACGTCAAGGCTCGAAAAGAACCTCATAATGCTCACCTGGGCAAAGCAAAACTCTTTGCAGGGCTCGCTGTGGTATTCTGGGTGTTAGTCTTAATGAATATGAGCAAAGAGATTCTGCACATTTTTGGTTCATTAAACTAGATGAATTTATTACATAAAAAAAGAACAAACATTCCAGACTATCGCCCTTCATATTTGTTCTTTTAATTAGTCTATAATTGCGCTTGAGCGCTTTCTTTTATTTCTCTAAGTGAGGAATACGTAATACTTGACCTGGATAAATTAAATCTACGTCTTTAAGCATAGGCTTATTTGCTTCAAAAATTTGTGGGTACTTCATTGGGTCTCCGTACATCGCTTTTGAGATCTTGCTTAAAGAATCTCCTTTTTCTACCGTATAAAAACGAGCTTCTGGCTCTGGGTTCTCTACAGTAAGTCTATCGTCTACCGTTGCAATACCTGTAGAGTTACCTACTACAAGGATTACCTTTTCTTTAGTTGCTTGGTCGTGTGCACTACCTGCAACAACAGCAACATCACCATCTATAGATATATCTAGATCATCTACATCTAGACCAAGGTCACTAATAGTTTCTGCCATATTGCTTGCTGCTTTTGCATTTTCCATTGCAATCTTTTCTTCTGCAACTGCTGCTGCTTCTGCCGCCTCCTCTTCTTCTGTTTTTCCTATCCCGAATACTTTTGCTCCGGCATTTTTAATAAATGAAAATAATCCCATAATTATAATTTTTAGTTAGTGTTTTTTATTGTGTAGTCAATTTACAAAAAAGTAGGTGTTTATACAGTATTGTTAAGAGGAGATTGGTAATAATAATCACTTAGTACTTTAGTCCTCAATTTTATGCATTATATCTATAGTTCTAATCGTTATTTAAAACAGAAAACCCTTACGCTAATTAACACTTAGGTAAGGGTTTTCCAACTAAATAACCAACCAAAAAATCTTTATACGTCACACTGTGGTTGTACAGTGCTCATTTTTATTTTAACGCTTTTGCTTTTTTCGCCTTGAGCGCTTCTATTTCTTTTTTAATTTCTGAAGTCTTCTTGCGTAACTTAGGTAAGGTTTTAGACTTCCCATCTTCTGAGGTTCTAAACTCTATATACCCTCTACCTCTAAACTGATAGGTAGTACCTGTAGTTACTTGATATAACTCTATGGTCTCGTCATCTATAACGGTAAGGTCAAAGAACTCATTGTCTGGAAAATTATAATCTAGTGTTAAAGTTTTTTGGTAAAAATCACCAGGTACATCATCTACATCATAAATCCCATCATAGTCCCAGTATATATTATTTACTGGTGTACCATTACCATCTTCAGAGCTTCTAAAGTTGCCAGAAACCCCTGCTGGTAAAAACTGTAAGTAGTTCTCATTATCAAAAGGATTGATCTCACCTTCTTGACTCGTATATATTTTCTCCCAAGCCTCAAACTCTTGTAAGAAGTAGTGTATGTTATTGTAAAACACTAAGTCATAGTCAAAGGTGTTGCGCTGGTAACCTACCAGTATATATCTCGCTCCCGTAGATGGGTGATATAATTCTATCTCATTACCAGATAACTGGCGTACGTCAAAGCTGTAATCTCCGTCTAAATCGTGATAAGCATCTAGCTCAAAACCAAAGGTATCATAGCTACCTACATCTATCCCAAACCCGGCTCCATTGTACCCTAAACCAGAAAGGTTATTATTTGCAAAAATATTTCCTCCTCTAAAAGAAACTGTAAATGCCTTTTGTAAAAATGGTACGACTATATTTCCAGATGAGGCATCTATATCTACATACCAGATCTCATAATCTGTTAATACTTGATTAAGTGTAGGTCCATTATTAACCTCTACATATGGATCTACTTCTACAATCGCCTCTGTATAACACGAAGTAAACAAAATGGCGACGAGCGCTACTGCAATAAAATGTTTGATCGTTTTCATACTGTTTGTTTTTGGATTCCCTTAACAGTATTCAAACCACGTGCCAAAAATTCAATTAACTCAAAATCAGATGTTTAAATATATTTATTACTAGATAATTTCAAAGAGTTTTCCGGGGAGAGGCCTTATTACTCCTTTTAATTCCATTTGTAATAAGATGCTTGCAATCTTGTAAGTAGGCAATTTACAATTAAGAGCGATGATGTCCATAAGCTCTTTACCATTGTCTTTTAAGAAGCGCCATACCAGTTTTTCTTCATCTGTAAGTTCTACAAAAAGTTGTTTTTGGATCACGGGAGCTTGTTCTTGCTCTAGTTTCCAGCCTAGTATATAGATAAGATCTGCCGCACTAGTCATAAGATTTGCTCGCTGCTGTTTTATGAGATTATTACAACCCAAGCTCTGCTTATCTTCTGCCCTTCCCGGTACCGCAAACACGTCTCGATTATATCCATTTGCAAAGTCTGCAGTCACAAGAGAACCTCCCTTCTCTGCAGATTCTATAACGATAGTAGCCTCAGACAGCCCAGCTATAATACGGTTGCGCTGTAAGAAGTTAGTATGTACAAAACTGCTCTTACTCCAGAAATCTGTAACAAAACCACCATTTGCCTCTACATCGCTCATATACTTAGCGTGCACCTTTGGGTAAATTTGATTAAGCCCGTGAGCCAGTACACCTACATTTTGCAATCCGTGCTCAATACAGGCTTTATGTGTGGTAATATCTACCCCATAAGCAAAGCCAGAGATAATAAGCGGATTTAAGGGAGCCAAATCTTTAATGAGCTTTTTTATAAAATGCTCCCCATAGGTGGTAATCTTTCTGGTCCCTACAATGCTTATAATTCTTCTATTATTCCAGTTTATGTTTCCTCTAGAAAATAGCAGCACTGGTCCATCTAGACAGTGTTTAAGACGTTGTGGGTATTGCTCATCTGTAAATGCACAGACGTTTATGTTGTTATCTTGTATGAATTTTAATTCCGCTTTCGCGAAAGCGTGATACTCCTCATTACCAAAAGCTTTAAGTTTATGCTCACCTATGCCATCTATCTTAAGCAATGTGCTCTTTTTCTGTTCTAAAACGGCCATAGCCGAACCAAAGTGCTGAAGCAATTTTTTTATAGAACCATCACCTAGATTAGGCGTGTATTGTAAGGTGAGAAGTGCGAGTAATTCTTTTTCTGTCATTAATGCTTGAAATTGAGGCTACTAAGTAACAACTATTATATCTGTTAATAAAATATATCTCGCCTTGTTGCGTGACTAGACATTTTGACTATTTTTGAGTTATGCAGTTAGACCAATACATAAGTGACCTTTTATACAGATATGAGTGTGTAATTTTACCAGGTTTTGGGGCTTTTTTGACTCAAATCCAAAGTGCGCAAATACACGCCACTACGCACGCTTTTTATCCGCCTAAAAAGAAATTGTCATTTAATGCACAACTTACAGACAGTGATGGTTTACTGGCAAACTATATTGCAAAGACAGAGATGATTCCTCATAGTGAGGCGAGTAATCGTATTAAAACCTACGTGCGCTTTCTTTATGACAACCTGCATAAGGGAGAGTCACAAACGCTTACAAACATAGGTACACTATCTCTAGACGCAGAGAGTAGATTACAGTTTGAGCCATCATATCACCTCAACTATCTTACAGACTCTTTTGGACTATCTTCTTTTACCTCGCCAGAGATTATGCGAGAAGTTTATAAAGAAGAAGTTACTGCACTTGAGGAGACAACACCTATTGCTTTTACACCAGAACGTAAGGCAAGTAACTCTTGGTTCAAGTATGCAGCAGCAGCGGTTATAGCCTTTGGCGTTCTTGGAGCGGCTAGCTTTAACTATGTTCAAGATGTAAAAGAGCATAACTATGTGGCACAAGAGCAAGCAAGAGAGCAGCTAGAAGATAAGATACAAGAAGCAACTTTTGTTATCCCTAATCCTTTACCAGCTATACAGCTATCACTTACAAAGCCTGCAGGTAATTATCACATTGTAGCGGGCGCCTTCCGTATGGAAGAAAATGCGCAAAAGCGTGTAGACCAGCTTACAGAAAAAGGATACAAGGCTCGTACCATAGGGACTAACAAGTATGGACTGCATCAAGTAGTGTACGGAAGCTTTACAGACTCTCAAGAAGCGCTTTCAGAACTTAGAGCAATACGCAAGACAGATAATCAAGATGCTTGGTTACTTGTACAAAGTATCGATTAATACTCTTTATACATTTTACTGTTTCCCTTTTCTACTTTGGTGTACCTTTGCGCCAAAATTGAATATCTATGGATTCACGCACACCAAGCGACTCAAAAACAATACTTACAGATCTTGTACTGCCAAGTGAGACTAACCCACTGGGTAATCTTTTTGGAGGTGAGCTACTTGCTCGTATGGATAGAGCAGCTAGTATTGCTGCAAGACGTCACTCACGTCGTATCGTTGTTACAGCATCTGTAAATCACGTAGCTTTTAATAGAATGATTGCTCTAGGGAGCGTTGTTACTGTAGAAGCAAAGATTTCTAGAGCATTTAAAACATCTATGGAAGTCATTATAGATGTATGGATAGAAGATCGCGAGAGCGGCCTTAAAACGCAAGCAAACGAGGCGATTTACACCTTTGTAGCAGTAGATGAGCAAGGGCAGCCTGTACCAGTACCTCAAGTTGTACCAGAATCTGATCTTGAGAAACAGCGTTATGATGCAGCCTTACGCCGTAAACAACTATCACTTGTGCTTGCAGGCAAGATGAAACCTGCAGAAGCAACAGAGCTCAAGGCACTATTTATATAATAAAAAAAAAAGCCTCCATTATGGAGGCTTTTTTTTATTTGTATCTATGGGCTATTACCACTTTTCTATTTCTTCTTTAATAGCCTCTTTTGTTTTTCCTGTTTTTTCTTGAATACGGCCTAGAACCTCATCCATCTTTCCATCTGCAAAGGTCTCATCATTATCAAAATGCTTACCATATTTCTGTTTGAAATCTCCTTTTACTTGATTCCACTTTCCTTCTAATTCTGTCGAGTTCATAATCTTTCTTTTTAAGTTCACTACTAAATTACTCACAATGAGATGTCTATTGTAATAAGAGTGTATTAAAAAGTGTTATGGTTGTGCTAAAGTTTGCAAGCCTAGTAAACACTAAAATTTTATACCTGTTCTTAATCTAATAGGGTGCGATAGCTCGTAACTTACTGCAGGCGCAGCACTATTTTGATAAACAGGTGCCATAAACTGAATACCTGCATCCCACTCTGGTGTAAATTGCACATCTATTCCCATAGTAGGGGCAAACTCTGTAAACATAAGTCCGCTGGTGTCAAGTCCTCTCACTACTTGCCCTTGTACGCCCAGGTATGCACTTATACCCTTTGTGGCTTGATATCTAAAAATAAGAGGAAACTCGACCACCTCGTCATTACCTACACGTGACCTTGATATCCCACCCTGCAAGCTAGACTTATAACCTAAAGATGTCCCCACAAGTAGCGTGCGTGTTTGATCATAAAATTCTTTATTGGGTTCTCCTACATTACTAGGTAGCGCACCTATTGCGTTTAGAGAAAAACGAGGTTCTCCCGTGGTTGTGGTGTTTTGAGCACTAGTAATTGAAGCGCATAAAATTAAGAGCAAGAGGCTGAGATGTTTCATAGCCCTAAATTTAAAACTTATGTAACGCGCTTATGTTAAGCTTATTACAAAAAACAGAATTGAAATGCCAAATGATATTTAGAAGTACACTTTCGCGAAAGCGTAAACCAGCGGCTATCGTCTACTTATCCACTGTGTAGGGTTGAGCTTGGTCTGGTTTTTACTTACCCTAAATTTAAGAATGCTCTTGCCCGTAAATGCATTACGAGAGACCTCACCTAGTGGCTGTTTAAGAGTTACTTTTTGACCCAGTTTTACTTTAATATTTTTAAGATTAAAATAGGTGGTAAGATAATCACCGTGCCTTATGATAATAGCAATGTTTGCTCCCTTTGCGTCTTGTATAGAAGTTACCTCTCCCTCAAAGATGGCTCTTACAGTAGCATTTTCTGTGGTTTCTATATCTACACCACTATTGCTTAAAGTAATCCCGGGTAAGGTAGGGTGTGCAGACTTACCGTAAGGTCTTACCACGCGGCCACGCTCTACTGGCCATATGAGTCTACCTTTATTACTAGAAAACTCTTTTGCGAGTGTAACCTCTGCTGGTGTGAGAGCAAATGTCTTACTGCTTGTAGATTTACCTGCTTTTTTATTACTAGCAGCAATAGCTTCTGCAATGAGCTTATCTATCTGTCTGTCTATGCGATCTGCCTCCTTTTGTTTCTTTTTGATCTGAGCGATATAGGTACTAGACTCTTTACGTATTTCTTTTATGAGTAGGTCCTGGCGTTGCTTTTCTTTATCTAGTTCCTTTTTTGCCGTTCTATTTTCGGCAATGAGGGTTTCTTTGTCTGCTTTTTGCTTGACTAGTTTTTTATTAGTCTCTTGTATAAGTATTGTGCGTTCCTTGATTTGCTCACCTTGCTTCTTGCGGTAGTTTGCATACTGCTTCATATACTGTACACGCTTGTAAGCTTGCTTAAAATCTTCACTAGAGAGTAAAAACATCACCTTGCTTTGTCCGCTCTTACTTTTATACGACTTGCGTATCATCTCACCATAATCTTCTTTTAATATGGCGAGCTCCTTACGGAGGTTTTCCATCTTTACGAGATTTTCATTAATCTCTCTTGACAATAGGTTGGCTTGACTATTTGTAACTCGTATGAGATCTGAGCGTAGTCTTATCTGGGTGTCCAGATCTTCTACTTGGGTGAGGATAGATATTTCTTTTTTCTTATTTGTTTCGCGTAAGCGTTGCAACTGTCGCATTTCTCTTTTAAGAGCCTCACGACGCTGTTCTAGCTGCTTTTGCTTTGCAGACTGCCCAAAGGCCGCTTGCGTAAAAAAGAGCATCATAAAAACACTCAGGAGAGCTATATATATGCGCCTATCTCTTTGCATCTAGCTTTATTTCTTCATATCCAGAAGGAATACTAAACGGCATACGTACCTCTCCATCTAAATCTATATCACGAAACTCGATTTGTACCTGTGACTGGTTGCGACCATCATCTGCAAGAATATCTAGCGAAAATGGGAAGGTCTTACTTCCTATCTGTTTGTAATTTCCATATGCGATATCTAAAGTCCCGTTACCATCTGTTTGCTCTATGCGCTGTTCTTGCGTGACGAAATTTTGAGTAGCAATCCCAAAGAAGATGAGTGCCTCCTTGAGTTGCTTTTTTGGTGTGACCTCATAACCCGTTTCCGTTTCTTTAAAGGTATACTTTCCCTCTCTTAGGTCATAAACAGTTTGTCCCGTAAGCAATCGCTGTAACTGGTAAAAATCTATATCTACTCCTAAGTACTGACTAAGAAATGTAAAGTCTCCATCAAAATATTGATTATTGAGCTTGTCGTAAAATTGTACCTTTTGTGGTGTAATCAAGGCGCGAGCACCAGAAAAACCAATGAGTGACGCGTTTAGCCAGATTTTTTTGTCTTTTTCTATGCGTATCGTAAGAGTTACTGTAGGCTTTGAGCCTTTTTTATCTCTGTACTTTATCTTGGTACGGGCATCTAGCGTTTTATAAGTGAGTGCATTATTGTAATACTCAGTAATAAGTCTTTTTGCAGAGACATCTTCGGCAGTGCTAGTACTCGCTACTTTTTTTGCACCACAACTTGCTAGAACAGCTAGTAAAATAATGTAAGTGAGCTTTCTCATTATTATCCTTGCGCTTTTAATTGTTCTACTTTATTGTAGTATTTACTTGCTGTAGAAGCGTTACCGTCTCCTTTATGTGCATCGCCCAGTTGCTGGTAAAAATCTATTTCCATCTTTACATCATCTATCACATAATCTACACCTAGTTCAAGTTGATCTATGGCTGCTTTAAATTTACCTTGATTATTAAGCGCAACTCCATAAGTAAGGTATAATAGTGGCTGTGATGGATAAAGGTCTAGTGCATTTGCAGCAATCTCTTCGGCATCTTTAAAGCTTCCAGAGTCCAAAAGTAAAAGACTTGTGTTTTTAATAAGCTCGAGATTTTCTGGATCACTCTGTAAAGCTTTTTTAAGATATGGCAGCGCCTTATCCTTACTTCCTTTTTTAATGTAATAAGAGGCTAATTCTTGATAGATATTAGAATCTCCCACCTGTGTGTCAAAAACTGCAATGGCTTTTTCTAACTGCGGTTCATATTGTGGGTTACCGTTTACAAATAATACAAAGTCATTAAGCACGCGATGCTTTGCTGCGGCACTCATACGAGTACTTTCCAGTACTTTTTGCATAGAGCTTATGGCCTCGTCTATTTTATTATCATTGAGATTAAACTTATACAGAGCTAGGTGTACCTCATCTGCATAAGGGTTTACCTTTTGAAGTTCTAGGGCGGTTTCATAAGCTTTTTGCGTATTTCCTTGCTCGCTATAAAGCAATATGAGTTTAAGATACTCTGCTTCACTTTTAGGGTTTGAGGCTATATTTTTCTCTATAGCTTTTACCTGCCTAGATGTATCTCCAGAGAGTAGATACAATCTGTTTTTTAATCTATCACGATATATATCTGTACCTATTTCTTCATCAAGCTCATCTATAAGATCTAGCGCCTCGTTATATCTTTTTGTGCTTGTATAAATACGTGCAAGATCTTCTTTATACTGCACGTCAAAATTAATGAGATTTTTTACCGTAGCCTCAGCAGCATCATAATCTCGCTGCTGGAAGTAGACTTCATATAATGCTTCTAGTACATCTTCATTATTTGGCTCGAGTTCTAAAAACTTATTAAAATCTAAAGCAGCCTCATCATACTTTTTTAAGAATACGTGATTTTTACCTCGCTCAAAATATAAAATAGGATGACTAGATGGTGACATTGAGATACACTTGTTAAGCTCCATAATGGCACGCTCATAATTCTCAATTCCCTTTTGTTTTAATGCTTCAAAAAAAGATGTCTGAAAATCGTCTGAAACATTACCAAGGTCATCTACATTCTCATCTGCAAAGGGATTTGCTTCTTTTAAGAATTGCCCATACGCACGATCCTTTACTAGTGTAAAAGCGATCGTGAGTATGAGTATGTAGATTCCTTTTTTCATTAAATATGATTATATAAAACTTATTTCATCACCGTGTAATCCCCTAGACTTACGCGTGTGTGCTCTCCATTATATTGTACTTTATTACCTATCATCGCTTCTGTCCACTGTGCGTTTTTTATCACACTATCTTGCTGGATTAAGCTGTGACTTATGGTACTATCTTCAATAGTTGTGCCAGCTCCTATCGCAACACCTGGACCTATCGTACAATTTTTAAGAACTACATTTTCGCCAATAAAACAAGGCTCAATAATCGTTGAATTCTCATTTACCACAGAGTTTGCTATAAGTTGCTCTTCCTTCTCATCGTGTAAGAACTGTAACATCTTAGAATTAGTATCTATGGCAACTTCTTTATTACCGCAATCCATCCACTCATCTACAGTTCCAGTTTTGAAAATACGACCTTCTGCCATCATTTTCTTAATACCATCATTGATCTGGTACTCACCTCCATTCATAAGGTTTTCATCAAGAACTTCTTGAAGCTTCTCTTTAAGAACGGCTACATCCTTAAAATAATATATACCTATCACCGCTTGGTCAGACACAAAAGTTTCTGGCTTCTCTACAAGCTCTACAATCTCATCTTTCTCATTAAGTTTTACAACTCCGTAAGCTTCTGGGTTAGGCACTTTCTTAGTCCAGATTACACTATCTGCCTCAGGATCTAGTTCCAAATCTGCGCGTATAAGTGCATCTGCATAGGCGATTACCGCAGGACCACTCAAAGAAGGCTCTGCACTCATAATAGCGTGACCAGTTCCTAATGGAGCTCCCTGGCGATAAATAGATGCCTTTGCTCCAAGACTTTCTGCAAGCTCTTCAAGTTGTGCAATTACAGCATCACCAAAAAATGTAGGGTCTCCTAGTACAAAAGCAATCTCGTCTATAGGTTGCTTTAAGATCTTAGCAATATCTCGTACAAGTCTGTGTACAATAGGTGCTCCCGCTACGGGAATTAGTGGTTTTGGTATGGTTAAACTATGTGGTCGCAATCTAGAGCCTAGACCGGCCATTGGTACTATTATTTTCATTTGCTTAAATTTTTCTATAATAAGGTTGCTATTATGTTGCTAGGTGTCATTTCTTATTTTACCCCAGTACTCCCAAAACCGCCTTCACCACGATCTGTACTTGAGAGTTCTGTTACTTCTTCCCATTGCCCTTGCTCGTGCTTTGCAATGACCATCTGTGCAATGCGCTCTCCATTTTCAATTGTAAACGGTTCATTAGATAGGTTTACAAGGATTACTCCCACTTCTCCTCTATAATCTGCATCTATGGTTCCAGGAGCATTGAGCACAGTCACGCCCTTTTTTGCAGCTAGGCCACTACGTGGTCTTACTTGAGCCTCTACACCTACTGGTAGCTCCATAAATATCCCGGTAGGAACAATAGCTCTTTCTAACGGTCCTATCGTGATTGACTCTGTGATATTTGCACGCAAATCCATTCCTGCGCTAGCAATGGTCTCATAATGAGGGAGTGCGTGTGCACTTTTATTTATAACCTTTATTTTCATTTGTTCTTCTTTCTAACTTATTCTCGTACTGAGATACTATTATTTTTTAAGTACGCTTTCGCGAAAGCGTACTCATCTTCTTTTTAATATACGCAAGAGTAGCTCTTTTTCGCGGAAGCTTATTACACCAATTAATAATACGGTCATTACAGCTCCTACAAGATACAGTCTCAAGCTACCCACGCCAAAGTAATCTCTAAATCCATAAAAATATAGACTAGACAATGCAATACTTAACACGAGGTACAAAAGTATATTTTTTAGATCATAAGGGATTGCTAAATGTTTGCGACCCATTATATATGATGTGACCATCATCAAGGTGTATGCTGCACAGGTAGCAATAGCGCTGGCTAGATATCCTATTTTTGGGATGAGTAAGACATTTATCACAATAGTAAGTAATGCCCCTGCAACCGAAATATAAGCGCCATATCTAGTTTTATCTGTTACTTTATACCAGACAGACAGCGTTTGGTAAACTCCAAAAAACAGGTATGCAACGAGTATAAGTGGCACAATGTTCATTCCTTCCCAATATTCTTCTCCATCAAGCAAAATCACTTTTACAACATCTACGAGGACCACATAAGCAAATAGCGCTACAGAGCCTAAGACTACGAATGCTTTTGTAATCTGAGCATACATGACTTGTGCATTTTCATTTTTTGCTTCGCTAAAAAAGAAAGGTTCAATCCCTATTCTAAATGCAGTAGCAAACAGTGTCATACCAATAGATAATTTATAGCAGGCGCCATAAATAGCTACTTCTCCTTTGGCGATGTCTTCTGGTAGTAACTTTTCTAATAGAATCTTGTCAAAGGATTCATTTACAGCAAAGGCAAGACCCGCAATAAGTACGGGGGCACCGTACGCAAGCATTTTTTTAAATAAAATCGTATCAAAAGACCATCTTGTAAAATAGGGCTTTATCACGATAAGTAGTATCAAAAAACTAGGTATACAAAATGCAATAAATGCAAGCTCAATTTTATCTGTGGGCAAATAACTGTTTATACTATCTAACTGCGGTAGCCACACAAGAAATACCACAGATAATCCTGTAGAAATAACAACGTTAAGTAACTTTATAAGTGCATAGCGCATACTCTTATTTTGAGCTCGCATATATGCAAAGGGTATTACCGCAAGCGTGTCAAACGCTATGACTAAAATCACCCATCTCCAGTATTGCGCAGGAACATCAGATATACTTGATAGTGCATCTATCCCAGTAAATGCTATAATAACAAATAAAATGGTAGACCCTAGCAAACCAAGTAAAGAGGTTGAGAGTGTTTTTTTAGTATGCCTTTCATCATTAAAAAACCTAAAAAAGGCTGTCTCCATACCATAAGTAAGCAGCACGTTAAAGATCATTATATATGAAAACACGATAGTCATCTCCCCAAAGGCATCTGTATCTGGCAAGTATCCAGTATACAATCGCGTTAATAGAGCCGTGAGAACTCTAGGCAATACAGTTGCAAGACCGTATATAAATGTATGTCTAAAAAGATTTTTAAGAGCGCTCAAGAAGTAATTTTTACCGGTCAAAAATAAAGAAATAAAGCCTAGTAGCCGTTTCCGCGTGGTCGCTGTTGTGGGTAAGCAACCCCTGTTTTTTCAGTAATATTTGATAAAATACAATACTTTGTAAGCCCCTCTTCTTTGTAAATAATACCAGCTTGATCTTTTGATAGTTTAAAAGGAAACGTATCCTTTGCGGCAGGTGCCGTATTTGCAGCTTCTTGATCTGTGTCACTAGACATTATCACATCCTGATGTATTCCATTATCTGTTCTAAATCTAGCTACGTATCCTACATTACCCTGCATAAGCTTACCTACGCTTTCGCGAAAATAAACTTTCTCTAATGTTACGTTACTAGGAACACTGGTGGGTATATAAAACTCTATACCAGAACCACCACCCGGGGCTCCAGCGACATACGTGTTATAGTGAGCAGCAATAGAAGCAAATGAGGGGTTTGATAAAGTCATCGTATCCTGATTTTCTAAAGATGAAGTAGACTTACATTGGGTTAGTAGTAGTGAGCTCAGTGCTAGGCTCAAAACTGTAAGTAGTTTATACATAATGGTGGTTGTTTATGAGTAATATACAAATCTCATTCCAAGATACGATAGTTCATCACAATTAGACTTCTTAGTATAAAAGAAAACCTCGAGATCATAGACACCTCGAGGTTTACACTCAAACCAAAATAATTGTGAAGAAAGAGTTTAAATATACCCTGCTTCATTAAAAAATAGGTGAAAACCGATAATCGTTTACTTTTTTATGATGCTCATAATAAGGAGAAACAAAAAATGCCAGCTGTAAACAGCTGGCATTAATAAAGTAATAAAATTGAGGGTTGACCCTATTGCTTGATAAGCTTTATAGACTGTATACCTTGCTCTGTCACTACGTTTGCTATATATATTCCTGTAGTTAATCCTGAAGCATCTATTCTTGTCGTTGTATTTCCAGACTCTAAAGACATAACTTTTTTACCTAAAACATCATAGACAACAATCTCTTTTGTAGGTGCGTTTGTAGTAAGAACCCATTCGTTTGTAGTTGGATTAGGAAAAGCAGATAGGCCTGTCTCTGTAAGCTCATCTGTACTTAGCGTCTCATTATGTAAATACAAATTATCTATATAGATAGTTCTATTACCTGTATTTGCTCCTGCAAGCGTTAATACAAACTGTCTAAGTGCATCTCTTTGCTGTGTTGCATCTCCATCTGTAAAGTCAGATAATGGCACATCTAGTGATACCCACTCTCCAAATGTTGTTACCGGATTTGTTAACTGAAAAGACGAAGTTTCACCTGCGTCACCTACGTGATTAGACCATTTTGGATTTGCAATAAGACCCGCCGAATTATCTGTATCTATCCAATAATCCATATGGAAAAATGTAAGTGAAGATAAATCTATAGGTGCTCCCCAGTCTACTAGTAAAAACTCAGAAGATGGTTGATTCATCGTGATTTTTTGGGTGTCGTTTCCTTCTACCTGGATTGTTTCTATATCTTGTGTTCCCACTCCAAAAGCTCCAAATACAGTATTCTCTTGTGTTGTGTAAGCATCGCTAAATAAAGAAAAAACATTTTCGGCATCTCTTTCTGGTGGCGTAGGAGCTGCTACAGTTGGAGCTGCAGGCTCTTCTGCTTCTCCTACTACTAGAGAAACATTATCTATAACAACGACTCCTGTCTCTGCACCCATATCAAATAATACTCTACTATTTGGAATTCCTATTCCTCCAGCTGTAAGAGTAAGTTCAAAAGTTGTTAAGGTTTCTGTAAGTGTTACTGTTTCAACCGCCGCAGTAAAAGGTGCTTCGTTAAGACCTATACCAGCAATAATTGTACGAGTTTCTCCAGCCCCAGTAGATGCGTCAAAGGTGAGGACATATGTTTCTCCCTCAGTAATAGAGAGGATCTGACTTAAATTTACGTCAAACGCATTTCCCGCTGTCTCTACATTTGCAAAGTTAAAGCTGTTGCCGCCATCCTCTTGTACATTAAAGGCATTCCCCGTCCATTCTACCATTCCTTCTTCAAAATCGCCATTATTAAGCAGGTTCTGGGCTTGCATTGCAAATGCACTACAAAAGATAAAAAGCAGTAAAGTAATTTTTTTCATAATAATTCAATTTAATTAATAATACGAAATTTAAAATTACAAGCTTATTTTGCCAAATCACCAAATTAGACCTATACAAATAACATACATCGTAATATTAACACCGTAAAATTGCGAATTATAGAATTTAAAATTGTTTTCGATGCTTTTTTAGAGGTCAAATCCATAATTAAAGTAACAATCCTTATTAACTTTGTTATTTTAAAAACTTTTCCTAAAACCTTAGCTTTTACTGCTGTTAAGAACCTTAGCTGCCTAGCTTATAACAGAATATATTCGTAATAAGACATAATTATAACTCGTATTGACAAAAACGAATTGTATACTTAGAAATGAAGCTTATTTAATTCTTACGCAAACGTTATAAACTAATCATTGTTGTGGTTATGTTGTAGTAAATTACACCAATGATGTACTTATATAATCTCACTACGTAGAGGTCTTTACATCTTTATGAAGTAATCATTGAGCTGTATAGATCTGTCTAAATTAATTTTTTTCCTCAAACGATATCTTTTAATTTCAACACTTCTATGAGATATATTAAGTAGTGGAGCAATCTCCTTTGAGCTTAAGTTAAGACGCAAGTACACACAAAGTTTTAAATCATTTGCAGTTAGTTCTGGGTGAATTTCTTTTACTTTTTTAAAGAAGTCTTTATCTGCGTGATTAAATGCTTTCTCAAAAAATGCCCAGTCTTCGTTAGTACTAATATTCTTATCAATATCCTTGATAATCGCTTTAAGTTCTGGGGTAGGTTCAAGTTTACTAAGCTTTTCTTTTATAGACTTAAGCGTTTTACTTTTATTTACCATTGCCAGTGTAGAAGTTGCTAGCTCTCTATTTCTAGCACTTATATCATCTCTTAAATTTTGATTTCTGAGCTCAATATTTTCCTTTTCTACAGCCAGAGCCTTTAGATCCATATCTCTTTTTGTTCTTTCTAAAGCTTGATCCTGTTTTCGTTTGTATCTACGTTTATTATGTTGTTGAAACGCTAAGAAAACAAGAATAGCGAGTATAGAATAGAGAATGATTGCCAGATATGATGTATACCAAGGTCTATCTATCGTAAAATTATAAGTAGCAACATTTTCTGAAACATTATCTCCTACCTTTGCCCTAACTTCAAATGTATATGAGCCTGGAGAAACATTTGCAAATTCTTGTCTATTTGAGGTTGTCCACTCACTCCATTCATCATAAAAGCCCAGCAATCGATATTGATAACTGGTTTGTTTAAATTTATCATATTGAGCCACGTGATAGTTAAAAGAGATATTGTTTTCTTTAAAACTAAAATTTGAATCTTCAAAAAGTGACACGACGTGAGGTGTTCCCTCTATTGGATTGTTTTCTATACGGTTAATATGGACGCTATATTTCTCTTTATCATTGTAGGGCGAAAATATTAGATACCCGTGAGAAGTTCCTAATAGAAAATCATTTGATGAAATGGAGGTGATGTTTTCAAAACCTTGTGCGGCATTACGGTCTCGTTGCGGAATATAAATTTTATTAATAGACAACTCGGTGTCCAAAGGATCTTTAGAAAAGTAAACAACATCTTCATCTGTAAACGCCCACATCTTGTTACTTTCATCATTTATGAGTTTGCCAGAAACAAACTTATTGTCATAAATGGCACTTATTTTATCTTCTCTACTAAATGTGTTGGTAATATCGTTGTACTTATAAATACCATTCTTATTTGCGTAGTAAATCGTATTGTCAAATTTAGAAAGGCTTGAATGTTCTCCTTTATTTACGGATGGATTCAGATCATATGAGCTTACCTGCTTGAATGTACTGTCCATTTCAACTCTATAAACGCCTTTGTATTCGTTATTTACTAAAATAACAGTAGGCGAAATAAACTCAAAATATCGTGAAGATATATCAAAGCCCTTAATTTTATTACGGAGTTCCCATCCATTTGCTGATTTTTCTAAAACATATAATCCATCATAATTACCTTGTAAAAGCAGATTAGGATTTTCAGGTATAGTGCGTATCGTCCAGGTGCCTTGGGGTTTTGCAATTTGTTTTGCTATACCTTTTTCAACAATGTAAGTGCCATTGTTATGACCGCAGAAAAGTATGTTTTGTATGACCTTTAAATCCCAAACCTGCTCCTCGGTACCCGGAACAAGTTTAAAGTCTTTACTGTCTAGATCTCTATAAAATAAACCTTGATTTGTGCCTAGGTAAAGTGCATTATTATGAATAGTTGATACATACGTTGTACCCAACCTCCCTTGTTCATCATAGTAATTTAGTACGGGACTCGTTGTATTTATACAAGCAATTCCATTATCCAGACCTACCCATATATTCTTAGATTGATCTTCATAAATAGCCAGTACAGTATTATTACCAAGACCCTTATTCTGAGTTACTTGGTAATCTAGTGTGCCATCTTTAGACAATTTTATAAGACCGCTTGCGACGGTTCCTATAACTAGTGATTGATCAGAAAGTTCTATAGAGCGATACAAGGTCATATCTTTAATATATGACGCTGCAGGGTATGCCCAAGCAGTAACCTCTGTAGGTGTAATTTTAAAAATCCCATTTTTTTGGGTTACTCCTAACCAATATGACTCTCGCAGGTAGAGCCCTATAAAAGTTTTATTTTTAAATACATCTCTTGTATCGTAGCTTCTGGCTTGACCATTTTCTATTATAAACAATCCCTTTCCTTGCTCTTGAAATAGTAAGTTACCGTCTATTTCAAATAGTCTGAAAATAGCATTCTTTGTAGCTACAGCAATATAGGTTATGCTATCATCTTTAGGGTTATAAACATAAATGCCGTTAAGAGATTGTAAGAGCACTTTGTCTTTGTAAGATATAATCTTCCAGATTTGCTCCCCTTCTATCATTGAGTGGCTTAAAAGGCTGCTGAGTGATGTATATTGTAGTATACCATCACGGTCTTCTTCCCAAAATCCAAAATCCATATGAGCCCCAGTATAAACTCTATCCCCTATAGCAGCAACAGATCTCAAAATTGTCTCGTTAGGCGAAGGTCTCAAGCTCCATTGAGCACCGTTGTATTGTAAAAGTCCTTTGTTGTTTGCAAAATAGATGATTCCATCATCTCCTTGAGATACTTGCCAGTTCTGGTTATCTGCACCGTAAAGTGACGGCTCAAAATTTTGAATAGGAGGTAACTCTTGTGATAGAGCACAGTTACATAACAAGCTAGTTATGAAAATAGTAATTAGAAATGTGGTGTTCTTTACAAAATTCAAAGCCTATAATTCTTGAAATTATCTTGAAAAGATACCAATAATAACTCTTTTATCTTGTCATAGTTAGATTTAAGCTATAACAAAAATCCCTGACCATTATGGCCAGGGATTTCATATTTCAATTTGTGTTGTATAATTAAATCACTTAATCAGTTATTAATTATTTAAAGCTTCTGCACCACCTACAATCTCGAGTATCTCGTTTGTAATAGCCGCTTGACGTGCTTTGTTATACTGTAACTTAAGTGCATCTCTAAGCTCTGTTGCGTTATCTGTTGCTTTATGCATCGCAGTCATACGTGCACCGTGTTCTGACGCTACAGAGTCTCTTATGCCTTTAAAAAGCTGTGTCTTTAATGCTTTAGGAATTAATCCTTCTACAATCTCTTCTTTAGACGGCTCAAAGATATAATCTGCTGTGGCAGTTGTTTCTTCTTGCACGGTTGCTACGATAGGTAAAAACTGCTCAGGAGTAACAATTTGCGTTGCTGCATTTTTAAACTTGTTGTAAATGATGTCTATACGATCATATTCACCAGCTTCAAAACGAGCCATTAAGTCTTCTGCAATAGCTGATACGTTATCAAAAGTAAGATCATCGTAAATATCATTGTTATTTTCGATTACCTTAAAAGTCTTACCAAGTATAGCATCTGCTTTTTTACCTAAGGTTACTAGGTGCACTTCTTTGCCAGCATACTTTGCAGCAACACGTGCATTTACACCTTTAATAATGTTTGTATTAAAAGCTCCTGCAAGACCTCTGTTTGATGAAATAGCTACAATAAGTACCTTATTAATCTCACGATCTTCTGCGAGTTTGCTTCCAGAATCTCCTTCTAGCGTTGCACTTAAGTTCTGTAAAAGCTCAGTAAGCTTATCAGAATATGGGCGCATTGCTGTAATTGCATCTTGTGCTTTCTTCAACTTTGCAGCAGATACCATTTTCATAGCACTGGTAATCTGCATCGTAGAAGATACTGATGAAATTCTGTTTCTTATTTCCTTTAAGTTTGCCATCTTGTATAAATTCCCGTGTTTACAAGTAAGACTTGCTAGGCACGATTTGTCTTTAATTTTGACAAGTCTCCCGCTTGCGCGGGAGTTGTTGAATTATATTTTTCGCGAAAGCGAAATTCTACTAGTTATAATTAGCAGACAGGTCTTTTGCTACTGCTACAAGTGTATCTGTAACTTCATCTGTAAGCTTTCCAGACTTAAGTGTATCAAGGATACCTCTGTGCTTTGCGTTTAAGAACTCTATATATTCTGCTTCAAATTCTTTAACTCTGTTTACAGGCACGTCACGTAATAAGTTTTTAGATCCTGCATAAATAATTGCAATTTGATCCTCTACTGTAAATGGCGTGTTTTCTGCTTGCTTAAGTATCTCTACGTTACGCTTTCCTTTTTCGATTACGTTAAGGGTAGCAGCATCTAGATCTGATCCAAACTTTGCAAAGGCTTCTAGTTCACGGAAAGCAGCTTGATCAAGCTTAAGTGTACCAGATACTTTCTTCATTGACTTAATCTGTGCGTTACCTCCTACACGTGATACCGAGATACCTACGTTAATAGCAGGACGTACACCAGAGTTAAATAAATCTCCATCTAAGAAGATCTGCCCGTCTGTAATAGAAATTACGTTTGTAGGGATATAAGCAGATACGTCACCCGCTTGTGTCTCAATGATAGGAAGTGCAGTAAGTGATCCTCCACCTTTAACGATAGGTTTAAGACTATCTGGAAGGTCATTCATTGTTTTTGCAATAGCATCATCATTAATCACCTTTGCAGCACGCTCAAGTAATCTAGAGTGTAAGAAGAATACATCTCCAGGGTATGCCTCACGTCCCGGTGGACGACGAAGTAGCAATGATACCTCACGGTATGCAACTGCTTGCTTAGATAAATCATCATAAATGATTAATGCAGGACGACCTGTATCTCTAAAGTACTCTCCAATTGCAGCTCCTGCAAATGGTGCATATACTTGCATTGCTGCAGGATCTGATGCATTTGCCGCTACGATAGTTGTGTATGCCATTGCTCCAGCATCTTCTAGTACCTGTGCAATAAGTGCAACAGTAGAAGCTTTTTGTCCTATAGCTACATATATACAGTGTACTGGCTCACCAGCATCGTAAAATTCTTTTTGGTTAAGGATAGTGTCAATACAAACAGTAGACTTACCTGTCTGACGGTCACCAATTACAAGCTCACGCTGCCCTCTACCTACTGGTATCATAGCATCAATTGCCTTAATACCTGTTTGTAATGGCTCTGTTACTGGCTCACGAAAAACAACACCAGGCGCTTTACGCTCAAGTGGCATCTCATAAGTTTCTCCAGCGATAGGTCCCTTTCCATCAATAGGAAGACCTAACGTGTTTACCACACGTCCAGTAATACCTTCACCTACCTGGATAGATGCGATACGTTGTGTACGTTTTACGGTATCACCTTCTTTAATAGATGAAGAAGCACCTAAGAGTACAACCCCTACGTTATCTTCTTCAAGGTTAAGAACAATTGCCTCAAGACCGCTTTCAAACTCTACAAGCTCACCATATTGTGCGTTTGCAAGTCCGTAAATACGAGCGATACCATCACCCACAGTTAGTACTGTTCCTACTTCGTCAAGGGAAGCTGTTGCTTCAAAACCTGAAAGTTGTTTCTTTAAAATTGCCGAAACTTCTGCTGGTTTAACTTCTGCCATTTGATCTAAATTTATAAGTCCGCTTTCGCGAAAATTTTCTCACCTCACGATGAGCCGTTTATTTATAAACTGTTACTAAATTCTCTTTTTAACTTGCCTAACTGGCTAGCGATACTTGCATTGTACTGTGTATCACCTACTCTTAATACAAAACCACCTATGATGCTCTCATCAATTTCGTTTGTAAGAGTTACGTTCGTGCTTCCTGTAAGCTCTTTTACTTTTGCAAGAACCTTAGTCTCCAGTTCTGGAGTTAAAGCTACTGCTGTAGTTACTGTAGCACTCTCAATCTTATTGCTTTTATTGTACTCTGCAATAAAACTATCTGCCACACCACCTAGTAAATTTGCTCTACTATTATCTACAAGAACATCTACAAGACCTAATGTCTCTTTTGTACCGTCTGTAAAAACCTGACGTAATACAGCGCGCTTATCGTCTGCTTTTATTACAGGACTGTTTAAGGCATTGCGAAGTTCTTTACTTCCTTCAATAGTAGCCTTTACAGATTTCATATCATTTAAAACTGCCTCTACAGATCCATTATCTTTTGCAAGATCTAGTACTGCTTTTGCATATCGTATTGCTGCTCTACTCATAGTGATAGCGGCTTAAAATCTGTTAGTTTAATGTTGCTTGACCTAGCATCTTGTCTACAAGACCTAGTTGCTTTTCTTTATCAGAAAGCTCATTTTTTACAACCTTCTCTGCAATCTCTACAGAAAGTGCTGCAACCTGACCTTTAAGATCTGCGATAGCGCTCTTACGTTCTGCCTCAATAGCTGCTTGTGCTTGAGCTACCATTTTATCTGCAGCGTCTTTTGCTTCTACCTTAGCGTCGTCTATCATTTTAGTCTTCATCTCACGAGCTTCTTTAAGCATCGCTTCACGCTCTGCTCTAGCTTCTTTTAAAAGTTTCTCGTTATCTGCTTGAAGACTTGCCATCTCTTTCTTTGCATTTTCTGCAGCATCAAGAGCTCCTTGTATTCCTTCTTCACGCTCATTAAGCGCGCTCATAATAGGTTTCCAAGCAAATTTTACCATAAGGAAAATAAGCAGTAAGAAAAGGATTGTTTGTTTTACAAACAGGTCAAGTGAAAAATTCTCTAATAATTGTTCCATCTCAAAAGTGGTTCTGTGTTCTTATAATCTTTGTTTAATTAAATTCAACTCCTGTAACCAACCGTTACAGGAAGTTGAATTTTTAGAGTTGATCTGGATTAAGCTCCTAATATAAGCGCTCCAAATGCAAGTCCTTCTAAAAGTGCAGCAACGATAATCATCGCAGTCTGGATTTTACCAGCAGCCTCAGGCTGACGAGCAATTCCTTCCATTGCAGCTCCACCAATCTTACCAAGACCGATACCACCTCCAATTACTACTAGACCAGCTCCTACTAAATTTGGGAACATTGGTGCTACTTCTTGTACTAATGCTAAAGACATAATAGTGTATATAAAAAATTAAACAAATAAAAATTCTTAATTAAGTGAAGTTCTTACGGATAACTTCAGTGTCCTCAATCTCCTCTCCTAGCTCGTCGTGCAGCTCCTCATCGTGATGATCATCTGCAACTGCCATACCTATAAATAGTGCAGAGAGTGTTGTAAATATATAAGCCTGTAAGAATGCTACTAGCACCTCAATAAGCATTATGAATAATGATAAAAATAATGATACAATAGTAGACCCTGTTGCAGATAAGCTTTCTTGCATAAGAATACCTACCGCTACAAGACTCATTACAACAGTGTGACCTGCAGTAATGTTTGCAAATAGACGTACTAATAATGAAAATGGCTTAATAACCAGTGTACCTATGAGCTCTATAATACCTAGTAATGGTCTAAATACATAAGGAATACCTGGCATCCATAACATATGTCCCCAGAAGTGCTTATTACCACTAAATACATAAATTACTAATGTAATAACAGCTAGTGCCGCTGTAACAGCTATCTGACCTGTAACGTTAAATCCAAATGGCATTAAACCTACAAGGTTAAGTATCCAGATAAAGAAGAATACAGTAAGAAGGTATCCAGTAAATTTTCTATAGCTCTCACCAATGTTTGGCTTAGCGATTTCATCACGTACATAAACCACTAGTGGCTCAAGTACACGTCCAAATCCAGTAGGAACTTGTTTGTTTTTGTATTGTCTTGCTAGTCTTGAGAACCAAAACAGCATTAATAAACCTATAAGTAATATCCCGAAGACACTCTTTGTGATAGATAAATCAAAAGGCTTTGAAGCATTTACTGCGTGGTGCTCTTCATCAAACTGAACAGCAGCCTCACCAGCATTAAGCTCATATATTTTACCGTGAAGCTTTACAAAGCGACTATCACCTTTTTCTACAACGACAGTTCCATCATCATCGTGGTGAAACTCTGAAGACATAAAAGCTGTAAAGCCATTTTCTCCCCATAACATTACTGGCAAAGGAAAACCCCAGTGATGCTCAACTCCATTATCATCAAAAGTTGAGAATAAATGGAAGTCGTGAGAGTCCTTTAAGTGATGTTGTATGTACTCATTAATCTCCGTTCTTGTATTAACAGGATCACCCTTTTTTGCTCCATCTTTTCCGTAAACAGAAAAAGAAGTCAAAAGCACAAGAACTAATGTTAAAAATGAAATCGATTTTGATGCTATTTTCATTCCAATATTTTCAATAAATGACGTGGCCTAAAATTCTGTGCAAAAGTACTCATTTTCTTCAAAATAAAATAGATTTCGTAATTATTTCAATTTTGAGTCTCTCTATTCAAGATTTTCACAATAACAATTACCTCGTAAAAGATAAATATGAAGATGGGTAACAGTAGAGAAACACTGTCTATTTTACTCAAATCAGGTCCAAAAAAAATAACATCTCTAAAAAGAACACAAAAGAATAAAACTTTTACCGCCATAGATCCTAAGTATAAAAAACCTAATTGATCTTTAAACTCTTTTGTGAGCGAGGCAAGTAGCTCAAAGACTACCACAAGTACATAAGATGCTACTGCTTGAAATATGTATACACTCCATAAACTGTATGGATGATATATCTCAAATTTTAATGTGAGATAATAGTGAACGTTATAACTAATAAGAAATAAGCTTATAACACCCAGTGTATAAAGAATTAATTTTTTAATCAACACTTATTTATTGAGACGCATTACCCCTTTTATGACGAAGTAAATAGATAGAAAAATAGCAAAGAGTGTAACTGTTTTTTCTAAGTATGAAGTTTCAAATTTTTGATCTAGCCACTCACCTAGTAAATTACCTAAGTATATAGTCACTCCCATCTGCAGGGCAATAGTAGAAAATCGTGCCCAGTTTTTAAGCGGAGCGTTCTCCTTTTCCTTTGGCATTAGAAAGTGATTTAAGATTACCTTTCATCTCACAAGATGCATTAAATGTAGCTCCAGGCTCTACAGCAAGCTTACCAGTGATTACTTCTCCTTCTATATGTGCAGAGGTCTTTATAGATAGTAAATTTTTAATCTCTAATCTACCTACAATTTTACCCTCTACATCTGCATCATTGCAAATTATAGTGCCAGTTACAACACCTGTTTTGCCCACCACAATTTTATTTGGAGCAGTTATATTGCCTTCTATAACACCATCTATACGAAAACCTCCTTCTGAGGTTACATCTCCTTTAAGAGTAGTGCCTTGACTAATGCGGTTTTGCTGGTTTGTAAGAGCTGGTCCTTTTCCTTTTTTGTTATCTGAAAACATCTGTAAGGGGGTTATTTTTTAATCTCAATTTGTTTTTTGTGCCTTATAAGCATCAAAGTTTTTATGTACTTGGATGATCTTGTAATTTTCTGAAGCAATAATAGTACTAGGTCGTGTAATTCTCACCTCATCATTTACCGCAAGTAATTCAACAAGGCCTTCGGCTTGATTTCTACTGTCTAAAAAGTGTATTACTACAAAAGACTCATTCTCATTATATACATCTATAGAGGTAGAAAACTGTGTGTAACCTATCTTTTCAAAGCTCTCTACAAGCCTCTTCTGAAAATCGCGCGCTCCCTGCACGTCAGAACTTGTAAACGAGTATAGCACCTTATAGTTTATAGAAATTGCCTCGTCATCAAAGTTTTCAAACTTCATTGTAGGCAAAGCATTGCGCAATAAGTTTTGAGCTTTCTTACCTTCTTCTGTACGTGGGTAGGTAAGTGCTACATAATTAAGGCTCTCTTTGTAAGCATCATACCCCTTGTATCTGCCCAATACGGTTGCTTTAAGCAGTTCAAATTTAGGTAAATATGGATCTCCATAAAGTTGATCAATTTTCACTTCTAGATCTGAGAGAAGACCTGCATATTCCTGGTTTTGAAAACGCTTGTATAACCCTTTATAAATTTCTTCTGGAGCCTCTGCATCGGCCTCGAGTGCTGTGTTAGGATTATTTATTCTTGTAGCATAACGAGAGTCTGGATACTTTGTGGTAATCTCATTTTTATAGGTTTCCGCTTTCGCGAAAGCGCCCATAGAATCATACACTTGATACAAGTTATAGGTAGCTGGTAACACAAGTTTCTCATCAGGTTTGAAACTTAATAGCTTTTCTAAACGACTTGCTGCCAAAGGATATTCTTTAAACTTTTCTTTATAAATAAGCCCTAGTTGAAAGTATGCAAAGTCTCGCTCTTTAATGAGGCTATCTATTTGAGTTTTATCTCTAGGTAGTGTTGCAATATAGTCTTGTGCAGTTTTCTTTTGTGTCTCCTCTTCTTCTTGGAGTACTACCGGCAAGGGACCTCCGTTACTAGCTGGAGTTTGTTTTGATGAGAGGCGCCATCCATCTGCTAGTCTTCTTTTACCCCATCTGCGCTCAAAGGCTTGTTTACCATAGGCAACGGCTACATCATTATAGAAGTAAAATTCACCAGGTGCCGCTTGCGTTTTTTTACGAGTACTAGCGTTACTATTAAAAAACTCGTTGTTACGTATTTTATCTACTCTAGCGATAGAGTCTGCAGCTTCTTTTGCCTTAAGCTCTGCAATATAATTTTCAAAATATGCTGTTAGATCGTCTTCAGACATTGTAACTAGCGAAATTATACTGTCATTACGAAGGGTAAGATCCTCATATGCAATAACGTCTGTAAGGTTATCACGTTTCTTTTTTACAGACCTATACTCTCTTGTACGGTCGCTTATTTTACCGAGCATACTATCGTAATAAGCACCAGCAGTTTTATATGCTGCTTGCTCAAAATTATAATCTGCAAGTGCAAGATAATCTCGTGATACAAGATAGTTATCTGTGCTGGTCTCCCTTAATGACTTATTATAGTTTGCAATAGCAGAGTCTTCTTTACCTAGGCTCATATAATAGGCAGCCTTTGTGTAATATATTTTATCTAAAAATGGTCTATTCTCTCTATTGCTTACCATTTTGTCTAGACGCTCTCTTAGTGCAAGAGTATCTTCTGTAGTAAGGTCACTATTACGTATTTGTTCCAGATGTGCATTGATATGATACTTGCGCGGTATCTTTCTATTAAGGTCTATTACTTCTTGAAAAGCAAGATTTGCACTATCTTTTTTATCGAGACGATTATACAGCTGCCCCTTGATATAATTATAACGACCTCTTTCTTCAAACTTACGAGTAAGGTCTGATGCTTCCTTTATATAAATAAGAGCACTATCTGGTTTGTTTAGATTAAGGTAGGCCTGGGCGAGCATTGCTTTTGCATCTGCAATGTCTTGGTTTTTAAGATTCTTCTCTACTTTAAAAATCTTATTGAGATTTTCTATAGCAATCTCATTATTTTCTAGCCTGATGTTTGTCTTTTCCTTCCAGACTTTAGCCTGAGCAATATTGTTACTCTTAGGGTAGTAAGCAAGTACGTAATTAAAAGCTTCGAGTGCTGGTACAAATTGCTGGTCAAAATATCTTGCTTTGCCTAATAGTAAGAAGGCCTCATCCATTTGTGGGTTGCGCTCTTCTCCATCTATTTTCATAGAGTGGCGTTGTATGGCTTTAATTGCTTTTTCTTCTGCTCTTACAAAGTTAGGATCTCTGTTTTCTTCACCTAATGATGTATTTTCTTCAAATGATATGCGCTCTATAGGTAGTACCTCCCAGTAGTTATCATCAAAGGTTTGTATAAGTGCGTTCTTACCTTCATCTAGGGCAACATTACCATTATATAGTGTATTGAACTCTGTGGTAACCGCGTGATAGTTGCGACTTATAAATGAATCTTTCTTGCGAGAGCAGCTCACAAGAATTAATACAAGAATACTTGTACAAAGGATACGTCTTAAGAGTATTATCAAACCTGTTGTGTTTTTACTAAAAGGAACTGTAATTTACCCATTTTAGTATGGAAGCGTGTAAAAATACATTTCTTTTTGAAAAAACATAGATTTCCCTCTTTTTATTAGGACTCTTCACGCCACATCCTGCTTTTAGTAAAATAATTTATGGATGTCATAAAAAAAGTTAAGAAAATTCTTAAAAAAAACCGCTGTTTTTTCGGTTGATAACTAGCACTTTAGTATTTTTACTGTTCAAGTTGCATAAACTTGAAGAATTAAGTTGGGGAACTTAGGAAATGGTCGCTTTATTGTGGCCATTTTTTTTACCCCTATTTTAAGCCACTATTCAACTACAACTTCATTACCCGCAAAGTAAGCCTCGAGATCTTTGAGAGTAGCTGGAGAAGTAATAATATCTTTTACTAAGCTCCCTTTCTCTAAAACTACAATACGCTCACAAACTTCTGTTACGTGCTGAAGATCGTGACTAGATACCAGGACAGTTACCTCTCTATCTGATGCCATCTTTTTTATAATTCCTTTTAAACGTATTTGCGTAGTAGGATCAAGATTTGCAAATGGCTCATCAAGTATAATTACATCTGGACTCCCTATTAAGGTCGCTACGATACCTACCTTTTTTTGATTTCCTTTTGAAAGGTCACGTAAGTATTTACGTTTCCCTATAATCTCATCGTTAAAAAAGTCTTGAAACGTTGCCAGCAATGCATCTACATCTGCCTTATTTTCTCCTCTTAGGTCTCCTATAAAATAAAAGTACTCTTCTGGAGTAAGGTATCCTATAAGGAAAGTTTCATCTATAAAGGAAGCTGTGTGTGTCTTCCAGTCTTCACTCTCATTTACTTTTACCCCTCCATTTTCTATATATCCAGTAGAAGGTTGTATAAGATCTAGCAGACAGCTGAAAAGCGTAGTCTTACCGGCCCCATTATTACCTACAAGTCCAAAAGACTGACCCTTTGGGATTTCAAAACCTTCAAGGTTAAGAACTGTAACTCCGTTATATGATTTTGACAAGTTGTGTACTGTGATCATCGTCTCTCTATTTTGTTTGTTTGTAAGCTGCAAGCGTTTTATACTTCTCTGTCTTATATATTTTTATAATCTGGTCAAATACTTTGTCTCTAAAAGCAAAGCCTATAAGCCCTACTATGGCAACAAGTGCATAGCCCAAAGTAGGTCCTACCGTAAAGTGCCCTATCGCATAAAGTGCCATAGGTCCAAGCATTTTAGGTAAACTCACAAGCAGCGTTTTAAGGTTAAAAGAACTCTTGTCTCCAAAGGCCTTTTTACCACTCTGTAAGTCTATAGGTGTTTTTATATAAGCCCCACCTAGTAATACAAGGTGTGCATTTATACCCATATTAAATATGGCTCCTACTAGTACTGCAATAAGTATATCCCACCCAAAATAAATATAGGGTATACATAATATGGCCGAAAAGAATGTAGCAATCACCACGAGTAACCACTTAGACTTTAAGTAATCTTTATAGGCGATGTTTTGTGTCATCATAAGTGGGTAATAGGCACTATCCCAAGATGGAACAAACTGCCCAAAACTAAAGAGAAAACCACCACTCACAAATACAGATGCAAACATCTTCCAGAAAGGACCATCATAAACCTCAACTGCACCCGTAAAAAAGAGCAACCCGTAAAACAAGAACATAACACTCATAAACACTGTAGTTTTAGAGCGTTTATTTCTCATTATAAGTCTAATATCATTTTTAAGAAAAGTAGACTGCTTCCCAAAACGATCTAGCCAACCTAAATCTCCACCACTTGCTTCACTCACCTTTTTTGCCAGCCCTGCATCTAGATATAATCTTGCAAGAAAGTACTTAAAAGCAACCGTTGCTACTGTGACAAGTAATGCTATAGGAAATATAACAGGCCACATATACTCATATAACCCTTGAAAAAACGGTTGTGTAAAGGCTGTGATATCAAAATATCCATAATACTGAGCAAAACCTAAGGCAGCAAATAATGCTCCTACGCTCAACACAAGCCACAGCTTGTCATTTAAAAAGACATTAATAAAATTATTTGCATATATAAAGCAAAACATAGCCACGTGCCACGCAATCACACCTAGCGGATTAAAACCCTTTGCCAGTAAAACAATAGAAAATGGAATAAAGAAAAAAGCGTGCATCCAGTTCCAGAAGGCAAGCACCGTTTTACCAAGTGCAAACTTTACAATCTTAGTCTTTTTAAAAGGTAAAAGTAATAGCGGTTTAATATTTACTACGGGCATTTTTTGCCCCATATATCTTAATATAAGATCACCTACTATGTAATAAATAACAAATGTATTTACGGTAGAGAAAGGCTCAAGGTCTGCTTTTTCAAGACCCATATATAAAAGAACTCCCATACCACCCAACCAGAAAATCATTGATAAGGCTCCAAAAACCATCAAAATTTTAAGTGCAAGGTTAGTCCCAAAAGCAGGACTTCTAAAAAAAGCCTTCCACTCAAGGCTTACAAATTGTTTGACCATAATTTTCGGTTGTTTAGCGAGGTATAGGTATTTAAACTACTCGTATTGTTACACACAAAACGCATTGCTTTGTATTTTTGTAAAAAAAACGTCAATGTCTTCATTTCATACACTTCATATTCAGACCATTACAAGAATCACAGCAAAGTCTGTTGCTATCACTTTTGCACTTCCGGGTGCTTTAAAAGAGCACTTTACCTTTGCGCCTGGTCAATATATTACTTTAAAAACTACGATAGACGGTACAGAGGTTAGACGTGCTTACTCTATTTGTAGCACACCTCAAGAAGGGCTTACCGTTGCGGTAAAAGAGGTAGAAAACGGAACGTTCTCAACGTATGCAAATAGAGAACTTAAGGAAGGTGACACGCTAGAGGTACAAGAACCAGAGGGTAGATTTAAGATAGATAATTCCGCTTTCGCGAAAGCGAAAAACTACGCAGCATTTGCCGCAGGTTCTGGTATTACACCTATTCTGTCTATGATAAAGACAACCCTTACTCAATCTCCAGATAGCACTTTTGTACTAGTCTTTGGGAACCGAACGCCAGAGGAGGCAATGTTTATAGACGAGTTACAAGCCTTGAGATCACAATATACAGATCGCTTCTCTATAGAGTCTATTTACTCGCAGTCGCGTGTAGATGGCGCACACTTTGGCCGTATTATGAAATCTACGGTAAACTTTGTGGTAAAAAATAAATATGCCGAAAACAACTTTGACGATTACTTTTTATGTGGTCCAGAGGCAATGATTAATGAAGTAACTAAAGTTCTGAAAGAAAATGAAGTTGCAGACACTGCCATACATTTTGAACTCTTTACAGCAAGCACAGAAACTACAGAGATCGAGGCGCCTCTAGATGGTAAAACGGCTATAAAAGTACTTTGTGACGATGAGGAATTTGAGTTTACAATGGATCAAGAGACAAACATTCTTGACGCATCGCTAGATGAAGATATAGACGCACCACACTCTTGTCAAGGCGGCGTATGTAGTAGCTGTATCGCACGAGTAACAGAAGGTACTGCTGTGATGTCACAAAATCAAATTCTTACAGATGCAGAGGTTGCAGAGGGACTTATCCTTACCTGCCAGGCGCATCCTACCTCAGCTAGAATTGTGGTAGATTATGATGATATATAATTGAGGTTATAACATTTTTAAAAACCTGCCCGTTATACAACAGGCAGGTTTTTTTATGCTATTAAAGTAGGTAACCCCTACCTTAAAAGGAGATTATCTATTTTTAACCTATGTGGAACTTTTATCGTGACGTAACATTATATGCTGCTGCAGTCTGCATTTTATTTGGACTCGCGACAGTTCCTGCTCGAGATAGCATTATAAATGGTGTTTTGGTAACCATCGCTGTTTTTGGTGTGTTTGGGACTGGCTTGGGCATTCTTGCCTTTGGTTACTTTCAAAAGCAACAATACTATATGTACCATAATCTTGGTTTTACAAAGAGGCACCTCATCACAAGAACCTATTTGATAAATGGTGTTCTAGCCATAGTCTTGCTTATCATTACATCCTTCTTTGTATGATAAACGAGCTACAACTCATATCTGCACAAAAATCTTTTGGAAGCAAAGAAGTGCTCAAAGATGTCTCCTTTACACTACAGACTGGTGATATTTTGGGACTATTTGGTGCTAATGGATCTGGCAAATCTACATTGCTCAAGATACTTTTTGGCACCTTAAGAGCGACTAAAGCAACACTTACCATAAATGGCTCACCTATATCTCTAAAGAAGATTATTCCAGAGCAATATATAGGGTATTTACCGCAAGAGAGCTTTCTACCTAAGCATTTAAAAGTAAGAGATATCATCCCGCTATTTTATAGTGATGGAGATGATCAAGACGCCATTTTTAGAGCTCCATTTATAGAAAAAATAGCGTCAAAAAAAGCGGGCGTACTCTCAATGGGTGAGATACGTTATCTAGAGCTGCTACTTGTAGCAAATCTTAATCACCCATTCCTTATGCTAGATGAGCCTTTCTCTATGATAGAGCCCTTGTATAAAGAAAAGATAAAAGAGTTTTTGTTTTCGCTTAAAGCAAAAAAAGGAATCATACTCACAGACCATTATTATACAGATGTACTAGACGTTACTACGAGCAACATTGTACTTTCTAACGGGTTTTCTTCGGTAGTATATTCGGTAGAAGATCTTAGGCTACAAGGGTATATTAAATAAAAAAACCTGTCTCATCTTTATGACTTGACAGGTTTTGGTTTTATTTACGCTTTCGCGAAAGCGTACTTCTATATAAACTTCTTAATAATCGTTGCTACAGGCTCTATCGCTGTGGTTTGCTCTATAGATGGTCCTGCAACCCATACGGTTTTATAAGTAGCTCCCTGTGCGGCCTTTGTGGTATCACGCATACCCTTTGCAAAACGAATGGCTTTTACCCATTTTTTGAGCTTCTTATTTTTATTAAGAAGACCTTCTAGCCAGGTTTGTTTTGTTCCTATCTTTTGAACATAAGGTGTATTAATAACTGTACACGGTGTACCAGATATCTTTTGTGTCATCACGATATCTTTTGCTCCAAAGTCTACACAAGCTTGCTTGTACTCTTGAGACACAGGTGCCTCTTCTGAAGCTATAAAAGGGCTTCCTATACTTGCTCCTATCGCGCCGAAAGACATCGCACGATCAAGGTCGCTCTTGTTTGCAACCCCACCAGCAGTTATTACTGGTATCGCGCAGTTTTCATTAAGCTCTTTTATAAGTGCTTCTGGAGCGATATTACCTCTGTGACCTCCTGCTTGATTATTTACTGCAACTAGTGCATCACAACCCATTGCTTCTACCTTTTTTGAGTAGCTCAAGTCTGTAACGTCACAAAATACTTTAATTCCCTTTGGTTTTGCCTTCTCGATAACCATTCTAGGTGACCCGAGAGATGTGATAATGAAGTCTACACCTAGCTCACAAGCTGCTTCCAGCTGTGCAGGGTACTTCATATTAGATTTATTTACAATAAGATTTATCCCGAAGGCTCCTCCAGGTACTTTTGCCGCTTTAAGCTCAGTAATGGCAGCTTTAAGCTCTTCTATAGTTCTATAATTAAGTGCTGGCACACAAGCAGCGATACCGCTCTCCATTCCGGCTTTTAACATTGCGACATTAGACACCAGAAACATAGGTGCCATAATAATAGGGTGAGTAATGCCTAGTAAGTCGTTAAGGGTAGGTTTTGTTGTGCTCATAGTTATATAATATACCACAAATATAGTATAATTTTACTGTGCGCGCATAGTATGTTATATTAGATAGTTGCTTTAATCTTTTCTATTACCTGTTCTGGCAAGATGGTTTTCATCACATCTTCATAACCTTCTGGCACTAGATTGCCGTATATTGAAGTTGGGATTTTTGGATACTTTTTTCTGTCTGACACTATGCAGTGCTCTTCTTGATTAAATGGAGCAAAGCCTGCATAAGGATGTGTTACTCCCCAAAGGCTTATCGTAGGCACGCCATACATTGCTGCGAGGTGTGCGTTACCACTATCCATAGAAAGCATCCCGTCTAGCTGACTTATAAGATTAAGTTCTTCTTTAAATTTAAGTGCTCCAGCTACGACCTTTACATTTTTACAGGTATCTGAGAGGTTATTGAGTATAGTCACTTCTGAGGGCGCTCCAAATAGAAAGATATCGTACTTATCTAATAGGTCTATTCCTTCTACTACCATTTTCATATAATCTAGAGGATACTGCTTACCTAGGTGAGCGGCAAAAGGTGCTACTCCCAGCCACTTACGACTATGGCCTGCTGTAAACTCAATGATTGCTGGCGCTTTATTGGGTTTTGGTAAAACCTCTGGAACTAGGTTTTTAAATTCTAGGTTGTCAAAAACAGCTATGTAGCGCTGTGCGGTTGTTGCAAGTTGTGTAAAGTTCTTATCGCTTTCTCTAGTGAGTGCTTTCTTTTCGGCTCTTCCTTTATCTAGAGTTGCACTAGGCAGATTAAGAAAGGTACGAAGCATTTTAGACCGTATGACATTGTGCAAGTCTGCAACGTGTGTGATACCAAGCTTTTTCAGCTGGCGCGCGAGTTTCCATATACCCATCACTCCTTTATGTTCTGAAGTGACATTTGCAGCAACAAATTCAAGGTTAGGTATGGAGCTTACAATGGGTTTAAAAAATGGCTTTGAGAGAAAAGATATTTTTATGTCTGGATTTGCTTTCGCGAAAGCGTAAACCACAGGCACCGTCATCGCTACATCTCCCATTGCAGAGAGCCGTATGATGAGAATATGTTTTTGTCTAGCCATTGTAAGAATGCACGATACCGCTCTTTAAAATAAAAAACGGTGTCGCGCGTAAGGATTCATTACTTTTTAATGTTTCTGAGTACTGGGTTTAACTCATCGTCATTATACATTTTCATTTGCTTGTATACCTTCATATACTTGTCTCCTTTTGAGATGTCATCAAGTAAGGTGTCTATTGCTGTAGAGAGGTCTACGCGTTGCTCTAGTAAAACATCTAGCTTAGTCTGGCAAGCAGCTCTGTGTGCATCACTTGCATCTTCACGTGTTGCTTCTTCTTGCATATGATATACTTTTAAAGCGAGTATAGATAAACGGTCTACTCCCCAAGCTGGGCTTTCTGTATTAATTGTTGCTCCTTCTTTTACAGTTACATCTTTATACTTCTCAAGAAAGTAGCTATCTATATACTCTACCATATCTGTACGATCTTGGTTTGAGGCATCAATCTTACGTTTAAGTGTAAGTGCAGCCACAGGGTCTATTTGAGGATCACGTATAATATCTTCATAATGCCATTGTACAGTATCTATCCAGCATTTACGGTATAGCAAGTGCCCTAGTACATCTTCATTTTTATCATACTTGTTGATAAAAGGTTGATCTACGGTGTTTATTACGTGATAGGTGTCTATCGCTTCTTTAAAAATGGCATTTGCCTTATCTGTAAACATATTATTGTTTTTCTAAAATGTGTAAATACTCTATTGTGCTACTAGCTTTGTGATGACGGCTAGCTGTTTTATCTGCTCTGAATCGTTTATAGCTGGTGGTTTTTACATCATATCTACCATACTGCTCCATCACCTTCTTAATAACTGATGGACTCATTAAACCCTCATTACTGTAGCTTACAAAAATGTACTTAAACTGAGCATTTTTTATAAGCTGTTCAAAGCTTGAGACAACCGTTTTCTTACTACAATAAGCACTTTTATTATAGATGGGAAGACCTGTTTTTCCTCGTGGTGCAAAGATATTATATTTTGCAATGGTATTAAGTATGTGATAATTTGCACCATACTGCCTTACGTTATATGGCGGGTCTAAGTATAAAATATCTCCGCTTATTTTAGTAATAAGCTCGTTACCATCTTCTTGAAATACTTTATGGGCTGTCTTTGTAATCTCAAAAGTAGCCGGAGTAATGACCATATTCTTTGCGGCTCTAGGTTTTATAGTTTTGAGATAAGACCCATAAACAGAGGCAGTGTTTGCAATTTTATCTGCACTCTCAAGTAGGCTGGCTAGTAGAAAATAGTAGACATCTGTACTTATCGCTTTATTATGATACCATTTTTCAACCTCTGTGCGTATGCTATCGATTTTTTGAGCATTATGCTTGCTGAAATATAACCGATTACCCACACCTCCTTCTCCATATTGTGCCGCAATAAAACCCTTTTGTAGTGGTAATGAATTTAGGTTTTCTATAAGGTCATTATATTCAAAATTCTTATAATTTCCTATATAATTACGGTTAAGAACATAGCTATAAAACTCAAGATCATTTGCTATTACGGCTTTTACTTGAGATTTAAATACCCTACCTACTGCGCCTGTACCTGCAAAGAGATCGCAAAAAACTAAATCGCCTAGGTCTTGCCCACACACGCTATGTATAGTGTCTTGTATAAAGGAAGATAATCTATGTTTTGAACCTATATAATTCATCTATTTACCCATATAATGTCTGCCATTGTTTCCTTTCCTTCCTCGAAGGAAAGGACTTCCATTACTGCTGGTGTTTTCTGTTTTCCGTAGGGTTCTATGATGGATTTTATGAGTTCTATTTCGGCTTTTAGTTTCCAGTGTTCTCCGTTTTGGTCGTGCACAACTATAAATAACCTGTTATTGAGGTGAAAGCGTTGTCCGGTACTTTGGTGCTTGTAAAACCAGTGTATGAGTTGGGTTTTGTGCGCTTTCGCGAAAGCGTAATTCTCACCAAATCCTTTTGGGAATATACTTGTTTTATGGTCTATGCGCTCGCCTAGCCATCTAAAATCGTAGTGGTCTTCTACCGGATTTGGGTTAGGTGCGAAACCTGGTAAGTCTGTAAAAATTTTTTCTACGGCCTGGGCACTCCAGAAGTTGTACCATCTGTTTATGGCGTAGTTAAAGAAATCTTGTGTAGGAAAATTGTGCTCCTTTTGTTGCTCCTCGATTTGAACTAAAAGCGCTTCCCAAGACATTGTTTTATAAATAAACTTAGTCGCATCATCCCAAGTATCATTTTGCTTTCTATTCCACACATAGGGAAGGTTACACCTTTTCTTTAACTCGCTCTCTATGTAGGATATATCGAGCTTCATTATGCGATATAGTTTATAAATACTGGAAGAAGGACAATAAGCCACAACAAGCTTTCCTTAAAAATAGGACTCTCTGTGTGTTCTAAAAAGTTACTTACTATAATGGTCATTACAGGTACAATAAGATACCACTCTGCGCCTGTTTTATGTGCCGAAAGCGTGATCACTAGTAAGCCTACAGCGAGTAATCCTAAAATTACAGAGTATCGAGACTTTGCCCCAGAAGAGGCATTTCTTTGCTCTCCTAGGTAGCGCCATACGGTCCATAAGAGCAGGGCTATAAAAAATGCAATGGGTGTGAGAGTTTCAAGTTCATTATAGGCCTTAAAATCAAATGACACAGACTCAAATACAATGTCAACATCTGCCGGACTACCAGCTTGTAACAGCAAAAAACTATAGTATATAACTGCAAATGATATGATTGCAATAAGGGGTATGATTAAATATCTGGGGTTTGATATATTATATAACAGAAGTGCAATATAAATTGCTATTAAATACAACCAACTAAAATAAAAAGAAATTGCTGCTAGAAGTATCCATAGGGTGGCATCAAAAATCTTGCGTTCCATATACAACTCAGATTTAAAACTTATGATACGTCGCAAGGCTATGAGAATAAAAAAGCCTGCAAGTAGTATCGCACCATCTCTTAATGCCGCTGGCAATGCAAGGCTAAACGCGGCAAAAAGTAATACGCCGTAGGTGCTACGCTTAGTCAAATCATTTTTTTGAGCTACAAAATTGAGTATAAACATTGTGCTTATAAAAAGTAGCCACATCCCCACTAGTCGAAGGGTTTCTTGCCAGTTAAAGGGCTCTATAACCAACTGCCTATTGCTATAAAAAAAGCCTAATGTCATATAAATGATGACCACAACTACGGCTAGGGGCTTTGAAGTACCAAAAAATCTTGTGAGCATAGCTAGTTTTTTTCCTATTTTTGCAGTCGCATCTATAGATGTACAACTAAGATTTCAATATTGTAAACATACAACATTATGAGTTTGAGAGGATTTTTTGAAGGAGTACAAGAATTTGCAGAAGCAACTTTATTTGCGCCCTTTAATGCACTTGCAGAGTTAGAACTAAGTAACTGGTGGCTTGCAAATGGTGTAAACTGGATTTTTATGCTCATTTGTGCTGCTGCAATCGTATACTGGATTATGGAAATCAAGAAATATGATGCAAATGATACTGAGTATCGTGAAGCAAAAGCTCACGGTTTTTTAGGTAAAAACAGCGAGCTCGAGAGCAACCTTTAATAATACTTTTATAGGTCAAAGCCTATATCTGTACGATAATTGATCCTATCAAAATGTAGATTTTCTATATTTTGATAGGATTTTTTTATGGCCTGTTTGAAATCATCATCAAAAGATGTAATTGCGATAACACGACCTCCGTTAGTCACTACTTGCCCATCTTTTTCTGTGGTGCCGGCGTGAAAAACAAGCGAATCCTCTATAGTATCAAGGCCAGTAATCACTTTACCCTTCTCATATGCTTCTGGGTAACCTCCAGATACGAGCATAACCGTTGCTGCACTTCTTGGGTCTAGTTTAAACTCCTGTTTATCTAACGTTTGAGCATCTACTGCCATAAAAAGCTCTACAAGATCAGACTGTATACGTGGTAATACCACCTCTGTCTCTGGATCTCCCATACGCACATTGTACTCTATTACTTTAGGGTCATCTCCTACTTTGATAAGACCTATAAAGATAAAACCTTTGTACTCAATGCTTTCTGTAGAAAGCCCGTTTACCGTAGGTTTTACGATACGCTCCTCTATTTTTTGCATAAAAGCATCATCTGCAAATGGTACCGGACTTATAGCACCCATACCACCAGTGTTAAGACCTACATCTCCCTCACCTATACGCTTATAATCTTTGGCTGTAGGGAGTACTTTATAGTTCTTACCATCTGTGAGTACAAAAACACTAAGTTCTATACCATCTAAAAACTCCTCGATCACAACTGTCGCACTTGCATCACCAAATTTTCCTCCCAGCATATTTGCTAGCTCTTGCTTTGCCTCTTCAAGATTGTCTATAATTAAAACCCCTTTTCCTGCAGCAAGACCATCTGCTTTTAATACATAAGGTGCCTGTAGTGTTTCTAAAAATGCCTGTCCCTTATCAAGTGTTTCTGAGGTAAAAGCCTCGTAAGCCGCCGTAGGTATATTATGAGCCATCATAAACTCTTTTGCACGCTCTTTACTTCCTTCTAGCGCCGCTCCTACTTTACTAGGTCCTATAACAGCAACATTTTTAAGCGATTCATCTGCCTTAAAAAAGTCATAAACACCTTGCACAAGGGGGTCTTCTGGCCCCACTACAACCATCTCTATCCCTTCTTTTATTACAACCCTTTTTATTGCATCAAAATCTGTTACTCCTATAGCAACATTTGTCGCTATTTGTGAGGTCCCGGCATTACCAGGCGCTACAAATAGTGAATCACAGTGGTCACTTTGAGCAATTTTATATGCAAATGTATGCTCACGTCCTCCAGAGCCTAAGATTAAGATGTTCATTTGATTAGTTTTTAGGTTTAAGAGCAAAAATAAGTTTTGCTTGTGTAAATAGATGCGATGTCTCTATATTTTTCAATCGTGTTTTGTATTTTGGTGTTCAAAACTAAGGTGACTTGAAACTATTTAATAGAGCGTTACGAATGCGAGGGTTTGATACTGATTTTGCAAAATCAGAATTAGCACGTATCCAAAGCATACCAGAAAGTGAATATGAAGACTACATTTCAGAACAAAAAAAGACCATAGTAACCTATCACGAGATTTATAACTCTTTTTATAAAAATCTACTTGTAGAGAGAGATGAAAAAGACTGGGAAACACTACCGATACTTACAAAAAAAGATTTACAACAACCACTAGAGCAAAGACTATCAGAGATATATCATCTCAAAAATGTGTACGTAGGTAAAACCTCTGGTTCCTCTGGCACACCTTTTACTTTTGCAAAAGATAAGGATGCACACGCACTCACTTGGGCCTCTTTTATAGATAGATACCAGTGGTTTGATCTTGATCTAGACCGTTCAAAACAAGCGCGATTTTACGGTATTCCGCTCAACGCTATTGGGTACACAAAAGAGCGTCTCAAAGACTTTTTAAGCAATAGATACCGCTTCCCGATTTTTAATCTAAACGAGAAAGTCCTTGAATCTATTTATAAAAAATTTAAAAAAACAAAATTTGAATATATAAACGGGTATACAAGCAGTATTGTTCTTTTTGCAAAGTATTTAAAAAAGAACCACCTCATACTCACAGATGTCTGCCCTACTCTAAAAGCCTGCATTGTTACAAGCGAGATGCTTTTTCCAGATGACCGCAAGCTTATAGAAGAATACCTCAACGTACCCATTATTAATGAGTATGGCGCCTCAGAAATTGGGCTCATTGCATTTCAAAATAAAGACAATGAATTACAGGTAGACAGCGAGCTTCTTTTTGTTGAAATTCTTGATGAAAATAATCACTCAGTTCCCAATGGGGAGATAGGTCGTATTGTAGTCACATCACTCTATAATAAAGCACATCCATTTATACGTTATGACATAGGAGATATAGGTGCGCTTTCGCGAAAAAGTACTCCCAAAAAACCTATTTTAGAACAATTACAAGGCCGTACAAACGATATCGCTAGACTCCCAAGCGGAAAAGTAGTCCCAGGTCTCACATTTTATTATGTAACCAAAAGTATCATTCAAGACGATGGTAACGTGCAAGAGTTTGTTATAGAACAAACCGCTCTTGATACATTTAGATTTATTTACACAGCACAAAAACCACTCACTGTTAAGCAACAAGATGCTATAAAAAAAGCCACAGCAACCTATCTTGAAGAAGGATTAAACGTAGATTTTATCAAGGTAACTACAATGGATAGGTCTGACCGAGGAAAATTAAAACAGTTTACATCAAAAATCTAACTGAACTTATCCATAAGTTCTGACTTGATAAACAGGCAAATACCTCTTTATCGGTAGTATTACAATTTCTATCTTACCATAAAATATCGTGTTATGCCAGCCTTTCCAAAACCTGCATTTACTTATAATTTTTCGGTTAAAGACCAGATAGACTTACTACTAGCTCATAAAGAAAAGCGTCACATACCAGCAAAGTCTAAAACCAAATTGCTCATCGCTTCTTGGAACATTGCAAACTTAGGACTTCATAAACGCTGGACTATACACGCAGCCCTTATAGCAGAAATTATAGACTGGTTTGATCTTATTGCCATACAAGAGGTAAACGTAAATCTTGAAGGCCTTAGACAAATAGAGGCCGCGTTACCTAGTCATTATAACTTACTTTTTTCTGATAAGGCTGGTAATAATGAACGGTTTGCCTACATATTTGATAGCCGCGTAGTCAAGCAACTTGAGATGGTGGGCGAAGTAGCAATCCCGCCTAAGGATCATAAGTATATAAAGTTGCCTGGAGTTACTAGCTCTTTTACTGGCTTTGATCGCAATCCTTATCTAGGTTCTTTTCAATGGAGGAATACAAATTTTGTTTTACTTAATGTACACTCCTACTTTGGGAGTAACAGCAAGAAAAACATTCATCGTAGAGCTTTAGAAACTTATGCAATCGCCAGGCATACAGACTTGATGGGAAACTCTAAATATGCCTTTTCTGATAAAATTATTGCCCTTGGTGATTTTAACTTACCACTAGTAGAACCTGGTGACCTTATCTATAAAGCCTTAGTAAAACGTGGCCTAGAACTTCCTAAACATTCTACTAAAGTATACTCAAACATTGCAGATGATAAAATGTATGATCAAATAGCCTTTTTACCTTCTCTAAAAAACACCATACAGGCAAATGGGACTTTTGATTTTGATAACGCAGTTTTTCCAGACTTATGGCAAGAAAGCCACAGCAGGTTTAAGTCTTATGTAAAGTATTACCTATCTGACCACAGACCTATCTGGATGCAAATAGCTTTCTAGTAGGTTTCTATATATTTTGGCCTCACAAAAAAGTACTCCATTAAAAATATTCCTAACCAGTATGCTGATTTAAACCAAGAATACTCAAGATGCTGATTGTAAAATTTAAAATTATACTTTACTAGTTGTACTTTATTTGCACTCATAGACCCTTCTCGTATTCTATAAAAAGCTAGATCCTCTTGAAGCCCTAAGGCTTCTTTACTGCTTCTTTTTATTGCTTCAAGCCACAATGCCCAGTCTTGCCTTTTTCTTATGCTAGGGGCGCTTATTTTGCCTATCAGGCTAGCATTGTATACTCCAGTGAGATTGCCTATGTAATTATTTTTGTGCTGTTTACTATACGTAAGAGAAGGCATCGCGTTTATGCGCTTTCCTAGTGGGTTACCCTCATCATCTATTTGTATGTAGCTGGTGTATGATACTGCACAATTATGCTTTTGCATAAATGTAATTTGCTTAGATAATTTTTCGGGGTGCCAAAGATCATCTGCATCTAGAAAGGCTATGTAGTCACCACTGGCAAGCTCAGTAGCTTTATTACGGGCATAGGCGGCTCCTTTGTTTCGCGAAAGCGTAATAACACGTATCCTACTATCTGCACCAGCAAGCTCTTGTGCTAGTGATAGCGAGCCATCTGTAGAGGCATCATCTACAATAATATGCTCCCAGTTTTGATAGGTTTGCGCTTTTATGCTTCCGCTACAAGCTTGTATAAAACATACCGCATTATACAATGGTGTTATAATAGAAACTAAGGGTTGTGGTGTATGGCTAGTAGGCTTTTTCATCTCCTACTATGGCTTTATAAATAGTGGTAAAAACAATTTTTATATCTAGAAATAATGACCAGTTCTCAACATAAAATATATCAAACTTTACGCGGTTTACAATATCGTCATCTGTCTCTACTTCACCTCTATAACCGCTTACTTGTGCTAGACCGGTAATACCAGGTTTTATAAAATGACGTACCATAAACTTATCTATGCGTTCTGCATACATATGCGTGTGGCTTACCATATGAGGTCGTGGCCCCACTACAGACATATCTCCCTTGAGTACATTTATAAACTGCGGCAACTCGTCCATACTCGTTTTTCTTAAGAACTGACCTACGCGAGTAATGCGTTCATCATTTTTACTCACTTGTTCAAGATCTGCCTTTTCATTAGGTCTCATAGACCTAAATTTATAGCAGTAAAACTCGTGATAGTCAAGACCATTACGTTTTTGTTTAAAAAAAACGGTTCCCTTTGAGTCCAACTTAATTAATATGGCGAGTATAGGTGTGAGCCAAGAAAGAACTCCTACAAGTACAATTACCGACAAAACAATGTCAAAAGCACGCTTTATAAACTGGTTAAGAGGCGTGTCTATAGGGATGGTACGTAATGATAAGATTGGAGTAATCCCCAAGTACTGGTACTCTAGTTTTTTTGTAAAAATCTCTCTGCTATCTGGTATAAACTTGAGAATTTTAAGGTTGTTATCTGTAAACTCGGAGATTTCTCTAAGTTCTTCATTTGAGAATTGCTCTACAGAGCAGTATACCTCATCTATATTATTTTCTAAAACATATCTAAATATATTATCTAGAGAGACTTTAGGTTTATTTATATCAAAAGTGCTCTTAACCATATACCCGTAGGCCTTGTTTTCTAAAAAGAAGTTTTTGAGCTCTTCTGCTTGATTATTCCAACCTAGAATAACCACATTACGGTGGTTACCGCCTAGCACAGTTCTATAAGTTTTAAGTAAATAAAACACGCCAAACTTTACGATAGACACCCCAAGAAATACATATAAGACATAAAAAATAACACTACGCGGTGTTGTGTTTACATCTTGAAAGAAACCATAAAAAGCAAATACTAGTAAAGCAAATATGGCAAGTTGTAATAAAATAAGAGAGACAATGCGCGTGGGTCTTGTATATCGATATACCTCATAAAAACCTGACTTAGTTGCGGTAAACACCCACGTAGTAATGATGTATAGAGAAAACAACAAGAAATTTTCATTCATTACAAGACATAGCTTAGCTAGCAACACGATAATTGCAAGGTCTATACAATAAATTGCTGGCCTTATATAAACTGAATATCTACCTACGCGTTGCGCCATACTTATTTACGTATGTGCTTTGAGAAGTCCTTATGCTCACTTTTATAGAGCTCCTCTTGTGTAAGATTTTTAAAATATTCGAAGGTTTTTTTCATACCCTCTTCTCTACCTACGGTAGCTGTCCAGTCTAAAATCTCTTTAGCTTTTGTAATATCTGGCTTGCGCTGCATAGGGTCATCTACAGGTAAGTCTTTATAGATTACCTTTTGATCTGTACCTGTAAGTTTTATAATCTCCTCTGCAAAGTCTTTTATCGTGATCTCATCTGGGTTACCTATGTTTACTGGAAGTACGTAATCACTCATAAGTAGCCTGTAAATACCTTCTACTTGGTCATCTACATAACAGAAAGACCGTGTCTGTAAACCATCTCCAAAAACCGTGAGATCCTCCCCTCTTAATGCTTGCCCCATAAAAGCTGGTATTACACGACCATCGTTAAGTCGCATTCTTGGGCCATAGGTGTTAAATATGCGCACAATGCGCGTCTCAAGCCCGTGAAAACGGTGATAAGCCATTGTGATAGACTCTTGAAAACGCTTTGCCTCGTCATATACACCGCGAGGGCCTATGGTATTTACATTGCCATAATACTCCTCATCTTGTGGGTGTACAAGTGGGTCTCCATATACCTCAGAAGTAGAGGCTATGAGTATACGTGCATTTTTAACCTTTGCAAGACCCAGTAGGTTATGGGTGCCTAATGAGCCTACTTTTAAGGTTTGTATTGGAATTTTAAGGTAATCTATTGGGCTTGCTGGTGAGGCAAAGTGTAATATATAATCTAGCTCACCTGGCACGTGTACAAAAGTGGTCACATCGTGATGATGAAACTCAAAATGTTCTAATTTAAAAAGATGCTCAATATTAGATAAACTACCTGTAATAAGATTATCCATCCCTATCACGTGAAAGCCTTCTTTAATAAAACGATCACATAAATGTGACCCTAAAAATCCTGCTGCACCTGTTATTAAAACTCTCTTCATTCTCTATTATTGGTTGATTGGGTAGCAAATCTTATGACTGACTGCTTGCCGTAAAAATAAGGAAGTATTCACTGCTTATAAAACTAAGCTCCTATAACCTTCTCAATGTGTCAGTAAAGTCTTTCAAAATAGCTTTTCTAGCATATTTTTCTACTATAAACTTCCTTGCGTTACTCCCCATTAACGTTGCTTTATCACTATTGGTACGTAAGCTGTTTAAAATAGCCACAATCTCTTGTGCATCTGTAGTGCTTTTATAATAGCCGCCTTGCGAAACCTCTATAATTTTTGCAGGCTCTGCATCTGGGTGGCCGGTTATTATAGAAGGGCGTGCACTTGCCATCATTCCTAAAATTTTTGAAGGCATTACTGTGTCTACAACTTCGGCTTTTTGAAATAAGATATGTACATCTGCACTAGCTAGTAAACTCGCTAACCCTTCAAGTGGTACTGGATCATAAAATTGTACATCTGACGCTTTAAGTTGATCTTTAAGAATCTCCATTTTTGCTCCTGCACCTACTACAATTACTTCAAAATTTGTAAAATCTAGTGCAGCAACTATTTTTTTAAAAAAAGACCAGTCTTGTTTATCTCCCACATTACCTGCATACAGAATACTAAACTTGTCTTGAGAAAAGTATGGGTGTTGTTCCACTTGAGACGGGTCACTCTCTGTGGCATCTATCCAGTTAGGCAGGTAATATGTAGTCGTATTTGTCTTTTCTTTAAGTTTAGCCAGCATAGTCTGGCTTATAGTGCTCACAAAGTCTGCTTTGTCCAGAATAGAGCGTTCTAAACGCATTAGACCTTTATAGGCAACACTTTTACTTTCTGACGAGGTGGCAAGTCCAGATTGAAAAGCTGCGTCAAATTCAAAATCTTGAATATGTATCCAGTGTTTTGCATTACGCTTTCGCGAAAGCGTATTACCTAACCACGCACTGCTCGTAAATGGTATTACTGAGATTACAATATCGCACTCCTTTATTTGCTTAAAGTTCAAACGTGAGCCTAGCGTAAAGTCTGTAATATGTACCACACGCTTTAAAAAGGTGGGACTCTTAGGAGTAAACTGCTTGTATCTATAAATGTCTATAGATCCTTTTTTCTCGTGTAAGTAACTCCCTTTATCTTGATATGCTGGAGCAATCTCCCACTGCGGATAATATGGAAAAGCTGTGATGACAGATATGTGTGCACCCTGCTGCTCCAGGTACTCTGCCATCTGGGTACTGTATAAACCTATGGCCGTATCTTCTGGATAGAAGTTAAGGGAGATGAGAGTGATGTGCTTGCCTGTGAGATTATTCAATACGATCTTTTAATATAACTAGTGGAGAACCTATACATACCTTACCTGCTGGTACGTTTTTAAAAACGCTACTTCTAGCACCTATTACGGTTCCGGCAGCTACAGATACTCCTGGTGCTACGTAAACATCTGTAGCCAGCCAGCACTTCTCTGCTATGTGTATAGGCTTTGCATAAATATCAAAATGAGATGAGCGATAGTCGTGCGAGCCTGTGCATAAATAACTACGTTGTGATATAACGGCATTTGCACCTATCGTAATAGGTCCTAAAGTGTACAAAACGACCTCATCTCCTATCCAGCAGTGATCACCTAGGTTTAACTTCCAAGGGTAGGTTATCTGAGCGCTAGGTCTTATGATGACATTTTTGCCCACTTGTGCGCCAAAACATCTCAAAATAAAACGTCTCCAGCCGTATAAAAACTGTGGAGAGTGTTTAAAGAAAAGAGCATATACCACACGCCATAGTTGTACTATAAAAGCAGACCTCCCACGAAAACCCTTTGGCGTTTTATATTGATCTAAATTCTGGTATTCCACTACTTTCTAAATATGGTTATAAGTCTACTGGTAAATGCCTTCATCGTGAAGTTTTCACTAAAATGTGCCTGGTTCTTAACCCCAATATCAGAAATAATCTTGGGATTACTGGCAATACTTTTCATCTTTAAAACGAGATCTTCTACATTTTGTTTTTCAACAAAGAGACCTTGCTCTCCATTTTTTATAATGTCTGGTATTCCTCCTTGCGTTGTGGTAATTATTAGACTACCTGTTGCCATTGCTTCTAAGATAGATATGGGCTGCCCTTCCATTTTATAATATGTAGGCAGCACAAAGACATTACCCCACTCAAAAAGGGCTTTCTTTTCTTCTCCCATTACAACGCCTTTATAGTCTACATTTTTGAGTTGCAGCAACAATGGTTTTACTTGCATCCACATTTCTTTTGTGACAGCTCCACCTATTTGAGCTTGGTAAGAAACATTATGGTTTTGAAGTTCTAGAAGTGCTTTTAAAAATATTATAATTCCTTTTTCTTGCATTAGGTTACTCAAATAGATAAACCGTGGAGAGGCGTAGTCTTTTGTGATATCTGTTTTTAAATACTCTTGAGCAAAATTGGGTAGAATATGAACATTTTTTTCATCTAGAAAGGGTGTCAAATTTGGTTTTAATGACTCAGACAGCACAATTCCGTCGCTTGATAAAGACATAAGTTTCTTTGTAACCCATCTTTTTACACCAGTCATTTGATGGTAAGCTGTACCTAGGTGATTACCGTGTATATGGGTGATGATACGCTTTCGCGAAAGCGCAGCAAAAACTATAAAAACTGCATATTTAAGCACCCCCAAAAACGTTTGTCCTGGAGTGAAATAAATTATGTGATTTGAAAAAACTTTAAACGCCTGTGTATTATACTTAAGGTTGTGCCAAAGCTTTTTAAAGGAAAATACGCCCAGCTCTTCATCTAGATAACTAAAGGATGTATTTACCTCTGTAACGTTATAACCTTCATTTTTAAGCACACTACTTACCACCTGATTTGCTAGCGAAACGCCAGTGGTAGGCTCTGGTAGTGGTCCAATAAGAAGAACTTTTTTATGAGACATCTGAGGGGTTTACAAAAAGTGTTTTGGCAGAAAGGAAGTTAAAGAATAATGCAAAATAAATAACTCCGGCCTCACGCTCTAAAATATTTGTAGTTAACATAACAATGCCATAAAATAACAGAACTAGTATAAAGAGTTCATTATTAAATCGCGTTGCAAAGACAAGATTAATAGATAGTGTGCCTAAGAAAGCTAATAATAATATAACTCCCCCTATGGTTAATAAACTCAAAAACTGATTATGCGTGTTATACCTCCCTTCTTTTAAAACACTATTACCTGTGGTTTCATACTTTTTATTGAGCACATCCCTATAATCACCTATACCGTACCCCAAAATAGGACTTTCATAAATGAGTTCTTTTGCTACGCCGTAAATAGTATATCTAATATTTGTAGACGTAGGTCCTCCCTCACCAATCACCTCAATTTTTTGAAGTTCTAAAAACTTATTTCTAGTGCGTGGTATGGCAATCATCAATATAACAAGACCTAGAATTGCAAAAATATAAGGTCGTACAATTGCTCTTTTGCGCTGAAATAGTATAAACAGTGTAGAGACAATCATAAGGGCTAAAATAGGCCCCTTCTTTGCATACAGCAGTAAGAACAAAATGAGTATTGCATCAAGTAATAAGACTCCTACTATTTTCCATTTACTTTTTAAGGAGCGCAATATGAACATTGAAAATAAAATTGCCACACTACAATGCATTGAGAGATAAATAGGGTGGATACCATATTTACCCACATCAACACGCATCACAGTAGGAAAATGAATGAGCATATCACTAAAACTATAATGTGTAATGTAAAACCATAAAAACGGAATCACATTAAAAAGAACAACGGTCACAAGATATACCCCTAGAAATTTTTCTAACCTAGAGTAGAGGTATTTCATATCGTTTCTTGAAAACAAGGCAAAACAGAGCGGAAACAATAGTAATGACAAAAAAGAGGTAAGCTTTCTTGCTCCATAGGCGATGTTATCGCTGTAAATAAGTGTTATCGCTATTAAAAAATAAACCGCAGCATTTACTAAAAAAAAGCGAGTGTTAAATGTGTTTTTACTTTTGAAAAAATGATAAACCGAGACAGCACAAAATAACCCCACAGCAATAGATTTTATATTTGTAGGTAACAGTATTGATGCAAATAGAAGAAACAAAGCTCCTTCTAGATACACTAAGCTTTTGTTATGTGTTTTTGCCTCCATTTATATTGATTATTTAATCCATTTTTGATAAGGTAATCTATTAATCTAGCAATACCCATAACACCTATAAGAGTTCCCACGTAATACGAAAATCCATTTGCAAAATCTCCTCTTAAGAAAAACAATAAGTGTATCGCAAAGTAAAAAGCCATAATTTTTTTAATAAGAATGTGGCTATGTAACCAAGTCAAAAAGTAAACTATTGCATACCCAAGAGCAATGGCAAGAAGTATAACACCTATAATCCCAAAATTTACATATCCCTCAGATACCATAGGGTTAGATAAGTTACTATACGTAAACTCATAGTTGTCTATTAAGTGCTCGCCTACTAGCTGTCCCGTACTCACTGGTTTTCCTTCCCAGATTTTACGGGGTATAAAAAACAAAAATGCGCTTAAAAACTGGTATCCATATGAGAAGCCCTCGTACTTTACATAATCTATCGTAGCAACTATATTTATAAAGGCATCATAATGTATTGTATTAAAAACCTCACCTATCCCCTCACCTTCAAACTCATCTAGAAGTATACGCGGCTGTATAATAATCTGTCTCAAAGAAGACTTTGCGTGCGTAATAATAGCCGAAAGTGGAAACACAACAACCATTGTAAAAAACATAAAAAACATCGTCTTCACATTACTATTAAGCAGTCTAGGTGCGAGCAAGTAAATTATAGAAATATAAATGGGACCTAAGGCATTTCTCTTTTCTACTAGCGGATTTTTAAACCATAATAGCAGTATCATAAATAAAACAAACATAACAGCCACAGCAAGCACATTTATACCTGACTTTTTAGACTGTTTATAATACTGTACCGTTAAAATAACACCCCCTAGCGGTACTACAAAAAGTAGCTTTTTCCATATAAGTAAAGCAGTGCGACCTATGGATGAGGCCATCCATCCAGCACGAGCCATCTCGTTAAAAACAAACCCCATACTCACAACAAATACGAGTAAAGAAATACCTAATATTCCAAAAAGCACAAGAGGTAATCTTTTGTCTCTATTATAATTTGGGACTATAACCCTCGTTTTTCTAGTTTTTTTAAACCACGTATAAGCTCCAAAAAAACAGAGCGTAAAAAGTATTATTAATACATTACTATAAATAATGCCTGAAGATGTGTAAGGTAGCTTTGTTAAGAAATCTGCATTTTTATCTCCTATAACTCGTAGCTGCAATATGGGTGCTATGATAAAAAACAAGAAGTTAAAAACAATGTACACAGATATAAACGGTGTGTACTCTCGCTCTTGATATAAATGCCACCAGAACAACGCAAACAGTACAAGGTTGCTCATAAAAAATGACATCCACACCCATACATCTGTTGCAAAAGTTGCAAACAGCACAACACTTATCCCTAGATAAGCTAGTAGTAAGATGAGTCTACCTATCATTGCCTTGCGTAAGTTTATAAAACACCCTTGCCATTGCCTCTACCGTATACCGCTCACGACAGTAGGTGGAGATTGCATCTCTTTTTTCAATCCACTTTTCTCTGTTTGAGAATATTTTTTTTACGCTTTCGCGAAAGCGTACCACATCATCTGTCTCATAAAACACCACATTATCGCCCTCTATTGCTGCCTCTATTTCTGGCGAGTGCGGTTCATCACGAGAGATAAGCATAGGTACACCAAAACCAAAACTTTGGGTAATAGATAGACCTACATAACCCGGCGAAACACTAAACAAGCTTGATGCATAAAGTCGTTCTAACTCCTTTGTGTCACTTATATGACCATATAAAACCACACGATTCTCAAGATGATGTTTCTTTATAAATGTAGCGATTTTAGATTGTTCTTCTCCAGCGCCTACTATGAGAAGCTTTGTTTCTGGTGGGAGATCTGGTAAACACGCTTTAAATGCTTGGACTAAAAAGAGTGGTTTTTTTTCTGGAGTTAATCGGCCTATGTAAATAAGATGGTCGTGTTTACCTGCAGCGACATTCATTACTTCACTACTCATAAGTGCGTTAGGCGCGGCGAGTATGTGTGTTGCGGGCATTTTTTCTTGTAGCTCTTCCTGCTGTTTTTTAGTATACACCACGATGGTAGAAGCTAGTTTACGCATTTTATGACGCAAGCGATCTGTTGGACTATTTTTACCCTTTCGCGGCCAGGCGTGACCCCACAACACGGTTTTGAGCCCCTTAGATTTCCGTTTATATAGCAACCACCAGTTGCTCAGTATACGAGGGTTCATCTCAAGTACAACAATACCTTGCTCTAGTGCTAGATGTCTAACTCCTCGTTGCCATAAAAAACGATTACCTAGTAAAAATTTGTTTTCTAGTTTTTTATGTAAAATGCTATTGTCTGTTTGTACAGACGGCTCAAAATAATGAGCTCCACCATATAGCGAGAAATTTGTATTCAGTAATCTGTAGAGTTCAGCATAGAAGCCTCCTCTATAATCTGGTAATGCAGTCTGTACAATGGTAAGTCTAGACGGCATATGTTTGGGGTTTAGACTGTTTAAAGAAATACACCCAACTTAATAACGCTAGCGCTAGTTCTGTTAAAACTACTGCTATCACAATACCATAAATAGGCCATATGGACACCAGTAAACAGGCGAGCAATACATTAAAAACGCCTCCTATTAATAGTATATTCATACGCTTTACATAGGCGCCTACAGCAGGTAAGTATAAGGTAAGGATGAGCATATTAAGGCCTGCAAAAACGGTTGCAGTACATAATATCTTAAATGCAGTTGTGTAAGCTGTTATGGCGGGATCATCAAATAACAGTTGTAAAATATCTTCTCCAAAGATGAGTATGATGGTTATAAAAATACCCGCCAGTATTATAATACCCGGCGCCATCTTACGTATACTTGCTCTTCTCTTTGCCTCATCTTGTACAGAGAGCCAGGGGAAAACAGCTTGCATAATGGGAGAAAAGAAACCTTTGGCTGCCATAAAAATTCTTTCAAAACTACCGTAAATACCAGCAATAGCATCTCCAGCAATCATCCCCACTATAAATACATTTGCAGAGTTAAAAAGACGTGCAGCTATATTAGACACAAAGATGCTTTTACTTTCTGTCATAAGTTCACCCATCATCTTTTTTGAAGGCTTAATGAGTTTTACAAACTTGAGACTTATGATAAAGCTTATGGTTCCGGCTATAAGAAAGCCTATACTGGTGAATAATGGCACATTGCTATAATCACCCACCTGACGTACAAAAATGAAGATTAGAGCCGTAAAAATGATTTTAGCAAGCACATTGAGTATTGCTATAAACTGCATTTTCTCAATTCCCTGAAAAAACCAATCTGGAAACAATGCCTGCCCTACTACTACACCATAACTTAACGCATACACCTCCCACTCTAACCTAAACCTAGGAAACGCAAGTATGATTATCGCATACACAACCGCTACTGCAACAGCCAGCAATAACTTAATAGATATCACTGCCGAAAAAACTTGAGATTTTCCTGAATCATTGTCTTTGAGAATAGATATCCTACGGGTAGCACTTAAGTTAAATCCAAACTCAACAAACACATATAAAATAGTGCAAAAAGATTGTGCCAATAATACAAGTCCATATTTTTCTACACCTAGTGTACGTACTAGGTAAGGCAATAATATAAGAGGTAACAGAATATTTGCCGCCTGTATAAACAGTAACGAAACGTAGTTACCAGCCATCTTGCGGCCTGCAGCATTCTCTTTTATGGATTTTAATATACTCAATTATGGTTTTATTAAAACTACTGTGTCTGACACACCGCTTGTAAAATGCAGTTGCTCCCAGTTACTTGTGCGTTCTGAAAAAGCTTTCCACTCCTCTGGTTGCTTCTTTCCTTCCTTCTTGTAATTATAAGGTGTATGTGAATCGAGTGGTATATACCGTTCTGCATCATCTAGTAACAGATAACCTCCAGAGGTGAGCTTCTGTATAGCTTCTAGGGCAATACGATCACGATATTTACCATCTACAACCATAAAATCTATAGAGCTATTATCAAATTCTTTTACAATATCTACGTATGGAATATGACCTAACATATCCTGCTCACAAGATTTTAAGATATAGCGTACGTTTGTAAGCTTAGCTTTTTCAAGTTGTTGTTTTACTTTTTGATACCAGTCTTGATGATCTTCTATGCTTACGAGGTTCTTAAGTTTATGAGCATACCAAACAGTACTTCTACCAGACCCAAACTCTACGCCAGACATCTCTTTATGTAAGTTTGTGTCTAGCCATTTTATAGCGCTAGGTGCAATCCAAGGTTTATCCTTATTAAATTGCTCATATACATAGAGTCCTATTCTGTTTGTTATATATCTAGGGGTCCAGATTTTGGGATTCATCTATTTCTTTTTTAAGTACCAGTTGTATAGGTTTACAACACCTTCTTCTAGGTTTACGGTATGCTTCCACCCTAGCTCGTGTAGTTTATCTACGTTAGTAAGTTTACGAGGTGTTCCGTCTGGCTTTGAGGTATCAAAAGCTAGTTTACCTTTAAAACCTACGGTACTTTTTATAAGCATAGCAAGCTCTTTAATGCTTATATCTATGCCTGTACCTATATTTATATGGGTATTCCTTACCTCATCACTATCGCCTCTTACTTGTTCAAAGCTCGTTTTTTCCATTATATGTACACAGGCATCTGCCATATCTTGACTCCATAAAAACTCGCGTCTAGGACTACCTGTTCCCCATATCTCTACACTTTCGGCAGAGATGCCAAACTTTTTTAAGATAGGTTGCGCTTTCGCGAAAGCGGAAACCTCTAGATCTTTACATACCTCATCGTTTTTACCTTCTGACAAGAGCTTTGCAAGATGCATTTTTCTAATAAGTGCAGGCAAAACGTGTGATTTCTCAAGGTCAAAATTGTCGTTGTACCCATATAAATTAGTGGGCATTACCGATAGAAAATCTGTCCCATACTGAAGATTGTAACTCTCACAAAGCTTGATTCCTGCGATTTTTGCAATAGCATAGGGCTCATTTGTATACTCTAGTGTACCTGTGAGCAGCGCATCTTCTGGCATAGGTTGTGGTGCGTTTTTTGGATAAATACAGGTACTACCCAAGAAAAGTAATTTTTTAACTCCGTGCTTGTAACTCTGGTGTATCACGTTGTTTTGTATCATAAGATTGAGATACAAAAAGTCTGCTCTGTACGTATTGTTTGCTATGATACCGCCCACCTTTGCGGCAGCCAGAAAAACATATGCTGGTTTTTCTGTTTTAAAAAATGTTGCTGTGGCAAGGGTATCTGTAAGATCCAGCTCTTGATGTGTGCGCGTGACGATGTGATGATAGCCCTTTGCGGTAAGTGCCTTTACAATAGCACTTCCCACAAGGCCTCTATGGCCTGCAACATAGATTTTTGCCTCTTTAGGTATGATTGTGCTACTCAAAATAGTTCATTGTTTGATACCCTCCTTCTTTAAGATAGCTGTCCTTTTGCATTAGCTTGATGTCGCTCTTCATCATATCATCTACAAGTCCTTGTAGTTTATACTCTGGTTTCCAACCTAGCTTATTATATGCTTTTGAAGCATCACCTATTAAGAGCTCTACCTCTGTAGGTCTAAAATATTTTGGATCTACCTCAACAACTACTTGACCTTCTTTTACGGGGTACTCAGGATTATTTGATGAGACTACTTTACCTTTTTCTTCTACTCCCTCACCTGTAAACTCTAAGGTGACGCCTATATAGTTAAAAGCCATTTTTATGAAGTCTCTCACAGTAGTTGTCTCTCCTGTAGCTATCACCCAGTCTTCTGGTTCGTCTGCTTGTAAGATCATCCACATCATACGTACATAATCTTTTGCGTGTCCCCAGTCACGTTTTGCATCTAGATTACCTAGATACATTTTATCTTGAAGACCTAAGGCAATCTTTGCGGTTGCTCTAGTGATTTTTCTAGTTACAAAAGTCTCTCCCCTTACAGGCGACTCGTGATTAAATAATATACCATTGCAAGCAAACATATTGTACGCCTCACGGTGGTTTACGGTAGACCAGTATGCATAGAGCTTTGCTACTGCATATGGACTACGAGGATAAAACGGTGTTGTCTCGCTTTGTGGTACCTCTTGTACCTTACCATACAGCTCTGAGGTAGATGCTTGATAGATTTTTGTTTTCTTCTCTAAACCTAAAGCTCTTACAGCTTCTAGCAGGCGTAGAGCACCTAGACCATCTACATTTGCCGTATACTCAGGCATCTCAAAAGAAACTTGAACGTGGCTCATTGCTCCAAGATTATAAATCTCGTCTGGCTGTACTTCTTGTATAATTCTAAAGAGGTTTGTGCTATCTGTAAGATCACCGTAATGCAAGAAAAATCGTTGATTATCAATATGAGGATCCTCATACAAGTGATCTATTCTATCTGTATTAAATAGTGACGTCCTACGTTTTATACCGTGTACTTCGTACCCTTTTTTAAGGAGAAACTCACTAAGATAAGCTCCATCTTGCCCTGTGACACCTGTGATTAATGCTACTTTATGACTCATAACGTGCGTATTGGAGTTTCTTAATTATTTAATGTTTCGGCTTTATATGAGTTGTATAGCTTTATTGTACCAGAAATAAAAAGAAACAATATCACAAATAATAGTGGGTATATAATAATCATATTATCTAGAATAGATGTGTCTCTAGAAGCTTGGATGTCGCTTACAATAACGGCCACATCTGTATAGCTTACATCATCATTTTTAAGTTCTTCTGTATTGCGAGAAAGCATTATTTTAAAATCAAATAGAGATGACATTTCATTATCACTTCTATTATTATAGTAAAATCCCTCTTTTGAAGTGTTCTGTAAACCAATTGCTTCTTTTGTATAACCCTCTACGAGTTCATCAAGTTGTTTAAGTGTCTTCTCATTATAGGCAATAAACTCTTTATGATTTTGCAATCCCTTCTCCTTAAGCTGTTTTGCAAAGGGTTGATCATTAATGAAGCTCATAAGACTTGCAATATCTTCTTTACTCTGCTCACTTTTAAGCCCTACGGTGAGCTTGTGATATTTATAAGTAGACAGAAAACGATCTGTAGCAAAAAGCTCTCTATCATCTTCTAGTTTGAACTCACGAGTCATCTCGCCTAGGGCTCTATCATTCTCACCTATATACGCTATGAGATCAAGTACCTCTACCACGGGAGCGACCTCTACAGAAGCCACGCCAAAGGTAGATGGGTCTTTACCAAGAGAAATAACAAAGTCTGTATCTCCTTCGGCTAGATTATTATTAAACTGGTTAATAGCAGTATAAACGTACGACTGACTTTTAAAATTAGTCTTAAGTAAAAGATTTGCCTCATATGAAGCTGCACCCTTTGTAAAGTAGCCAAGGACAATACCTGCGACTATAAGCAGTAGTATAATCCACCACTTTCTAATTATAAAATCTACTATTCTAAATATGAAGTAGATACAGTTTTTTATAAATCTGCCTATGAGAGAGAATATATCAGAAAGGTCCATCTCCTGCTGGCTAGCAGGTTGATTGTAATGATCGCTCATACATATTATATTTTGGTCGTTAGTGGTATGTAAGCCGTAAAAGGTCCAAAATACAGTTTATAATTTAGACTCTTAAATTACTTGAATAATTGATCCAGTATTTTTTCTGTGATGAGGTATGTAGGCTTTACACCTGTGGTACCTAATCCTCCAGAAGCTAGTGTACTACCTGTTTCTAGGGGATTATCACTAGCATAATATGCATAACGCACTTTTACTGTTTCCTTTATACTCTTACGCAACTTTGCTGCGGCTTGTATCGCTTTTTGATAATGAGCACCTTCCATCTCTAGTCCAATAACGCTCCACGTACTGTCGTGAAAGAATTTAAGGATATCCCTGTTTTGTAGTGATGTACCTAGTACAGAAACCATTGCTCCTTCAAAAACGAGAAGTCCGTTATCTTCAAAGTCTTCTTTAGACAATTCATTATCAAAAGGATAATTATCTGCAGTTCCCTCAAAAAGGTGTGCGCTAGGTATCATAAGATCTCCCTTGCCACCTTCAAGAATACCCGCTTTACCCATTATTGATATAGAGTCTACATCTAGATATATCTTCTCCTCACCATCTTGATATGGTTTGAGTAGCTCCTCCATAGTTTCGTAAGCTTGCTCTCCAAAGGCATAGTCCATCACAATAATTACTGGATGTTCTTCATCTTTCATCTCCTTCTTACAGAAATCATTTTCTGCCACAGGAAGCTTACACATATCAAAAATCTGAACGTTGATATTCGTTCCGCTTTCATCCGGAAGGTATATCATTCCGTTTTGTAACGCTACTTTTTGCACTTTATTACGTAACGCACCGTTGCCACTATTACTAAGCATCTCATAAATGTCAAGTTTAGACTTCTTACGAAGCTCAGACTTAAGAGCAAGTGGAGCATACAGTGTATTCATTACAGAGTGCATATTTGCACTTATAATGTGTAACGGTCTATGTATTAAACCGTGTTGCTTTAAGGTAGCCTTAATATCATTTGCCCATACCTCACCGTGTATGTGATGACCTAGTCGCTCACGCAACACTGGGCTAAATGTAACCGTACGCTTGTTTTCTTTTAAAACCTCTGCAATAGCCAGTTTACCTAGCCAGTAGATGATTTGTAAAAAGCGTTTGTTATTTGTTCTTGTATTAAACTCTGGAGCAATACTACTTACCTCTGCAAATGTTCTTCCTAAAATGTTTGCTGTGTGGGTCATAGCGATTTCCCAACCCTTCTGGTCGAGATCATCATTATCTAAAACAGCTTTTTCTAACTTCTCCCAGTCACGTATAACCGCTCCCTCATCATTAATGAGTACGCGCTTCATTATTTTGTGAGATTCTATAAAAAGAAAAGTAATGTGGGTAAGGATATCATATATCTCAGAACGACCACGAGTAATCTCGATGTTCATCTGTTCTTCATCTATGCGATAGCAATTACGGCGGCGCTTAGCCGGTACAATAGGTTCAAAGTGGCTATTTTTATACCCCTCGTCGCTAGTAAGATTAATAAATCTACACTCCTCTATTCCCTCTGGAAGTCTATCTATTACATAAAGAAGTCCATCTAGCTCGACTTTTTCTTCTGCTATAGTACCGTAAATTTCTGGTCTTAAGATTAATAGTGCTTCACGTAATGTTTCTCCAGAAACACCCATTGGTTTGTAGAACCCTCTATTAAAGAGGTGACGCATTGTGATATACATCCTTTCGATGGCGCTGCTACTCTCTTGTGCTCTTGTACGCCCTTGTTTTTTTAATATACTCATATTAAAGGTCAAAGGTAATGATTAGTATTTACATCTCACCCCTTGCAAGGCATAGACTATCTAGCCTCGGTACAAGCAAGTTACTGCTTTACTGCAAGAAGGTCTGCTATTTTTCTATCATTTGAGAGTCTTGGGATCTTGTTTTGTCCCCCCAGTTTTCCCTGTGATTTCATATACTCATTAAAGCCGTCTTTTGCCACTCTCGTTATTTTAAGAGGTTGTAGTACTTTACCCTCTATAAGATCAAAGTAGTAAGAATTTTGAGCTTGTAGTGAGGTGTCTAGCGCTTTCGCGAAAGCGTTTAAATCTCCCGTCCCCTCATTTTCAAATTCTATCATCCACTCGTGATAAGGCAGTCCAGATTGTGGTGCTACTTGTGGTGCTACGGTAAACTCGGTCACCTTGATATCTGTACCTGCAGATGCCTCAAGCATAGCCTGCTCTACTTCTTTACCTATCACGTGCTCCCCAAATGCCGAAATAAAGTGCTTAATACGTCCAGAAACCATCACTCGGTAGGGTTTAAGACTGGTAAATATTACTGTATCGCCTATGTTATAAGCCCACAGGCCAGCAGTGGTAGATATAATCATTACATAGTTTACATCTAGCTGTACATCTTTGAGGGTGATTCTTGTAGGGTTTTCGTTAAAAAACTCATCTGCTTTTATAAACTCATAAAAGATTCCGTTATCTAGCTGCAGGAGCATTCCTTTCTCAGTCTGTGAGTCTTGAAAAGCAAAAAATCCTTCACTTGCAGGGTACAGCTCAATACTATCTACACTTCTCCCTATAAGGTCTTCTAGCTTGCGACGGTATGGCTCATAATTTACCCCACCATACACAAAGAGTTGATAGTTTTTAAAGAGCTCTCCCACAGTTTTACCACTCTTCTGGATAAGACGCTCATAATACATCTGTACCCACGGCGGAATCCCTCCTATAAGGGTCATATCTTGATCTATAGTCTCCTCTACAATCTTATCTACCTTATGCTCCCAGTCTTCTATACAGTTAGTCTCTAGGCTGGGAAGTCTATTTTTCTGAAGATAGTTAGGCACATAGTGAGCTACTATACCAGATAGACGCCCTAACTTGATGCCGTTTTTTTCGGTCATTATGGGGCTTCCTTGTAAAAAAATCATTTTACCATCTACAAAGCTAGTATTACCTGTCTCTGCGATATATGATAATATGGCATTACGCGCACTGTTAGGATGCGTCTTCATACTATCTTTTGTGAGAGGTATGTACTTTACTCCAGAAGTGGTACCAGATGTTTTTGCAAAGTACAAGGGCTTACCAGGCCATAAAACATCTGCCTCGCCAGCAACCATCTTATCTACATAAGGTTTAAGCGCTTCATAATCTCTTATGGGTACGTGTTTTACAAAATCTTGATGGGTTTTTATTTTATCAAAATGGTGATCGTTACCAAAGTTTGTATACTGCGCAGCATCTATGAGCTTCTCAAAAACCTTTTGTTGAGTTTCTATAGGGTGATCTGCCCACTTCTTAATTTTACCTGTGATGTAAGAGGCAAAAATCTTTGCGCCAAAAGACTTTAATGACATTAGTTAAAATCAATAAAATTAACTGGGTTAATGGGGTATCCATTACTCCATAATTCAAAATGTAAATGTGGTCCTGTTGTGAGTTCTCCTGTATTACCTACGGTTGCCACAACTTCACCCGCTTGTACAAGATCACCTTGCTCCTTGTTAAGAGAGGCATTGTGTTTATAAACGGTAATCAAGTTTTTAGGGTGCTCAATAATAAGTACGTGACCCGTCTCTGCTGTCCACTCTGCAAAAATCACCGTACCATCTGCCGCTGCTTTTACAGGGGCATCTTTTTCTGTTACAATATCTATCGCATAATGCTTTAAGGCAGCATTATAAGTAGATGTAATGGTCCCTTGCACTGGCGGAAATAATGAGAAATCTGTATCCTCTACAGCCTTATCAAATACATTGTATTTATCTTCTTGCTCTACCGTTTGTCTAAGCAAGCTATCTTCCTTGCTAGGTAGCACATAAATATCTTCTTCATTAAAAACCGCATCTCGTATAGAATCTCTATCAAACTCTAGTGCCGCTACGTCACCACTTAATACTCTGCGTATGGATGAGTAGTATTGCTCGTTTACTCGTATCGCATTTTCTAGCGAGTCTGTCTTTGCGACTAGTAAGGTTGCATTACGTTTAAGTTTTGTGCTTGAGTAACCCGGGATATACTCTCTAAGTGGTGTAAACGCAATGAGTAATGTGGTTAAGGCTATAAGCACTATAGCAGACACACCTACCAATATAAACACGTTAAGCCGTGTGAGTTTAAAAGAAATACGCTCCTCAAAAGTATCTTCATTAAGTATCACTAAGCGGTACTTATGCAGTAGCTTTTTTGCGATTTTCTTCTTTTTTGTTTTCTTTTCTGCCATCTGATTTACAAATATACTTTTTTAGATGTGATATAGTGTAGACCTATTATTACGCTTACGCGAAAATTACCATCGTACACCACAAAGCTCCTTATTCTGTCCTTTTTATGACTTTAACGCTCATATGTTTGTTTTCTTACTATCTTTGTTTTTCTAAAACAGAAGATGATGAACACATTAAGTATACTTTTAGGAATGGTAGGCCCTTGGCAAATAGGACTTATTGTATTAGTGGTTTTACTACTTTTTGGAGGTAAAAAAATCCCTGAAATGATGCGCGGCTTAGGAGGCGGTATTAAAGAATTTAAGAAGGCATCAAAAGATGAAGATGACGATCTTATTGAAGAGAAAAAATAAAATCTAGTTTTATACTATATAAAAAACCGCATAGCTCATTGAGCTATGCGGTTTTTTGTGTGTATCACTTTTCTTTCGCGAAAGCGTGATTAAAAACCTACTTCAACTTAGCCGTTTTTAATATACTCTCTAGCTCAAACATATTGTCTCGCTGGTCTTGAGAAGGTGAAAATATAAAACCTTCTAGTATGAGGTATCTCCCGTTTTCTTCATCACGTATTGCATAATTTACAAAGGGTCCAGCCATATAACGACCATCTACCTCCCAGGTTCCTTTAGTTTCATACGTAAACTTACCGTCTATTTCTGTCTCTTGTAAATAAGGTGAGAAGGCTCTCTCTGTTATAAAACGGCCATCATCTACAGGTATTTTTTTACCACCTATAGAGTCACGCATACGTATGATATTTTTTATGGTAAGTGTATCCTTATCTATGGCTTGAAGTGGTACTTCGTATACTGTTATATTCATATTACCGCTACGTTTTAAATCCTTACGTATCCAGAAGATATCTGGTTTTTGCTCTGCATAACGATATGCATTTGGAAAATTGAATCGTACACCAAAGGTCTTGCGCAAAGAGTCTGTGTTCTTGAGTGCTTTTTTAATACGGCGCTGGTTTGCTACCAGTTCTTGATTTTTAAGCGCTGTTACAATCTTCTCTTCATTATCTATGATAAGGTTTGCAATTTGTGTCTCGCTTTTACCTGTAATAATAATACCTGTTTGTGGGCGCGCATACTTATCATTAACAATAGTTACAGTCGCACTGTCTGCCGGTTTAATCTGTACAAAGATTCTATTCTTAAGTAAAAAGTCACCAAAAGCTTCTGGCGGTATCTGGTCTATAGAGAACTTAGGTTCTTCTCTAGGCAATCCATATACCGGATCTGCAAGAACGTCTCTTAGCGCGTCTCCTATAGTGCCCTGCCATTGATCTTTAGTAAGTACTACTTTTACGTTATTTATGTTACCTACAGACTCTGTTAAGATTCTCTTACCGTCTCCATTAGAACAAGAAAATAGAATAGTCGCTGTGACTAAGCTTAAAAATACTTTTTTAATCATTTTATTTAATTTTTTCTAACACCCTGACATTACTAAGATGCTGGTACTGTTTTTATATCTATAAATTTCGAAAAATGCGCCTGGTACATTAGACAGTGGCCTGTATTCTGACTGATCAAAATTCCAGCCGTTGTGTCCTTTATGCTCTGTAAAAATAGCATTAAGCGACTCAACCCATTTTACTATTGATGTTCTATCTGGATTTGTAACAGTAAGGACCTCACCACTGGCAAGGTATGCATCTGCACAGTTGCGCTTCTCATAGCTCAAACCGTTTTCAAATGTTTGTGTAAAACCACAATCTACCACACCGTCTGACGGAATGGGTTCTTTATCAGAAATAGGTTTATAGTGTTGTAATAGATACTCGTATACCGGGTCTTTTTTTGAAGTGTTCTCTACATCTACAGGCTCAAGTATAGTCTCTTGAGCGATGCTCACACTCACAAAACAAAAACATAAGATGTATAGAATAGCTTTCATAATCAATTATTTAGACACTCGAAGTTTCATTCCGGGTTTGAGTCTAGAGCTACTAATATCGTTCCAAACTTTGATATTCTCAACACTTACTCCCGGAAATTTATTTGCAATCTTCCAGAGGGAATCTCCATTTTGAACGGTATAGGTCTTTTTCCCTTTAAGAGAGACACTTTTCTTCTTGCTCGCAACAGCATTATTAGTCACTGGTTTTCTAGGGTATATTGTGAGTCGCTGCCCTATTTTAAGCGCGTTAGATCGCAGGTTGTTCCACTTTTTGATCTGGCTTACGCGCACACCATATTTATTTGCAATTTTACCTAGGTAATCACCACTACGCACGCGGTATCTTACTTGCGAGCTCGCCGCTAGTACCTCTGGTAAAGGTTTTTCTCTTTTGTCTAATTCCGCTTTCGCGAAAGCGTAAATAGCAGCCTCATTTTGTACAAACTTCCCTACGCTCTCTATAGGCAGTCTCACATAATACTTCTTGTTTTCTATCACAGGAATAATGTCCAACTTGTACTGCGGGTTTAAGAACTGTACAATCTCAAGAGGTACGCCCACAATGCTAGATACTTGGTCTAGTGCAATAGTTTGTTTCACGTGTATCGTGTCTGTCGCAAAGTAATTTACGGGTGCCTTTTCTGGAGTGTAGCCGTGCTCATCTGCATATTCAAAAAGGTACATTGTTGCTAGAAATGCTGGTACGTACCCTGCGGTTTCTCTAGGTAAATTCTGGCGTATATTCCAGTAATTTTTATAACCTCCAGAGCGTCTTATGGCTTTAGAAACATTACCAGGGCCAGAATTGTAAGATGCCAGGGCAAGGTCCCAGTCGCCGTGTATATTATATAGTTGCGATAAGTAGGCACAAGCCGCCTCTGTAGCTGCTATAGGATCCATACGGTCATCTACATAACTGTTTACTTCTAGGTCAAACATTTTACCAGTTGCAAACATAAATTGCCAGAGTCCTGTTGCTCCAACTCTAGATTTTGCTCTAGGTCTTAATGCACTCTCTACAATGGCGAGATATTTCATCTCAAGAGGAATGTCATATCTGTCTAGTCGTTCTTCAAACATAGGGAAGTAAAACTGGCTCACAGCCATTAACTTCTCCATAGTAGGTTTATGACGTTTTAAATAACGGTTTATCACGCTCTCTAGTGAGGGATTATACTCGACGTTAAAGGGTGTGCGCGCATTTATAGCTGCGAGTCGCTTTTTTAAGGTATCTGTGGGTAACTCAAGCCTTACTTCTGGTAGGTAGGTCTGGCTGTTTCTTATAGCATTTATAGAGTCATAAAGATCCATTCTGGCAAGTTCTTGACGCCAGCGCATATCTATGAGTGCTGCCTGTGGCTCATCTTCTAGCCTAAATGTTATTGAATCTTTTACTTGAGTAGCAATAACTGTTTGAGGTAGATCTTGTGATATCACATTTGTCTTCACCTCATTTACAATAGTGATTGTATCCGGTTGCAATATTTGAGTTTTTACTTGCTCACTAGCAGGTTGCTTAAGCTTGTATGCCTCGTATGATAGTGTGTCTTGTGCTTGCAGCGATAGTGTAACTAGCACTAGGGAATAGAACAAGAAAAGGTTATTTTTTATGTGCATTTGGGTCATAGTCAAGAAACGAAAGATACGAGAAAATCGTATGGTTTTAAAAATTAGGAAAGACCTTAACGATTTAAGGTAATATATTACCAGAACAGCATTTATTTATTCAATAATTCACTTGTATTTTTTATGGCTATCACGCATTATAGGTCATTAAAAAAGCCACCGCTTAGGGTGGCTTTCAAAAATTTATGTGTTGTCATTATGCTTTAATCGCTGCTATACCTGGTAGTGTTTTACCTTCTAGCATTTCTAGCATTGCTCCTCCTCCAGTAGAGACATAACTTACTTTTGAATCAAAACCAAATTGCTTTACAGCAGCAACACTGTCACCACCACCTACAAGTGAGAATGCTCCGTTTTGAGTAGACTCTGCAATACTATGGCCTAATGCAATAGTACCTCCTGCAAAAGTTTCCATCTCAAAAACGCCTAGAGGTCCGTTCCAAAGTATAGTTTTTGCTCTTTTTACAACAGCATCAAAATTTTCGCGAGAAGCGGGTCCCGCATCTAATCCTTGCCATCCATCTTCTATAGCTGTGATGTCACTCACTTTTGTATTTGCATCGTTTGCAAAATCATCTGCAGCAATAACATCTACAGGTATATGTATCTGTACACCTTTTTCTTTTGCTTGCTTAAGTATATCAAGCGCAAGATCCATTTTATCATCCTCACAAATAGAGTTTCCTATCTGGCCACCCTGTGCCTTAATAAACGTAAATGCCATACCACCACCTATAATCATCTCATCTACTTTATCAAGTATGTTTTCGATTACAGTAATTTTTGAAGACACCTTAGATCCTCCTAGTATAGCAAGTACTGGCTTCTCGCTATTGTTAAGCACGCGATCAAGACTCTCTATCTCTTTTGCTAGTAAATATCCATAACACTTAGCATCTGGAAAAAATTGAGCAACTACTGTTGTAGATGCGTGTGCACGGTGTGCTGTACCAAAGGCGTCATTTACATAAACATCTCCTAGAGTGCTTAATTGCTTTGCAAACTCTTCATCACCTGCAGTTTCCTCACTGTGATAGCGTAGATTTTCTAATAGTAAAATCTTACCCATCTCAAGGTCTTGAGCTGCCTGCGTTACTTTATCACCCACACAATTATCTACAAAGTTTACCTCTACCCCTATAATCTCAGAAACAGTACTACATATTTGAGATAGCGAGAACTCCTCTTCTTCATTTTTAGGACGTCCCAAGTGCGACATTAAAATAGCCGAACCGCCATCCTCAAGAATTTTTAAAATAGTAGGTTTTGCAGCCTCTATTCTGGTAGTATCTGTGATATTACCTTCCTCATCAAGAGGAACATTAAAATCTACACGTATAAGTGCTTTCTTATTCTCAAAATTAAAGTCGTCTACTGTGATCATATCCGTTGGTTTTACTAGCAAATATAATGGATACAGAGGATAATAAATGCGGTGATTCCTTTATATTTGGCGCTATGCTGTTCTCAAACGTTATAGGGCAAGATTTTATTAAAAATCACCTCACTACAAGTGTAGATGCAGGTCGTATTGCTCACGCTCAACTATTTGTAGGCCTTGCTGGCACAGGTGTCTTACCTATGGCCATTGCTTATGCTCAATATATTTTATGTAATAACGCTCAAGGCGAAAACAACTCTGGCGCGGCAGATTGCAATCTAAAATTTGAAAATTTATCTCATCCAGATTTACATTTTGCCTTTCCAGTTGCTACTACGCCAGAAGTAAAAAGCCATCCCGTATCTAGTCATTTTATTAAACAGTGGCGCTCTTTTATAAAAGAGAACCCGTACGGAGACCTTTTTGAATGGCACCAGCACCTAGGTATTGAAAAAAAGCAAGGTCAAATAGGTGTAAATGAAGCTGCAGATATTAATAAGTCCCTTGCGCTTAAAGCTTATGAAGGTGGATATAAAGTAATGATCATTTGGTCTGTAGATAAAATGAACACCGCTGCCTCAAATAAATTACTCAAGCTTCTTGAAGAGCCACCTGCACAAACCCTATTTATCCTCATTGCCGAAAATGAAGACAGTATCATAGACACTATAAAGTCACGATGTCAAGTTCTCACGTTTCCGAAACTAAGTGAACCTCAAATTGCACAGGCACTAATTACAAAACACAATACACCAGAAGCCGAAGCAAATAAAATTGCACATCAAGCACAAGGTGATTATCAACAAGCATTGCACCTTTTACATCACGATGGAGATGATATACAATTTGAAAAATGGTTTGTTACTTGGGTACGCACAGCCTTCGAGGCTAAGGGTAAAAAAGAAGCCGTTTTAGGCCTTATTTCTTGGAGCGAGGAGATAGCAAAATCTGGTCGTGAGACACAGAAAAATTTCCTTGAATATTGTGTCCAGTTTTTCCGTCAGGCTCTGCTTAAAAACTACAAGGCAAATGACCTTGTTTTTATGGAACCAGAGACGGGATTTGATCTTTCTAAGTTTGCTCCATTTGTGCATAATAACAATATACTTCCCATAGTAGAAGCCATACAAGACGCCGAATATCACATAGAGCGCAACGGTAATGCAAAGATTATCCTTACAGATCTCTCTATTAAACTCACTAGATTACTACATCGCAAGAGTCAATAAATCAATTTATTACATATTTTTAGATGAGACTAAAATAATATTTAGTCAAAATTATTTAGGAAATCTATTCGCCTTCGGAAGATTACTCACCACAATATTTAAAAAAGCATAGCCTGGTTTTACTCTACTACGTCAGTTCAACCAAATTGAACATAGCATAACAACATTCCCAAGCTAAAAATATGACTAGCCCTCAGATATATTTACACACAAAACACACCCTCATTACAGATCAATATTGTTAGTTAAAAGTAGATTATATTACAGTGATAATGCTTCATAAAATAACGAGTATTATACACTATAATTATGATTTCATATAGGTTACAAAACAATCAATAATTTAAGATAAATCATAGCTTACATTGAGGTCTAAATTCAATTAAACACCTCAAAAATTACCTTATAATATTTCTGAAAAAAACCCTAATAAATTAATATCTGAAGCCTACTTCTTTATATTTTACAAGTAAAATATTATGTAATAATATCAACTCTCTAATGCCAAAATCTTAAAGAGAAATATAGTTTACTCACGCAGCATTTTTGGCTGAGACCATTGCGATAATCTATTATTAACAAGTTTAACGCATAAAAAAAGCGGTGATTTCTCACCGCTTTAAGCATTTTAAATAAACTTTATTTACTCCTTCGTGGTGTAATTGTCATTCATTTCTTTAAGAATAGTCTTTGTAAGATCTAATTCTTCTTTCCCAAAAAGAACACTTCCAGCATCATTAGACCCATAAATGTATGAGTATCCATTTGCCTTACCGTAATCCTTAACTTTAGTTTTAACCTTAGTAATAAGAGAGTCTATTACCTCTTGGCTCTCTACTTGTAGCTTTCCTATTCTTGCCTGGCGTTCTTGTTGTAACTGTTGTGCTTCGGCTCCAAGCTCATTATACTTTTCTTCTTGTTTTTTACGAGACATAGAAGGTCCGTTTTTTCTAAAAAGATCTTCTTTAATTTGGTAAGCTTTGATCTTAAGTTCAAGATCTGCCATAATCTCGTCGTTTTCTTTTGTAAAACGCTCTTTTGCTTCTTTAAGCTCTGCATATTCTGTAAGTAGCTCTTCAGTATCTACAAAACCAGTCTTCTCTGTTTGACACGCAACAGCCATCATTGCTGCAACTAGTAATACTCCTATTTTTTTCATTGTGTGTTTTTAATTAATTGCGGCGAAAATACTGAGAATCCATAACATTCTAACATTTTAAAATCTACAAGTTGTATAGATGCATAAATTTTCAAATCCTACTATTTTATTTCACGTGGAACATTGCACGCTAAAAACTTGTTAAAAACGAGATGATAATAAAAAACAATCAACAAAATAATTATCAATAAGAAATCCCTATTAAAAAACACCTCTTAAAAGGTGTCTTAGGTTAGTTTTTACAATAATTACATACACAGACAAGACTAAACCTACAAAACGCCCTTAAAACGGCTTATTTTAATTTTAAGCGTGTTTTAAGACATAAATTTGAGAAGAGTAACCTCCATTTGCTTTTGCCTTCTTGTTTGAGCGTAGACCAGTTGTAAGAGCCTTAAAATAATTCATCTTACCAGAACTATATTTTTCAGAAAGTAGGCTCACGTAAAAAGCATCAAACTTCATAGGTAAAACTTCTACCAGTTTTAAATCACTTAGTTCAAATAACATATTTATAGATTGCTCAGAAAAATGATATAGGTGACGAGGCACATCATATGCAGCCCAAAATTCTTCATAATGAAATGCATCGTAAGATTCAAAATTTGGGACAGCTATAAACACGGTTCCATTTTTAGTGAGATGTGTTTTAAGCCAATCTATTTGTCCTTGTAGATCATAAACGTGTTCTAAAACGTGCCACATTGTAATCACATCAAATTGCTCCTCCCCTACTTCTTCAATAGTAGATTTTAAATTGAGTCCTTTTTTTTGAGCTAGTGATTTGGCTTTTATGCTAGGTTCAATTCCAGAAGTATTCCAGTTATGTCTAGACAGATGTTCTAAAAAATCTCCAGTTCCAGCACCGATATCTAAAACACGACCCAAAGATGGGTGATATTTTTTGAGGAGTTTACGCTTTCGCGAAAGCGTAATTCCCTTTACCGTTTGATAAGCAATTTCAAATAAAGAACGTTTGCCATCTGTATGAGATATATAGTCATCACTTTCATAATATGAAGGTAAGCTCCCTAAAGTAGGTTTTGGCATCGTGTAATACATATGTAATTTCTCGTCATATGTAAGCACAAATTCTTCACCTGTTACAGAATGATCTTTAACTTTAAACTCCTTATTCATTAAAATTGTTTCACGTGGAACGAAAAGAAAACTTAAATTACCTTCCCATATAAACTAACATCACACTTATATCTGAAGGAGACACTCCACTCACGCGTGATGCTTGAGAAATTGTAGTAGGTCTAATTTTAGATAACTTTTCTCTAGCTTCAAATGATAGTGATTTAAGCTTTGAGTAATCAAAATTATCTGGAATTTTGATATTCTCTAGACGTTGAAGTTTATCTGCATTTGCTTTTTCTTTTGCAATATAACCAGCATACTTTACTTTAATTTCTGCTTGTTCTAACACATCACGCTCCAGACTATACTCATCAATATATGCTGCAACCTTTTTAAACTGCTTCATATCCTCTAGATGTATTTGAGGTCTTGAGAAGACCTTAAACATCTTATCAGATTGTCGCATAGGAGAAGATCCTCGTTCTTCTAATATATTATTTACCTCCTCTGGGAGTATACTTGTATCCTCAAAAAACTTAACTAAATTATCCGACTGCTCGCGCTTTTTTTCCATAGTCACAAGACGCTCCTCAGATGCTAGACCTACTTTATGTGATCTTGGAGTGAGACGCTCGTCTGCATTATCTTGTCGTAACAAGGTTCTATACTCTGCACGAGAAGTAAACATTCTATATGGCTCTTCTGTACCTTTTGTAATAAGATCATCTATAAGAACACCTATATAAGCCTCGTCACGTTGTAAAGTAAAAGGCTCTTGATCGTGTACTTTCAAGTGAGCATTCATACCCGCTATAAGACCTTGAGAGGCGGCTTCTTCATATCCCGTTGTTCCGTTAATTTGACCAGCAAAGTATAGTCCGCTTACAAGCTTCGTTTCTAAGGTATGCTTAAGCTGTGTAGGAGGAAAATAATCATACTCTATTGCGTAACCAGGGCGGAAAAATTTTACGTTTTCAAAACCAGCTACACTACGCAAGGCTTTAAATTGTACATCTTCTGGAAGAGATGTTGAAAATCCATTTACATAAATCTCACAAGTATCCCAACCTTCTGGCTCAACAAATAACTGATGTCTATCCTTATCTGCAAAGCGGTTAATTTTATCTTCAATAGACGGACAATACCTTGGCCCGAGAGATTTGATTCTACCATTAAACATAGGAGAACGATCAAAACCTTCACGTAATAAATCGTGTACCTCTGGCGAAGTATAACTCATATGACAAGGACGCTGATTAGTAAGCGGACTTGTCTCTTTACTATAACTAAACTTCTCTGGAACGTCATCTCCTGGTTGGATAATCATTTTAGAAAAATCTAATGATCTGCCATCTACACGAGGAGGTGTTCCTGTCTTCATTCTACCAGAATCAAAACCAAAATCCAGTAGTTGCTCTGTGATACCAGTAGCTGCTCTTTCACCAGCTCTACCTCCTCCAAATTGTTTCTCACCTATATGGATAAGTCCATTTAAAAAAGTACCATTTGTGAGCACTACAGATCTACCTCTTACTTTAATACCTAAAGAAGTGGTTACACCTACAACCTTGTTATTTTCTACTAGAAGTCCGCTCACCATCTCTTGATAAAAATCAAGATTAGGTGTTCCTTCTAGACGCAATCTCCACTCCTCTGCAAATCGCATACGATCACTTTGCACTCGTGGTGACCACATAGCAGGACCTTTTGATTTGTTGAGCATCTTAAATTGTATTGCTGTCTTGTCAGACACAATACCACTATATCCTCCTAATGCATCAATCTCTCTTACAATCTGCCCTTTTGCAATACCACCCATAGCTGGATTACAACTCATCTGGGCGATGGTTTGTAGATTCATTGTTACAAGAAGCGTAGAACTTCCCATATTTGCAGCAGCGGCAGCGGCTTCACAACCTGCGTGACCCGCACCAACTACAATTACATCATATGTATCTTGAAATAAACTCATTGTTTCACGTGGAACATTAAACGTGTCCTTTATTGAACACTTTGTATTACGCTTTCGCGAAAGCGTGATTACCCTAACAGAAAATCGTGCAAAGATAAATAGTTTTAATCACTTAAAGAGTTAAGGTTATAAGAAGCCAAAACTATTGAAAACAAGTAATTGTAAGAAAATTACTACTTAACGCAATGCTAAATAAGTATTCTCCTTACTACGCATAAGCTTTGCCTCCTCTATACTCTTATCTTTATAACCGCAATAGTGAAGTATACCGTGTACCATAACACGGCTTAATTCGTCTCTAAATGAGCAATTAAAATCTTGAGCATTCTCCTCTACTCGCTCTACAGAGATATACATATCGCCACTTACTACATTGCCCTGAGTATAGTCAAAACTGATGATGTCTGTAAATGTATCGTGGTCAAGAAAGTCTACATTAATTTTATGTAAATAAGCGTCATCACAAAAGATGTAATTAAGCTCACCGACAATCTTCTTTTCTGCACTAATAACTACTTCTAACCAAGAAATGATTTGTTCTGGATTAACTAACTCAAAATTATTTGTACTATTAAATTCTATCATCGCTCTTCTGAAAATAATCTTGCACCTTACGCTTATATTCTTCTTTAAGAGGAAGTGCGTTACGGTTAAGAATTTCTGTTGTATTAAAATATTTTTTTGCTTTTTCTAAAGCACTATTTACGGGATTTGAAAAACTCTTAAGATTTGTATTTGCCTCACGTTTTTCTTCTTGACCTTGCTGAAAAGTGGCTTCCTTGAGCTTCAATAATTCGTGCTTAAGTTTAGTCATATTCTGCATAGTCTCATTACTAAATCCTTTGTCTAATAATTGCTCCTCAACTTTCTGCATATCCTTTACAAGTTTTTTTGCGTCATCACCTAGACCTTCACGCTCAATTGCATCTTGTAACTGCTGTCGTAATTTAGACTGTTCCTTGTAAATTTCATAAAGCAATCCTTGCTCATACTCATCCCCACTATTTTCACCTTCGCCATTACCAGAACCTTCTCCTTCTTTATCTCCATTACTTGATTCTTTACTGCCTCCTTTACCACCTTTTCCTTCACCCTCTTTTCCGCCCTCTCCATTAGATCCAGGTTGCTCTCCTCCTTTTCCTTCACCTTCTTCACCGCCTGGTTTATCTCCACCTGCCTTTTCTCCGTCTTCACCATCCTCACCATCTTTACCGTCTCCAGGTTTGTTTCCTTGACCCATTTTCTTATTGAGCTCTTCCTGACTTTGTATGATGTCTGGCAATTGCTCACCGCCACCACCGCCAGAACCTACCCCTACACCTTTTCCTTTTCCAGAACCTTTACCCGACATCATAGCATTTTGCATATCATCAAGAGACTGGCTAAGAAGGTCTGCAAGTTCATTTGCTCCAGTAATAACATATTGCTGGCTGCTTACTCCCTGTATAATTTGATTTTCTGCAAGACGCTCTAACGCCTTATTCATATTATAATCTATATCTACCAGTGACTCGTTTATTATTTCATCAAGCTTAGGTTGACGTAATGATAATGCATAAAGACTATCATCTATATGCTCAAAATTCTGTTTTAAAACATTCTGGCGTCTTAGCTTTTTAGCATAGTTAGGATTTTTATCATCCATACTTCTAAAGTTCATCATCACGACTTCTTCTTCAAAACTAAAAACTAATAAATTATCAAGTATCTGCCTAAGCATCTCTGCATCCTCTTCTAATGCTTCCTCACCAGACATTTGCATTTGTGACTGCATAGACTGGCTCATTTGTTTCATTTTATCTGCTGCCTTTTTTTGTTTTTTCTGTGCTGCAGATGTGTCTTGAGGCTGCCCACTTTGTTGTTGTTGCTGTTCTTGATTTTCTAATTCTTGTGAAGCCCCTTGTTGCTCTTCTTTAATCTCTTCTTGCTTTTGCTCATCCCCCGGAATATCCATTGGCTTTTTAAGTTCTTGATTTTCTTTTTCAAGATCCTTAAGCGCTTCTTCTAGATTTTTAAATTCTTCATTAAGTTGTTGCTGTTGCTCACTGGTATTTTCTGCTCCTTCCTTTTTACTTAATGCCTCTTGTTTTTCTGCAAGCTTTTGTAAATCATTTGCAATTTGCTCGGCCTTTTTTTGAACGTAATATCTCTTTGTAAGTTCAACCATTTGCTCAAGGTTGCGCTTATTATTTTTATTCTGTTTTTCTAATTCCTCTAGCTTTTCTGAGAGCTCTTCTTTTGGCATTTTTTCTCGCAGTTCTTGTAACTCTTTAAGAAGTTTTTCATTTTCCTTCGCCTTTTTTTCTTGACGTTCGAGGCGTTCCTTTAACCTCTCTTTGTCCTCATCTGTTTGTTCTTCTTCCTTTTGAAACTCATCCAGATTTTCTTTAAGTTGTTTAGAAAAGTCTTTCATCATTTCTTCTTGCTGCTGTTGTCGCTTTAAGAAATTGTCCAGCTTTTTTTGATCATTAAAGGTAAGTTCCTTGTTCTCCTTTTGTGTACGAGAGATTTCTTTGAGCTCCTCCTCTCGTTCCTTCATCTTTTGTAAAGACTTGTCTAGATTACTAATTGATTTTTGTTGTTGCTCTAGTTGTTTGTTTTTGAGTTCATCCTCTGTGAGTTTTGTGTAGCTAAAAATTGTACTCTTTGTGCTCTTGTAATTATGAACAGCATCATTATCAAAAACCTCAAAATAATATTCATAATTCGTACCCTCCTGCAAATCAAGATTATCAGGAAAGGCATAAACAAATTGATCCACATTACCGTTTGATATAGCAATAGTCTTATATTGCTTTACTTCAGTTTCAGACGGGTAATACACGATTTGCAACTTAGTTAATCCATAGTCATCACTTACTTTACCGTAAAAATAGTTTTGTTGTTCGTTTACCGTATCTCTTTTTGCCTCTAGTAATAGTTGAGGGTATTGATCTTTTATAACTTGCAAGTTATAGGCAAGGCTTTCATAATCTTTTAATCTTGCATTGCTCGTACTTACCTCGTAGCTCGTGTTATTATAAATACGCTTAGAGGTGCTGTAAGATGTGCTGTTGTTTTTATTTTCGCTTAAAGCGAAAGAAATAATCGTATCCTTAAGCACAAGATCTACATTATCAGTTTGTCTTGTACGTAACTCCCAGCTCACGTTTGAGCCTTCTGGAATAATTGCGTTTCCAGTATTTTTAATACGTTCTGTGCGCTTATTAGTGTGATTAGGATAATCTATAACCATCTCAAAATCAAGTAGTACCGGAACTCTAAGTATCTCAAGATCATAAGGTTGAGAAACCACCTTATTACCTTGAAGGCTAAAGGTCACATCTTCTGTAGGTTGCTCAAAAACATAACTATATTCTCCTGGAGCCGTTTGTTGTAAAAAATAAACCTCATCGTTAAAGCGTATACTTGCCTCCTCTGGAATTACATCTCCTACGGTACGTACTCTAAGTTCAAAATCTTTATTCTCTATCGCTTGTAAATCTTCATTAACCACATAAAAAGAAAAAGGAGCTGGTGGCTCATAAGCCTCATTATAGTTTACAACACGCTCATAGCTAGAAGAAAATACCTTTTCCTTACCTGCATAGTTTACGATAAGAAATACCACAATCGGGATGGCAGCATACTTTAAGTACTTACTATTTTTTTTTAAATCTATGGCTAGCTTAAAAGGTACCGGCTCTAGCTCTTCACTTTTTTGTGCTATGCTCGCCAGCATAAGTTCTGAGTCTCCAGCATCTTTGTGTAACTGTAATGTGTTTATAAGTTTGTCACTTACCTCTGGAAAATAATTACCTATTATGCTCGCAGCATCTTTGTAGTTAATTCCTTTTGAGAGTTTAAAAAGTCTAGATAGTGGTAGTAAAATGAATTTGGCGAGAAGTGCTATTTCTACAAGAATAAAAACCCAAAATAGAACGGTACGACCTGGAGGACTGAGCCAAAAGAAATATTCAATTAAGAGGGTGAGTAAAAAATATAAGACCCCAAAAGCAAAAAACAAAATCACGCCTTTAAGCAACTCATTTGTGTAATACTTCTTAATAAAACCTTCTAACTTCCTCTCTATCTTTTCAAACCTGTGCATCATTATAGGTATTCTCTTTATAGCAACCTCTAAAGTACTATTTTATTATGTTTTAAGAATGTTCTATTTTGTCTACAATAATCTTGCCTATCAACACTTTATGCAAGATTATTGCTTTGTCCTTTCTAACAATATATTAAACACAGCACTTTTACCCTATGAAAGATCTCAAATATCTTACTGCCTACTCTACTCCACTATGTGCTTTTATAGGTCTTACTTATCAAGGTATCTGGGTGTGGTTAACCCCGATTTATGCCTTTGTACTTGTACCTATCATTGAATCAATTTTACCTGTAAATGAGGTTAATATAGACTCTCAAGAAAAGGAAGATAAGAAATCATTACACTGGACAGATTTCTTATTGTATCTAAACATTGTGATTGTGTACGGTATATTATTACTTACATTAACCACAGTAACTACTCAAGAAACTAGCCTTGCAGAGCTTGTAGGTCTCATATTTTCTGCCGGTATTGTAATAGGCTCTAATGGAATAAATGTAGCTCACGAGCTGGGTCATCGTAAAAGTAAAATAGAGCGAACTCTAGGTAAACTCCTCCTACTGCCAGCACTCTATATGCACTTTTATATAGAGCATAACTATGGCCACCATCTTAAAGCTGCTACTCCAGAAGATCCGGCCACAGCAAAGTATAATCAATCGCTTTATTCTTTTTGGGTATCTTCTATTTACAAGCAGTATACAAACTCCTGGAGGATACAAATGGACCTATTAAAAAGAGCAAATAACTCTTTTTTATCTTTTAAAAATGATATGCTCTGGTATCACATTTTTCAAGCTAGTTATCTGTTTGTTGCCTATTGGTTTTTTGGCTCTTTAGGTCTTATGGTTGTAATTTTTGCAGCAATCGCAGGCTTTTTACTCCTTGAGACTATTAATTACATAGAACATTATGGGTTGAGACGTAAAAAACTTCCTAGTGGCCGTTATGAACGTGTAAGAGAAGTACACTCGTGGAATAGTAACCACGTTTTTGGACGTATAATGCTTTATGAGCTTACCCGTCACAGTGATCACCACTATCGTGCAAATAAGAAATATCAATTACTAGATTATCACGACATAAGCCCACAATTACCATATGGATATCCTACCAGTATGGTGCTATCGCTATTACCACCCTTATGGTTTAAGATTATGAACAAGCGAGTCCCAGCAGATCAGAGACCACAGGTTAATTAAATATAGTTCTACAAAATGTAATTACTAGGGTTACGCTTTCGCGAAAGCGTAAAAACTTTAAACCCCAAATCTCAAAATTTTACTCTTCTTAAAAGTATCTTTGCACAAAATCTAAGACTATGTCTCAAAATGTTAGAGTGCGATTTGCACCTTCACCTACTGGGCCATTGCACATCGGTGGTGTGCGCACGGCGCTTTTTAATTACTTATTTGCAAAGAAACACGGAGGTACTTTTATCTTACGTATAGAAGATACAGATCAAAATCGCTATGTAGCTGGTGCCGAAGATTACATACGTGAGAGTCTAGACTGGTGCGGTATCTCTTATGATGAGGGGCCTACTAAAGATGGTGGATATGGACCATATAGGCAAAGCGAGCGCAAGGATATGTATCATACCTATGCACAGAAGCTTATAGATTCTGGTAATGCTTACTATGCTTTTGACACGGCAGAGAGCCTAGATGCTCACCGAAAAGATCACAAGGCAAACGGTAAAACTTTTATATATAACTGGCATAACCGTCTTAAACTAGATAACTCACTAGTACTCTCTCAAGAAGAAACTAAACAACGCATCGCAGCTGGTGATAACTATGTGATACGTTTTAAATCTCCTCAAGATGAAGTTTTAAAACTTCAAGATGAGATACGTGGTGATATGGAGATAGATACAAACATACTAGATGATAAGATTTTATTTAAGTCTGATGGTATGCCTACTTATCACCTAGCAAATATTGTAGATGACCACCTTATGGAAATCTCTCACGTAATACGAGGTGAGGAGTGGTTACCATCTCTTGCTTTACACGTATTGCTATACAGAGCATTAGGGTGGACAGCTCCAAAATTTGCACACTTACCGCTTATCCTTAAACCAGTGGGTAAAGGAAAGTTAAGTAAGCGTGATGGAGATAAACTAGGTTTTCCAGTATTTCCGCTACAATGGGAAGATCCTAAGAGTAATGAAATCTCTTCTGGTTACAGAGAAGATGGATACTTTGCAGAGGCTGTAGTAAATATGCTTGCCTTTTTAGGATGGAATCCAGGTACAGAGCAAGAAATCTTTAGTCTTGAAGAGCTTATTGCTGCCTTTGACTTAAAACGTGTTAATAAAGGCGGTGCCAAATTTGATCCAGAAAAAACAAAATGGTTCCAGCAGCAGTATATGCAAGAAACGCCTGTAGCAACTATTGCAACAGCTTTCTCTACATTGTTAACTGAGAAAGGTGTTGAGACTACAGAAGGATATACTACACAGGTTATAACACTTATAAAAGAGCGTGCTGTATTTGTAGAAGATCTTTGGACCTTAGGTAGCTACTTCTTTACAGCTCCTACTGCCTTTGATGAAAAAGCGTCAAAAAAAGCCTGGAAAGAAGGTACTAACGCTATTATGGAAGAAGTAAAAATCATACTTAATGGTGTAGATAACTTTACAACTATAGAGGCACAAACAGCTCTTAAAGCTTGGATAGTAGATAGTGAACTAGGATTTGGTAAAGTAATGCAACCTTTTAGGCTTTCGCTAGTGGGAGCTATGCAGGGACCAGATGTTTTTGATATTGCAACTACTATAGGTAAAGAAGAAACACTGCGACGTATAGATTATGCTATCGCTACGCTAGGATAATTATTATTTGATATTCTAAAAAAGAGGGAGTTTATAGCTTCCTCTTTTTTATGCTTTAAAGATAAAGAACAATACCTCCAGCTAGTAAAGATGGAGATCCTTTAAAATTATTTGCATTAGGATCTACATCTAATAGATCTCGGTCGTTAAGATTATTAAACATATTTGTAAATCCATATTGATATTGTATAATAAATCTCACGTGCTCAAAACCAGCGGTGATACCTATGATACCAAAACCATTTATACGTGATATTTCTTCAATATCTTCTGCTCTTAATGCTGTATAGCCTTCTACAATATTATCTCTCTGGCCCGTCTGTCTTAAATTCATTTTACCATTAACAAGTAAGGCAGGACCAAAATCTATTGCAAGATGTTTTTCTATAAGATTGTAACTAAATAATAGATTAAGCTGTGCTCCTATTACTGTATATCGAGTTTCTTCTAGACGTGACTCTCCTAGTGGACGACTTTGTAAATTTATATTAGCACTTAAAAAATCAATCCCATAAACGATTCCAAAATCGTTGTATAATCTACCCCTCGTGGTAAGACCACCTAGAAAACCAGTTTCCCCTTTTAGATTAAAGTTTTGGGTATCTATATCTAGTACTGAGAGTTTTGCCTGTAGCCCTAATCTATTATAGTTACCTGGACTATAATAAGACTGTGCTGTTACGGTAAGCATACCTATAGCAAAGAATATTAAAAAAACTATGTATCTCATATATTGAGGTTCAGACTAGAACGACTTTGATTAATCAGTTTGTAATATAGAGCAAGTTTATTTCGTTTCAGAAACTTTTAGCTTAAGTGTTACTTTTTCTCGATAATAGCTACTTATCTTTATGAGAATCTTTGTAAAAGGTTCAATAAACCATCAAAAACAATAATTATGAGTCAAGTTATTCTTCCTGTACTAATAGTTTTTACACTATTTGTGTTAATCTCTGCTTTCTTTATGGTAAAACAACAAACCGCTGCTGTAGTCGAGCGTTTTGGGAAATTTGTAGGGGTACGTAATTCTGGATTACAATTTAAAATACCACTAATAGATAAAATTGCGGGGCGCATCAACCTAAAAATTCAACAACTAGATGTTGTGGTAGAAACAAAAACAAAAGATGACGTTTTTGTAAGACTTAAAATCTCTGTACAGTTTCAAGTAGTTAAGGATCAAGTATATGATGCTTTTTACAAACTAGAAAACCCAGGAGATCAAATTACTTCATACGTTTTTGACGTAGTACGTGCAGAGGTACCTAAAATGAAACTAGATGACGTTTTTGAGCGTAAAGATGATATTGCCATTGCAGTAAAGCGTGAGCTTAATGAAGCAATGTCTAACTACGGTTTTGACATCATTAAAACACTTGTAACAGACATTGATCCAGATTTACAGGTAAAGGCAGCTATGAACAGAATTAATGCAGCAGAACGCGAGAAAGTGGCTGCAGAGTTTGAAGCAGAAGCAGATCGTATCAAGATTGTAGCAAAAGCACGTGCAGAAGCAGAGTCTAAGCGTTTACAAGGACAAGGTATTGCAGACCAGCGTAGAGAGATTGCTCGTGGTCTTGAGGAGTCTGTAGATGTATTAAATAATGTGGGGATAAATTCTCAAGAAGCATCTGCTCTTATTGTTGTAACACAACACTATGATACTTTACAATCTATGGGTGAGCAAACTAACTCAAACCTTATACTTATGCCTAACTCACCACAAGCGGGTAGCAATATGCTTAATGATATGATTACCTCATTTGTAGCTTCAAATCAAATAGGAGAGCAAATGAAAAAAGAAAATGAAGCAAAAGGAATCATAAATAAGAAAAATAGAGATTCTCAAGAAGATTAAAATCATCTTTATAGTAAAAAAGCCCCAAGAAATCTTGGGGCTTTTTTTGTAAATAATAATGCGATACTACCCTTTATATTCTCCTTTTTTATCTACTTCCTTAACGCGCTTATAGCCAAAGATTGCACTAAGTAATTTTGCTACTACTGCCTTTTGTACCAGTGAGCCCAAAAGATTACCTAGAGAAGAAACTGGAGACAACCCTGAGCTCATTCCAGTCTTTGCGCCATTTACATTAAGTCTTACCTCCTCCTCACTTATTTGTCTCTTAAGTTTAAGGATTTTAAGATCGTGTTCTATCTGGTCAAAGTTATTATATACTCTCATCTATCTTATTTTTTATAGGCATAGAAGCTCCTGCAGAGGGCGTTTCCTTAAAAGAATCATCGCTAAAGGCCATTTTACTATACTTTGTAAGTAACATACGCTCAAGTGGTTTCCCTGCAAATAAGAATACTAATAAGAAAATGACAATATATATACCACCCACTATAAAGTATCCTTTACTAGCACTATCTAAAGCATCACCTATTACAATAGCAAGACCAATAGATAAGAATAGCAAAGCAAGAAGACCAAAAGTGGCTCTAAGCGCAAGATTTGCAGCACTTACTAAACCTCTCATTCCATTTTTAAACAGTGAGAGTTTATAGTACTCTGCAGTAACCTTAGCATACTGTTGCCCGTTATCTGTAAGTCCTTTTAGATTATTTGTTAACTTTTCAAAAGCCATATTTGATTGGTTTTTTAAGGCTTATGATAATGCTTTTTCTGTTTTTACCTTTGCCTTTTCTACAGTAGCATCTTTTTGCAACTTAGCATTTTGAAGTCTTAGTTCTGCAAGTTTAGATTCTAATGTTGCAATTACATCATCTGCTTTGTGACTTGCTGTAGAGATTGTGCTATTAAGTTTTTCTTCAAAAGATAATTTTGCCTGTTGTGCATTATCTGTAAGTGACTCTCTAGTCTCTTTAAGTTGTTTTACCAGCTTTTCTTGTTCTTTCTTTGCCTTTTTAGAAAGGTCTTTTCTAGTCTTAGTTCCTTTTTCTGGAGCATAAAGAATTCCTGCTGCTGCGCCTATTGCACCACCTAGAACTAAAGCTAATAATGTATTACTTGACTTACTCATATCTCTATTATTTTTGATTAGTATTTGTTGTTGTGTAAAGATATTTTGATAGCCTTTTATTCTCCGTTAATAACCGGTTAATATCCACAATACCAGCTCATAATAAATGTTAAAAAAACCCGCTATCTTTCTAGATAACGGGTTTTTATGCCAATTTTAGTTAAAATAGAGATCCCTATTTCTTAAAACCTTGCTGCCGCTTCTTGCAGCAATTCATTCTTATCTTCTCTTGCTTTTTCGACAAATGCTTCTGCACCTTCTATGTCTTTAATGGTTTTGTTTTGCGCTTTCGCGAAAGCGTATAAACTCTCCATACCCGCAAGACGAGTTCCTACCTTCTTTGCCGCAGTGTTAAAGAATCCTTTTACCTCTTCTTCTGTAAGCTGGACTGCTAGTTTTTGAATATCTGCTACTGTAGTAAGACGCTTCTCCTCTGGAAGATTTGCTAGCTTCTTACCTAGTTTATTTATGGTACTCAATGCAGATGCTTGTTGCTGCTGAGGTTTTGGTGCATTTTGATTTTTTTGTGAGGCTTGCTTAGGTTTAATTTTTGCCCAAGAATCACGTAAACCTACCGTTCTGTTAAAAACAAGATGCGATGTTGTACTGTCCTTATCTACATTAAAATATCCCTTGCGCTGAAACTGAAATAAGTCACCTACCTCAACATCTTTGAGACTAGGCTCAAGGTAGCCTGTAATGGTTGTTAAACTGTTAGGATTTATAAATTCCATAAAATCCTTGTCTTCGTGACCATCTGGATTTTCATCACTAAAAAGTCTATCAAACAAGCGCACCTCTGCCTTAATAGCGTGTTGTATAGATACCCAGTGAAGTGTTCCTTTTACATTGCGCTTAGAAGCTTCTGTACCGCTTCCAGATCTACTCTCTGGGTCATAGGTACAATGTATCTCTGTGATGTTTCCATCTGCATCTTTTATGACTTCTTCACCCTTTATGATATATGCATTTTTGAGACGTACTTCTTTACCCGTAGTAAGTCTAAAGTATTTACTACCAGCATTTTCTTTAAAATCTTCACGCTCTATGTACAGCTCTTTACTAAAAGGAACTTTACGCTCACCTGCACTCTCATCTTCTGGATTATTTTCTGCATCTAGCCACTCTTCTTTTCCTTCTGGATAATTTGTAATCACCAGCTTTACAGGATCAAGAACTGCCATCACTCGTGGTGCAGTACGATTTAAATCTTGACGTATATGAAATTCTAATAGCGCTACATCTATCACATTCTCACGCTTTGCAACACCTACTGCATCTATAAAGTTACGTATAGAAGCAGGAGTATACCCACGACGACGTAAACCAGAGATAGTAGGCATACGTGGGTCATCCCAGCCAGATACAACACCTTCTTCTACCAGTTTAAGAAGCTTGCGCTTACTCATAATGGTATAGTTGAGGTTAAGGCGTGCAAACTCTCTTTGTTTTGGACGTAAATCTTCACCTGTATAAACTTGGTCAAGAAACCAGTCATATAGCTCTCTATGAGGCTTAAACTCTAGTGAGCATAAACTATGCGATATTTGCTCTATGTAATCGCTCTCTCCGTGTGTCCAGTCATACATAGGGTATATACACCAGTCACTACCTGTACGGTGGTGATCTTTATGTAAAACTCTATAGATAATAGGGTCACGCATTAACATATTTACGTGTGCCATATCAATCTTAGCACGTAGTATGTGTTCTCCTTCTTTAAACTCTCCTGCCTTCATTCTTGCAAAGAGGTTTAAGTTTTCTTCTACTGTGCGATCACGATAAGGTCCAGGTACACCAGGTTGTGTAGGTGTTCCCTTTTGCTCTGCCATTGCTTCACTAGACTGTGAATCTACATAAGCCTTTCCATCTTTAATGAGCTGGATAGTCCAGTCGTATAATTGCTGGAAGTAGTCACTAGAAAAACATACTTTATCCCACTGGTATCCTAACCACGAGACATCTTCCTTAATGGCATCTACATACTCTTGCTCTTCTTTGGCTGGGTTTGTATCGTCAAAACGTAAGTTTACCGGTGCACCATACTTCTCCCCTAGTCCAAAACTTATGCATATAGCCTTACAGTGCCCTATGTGTAAATACCCATTAGGCTCTGGTGGAAATCTAAAGCGTAAATCTTCTTTAGAATAAGACCCTTTAAGATCTTCTTCGACGATTTGCTCTAAAAAATTTAATGATTTATGTTCTTCTGTCATAACCTATAATTCTTGTGGTAAAATTAATCATTTTGACGATGGATTGTGCAGGTGATTTAACTGGGATTTTTTACGCTTTCGCGAAAGCGCAATTATACCCTTATAAACTATCCATAGACAGGAGCGCTCGCACTAGATTTTGTAACAAAATATACTTCTCAGCTACATATACTATAATCAATATACCTTTATGAACACACTCAACTATACCTGTCCAAAATGTGCAAATACAACTTATAATATAGGGCAAATGAGAGCTACTGGTAGCTTTCTAACTAAATTACTCAATATGCAAACCGAAAAATACAGTACAGTTACTTGCAAAAACTGCTCATATACTGAGTTCTATAAAGCAAAAACTAGTGCGCTGAGTAATATTTTTGATCTCTTTGGAGGATAGTATTCTTATTATACATTGTACGTATTGTAACTTTGACCACTTATAAACAATACCGCCATATGGGAAAAATAAGAGTAACAAACATACGTGCATACGCCTACCACGGTTGCCTCTCTGAAGAGACAGCCATAGGATCTGATTATAGAGTAGATGTAGAAATTGAGGCAGATTTATCTAAAAGTGCTCAAACAGACACGCTATCTCACACGGTAGATTATGTGTTGCTTAACCGTATTGTTAAGGAAGAAATGGCAATACCCTCTGCCCTACTTGAGACCGTTTGCGAGCGTATACTGGTACGATTTTTTAATGAGGAAGCACTCATACAAGTAGCAACAGTCGCAGTATCTAAGGTAAATCCTCCTATAGGTGGCGATGTAGAAATGGTAACTGTAGAGCGTACTAAAACTCGTTAAGCATTCATTTTAAACAATATAAATGCTGTAAAAAAAGGATAAGGTTTTTATATCTCTTCTTGATAATGCATAATTGCAACTAGAAGGAAGTAAAAAAGTAGTGATTCTCATAAGTTATATAACAAATCTATTCCTATATTTGCACGCACAACTGGTATCGTGGCCGAGTGGCTAGGCAGTGGTCTGCAACACCATCTACAGCGGTTCGAATCCGCTCGATACCTCAAAAAGGAACTTCATACGGAGTTCCTTTTTTTATGCAATATTATTTTCTAGGTAATACTATCTGGCGTAATCTCTGGGATTTCTTGAAAACGCTCCATCTCCTGTTGTATATTAAACTCGTCTGAGGGTACAAAACCCTTAGTAACTAATACAAGACCACAAACTATAAGAACAAGGCCTAAAACCTTTTTTAGTTTAAAAATTCTACGTGGAGTAAGATATCTTTTAAGTTGTTTTGCTAGAATAATCTTGCCTAAGTCTGTAATAAAGTAAGCACCTATCATCCCGATAAAAAACCCAAGAAGGCGCTCTCCATCATTTTCTACAGTAGGGCCTATAATTATTAAGATACCTAGCCAGAAAACAAGCACTCCTATATTTATAAAATTAAGTAAGAATCCTTTTATAAAAAGTTGTAGATACCCTCCTTTTTTAACCTTTGCTCTATTAGGATCTAGGGCATCTCGTGTAGGTTTTTTAAGATAAATAGTAAGTCCGTACACTATCAATATAGCACCACCAAAAACATAAAGACCTGGCTGGTTACTTAAGTTTTCTAGCAGTTGATAACTACTTAAGTAAGCAACCATTATAAAAATAATATCTGCTATGATAACACCTATATCAAAACTTAGAGCAGCTCTAAAACCTTTTGTAGCCGCTGTCTCAAGTAACACAAAAAACACAGGCCCTATTAAGAACGCTAGGAAAAATCCTAGGGGTATGGCTGTGTGTAAGTCTTCAAACATAAAAGTATGGTGCTTTACACAAAGTTAGGTAAAGGGATTTACAAAAGAAAAGGGATGCTCACTGGTTATGAACATCCCTCTATAATTTAAGAATACATTATGGTTACATAATCTTTATACGCCCTCCAAAGGTGCGATGCTTCTTTACCTCTGCAGGATTACCGTAAATCACAATGTCACCACCGGCACGTATAGTAAGGTCTGCCATTTTACTCGCATAAGCCTCTACTTCTCCTCCAGCTTGTACAAATATCTCTGCAGTTTCTGTCTCTAGGTTACGACCCTCATAGATACCACCTGTATTTACTTTTACTCTCTGTACCGTTGCTTGACCACTCGCTTCTATAATACCTCCTGTAACAGCTCTTAAAAGGGCTTCTCGCACTTGTAAACCTACTTTAACGCGAGCTCCTTCTTGCATCTTAATCTCAATCTTGTCTTGTTCTATAAGCTCGTTTGAGGTAATAACAGCTCCTTCATTACCATCTATAACTTCTAGATTATTATAATGTACATATACAAAGGTCTTGTTACCATCAAAAATGAGATCTAGATCCATTTTAATCTTAAGTGTTCCATCTTTGTTTACCACATTAACCTGGCTTACGTCTTCACCTGTAATCACCACCTTATTCTCTGTAGATTTTACAAGATTTACCACGATACGATCATACACTTTTACTTCTGTAAAATCTCCTACATTTTTTGTGATAGGATTTTGAGCAAAAGAAATACTCGTTATAAGTATGGCTATAAATGTTACTATTGTTTTCATAATAATTGTCTTTGTTTGTTATAGAGACAGGCGGTCCTCTTTATTGTTACAGTCTTACTATTAATGACGCTTTCCTTTCCAAGTACCGCCATAGGTATACCCAGGACTATTTTTGTGAAGATTGCAACAGTCTTCACAAATAAAAACCCATTGCTTTTTACTGTGAAGTCGCACTCTAAAGGCAACTTCAGTTTGTGTATTACAGGTATGGCATTGTTTTGTTTTCATACAATAAAACCACCTTATAAATTTTATAAAGTGGCTTATTTTTTTGCTTTCGCGAAAGCGTATTTATTATTGATGCAAGCCTTCCTTAACACCTACAAGTGTAAAGTCTAGGTGTTTCTTAACAAGATCTGCTTCTTTTACTTTTACTACTACCTCATCTCCTAGGGTAATCTGGTTACCAGACTTCTGCCCTATAACCGAGTAGCTATCTTGATCAAACTCATAGTGATCTCCTTTTATGTCACGCAAGCGCACCATACCTTCACACTTATTTGAGATGATCTCTACGTAGATTCCCCACTCTGTAACTCCAGAGATCACACCTATAAACTCTTCATCTTGATGGTCTTGCATAAACTTGACTTGCATATACTTTATGCTATCACGTTCTGAACTTGTAGCAAGCTGCTCCATATGAGATGAGTGCTTACATTTTTGTTCATACTCTTCTTCACTAGCAGATTTTCCGCCATCTAGATAATGTTGTAATAAACGATGCACCATTACATCTGGATAACGACGTATAGGTGAGGTAAAGTGGCTGTAATACTCAAATGCAAGACCGTAGTGACCTATATTTTCTGTACTGTAAACAGCTTTACTCATAGTACGTATGGCAAGTGTGTCTACCATATTTTGCTCTTTCTTACCTTGTACATCTACGAGTAACTGGTTAAGAGAAGAGGTTACACTTTTACGATCTGTGAGGTTCATTTTGTAACCAAATTTACCTACCACCTTCTCAAGAGAGGCAAGCTTCTCATCATTAGGCTCGTCGTGTATACGGTAAACAAAGGTCTTTTTAGGTCGTTGTTTACCTATAAACTCAGATACTTTTCTGTTTGCAAGTAGCATAAACTCTTCTATGAGTTTATTTGCATCTTTTGATGTTTTAAAGAAAACTCCCGTAGGGTTTGCATCATCATCAAGATTAAACTTTACCTCTACTTTATCAAAAGAGATAGCTCCATCCTTCATACGCTGGCGGCGCATAATTTTTGCGAGTCTATCTAGCTCTAAAGTTGCTTCTACAAGCTCATCTGTAACTGTATACTCTTCACCAGTAAGTGATACTGCCGCTGGAATAATATTAGATCTACTCTCTATAATAGCTTGTGCTTCTTCATAAGCAAAACGCGCATCACTGTAAGTAACTGTACGTCCAAACCAAGAATTTACAATTTTTGAAGTTTCTGGTACCATCTCAAATACAGCAGAGAAGGTATATTTTTCTTCATTAGGACGTAGAGAACACGCACCGTTACTCAATATTTCTGGTAACATAGGTACTACTCTATCTACAAGATATACAGAGGTTGCACGCTCATAAGCCTCATCATCTAGTATAGTACCTGGTACGAGGTAGTGGCTTACATCTGCAATATGCACGCCCACTTCATAATTACCATTTTGTAGTTTTTGGAAACTCAATGCATCGTCAAAGTCTTTTGCATCCTTTGGATCTATGGTATATGTAAGTACATCACGCATATCACGACGCTTTGCAATCTCCTCTTCTTTTATAGAAGTATCTATCTTATTTGCATACTCTTCTACCTCTTTTGGAAACTCATATGGCAATCCATATTGTGCAAGTATAGAGTGTATCTCTGTGTTATGCTCACCAGGTTTACCGAGTACTTTTGTGATTTTACCATAAGGAGAGTCTGCTTTTTCTGGCCAGTCTTCTATGGTAACCACTACTTTATCACCATCTTGTGCATCACCTATTTTTTTAAGTGGTACAAAGATGTCTGTATACATCTTGTTAGACTCAGATGTAAGTACAAAGGCAAACTTTTTTTGGAGTTTTACAACCCCTACAAATTCTTCAGTTTTACGCTTGATGATTTTTGTAATCTCACCTTCGTGTTTCTTACTACGACGCTGGCGGTATATATATACCTCAACCTCGTCACCATTAAGTGCTTTATTTAAGTGATGTGGTGGTACATAGATATCTTGTTCAAGATCATCTACCATCACATAACCGCCACCTTTACCAGAAACATCTAGTATCCCAGTGTGGTAATTTTTATTTGCTGCAATCTTAAACTGGCCACGTCCCTCTTCTACGATTTGTTCTTTGGCTTTAAGTTGCTGTAAGTTTTTGATTATTTGATTACGGCTAGATGGATCATCTACATCAAGTTTTGCCGCTATTTGTTTGTAATTGTAAGTTTTGTGATGATCTGCTTTTAGAATTTTTAGTATTCTTTCTGAGAGGTTTGTTATTTTTCCTGGTCCTCTCCTTCTCTTCTTCTTATTCATTTATTTTATATCTGGTACAAAATTAGTCTTAAAATGTTCAACTTCAGTATTTCTGTTAAAATTTTAAGTTTTTATAACCTTTTAGAAACAGGGTTTGTGATTATTATGCTTTCGCGAAAAGATGAAACGAGCTACTTACTAAGAGTATGTAGCAAGAGCATTAAAATTTTATACTCTTTAAGTCAAGACATTTTGATATGTAAAGAGTACTGTGCAAAAGCTATGCCTTAAAACATTTTACGACAGTCATTCTCAAAATTACGGAAACAGTAAATCTTAATCTCATATTACTTAAAACATCCCTTTTAAGGTAACATTTTAAAAATCAAAACTTTAAAATTAAAAGTTATTTCTATTTTTCTTAAAAAAATCTTAAAATTAGTGTAACAATTGTATTTTTGTAGCGTCTTTATAGAGACGAGCACTATGAATACATCAAAGCTTTTTCATAAAAACACCTTACTATTTCTAATAATCTTCATTATTGGAATCATAGGCTTTGCGATATATATAAACGCAACCTTTGAGGAAGAAAACCCTAATCACACCTCGACACCGTTTTCTCAAGAGCGAGTGAGTTATCACTCATAACCTAACAGCTTTATTTTTCTTTTCAGTTTCCTTTTTCACGTAAGTGAAACAAATCTCCTTGTCAACACTTTTTAAAACAGTCTTCTTTTCCTTTTTTTCTTCTAGTTACTTCTAGATGTTATTCACATATAATATTATATATATTTCTTTTCTTTAAAAATTTAAAAAAAAATTGATGCTTATTATATAGTGTGAATAGCGGTATAACTTTTTGAGCTGTTCTTTGTAAAAGTGACTTTTTGTTAGTTATTGACATCTTATCTACGAGTTATTATAGTTAAATAGGCTTGTAAATCTGTATGTTACATTAGGTAGTTAACAAATGTTGATAACCACACTTCACATAAAATTGCTTATAACTTGAGTTATTAACTTATTAAAAATGGCTGCTTTTATTGCTCATAATTTTGATCATTATTTGGGATAGAAAAATTAGGTTTATATACCCTAAGTCCTGTATTGTATTTTTATTTTATAATCACAAATAGAGTTATCAGTATTGCTTAAAAGTTATTGACAATTGCTATTAACAGGTTTTTCACGGTTATCAACAATTGTAAACAAAGCAAGAGGTTTATACACATACACCTATTAAAGTTGTGATATACAACATATTAAGCGTGTAACTTTATCGAAGAATAAAAAGAACACAAAATTATAGTCAGTATTAAATTACCGGTTAAGTAAAACGGTAAAACAATACCGCTATTTACTAACTTTGTTATTCAAACAAACGTACTATGAAAATCTCTATAGGAAACGATCACGCAGGACCTAGTTATAAGAATGTTATTGTCAAGTTTTTAAAAGAAGCCGGGCATACTGTTAGTAATTATGGTACAGACACACCAGATAGTGTAGACTATCCAGACTTTGGACATCCTGTTGCGACAGATGTAGAGGAGGGTAAGGCAGATTTTGGTATCGTTATATGTGGTAGTGGTAACGGTATTGCAATGACTGTTAATAAGCATCAAGGTGTACGTGCGGCCCTATGCTGGATAAAAGAAATTGCCATTCTTGCACGTGAGCATAACAATGCAAATGTGATAGCGATACCAGCACGCTACACTTCAGAAATGCAGGCGCTTGAGATGGTAAAAGCATTTATTACTACAGAGTTTGAAGGAGGTCGCCACCAGAGACGTGTAGACAAAATAGCTTGTAACTAGCCTTATAAAAATCCCGCTACGCGGGTATTACTTATGGACAAAGTAGCCCTTGATTTTAAAATCAAAAAGTTTGAATTTCTTAATACGAGCGAGTTGTACGATATACTACAACTTAGAGCTGAGGTTTTTGTAGTAGAACAAGACTGCGTGTATCAAGATGTAGATGGTAAAGATCAAGATGCCGTACACGTGATGGGTTATAAAAACGAAAAGCTAGTCGCATATACCAGAATTTTTGGACCAGGAGGTTATTTTGAAAATGCCAGTATAGGTAGGGTAGTAGTGAAAGAAAATGAACGCGCGCACACTTACGGTTATGATTTAATGAACACATCTATAGAAGCGGTAGAGCGGTATTATAATGAGACAACCATAAAAATATCTGCTCAAACGTATCTCAAACGTTTTTACAACAATCTTGGTTTTAAAGAAGTAGGTGAGGGCTATCTAGAAGATGGTATTCCTCATATTGGGATGCTGAAAAACTAATAGCGAGAATTTTTACGCTTTCGCGAAAGCGTACTCATAACTTAAGCCGTAAACCTTACCAAGCCTCTGTCTCACAGATACACCTAAAAGTGGTTTTACTTTTAGAAAGCGTATCGGTTTTAATACGCTCACTTTGAATATTAAAGAGACTACCGTCATTAAGTAGTTCATCAAGATTAAAAGTAATCAAATATCCCTCTGGATGATCTTTTACGCCAGCTTCTGATACTGGTAATTGTTTTAAACGATCAATTTGTTTAAAATGATTAATCACGTTTACAAACTCACTTTCCGAAAGGAGCCTATAGTATAGTTTTTTAGGAAATTGTTCTCTAGATTTTTTTGTCTTATTGATATGGTTAAGACGCAAAGTAGCCAGTTCTGAACGCCATTTACAAAAAAGAAGAGCTTCTTTATAATCTATACCTATTATAGGGTGCTTTGCATACACTGGGTTATCAAGAATATTAGTTAAGGCTACTTCACTGGTATCTTTAATATTAAGTAAAGATGATACCGCATCTGCATAACTGTTTTGTTGCAACACTTTTATTTCATCTGGAAGTGGCGCATTGTGAGTGGGTAAAGTCTCAAACATTTTTGAGGACTCTGTAGTCCAATAATAATCTCGATGCCTCAAAAACTCTTTATACATTTCATTAGTCACGGGTTGTTTATCAATAAACATAGTATCTACCAGTTTGATAGTACCCGGAGGAATGTAGTTTTGGTTAAAATTCTTATTGATTTTTGATGTAGGCTTGACAGCTTGAGAACAAGACAAAAAACTCATTGTAAGTATGCAGATTGCTACCGTAACTTTAACCATATAATTACTTTTTCTTGGGCTTTACTTTCTTCACATAAGTAACGAGAATCTCTACACGCTTATCATCTTTAGGGTCACCACCTAGTGGAAACCTACTACCAAAACCTTGATAGCGCATTCGTTTTTTTGCTACACCGTGATCTGCAAGATAATCGTATATAAATTTTGCTCTCGCCTCAGAGAGATTACGTTTACCAGTCTTTAGATTAATACCATCACGGCCGTGGTCTACACAACACACGTGACCCTGTATCTTAAAAATAATCTCAGGATGTGCAGCGAGATATTTGGCTAGCTTATTAAGGTCCTTACGAGATTTGCCGTGTATATAGCTGTAGTTAGTTTTAAAAAGAATGTTTTTTAATAGGATACGGTCTCCCTTTACAATAGGCTCATCTTCAAAGGTTTTATATCTATCCTTTGTCTCTTCTAGTTCTTTTTCTTCGGCAATGGCTTCTTTTGGAACTACGCGAGGTTCTAATAATGATACGATAATCTCTACTTTACGATTAAGGGTGCGTTGCACTTCACTACCCACGTCATCTAGTCTGGTGAGAAGTAACTCCCCTTTTCCGTCTGAGTTTTTTATGATACTATCTGCAATACCTCTATCTACAAACTTTTGTTTAATAGTATTTGCACGCTCTTGTGAGAGCCAGTTATTATAGGCATCTGTACCCCGGTCATCACAATAGCCATAAATAGAGATATCTTCTATTTTATCTAGAGGCAAAGAGGTAATAAAGCGTTCTAGCTTTGCATTTTCTATAGCAACGAGATTAGATTTATCTGTCTCAAAAAAGGTTTCGTGTGTTTTATCGACCTGAGCAAAAGCTTGCACAGATAATAGGAGCAGGGCTATATGTAGCGCAGTCCTTTTAATTATTTAAAATCTTATTGTAGCGATTTTTATCTGCTAGTACTGCTAGCGCTTCCTTAACCTCTACATTATTTATAATCTGGTACTCATAAAGACCATCTCGATAAAAGTATCTCTTTACAATCTCATCTATGAGTAGATTTTCAATCTCATCTTGACGCTCATCTATAGATTTTTCTTTTGCCAGGGTTATCGCATTATTAAGTTGATTGTAAGCCGCCGATACTTCTGTTTTAAGATCATCCTTATCTGCTTGTTCTAGTGCCTTTGCAAATGCTTTTTCTGTACCGGTTTCATACTTAAAACCTGTACGATTTAAAAATGATTTAAAGTCTGCAAAATCTGCTTGTGACCACGAGAACTCACTCATATCGCTATACTGATGATTATAATAGTAATCTGTAGCATATTCAAAAATCGCATTATCCTTAAGAAGAGCAGTTGTTACTGGGCTCAACTTTGCAGAGCTCACTTGTATATCTGGTAATACACCACCACCGTCTAGTACCTTACGACCGTTTTTAGTTTTAAACTCATTATAATCTGCAGCATCGGTGCGTACAGCATTTCCATTTTCATCACGATTCCAGTAATCTAGAGCTTGTATACAGCGACCAGAAGGCGTGTAGTAGCGAGATATCGTGATTTTTACAGATGTACCGTAAGTAAGTGGTTTAGGGCGCTGTACAAGACCTTTACCAAAGGTTCTAGCACCTACCACCACAGCTCTATCATAATCTTGTAAACCTCCAGAAACAATCTCTGAGGCAGAGGCAGACCTACCATTTACGAGCACTACAAGAGGTATCTCTGTATCTACAGGTTCTTGCGAAGTCGTATAGGTCTTATTGTATTTTTTTACTACAGACTTTGTGGTTGTAATGAGAGACCCTTTAGGTAAAAAGAGATTGCAAATATTTATAGCCTCACTAAGTAAACCACCACCGTTACCACGTAGGTCAAGTATAATCTTTGTAGCACCATCTGTTTTAAGACTCACAAGTGCTTCTTTTACCTGGCTAGATGCCTTTTTATTAAACTTTGTAAGCACGATGTACCCAGTATCACCATTTATGAGTTTTGAAAACGGGACTGCATCTATCTCTACCGCAGAGCGTTTTATAGTTGCTTTATCTGTTTTTCCTTGGCGCTTGTAGGTGATGACCACCTCACTGTTTGGTGCTCCTTTAAGTAAATCTCCAGCATCACCATCTACATCTGCCACGGTAATGTCACCTATTTTTATAATCTCATCACCTGCTTTAAGACCTGCTTTATCTGCCGGGTAGCCTTTGCGCGGTTCTGTAATGGTCATCTTTCCGTCTTGATTGCGCACGGTGGCACCTATACCAGAGTAGTCTCCAGAGCGGTTAATTTTTGCATCTTCTACCTCTTGCTCCGTCCAGTACTTTGTATACGGATCAAGATCTGCAAGCATACCCTCTATGGCACTATCCATAAGCTCTGCAGGGTTTGTCTCATCTACATAATTCATATTAAGCTCCTTAAAGAGCTCTGTAAAAATTTCGATTTGCTTTGCGATTTCAAAGAAGTCACTTTTAAAACTAACCGTACTGATACCTATGACAACAGCAATAACGGGAATGAATATTTTCTTTTTCATAATACAAGATGTCTGTAAGAGACTATAGTTGTGCGTATAACGCTTTCGCGAAAGCGTAATTATCTACTTTTTATTTTTTTTAATCCATCTGCGCATAAAAAATGCACCTATACCTAACAAGATAAGAAAAGGCCAGAGATGCAACAAACTTATGATGCAGGAGCTATCGCATCATTAAATCGTTTTATAAGTTTGACCATAGCCTTATGAAGCTGTTGTTGAGAGACTTCTTCTCGACCTGTATAGATAATAAGCATCACAAAGGTCGTGCCTTTTATACAAATCTGGTCTTTGTGTAAACGATAAGACTCCCGCATCAAGCGTTTTATACGATTGCGAGATACGGCAAGTTTAAAATTGCGCTTAGATACAGAAACGCTCACTTGGTGTGATATGCCTTCTTCCTTGAGTGGTGTCTCCATATATATGAGCCGCAGCGGAAAAGACTTGACAGACCTTCCCTCTATAAAAAGCGCTTCTATGAGCTTCTTAGATTTTAGCTTTTCTTTTCTTGGGTACGTGTGTGCCATTGCTGGCAAAGATAGTAGAATTGAGGTAGGTAAAGGAGGAGATATACGCTTTCGCGAAAGCAAAAAAATCACAATACAGCACATCAAATAATGGAAAAAATACATTTTATTGGAAAATATCCATAATTTTGTCATCTATGAAGACAGAACCTCAAAAAGTAAAACGTGCTGTGACAGACTACTCGGGTAACCGGTCTGTACAAACAGGTTTCCCCAGTCCTGCGACGCATTACCGTGAGCCTATGATAGACCTCAATAAGGAGCTTAGTTCTTCTCGTGATGCGACCTTTTTTGTACGTGTAAAGGGTGATAGCTGGAAGTCACATAACATTCTTGATAAAGATGTTTTGATAATAGACCGCGCACAAGTAGCACAAGAGGGTAAACTGGCACTAGTTATTACAGAAGAGGGTTTTGATGTGCAAAGAATAAATGCTTCAAAACCTATAGAACTCTGGGGAATGATAAGCTACATAATACACAAGGCGGTATGATTGCGATGGTAGATTGTAATAGCTTTTATGCCTCTTGTGAGCAGGTATTTAGACCTGACTTAAAGGGTAGACCTGTCGCTGTATTGAGTAATAATGATGGCTGTATCATAGCAAAAAATAAAGAAGCAAAGGCGCTCACACATATCCCATATCGCGACCCACTTTTTAAAATAAAAGGGTTGCTGGCACAAAACGATGTCACGCTCTTCTCATCAAATTACACCTTGTATGGAGATATGTCTGACCGCGTGATGAATGTACTGCGCGAGTTCTCACCTGCCGTTGAGGTGTACAGTATAGATGAGTCTTTTGTAGATCTCTCTGGGATGATTCACGTAGATCTTAACGCCTACGGTCACCAAATTAAAAATACGATTGTGCAGCGCACTGGGATACCTGTAGGAGTAGGCATTGCACCTACTAAGGTGCTGGCAAAACTTGCAAACCGTATTTCAAAAAAGGTAGCACACTTTGACCACGTGTATGTGATGGATACCGAGGAGCGACGCATAGAGGCACTTAACTGGGCAGAAACAAAAGACATCTGGGGGCTAGGTAAAAAACACGTGGAGCGTCTCGCTCATATAGGTGTCTTTACAGCTTATGCATTTACAGAAGTACCACTTGCGTGGGTACGTAAAGAAATGACCGTAGTAGGGGAGCGCTTGTGGAGGGAGCTTAATGGAGAATCTTGTATTCCTTTTGAAACGCTTCCGCGAAAGAAAAAAGCAATAGGAACAGCAAAATCCTTTGGTAAAAAACTGGATAACCTACCACAAATAGAAGAAGCCTGCGCTTACTACATAAGTGAAGTAAGCGAGGTGCTACGCTCCCAAAAATGTTGCTGTACACAACTGCGTATATATCTCACCACAAACTATCACAGCACAAATGATGTGCAACACGCAGATAAGACCATTGTAACCTTATCTGTGCCCACGAATGATACTTTTATTCTTATAGTAGAAGCAAAAAAAGCCTTAAAGCGAATTTATAAGCCGGGATTTAAGTACAAAAAAGTGGGCGTAGACCTTTTAGGTCTCATACCAGAGGAGGAAGTACAAGGTAACCTCTTTATGCCCGAAGCGACGGGAGATAAGCGCCTCATAAAAGCCTTTGACGCAATAAATAATCGCTACGGGAAGTCTACAGTTTCGGCAGGATTATCTGGCACCTCAAAAAGTAATAAGGAATGGGAACTCATTAAAGAGGAGCGCAGCCCACGATATACAACCCAGTGGGATAGTTTACTGGAGATAGGGAAGGGGTAGTATTTATCAACCTATTGCTTTAGAGAGTTAAACATCTCTTTGTATTCCTCACTCAGGGTGATAAGTTTATCCATAAGTAAGAAGCTGTTTTTGGGTTTGAGGAGGTTTGTATCTAACTGTCGTGATTCACAATAGTCAAAAAAGTAGTAAGCACTATTTTCTGGTAGGCCTAGCTCGTTGTACAAAAAGTCATCATTAAAGACAGGATCCTCTTTAAAGAGTTTTTCTAATTGTAAGGAATTAATAGCTAGAGTTGTTTTTGCATTTCTCCGTCCGTCCTTTTTCTTAAATAGCTTACGTGCCTTTTTAAATAGTGCAACAAAGTTAATTCCGTAAGTAGACGCTGGTGGGACGTAGAGATGTCCGTTTTTGTCAATATCTCCTAGTATAGACTGCTGGACTGTCTGCTCATAAGCCGGCGCACTAAAAGTGATTTCTTTTTTAGGCGTATTATGCAAGAGTACCTCGTCAAGTTCATTGTTTACTTCTTTTAACTCAATGACTATGGGACTAGATATATCTTTTGCGGTGATCACTTTAAGTTGAGGTGCATATGGAAAGAGATAGAAAGAAATAGAATCATTTACAGCTGCCGCAATTATAAAGGACCCATTACTAGTGCTTTGGGTTTGTATATTTCTTGACAGGTTTTTTACACTTACACCAGGTAGTGTTTGGGTTGCATTATAAATAGTCCCTTCGAGCGTCTGTGCTGAGGTATAACTCCCCACCAAGCAAAAAAGAAAAAATAACTTATAATTCATAAACGCTTTACTCACATTTAAAAATATAAAACTATCATAGTATCAGAAGATTATGAATCATAAAGTCTTTATAAAAAAACCAGCTCGTAATGAGCTGGTTTAAATAAGCGCTAGTAATGTGAGGTTATCTTACTTGTTTTCCCACACATTATCTGTTTGATCAATATCTGCCATTTTTGAGGTAGGATCAATCTTCATCATCTTTACTTTACTTATAGGTGCGTCTATTGTAAAGGTATATGTAGGGTTTGTCCAAGGCCAGTCTGCGAGTTGCTCACGAGTAATGTTTGGCGTTGGGTTTGGTTTTTCGGCACGCATCATACGCAGTGGCATATAGTATGATTTTTGAGAACCGTCTGCCATATCTACATAAAGATCTATAGGCATAGGCATTAACCCTTTTCGCGTAAGCGTAACCTTTGTTTTATTACCATCTGCCTCAACGCTTGTGATACCGTAGTCTATCGTATTTGTAGTTTGTGTCCAGTCTGTAAGATACCAGTCTAGCTCCATACCAGAAACCTTCTCTGCCGTACGTTTAATATCGTTAGGCGTAGGGTGCTTAAAAGCAAAATCATCAAAGTATTTTTTGAGCGTTTTTTTAAGGTTATCTTCCCCTATAACGTATCCTAGTTGTGCTAGAAATACGGCACCTTTACTGTATGCAGCGATGCTGTAAGGCATATTCTCGTTGTAACGGTCTGCGTGTGTAGTTTGTGGTTGTTCTTTACCGCTTTTTACAAGGTAGTAGTACCCTCTGTATGATCCAGCAATTGGATTAGGGTTATCACCTCCTGTAAGTTCATTTTCGGCTAGAGCAGAGATATATGAAGTAAATCCTTCATCCATCCACTCGTGTTTTGCCTCATTACTTGCCAGTAAGAATTGAAACCAAGTATGTGCCATCTCGTGTGCAGTCACACCAAAAAGGCTCCCAAACTTGCGCTCACCAGTGATAAGTGTACTCATTGCATACTCCATACCACCATCTCCACCTTGTATCACAGAGTACTGCTTGTAAGGGTATGTACCTACGTGCTTGTTATAAAAGGCAAGTAAGTCTGCCGTCATAGGCTGTAGTTTTTTCCAGTTTGCCTTTATAGACTCTTTATTTTTATAGAAGAAGTGTAGCTCTGTATCATTTTCTCCCATAATCACATCGTGTACATACTCAGGATCTGCAGCCCAGGTAAAGTCGTGTACGTTTGGTGCTTTAAAGTGCCATTGTAATTTACCACGCTTTGCGTTTTTACCAGGCTTCATAGAAGTGCCAGCATACCCGTGACCCATATCTTCTGGATCTTGTAAATAGCCTGTACCACCTACGGTGTAGTTTTCATCTATTGTGATTTTTACATCAAAGTCTCCCCATACACTGTGAAACTCACGAGCGATATAAGGATGTGCGTGCCAGCCTTCAAAATCATATTCGGCCATTTTTGGGTACCACTGTGTCATAGATAGTGCAACACCTTCTTTATTGTTACGACCACTACGGCGTATCTGTACTGGTACTTGTCCTTTAAAATCCATATTAAAGGTTGTACTTGCTCCTGGTGCGATAGGTGCAGCAAGTTGTACTTCTAGCACAGTACCGGCTACCTCATAGTTTAATTTTTTACCATCTTGAGTAAGGCTTTTTACTTTTATAAAACCTATCTCATCTGGCCCTAGCTTGCTTATTCGATCTTTAACACGACCATCTGGATCTGCAATGTTGCGCGAGCGCACATCCATCTCACTACCTGGTTGAAATGCATTAAAGTAAAGGTGATAATACACACGGTCTAGCGTCTCTGGTGAGTTGTTTGTATACACCAGCTTCTGTTTACCATCGTACTGATAGTTTTTTACATTCATATCGATCTCCATCTCGTAGTCGACGTGTTGTTGCCAGTATGAGGTGTTGTTTTGTGCATACGCTTTCGCGAAAGCGAACAACGATACCATCACCAGTAATTTATAAGCGTTTTTCATTATAGATTGATTTAAAGTTAAAATCCCAAATTCCACTATCGAGGAACTTGGGATTTTTAGAAATTACTAAAATTATTTTTGTAGCTCTGCTAGTTTAAAAGCATTGTACATATTGACCATCTCACCAGATTTTGAAATATCGCTAAAACGCGCTTTCTTAGTCTCATCACCTCCTAAGATAACTTGAGTACCGGTAGCAAGACCACTAGCCATAATGATCTTTTTAATGTTTGCAGCGCTTAATTTTGGATAATAGCTACGTAGCATTGCTGCAACACCAGCCGTGTTAGGCGATGCCATAGAGGTACCTTGTAAGAACTCATACGTATCTTCAGGAGTGGTACTGTATATACGTACACCAGGAGCAAATACATCTACTTGAGACTTACCATAGTTTGAGAAGCTTGCTACAAGCTCACCACCATACTTTAGGTTAAGTGCTCCTACAGTGAGGAAAGTGTCACTCATCTCATTTACATTATCTATCTGATCGTTAGGGTATACTCTATTTGCCGGATCATCAAGGCTTATCCCTTCATTACCCGCAGCGTTTACGATAAGTACATCCTTCTTTGCCGCATATTTTATTGCGTCATAAACCCACTCTGGATTTTGAGAGTAGTATTTTCCAAAAGAGGTATTGATCACCTTTGCACCATTATCTACCGCATAGCGTATTGCTAGTGCGATATCTTTATCATACTCATCACCATCTGGTACTGCACGTAGTGCCATAATCTTGATGTTTTTATTTGCAACACCATTCATACCCTTACCATTATCACGCTCTGCAGCAATAATACCTGCTACGTGTGTACCGTGTTTTGCACCGTCTGGCTCTGGTCCATACACGTTGTTATTACCATAGTTGGTATCTGTAATATCATAAGGATCATCACCTAGTACTTTTCTAAAATCTGCTGTTTTATTGTAGTTTGCCTCTAGCTGATTTGTAAAGTAATCTACGCCATCATTTATATTTTTAATAAACTCAGGTATTGAGTCTGCATAGCTCAACATTTGTGTTAAGAACGCAACGTGCTGCTGCATCTCTGCCGTAGGGTTTGCAATGGCTTTAAGATCTGCCGCAGTATAATCTTCTTTACCCAGCTTTGCTTTTACAGCTGCGTGGGATGTTTTAAGTTGCCCTAAAATTTGCTCGTAACGTGTTTTGTTTGCTTGTGCCTCTGTTACTTTCGTGTCATACTCACTTTTTGCTTTTTGATACTGTTGGAAGATTTCTCTTAGGTTTGCAGGTATAGATGCAAGTGTTTTACCTTCAAACTGGCTCTCGTATCTTTTTATAATACGTACAAACTCTAGCTGCTCTGCATTTACATCACCTAGAAAATTCCATCCGTGTATATCATCTACATACCCGTTGTTATCATCATCTTTACCATTACCCGGTATCTCGTTAGGGTTTGTCCAGATTTTATTTTTTAAATCTTCGTGCTCTATATCTATACCAGAATCTATAACAGCAACAATAACTTGTTGTCCTATTTTATTAGGTATAATTTCTTCATAGGTACGATTTACACTCATACCAGGTATGGTATCTGCTTTAAGGTCTGCATAGCTCCACGCTTTTTCTTGAGCATCTGTAAGGGCAGCTACTTTAAGAGGGTTGCTATCTACATTTTCAACCGGTACTGTAACGAGTGCGCTAGGCGTGTCACAGGCTGTTAGAAAAGCTGCAGCAGTAGCTGCAAGAAGAAAGGATTTTGTAGTTTGAATCTTCATATTATTAATTAAATAGTTCATTAAAGGTAAAAATATCTTTTGCACGCACACCTTTTTCGGTATGTTGTACAGTAACAAGCTCATTGTGAGCATCGTGTTCTAGCCAGAGATAATAATTATTATCTGCCGCTTGTTTCAAAAATCGTTCTTTTTCATCTATAGATAGAAGTGGGCGTGTATCATAACCAGTCACATAAGGTACGGGTAAATGACCTAATGTGGGTACAAGATCTGCCATAAAAACAATGGTCTTACCTTGATACTGTATATGTGGTAACATTTGCTTTTCTGTATGACCATCTGCAAAGAGAATACCAAAACCTAGTTCGCTCGTTTCCTTAAAGGCATTTTCACCACGTTCTATAAAGTGTAAATGGCCACTTTCTTGCATAGGGATGAGGTTTTCTTTTAAGAAACTCGCCTTCTCTCTATTATTAGGCTCAATAGCCCACTGCCAGTGATTTTCATTAGTCCAGAACTTAGCATTTTTAAAAGCTGGTTCATAACCCGTATGATCTTTGTTCCACTGTATGGCGCCACCTACGTGGTCAAAATGCAGGTGCGTCATAAACACATCTGTAATATCATCTCTATGAAAACCATACTGGGCCAGTGATGTATCTATAGAGTGATCACCCCATCTATAGTAATATCCATAAAACTTCTCAGACTGCTTGTCACCCATACCATTATCAATAAGGATGAGCTTATTACCATCTTCTATAAGGAGACAGCGCGCTGCAATATCTATAAGGTTGTTACTATCTGCAGGGTTAGTACGACTCCATATAGACTTAGGCACCACGCCAAACATCGCACCACCATCAAGTTTAAAATTACCAGCCTCAATAGGATATATTTTCATAAAAACGTGTCAATAGTAGTTGGGATGGTATTTTTTACGCTTTCGCGAAAGCGGAAAACACCTCAAAAAAAGGCTTTTATCCATCACATAAATCTCTGCAAAATACCAAAAAGAGAGTTTTTAAACCCTTATATACATTAGTTTTTAACAAAGAATTGTAACTTCACAACGAAAGCCAAAAGCTTTAAAACACTAATATCGCATCAAAACTGAATTCATATGTTAGAACTAGCCGGAATCATAATTTTAGGGATCATTGCACAATGGGCTGCTTGGCGTTTAAAATTACCTGCCATTTTACCACTACTACTCATAGGTCTTTTTGTGGGACCCGTATCTACACTTATATCTGAAGATGGCACAAAATGGATAGAACCTATCTGGAATGGAGAAGAAGGATTATTTCCGGGAGAGAGCCTGTACTACTTTGTCTCGCTAGCGATATCAATTATACTTTTTGAGGGTGGTCTTACCTTAAAACGTGACGAAATAAGAAATGTAGGCCCAGTAATTACAAAGCTTATCTCTATAGGTAGTCTCGTGACTTTTATAGGAGCTGGTCTTGCTGCCTACTGGATTTTTGGACTAAGCTTACAGATATCATTGTTGTTTTCTGGATTAATCATTGTAACCGGACCTACGGTAATATCACCTATATTAAGAAATGTGCCTGTAAAGCGTGATATCTCTACCGTTCTTAAATGGGAAGGGATTCTTATAGATCCCATAGGGGCGCTTGTGGCGGTACTTATGTATGAGTTTATCTCTGTAGGGGAGGGCGCTGCTTTTACAAAAACAGCGCTGGTTGAGTTTGGAAAAATTGTGCTTTTTGGTAGCACCTTTGGTTTTACGTTTGCACACGCGCTTGCCTTTATTGTAAAAAGAAAGCTAGTACCACACTACTTGATGAATGTTTTTACACTAGCGGCAGTGCTAGGCGTATTTGTAATGTCAGACCAGTTTGCTCACGAGTCTGGACTGCTAGCCGTAGTTGTAATGGGGATGGTTTTAGGTAATATAAACTTGCCTAATATAAAAGAGTTACTTTACTTCAAAGAGTCACTTAGTGTACTACTTATATCGGTACTGTTTATTTTACTTTCGGCAAATATGAACCTTGTAGACCTTGAGTTACTATATAGATGGGAGACACTAGCATTATTTCTTGTTGTGGTATTTATAGTAAGACCTATAGGGGTTTTCTTGAGTACTTGGGGCTCAGATTTACAGACTAACGCAAAGCTTTTTATCTCTTGGGTTGGTCCACGCGGTATTGTAGCGGCAGGTATTGCTTCTCTCTTTGGGTCAAAACTTCTTATTAAAGGAGAGCCTGGTGCAGAGTATATCACACCACTTGTATTTATGATTGTACTGGGGACGGTACTTCTTAACGCGACAACAGCTAGGCTATTTGCTAAGGCAGTAGGCGTATTTTTAGTAAAATCTGAAGGAATACTCATAGTAGGTGCCTCAGAAATGCCACGTCTTATTGCTAAGTATCTTCAAAAAAATGGACGCCACGTAGTCTTGCTGGATAGCAACACAAACCACATACGTATCGCAAAAGAGGCGGGGCTTATGGCAATGCAGGCTAATATTTACTCAGACGATCTTACAGATGACGTAGAGCTAAGCGATATAGGATATCTAATGTCACTTACAGGTAATAGCGATATCAACAAGTATGCAATAAACCGTTTTAGAAAACAATTTGGAGAAAACGGAGCGTACCGTCTCATCTCAAAAAGAGAGATGGACAACATAGCACAGTTACCTAAAGAAGGTCTCTTCTCTGCAACAGATGATTTTATAAATATGACTGAGGTCACAAGGCAGTATCCTACCATAAGTGAAGTGCCTATTTCTACAAAAGAAGAGTACTCAAAAGTGGCAAAAATTATTACAGATGATGATGAGATGATTCCTCTTTTTGTAAAACAGAAGGATGGAACCATACATATTATAGGGTCATTTGTACAAGAGCTTGACGTTAAGTCTTTTCAGGGGAGCCATATTGTTTATTTAGGAAAACCTTTTGATGAAGCATTGCTTGACACTCAAAAAGACAGCAATAAAAAGGTAGAGGAACCTTTAGAAAAGGAATAGGTTTTTAGTACGCTTTCGCGAAAGCGCTCTCAACCATTCTCATATCTATAGAAACGTTACTTTATGGCTAGTGGGTAATACTTTTTCTTGTAAAAGTAAATAAGCATCCCTGCCCTAAAAAGCATCCAGACCATAAAGGCACACCATATTCCCAAAATACCCCACCCCGTGTATTTACTTATATAAAGCACGGGCACAAAGCCTAAAAATGTGGCCACAAGAAGCGTGTTACGTAACCACCCCATTTCTCCTAGACCCTTAAAAATTGAGTCTAAAGTAAAGGCAATAGCGTTAATAGGTTGCATTACAATCACCATAAAAAATACGCCATAAAATACGATAAGTACTGCATCGTCATTACTAAAGAGTAAGCCCATAGGTTTGTATAGAATAGCACAGATAATCATCAAGAAAACAGCAACAACAAGGTTATATTTTATAACTCGTTTTGTGAGTAGCCAGAGGTTGGGGTAGTCCTTTGCACCTAGCAATCTACCGCTTAATAGGTTGCCAGCCGCTCCATAGCCATCTATAAAGAATGCTGTAAAGAGCCATATATTTGCCGCAATGGTGTGGGCAGCTACTGTCTCATCACTTATTGCGGTCGCCTCACGTACAGCAAGTACAAGAGCCACATTGAGAGAAAATGATCTTATAAAGAGGTTAAGACTCATCGAGATAAGTCTTTTAATCTCAGGGTGCAGCGGTAATCGTAGTCTAAGAGAAACGTCTGTCTTTATAAGTAAAAGCACAAGCGCTAGTATAGCCATTACAGCCTGTGCTGCCAGACTTGCCCAGGCAGCACCCTTAACCCCCATAGGCTCAATAATACCGTCTATACCGTATACAAGCATAAAGTCAAGGCCTATGTTAAGAGAGGCGCCTATAATTGCCACAATCATAGGCCAGAAGGTATTTTGTAACCCTCTAAAAATTCCAAACACGGCAAAGGTGAACAGTGTAAGTGGGAAACCCCACACGCGTATATTATAATAGTCTATACTTAAAGATAACACCAACCCCTTTGCATTAAGGAGCATAAAAATCTCTTTTACAAAGAAGTATGTACTCCCTAAAACAATGATAGATAGAATGATATTAAAGTAAATAGCCTGTGCAGGTAACACTTTAATATCTTCAAGCTTTCCAGCACCTAGGTTTTGAGATATTATGGCAGAAATGGCGCTACGTGTTTGCCCTAGTATCCATATAAGCATAGAGAGAAAAGAACCTACAATACCTACAGCAGCGAGCGCTTCGACACTATTTTCTGCAATGTTACCTACTACTGCAGCATCTGTGCTAGAGAGTACAGGCTCTGCAATACCAGCAATAAGCGCAGGAACTGCCAGCTGCTGTATGCGCTTAAAGGAAATATCTATGTTGTGCGATAGTATAGTGATAACTCAGGCTTTAAAATAATTGAGTTACAAAAATACATCTTATATAATGCGCTCATAACAATAGAAGGGATCATTACTTTGCTTTGGAAAATATATATTACCCAGTCTTTTATAACCGCGAGCTTCATAAAATTGTTGATTGCGCTTATTTTGCGAGAAGGTGTCGAGCCGTATAGAAGGTGCTCCAGCTTTTTGTGCAAATTGATGTGCATAGTTCATCATTTTTCTAGCATAACCCTTACCCTGCATATCTGGATGCACAGCGAGTCTATGTACATAGATATTACCTTGGGATGGAGTTAACCATTCAACATCTTCATACTCTTTATCCATAATGGTAGACACCACGATGGTCCCTATGATCGCTCCGTTTTTTTTTAAAACACAGAGTTCCTCACGGTCTATATCTTGCTCAAAAGCGGCGGCACTAGGATAATGCTCATTCCATTGATAGATGCCTTTTTCAATCATAGATTTTGCGCACGCTCTAGTGAGCGCAAGTATCTCTGGAATGTCTATTTTTTTTGCCTTTACAATCACAGTTTAAAAGTATTTTTGTAATCTTATGTAAAATTACAAATTACGGTATGAAAAATATTCTTGTTCCTATAGGTTCATCAAAGAGTGCGGTTAACACACTTCAATATGCAATAGATCTTGCTCAAGAGGTAGATGCAAATGTGTATGTTATCTCAGTGTTTCAAGAATTTTCTAAGGCAGGAAGCGCCTCAAAGTTAAACACCGTTCTTAAAGAAGATACAGAAAACACACTAGAGAAAGTGGTAAGTAGTGTAGATCATAAAGGAGTCTCTGTTGTTTCACATCCTATAAAAGGTGGAGTGGTAGATGGTGTAGAGCGTTTTAATAAACACGTACCTGTAGATCTTATGGTACTCTCACCACGCAGTAACTCTGTACGTGACGAGGTCTATCTTGGTAATACAACCGGAAAGCTTGTAAAAAGTACAAATATACCAGCCCTCATAGTGCCAGAAAACGAAACTTTTAAGCAGCCATCTCAAATACTAATGGCTTTTAAAAATGGAAACTTTGATAAAAAACGCCATTTAGAACCGCTTAAAAAAATGCAAAAGCATTTTGGCACAGAGATTCAACTTTTGCACGTTGAGACACCAGAGAGTGACGATAAGATGAAAAACGTATCTGACGACCTTAAGGAGATGAGTGCATCTTATAAGACCACCTCAAACGCAACTACCTATCAAGGTGTACTTGAACATTTTCAGTCTGTAAATCCAGATATAGTTTGTGTGGTGCGCAGGAAGAGAGGTTTCTTTAAGAAACTCTGGGAAAAAAATGTAGTACTCAAAAAAGAGTTCTTTACACCTAAACCATTACTCATATTAAGAGTTCAAGAGTAAATTTTATTTTGGGGGATTAGCTCAGTTGGCTAGAGCGTTTGACTGGCAGTCAAAAGGCCACCAGTTCGAATCTGGTATTCTCCACGTTTTAAAAAATAAAAACCCATCAATACATATTGATGGGTTTTTTATATGTTTTTAGTACGCTTTCGCGAAAGCGTAAACTACCTCTCTGTAAAGGGAATAGAAGGGTCTAATATTTCTTTTACCAATCTTTTTAAAACGGCCTCAAACTCCAAAAGGGTGTCTGCTGTGATCTCTTGGTTTCTATTGTATTTAAATGGTAGAAAGCCTGACTGTAGATTTTTGAAAGATATTATTCCCGCATTTACGGGAAACTGAAGAGGCTTCTTTTTGTGAAGCATAAATGCATACATAAGCACTTGGAATGCTTTTTCAAATTTACCTTCAGGCAGAAGCAAATCTTCATAAGACTTTAAGTTGAGATCGGTTTGTGTTACTTTACCGGTTTTATAATCTATAATGTTGAGGTGACCGTTGCGTTGTTCTACAAGATCTACCTTACCTCTTAGAGTAATAGTATCTGTGAGGGATATATCACGTAAATCATCTTCTACCGCTTGTATTATAACGGTATCGCCCTTTTTAAGCAAGGATATCTCTCTTTTGAGGTAATTGTGGACATAGCGACATATAACCGCGTAGATGATCTTATTTTTACCTTCTTGTATATGAGTTAGACCATATTCTGATTTGAATTGATTACGTACCTCTTGCTCAATACCTTTAATGAGATTTTTTAAAATATCTTCTGTAAGTATAATACCTATGTGTGGTTTATAGAGTTCCTCAAGGGTGTTATGGACTATGGTACCCATTGTATTTGCTGCAACGGTTTCTTCTACCTCATCGCTACTATCTATACCGAGAATATAGCGCTCGTAAAATAGCACTGGATTGCGTAAATAGGTGGTGAGTGCAGAGGGAGATATGCCTCTTTTGAGAAACTGTGATAATTTTGTAACCACCTCTGGTGTTTTTGCTATCACTTGCGACTTTTTGCTTGTACTGTGTGATGCAGGTGTAACTGTATATTTAGTAAGGTTATGAATTCCTTCTTCTTCTATCTGTCTTATAAAACGACTTTGCTCACTACTTCCTAGTCCGCTACTATGAGTTGTATATAATAGATCTACAGTAGAAGCCCTATGTAAAAGATGGTAAAAGTGATAAGCATATACTGCATCTTTTTCTGAATATGTAGGTAAATCATATAGCTTTTTAAGATCGTAGGGTATGTAGGAGTTTTGGCTCTTACCAGAAGGTAGTATTCCCTCATTAACAGAGGTGAGGATTACGTGATCATAATCTAGCACACGAGACTCTAAGACTCCCATAATTTGTAAACCTTGATCTGGATCACCTTTAAGATCTATAGTTTCTGAAGAAATAATATCACGATAAAAGAGGATAAATGTTGAGATATCACTTATATGCTCTCTTACTTCCATAAGTGTTTTTAACTTATTAAAAGCTACATAAAACCCATAGAGATACTCTACTTGTAAACTATTTTGAGTTTCGTCGTATATAGTTCTTAAGTCACTAATGATTTGAAGACAATTTGATACGGCGAGTTTTGGGTTATCATTCCACTCTAAAAATAAGGTCTTGGCAATATTTAGGTGCTCTTGGTTAACAGTATTTAGTAATACACCTGTAGAGATATAAATGAGGTTTTTAGATATAATCTCTTGTTGTAATGTTGTGGCTGTTTCTTTTAGTAATGCCTGAGTAATGGGATTGCGTAGTACTTTTAAAACATCTTTGTAATAGTACCCGTTAGTCTGTGGATTTTTTTTTAAACTAAGAAGTTGCTCAAAAAATGAAGCTGTTGGGGTTTTACCTATTGGAATACCCATAGTAATATTTACTTTATGGATGTGTGTAGGTAGTGCGTTAAGTACAGGTAATAATAATGCCTCGTCTCCTAGAATGATAGCAGTTTTGGAAAGTGCGTCTTGAGATGTTTTTTCAAGAATAGTTCCTAGAGTTTTGGCCTGTAGGACATCTTGTGAGCAGGCATAAGTATTTATATTTTTTGAAGTACTATAATTATCAAAGCTCCAAGAAAAGTCATTGGCGCTGTAATATGCCCAGTCTCGCTTGTATTTCTTTATAAAGAGATTAGTCTCGTGATATGGGTTTTTAATAAATGACTTTTCTGTATCCCAATAAATTTCCGAATTTCCTGAGGCTAGTATGGCCTGTATAATTTGTTGTTCTGCAGTATTAAGCGCATTAAAGCCTAGAAAAACGTGTCTTACCTGAGTAGAGGAAGATATGTAATGCTCTATAACTTCTACAGCTTGTCTATAAATATACCCTTGATGGACAGCATCAGTATGAAGTGATTTCTCGCAAAAGACTGTGTAAATCTCAAGCAAGTTGTTCCAGAAGTCTATATAATTTACAACTATCTCATTTGTAGATGAAGACCAATGATCTGATAGTTCTTTTATATCTTTAAGGTGGTTAAAGACTTTTTTTTGATCCAGCAAAAACCGATCTATTTCATTAAAGTCACTCAATATAGATTGAGCCCAGCCACAGAAAGTTTGGAAGCTTACCAGCTTTTCCTTCTCTACAACTTCTGTATAACTTTCAAAGAGATTAAATATTAAGTCTACATTGCTCGCAGATTTTAATCCTGTTATATGAGATATAAATTCTTCAATAGAGAAAATTTGTGGAGCAAATGAAGTTTTATGTGCTCTCTGAGCTATTTTCTTTCTAAGTGTATTACCAGCTCTTCGGCTAGGTAAAATAAATATGAGATTATCTGTATCTGTTACACTTTCCTCTTCTAGTACTACGTCTATAAAACTTTGCATAGTCTAAAATAAAAAACGCCTCGCAATTGCGAGGCGTTTTTAAGATTATAAAAATCTTATTTTATTTCTATTGCTCTAGAATAGAAAGCTCAACACGTCTGTTTTCTTGACGTCCAGCAGCAGTTTTATTTGAAGCAACTGGTCTAGCTTCACCAAATCCTTTAGACTCTAAACGAGACGCTGGGATTCCTTTTCCTGTTAAGTAGCTTCTTACTGAAGCAGCTCTCTGGTCAGAAAGGTCTAAGTTATATGCATCACGTCCTCTATCATCAGTGTGACCTTCGATAAGGAAACGAGTTGTTGGGTACTCCATCATTACTGATGCTACTTTATCAAGAGTCGCATAAGATTCAGTTCTGATTGATGCTTTGTTGTAATCAAAAAGTACTTTTTTAGTCTCAACGTTAAGGTCATTAAGAACTTCTACAGATACTTCTGGACATCCATTGTTTGCTACAGTTCCTGCAACGTCTGGACACTCATCATCTTTATCTAATACACCGTCACCGTCTTTATCTTGGTAAGGACATCCGTTGTTAGCACGTGGTCCTGCCTCATTTGGACAATTATCATCAGCATCTTTGATACCATCACCATCTGCATCTGGACAACCACCTAAAGCAGCGATACCAGCAACAGTAGGACAAGCATCCTTAGGATCAGGAATACCATCACCATCTGTATCAGGACAACCATCAAACTCTGCTAAACCAGCAACAGTAGGACAAGCATCTTTAGAATCTTGGATACCGTCACCGTCAGAATCTGGACATCCGTCAAACTCAGGAAGACCTGCGACTTCTGGACAAGCATCATCTTTGTCATATATTCCATCACCATCTGTATCTTTTCCTCCGAAAACAATACCTACAGCAGCAACGTGTTGAAAGTGCTTGATTCCGTCATCTTCAAAAGCGTGCTTATATTTAGATTGTAAACCAATATTGAAGTTTTCTCCTAACCAAATTTTAACTCCGGCAGCAGCATTTGCAGTTCCAAATCCACCTAACTCACCGTCTAGTGAACTTTCTACCCACGTATAACCAGCACCAACAGAAAGAGAAGGATCAAACCATCCACCTTCACCATTGATAAGGTCTCTTAAGCTATAAGAGAAATCTCCGTCAGCTCCGTAGTATTGTAATTCATTTCTTGGTCTTGAATCTCCTAATTTGTCAATTCTGTTTAATGAACCAGATACTCCAAATGTGAAACCATCCCCTAAGTAGCGAGAAACGTTTACATAAGAAACTGAAGGTACGATGCTCCAGTGATCTTCAACATTATAAAATTCTTCAAATAAGTTTCCTCTCATTTCAAGGTTAGTACCAGCCTCACGAATTGCGTCACCTACTGGGTATGTGTCAATTGCGTTTGCTCCGACTGAGATAGCCCAAGGATTGTTTGCGTCTTGTGCATTCACTGATCCTAAAGCAAGAATCATAAGTGCTGCAACTAAAAATCTGCTAAGATGTTTCATTGTTTAGTCTTAAATTTTAAGTGTTAATTACCGACAAAAGTAAGTTGTTAAAATTAATCAACAAAGCTAAAAGTACTAAATTTTTCCAAACCTCCCTTACAAACAGGGGGTAAGGACCGTTTAAATTACTTTCAAATCTTTTCCTACTTTTGTAAAAGCCGCCATCGCAGCATCAAGATGTTCAATAGAATGAGCCGCACTCAATTGTACACGAATACGTGCCTTTCCCTTTGGTACCACGGGGAAGAAGAAGCCTATCACATATATACCTTCTTCTAAAAGTGCGTCTGCCATATCTTGTGATAACTTTGCATCATAGAGCATTACAGGCACAATTGCCGAGTCTCCATCTATAATGTCAAAACCAGCTTTTTTCATTCCTTTTTTGAAATATGCTGTGTTTTCTGCTAGCTTATCTCGTAAAGAAGTGTCTTTTTCTAATAAATCTAAGACTTTTATTGAAGCACCTACAATGGCTGGAGCAAGAGAATTTGAAAATAAGTAAGGACGACTACGCTGGCGTAGTATTTCTATAACCTCTTTTTTTGCAGTTGTATATCCTCCCATTGCGCCACCTAGTGCCTTACCTAATGTACCAGTAATAATATCTACACGACCTAAAACACCTTTTTCTTCTAGCGTACCTATACCGCGCTCACCTATAAAACCTGTAGCGTGACATTCATCTATCATTACAAGAGCGTCATACTTATCTGCTAGATCACAAATCTCATCTAGTGGAGCAACAAGACCGTCCATTGAGAACACACCATCTGTAACTATAATTTTGTGGCGAGCACCATTTTCGTTTGCTTTTTTAAGTTGCTCTTCTAGATCTGCCATATCATTATTTGCATAGCGATATCTCGCAGCTTTACATAAGCGCACACCGTCTATAATAGAAGCGTGATTAAGCGAGTCAGATATGATAGCATCTTCTTTACCTAGTAGCGGTTCAAAAACACCACCATTTGCATCAAATGCAGCAGCATATAATATAGTGTCTTCGGTTCCATAAAATTTCGCAATACGCTGCTCTAATTCTTTATGTATGTCTTGTGTACCACAAATAAAACGTACAGAACTCATCCCAAAACCGTGAGTATCCATAGTGTCCTTTGCAGCTTGTATTACTTCTGGGTGTGATGACAGCCCTAGATAGTTATTTGCACAAAAGTTTATAACCTCTTCTCCTGTAGAAATTTTGATTACCGCGTCTTGTGGAGATGTGATAATACGCTCTTTTTTATAGAGTCCTGCATCTTTAATTTCTGCAAGTTCTTTTTGTAAATGTTGTTGTATACTACCGTACATATGTGTTTGTTTTTTACAAAGGTATTAAACCGCGACTACTTCTATCGTGCTGTCTATATAAACAAGCAGTTTATGAGTTACGTCATAACCCATCTCTTGATATAACCCGGCGTAGGTTGCAAGTTGTTTTGCATAAGAGTCGTTATGGGCACCCGTTTTATAGTCTATAATCATAGTACTTCCGTCTGGAGTAACTACAACACGATCAGGTATGTAAAAACGACCATCACTAGCCAGTATCATACGCTCATTATAAACGGTGTTTTCTTCTTCAAAAAATAACTTTAGGTCTGGATGTGAGACAACCTGATTCATTATGCCCGTCATAACCTTTCGGCTTTCTTGAGGTATGATACCGTGGCGCACAGCATCGTCTACTACGGCTGTAATCGTATTGTGGTTTGTAACAGCGGCCATTAACTCGTGTATGAGATTACCGTAAGTAATTGCATTTTGCTTTTTCTCATCCCATAAAAAACTAGCCTGAGTAATTATTTGTATACCTAACTCTTCTTTGGCTGTAGACCGAATGGTGGGTGTAAAATTTTGATAATCAGAAGTTTTGTTTTTTTTAATAGCGGCTGTTTTGCTGCCAAAACTATATTCTCGCTGGTCGTTATTCCACAAATTGTTGTTTTGAAGATAATCGATAAAAAGGTCACTATATGAACCTATTTTTTTTACGCTTTCGCGAAAGCGTGATAACACGTATAACCGCTCAGAAGCTCTAGTAAGCGCCACATATAAAACATTAATGGTGTCAAATTGTTGCTCATTATTTCTTTTTTCAAAAAGAGCAGTACCTGCCTCTCCAAAATCGTTAAGCGCATTATTATGTGGGACCATTAAAGTGTTAAAACCATTAATATCTTCATTTTCCATAGGGAACCACTGGTGCTCGCCACGAGTGCGATACAAGTCTGAGTCTGCATAAGGATATATAACTACTGGAAACTCAAGCCCTTTTGATTTATGAATACTCATTATCTGCACAGCATTGTCTTGTGCTGGTGCTACGATACTTGCTTTTTCTCTTTTTTCTTCCCAGTAGTCTATAAAACCTAAAACACCACCACTGTGTGCTTGAGCATAATTATAAGCCAGATCGAGGTATGCCACTACATATGCATCAGATATTGGAGCTAAGTAAAAGGAGCGTATAACGTACTCTATATACTCATAAAGAGAGAGGTTTTTTAAGTAATCGAGATGTATAAAAACATCAAAAGCTTTGAGCTGCTCTAAAAATTCTGATAATGTGCTAGCCGTATGAGTACTGTAAAAATTATGGGTGTCTTTTATATTATAATGTGCTCCCAAAAAGTAAAGTACAGCAAGTCTATACTCTAACTGTTTTGGAAAAGAAAGCATTGTGATAAAGTTGTGTATAAACTGCACGGTAGGAGAATTTTCGATAAGTAAACTCTCTGAGGAGACAACCTCTGTACCTGCCTCTTGTAAAACTTGAGCAATGTGTGTACCGTGTTTATTACTTCTGGTAAGTATACAAATATCACTATGTAAATAGCCTTGTGAAGTGACGTTCTTTATGATTTCTAGAATGCGCTCAGGGTAGAGTAGATCTGCTTCGGTATTATTTTCATAATCAATAAACTCTAGAGATACATACCCATTCTTTTTGCTAGTTGTGCCTTGTGCATTATCTGTTTTATAAATCTCACTATAGAGCTCATTATCAAAGTGTACGGCAAGGTGTGTAAAAAAACTATTATTAAAATGGATAATAGACTCATTACTTCTATAGTTAGTATCTAAACGAGCCACGGTAGCCTCTGTAGTAAAAGGATTAATCTGGTGGCTAAGAGCAATAAACTGCTCTGCCTCACCACCGCGCCATCTATATATAGCTTGTTTTGGATCACCTACGAGTAATAAAGAATTGCTTACTTCATCACTAGAGGCGCTACTTATCGTATTATCTATAAGTGGGACGAGATTGTCCCACTGCATCACAGAGGTATCTTGAAACTCATCTATAAAGTAATTTGTATATCGCTCACCGAGCCGCTCATATAAAAATGCAGCAGGTTGGTCTTTAAGCGATTTTGAAATGAGGGCATTAAAATCTGATATGAGCAATACATTTTCTTCTTCCTTAATAAGGTCGAGCTCCTTTTTAATAAGGTGTAAAACAGAAAGAGGTATAAGCTTAGAGCGAAAAGCCTCATACTTCTTTTGCTGCGAGGCAAGAGATTTTAGTTTTAAAAAGTCGTCTACAAAGCGATTTCTATTTGCATCTATTATAGATTTTATATCATCTTTTTGTCCCTTTGTGTAAAATGCATACTCCTCGATATTGTCTTTATAACCCGAGCCAGAATATTTTAGACCTTTTATGCCACTAGCCACTTGTACTATAAACTTATAGTAATAGCCGCTGGCAAAACTTTTTTGATCTAGACCTAATGTGTGTATAAAGTCTAAAAGACTTTCACCCATTTCTTGCTGTTTGCTAGCCAGAGACTTAATTTGAGTGTTAAGAAATGTAGCAAGCTCATCAAAGTCTGATAATGATTTGCTTTTAAGAAGTTCTAGCGCCTTGAGATCATTTTCATTATGTAATAGCGAGGCAATTTCTAGTAAATCTCTACTTATGTCCCAGCTCTTATCATCATCTGCTTTTTCAAGAGCAAAATCTACGAGTACCTTAGTAATGGTGTCGTCTACACCCACTTTTGCAACAAGAGCATCTACAGCTTGTGCGCTGAGCGTTTTTTGATCTAGAGACACTTCAAAACTGCTAGAGATATTAAGATCTTTTGCAAAGGTGCGTATAATTCTATGCGTAAGTGTATCAATCGTAACAATATCAAAAGCAGCATAATTATGTAAAATTCTATTGAGAATCTCCTTTGATTTATGCACCACCTCATCTACCGGCAAGTTACTAGCGCTAGCCAGATCATCTAGCATATCTGGTTTATCACCCTGCTTATAATCACCTATGGCTTTAAGAGTTTCGAGCACTCTGTTTTTCATCTCGGCAACTGCCTTGTTTGTAAAAGTGATTGCAAGTAAATGTCTAAACTTATTGGGATCCTTACTTTTAAGAAGCGTAGTGATGTATTGCTTTACAAGACTATATGTTTTACCAGATCCTGCAGAGGCATTGAGCACAATAAATGTATTCTTTTCGGTCATAGCACTAAGATAGCAAAAAGCCACCCATAAAGGTGGCTTTGTCAAACCTCAACCTAATAATTATATAGACACCTATAATACCCCTAAAATGAATGTCTATGTTTATAAGACCTTTATTTTCTAAACGGTTGCGTTAATTTGTTGTGTTTTATTACGCTTTCGCGAAAGCGTACACCTATTTATAAGAATTCTATAACATAAAGAATACCTTACTTTATGTAACTTTGTTAAAATCAGAATTGAAGTTTAACCAAAAACGAAAGAGAAATGTCATTTACCTTACCAGAATTACCATATGCAAAAGATGCTCTAGAGCCTAACATAGATGCAAAGACTATGGAGATCCACCACGGCAAGCACCACGCTGGATATACAAATAAACTTAACAATGCCATAGAGGGAACAGACCTTGAAGGTAAGACTATAGAAAATATACTTATTAACCTAGATATGTCTAACACTGCTGTACGTAACAATGGTGGAGGTTTTTATAACCACAGACTTTTTTGGGAAGTTATGTCTCCAGACGGTGGAGGAGAGCCTACGGGTGAACTTGCAGAGGCTATAAACGCAGCTTACGGAAACTTTGAGTCTTTTAAAGACAAGTTCTCATCTGCAGCAGGAGGACAGTTTGGTTCAGGATGGGCTTGGCTATGTGTGCACGAAGGTGGAAAAGTTGAGGTATGCTCAACACCTAATCAAGATAACCCACTTATGCCTAAAGTAGGTTGTGGAGGAACTCCTATCTTAGGGCTTGATGTATGGGAGCACGCATACTATCTTAATTATCAAAACAGACGTCCAGATTATGTAAATGCATTTTTTAATGTAATAAACTGGGAAAAAGTAAGCGCTCTATATGCTCAAAACAAATAAGCGATAGTTTATATAAATTAAAAAGGTCCATTCATCAGAATGGACCTTTTTTTTATGTCTTAACTTTTTAAGAGCATCTTACTCTAGCAGAGTTTATAATGAGATGTGATAAAATCCTTTAATAAGAAATTGACTACATCACTTTATGTAAAGATTGCGCATAAAAAAAGGTGGAAAGATCCACCTTTTTTTGCCCCAAATCTACCATTAACTTAACCTACTTATGCTATGGCTTTGCTAATATAAGAGTCATTTTTTAAGTATGATGCAATTTTTAGACAAAAAACTCAATTTTTAGACGAAATACACAGTTTTTGAGCAATTTATGATTTAATTAAGAAGGCCGTTAGTAGGCTCTTTCTTTATTTCCTTCTACAAAGTTTATAAAGGCTTTGTTAACCACACGGTGTCCACCGTTTGTGGGGTAGTCTCCGGTAAAATACCAATCTCCTAGGTTTTCTGGACAAGCTTCGTGTAAACTCTCTACCGTTTGATAGATAATTTCCACTTCGGTTTTTACAGTGTCATCTGTGAGAAGCTCTGCTATTTTTTGAGAAACCTCACGCTGTGTAAATGGTTCGTAAATACGCTTTACATAGTTCTTAACGTGCTTATCTTTAAGATCTACTTGTTCTTTACATTGTTTATATACTTCATCTATAAGATCTTCCTTGCCATTGTCTTTAAGTAAAGCTATAGCTGCTCTAAAGGCAATAAAATCTTCAAGTCTCGCCATATCTATACCATAACAATCTGGGTATCTAATCTGAGGGGCGCTTGATACTACAATGATTTTGGCTGGATTTAAACGAGCCATCATTTTGATAATACTCTTTTTGAGAGTTGTACCTCGCACGATACTATCGTCTATAATTACTAGCTTGTCTTCCGGCTTTATTACTCCATAGGTCACATCATAAACGTGTGCTACTAGATCATCGCGACTACTATCTTCTGTAATAAATGTACGAAGCTTTGCATCTTTTATAGCTATCTTCTCGGTACGTAGTCGCTGTGATAAAATCTCTGTGAGCTGTGCTTCTGTAAGGTCTCCCTTTGCAGCGAGAATTTTTTGTCCTTTTTGTCTATTGAGCTCATCTTGTGCTGCTTCTACCATCCCGTAAAAAGATGTTTCGGCAGTGTTAGGTATAAATGAAAAAACAGAGTTTTTTGTATCGTGATCTATACTTTCTAATACTCGAGGCATAAGAAGACGACCTAGCATTTTACGCTCTTTATATATTTCGGCATCAGAGCCTCTTGAGAAATAGATACGTTCAAAGGAACAAGCTTTTCGCGTAAGCGGTTCTAAAATTTGCTCTACTGTAAGCGTTCCGTTTTTCTTTACAATAACTGCGGCACCTGGATCTAGCTCTTTTACCTCTTCAAAAGGCACGTTAAAGGCTGTTTGTATAACTGGGCGCTCACTTGCTACCACGGCTACCTCGTCATTTTCAAAATAATACGCAGGACGTATACCTGCTGGATCTCTTAGTACAAATGCATCTCCGTGACCTAGAAGCCCTGCCATTGCATAACCGCCATCCCAATCTTTTGAAGCACGGCGTAAAATTTTTGCCACCTTAAGGCGCTCTGCAATTTGAGGTGAGGCTTGTTGTTTATTAAAGCCTTCTTTTTTTAGTTTTTTGTAAAGTTTTGCTACCTCATCATCAAGGAAGTGACCTATTTTTTCCATCACTGTGATGGTATCTGCTTGCTCCTTAGGGTGCTGTCCTAATGACACGAGCTTGTTAAAAAGCTTGTTTACATTAGTCATATTAAAATTACCCGCAACTATGAGGTTACGGTGCATCCAGTTGTTTTGACGCAAGAAAGGGTGTACACTCTCTACACTGTTTTTTCCAAAGGTGCCATATCGCACGTGACCTAATAGTAACTCACCTATGTAAGGGACATTACTTTTTTGCCAGGCTACGTCATCCTTTTTATCTGGATTTGCTGTCATAAGGGTATTGATACGCCCATTAATCTCTGCAAAAATATCTTGTATGGGTTGTTGTGCCGTAGAGCGCTGTCTTGAGATGTAACGCTCACCCGGAGCAACATCTAGTTTTATACTGGCAAAACCAGCTCCGTCTTGACCACGGTTGTGCTGTTTTTCCATCATAAGGTACATCTTGTTTACACCGTAAAAAGCGGTACCGTATTTTTCTTTATAAAATTCTAGTGGTTTTTTTAGTCTTATTACTGCAATACCACATTCGTGCTTAATAGCGTCACTCATAGCTTTATAAAACAAAAGCGCTCCAGAAAATTGGAGCGCAGGATTTAGTCGTTTATGTTTATATCAAATTGAACAAGTTGTTTAAACTGATGCAATCTTTCTTTGATTTCTTCTGGGGTTACAGATTGTAATCGCTCTGTTCCAAATTTTTCTACAGTAAAGGATGCTAGACAAGAGCCATATATAAGAGCCGTCTTCATTGTTTCAAAAGAAGTGTCTCCTGCTTGTGCAATATAACCTGCAAATCCTCCTGCAAAGGTATCTCCAGCTCCCGTAGGGTCAAAAACGTCAGACAGTGGCAGTGCTGGCGCAAAAAACATTTTATCACCTTCAAAAATAAGTGCTCCGTGCTCACCCTTCTTAATGACTACATACTTAGGCCCCATCTCGTGAATCTTCTTTGCAGCAGTCACAAGAGAGTACTCACCACTTAACTGGCGTGCTTCCTCGTCATTTATAGTAATAACATCTACTTTTTTGAGCGTAGTTTTAAGCTCGTCAAGCGCGATATCCATCCAGAAGTTCATTGTGTCTAGTATCACAAGCTTAGGCTTTACATCCATTTGCTCGATAACACTAAGTTGTACTTGTGGTTGCAAGTTACCTAGCATTACAATAGGTGCTTCCTTATGAGATGCAGGAACCTTAGGAGAAAAATCTGCTAGTACATTAAGCTCTGTTGCTAGTGTATCTCTAGAGTTCATATCGTTATGATATTTACCACTCCAGAAAAATGTTTTACCACCTTTTACAACCTCTATACCGTCTGTGTTAATACCTCTCTCTGCAAGAAAATCAAGATACTCTTGAGGGAAGTCATCACCTACTACGGCTACGATGGCTGGATCAACATTATCAAACTGTGCCGCAGCAAGTCCTATATAAGGAGAAGCTCCCCCAATAATTTTATCTGTTTTTCCAAAAGGTGTTTCTATAGCATCAAAAGCGCAAGAACCAACAATAACCAATTTACTCATCTATAATTTTTGTGCAAATATACGGTTTTGAATGTTTGACAACTCAACTTTAAGGAGACGGCTTTCGCGAAAATTTTAAATTAAATTATACAAATAAACTGGCAATAAAACTTTTTAAAGCATCCCAGTTTCTTATAACCAGCGTGGTAAGAAAAGCCGAAATTGCCATCGTATATATTCTCTTTTTTTCTGTGTTCATAATCATACTTATTTCCTTCCAAAATCTGCTGGAATTTCTCCCCAGGCTTTGGTTTCCCATTTTACGATGGTGGTTGTATAGGTGTTTGTTTTAAGCCACTGCTCTGCCCGTGTGATGAGGTCAAAAACATCTTTGTTTTTTTGACTTTGTTTGAGGTTAGTCTTGCAATGCTTCTTTTTTACCCAGCCTATTGCTATACGGGAGTCACTATATATAAGACGGTCGCTACCTATCTTTTTTAAGTATGCCAGCCCGTGTACAAGGGCTAGAAACTCTCCTATATTATTAGTCCCTTGTTTAAAAGGACCTTGGTGAAAGAGTTGCTTTACTGTTTGAGTATCTACCCCACGATATTCCATCACGCCTGGGTTACCAGAGCTTGCCGCATCTACCGCTATAGAGTAGAGGTTAGGCTCGCCGTATGTTGCTTTTTCTTCGGCGGTGAGTATTTTTTTCTTTTTTGAGGAGCCTTTAAAGTCATTATAGTCTCCATTGTAAGCGGTTTTTGCTTTAGCAAAGGTGTCAAAACTCTTGTATTTTGCCCCAGCATAACCGGTAATCATTGCCTTGCAATCTTTCCAAGATGTATAGATTCCAGGTTTTTTACCTTCCCAGACCACGTAGAATTTTTCTTTTTTTGCCATCTCTCTAAGATAAGAACTTTGCGATTACCTCTGGAAAGTGCGTGTATTCTAGCTGGTGTATTTTTTTGGCAATTGCTTCTGGGGTGTCTTCTGGAGTGACTTCAACTTTGGCTTGAAATAAGAAATCTCCCTTATCATACTCGGGTGTTACCTTGTGTATGGTGATGCCTGTGTGAATTTTTTGAGTGGGATTCTTAAGGTATTCCGCTTTCGCGAAAGCGTAAACAGCCTCGTGCACATTCATTCCGTACATCCCTTTACCGCCAAAGTTAGGTAGCAACGCAGGGTGTATGTTTATGACCTTATCTGGAAATGCCGAAATGATTTTTTCTGGAAAAAGCCATAAAAAGCCAGCAAGAACGATAAGATCTGGCTTTGTTGCAGTGAGTAAATGCAGTACATCATCACTTTTATAAAAAGCTTTTCTGTTAAAACTTAATGCGGGTACATCTAGCTTTGTGGCGCGGTCTAAAACTTTGGCACGCGGGTTGTTAGTAAGTACTTGCACGACTTGTGCATCCGTACAATCCCGAAAATACTCTATAATACGCTGGGCATTTGTACCGTTACCCGAGGCAAAAATCACAATTCGTTTCATTTTTCTTGTTGCTGTTGTGGGTGCGAAATAAAGAAATATTAGTAACTATTTGAAGGTTATAGAAAGGAACTTCTTTTATATTTCCGTAAATTACCTTCACATTTTTGAGTTGCAAACTTGTTTAACCGTAAAGTTTGTTATTTTTGCGACTTAAATAAAAATTTAAATTAGAAAATTATGTCAGACATTGCATCAAGAGTAAAAGCGATTATCGTAGACAAATTAGGAGTAGACGAAAACGAAGTTGTAACTGAAGCAAGCTTCACAAACGACCTAGGCGCTGATTCACTAGACACAGTGGAACTCATTATGGAGTTTGAAAAGGAATTTGATATCCAGATTCCAGATGATCAAGCAGAAAATATTGCGACCGTAGGTCAAGCAGTATCTTATATAGAAGAGGCTAAATAAGTCCCTACATATGGAGTTAAAGCGAGTAGTAGTTACCGGACTTGGTGCACTTACCCCGATAGGAAATAATATTCAGGAATACTGGGAAGGACTTTCTACAGGGAAAAGCGGGTGCGCGCCCATCACCTATTTTGATGCAGAAAAGTTTAAAACGAGGTTTGCTTGTGAACTTAAAAACTTTAATGCTCTCGACTTCTTTGATAGGAAAGAAGCTCGTAAGCTAGACAGATTTGCTCAGTACGCATTGGTAGCCTCAGATGAGGCTATCAATGATGCGGGCATAGACCTTGACTCTGTTGATAAATTTAGAGTTGGGGTTATATGGGGAGCCGGTATAGGTGGTCTAGAGACTTTTCAAAACGAAGTTCTAAACTTTGGTGCTGGAGACGGTACCCCTAGGTTCAACCCATTCTTTATCCCAAAAATGATTGCAGATATTGCTCCTGGTAATATTTCTATCAAGCACGGTTTTATGGGGCCTAACTATACAACGGTTTCTGCCTGTGCGTCTTCTGCAAATGCGATGATAGATGCTCTAAACTATATACGTTTAGGTCATTGTGATATTATTGTAACTGGAGGAAGTGAAGCTGCTGTTACACCAGCAGGTATGGGAGGTTTTAATGCAATGCACGCCTTATCTACCAGAAATGATGATATGGAGACGGCTTCTAGACCCTTTGATGCAACCAGAGATGGTTTTGTACTAGGTGAGGGAGCAGGAGCATTAATACTAGAAGAATATGAACACGCAAAAGCACGTGGTGCAAAGATTTATGCAGAGGTTCTAGGTGGAGGTATGTCAAGTGATGCTTATCATATGACAGCACCACATCCAGACGGTATAGGTGTAGAGCGAGTGATGCTTAATTGTTTACGAGATGCAGGTTTAAGCCCTGAAGATGTAGACCACATTAACACCCACGGTACATCAACACCTCTAGGAGATGTTGCAGAGCTTAAGGCTATTTCAAAAGTTTTTGGTGAGCACGCCGCAGATATTAATATTAATTCTACAAAATCTATGACAGGTCACCTACTAGGTGCAGCTGGAGCTATAGAGTCTATTGCAGCAATACTTGCAATGCAGCACAGTCTCGTTCCTCCTACTATAAATCATACTACTGTAGATGAAAATATAGACCCATCTTTTAACCTTACGCTTAACAAAGCGCAAGAAAAAGAAGTAAATGTTGCAATGAGCAATACCTTCGGTTTTGGAGGGCACAATGCTTGTGTATTATTTAAAAAATTAGACGCTTAATATATAGATGAGTACGTTTAAAAAAATATTTAACTCTCGTGCTGAAAAGGACGGGAGTTTTTTTATGCGTATGCAGTCCATTATAGGTTTTAAACCTAAGAATCTTGCGATTTATGAAAAGGCATTTACACATAGATCTCTAGGCCTTAAAAAGGAAGATGGAAACCCGCTTAATTATGAGAGACTTGAGTTTTTAGGGGATGCTATGCTAGGGTCTGTCATTGCAGCGCACCTTTTTAATGAAGTACAAGGAGGTAATGAAGGGTATCTCACAAAAATGCGATCTAAAGTAGTAAGTCGTAAACATCTCAATGAGCTAGGGCGTGATCTTAACCTTGTAAGATATGTGAAGGCTAGTATACCTATAGATAACTTTGGTGCAAACATACACGGTAATCTCTTTGAGGCCCTTGTGGGAGCTATATACCTAGATCGCGGTTATCGCTATTGTGAGAAGTTTATAGCAAAGCGAGTTATAGAGCCTTATGTAGATATTGAAAAACTAGAAGGGCGGATCATAAGTTATAAGAGCGTTCTTATAGAGTGGTGTCAAAAGGAAAAACATACCTTCAAGTTTGAAACTTTTGAAGATACGGGTCAAGATGCAGTAAAGCACTTTGGTGTGCGTCTACATATAGATGGTAAAATTATTGCTAAGGCACGTGCTACAAGTAAGAAAAAAGCCGAAGAGATAGCCTCAAAACGCGCATTTTATGCATATCAACGAGAAATTGAGTCACAGTAGACTTTAATTTATAAATCATTTCACTACATTAGCGACGTAATCATCTTTACCTTAGCAGATTAAGTTCTAGAGCAGAAATGCTCATAATTATGTCAGTGAAGTTTCCAAAAAAATATTATCTCGTATTTACACTACTCGCACTAGTTACAGCGCTTGCGGTAAACTGGGTAACTTCAAATATTGCCAAACAAAAAGAAGAGACACAATACTTACAACTTGATAGAGCAAATAAAAGAGCCGCATTTGAGTTACAAAGCTCTTTAAACACTTATGCTGCTCTTGTCTCTGGTATTAAAGCATATATAGAAATCACAGATGGTGAGTATCTAGAAGAGGAAGACATAAAGTACCTCTTAGATATGCAGCTTAGAGATCTATCCATACCTCCACCATTTAGTATTTCATACTTAGACACAAATCATATTTTTCAATTTGATTTTACAATGAAAAAGACTGCCCTTGAAAATTTGGAGGGTACTTCTTTAGAAAAAATCATAGGTAAATCTGGTATAAGTAGGATGGACACTTTAATGCGTAGTAGTAAATATTATGCATCAAATCCTACAAACCTTATAGAAGGTATTGTAGGTCTTCCGTTAGGTTTTGGCATACTAGATGACAATGGAGTATCTAAAGGTTATATTACAACCGTAGCAGAGTTTGCGCCTATAATAGATCGTGTTTACAAGAATGTAAACAAAGAAGATTTTGTCTATAGATTTCAAGCAGGAAACGGAAATTACTTTGACCGTGCAAAATCTTATAATGGTCAAAAGTGTTATGCAAAAACAGAAGACCCAGAGTACTTTAAAAACTTTAACATCCCAGATGAGTCATATGTATCAACCACAGTAAATTTTTATAACAAAAAATTTGTAGTGAGTACCGCATATAAGCGCCCACAAGAGAATAGTATGGTTATGTTTATAACCTCTTTGATCTGGTACTTAGCCTTACTAGGCTTTATGCTATTTTTAGTTATACAGTTTTACGTTTATGAGCGTAAGGACAAAATGATAGCAGCTCAAAATAAACGACTCTCAGAGGTAGTTGCTACAAAAAATAAATTTTTCTCTATTGTAGCTCACGACTTAAGAAGCCCTCTATCTTCTGTGATAAATTTTTTGGATGTTTTAAAGCAAGAAGAGTTTAAGAGTAAGCAAACTGCTGCTATTATAGATTCACTAGAAGATTCTAGTCGCAACAGCATATCCTTACTAGATAACTTGCTCAAGTGGTCTAAGCTAGAAACAGGTCAAATAAAGTATGAACCTATACCCCTAGATATTCTAGCTATTACAAAAGATCAAATTAAGGTATATAGCGATAATTTAAAGCAAAAAGGGATAAACGTGCGTCTAGAATCTAGTTTTAAAGGCACAGTAGAGGGCGATAAAAATATGATTGCTACAGTGATAAGAAATTTATTATCTAACGCGATTAAGTTTTCAAATGACAATGATATCATAGTCATAGAGTTCTCAAAAACAGCTCAAGATTTTATTTTTACAATAGAAGATAACGGGATAGGGATGACAGATGCTTTTCGAAAAAAAATATTCAGTCTCACAGAAACTACTGTTCAAAAAGGAACACGTAATGAGAAAGGCTCAGGGTTAGGCCTTATATTATCTAATGAGTTTATAAAAACCCACAACGGTGATTTAAGTATAGAATCTCAAGAAGGTAAAGGAACCATAGTCACATTTACATTACCTTTAAAATCATAAAAAAACACCCAATTTTAACGAAAACGTTTACGTAAGTTTTACATATCCCCCCACTTGCTTTAGATGCTTCTTTGTATCTTTCTCACTTGCTTTATCACTATGGGAATGTATAAAATTCTTTTAGAAGATTCCATTGGTTATGACTTCACACTCATAGCCATACACGGTTCATTAGAGCCCTATTATCTAGCATATTTACTTAATAAAAATTTAGAAGTTCGCTTATCCAGAACCCGCGAAGACCTCTTATTAACACAATATGATAGCACAACAAGATATCCTTGTTTTGAATTTAATGATAAGCAACAATATATAGACTACTACGTGTTTTCAAACAAGTCTAAGGTGGCGGTAAGTCAAAACCTTTCTCAAGGCTTATTTGAGTCACAACAGAGCCTTAAAACGGCTTATTTTATACCAGAGCTACCACAAGTAGACTATTTTATAAAAGTAATTGAGGATGGTAACGCTTTCGCGAAAGCAAAAACCTTAAAAACCTTAAATCAAATACCGCAAATCGTTACGGCATATGACGTAGACGTAAGCACACTAAAAAATAAAGAACACTTAATTTTTGAATAATGTCGAAAAGAAAAAAAACCAAAATTGTTGCAACCTTAGGGCCAGCAACTAGCAAGAGAGAAGTTTTACTCGATATGATGAATGCCGGGGTAGACGTTTTCCGTATCAATTTTTCGCACGCAGATTATGAAGACGTTAAGGAGCGCGTTGCAATGATACGTGAGCTCAGTGAAGAGACAGGTTTTAACACCTCTATCCTTGCAGATTTACAGGGGCCTAAGCTTAGGGTAGGTAAAATGAAAGAAGAGGTAATCGTAAACCCGGGAGACATCATTACCTTCTCTACCGAAAAAGAATTTGAAGGAACAAAGGAGCGCGTTTATATGAATTATAAGCAGTTCCCTAGAGATGTAAAAGCCGGTGAGCGCATCTTACTAGATGACGGTAAGCTTATGTTTGAGGTCATTAAAACAGACGGTAAGACAGAAGTAGAAGCAAAGGTGATACAAGGTGGACCACTACGTTCTAAAAAGGGAGTAAACCTACCTAACACAAATATATCGTTACCAGCACTTACAAAAAAGGATGTAAAAGATGCCATTTTTGCGCTAGGGCTTAAAGTAGACTGGATGGCACTCTCATTTGTGCGTCACGCAGAGGATTTACAGCAATTACAAAAACTTATTAAAGAGCACTCAGATCATAAAGTGCCTATTATTGCAAAAATAGAGAAGCCAGAGGCTGTAGAAAATATAGATAAGATTGTGGCTTACTGTGATGCTCTTATGGTGGCTCGTGGCGATCTTGGAGTAGAGATACCAGCACACGAAGTACCACTTGTACAAAAGCAATTAGTACTAAGAGCAAAAAAGGCAAGAATACCAGTAATTATAGCTACCCAGATGATGGAAACTATGATCTCAAGCCTTACACCTACACGTGCAGAAGTAAATGATGTGGCAAACTCTGTAATGGATGGAGCAGATGCTGTAATGCTGTCTGGAGAGACATCTGTAGGTAAGTACCCTGTACAAGTAATAGAAAAAATGGCGTCCATATGCCGTAATGTAGAAGATTCTGACTTAATAAAAGTGCCACAAGCACCACCACACATTAAGACTAAACGTTACATTACAAAAGCAATATGTTATCACGCTGCTCATATGGCAGATGAGATAGATGCAAAAGCGATTACAACACTTACTAATAGTGGGTACACTGCTTTCCAAATTTCGGCGTGGAGACCATCTTCACATATACTTGTTTTTACATCAAATAAGCGCATACTTACACAACTCAACTTGCTTTGGGGGGTAAAAGCATTATTTTATGACAAGTTTGTAAGCACAGATGAAACTGTAGAAGATATAAGACAGCTTGCGGTAGATACTGGTATTGTACATAAAGGAGATATGCTTATTAATCTCGTTGCAATGCCATTACCAGAGAAGGGTATGGTAAATACGTTAAGAGTTTCAGAAGTATAAACGCTTTAAATTAATATAAGAAAGGAGCCTATATGGCTCCTTTTTTATGCTCTAGATTTTGTCACCCACTATTTAGAGTCTTCTACTTCTGTAATAAGAAATCCAGCCTGTGTTTTTGTTACTACAACCGTACGCTTATAGTTTTTAAGATTGTAGGCATATGCTAGGTTTTGTATTTTGCCTTTGGGACTTACATTTATAGTAAGCTCGTCTGTAAGTGTTCTTTCTCTTTTTTCTTTGTTCAAAATTGTTACCGAGCCCTTAGTATTGAAATTGGGCTGAATTTCTTTTGGTAAATTAAATAGGCGTTGTGTGATTTTATACGTTTCCTCCCAAGTTTTAGAGGGTAACTCTATAGATGTTGTCATACCATACGCCTCTCCGTCTTTATGAGCCTTTGTAACCACATTTACTATATGATCTTTTGTACTTATGCGATTTGCATAATCTTTTACCGTCTCTCGAGGTTGAGGAGGGGCTAGAGTAGTGAGATATCCATTAAAAGCAAAACCAGTAGCTCCTTGATAACTTACCTCAACCATCTCGCCAGAGATGCCTCCTAGGGTCATTGCTGTATGTTGTGGAGTACTTAAGTATTTTACTTGAGCACCATAAGGGAGAACAAGAAGTTTTTTTGATTTAAGATTTGTACCAGAGCGCAGAGATAAGCCTGAAGTTGCATTTACATAATAGTAAGTTTCTGTAAGTTCATTACTGGGAGAGGCGATCGCAATAAGCTCATTATTTTGTTGCGGTTCCTCCTTATTAGACTTAGAGTTACAACTAGCTAATGTTACAATTGAAATAATAGCAAGGGTGAAGATGTGGTTTTTCATAATTGATGATTTTGGTTAAACAATGTATCAAGAGAAACCACGATATGTGCCACAAATTACTGAGGTATCGTTAAAAAAATGATAAAACTACGACAACGCTTAGCCCTTGCCATTATTGCCTTAACGCAAATTAAAATTCAAAACCAAGGTTTATAAACCACTCGCTACTCTTTACTTCTGGACTATATGTATATTTTATTATAAGAGGCCCCAGTAGGGTCTCGGCTCCATAGCCTATAGCATATCCAGAATAAGCTGGAGGTGGCAGCCAGGACTTAGTACTATCAAAAAGGTCATACCCTACATTTGCAAAATTTGCAGAAACATTAATATGATTTTTGGGAAAAATCTCATAGTCTATATCAAACACAGCTTTTACATAACCGTCACCTAGTATGCTTAAATAATCATACCCCAAGAATGGGATAATATTATTTATTCTTTTTGCACCATATCCCCCTAGCGCAAAGTCTAGTGACCTATTATTTGTACCACCTAATTTAAATCCACCAGCGGCTTCAACTGTTGTCGTGATGCGATCTGAAAGACTTGCGGCATACATAAATCTTGCATTTGCAATACCAAACTCACTAAAATTATTATTATAGTCTGATGAAAATAAATAAACATCAAAATCTGCATCAAATAGCACTCCAGAGTTTGGGAAATACTTGTTATCAAGCGAGTCATATTTGAGTTGAGAATAAGCCCCACCCATATGACTTTTGTCAAAGATTACAGCGGTTTCTCCCTCTGTAGTAGGTAGTACAGTCTCTGTTTCTACATCAAGAAACTTATGCTGTACACCTATATTAAAAGAAAATTGTTTTGCCAGTATGGTTTGTAAATATATCCTATTTGATACATCTTGATAGCCTAGGTTAACACGATTTATACCTTCGAGAGAAACCCCATCTGTGGCATCAAAAAGTTGGGCATTTACGCCTTTTTCAAAAGAGGTGTATGAAGATTTAAGACCTACGCTCCAGTAAAAACCTTTGTCTATATAGTAATCAAAATTATACCGGATGTTGTCACCCAGTATAAGATCAAAAGAGGCAACGTCATTTTTAAACAGAACTCTTTTTTTTGTAAAATTCACAAGGCCCGCAGTTCGATATAAATCATCATAATGTAACGCAAGACGCAATGATTGTGTGCTTTTTGACTCTTGAAGCTCTAAGTGCAATACTTTTTCACCCGCTACATTTTGTAAGCGGTGGCCTATCTTTTCAAAATTTTCGGTTGCAGAGAGGTTATTTAATCCATTATAAAAATCTTCATAAGAAATTTTAACCGGTGGTGTGAGCTTAAGTTTTCCCAGTACGTAAGCACGTGTGTATTTTTCATTACCAGTAATACTAACGGTAGCAATTTGTATAGAATCTTTTATGGTGGGTGAAACACGCTTTCGCGAAAGCGGTTTTTGCCTCACCCCTATAGCTTGTAAAGTTTGAAACTGCTCCTTTGCCTTAGTCTCCCCAAGGTTTATTATCTCACGACCTTGATCAAAAGAGACCACAGAATAGGAATCTATGGCGGGTCTTATATAAACATCTGTGTCCTTCTTTTTTGTTTCCATCGCTTTTGCAGTGCGATAGTTATTAATCTGTAAGAGTACTTCTGTGGCAGATTTGAGGTGATCTCTACCTCGCAAGGTATCTTGTACATCTACGCCTATGATAATCTCCATCCCTTTATCACGTAACTCTTTTACCGGATAATTATTTACCACACCACCATCTATGAGGACTTTATCATCAAGCAATACAGGACTAAAAAGCGATGGTAAAGCCCCACTAGCACCTAGGGCCTCCGGTAGGTAACCTTCTTCTAAGACTACCTGTTCTCCATTTTCTACATCTGTAGCGATACATAAAAAGGGAATGGGCAGTTTACTAAAATCTGTAAGATCAGACACGTGATCAAGGTTCTTAACAAGAAGATTATAGGTGTTTTGTCCCTTACTAAGTGAGCTAGGTAGGGAGACCTTAAAATTGTCAAAAGGGAGGGTGATAGCATATCGCTCATCATCGTGACGCTCATATGGAGTTTTTGCTCTACGAGGTAAATTATCCTGAATGATATTATCAAAATTTACCGCAGTAAAAATAGAATCTAGTTGTTGAGCACTATAACCAGATGCATAAAGACCACCTACGATGGCTCCCATACTTGTACCGGCAATATAATCTATACGCACACCTGCATCTTCTATAGCTTTAAGAACACCTATGTGAGCAAGTCCTTTTGCACCACCACCGCTTAACACAAGACCTACTTTTACATCACCTTCTGGCACATCTTGCGCATAGATAGGTATGGCGAGTAGCGTTATTGCGATGAGGAGGAGTTTTCTCATTGTTTTACGTGATAGTGGTTATAGATAATTGTTGCTTTTGCTGGCCCTATCACCTCTGTAAGGCTCTTTTTTGAAGCAGTTTTTACTTTTGAAACAGATCTATAATGTTTAAGTAAATCTACGATAGTTTTTTCACCTATACCTTTTATAGTATCTAGTTCTGTTCCGAGTGCTGCATTACTACGCTGGTTGCGGTGAAAGGTGATACCAAAACGGTGAGCCTCGTTGCGTAAGTGTTGTATGATTTTAAGGGTCTCACTTTTTTTATCAAGATATAGCGGGATACTGTCACCAGGATAGAACAGTTCTTCAAGCCGCTTTGCTATACCTATAATTGCAATCTTACCACGCAGCCCTAAGTCATCTAGTGCTTTTACGCCGCTTGATAGTTGTCCTTTACCACCATCTACAATAATGAGTTGAGGTAGTGGTTCTCCTTCATTAAGCAAGCGTTTATACCTTCTAAATACGACCTCTTCCATACTTGCAAAATCATCTGGACCCTCGACAGTTTTTATATTAAACTTACGGTAATCACTTTTACTGGGTTTACCGTTTTTAAACACCACGCAAGCGGCAACTGGGTTTGTACCCTGTATGTTTGAGTTGTCAAAACACTCTATGTGTCTAGGCTCTTCACTAAGTCGTAGGTCTACTTTCATTTGTGCCATAATTCTATTAGTATGGCGATCTGGATCTACAATTTTAGTTTGTTTAAAACGCTCCATACGGTAGTATTTTGCGTTACGCTCAGAGAGTTCTAGTATGCGTTTTTTGTCTCCTAGCTTAGGCACAGTGATTTTAAATCTAGAGCCAAGGTCTACCGGAAATGGCACATATATCTCTTTTGAGTTATGATCAAAACGTTGTTGTATTTCTATAATACCTAGCTCTAGCAGTTCTTTATCTGTTTCGTCTAGTTGTTTTTTGAGTTCTAAGGTGTGTGATTTTATAATAGCACCGTGGCTTATCTGTAAGAAGTTTACATAGCCGTAGCCTTCATCACTTATAATAGAGAAAACATCTACGTTACTTATTTTTGGGTTTACAACGGTACTCTTAGACTGGTAGCCTTCTAGTATGTCAAGTTTTTCTTTAATGCGCTGTGCATCTTCAAACTCCATTGCTTCGGCGTGGGCTTTCATTTTTTCGCGAAAGCGAGCCAGAGAGTCCTTAAAATCTCCCTTCACAATCTGTCGTATGTGCTCTATATGCTCGTGATATTCTTGCTCTGACTGCTTGTTTTCGCAGGCCCCCTCGCAATTACCTAAGTGATATTCAAGACAAACCTTAAATTTACCAGCGTCTACTTTTTCTTTGGATAGGTCATAGTTACAGGTGCGCAATTTGTAAAGATTTTTTATTAAATCTAGAAGTGTACGCACCGTTTTCATACTCGTGTATGGGCCAAAGTACTCACTACCATCCTTAATTAATCTACGCGTAGGGAACACCCTTGGGAAGCGCTCGTTTTTAATACAAATCCACGGGTAACTTTTATCATCTTTAAGCAAGACATTATATCGCGGTTGGTACTCTTTTATAAGGCTATTTTCCAGAAGTAGCGCATCTGTTTCGGTCTCTACGACGATGTGTTTCATCTCGTAAATTTTTTTCACCATTGTGCGTATACGCCCGTTATCGTGTGTTTTGTTAAAATAAGATAACACACGTTTTTTGAGATTTTTTGCCTTACCTACGTATAGTAATTTTTCATTCTTATCGTAATACTGGTATATCCCCGGGCTGGTGGGGAGGGTCTTGAGTTGAAGTTCTATTGGAGCAGCAGGCATACCCAAAGATAGTATATGATTGGTATTACGCTTTCGCGAAAGCGTAAAAAATCACGTTAAATTCTACTTAAAGAAAGCGCATATTTTATACCTTGCTATCATATGCCAAAACGTATAATAGGTCGCACAGACAAAGTAGACTTTCCGGAATTGGGACTTCAAGATATCGATGTAAAGGTCGATACGGGAGCTTATACCTCATCCATACACTGTCATAACATTGTGGAAGAGAAGGATAACCTTATTTGTACATTTTTTGATAAAAAGCACCCTTTATACAATGGCCAAGTGATGACTTTTAGCGATTATGACATTGCTGCGGTGCGCAGTAGTAATGGAGAGATACAGTATCGTTATGAGGTGCAGAGCAAGATTACCGTATATGGAAAAACATATAAAATATCACTCACCCTAACCTCTAGGGAAGATATGCGATTTCCTGTACTTCTAGGTCGTAAGTTCCTTACCAATAAATTCATAGTAGACACCTCGCTTACAGATGTGTCTTATAACCTCAAAAAGAATGAATCTAAAAATTTTATCTCGTAATCCTAATTTATATAGTACGGCTAGGCTGCAAGAAGCTGGGCTCAAAAGAGGTCACAGTGTAGAGGTCATAGACCCTCTTAAGTGTGATCTTATTATAGAGAAGAAAAACCCTACGGTATTCTATAAAAATAGAACCCTTGAGACTGCAGATGCTGTCATACCACGCATAGGGGCGTCAATCACCTTTTATGGCACAGCCGTTGTGAGACAGTTTGAGATGATGAATACATTTACCACCACTACTTCACAGGCGCTTGTGCGCAGTAGGGACAAGCTGCGTAGCCTTCAGATCTTATCTAGATCTAAGCTGGGCTTACCAAAAACTGTTTTTACAAACTACTCTCGTGACGTAGGAGAGATGATTGCTCACGTAGGAGGTGCGCCTCTTATTATAAAACTACTTGAGGGTACACAGGGACTAGGTGTTGTTCTAGCAGAGACAAAAAATGCAGCAGAGTCTGTGATAGAAGCTTTTAATGGACTAGAAGCGCGCGTGATAGTGCAAGAGTATATCAAAGAAGCAAAGGGAGCAGATTTAAGAGCCTTTGTAGTAGACGGGCAGATAGTAGGCGCTATGAAGCGACAAGGAAAAGAAGGAGAGTTTAGATCAAACCTTCATCGCGGTGGTACTGCAGAGATTATAACCCTATCTGACGAAGAAGAAAATGCAGCCATCAAGGCGGCAAAAGCAATGGGACTAGGCGTAGCAGGTGTAGATATGCTACAAAGTGAACGCGGGCCGCTTATACTTGAGGTAAACTCATCACCTGGTCTTGAAGGCATAGAGAAAGCAACTGGAAAAGATATAGCAAAGACTATCATACGTTATATAGAGCGTAGCATATAATTATCAAAACATTTGGCACACATAGATGAACATAATGTGCTCACCATACTAGGGGAGCAAATCTTACCAGGTAAGAGCGCAACAGTAAATTTTAATATTGCAAAATTATATACGGCCTCCTCTGTTGAGGTGCCTATCATTATAGAAAGGGCCGTACAGCCTGGCCCTGTCATATTAATTACATCCGGCATACACGGTGACGAGATAAATGGTGTAGAGATTGTAAGGCAGCTTATAGCAAAGAAGATAAATAAACCTAAAATAGGAACCATTATCTGTGTGCCAGTGGTCAATATTTTTGGTTTTTTAGATATGAAACGTGCCTTTCCAGATGGGAGAGACCTCAATAGAGTGTTTCCTGGTAATCCTAGAGGGTCACTGGCCAGTAGATTTGCCTACCAGTTTGTAAAGAAAATTTTACCAGTAGCAGATTTATGTCTTGACTTCCATACCGGAGGTGCCTCTCGTTTTAACGTTGCACAAGTTCGTATAGACCCACTAGATGTAGACTCTATGAAGTATGCAACTATCTTTAATGCACCATTTACATTACACTCCAAAGTAATTTCAAAATCATATAGAGCCACTTGTTCTAGAATGAATAAATCTACCATTCTCTTTGAGGGGGGTAAATCTAAAGTAAGCGATAAAGAAATTGCTCGACTAGGTGTTTTTGGTACAATGCGAGTACTTAATCATTTAGATATGCTTGATGATAAATTTACAGTACCAGAAGCACCAAAACCCTCAGTACTCGTAGAGAGCACTCGCTGGATGCGCGCACAATATTCAGGGTTACTACATACTAAAGTTTCTTGTGGTGAGCGCCTCACTGTGGGACAACATATCGCAACCATTACAGATCCTTACGGAAAATTTAGACACGTGGTGAAGGCAAAAAATGAGGGATATGTAATTAATGTAAATGAGGCATCACTTGTATATCAAGGTGATGCAATTTTTAATATCTCTAGAGAACATAATGAAGACCAAGATGAAGCAGGAGCTGAGGAAGAAGTATAAAAACCTTCGTAATTCCTTAACTCTAGAAAAGCTAGATGAACTAAGTCTTGAAATTGCAAATCAAGCATTGAGCCTAGACATATGGGAGCACGAGTTTTATCACATCTTCTTGCCTATAGAACGCTTACGCGAAATTAACACGGAGTTTCTTCTTTCGATTTTAGGAGGTAAAGACAAGAATATTGTACTCTCTTCATCAGATTTTAACGACAATACGATGAAGCATTATTTACTTACAGACAGCACAAAAATTGTTGTAAACAAGTATGGCATTCCAGAGCCAGCTGGCGGTATCGAGATCCCTGCAAGAAATATAGATGTTGTTTTTATACCTCTACTAGCTTATGATCAAGAAGGTAACAGAGTGGGCTACGGCAAGGGGTTTTATGATCGCTTTTTATCTCAATGTAAGAGTGATGTGGTAAAAATAGGGCTTAGTTTTTTTGAGCCAGAAGAAGAGATAATCGTAAAAAACAGCCAAGACATTGCACTAAATAGCTGTATTACACCGAAAAAGGTGTATCATTTTTAGGCCATTTTGATTTATTTGGTATATTCATAATCCCAAATCATATTTATGAATATAACTGCCTTTACAATGAAGAGAAGGAGAGATTCTCATACCCACTCATCACCTATGGAAAAGTCTGATCAGTTTTCTATTGATAAATTTTACTATCAAGAAATTTCTGCCTTAACAGAGGCTGGTGGCTGGAGTGTAGATTTTAAGAATAAAACCAGTCATTTTGACCATCAGGCACGTGTCATACTGGATGTTCCTAAAGATTACGTACCCACATTAAGGTCCGGCTATAAATTTTATGCAGAAGAGCATCTAGATCGAGCAACGGAGTTCTTTTTTGGTTGTGCAGAAGGGAAACCATTCTCTACAGAAATAAAAATGCAAACTTATAACGGAGAGATTTTCTGGGCTATTGCAAAAGGAAAACCGCTTAGAGATGAGTCCGGAGAGATTATAGGTATACGAGGCGTTTTTAGAAAAATAGATGAACAAAAGAAAAGAGAGCAACAACTGGAGCAATCTCTCAAGCTCATAGAAGGTCATAACTCTAGACTCTATGACTTTGCACATATTATATCTCATAACTTAAGGTCACAGGTGAGCAATTTACAAATGTCTTCTGCATTAATGGATAGATCTACTCTTACAGAAGATCAAATAGAGCTAGTAAATAACTTTGAAAAAATAGGCAATAGCCTAGACGTTACACTTCAGCATCTTAATAAGATTGTAAGTGTTCATAATATCTCAAATACAAAATTAGAACCTGTTGTTATAAAAGACGTTTATGACCGTGTAGTCGCTGGCCTTAGCCAAGATATTAGAGCGAGTAGGGCGGTTATGTATACAGAATTTTCTGAAGTAGAAGAGGTGATGTACATAGAAGCCTATCTAGAAAGTATATTACAAAACTTGATAACTAATGCGTTGCGATACAAACATCCAGACCGTGACCCAGAAATAACTGTCTTTACCTATGAAGAAAATGGCAAGAAATACCTTATGGTACGAGATAATGGTTTAGGTATAGATCTAGAGAAGCACGGTAAAGATCTTTTTAAACTATATAAAACCTTTCACGGTAATAAAAATGCTTTAGGCTTAGGACTTTTTCTAACACATAATGAGGTCCAAGCAATGGGCGGAGACATTACTGTAGAAAGCAAAGTAGATAAAGGTTCAAAATTTATTGTTACATTACAGTAGATTTAAGTTAATTCCCCCAATCATATATGAATTACCCCATAAAACTAGCTTGCCTCATAGACGATGATGATATGTACGTAAGCCTGCTTACCAAGCTCATAGATATACGTAAACTCGCAGAAGAAATACTTGTATTTAAAAACGGCGAAGAGGCGTTAAATCACTTCGTAAGTAGCTTTAAAGATCCTCAAGGACAGCCTGTACCACAAATAATTTTACTAGATCTCAATATGCCTATAATGGATGGATGGGGATTTCTTGAAGAATTAAGCAAGCACGACTTTCCTGCACTTAACAACTGTACACTGTATATTGTGAGTAGCTCTATAAACCCCGTAGATATAGAGCGCTCTAAGCACTTTAACCTCGTAAAAGACTTTATTGTAAAACCTATAGGTCCTAACGAGCTGATCGAGATATTTTCAGAAGCACCTACTGCGCCGTAGTTACTTTTTCCTCTTGAGGAAACACGCGCTTGTTAAATACAAGTAGGATACCTACGCCCGTACTTATCGCCATATCTGCTACATTAAATATGGCATTAAAAAATGTAAAGGTTTTACCTCCTAAAAAAGGAACCCATTCTGGCCACATAGCATCTTGTATAAAAGGAAAGTAGAGCATATCTACCACTTTTCCAAAGAGAGGGTCTGCATACCCACCACCTTCTGGCATAAAGGTCGCAATCTGGCTAGGCGTGCTCGCGCTAAAAATAGACCCGTAAATAAGAGAATCTATAATATTACCTACAGCACCAGCAAAGACCAGTGACAGTGCGACAACCAGCAATTTTGGCGCATTGTTTATTACAGACTTATATAAGTAATAGCCTATCACTGGAGCTATAATAAGCCTAAAGAGAGAAAGCGTGATTTTACCATATTTACCCGGTAGCTCTACGCCCCAAGCAGCTCCTTGATTTTCTACAAAGAAAATCTGAAACCAGTCTAGACCAAAAACCTGTATACTCTCACGTAGGTAAAAATTAGTTTTAATATATACCTTAAGTACTTGATCTACTAGAAGTATCAAAAACACAATAAGAGCAACTTTTTTTAACGACATAATATAGTTTTGAAACGTGACAAAAATAGGGTATTCACAACGATTTTACTACCGTCACATCACCGTGTATACTTTTGATTGCGAGCAATGGGCCTTTTGCTTGAGTAGGAGGGATATCAACCTTTCCATTTCTAGATTGTGCGGTGACATTAACCAGATTGCTGGAGATATAAATACTCCCAGATATGGTGTTTATTTTTCCGCTTTCGCGAAAGCGGAATTCTTCCCCCTTAAAATGCCCGCGACCTAGATCTATGCGTACTTGGCCAAGCTTTCCATAGGTATCTACACTAGCCAAAGTTGAGTAAATAGAAACATCTAAACCTATAGGAATAATAATCTCAAGCTCAATAGCCATTACCTTATGGGCAGCTAGTTTATCATTAAAAGGGATGTAATCTGGAGTCTTTCCTGTAGTGATTTTAAGTACTCCATCGTTTGTGGAAGTATTGAGCATCGTACTTGCAAAGGTCTCCCCATCTATAATGGTTGCTACTGTAATCTCTCTTACCTCTCCTGTAGTAATCTTAATTTTAAAAATCTCATTACTATGTATATACAACTCCTTTATAGCTGTTGCATCATAAGTTTGTGAAAGTCGTTTTTGAGCATATAAACTCATCGTGACTAGCATAAATAATATGGACAAACGTAAACTCAAATACTAAAGGGGATTTATAAAAAAAGCGCTCATAAGAACGCTTTTTTAATTATAGATTGTATAACAACTATTATGACTGCATATTCTTTGCCTCAATACTTAAAGTTGCGTGAGGAACTAACTTTAAACGTTCTGGGTTGATAAGCTTTCCAGTCACACGGCATATACCGTACGTCTTGTTATTAATACGAGTAATCGCATTTTTAAGATCACGTATAAATTTCTCTTGACGTATAGCAAGTGCACTGTTTGCCTCTTTACTCATCGTGGCGCTACCTTCGTCAAAAGATTTAAACTGCGGTGACGTGTCATCTGTACCGTTGTTACCATCGTTGAGGTAAGCACTTTTGATAAGCTCGAGATCGTGTTGTGCTTTCTCAATCTTCTTTTCTATTAATTCTCTAAACTCAGCGAGCTGTGCATCGCCAAATCTTTCTTGTGTGTCGTTTGCCATAACTAGTGTTTTGAAATGGTTAAAAATGTTTTTATATCGTCAAAAGCAATCTCTAGCCCTTCACTTAGTGTAGGTACAATTTCTAGAGTATCTGCTAGTGTTTCTGCTTTAATATAGTCTGCATTTGCAGCTACCGTTTGAGCAATTGCCGGCTCATCTTGTAACTGTATGTGTATGCGATCTGTCACTTCAAATCCAGAGTCCTTACGCAGGTTCTGTATACGGTTAACCAATTCTCGTGCCACGCCTTCTTTTTTAAGCTCATCACTTATCGTTACATCTAGTGCAACAGTTACTCCAGCATTACTCGCAACTAGCCAGCCTTCAATATCTTGCGATGTTATCTCAACGTCACCTGCCTGCAAAATAGTATTTTCCCCATTAATTTCAACGGTTAATTCTCCATCTTGCTCAATTTTTGCGATATCCTCAGCTTGTAAAGAATTTATCTTGCTGGCAACCAGCTTCATATCTTTTCCAAAACGAGGTCCTAACACCTTAAAATTAGGCTTGATTTGCTTCACTAAAATCCCAGAATCATCAGAAATGAGCTCAATCTCCTTGACGTTTACCTCAGATTTAATCAAATCTGCTACGGCTAGGATCTCATTTTTGTCATTTTCATTAAGCACAGGGATCATAATACGCTGTAACGGTTGGCGTACTTTTATCTTCTCTTTTGCTCTTAATGAGAGTGTTAGTGAGCTTACTATCTGTGCCTTTTGCATTTTGTGCTCAAGCGCAGTGTCTATATAAGCGGCATCGCTCACAGGGAATTCTGCGAGGTGTATACTCTCAAAATTTTCTTTTCCAGTAGCAGCGTTGAGGTCTTTATAGAGTTTTTCCATAAAGAATGGTGCTACGGGAGCACTAAGCTTTGCTACCGTCTCAAGACAGGTATATAATGTTTGGTATGCAGAGATTTTATCGGTAGCATATTCACCCTTCCAGAAACGTCTTCTACTTAGTCGTACAAACCAGTTAGATAGGTTTTCTTGTACAAAAGTGTCTATCGCCCTTGTTGCTTTGGTAGGCTCATATTCGGCATAAAACTTATCTACCTCTGCTATAAGACTGTGAAGTTCTGATAGTATCCATCTGTCTATTTCTGGACGTTGAGAAAGTTCTATTTCCGCTTCCGCGAAAGCGAAATTATCAAGATTTGCATACAGCGCAAAGAAGTTATACGTGTTGTAAAGTGTTCCAAAGAACTTACGTTTTACTTCTTCTATTCCTTCCAAATCAAACTTGAGGTTATCCCAAGGGTTTGCGTTAGAAATCATATACCAGCGCGTTGCATCTGGCCCGTATTTTTCTAGGGTCTCAAAAGGATCTGTTGCATTACCAAGACGCTTAGACATCTTTTGCCCATTCTTGTCAAGTACTAGTCCGTTAGAAACTACATTTTTATAGGCTACATCGTCAAAGATCATAGTAGCAATCGCGTGGAGTGTATAAAACCATCCACGAGTTTGGTCTACACCTTCGGCTATAAAATCTGCTTTACGCCAAGTGTCTTCTACGAGCTCTTTATTTTCAAAAGGGTAGTGCCATTGCGCATAGGGCATAGATCCGGAGTCAAACCATACATCTATAAGGTCTGCCTCACGTGTCATAGGCTGCCCGCTGTCTGAGACGAGCGTAATTTTATCTACAATGTTTTTGTGAAGATCTACAAGCTCGTAATTTTCTTCACTCATATCGCCCACTTTAAACCCTTCAAAAGGATCTGTGTCCATCACACCTTTGTCAAGTGCCTTTTGGATTTCGGCTTTAAGTTCGGCTATAGAGCCTATGAGGATTTCTTCTTTTCCATCTTCCGTTCTCCATATAGGAAGCGGTATTCCCCAGAAACGGCTACGTGATAAATTCCAGTCGTTTGCATTTGCAAGCCAGTTTCCAAAACGTCCTTCACCTGTAGACTTGGGTTTCCAGTTTACGCCAAGGTTAAGCTCGTGCATACGATCTTTAAAATCGGTCACTTTTATAAACCAAGAATCTAGCGGGTAGTAAAGTACCGGCTTGTCTGTACGCCAGCAATGTGGGTAACTGTGTACGTACTTCTCAACCTTAAAGGCTTTATTTTCTTCTTTTAAGCGTATCGCAAGTTCCACGTCCATAGAACGTTCTGGAGCCTCACCATCTGCATAATATTCATTCTTGATGTACTTATTTCCAAACTCTTTGAGCTCAGGGCGAAATTTACCTTGAAGATCCACAAGCGGCACAAGGTTACCATCTTCATTTTTAATAAGAAGTGGTGGAATTTCTGGTGAAGCTAGTTTTGCAACCAAAGCATCATCTGCACCAAAAGTAGGTGCTGTGTGTACGATACCTGTTCCATCCTCTGTCGTTACAAAGTCTCCTGCAATTACTCGGAAAGCATCTTGAGGATTATCATTAGGTTGTACAAAGTCAAATAGTTGCTCGTAGCGAAGTTCAAGAAGGTCTGCTCCTTTAAATTCTCTAGCTACGAAGTATGGTATTTTTTTATCTCCAGCATTGTATGTGTCCAGTTCTTCTTTCGCGGAAGCTGAAACAAATTTCTTATCAAACTGCTTAGAGATTAAATTTTTAGCAAGGATAACCTTTACTGGCTCAAAAGTGTACTGGTTAAATGTCTCAACGAGTACATAATCTATCTTTTTCCCTACGGTAAGTGCCGTGTTTGAAGGTAGTGTCCAAGGTGTCGTCGTCCAGGCGATAAAGTAAGTATTCCCGTCTGCAAGTTCTTTTGCAAGTGGATTTTCACCTTGATCTGTGATTTTAAATTGTGCAACCACCGTAGTATCTGTCACATCGCGGTAACAGCCAGGCTGGTTAAGTTCGTGAGAGCTTAGTCCCGTTCCCGCCTTAGGAGAATACGGCTGGATGGTGTACCCTTTGTACAGTAAATCTTTGTTATAGATTTGCTTAAGTAGCCACCATACGGTTTCCATATATTTGGCCTTGTAGGTGATGTATGGATCTTCCATATCTACCCAGTAGCCCATTTTTTCGGTAAGGTCGTTCCAAATATCTGTGTAGCGCATCACGGCTTTTTTACAAGCCTCGTTATACTCCTCTACAGTGATTTTTGTACCGATATCCTCTTTGGTAATGCCAAGTTCTTTTTCAACACCAAGTTCTACAGGAAGTCCGTGTGTATCCCATCCCGCTTTACGCTTTACCTGAAAGCCTTTCATCGTTTTGTAACGAGGAAAAATATCTTTAATCGCACGCGCTAGTACGTGGTGTACACCCGGTAGTCCGTTTGCCGAAGGTGGTCCTTCAAAAAACACATACGGTTTTGCTCCTTCTCGAGAAGTAACCGACTTCTCAAAAACGTCATTTTCTTTCCAGTAGGCAAGTACCTCGCTAGCGATGTTAGGAAGGTCTAATCCTTTATATTCAGTGAACTTAGCGCTCATTTTGTAGTCTTTAAATGTTGTGCGCGAATTTACGAGATTTTTAGGCAATAAAGAAGTGCCTCAAGATGATAACATCTTGAGGCACTTCGAGTCTATTAAATTTATATATGATAAGGTGTTTTACACGTGTTTTCCTACTTCAAATCCGTGCTTTCCGAGGTATTGATTTCCAGAATCTATGGCGTCCTCTTCAAGCGTAGTCCCCATCGAGTCGTTCCAGCGGTTAAGGTATCCAAAGAGTGAAATCACCCCAAGCATTTCTACAATCTCACCTTCATCCCAGTATTTATATAATTCTTCCTTGATTTTTGCATCTACGGCATTTGGTACTTGGCTTGCTGCCAGTGAGAAATCAAGCGCAGCACGCTCAGCATCAGAAAAGGCATCGTGTGTGCGATACTCCCAGATGTTATCTAGTTGCTCTTGCTCTGCTCCATAGCGCTCTGCAGCACGTATAGCGTGCGCCTGGCAGTAACGACATCCAGTAGCATTACTAGACACCCACGCAATCATACGTTTTAAGGCAGAAGTCACTCGGCCTTGGTTTGCCATCACGGCTTTGTTGAGATTTATAAATGCGCGCGAGATATCAGGACGACGCTGCATTGTAAGTACCGAGTTGGGACAAAAGCCTAGTGTTTCATTAAAAAATAGGGCAAGTTCTTTGGTGGTTTCGTCGTGTTCGGCAGAGAGTGGTGTTACTAATGGCATAGGTTTGAATTGTGTTTTTGTTATAGAGTAAATATAGTAAGAGTTGAAGTTGTATTTATTGAAATTCTTAATGAAATAGTGATAATATTTTGAAAATACACTATGTATTTCGTCGAATATATAGTGAATACCTAATTTATTTAACATTTTATTCACATATTGTGATGCAAACAATTTAAAACCCTTTATAAATGAGAAGAAACGTGAAATTTTTGGCAACATCCCTAGCGGTGATTGCTATGGCAGTTGGATGTTCTGATGATACTATTGAAGATGGAATAGATCCGAGCTCAGAATTAATAACCGTGCAAGATGGAAATGAAGTAATGAACGAAAATGTGGGTACAGGGCAATTTATTCCTGGACAGTACATAGTCGTTTATAACACTGAGTTTGGAAAGTCTATGGATTTGCAATCATCTAAAGAGGCTGTTTTAAATCTAACCCAAGAAATTTTAGGAGGAGATAAATCTTTAGAAGAACTTAAGATTAAAAATATTTATTCAAAATCTTTAAACGGTGTAACATTATCGCTTAATAATGAACAATTAAAGGCTTTGAATGCTGATAGTAGAGTGAAGTTTGTAGAGCAAGATCAAATAGTACAATTTGCTCCTCCTTGTGGAACTCCTAATGGTGGGCCTTGTGATGGTAATGGTGGTGACGATGGCGGAAATGATAGTGGACAAGAGACTCCTTGGGGTATAACTAGAGTAAATGGAGGGGTTGCATATAGTGGCAACAATGTTGCTTGGGTATTAGATTCTGGTATTGATCTTGATCACGCTGATTTGAATGTAGATGCTTCAAGAGGTTTTAATGCATTTACATCTGGTAGGGATGGTAAGTCTTTAGATGACAGAAACGGACACGGAACACACGTGGCAGGAACAATTGCAGCAATAGATAATAGTATAGGCGTTATTGGTGTTGCAGCTGGAGCAAGTGTAATTCCTGTTAAAGTATTGGATTCGAGAGGTTCTGGTGCATATTCAGGTGTTATTGCAGGAGTAGATCACGTTGCGGCAAATGGATCTTCTGGTGATGTTGCCAATATGAGTTTAGGAGGCCCTGTATCTGTAGCTTTAGAACAAGCTATACAAGCTGCTGCGCAGACGGGTGTGAGATTTATGCTTGCTGCTGGGAATGAGGCTCAAGACGCAAATAATGTATCTCCGGCTAGAGTAAATGGAAACAATATTTATACTATATCGTCGATGGCTCAAGGAGATAATTGGTCGAGTTTCTCAAACTACGGTAACCCTCCAGTTGATTATTGTGCGCCAGGCTCAGCAATTAAATCTACTTGGAAGAGTGGTGGATATAACACAATAAGCGGCACCTCTATGGCAACTCCGCACGCCGCAGGAGTTCTACTTTTAGGTAACGCAGGAACAAGTGGAACAGTAAATGGAGATCCAGATGGAAACGCAGATGCAATTATAACACACTAAAAAGCTTCAAATATTAAGCAGACCGCTCTCGTAAGAGAGCGGTTTTTTTGTACCTTCATTTTTTAAGAAAATCACACATAAAATGGCTGGACATACAGTAACTACAATCTATAAACAAGGAATGCAATTTGAGACAGATAGCCCTACGGGTTATAAAGTACTCATAGATACTTCTCCAGAAAATGGAGGTAATAACGACGGGATGGGTCCTAAGGCAATGATGCTTTCTGGTCTTGCAGGTTGCACAGGTCTTGATGTGGTATTTGTACTCAACAAGATGAGGGTGGATGTGCCAAAATTTAAAATGGTCGTAAAAGGAGAACTCACAGAGGAGCACCCTAAAACATATCACACCGTATGGCTAGATTATCACTTTTATGGTGATGACTTAAACGAAGAAAAAATCCAAAAAGCAGTAACACTCTCTGAAGAGCAATACTGTGGCGTTATGGAAATGTTTAGAAAATTCTGTAAGCTAGAAATAGCGGTTCACTACCACCCAGAAGCCGCCTTAGAAACTAGCAACTCATAACACAGCAAGTAATGAGAAAATGGTTACTCATACTCTGCACATTACCTGTCATTGCAATTGCCCAAGATTCACAAGCTTTTACACGTGACAAAGAATTTTATGTGCGCGGTAATACTGCTGTAATAGGCAATAATATCTTGAGCAAAAACACCGAAAAGCCTTTTAATGACTTAGAAAAGGTGAACGATGAGTTTAAGATGAAGTATGTAGACATAGATAATGATGCTAGTACCTGGAGCTCTAGTAGCGCATATCTTAATCTTAAAAAAGATGTTAAGATTGTTTATGCTGGTTTGCACTGGTCTGGCACCTATAATGGTGAGCGCAGTGGCAAACGTATGAAAGATGGTAAGGTTTATCATAAAATGCTTGATGAGCGTGCTCACGACATACAAGAAGTGCTACTTAAATTACCTAACGGAGCTTATCAACGCGTGCGTGGTTCCCTAGTGTATGATGGAGAAAATGCAACTAATGTTTCTGTAAAATCTAGAGCACCATATGCGTGTGTGGCAGATGTAACAGAACAAATGCAGGCTTTTGTAGATGGGGAGATTACAGTCGCAAATGTAAGTGCCACTCAAGGCGAAATTATAGGAGGAAGCTCTGCTGGATGGTTACTATATGTAGTGTATGAAGACGATAGTGAGCCACTACAATATATCACCACGTTTAATGGACTTGAATTTGTAAATAAAAAAGCCGTAGAAATTGATTTTGGAAATTTTCAATCCTCAGAAAATGGTGAGCTAGAGACTGCTGTAACTATAGGAGCACTCGAGGGTGATGGTAACTTAGGTCGTGATGAGATAAGTATTTTTGACCCACAGACTAAAATATTTGTCACACTAGATAATGAGGTGAGAGCTTCTAGCAACTTCTTTAACAGTACGATTACTATAAATGACAAGCGGTTTACAAAAAGAGTGCCTAGCAGTCTTAATACGTTAGGTTTTGACCTTGCAAAAATTAAAATTCCTACAGCTCAAAATAAGATTATTGCAAACAGCACGGGTGGTGTAAAAATGAAATTTAAAACACGCTCAGATCGTTTCTTTTTATTTTTTACAGCTTTCCAAACCACTATAAGTGAGCGTTATTATAATGAGAAGCGTGTAGGCTCGCCTACCGCAGAGACTGCTACCGTTGCTATTGTAAAAGAACCGGTTGTGTCTAAGCCTAAAAAAGTTATTGTAAACCAAAAAGTAGCAATTGCGGTACCAGATGTTACCATAAAAGAAGACAAAAAATATCAAGCACCAGCGGTGGTAAATAAAGATCTAGCCGCTTTGTTAGAAAAGCCGTCAATTACTATAGAAGGTATAGCACCGGGGTATTACATTATTACAAACGCATTTTCTAACATTTCAAATGCAGAGCGGTGGATGCAAACGTTACAAGAAAAAGATCTACAGCCACAAATGTTTTACCGCCCAGATAATAAGCTCTTTTATGTATTTACAGAGGCAGGTAAGGATGCGGCATCTCTGTACGATAAACTTAAAACGATTAAACAAATACCAGGTTTAGAAAAAACGTGGATGCTTAAAACGAATCTTAATTAATGCGCTGGACTTTAAAACCAAAACCAGAGGCACAAAAAGTAGCAAAACTAGCACAAGAGCTGGGAGTAGAAGCTCCTATTGCAACACTCCTCATACAGCGAGATATTGACACGTATGAGAAAGCAAAAAACTTTTTTAGACCCTCACTAGATGCTTTGCACGATCCATTCTTGATGAAAGATATGGATAAAGCTGTAGCACGTATAGAGCAGGCAATAGCTCAAGGCGAAAACATCCTAGTATTTGGTGATTATGATGTAGATGGTACCACGAGTGTTGCCTTGATGAGTTCTTATCTCGATACCATTCACCCGCAGGTGGCAACCTATATTCCAGATCGCTATGCAGAGGGTTATGGTGTTTCTTATATGGGAATAGACTTTGCTGCAGATAATGATATGACACTCATTATTGCATTAGATTGTGGTGTAAAAGCGATTGAGAAAGTGGCTTATGCAAAAGAAAAAGGAATCGACTTTATTATTTGTGATCACCACAGACCCGGTGATCAGCTGCCGGATGCGGTTGCTATTTTAGACCCAAAAAGAGAAGATTGCCCGTATCCTTATGATGAGTTATGTGGGTGTGGTGTAGGTTTTAAACTTATAAGTGCAATTGCGCTTTCGCGAAAGCAAAATTTTGAAGAGCTTCTTCCTTACCTAGATCTTGTTGCCACCGCAATAGGCGCAGATATTGTTCCTATTACAGGAGAAAACAGAATACTTGCCTATCACGGGCTTAATGTGATAAACCAAGCACCTCGAGCAGGTTTTGAAGCCATTATAAAGCAAGTCAAAAAGGAAACCCTTACCATCACAGATGTTGTTTTTATCATAGGCCCACGTATAAATGCCGCGGGAAGAATGGTGCACGGTAACCACGCGGTGACCTTATTACGAGAGACAGATCTAGCGACAGCAACCAAGTTCGCATCAGAGATAGAGCAATATAACTCAGATCGAAAGGAAGCAGATAAGAGTATTACTCAGCAAGCCTTAGATCAAATTATAGAGAATCAAGAGGAGGGAAATAAAACCACCGTTGTTTTTCAAGAGGACTGGCATAAAGGGGTGATAGGGATTGTGGCTTCTAGACTTATTGAAACATATTACAGGCCTACGCTTGTTTTTACAAGAAGTGGTGATAAGTATGCAGCCTCTGCGAGATCTGTAAAAGGTTTTGATGTATATAACGCCCTACACGAGTGTGCGGAGCATATAGAACAGTTTGGTGGACATAAATATGCTGCAGGACTCACTTTGTTACCAGAGCAATATGAGGCTTTTAAAGCAAAGTTTGAGGAGGTGGTTGCCGCTAGTTGTGATGAGCGCTTGCTAGTGCCAGAAATTTCTATAGATAGTGAGATAAACCTCGCAGATATTACACCTAAGTTTCACCGTATTATAAAGCAGTTTGCGCCGTTTGGGCCACGTAATATGTCACCTACGTTTATGACTAAAAACTTGACAGATACTGGTTATGGTAAAAAAGTAGGGGCAGATCAAACACATCTTAAAGCGGCTGTTGTTCAAAACAGCAGAGGTTCACAGATAGGGTGTATAGGTTTTAATCTAGGCGATAAGTATGATTTAATTACAAATAAAAAGCCATTTATGGCAGCCTACGCCATAGATGAAAATGAGTGGAATGGTAATGTAAGCCTCCAGCTTAGACTAAAAGATATTAAGTAAAGCGGTCATTACTCTTTTAAAAAAGCCGAAATAATAGTGACTATCTCCTCTGGTTTTTCTTCTTGAATAAAGTGCTTGGCTTCTAGTAGGTGTATATTTTCTTCTTTTATATTTAGAGACGATTTTAGTTGGGTTTTTTGAGGTTCTATGCGTAAAAAGGTGTCTTCTTTTCCCCAAATCACTGCGGTTGGTATATCTAGACTTTTAGTGAGTGAGGTGTAATCTGGTAAGGTGTTGCAAGTTTGTGTAAAGAAGTAATACATCCCTCTGGTTTTACCTTCTCGTAATGGTGTTTTATACCCTGCTACGTCTATCTCGTTGAGGTTGTTTTGTAACATTCCAGATTTAAATAAATTTTTGAGCATCACATTTGTGGTAATGCCATTACGGTAACCCCACATAGCCGTGCGAGCCATAAATCCCTCCTTAAATCGTACGGGAGGATCAAAACCTTCTTCATAAATAATGGTATTGAGAAGTATGAGGTTATTAATGCGCTCTGGTTGTTTTTTGAGCAACTCCCAGGTCCATAGCCCGCCGGCGTCGTGCATCACGTGAGACCAGGTTGTGATGTTGAGACTATCTAGTAGCTCGAGTAATCGTTGCGCGTGATTTTCTTCAGAATAGATGTCGTAGCCTTTTGGGTTGTCACTGCTTCCGTAACCTAGCATATCTGGAACAATCACTCGGTAGCCGTTATTTACAAGTGGGTCTATCATTTTTCGATAAAGCCACCCAGACGTAGGTACGCCGTGTAAGAGCACAATCACTTTATCACTTTTACCTTTATCTATATAAGCGATAGCGCCATCACTAGTGTTGAAAGTTTTCTGATTTTGGCGAAAGCCGTCATATGTTATTTGCCCTTTGCGAGCAGTAGTAGATTGGTATGGTTTGCAAGAAAAAAGTGCAATAGCACAGAGAGTAAGAACTAGAAATCGCATCAAAAAGTTTTTCTAAAGATAGCGAAGTCTATGATGAATTGGTTTGTGAGGCCTTATTTCTTGAGAAACTCCTCGAGTTTAAAGCCATTCTCATCATACACTCCATAGGTGTAGTGCGCAATCCAGTCACCTATATTGTAATAGGTGCTGTTTTCTCCCACTTGTATGGTCATAGGTAAATGACGGTGCCCAAAAACAAAATAATCATAGTGAGCAGACTCAAGTTTGCGCTTTGCATAAGCTGCAAGCCACTCATTTTCTTCTCCTAGAAACACGTGGTCATCATTACCAGAGATGAGCTTGTTTTTTACAGACATATACTGAGCAATTTTCATCCCAATATCTGGATGTCCCCAGCGAAATAACCACTGAAAAAACTTACCACGGAAGACTTTCTTCATACGCTTATAGCCATTATCTCCAGGGCCTAAGCCGTCTCCGTGACCTAAAAAGAACTTCTTATCATCTATAGTAAACACTTTAGGGTCGTGATATACGGGAATGCCCAGCTCTTCTTCAAAATAGCCGTTCATCCATAGGTCGTGATTCCCTACAAAAAAATAAATCTCGATGCCCTCATCACGCATCTCGGCAAGTTTGCCTAGTGTGCGCACAAAACCTTTAGGCACTACCGTTTTATACTCAAACCAAAAGTCAAAAAGATCACCCATTAAGAAAATAGCTTGAGCATCTTTGCGAGCCATCTCTAGCCACTGCAAGAATATGCGCTCTCGCGGTCTACTTTCCTCCATAGTGGGAGCACCCAAGTGGTTATCACTTGAGAAGTATATTTTCTTTCCTTTTGGGAGGTTAATAGTCATCTAGAGTTGATCTGCCGCGTGCCACTCTGCATAGCTTGTTGCTGTTTCAGAAAGGCGTAGTGAGTGTAATTTTATTGTGTCTGGTAAAAATGATTGAATCTTTGCAGCAAAGTCTATCACCATCATCTCACTCGTAGGCTGGTAATCTACAAGTAGTACATCGTGACCACGATCAGATAGTTCTTTTGCAAGCTCTACGTGTGGTGTGTTTTTATTAAAAACGGTAGCGTGATCAAAAACGTTTACAATCTCTCTATTTACAATTTTCTTTAAGTCACCAAAGTCGATAACCATTCCCAGCTTTGCGTTGCCTGTATCTGTAATAGGCTCTCCTATTACGGTAACGCTAAGTTTGTAACTGTGTCCGTGTACATTCTTGCACTTGCCGTCATAGCCATAAAGCGCGTGACCTGTCTCAAAGGTAAACTGTTTTGTAATTCTAATTTTTGACATACTGTATTATTGGTTTTCGCTTTCGCGAAAATTGAAACCTATACGACTTAACGTCTGTTTCTAAATTTGTTGTACAAAACTACGATAATCAATACAAGTCCCAAGATGAGGAACAATCCGTTACCGCTTAAAAAGCTCATAATGTCCATACTATTTCTATTTTAGTTTGTTAATACCCAACCACTTTACGCACACGATCAATCACTCCATTTGCAACCTTGGTCGCTTTTTCTGCTCCTACTTTTAATGCAGCATCTATCTCGTTGAGGTTATCCATATAGTACGCATACTTCTCGCGTTGTGCAGCATACTTCTCGATGATTACCTCATATACAGCTTGCTTTGCGTGACCGTAGCCAAAATCTGTACGTTTATAATTTTCGCGTAAGCGTTCTACTTGTTCTGGAGTTGCTAGTAATTTATAAAGGTTAAACACATTACAGCCCTCAGTTTCCATAGGTTCCTCCATAGGAGTGCTGTCTGTTTTTATCCCCATAATTTGCTTACGTAGCTTCTTGTCTGGTAAAAAGATATCAATAATATTTCCTTTAGACTTAGACATCTTTGCGCCGTCTGTGCCTGGTATATACATTGTCTCCTCATTGTGACTTGCTTCTGGCAGTACAAAAACTTCTGTTTTTGTAGCTGCGTGAAAACGGCTTGCCACGTCGCGCGTCATCTCAATATGCTGCGCTTGATCTTTACCCACGGGTACAACCTCTGCATCATACAGCAAGATATCTGCCGCCATAAGCATAGGGTAGGTAAATAAACCTGCGTTTACATCTTCTAGACGGTCTGCTTTATCCTTAAAACTGTGAGCAAGTGTAAGTCGCTGGTACGGGAAGAAACAGCTCAAATACCAAGTGAGCTCTGCCGTTTGTGGTACGTCACTCTGTCTGTAAAAAACCGTTTTATTAATGTCAAGACCAAAGGCCAGCCACGTAGCTGCTGTACTGTAGGTGTTGTGACGTAGCTGTGCTCCATCTTTTATTTGCGTGAGCGAGTGCATATCTGCAATAAAGAGAAAAGACTCATTTGCAGGGTTATTTGCCATCTCAATCGCTGGTATAATAGCTCCTAGTAAATTTCCTAAGTGTGGTGTGCCTGTACTTTGCACTCCGGTAAGTATTCTTGACATAAAATTTGAGTAAAAAGCAAAGTTAACTTTTTCTGTTCATTGCATAGGCTGAATTACCTATTTTTGGAAGAATGCACATATTAAGAAAAATAGCGGTCGCACTTTGGAAAGTATGGTTTTACTTTTTGATGCTCGTGGTCATTCTCATATTATCCCCATTACTTATTATAAGTATCCTCAAGGAGACCTGGTATGGTATGTTTTTTAGACTTGCTCAAATATGGGCACGCACAATTATGCTGCTTATGGGATTATTTCCAAAAGTGACTCGTGAAGAAAAGTTTGTGCGTGGCAAAGGATATATGCTGGTGAGTAACCACACCTCTATGATGGATATCTTGCTTATGTTGCACCTTGCAAAAAGTCCTTTTGTATTTGTGGGGAAAGCAGAGCTTGCAAAGCTCCCGCTTTTTGGGTTTTTCTATAAACGTACGTGTATTCTTGTAGATAGAGGTAACGCGCGTAGCCGCAAGCAGGTTTTTGATCAAGCACAGCGCAGGCTCAGTCAGGGGTTTAGTATCTGTATTTTTCCAGAAGGTGGCGTGCCAGATGATACTTCTATCGTGCTAGACACTTTTAAGGACGGTGCTTTTAGACTGGCTATAGATCATAAGCTGCCTATCGTGCCTATGACGTTTTATGACAATAAAAAGAGATTTCCTTATTCATTTTTTGAGGGTGAGCCTGGTGTGATGCGTGCAAAAGTACATTCATTTATACCTACAGAAGGAATGACTCAAGACGATAAAAAGCCGCTTAGGGAGCAAACAAGAGTGATTATTTTGCAAGAATTAAAAGGGGATTAAGTACGCTTTCGCGAAAGCGTAATAACCGCCATAAAAAATAAAAGGCTCCGTAACCAGCGGAGCCTTTTTTGTTATCATTGCAAGCGCAACGATTACCTAACCAACTAAAAAACTAACCTAATACCAAGTAAACTACACTTGGCATAGCTTCTTTACTAGAACTTATAACTTACACCTGTATACACACCTATGTAATACGGCTGAAAGTCTACCACTGTATTATCAAAACTATTGAGTTGATATTTAAGCGATGGTTCTATATTAAATATGACCTTATCTGTCATTTTATAATCTAATCCTATTCCAATATTTGTGGTAAAGCTCACGTCATTTACTCCGCTTGCAGTACCTAGGTTGGTACTTAGTTCATTAGACTTAAGTATAACCTCGTTATCACTAAGAAATAATGTGCTTACTCCTCCCACTAGTGATACTCCCACGCGCTTATCTGTAATAACATAGATTGCCTCTAGAGGTACTTCTAGATAGCTAAGTTGTTGTTGCAGCGATCCATTTGCAGTGACCCCTATATTTGGTATAGCGCCGTCTGTATTAAAATTATTTTGAGCTGTACTGTTATCTGCAATAGCAATTGTCTTTGCGTTATCAGAATAATTAACACCTCTTAATGTGCGCCCCAGGCTGTTAGTAGAAAATGAAATATCATTTGTGTTATAACTAAGATCTACATTGTTTACACCAGTACGTATTTTTAATTTAGGACTGATGGCATAACTTACTTGAACTCCATAACTCAGATTTACATCGCCAGACTTATCATTATCTGCAAATTGCTTATCGAGTCCAGACCCTCCAAAATCTCCATAATATACAGGTGCTGCTACAGCGCCTACGTCCCATCTAGAGCTATTTGTGTTTTCTTCTTCTAGTGCAACTGTGTTTTCTTCTTTGTTAAGTTCAATTTGCTTTGCTTCTTCTACTAGGTCTTTTTCTTTTGTGTGAACTGTCTCATTTGCTGCGACAGTAGTAGGGTTATCTTCTTTTCCTATTGTTGTTTTTTGATCTTTTGTTACTTGATTTGTGGTAGTTGCCTTCTTTTCTGTAGAAGATGTAGTCGTATTATTTACATCACTATATGCAATAAGTCCATTTGATTCATTACTAAGGGGCGATGTATTAATTTTAGAATTACTTCTAGATATCTTACCACTCTTTAATCCACTAGCATTACTGGTAGTAGTTATGTTGCTCTTTGTTTGAGAATTTCTTTGAGATGAGTTGGTCGCAGCGATAACCTGCTCTTTGCTAGTAATAGTTGTTTGATCTGATGTTTGTTGTTCTCTAGTATCTATTGAATTTTTTACTACAGATTGATTTGTTTCAGATTGTGTGGTGATTGTATCTTGATTTACAAGAGGTGTCGCCTCAGTAGAATCTGAAGGGAGCAATAATGTACCAAGTCCAAAAAGTAATACGAGTCCTGCGGCAATACCACCCACTTTCCACCATAGAGGTATAACTCTGCGGTTGTCTTTCTTTTGATTTTTGACAATATCTGCCCATACACGCTCGCTAGGGTGTGCTTCAAAGTTTTTAAACTTTTCTTGAAAAAGTCTGTCTATGTTCTTCTTCTCCTTCATTACTATAGGTGAGATTTGCTCTGCAAGCTATGCAGACTCGTCTCAATTTTTTCTTTTAATATTATTCTAGCACGCGCAAGATTTGACTTTGAGGTGCCTTGAGAAATAGTAAGCAATTCTGATATTTCTCTATGTGAGTAACCATCCATTACATAAAGGTTAAAAACCATTCTATAACGATCTGGTAACTCTTGTATAATACTAAGTAAGTAATCTAGTGGGATAGCATCTTCTTCTACCTCAACTTCTACCTCTTTAATATTTTCTTCATTTACAAGACTATAAACTCCTGGTTTGCGATACCGCTGTAACGCTGTGTTTATCACAACCCTTTTTAACCAGCCCTCAAAAGAACCTTTATTTTTATACTGAGTGATTTTATCAAAAATAGTTATAAACGCATCCTGCAGAATATCTTCTGCTTCGGTGTAATTAGGAGCATATTTGAGACAAACAGAAAAGAGTACACTCGCATAGCGCTTGTATAAATCGGCCTGTGCCTTAGGTTGCTTCTTTTTACAGTTTTTTATGAGTTGGTCTTGACTCAACTGTTGTTGGTTTTGTTTATGTTCTCATAAATATAAGAACAGATATCTTTTTAAAGGGTTCTTTCTTCCACTTTGTGATACCGTAAAATCACGTCTATTCGTATAACAGGGGTTTTATATTCTAGTTTGCAATCTATAGATGCAAAAAAGGTGCAAAGGTTGCGTGGTAATAAAAAAAACCTCCTGAGCAGGAGGTTTTTATATAAAATATGAGTGGGTAAATTATTCGTTGCTAGCTTTTATAGCAGCGTGTATTTTTGTCTCTAGCTCTTCCATAAGATCTGGGTTGTCTAGCAGTAGTGCTTTTACAGCATCTCTACCTTGCCCAAGCTTAGTGTCTTGATAGCTAAACCAAGAACCAGCTTTTTTAATAATCTCATAGTTCACACCTATATCTATAATCTCTCCTACTTTTGAAACCCCTTCTCCATACATAATGTCAAATTCTGCCATACGGAAAGGTGGAGCGACTTTATTTTTTACAATCTTAACGCGGGTTTTGTTACCCATTACGTTTGCATTGCTATCCTTTATTTGCGTAGAACGACGTATGTCTAAACGTACAGACGCATAAAATTTAAGCGCGTTACCACCCGTAGTAGTCTCTGGGTTTCCAAACATAACTCCTATCTTCTCACGAAGCTGGTTAATAAAGATAACCGTACAATTAGTCTTGCTTATAGATCCCGTAAGTTTACGTAGTGCCTGTGACATTAATCTGGCGTGAAGCCCCATTTTTGAGTCTCCCATCTCACCTTCTATCTCACTTTTAGGTGTAAGTGCCGCTACAGAGTCAATTACTACGATATCAATAGCGCCTGAGCGTATCAAGTTGTCTGCTATCTCAAGAGCTTGTTCTCCATTATCTGGTTGTGAGATAATAAGGTTGTCTATATCTACATCTAGTTTTTCTGCATAAAAACGATCAAAGGCGTGCTCTGCATCAATAAATGCTGCAATACCTCCAGCCTTTTGCGCCTCTGCAATGGCGTGTAGTGTTAATGTTGTTTTACCAGAAGATTCTGGACCATAAATCTCAATAACACGACCGCGAGGATATCCTCCTACGCCCAGCGCTACATCAAGACCCAAAGATCCTGTAGGTATAGACTCAACGTCTACTATGGCTTGGTCACCCATTTTCATTACGGCACCCTTACCATAAGTTTTATCTAGTTTATCAAGGGTGAGTTTTAAGGCTTTTAGTTTTGCATCTTTTTCGCTGCTCATATCTTCTTTTTTGTCTTGTAAAAATAACTTTTAAAAGAGGCTTTGGCAAGGTACGCTTTCGCGAAAGCGTAATAGTTCTCAACATCATCTCTTAATTAATATACTTATGTAAATGAAGTATATAGGAAGTTTGTATGGCGAAGATACTAAAATTTGGAATCTTTACTAATTTAAAAAGGAATTATTCCAATCTCGTGTAGAATAAATAGGTTTTTAATTAAAAAAGAGAAGTAAATGTCTAGCAGCTAGTGTGTAATGTAATTTTTTCTTTAAACACGCAACCATTTAGAATTATGGCGTCTTTACTATGAAGTAGTATTGAAAGTTGAATTATTAACCCGTTTAAAACAATAATTCCCTTAACATATGTCCGTTTTAAAATGATGCACGCACATATGAAAAGGAAGGCCCAAAGCGACATAGTGATATATAAAGAGTGCTTATGACAAAAGAAATAAGTAAAAATCTGAATTAGCCACGATTCACAAAAAATGCCTTTATGTCGATGTAAAGGCATTTTTTGTGCCTTGACATTAGAAAATGTACCTTTGCCGCAATTATTTTTCTTTTAACTTAAACAAAGTATAGTATGCACCTGTACAATAAACTAAGCGCAAAAGAGAGAGCCCAGCTTATAGAACAAGCTGGAGAAGAACGTCTTACACTCTCCTTTTACAAATACCATAAAATTGGTAATCCAGAACTTTTTAGAAATCACCTTTTCATTGCTTGGGATGCTATGGAGGCTTTAGGTAGAATATACGTCGCTCACGAAGGGATTAATGCCCAGATGTCTGTGCCGGCAAAGCGATTTACTGAGTTTAAGGAACACCTAGACGGTATAAACTTCTTAGAAAATGTACGCCTTAATATAGCTAGAGAGCAGGATAATAAATCTTTTTTAAAGCTCAAGGTAAAAGTGCGTCACAAGATTGTGGCAGATGGACTAGAGGACGAGACTTTTGATGTGACTAATAAGGGTGTGCACGTAAATGCATCTACTTTTAATGAGCTCATAGAAGATGATAATACGGTGCTTGTAGATATGCGCAACCATTATGAGAGTGAGATAGGTCACTTTAAAAATGCAGTAACTCCAGATGTAGATACCTTTAGAGATAGTCTTGATATTATAGAAGAAGATCTTAAAAATCACAAAGAAGATAAAAAACTAGTAATGTATTGTACCGGTGGGATACGATGTGAGAAGGCTAGTGCTTATTTTAAACATAAAGGGTTTAAAAACGTGTTTCAGCTTGAGGGAGGTATTATAGAATATGCTCGCCAGGTAGAGGCAGAGAAGCTTGATAATAAGTTTAAGGGTAAAAACTTTGTTTTTGACCATCGTCGTGGGGAGCGCATTTCTGACGATGTTATTTCTAATTGTCACCAGTGTGGAAAGCCTTGTGATGAGCACGTAAACTGTGCAAATGAGGCTTGCCACCTTCTATTTATACAATGTGAAGAGTGTGCAAAAGCAAACCAAAATTGCTGCTCTACAGAGTGTGCAGAGATAAACGCACTCCCATACGAAGAGCAAAAGAAATTACGTTCTGGTAAAGGAAATAGTAATAAGATATTTAAAAAAGGAAGATCTGAGAAGCTAGCTTTTAAGAAGTAAGACTGTAGAAGTAGAACTTACAATTTTCTGTTTGGCAAAGGCGCTTGAGATTACCTATCTTTATCCATAGTTCAGTTTTGAACAAAAAAATAACGTGTTTACACTACTGTTGCAGTCACAGTGATTGATATAGAGTGATAAACCTTCTAAATATAAATAATATGGCGTGTGGCAATTGTGGCACAGGTGCAGACGGATCTCCTAAAGGTTGTAAAAACAACGGAACCTGCGGGACAGATGGATGTAATAAACTTACGGTTTTTGACTGGCTTTCTAATATGTCTCTACCAGAGGGACAAGAAGCTTTTAATTATGTAGAAGTACGGTTTAAAAACGGACGTAAGAACTACTATAAAAATGATGATAATATTACCTTGAGTATAGGTGATATTGTAGCGACACAGGCAGAGTCTGGTCACGATATAGGGATGGTAACCCTCACGGGAGAACTTGTGCGCGTGCAGATGAAACGCAAGAAAATAAAACAAGACACACCAGACACTCTTAAAATTTACCGCAAAGCATCACAGCGTGATATAGATATCTGGACTACTGCTCGTGAGAAGGAAGAACCTATGAAGGTACGTGCGAGACAGATCGCAATACGCCTACAACTGCAGATGAAAATCTCAGACATAGAGTTTCAAGGAGATGCCTCAAAAGCTACTTTTTACTACACAGCAGAAGATCGTGTAGACTTTAGACAGCTCATAAAAGAATTTGCACAAGAGTTCCGTACTCGTATAGAGATGCGCCAGATAGGTTTACGCCAGGAGGCAGCTCGTCTGGGAGGTATAGGATCTTGTGGTCGTGAGTTATGTTGCTCTACGTGGTTAACAGATTTTAGATCTGTAACAACCAGTGCAGCAAGATACCAGCAACTATCACTTAACCCTCAAAAACTTGCAGGGCAATGTGGTAAATTAAAGTGCTGTCTCAATTATGAGCTTGACGCTTATATGGATGCCTTAAAAAGTTTTCCAAAAACAGAAACAAAACTTTATACTAAGAAGGGTACAGCAGTATGCCAGAAGATAGACATCTTTCAGGGTAGACTATGGTATGCTTATGAAGGTGAGTGGATGAACTGGCACGAGCTCACCACAGATCACGCAAATGAGATTATCACTGCAAATAGAAAAAAAGAACCTGTTGCAAGTCTAGAAGAATTTGCATCAGAGCTTATTGTAGAGACTACTGTAGATTTTGGCAACGTGGTAGGGCAAGACAGTCTCACCCGTTTTGATAAGCCTAAAACAACAAACAAGCGCCGCAACAATCGCAAGAAAAAGCGTAGCAATAGTGATAATAAACCACAAGCAAAGCGCTCACAACCTAAAGGTCCTAAAAAACCAAAACAAGGCGGCCAGAAGGGTAAAACTACTCATAAACCTCAAAAAGAAGGACAAAAACAAGGTGGTACAAAACCAAATAACAGAAATAAAAAGCGTCCTCATAAACCAAAACCTAATGCGTAACGTATTACTAGGTATACTCATCATACTTTGTGCCTCTTGCGATTCAAAGCAGGAGTACCATAGTTATATTTCTCTAGGTGACTCTTGGAAGATAGACGAGCCCGTTGTACTAGAAGTTACAGAGCTAGATAGTATGCAGGTATATGACACATTTATCACTGTGCGCAACAATAATGAATACCCATACAGCAACCTGTTTTTAATAACAGAAATGCAGTTTCCGCGTGGGAGAACCATTACAGATACACTAGAGTATGAGATGGCAAACCCAGATGGCACCTGGATGGGTGACGGTTTTGGAGATATAAAAGAAAGTAAATTAATATATAGAGAAGGAGTACGCTTTCGCGAAAGCGGAACCTACACCTTTACCATAAAACACGCAGTGAGAAAAAACGGTAATATAGATGGAGATGCAAATCTTGAAGGACTTACCGAAGTAGGCTTACGCATAGAAAAACAAGAATAAACAACTATGGCAACAAAAAAAGCTCCTAAAAAAACTGCCGAGAGTAGTGGGGATTACAGTAAATATATTTCTTGGTTTTGGAGACTTTTTGTGGGCGGTATAGCGCTGGTAGTACTCGTATTTTTACTTGCTAGCTGGAACGCCTTTGGAGAGCTTCCTACCTTTGAAGAGTTAGAAAACCCTGAGAGCAATCTTGCCACAAAAATCATCTCTGTAGATGGAAAACAGTTAGGGACTTATTATAACGAAAATAGAACTCCTGTAAAGTACGAGCAATTACCACAAAACCTAGTAGATGCTCTTGTTGCTACAGAAGATGAGCGTTATTATGATCACTCTGGTATAGACTTTAGAGGGACTACAAGAGCCTTTGCCTATTTAGGTCAAAAGGGTGGGGCAAGTACAGTCACACAACAACTTGCAAAGCTTTTATTTACAGGTCAAGCAGCGAGAGGATGGAAGCGTTATGCTCAAAAAATCAAGGAGTATGTTATCGCAACCCGCCTTGAGAGACAGTATACAAAGCAAGAAATCATTGCAATGTATCTTAATAAACAAGACTTCTTGTTTAATGCCATAGGGGTAAGCTCTGCCGCACGTATTTACTTTAATAAGGATGTAGAAGATCTAGAGCTACACGAGAGCGCAGTAATTGTTGCGATGCTTAAAAATCCTCGTCAGTACAACCCTTATCGTAAAATTTCTCGAGAAAAATCTCTAGGAAGACGTAATCAGGTATTCAAGCAGATGGAAAAAAACGGTATGATCACCACTGCCGAAAAAGACTCCTTGCAAGCGCTACCTATGGAAGTAAAATTTACACCAGAAGGCCACGCAGATGGTATTGCTACCTACTTTAGAGAAAACCTCAAGAAGTTTATGGCTTCTTGGATAAAAGAAAACCCAAAAGGGGAGGACCTAGAAGGTAATCTTACTTATTACAATATATATAGAGATGGTCTTACCATTACCACTACCATAGACTCGCGTATGCAAAAAATTGCAGAGGATGCTGTTGCAGCGCATATGCCTAGATTGCAAAAAGAGTTTGATAGACAAAACGAAAAAAATAAAACGGCTCCTTTTAGAGATATAGAAGAAGAGGATGTAGATAGAATTTTTAACAACGCTATAAAAAGTTCTTCTAGATGGCGTAAAATGAAAGCGCAAGGAAAGTCTGAAGATGTAATAAGAAAGTCTTTTGATATAAAGACAGATATGACCATCTTCTCTTGGGGAGGTGAGATTGATACAGTAATGACTCCTCGTGACTCTATACGTTATTATAAAAAGTTTTTACGTACCGGTATGATGTCTATGGTCCCACAAACCGGTGAAGTACGTGCCTGGGTGGGAGGTAATAATATGACACACTTTCAGTACGATCACGTACAGTTAGGAAAGAGACAAGTAGGATCTACCTTTAAGCCATTTTTATATGCCACTGCGGTAGACCAACTCAAAATCTCTCCTTGTGATACCTTGCCTAATACTATTTATTGTATTGCAGCAGGAAGCCACGGTAATACTAAAGACTGGTGTCCAGAAAACTCTGGAGGCGAGATGGGGGGAATGATTACTATGAAAGATGCCCTTGCACAATCTGTAAACACAGTATCTGCTAGACTAATGGATAAAGTAGGCCCAGAGCCAGTAATAGACCTAGTAAGCAAGCTAGGGGTAGATACCAGTAATATTCCTGCGGTACCATCTATTGCCTTAGGAACTGCAGATTTAAGTCTTTATGAAATGGTCTCTGCATACGGGGCTTTTGCAAATCAGGGAGTCTACGTAAAACCACAAATAGTAAGTACCATACAAGATAAAAACGGGACTATTCTTTACCAGCACGTGCCAGAAACACGTGATGTACTAAGTGCAGAGTCTGCTTATGTAACTTTACAGATGATGGAGGGAGTAACCCGATCTGGTTCTGGATCAAGATTACGCCATACCTGGCGTGGCAAAGACCCCGTGTATAGAAAAGCGGTAACAGGTTATCCTTATGGATTTACAAATGCAATAGCAGGTAAAACAGGTACTACGCAAAATCAAAGTGATGGATGGTTTATGGGTATTGTTCCAAACCTCGTTACCGGTGTGTGGGTAGGAGGAGATGATCGTGCGGTACACTTCCCAGGCATTAATTACGGTCAGGGAGCAACAATGGCCTTACCTATATGGGGTATGTATATGAAGGGAGTTTATGAGAATGAAGATTTAAAAGTCTCAAAAGGTGAGTTTGATAAGCCTAAAGATCTTTCGATTACCATAGATTGTGAAAACTATAAAAGTGAAAGCGTAAATGATGAGCTTCCAGATGAGCTAGATTTTTAACAACTCCATACTAATAATAGAATAAAAGAGCGCGATATATCATCGGGCTCTTTTTTTGTAGATGCAAATTTAATAAGTACGCTTTCGCGAAAGCGTAATCAATTACAAAATCCGTATTTTTAATCATTCAAAACCAAGAATATGATAACAAAAGAAGTTGCCGGAGTAGATGCGGCTCTTGAAGGTGTAACTAGCAGTATGACGATGATGCTAGGAGGGTTTGGCCTGAGTGGTATTCCAGAAAACGCTATTGCAAAACTAGTAGAACTTAATGTAGATAATCTCACCTGTATATCAAATAATGCGGGAGTAGATGATTTTGGCCTAGGGTTGTTATTACAAAAGAAGCAGGTTAAAAAAATGATCTCTAGCTACGTGGGAGAAAACGCCGAGTTTGAACGCCAGATGCTTAGCGGAGAACTTGATGTAGAGTTAATACCTCAAGGTACACTTGCAGAGCGCTGTAGAGCTGCTCAAGCAGGCTTCCCAGCAATATACACACCAGCTGGTTATGGTACAGAAGTAGCAGAGGGTAAAGAGACAAGAGAGTTTGATGGAAAGATGTACGTGCTAGAGCACGCATTTAAGGCAGACTTTGCTTTTGTCAAAGCTTGGAAAGGTGATGCAGCGGGTAATCTTATTTTTAAAGGAACGGCACGTAATTTTAACCCTAATATGTGTGGAGCAGCAACCATCACTGTGGCCGAAGTTGAAGAACTTGTACCCGTAGGTGAGCTAGATCCTAACCAGATACATATACCAGGTATTTTTGTACAACGCATTTTTAAAGGAGAGACGTACGAGAAGAGAATAGAGCAACGCACGGTAAGAACAAGAGATTAATTATGGCATTAGATAAAAATCAAATCGCACAGCGCATCGCAAAAGAGGTGCAAAATGGATACTACGTAAACCTAGGTATAGGTATACCTACACTAGTTGCAAACTATGTACGTGATGATATAGAAGTAGAGTTTCAAAGTGAGAACGGAGTATTAGGTATGGGACCTTTCCCTTATGATGGAGAAGAGGATGCAGATATTATAAATGCCGGAAAACAAACCATTACAACACTGCCTGGCGCTAGTTTTTTTGACAGTGCAACCAGTTTTAGTATGATACGTGGTAAGCACGTAGACTTAACCATACTAGGAGCAATGGAAGTCGCCGAAAATGGAGATATAGCAAACTGGAAAATACCTGGTAAAATGGTAAAGGGTATGGGGGGCGCTATGGATCTTGTAGCAAGCGCAGAAAATATAATCGTTGCAATGATGCATACTAATAGAGCAGGCGCGTCTAAACTTCTTAAACGTTGCAGTCTTCCACTTACTGGAGTAGGTTGTGTAAAGAAGATAGTAAGTAATCTAGCTGTTCTTGAAGTAACACCAGACGGGTTTAAACTATTAGAACGCGCACCTGGAGTTTCTGTAGAAGAAATACAAGCAGCCACAGAGGGAACACTTATTATAGATGGTGATGTGCCAGAGATGCAGCTGTAACTAATGATTATCTATGACCTAAATAATAAACCTCACACTTATACGTACGTGGTAGATAGAGACTACCAGGGTTTAAGTGATAGGTTTTTAAAAAATACGTATAAAGCACTTGATTTTCTTTACAAAACAAATGCGCTTACCATTACATATAAAGATGATGGTGTTGTGAAAACACTTGATATTATAGATGTGCTCGTTGCTGATGTGGTAAATGGCATTAATATCGTGTACTCAGAGCGCAAGAACTATTACAGGCCGTCTACAAATACGGTGGGATTTTATGATACACACGGTATCATATTTAGAAAAAATCATCGTAAGCGATGGTTTTCAAAAAATAAGGGGTACAATTCTCCTATGGCTGTACTTGCGCACGAGCTTATACACTGCTATAATGAACTGTTTGAAACAGAAGATTATAAAGCTAGAAAACTGAATATTACGTCTCGAAAGAAAAAAATAGACAGTGCGGGTAACGACATCTCATATCCTAATAAAGAGGAGGAGTTTGTCATAAGAATGACAAACCAAGTTGTAAAAAGATTAGGTGAAGATAAAAGGTCTAATTATGGAAGAAGTTATTACGAAGTAGAAGAGGTTACAGATACTCGAAAGAAAGGAAAACGAAAAAACGGAAGAATCTCACAAATATTTAACCACTCTTAGAGTGGTTTTTTTATGAAAACACACCTGCATTAATTTTGAAGATTTCGATAAAAAGTCGATTAAAAACTTAATTATTCGATGAAATACACAAAACATTAACATTTGATGATTATTTCTACTGTTTTGGTTGTTGTCTATTTATAATATTATCTTACATTTACATTCCCAAATCAAGTAATTGATTCCGATGAAGTGTAAAGTATATTCGATAATCTACATTTCACTTCATTATATAGTATAGCTTAAACGTATAAGAGTGTTTTGAGTTATGATTTGTTAGAAATCCGCGGGGGGAGCCCTGCGGATTTTGTTTTAATCCCTATTTGACGCAAGAATGAAAAAAATTACAAACTCAGCCAGACAACTCGCAACTGGAGTTCAAAATACTTTCTATTTTACATCAAACTGTATAAAACTAGCAAGAAAGGTCTTTATGATATAATCATAGTGACTAGATGCCTTTAGGTATAGCACCTATTAATCGCTTAGTGTAGGCCTTTATGGGGTTTTTATAAATTGCATCTGCATCTCCTATTTCTTCTATTTTACCATTATTCATAACCACAAGTTGGTCAGACATATATTTTACTACTGCGAGATCGTGAGAAATAAAAATATAAGTAAACCCAAAGTCCTTTTTGAGCTCATTAAGTAAATTGAGTACTTGCGCTTGTACAGAGATATCTAGCGCGCTTACAGACTCATCACACACAATAAGTTTTGGATTTACAGCTATGGTACGTGCAATCCCTATGCGCTGGCGCTGTCCTCCAGAAAACTCGTGTGGGTATCTATTATAGTGTTCTTTCTCAAGGCCTACACGTTCTAATAGTTGCATCACTCGCTCTTTACGCTCCTTTGTCGAGGCATATAGTTTGTGCACTTCCATAGGTTCTATAATAGCTTGACCCACGGTAAGCCTAGGGTTTAGAGAAGCAAATGGATCTTGAAAAATGATTTGCACTTCTTTACGTAAACTACGTAGCGCTTTGCCACGTAAACGTGTAATGTCTGTTCCTTTATATAAAATATGACCTGCGGTTGCTCGGTCCAGTTGCAAGATCGCATTCCCTAGCGTAGACTTTCCACATCCAGACTCACCTACTAGACCTAGCGTTTCTCCTTCGTAGATTTTAAAAGTAACATCATCTACTGCTTTAAAGCCCTCAGCTTTGGTAAAGATGCCACTATTAGAAAAATAAGTTTTTTCTACATTGTGAACTTCTAGAAGTGGAGGTTGCTCATAAAGCTCTTTAAGATGTGCAAATCGTTCATCTGCTGTTTCTACTTGAGATAGTGTTTTATTATCGAGGTAATCTTGTATTGTGGGAAGCTTTTTAAGTCGCTCGTCAAGTGAAGGTCTTGCGCTTAGTAATGCTTTTGTGTATTGATGTTGAGGTGACTTAAAGAGTTGTTGTGCTTCTGCAGTTTCTACTATATCACCTTTGTACATTACAAGTACGCGATCTGCAATATCACTTACTAGCGATAAGTCGTGAGATATAAAAATCACACTCATCTCGGTTTCTTGTTGTAGCTGTTTAAGAAGTAAAATAATTTCCTTTTGTACGGTGACATCTAGTGCCGTCGTAGGCTCATCTGCAATGAGAATTTTAGGCTTACAAGCAATGGCCATTGCAATCATTACTCGTTGTTTTTGGCCTCCAGAAATTTCGTGAGGATAAGCCTCATAAATTTTTGATACTGTAGGGAGTTTTACTTTTTCAAATAAAGCTAGTACTTCGTCTTTTATACGCTTTCGCGAAAGCGTAGTATGCCTTCTTAAAATCTCCGCTACTTGATCTCCGCAGCGCATAGAAGGATTAAGGCTGCTCATAGGCTCTTGAAAAATCATAGAGATTTCATTCCCTCGTATGGTTTGAAAATCCTTTTCAGAAAGTGTGGTTAGTGATTGCCCATTAAATGAGATAAGCCCCTCTATGTGAGTATGTTTTTTAGGAAGTAAACCTAAAATGGCTAGTGAAGAAACACTTTTTCCAGAACCAGATTCTCCTACAATGGCAAGTATCTCATTACGGTATAAATCAAAAGAGATACCGTGTATCACTTCATTGACCTCTCCTTGCTGTCGAAAAGATAGATGAAGCTGTTTTACAGAAAGAAGTTCTTGAGATTGCATAACTCAAAAATACGTTTTTTAAATACCAGATTGCATATGAGATTATAGTGAGTGCGTTTGAGCATTATTATACAAATGTGAAATCTTTAATTTTTGTTGAGCAATAAGTTAATTAAGGTAGAACATAGCTTAAATATTAATTTTTTGTTAAAAAAAATTGTGTAGTTCATCGAAAAGATTACGATTTCTTTAAAGATTTCACGTTATTTACTATCCAAATACAAAGTTTTGATTAAAAAATTATAAATAATCCGTTTTTAATCAATCTTCTCCAACATTAATTAAATAATCAACTTATGAAAAAATTGTACTCTTTTGTCCTACTGGTACTCCTAGCAGGATTGACAGCAATTGCTCAAAATGTAGATGGCGTAGTCCAAAAATATTTGAGCGGAAATGCAGAAGAAGTAGGTCTAAAATCTACAGACGTTGCACAATGGGAAATAACAGATATTGTCCCATCACTTAACCCCGAGATACAGCACGTTTACGTACAGCAAAAGTATCAAGGAGTTCCAATCCAAAACGGAACATATAAGCTTACTGTAAAAAATGGACAGGTAACTTATGAGATTAACCAGTTTGTTAAAGACATAGCAGAAAAAAGCGCAGGCAGCACAGCTAGCTTATCTCCAGAAAATGCGATACAAAAAGTGGTACAGCATCATAAGATGCAAGCACCTCACAATCTTTCTGTAACAAAATCTAGTGGTAACACTTTTGAGTATGCAAACTCAGGTATAAGTATAGAGCCTATTAAAGTAGAAAAGCGATACCTATCTGTAGGAAACAAATTACACCTTACTTGGAATGTATCAATCTATCAACTAGATGCTCAACACTGGTGGAATGTAAATGTAGATGCCGCTACAGGTGAGATATTAAAAACCGAAGATTGGGTAGTGTCTTGCTCTTGGGAAGATCCAAACCACAGCGAGCACAATCATACTAATTCTAATGTAAAAGAAGATGCTATTTACGGTCCGCTAAAAGCTAGCTCTGCAGCTGCAGTAGTAGGTGGAGGCTCTTATAATGTGTATCCGCTAGGTATAGAAAGCCCTAGTCACGGTAACCGCGCGATAGTAACAGATCCAGCTGTGGCAAATGCTTCACCATACGGGTGGCACGATACAAACGGTTCTGCAGGAGCAGAGTTTACTACTACAAGAGGAAATAACGTTCTAGCTCAAGATGATACAAATGGTAACAATGGTTCTGGAACAAGTCCTAATGGTGGTAGTGCTCTTAACTTTGACTTTGCACTTAATTTAAATAATACCCCATCTACATTTTTACCAGCAGCAACTACAAACCTTTTTTACTGGAATAATATTATGCACGATGTGTGGTACCAGTATGGGTTTACAGAGGCAGCAGGTAACTTTCAAGAAAATAACTATGGTAAAGGTGGTATAGGAAGCGATTCTGTAAATGCAGATGCCCAAGATGGTAGTGGTACAAATAACGCAAACTTTGCCACACCACCAGATGGAAGTAACCCGAGAATGCAAATGTTCTTATTTACAAATCCTACTCGTGATGGAGATTTTGACAACGTGATTATTGCCCACGAGTACGGCCACGGTATTTCTACACGTCTTGTAGGAGGTCCAAGCACAAATGCCTTAGGGGGTAGTGAGCAAATGGGTGAAGGATGGTCAGACTGGTTAGGTCTAGTTATGACTATACGCCCAGGAGATACTAGAGATACTGCTAGAGGGGTAGGTACATATGCTATAGGGCAGCCTACTACAGGAGCAGGTATTAGACCTACGAGATATGCTACAGATCTTGCTGTAAATGGTACAACTTATAATGATGTTAGTAGCCTTGTAGTACCTCACGGTGTTGGGTATGGTTTTGCAACGATACTATGGGATATGACTTGGGATCTTATAGATCTGGAGGGGTATGATAATGATCAGTATAATGGTACAGGTGGTAACAATATCGCAATGGCTCTTGTTATAGAAGGTCTTAAGAATACGGCAAATAACCCAGGATATGTTTCTGGACGTGACGGAATATTACAAGCAGATCAAGATCTTTATGGAGGACAGTACAACTGTTTAATATGGGACGCTTTTGCAAGAAGAGGTGTAGGTGTAGATGCTGTAGAAAATAGTAATGGTGGTACAAATACTAATACAGATCAAATTGCTTCATTTACAAGTGGTTGTTCTGGACCACCACCACCAGCATCTTGTAACTCTACTGTAAGCTCTTTCCCATATTCTGAAGGTTTTGAAAATACATTAGGAGCTTGGTCACAAGACACATCAGATGATTTTGACTGGACAGTTCGTACAGGAGGAACACCTTCTAACAGTACAGGACCTTCTGGAGCAAATGAAGGATCATATTATATTTATGTAGAAGCATCTAGTCCTAACTTTGGGAGTAAGACTACTACAATAAACTCACCTTGTTTTAACCTTGCAGGAGTAAATGCTGCGGAGGCTACTTTTAGTTACCAGATGACAGGTAACTCAGTAGGTACAGTGAGACTAGAAGCTAGAGATGATAGCTCACAAACGTGGACAGAGTTATGGTCACTAAGTGGAGATCAAGGAGCAGCTTGGCAAGATGCAACGGTAAGCCTTGCGGCATATGATGCCTCGACACAATTAAGATTTAGAGCAACAACATCTGCCTCTTGGCAAGGTGATATTGCTATAGATGGATTTGCTATAGAAGGTACTGCTCCGGCAGATACGCAAGCTCCTACAGCTCCTACAAGTCTTGTTGTTACAGATGTGACAACCTCTAGTGTTGCATTATCTTGGAACGCTTCTACAGATAATATAGGTGTTGTTGCTTATGATGTATACCAAGGGTCTAATAACCTAGGAGAAGTTACAGTGACTACTGCAAATGTTACTGGTCTTGCAGAGGGAACTACTTACCAGTTTACTGTAAGAGCAAAAGACGAGGCAGGTAATGTTTCTGGAGCGAGTAATACGGCAACAGCCACTACAGAGACTACTACAGTTCCATCGGGTTGTACAGCAACCGCTGGAGCAGGATATAGTGAAAGTTTTGAAGCTGGACTTGGTCAATGGACTCAAGATAGCAGTGATGATATAAACTGGACACGTGATGCATCTGGAACACCTTCTAGTGGTACAGGACCATCCTCTGGATCACAAGGATCTTTCTATATGTTTGTAGAAGCATCTGGTAACGGTACAGGATACCCAAACAAGAGAGCGATATTAAACTCTCCTTGTTTTGATTTATCTACAGAGACAGAGGCAAACTTTACATTTGATTATCATATGTATGGTTCGACAAATGGAGGTCAAGTAGATCTAGAAGCGAGTGCAGACGGTGGTACTACCTGGACAAGCCTATGGAACCAGACAGGAAACCAAGGCAACCAGTGGAATGCAGTTACCGTGAGCTTAGATGCTTATACGGGAGGTACAGTTCAGTTACGTTTTAACCGTATTACAGGTAGTACGTGGCAGTCTGATGTTGCAATAGATAATGTTGCTCTTACTGCTGGAGGCGGAGGAGATGACACCACAACTCCACCTACAGGATACTGTGCAGCAAACGGTAATAACAGTACAGAAGAGTATATCGCACGTGTACAGATAGGAAGCATAGATAATGCCTCTGGTAGAAATGCTGCCGGATACCAAGACTTTACAAATATCTCAACAGCCTTAAGTGGTAGTGCTACAATCACTATAACACCAGAGTGGCCAGGAAGCACTTACAGTGAAGGTTATGCTGTTTTTGTAGACTGGAATCGTGATGGTGACTTTACAGACGCAGGAGAAACGGCTCTTACCATTTCTGCAACGCAGGCTACACCGGTAAGTGGTACTATCACAGTACCTTCTGGAGCAGCTCAAGGAGCTACTCGTATGAGAGTGGTTATGAGATATAACGCTGTGCCAGCTGCTTGTGGAAGCTTTAACTATGGAGAGGTAGAAGACTACATTGTAAATGTATCAAGTAGTGCAGCCTTTGGTGGAGATATAGAAGGTGATACGGCATTTACAGACTTTGGAAAAGGAGACTTCTCAATCTTCCCTAATCCGGTTACTCGTGGGGAATTAAATATAAGCTTACAAGGAGCAGAAGCAACCTCTGTAACTATATTTAACCTTCTAGGTCAAGCGGTTCATAAAGGTAATTTTGAAAACACAATTGATGTGTCGAGACTTGAAGCTGGCGTTTATGTCATTCAAGTAGAGACTGAAGGTTCAAAAATGATTAAACGCTTTATCAAAAAGTAAGGCCCGTCATTTATAAACATAAGAAATCCCGACTTCAGATGAGGTCGGGATTTTTTTTTGTTGTTATTACGCTTTCGCGAAAGCGTAAATAAAGCAATACTATTTATTTAAGAAGTTCTTAAACTCTTTGTTAGTAAAGAGTTTCCAGATGCCCAAAAAGCCAGCGATAACTTGTAAGAAGGTCCCAGCGGTTAATAATTCTGGAGCTCCTGGCCAGTGCATAATTTTAAATAATGCACCCAGAACAGTACAGATTAACCCTAAAATAAAAAGAGCGAGTATATGTTTTACTTTCATAACTATGGATTTTTTAAACCGATATTATTTCATCTTCATCTAGTAAGCGCTCGTTGCGTAGCTTGAGTAAAATTTGAGCAACGGCAACGGTGTCTTTCTCACAATATACGACTATGCGGTCTATGTCATTTTCTTCATAATACACCTGGCGCACCTGGCTGCCGTCTATATCATCTTTTGGAGAAGGTATTCCCAAAATTTTGGTCATAAGCTTGAGAGAGGTGTAGTGTTTATAGTCTCCAAACTTCCATAAATCTAGGGTGTCTATATGAGGTATCTCCCAAGGTTTTTTGCCAAAAAGATTAAGCTTTTGTGGTAGCGTAACTCCATTTATAATCATACGTCGCGCGATATACGGGAAGTCAAACTCTTTACCATTATGCGCACAGAGTAAGTGCTCACGGCGGTTAAAATGATCTTCAAGTAGGTTTTTAAACTCATTAAGTAGCTTGGTCTCATCATCACCAAAAAAGGAGGTGGTTCTAAAGCGTTTACCATCTGTACTGGTATTAAAATAGCCTACAGAGATACACACTATTTTTCCAAATTCTGCCCAGATGCCGGCACGCTCGTAATAGTCTTCTGGTGTAAACTCATCCTTGCGTAGGTATCTTGTTTTATCTGCATAAAGTGCCTTTTCTACATCGTCTAGATCAGAAAAATCTGGATGTTGAGGTACTGTCTCAATATCCAAAAAAAGGATATGTTCTAGTTGAAGCCTTTGTATCATTTTTTTACTTTTAAAAGTATACTACCACTCGCATAATTTATAATACGTTGACCACCACCATCAACCTTTAAATTTATGGAGTTGAATATTATTTTTACATCCACAAGATCATTTGTTTTACGGAGTGTAAGTTTATCTCGGTCGTTAATGGGTTTATTTATATCCTCACCTTCTAGTTGCTTTAAAAATGCCTGTGTGGGTATCGTGAGTGCTGTGCTGTCTTGTGTTGTGATAAGAATTTCTTTCCCATTAAGCATCATAGAAAAGCCTTCTTCTATATATTCTGACTGACCGTTGAGGTTAAAGTGAAAGTCCTGCTTCCAGTCATAGCCACGTATATCATATGCTGTAATAGAGGCGTTATTAAAGTGTATGCTTTTTTTCTCTAGATCACGTGATTTTATAGGGTAGCCTAAGTCTTTTAAAATATAGTTAGACAACTTCCAGGTAGTTACATCGGTATGTTTTTCTACCGGGTTGTAACCTATGATGGGTTTTAGATCTTCTGCGGCATCGTGTTCTACGAGGTACCTTGTGATAGATGAAAATCTTCTATAAGCTACGGGGTCTGAGTTTTCTTTATTTTCCGCTTTCGCGAAAGCGGTATACATCTTTTCAAATTCATCTATCTGGCTGCGTTTACTCACAGAGAAGGCTCCCCAAAACCCAAAAGTGCTCAATAAACCCATAACCGCAAGAGCCATAGGTAAAAACCGAAGTTGCTGCTTGCGACTGAAGAGCAAGTAAAGCGTAGCGCCTGTTATAAAAATTGCAATTACAATAAGAAAATATCGCGGTTCTGTGATGCCGTAATCTGATACTCTTTTATAAATCGCAGCATAAAACAAGATGAGCAAGGGTAGCAATAACCAGTATGCTAGCGGCTGAAAGTTTTTAAAAACCCTAGAGGTATGAGTTGCTTTTAATGGGTGAATAATAAACTGAATGATAAATAGAAGCCCAGCAAGTGCGATAATAAGGTAGCTCACCCAGCCCTTAGGTAATTCCCACTGTATACAAATTTTAAGAGCATAGGCATACAGTATCGTGATATAGAGAGCGGCAAGCGGTATGAGTATAAACTTTACGAAGACTTCAATAGCTTTATGAAAGTGTAGATGTATGTTATGTTGTATCTCTTTAGGAAAATCTGAAAGGTATACCCACGTATTTATGATTCCTAAACACAGGAGGAATAACTGGAAGTAGCGCCTACCATTTATTTTCACATCAAAAAGGTACTCTATGGCTAGCAACGCAAGTACAATACCTAAATAAAACACTCCAGAAAACAAGGCACTCCTGGCAATAGCCATAAGCATATCTGCCAGATAATTCCAGTAGGCTTTAGGGTGCCATACAGTAATAAAAGGAGCAAAGAGTAACGCTAGATGACCTACTATAAGTAGTACAAAACACCTTATATATGGGGTCTCATTATTTTGAAAGTCATAGTCAGGTAATGTAAAATAGAATGCAACAAGGAGTAATATGATAATAACTTTAATCCACCAGAGTCCTTTCCTTTTAAACTGCTCAATGTAAAACTGAGTTCCTATAAGCCAGCTCACACCTAATACCGCTGTTAGTGAGATGTTGTTGTAGGTTTCAAAAATGTCATCTATATCTCTTTCGGCAAGTACTACTAGCAGTAGTGTAAATAATATAACCCAGATGAGTGTCACCGGAAATCTCTTAAAAGCAGCGAGTGCTTTAATCATAAATTCTGAAGGGGAAAATAATCGCATTGATTGATGATTGAATGTATTGAAAAATACAATAAATTAATAGAACTCTATACTAATCAACGTTTTGAGTCATTTCGTACCCTGCGTCTATGTAATCATAAAAGTCTTGAGTAAAGGGTTTTCCTTCTACCCAGTCACCACGATGGTGCCCTAGTCTTACAATGATAAGATTGTCTTCTGGTATGGTAATTACATATTGCCCTAGTATGCCTCGCATTGCAAATATTTTTTTATCGCGATAGTTACTTAGCCAGAAGCCGTATCCATACTCTGTATCTTTAGCAAAGCGTGGTTGTATGCTGGTTGTCACAAAATCTTCGGGAAGTAATCTTTTGTCATTCCAAGAGCCACCATCTTTATAGAGTTTTCCAAAACGGGCAAAGTCTCTAGCATTACTTGCTATACAGCAATAGGTTTTTGCAAGCTTGTTATTATCATCATCTAGCTGCCATAGTGCTTCTTGCTCCATTTCCATAGGTTTCCAGAAGCTGTCTGATAGGTATTGCGGGAGCGGTAAGCCACTAGCTTTCTGTATCACCATACCTAGCAGTTGTGTGTTGCCAGAGAGATATTTAAAAGATTGACCGGGTTGTTCTGTAACCTTGAGATTTAAAATAGTTTCGGCAAGGTCATCATCATAATAAGAACGCGCTGTGAGGCTAAAGGGGCTAGAGTAACTCTCATCCCAGTTAAGACCAGAAGCCATAGAGGAGAGATCTCCCACAGTCATACCAGAACCAGCAAATTCTATAAAAAAATCACTCACCGGTTGATCTAGTGATTTTATATAGCCGTCTTGTATTGCCTTACCTAGTAACGCGCTGGTAATACTCTTTGCCATAGAGAACGAGTTAGTCTTGCTGTTCTTGCTATAGCCCGTTGCATAGTCTTCATATAAAATACTGTCATTTTTAATAATTAAAAAGGCAATAGTCTCAAGCTCACTATTAATAGAAGATAGACGCTCTGTAGGTACGACGTTCTTATATTGCTTATGTTTTGGCCAGGTCTGTGGGGTGCTAGTTTCAATAGTTGCGTTATCAAAATAATCATAGTCGTCTATAAAAGCCGTAGTATGGCCAGTCATATATACCACGCGCACACCTTTTAAAATGTAGTCATAGTCTGTGATGTAAAGAGCCGCTATAATGATAACAATAAAAAAAAGTAAGCCTTTAAAAAAATTTTTTAGATACCTCATTTTGTAAAGATTGATATTTTAAAAGTATTATTTTTTTGCTTTCGCGAAAGAGTTACTCACCTATTAATAAAAGCCTGATCTAAAATAAAGAACCTTGAGTCACGGGGCTTTCGTGTTCTAATAGCCACTTCTTGCGGTGTAGTCCTCCTGCGTAGCCCGTAAGAGAGCCATCACTACCTATCACGCGATGACAAGGGATGATGATAGAAATAGGATTTTTACCATTTGCGCTGGCTGCTGCGCGTATTACCTTTGGGTCACCCAGTTGTTTTGCCATAGCGAGATAGGTCGTAGTCTTACCGTGAGGGATGGTGCAAAGTTCCATCCAGACCTTTTGCTGAAAAGTAGTTCCCTTAGGGGTAAGAGAGAGATCAAAATGACTCCGCTCTCCTGCAAAGTATTCTTTAAGTTGTTTTACAGCCTCTTGAAGATCGTCTGGGATTACTTTTGTAATCGCTCGACCGTCTTCTATAAACGTTGCAGCACAAAGTCCTTCTTGAGTTCCTTTTAATGATAATAAACCTAGGGGTGTTGATATAATAGCTGCTTCCATATTTTCAAATATAGGGATTAAGTATGTTGTATATTGTGCTGTAAGTCAGTACATTTGACGGCTTTAAGGCAGGTGTATGCGTCTATTGATATTGTTTATAATCCCTATTATACTATTATCTAGCCATCTAGTCTATGGGCAAGATAATGCACTTGTTCTAGACGAAGGTAGTGTGTATACAATAGATGTGGCTCAAGAGCAGCATAAAAGAAAGGAATATACCAGCGCCATTAAAACGCTAGATACATTACTTAACTCTCCGCTGGTAGAAGAAGATGTAAAAGTGCAATTTCAAGGGTACACTTTACTAGGCGACATTTATCTCACACTCAAAGATACACCTAGTGCTCACGAAGCTTTTGAACGAGCTTTAACAATGGCACAAAAGTCAAAAAACGACACGTTACTTGCTATTTCTCACAGCAATCTAGGTAAGACCTATAGTATTTACCCCGAATTTGAAGAAAGGGCAACAGCTCTATTTAAAAAAAGTATAGATGCCTATACAAAGCTCAACTTGAGAGATATGGCACTACAGTCGTATATAGACTTAAGCCGTATGCATCTCGCTCAAGATAATATTGCAAAGGCGTATCCTGCGCTTATGGAAGCAAAAATGATGAGCCTTAGAGATACTCAAAATTATAAACCTAGAGCGCAAATACTTACGTTACTCGGGAAGTACTACATAGCCAAAGACAAAAGAACCCTAGCCGAAGAAGCTTTGCTAGAAGCCATAGATATCTCTTTTGAGCAAGAGCTCATTGCCGAAGAGGAGGAGGCACAGCATCAAATAGCAAGACTCTATGAAAAAGATGAAAAATTTGAGGCTGCCTACTACCACTCACAAAGGCAATTATTACTGGCAAACCAACTGTACAAAATACAAACGCAGCAAGAAATAAGACAAGCAAGTGCTCAGTTTGATTATAGAGCAAATAAGCGCGAACTAGAAATTACTAAAAAAGAAAAAAGCCTTACAGATATACTCGCCGCAAGTTCTCGCAAGGCAAATACAGTCCTCATTGTGGCTTCCTCCTTGCTGTTTTTAGGGCTTTTTATCATTTTCACAATGTATAAATCTCGTAAAAACTATAGTGATCGCTTACGCGAAAAAAACATAGAACTCACAAAAGCAAAAAACGAAGCCGAACAGCTCTCTAAGCTCAAAACACAATTTTTTTCAACCATAAGCCACGAGTTACGCACACCGCTTTATGGAGTAATAGGTATAGCAACCATCTTACTAGAGGATAAAAAAATTAAGACCCATCGTGATGACTTAAAGTCGCTTAAGTTTTCGGCAGATTATTTACTTGCTCTCATAAATGATGTGCTCCTTATGAGTAAGATGGAGGCAAAAGATATAAAACTTGAGCACGCACCTTTTAAACTCACTACTTTATTACATAGCATTACACGCTCATTTGAGTTTAGCCTTGAGCAAAACAACAATAAACTTCATTTACATATTGACCCAGAGGTGCCTAACGAGCTTCAAGGAGATTCTGTAAGGCTTTCTCAAATACTAATGAACCTTATAGGTAATGCCATAAAGTTTAATGAAAATGGCAATATCTGGGTAAATATACATCAGCAAGCTCGCACAAATGATGGGAGTCATAGCATCTTGTTTGTAGTAAAAGATGATGGTATAGGAATCCCTAAAAGCAGTCAGGCAACTATTTTTGAAGAGTTTACTCAGATTGAGAATAAAAATTATAATTACCAAGGTACAGGCTTAGGTTTGCCTATTGTAAAAAAGCTACTCGCATTATATAACAGTGAGGTTGTACTAGAAAGTGATGAGGGTCAAGGAGCAACCTTCTCATTTGTCATAAAATTTAAAAAACCTAAGAGCACAGCGTTACCTCGTCAAGTTATTACATCAAATGAGTTGTTAGAGACAGAGAGTGTACACACACTACAAGATGCTCATATTCTTGTGGTAGATGATAACCGTATTAATCAAAAAATTACTCAAAAACTTCTTGAGAGCAAAGGTTTATTGTGTAGTCTAGCTAGTGATGGTGAAGAGGCCGTAGAGATGGCAAAAAATCAAGAATATAGCCTTATACTTATGGATATCCATATGCCTAAAAAAGATGGTATACAGGCCACAAAAGAAATTAGAACGTTTGATAAGTCTACACCTATAGTTGCTTTAACAGCGGTAGAGATACAAGAGATAAGACATAAAATTTATAAAGCAGGAATGGATGACATTCTAGTAAAACCTTATGATGTATCCCTGTTTTTAAGCGTGCTAGTACGTAATATTAAAAACAAGCATATCGTAACCGCATAAAGTGGCTGGGTTACTCGCTTTTAGGGCTATTCTCATCATAAAGGCCTAGAGCTTTGGCTCTTTTTTGCCAGTTGCGACGGGCTAGCGTTTGCAAGTCTGCTACACTATCACTTTCATCCATAATTTCTAGTCCAAGAAGAGTTTCTATCACATCTTCCATTGTAACCAGACCACTCATAGTACCATACTCATCTACCACTAGGGCAATGTGATTTTTTGTAGAAATAAGTTCTTCAAAAAGATCTGGAATAGGCAAATTACGTTTTGTTATTAAAATAGGACGTTCTATCTCTTTAAGAGTTGTTGTGTGATTATCTAGTGCCATCTCACGGTATACCTCGCTCTTTAAAACAATACCAGTGATGTGATCACGTGTTCCTTCAAAAATTGGAATTCTAGAAAAACGCAGCGATTGGTTTTCTTCAAAAAAGTCTGCAACGGTGGTATTTGCATCTGCCATTTTAATAACCGTACGTGGCGTCATAATATCCTTAGTAAGTACCTCTTTAAAGGTAAGAAGGTTATTAAGAATTTTAGATTCACTTTCTTCAAAAACGCCATCTTCACCCGCCATTTGTGCCATTGCAGTAAAGTCCTCACGGCTTAGCACACTCTCGTGATGACCACCGCCACCTACCATACGAGTAAAAAGTTGTAGCAACCATAACACTCCTGTGTACTTTAAAAGTAGCACCATTATCTTAAGTGTCTTTGCAGAGAAGTTTGCTAGAGATTTCCAAAATTTTGCACCTATAGTTTTAGGTATAATCTCACTAGCAATTAAGATAAGTAAGGTCATTATTGCAGAGACAAAACCAAGAAAATTAATCTCTGTAAAGCCTAAGTTTATAACAAACTCGGGATATAAATCTGCAGCTACAGTACCTACCATCATTGCACCTACGGTGTGTGCAAGTGTGTTTAAGGTAAGGATTGCAATAAGCGGTTTATCTACATCTTTTTTAAGTTCTTCAAGAGTTTCGGCGTAGGCTTTTCCTTCGTTTTTCTTGATGTTTATGAACGTAGGTGTCACGCTTAGAAGTACAGCTTCAAGTATAGAACACAAGAATGAAAAAAATATCGAAATCGTTGCCCAAAGTAAAAGTTGACCCATAGTTAGTTTGCTATTTATGTAAATGTATGGAAAAAGAGAGTATAGTAGAAGTGCTTTTACGCTTTCGCGAAAGCGTAATTTTACTCATACTTCTCATAAACCTCTTTAAAAGTAAATGCTTCTTTGCTTGCGCCGTGCTTTTGTAAGAACTCGAGCTTCTCTAGTCCTTCTTGCACTGTAGGTGTTGTACCTGCCTTAATCCACCAGAGTACGTAGTGTGCCGTTCCGTATTTTTGGAACCACTCTTTCTGGCGTTTCATAATCGCACTGTGGAAGGTTTTATAGGTGAATTCTCTTAGTGACGCCACATCTTCCCACACAGAAAAATTAATAAGCACCTGCTCATCGTTAAGCGCATTAGTGACTGGTGTAGCTTCGGTATCTATAATGTCACGCCATATAAACCCTGGCGAACTTTCGGCTAGCTCATTTACACGGTCTGTATTATCTCTAAAGTCCTTCATCTCTGGATCTTCTATAGAGACACCCTTCATACGGGCTACATTGAGCTGTGCAAGGTGATATGCCATTACCCGAGTAACTTTACCACATCTTTTGCAAAGTAGCTAGCTATTACTTGTGCTCCTGCTCTTTTTATAGCTGTGATTTGTTCCATCATCACGCTATCGTGATTTAGCCATCCTTTTTCGGCAGCGGCTTTGAGCATTGCATACTCACCACTTACTTGGTAAACGGCTATCGGTACATTTACAACTTCTCGTAAATCACGTACAATATCTAGGTAACATAGTCCTGGTTTTACCATCACGATATCTGCACCTTCTTCTATATCCATCAGGGTTTCTTTAATCGCTTCGTCACGATTTGCAAAGTCCATCTGGTATGTTTTTTTATCTTTTGGAATATCTTTTAAGTCTACGGGGGCACTGTCTAGAGCATCACGAAAAGGACCGTAAAATGAGCTTGCATACTTTGCGCTATAACTCATAATACCGGTGTTATAAAAACCTTCGTCTTCTAGCAAGGTGCGCATTTCAAAAATGCGGCCATCCATCATATCGCTTGGTGCAAGTACATCTGCTCCTGCACGAGCGTGACTCAATCCCATCTCGGCAAGTATGGCTGTGGTGTCATCATTTACAATCTCACCATTACCTACCACACCATCGTGGCCAAATTTTGAGTAAGGATCTAGTGCAACATCTGTCATAACCAGCATATCTGGACAGGCGTCTTTTACGGTTTTTATAGCACGTTGCATTAGGCCGTCTGCATTAAGCGCTTCGGTACCAGAGTTGTCTTTTAAGCTATCTGGTACTTTTACAAACAGAAGTACGGCTTTAAGTCCCATTGCCCAGAGCTCTTTTACCTCTTTAGTAAGCAGGTCAAGACTGTAGCGATAATAATCTGGCATAGAGTCTATCTCTTGCTTTATCCCTTTTCCTTCTACCACAAAAAGCGGTACAAGAAAATCATTTGGAGTGATATAGGTCTCTCTTACTAGTGAGCGCATAGCCTCACTGCTACGTAGTCTTCGGTTTCTTATAAGCATCGTTCTATCTTCTATGTGTTGAGGTAAATAGGTGTGTGATTTTAAATAAATCTGGTTTCAATATCTATCTAAACCTCGTATTTTGCATTACAAATTTACCAATTTAAACATCGCCTTCCTTTGCTCAAAGAAGCCTTTCAATTTATTTATCCCTGGCGCACCTATCAGGAGCGATTTTTAAAAGATTTTCAAGATCACATTGCAGATGATCACTTGCACGTAGTTGCCCCACCAGGCTCGGGAAAAACTGTGCTTGGTCTTGAGATGATGCGCCGTGTAGATAAGTGCACGCTTGTGCTCGCACCTACTATCACGATACGCAACCAGTGGGAGGAACGTATGTTTGAGTGCTTTATCGAGCAAGAAAAATGTACTATTCCGCTTTCGCGAAATATAAAAAAACCTGCACACATCACCTTTGCAACCTATCAATCATTACACGCATTTGCCAAAAATGAAATGGAAGGCGATATGGAACGTGTGCTTAATTTTTTCGCGCAAGCGGGAATAAAAAACATCGTACTAGACGAAGCTCATCACCTCAAAAACGAGTGGTGGAAGCCACTTTTTGCACTTAAAGAACTGCCAGAGTGCACCATTACCGCACTCACGGCAACACCGCCATATGATAGTGATCAAGCAGAGATAGCAAAGTATTTTCAGCTTTGTGGACCTATAGATATTGAGATAAGCGTGCCAGAGCTGGTTAAAGAGGGAAACCTCTGTGCACACCAAGATTATATTTATTTTTCTGAGCCAGATGCTGCACAAATAGAATACATTTTAGACTATCGTGTTAAAGCAAAAGCAGTTATAGATGAGCTTGTTCAAAATAGTGAGTTTGGCAGTTTTATTATAAATCTCCCAGTATATAAAACACCAGGAAAACATCTTGAGATCATTTATAAAGACCCTAACTTTTATATAGCTTCTCTTGTCTATCTTAATGCACGTGGGTATAAAATCCCTAAGGTAAAAATAGATTTGCTAGGTGTAGACCTTACCCAAGAAAAGCTTCCTACCTTTAATCAAGAGTGGGCAGAAAAGTTATTGCAACCGCTACTAGTAGATGGTCGAGAAGATCATTATGAAGACGAAGAGGTACTCGCTACTGTTGAGAAGACACTTCGTAAGGTAGGTGCTTTTGATAAAAAACGTGTAAACTTTAAAGGCGAGCAGCAATTATATAAATCACTAGCCCAAAGCCCTAATAAGCTCAAGAGCATACGAGAGGTTATAGATTTTGAAAGTGCTCAAATGGGTGAAAACTTACGCGCTGTTATACTTACAGATTACGTGCGTAAGGAATTTATAGACACCTCTACAGAGGCGCTTGACACAATAAATAAGCTGGGAGTAATACCTATCTTTCACCATCTGCGATACTCACTTGAACAGCATCCAGGTAGGTGGCAGGGTAAGGATAAACTAGAAAAACTTGCCGTACTCACAGGTACCATTATCATAGTACATAAAACACTGGTAGCACAAATTACAGAGACCCTAGATAGTGATGATTTTACTCACGACGCCTTAGGTGAAACAGTCTTTGTGATAGTACGCCCGAGAGAAAAGGTAAAAAGCCAGATGGTAAGCCTTATGACGGCTCTTTTTACAGACGGCCATATAGAAGTGCTAGTAGGTACAGCGGCATTACTAGGAGAAGGTTGGGACGCGCCAGCTATAAATACATTAGTCCTTGCCTCTTATGTGAGTTCTTTTGTAATGTCTAACCAGATGCGAGGTAGAGCTATACGAGTACAGCCTAGTAATCCAGATAAGGTGGCTTCTATATGGCATCTTGCCTGTATAGATCCCACTATAGATGGTGGTGGTGAGGATGTGATAAAATTAACCCGACGCTTTGATGCCTTTTGTGGTGTATCACTAGAGGGAACTCCCTTTATAGAAAATGGCGCAGAGCGGTTTGCTCTACCTACCACTATTTTAGAAAAAGAAGTATTAAATAGTAAAATGTGTACCCTTGCGGGAAATAGGGGTGCGATACAACAGCGATGGGAGCAAGCTATAGGTACGGGAAAACTGTTAGTGCGCGAACTGAAATTAGACTTTAAACCTAAGGGGAAGCCGCTACAAAAAAACAGCGTTTATTATAAAGATGCTGTAAAATATGGAGTACTACAGCTGGGAGCCTTACTCACGATTACCGTACCGGAGATTATTATTAATAATGCAGGAGCTTACTTCTCTAGAGGAATGGGCTTTTTTATATTTGCAGTGCTAGGCACAGCGGCAATGGTACTTGCGCCCAAGACTTATAAAACTCTCGTGTTGTACTTAAAATATGGACGTGTAGATAAACTGGTGTATAAAATTGGGCAAGTAGTGCTTAAAAACCTACGAGAGCAGTACTACATCACCACGCAGCTAGAAGCTCTAAAACTAGGTGTAGAGTATCTACCTAACGGTGCCGTCTCTTGCTTTCTTACAGGAGCTACTGCCAAAGAAGAAATCCTTTTTGTAAAGTGTATGGAAGAACTTCTCACGCCTATAGATAATGCACGCTATATGATTGAGCAGTCTGGGTGGTGGCAGCGCAAGTTTGGCTTTGCAAATTATTATCCCGTACCAGAACTCTTTGCAGGTAATAAAAAAGATGCTTCGCTCTTTTTTAACTTCTGGAGAATTTATATTTCAGAAAATGCAAGGCTCACTTTCACGCGTACTAAGGAAGGTAGAAAACGACTCTTAAAAGCACGTTTTCATTACTTAAATACCAAAGGCGGATTTAAAACCAAGACGAGTGCTATATGGAGATAGGTTCTTAAGAAACCCACTCTTTCGGTTGCTGCAGTACTTTTATTAATCGTTCTTCTTCGCTTCCAGGTGCTGGGTGGTGGTCATATTTCCACTGTACTACGGGAGGAAGGCTCATTAAGATACTTTCAATGCGGCCATTGGTTTTGAGACCAAAAAGGGTTCCTTTATCGTGTACGAGGTTAAACTCTACGTAACGACCACGGCGTACTTCTTGCCAGTCTTTTTGTTCTTTCGCGAAAGCGGTATCCTTTCTACGCTCCACAATAGGGACGTACGCCTCTAAGAAACTGTCGCCCACAGTGGTCACAAAGTTGTACCAGTCTTGCATAGAGCGCTCTTCGGTAGCTTTGCAGTAATCAAAAAATAAACCTCCTATACCGCGACCTTCATTGCGGTGTGTGTTGTAAAAATACTCATCACAACGTGCTTTGTATTTTGGGTAAAAATCGGCATCGTGTGCATCACAAGCGGTTTTACACGTCTGGTGAAAGTGCGTTGCGTCTTCATCAAAAAGGTAATAAGGAGTGAGGTCTTGCCCTCCACCAAACCATTGATCTACAATGTTTCCTTCTTTGTCATACATCTCAAAGTAACGCCAGTTTGCGTGCACCGTAGGAACCATAGGGCTCTTAGGATGAAGAACCAGTGATAGACCGCAGGCAAAGAAATTTGCATCTTCTACGCCAAAGTATTTTTGCATTGCCTCTGGTAGCTCGCCGTGTACTTGTGATGTGTTTACACCTCCTTTTTCAAAGATATTTCCGTTTTCAATCACGCGTGTGCGACCACCACCTCCTTCTGGGCGATTCCAGTTATCTTCTTGAAAGCTTGCCTTACCATCTAGTTGCTCTAGTGTGCTAGTAATTTGATCTTGAAGATTGAGTATGTAGTTTACAAATTGTTCTTTCATTATATATTTTTTAGGTGGTGACCTATGCAGTCAGGCTAGTGTGATGATCCTTGTCAAGCAATTTTATGGTTTGTACCGTTGCGGCAGTTACAGATATGGGTAAAACGAGTATAATTCCCACAAGTGGGATGATAAGAAACAGCATAAATACAATACCGTTACCTATGGCTTGGCCCTTGTTTCTTTTTACAAAATCTACGCTTTCTCTATACTTAAAATGACGTTCTAGTGTGTAGTCCATATTACCGAAACCTGCGTAGTAAGCTTGTGTAAGAAATAGTAAAATAGTGGCAGCAATACTCCCTATAATTGGGATAAAATTGAGCAGTAAGATTGGTAGTGTGATAAGCAGTTCTAGACCCAAGTTACGCACGTTTATGCGTATGCCTCGTATAAGTTGTTCGGTGTTTGAGGTGTCTCTATGAGTGTGATTTTCTCCTTTAAGGTGAGCTTCTATCTTTTCTGAAACAGGGCTCATAAATGGAGCGCTCAGTGCCATTATAATGTGTTTATACAAGATAAGGCCTATGGCGATAATGAGTAGTGCGCTTACTATCTCTGCAAATATAAAGAAGGCGTGTCTTCCCGTTTCCCAAGGCCAGATTTGCTCTACCCAGTGACCTATATTATCAGAAAAACCCCAGGCAGATGCTGCAATCATTGAGGCAGTAATAAGACTTATAGCCATTGGGATGGCAAAATACTTCCAAAGCCCAAGCTTTGAGATTAACCCAAATGATGATTTATACGTCTGTAATCCGTTTAAGATGCCTTTTATCATATTATACTGCTATATCTTCTTTGAGAACTTCTCTGTCTTCCTTTGTGATTCCTTTTGACCAAATGGCGAGGCCAAAGGTAAGTACACCTAGTCGACCTATAAACATAAGGATTATGATAATAATCTTACCTATACTGCTTAAATCTCCAGTAATCCCAGTACTCACACCCACAGTGCCAAGTGCAGAGGCTACTTCAAATAAAATATTTTCAAAATCAAAATCTTCTGAGAAGGTGAGTAAAAACGTCCCTACAAAAATAAGTGTTGTATAAAATATAAAAGATGATGTTGCTACGTATAGTCGCTCATAAGGAATGCGTTTTCCTAAGAAGGTGATGTTTTTAGATCCTTTGAGTCGGCTTTTCATTATGGCAAATACGGCAGTAAGTGTCGTAATTTTCATACCTCCAGCTGTACCAGAAGGAGAGGCGCCTATGTACATCAAAAATATAGTTACGAGTAACATAGGTAATACAAAAGTACCAAAGTCAACAGTATTAAAACCTACTGTAGTCATCGCGGTCATAGATTGAAAAAATGCAGCACTCACTCGAGCTGACCCACTCAAATTTGAGATGGACGGCTCTAAGAAGTAAAAAAATAAGTATCCAAAAGCTAGAAGTATAAGCGAACCTATTGCGACAATCTTTGTTGTAAAGCTAAGCGAGTGTGTTCTGTTTTTTATCCATAAGCCCACGTCTGTAATCACAATAAAACCTAGGGAACCGCAAATAGCGAGCATTGATATGGTAAAGTTTATGAGTCCATTATCTACGTAAGGTGTAAATCCACTGTTAAAAAGACTAAAACCAGCGGTACAAAAAGCACTTATACTATGAAAAATAGATGACCAGATAGCCTCTCCCGTTCCCATACCATCTGACTTAAAAGCAATAAAGAATAATATGGCACCTAGAACCTCCATAATTACCGTATACAGTACTACAGATTTTAAAAAGTCTTTGATACGTATAGTAACGGGTAATGTAAACTCTGTATTGAGAATACTTTTGTGCCAGGGTGTTATTTTATGGGTAGTAGATAGCAGCATAAATGTAGTAAAGGTCAAGTAACCTATACCTCCCAGCTGGAAAAGTGCCATTATAACAAATTGTCCTCCTATGTTATATGAGTCAAAAATCGACATCGTAACTAGCCCCGTAGTACTCACTGCAGAGGTTGCAATAAATAGATGATCTAGTATTGAGGCACTCGTCTTTTGTAACCAAGGCAAGCTCAGGAGTAAAGTTCCTACTAAAACATACGTGAGAAAACCATAAAATAAATTTTGTTGCGGCGTCCAGCTCCTTTTAAGTGCGGTGTATCGTAAACTCAGCTTATTGTAGAATGTTCTCATAGCTAGAAATTATACTCAAAAGTATTTGTTTTGCCCTCCATAGCCTGTTTATATATGGTTAAATTATCACTCTAAGTGAACCAGTACTGTGTCACAACGCTTGATTTCTCTTAGGGTAGTACGCTTTCGCGAAAGCGGGACCATCTCCAGTAGTTGTGCGACCAGTTGCTCTTCGTCTTGCCCGCAAAGACTAGTGATGAGGTTGCGCCCCACGCGGTTGTTATGCAAGTCCATCGCACGTTCTAAAGGTGCGTTAGGAGAAAAATCTTCGTGCCAGTCTGTAAACCGTTTTGCCCACGCCAGCGAGCGCTGCAGTGGCAAGCCTCGTTGCACACTAAGGTGTACGATAAGCATATTCCACAGGGCGTGTCTAAAAGCATTTTCTGGGCCGTTGAGGTGTTGTTTTTTGCCATAATGTTTATTGCATATAGCAACCGTTTTGCGAGTCCCCCTTATGGTAGGAATCACAAATCTAGGATGGCGTGCACTGAGCCAAAAAAGGCTCCACAGCTGTTTAAAATCCATAGATTTGACAACAGCCCAGACGTTCATTATGCTTTGTACTCTTTTACTGCTTCTATAAAAGCACCTGCATTTTCTATAGGAATGTTAGGTAAAATACCGTGACCAAGATTTACAATGTACTTGTCTTTGCCAAATTCATTAATCATCTCGTGCACCATTCTCTTGATCTCGCTAGGAGGTGAGAATAATCGAGTAGGGTCAAAGTTACCTTGCAGCGTGATATTACCACCAGTTAGGTAGCGAGCGTTGCGTGCAGAGCAAGTCCAGTCTACACCTAGTGCAGATGCTCCAGACTTTGCCATTTTATCAAGTGCAAACCAGCACCCTTTTCCAAAGGCAATTACGGGAGCCTCATCTTTAAGTGCATCTATAATTTGCTGTATGTATTGCCACGAGAATTCTTGATAATCTACTGGTGAGAGCATTCCTCCCCAGCTATCAAAAACTTGTACTGCATTTACACCAGCCTCTACCTTTTTCTTAAGATAAGCAATGGTAGTATCTGTGATTTTTTGAAGTAAAGCGTGCGCGGCTAGTGGTTGTGTAAAACAAAACTCCTTTGCCTTGTCAAAGTTTTTTGACCCTTGACCTTGCACACAGTAACAAAGTATCGTCCACGGTGATCCTGCAAAACCTATAAGCGGAATCTCGTCATTGAGTTTTTCCTTAGTCATCTTAATGGCATCCATCACATAGCCTAGCGTCTCATCGATATCTGGAACAATTACTTGCTCCACATCTTTTGCAGATCGTATAGGGTTAGGCAACCACGGCCCTACATTAGGCTTCATTTCTACATCAATATTCATTGCCTGAGGGATCACTAAGATGTCAGAAAATAAAATAGCAGCATCCATCCCATAACGACGTATAGGTTGTACGGTAATCTCACTCGCAAGCTCAGGAGTCTGGCAGCGTGTAAAGAAGTCATACTTTGCTTTAATTTCCATAAATTCTGGAAGGTATCTTCCAGCCTGACGCATCATCCATACTGGTGGACGGTCTACAGTTTCTCCTTTAAGTGCTCTTAAAAATAGGTCGTTTTTTATGCTCATATCTCTAGGTCTGTTCGAGCGCAGTCGAGAACTTAATTGTACTCTTATAATGAACCTCTCGACTGCGCTCGAGGGGACAATTTTATGTTTTTCTAGATGCTTATGTTCTAGATTCTTCTTTCAATGTTTTCACCGCCTTAGCAATGGTGCTTTCTATAGTTGTTGCATTAGACACGATTACCTTTTTAAAGTGTAGTCTTGCCGTTGTGGCAGTGGTCTCGCCTATGCAAAACGCTATGCTGTCTATTGCTAGTGTGTTTTTGTTCGCTTTCGCGAAAGCGTTCACACCACTCGGACTAAAAAATAATATACCATCAAATGTACGGTCAAAGGACTGTGTTATTTGATGAGTTTCATAAACCACCACCTCTTCACACGCTACATTATTTTCTTTGAGTAATGTAGGTAACTCATCTCTGCGCTGTCTCCCGCAGAAGTAAGTGAATGATTCGCTTTTATGGTTTTTGGCTATAAAATGAGCCAATTCTTCTCCATTTTGAGCTGTTTTTGTCACTTTTATGCCATTTTCGGCTAGAAGTGCTGTTGTTTTTATGCCAACAGCAAAACAACTTTTTATACTTTCTAATTGCTCACTAGAAAGGTTGTTACATAAAGCACGTACTCCATTTTGAGAGGTGATAATGATATTTTTTAGCTTTCGCGAAAGCGTAAAAGAAACCTCTTGTGTACGTATCGCATCATATTCCACAAATTGTAAGCCTGCATTGAGAAGTAGCTCTCGCTGGTTAGGCTTTAGTTTTTTTGTGGATAGCACGGTCATTTTTTCAAACTACTCTTGATCTCCTTCATTAATGCTCTACCGCCATTATCAAGAACCTCTAGCGCACAGTCTGTACCAAAACCTAGTGCATTTTCTGTTGAGACTACTTGCTCAACTTCAATCTTTGTCGCGCCGTCTAGTGAAAAAAGCACTCCCTTAAAACGTATGGCTCCATCTATTTCTTGTGCCAGTGCACCTATGGGTGCGGTACAACCGCCTTCTAGCGTGCGTAAGAACTCGCGTTCTATATGTGTGCACAATGCTGTTGTGCGATCGTTAAGCTTTGCACAAGCTTCTTTAGAAAATGCATCTTCTTCCATTGCTACCACGAGCATAGCTCCTTGTGCCGGCGCAGGAATCATCCAGTCAAGTACTTCATAATTTTCTGGAAGTACATTAATACGTTTAAGGCCTGCCTTTGCAAAAATGGCGCCCGTCCAGTCACTTTCTTCTAGCTTTTGTAAGCGTGTGTTTACGTTACCACGTATATCTGTGGTTTTGTGGTTAGGGTAGCGATTGAGCCATTGGGCTTGCCTTCTTAAACTACCTGTCGCGATGGTGCAGGCTTGCTTATAATCTGGCGCGCCTTTGTGTACTAAAATATCTTCGGTCTCTGCTCTAGGTAATACTGCAGCTTGCACAATCCCTATAGGTAATGCCGTAGGGACGTCTTTCATACTATGCACGGCAATATCTACCGTACCATTGAGCATTGCAACGTCTAGTGTTTTTGTAAAAATGCCGGTGATACCTAGTTCATATAACGGCTTGTCAAGTATGAGGTCTCCCGTAGATTTTACAGGTACGAGCTCTGTGGTATAGCCGTGATCTTCTAGTTGTTTTTGAACTGTTTTTGCCTGCCAGAGAGCGAGCTCACTGTCTCGAGTGCCTATTCGTATCGTTTTAGACATTATGTTGATCTAGTTGGAAAATAGTGGAAATTAAGGCAATGCTTTCTTCGGTTTCTCCATTTGCGTGACGCAGGTGATGTGCTACCTGGTTTGTAATTTTCTGAATGATTTTATCACTCATAGCTGTTGCTGTTGCCTCGCTAAAATCTGGAGTTTTCTTGCGTACATTTTCTAGCTCTGCAGCTTGTACTTCTTTAAGTCTAGCCTTGAGAGCCTTTACGGTAGGAGCAAACTTTCTGGTTTGTAACCAGGCGTTAAACTCGTCTGTAATTTCCTTTATGATGGTTTCTGCCTGTGGGATATATCCTTGACGACGTTTGAGTGTGGCGTCTGTCATTTTTGATAATTGATCTAGATGTATGAGTGTGACATTCTCTAGCTCTTCTACATCATTAGATACGTTTTTAGGTATCGATAAATCTAGTATAAGAAGTGGCTTTTTAGAATGGATAATCTCTTTGCTTACCGTAGGTTTTTGAGCTCCTGTGGCTACAACGAGTACATCTGTTTGTGCAATCTCACTTTCTATCTGGGCATACTCTTTTACTAGTAAGTTAAATTTACCAGCGATTTTATCTGCCTTTTCTTTAGTTCTATTTATGAGTGTGATGTGCTCATTTTTAGTGTGCTTCACTAAGTTTTCACAAGTGTTGCGACCTATTTTACCAGTACCAAAAAGAAGAATATTCTTTTCTGACATATAAGGCACACGTGCCATTATATATTGTACTGCTGCAAAACTCACCGAAGTTGCACCACTTGAAATCTCGGTTTCATTTTTAATGCGCTTACTGGCTTGAATAACGGCGTTTACTAATCGCTCCATAAAAGGATTAATAAGTTGCAGTTTTTTAGAACGCTTAAAACCTATCTTAAGCTGACCTATAATTTCAAAATCGCCTAGTATCTGGCTATCAAGACCGGTACCTACTTTAAAGAGGTGGGCAATTGCGTCATCTCCCTTGTGCAAGTATGCTACGTCTAGAAACTCTTCTATAGTTCCGTGCGTATGCTCGCATAAAATTTTTACTAGTGTAATCGCGTCTGGTGCAAAGCCGTATAACTCTGTACGGTTACAAGTAGATATTACGGTAAGAGCCGTAACGCCTTCATCGCGAGCGCCATTAAGTATGGCGGCTTGTGCTGTTTCTGATATTGCAAAATGCCCACGCGTGGTCGCGTCTGCTTTTTTGTAACTCAGACCTATGGCATAAAACTGTTGCTCTCTGTTCAAAAGTATAATTCTATTTGTATCCCAAATATGAGGGAGTGCAAAAATAAAGGTCACTCTCCTTAAAAAATAACGCTAGAAGAATCATTTGTGTCGAGAGCGGTTTATCACGTCTGTAATAAACCGTAAATTTGTGTAAGCTATCGTTATGACTGCTAGCGGCAAAGGAATACGCCTATCTTAATTTAGAGTGATTCTAAATAAAAAAGAGATCAATAAAATGGAATTAAATAAAAAAAGTAACGCTCAAGGTTTGCTTCAAGAGATTAAAATAGAAGACGGTTTTTATGTCTTACGTTTTGATAACAATGATTCTAATGTGAGCCAAGTGGAGCGAGAGGTAGATAGTAGCTTTATACAGTTTCATTTTTGTATCAAGGGCTCTGCAGTGTTTAATTTTAATAATGGAGCCTATCAACTTTCTATTACAGATGAGAATTCGCTGTTGCTATATAATCCGCAGCGTGATTTACCTATGAATCTAGAACTCGCCCCAGAGACCTGGCTGGTGAGTGTCATTATCTCTATCAAGAAATTTCATAGCTTATTTTCTAGCGAGGCAAATTTTATGCATTTCTTAAGTGATGAAAATAAAGATAGAAAATACTACAAGGACGGCAGCATCTCACCTAGTATGGCGATTGTACTTAACCAGTTAATGAATTATAGCTTGCACCCTTCTATAATGCAATTGTATTTTAAGGGAAAAAGTTACGAGCTATTAAGCTTGTACTTTAATAGGCCTGCAGATGTAGATATAGAGCAATGCCCTTTTCTAGTAGATGAAGATAATGTGCAAAAAATAAAGCGTGCTAAGCAAATAATCATTGCAAGAATGGATGCACCACCAACACTAAGCGAATTATCAGATGAGATAGGTCTCTCACTCAGTAAATTAAAAGAAGGCTTTAAACAGATTTATGGTGATTCTGTGTTTAGCTTCTTATTTGACTATAAAATGGAAGTCGCACGCCAGTTGCTAGAGACGGGATCACATAATGTAAATGAGGTAGGTCTTAAAGTAGGTTATAGCACGGCGAGTCACTTTATAGCTGCTTTTAAAAAGAAATTTGGGACCACCCCAAAAAAGTATTTAATGAGCTTGGGGTAGGTACGCTTTCGCGAAAGCGTAAAAACTAATACCATTATCACAAAGTCTTATAACAATCATAACATTTAAAAGAGGGTTAAACCTTATTTTTGTTAAGGAAAAATTGCCAACAAATGAACAAAGGAGTTTTAATGGTCAATCTGGGATCACCAGATAGTACAGATCCAAAAGACGTAAAAAAATACCTAGGCGAGTTCTTAATGGACGAGCGCGTAATAGATGTTCCTTATGCTGCAAGAGCATTGCTAGTAAAAGGTATCATCTTAAATACACGCCCCAAAAAGAGTGCAGAGGCCTATAGTAAGATATGGTGGGATGAAGGATCACCATTAATTGTCCTTACAGAACGCTTGCAGAAAAAAGTGCAAAGCCACACAAAACTCCCTGTAGAAATCGCAATGCGATATGGTACACCTTCTATAAAAGAAGGACTTCAAAAATTACACGATCAAGGGATTGATGAGGTAATGCTATTACCATTATATCCTCAGTATGCAATGGCAACTACAGAAACCATCTTAGTACTAGCCGAAGAGATACGTGCTGAGTTTTTCCCTAAGATGAAGATTACAGATGTAAAACCATTTTACAACAAGCCAGAGTACATCAAGGTGCTAGGAGACTCTATTGCAGATAGTCTTAAAGGTGTAGATTATGAACATCTGTTATTTTCTTATCACGGTGTACCAGAAAGGCACATACGTAAGAGTGATGTGACGAGTATGCACTGTAAAATAGATGGTTCTTGCTGTATGTCCCAATCTAAGGCACACGAGTTTTGCTATCGTCACCAGTGTTATGAGACTACAAGGTTAGTAGGCGAATATTTAGGGATGGAGCCACTTACTTATTCTACCTCCTTTCAATCACGTTTAGGTTTTGACCCGTGGTTACAGCCGTATACAGACCGTACAATAGAACGTATGGGTAAAGAAGGATTTAAGAAAATGGCAATTGCAACACCAGCATTTGTATCAGACTGTCTTGAGACACTAGAAGAAATTGCGATGGAGGGTGAAGAAATCTTTCACGAGGCTGGAGGAAAGGACTTCCATACCATTCCTTGTATCAATGATCGTGATGACTGGGCAGGTGTTGTTGCAGGGTGGATAAATGAATGGGCGCTTGTAGAGGCTGGTAAGGCTATAGCGTAGTTAAGTAGTTTAAGCTTTAGAGCGCAGTTTATTTTGCCTTGGATTTACAGTCCCTTCTTTTTTAGAGAAGGTTGACTTTTCTCCAAAGGAAACCTCGTTCATAGCGCTTATTGCCTCGTCGATAGTGCTGAAGAGCTTAATAGGATATTTTGTAAAATTCTGCTCAAAGTGAATTACTTTCTTCGTAGTAATTTTATCTGCTACAATGTGTAATGCATTTATGTCTGGGTAGTACGGACATTTCATATAGACTATGGGGTCTATTGTAAAGTCTACTGTTCTGTCAAAGATGAAACCGTATTTAAGCCCGTTATAAAATGCGCGAGATTGCTCGTGAAGTTCTATGGTTTTTGAAATATCTAATACGATTCCTTCTTTCATTTTGCATATTATAAAAGTTTTATAAAACTCAATAGTTGCAAAAGGAAGTTTTTTAACTTGAATTAAATTACTCATATCTGAGGATGTTTGGGAAACATTAATTTGCTGTTATACAGCATATTGCACGGGGCAAAAGTAAATAATCTATTACCTAGCTTACGTTAAAACTTTGATAACGTTTAATCATATAATAAAATAGCAAATATCTATTGGCAAATAAAAAATCTACAGCACTAGGCACACAACCCATATCAAAGTTGCTCGTACAGCAAGCCGTTCCTGCGTCTATAGGAATACTTGTAATGTCGCTCAATATGATAGTAGATACCATCTTTGTAGGAAGATGGATAGGTCCTCTTGCCATTAGTGCCATTACAGTAGTTATACCCGTAACCTTTTTTATAGCAGCTATAGGGCTCGCGGTAGGTATAGGTGGTAGTTCTGTACTGTCTAGAGCCTTAGGTTCTGGTGATGACGATAAGGCACTTCGAGTTTTTGGTAATCAAATAACACTCACATTTTTAGTATCGGGATTACTAGCAATTCTAGGACTCGTTTTTCAAAATACGCTCATCGAGTTTTTTGGAGCAGATGACTCTTTTAAAGATATGGCGCTTACCTATTACCGCATTGTACTTTACGGTATTGTGATGCTTGCAATGTGTATGATGGGTAACAACGTGATACGTGCAGAGGGTAAACCTAAATTTGCGATGTACGCGATGATTCTCCCAGCCATAGGTAATATAGGGATGGATTACCTTCTTATCAATGTACTAGGTTATGGGATGGAAGGTGCTGCCTGGGCAACATTTGCGAGTTATGCGGTGTGTTTTGCTTTTATCGTATGGTTTTTCATTTTCAAGAGTGAACTCAGAATTGTACCTAAATGCCTTGTGCTTACAAGAAAAATCGTCTCAGAAATTTCTGGTTTAAGTTCTGTAACACTGGCGCGACAAGGAGTAATTTCTGTGCTTACTATATTACTTAACAATGTACTTATCAATTATGGCGACGCTCTAGACGTTGCTAGTTACGGGATTATAAGCAGGATGTTAATGTTTGCACTGTTTCCCGTGATAGGGGTCACACAAGGATTTATGCCTATCGCTAGTTATAATTATGGAGCAAACCAATATGCGCGCGTGCGAGAAACCATCAAGACTTCCATTCTTTATGCAGGCGGTCTTGCACTAGCTATTTTTATAATCATAATGATTGTACCAGATTTTTTTGTGTCTTGGTTTATAAGCGATAGTAACGCACAAGCTCAAGCCATAGCAGATAATAAAGTCTTGATGGAACGCACCCCTAACGCACTGCGCACTGTCTTCGCTGCGACGCCAGTGATTGTAATACAGTTAATAGGAGCTGTGTATTTTCAAGCCATAGGTAAAGCGATACCAGCTTTACTGCTCAGTCTTACGAAACAAGGCTTTTTCTTAATCCCACTGATACTCATACTACCTAACTTTTTTGGTGTTTGGGGAGTATGGATTGCATTTCCTATTGCAGATGTATTGTCTACCGTAGTTACAGGCTATTTTTTAAGGCGTGATGTAAAAGATAATCTTGTAGTAATAGAAGAGTAGTATTTTTGCGCTTTCGCGAAAAAGTGAAGCACTCCAAAACGTATCTCTGTCATTTCAAGCTTGCCGAGAATCCTATTTCCGCGAGCGGTTCCTGTTGAGTATTGATAGGTTTTGTGAGCTTGAAGTGTGATTTCTCCTTCGTCGAGGTGACGATTGCTTTTCTTTTTTCTTCGTTGTTGAGATGATAATAATGACGTTAATTTTATAGAGATTATAAGGTATACGCTTTCGCGAAAGCGTTAAAAATTCATCCTTGCTTCTTACTTCATAGAGAATTGTGTAATTTTCTTAGCTATAACAAACACAATCCAAATGAAGACAAAATTATGCTACCTATTACTGGCGGTGTGCTCAGTATTATCTTTTGATACGTTTGCACAAACACCAGACCCCTCTACTTACGAAGCTTTAGAATATAGACTCATTGGCCCTTTCCGTGGTGGTCGAAGTGCTGCCGTTACTGGAGTGCCGGGACAACCAGACCTATTTTATATGGGGAGTACAGGTGGTGGCGTGTGGCGCACTACAGATGGTGGTAAAGAATGGGAAAATATCTCAGATGGTTATTTTGGAGGAAGTATAGGAGCTGTTGAGGTTTCAAAAAGCGACCCAAATGTGATTTACGTAGGTGGTGGTGAGAAAACATTAAGAGGTAACGTATCTTCAGGCTATGGTATCTGGAAGTCTGAAGATGCAGGGAAAACCTGGATACAGTCGGGTCTTAAAAATAGCCGTCACGTGCCAAGAATACGTGTCCATCCTACTAATTCTGATATTGTATATGCAGGGGTTTTAGGTAACATCTATAAACCTACACAAGAGCGCGGGGTTTATAAAAGTACAGATGGTGGTAAGACGTGGAGAAAAACACTTTTCTCAAATGCAGATAGTGGTGTTGTAGACTTAATTATAGATCCAAACAACCCAAGAGTACTGTACGCTACTACGTGGAATGCTCGCAGGACTCCGTACAGTTTAAGTTCTGGGGGAGAAGGATCGGCCGTGTGGAAAAGTACAGACAGCGGTGAGACGTGGAAAGAGATTTCTACAAACGATGGTTTTGCCGAAGGTATACTTGGGATTATGGGAATCACTGTTTCTCCAGCAAACAGTAACCGTCTGTATGCAATGGTAGAAAACCAAGAGCAAGGAGGTTTATATACCTCTACAGACGCAGGTACGACTTGGAAAAAAATAAACAGTGAGCGTAAATTACGTCAGCGTGCTTGGTATTACACACGTCTATATGCAGATACTAAGGATGAGAATACGGTGTATGTGTTAAATGTGCGTTACCACAAATCTACAGATGGAGGAAAAACTTTTAGTACGCATAATGCACCTCACGGAGATCACCACGATTTGTGGATAGCTCCAGAAGATCCTAACCGTATGATTATAGGTGATGATGGTGGCGCGCAAGTGTCTTATGATGGTGGTCGCTCTTGGAGTACGTATATGAACCAGCCTACGGCTCAGTTTTATCGTGTGACTACAGATAATGCGTTTCCATACAGAATTTATGTAGCGCAGCAAGATAACAGCACGATACGCATTCCGCACCGCACAGAAGGTGGTAGCATTACAGAAAATGACTGGGAGAGTACCGCCGGTGGTGAGTCTGCACATATAGCTGTAGATCCAGAAAATAATGAGATTGTGTACGGAGGAAGTTACGACGGATTCTTAACGCGTGTAAATCACGAGAAAAACACGGTACGTAGCGTATCTGTATGGCCGGATAACCCAATGGGTCACGGTGTGGAGGATATGAAGTACCGCTTTCAGTGGAATTTTCCTATCATCTTTTCAAAACATAATCCTAACAGGTTGTATACATTCTCACAAAGCGTGCACGTGAGTGAAAACGAGGGTCAAAGCTGGGAAGTTATTAGTGGTGATCTTACGACTAACGATCCAGAAAAAATGAAATCTTCTGGAGGACCTATCACACAAGATAATACCTCTGTAGAGTACTACTGTACCATTTTTGCAGCGGCAGAGTCTCCTCTTAAGGAAGGATTACTCTGGGTAGGTAGTGATGATGGTCTTGTACACGTTACTCGTAATGGAGGGCAATCTTGGGAAAACGTAACACCTAAAGGAATGCCAGAAAATATGATGATTAATAGTGTGGAGCCATCTGCCTTTGAAGAAGGAACGGCCTACGTGGCTGGAACACGTTATAAATTAGGTGACTTTGCTCCTTATTTGTACAAAACCACAAACTACGGTAAGTCGTGGAAAAAGATTACAAGTGGTATACCTGCAGAGCATTTTACACGTGTAGTACGTGAGGACCCAAAACAAAAAGGGTTATTATACGCCGGTACAGAGACGGGAATGTACATCAGTTTTGACGATGGTAAAAACTGGAAATCGTTCCAACTTAACTTGCCTATCGTTCCTATTACAGACCTTACGATTAAGGATGATAACCTCATTGTAGCAACGCAAGGACGTAGCCTTTGGATTATAGATGATCTGGGAATGTTGCATCAGTCCGCTTTCGCGAAAGCGGGAACAAATAAATTGTTTAAACCTAAGAAAACGTACCGAATGGGCGGCCGTGGTGGTAGATCGAGCCTTACAGCTGGAACTAATCATCCTAGTGGTGTGATGACTTATTTTAACCTCAAGGATTTTGACAAGAAAAAGGATACCGTCACCCTTACCTATATGAGTATGGCGGGTGATACCTTACAATCATATAGTACAGGTAGTAAAAAGAAAAAGTTGAAAGCCAAAAAAGGCGGAAATATGTTTGCTTGGAATACTAGAATAGATGGCGCAGAGCGTCTAGATGGTATGATATTATGGTGGGCAAGTCTTGACGGGCCACAAGCAGTACCTGGTAATTATAAAGTGTCACTTAACGTAAATGGGGATGTGCAAACAGAGACCTTTGAGATTGTTGCAAATCCTAATGCAGAGGCGACAGTGGCAGATATGCAGAAGCAACACGACTTTATTTCTGATGTAAATAAATCTGTAGACAGAGCGCATCAGAGTATCAAAAAGATTAGAAAAATCAATAAGCAACTCAAGTCATTTACTGCGCAATATAAAGACGACCCACGTACAGAAGCCCTGCGTGAGAAGGCAAAAACAATGCAGGAAGAGTTTGGTAAGATTGAGAAAGAACTCTATCAGACTAAGAACCGTTCTGGCCAAGACCCGCTTAACTTCCCTATTAAGTTAACTAATAAATTAGGGCATTTAAACAGTCTTGTGGGTATGGGAGATTTTGGACCTACAGACCAAGACGTAGCTGTAAAAAATGAACTTACGGCAGCAATCAATACACAACTCAATGCCTTTGACACAATGCTAGATGCAGAGGTGTCAAAATTTAATGAAGAGTTTAATAGCTTGAAGTTAGATTACCTTTTTGTAGAAGATGCAAAGGAGTAAATAAGTAATATTCTTATTAGAAAGGCGCAGAAGAAATTCTGCGCCTTTTTTTGTGATTTTCTTAACCAACCTATTCTGTAAATTGTCATCTATATCAAAATATTCATTCATTAATAAATCAAAAAAATGACAAAACTTAAAACAATTACGGGACTCTGTTTATTCCTTTTTGCAATGAGCCTTACTGCTCAAGAGACTGATAGTGGAGAAAATTTTACAAGAAAGGGCAGACTATTATTAGGTGGATCTACAAACGGAGGTCTTAATTTCTCAAAAACTTCTTATGAGTTTGATGGGGATACTGTAAGTGAAGACAAGACTAATACATTTGTGCTGGAGGGGAAAGTAGGTTATTTCATAATTGACAACTTAGCGCTTGGTGTGCAAACAGGTATATCGAGATTTAAAAATGAAGATGAGGATGGTAATAATGAAAACACATCATCAAGTTTTAATGCAGGGCCTTTTGCAAGTTATTACTTTGACGTGGGTAACTCTAAAATAAGACCTTATGTGTCTGCAAGTACCGGTATTGGATATTCAAAATTGGAAGGCACTAGTGCAGTTATTAGTAGTGGTGATTCAGATATTGTATTTCAGAGTTTTGAACAGAAAGATCGCACCTTTATGTGGTCTGCGGGTGCTGGAGTAGCGTTTTTCTTAAATAAAACAATCGCAATTAACGTAGAAACAGCTTATACTAATAGAACAAATAAAGATCCAGATGACGATTTTGACGCTAAGTTTACCACATCTAATTTGGGTATAACTGGAGGACTAAGTATCTTTTTCTAACATAGAGAAGTAAATTTTTAAAAAGGCGCAGAAGAAATTCTGCGCCTTTATTGTTTTGTCTTGCTTCGTATCTTTACCATTATGGCAGAATACTACCTTTATTTCAAATCCCTACACATCATTTTTGTGGTCACTTGGTTTGCTGGCTTATTTTATATGCCGCGTCTTTTTGTATATCAAGTAGAAGCTATTGAAAAACCATCACCAGATAAAGAGATACTTGGTAAGCAATTGGGCTTAATGGCACACCGTCTTTGGAAGATTATTACAGGCCCTTCTATGATACTCACTGTGATTTTTGGGAGTTTGATGTTTTATATAAATCCAGGGCTTTTTAGTGCCCCGTGGATGCATATTAAACTTGCTTTTATTGTGTTGTTGTTTTTATATCATTGGAAAACCTGGCGTATACACAAGACATTTCAAGCAGGTACTTTTAAATATACTTCTAGACAAATGCGCCTTTGGAATGAAGGAGCAACGCTTATACTTTTTGCGGTTGTTTTTCTAGCGGTCACAAAAAGCACAACCAATTGGATTTTTGGAATGTTAGGTCTTGTAGGTCTGGCAGTATTATTGATGCTAGGCATAAAACTGTATAAGAAAATACAAGATAAAAATCCAGATGCCTAATGCTCACTTTTAATCGTACATCCCTCGGCACAAAAATCTTTACCTCAATGCTTGCATTGGTATTGATTGCCTTCTTGATGATTGCTGCTGTCACCTATTTTCAATACAAAGAGCAAATAAGAGACTATAATGAGGAACGATTAGAACGTAAAGAGTCTTCTATAAAGAAAACTATAGACTTTGTATTAGATAATACCAGCTATGAACTTAAGACCGAAAAAATCCCATATATCTTTAAAGAGAAGATATACGAGATTGCAAGTATACAGGGTGAAAATCTCACAATGTACGATCTAGATGGGGAGCCTCTTATCTCGTCTACAGATCAATTATTTGATAGTCCCGCGCAAAAGAAATTATGTCTTGAGACTTTAGAAAACTTAGAAAAATCTGAAGAAAAACGATATGTAAATCAGCTGGATGGTGAGGTGTCTCAACAACTCTCTTATAGCTATATAAATGACCCTAAATATAGACCACTCGCCATACTTGAGATACAGTATGAAGATAGTGAGGCTTTCATTAATAAGGAACTCAGAGAGATATTGTGGCGTCTGGTGGTGGTAAATATCCTTATGGTATTGACCGCAATTTTACTCGCTTATTTTCTGGCGAGATACATTACAAAAACACTTAAAACGGTAGAGGATAATATAAAAGAAACCCAACTAGATAAGCGCAACGAGAAAATTGATACTACAGAGCTTCCCTCTGAGCTCACAACCCTCGTAAACGCTTATAACGGGATGATAGACCAACTTGAGGGCAGTGCTGCAAAACTCGCGCAAAACGAGCGTGAGGCCGCCTGGAGAGAGATGGCGAAGCAAGTAGCTCACGAGATCAAAAACCCACTCACACCTATGCGTCTCACGGTACAGAGCTTTGAGCGTAGGTTTGACCCAGAAGACCCCGAAGTTAACCAGAAGATAAAGGAATATAGCAGTACCCTCATACAGCAAATAGATACTATGAGCAGCATAGCGAGTGCCTTCTCAAACTTTGCAGATATGCCAGCACAGCAAAGCGAGATTCTTAATGTGCCTAATATCGTAAAGCTCTCTGTAGATATTTTTAATGAGCGCTATATAGATTTCGCCTCCGCGAAAGAGGAGATTTTTGCAAATTTTGACCGCACGCAACTTATTAGAGTGGTAACAAACTTGGTAAAAAACGCGGTGCAAGCCACAAAAACTACAGAAGACCCAAAAATCTTAGTCGAGGTAAACGATCTAGATGCACAAGTAGAAATAACAGTGACAGATAATGGGACGGGTATTTCTGAAGATAACTTACCTATGATTTTTGAGCCAAAATTCACTACCAAAACAAGTGGTATGGGACTGGGTCTCGCAATGGTAAAAAATATTGTGGAGACCTATAAAGGAACAATTACCTTTACAACACAAGAGGGAGACGGCACAGTTTTTAGAGTCATCTTCCCAAAATAAATAAGTGTAAGCGTCCCATTTTTGGCGTATAAAAAAGACTTTTATAAACTAACATATAGCTATGTACAATAACATACTTTCAGAAACTTCAGATAGCATCACGACTATCACGATAAACAGACCTTCAAAACTTAACGCTCTTAACAAGGAGACTATAGAGGAGCTTCATACCGCTTTCGCGAAAGCGGAAGAAGATACAGGCGTACGCGTTGTAATCATTACCGGATCTGGAGAGAAGGCATTTGTAGCAGGAGCAGACATTTCTGAATTTGCAAACTTCTCTGAAGAGGAAGGTGCAGAGCTTGCAAGAAAGGGACAAGAATTACTTTTTGACTACGTTGCCGAAATGGGTACCCCAGTCATAGCAGCCGTAAACGGTTTTGCACTGGGAGGCGGTCTAGAGCTGGCAATGGCAGCACATTTTAGAATCGCTAGTGATAATGCTCGTATGGGGCTTCCAGAGGTGAGTCTAGGTGTGATACCAGGTTATGGTGGTACACAACGCTTACCACAACTAGTAGGTAAAGGGCGTGCGATGGAGATGATAATGACTGCCGGGATGATAGATGCAAATACGGCACTTGAGTACGGACTTATAAATCACATCACTGCACAAGAGGAACTATTACCACTAGCAAATAAACTAGGCGGAAAGATTATGCGTAACTCACCTATGGCAATTGCCGCAGCGATTAATGCTGTAAATGCAGGTTATGAAAATGCTGTAGATGGGTTTGATACAGAGATAGAAGAATTTGGCGGGTGTTTTGGTACAGAAGACTTCACCGAAGGAACCACGGCATTTCTAGAAAAAAGAAAGGCTGAGTTTTAAGTCAGGTAAAACTATATGATTTAAAAAAGGCTGTAACCATTAGGTTACAGCCTTTTTTATTTTTTAAATCTCCCATCCCTTTCTATACTCACGTTTTACCCAGGCATTTGCCTCTTCATAATTAGTCACGCGCATATTATCTCCATCCCACTTAATGGTGCGACGCCCAGGGTAGTTATATGGATCCCAGTCCCCAGACTTTTTGCCAGGTTTAAATTCTTTCTTTTGGTATGCTTTTATAGCAAGATTCCCCATTAAAACAGCCTCGGTAAGTGGCCCGCCATAAGAAAATGGTGATGAGGTGCTGCCTCCATTTATACAAGCTTCTACCCACTCACCTGCGTGACCGGTGGTCACTCTTTTTATAGTTTGCGGCACTGCCGCCATATCTTTCATACGCTCGCTAGGTAATAAGCGAGGGTTGCCGCTATAGGTGTCTGTTATCATAATACCATCACTACCATAAAAGATGCTTCCGCCGCCGTCTTTACCTGGTGTTTCACCTTCGCCTATTTCGCTTGGTAGGTCAGGCATAATACCGCCATCGTACCAGTTAAGACCCACATCACCTTGCGTAGGTGACTTAAATTTAAGTCTTACAATAGAACTAGGAGGGCAGGCTTCTGGATAATCTGCCTCTACAAAATCTCCAGACCAAATGGTGGTACAACTTGCCTCTGCTTCATAAGGAAAACCAAGTTCTAGCGCTTTAAATGGAGTTTCCATAATATGGCAACCCATATCACCCATTGCTCCTGTACCAAAATCCCAAAAACCACGCCACTTAAAAGGCAGGTAGTTTTCATTATAAGGTCTGTAACTAGCTGGGCCTAGCCATAAGTCCCAATCTAGGTTTTTTGGGATAGGTTGCCCTTCTGTAATATGCTTAAATCCTTGTGGCCACACGGGTCTGTTTGTCCAACAATCTACACGAGAGACGGTACCTATAACCCCTGCGTTTATCCATTCTTGTGCGGTTCTTATACCATCGCTTGAGGCACCTTGATTACCCATTTGAGTTACAATGCCTTGCTCTTTTGCCACTTGCGCCATAAGCCTAGCTTCATAAATATTATGAGTAAGAGGCTTCTCTACATAGGCGTGTTTATTTTCACGCATAAAGGGTATGGATATGGTGGCGTGTGTATGATCTGGAGTACCCACCATTATGGCATCTATATCGTTAATATGGTTATCATAGAGTTTTCTAAAATCTCTATACGTCTTTGCTTTAGGGTGCATCTTATAACTTGCTGCACCGCGATTATCATCTACATCACATAGGGCAACAAATTTTACCTTACCATACTGGGTAAGCTCGTTTACAACACCGCCACCACGACCGCCTACACCTATGGCCCCTATGTATAACGTGTCTGATGGAGCAACGTGATTACCACCTAAGACAAAGCTAGGGACGATTGTAAAAGCCGCACTTGCTGCAGCAGATTTTTGAAGAAAAGAACGACGTTTCATAGGGTTTATGTTTTATAAGCTCACTAAAGATATTAAAATCATTTGTGAAAGCTTTTTAAATTTTTCACTTCAGTTTAGAGCGACCAAAAGATTAAAAAGTTGCTGATTAGTAGTGTTTAATATAATATGTTAACGTTTTTTTAACGGACTACAATGTTACTTGTGGCAAAATTTTAAGTCATATTTGTGAATCATCAATTAATCATATATAATGAATCATTTTCGTTTAATTTTTACGCTCTTAGTATCACTACTAAGTTTTTATTCTTATTCTCAAACGGTCTTTAGAGGTGTAGTACTTGAGGAAGGCTCAAAAAAGCCTATTGTGGCAAAGGTGGGTGTGTCTGGTCAAGGTGCCGGTGCCACCTCTGGAACTAATGGTAGATTTCTATACAGAAAATACGACCAAGTTGTTTCTCCAGAAAGTGAACTTGTCATCTCTGCAAAAGGATATGAGTCAGTAAGTATTTCTGGTGATGATCTTCGTAATTTATATAATATCACGAGTACCATTTATTTAAAGCCTGGTGTTTCTAAAGATGTAAAACCTCTTAATGAAGCAAAGGATATAGTTATTTTTTGGGATGTTTCTGCTTCGGCAAAGAGCCAAAATAGTAATAAGGCTATAGATTTTGTTAATTCTTACCTAGCAACACTTTCGTCGCCAGCGGTTCGTTTTGTAGCTTTTAATGATAAGGTTGTTTTAGATAAAAAAATCACAGCCGGAGCAGATGGTACTTTCGCTTTAAGCGAAATAATAAAAAATATTAAGTACACTGGAGCGACAGATTACTCGCTTATAGATGGAAGTAATACTGATGTTGCTATTGTAGTGTCTGATGGAGAGCAAAGTTTTGGGAACATTGAGTTACCGCGCACAAGCCGTTTATATACCGTAAATACGGTTGCCACTTCAAATCACGAGAGTATGATGGCAGATGCCTCATTCTATAATGGGTCTTACATTCCTCTTTTTTCTACAAATCCAGATAAGGCTATAGCACGTATAAATGCAGGTGGTATTTTTGAGAAGGCAGATTTTAGTAAAGCACAAGCAACAGTAAAAGGAATTGTGTCTAGTACAAATGGACCTATACAAGGTGCTGCAGTTTCTTTAAGAGGTACGCTTAACGAGTATCTTACTAAAGCAGATGGTACTTTTAATATACCTGCCGTAGAGGGTGATGTACTTCAAATAAGATATTTAGGAATGTATCCTAAAGATGTGTTGGTCACAAAAAATCCAGTTATACAGGTAGAAATGATACCACAAGCAGATATGCTGGATGAGGTGTTACTTACTGGTAATGCTAAGTCTAAAGAAAAGAAAGTAGATGCAGGAAGCGGTGTTGCAAAAACAAAAGAATCTGTAGGTTATGCAGTAAATACGATTACAGCAGATAATATAAAGCCTAATGCAACATTTCTGGGTGATGCAATACGCGGTAATTTTGCAGGCGTACAGGTACTAGGACCTCCTGGTAGCGAGCGGTTTTTAATACGTGGTGGTAATATGTCTATTAACAATGAGTTGCCGCCTCTGTGGGTTGTAGATGGAGCTCCATTTGCAGATGTACCATATTATCTCGATCCTCAAAATATTAAGAGTATTACAATTTTAAAATCTGCAATTGCAACGGTACGTTATGGTACCATAGCAAGTGGAGGAGCTTTTCTAGTAAAAACAAAGGCTGCAAATCCTGATGCTGTAAAAGCAAAGGGTATTGTAGATAGAGCTCTTGTAAAAGGTAATGATTACAGTGAGACACTATCAGATATGGTTGTTGAAACTTCACCTTATATTACAGCACTTGATAAGGAGCCTACTGTGGATGCAAAGTATAAAAAGTACCAAGCGCTTTCAAAAAACTTTAAGAATTCGGTTTCCTTTTATGCAGATAATGCAGAGTATTTTCAAAAAATAGCACCCGCAAAGGCAGAGCTTATACGTTTACAACTTGCAGAGGTGGCTGGAGAAAATGTAAAGGCACTGCGCATACTTAGTTACTTATATGAAGCCGCTGGCTCTTATAAACGTAATGCACAAGTAAGTGAGCGCATCGTAGCACTAGCACCTAGGGAGGCACAATCATATCGTGATCTGGCACTAGCATACACCTTAAGCGGTGATTATAATAAAGCGCTAGAGCTATACATTAATATGCTAGGAGAGCGCATACTAGGGGTAGATTTTTCTGAAATAGAAGGGCCTCTAGGTAACGAGTTGAGACATCTTGTCGCACTACATAAAGATAAAATTGAGTATAATAGACTGCCTAATGAGTGGCTCACTAATGATCTTGAAATGGACATCAGGTTAGTCATAAACTGGTCTGAGCAAGATGCTCCATTTATTTTTCAGTTTGTAAACCCTAAGAAGAAATTTTACACGTGGGATCACACCTTATTTGATAATAAAGAGCGATTACTTAAGGAGCGTAAAATGGGATTCCAGTTTGAGGAGTTTGTTATAGATGACGCAAAAGCCGGTGAGTGGATTGTAAACGTACAGTACCTAGGTGAAGAGGCAACCTTTGCAATACCTCCTTACTTAAAGTACACGGTGTATAGAAACTACGGAACTTCAAAAGAAACTAAAGAAGTAAAGGTTGTAAAGCTATTTGAGCAAAAAGACAAGGTGTCTCTGGGTAGAATAAACTTATAAGGTCACATCACATATACCGATATCTTAAAATTGTAAGATATATCTTTCAAAAAAGGCTTGCTTTAAAAAAAGTAAGCCTTTATCGGTTATACCCTATAATGCCGACATTTAAGTATCTTTAAGTGTCTAGAAATCAAATAGATGATTTTAAGGTCAATCTGTTTATCAATCAATTCATCAAACTATGAGAACTAATGTATACATCATTGCCTGCTTATTGCTGGCAAGCTTATCGCTCAATGCACAAACTATTTTTAGAGGAACCGTGGTCGCAGCGGGGTCAAAAACGCCTATTGAAAATGCAAAAATAGGTATCACAAATCAAGGCGTGGGGGTCACGAGCAATGCTCAAGGAGCCTTTTCTTATAAGAAATATCACGAGACCCTTTCAGATACAGACCAGCTCATCGTATCTGCACCAGGTTTTGAAACCATACACTTAAACGCGACAGATGTGAGAGCCTTGCTCAATAGATCTAGCGCTATTGTTTTAGAAAAGGGCTCACCACAAGAAAGCCCAGCAATTACACATCTCAAGATATTTTGGGATATCTCTGAGGGTATGCAAGATCGCAACCTCAATAAAGAACTTATCTTTGTAAAACAATATTTGGCAGCTCTTAATGATCCTAAGGTTACCCTTGAGGTGTTTAATAAGGATATCATAAGAACAGAAGTTTGGAAAAAGTGGGATGGAGATATGGACCGCTTTCGCGAAAGCGTAACCCAGCAAACCTATAATGCCCCGTCTAATTATAGTGTACTCAGTCTAGAAGGTGCAGATGCCGTTTTATTACTCTCAAATGGAGTGCCTAACTATGGTAAACTTAATGCAAATCAAGATATTCCAGTTGTACCATTTACCACAGTACAAACTACCGAAGGCCAGCAATACCTCGATGCCTTGGCTAGGTATACTTCTGGCACTGTAAAATATACAGTTGCTCAGGCACCAGTTGTTGAGAATGTAACCCCAACTGTAAATCGTAAAAATCGCATATACTCTGGTGAGATAATGTCACTTACTCAAAAAATATCTGGAACCGTAAAAAGCCTGGGGAAACCATTACAAGGAGCAACCATCGTAGTAAAAGGAGATTTAAAAGAATACACTACAGATGCAAATGGCGCTTTTCAAGTAGAAGCAGCAGCTGGAGATATACTACTTGTACAAGCGCTAGGGATGTTTCCTAAGGCAGTAGCAGTACAAGAGCAAAATAATTATGATATAAAAATGCTACCCAGCAGTGATCAACTAGAGGAGGTGGTGCTTACTGCAAAGCGTGAGAAAATTTTTGCAGGTGATAAAATTATAGAAGGTACAAATGAGCCTAATATGCCAGGAGGCATAACGAGCTTAGGAGATTTTTATATTACAGATAAAGACATCACACCAGATGGACAAAGTTTAGAACGTGTATTAAGAAAGAATTTTAAAGGTGTACAGGTTAGTTATACAGAAAAGGGTGAGGTAGTCACCATTTTTGGTAAGAGACCTAATTGGATTGTAAATGGGGTAATGGTGAGACAAGGACAACCTATACCATTATATATTCCAGATAATGAGATTCTCTCTGTAATTATAAAAGACAACCCACTTTCTACAAATATTAAATATGGTGGAGAAGGAGACCGAGGCTTACAAGTACTGGTAACTACAAAGAGTTATAGAAAAGATGCTATTAAAAACACAGCCCTTGTAACCGGTAATAATTATACAGAAGAGGTAGAAGACCGCTCTGTTACTGCGTCACAAGTGACGGGAGTGATTACAAGTCCCAAAGGGCCATTACAGGGAGCAGAGGTTGTACGTAAGGGTTCACTAGAAATTGCTTACACCAAGGCAGATGGAACCTTTAATCTCGCAGCAAAAAACGGAGATATTCTCATTATCTCTAGCCTAGGGATGTTTACAAAGGAGATTGCGGTTACAGATAAGAAGGAGTATGCTGTAGCGTTGTTACCTAATAGTGATTTACTAGACGAGGTAGTCTTAAATGTTACTAAAACCGCAAAGGAGAAACTCTACGAAAAAAAGGATGCGATAGCTAACAAAAATGGTTTTGCACCTTCAGTCATTTTAAAAGAAGAGTTCGAAAATATAGCACACCTAAGTCTCATAGATGCAATTTATAAAAATTCCAGTAGAACAGCAGCAGCCGGGCAATATCCTTACAGAATCATTCTTAATACTAGGTTTAGACAACCATATGCGGTTGTTGTTGATGGTATTGGACGGGAGGCGAGTATTATAGAACAGTTACCTCCCTCTAACGTGGCAATGATACTAATCACCGCCTCACCGGGAGCTGGAACAAAGTATGGCATACCAACCCCTAACGGATTAATAGATATTAGAACTCAGAGCTTTGTAGATTTTAAGAATAGAGATAAAAAACCTAAATCTGCCCTTGTAACCGGTAACGATTATACAGAAGAGGTAGAAGACCGCTCTGCTACTGCGGTACAAGTGACGGGGGTAATAACCTCAGGAGCAAAACCTTTAAAGGGAGCTGCAATCACAAAAAAAGGCACCTTTAACGAGGTATATACAGATGCAAATGGCCGTTTTACCATCACCGCAGCTATAGATGATGTCCTTGTAGTGAGTGCACCGGCTATGTTTACAAAAGAGGTGTTGATAGAAACTCAAGATATGGGTGCGATTGCCTTAACTTCAAAAAGCAATGATCTAGATGAGGTCGTGCTAGAAGGGCGAGAGCGCGTAGATAACACGGTAGAGACAGCTTATGGTAAAACCAGTGGTGATAAAATAGGCTATGCCACGGGAGAGATTAGTACAAGAAATTATAGTGCTGGGTACACCAGTCTAGACCAGCTCATAAAGGGTAAGGTAAGTGGCGTGACGGTAAACAGTGGTTTACTCACAGGCCAAGCAACTACTTATAAAATACGTGGCGGCTCACAATCTATTACAAACGATGTACCTCCTATATGGATTGTAAATGGAACTCCATATCAAGATCCTCCATCATTTTTGGATGTAAACCAGATAGACAATATCTCTGTACTTAAATCTGTGGTCGCAACCTCTCGTTATGGGTCGCTTGCAGCAGGAGGGGCTTTTCTTATAAAAACCAAAGAAGCAAATTTTGAGGCAAAGGCTGCCAAAAATAAACAGAGTGCTCTAGTTTCTGGTAACGAGTATACGGGTGACGTTACTGGTAGTATAGACACCGCATTGCCTTCGTATATTTTACGCTTTCGCGAAAGCGGAACCCCGCAACAGCAATTTGCACTTTACAAGAAGTTGTCTCGTACCCAAGAGTCGCCACTGGAGTATTATGTAGATGCCGCACAGTATTTTCAAACCATAGACCCAAAACTTGCAGATGAGGTGCGCTCAGACCTAGCCTACATCGCTCGTAATAATACAAAGGCACTACGCACACTGTCATATCTATATGAACTAGTAAATGATACGGGAAATATCGTGCTTGTAAACGAGCGCATTGCAAAAATTGCTCCTAGTGAGTCTCAGTCTTATCGAGATCTAGCACTGGCTTATCAAAATGATGCGCAGTATGATAAGGCACTTGAGTTGTACATAAATATGCTGGGAGAGCAAATTATGGGTGTAAACTTTAACGGCTTAGAGAAGCCACTGCGCAGTGAGTTGAGCCGTCTAGTTGCATTACATAAAGATAAAATAGATTATAGTAGATTGCCTAATGAGTGGCTACGCACAGATTTTAAGGTAGATATGCGTATGACCATAGATTGGTCTGACAAGTCGGTTCCTTTTGAGTTTCAGTTTGTAAACCCACAAAAGAAGTTCTTTAAGTGGACACACACGCTAGAAGAAACCAGAGACCGCCTTAAAACCGAACAAAAGGAAGGTTTTCAGACCGAGGAGTTTATTATAGATGATGCTCCTGCTGGAGAGTGGTTAATTAATGTACAATATCTAGGCAACGAGGGTGATTATGTATTGCCTCCATTTTTAAAATACACTGTATATCGTAATTATGGAACACCAAAAGAAACAAAGGAAGTACGTGTTATAAAACTATTTAAGCAGGTGGATAAAGTGACACTTGGTAAAGTGACGATGTAAACCCTAAGTCATAATTTTATATTGTAAAGCCCTCTTTTGAGGGCTTTTTGTGTGCTTATAACAGCACACCTTTCAATTCTAGAAAATAAGATTTCTATAACAGCTAAGCATTTTAAAATCTAGTATCTTGTTGTTCTTAAAGAAGAACAAATCTTAGGTGTCTACATATCTTGACACCTTGTACCAAACAGATTTAATGAAGACAGAAAAAACACTACCAGGTAATACAGCACTCCCATCTACCGCAGCAAATCTTGCAAAACTCATCGCTCAGGAAGATGGTGATTTTAAATACAAAGTAGAAGATTACTTTCAGACGCCAGAGGCGTACGCTTTTAAACTCTCTCCAGACGGGAATTATCTCTCATATATGAAACGTCGTGAGGACGGTAAACGTGATTTGTTTTTAAAAAATACAACCACTCAAGAGGAGCTATTGCTTGTAGAGCAGCAAGAAGATCTAATACGTAGCTACTTCTGGGCGAGCCCAGATAGAATAGTCTATTCTCAAGATAAGGGCGGTGATGAAAATTACCACCTCTTTGGCGTAAACTTAGATGGTAGTGGTAATGAGGAGCTCACGCCTTTTGATAATGTGCGTGTAGGCGTACTTGCCACGCTCAAAGAAGATAAAGACCACGTTATTGTGCAGATGAATAAGGACAACCCTGCGCAAGAAGAGCCTTATAAACTCAACATTAAAACGGGTGCTATAGAGAAGCTGTATACCGTAAAGGAAGGAGATAACCCTGTGGCTGGATACGATTTTGACAAATATGGAAACCTAAGAGCTATCTCAAAGATTATAAACGGTGTCGATATGGAGCTCTTCTATAATGTAGATGGCGAGTTCAAAAAAATAATGGAAGTTCCCTTTGGAGAGTCCTTTGGTATTATTCGGTTTGATTATGCTTCAGATAATCCAGATGCGGCATATGTAATCTCAAATCTCGAGACAGATAAGACAGAAATTCAACGTTACGACTTAAAGGCAAATAAGGTGCTCGAGACAATGTATAGAGATGATACGTATGATGTGAGCGGGATTACGCTTTCGCGAAAGCGCAATTACGAGATTGATTACTACTCACATAACGGTGAGAAGGCAGTCATTGTACCTGTAAGTGAAACTTATAAAAAAGTGCAGGCACGTTTACAAAAAGATTTTGGCGACAAAGATTTTTATGTAGTAGGAAGAACAGACGATGAGCATAAAATGATGGTCGTAGTAACTAGTGACCGCATTATAGGTGAATATCATTTATATGATGTAGAAAAGGATACAGTTACCTTGCTTTATAAAATACTCCCACAACTGGAGGAGGAAGATATGGCTGCTATGGAGCCTATTACTTTTACCAGTAGAGATGGTGTGACCCTACACGGGTATCTCACCTTGCCTAATGATTTGGCAAAGGGAGAAAAGGTCCCTATGATTGTAAATCCTCACGGAGGGCCGCAGGGTATACGTGATAGCTGGGGTTTTAACGCAGAGGCGCAGCTTTTTGCAAGCCGTGGGTATGCGACCTTGCACGTAAACTTTAGAATTTCTGGAGGATACGGTAAGGAGTTTTATACCTCTGGTTTTGGACAAATAGGCCGCAAAGCGATGGATGATGTAGAAGATGGTGTAGATTATGTGGTAAGCCTAGGAGCAATAGATAAAGATAAAGTAGCCATTTATGGCGCAAGTCACGGTGGCTATGCCGTGCTGCGTGGTATGACCAAAACACCAGAAAAATATGCCTGCGGTGTAGACTATGTAGGGGTGAGTAATTTGCACACCTTTATGGGTACGATACCGGCTTACTGGGAGAAGTACCGTGATATGCTACATACCATCTGGTATAACCCAAACAAGCCAGAAGAGAAGAAAATAATGGATGAGGTATCTCCTGCACTACACGTAGATAAAATTGTAAAACCTCTTTTTGTGGTACAGGGAGCAAATGACCCTAGAGTTAATATAGATGAGGCAGACCAAATAGTAGCGCAGCTACGAGCACGAGGGGTTGAGGTGCCGTATATGGTAAAGTATGATGAAGGCCACGGCTTTGGTAAAGAAGAAAATACCCTAGAGCTGTATAAAGCGATGATGGGCTTCTTTGCAACGCATCTTAAATAAATATTTTAGTAAGAGTTAAAAAGCCCTAAGCACTTATAATGCTTAGGGCTTTTTTATTAAATGATTGCTAGGTTTATTTTGAACCCTCCCACTCACGGTAGAATTGCTCCAGAAAACCTTCCATATAAGCGTGACGTTTTTCGGCAATTTTTTTTCCGGTCTTTGTGTTCATACGGTCTTTAAGTAAGAGTAGTTTCTCATAAAAATGATTGATAGTAGGAGCGGTACTCTTTTTATACTCATCTACAGTCATATCTAACTGTGGTTTGACCTCTGGGTCATATAGTTTGCGATTTTTAAAACCGCCATAGTTAAACGTACGAGCAATGCCTATAGCACCTATAGCGTCTAGCCTGTCTGCATCTTGCACAACATCTAGCTCTGGCGAGGTGAACTCTTGGGCCTTATTACCGCCTTTAAAAGAGATATTTTTTATAATCTGTACCACGTGCTCTATAACGGCGCTGTCACAGTTTTGACTTATGAGAAACTCGGTTGCCATTTTTGGCGCAACGGTTTCATCTCCGTTGAAAAATTTTGAATCTGCAATATCGTGTAGCAAGGCTCCTAATGCAACTACGAGCTCATCTACAGGCTCACCTTTTGCAATGTGCATTGCATTGTTATAAACACGTTCTATATGAAACCAGTCGTGACCACCTTCGGCATTTGCTAGGGTTGCTTTTACAAAGGTGATGGTGTTTTCTATAAGAGTTTGCTGTTGGCTCATACTATAATTTAATAATGCTATAAAGATGGATTAAAGTTCGTGAGATTTATGGAGAGTAACAAGTACGCTTTCGCGAAAGCGTGTATAAAAAAAGACCGCTCTATAAAAGCGGTCTTCATATTGTTACAAGAAGTGTTGTCCTAGCTTGCGTGCTCTTCAAAAGCATCCATAAGGTTTTCTGCAATCATCTCTGCAGGTCTTCCTTCAATGTGGTGACGCTCTATCATATGTACTAGCTCTCCGTCTTTAAAAAGTGCCATAGATGGGCTAGATGGAGGAAATGGTACCATATAAGAACGAGCAAGATCTGTAGCCTCTCCATCTACTCCTGCAAATACAGTATAGATGTTATCTGGCTTCTTACCGTTAACAACTGCGTGTACAGCAGCTGGACGCGCGTTACGAGCAGCACAACCACAAACAGAGTTTACAACCATAAGGGTTGTACCTTCTTTTTTCATTGCAGCTTCTACGTCTTCTTTTGTATGTAATTCTGTGAAGCCATTTCTGGTAAGGTCTTCACGCATTGGTTTTACTAAATCTGGTGGATACATAATCAATTTATTTTGAATACAAATATACAAAAAGCATACCTTGATATTAAGACGGAAAAAATGGCAGATTATTACACAAACAAATCGTATTTCTATGAGGGAGGCGGTAAGTATGGCGGGATGGCGTAACAATTAAAAAGTCCTCACGTCTAATGGTTAGAACCCGTAAATTTGCGGGATAAGAATAGAATGTAAGTATGATTAAATATATAGGTGCTGTAGTAGGTTACTTTTTGGGACGTGGATTTTTTGGAGCTGTAATAGGATACTTTCTAGGTAGTGCTGTAGATATGTTTATGGACCAGGGTAAAAAAACGGGTCAAGGCGGTAGTACAGGCCAGCGTTTTAAAACCGTTTTTGAACAAGCTACACAGCAAAGTGTTTCTCCAGGAGATTTTGAGCTCAACTTACTGTCGCTTGCTTCTATAGTCATAAAGGCAGATGGGAAGGTAAGTCAGAACGAGCTAGACTATGCCAGACAGTATTTTGTGAGAGCTTATGGTAAAGAGCGTGCAAATGCGACTTTTAGAACATTTAACACAGTCATAAAGGATAGGGAGGTCTCTGCCACACGTATATGTACCTACCTCAATAGTCGTACTCGTTATGAGGTGCGATTACAAATTTTACACTTTTTATTTGGCATTGCACAGGCAGATGGTCAAGTGAGCCAGCCAGAGGTAAATGTGCTAGGTACTATAGCAGGATATTTTAGAATAAATCATCAAGATTTTGAGAGTATAAAAAATATGTTTGTTAAGAAAGCAGACAGTGCCTATAAAATCTTAGAGATAGATAAATCTGCTAGTAATGATGAGGTAAAGAAAGCCTTTAGAACAATGGTTAAAAAGTACCATCCAGATAAACTTATGGATATGGACGAAGCCTACAGAGCCGGCGCCGAAGAGAAATTCCGTAATGTGCAAGAGGCTTACGAGCAAATCCAGAAGGAACGCGGTATGTAATCTTACTATTTCTTTAAGAGTTCTTTGCGTTGTGGCTGCTTAACTTTGTTTAAAAAGACATAATGAAAAAGCCATCTACCCTATTTTTTGATGTAAATGAGACGCTTCTTGATCTTGAATTCTTAAAAGAAAAAATCACCAGTGTACTAGATGATAGAGGAGAGCTCGTCTCGCTATGGTTCAGCACCTTATTGCATTACTCACTCGTGGCAAATACGATTGAGGCTTATAAAGGTTTTGGCCAGATAGGCGTAGCCGCACTCCAGATGGTAGCTGCTGGTAATGATATCACACTCACAAAACAGCAAGCAGAAGCAGCTGTAATAAAACCCTTTAAAACGCTTAAGCCTTATAGCGAGGTAAGAACATCGCTGCTAGCATTAAGAGAACAAGGTTTTAGACTTGTAGCGCTTACTAACTCTTCACAAAAAGGTCTTGAAGAAAAACTAGAATTTGCGGGTATTGCAGATTGTTTTGACACCTTGCTTAGTTGTGAGCCCGTTCAAAAATTTAAACCGGCGCCAGAAGTATATAACTGGGCAATGACAACTATGGGTGTATTACCAGAAAATGCAATGATGATTGCTGCACACGGCTGGGATATTGCCGGAGCGCAAAGCGTAGGTATGCAAACAGCTTTTATAAATAGACCTGGTAAACAGCAATACCCACTTGTGCCAGAGGCAGATTATGTGGTAGATGATTTGAGTCAACTAGCAAGTGTAATCAAGTAACTCGCTATTTGAAAATAACTTTCAAGGCGGCTTTGAGAAAGGGAATTTTTGGTGCGCTTAACACCACTTTTAATTCATCTGCAAGGGATGACTCTTCATCTAGAAATCTAAAAATATGAGAAGCTCTTCCCTTTTTAAACATTCTGGTAAAAATTGAGGCACCTTGCTCGTTATGCTTTGTAAGCACCTCTAGTAATACCGCATCATAAAAAGTCCACCTGTTTTTAATATTGTAGGATGTAAATGGAGTGTCAGATTTTAAAAAATCGATGAGATCTTTAGACTTCTTAAGTGTATGCGTAAATGTATAACCAGTACTTGCTTTAGTCCAGCCTCCTGCAGTTCCTATGTGTAGTACGTGCGGTGTGTTGTGCTGTGTAAAATCATAGGTAGTCATAGGGATGCTTCCTTGCTCACGATCAATAATCTCATAGTTGTCTACACCTAGATTTTTGAGATAAGTTTTGATAGCATTTTCATATTCGGTTTTAGAGAGGAGTCTTTCAGAAAATAAAGTGTACTCTAAGAGTGCCTCTGTGTTAGATGTAGGTAAGACGTACATAAACCTACAATTTCCCTCCTGCGGAATGCTAAAATCCATATAAGTAGCCTGTTTTGGGTCAAAAACAGGTTTTTCGGTCTTGACAAACCACCCTATAAAATGTTGCTGTAGTACAACAGCTTGCGTTTGCTCCTTGAGCAGGCTAGGTTTATAAATGCTATTAAGTACCGCAGGACTCTCAAATGTACCTATGTCTGTAGTTACTGTTGCTTTCCCATCTAGTGTGGTTGTAGTGCTAACAGATGCTTCTATAAACGTGATATTGCTATGTTGCGATAATTCCGCTTTCGCGAAAGCGTATAAACCAGCACTTTCTATCTTTTTATACGTGTAAGGCGCAATGTCGATATGACTATGCACTCCCTCACCTTTTATTAAAACCGAAGGCCAGGTATATGAAACAATCGCTTCATACATAGAAGGTTCTATCTCCCAGAAGCACCAGGTGCGGTCATTACTTTTATTAAGGTCTTGGTCTATGATGGCAATACTCTTTTTTGAAAAAAAGGGATCTTTTGCCATACGCAAGGCAGTAGTAAGTCCAGAAAGACCAGCGCCCAGAATGATATAATCGTAGTGAGTTTGCACGTGATAAAGATACGTGTAAAAGATGGAGTGCTGTATCTTTGTAAGGTGACAAAAACGAGCATTCATAACAACACATTTACACTCTTACCTACGGGCACAATGTTCTGGGAGGAGCGAGAGATTCTTTTTATTGCAGATGTACACTTAGGCAAGGTGGCTCATTTTAGAAAACACGGTAGCGCGGTACCACAAGAAGCTATACTCAAGAATTTTGAATTACTAGACGAGGCTATTTCTTGTTGTGACCCTAAGGAGGTTTGTTTTTTGGGTGATCTTTTTCACTCGGCAATAAATATAGAATGGCTTTATTTTGAAAAATGGGTCAATGCTCAAGCAGCTCAGATTACACTCGTTACCGGTAATCACGACATCATAAACCCTGAGCGCTTTGAGCAATTAGGTATAAAAATGTTTGATGAGCGAGTGATAGATACATTTTTGCTCACGCATATCCCTGAGGAGCGTGAGGGGTATTTTAATTTTTGTGGCCACATACACCCTGGGGTTAGACTTAAGGGTTTAGGAAGGCAAGTAATGAAGTTGCCTTGTTTCTTTAAAAAAGAGAACCAACTTATTTTACCTGCCTTTGGAGAGTTTACAGGTAACTACATACTTGAGCCAGAGGCTGGTGATGAGGTATTTGTCGTAACTCCAGAGGAGGTGATTCTTGTTGAATAGATTTGTGATTATGTTAATACAGCAAGTCTTTCCACGGCTGTAACTTTACTAAAAATCAGTGATTATGAAAAAGACCTATGCGATTGTTAATTTTCTTTCTGTGTTATTAGTCCTAGCAGTAAACGGACTTTCACAAGCCCAGCGCTGGAATAATACTACGATAGGTGAAGCTTCAGATAAGTATGAGAATTTATTTACTCCAGCAGGATATGCATTTTCTATCTGGGGTGTGATTTTCTTAATGCTCATAGGATATTCGCTTTTTCAAATACGCCGAGCTTTCTTTAGCAAGAAAGAATCATCGTTTATTACACAGACCGGCTGGTGGTTTGCCATTGCAAATTTTCTTAACGCAGCTTGGGTGGTTGCATTTACGTATGATTACATAGGATTATCTGTAGTTATTATGCTAGGAATTTTGTCTAGCCTATTACTCGTAATTTGGCGCACTAATATGGAACGTTGGGATGCTCCTATTGAGGTCATTGGACTTGTGTGGTGGCCCATTTGTATCTATGCTGGGTGGATAGCCGTTGCTACTATTGCAAACTTCTCTGTCTTCTTTTCTAGTATAGACCTAAAGGGTACAGAGCTTAACGAGGTTGTGTGGACTATGGTAATGATTACTGTGGCTGTACTTATAAATGTACTTATGGTATGGTTACGTAATATGAGAGAGTTTGCGCTGGTTGCTGTGTGGGCACTTGTAGCGATATTCATAAGACATAAAGATCAATATGAGAGCATCGCTTACTACGCTTTACTAGGAGCAGTAGTATTAGTAATAATTACAATGCTACACGCCTTTAAGAATAAGGAAACCGCTCCTCATTTAAAATTCAAGGAACGGTTTCTTGATAATTAAACCATACTCTGCATATCACTTGCAAATGTAGGATATGCAAAAATCGTTTCTCTAAACTGTGTACAGGTTAACTTTTGCTGTATTGCCATTGCAAATAAGTTGATCATCTCACTCGCCTCTGGCGCAAGAATCTCAGCGCCAAGTATCTCATCATTTTCACCTTTAAGCGTTTTGTAGCAATAGTTCTTTGAGTTTAATCTCTTTACACTAAACCAGTCTGGAACGTGCTCACTTAGTACTTTATAAGAAATGCCTTGCTCTTTTGCTTGGTCTTCTGTGAGTCCTACCATTGCTAGCTGTGGTGTGGTATAAACTGCTGTAGGTATTGCCGGAAAATCATATTTGGTATGTGTTCCAGTAGCTAGTTGTATACCTACGTGTCTACCTTCCTTACTAGACAGTGGTGTGAGTGGTAGAGAACCAGAGTCTGCTACATCGCCACAGGCATATACATTAGGGTTAGTAGTGCTTTGTAAATACTCATTTACCTTAATACCTCTAGGTGTAGTTGCTACATTTCCTTTGCCTAGAGCAAGCATATCTACAGAGGGCACACGTCCAGAGGTATTAAAAACCATTTCGGCTTTTACGCTCTGCTCTTCGCCATCACGTGTATAAAAAACGCGTGTATTTTTTTGAAGCATTTCGGCGCGGATAACATCTGCATTAAAAATAAAGTTGATTCCTATTTTTTTAGACTCTTCTTCTAAGAGCCCCGTGATACTAGCATCAAACATTTTTAAAACACGCTCCCCACGTTCTATAATTGTTACATCTACACCACAGCGTGCCGCGATATGAGCAAACTCCATAGCGATATAACCTCCACCCACAAAGATAATGCTCTCTGGCAGGGCTGGTAATTCAAGAAAATCGTCTGAGGTTTTAAACAACTCAGCACCTTCAAAGTGTAGCGGTCTAGGGATAAGACCAGAGGCAATAACTACCTTATCTACCGTTACTTTTTTACCCTCAACGCTTAGAAGACCTTCCTCTATAAATTGAGGCGACTGGTGGTACATTGTAATCCCTAGTTTATCTAGCGATTCTTCGGTTTTTATGGGCATTGCAGAGACAAACTTTTCTTTGAATTTTTGAAGTGCTTGCCAGTCTATTTTTGGGATTTCGGTCACGCCTACCGCCTCCATATCGCTCGTTCTAGCAATGATTTCACTGGCGTTAAGGAGTACTTTTTTTGGGTCACAACCTCTATTTGCACAGGTCCCGCCATACTCACGATTATCTGCAATGGCTACTTTCATTCCTTCTTTGGCACAACGTGTTGCCACCTGTCTACCTGCGCTGCCCGATCCTATTACAAAAACGTCATAATGTTCAAATCCCATACCTTCTTTTTTTTATAAAGGTAGTGCGGTAATCTGCATTTGGGTGTTATGGAAATTGTAAAATCTTAATCACGCTTTCGCGAAAGCGTACTCACAACCCATTCAAAATCTGTAAAAAATAATATTACTGCGGGTTTGTAAATCCGTCTACTACAGTCTTTGGTGTACCGTCTATGGCAAACGTATTGTGACGTAAATTTTTAATAAAGATGAAGAAGAAAATTACATAAATCATTTGCGAGCCTACCAGATCCCAGTCTTCCTTAAATGAAGTTCCCGCCATTAATAATGTGATTAATACAAAACTTAGTGCTGCGGCAATACGTGTTTTAAACCCTATAATTAATAAGATGCCCAGTACAAGCTCGACAATAGGTAGTCCAAAAGCGATAGGCTCCACCAGAGCGGGTGGTAACATTGTTCCCTCAAAACCTTTTGATAGTCCGCTGGCAAAGTCTTCCATTTTAGGAAGTCGCACTACCCCGTGCAATAAGAAGTTGATTCCTATGGTAATACGCGCGATTACAAATGCTAGCTGATGATCTGTCCAATGTTTCATACTTTAAAAGTAGAAAATAGAAGAGAGGTGTAATGTTATGAAAATGGTAAAAAGTAAATAGCGCTTTCGCGAAAGCAAAAAACCCAATACTAGTCAGTATTGGGTTTTAGCATATGTTCAAGTACACTAGCTCGTTTCGTACTTAGACAGATTGGCAAGAATATTTTCACTTTCTTTTAATTTTTCATCTATGTCTTTATAAATGAATTTGCTTCCAAAATAAGCGACAATGAACCAAGTAAGGATTGCAACACTAATCCATATTCCCTTTGCGAGATTAAGGGTATGATTACCTCCAGAAGTCCACGCATAAAAGCCCACTCCTACGGTAGCCATCCATATACCCACTATTGATAGGTCATAAATAGCGGTCTTTGCAGTGTGAATTCTAAATTTACTTACCTCCTTTTGAAGTGCAATTATACTTAGACTCTCAATATTTAATTTTTTGAGAGGACTGTGTTGTATGTATGAGAAAATCATTGCTGCTGCACCAATGCTTACAATTCCTACATAAAAAGCACTCCCCCATAATTTGTACATAAGAAACAGTGAAGCTATCGCATAAATGAGAGCCATATTTTTTCCTGCGAGCGATATGTTTAAAAACTTATTAAAGCTACTCTGAGATTTGTTAAGTTCAAGTTGTTTGATTTTATTTTCATTGAATTGTACACGAGCCTCCAATTGGTTCATATCCTCTTTCCAAATATTTTTTATATCGTCTATATTCATAATATTAGTTTTTAGCAGATGAAAGCTCCTGCTTCCATCGGTTTTTAATACGACTAATCTTAGTCGCTACATTTGTTTTTGTAATACCTAAAATATCTGCAATGACCTCATAGTCTTTATCCTCCAGATATAAAAACATTAAGGCTTTATCAAATTCATTGAGACCAGCTAGCAATTTTCTTAAACGCTCCTGCTCATAACTCCCTTCACTAGTCTCAGGAGCTGGAGTGAATTCAAGTAAACTTGTATCTAGTCGTACAGTGTTACTTTTTTTCTTGAACGTTTTACGATAATGTGAGATAGCAACATTCATTGAGATTCTATACAACCACGTGGTTATTGCATAGTTATCATTATAAGAGCTTAAAGATTTCCAAATCTGGATGAGAATCTCTTGTTCTAAGTCTTTTTTATCATCATCGTTTGTACAGTACATTGTGATCACTTTATATAAAATGCCTCTGTGCCTTTTGACAATGTCAATAAATGTAATTTGCTTATTCAAGCTGTTTCGTATTTTGGGTATACCTTATTATTCGCAGGAAATTTCAATAAATCACAATTAGAGAAAAATAATTTAATTTATTTTATTTACTCTGTTCAAAACGTTTGTTTAATTTAAGAAACCATTTACTTTTTAAGCTTTCGCGAAAGCGTACTCAAGACTATCTTTGTAAAAAATCTTATTTCTTGAGTAAATCAGAACTCTCACAGCACTTTGCACAGTCTCTGCCACTGCAGAAACTAGGGGAAGCTATTGCCCATTCTCAACGTATACAAGCAAAAGGTCTCACGGGATCGTCATTATCTTTTGCTGTAAGTCAGCTTTTTGAAGGCCGAGAGCGCCCCGTATTGTTAATTCTTAATGATAAGGAAGAAGCGGCTTACTATCTCAATGATCTAGAAGCCTTGCGCAAGGAAGAAAACGTACTCTTTTACCCTGGAAGTTACAGGCGTCCGTACCAGATTGAGGAGACAGATAATGCAAATATCTTGTTGCGAGCAGAGGTGCTTAATCGTGTAAACTCACGTAAAAAGCCAGCTCTTATCGTAACGTATCCAGATGCGTTATTTGAAAAAGTAGTGACACGTAAGGAGCTAGATAGACAAACGCTCAAGGTGACTGTAAATGATAAGTTATCGCTAGATTTTATAAATGAGATGCTCTTTGAGTATCGTTTTAAAAGAGTAGATTTTGTAACAGAGCCGGGTGAGTTTTCGGTGCGTGGAGGTATTGTAGATGTATTTTCATTTTCGCACGACAGGCCGTACCGTATAGAATTTTTTGGCGATGAGGTAGATAGTATTAGAACCTTTGATGTTGAGAGTCAGCTGTCGTTAGACCAAGTAAAGAAAATATCAATAATGCCTAATGTGGAGAACAAGGCATTAGAAGAAACAAGAGCTAGTTTCTTAAAATATATCTCTACAAAGACAGTCGTTTTCATTAAAAACAGGTCGTTGTTATATGACCGTACAGATCAAAACTTTTCTAAAGCCGAAGAAGCTTTTGAAAACCTCTCACAAGAGGTAAAACGCAACTCACCAGAAGAGCTTTTTTGTCACGGCAAAAATCTAAAAGAACAACTTGACTCTTTTACCACTATAGATTTAGGAAGTAGTGCAGAGGTAGGTGAGATAGAACATAGCATCACCTTTGATGTGGCGCCACAGCCATCTTTTAATAAGCAGTTTAACCTTCTTATAGAAAACTTAAATGATAACCACGCTCGCGGTTATAAGAATATAATCACCTGTAGTAGTGAGCAGCAAGCAAAGCGTTTTCAAGACATTTTTGATGATGCAGATGCTATTGTATCGTCCTATGAGACCATTGTGCTATCACTTTATCAAGGTTTTGTAGATAATGACACAAAAATGGTGGTGTATACAGATCACCAGATCTTTGAACGCTACCATAAGTTTAATATCAAAAATGGTTATGCAAAAAAGCAAGCCATCACGCTCAAGGAGCTTACTAACCTAAGTGTGGGTGATTATGTCACGCACATAGATCACGGTATAGGAAAATTTGGCGGACTCAAAAAGATAGACGTTGAGGGTAAAATGCAAGAAGCCATCAAGCTCATTTATGGTGAGCGTGACATCTTATACCTGAGTATACACTCATTACATAAAATCACCAAGTACAACGGTAAGGATGGTAAGCCGCCACAAGTATATAAACTAGGAAGCCAAGCCTGGAAAAAGCTTAAAGCAAAAACAAAATCTAAGGTAAAACACATAGCCTTTAACCTTATAAAACTCTATGCAAAACGCCGCTTGCAAAAGGGATATGCCTTTGGGCCAGACACCCATATGCAGCACGAGCTAGAAGCGAGTTTTATATATGAAGACACTCCAGATCAAAGCAGCGTTACAGAAGATGTAAAACGTGATATGGAGAGCGATCGCCCTATGGATAGACTAGTGTGTGGTGATGTAGGTTTCGGTAAAACAGAAGTTGCCATACGTGCCGCGTTTAAGGCGGTAGATAACGGTAAGCAGGTAGCAATACTGGTTCCTACCACAATACTTGCCTATCAACACGCGCGTACGTTTAAAGAACGCCTTAAAGGTTTCCCAGTGACGGTAGAGTATCTCAACCGTTTCCGTACAGCCAAAGAAAAAAGAGAAGTGCTCGCCGGCCTCGAGAGTGGCGCGGTAGATATTGTGATAGGTACACACCAGCTCACTAGTAAAAATGTCATTTTTAAAGACCTAGGTCTCCTAGTAATTGATGAAGAGCAAAAGTTTGGCGTAGCCGTAAAAGATAAACTCAAGACTATCTCTGAGACCGTAGACACGCTCACACTTACAGCAACACCTATACCGCGTACCTTACAATTCTCACTTATGGCGGCTCGTGATCTTAGTACCATCACCACGCCACCACCTAACCGTTACCCTATAGAAAGTAATGTTGTGCGCTTCTCAGAAGAGGTGATACGCGATGCAGTCTCGTATGAGATACAACGTGGTGGCCAGGTGTTTTTTATTCATAATCGTATAGAGAATATAAAGGAAGTCGCTGGCCTCATACAGCGTCTTGTGCCAGATGCAAAAGTAGGCGTAGGTCACGGCCAGATGGAAGGTAAAGCCCTAGAGGCAAAAATGCTCTCGTTTATGAACGGGGAGTTTGATGTACTGGTCTCAACCACCATAATTGAGAGTGGTCTTGATGTCCCTAATGCAAATACCATTTTTATAAATAATGCAAATAACTTTGGACTCTCAGACCTACACCAGATGCGTGGTCGTGTGGGACGAAGTAATAAAAAAGCCTTCTGTTATTTTATCACACCGCCATACTCTGTAATGACCGAGGATGCTAGAAAACGTATCCAGGCGCTAGAGCAGTTTTCTGTACTAGGAAGCGGTTTTAATATCGCGATGAAAGATCTTGAGATACGTGGTGCAGGAGATTTATTAGGAGGAGAACAGAGCGGATTTATCAATGAGATAGGTTTTGACACCTATCAAAAAATCCTCAACGAGGCCATAGATGAACTCAAAGAAGATGAGTTTGCAGAGCTTTATAAAGATGATCCCGCTTTCGCGAAAGAAGAAAGAGAATACGTAAAAGACACCGTACTTGATACCGACTTTAGTCTTCTCTTCCCAGATGATTATGTAAATAGCATTACAGAGCGTCTTAATCTATACACTGACCTGAATAATGTAAAAACCGAAGAACAACTAGATGACTTTGAAGCAAAACTTGTAGATCGTTTTGGACCCTTACCAGATGAGGCCGAAGACTTGCTGGACTCTGTGCGCATTAAGTGGGTAGCAACTAAGATAGGCCTAGAGAAAGTAGTAATGAAAAATGGCAAACTCACAGGCTTCTTTATTGCAGACCAGCAGAGCTCTTTTTACCAAAGTCCTACCTTTGGTCGTGTGCTTAAGTTTGTACAAGAAAACGCATACCGCGTGAGCATCAAAGAAAAGAAACTGTCTAAAGGACTTAGACTTCTCTTAAAATCTGACGATGCAAAAACTGTAAATGACGTAGTTGCATTATTAAGACCATTAATGCCAGCGAGTACTCAAAAAGTAACCGCAAAGACCTCAGGAGGTGATGAGTAAATCTTGGAAAACTTCGCTTGCGGTAATCGCTGCAATTATTACCATCATAGGTTTAGTAACTGGGAAGTTTCTGTTCTTTGTGATTTGGTTACCCTTGGGATGGTTATTTAACTCAAAAAAGGAAGACCGTGTGGACTAAGTATTCTTTTTTCTCAATGTGTATCTGTGTCTTGCTACTGACATCAGTGAGTCGTGCACAAGCACAAGATGCCGTAAAAACGGAAAGAGAATACCGAATTAAACCCGAGCTTGTACCGCAAAAAGCAAAAGATTTCATAGCAACTTTCAATATAAATCGTTCAGTAAAATGGCTACAAGAAGTAGCTAATGATGGCGCTAGTATTGAAGCAAAGTTTAAATACAAAGGACAACGTCACAGTGTAGAGTTTACAACAGATGGAGTTCTAGAAGATGTAGAAATAGTTATTGGGTTAGGAGATTTGCCAGAAGAGACAAGACGAGAGATATCAAACTATTTTACGCAAGAATTTGATTATTTTAAAGTAGAAAAAATACAATCGCAGTATAATAACACTGCAAAAGAAATCATAGATAGGAATGCAGAGATGCTTACGGCATCATCGCTCACACCGCACTATGAGGTCGTTGTAAAAACACGTAATTCTGGTAAAAAATCAAAGCGTTATGAAGTTCTTTTTAACGAGAAAGGAACCTTCATAAATAGGTCTCAAATAAGCATACGACGTGATAATATTCTACGCTTTTGAGTATGTTTAAATTCTCATCCTTTATACTCATATTTTTTACGAGCGCTTTGCTTTACGGTCAATCGCTTTATGAAGTGGGTATACTTCCAGAAGTAAATATTGGCCCAAAATCAATGCGCTGTGGAACATCAATGTAGAATTTGCGCCACGTTTTGAAGTAAGTGAAGGCGATTTTAAGGGTACTAATGATACAGATGTATTTTACTCCTTGCTAGATGTCACCACCGTTGCCACGCGCACTGTGGGAGTAGATGCAAAAGTGGGAATAGGATATTTAGCTCGTTTTCGTGATAAGGACCTTATACACCGTGCGATACAACAGTACTCATTTACCGTACCTTATTTTGGTTTTCGCTTGGGGCATCGCTTCCGTACAGATCAAACATTTAACGCTAGGCAAAAAGTTGAGTTTAGAGTGCGGTACAGACTATCTTCAGATATATCGCTCAATGGTGAGTTTATAGACCCAGGAGAAGTGTATTTAAAACTAGGGAACGAGTATGTATATTCCATTCAAGGAGATGCAACAGACCTAGAGGTCAGGTTTGTGCCTACTTTGGGGTATTATGTAAACGATGCAAATAAACTAGAGGTTGGCGTAGACTATCGTATGGATTCATTTCTTAATGCTACTGCAAATCATCGTTTCTGGATAAATCTAGGATATTACTTGAGTTTGTAGGGGTACGCTTTCGCGAAAGCGTAAAACGTGCAAAACGTTGTCTTTACTGAAGTGACGTGCAAATGTCGGGTTAAATACTGCTCAAAAAATGAAACAAATCATAAATGAGCCATACTATTGCAGTGTAGAACTTCTTGTACATTTGATGCGCATCATTACAAGGCAAAACATTTATGATGAAACAACCAGAATTAGGACAAAAGATTTTAGAACTGCGCCAGCAAAAGGGATTAACGCAGGAAGAACTTGTAGCGCAATGTAATATCTCTGTGCGCACAATACAGCGCATAGAAGCTGGAGAAACAATGCCACGTGTTTACACGATTAAAACTATTCTCTCTGCGCTAGATAGAGATTTAGATGACCTGCAAGAAGACACCATTTTTGAGGCCAAAGTAAAAAAGGCAATGCTTTTTGAAATAGATGAAAGTAAGGATGTATCATATCTATTTAAACAACTTCACATAGGCTGGATTGCTGGTATTTTGAGTATGATTGTGTTTATACTTCAGATTTTTGACACTTATCACTATGAGACTGAAAATGTATATTTTGCTGGAGATATAGGTTTTAGACTGCTAGCTCTTTTTGCAATCGTATTTTTTATATTTCATATGAGGGCTTTCATTTTAATAGGAAACCTCTTTAAGGCGAGTATATTAAAAGCGGCTGCACTAGTTTTTATCACGGTAGAGATTATTGCAAACTTAATTACCATTATAGATGTGCACGGCACGTATATCTCAGATATCGCTTATGGTATTATAACCTCAGTTTTGTATGGTGTAGCTTTTCTCGTTTTTGGATATGCGTTGTATAAGCTCAAAGGGTTAGGGGCCTTATCTCAAGGCACCGGTATCGGGTATATTGTACTAGGTGTTTTCTTTTGCACCATAATTTTGGCCATTGTAGCGCTGCCATTAAGTATCGTGGCACAGGTATTTAATATCCTTATTATTTTAAAAGCGATTGATCTGATCAAAAAGCAAATAGGATAACATAAAAGATATTCACGATGAAAAAATTACTAAAGATATTTACCATCTTAGGGCTAGGTGTGCTTTGTTATTTCTTATTTGAGCCAGTGTTTCACTATCCTGTAGGGTGGAAAGAACTGCCTTTACAACAAGATGAAAAGTTACATACGCTACATACAGACACCACTTTATTTAAATATGATAATATGTTAGAATCGTTATTTAAAAAAATGGATAATCCAAGTTTATCTATTGCTGTAGGTTACAAAGGAAAGGTGTATTGGAGTAATACTATAGGTTACAAAGATATTTCTAAAAAACAGCAAGCAACTGAACAAACACAATATAGATTGGGCAGTACATCTAAGGCGGTTACCTCTATGGGGCTATCGCTTTTGCTAGAAAAAAAAATACTACAACTTTCAGACACTGCGGGTGATTACATTCCTTCGTTGCCGGAAAATTTAAAAAATATTACGGTTGCACAGCTAGCATCTCATACTTCAGGAATACGTAATTATAGGACTTGCTTTTGTTTTCCAATTTGGGAAACACTGAATAATGATTCATATATTAATGTGGATGAAGCTCTATCAATTTTTAAAGATGATGATCTTCTCTTTGAGCCAGGAACAGATTTTAGCTATAGTTCTTATAATTACACTTTGCTCAGTGCCATAATGGAGAGAGCGGCAGAAAAGGATTTTACTACATTTATGAAAGAAGATGTATTTGAGCGTTTGCATATGAATAATACACAAGCTGAGACTGAGAGAATGGACAAAAATCACTTGGCTTTTTTTTACGATATCGAGAAAGGATTTTATAAAAAGAGTTTTACTGTTAACAATAGTAATAAATGGGCTGGCGGAGGTTTTGTTTCGACTCCTTTAGATTTAGTCAGAATGTCAAATGCTTTAATGACTACAAGTTTTATATCAGCAGAGACCAAGAGTCTTATTTGGACACCAATAAATTTAACGAACGGCTTAGTAAATAATCAGAATTATGCATTGGGTTGGCGGTCAGATATCACAGAAAAAGTGAGTGATAGATCAACACCTATAGTACATCACGCAGGTGTGGCAAATGGATCAAGTTCCGTGTTAATCTTGTTTCCAGAGTATGAGATGTCTATATCTATCTTGACTAATAACACAAATCAAGTCTCTGAACTTTTTGATATTGCATATGAGTTTGCAAATACTTTCATTAAAGACTTGTCTGGAGATGATTACTAGAGTAGTAAAATTTAAAAACTCTATTTGATTTAATAATAGGTAATGAGACTTTAAAAGAAATAAAACGCATCCTCAAAATGCTCAAGGCGTTCTTGCTTTGAGTTTTTGAGTACTGCGATAATGTCAAATCGTACTTCTACATCTAGGTCATTTTCTAGTACGTATTCATTTGACACTTTTACGATAGACTTTTGCTTACCAGTACTCACAAAACTTTGCGGATCGCCGAAGAAATCTGAGTTACGCGCTTTTACTTCTACCACAACGAGGATGCCTTCTTCTTTCTGGCAGATAATGTCGACTTCATTTTTTCCAAAAAACCAATTACGTTCAAGAATCGTGTAACCCTGCTTTATTAAATGCAGGGTTGCTAGTTCTTCACCGTATTCGCCTAGTTCTTTTGGGGTCATCAGTTGTTTAGAGGTAAGTTATTTTAGTCTCATTTTGAGTAACAACAAGTTCAATCTCACTCCCCAACTTCAACGCATTATTATTATCTACGTGACCTGCTGGGAAGTCAAACGCTACTGGAAAGTCACATTCTTCTACAGCATCAAGTACAATCTCTTGAGCCGTTTTCCCGAAAGGGATTCTGTTATCGTGCATCTTCGTCATACCACCCACAACCATACCCGCACAGTGATCTAGCATCCCGTTACGTTTTAGGTTGACTACCATTCTATCTATGTGATAGAGGTACTCATCGAGGTCTTCTATAAATAAGATTTTACCCGCTGTATCTAGATCAGAGCTACTACCACATAGACTGTAAAGTATAGAGAGGTTTCCGCCCACAAGCGTGCCCTTTGCAGTGCCTAGTCTATTAAGTTTATTTGTGGTGTTGTAACTAAAGTTAGGTTGCTCGCCAAAAAGCGATTGTTTTAATGACGCTTTCGCGAAAGCGGTATTATCTTCAAGAGAAACCGGCATTGTGGCGTGTATCGTTTTGAAGCCTATTTTATGAATGTGACTGTGTAAAACCGTCACATCTGAGTAGCCCACTATCCACTTTGGGTATTTGACAAACTTGTAAAAATCTAGATCATCTACTATGCGCACGGTCCCGTAGCCGCCACGAGCACACCAGATGGCTTTAATCTCCGTATTATCCATCATTTGCTGAAAGTCTTGTGCTCTCTCAAAGTCTGTCCCAGCATACTGGTTGTCTTCAAGGCCTATGGTGTTTCCTAACACGGGAACTAAGCCCCAACTTTCAAGAAGCGCGATGCCCTCTTCAAGTTCTTTTTTAGAAATTTTACGTGCCGTGGCAACTATTCCGACTTTATCGCCGTATTTAAGATATGGAGGTGTAACCATTGATTTATTTTTCACACCTCAATATACTAACATTTAAACTTTTTGGGTTTATAATGATCATATACCTAAGTCCCCACTTTTTGTTATATTGAAGTGCTCTAAATCAACCCCTTATGGAAATTATCTCCTCTTGCAACACAGCTTCCATAACCCCATATGTACCTAGCACAGGTAACCCTTGGGATGTTATGAAGGTAAAACACTTATATAAAAGACTCGCATATGGTGCCACGGCTACAGTGCTAGATGCGGCCTTGTCACAAACGCCTCAAGAAGTTGTAGATGCACTGTTGCTAGATGCTCAAACTACGCCTAACACTACTGCACCTGCTTGGGCTTATTGGGATTTGAATGACTTTAATGATTATGATACAGAAAATAATGAGTTTATAAGCCAGTGGTATAGACAAGCGGCAAAAGATATAAGAGATAAAAACTTAAAAGGGCGTCTCACATTTTTCTGGCTCAATCATTTTGTGACGCAAATAGAGACCTACTTCTACGCGCCTTATACTTTTCAATACTGGGATATGCTGCAAACGCATTGCTTAGGTAATTTTAAAACCTTCGTAAGAGAGATAGGGCTTAACCCTGCGATGCTTCTTTTTCTCAACGGTTTTGAAAACTCTAGCCAAAACCCAAACGAAAACTATGCGCGTGAACTTTATGAGCTGTTTACATTAGGAGAAGGTAATGGCTACACACAGCAAGATATAGAAGAAACCTCCAGAGCGCTCACGGGATATAACCACTGGGTAGAGTACGGTGCCGCCATCACATTTGATGAGAGCACCTTTGACAGTTCAGAAAAAACAATTTTTGGACAGACAGGTCCCTGGGGATATGATGATGTAATAGATATTCTCTTTGAGCAAAAAGCGGGTATTATAGCCACTACAATTTGTACTAAATTATATACATACTTTGTAAGTCCAGACGTAAATGATACTATCGTAGCAGAAATGGCAACGCTATTTATGGACCAAAACTGGGAGATTGAGCCAGTACTAGAGATGCTTTTTAAGAGCGAGCATTTTTTTGATCAAGATGCGATAGGGATGATTGTAAAAAGTCCATATGATCTCATAATGACCTTTTATAACGAGCTAGATTTTACCTATAATGATACAGATGATGGCTTTGCTAGTTATGCAAATTATATCTCAGATATGCTGGGTCAAAACTTATTTCAACCTATAGATGTAGCTGGCTGGCAGCGCAACCACGACTGGATAAACTCTAGCACTCTTACCGGGAGATGGCTAAGCCTTGAGAATCTAAGTTGGAATTTCTGGCTAGAGACTGGTTATCAATATCGAGATTTTGCGCAAGCCCTTACAAACTCAAGTACAGACCCAGTGGTAATTACAAAAACAATAGTAGACTACTTTTTATCACGACCACTGTATACGGAGGCAGATTATGAGATAGCAGAGGCTATTTTTAAATGGGAAACACCAGAAAATTACTGGGAAGATGGTATATGGAACTGGAATTTTGATTCGGCGGCATATCAAACCATCTTGCTTATTCACCATATTTTCCGAATGCCGGAATTTCAACTCAAATAACCCCGCCCTATGTGTACTCACGATAAGAATCACGCTTTCGCGAAAGCAAAAAAAAGAACAGCAACGGGACCTACAGCAAGTCTTAAAGACGCACATCACGATGATGAGCACAGCACTTGGAATAGAAGAAGTTTTATGCAGGCTCTAGGTCTAGTAGGTGGCGGAAGCATTATGCTAGGAGGTACAAATCTTACAGCATCTGCACCCTCAAGATTAACAACAGCCCTCACCACTGCCGAAAATGAAGATCGCGTACTCGTTCTAGTACGTCTTAAAGGTGGTAATGATGGTCTCAATACGATCGTGCCGGTTTATGATTATGATTTTTATGCAAATAATAGACCGTCTATAAGACACACAGAAAACAGTTTATACAATCTCAATGCAGATTTTGGGATACCACAATCTATGGCAGACTTACAGTCATTATGGGGAGATGGTGCAATGCGTGTGGTGCACGGTGTAGGCTATCCAGATCAAAATCTATCACACTTTAGAAGTTCAGATATCTGGGCATCTGGAGATGCTGTAAACTATGAGGAGACGGGCGTTCTGGGGCGTTATTTTGAAAATTTATATCCAGATTTTCTTATTAATCCCCCAGAGATTCCTGCGGCTATACAGATAGGGAGTCAGGGTAATCTCATTTTTGATGGGGTAGATAATAGCTATGCATTTTCTGTAGCAAATCCTGCGCAGCTATCTAGCATTGCCGAAAATGGGGTACTACACGATGTGCTAGATGTACCGGGATGCACCTTTGGTGAGCAGTTAGAATTTATGCGTGGTATGACTAACACCACATTTACCTACGCGAGTACCATAAACGAAGCTTATGAAAATGCGACAAATGCCGTTGAGTATGATACGCAAAGCTTAGGGAGGCAACTCGCCATTATCTCAAGAATGATCAAGGGAGGTCTAGGCACAAAGGTATATCTAGTGACGCTAGGCGGTTTTGATACGCACGCAAACCAGCAAGAAACCCACGATAATAGAATGGAGCAAGTAGCTCGTGGTATGAAAGATTTTTTTACAGATCTTGAGGCAAGCGGTATGCACACTAATGTGATGGCAATGACCTTTTCAGAATTTGGACGTCGCATAGAAGAAAATGGATCAAATGGAACAGACCACGGGGCGGCATCGCCTGTTATGGTTTTTGGTCCAGCAATGCAGGGCAACGGTTTTGTGGGAACGCATCCAGATTTACAAGATCCAGATCAAGTAGGAAATTTAAAGTACGGTACAGATTTTAGACAAGTGTATGCTACAATGCTTAAGCAATGGCTATGTATCGACGGCGGGCTGGTAGATGAGGTGTTGCTCGGGCAATCTTTTGAGAGTGTAGACCTAGGTTTTGACTGTGAGTCTCTCTCTTCTGGAAGTTTTGATATAGCAGATACTTTTCAGCACTGGAGCAGTGTTCAGGGTAATGACACTTTTATAGAGTTTACGATGAACAGCACGGCAAAGGTAACCGTTACCTTATACAATCTACTAGGGCAAGAAGTGGGTACAGTGGTAAATGATTTTATATACGAGGGGCCACAAAAATTTAATATTAAAGAACGCATCAATAAGCGATTGTTTACGGGACAATACATCTATCAGATTCAGTTTTCGGGTAAAAAATACAGTAAGAGTATTCTTGTAAAATAAGCAGTTTTATGTAGTTGTGAGTCCGCTTTCGCGAAAGCGTAATAAATCCCTCTCTACTTTGCATCATCTCAAGTTGCAGCTATTGTGACCTGGCTTGTAAAAGCTGTAGGTACTAGCTTGTTTTTCTTTATTTTTGTCGCTTCTTAAAGAACACAATATGTCTCAAAATCCACAACGATATACAATTACAGCGGCACTGCCGTATACTAACGGACCTATACACATAGGCCACCTTGCAGGAGTGTATGTTCCGGCAGATATTTATGCGCGTTACCAGCGTATGCAAGGAGCAGATGTTGCTTTTATATGTGGAAGTGATGAGCACGGTGTGCCTATCACAATCAAAGCAAAAAAAGAGGGCGTTACCCCTCAAGATGTGGTAGATAAGTACAATGCGATAATCAAAAAATCTTTTGAAGATTTTGGGATCACCTTTGATAACTACTCACGTACCTCTGCAAAAATTCACCACGATACAGCGTCTGAGTTTTTTAAGAATATGTACGACCAAGGTAAGTTTATAGAAGAAACAAACGAGCAGCTGTATGATGCAGAGGCAAACCAGTTTCTTGCAGACCGTTTTGTGACGGGAACTTGCCCTAAGTGCGGTTATGAGGAGGCTTACGGAGATCAGTGTGAGAGCTGTGGTACCTCCCACAACGCAACAGACCTTATCAACCCAAAGAGTGCCATAACAGGAGCTGTACCTACACTTAAGGAAACAAAACACTGGTTTTTACCACTAGATCAATACAATGACTTCTTTAAGGAATGGATCATAAAAGGACATAAAAAAGACTGGAAAACTAATGTGTACGGGCAGTGCAAATCTTGGATAGATGATGGACTACGTCCACGTGCCGTAACTCGTGATCTAGACTGGGGAATCCCAATACCTGTAGAAGGAGCAGATGGAAAAGTGCTGTACGTTTGGTTTGACGCGCCTATAGGCTACATTTCTTCTACAAAGGAGTGGGCAGCACGTGAAGGCAAAGACTGGGAGCCGTACTGGAAAGATGAAAACACAAAGCTACTTCACTTTATAGGAAAGGATAATATCGTTTTTCACTGTTTGATTTTCCCTGCGATGCTCAAAGGTCACGGCGAGTATATTTTACCAGATAACGTGCCTGCAAACGAGTTTTTAAATCTTGAAGGACGCAAGCTTTCTACTTCAAAAAACTGGGCAGTATGGTTACACGAGTATCTAGAAGAATTTCCAGATCAGCAGGATGTGTTGCGTTATGTACTTACAGCAAACGCACCAGAATCTAAGGACAACGACTTTACTTGGAAGGATTTCCAAACTAGAAATAATAGCGAACTTGTAGCAATTTTCGGAAACTTCATTAACAGAGTTACCGTACTTACGCACAAATATTATGATGGCGCGATACCAGAGCCAGGTGCGTTTAATGCGTTAGATACAGAAGTGCTAGATGCTATAAAAGCATACCCTGCAGTGATAGGCAGCAGTATAGAAAAATACCGCTTTCGCGAAAGCCAAACAGAGTTTATGAACCTCGCTCGTCTAGGAAACAAATACCTAGCAGACGAAGAGCCGTGGAAGACGATCAAAACAGATGTAGAGCGCACTAAAACAGTAATGTATGTAGCCTTGCAAATTGCAGCTGCACTTTCTGTTTTAAGCGAGCCATTATTACCGCATACAAGCGGAAAACTGAAAGATATTCTTAATGTGAACTCTAGTGCAGATGAGAACGCATTACAATGGAGTGATATATCATCTAAGGAGGTCTTACTTCCAGCTGGTCACACCATTAATAAATCTCAATTACTCTTCTCAAAAATAGAAGATAGTCAGATACAAGTACAGCTAGATAAGCTAGAAGCAAGCAAAGCAGCAAACGAAGCCGCTGCCGCTGCCGAAAACGCTGTTGTAGAGCCACAAAAGGACACGATTACCTTTGACGATTTTACAAAACTCGATATGCGAGTAGGTACCATTATCGAAGCAGAGAAGATGAAGAAAACGAAGAAACTTCTCATCTTAAAAGTAGATACAGGTATTGATGTACGTACCATCGTTTCTGGTATCGCAGAGAGCTTTACTCCAGAAGAAGTAATAGGGAAACAAGTAACCGTACTCGTAAACCTGGCTCCTAGAGCATTACGTGGTGTAGAGAGTGAAGGAATGATTTTAATGACAGAGGATGCTAGTGGGAAATTGGTTTTTGTAAATCCTGATGCCGAAGGAGTGGTTAATGGGAATATGATAAGTTAATAAATTAAATATATATTGAATGAATAGATTCATATTGTTAATAGTCTTGGTGCTATCAATGACTGCATATGGCCAAGAAGAATATCTTAAAATTTCTTTTAAGGATGTAAAGTCTTCAAGTGCTTACATCGACAATGTACATTTAGTTAAAAATCAAGAAACGGGATTTTTATCCATTTTTGCAGAAGAATCCAAGACTACTTACGGCTTTCAATACGACGAAAATTTAAAGCAGATAGCACAATTGACATCTGGGGGACTTAAAAGAAAGTATAAAGAAATTATAGGTCAAGTATACGATAAGGATAGAATTAGGTTGCTTCAAAAAAACAAGAAAGGAACTAAGTTTGCTAGTATATTATACGATTTCAATGCTCAAGTTACAGAAGAGATTGAGTATGATATTGATATGTCAGATCAGAAATTTATCCAATCCTACAGTAAGGATGGTGTTTGCTATGTTTTTACAATATTCAAATACAAAAATCTTCTTAGAAAATGGATGTTTAAGTTGGATGGATCAGTATCACATACTGATCTATCTCTTCAAGAGGAATTAGTGCGTAATAGATTTTCATCAACAAATATTTATAATTTATTGACTGAGACGCAAGGCTTCAACACCATTTTAAAAATGGTAAAAGTTGAAAATAGACTTCCTAATACACTTGAAATAGCCACTGAAGAAAGTAAGATGTATGCACACGACAATGGATTTTATTGGACGCTAGATAGTAATCATCATTATACAGTTTTACTAGATTTTCAATTACCTGATTTAGAGCCTACAATCACTTTTGTTGAGAAAACTAAATTAAACACAAGACGTCCAGCTTCTAATTCTTTTATTGTAGGTAATGTATTGGCTCAAATTGTATCAAGCACTCAAGAGTTAAAGCTCAATTTTAGAGATATAGAAGGAATGGAGTCTTTGAAAACATATAATTTACTCAAAGATGATGAAATCACCTTTAAAAATTCTCCTATACTTCAGGAGGGTTCTGTCTATAGCTTTGGAGCAACGAGAAAACTTGAGAAAACATCAAAATTTCTACGAAAAATAGCTTCAGATAAAAACGGTATAGCTCTTTTTAAAAGTAATAATGGGTATCGAGCTACTATTGGTGGTGTAAGAGCACAAGGAGGAGGATTTGGGGCAATGGGAGCGATGGGAGCAATTCCAATTGCAAGTTTTGGTGCAGCTACTATGAGTTTTAACCCAGCTTCATTTGCATATGGTTCTTATGGTTTTACTGGATCTACGCGCATTGAAAGTTTATTTCATAACGATTTTGACCATCGTGAAGGAGAGTTGCCTGATAATGTATTTGACGAGATTGAGGAGCTTTCTAGTAAATGGTTAAAAAGAGCAGATGATGTCTATTTGATAGACGATTTTGTTCTCTTTGGAAATTATCAAACCAATCGTAAACTCTTTACGCTTTATAAATTTCAAAACAAGTAAAACCTCCTTGAAAATTTTAGAATTTATATCAAACAGCTCTACCTTATCAGAAAAATCTGTAAAAGCAACTTTACAACTTCTTTCTGAAGACTGCACACTCCCATTTATAGCGCGCTACCGCAAGGAAGCGACGGGTGGACTAGACGAGGTAGAGATTGGGAAAGTTATCGAGCTTAAAGAGCAGTTTGAAACCCTAGTAAAACGTAAAAAATCAATTCTTAAATCACTAGAAGAACAATCTGTTCTTACCAGGGAACTCAAAGATAAGATTGAAAAATCACAAGGTCTTACTACGCTAGAAGACTTGTATTTACCATACAAGAAAAAGCGTAAAACGAAGGCCGAGACAGCACGTATAAATGGACTAGAACCACTTGCCAAAATCATTATGTCTCAAAATGCGCAAGACCCAGAAGGACTAGCGCATCGATATACTAATAAGGAGGTTCCAGATGCACAAAGTGCGTTAGAAGGAGCACGTCACATTATAGCCGAGTGGATTAACGAGCGTGCAGATATACGTAACAATATACGTGAGCAGTTAAAACGTTTTGCCACCATAGAGACGAAGGTGGTTAAGAAAATGGCAGATGAGGAAAAAGCGCAGAAATTCCGTGATTATTTTGACTGGTCTGAGTCACTAAGCCGCTGTCCGTCACACAGACTACTTGCCATTTTAAGAGCCGAAAATGAAGGTTACATCCGTGTGAAAGTTGTCATTGATGATGAGCGAGCGCTTGACAAAATAGAGCGCAAACTCATACGCTCTCGTGGCGACAGCGCCACACAGATTGAACTTGCCATAAAAGATGCTTACAAGCGACTATTATTTCCTGCATTGAGCAATGAGCGTCTCTCAGAAGCAAAGAAAACTGCAGATGAAACTGCTATTCAGGTTTTTGCAAAAAATTTAAAACAATTACTCCTTGGTTCGCCGCTAGGTGAGAAGCGTATTCTTGCGCTAGACCCAGGTTTTAGAACAGGTTGTAAGCTTGTGTGCCTCGATGCACAGGGACAGTTGTTACATAATGAAACCATCTATCCACACGCACCAAAAAACGATGACAAAGGCGCTATAAAGAAGATCTCTAGTCTTACAGATGCTTATAAAATTGAAGCAATCGCCATCGGTAATGGTACGGCTTCCCGCGAGACCCAAAGACTCGTAAAGCGTATTCACTTTAGGAATGCAATGGAGGTTTTTGTAGTGAGTGAGGCAGGAGCTTCTATTTACAGTGCAAGCAAGATTGCCCGTGATGAGTTTCCTAATTATGATGTGACAGTTCGTGGTGCAGTTTCTATCGGCCGTAGGTTACAAGATCCGCTGGCAGAGCTGGTGAAGATAGATGCAAAGTCCATTGGCGTAGGGCAATATCAGCACGATGTAGATCAGACCGCACTTCAAAAATCGCTAGATCAAACGGTAGAAAACTGTGTAAATGCCGTGGGTGTGAATATAAATACGGCAAGTGCTCCGCTGTTGAGTTATGTGTCAGGTATTGGACCAAAACTGGCTGAGGGAGTAGTACGCTTTCGCGAAAGTGAAGGACCCTTTAAAACACGTCAAGAGATTAAAAAGGTACCACGTCTGGGAGGAAAAGCATTCGTACAAGCCGCAGGCTTTTTAAGAATCACGGGTGCCGAAAATCCGTTAGATAACTCGTCGGTACATCCAGAAAGATATAAGTTGGTTGCAAGCATAGCCAAAGATCAAAAAGTTTCTGTTGCCGAAATGATTGGAAACACAAGCCTTCTTAAATCAATAGACCTTCAAAAGTATGTAACCGATGAGGTAGGACTTCCTACACTCACCGATATTATAAGCGAACTAGAAAAGCCCGGGCTAGACATTAGAGAAAAAGCAAAGGTTTTTACTTTTAATCAAAACATACGCACTATAGAAGATGTCCAGTCAGGCCAATTACTGCCAGGGATTGTAAATAATGTAACAGCTTTTGGAGCCTTTGTAGACATAGGTATTAAAGAAAGCGGCCTCATACATATTTCAAACCTTGCAGATGGTTTCGTGAGTGATGTAAGTGCTCACGTAAGTTTACAGCAGCAAGTTATTGTAAAAGTACTAGAAGTAGATATCGCAAGAAAGAGGATACAATTGAAGTTGGAGAAGTAAAATGTAAGATCCATTTTGAAACTTACCAAACAATAGTTGATGGCATACCAAATTTTGTAATAATATTTTATCTGACCTTATAGAAACGATGTTTTTAGATTTAGGTTGTGAAATATCTCCTTTGCAGTTTATATTTGAGTTTTAAGACATCAATCAATCAAATCATTTATGAAATCATTTTTCACCATTCTATTTGTACTAATTGTTTCACTAGTTTCAGCACAGAAGGCCGTTGTGCAAATTAAAGATGTAATAGGCGATGGAAAAGGTAAATTAAAAGAATCAATGACAGTAGTCAATAAGGAAGATGGTTCTTTTGTCCTTTTTCTTTTAGGGTCAAGGTCTACTGAAGCAATTTTATATGATAAGGATTATAAGAAAGTTTCTACCATAAAAGGAGATAAAGTCCTGAAAAAGGATGTTGCAGTAATGGGTTATACGATAAGCAATAACCAGTATCAACTAATTTCTAAAGGGTTTGATACGGGTTCACTCACAAGTACGGTTTTTGATTTTGAAAATCATAAAGTGACAACAAAAACCTTAGACCTAAATCTCAAGAAACAAACATTTATAGAGTTTTTTAATTTAGGGGATAAAATGTACTTGTTAACCATAGATAGGGATTCTTCTAATTTAATACACTACAGTGTTGATGATCAAGGTGTGGCGACACGTAATGAGATTGTAATAGAAAATACTTTTTATAGCTCTAAGGGTTTTGAGATGAATTTAAAGAAGATCCTTAGAAATAAGTATACTTCAAAAGTTTTGCCCGATGATAAAACGACAATGAAGCAAGCGGCAGAACTGCTTAAATTTTATTTAATTAATGATAATCATCTTGTATTTACCGTGGACTATAGTAATACTGTAGTCAATATTTTTGACATCTCTTTGAAGACTTTTGAAGTAAGGGAACAAACCTTTTTTAGGCCAAGGCCAAAAATTCAAGAATATGGATGGAAGGCAAATTCATTTTTAAAAGATCATTATTTGTTTCAAATTGTTTCTTCTAAAAAGGAAATGATTGTGACTGTTACAAATAGAAGGGATAGCACGCTAGTTAAACAATTTGGTGTGGAAAAAGATGATAAAATGGATTTTACTAATTCCTCAATTATATTAGCAAAAACAGAAGATGATAAATTAATTGAAAAAACATCTCAATTTCTTAGAAAAATAAGTAGTGATCGTAATGGTATTGCTGTCTCATCTGTAAATGGAAATTACCAAATCACCTTAGGAGGTAAACAGCTTATGAACGGCGGCGGAGGAGTAGCAATGATGAACCCTGCGGCAGGAATACCAATTGCCTCAGTAGGAGCATTTACTTTTGCATTTAATCCTTCTTTCTTGATGATGGATACAAATTCTGTAACACATTATACTAGTGTAGAGTGTGTGTTTGATAAGTCATTTAATCATTTGCCAGATGTAGAAGCTTCTTCACTTATGTTGAAGAGAAGAGACTTCCTTAGTCCTGATATAAAAAATGTAGCAGAGACATTTTTCAATATAGAAGACGACTATTTTTTGGGAATGTATTATAAAGAGGCAGATATGTATGTAATTAGAAAATTCTAGTCTTGCTCAAAATCGCATTCCACCCTATTTATAAACACCCATTGCCAGAGGGGCATCGTTTTCCTATGGAGAAATATGATCTGCTTCCTAAGCAGTTAGTATATGAAGGGACGTGTATTGCAGATAATTTTTTTGAGCCGGTACAGGTAGCTCACGAGCATATTTTGAGATGTCATACTACAGAGTATGTAGATAATCTCAAAGCACTTACTATTGACCCAAGAGCACAGCGAAAAACCGGTTTTCCGCTCTCACAAGAACTTGTTGATCGCGAATTAATCATCACTCAAGGCACCATTGATGGGTGTCACTACGCGCTTGAAAATGGTATTGCGATGAATATTGCTGGCGGCACACACCACGCTTATACAGATCACGGAGAGGCATTTTGCCTTCTCAATGACCAAGCGATTGCTGCGCGATATTTACAAGCAAACGAGCTTGCAAAAAAGATTCTCATTGTAGACCTCGATGTTCATCAAGGTAATGGAACGGCAGAGATTTTTGCGGGTGATGATTCGGTGTTTACGTTTTCTATGCACGGTAAGGCAAACTATCCTTTTAGAAAAGAAATCTCAAATCTTGATATTGCATTAGAGACTGATACAGGCGATGTGGAGTATCTTGGTATTCTCAAAAAAACATTGCCAAATTTGATTAAAGAACAACAACCAGATTTCATCTTCTACCTATGCGGAGTCGATATTTTGGCGAGTGACAAACTGGGTAAATTGGGGTGTAGCATAGATGGTTGTAAAGAGCGCGATCGGTTTGTGTTACAAATCTGTCACGATTTAAAAATTCCCGTACAATGTAGTATGGGCGGCGGATATTCTCCAGACATAAAAGTGATAATTGGCGCACACGCAAATACTTTTAGAACGGCACAGGATATTTACTTTTAGTACAATCTTTCGTAAGGTTATTATTTCTTTTTCTTCATCAACTTCGCGGTCATTTTCTTGATCCTGTCGGCTAGTTTTTCGCTGCTCAATTTTTCGCGTAAGCGGTCTGTAATTATTGGAAAAGATAAAGGCGTAGGTTGCTCGCAATCCATCCAGACAATTTCTTGCGTCTCTATACGCTCAAGCGCTTGCTGCAATCGACCTTCTTCTAGCTGATGCTCAAAAGTCTCTGTAAATGCTTGTTGAAATAATAAATTATCTGCCTCATAATCACGGAACACATCAAAAAACAGCTGACTACTACTTTGCAGGTGTTTTTGTTTGATTTGCTTGTTTGGGAAGCCTGTAAAAACAAGCCCAGAGATCACTGCGATGTCTCTAAATTTTCGCCTGGCCATCTCTGTAGCATTAAGACTATTTTGCAAGTCGTCGTGCATATATGCCGTCGTAAATAGGTCGTTATCTAGTAGCTGCTGTATGTCTATAGGTTGGTCTGAAAGTAGCTCAAAACCGTAGTCATTAAAGGCAAGAGAGAAGGTGATAGGATTTAGCAAACTAAGGCGATACCCAAGTAAACTTCCCATAGCCTCGTGCACAAAACGACCTTCAAAAGGGTAAAAAACGTGATGATAGCCATCGCGTGTTTTAAATGTTTCAATGAGCAGTTGCTCATCACTTGGGATGATACTCTCTACCTTTTGCTGTCTAAAAATGTGCTCTAGCGCATTAATCTCTAAAGACCGCTTTCGCGAAAGCGAATTCCCAGTATAAAGTTCCTCCCGTAACAGTTGAGACATCTGGCTGCTCAAGGTAAGTCGGCCGCCCATCCACGAGGGGACTTTATTAGTTTTCTTTGAGCTGTTGCGCACGTGCACTTCCATATTTTTAATACGGATAAATTCTAGGTTGCGACCAGCAAAAGTAAACACATCACCACGCGTTAACTTACTGATGAAAAACTCCTCAATAGTGCCTATGTAACCACCTTTTTGATATTTGACTACAAGATTTGCATCGCTCACAATCGTCCCTATTTGCAGGCGATGGCGCATTGCCACCATACGAGAATTCACTTTAAATCTGCCGTCCTCAAGAATCTCCACTTTCTTATACTCATCATAAGCTTGCAGGGATTGTGCACCCATCGTCATAAAATTAAGGCACCATTCCCATTGCTCTTTTGTCATTGCTTGAAAGCAAAACGTAGTCTGTATCTCGGGCCAAATATCGTCGGGTAAAAATCCGTCAGACACGGCTAGCGTCACGAGATATTGTATCAGTACGTCAAAACTATTGAGATATGGAATTCTATCTTCTACCGTATTTTCTTTAACGGCGCGCTGCAAAGCAGAGGCTTCTACCAGCTCAATGGCGTGTGTAGGCAAAAAGTAAATCACACTCTCCTTGCCGGGGCTGTGACCAGATCGCCCAGCACGTTGTAAAAAGCGAGCGACACCCTTAGGGCCGCCTATTTGGATAATGGTTTCAACAGGCGCAAAGTCTACTCCGAGATCAAGGCTAGAAGTACAAACTACCGCCTTGAGAGAGCCATTTCGAATGGCACCCTCAACCCACGTACGCGTCTCCTTATTGATACTCCCGTGGTGCATTGCAATCTCTCCCGCATACTCAGGATGTGCCGCAAGAATACGCTGAAACCAAATTTCGCACTGGCTTCGTGTGTTTGTAAACAGTAAGGTCGTCTTGCTGTTGTTGATAATGGGCACTACGTACTCTAGCAAGTGCAATCCCAAATGACCACGCCAAGGAAAGGTTTCCATCTCGTCTGGAATAATAGACTTAACAGTAATTTTTTTGTTGATGTTTGCTTTGATAATTACGCTTTCGCGAAAAGCGTCACTCTCATAACCGAGCAATACTTCTCGAGCTTGCTCTAGATTCCCAATCGTTGCCGAAATTCCCCAGATACGCATATCTGAAGCGACAGTTTTCAATCGGCTCAAGGCGAGTTCCATCTGTACACCGCGCTTAGTCCCTAGAAGTTCGTGCCACTCATCTACTATTACGGCAGAGCAATTTTTAAAAACTTTCTCATACCCTTTTGAGGCAATCAAAAGCATCAAACTTTCTGGGGTAGTAATTAGCAAGTCAGGCATAGAACGTTTTTGCTTTGCACGTTCAGACTGAGAAGTATCGCCATTGCGTATTCCCACCGTCATCTGTGTGCCGAGATCTTGTGTGATACGAGAAGCCGAAAGCTCAATCTCATTAGAAAGCGAGCGCAGAGGAGTGATCCAAATGGCCTTTAGTCCTTTTTTATGTTTGGTCTTGTAATCAGGGTTTCGTTTGATGTAATTAAGAACTACCGGAAACCAAAGTGCATACGTCTTACCACTCCCCGTAGGCGCATTAAGCAATCCATTTTTACCCGCAAGAAACGCCTTCCACGTTTGTTTTTGAAACGGAAAAGGTTTCCAGTCTTGCGACTGGAACCAGTTATTTGCGATATCGAGTAGTTCTTTATTATTCAATAAATATATTATTTAGGAATCATCCCTTTCAAATCCTCTAGCGTATTTGCATCTTCTATCTTCTTGTCGTGTCGCCAGCGTAGCATCCTTGGGAAGCGCGTGGCTATTCCACTCTTATGTCTTTTGGATAACGCTATGCCTTCAAAGGCTATCTCAAACACGTGATGAGGTGTTACAGATCTTACAGGTCCAAAACGTTCTAACGTGTTTTTTTTAATCCAGTTATCTACTTTTCTAAACTCGGCATCTGTGAGTCCTGAATAGGCTTTTGCAAAAGTAACGAGCTCGGTTTTATCTTCATTCCATAAACCAAAGGTGTAATCTGTAAATAAATTACTTCGTCTACCGTGACCACGCATTGCATAGGTGAGCACTGCATCAATAGTAAGCGGATCTACTTTCCATTTCCACCAGTCGCCTTTTTTTCTACCTACCCGATAGGGGCTGTCTTTGCGCTTAATCATTAATCCTTCAGAGCGCATCTCTCTACTGCGGTCTCTTTCTTGCGCCATCGCTTCCCAACTATCAAACTCCATTGTTTCAGAAATGCCTATAGGCAAACCCTTATCTGTTATATTGCGATATAACGATTCGAGTATTATTCTCCTTTTCGCGAAAGCAGTCTCACGCAAGTCTTTTCCTTCCCATTCTAAAATGTCATAAGCCTTGATAATCACAGGCACTTCTTTGAGCATTTTCTTGCTCACCGTCTTACGCCCTATACGCGCTTGTAAGTCGTTAAATGTGCCAATCTGCCCATCATAAAAAGGCAGTAACTCACCATCTATGACGGTTCCGTCTGGTATATGTTCTTTGAGAATCTCAAGTTCTGGGTACTTATCTGTCACTAGCTCTTCACCGCGACTCCAGATAAAAATCTCCCCATTACGAAAGATGGTTTGTGAGCGTATACCATCCCATTTATGTTCGGCAAGAAAGTCTGTCACATCACCCAGCGCCGAAGGTTCATCTTCAACTGCATAGGCAAGGTAAAATGGATACGGTCTTGAAAACTCTTGACTTGCATCTTCTTCGATAACCAGATCGTGAAAGGTGACCGTCTGCGGTTTCCAGTCGCCCATTAATTTATAGGCAAGTACATCTTCTTCTATATCTGTTGCTTGTGATAATGCACGCGTCATTAACTTTTGACTCACGCCTATTCTAAAGCCACCGGTGATAAGCTTTGTAAATACAAAACGTTCATAATAGTTGAGGTTTGCCCAGTTATCAAAGAGGTATTCCTTTTTCTCTTCATCGGTTTTTCGCTTAAGCGAAATCATCTCTTCCAGAAACTGAGTAAGCGACTTCTCAGAAGATGCTGTTGCTGCGGGAACCACAAGTGCAATCGTTTCTGCAAGGTCACCCACGATGTGATAACTTTCTTCAAAAAGCCATAACGGGATGTTTGATAGTTCGCTCGCCCACTCCCTAAGTAAGGTTGTGTTTACAGGTCTTGGAGGGCGACGGTGCGATAAGATGGCAATCGTCCAGACCTTGTCTTTATCTGGCGCTTCCTTAAAATAATGCGCAAGTGCCTTGACCTTCTCGTTAGTCTTATTTGTGGAATCAAGGGTCTTTATGAGTGCTGCAAATAGTTTCATACGCTAGTTTCCTCCTCCTCTTTTTTTGCATCTCCTTCTGCTAGTTCGCCTTCATATTGCGTTTCTTCTGTACGAGCATCATAACCCAGACCGCGTAAATAGCGCGAGAATATATCTGTATATCCGTGTGTACAGATAATTTTTTCTGCACCCGTAGCTTCTATACTTTGTAGTGAGCTAGGCCAGTCACAGTGATCACTTAGCACAAAGCCTTTGTCAATAGCTCTGCGTCTACGTGCTCCTCTAAAAGCCATCCAGCCGCTAGCGCTTGCGGTTACGTATGGCACCATCTTGCGTATCCACGTACTGCCGTGAGTGGCTGGTGGTGCTAGGACGATACTTCCTTTAAAATCTTCTTTTTTGGTATCTCTAGTGATTAGTTCTGTTGCTGGCATATCGATCATAGGGCGCAGAACTTCGGTCATTTTTTCGATAGCGCCGTGTGTAAGAATCTTTCCAATACTCGGGTCAAGGTGCTTTAATAATCGTTGTGCTTTACCTAAGCTATAAGCAAAAAGTACAGAACACTTTCCGTCGGCTTTGTTTTGCGCCCACCAAGTATTAATATCGTGCATTACTTCGGCTTGTGGAGTCCACTTGAAGGCTGGGAGTCCAAAGGTGCATTCGGTAATGAAAGTGTCGCATTTTACGGGTTCGTAGGGTTGAGAGATACCATCTACTTCAGTCTTATAATCGCCTGTAAATACCCACACTTCGCCCTTGTGTTCTACACGTATCTGACTAGACCCAGGAATGTGACCTGCAGGATGAAAGGTGAATTTTACGTTGTTGATGTTTACGCTTTCGCGAAAGCGTACCCCAGAAACATTAATATCTCCCAATCTATGAGAAATGATAGGCATATTGCTCTCGTGAGTGATATACTGTTTATGTCCCCATCGACTATGGTCTGCGTGGCCGTGCGTGATGAGGGCTTTATCTACAGGTTTCCACGGGTCTAGATAGACCTTTGCGGGCGGGCAATAGATGCCCTTATCTGTAAATTCTAGAAGTGGTTTTTTCAACAGTGGGTTGGGTTTTTAGTAAAGGTAAGGGAGAAGATGTATTAGTCAAGTATCACGTGTAGAAGTAGTCCTTGGTTTGAGGTCTCACCTTCTGTCGCAGTGTTCTTGTACTTAACTTTAAACTTCTCGCCTGTTACTTCATTTGCTTGCAACTTCTTAAGTGAGATGCTTGCTTGTGAATCGCTCACAAGAATGAGAGGTTCTTGTTGCTCGTTTGTAAAAAAGAAGTAACCTCCCTCATAAGCATCAAAAGTGAGCGTTTCTGTAAGTACTTCTTTTTTGCTCGTACTAATCTCTGGTGAGAGCATTGTAAAAGAGATGACTGTCGTAAGTAATAGTATGATGGTTTTCATAATAGTAGTGTTATGTTATAAGCTTTTCTTTATCAATTGTTTTGAAGAAGTTGCTCTTCTTCTATCATAAAGATAGGGAGGCGCGTAGCTTTTATTTTATTTATTAACCTGGTTTTGTGACTGCTAGTTAATGGTTTGTGAAAGACAAGTGACTGAAGATGCTTCTTTTTTATTACATAAATAACTTTTGGCATCAGATTTGTGACATTCAAAAAAAGAACGTGTCTCTTATGTAAATCAAAAAGCAAAACAGTATGAACACATCAGTAAAAAATCGCCCGTCTAATTATGACCAGGCAACCGAAAATATAAAGCGCAATCTTGAAAGATACGGTAGATTACTGCATATGAAAAAGTTCAGAAATCCTGCTTTCACATTTGCAGACCGTCACTAGATATATATTATTTGAATTAGCTTTAAAAGCCCTAGATTTTTAAGAAGTCTAGGGTTTTTATGTTGTAGTGCAATCTCGTAGCTTTACGATAAGCAACTTCTATATGAATCTTACCTTAAGTATACCGGCTCTTCTGTTTCCTGCAATCTCTTTAACAATGCTTGCATATAACGCTCGCTATCTCGCTATTGCTGCACTTATTAGAAACTTGCACGCCTCTTACCAAGAGACAGGCTCTGAAGACGTGCGGCTTCAAGTAACTAAGTTGAGAAAGCGTCTATCTATCATTAAAAATATGCAGGCGGTGGCGATTGTAAGCTTTTTACTAGCGGTGATAACGATGTTTCTTATTTATATAGGTGTCACCTTCTGGGCAAACTTAGTGTTTGCTGTAAGTCTGGTTGCTCTTATGACCTCCCTTATTTTGTCACTTGTAGAGGTGCAGTTGTCTACAAAGGCGTTAAGTATACAACTTAAAGATATGGAGCAATAAAAAAGCCCCTATCTGTGAGATAAAGGCTTTCTTGTACCGAAAGTGGGAATCGAACCTTAATTGCTTTAAGTTATTATAAGCTGATGATTTACCTTATTATTAGGGTTTTTGATTGTTATTGATTATGCAATTTGTTTTAATTTGTTGTAAATAGTTGTTACTTTGTTACTCAATTGTTACCATATGAGTGTAAAGCTAAGAACTAAAAAACTTAAGAATGGAGGGAAGAGTTACTATCTCGACATTTATCATAACGGTCAAAGGTCATACGAATTTTTAGGTATTAAAACAGTATCTAAAGGTGTAAATAAAGATACAACTGAATCGAGAAAAGAAAAACAACGAATTGCCGAAGCCCGAGCAGCTCAAAAGGAAATCGAATTAATATCGGGAGGTTCAAATTATATCCCTAGACATATTCAAAGAATTAATTTTTTCGATTTTTCGGAAATATATCTAAAAGAATATTTAAAAAAAGATGGCAGAATGATATATGCGGCCGTTGAAAAGTTCAGAGAATTTACAGGTAATGATAAATTGAAAATAATTGATATCACTCCAGATTTAATGCAACGCTTTTATGATTTTTTAATCCATAAAGCTGGTTTGTCAGGAGAAACTCCCCATAACTATATTACGAGATTTAAAAAACTTTTAAAATCGGCAAAGAACAAGGGTATCATAAAAGAAGTACCCACGGCTGATATCCGCTTTAGCAATCCAAACAAGGGAGATACTCTTTCAAAGGAAGTTCTTGATATTGATGAAATAAAAGTTTTATACAATACTTACTGTGGCAATGATGTTGTTAAAAGGGCATTTATCTTTTGCTGTTATACGGGCTTAGGTTTAGCAGAGATAAGGAAGCTTAAATGGGGTCACATAAAGAAAAATCGTTTGGTAATTCAACGCAGTAAAACAGATAGCAAAATTGATAATGAATTGTCTAAACAAACACTGTCATTATTAGGTAAACGAAAACTAAATGATAATTTGGTTTTTGATTTAAAAGGTATATCTGATACTGCGGTTAATAAGAACTTGAAAAATTGGCTTAGGCGAGCTGATATTGAGAAAAAAATCACTTTTTACTGTGCACGTCACTCGTTTGCGGTGCTACTTTTATTGAACGGGGCAAATCTAAAAAGTGTAGCAGACGCTATGGGTCACAGTAGTACTAAAACTACTTTAAAGTATTTAAACCACGTTGATAGACTTAAAGATGAGGCTATAAACAATTTACCTTCTTTTAAATGAAAAATATACTTAGCAAAGAAATCGCTGATTTTGCGGATTTTCCTTTTAAATTTAGTCTAAATGAAAAGTTCAATAGTAAGGTTGTACACATTAAACTATCGACTTTAAATACTGCAGAATCAAATCAATTTGAAATTCACGAATCCTTCGACCATCTCGAAATTTTAAAACAATATGCAAGTGTTGAAATTAAAAATAAGGTAATAGAATTCTACTATCATCTTGCCAATCTATTTGATGAAGAAAAGATTTTTGATCATTTGGACGATAACAATATTTTCATAAGTCTAACTGGTCGTGATTTAAAGCATTATAAAACTTTTGGTTATTATCTTAATGGAGTTCCTTGCCGTCCAGACTTTTTATTTATGATGTATAAAGTATATTCATATTTTGATGAACCAACTTCTACCATATCCAGATTTAAGAATTGGATGTTGGCTATTCAGAAATATTGTGATGGTTTTAGAAAAGGTTATGACAATTTCGAAAGTGATAGCTTTTTGGGATTTGGAACTTTAAATATTGCAAATAAAATACATAGGGATCGACTTTATACTTTAGCTAGTGAAGATTGGAAACGTTTAATTTTGCAGCCTATTCTAAATATTGGCAATGGGACATATGCAATTGACACTTATAAGTCTGGTGAAATTAGTGCTAGGCATTATAAGGCTTGGTCATATATTTTGAGATATCCAGATTATTTCGAAAAAAAGATACCAAATCAAAAAGGAACTCCTTTAAAAGTTCATTTTGAAAAGAAATTACAAAAAAAAACGAAAATTGAGTCTTTTTTATGGAGGAGTAATTCAGATGAAGGTCTTAAAATTATTTATTATAGTTTTAAGTCTGAAGGGCTAATCAATTGTTCGTTGCCAGAATTTAAAAAGATATTTAGAGGGAATAAAAAATATAATCAAATTAATTGGGAAGGGACTGCAACACAATTAATTTATTTTTTTAATGAAATGACAGCAAAAAAGTTGATTAAGGTCAGTTCCAAAAAACACGTACAGTTAAGTTCTTGTTTTAAATCTAACCTGAATAATGCATCCCAAATTCTTACTCAAATTCTCAATAAAGATATAAATATCTCTAGTCAAAATTTTTTTGACAACCTAATTAAATCGGTGGGTGAGAGTATTTCTACTTCATAGTCGACTTCAATACTGAAGTAACTATGAAGTTATTATAGTTTGTTTTTAGTCTAATTTTGAGCCATCACTAAACTTTAGTGTGACTTAGCGCAAAGTCTTTGATAGTTAAAAACTGAAAAGATAATGAAAACAATTCCCAAAAAAATCGCAGAACATTTATTCTTCATAAAGGACATACATTCTTTTAATGAAGCAGCTGCCTACTTAGATTTGAGTAAATCACATCTTTATCGATTGACCTCAAATAATGATATTCCATTTTTTCGTCCCGGTGGACGGAAAATCTATTTTAAAAGGGCGGATTTAGATGCTTGGATGTTAAGAAATCCAATTAAATCAAATTTCCAAATAGAAAGGGAAGCTTCCTTACAATCCCTGCTTAAATAACAAGAGACTATTTTATCGATTCTTTAGTCTCTAGAAGTAGGAATAAAAAAGCACAACCCTGGACGGTTGTGCTTGATTTTCAAAAAGTCTTAATCTCGAATTAAAACCTATGTAAATATATAGGTTTTCAAATAATTATATTATGAAAACTATAGAGTTAAATACAGATTTTATAAAAACTCGTGTTAAACAGAAGAAAATATTATCTGCTACAGAGGAAATTACTCTTAAAATCATTTACAATTTTCAAATAAATAACAAAGTGTTTTTTGGATTGGACAACTGGCTAGCAGAGAAAAGAGGCTTATCAGAAAAGTCTATTCAGAATCATTTGAGAAGTTTAGAACGAAAGGGGTTTATTGATAGATCGAAAATGTATCGCAAGAGTAGAAGAATTATCTGTCTCAAACCTACTGAAGAATTCTTTCACTACTTCCAAAAGAAAAGTTCTGGAACTTCCGGAAGAATATTTCCTGAAGTTCCGAAAGAATATTTCGGACATAATCCTAAAGAGAATTCCAAAAATAATTCTCAATCTAATTCTGGTAGTGAACAAGTAGATAGAATCAATTCAAGGTATCATTTAAGTATTATTTGATGATTGTAATAAATGACGTATCCAAGATCTTAAATACGTTTTTGGACTTAGGGGAAAAAAGAATTTCACGAACTGGAAAAAAGATGATATTAGGTAATCAATATAAAAATGAAGTGTTGAAAATTGTGGAGTATATGGCTAATTCAAAAAAATATACGGAACGAGGAGGTAATAAGAATAAGGGTATTCTGCTAAGGGGTCCAGTAGGTTCTGGTAAGAGTACGATTTTTAAAATTATAGAGGATTTTGAAGTAAAAAAAAAGATGAAGACAGCAAAGTTTGTGTCTGCATCATTTGTCGTTAGTCAATACAATTTGTCTAAGCAAAAGGAAATGGTAATAAATAAGTATTCAAATGAAATTTATTGTTTTGATGACTTAGGCAGAGAACCCTTAGGGTCAAACTTTGGAAAAGAAGACATATTTGTTAGAATCTTAGAAAACAGATATAGAAATTTTTGCAATAACGGTCTGCGAACCCACATAATCACAAATCTAACTATTACACAAATTAAGGAACGGTATGGCTTTCACATAGAAGATCGTTTTTACGAGATGTTTAATATGCACGAATTAAAAAATACGTCTTTCAGGTAAATGGAGGCTTAACTAATTATTCTTTCCCCTAAGTTAACCCTGAAGCAAAGGGGAAAGAGTTAGCAAGTTGGACTTTGTGTGTACAAACGCTAAAAGCGTGTGTGTACATAAAGTAGAAGTATTCACTAAAGCTCATACATAACAATGAATAATAAAACAGAGAGGGTATCAATAAGACTAACAGGTCAAGAGAAACTTGCACTGCAGGAAAAAGCGAAAAAATATGATACTACGCTTTCAAATTACCTTATAGCTTCCGGACTTAACAAACAAATCTGTGTGCGATTTCTCCCAGATCTTGAAACTGAAAAGTTAAAAATTGAACTAGCTCAATTAGGTAGAAATTTATGGCTTTTAGTCAAATTAAAAAGAGTATTTGAACTCTCAGAAACATATAATCTTGAGCTTCTGAAAAATGAAATTGCTGGCTTACTTTCAAAAATCAATAAGAAATATGATCATTAAAATTGTTCGGACAGGTTCTTCAGAAAATCTTCTTGATTACTTGGTTAATCAGCAGCACGAAATTCTGGATTCAAAAGGAGTGTTGCCTTACCAAGATATAGAATCAATTAAGAAGGAATATCACACTAGAGAGCTCACAAATAATAAAGCAAAAAACATAGCTTATAACATCATTGTTTCTTTTCCGGCTGAGGATAACATTACAAAATCAATGCGCTTGAAACTTCTTGAAGACGTAATGCAGGAATTTAATGGCGGTAGTGATCTATGGTTTGCAGTAGCGCATCCAGACAGTATAAATCATCAACACTTTCATTGTGCACTTTCGGCAATAAAACTGGATGGTAATTCAATTGATATGTCAAATTTTTCAAAAAGAGCGATGACGCTTTCGCGAAAGCTGGAAAAAAAATATCATTTAAAACGTATTTTAAATGAGAGAAGTATGAATTCTAATCAATCAATTAATGCATTAAGATTTGCAATTGATCACGCAATAAATGAAGCTCAGAATATGGATGAATTTATTGCAATTATGCGCCTAACCGGGTATAAATGTAAAGTGGGTAGAGGTATTACTTTTATTAAGCTAGAAAATAATCATCCCATAAAAGGCAGCGCAGTGGGAAGAGAATATAGTCTAGGTAATTTATTGAAAAAACTTGAAAACAAAATAGAAATTGAACCTGACACCAAAATAGGCAGACCAAGCAATGTAAAGCCTATGAGCACGTCAAGAACCCCAGATTTTATAGACCTTATTTTAGAAAGCTCACCAAACACCAATTCATCCATAGACAACGCAGACGAGGAGGTCTATAAAAAGAAAAGAAGAAAAAAACGCACACGAAGATGAATATTCAAGAAACTTATTTACTTAAACTCATTCAAAAAGTTGAACACTTAGAGAAGGCACTGAAAAACTTTCAAGGATCAAATAAGAGCAATAATGAGTTGCTACAACGGGTGGATAAAGCTGAGATAACACTTACTGACTTTATAAGTTCATTATCAATTATGCGCTCTCATAATATTGAATCAATAAGAATGTTAGAAGAACTACTAAAGAATGTTCCAAAAAGTATACCTAGGTCTTTTATTCTCAAAATTGAAAGAGGTAGTGCTGTAGAAATAGTCAAATCATTTTTGATCTTAATTGGTTTGTGTAGCACAGTATATGTGAGTTCAAAATGGATAGAATTCAATTATTTTGACAAATATAAAAATGCTTGGGAAAGTGTTTATGAAGACAATAACGAGAGTACCCAACACTATCTTGACCAAAAACTAAATGAATTTAAAAACCAATCATTTTGGGAGAAAATAACAAACGAGTAAATGTGCCCAGACAGTTATATCAAGTTTATGATAACCCATCAGTTGGGTTGAGCCTTTCTTCAACTTGCTTAAAGAACTCTGAAAAAGAGATGTCATAATATTTTAGCAACACATCTAAGGTACTTACAGAAAGATTTGTGGAGCCCGTCTCTATTCTACCTATGTGTATACCTAAATCATTGTATACAAACTCTTGAGATAAAGATAATGTGGCCCTCAACTCTCCTAATTCTAATGCAATGGCATTGATTAAAGTGTCATTTCTCAATTTTTTACTCATAGTTTGGAAATTCCTAAGAATATTTATAAATTGTAATGACTTAAATGTCATTTATGTTGCTTTATATTCTACATTTTAATAATAAGAACTATTTCAAAATTGGTGTCACAAATAATATTCTTAGGAGAGTTCGTCAAATACACGATAATTTTAATCTAGGTATAGATTTACATAATACAATTATTGTTACCAATGCAAAACAATCTAGGATTAAACGTCTTGAACGTAATCTATTAGATATTACCTCAGACTTTCAATATAAATTTCCAGAACACTTAAATAATTGCCCAGGGCGTTATGAGTTTCGTACATTAAATTGTCAAAACTTGATAAAACAATTCATTTTAGAGCAAAAAAACTACAAACTAAATTACCAAGTTTACGAAGGGCTGGATTTGTGTGGGCATTATGATATTACAATACCTAAGGCATACTACCCTATTGATACGCGTTATACACTTCTTTCAGATCTATTACAACAAGATTTAGACAATTATTGTGAAGCCAATAAACTATCTATACGTGATTTTTACAATGAATTACTTTACAAAAAAGCGTGTGAGCTAGGTATCGAACGTCCTGAAACTAATGTGGATTACAAAGGCTATTATCAATATGAAGGCAAGTAACAACCTCACAAAGTAAAGCTAAAAACCCTTTTTGCTTGCGTTTTTTTTGTGGTGCTTTTAGATTTCAACTTTCTATACTCATATTGAACCTACAGTGCTGCAAATGATAAAAACACCTTACTAAAAGGTAAATGTTTTTAATTTTATCTAAATCGTAATATTGTCCTATTCTTAGGGAAGCCTACAATTTGAGGCTCACTTTAATTCCTCTTTGTTCGAATTAACAATAAAGAAAACCCAGTATTAGATTTTTATAGTAATTGGTGTGCTTTTACAAGAGGTTTATTATTGGAGAGCGATACTCTTCTTAAAAATTAAAGATATAGTAGAATTACTTTTGCATATTTAGGCTTTTTGTAATTGTATTTGGTAAGGTTTATGATCTAATGGGCTATTTAACATAATTTTAACACAATGAATAATTATGTGCAATTAGTTTAATTTCAGCAGGTTATGTGTTGCTAAAATTAATTTAAACCACTTAATTACGGATTTCCGTAATTGAGTATAGGCATATTTGCTTAGGTTTAGACTTTTAATTTCATCAATCAATCAATCATATTACATTTTTTTCTTCATAAAGTTCAATATCAAATTCAAATAATCGGTATTGAAATAAATCTTCATAAGAGAGAAATTAATATGATAAAATTTAAATCAGACTATGAAACTAGTTTCGAATAGGAACTTTTTGCTAATTATTATAATCTTCTTTGGTTTTTTAAAATCACTAATTAGTCAAAATTCATTACCAACAGTTACTCCAAGTACACCAGAGTCTTATGCTCTTTCAATGGCGTCAAATGTACCAATAGACCAATCAACTGGTCAAATGGCGTTTACAGTTCCTATTCACAATATACAAATTGATGGCAATGATTGGCCAATAACTCTTCAGTATAATTATGGAGGATTTATTACGGAAGCTAAGCCTTCATTGGCAGGGTGGGGATGGACGCTCAATGCTTACGGTAGTATAACTAGACAAATAAGAGGAATTGCTGATTTTAAACCCAAAGGTTATTATGGCGACATTAATACTGGTGATGAGCTAACAGAGGTTCAGAGCTTGATAAATGACTTCGTGGATGTTTCTAGTAGTTCAGAAATTTACGATATGCCTTACCATAAATTTATGGCAATCTATAGAGGTGAATTGGATTCAGAATTAGATAAATATGTAGTCAATATTGCAGGTAAAAGATTTTCTTTTAAGGTTAAGAGGGAACCAAATAACGTATTAGAACCTTATTTTCTGTCCGTTACTAATTATAAAGTTGATATTGAAACTTCACTGTTTCCATATTTTCATATTAGCGCTTTTACAGTTACAGATGATGCTGGCGTAAAGTATCATTTTACAAGCGGAGATTCAGAGGACATATACGCAACTCCTGAAAACCCAGATATTTACTACGATAGAACTACATCCTGGCTTTTATCAAGAATACAATATATTAACGGCGAAGGAGTAAATTTTAATTATGGTTCAGAGACTTGGCATACTTGGAATTTCTCAGCCAAAGCCATCAGTTGGAATGGTGAATACACTACGCCGAATCAATTAGGAACTTATTTCGACGGAGTTACTGGAGGCTATAATGATGCTAATAAGGTAACATTAATGAATAGAAAAATACTCAATTCTATTGATTTCCCTAAAGGTAGTTTAACTTTCCACACAGTGGAGAAGGGCCCGGGTGGTTTTGAGAATCATAAAGTTTACGATAGAATTACGTTAAGAAATAATAATGATCAAATCATTAATGATTTCACTCTTGAGCATTTGGGAGGCAGGGATGCACTAGTAGAGATAACTAAAAATAATGAAATGTATTATGGATTTGACTATAATCAATTAAGTTTTTCATATCCAGGTTTTTTTAGAAATGCATCATCTAAGCCTCTAGATCAAGACAATTATGGATACTACAATGGTGCAAATAATAGTCAAGCTATAGCAAATTCTATAAATGGGTCGCAAGTAAACAAAGAAATTAGTGAATTGCATACTCGTAAAGGGGCAATGAAAAAAATAATTTATCCTACAGGTGGATTTACTGAAATTAGATATGAACAGAATGATATTAAGGTTCCCTATGAGCAAAGTAATGGTTCTGGCTCAGACTTTAATAGAAACATAACACTACAGCTGTACGCAACAGCAACAAATAATAATCGGCATATTGAAAGAACAGTAACTTTTGATTACCCTGTTAGAGCCAGTCTTTCTCATTTTATCTCTGGCGATGCAACTCACGGTAATTCAATTTATTTAGGAATTAAACGTTTGTCTGGGCCTCCAGCTTCTGATTACACGGAACATTGTTATAATAGTGCAACACCTTTAAATCACTGGTATTACCCATTAGTAATTAACTCTAGAAGGAATAATTTAAATGTGCCTGATCCTTTTGACCCTAAGCCTTGTGATGTTTATTATCCTAACCCTATTTTGGTGCCAAATTTTGTAACAGGTAAAGATCCTGATAACAATTGTCCATATCCTCCTGGAAATGTTTTTGGTTGTACTGATGATTATACAATTAATCAAACAGGCAATTCTGGTGGGGATTTTTGGATTATTCCAGGTACGTATAGATTTTATATTTCAACCCATACAGATGGTAATACAGATAGACCATCTTATTTCTATAATGATCCAATCAATTCAAGAATTAGACTTGAATACTACATTCCTGATATGACCGATGACGGGGAGCCTTTTGTTAATGATTTAGTTGGCGGTATTCGAGTTAAAGAAATTTCAAATTTCGATAATACTGGTGAAAAGGTTTCTAAAGTCGAATATTCTTATTATGATGAAGATGGTTTTTCAACTGGAGTATTGAATAAAAAACCACAGCTTTCAGAAACTCATAATGTAACCGTGATTCCTGAATCTGGGAGTGGAATAACACAATGGACACAAAAGAACTACTATCTTAATACATATGTTGAAGAATTTGGAAATAGAGGTGTCCCTATATATTATCAGAAAGTGAGAAAAAAGTTTGAATTTGTAAGTGAATCTACAAGCAATCCAACTCCATTATTTCCAACTGTTACTAACCCTAACTCTTCCGATTATAACTTTAACGTATCGCATAATGGATATGTAGAAACGGAATATGAAACCCCATTTGAGATTAACGAATATAGCTATCCAAAAGTTCCTATAAATACAGATATACAAGGAGCTCGAAAGGTTTCTGAAAGAACCTATGATGGAAACTCTAACCTTCTTAGTGAGTTAGAAACAGATTATATACTAAGAAGACATTTGTTAAGCCCTGACCAACTTTTCTTGCAAGATAATATTTTAATCAACCAGGATGATAACGACGAACATCCCTGGAGTTTCAAAATCTATTTACCCAAAAATAGAACTGTAGATTTTGCAAATAATTGCTATTCTGAGTCTGGTGAATGTTATTTAGATATTAAAATGTTACATAAATTTATTAGATATAAGGAAATAGAAATGTTCTGGATGCCAGATGAGGTTAGAAGTTTTCAGGACGACATAGAGACAATTACTTCGTATACTAGAGATCAAGAATCTCAATATCTTTACAATAAGGAAAAAAGTTTTTCAACCAGCAGCGGAAAAAATTATAGAGAAGTTTACTCATATCCGCAAAACTTTGATAATGATGAGTATTCTGGTATGGTTACAAGAAATCAATTAAAAACGCCAGTACAAATTCAAAAATATGTTGATGACCAAAAAACATTTGATGGAAAGGGAGAATATGATACTACTGCATTCCAGGGATATAAATTAATTAAACAATTAGTTCAAGTTAAAGACCAAGAAGATTATTTTGAGGAGTTTAGGATTGAATATGACATTGAAGGTAATATTATATCTTTAATAGATAAAGATGATTTAGAAACTATTTTTGTTTGGGGATATCACAAAGAATACCCTATTGCTAAAATAGTTAATCCCCCTTCATCCGATGGTCTTTTGTCTTTTGGAAGTCTTAGTGCACTCTCAAATGCCGATAATGACAATACATTAGGTTATTTAGGTAATGAAGGCGCATTAAGGGAAGCGCTGGATAATCTTAGGAGCAGTCCAGAGATGATTAATGCACAAGTGACTTCCTATACTTACGATCCTTTAATAGGCGTCACTAGTCAAACAGATCCACGTGGTTACACGATGTATTATGTATATGATGAGAAAAACCGTTTAGAATTTGTAAAAGATTCGAATGGTAATATTTTAAGTCAGAATGAGTACAACTACATTTTAAACAACTAGGAGCTATGAGATTATTAATTACACTATTAGGATTGTTTGCGTCAACTACGTTGTTTAGTCAGACTATTTCAGAGAACTATGTTAAGACTACATCATATCAAGTAGAGACAGTAAGTGGTGATGTAGGTGGGGACGGTAAGGTTGAATCAATAAATTATTATGATGGATTAGGCAGAATAAAACAACAGATTATTGTTGATGGTGTTGTGTCAAGTGCTGGATTTACTGATGGTAATGAATCCAGTGGAGACAGTCGAAGTCTAGCTGGTCTTTCGATTGATTGGGCCTTAGGTGAAGGTAGTACTCAAAACTTTACACGCTATGGCGATGCAAATGAGAGTCGCCGTGTGCAAGGCACAACACCTTCAGACGAAACTGATATTTTGTGGGAATGTGCTAATAATGCTGGTTCAGCTAGGTCAGATGGCGGCTTTTACTCGGGTTATTTTCCAGTAGATAAATCTAGTTCCTACATTTTTACTGTTTGGGTAAAGAAAGGTGCAAATTTAACTGATGGAAGATCTTATTTAGGAACGTTAAATGTTAGTACGCTAAGTGGCTCTCCTCATTCCAACCCTTATTTTGTCCCGGGTAGAGTTTTGCCTGAACTTGACGAGTGGTATTTGTTTGTGGGTGTAGTTCATCCTTATAACTATTCGGGTGGCGATACTGGAATAAGTGGAATTTACGACAAAGAAGGGAATAGAGTTTATGATGGTATTGAATGGAAATGGAATAGTACGACTACTCAAACTAAAATGAGAGCGCTACTTTACAATGCATCAAACACTTCCACACGTCAGTATTTTTGGAACCCTACTGTTCAGAAACTTAATAAAACATCTGGCAATTTTGTAAATGACTGGAATGAGGGTGTTGGTAATACGCCATTTTTCAATAGGAATGGGAGTGATCAAGAAAATAAGAGAGTTTATGGTACTGGTCCTAATGGAGGCACAGAATTATTATGGAAGTGTGATAATGATGCGGGTCGAAATGCAGACGGTGGCTGGAATACAGACTATTTTCCGATAGATAAAACAAAGAAGTATCGTTATACAACTTGGGTTAAGAGAACGGGTAGTCAAGATGGTAGTACCTACCACGGCACTCAGTTAGTAGATGATTTAAATGGTAAAGCACAAACTAATCCTTACTTCTGGGCGGGTGATCTTCCGGAGCTTGATGCGTGGTATCTTCTAGTTGGAGTTATTCATCCTTATAATTATCGAGGAGCTGATACAGGTGAGAGTGGTGTTTATGACTTACAAGGTAATAAAGTAAAAGATGGTAGAGAATTTAAATGGAAATCTACATCTACTCAAACCAGGATGCGTAATTATCTCTATTATAGCACAGATATAAATACTAAGCAATACTTCTGGTCTCCTCGTTTTGAAGCAATGACTTCAGGATCGACTCGTCTTAATGATGGTGCTGCATCTGAGAGTGTTGCAGATTATATTGCTACTACAAGTGGTGGTGATATTGTTACGCATTTTGAATATGACGATTTTGGACGTGTTTCAAAAAGTTTTCTCCCTTATGCTTCTCAAGGTACATTAAATGGAGAGATTCATTCTGATGCAGAAGAACAGACATATGATTTTTATGATGTAGAGAAGTATCAAAATACAACAAATCCCTATAGTGAAACTCTTTATGAAAAGTCTCCTTTAAATCGACCGTTAAAGCAGGGTGCTCCTGGAGCCTCTTGGGTTGTTGATCCTATTAATGATACTGATCATACAATAAAATTTGAGTATGCAAGCAATGTAAATCCTTCTGCAAGTTCAGAAGATCGGGTTTATTTCTTTGATGTGGCTTTTGGCACTGATACATCAGATCCGACACTGGTGCCAGGAGTATTGTATGATGGTCTAGAACTTTATAAAAGCATTACTAAAGACGAAAATTGGACTCCATCTTCAAACAATAATAACACCACTGTAGAATTTAGAAATAAGCAAGGACAGGTTGTACTTAAGCGCACATTTAATGATAACGTAAAGCACGATACCTATTATGTCTATGACGACTTCGGTAATCTTACATTTGTGTTGCCTCCTAAAGTTTCAACATCTGACGGTACGGTTAGCGCTACAGAACTTAATAAACTCTGTTATCAATACAAGTATGATGGTCGTAATCGTTTGATAGAGAAGAAAGTGCCTGGAAAAAGATGGGAGTCAATAGTTTATAATAAGCTTGACAAACCTGTTCTTACTCAGGATGAGAAGCTTGACGAAGACAACAAGTGGTTGTTTACTAAGTATGATGCTTTTGGGAGAGTTGCTTATACTGGGTTAATTTCAAATTCATCGTCTAGATTAACATTACAGAATCTAGCAAATGGAAATTCTTACCCTTCACAATATGAAACTAGAACAAGTGCTTCACCTACAGTAGGTGGTGTTCCTTTAAACTATACATATAGTGGGGCTATACCGACAAGTATAGAAAAAATATACACAATAAATTACTACGATAATTATAATAGCTTTAATGTAGGTTTTACCAAACCAGAAGCAAATTATTTTGGTGTTGACTTAGTAGATGGGATACAAACTAAGGGTCTTTCTACCGCTTCACGGGTTAATGTACTTAACACTACAAGCTACATTAATACACTTATGGGATATGATGCCAAGGGGAGACTAATCTGGCAGCGCACAGACAATACCTATCTAAATACTTCAGATGAGGTACATTATAATCTAGACTTTACTGGTAAAGTTTTAGAAAGCAGGTCTGAACATCGCAAAGGGAGTAATTCAGAAATTGTAACTACAGATTACTTTACATATGATAAATTGGGTAAATTACTCACGCATAAACAACGTGTAGATAATGGGTCTAATGTAGGAGATCTTGAGCTCATTACTCAAAGTATTTATGATGACCTAGGGCAACTAGAATCTAAGCTAGTAGGGGGAGAGACTACTTTAGATCAAGAACCAGGGACTGAACAAGGCCTTCAGGATATTGATTATCGATATAATGTAAGAGGATGGCTCACAGATATAAATAATGTAGACCAGGCCACTGCTGGTGCATCAGATTTGTTTAATTTTAGAATTAACTATGACATTCTAGCTTCTGGGGATACTAAAATTGAGGGTGGATTGTATAATGGAAATATATCTAGAACTATTTGGAAAAGTTTAGGTTTTGATAAAAGAAAGCGTTCTTATATATATGATTACGACCACCTTAATCGTATAAACAATAGTTCTAGCTTTCGTAATCAAGTAGGTGTAGATACGAGTCCAATGGACATTGAAGATGTATATGACTTAAGAAATGTAGTTTATGATAAAAATGGTAATATAGAGTCACTACAGCGATTTGGATCTCATAACGCTCATAATACAGAAATGGATAGACTTGCCTATACGTATGATGGCAATAAGCTTACCAGGGTGCGAGAACTAGCTACATCACTTATTAAAAATGAAGGTTTTAGAGATGGAAACCCAGGGTCAAGTACTGACTATACTTATGATGTTAATGGTAATATGACCCAAGATCTAAATAAAGGTATTGGCTCGATAAGTTATAACCACCTTAATCTTCCTACTACGGTAAACGTTACGGTAAATGAAGGAGCGGGTACGGGTATTATAGGGTATGTTTATGACGCTACGGGTGTAAAGCTACGTAAGACTGTAAATGGAGTAACGACAGATTATGCAGGTAACTTTATTTATAAAAACAATGTATTAACAATGTTTAGTCATCCTGAGGGTTATGTAGAACCAGATGGGAGTGATTTTAACTATATTTACCAGTATAAGGATCACTTAGGCAACGTTAGACTTACATATGCAGATACCGATGGTAACGGGTCTATCAATCCATCGAGTGAAATTATATCTGAGAAAAACTACTATCCTTTTGGACTTGAACATAAAGGATACAATAATGTCGTGAATGGTACGGAACATCCGTATAAATTCAACAACAAAGAACTTCAAGAAGAATTAGGGTTGAATATGTATGATTTTGGAGCAAGAATGCTCGACCCTGCATTAGGACGTTGGTTTAATATAGATCCATTGGCTGAAAATAGCCTAGATTTAAATCCTTATCATTTTGTAGCAAACAACCCATTGATTTTTGTTGACCCAGATGGAATGGATTGGTTTTATTACAGAAATGAAGGAGAGGAAGAAGCTTCTTGGAATTGGCAAGATGGAAGTGAATATGAACATTCCTATACATATACAGACGATGATGGTAATGAGCAGACCGAAAGTATAGCTTTGCAGGGTGTTAAAGCCGTTGTAGTTTTCAATGGTAGTACTGATGAAAAACTAGGAGCCGATGGCAAAATGACAGGAGAAGGAGCTGTTACGGCAGATGTTACTATTTATGGTCCTGGCGGAGCTGATGATGTACAAAATTATAGAGGTATTTCTGTATCATCAGACCCAAGTAAATACTCTATGATTGAAGAAGGAGATTATCAAGGTAGTCATCAACAAATGGCAACTAGTCCCTATGGTAAAGGGTCGTTAACTTATAGAATTAGTAATTTGGATGGTACAACTAGAATTAACCCTGAAGGAGGTACAAATAAAGCTAATGGTAAGGATTATATGGAGGCAATCTTTTTGCATAGAACGAATTGGAGTGGTAAAGGAGATAGAAGTTCACAAGGTTGTTTAATTATAGATGGTAGACAATGGAAAAAAGTAGAAGGGCAATTAGGAAAGCTTAATTCATTTTTAATTCAAGTTAGGAGAACCAATCCTAATGAGAGAGCAAAAAATAATGTTTCTACAAGAACAACACCACCACCTGTTGATAGTAGTTTAAAAGGACGTAAAAATTAATTATGATAAAAATGCAATTAACAATTTATATATTTTGTTTTCTTTTACTAGGCTGTAATGATAGCGCTAAAAAGGAATGTACTTCTATTAAAGTTACTGCTTTTACGCATTATAAGAGTAATGAGAAATTAGACATTTATAATAGGCCTGAAGATAACAATATTTTAAAAGCAATAAATTCTGATGAAGAAGCAGGTTATATTTTACAAATAACAGGTGTTGAGAATGATTTTTTTAAAGTTAGTTTTGAAGATTTAGATTTTAAAAATGTTTGGGTAAGAAAAGGCACATTAGGTTTGGTTACTAGAAATTATGATAACAAAAACCTGAACCTTTATGATAAACCAAATCTTGATAGTTCTATATCTTCCGTTTTAGAGAAAGAGCAAATAGTTAGAGTTTTAAATGTTTGTAATAAATGGGCTTATGTAGAAACCATTAACGAGGGAAAAACCAAACGAGGTTGGTTGCAACCCGATATGCAATGTGGTAATCCTTATACCACTTGCCCTTAAAAATAAAAACCGTCCAAAGTGGCGTTTTTTTATGCGTAAGTATTACGAGCTTTAGCGGGTAATGGGTCAGAATGGTGCTTTTGAAAAACGAAGTTAATTTTGGTATGATTTTCAATTAGTTATAAAAGAAATAAGCCCTCAAATGGGGTCTTATTCTTGTTTATTCACATAATAAAGATTTCTTAGATGGCTTAAAATAAGGATTTGTTTTCCTTACGTAGGTCAGAATGGTGCTTGGTATATTTAAAGTATGAATTGTAAAAACTGTGATCAAGCTCATTGTATTAAAAGAGGGAAGCGAAATGGTATACAACGGTATTACTGTAAGATTTGTTTCACTTCATTTCAAGAAAACTATCATTATAAAGCGTATGATAGTTCTATAGATACGTTACTTATTAGTCTTTTAAGAGAGTGTTGTAGTGTGTTAGGTATCGCCAGAGTATTGAAGATTTCTAAAAATACTGTTTTATCAAGGATGTTGAAAATCAGTAAGCAAATCAAGATTCCGTACTTTAATACTTTAGGGTGTAAATTTGAAGTAGATGAGCTATGGAGTTTTATAGGTAATAAGAAAAATAGTACTTGGATAACTTATGCTATAGAGCAAAAGACTGGGAGCGTGATTGATTTCTTTGTTGGCAGAAAGACTAAAGAAAACATTAAGCCTTTAATCAATAAGGTGCTCCTTCTTCAACCCACTAGAATTTATACCGATAGACTTAATATCTATCCTAGTTTAATTCCCAAAGAAATGCACAAACGTTTTCAATATTGTACCAATAAGATTGAGCGTATGAATTTGACATTACGAACTCATATTAAACGCTTATCAAGAAGAACGATATGTTTTTCGCGAAAGCAAGAATATCTAGAAGCTCATTTAAAAATATACTTCTGGGGTTACTAGTCTTTTTAATGTTTGAAGTAAGAGGGGCATTTAATTTTTTAATACACTGAATACTATTATATTTACAGTAATGAAGCCTTTTTTACAACGTAAAATACCAGCATATAATTTGCAAGAGATACTTATCGTACTTGCTATTATAGGTATATTATTATTACTGGCAATGCCTAAGTTAATGCCGCTTATCTCAAAGACCAAAAGTCTCGAAGCCCAGACGCAACTTAAGCACATACACAATATGCAAATTTTATACAGTTACTCTTCTTCCAGATTTTCAAATGATTTTGATCAGATTGATTTTGAAGCTCCTCGCACTGTAAAAAATGGAGGTAATGCAAATTATGTGTATGAGATTATTACGGCTACCACAGATGCATTTAAGGTGCGGGCAACTGCCGTTGTAGACTTTGATCGAGACGGTATTTATAATGTATGGGAAATAGATGAGATTGGAACGCCTAAGCAAGTAATAAAAGATTAGTGCTAGCAGTAGTCTTAAAAATAATTGTAATGGCTAGTTTGCTCGCTATTTTATGTCAAGATATTAAAGATAGAAGCGTTTACTGGTGGCTCTTTTTAATAACTGCTACAGGTTTTGCTACCTTACATATACTTAGTGTAGGAGCGCTGCAGTTTGCAATTCATAGTGTGGTTAACGTTGTTGTAATCCTTCTTATACTCCTTATTTTATGGGGATATGCTAGGCTTATAATGCGAGTAGATGGTTTACAAGATGTATTTGGTCTTGGTGATTTCTTATTTCTATTTGCACTAGCAGTAGGGTTTTCAACCGTAAGTTTTATCACCTTTTTTGTTTTTGGCCTTCTATTCTCTCTTAGTGTACATATGCTTTTAGGTTTTACGCTTTCGCGAAAGCGTAATTTAAATAAAAAGGAAACTACAGTGCCACTTGCGGGATATCTCGCATTGTTTTTTTCGGGAGTACTAGTGGTGCACTGGGTTGGGTTATATGATAATTTATACACGTTATAGGTGACAAGGGCTTCATATCATATTTCGGTAGAGCTACAACAGCTCATAAGTGCAGACCAAGCATATCAATACCGCATAGTCCCATTTAAAAAAGAAGATAATAAAACTATCTTTTATTCTGACATAACAGATATAGCAGGTCTTACCCAAGAGTTAATAGTTTTCTTAGGGTATCCGCTTCAAATCAAATATATTGAGACGTCAATACTCGATAGGTATTTGAGCACAAATTATAGAAAGCAAAGCTCAGAAAATCAAACACTTGCTTACACGCAAGATTTTCTAGAAAAAGTACTACTTACAGCAAAAACAATAGGGAGTAGTGATATACACTTTGAGCCATTTGAAAATAGCTGTCGTATTAGGTACAGACTTGATGGTAAGCTTAAGGAGCAGTTTAGAATCCCTAAAGGAGAGTACCCTGCGATCATTAATAGAATAAAAAATCAAGCAAACCTCGATATTTCTCAAAATCGTTTACCGCAAGATGGAAGAATCACGGTAAAAACACAACACGATGAATTTGACATAAGAGTCTCCACCTTGCCGTCTATGAACGGTGAGAGTATCGTACTCCGTATTTTAAGTAAAGATACCTCCGGAATACAATTAGATAAACTAGGTTTTACAGAAGAGGAACTCAAAATTTATAAGGAAGGCGTGCGTAACCCTAATGGAATTGTCTTGATATCAGGCCCGACAGGCTCAGGTAAAACCACAACCTTATATGCAACTCTCAAAATTTTAAATACTGTAGATACAAAGATTTTAACTATAGAAGACCCTATAGAGTACACCTTAGAGGGGGTGATGCAAATTCAACTACGCGAGGATATAGGTTTAGATTTTGAAACGGCTTTAAAAACCTTTTTAAGGCAAGATCCAGATGTAATAATGGTAGGTGAGATTAGAGATGTTAAGACGGCAAATATGGCGATAAGGGCTGCATTAACTGGGCACCTTGTACTATCTACTATCCACACGAACTCTGCCTGGGCTACAATCTCCAGGCTTATAGATATGGGTGTTCCAGCTCACCTTATAGCGAGTACACTTAACTTAAGTGTTGCCCAGCGACTCGTGAGGAAGTTATGTGGATATTGTAAAAAGGAGCAACTTATTAAACTTGATGATTTTCCTTCTCAATTTATAGTGCCTAAGACTTTAGATAAACATTATGTTGAGCAAGGGTGTGATAAATGTTTTCATACCGGGTATTCTGGTAGAAAAGCAATTTATGAGATATTACCTGTTACCAAGGAGCTATCTACTCATATAAAGAATAATGAATTGCAAATAGATGACTATCTCTATAAATACGAGATAAAGCAACTGAGCGATCAAGCCATACAACTTATTAGTGATGGAGAAACTTCTATAAACGAGGTCTTCTCTTTACTTAAAAACGCATAATCTATGATTAAAAAATATGTAGTGTCAATGTTTTTTGTGTTTACGACACATTTATTATTTGCACAGCAATATGATGAGGGTAGAATACAACAATTAGAAAACAAACTAACGGCAATTTCTTCAGATATCCCTGGGCTCTCTGAAAAGCTTGATATTACAATGCAGCAAGCAAACTTATCTACCTTCTTGCTTGCCATTTCCGAAGTGCATACGGTAAATATAGATGTTAGCCCAGATTTACAAGGAATTCAAATAATCAATAATTTTAAAGATGTATTAGTCTCTGATGTGCTCGTTTATTTATGCAAAAACTATAATCTTAAAATTGATTTTACAGGTACCATACTCTATATAGATCGTGTTAAAGAAGAAAAAGAAGAAGAAACAGAAAAAGAGATTCTAGTATCTTATAGTCCCAATAATCAACTAGTGAGCGCAGATTTACAAAACGATAATTTGAGTCGTGCGTTTAAGACTATTTCTGACCTTTCTGGCAAAGGTATTTTTTATACCCCAGAGTTAAAGGATAAATCTCTTTCGGTCTTTATAAAAGATTTACCATTTGATATTGCTATGGAGAAGATAGCTTATTCAAATAATCTTGTGGTTTCTCAATCTAAAGATGGATCATATGAGTTTGAGTCTGCCGTTACAAAGGCCCCTGGGGGACCAGGTGGTGTAACAACATCGAGACCAGCAAAGTCTAGACGATCAAATTTCTTTTTTGAGGTTATTAATCTTAAGGAAAAGCGTATAAATGTTGATATTCAAAATATCGCAATTGCAGATATTATATATGACATAGGTAACGAGTTGAAAATTGATATTTTTACTGCTTCTCCATTAGAAACAGCTGGAAGAGTGACAGTAACTGCAAAAGATATTTCTTTTGATCAGTTACTTACAAAGATATTTGAAAACACAACCTTATCAATTCAGAGTGCAAATAAGCAGGTGTTAACAAGTAGTCCAAACAGGCCTGCAGTAAACGGTCAGCAGGTAGCTAGCACGGCAAAACGTTTTACTTTTAAAAAAGACGGAAATATCTATTATTTTGGAACTTTCAAACAGCTTACGCTTAGGGCATCAGAGGTTGTGCCGCTCAGGTTTCGCTCTATTAGTATTCTAGCAGATCCACAAAGCTCTGGACGAAGTGCCGGTCGATCTGGGTTAAATTATGGACGTAATTCTAATTTTGTAAACGGTGGTTCCATCAGAAATAATAATCAAAACACGAATGTGAATTTTAATAACCAGAGTAATACGCAGCTCACTGGGCAATCATCTCAAAATCAAAATAACACAGACTTAGGGTCACTTATACCTCAAGATGTAAAACAAGATTTAAATATTATAGTAGATAAAGAACTTAATAGCTTTATTGTATCTGGGGCTAGTGCAGATATTAAGCGTTTTAAAGAATTTATACAAGATATAGATAAGCAAGTGCCCATAGTAATCATTGAGGTAATGATTCTAGAAGTAAGTAAAAACTCAACTCTCGATGCTGGCATTGAGTGGGGTATTGGTCAAGAGCCTAGTGTTACTCAAGGAAATATTTTTCCAAATACAAACTTGTCATTAGGGGCAAGCACTATCAATAGAATTTTAGGTAGAATAGATGGTTCAAGTTTTTTTAATATTGGGCAAGTAGGACCTAATTTTTTTGCAACCATAAGAGCGTCAGAAACTAACGGAAATTTTAATATCAAGTCATCACCACGAATCACCACATTAAATGGTCATCGCGCCTATTTTTCTAACGGAAGAACTAGTTATTATGAAATTACTCAAAATCAATTTGTAGGTGTTCAAAATCCCGTAGTTAGTGAGAGTGTTGATTACGTGCCTATAGATGCAGAGCTTTCTTTAGAAGTTTTACCATTTGTCTCAGAAGACGGTGAAGTGACTATGGATATTAAAGTTATACAATCAAGTTTTAGTGGAGAGCGTGTTACAGAAAACGGACCTCCAGAGATTAGTTCTCGGGAGTTTACTTCCATTATAAAGTCAAGAACAAATGATATCGTTGTATTAGGAGGTTTGGAAGAGGATAGTAAGAATAACTCCGGCTCTGGAGTTCCCTTTTTAGCTCGTATTCCTATTATAAAATGGCTATTTAGCAAGCGTGTTCGTACTGCTTCAAAATCAAAGTTGACAGTTTTAATTAAGCCAACAGTGATATATTAATGTTAAATATGCTGCCGCAAAATATCATCTATGGAAGAACGCACTATGCATTTGAGCATATAGGTGCAGCAGATGATCTGTCTATATTAATACTACAAGTAACAGAACGGAAGGGTGAACTTAATATAACGCAAACTGTATCTATAGGAGCTATTAGTGAGATTAAAGAACATTTTTCTAAAGTAAAGTCTGGCCATTTACTTATTAATAATAGCCAGGTATTACATAAAACTGTTCTTTCCAATACTGGGGATGTAGACATCCAGCTTTTAAATAGAGCATTTTCAAATATAGATCTGGACGTTTTTTATTATGAAATTATAAGAGGTGTAGATAAAGCTTTTGTTTTTATCTGCAGAAAGCAATATGTTAAAGACTTACTTCAAGAATATCTTAATGAAGATATATTTATAACAACTTGGAGTTTAGGTGTCTCGTCAATAAATAGTGTAGTTTCTATATTAGATGGTGATGGAGAGATAACAACTATCTCTAGTACTGTAATCTATAGCAATGGGTATATAGAAAAAATAGACTTTAAGCATCAAAACCAAGGTGGTCAATCAAGCTATCAAATCGATGAATTAAAAGTGCAAGGAGATCGAATAAATGCATTAGGAGGCATCTTAAGAACTTTCGGGGGTGTTGATGAGTCTAGATATTTTTCAAACAATAAAGATGATCAGGAGGTAAGTAATACGCTCTTTAAACAACAAAGACTTTATGATATAGGATTGCCAATAGCTCTAATAATATTATTACTTGTTTTCTTTATCAATTTTCTTTTTTACAATCACTATTATCAAGAAGTTTCTGTCTTAGGGGAAGTTAGTGAGAGTAATTCGCTTCAAAAGGAACTGCTCATTAAAAAGGATGCTATTGTTGACCAAAAGCAAAAGTTATTCGAAGATGTAATTGAATCATCATCATCATCATCATCCTTTTATATTGATCAAGTAATACAAGAAATGCCGGAAACCATTTCCCTTGATAGGTTACAGTATCATCCATTAATTAAAAAAATCAGAGAGGGTAAGTCTATTTCTTTAGAAAAGGATATCATCCTAATAAGCGGCATATCAAAAGTAAATAGGGATATTTCTTATTGGATTTCAGTAATTGAGAATAAGGATTTTGTAAATAAGGTTTTTATTAAAAATCTTGTAAATAAAGGGTCAAACACATTATTTACACTTGAATTACACACAAAGTAGCTATGAAGATTCAACAGAAAAATAGACTTCTTTTGTTTGGGTTTTTAGGCACCCTAGTTATAGGTTATTTATTATCTATCTCAGAAACCCTAGCTTTGAAACGGAATTATGATAGATTGAAAGAGGGAGAACTTATTTTTAAAAATATTCCTCATCGATTAAGTGTTTTGAATCAGAAGGAGGTTTACTATGATTCTTTATTATCAAGTCATCAAATTACGGAAACTTCATTGCAAAACAATCTTTTAAAAGCTTTGGAGCGTTATGCCGAGAGAGAACAGATAAAGATTATTTCTTTTAATGAGCCCCATATATATGTTGACCAGGGTAAGACTATAAATTCTTATGCATTTTCTGTTTCTGGAGATTTTAAGTCTATTTTGGGACTTGCTTATGAATTAGAACAACGAAGTAAATTTGGGATGATAGCCTCCTTAGAATTTAAAAAAATTAAAAGTTTTCAAACAAGTAAAGTGTCGTTAGAAGGAAACTTTGTTTTACAATTAGTACAATAAAATATGATAAATAATAAGCCATTTTTAAGACTCTTTATAAAAATGTTACTGCTGTTGACTATGAGTCACTCTTTCATAAGTTGTAATATGACAAAGCAAGTGAAGTTAGTTAAAGCAAAGAATGATCATATTGAGTTAGGAAGTTTAGTTGTTCGTGAGGGTACTTTAAAAAATAATGTTGAGACTAAGGGTGCGCCATTACTTAGTGCTAGATTAAGAGTTGCTGTAAACAAGAAACAATTTACTCCACAAGCTAAGTTGAAATTCGTAAAAAGGATAAATGGCACAATGGATAGTATTTCTTCTCCTACAGCATATTATGCTCTAGAGTTGATTGATGATATAGGCTATACTGTTGCTATAAATAATGATGTGATATCAAGAGAATTTATAAAGAAATCTAAATCTGTTGGAGCAATAACCAAGATAAACGCAGTTTTCAAAGGAGCCATTTTGACTTCGGGAATTACTGCAGCTTTTCTAGAAAAATTATCAGATGATACTATGGGGGTTGTTTTTTATAAAGATGATAAACGCCTTGATATAATTCCTCTTTCTAAGATGATTATATTTGACTATGAAGTATCATATTTCTGTTTTGGAAAAGACCATAAAAATAGTGTTGTAGTTATGGATATAGTTGAAGAGGGTAAGCGATGTAAGAAGCCATTAGTGAGAACGGCGGCAAAACTCAATAAAAGTAAAAAGCTTATAGACTATTAAAGACTTATCTTATGAAAAGGTTATTAATTATTATTTTAAGTTTAACAGCTATATATAGCTGCGAAGAAATAGTGAGTGTTGAGGATATCTCTGAAGAAATGATTGAGGTTTTAGCTCCAGTAGATGATGCTATTCTTAATACCGAAGAAGTTACTTTCTCTTGGGCAGAAATAGATTTTGTAGATAGATATCATATACAGGTTGCAAAGCCAGCATTTGCTCAGGCTACTCAAGTTGTTCTCGATAGCTTTTTAGGCGATTCAATTCAGACTTTTAGAAATCTCACAGTGACATTAATGCCTGGATCATATGAATGGCGAGTAAGTGGTTTGAATAGTAATTACAGCACAGATTATACTACGCAATCGTTTACTATAGATACGATTTCGGAAGAGAATCCAGTTGACATTTCTAATCAATTGGTTGATATTATTGCGCCTTCAGATAATGTTGTATTATCGACTAATAATGTGAATTTTAGCTGGGAAAACCTAGCTAGCACCACAGGCTATCGTATTCAAGTTGCAATACCTGATTTTCAAAATCCAGAACAATTAGTGTTAGACACTACGACTGTCAATACTTCGTTTAATATAGAACTAGTAGATGGGCCTTTTGAGTGGCGTATCCAGGCTTTTAACGAGGTATTTAGTACAGATTTTACTACACAAAATTTTTCAATTGTTACAGATTCAGATATTTCAAATGAGATAGTTAGCTTATTAGCACCTTCAGATGGTTTCGTAGTAAATGATACTAACGTAACATTCTCCTGGGAACCTGTGAGCGAGGCAACCTCTTATAATTTGCAAATCGCGAGGCCTGGTTTTGAAAATGCTGAAGAGTTATTGGTTAATGAGTCTTTTGATACTTCGAGTAACCAGTCGTTTATATTAGAAGATAATAATTCGTATCAATGGCGTGTAAAAGCATTAAATGAAACTTCAGAAACAGTATACACAACTAGAGCTTTTAGTGTGAATGTGACAGAAGAGCTGTCAGAGCAAGAAATAGTTGTTGTTTCTCCAGAGAATGGATTTGAAACCTCAGAAACCTCAGTAAATTTTATTTGGGAAGCTCTCGAGCAAGCAACTATATATAGAGTTGTTATTACTGATGTATCAGACAACTCCGTTTTCCTAGAAGAATCAACCACAGCATCAACGCTTACTGTCGAGTTTGAATTAGGACAATATGTTTGGGCTGTGAGAGCTGAAAATGAATCTGATAATACACCGTATACCGAGCAAACAATCTCGATAGTTGAATGAAAAATAAAAAACGAACTTTATACTTGTTGGTGACAGTAATTACAATTTATATTGCAATTATAGTACGTTTTTTTATGCTTAGTAATGATAATAATTCTTCTAAAAACACTGAGTTTTTGACAAGTGATTTTAAACCCACCAAGTATGAGGCCCGTAAAGACTTTAGTATCATTAATGATTACCGTGATCCTTTTTTAGGGATATTGCCAAAAATCAACCAAAAGGTTTTTAAATCTCAAGGTAATCAATCTAAAATTGTAAATAGTTACTATCCAGAAATCCACTACTTAGGTGTAATTTCAGACGCAAAGTCTGAAGCTAAGGTTTTGTCTCTTAAAATTAACGGAAAGGAAATTATAATTAGAGAAGGTAAGACTGTGGATAGTGTAAAAGTTCTTTCGGGTAATAGTAATAACTTAATAGTTTCATATAAGGGAGTCCCAAAAGCTGTAAGTCTTTTTAAGCAATGAAAATGTGGCAACAAAAGATATCAGCAGGCGCGCTCCAATTTGCGATACTAATAAGCGTGGTTATTGCAGTTATTGTAAGTGCTTTTATCCTTTTATCTTACACTCAGCAGCAATTTGCTAGGCAGGTAAATGATTCAGCTAAGGTCCTGGGGTTAGCGTCTTCTGGATTTGATTATCTAAAACAAAAGGACATTACATACGGCGATAGTATTAATTTTAACTTGGAAGGTCAAGAGAACGAGAGTATTACTTTACACAAATCTCATTGGGGAATATATGATAAGGTTGTTTCTGTAGGGAGTAGAAACGGCTTAAGTAAAACAAAGATAGCCTTAGTTGGTGGCCGTGTGGATAGTAAGAATCGACTTGCATTGCATATGGAGGAGACAAATTCACCGCTAGTACTTGTGGGTAATACTTTAATTCAAGGCAATGTTGTCTTACCTGTCAGAGGAGTAAAACCAGGCTCAATATCGGGTGATTATTTCGAAGGGAATGAGCTTATAGATGGAGAGATTAATAGTTATGAAACTCCTAAGCCACAAGTGCCAGACGTGAAATTAAAGTATATTGAAAAACTACTATTTGGAAGTGTTGGTAATCAAGATAATTTATATATCCGTTCAACAGAAAAGATAATGAGTTCCTCTTTTACTACGGATTCAAAATGGTTATATAGTCCAGGAGTAATTGACTTGAAAGCGCTAAAAATTGAAAATAATATTATTGTAAAATCTGACACTTTAATTCGTGTTTTCGCTTCCACGAAAGCAAATAATATTTTATTGATAGCTCCCAATATAGAAATATCAGATAATGTACAGGGCACTTTTCAAGCATTTGCCTCTAAAAGTATAATAACTGGTGAACGCACAAAACTAAATTATCCGAGTGCCCTAGTTTTGATGCAGGAAAATGGTTTGTCCATAGATAGAAAAAGAGAACAGAGAGGTGTTATTTTAGGTAATAACAGTCTAGTCTTAGGGGGGGTTTTTCATTTTGGAAAAGGAAATGATGATTATCAAAGAGCAATGATTCATTTGTCTGAAGGTTCTCTTGTAAGGGGAGAAGTATATAGTGATCAAACAGTAGAATTAATTGGGTCTGTAGAAGGGTCGGTCTATACACATCAATTTGAAACGAAGTTCAAAGGTTCGGTATACAAGAATCATTTATATAACACAACTTTGTCAACTGAAAACTTTCCAGAAGTGTTTACTGGAGTTCATACGAATGTGACAGATTTAAATATTCTTCAATGGGTTTATTAAAGAAAAGAATAAAGGCAACAACCTTGATGGAAACCCTTGTTGCGACTAGTATAATCTTGATAATATTTGTGATTGCTAGTCTTGTTCTAAATAATGTATTTAAATCAATAACTCTACGAGACACATTTTCAGTTTCAAATAGAATTGAAAAATTAATGTACCTATATCAAAATGACAAATTGAGTTTGCCTTATGATGAATTGACTAAAGACTATGAGCTTTCCATAGAACAAGTAAATATAGGCAATATAAGATATGTGCAAATTGACTATAAGTCTAAATCAAGGCAGAATATAAGATCGAAATTTATAATTGATGAAAAATAAAGATAAAATACCTGCATTTACTTTAAGTGAAGTCTTGATAGTCCTTGTAATTACAAGTATTGTTGTTGGTATTGCTTTTGCCGTTCTTCATCTCGTTACTAAACAATTTAATACAATGAGTAATCGCTATGACGAACGAATACAAACACAAAAGTTAAAACAACAAATTGCAGTTGACTTAGATAGCGGTCAAAGCATAATTTTGAAAGATGACGAAGAGAAATTACAGATTATTAATGATGATAATCGTAACGCTAATTATGAGTGGGCTGGAGATTATTTAATTAGGAATAGAGACACCTTATCTAAGACCCTTAAAACGATAAGATTCTATTACCTCGGAACGGAAGTAACTGCAGGACCGGTTGATGGCATTGAATTAGAGTTAAAATCATTTGGACGGCCATTGCGTTTGTTTACATCTAAAAAAGTCGATTCCAAACAACAGCTTAGTGATTTATGGGATTAAAAACTAGTACTTTTAATCAACCTAAGAAGAAGGGCGATTCCTCAACTTTAGACAATTTTTTTAAAAAAGAAATACTTTTTTTCGGAAGTAGTTTCAATTCGAAAAAGAAGGAGCAATTTTACACAGAGCTTAGTGTGCTTTTAAATTCTGGTATAAGACTTAAGGATGCTTTGTACCTTATTAGTGAATCTCAAAAAAAGAAAGAGGATGCACTTTTTTTTAAAAAATTAAGAGATCATATTATAGCAGGAGATGATTTTTCCAAAGTTTTAATGGGTCAAAAAGAATTTACGAGATACGAAGAACATTCTATTAGAATTGGAGAGCAAAGCGGGACTTTAACAAGTGTCTCAAGTTCACTTTCTGATTTTTATAAAAGAAAAAATGAGCAGCGCCGTAATATAGTAAGTGCTCTGACTTATCCTGCAATCGTATTGGGAACCGCAATGCTTGCAGTAATATTTATGCTACAATTTGTAGTTCCTATGTTCAAGGATACATTTAGACAAAATAATGTAGAATTACCGGCAATCACAAAAGCAGTGATTGCAGTATCAGAAGGGGTTGGGAATTATGGGTGGATTTTTTTATTGTTGCTTTTAACTTTCTTAATAGTTCAAAGGTCGCTGAATAAAAAAGCTTTTTATTGTAGACAAAGAGATTTATTTCTTCTAAAAATTCCTTTTTTGGGGCTCTTTGTTAAAGTTTCAAATATTGCACGCTTTACGCAAGCAGTTTCGCTATTAATTAATGCAAAGGTGTCAATACCGCAAAGTATTAAACTGGCTAAAGAGATGATCGATTTTGTTCCGATTGAAGATGCATTAAATAATGTTGAGCAAGATCTTATTAAAGGTGAAAGTTTAAGTAAATGTCTGAGTAAACATTCGATCTTTGATTCTAAAATGGTTGCTTTAGTTCGTGTCGCAGAACAAACAAATAAAACCGAGTTTGTTTTTCAACGATTAAATGAGCAATATAATCAGGAGGTGTTAAGAAGGTCTAAACAATTTTCTACAGTATTAGAGCCGTTAATTATTCTTGTTGTAGGGATAATAGTTGCTGTTATTTTGATTGCTATGTACCTTCCTATGTTTGAATTAGGAAATGTTTTAAAATAGTTGTAATCACACTAATAAAAATCACTTCTTCTAAAGGCTATTTATAGTTTTATTGATAAACTGAACTACCTTATAATCCTGAAACTATAACTAGGTATTAAAATTGAGTTTAATTGCGCTACAAGCCAATACTTTCTTAATTTCTTAGAGTTGAGATGTGTTTATTATTTTCTTAGTGTGAGGAAATTGCAATAACATAGTATTCACCTATATATTTATTTGCGTAGATGATGTGATTATAAAGTTAAGTGTAAAAACATTTTAACCTTATGTATATAAAGAGAAGATATAAGTCTTAAAATAATTATTGGTAATATAAATGTTGATGTATCTATTAGATATAAATGGATAGATGGTCATTCAAAATTCTCAGGGTATTTTATATTACTTACAAATTAATTAATTCAGGACCATTTAATACTCGGCATATAAAAGAAATTCATACTCACTGTAGATCAATATTACTTTTTTTTGTTACTATAATGTTATCTAATAAAACAAGAAACCCCGTAGAATATACCTCTGCGGGGTTTTTATTGTACCGAAAGTGGGAATCGAACCCACACTCCAAAGGAACGCGAGTTTGAGTCGCGCGCGTCTACCAATTCCGCCATTTCGGCTAGTGGAAACAACTGCTTGAGTTGTTTAGAGAGCACAAAATTAAAGAATATTTTTATCTACCCACCACAAAAGCACGCTTTTTGTACTGCTGCACTCATTTTTAATTACTATTTTTGCACCTCCTTAGAGGAAACATAACAACCGTAACTCATTATAAATGACTGCTACCGCACCGCAACCGAAGATTTTTGCTTGTCAACAAAGCAAGCCACTGGCTGAAAAGATTGCAAAAGCTTTTGGACAACCATTAGGAAACGTAATCACATCAACATATAGCGACGGTGAGTTTCAGCCTTCTTTTGAAGAGTCTGTACGTGGATCACGTGTTTTTATTATAGGGAGTACGATGCCATCATCAGATAATATGATGGAAATGTTATTGATGCTAGATGCTGCAAAGCGTGCAAGCGCAAGACACATTACTGCCGTGATACCTTATTTTGGGTGGGCGCGACAAGATCGTAAGGATAAGCCACGTGTGCCTATTGCTGCAAAGCTTATGGCAAGCCTACTAGAGACAGCAGGTGCTACTCGTATTATCACAATGGATTTACACGCAGATCAAATACAAGGATTTTTTGAGAAGCCAGTAGATCATCTATTTGCAAGTACAATTTTCCTTCCTTATTTAAAGGGGTTAGGATTAGAAAATCTTACCATCGCATCTCCAGATATGGGAGGTAGTAAGAGAGCTTATGCATATAGTAAAGCAATGGAAAGTGACGTAGTTATTTGTTACAAGCAACGTGCAAAGGCAAATGTTATCTCACATATGGAGCTCATAGGTAGTGTAGAAGGACAGCACGTAGTACTTGTAGATGATATGGTAGATACTGCCGGAACACTTACAAAGGCTGCAGACCTAATGATGGAAAAAGGAGCATTAAGCGTACGTGCAATATGTACACACGCCATATTAAGTGGTAACGCTTATGATAAAATAGAAAATAGTCAACTGGCAGAATTGATCGTAACAGATTCAATCCCGAGAGACCATAAAAGTGATAAGGTCAAAGTATTAACTTGCGCCCCACTTTTTGCAGATGTAATGCACCGTGTTAACAGTAACACAAGTATCGCATCTAAGTTTATTATGTAATTTTTTTTTAACTATAATTATTTAACAATGAAATCAGTTTCGATCCAAGGATCTAAAAGAGAAAGCGTAGGCAAGAAAGCTACAAAAGCCTTACGTAATGCTGGACTGGTACCTTGCGTAGTATACGGAGGGGACGAGCCAATACATTTCAGCGCACCAGAACTAGCGTTTAAAAATTTGGTTTACACTCCAGACGCGCACACTGTAGAGATAGAGCTAGACGGTGTAACCGTACAGGCTATCTTACAAGACATACAGTTTCACCCGGTAACTGATCGTATCTTACACATAGACTTCTACCAGATTTTTGAAGGTAAAGAAGTAACTATGAACATCCCAGTACACTTTACAGGTAACTCTAAAGGTGTTCGTAATGGTGGTGTTTTACGTAAAACAAACCGTGTACTACGTGTGAAAGCACTTCCTAAAGATCTTCCAGATTTTCTTGAGGCAGATATTACAAACCTTAAGATTGGAAACAAGCTTTACATAGGAGAGCTTCCACAAGAAAACATTACAATAATGCACCCAGACAACACAGTTGTATGTCAAGTGAGAACTTCACGTACTGCCGTTGTTGACGATGAGGATGAGGATGAGGATGATGTTCCTGCAACAGAGACTAGCGATGTAGCTGCTGTTAAGGAAGATTAATTTATCTCATAAATTATAAATACAAAAGCATCTCGTTCTTCGAGATGCTTTTTTTATTTTTATACAGTATTAAAATGAGTGGTACTTTGTGTAACAATCTCTACGATACACCCATTAAAACTCCTAACTATGCTCGCTTTTTTTGGAAGACTTTTTAATAAATCTAAAGAAGATGAAGCAGCAGTAGACCCTATGAAAAAATTTCTCATCGTTGGTTTGGGTAACATTGGTCCCAAATATGAAAACACACGTCACAATATAGGTTTTAAAGTAGTAGACGCTTTCGCGAAAGCGCAAGAAACCACCTTTGAAACCGAAAAGCTAGGTGATATCGCACGCACTAGAGTAAAAGGTAAAACAGTAATACTGCTGAAGCCTAATACCTTTATGAATCTAAGTGGTAAAGCCATACGTTACTGGCTACAACAAGAAAAAGTCCCTGTAGAAAACCTACTAGTTATCACAGATGATCTTAACCTAGAGTTTGGGACCATACGTGTGAAAACCAAAGGCTCAGACGGAGGACACAACGGCCTTAAGGATACTCAAGCACAGCTCAATACCACTAAGTATAACAGATTCCGTTTTGGGATAAGTGATCAGTTTTCAAAAGGAAGACAGGTAGATTATGTGCTAGGTGAGTGGACGCCAGATGAGAACGCAGCACTACCAGAACGACTGGATAAAGCCAGCGAGGTCATAGCCTCGTTTGTAAAAGCTGGGATAAATAATACAATGAACGCCTACAACGGAAAATAGTAGTGAAAACTCATAACAGCGCACATACATTTACCTCTCAAAAAGGAACCGTGGTGACTATAGGCACCTTTGATGGCTTGCACCTAGGTCACAGAAAGATTATAAACAGAATAAATGAGAGCGCCCGCGCAAACGGCTGGGAGTCGTGCGTACTTACTTTTTTTCCGCACCCGCGTATGGTGTTACAAAAAGACACCTCGCTCAAGCTTATAAACACCATTGCAGAGCGTGAGCAACTGCTTGAGAGTTTAGACCTTGATCACCTCGTTATACACCCTTTTACACTAGATTTCTCTCGTTATCACGCAGAGACTTTTGTAGAAGAAATACTGGTAAACAGCCTTAATGCAAAAAAAGTGATTATAGGGTATGACCACCGTTTTGGCCGTAATCGTAATGCAAATATTGAAGATCTCAAGCGTTTTGGAAAAACGCTGGGCTTTGAGGTAGAGGAAATCTCAAAACAAGAACTAGAAGATGTAGCCATAAGCTCTACTAAGGTGCGCAAGGCACTAGTAAGTGGTAATGTTGCACTAGCAAATAGTTATCTCAGTGCGCCTTTTATGCTTAATGGTGTTGTGGTAAAAGGTAAAAGCCTAGGTAGAACCATAGGCTACCCCACTGCAAACCTAGAAATAGCCGAAGACTATAAACTCATCCCCGCACAGGGCGTTTATGTAGCAAAAGCAATCATAAACGGTAAGCCAGTATTCGGGATGATGAATATAGGTACAAACCCTACGGTAGGAGGAGAGAAGCAAACTATAGAGACCTACTTCTTTGATTTTGATGAAGACCTTTACGGGCAACAGCTGGAGATACAACTACTAGAACGTATAAGAGAAGAAAAAACCTTTGACACTATAGATGAACTTGTCGCAGCGATGAAAACTGACGAAGCTTTTTCTCGTAACTACATAGCATCACTAGAAAAATCAAATTCTCAAAACGCTTAACAAATGGGAATTAACAAGCTACTCTTTACAAGAATAGATAACAGCGCACTCATCGTTTTTAGAGTGTTTTTTGGTTTTCTTATTACTTGTGAGGCTTGGGGAGCACTCATTACTGGCTGGGTACGTCGCATACTTGTTGCGCCAGATTTTACATTTAACTTCATAGGTTTTGACTTTTTACAAACCTTCCCTGGCCCTGGACCACAAATGTATGCTTGGTTTGGGTTAATGGGTGTTTTTGGGGTGATGGTAATGCTAGGCTTTAGGTATCGCGTGGCGATTGTAGGCTATGCGATTATGTGGAGCACGGTATATTTTATGCAAAAAACCGCATATAATAATCACTACTATCTCTTGATGTTATTGCTCTGGATTATGGCTATACTGCCTGCGCACAGATCTTTCTCACTAGATGCACGCTTTCGCGAAAGCGTAAGAGACCTCTCTATGCCACGATGGGTCACACTATTTATAATATTACAGCTGTGGATTGTCTATACCTACGCCTCTATTGCCAAAATATATCCAGACTGGCTAGATGCTACGGTGCCAGAAATATTAATGCGCGGTAAGAAAGATTACTGGCTCGTGGGTGGCGTATTGCAACAAAAGTGGACACACTGGGTGATCGCCTACGTAGGAATCCTTTTTGACGGATTAATCATCCCAGCATTGCTTTGGAAAAAGACGCGCAAGTGGGCATTTTTCATCTCTATTTTCTTTCATCTCTTTAATTCGTTTGTGTTCCAAATTGGGATTTTTCCATATATGTCACTGGCGTTTACCGTGTTCTTTTTTGAGCCAAAAACCATACACCGTATTTTCTTAAAAAGGTGGAAACCCTATTATGACAACACAAGTGACGAGGTCATACTACCTAAATATAAAGGAGCTCTTCTAGCGGTGTTTGCCGTGTATTTCATCTTTCAAATAGGTTTGCCACTGCGCCAGCATTTTATACCAGATAATGTGTTGTGGAGCGAGGAGGGACACCGCTTGAGCTGGCGTATGATGCTACGTTCTAAAAGCGGTACCGTAAAGTTTACGATAGAAGACAAGACAACAGGAAAACGTACTCCGCTAGACCACAAAGAATATCTTACTAAAAATCAACAGCGCAACATACGTTCTAAGCCAGATGTGATTTGGCAATTTGCACAGCATATAAAACGTCTTAAAGCTACTCAAGGAGAAGATGTGGCTATCTATGTGAACTGTAGAGTGCGCATTAATGGGCGCCGTTCTAAATTATTGATTGACCCTAAGGTAGATATTGCGAGCGTGAGCTGGCAATGGTTTGAGCATAATAGTTGGGTACTAGAAAGTGAGGATTATCTCAACGACAAACCATTTTTTCCTAGTGTAGGCTCTTTAGAAAAGCAGGAAGATCTTCGTGACTCCACGAGAGTTCGCCCTCCATTAAGAAAGCAGGAGTAAAAAGTACTGCTCGGTTTTTTGATTGATGAATGACTGCAAAATTACAACCACTCGCGGCTACAATTTTACGGATTTCCGTAAAACGGGCTATATTTTTTAAAATTTCTCTAGCTGCTTTTAAAAACTAGGTGGTGCCTTTCCTTTTACTTGCGGGCATTTCCTTAAATTTACCCTTTCGTTTTTAAAACCCATTTACTATGCTAGAAGTAGCACACATTAGAGAAAACAAAGAAGCTTTCGCGAAAGCGTTATCTAAAAGAAACATAGACGCCGCAACCTTGCTAGATCAAGTAATTGCTGCAGATGAGTTACGTCGTAATTCCCAGTCACAGTTAGATGAAGTACTTGCAGATAGTAATAAGTTTTCTAAAGAAATTGGGATGCTTTTTAAGAGCGGAGAAGCTCAAAAGGCAAATCTCTTAAAGGAGAAAACAGCCGGTCTCAAAGAGCAGTCTAAAACACTACAGGAGCAGCTTAATGCGGCTACAGAAGAGCTTCAAAATTTACTATACCAACTGCCTAACGTGCCTCACGATAGCGTGCCAGAAGGTAATAGTGATGAGGATAATGAGGAGATCTTTAGAGAAGGAGACATCCCAGTACTACACGATGCGGCGCTACCACACTGGGAGCTTGCAAAAAAGTATGACATTATAGACTTTGAGCTAGGTACAAAAATTACGGGAGCAGGTTTTCCGGTATATAAAGGTAAGGGAGCTCGCTTACAGCGCGCGCTTATCGCTTATTTTTTAGATAAAAATACAGCCGCAGGCTATACAGAGTACCAGGTGCCACACCTTGTAAATGAGGCTTCTGGTTTTGGTACAGGGCAACTTCCAGATAAGGAAGGACAAATGTATCACGTGACAGAAGACGACTTATATTTAATTCCTACGGCAGAGGTGCCGGTGACTAATATGTTCCGCGGTGATTTGCGCAGTCATAGTGAGTTGCCTATTACTTGTACTGGGTACACACCTTGTTTTAGAAGAGAGGCAGGATCTTATGGGGCGCACGTACGTGGGCTTAACAGGTTGCACCAGTTTGATAAAGTAGAGATTGTGCGTATCGAGCACCCAGATAACAGTGCTGCGGCGCTAGACGGGATGGTAGATCACGTAAAGACAATCTTGCAAGAACTAGAATTGCCATACAGAATCTTGCGTCTTTGTGGTGGTGATCTTGGGTTTACCAGTCACCTTACGTATGATTTTGAACTCTTTAGTACAGCACAAGATCGCTGGCTAGAGATAAGCTCTGTGTCTAACTTTTTGACCTTTCAGGCAAATCGTTTAAAACTTCGTTTTAAAGACCAAGATGGACAAAACAAGCTTGCACACACACTTAACGGTAGTGCCCTTGCATTACCACGTGTACTCGCAGGGATTTTAGAAAATTGCCAAACTCCAGAAGGGATAAAAATTCCTAAGGCACTTGTGCCGTACTGTGGTTTTGATATGATAGATTAAAAAAATCACTTTCCACGCAAAGCCATTTCTTTATCGAGAAGGAGTGTAGCCTTTGTAATGGAACACTATTATAATATAGAAACGTGCTGCAGCAATGCTATGGCACGTTTTTCGTTATCTTTAGGCTATGAAGAAGAGTTTGTTACTACAAGTTGTTATGATGTTGCTGGTTTCTGCTTTCGCGAAAGCGCAATCAGAACAGCTAGCGCGCAATTATGCAGACCAAGGCGAGTATCAAAAAGCCATTATCTCTTACAAAAAAGCCCTAGTAAAACAACGCGGAAACAGTGTGCTACTCGCTGGGCTCATAAAAAGTTACCAGCAACTAGAGCAGTATAATAAAGCCGAAGAGGTGATAAGTCAAAATCTTAAAACCACGAGGGATAAAGGGTTTTTACTAGTAGAGTTAGGGTATAACCACCAGCTGCAAGAGCAAGACTCTATAGCCAGAAGTTATTATGACCAGGTAATTGAAGGTGTGGCACAGGGTACAATGAATCCTTATCGCGCCGCTCGCACCTTGCAACAGCATAGCCTGCTAGAAGAAGCCGTGCGTACTTATGAGGTGGGTATGGAGAGTAACCCTAATTCAAATTTTAATATACAGCTAGCAAAACTATATGGGGAGCTAGGTGAAGTGCAAAAGATGTTTGATGCATATCTAGATCTTATAAATAGAAGCGGGAAGTATGTGCAGGTGGCACAACGCAATTTCTCAATTTATATAAATGATGACCCGCTTAATGATGCAAATATCATTTTTAGAAAAACACTACTCAAGCGATTACAGTCTGAGCAAAACGTCCTTTATAATGATTTACTTAGTTGGCTATTTATCCAGCAAAAACAGTATAACAAAGCCTTTGCCCAAGAAAAAGCTATTTACCGCCGTACAGACGGTAGGTATGAAGGTTTAGAAAATCTTGCAGATATTGCGATAGAAGAAGGCGAGCTAGAAGATGCTAGAGAGATCTTACTATTTTTAAAAGAAAACATCGCAAATGAAGATGTAAAGCTAGAAGCCGAACAGAAACTTATAAAGATAGACATTGCTAGTGCTAGCACTGTAGATGCCCAAGAGGCTATAAAAAACAGGTATGAGGCTATTCTTGATGAGTATGGTCAAACACCATTTACCATACCACTACAGATAGATTATGCGCATTATTTAGCTTTTAATATGGAGCAGCCAGATGCCGCAATTACGTATCTCAAAAAATCACTTAAGTCACCGTTAAGAAGATTTGACGAAGCGCGACTCAAGATGGAACTTGCAGACGTACTCGTGCTTAAAGAAAAGTTTAATCAAGCACTTATCTATTACTCACAGATCCAGAACAAGATTAAAAATAATGTCATCTCACAAGAGGCACGATTTAAAGTTGCACAGACGAGTTATTACAAGGCAGATTTTGAATGGGCAGAGGCGCAGCTCAATGTGCTTAAAGCAGGAGCCACACAACTCATTGCAAATGATGCCCTAGAGTTGCTACTCGTGATACGCGATAACTCTATGGATGATAGTTTGCAAACGGCACTTAAAAAGTATGCTACGGCAAGCCTGCGTGCATATCAAAACAAGACCGAAGAGGCTATCACGCTATATGATGATATACTAGAGGTTCATAAGGGAGAAAAGATAGAGGATGAGGCACTACTATCTCAAGCAAAACTTCTTGAAGCTAAAAAAGATTTCAAAAAAGCCGAAAAAAATTACCTCACCATTATCGAGTATTACAGTGATGGCGTACTAGCAGATGATGCTTATTATCGCCTAGCAAGATTATACGAAGGACCGCTCAATGAACCAGAAAAGGCAAAAAATAATTACGAGCGCATCATTTTTGACCTTGCAGATAGTATCTATTATGTAGAGGCGCAGAAGCGATTTAGGAACTTAAGAGGAGATGCAATTAATTAGAAAACATAGAAAATGCTTATATATAACGTTACCATAAACATAGAAGAGTCTGTTGAGAAAGAATGGCTTACCTGGATGCAAGAAGTACACATACCAGAAGTGATTGCAACCGGAAAGTTTGAAAAAGCACTTATGACAAAAGTACGCGCCGAAGAAGAGATGGGCGGAGTAACCTACTCCGTACAATATGGTTGCCCTAGCCAGCAGCAGCTTGATGCCTACTATGCCGAAGATCAAGAAAGAATGCAAGCATCTATTAACAAGTTTGCGGGTAAATTTGTCGCTTTTAGAACAGAGCTTGAGGTAATCTCGCAGCACTAGTTTTCAGGCAAGGAAATACAAGTAACGCTTACTCACTAGCCCCACTACGATGTCAAAACAACAAAAGAAGAGAAAATTTGAAAAGCCGCACGCAAACCGTGGTCATCGCGATCAAGGGGTGAAGGCAAAAAAGCACTTGGGGCAACACTTCTTAGGTGACGAGTCTGTAGCAAGAGATATTGGGGACACGCTCACATTAGAAGGGTATAAACACATCTTAGAGATAGGGCCTGGTACGGGAGTACTTACCAAGTATATTCTTGCAAAACCAGCACAACTCACGGTGATGGACTTAGATACCGAGTCTATTGAGTATTTAAGAAGCTCGTTTACGTTAGAGCATAAGCTCAATGATGAGAAATTTACCGTACTAGAAGCCGATTTTTTAAAGTACGACCTAGACACTATTTACCCTGGAGAGCCACTAGCAATTACGGGAAACTTTCCATATAACATTAGTACGCAAATAGTTTTTAAAACTATTGAGCATAAAGAGCGCATCCCAGAGTTTACGGGAATGTTTCAAAAAGAAGTTGCTGCTCGTATTTGTGCAGATCACGGGAGCAAGACCTACGGCATTTTATCTGTGCTAGCACAAGCATTTTATGATGCAGAATACTTATTTACGGTACCTCCCACTGTTTTTATACCACCACCTAAAGTAGATAGTGGAGTTTTACGCTTAAAGCGAAAAGAAAACTTTAAAGACATAGGTTGCACAGAAGAGATGTTATTTAAGGTTGTGAAAATGGCATTTCAGCAGCGCCGAAAGACGTTGAGAAACAGTCTTAAGGGTATGGGGTTAAGTGACTGCTTTCGCGAAAGCGAAATTCTCAATAAACGCCCAGAGCAAATCTCTGTACAAGGCTTTATAGAACTTACAGCAGCAATCACAAAAGATATACAAGAGCAGTAAAATCTCTAGGCATTGTAATTACTCTGCGCAAGGGGTTTTCCTATATTTGTACTACTAGTAAAAACAAACCTATGCAATTTCAACTCACAAGCAATCTCATAGACCAGATACAAGCACACGTAGCTGTTCAAGATGAGGTAGCCCTCAAAGAATTGCTTACAGATCTTCACCACGCAGATATTGCAGAGATCCTTGATGAGGTAGATGCAGATGAGGCTGCCTACCTAGTACTTCTCTTAGATAGTGAGCAAACTTCTGAGGCTCTTATGGAGCTAGATGAAGATGTGCGAGAAAAACTTCTAGAAAACCTAACTCCTGCCGAAATTGCAGATGAGGTAGAAGAAATGGATACCGATGATGCGGTAGATATGATAGGTGAGCTAGATGATGATATACAGCTAGCAGTTATAAACCAGATAGAAGACGAAGAGCATAAAGCAGACATACGTGAGATGCTGCAATATGATGAGAATAGTGCTGGTGGTCTTATGGCAAAGGAGCTTATTAAGGTAAAAGAAACCTGGACAGTGGCAGGGTGTGTGCGTGAGATGCGTCGCCAGGCAGAAGAGGTGACTCGAGTGCACTCTATCTACGTGGTTACAAAAGAAAATGAACTCATAGGTAGACTGTCGCTCAAAGACCTTCTCACCTCAGATACGAGAACAAAAATATCTGAAATCTATATACCTAAAGTAGACTCTGTAAATGTAAATGACCCAGCAGAAGATGTTGCAAAGGTGATGCAAAAGTATGACCTAGAGGCTATACCCGTTGTAGATGATAAGCGAGTGCTGCAAGGACGCATTACAATAGATGATATTGTAGATTTTATAAAAGAAGAGGCCGAAAAAGATTACCAGATGGCAGCAGGTATCTCTCAAGATGTAGAGGCAGATGATAGCATACTACAGCTTACTCGTGCGAGATTACCTTGGCTATTTTTAGGATTACTAGGTGGTGTAGGAGCTGCGGCTATTATGGGCGGTTTTGAAGAGGTGTTAAATGATCACGTTATTCTTTTACTATTTACACCGCTTATTGCTGCAATGGCTGGAAATGTAGGGGTGCAATCTAGTGCGATTATTGTACAAGGTCTTGCAAATGATGATGTAAAAGGAAGCATAGGTAACAGATTAATTAAGGAAATGCTGCTCGCAATGCTTAACGGTGCTGCGCTGGCCATTGTATTGTTCTTTTACGTATGGATATCAGAAAGTGCGGTAGACTATGCGACGTCTATATCAATTTCGCTATTTGTTGTAATCATTGTTGCCGGGATTATAGGTACGTTTATTCCGTTGTTTTTACATAAAAGAGGGATTGATCCTGCGATTGCAACTGGGCCGTTTATTACTACAAGTAATGATATATTTGGAATACTTATTTACCTCTATATCGCAAAACTTATACTAGGTATTTGAGCCAGAAAAGCTATGAATATCACCTCACCGTACCAGCATCTGCTATAGATGTGCTCAATCACGTAAACAATGTCGTGTACTTAGACTGGGTGCAAATTGCTGCATCAAAACATTGGAACCACGTAACAAGAGACTATTTTAAAGACGAAGACCCAGCCGAAGAACGACTAGGCATCAATAAAATGGCTTGGGTGGTGATGGATCACCATATAAAGTATCACGGCCAGGCATTTAAAGATGACGAGATTGTCGTAACAACTACGGTGGTTCAAATCTCTGGCGCGACCTCCCAGCGGCATACCACTATAAAACGTAAGGGAGAAGAAAAAGTACTGGTGAGTGCAGTTACAAACTGGTGCTTGCTCAAAATGCCCCAAGGACGACCTATGCGAGTACCGGTGGAGGTATTAGAATTGTTCTAATAAAAAAAGTGCTGTCATATGACAGTACTTTTTTGTAGTTATTATTTCTAATACTTTTTCTTATTTAATTCCCAGTTGAGTGAAGATTGCTATAAGTTGTTCACTAGATGGCTTTGGAGCATCTGCACTCACAATATTTCCATTAGGGTCTATTAAAATAAATCTAGGTATAGAACGTATAGCATAGTCTTGTGCAAATTTTGACTCAAAGTTGTTGTCCGCGATTAGTTGTGAACCGCCAAGAGACTTGTCAGTCACCATCTTCCTCCATTTATCATAATTCTTCTCAAAGTCTACAGAGATACTCGCAAAGGCTATGTTTGCATCTTCATACTCACTTTCTAGCTTTTTTAAACTTGGTATCTCTGCGATGCAGGGAGAGCACCAAGTAGCCCAAACATCTATGTAAACATATTTACCTTCAAAATCTTGAAGCTTAGTAGTTCCCCCATTAAAGTTTTCGAAGTCAAAAGTAGGAGACCTTTTTCCTCTGAGAAGATTGCTCACTTTTTTAAAGCGATCTTGTATCACTTTCTTAGTCTCATTGCCAGTTGCTAGATTAAGTAACTCTTCCTTGATTTGAGCACTATTCTCTTTGGGAATATATAAAAACATAATACTTTGAATAACGGCGTCACGTATAGAAGGACTCGTCTTTTCTTTCAAAATTTCGATAATTTCTTCAGTCAATCTTTCATCTCCGCCTCTTTTGTAAGCATCATCCTTTATTTTAGCTGTAATCATCCATCGATATTTTTGAAAACTTGACGCATACATTTCATTGTCTCCGTCTAAGTTATTGTACGTATCCTTGAATGCTGCGGGAACTTCGAAAGTGTCGATTTGATGAATGCTTTTGTACCGTCTTGGATATTCATTGTAAATATATATTTCATCAAATTTTAATGCTTGTTCTTCTAGTAATTTAAAGGACATATCTGCAGTGAGACTAGAAAGATCTTTTTTTAAAGAATTGAATATGCTGTCCCATCTTTGTTTAAAAGCTTCTGGTTCTTTCCCAAATAATTCCGATAAGTTGTCGCGTGTTACTGTTAAGGTACTGGATTTCTTGGCTAGATAGTCAACAATAGCTTGATTACCCTCTGTAATTTCCAGTGTGGGATGTTCCTCATTTAGATCTACTGTAAAGGATGTTGTGCTTCCTTTTTGTACGAATAGGGGAAAACTATTCATACCTATACCAATTGAAAAATATCCATCAGCATCTATATCTAGTGTATCAGTAAAACTGCCATTTTCATCTAATTCACTGGAGCGAGAAACACTTAAATTACCCCAAAGATATGCCTCTGTGGTTGTCGCGTTTTTAAATGTTCCTTTGATTATAGTCAATTGTTCTGAAGTTCCTTGCTGGCAGCTTATTAAAAGAAATAAAACTCCAAGAATTGTTAGTGTGAAATTTGTTGTTTTCATTTTTGATGATGATTTAAAATGTAATCTACTGTATAATTGAATGTCTGTCAAAAAATTAAGTTTTTTATAACTTCTTCTATATTTAGACGAGCACTTTAGATACCTTTATTCTAAATACGATAAAATGAAACCCATTAATCTCGACGAGAAATTAGGCAAATTTGATAAGCAATGGCATCCGCACCAGGTTGCTACGGTAGATGATATGCAAGTACTTTTAGCAAAGGTTTCGGGTGAGTTTGTATGGCACAGTCATAAGGATGAAGACGAGTTGTTTTTTGTGCAAAAAGGGGTGTTAGAAATGCGCTTTCGCGAAAGCGGAAACCCAGAAAAAGAGTGGTCTGAAACGGTACATCAAGGTGAAATCATAGTTGTACCTAAAGGCGTAGAACATTGCCCAACTACCAAAGATGGAAAAGAGGTACACCTACTGCTTTTCGAAAAATTAAGTACGGCTCACACGGGAGAAGTAACAGACGCCAAAACTCAAACAGATTATCCTAAAATTTAAAAGAGAAATATGAATAAGAACAAAATAGCAGGAATTATTGTTATGACCATTGCGGGAATATTATTATACGCATTTGATGACACATCTGGAGGTGTAGGTTTTGTAACTGGTGCGATGATGGCAATAGGATTAGGTTTCTTTTTAGGTTGGATTCCTCTGAGAAAAAATAAAATTAAGTAATGAAAATACTTCACCTAGATAATAACCACCCGCTACTGGTAAAGCAACTTGAAGAAGCAGGTCATACTAATGTTGAAAATGTTACTATCTCAAAAGAAGAGACAGAGGCAATCATAGCAGATTATGAGGGTATTGTAATACGCAGTCGTTTTAAAATAGATAAGCAGTTTATAGACGCTGCTCCTCACCTTAAATTTATTGCTCGAGTAGGCGCAGGCCTAGAGAGTATAGATATCCCTTATGCTGAGAGTAAGGGCATTTATCTCATCAGTGCGCCAGAGGGTAACCGCAATGCCGTAGGGGAGCAATCACTAGGGATGCTGCTCAGTCTTTTTAATAATTTAAATAGAGCAGATGCCCAAGTAAAAGCTGGTCACTGGAGCCGAGAGCCTAATCGAGGTGTTGAGCTAGAAGGAAAGACCGTGGGGATCATAGGCTATGGTAATATGGGGAAAGCCTTTGCTAGAAAATTACAGGGTTTTTACTGTAAAGTGCTTTGTTATGATATAAAAGAAAAGGTGGGTGATAGTAATGCTACGCAGGTGTCACTGAGCCAATTTCAAAAAGAGGTTGATGTTGTGAGTTTACACACGCCTTGGACTCCACAAACAGATAAAATGGTAGATGCTGCTTTTATAAATGCTTTTACAAAACCATTTTATCTCATAAATACCGCAAGAGGGAAATCTGTTGTGACAAAAGATCTTGTAGCAGCTATGAAAGCAAAAAAAGTACTAGGAGCTGGGCTGGATGTACTTGAGTATGAAAAGTTATCTTTTGAGAATTTATTTACCACAGGCGGAAATTCAAACCTACCAGAACCCTTACAATATCTTATAGAGCAAGATAATGTACTCCTCACGCCACACATTGCGGGGTGGACGGTTGAGAGTAAAATAAAGCTAGCGCAAACCATAGTGGATAAGATACTGCAGCGTTTTTCTTAAATTGATGTTTTAAAAGATAAGTATATGAGTTTAGTGATAAAGAAATTTGGTGCGATTGCATTCTTTTTAGGTCTTCTAGGGTTTACGCTCGCACTGTATTTAGGTAAGAGCCTAGATTACGGTACGCAAGAACTCGTAGGTTGGGGAGTTATGGGTATGACAGCAGCGATGGTGTATTTTGGGGTGGCTTACCAGCGTGACACGGTTAATGCGGGTAAAATCTCTTTTGGTAGCGCTTTAAAAACGGGAATTATAATTGCTGCTTTAGGCGGTTTAGGTGTAGCACTTGCAGATATAGTGTATACCTTATTTGTAAATCCATCTTTTTTTCTTGAGTATAATGACTATGCTAGAGATCTAGCAGAGCAGTCTAATAATCAAGCTACGATAGATCAACTTGCTCGCCAGCGAGAGATGTATGAGGATTATAGTGGTACCCAGATGTCATTTATAGCTGGACTTATGATGTTTGTAATGACGTTTATGCTTGGTTTTGTGGTGAGTTTACTTGCCGCTGTGATTTTAAAGAAAAAATAGTTCATCATACGATAATACTTTAATTATGAAAAGAGTAACAGGCATAGGCGGGATGTTTTTTAAGAGTGAAGATCCTGATGCTCAAAAGAGTTGGTATAAAAAGCATTTAGGGATTCCTACAGATCAATACGGCTGGACTTTCTGGTGGCGTGATGAAAATGGTAATAAGTGCTCTACTCAATGGAGCCCTATGAATGCGGATACAAAATACTTCTCTCCCAGCAAGAAACAGTTTATGTTTAATTTTAGGGTAGATAATCTCATAGAGTTACTTAAAGTACTTAAGGAAGAAGGTGTCACTATAGTAGGAGAGGTAGAGGAGTATAGCTACGGTAAATTTGGCTGGATACTAGATCCAGAAGGAAATAAAATCGAACTCTGGGAGCCTATAGACAGCGTTTTTGAAAAAGATAATTAGCACGATAATCACGTACATCTTTTTTGTAGTTTTAAGGGCAACAAACTAACAACCAATAATATGAGTACAGAAGACAACAAAATACCAGGCGACAAGCCTGAAAATGATGGCAAACGTATGGCAGACGATGCAAAAGATGCTGTAAATGACTTTGCAGAAGATGCTAAGGAGACTGCAAAAGAGTTTGGCCAAAGCGCAAAAGAAGAGTGGGATAAAGTGACAGGAAGTACAGAAAGTAAAAAAATTCTTGCAGGAATTTTAGCAATTTTTCTTGGGGCATTTGGAGTACATAAATTTATCTTAGGATACCAGAAAGAGGGTATCATAATGCTTGTACTAAGTGTTGTGGGAATAGTACTTTCTTGTGTAGGTATAGGTGTGCTTTTAGTTTGGGCTGTAGGCCTAGTAGGACTTATAGAGGGGATTATTTATCTCACAAAATCTGACGAAGAATTTTATAACACTTACCAAGCGGGTAGAAAACCTTGGTTCTAGTATAATTTAAAAGCTCAGTTTAAAACTGAGCTTTTTTTATTTTCTATTTTAATGTAATATTGCGATATTACATATTCAAATAAAACGTATTATGGGAGTTACAAAGAGACATATACACTCTATGAGAGCAAATCAAATTGCAGATGTTGCAAAGATTCTTTCTAATCCTGCTAGAGTGGCTATTATAGAATACATAGGAGATTGTGATGGCTGTTTGTGTCAAGATATATCAGATAAGATACGATTATCACAGCCTACAACCTCTCAGCACCTGCAGGTTATAAAGAGAACCGGAGTTTTAAAAAGTCAGTTTAAAGGGAAGGCGCAATACTACAGTATAGATGCACGTAAATGGGGACAACTACAGACCTTGTTTAATGACTTTTTTGAGCTTACAAAATCAAAAATGGCAGATAAGTAATGAGCACACCACTACTGCATAAAGCTTATGATAGTGCCCTCTTTAAAAATGAAGGAGAGCAACTTGTTAGTTTGCTAGCAAACTATCTACATACTACAACAACGGGTGGTTCAGATAAAGTGCTTAGATGGACAGAGCCAGAAGATGAGTACAGATTTTGGCAACAGTACCTCTCAACATCACATAGCACTTCAGATTTTTTTAAAGAAGTACTAGAGCGATCTATACATACCCATCACCCTAAATATATTGGTCATCAAGTTGCACCCACTGTACCAGTGTCTGCTCTTGCAACATTATTGAGCGCACAACTTAATAATGGGATGGCAGTGTATGAGATGGGAGCTGCTGCCACGGCAATAGAGCGCCTTGTTATAAACACCTTTTGTAAGGCTATAGGGTACACAAACGGAGATGGATTTCTCACCTCTGGAGGTACCCTTGCAAACCTCACAGCGCTTCTTGCAGCACGCAGGGCTAAGGCTACAGATGATGTGTGGAATGAAGGTCACAGTAAGAAACTAGCCATTATGGTTTCAGAAGAGGCACATTATTGTGTAGCTAGAGCCGCTCGTATAATGGGACTAGGAAGTGATGGAATCATAAAAGTACCCGCAGGCGATAATTACCAGATACAGACAGATGCTTTAGAGTCGTATTACACTTCGGCGATAAAAAATGGTTTTGAGGTAATTGCCATTGTAGGCAGTGCGCCAAGTACGAGTACGGGAGTGTATGATGATTTGGAGGAGGTTTACGCTTTCGCGAAAGCAAAAAAAATATGGTTTCATATAGATGCTGCACACGGCGGTGCGGCCATATTTTCTAAAAAGTATAAGCACCTACTTAATGGAGCCCATAAGGCAGATTCTATAATTATAGATGGTCACAAAATGATGGGAACTAGTGCCATCACTACAGCCGTTATTTTTAAAAATAGCACAGATAGCTATGCTACGTTTGAGCAAAAAGCACAATACCTATGGGAGAAAAATGACGATGCAGACTGGTTTAATATGGCAAAGAGAACCTTTGAGTGCACAAAAAGTATGATGAGTGTGCGCTTTTATGCTATTATAAATGCATACGGCCTGCAGTTTTTTGACGATTTTGTAACAACACTTTATGATGCTGCACAGCAATTTAGCGATCTCATAGCTGGCCAGCAAGATTTTGAAATTGCTCTTGAACCGGTGTCAAATATTGTTTGCTTTAGATATAAACCTTCTAATCAAGAGGATATAAATGAAGTAAATAAGCGTATAAGAAGAGTTCTTCTAGAAGATGGAGAGTTTTATATAGTAGCTACCACGCTGCGTGGTGAGTATTACTTACGCACTACGTTTATGAATCCTTTTACTACAGGGGCGCATACAGCTGGGTTACTCAAAAAAATACGAGTTATTGCAGCTACCAGTTTTTAAGAGCATCTTTATAAGAGATTGAGATGTGATATGTTGTAAAGTTTTATGCGGTGACCATTAGACCTTTGTTAAAACAAGATTATACCCATTGCGCTCAGATTTATCAAGATGGGTTAGATACAGGTATGGCAACTTTTGAGACAATAGTCCCAGACTGGATAAGTTGGGATGCTAAGTTTTTAGAGCAGTGTAGATTTGTAGCAATTAAAGAAGAGGTTATACTAGGTTGGGTAGCACTCACCCCGTTTTCTACGCGTGAAGTTTATAAGGGTGTAGCAGAGGTTACCTTATATATTTCTAAAATTGCCAGAGGGAAAGGGATAGGACGAGCATTACTTATGACCGCAATAAAGGAAAGTGAGCGAGCGGGATTCTGGACTTTACAAGCCAAAATTTTTGCTCAAAATGAGGCTAGTATGGATTTATTTCAAAAATGTGGTTTTAGAATAGTGGGTGTACGTGAGAAGTTAGCGATGAGAGATGGTATATGGCACGACAATGTGCTTCTTGAGAAAAGGAGTGAGCTGTTTTAGGTAGCATAAGGAAATAAGAGACTCTCTAGAATGGTGTTTTGATGAGGGGTTAAGAATTCATTATCAATGGATTTGTAAGTAATGAGTAACTTATAGGACAAAATCTACCCTATGAAAAATACAAACGACTTCTCAACATTAAAAGCTTTGTACATTAACTGTACTCTTAAAAAGACACCACGTATGAGCCATACTCGAGCTCTTATGGATGTATCAATGGATATTATGAAATCTGAAGGGGTCGCGGTAGAGCATCTACGCTTTGTTGATCACGACGTTGCTTATGGTGTATATCACGATATGACAGAACACGGTGAGCATAAAGATGAGTGGCCGGCTATTTTTAAAAAAATAGAAGAAGCAGATATTCTTGTAATAGGTAGCCCTATATGGCTGGGAGAAAAATCTTCTGTAGCGACAAAACTGATTGAACGCTTGTATGGAGAGAGTGGTAACCGTAATGAAAAAGGGCAATACTATTTTTACGGTAAAGTAGGTGGTTGTATTATTACTGGTAATGAGGATGGTATCAAGCACGTTGCTATGGGAACACTCTATGCTTTGCAACATATAGGTTACAGTATTCCTCCTCAAGCAGATTGTGGGTGGATAGGTGAGGCAGGACCAGGTGCTAGCTATAATGATGAGGAAAGTGGTGCAAAGAATAATGACTTTACAAATCGTAATACCACCTTTATGACGTATAACTTACTGCACCTTGCAAAAATGCTTAAGGATCAGGGTGGATACCCTGCTTATGGTAATTCTAGAGGTGATTGGGATGATGGGACAAGATGGAATTTTGAAAATCCAGAATATAGATAGAGACTCTTGTACGGGCCTACTCCTCTTCTGGGGTGCGTTGCCCGTACTTTTTTTCTAGCTCCGCTTGAAACTCTTCCATAACTGGTTTTACCGTGCTTTCTGGAAGATCTGATATGCGTATGTACATCAAGCCGTCTATGGCATTGTTAAAGAGCGGGTCTACGTTAAAGGCTATAACCTTCGCATTTTGTTTAATATACTTTTTAATAAGAACAGGAAGACGTAAAGAACCTGGCTCAACCTCTTCTATAAGCTTGTCAAACTTATTGAGATCTGCCTTACTTTCATCAAAAACAAATTCTTTATCTGCGTCTTTGAGGTTCACTTTCCATTCTTTTTTGGGACGAATGTATTGAGCGATATATGGGTCGTAGTAGTGAGACTTCATAAACTCAATCATAAGTGACTTAGAGAAGTTAGAAAACTGGTTTGAGATACTTACACCTCCTATAAGATATTTGTGCTCCGGAAAACGTAATGTGGTGTGTACAATTCCTTTCCATAATAGAAATAGTGGCATAGGCTTTTGTTGATACTCTTTTGTGATAAAAGCGCGTCCCATCTCAATACTCTCGCTCATCATTTTGTGAAGCTCTGGTTCAAAACGAAAAAGATCTTGAAGGTAAAAACCATCAATTCCATATTCCTTATAAATTTTTGACCCTAGCCCCATTCTGTATGCTCCGGCAAGAGTGTTTTCTTTATTATCCCATAAAAACATATGGTAATAATACCTGTCAAATTTATCAAGATCGATGGCTTCATTTGTGCCTTCCCCAATGGCTCTAAATGTGATCTCTCTTAAGCGGCCTATCTCTCGTAAGATGTTAGGCATTTCTTGAGCAGGTGCTAGGTAGACTTCGTAGTTTTTACTTTGTAGTAAACGACGGTCTTTTTCGCGCAAGCGTAAAATTTCATTTTCTATGAGATCACTACTTATTTCGGTTACGATCTTTTTAGGTTCTTTTGTGACCTTAAGCTTTTGCGGGATATCTTTAAGTAAGCTGTTTTTTTCAAAAGAGTTTGCAAGCATATATGTTTTCTTGCGTAAGAACTCTGTAAAATCTGCAAGTGACTCGTGCTCCTTTTGTGCAGCAACTTTAATAGGATTACCTATACGTACTTTTATGACTCTATGCTTTTGTGTAAGCAGTTCGCTAGGCAACTTTGCGGTACGTAGTGTGTCGCTTAGTCGTGATAATTGATAAAAGAGCCTGCTATTTTTTGCGTGAAAATAGATAGGGACAACCGGAACCTCTGCTTTTTTAATAAGCTTCATTGCTGCTTCTTCCCACGGCTTGTCTATAATGAGCTTATCATCTTTATAGGTAGACACCTCTCCTGCAGGAAATACGCCTAGAGGGTGACCATCTCGCAAGTGTGAGATGGCACTTTTAAAACCTGCAATACTAGATTTTACGTCCTTTTTATTTTCAAAAGGATTTACAGGCATCACATAAGGCTTAAGTGGCTCTATGCGATGTAATAAGAAATTTGCTATGATTTTAAAGTCTGGACGTTGCTCAAGCATAAGTTTGAGCAATAGTATGCCGTCTATGCCACCTAGAGGATGATTTGAAATAGTAACGTATGCTCCACTCTTTGGGAGTCTCTTGAGGTCTTCTTCTGGGATTTCAAATTTAATCTTAAACTCGTCTAGTAGTGCATTGAGAAACTCGAGATCGCCTAGATGCTTGTTACGGTCATAGATTTTATTTGCCGTAGAGATTTTTAGAACCTTCATTAATGACCACCCAATAAAAGTGCCTACAAAACCGAATTTATCGACATTGATAGCGCGGGCAACTTCTTTTGAGGTGACTAGACCCATAAAATTATTGGTAGCTTGTTAAGATGGCAAATATAACAAATAGGTGTTCTGTAATTAAACTTTGTTTAACCTATGGACAATACAAATTTAATTTTGTGTCACAAGCTGGACTGTATTTTGTGCTACTTGCTTGAGAAGTATCTTTTTATCTTCTTGAAACTTATCTAGCGCTTTCTGGTTAAAATGTCTAATAGTGTAAAGATGCACATTAGGCGTAACGGTTACTTTAAATTTTCCTTTAAGTTGATTAACTAGCTTTTCTAAACCGTTGAATTTATTATCTACACAAACAGAGAAACTTATAGCAGAGTTCTGTATGAGATCAACCTTAAGCTTAAATTGAGACAGCAGCTGGAAAACCTCTGCAATATTATCTTCTACCATAAATGAAAAATCTAGTGAGGATAGCGATATCAATACTTGATTCTTCTTTACAATATAACAAGGCACCTCTGGTACCAGTGATGCGACTGCACTTACTTTTGTGCCTGAATCTTTTGGGTTCAAAAATGATTTAACATAAAGCGGTATCTCCTTACGTTGTAGTGGTTGTAAGGTTTTAGGGTGTATGACTGAGGCTCCATAAAAAGCCAGCTCTATAGCTTCTTCATAAGGAATCTGGTGTAGTAGCTCTGTATTGTTAAACACACGAGGATCACCGTTTAAGACTCCTGGCACATCTTTCCAGATAGTGAGATTTTGCGCATTAAGACAGTAAGCAAAAATACCTCCTGTATAATCTGATCCTTCACGACCTAGTGTGGTCGTAAAGTTATTACTATCTGAGGCGATAAAACCTTGGGTGATAGAAAGTGCTTTTGGGTCTATAGATGCTTTTATAGCCGTTTGTGTTTTATCCCAATCTACACGGCCATCACGATAACTATCATCGGTCTTTATGATTGCGCGTGCATCTAGCCAGGTATTTGTAATTCCTTGCTCACTGAGGTAAGCGCTCACAATAGTTGTAGATAATAACTCCCCATAACATACAATCTGGTCATAAACAAAATCATATTTTGGAGATTTGTTCCACGCGAGAAAGCCTTTTAACTCTTCAAATAATGCTTTTATAGATGTAAAAATAGTATGCCCAGGTGTAAATAGGTCGCTGGCTATCTGCGTGTGATAGTCTACTGTGGCTTTGAGATGTTCTGGCAGTAATGTTTTATCGTTAAAATAGGCATTTACAATTGCCTCCATCGCATTTGTGGTTTTCCCCATTGCAGAGATAACCACAAGTTTTTCTGTCACTCCAGTTTCATTAAGAACGGTGGCAATATTCTTTATCCCAGCTGCATCCTTTACAGAGGCTCCCCCAAATTTAAATACCTGCATATTAAAAAGTGTTGTGTTGTGTTTAAATGCGCTTTCGCGAAAGCGTGATTACCACATTACATTATTAAGATGGCGCTATGGTTTTAATGTATTTATGTAAACGCCCTTCGTCCATCTGTACTAGATACCAGTCTTTGAGGAATTGAGCACCACTTTTTTCATAAAAGTCAATAGCGTTTTTATTCCAGTCTAGTACGACCCATTCAACCCTTTTAACTCCATTTTCTTTACCAAAAGTCATTACTTGGTCATATAATTTTTTACCTACTCCTTTGCCTCGATATTCCTCTCTTACCACAAGATCTTCTAAGTGTAGTGATTTTCCGTCCCAAGTAGAAAAGCGATAATAGCATAAAGCCATACCGATAACGGTGTCATTTTCTTTGGCTACAAAACAATAAAAAAGGGGGTTGTCACCAAATCCATTTTCTATTAAAATGTCTTCGTTAATCTTTACAGCATCTGGTTCTTTCTCAAAAACTGCCAGTTCATTAATGAGAGATAATACAGCTGGCATATCTTCTGGAGTTGCCTTTTTGATAGCGAGGTTCATAAGCTTCTTGTTATTCTAAAAAGCTAAGGTATATAATTACCGTAACTATTCTTGTGCGAAAACGTTGTCGTAAGTGCATTTTAGAATTACATTTACATAAATTTTAAAAACACTAAAGTGTCACGTAAAAATCAAACTCTAGGCGAATTTATAATTGAAAACCAAGCAGAATTCCAGTACTCATCTGGAGAGCTATCTCGCTTAATAAACTCAATAAGGCTGGCAGCAAAGGTTGTAAACCACGAGGTGAATAAGGCAGGACTAGTAGATATAGTAGGTGCCGCAGGAGAGACTAACATACAGGGTGAAGACCAGCAAAAGCTGGATGTAATGGCAAATGACACCTTCATAAGAACGCTTACTAATCGTAATATTTTATGTGGTATTGCCAGCGAAGAAAATGATGATTTTATCTCCCTAGAAGGTCAAAATGGTGACAATAACAATAAATATATCTTACTTATGGATCCCCTAGACGGATCTTCAAACATAGATGTAAATGTGTCTGTAGGAACTATTTTTTCAATATATAGAAGGGTGACGCCACCAGGTACTCCTGTGACTATAGAAGATTTTTTACAACCAGGGAGAGAGCAAGTAGCTGCCGGTTATATTGTATATGGTACCTCTACTATGATTGTCTACACAACAGGTCACGGGGTAAATGGATTTACTCTCAACCCTGCAATAGGTACTTTTTACTTATCACACCCTAATATGCAGTTTCCAGAGATGGGTAATATTTATTCTGTAAATGAGGGTAACTATGTACACTTTCCGGATGGTGTGAAGAAGTATATAAAATACTGTCAAGAAGAAGCCGAGGGACGCCCCTATACATCACGATATATAGGATCGTTAGTGTCTGATATACATAGAAATATGATAAAAGGTGGTATATATATGTACCCAAAAAGTTCAAAAGCTACAAATGGAAAATTACGCCTTCTTTATGAGTGCAATCCTATGGCTTTTATAGCAGAGCAGGCAGGAGGTAAAGCTAGTGATGGTTACACACGTATTTTAGACTTAAAACCTACAGAGCTACACGAACGTGTTCCCTTCTTTTGCGGGAGCAGATTAATGGTAGAAAAAGCCGAAAGTTTTATGAATAACGACTAAAAGTTAACATAAGGCATTATTAAGGGTTAAACAAAGTGTATTTTTTTTATATTTGATATACAACAATAAGGCTTAACCCTATTATGGCTAAAAATACAAAAGCAGAAAACCAGCAAACAGAAGATGTGGCAAACTCAAAAATTGAGGCAATTAAGAACCTTATTTTTGGAGAGAATATACAAGAGTATAATCACGAGTTTGAAGCATTAAAATCTGATATCGCACAAAAGCGAGAAGAGATGCTTGCTTATGTAGATGAGGCTCGTAAGGAGATTATGACAGCTGTAGATAACCTCAGTACTGATGTTAACATACGCATATCTGATCTTGAACAGTCACTTAATGATAAAACAGAAGATCTAGATAATAAAAAGGTGAGCCGTTCTAGTCTAGGAGATCTTCTTATACGCTTAGGCGAAAATATTAAAGAGTAATAGAATAGGTAACATCTTTAAATGACAACAGATGAACGTCTCGAAATTTTAAAGGAACTTTTACTCACAAATGAGAAAGAGCCTGAAAAAGACGTTTATAAGAAGATTAAAGCATTAGAAAATAGTCAGAAAAACTTATCTGACCGTATAGATCCTTTACTGGATGAACGTTTGCAGCAATTTGTTACCACAATGCCAGAGACTCTCGGGCCTGTAATTACTGAAACCTTAAAGACTGAGATTAAAAAATCTCAAGACGCCGTGGCTGAGGCTCTTTTTCCTATTATGGGAAAAATGATTAAGAAGTACGTTCAAGCTGAGGTCGCAAAACTAAGTGACTCCATAAATGAAAAAATAAACGCAACATTTTCTTTCAAAAATATTTTTAAGTCTAAGTCAAAAGAAAGGCCAACGGCTGCAATGATGCTTAAAGAAGAATATAAAGCGTATATTGAACAGGTACTTGTAGTTGAAAAAGGTTCTGGAATACTCAAAGCAAATTATGCTAAGAGCCAGACTATGGATGAAGATATGATGGCTGGTATGCTCACAGCAATAAAAAGCTTTGCAGAAGATGCTTTTGAAAAAGGTGAGATGGAGCTAGAGCGTATAGATTACCAACTATTTACTATACACCTTCAAAATTTTTCAAACTATTATATGGCCGTGATTATAAGTGGTATATATGATGATAAGTTTAAAGATAAACTGGAAGATGTCTTGCTAGACTTTGCTCAATACGTAGTAAATAAGGAAGACCTTGATGATAATATTATATTTGCAAAAAAATTAAAAGAATTTTTTACTGATGAGCGTATCTAAAAAAATTGTATTGTTAGGACATTTTGGTGTGGGTAAATCGTCACTTCTTCGCAGGTTTGTAGAAAATACTTTCTCAGATAATTATGTCGTGACCATAGGTGTTCACATAATGAAAAAGGAAGTAGTTGTTGATACAAGTAATAAAGTTACCCTTATTATATGGGATGTTGAGGGTACAGATGATTTTACTAAGTACAGGCCATCATACCTTATGGGAGCTTCTAGCTTTGTATATGTTTTTGATGCGTCAAGGCCAGTTACTTACAGCGACTTAAAATATAATCTAGCCCACCTAAAAGAAAAGCACCCTAATGTACCTGTGCACATAATCGGGAATAAAGTGGATTTAGTCGATGCTGAAGAAATAAAGCGAGCTCTAGAGGAGCAAGAAGTTCAACATAGTTATCTTTCAAGTGCCAAAACTGGCGAAAATGTTGAACAGCTGTTTAAGGACGTGGCAGCCCAATTGTTAGAAAATGCTTGATAACCTCAGACAAGATTTTATAAATAGAACTACGCAAGTAGTCGTAGTCAATAAGGAACTAGAGGTTATAGACTCTGACAATAATCTTTTTGACTTAAAAAAAAATTCTAATATCACGGATTTCCATCCGTTCTTTTATGCATTAAGTACTGTTTTTGAAGAAAACCTTCAAGAAGAAACTTTCTTCTGTGTACAGATGGAAGTGTTAAGTCGCCATTACTTTATAGATATAAAAACCTATCTACAAGAAGGTGATGAGAGTCTTGTTCTCATCTTAAACGATCTTACAGATCATTATAAGACGGTGCATCAAATAAAGCAGGTGCGCAATGAGTCTATCATAAACTTTAATATATCTCAAGAACTTAACCAGCAACTAGAGATACAGCGCAGTTTTAAAAATAAATTCTTGGCAAATGTAAGCCACGAGATACGTACGCCTCTTAATAGTATTGTGGGCTTTATATCTGTATTAGAAAATACCGAGATCACTAGAGAGCAACTTGATGTATTACATATTATAAAAGATAGTTCAAAAAATCTTGTGACTATACTAGATGACCTAATGGACATCTCAAAAATTGAAGCTGGAAAGTTAGATATTAAAAAGCGACGTTTTGATTTTAGAGAGTTTGTAGAAAAGCTAGCAAAAACATATCAAATACGTACAGATGATAAAAGACTGTCATTTGATTTTGAATTGAGTTCTAAGATACCACGTTTTTTAGTGGGAGATCATTTACGTATAAACCAAGTTATTGTAAACCTTTTAGAGAATGCGTTAAAATACACGCATCAAGGTGGAATTAAGTTTAGGGTTACTACGTCATCATTAAATGCACGCCGTATTCCAGTGACATTTGAGGTTACAGATACAGGTATAGGTATACCCAAAGAAAAGCTAGATAGTATTTTTGACAGCTTTACGCAGTTAGAAAAGCGAGGTCTTTTTGGAGGGTCTGGTTTGGGTCTGAGTATTGTAAAACAACTCACAGACTTGTTAGAGAGTGATCTTGAAGTTAAGAGTGTAGAAGGAGAAGGGTCAACCTTTAGCTTTACTGTATATATGGGAGTTTCTCATAATCAGAAAAAGGATAAAGGCGCAAAGAAAAAAAGAGTAAAGAAAGATCTTAAAGGGTCTAAAAGACCACGTATCCTGCTAGGTGAAGATGTTGAGGTAAATCAACTTCTTATGATGAGGCTTTTCTCAGATTATGGTGCCTACAGCTTAGATATTGCAAAAAATGGAGAAAGAGTAATAGAGTATCTAGACAGATTTCCATATGATTTAGTCATATTGGATTTAACTATGCCTATAATGGATGGTCTTGATGCAGCAGTACAAATAAGAAGTAGTAGTAATAAAAAAATAAGTAAACTACCTATCATAGCTCTTACAGCGAGAACATCTCAAGAAGAGCAAGACGCGGCAAAAGAAGCTGGTATGAATGCCTATCTCACTAAGCCTATTGATGCAGATTTACTATTCTCTACTATAGAGCGACTCTTATCTAGATACAAGCGCAAGGATAAAGTGCTTGAGATATCAGAAGAAGAAGAGTAGAAGAATATATGTTATAAAATAAAAAGGGTCAAAATTTAAATTTTGACCCTTTTTATTTTATCTAAATCGATCTAAAACTAGCGATTCATATTCTTGATTTCTTCTTGAAAAGTATCAAGATCTGCATTTTCTTTAACTAGCGTAAGTGCTTTATGTACAACGTAGCTAGCATTATTTGTAGAAAATCCTAAACCTATAGCAAGACGCTCTAGTAAAGGTTCTTCTTCTTCAAACTCGTGATCTATGTGTACCATACGAGTAAGATCATATAAGCGCTCTAATCTTCTATCATAAGTTGTAGGGGGATTGATAGGGTGAGACATATAATCTTTAAGGATGATTTCATAATCCTCTGCAGAAATAGAGAGGTTACGAGCAAGTCTATCTAAAAACGCTTTTTCTTTATCGGAGATCACACCGTCATCCATAGCGACACGCACTATAGCTGCAAAGTGATCCTCATTTCTTTGGCGGAAACCGCTATCATATAAATCTGCAAAAGACATATTTCTTATGTATTAAAAGTAAGACTCAAAGATAGCCATTTAATCAAGATTTATAATTTGTACATTTGATAAAAACCCCTAATTTTTTTAGATGGATTCATTCTTGTTTTATTTTAAAGAAGGCCTCTTCCACGTGTTAGATTGGAAAGCTTACGACCACATTCTCTTTTTAATTGTACTCACTGTACCCTACCTCATTTCAAACTGGAAAAAACTCTTTACCCTAGTCACCATATTTACTATAGGGCATACGCTCACACTAGCAATGTCTGCCTATGGGATTATACGTGTAAATAGCTCCTTGGTAGAGGTACTCATACCCGTAACTATACTCATTACTGCGTTATATAATATTTTTACAGCTGGTAAGAAAAATAGAAATCTTAAATTAGGGATACATCTCTTTGCAGCATTATTCTTTGGGCTTATACACGGCCTCGGGTTTTCTACCTATTTTAAGATGATGACCGCAAGTTCAGATAGCAAGTTACTTCCGTTACTAGAGTACACTTTAGGTATAGAGAGTGCTCAGATTATTATAGTACTCGTTGTATTAATAGTAAGTTTTATAGGACAATCTATTTTTAGGTTTTCACTACGTGACTGGGTGATGGTTATATCTTCTATTGTAATAGGGGTTGCCATACCAGTATTTCAAAATGCATTATCAAGTATTAATTTCTAGTAAAAATAGTACTTTAGGAGCGTAAAGGGTTTTTAGTACGCTTTCGCGAAAGCGCACTCATAATTACAAAATACACAATGGGGTCAAAACAGCATAAATACGATATAGCATACCTAAGAATGGCTCGGGAGTGGGGAAAACTATCGTATTGTAATCGCAAGCAAGTAGGGGCAATAATCGTTAAGGATAAGATGATTATCTCAGACGGTTATAATGGCACACCCACAGGATTTGAAAATGTGTGTGAAGATGAAGAAAATAATACAAAATGGTACGTTTTACACGCTGAGGCAAATGCTATACTAAAGGTAGCAAGCTCAACTCAATCTTGCCACGGTGCAACGTTATATATTACACTGAGCCCTTGTAAAGATTGTAGTAAATTAGTACATCAAGCAGGTATAAAACGTGTGGTTTACCATAGCGCTTATAAAGATCTTACAGGAGTAAAATTTTTAGAAAAAGCTGGCGTTGAGATAGTGCACCTTCAAGATATAGACTCATAATGAAAATTAAGCGCAAGTACATACCCATACTATTTGGTTTAGGCATTGCCCTAGGGATTTTACTAGGGAGTATGTTAGACTTTGGTTATAACGATACTGCGCTCTTTGCATCAAACTCAAAAAAGGAAAAACTCAATAAACTTATTGATTACATAGACTATGAGTATGTAGATGCCATAAATACAGATAGTATAGTAGATGTTACTGTAAACGGTATTTTAGATAATCTAGATCCTCACTCAAGTTATATACCACCAGATGAGTACCGGGCTGTAGAAGAAAATATGAAAGGCGATTTTGTGGGTATAGGGGTTAGTTTTTATCCATATAATGACTCTATTGCAGTCATACAAGCTATAAAGGGAGGTCCAAGTGCTAGAGCTGGAGTAAAAGGAGGTGATCGCATTGTATATGCAGATGGAATAGACTTATCTCAGAACACTATTACAGATGATTCATTATCTCGTATTCTTAAAGGAAAAGTACGCACACCTATTGAGATTAAGATAAAAAGACCAGGAGAAGAAGATTTGCTTACCTTTAATTTTAACAGAGACCGTGTACCTATCTCTAGCGTTATAGGTAGTTATATGCTTACTGATGATTTAGGATATGTAAAAATTAATCGCTTTGCAGAGTCTACTCATAAAGAGTTTGTAGATGCACTTACGGTTTTAAAAAATCAAGGTGCAACTAGTATTGCTCTAGATTTAAGAGATAATCCAGGAGGCTATATCTCGAGCGCAGAGGGGGTAGTAGATGAATTTTTAGAAGAAGATAAGCTCATATTATTTACTAAAAATAAATCGGGTAAGATATCTAATAGTTATACAGATAACGGTGGCCTTTTTGAAGAAGGTGAAGTTTTTGTACTTATTAATGAAAATTCGGCAAGTGCTAGTGAAATCGTTGCGGGAGCACTTCAAGATAATGACAAAGGCATTATATTGGGGCGCAGGTCCTTTGGAAAAGGCCTTGTGCAGCGTGAGATGGATTTGGGTGATGGAAGTGCGGTAAGGCTTACAATAGCCCGCTACTATACACCTACTGGTAGATCAATACAAAAACCGTATGAGCTAGGAGATAAAGATTATTATGAAGATTACCTTAACAGGTATGAAAACGGAGAGTTGCGCAGTGCAGATAGTATTAAAGTGGCAGACTCATTAAAATTTAGAACCCCAAAGGGTAAGATAGTTTATGGTGGCGGTGGTATTATTCCAGATGTATTTGTGCCTAAAAACACAGACTATGAAGTTGAACATCTTAACTACGTACTGAGGTCTGGTTATATGCGCCTCTTTATTTTTGAACAATTAGAAAAAGATAGGCCTTACTATAACTCACTATCTATGGAGCAGTTTAAAAATGAAGTTACCATTACAGATGCTGTAATAGAAGATTTTATATCTTTCGCTCGTTTTAGAAAAATTACGTTAAAGGCTAGTAATTATAAAGAATTGTATAGAAGATATCTCAAAGCTACTATGGCTGGACAACTCTTTGGTAACAATGCTTTTGAGATGATGGTTAATCAAGAAGACGATGTGATCAAAAAGGTCATTGCTCTTTCAAAAGAAGAATAAACTATGTTGATGGTAGTAGCCGTTTTTGTATATATAATTGCCATCATCTTTAGGTTGATGGATAATAGTGCTGGGCTACTCATACGTCACGGCATATCTGTAAGTCCTTTTTATTTAAAGCCACCAGTCATTCTAGAGCAAATAGAGCAGCTAGAAGATAAAAAACTCATACGTAAATTACATCGTAACTTATGGTATCAAAAGTTGCACATAGCTTTTACGGTCTTAGCTATATTAACTTTAATAGTTGGAATTATATACGAGATATATAACCCATACATCATTTACCTAATGTAATTACTTACCGTGCTTTTCGGCTATCTTACGAGAGGTACGTAATATTAAGAGTAATAAAATTGCACAAGCACAGGCTATGATACCTATAAGTGCAATGCTACTATCTCCCTGTAAAGGGTTAGAAAAATCAAGCAAAGTGAGATTGTAAATAAGAAGACCTAGTGCTAGTAAAATACCTATAGGGATAACAAATTTCATACGTCTATTTGAAAAGTTCTTGAATGTTTGCAGTAAATAACTTTACAGCAATGGCTAACAAAATTACACCAAAAACTTTATGTATGATAGCAATACCGTTCTTTCCTAAAAATCGTTCAATGTGTCTTGACGTTTTAAGTACTAGATAAACAAGCAAGATGTTAAGAACGACAGCTATAAGAATATTCATAAGGTCATACTCTGCTCTTAGTGCTAGAAGAGAAGTAAGGGTTCCAGGACCAGCAATAAGCGGGAAAGCTAGCGGAAAAACAGAAACCGTCTTTTTACTAAGTGTATCGTCATCTTTAAAAAGGCTTACACCTAGTATCATCTCCAGTGCAATAAAAAAGAGAATAAATGATCCCGCAACTGCAAACTCATATACATTAATACCTATAACACCTAGTATACTCTCACCTACAAAAACAAATAAGGTCATTACAATAAGAGCAACTAGCGCCGCTTTCTCACTCTGTATGTGACCTGCTTTCTTACGTAGTTTTAAAACAATAGGGATACTTCCTACAATGTCGATAACTGCAAAAAGAACCATTGTAGCGGTTAGAATCTCTTTTAAATCTATTTTCATTAGTGCTTTTTTTAAGACGGCGCAAAGATACCTCATATTACACGCTGCATCTTTCACTTTTGGTGTGAATAAATTGTAAAGTTTTATTAACGCTTTCGCGAAAGCGTAATTCTTAATTATCTTTATACAAGATATTTAAAATGAGCATATTAAATGTTAACTTGTGTGAGAATCTTAATCACCTTAACGTTAGAATAGCAGGTCGCTCCTCTATGAGTATAGATAAAATCTATTTGAATTAAAATTATTTAAATGATAAACTATAGTTAGAGAGCCCCTTTTAAAATACTTTTATAATTCACCTAGAAAATAAAAAAAATGAAAAACACAGAGACCTTTGACCTTAACGACCCATCTGCTATAGCAAAATGTCCTTTTTTAGGAGGAGCCCATAAACAATTTGCTGGAGGAGGAACAACAAATAGAGACTGGTGGCCTAATGAGCTTAGACTTAATGTGCTACGCCAGAATGCTACAAAATCTGACCCTATGGGTGAAGATTTTGACTATGCTGCTGCTTTTAAAAGTTTAGATTTTACAGCCCTTAAAAAAGATGTTATAGATCTAATGACAGACTCTCAAGACTGGTGGCCTGCAGATTATGGTCACTACGGAGGATTTATGATACGTATGGCTTGGCACAGTGCCGGTACATATCGTATAGGTGATGGTCGCGGTGGATCAGGTTCTGGATCGCAGCGTTTTGCTCCGCTTAATAGCTGGCCAGATAATGGTAACCTAGATAAGGCTCGTTTACTTTTATGGCCTATTAAAAAGAAATATGGAAACAAAATATCTTGGGCAGACCTTATGATTTTAGCAGGTAACTGTGCGCTAGAGTCTATGGGATTCCCAACATTTGGTTTCTCAGGAGGACGTGAAGATGTCTGGGAGCCAGAGCAAGATATTTACTGGGGTAGTGAAGTAGAGTGGGGAGCAAACGAAGCCCGTTATAAAGATGGTGATCTAGAAGCACCACTTGCAGCAGTAATGATGGGGTGGATATACGTAAACCCAGAAGGCCCTAACGGAAATCCAGACCCTATGGGCTCTGCGGCAAATGTGAGAGAGACCTTTGGCCGTATGGCGATGAATGATGAAGAAACTGTAGCACTTGTTGCTGGAGGACACACTTTTGGTAAAGCACACGGTGCGGCAGATCCAGAGAAGTATGTAGGTACAGAGCCTCACGGAGCTTCTATAGAAGAAATGAGTACTGGATGGAAAAATAGCTATAAAAGTGGAGTGCTAGATGACACAATTACCTCAGGTATTGAAGGTGCTTGGACTCCTAATCCAACACAGTGGGATGCAGATTATTTTGACGTACTGCTTAATTATGACTGGGAACTTACAAAAAGTCCTGCAGGAGCACACCAGTGGACACCTACAGAAGAGAGTAATGCTAGAATGGCTCCTACAGCAGGAGATGCTTCAAAAAAGCAACGTCTTATGATGACCACGGCAGATATTGCACTTAAAGTAGATCCAGAGTACCTTAAAATTTCAAAAAAGTTTCACGAAGATCATAAAGCTTTTGAAGATGCTTTTGCACGTGCTTGGTATAAACTTACACACCGTGATATGGGACCATTATCTAGATACTTAGGTCCAGAAATGCCTGGAGAGAAATTATTATGGCAAGATCCACTTCCAGAAGCAAATGGTTATACACTAAGTGATGCACAAGTTGAGATCCTTAAGAGCGCTATTGCAGATAGTGACCTTACCATAGCAGAAATGGTAACAACAGCTTGGGCAAGTGCCTCTACATATAGAGATTCAGATAAAAGAGGAGGAGCAAATGGCGCACGTATTGCACTAGCACCACAGAGCCACTGGGAAGTAAATAATCCAGAGCAGCTCAACAAAGTACTTATCTTTCTTAAGGATATACAAAACACTTTTGATGGAGAGGTTTCTCTAGCAGATTTAATTGTACTTGCAGGTAGTGTAGGTATAGAGCTTGCAGCAATGAAAGCTGGAAGAGAGATTACGGTGCCTTTTACTCCTGGTAGAGTAGATGCTACACAAGAAGATACAGATATAGATAGTTTTGGATATCTAGAGCCAAAAGCAGATGGTTTTAGAAACTATGTACAAAGCTCTCAGAAAGCACAAGCTGCCGAGACTATGCTTGTAGATAGAGCACAATTGTTAGGACTTTCAATACCAGAGATGACAGTACTCGTGGGTGGATTGAGAGTTCTAGGTGCAAACTATGATGGGTCAAAAGTAGGAGTTTTTACAGATAGACCTGGGGAACTTACAAATGACTTCTTTGTAAACCTCCTTGATTTTACATACACTTGGAAAGCATTATCATCAGACGATACGTTGTTTTCTGGTACAGATAGACGTACAGGTGAGATGAAATTTACAGGCTCACGTGCAGATCTTATTTTTGGATCAAACACAGAGTTAAGAGCTGTTGCAGAGGTTTATGGAGCAAGCGATGGCGAAGATCGTTTTGTAAATGACTTTGTAAAAGCATTTGTAAAAGTGATGGATGCAGATCGTTTTGACGTGAAGTAATATAATTACGCTTTCGCGAAAGCGAAACAAAAAACAAAAGCCGACTTATAATAAGTCGGCTTTTTTATTGAATTTTTTGCAAGCTAGAAATTGGTTTCAAAAAGGCCAAGACACACTTTAATACCTTGTCTCATATTACCTATGCGTATATTCTCATTAGGATTATGCTGGTTGTTGTCCATATTAACAAGAGGCAAGATAACGGTAGGAAGATTTAAGGTGTTAATAAGCGGTACAATAGGCACCGTGCCACCCATCATACGTATCGTTACGGGCTCTTCATTAAAAACTTGTGTCAATCGCTGCCTCATTTTTACACCAAAATCTCCCTGTGGACTTGTTCTAAAAGCATTTACAAGAGTTTTAGTCTTAACTGTTGCTATGCGCTTGTGAGTAAGGCGCTCCTGAGCGGTGGGGAGTCTGTCTAGTACAAAATACCCCTCATTGCTTATGTGCTTTTTAATTTTATCTAGCTGGTCATCCCCACTTATTTCTGGTACAAGGCGCACATCAAGGTGTGCAGTTGCGGTGCTAGGTACTACGGTCTTGAGCCCTTTACCTGTCCAAGAGGTGTTGAGCTGTCTCACATTAAGTGTAGGATATTGTAGCGCTTCTTGATAATTTTTACCCACACTTTCGGCGCTGTGTAAGCCTAATTTTTTATTAAAGCTAGCAGCGGTAAATGGCACAGACTGCATAACAATAGCTTCTTCTGGACTTATAGTAATACCGTCATAATAACCATCTATAAGTACCCTGCCATCATCATTTTTCATACTTGAGAGTAAATGCGATAGTCTAAAAACTGGGTTAGGCACATAATTACCATAGTGACCACTATGTTGTGGTAAAGCTGCGCCATAGGTTGTAATCTCACAAGTGGCTATACCACGACAGCCAAAGGTGAGTGTAGGCTTATTAGAACTATGCGCAGGGCCGTCCATCACTATAAAATAGTCTGCAGCATAGCGATTTTTATAAGTGTCAAGAGTGCCTATTAGAGCAGTAGAACCATACTCTTCTTGAGGGTCAAAAATTACTTTGATATTAAAATTTGGTGTTTTGCCTTGCTCCTGTAATATTTCTAATGCGGTAATAAACATTAGGATAGGTGCTTTATCATCTGCTGCGGCTCTTCCATATATGCGCCATTCATCATTTATTTTTTGGTTTAATGCATCCCAGCCCATTGCTGTCCAAGTCCCAGATGGGTCTTGTTTTTTTAATACAGGGGTAAAAGGATCTTCTTGATCCCAGACTGCGGGATTTACCTGTTGCCCATCTATGTGTACATAAAAGAGAATTGTTTTAAGCGCAGGGTCGTATACTTTTTCTGCAAGTAGTATAGGCAATGTCTCGCTTTTAAGACGCGTAGTTGTAAAGCCTAGTGCTTCATATTTCTTTTCTACCCAAGCAATGTTTTCAAGCATAAGCTCTGGACTTTCTGGGAGATTAGGAATGCTCACAAAATCTTTGTGCTGTAATAAGGTTGCTCTAAGACGTTCATCTATAACCTTATCATAATTACTTTGGGATAGTGCAAAAAGTGGGACTAGACATAATATGTACAAGAGCTTTTTCATAGGCTTAGATTATATGTTGACATTAGGTTTACGCTTTCGCGAAAGCGTACTTGTCACTCTAGAAAGATACACAATAGGACAATGTGTAAAAAGTGTGGTTTCTAAAACTAAGTGCAAATTAAACCATATGACAAATACCAAAGGTGGGGTGAAAAATGTCTTATAGTTTTAAGCACAAGGCAGTATCTTTGCCTTCTATGTTTCAACTCAAAAAAACCATCGTATCTGAAGACATCATCGAAAAAGATTTTGTCTGTAATCTTAATGCCTGTAAGGGTGAGTGCTGTATAGCGGGAGAGGCTGGCGCACCACTGGAGGAAGATGAGGTGAAGATTATGGCTGACATCTATGAGGAGGTAAAACCTTTTTTACGCCCAGAAGGTATCGCCGCTATTGAGGCACAGGGTACATCAATCGTGCGTGATGGTGAGCTTGAGACCCCACTTGTAAATGGTGCAGAGTGTGCATATGTGACTTTTAATGATAAAGGCTGGGCAAGTTGCGGTATAGAAGATGCATATAATGCTGGTAAAGTAGATTGGAAAAAACCTATTTCTTGTCATTTATACCCTGTGAGGGTACAAAAGTATAGCTCATTTTCGGCAGTAAATTATCACCGCTGGCCTATTTGTGATGACGCCTGTACACTGGGGCAAGAACTTAAAGTACCCGTTTACAAGTTTACTAAAGATGCGCTCGTACGTAAATTTGGCGAAGAATGGTATGCAGAGCTAGAAACTACTGCTGCAGAAATGGGTAAATAAGAGTAAGGTAACCGTAGCCTTATCTGTAGTATAGTTGTCTTATCTTTAGTCATCATAAAGAAAAAAAGACTGCAATGCACTTTACTTCAAAACTACCGGATGTAGGTACCACCATTTTTACAGTGATGAGTAAGCTTGCTCATCAAGAAGGAGCTATTAATCTTGCTCAAGGTTTTCCTGGGTTTGATAGTGATCCCAAGTTACAACAACTGGTAACTAAGGCTATGAGTGATGGGTATAACCAGTATGCACCTATGCCTGGAGTATATGGCCTACGCGAGCAAATAGCCAATAAGATAAACACATTATACGGCAGTGATTATCATCCAGAGAGTGAGGTAACTGTGACCGCTGGGGCTACACAAGCTATTTATACCATTGTATCTGCTTTTATAAGACCGGGAGATGAGGTAATTGTTCTTAAACCAGCATATGATTGTTATGAGCCAGCAGTAACGGTAAATGGAGGAACTATAGTCCCTATACAACTCAAGGCACCGTTGTATAAAGTAAACTGGAGTGCGGTAGAGCGTGCTATAACGCCTAAGACTAAGATGCTTTTTATAAACACACCGCATAACCCCACAGGTACTATACTTGATAAGGAGGATATGATGGAGCTGTCTAGAATATTAAAAGGCACAGATATTATCTTGCTTAGTGATGAGGTGTATGAGCATATTGTTTTTGATGGTAAAAAACACGAGAGTGTAGCTAGATATCCAGAGCTACGAGCGCGTAGTTTTATTACTGCATCTTTTGGAAAAACCTTTCACAACACAGGGTGGAAAATGGGATATACAGTAGCGCCTAAGGCATTAATGGAGGAGTTTCAGAAAGTACACCAGTTTAATGTTTTTTCTGTACATCACCCATCACAAAAAGCCTTCGCTACATATCTTAAAGAACCAGAACATTATTTAAGACTCAATGATTTCTTTCAGCAAAAGAGGGATTTATTTTTAGACCTAATTAAAGACTCACGTTTTAAAGTAACACCCGCTGCTGGTACTTATTTTCAAATGCTAGATTATAGCGAGATAACGCAGGAGGAAGATGTAGAATTTGCAAAGAGACTTACAAAAAACCATAAAGTAGCATCAATACCAACCTCAGTATTTAATCTTCATCAAGAAGATTTTAAAATGCTCCGTTTTTGCTTTGCAAAAGATGATGAAACCCTTAAAAAAGCAGCAACTATTTTATGTGAGATTTAATCATCTAGTTTCCTTGCTACCCAGCCTCTCACAAGCTCTGCAGTTATACCAAAGGCTACGTGAGCCAGAAACTCATTTGCTTGTAACTTTACTGGGATGTCTTCTGGAGCTTCTTCTAGACCCATAAGTGGTAATGATGTCTCGTGTGTAGCAAGATATGCTGTCGTTCCGAAGAGGGCGCCCTCCACCACATTAGTCTCTGGTCTGTCGCGTTTTGTATAGCCTAGACTCGCGCCTAGTGTCACCCCTATTGGGATGTTTACTAGTTGTTCTGCTAGGTCCCGGTTTGAAGCACTTACGGGTTCACCCGTGAGTTTTTCAGAAATATTATCTACAAGTTTAAGTTGCGCGCTTTCTGTGTTAGGCTGTCTTACTGGTAAAAAATGTTCGATTGCTGTTTTTACAATAGTACCTGCAAGTCCACCTAGTACACCAGAGATAACCCCTCTCGAAGCAGTAGATGCCATTGTGTCTTTTTCTAGCCAGTTTGATAATGCAGAGTTGCTCATTGTAATATAGTTTTGGTTAGTGTTTTTAAATATAGTTTAGAACTTGAGCTTAGGGTCTTAAGAGAATTGTAATTAACAAGATTTTAGCGAGCCTACTTGATGAACAAATGTTTTTACAATGATTACTTAAATCATATTATAGGTAAATATTATGACTGCTTGTGAGCGCGATATTTGTTTTGTGATTATATTTATACATTAAGTTAGATAGCACAGCATATTATGAATGACAAACTTTTTGATGCCATACGCAACGGAGATGTAGAGATGGTAAAAGCAATTATAACGGCACACCCAGAGCTTATTAATATAAAAGATCAACGTGGTTCAACGCCGCTCTTACTTGCCACTTATTACGGTAATCAAGATATGGCAGAGGCTATGCTTAAGCACAAACCAGATCTTAATGCAAAAGATGCTTCTGGCAACACGGCCCTTATGGGTGTTTGTTTTAAGGGGTATGCGGCCATCGCAAAACTACTTATAGACCACGGTGCAGATGTAAATGCTCAAAATTTAAACAGTGCAACCGCTTTGATTTATGCAGCAACTTTTGCACAGTCGGAAATTGCACAGCTACTTATAGATAATGGCGCAGACGCAAGCCACGTAGACGAAAAAGGAAACACCGCTTATGATCACGCAAAAATGCAAGGAGCAGAAAAGCTAATGGCTATTTTAGAAGGCAAGTAGCAGGTTTACGCTTTCGCGAAAGCGTAATTCTCCATCTTTACGCACGCATTTTTAATCTATCCAAATTGCGAGAGGTCAAAATTTGCATAGTCTTTTACCCAGTGCGTGCACCCATTTTTAAACATTGCATCTTTGTTTTTTGTGCCTATGCCTAAAAAATCTATCTCAAGATCTTGTGCAGCTTTGAGATCCCAGAGACCATCGCCCACAGCAATGATGCGCTCAAAACTAGAGTGACCATAATGTGCCTTAGACTTCTCTATGGCTTCTTTTACAAAACCTACTCGTGATACATTTTCTAGCGAGGTGGCGAGTACTTCTGGTATAAATGGCACACCAGAGCCTTCCATCTTTACCACTGTTGCTTTTGGGAAAGCTCCCGTACCATATGCAAAAGGAATTTTTTCGTTTATGAGAACCTCAAGTAATGTTGTAGCACCTTTTATCTCTGGCACAGAAGGGTGTTTTATGAGCTCTTCTCCTAAGAGTGTATCTAGTGTGTACCGTAAATCTTGTGGTGCTTTCTTGCCAAAATTGCGCTCATAATTATACTCCAGTGCATAGCGATCTGTATGATGCAGGTAGTTATCATAATCTGTATCTATATCTTTGAGACCTATATCTGCAAGTACTTTGGTTATTACAGGTAAATAGGTGGGTATGCTGTCTGTAAGTGTACCGTCTATGTCAAATACAATAAGTGTGTCTTGATTAATCATCTAAAAAGGTGTTTTAATTTCATCTCGCCATCGCTGTTGAGCTTATGAACAATTTTTATAAAAGCAAGCGCCGTGATTAAAGAGTCTCCCGCTGCGGTATGCCTGTCGTGTAGTGGTATTTTAAGAGCTTCGGCAAGCTCATCTAGGGTGTAGCGTTTGTCTTGTAGAGGTCTGTTTACTGGGTGTACTAGTCTCTTGTATAAAATCTCTGTATCGAGTTGTCTGTTTTTTAGCCTGCCTAGCCCAGCTCTCTTAAGTGATTGATTTACCACTGCTACGTCAAAGCCTACGTGATGCCCTACCAGAATATCTGTGCCTATAAAATCTAGACACTGGGCAATGGCTTCTTTTTCATTAACCTTGAGGTAATTGCCTTGTTTTAAGATCCCGTGTATTTGTGCGCTGTCTGGATTGTAAAAGTCTTGTTTTAAAAATAGCTCGAGCGTGTCTGCCACAATAACTTGATTGCCTACCACAGCAACACCACCTAGGGAAAGAATGCGATCTTTTTTATAATCTAAACCCGTGGTCTCTGTATCAAAAACTACAAATCTTGTGTTTTGTAAACCCTTGCTGTCTGCGGTTTTTTTAAAGAAGCGTTTTTCCTTTTTTTCTTTCGCGAAAGCGTCAAGATATTTTATCCAAAACTCTGGTAGTGAGTCATTATTTTTTGAGAATAAGGACATCTAGCTTAAGTTTTGAGTTTGAAATCGTACACGTAGTACTTCTTGCACATCTCGTAAGGGTTTAAAACATCTCTTGAGTTTAAGTCTATCAGATTTTGATAATGACTCTAGTTGTATAAAGCGACCGCTATCTCCGTTTTTTAAACCTTGTTGTACTCTAAATTTAAGTAGTGCTTTAAACGCATAAGCACAACTTTCATATAACTCTCGGTTTTCTGGTTCTAGCATAGCGAGTTGCTCGTATCTAGTAGAAGTTCTATTTACATTTTTGAGACCGTGATATAGAGAAAGTACTCTTGCCGCACCTATAAGAGGTGCCATTGCTCTGTTTTTTATATCAAATTCATCTTTGTGAGCCCCATCACTTTCTACCAGAAAGTTTCTAAAAAAACTCACCGGCGGCGGATTTTTAAGCGCATCTTTTGCCATAAATCGATAAAAAATGGAGCTGTCACCTAGTAAACTGTAAATGTGAGTAGTGAGCTCTTCAACGAGTTGCTGGCTTCCAAATGTGCGCCTGTAATCAAAAAAGATACCCGAGAGTAGCATACTCTCTGGTGAGGGGTCATATATCCAGCCTTTAAATTTTTCTTTCCACTCACTTATGGGTAAACAATACAAAGGGTTGCTTCCCATCATATCTGCAGGACAATAATCATAGCCTATTTTATGCAGGCGTTTGTTCATACGGTTTGCCAGTCTTAAGAAATAAGCTTTTGTGGCTTCTTCTTTTTCTGCGGGGACATTTTCATAAACAAGGGCATTATCTTGATCTGTATATAACAGCTGCTCTTCCCTGCCTTGACTGCCTAAAGCTAGCCAAGTAAAAGGTACTGGAGGGGGTTCACTCATTTTGGCTAGTGAGAGTTCCATCGTGCGATATATGAGGGCACCCTTGAGCTCAGAGAAGATATTGAGTATGTGTGATAGTGGTAAACCTTGGTCAAGATAGTTTGTAAGTATTACCGTTGCTTTCTCCCAAGACATACGTAGGAGTTTAGTCTTTTCTGCTCTTTTAATTTCTTTAATAAGTTCGGCAGGACTATTACCAAATGAGACTACAATATCGTGCTTGCTTAGTATCCCTATTATAGCGCTTCTATCTGTTCCATCTTTTGTAATTACGAGATGATTTACTCCGTACTTTATAAGCATAAGCTGCGCCTGGCCCACTGTTAAATCTCCAGGAGTGCACACCACGGGATGAATCATTATATCCTTTGTAAGTGTGTTTGTAGTGTCTGTACCACTTGCAATGGCGTTGCGCAGTTCTCTGTTAGTCAAAATCCCAACAGGTAGCTCGTTGCTAGTTACAACCAGACTACCTATCCTGCTAGATTGCATAAGTTGTGCTGCCTCTTGCACAGTAGCACTTGGGTCACAGCTTACTACATTCTTACTGTAGTTTGCTTGCTGCAAACCTAGTAAGTCTTGATTACGATCTGGCTCATAGGTGTTAAGTAAGGATCCGTTTTGTTGCAAGGTATAGGGGTCCTTTATGTTTGAAGCAAAGCTGGCGATGAGGTAATTTGAGATGGCTTTGTTCGCTTTCGCGAAAGCGGAAAACGCTTCTACCGGTATCGTGTAGATAATAGTTTCCTCATTTGCCGTTGCTGTGGTACGGTAGGTGTTCTCACTAGTTACTTTAAGGCCAAATAAATCACCCTCATCACAAATGTCTACCACCTTTGTCTTATTACCAGAAGGTCTGGTGAGTTTTATAGCGCCCTGCTGAACGATATAAAAGCGATCACTATAAAGCTCGTCTCTAGAAAAAAGAATCTGATCTTTATCTAGATAGAGCACATTTGCCAGCGTAGATATTTTAAAGAGATCGTCACTCGCCATAAACTGAAAAGGCGGGAACTGTTTTAAAAAATCATATATACGTGTTGCGATTGTGTTTTGCATAGACAGTGCGATGGTACGTAAAGATAATAATGAGTTGCTAGCTTTTATAATAGTACGGTGGTTTTATATAGGCATACGTTTTATCTTTATACTATGGAAAGAGATCAACTTAATGTGGCAATGATACAAAGCGATTTAATCTGGGAGCAACCCGCTCAAAATCGCTTAGCCTTTGAAAAGCACTTTACACAATTACCAGAAAACTGTGATCTCGCCATCTTGCCAGAAATGTTTACAACCGGTTTCTCTATGAATCCAGAACCTCTAGCAGAGACTATGGATGGCATCACAGTGCAGTGGATGAAAGCACAAGCAAAAAAATATAAAACGGCAATTTGTGGTAGTCTCATTATAGAGGAAAACGATTTGTACTATAATCGTTTTGTTTTTATAACTCCAGAGGGTACGGTAGAATATTACAATAAAAGACACACCTTTAATATGGCAGGTGAGGGTGAAAAATATCAAGCTGGTGATGCTCCCATCACTGTCACCTACCTAGGGTGGAAAATACTATTGCAAGTTTGTTACGATTTGAGATTTCCTGTTTTTGCAAGAAATACTTCAGGCTATGATGTGGTCTTATATGTGGCAAACTGGCCAGAGGCTAGAGTAGGAGCGTGGGATACTTTATTACAAGCGCGCGCTATAGAAAATATGGCTTATGCCATAGGTGTAAATCGAGTAGGTACAGATGCAAATAATCTCAATTATGTAGGTCATACCGCTGCATATGATGTGCTGGGTAAAACTATGGCTATTGCAAGAGTTGAAGAAAAGGTAGTGCTTGCTACACTTTCAAAAAACCACATTAAAGAGACAAGAGCAAAGTTGCCGTTTCTTCAAGACAAAGATGTATTTACTCTGGGGTAGGAATTTCTAGTGGCTGTTCTTTAGGGAGTAGCTCAAATCGCTCCTTTGCAAACCAGCTAGGTCGCACCTCTATCTCACCAGGGTAGTTAATTATAATTTCTGGCTGTCTCTTTAGTAAGAAGTTACCAGAGTCAAAGACTTTATTGTTATTTGCATCTTCTACAAGGCGCACTTTATACTTACCAGGTTTGAGAAGCTTAAACTCAAATACCGTTTCTTTTGAACTAAAGCGCTCTTCTACCACCTTTTCTTGACTATCGAGCAACTGTACGATATATGGGAATGCTTGTGCATTTACTAGTGTGAGCTCTATATCACCGTAATCACCTATTTCCTTAGTTTGGGCTTTGTAGCGCAAGGTGTCATTCTTTTGTCCAAAGTAATCTGTAATCGCATTTGGTAAGACCGTAATACTATATCTCGTTTTTTCTTCCTTTTTGAAGTCAAAATCAATAGCTGTGCTATTCTCTGCAAGGGCGTAGTCAAACTCTATTTCTGTAGAGTCTTTTATTACGGTAATAAGCTCTTTGTTTATACTATCTATGGGGATATTACTCTGTATACGATAAGCTTTATTAAATAAAACTACATTTCGGTACTTCGATGAAAATGAGAGCGAGTCTAATCTTGGTTTTCTTATACGTGCTTGCAAGGTGTCTGAGTATCCAGGAGCAGTAGCGTTAAATATGAGAGAGTCTATTGCCAGCTTAGGCTTGTACCAGTAGTAAAGGGTGTCTTCACCTTTTTTAGTAATTGTTGAGGTGTGCTTGTCTCCTGCATCTGTTAGAAGATTAATAGAAATACTATCTCTATATCCCGTGGTTCCAAAGGCTATTCTACCTTCTGCTGCGTGCTTAGGTCTTGAGACTTTATAAGCAGGAGCCTCTGTAAATAACTTTAAAGTATAAGAAGAGTCTGTAGGAACATTAATAAACTCTTCTACAAAGGCAATTTTATCCTTTTTAGGCTGGAAGGTATAGTTTGCATCCTCATCTTTGAGACCTATAAGCGCATACTTTCCAGGCTTGAGGTAGTCTAGTGTAAAAGTATCTAAACTATCTAAGGTATTAGTAACATATAGAGGAGGTTTGTTATAAACCGTTGAGTCTGTATAAGTACTATCTGCTTCGTAAAGCATTACAGTAACAAAGTTGTCTGGCTTTTCTGCCACTGCATCTATAATTTTCCCTGATACTTTAAGGCTATCTATGTAGTCTCCAGTAGACATCACATATTTAAATGAAGGGAAAGGGTTTCCTTCATTATTATCTACAATACTTAGCCCAAAGTTAAATACATAAGTTGTGTTAGGAGCTAGCGTATCTTGAATGTCAATTTTGATATATTTTGAAGCAGATCCCTGCGGTGAGATGACTCTATTCACAATAGGAGGCGAGATGATAAGCTGCTTGCGCAAGTCTTTGAGCTTTACATATTCATCAAAGTAAATGCGTATCTCATCTCCATCAAAGTTGGTTGTAAAGTTAGGCGGTGTCGCTTTTACAAACACGGGAGGTAGACTATCCATAGGCCCTCCATCTGGTGAGCCGCGTTTTGCACAATTTACCAGAGTGAGTGCCATACCCACGATTACAAGAGCAAAAACGGTTGCTCTTTTTAAGTTCATAAAGTACCAAGGGTTATCTCTCATCTATTTGCAAAGAAACAATTAATTTACCCAAAACGAAATACCTATTGCGCTATTGCCATAACAGCAATACTTAACTTAATATTAGGGATTTTAAGCAGCTGCAATGCGCAGGCCTCCAGAGTAGCTCCCGTAGTGAGTATGTCATCACATAGTAAAATATGCTTTCCTTCTAGCGAGTTGTCTACCGCTACGGTAAAAGCATCTAGCACCTCGTCACTGCGAGTAAAACGGCCTTTAAAAACTTGAGTCTTCGTATTCTTAGACTTTATAAGCACATCATCTCTATATGTTGCAGTAAGTGACTTTGCAAGCGCTTTACCAAAACCGGCTACTTGATTGTACCCTCTCGTTTTCTTCTTTTTAGGGTGTATAGGTACGGGTACTATACAATCTATTTCTTTATAGTTGTCAAGAGTAGCAAGATCTGCACCTAGCCAGTTGCCTAAAAACTCGCTTATGTTTTTGTGACCTCTGTACTTTAAGTTATGTAAGAGTTCTTGTACGGGACCTTTTTTCTCAAAATAAAATAAGGCTGTTGCTTCTTCAAGATTGAGGCGCCCGTAAAATACTTTTTTTATTGCAGGGTCGTTGTACCTATGAAAATCTGTAAGAGGGAGTGTATGTCTACATTGTGTGCAAATCATAATTTCTACCTCAAGAAGCTCATTGTCGCAAGATTTACAACTTTCAGGAAAAAACAGAGATCGTAAAGATTGTAGCAAGGTTTTACTTTTTTTTTCTAATTTAACGCCTTTGAGCGAATAATAGACCATCTATGCGTACTAAAAGTACCAATAATACTTTACTAATTCTTGTTATACTGCTATGTCTAGTTGTCGCTGGGTTAGGGTATTATACGTATGATTTTCAAAGTGAGGTGCAAAAGAGAGAAGCGCAATTACTCACAGAGAAAGCACAAATAGCTACGCAACTTGAGCAAGAAATATCAAAATATAGCACACTGCTAGAAGAACGTGATGCGTTAAAAGCAAACCTCAAACAAGCACAAGTAAGACTTATAGAGCTCAAAAAGACACTTCAAGGAGAAGATGTTACTAGGTCAAAGATGCGACAATTTCAGCTCGAGATACAAAAACTACGTAGGGAGCGGGAGTATTTTATTACCGAAAATGACAGCCTTACGCTAGAAACTAAAAGGCTAGCAACACTCCAGCAAGAGACACAAAAAGCACTAGATGATGCAAAGAAGTCTCAAGACAGTATTCAAAAATCTAATAGAGAGCTTGCAGACAGGCTCACACAAGGAGCAAAGCTTACCGTGAGTAACCTCGCTGCACGCGGCGTTATACAACGCAACAGTGGTAAATTTGTAATCACCTCTCGCGCCAGTCGTGTAGAGATGATACAAGTATGTTTTACGGTAAATGATAATCAACTGGCAGTAGCAGGTGATAAAATCTTTTATGTGCAAGTTCTTAACGAGCAAGGTAAAATGCTAGGTGTAGAGCGATCAGAAAAGTGGCCTAGCGGAGAAGAGATTGTGTACAATACAAAAACTAAAATCCCGTACTCAAATAAGGCATATACCATATGCGAGCTAGTGCTTCCCGTACAGCAAATAGATAGAGGTGCATATACTGTGCGCGTTTTCCACGATCAAGCAATGTTGCTCTCTACAACCCTTACCTTAAAATAGGTTGCTTGCAATTTCCATAACTACAGATGGATTACTATTTTTACCCCTAGTTAAATAAGTAAATATTACTCTCAATTATTGAGATTTAAAGGGTTTTTATTACGCTTTCGCGAAAGCGGAAACAGCTCCACATAAATCATCAGTATCATAACCATCTACATACTATGGCTCAACAAGACGATCAATTTAAAAAAGTAATCTCCCACGCAAAGGAATATGGCTACGTTTTTCAAAGTAGCGAAATATATGACGGACTAAGCGCTGTTTACGATTACGGTCAAAACGGTGTAGAGTTAAAGAAAAATATACGTGATTACTGGTGGAAATCTATGGTGCAAATGCACGATAATATAGTGGGTCTTGACGCGGCAATCTTTATGCATCCTACTACCTGGAAAGCCTCTGGTCACGTAGACGCTTTTAGTGATCCGTTAATAGATAATAAGGACTCAAAAAAACGTTATAGAGCAGATGTGCTAGTAGAAGATTACTGCCTTAAGATTGAAACAAAAATCGAAAAGGAAGTAAAGAAGGCTCAAAAGCGTTTTGGAGATGCGTTTAATAAAGAAGAGTTTTTAAGCACAAACCCACGTGTACTTGGATATCAAGAAAAGATAGATACAATTTTATCTCGCCTAGGTAAGTCACTAGAAAAAGAAGACCTGGCAGATGTAAAACTGCTCATAGAAGAGTTAGGCATAGGTTGCCCGCTAAGTGGTAGTAAGAACTGGACAGATGTAAAACAGTTTAACCTTATGTTTGGAACTAAGCTAGGTGCTAGTGCAGATAGCGCTATGGATCTTTACTTGCGTCCAGAAACTGCTCAAGGTATTTTTGTAAACTTCTTAAACGTTCAGAAAACGGGACGTATGAAGATTCCTTTTGGAATTGCACAAACGGGTAAGGCTTTTAGAAATGAGATTGTTGCAAGACAGTTTATCTTTAGAATGCGTGAGTTTGAGCAAATGGAGATGCAATTTTTTATAAAACCTGGAACACAAGGAGAGTGGTACAAACACTGGAAAGAAACCAGAATGAAGTGGCACTTATCTCTAGGTATGGGTGAGGATAATTACCGTTTTCACGATCACGAGAAGCTTGCTCATTATGCAGATGCTGCGGCAGATATTGAGTTTAAATTCCCTTTTGGGTTTAAAGAGCTAGAGGGTATACACTCTCGTACAGATTTTGACCTTAAAGCACACGAAGAGCACTCTGGTAAAAAGCTACAATATTTTGATCACGAAGATAATGCGAGTTATACACCTTATGTTTTAGAAACATCAATAGGTCTTGATCGTATGTTTCTTGCAGTATTTTCTAATTCTCTTGTTGAGGAAGAGTTAGAAAACAACACAACAAGAACAGTACTTAAATTACCTGCTGTACTTGCGCCTGTAAAAGCAGCTGTTTTTCCGCTTGTAAAGAAAGATGGCTTACCAGAAGTAGCAAAGCAAATTATAGATGATCTTAAGTATGACTTTAATGTGTTTTATGACGAAAAAGATGCTGTAGGTAAGCGTTACAGAAGACAAGACGCAAACGGAACACCTTTCTGTATTACTGTAGACCACGATACGCTAGAAGATAAAATGGTGACCATACGCCACAGAGATACGATGGAACAAAAGCGTGTTCTTATCACAGACCTCGCAGCAATAATTGATAAGGAAGTAAATTTTAAGCACTGGATAGCATAGTATTTATTATGCATACACTGTTAAAACGCCCATTTAGTGGGCGTTTTTTTATGCTTTAAGGTGTGTTTTTGTTATTTTTAGGAACTTTTTAACAAATTATTTATATAACCAAAAACTACAAAATGAAAAAAATTAACCTTCTGTTGTGCATTGCACTCTTAGCCTTTGGCTTTGGAATTTCTGCACAGGAGACAGAGCCTGTTGGACCTTTTACGGTTACTACAGCAGCTACTGTCACACAAATGCCTTCTATAGCGTCACGCTCAGAACTTATTCCTTCTGTTGACAAACCAGGTCCTGTTCAAGATGGTCGTGCCTCTAAGTATGAGATTGTACCTGGAAAGGGATCAACTGGAGATGATATTCTTGCTCATAGCCAGCATAGAAGTACTAATACCATACAAGGAAGAACGCCTAGTCTTGTTTTAGAAACAGCACTTTCTAACTCACAACCTACAGACCCTTCTGGAGCAGTTGGTCCAAACCACTATTTTGCTGTATTTAATACAGGATTTAGAATTTTTGATAAAGATGGTACCCCGTTAACAGCCCAATTAGGAACTGGAAATATTTTTCCTGCGTCTGGATGTTGTGATCTTACCGTATCATATGATAATCTTGCCGACCGATGGGTAGTTTCATTCTTAGGGGGAGGCGTACAAGTGGCAATATCTAATGGCCCAGACCCTGTAACCTCTGAGTGGACAGTATATAATTTCCCAAGTATATCTGACTACAATAAACTGTCAGTTTGGAGAGATGGGTACTATGTGACTGAAAATACTGGAGGTTCTACTAAGTTATGGGTTCTTGAAAGAGCATTTCTTGGAGATGGAACTCCAGATCCAGCAGCACAAATGGCAGGTTTTCAATTACCAGGTATTGTAACTAGTGGTTTCCACAGTCCGCAAGCTTTAAATATTACAGACGATAATCACCCAACAACAGGAGGATGTCCTATTGTCTATCTTCAAGACGATGCTTGGGGAGGTGTAACAGCAGACCATATTAAATTATGGGAAGCAACAATGGATTGGGATACGCCAGCAAATTCTACAGTTTCTGCTCCATTAGAAATATCAACAGCACCTTTTGTATCTGTATTTGATAATGGGTCATTTGCAAACCTAACACAGCCTGGAGGTCAAGATATTGATGCTTTACAAGCTACAATTATGAATCAAGCGCAATTTAGAAAATTTGGAGACCACAATTCAGCGGTATTTAACTTTGTTGTAGATACAGACGGTAGTGCTGCAGAGCTAGCAGGAATAAGATGGGTCGAGCTTAGACAAGATAGTGATGGAGGTGCTTGGTCTTTATTCCAAGAAGGAACATATACAGCTCCAGACGGAAAACACGCTTGGCACGGTAGTATGGCTATGGACTCTCAAGGAAATATAGGCTTAGGGTATACAGCTATGGCAGGGCCAGAAACACCTACAGATGGAAGTGTGGACTTAGTATTAAGTTCATATTATACAGGAAGGTATGCTGCAGATGCTCCAGGTACAATGAGTGTTGAAGAAACACTAATAGCAAAAGGATCAGGAAATATACCTGGATCTGAACGTTATGGAGATTACGGAAAGATGGATGTAGATCCAGTAAACGGTAAAGAATTTTGGTTCTTAAATGAATATGTAGGAGCGAGTGGTCGTGCTAATGTATTGGGTGTTTTTCAAATTGCACCTAACTTTCCAAATGATCTAGGTGTAACTAGTATTGATACACCGGTAACGGGTACACTAACAGCAACTGAAGATGTAACTGTAACTATTTTTAACTTTGGCGAAAATGATAAATCAGGGTTTGATGTAACTTATCAAATAGATGGAGGAGCTTTAGTGACGGAAGCATTTATCGGAACAATTCCATCTGCTACTTCTGCTACATTTACTTTTGCAACCCAAGCAGATTTATCTGCAGTAGGTCAAACGTATTCTATCGTAGCTTCTACATCATTTGCAGAAGATGAAGATAACTCAAATGATTCTACTACTAAGGAAGTAACTCATCTAAATCCTATAGACACTGGAGTTGTGACTATTACAACGCCAGAGTCAGGTTCAGGATTATCTGATGCAGAAGTTGTAACCGTAACTATTCAAAACTTTGGCGGAGAGACACAAACGTCAATACCTGTATTCTATATTTTAGATGGTGGAGCTCCTGTACAAGAGACCTTTACAGGATCTATTGCTAGTGGAGAAACAGCGACATATACTTTTACTGCTACCATAGACCTTTCAGAACTTGGAGATTACACGATAGTTGCCGGAACCGAGATTACTGGTGATGCAGATGAGAGTAATGATGATTTTACATTTGAAGTAAGTAATTTCATATGCCAGCCAGTATCAAATTGTGCTGGGTTTGATGATGGAGTAACAGGGTTTCAGTTAGCAGATCAAGATATTTCTGTATCGTGTAGTACTACGTCAGAGGGGTATAGCGATAATTCTGATGTTGTTTTCAATTTTATTTTAGAAGAAAATCCATTTGTAGGTACTTTACAGATGGGATTTGATGATTCTATTTATGCGCTTTGGATAGACTTTAATGATAATAATGCTTTTGAAGATGATGAGCTTGTTTCGAGTGAGCAAGTTGCAAGTGCAAATTCAGATTTTGAATTTACAATTGATTTTAACGACTTTCCAGGCCTAACTACTGGAATGCATAGAATGCGTTTACGCGGAGAAGATGAGAGTACTGCTGGTGATGTTTTGGACCCTTGTGGGGATTTAGCCTTTGGAAGAACTAATGACTTTACGGCAAATATCACTGGTATGCTGTTAGGTCTCCAAGATGAAGAATTTGCCGAAGCAGATTTTTCAATCGTTGAATCATCAAAAAATAATTTTGATATCAATTTTATAACGAGCTATGAAGATTTAACTGGTCTTAGAGTTTATAATATGTTAGGACAGGAAGTTCTTTACTATAATATGACGAAGGAGGGTGATCGCTACACTTACAGTCTTGATATGAACTATGTTTCAAAAGGTGTTTATATCGTACAAGTAGGAACGCTAGATGGAACATCTATGAGAACTCAAAAATTAGTTGTAAAATAAAAGCAACATCTTATTATAAATATAAAGAGCCGTTGCAATTGCAACGGCTCTTTTATTTTACATTGGTGATATTATTACTCAGCCATTTTAATCTCTGTAAGGTCAACAGGATTTGCCTTGTCACAACGTTGCATACGTCTTTGTGGTAAAAACTTGACCCATACGGTAGCACCGTCTTTCATAAAATCTTTATCTATAGTCATAGGGTCTAAAAAACGACCGTCTTTAAGCTTTATCGTCCACTCACAATCACCTTCTGCCTTAGATTGTACAATTGTTCCAGATGTGTATCCCGTAGTATCAAATGACATAGTAGTTTCTTCTTTTGCTTTTTCCTCAGTAGTAGCTTTTTGACCGCAGCTTGCGAGCACAAGCCCTGTCACTAAGGTGATACCGGTAATAAATAGCTTTGTTTTCATAAATAGGTTGTTTTTAGTGCTTTAAATATCGTAAAAAATTAGAAGAACGCTTTAATCTGTATGTTACCAGTATGAATTGTTCTAGTTTCTTCGCTCTTTCTTCCAAAGTAAGAAACATTAAGATCTAAGAACTTCGTAATTCTTTTTTGTGCGATTACATTCCACGTAAAATTTGATCCTGGCTGTAGTCCTTCTAAGATTTGATAAGCGACTGGGCTGAATGCGCTTCCGCGAAAATCATTATTTATAAACTTCATCTCACCCGAAACAGATATCTTTTCAAAATCTGCTAGTGCAAAGGAGATGCCAAGATTTTGCTGATCTAATCTTTCTTGTCCCTCGCTCTGGTTTTCTTTGTTTTGAAATTCATAAAACAATGATACCCTAGATTGCTTTCCAAAAAGGTATGACACCTTAGGATTAAAGCCACTATTATCAATATCAAAGTTACGAGAGACAAAATTTTCGGCGATACTCTGTGTACTTCCCACGCTAGTTTTAAAATTAAAAAGCCAGCTCTCCTTAATCTTATGTAAAAAGTTAAGTTGATGTGTGAGCAACTTTCCTTCTTGCAACCCAGTAGAAAGTAATGTTTTTGAGGTGTTAGATAAAAAACTATATGAGGTGGTATACCGCTGTTTACCTCTGTTAAAGAATAGTGTGTTCCTCAAGTTTATGGTGGCACCTATCTCGTTTTCATCTTCATTAAAAGGGTTTAGACTAAAATCGTTAGAAAGGCGCAACACCTTTTTATCAAGTATATAACTCGTCTGGTTATAAAAATGAGACAAGAATTTTTTAATACCCTTCTGTCCAGACCACTGGCCTGGCTGCAGTGTGAGTTGCTGGCTTAATCTGTTTTGATGCGTCCGTACAAATACTTGATTGGGTAACAAAACTCGTACATAATCTGCCTCATCTTGAAACTGTGCAATCTCAAATTCATCTAGCTCTTGCACACCATCGCCATTATAATCGTTCCAAGTGTGTGTGCCTTGCCCCTCATCTACCTGTATATAAGTAAATTCTTGTTGAGGTTGTGTGCCACTATTTGTTTCATAAACAGTATTTAACCTAACGATATCATTTGCAAACCGCTGGTCATAAAGCAATCGTGAGTTAAGTGAGTTTTCACTCTCTCGCTGGTCTGTGTATACCAGGTTTCTGTAGTTTACAAAGATGGACAAGTTTGTCTTTTCATTTTTAAGAAGCTGTGACTTTAGGTAATACGTATTTGAAGTATTAACCCGTTCTATTGTGTTAAGTCGTAAACTGTCATTAGTACGGTATTTAAAACCTGCTTCTACATAGATCTTTGTGCTGTCACCTATCCCTGTGTAAAGGGCATACTCATTAAAGCGCTGGCTATTTGGTGTGATAGAGTCATTACTCTTTGCAACACGTAAGTTATCTTCTAGATGTAGGGAGCCGCCTACCCACGCTTTTTTAAAATCATAAATAGTTCGTGCATTCACCCGTGTAAAGTTCGTACTGAGCAGTAAATCATCTGTAGACAGTATACTTGCGTTTGCGATAGTTTTTAGATTTCCTAGTTGCCATCTACCTAAAAGACGATGACGCAAACCGTTATAGTATCCATCAAAATGTAGATTTTGAAAAGTATACGTAAGTGCGCCATTTTGCACATCTGTGTAGTCAAGGCCTAGCGTACTATAATTTTGTGTACCTAGCAAGAGCCCATTTGCGTTTGCCAGCGAATTTTCCAAATTCCAATCACGATTGAACTCCACATTATAAAGCCCCTCTACATTTACAAAGTCTTCTTGAATATAATCCCAATTTACAAATGCTTTGAGAAGCTTTGTGCTATCTTTCTTGATAAGGTGTTGATTTACATCAAGGTGTAAAGCATAACCGTTATTATCACCATCATCTTGAGTAGAAAATGTGTTAGTATCATTTTTACTCCCTGCAGCTTCAAAATTTATGGTGGTCTTCTCAGATGGTGTATAACTACCATTTACAACACCTAGTTGCAGTAACGTGGGTGAAAACAATTGTACCTCTGGTGCAAAAGACCCCTGTGGCACACCATTTACTGGGGCTACGTACTCAAAAGTGCGTTGTAATGTGTTTGTAGTACTCAAAACATAGTCGCCCTGGTTAACACCTACATTAGTAAATCGCACTTGAAAAAGGGACTCATTTGGGTCTGTGCTAAACTCAAATACCTCTACACCATTTATTATAATCTGCCGGTATAGTATTTTATTAGTGTCAAAGGTATCGGGTACGGCGCTGGGTGCTACCATTTCGGCAGTATTATCTCCTGCAGCTTCTAGAATGGCAACTTGTTCGGTGGTTAGGTTTTGTTGTAAAGGTTGGTTCTTTACGTCACCTTCAGAATATACGTGAGCAGCAATTTTCAGGTTATCGCTTTCGCGAAAGCTTCCCCCCGCATAAGCCAGCACGCGAGTATATCTTCGCTCAGAAAATTGATACTCTACATTGATACGCATCTCGCTTGTGATGGGATATGTAGCGTTAAAACGTATTTCTCCAGCATTGTAATCTATTACATAATCTTCATTTTCTCCTCGTTGCAGCGGGATGCCATTTACGTATACTGTCTCGCTACCAGAGACCACAAGCACAAAAAGTTCGCCATTAGGTCCTGTGAGTTTATAAGGTCCTTGATTACCCTCTTGACCTGTAAATGTACTTTGTGTAAATACCCCACGCACCAGCGCCCCAGAGCCAAAGAGGTCTGTGCTTTTTGTGTCTGAATGATTAATAGTGCCTGATAATGAAAGCCCTTGAATCTTTTTTGTAAACTGCCCAAAGTAGGAATCTGTGTTTTGAAGATTTATATCTCCTGCTCTTATATTCCAGTTGTCTGAAAATAGCTCAATAAATATTTGATCAAATTCGTCTAGATTTTGAGAATACCCTCCTTGCTGGCTTGGGATGTTTGCATCTTGTAAAGAAGCGCGTAGGGTAACTTTCTCACTAAGCTTACCACTTATTTGTAAATCTAGTTCGGAGTTGAGTGTGCTGTTTTGACTATTACCCACTGCGACTCCTCTTAAAATGCTTCCGCTCACGTTAAGACCAGAGAAGGGCTGAGCGCTATTTTTTCTTTTATCAACACCAAGGCTTACAAGTTTATCTAGAGCGCCAGTGCTTTCTACTATTTGACTTTTGTCAAATTTTGAGTAGCTGCGAGTGAGAAAATCTGGATACAGTTTGTATGTAATCTCTAGACTGTCTGGGAGTGTGGTTTTTTTCGCTTTAAGCGAAAGAATACTCTTAGCATAATCTATAATGTAAAGAGAACTGTCTACTGTTTTACCCGTGAGTGATTTTATACTAAAAAGGGATGGATTAATACTTACAGAGTCTATCACAATAGTATCTCTAGTCGCAACCTTTACTGTACGAGTTTGTTGAGCCAGTAGCGTGCTGGTAAATAGAAAACATATGATGACGTAAAATAACCGCATTTATAGTAAAACTCCATACTAGGCTTAATAGTGCCTACTCGTAAAGGTAAACTTTATAAGGTTTTTAAGAGGAGTGAAAAAACCTAATTTATAACTTAGCACTTTAATAAAGCAACGTATGAAAATAGTATCTTATAATGTAAACGGAATTCGTGCTGCCTTGCGCAAAGATTTTGCACTCTGGCTTAAGCAAACAGATCCAGATGTGGTCTTGTTACAAGAAACTAAAGCTACACCAGACCAAGTAGATGTTGCCGTTTTTGAAGAACTGGGATACGAGCACTACTGGTTTAGTGCGCAAAAGAAAGGATATAGTGGAGTAGCCGTACTTACTAAAAAGACACCAAAGCATATAGAATATGGTACTGGTATCGCCTCTATGGATTTTGAGGGGCGCAACATACGTGTGGATTTTGATGACGTGTCTGTGATGAGTATGTACCTGCCTTCTGGTACTAATAGTGCCCGTCTTGAGCACAAGCTGGAGTATATGGATTTGCTACAAGATTACGTAAATGAGCTCAAGCAAGATAAGCCTAATCTTGTGATAGGTGGAGATTATAATATTTGTCACGAGGCTATAGATATACACGACCCTGTGCGTAATAAGAAAGTGAGTGGCTTTTTACCTGTAGAGCGCGAGTGGATAGGTAATTTTATGGAGAGCGGCTTTATAGATTCTTTTCGCCATCTTAATAAAGAACCAGATAACTATACCTGGTGGAGTTATAGAGCAAATGCTAGGGCAAACAATAAGGGCTGGCGTATAGATTATAATATGGTGAGTGAACCTCTTAAAGATAAAATATCACGAGCAATCATACTCTCTGATGCAAAACATAGTGATCACTGCCCTCATATGGTAGAGCTTGACTTATCATAAGGATCACTAAATTTTACACAAAAAATAAAGTTATAAAATGAAAAAAATACTGATATGCCTTCTGGCTGTGAGTGCGCTAGTATCTTGTGTACCTGCAAAAAAGTTTAAAGATCTTGAGGCAAAATATAGCCGCCTTAGAAAAGATAACCGCAATATGTCTAAGGAGCTTGCCGAGGCAAAAGCTGCTCTAGAAAAAACTAAAGAAGAGCGTGATCTTGCTCTAGTAGATCTTGATGCATTATCTAATAAATACAATGAGGTAAGTGGAGAGTATGATGCTGCAAAGGCAAATCTTGCACAATTACAAGACAGCTATAATGCCCTAGAGACTAACAGCAGTGCCTCAATAGCAGAAAACTCAAAGAAGAACAGACAACTGCTCGAAGAGTTAGAATCAAAACAAAATGATCTTGCCGAAAAAACAGCAGCGCTTGAAGCAGAGCGTAAGCGACTAGAGCGATTACAAAAAGATCTGGCAGATAGGTCTGCCAGAGTAGATGAGCTAGAAGGTCTTATTGCGGCAAAAGATGCAAAAATGAGAGGTCTTAAAGATGCGATATCTAAAGCGCTCACAGATTTTGAAGGTAAAGGCCTTACTGTAGAGCAACGAGATGGGAAAGTATATGTCTCACTTGAAAACAAGCTTCTTTTTGACTCTGGTAGCTGGACCGTGGGTACAAATGGAACGAAGGCAGTAAAGCAACTAGGTAGTGTACTTGCAGATAACCCAGAGATTGCCGTACTTATAGAAGGACATACAGATAATGTGCCTTATGGAGGAAGTGGTAACCTACAGGGTAACTGGGACCTTAGTGCAAAGAGAGCAACATCTATTGTAAACATACTGCGCCAGAATAAAAGAATAGATCCCAAAAATCTTACAGCAGCAGGTAGAGGAGAATATGCTCCAGTAGCCGAAAATGACACGCCAGAAAATAAAGCCAAAAACAGAAGAATAGAAGTAATCCTTACACCACAACTTGATGAGGTAAAGGCTTTGTTACAAGAGATAGATTAAAAATGATTTATAAAACTAATCTCAAACGTAGATTCTTGGCGGGATTTATAGATTATACTATAATTTATTCTTTAACCTTCCTATTGATATTTGCTTTTGGCACTCCTGATGTAGAGGGAACATATCATCTCAATGGATTGCCGGCGTTAATACCAGTTACGGGATGGTTGATTCTCACTGTTGTTTTTGAATCATTATTAGGAGGTACACTTGGAAACTCCATAATGGGATTGAAAGTATTGCCGGCAAATATGAAGATTAGAAATCTTACGTTTATAGAGTCTTTAAAAAGGCATTTATTAGATCCAATAGATATGTTTATGTTTGGTTTAATTGCGATTATAACAATAAATAATACTGATAAGAGGCAGAGGTTAGGTGATATCTGGGCTAATACAATAGTTGTCAAGGCAAGTGATATTACACCTATTAAAAATTCAATTTTTAAGTAAATAAGAAGTGATGCAATACAATAAAATACCGCATACAGATATAGAAGTATCAAAAATATGCCTAGGCTCTATGACGTGGGGACGTCAAAATACTGAGGCAGAAGGACACGAGCAAATGAGCTATGCGCTTGATAATGGAGTAAACTTCATTGATACTGCAGAGATGTATAGTGTCCCTTTCAAACCCGAGAATCAAGGATCTACAGAGACTATTATTGGGACTTGGCTTGCAAAAAATAAGAATCGTGATAAGATTGTGCTGGCATCAAAAATTACGGGTCCTAGTCCTACTTTTAAACCTATAAGAGATAACCTAGGTTTTTCAAAAGAAGCACTAGAAGATGCTTTACACAAGAGCTTAAAAAGACTACAAACAGATTACCTAGATATTTATCAACTACACTGGCCTGAACGCAATACAAATTACTTTGGGCAACGCGGATACAAGCACGACAGCAGCGAGCAGTGGGAAGATAATATTGCAACTATTTTAGAAAGTCTCGACACTTACGTAAAGCAGGGTAAAATTAGGCACATAGGTTTATCAAACGAAGGGCCGTTTGGGACAATGCGATTTATGGAAGAAGCTCGTAAAGGAGCACCTAGAGCCGTAACGGTACAAAACCCATATAACTTACTTAATCGCACAGACGAGGTAGGTCTTACAGAGGTGTTACATAGAGAAGGTTTAGGCTTACTACCATACTCACCTCTTGGTTTTGGACAACTTACAGGTAAATATCTTGATGGTTATCCAGAAGATGCGCGTGTTACTTTGTTTCCTAACTACAGTCGTTATCATAGTGATAATTCATTTGAGGCTACAAGACGTTATAAAGCAATTGCAGATAGTCACGGTTTAAGCCTTGCACAAATGGCGCTTGCCTTTGTAAACGATAGGCCATTTGTTACGGCAAATATTATAGGAGCTACCAGTATGAAACAGCTTAAAGAAAACATAGGCAGTGCATCTGTTTCCCTTTCTAAAGAGGTTCTTAAGGCTATAGATGAGGTACACGAGGCGATACCAAACCCTGCACCATAAGTCTATTGTACATATTATTAAGAAGCGCTACCCCTTGGGTGGCGTTTTTTACGCTTTCGCGAAAGCGTAATTACCCAAATAAGTGTCTCACTACATCGTGCACCTTGGCCACTTTTATCACATTTATATGATAAGTGTTATCTGGTATTTTACAGTATTTTGAAATAATAATACTGGTAAAACCTAGCTTCTCTGCTTCCAGAATGCGTTGTTCTATGCGGTTTACGGGTCTTACCTCTCCTGCAAGCCCAATCTCTGCAGCAAGGCACATTGCTTTATCTACAGGGATATCTACATTACTTGATAATACGGCTGCTACCACGGCAAGATCTATCGCAGGGTCATCTACAGAAATGCCTCCTGTCACGTTAAGAAACACATCTTTTGCACCCAGTTTAAATCCAGCTCGTTTTTCAAGTACGGCTAGAAGCATATTGAGCCTTTTTACATTATAGCCCGTAGAGCTACGTTGTGGTGTTCCATATACTGCGGTGCTCACAAGTGCTTGTATCTCTATCATAAGTGGTCGCATCCCTTCCATTGTTGTGGCAATGGCTGTACCGCTTAATTCCTCATCATTTTTTGATATGAGTATCTCGCTAGGGTTACTTACCTCCCTAAGGCCTGAGCCTTGCATCTCATAAATACCAAGCTCGCTGGTACTCCCAAATCTGTTTTTGTGTGCTCTAAGTATGCGATACACGTGGTTGCGATCTCCCTCAAACTGTAGTACAGTATCTACCATATGCTCCAGTATCTTGGGCCCAGCTATATTACCATCTTTTGTGATGTGACCTATAAGAATCACTGGCGTTGCTGTCTCTTTTGCAAAGCGTATAAGCTCTGATGTGGTTTCTCGTATTTGAGAAATACTGCCTGCTGTACTCTCTATATGATCTGAGTGTAGTGTTTGTATAGAGTCTATAATCACGATATCTGGCTGTACCTCCTCTACGTGTCTAAAGATGTTTTGGGTTTTTGTCTCAGTGAGAATATAGCACTGGTCGCTTTCTGGGTGTATGCGCTCTGCTCGCATTTTTATTTGTTGCTGGCTTTCTTCACCAGAAACATATAGTGTTTTATAGGGTAGAGCAAGACTTATTTGTAACAGCAGTGTACTTTTCCCTATACCTGGTTCTCCACCTAAGAGTGTAAGGGATCCTGGTACAAGTCCACCACCCAGCACACGGTTAAGCTCGCCATTTTTTGTATTCATACGCGCTTCGGAGGCGGTAGAGATGTCTGCTACTTTAAGTGGCTTGCTTGTTCTTGTGAGTCCTGAAACTTTGGTAGTGCTGCTTTTCCAATCTTTCTTATCGGCTTTTTGTACTACTTCCTCTACGATGGTGTTCCATTGTTTACAGGCGTTGCATTGCCCCTGCCATTTGGCATATTGGGTCCCGCAGTTTTGACAGAAAAAGGTAGTTTTAATTTTGGCCATTGAGAGAAAAGCTTTTGGCTAAATTAGGAAATCATATGATGTAATACTGGTGATACGGCAGTAAGATATACACAAGATAGTGAGTAAGGTTGTAGGGGGTGTGAGTACGCTTTCGCGAAAGCGTAAGCATATTAGGTTACCTTCTTTATTACTTCTGACCTATTAGACACATCTAGTTTTGCATAAATATTACTAGTGTGAAATTTTACCGTAGCTATGGAGATGTGTAAGGCCTCTCCAATTTGTTTATTTGTGAAACCTTTAGAGAGCTCTAAGAGTACTTCGGTCTCGCGCTTAGAAAGATTGTGACTTGTACTGATTTGATCTACACTCTCTTGGAGAGTTTGCTCTTTTGTGTTTGCTACATTTTGTAACTCTTTTACATAGTGACCTAACTGGTTACGTATGTCGTGGTTTTCTCGCTTTAAGTATTTAAAACGATATAATAGTGCGGCACCTAAAATGAGCATTTCTATAATACCACCAAATTTTACTTGATTTGAAGTAATCTCAATAAATTGATACCCCGTTACTCGCAATGCAAAGTGGCCTATGGAAGAAAATAGTAGTATAAGGTATGCTATTACCAGTATATAGGCATAACTGTATTTTGTAGCGATATACCAGCATAATAACCAGCAGCCTATAAGTAGAGAGGACATCATATATCCTGCGTATCTAAATAGATAGAAATTATCTAGCAGCAAACTCCCAGCATAAAATCCAGCAGATATGAATAGGGTTATATAAAACCATTTTTTAATGCCAGGAAGCACCTTTTCGATTCTCAAGAATGTAAAGCAGAATAATAGTGCTGTAAGCCCACAAATCCAGTGTAATAACATCTCTAGGAAATCATAGTAATCTATGAGACTTGGAAAGAAGTATGAGAAAAAGCCATCATCATAAAAGATACTTACAGAGGTGGCAAACAGGAAGTATACGTAGTATAAATACACCTTTTCATTAAAGGTGAAATACATAAATAAGTTAAGGATGATTACTAATAAGGCAAAACCAAAATAACTGCCAGAAAATGCAAGCGATGTAAAGTTATTGCGCTGGTAAGTAATATTATCTACAATGGTAAGTGGAAAGTAAGCCTCGTGCCAGAAAAAAGTCTGTATATAAAATGTATTTTTTCCTTGCTGCATTGTTGCAGGTACACTTGTGAGTCTCTCAAGCTCAGGTTTTTTTTTAATGTCAATATTATTTCCAGAGGTGCCTAGGTGTTTTAAAGTGTCATTTGATACTTGATAAAGAGAGAAATTCTTAATGTGAATGGAGGGAACTTTAAAGTGGTAAACACCTTCTTCACTTTCTTTAAGATCTAGCGTGATTTTAAACCAGTACCATCCATTCTGACTTCCCCAGTTTAAATCTTTTTGATCTATTGGTTTGAAGTTTTCTGTTAGAAGGGTGGACTTTGTGATACTATTATTTACGTCTCTTATGTACTCAAAAGAAGTTACCTCAAGAGCATCTGCTACTTTTTGACTGTGAGTAGTGAAGCTAGTGGTCAAGAGAAGGGTAAATAGTAATATGTAGCGTAGTAGGATTGTCAAATCTAAATGGGTTGTTAAAGATGAAGTTTTTTTAGAATAATGGTGCTTTTGGCAATAAATACGGTGGTTTAGGTGAAAACTATACCTAGGGTATAGGTCAAAACCATCAATCTTTTGAGATTTTTGTGGTATACATTTCATTTGAGGGACTGAAATGTATGTGTAAAAAAAGCTATTCATTAATAGTGGGTAGCTTTTTATTTTTTCGCGTAAGCGTTATTGTTTTTTACACTACTTAGTATCCAAAATCCTCTTTTATTTTATCTGCTCTATCGAGCATAAGATCTTTAGTAAGAAAAGAAACTTCTTCTAGTAGAAAAGCATTTTGATAAGTGCGCATCGCTTTCTTAGGTTCCCCAGCCTTTTCAAGAGATAAAGCTAGGTAGTAATTACCTAGCATAGTCTCTGGATATTGTTTTCTAGCTAGTTGCCCAAGGTTTGCAAGCCCCGTCCAGTCTCCTTTCTTTTCTAAGGCTGTTGCAGTCGCAACATAATCATTGATTCGTATAGGGTCATCTAGGCCAAAGAGGTCTTTTACAGTAGTGTATTTATCTATTAAATAGTCGTAGGGAGCGTCACTTTTGAGTAAGTGTTCTTTGTATTCTGTCTTGCTTATAGGTCTATACACAGAAAACATTTGCTCTAATGCCTTTGGTATAGCTCTTCCCACGAGTGAGTAGTGAGTTGCTCCTTCAAAATTATCAAAATTGTATTGCAAGCTTTCATTCTTAACTTGTTTAATCTGGCTGTCTAGCTGGATAATAGAGTTGCGTAGGGCTCCTATATCTTCGGTTCCAGTAGCGAGGTAATAAAAAAGTTTTTGATCGATGGCTCCTAATCTAGCAGTAAGTCGTTCTTCCATTTGAGGAGCAATGTCTGGGCTAAGAGATATATATCCTTGAAAGAGTGCAGGGTCTTTCATAAGGTAATAGTTCATAAAATTTGCTGTGAGATCGTGGCCTACTGCAATTCTAAAAGTACTTGTTCTATAATTTTTATCTAGGTAAGGCATTAACTCTAGGCCTACAAATTCAAAAAACGAAGCACCTGTGTCTGATGGTAAGTTGCTTACCTCGTCATAATAGGTATCATCATTGCGACTTTCTACTTGATTAATGCCCACAACTATTACTTGAGGCATTTCTTCCCAGTAGCTATAGTAATCTACATTACCAGCGACAGGCTCAAAAAGGTAATCACCATCCATAACAATGATGATAGGGTAGGTTTTATCCACATTACCCTCGTAATTACGAGGTAGCTGTATTTTAAGTTGTCTCGTCTCTCCTAGAATATCTGAGGAAAGCTCTTTATAGTCTATTTGTGCAAATAGCGGTAGGCTTAAAAAACTGATAATGAGTGTGAAAAAACGTAATTTCATTTGGGGCTTGTTTTAGATTACTAAGCCCTAAAGTAGTAAAAAAATCAGCCTTTATTAAATATGAGTACTATTAAGGCACAAATACCTCCTACTACCACGTTAAAAATAGTTTGAGTACCCCAGAGTAACCATCCAAAAATGATCCCTCCTTCATAACCAAAGAAGCTAAAAATTGCACCCATTGCTATAGGGTAAACACCCATACCAGCATTAGTCGCGCTCATAGCAAAAGCTCCTATTACAAAAGATGCAAGAATTACTCCTAGTGGTGCGCTTGCAATGCCGGGTACTGTAAATTTCATTACCCAAAACATTCCAATATACATAAACCATATAAAGAGCGTGTGAAAAATAAAAGCACCATTATGCTTCATCTTAAGTATGCTCTTGATGCCATCTAAAAGCCCAAGACCAAAATCTCTTATCTTTTTAATAAATGAGTGAGAGGAAGTTTTAAGTAATCTTAACCCTATGATACCCGTCGCAATCCCGACAATGAGAAGTATAATAAAACCAATAGGATTTGCATTATCTCTAAAATAAGAAACTAGAGCAGTAGACTGTAATGTGATCGCAGTAGCCATAACTAAGAGGAGTACAATTAAGTCTGCAATGCGCTCTGCTACAATAGTTCCAAAGGCTTTTTCAAACGGTATATTATCTGTGCGTGACAGTGACACTCCTCGTAGTACTTCTCCAGATCGTATAATAAATGTATTTGCAAAGTAGCCTATGAGAATAGCCATAAAGCTCGAACTAAATCTAGGCTTGTAGCCCAGAGGTTCTAGCAAAAATTTCCAGCGATAAGCTCTTGAGAAATGACTAAATAACCCAAAAAGTAACGAGATAATTATCCATATAGGGTCTACCGTTTTGATAGCTTCCCACATATCACTGCGCTCAGTCACAGTCATTTTGTTGAGTTGATACCAAACCAAAAAAACTCCCACGAGTGGGAGTATAATTTTAAGCGCAAGGCTTGTATGTTTTTTTGTAAACAAGCTTACTTAAGTAAGTTAGTCTCTTCGTTAGGAAAACAAAGCGTAGGTTTAAACTCCTTAGCTTCGTCTAGCTCCATAAAGGCGTATGTAATAAGGATAAGGATGTCTCCCTTTGCCACTTTACGAGCAGCTGCGCCATTAAGAGTGATCTCACCGCTGTTGCGTGGTCCCGGTATTGCATACGTTTCAAGGCGTTCACCGTTAGTTACATTTACGATTTGAACTCGTTCTCCTTCTATAATTTTTGAGGCATCCATAAGATCTTCATCTATAGTGATACTTCCTATATAGTGTAGTTCTGCACCCGTTACTTTAACGCGGTGTATTTTTGATTTTACAACATTTACTAGCATAGTGCAAAGGTAATAATAAGGTGTTTAATTTAAGGCGATGTTATCTATAAGTCTCACCTCGCCAGCATAAACGGCAAGGAAAGCGCGATATTGTTGATTTTTACGCTTTCGCGAAAGCGTACGAAGATTTTTGATATTTACAATCTCAAAATACTCCAGCTCTAGTCCATCTTTTTCTTTGTAGATAGACTCGATATATGCTTTCAATTCTCGTGCCGAAAGTGTGTCAAAATTGTCTTTTACATATAATAGCGACTCGTATATGAAAGGAGCGATATCAAGTTGATGTGCTGTAAGTCGCGCATTGCGGCTACTCATCGCGAGACCATTCTCTTGGCGATGTATGGGGCAACCTATAATTTCTAAATCAAGATTTTCTATATCAACGAGCTTGCGCACAATGGTGAGTTGCTGGAAATCTTTTTCGCCAAAATATGCCTTATGAGGATTAACTTGTCTAAAAAGAATATTTAAAACGGTACCTACACCATCAAAATGTCCTGGGCGATGCTCTCCTTCCATTACGGTTTCTAAATGGCCAAAATCATAGCCTTTTGAAGACACATTATTCCCATAGATTTCTTCTGGTGACGGGTTGTAAACAGTGACCTTAGACCCATAGTGAGATAAAAAAGCGAGATCCTTTTCTATGGTTCTGGGATACTTTTCTAAATCTGTAGCGTTATTAAACTGCGTAGGGTTTACAAAAATACTTACCACAATAAGGGCACAGTCTTTGAGTGCATAGTCTATTAGTGAGGCGTGACCCCTGTGCAATGCACCCATTGTGGGTACAAAACCTACGGTTTTACCTTGCGCTTTTGCTTGACTGACGATTTTAGAAATCTGATTATGAGCTGTGATTGCTTGCACTTTACCAAAATTTTAACGGGGTGCAAACTTACTAATATTAACCCTAAGTGCGTAAAAATTCGTACTTTTGCGTGTTTTTTGAATAGAATAACAACCTAATTTTACATATATGAAAGATAAGAGGATATTGTACGTGTCATCTGAAGTGATTCCTTATCTACCAGAGACCGAGATTGCCTCTATGTCGTTTGAAGCTCCTCAAATGGTTAATTCCAAGGGAGGGCAAATACGCATATTTATGCCTCGCTACGGCAATATTAATGAGCGCAGGCACCAACTACACGAAGTGATTAGGCTATCAGGAATGAATCTTGTGATCAATGATTTTGATATGCCACTTATCATCAAAGTTGCATCTATACCTAAAGAACGTATTCAAGTTTACTTTATAGATAACGAAGAATATTTTAAGCGCAAAGCGACCTTTACAGACGAGGATGGAAATCTTTTTCCTGATAATGACGAACGTGCTATTTTCTTTGCAAAAGGAGTGGTGGAGACGGTTAAGAAATTAAACTGGGCACCAGATATTATACACGTTCAAGGATGGCTAGCATCTTTATTACCATTATACCTAAAGCAATATTATGCTAGTGAGCCACTTTTTACACAAAGTAAAATTGTAACATCTGTGTATAATCAAGGTTTTGAAGGTTCATTAAATAGTGAGTTGCTCAACAAAGTTGCTTTTGATGGAGTAGATCCAGAGACTATAAAAGAGCTTGAAGATCCAACTTACGAAAACTTGATGAAGGTGACCATTAGAAATAGTGATGCAGCCATTGTGGGGTCTCAAGACTTAAACGAAAACTTGCTTAAAATTTTAAATACGACCAAAATCCCTGTTCTGCCGTATAAGAAGAAAGAGGAGTTTCCTCAGGCATACGAAGATTTTTATACTACCCAAGTTTTAGAAGAATAGATAGTTACTATGAAGTTGAACAAATTATTTAAGCAAGCACTTGCAGTAGTGGGCCTTGCGTTATTGATTATATCTTGTGAGGATGAGTTTGGTTCTATAGGGACAGACATTGTAGGGCAAGTAAATTTTGAAACAGAGGTAGCTCAAGATTTTGAGGTTGCAGCATATAGCCGCAATTATGCAGATGCTTCTGGTTTTAATGGAGTGCAGACTAATGGTTCTCAAATTGGTGTTGTAGGTTATTACAATGACCCTACTTATGGATCTACTACGAGTAATTTTCTTTCACAAGTGGCTTTGTCAAGAACCAATCCTGACTTTGGAGATAATACAGAAGATAACCCTACAGTAATCGACTCTGTTGTCTTTTCACTAGCATATTTTGCGACTAATGAAGGTACAGATGATGATGGAGCTTCTACATATACACTAGATTCTATTTTTGGAAATACACCAGGACAGATGAAATTATCTGTTTATAGGTCTAACTTCTTTTTAAATAGCTTAGATCCAAATTCAGATTTTGAAGATGCCGCATTATATTTTTCTAATGAGATTGGAGATTTTGCTGGTGTAGAGGGAGATTTGCTATTTGAAGTAAGAGATATTAACAGTGCTGGGGAGCTGGAAGAAGGTTTTGTGCCAAGTGCAGAGGAGCTTGTTCTTACGGAGCCAGTTCTTGACGATGATGGAAACATACCAGAAGATCCAGAGTTTGAAGTTTCTGACAGGTTGAGCCCAAGAATTAGAATGGCTTATGATAATACCACAACAACAGGTGCAGAGGTTATTGCTTACTGGCAAGAAGCTATTATTAATCAAGAAGACACAGGAGTTCTACTTAATAGCAATACATTCAACGATTATTTTAGAGGTCTTTATTTTAAAGCAGAGCCTATAGATGATAAGGGAAGTACTATTCTATTTAACCTAACAGGGGTAGATGTAACCATATATTATAGCTTTGAAGGAGATGATGACTCAGGCGAACCAGGAGAATCTACAGATGATGGTGTGGGGGATATATCACTCTCTTTAAGTGGTGTTCGTGCTATTGGGTATACAAACGATTTTGGAATTAGCCCAATAGGCACAACAACCTTTAATGATAGCCAGAATACGGTAGATGGAGAAGAAAATCTATACCTTAAAGGTGGTGATGGTTCTATCGCGCTTATAGATTTATTTGGAGCAGATGCAGATGCAGATGGTGTTGCAGACCAACTCGAAGCTTTGCGTTCTTGTAATATCCTAATAAATGAGGCAAACTTAACTTTTTATGTAGATCAAGAAGATCTTAATGATGCAGGAGCAGGTCAGTTAGAGCCAGAGCGTGTTTTTATTTATGATTATGATAATAATAGTACGCTTTTAGATGCTGCCATAGATGTAACTACAGGAACAAATGGTCCAGTTGATACGCGCATAAATCATTTGGGAAGACTTACTAGAGAAGTTGAAGATGATTTAGATAGTGATGGTGTAAGCTATAAAGTTAGAGTGACTCAGCATATCAATAATATTATCCAAAATGATTCTACAAATGTACGTCTCGCGCTAGCGGTTTCTCAAAATGTAACTGTTGAGAACACTGCGCTTATTGGAGGTACGGGTGATTCAGAAGATGGTCAAAGAATTCCATTGTCTTCTGTTATCTCTCCAGAAGGAACGATATTGCACGGTAGTGCGAGTCCAAACGAAGAAAAGCGTTTGAGGTTAAGAATTTTTTACACACTAACAGAAGAAATAGATCCTACTAGCCCTTGCGGTATAGCATTAGGACTTTAAAATATATTAAATATGTGCGGAATTGTAGGTTACATAGGTCATAGGGAAGCTTATCCTGTAGTTGTTCAAGGTCTAGAAAGGCTTGAATACAGAGGTTATGATAGTGCAGGTATAGCACTATATGATGGAACGGACGTTAAGTTTTCTAAAACAAAAGGAAAAGTTGCAGATTTACGAGCTAAGCTCGAGTCAGATATCACTACAACTGGTGGTATAGGGATAGGTCATACAAGATGGGCCACTCACGGAGTGCCTAACGACGTTAACTCTCACCCTCACTTTTCAAATTCTGGAGATTTAGTAATAATCCATAATGGTATTATTGAAAATTACGATCCATTACGTCAAGAGCTTATTTCTCGTGGCTATACGTTTGAGTCTGATACCGATACAGAGGTTCTCGTTAACTTAATAGAGGATGTCAAGAAAAACGAAGGTGTAAAGCTTGGTAAAGCTGTGCAGATAGCGCTTAATCAAACTATAGGTGCCTATGCAATCGCTGTGTTTGATAAAACGAAGCCAGACGAGATTGTTGTGGCAAGATTAGGAAGTCCGCTTGCGATTGGTGTGGGAGAAGATGAGTTCTTCATCGCGTCAGATGCGACTCCTTTTATTGAGTACACAAAGAAAACCATCTATCTTAAAGATGGTGAGATGGCGGTAATACGCAATCATAAAAAATTAAAAGTACGTAAGATTAAAGATGACTCTTTAGTTGATCCGTATATAGAAGAGCTTCAGCTTAATCTTGAGCAAATAGAAAAAGGTGGTTATGATCACTTTATGCTTAAGGAAATTTATGAGCAGCCTCAAGCTATTAAAGATACTTTCCGTGGGCGTATGCTTGTAAAAGAAGGTATTATAAAAATGGCAGGTATTGATGATAATATCGAGAAGTTTAAAAACGCTCGTCGTATTATCATTATTGCCTGTGGTACTTCTTGGCACGCAGGTCTTGTGGCGGAGTATATTTTTGAAGAATTTGCTCGCGTTCCTGTAGAGGTTGAGTACGCATCAGAGTTTAGATATCGTAATCCGGTTGTCTTTAAAGATGATGTGGTAATTGCTATTTCACAAAGTGGTGAAACAGCAGATACGATGGCGGCTATTAAACTTGCCAAAAAACAAGGAGCATTTGTATTTGGAATTTGTAACGTAGTAGGTTCATCTATATCTAGAATAACTGATGCTGGAGCGTACACACACGCAGGTCCAGAAATAGGGGTTGCATCTACAAAGGCATTCACAACACAAATTACCATACTTACGCTTATCGCACTTAGGCTAGCGCAAGCTACAGGTAAGATGGCAGACTCAGAGTTTAGAAGTTACCTTCAAGAACTAGAGAGAATACCTGGAAAGGTAGAGAAAGCTCTTAAGTGTAATGATCAAGCAGAGCTCGTAGCAGCACAATATAAAGATGCGCCTAATGCACTTTACCTAGGTCGTGGATACAACTTCCCAGTAGCGCTAGAGGGAGCATTAAAGCTCAAAGAAATCTCATACATACACGCAGAGGGATACCCAGCTGCAGAAATGAAGCACGGGCCTATCGCTCTTATTGATGAGATGATGCCAGTTTTTGTAATCGCTATGAGAAAAGGCCATTATGAGAAAGTGGTAAGTAATATTGAAGAGATTAAGGCACGTAGTGGTAAAATAATAGGTATTGTTACAGAAGGTGATACAGAGGTAAAACGCCTTGCAGATCACATTATCGAAATACCAGAAACACTTGAGCCACTCACACCTATACTTGCAACCATACCGCTGCAATTACTGTCTTATCACATCGCTTTGATGCTCGATAAAAACGTAGATCAGCCACGTAACCTTGCAAAGTCTGTTACGGTAGAGTAGATAGTAAATAATTAGAATTTTTTAGAAGGATATTTTAAACTCAAGTTTAAAATATCCTTTTTTTATGCGTTACTTTTTGGCCGAGCTCAAAGGTTTTTGGTATAGAAATTATCACAGGTAATAACCGTAACCCCTAGTTTTTAGTGCGCTTTCGCGAAAGCGTAATCATCACTAAAAAAAGCCTTTCAAAAACTTACACTTTACACTTTTGCATAAAAAATTAAACAGTATCTTTGCACGACGAAAAACGACAAGTTTTTCGCTATTATTTTGCTAAACATTAATATAGAGACTAATGTCACAAGTTACAGGTAAAGTTGCACAAATTATAGGCCCAGTAGTAGATGTCGCTTTTGAGAGCGGAACTGAGTTACCTAAAATTTACGATTCACTAGAAGTTACAAACTCAAACGGAACAAAATTAGTTCTTGAAGTACAGTCACACATTGGAGAGAATACAGTACGTACAATCTCAATGGACTCTACAGACGGATTAAGCCGTGGGGTGGATGCTGTTGCAACAGGATCTGCTATACAAATGCCTATTGGGGCAGATATTTATGGTCGTCTATTTAATGTAATAGGTGATGCTATTGATGGTATGGATGATCTTCCTAAAACTGGAGATGCAGGTTTACCTATACACCGTAGCGCACCAAAATTTGAAGACCTATCAACATCTACAGAAGTACTTTTTACAGGTATTAAAGTAATCGACCTTATTGAGCCTTATGCAAAAGGAGGTAAGATTGGATTATTTGGAGGAGCAGGAGTAGGTAAAACAGTACTTATCCAAGAGTTGATTAACAATATTGCAAAAGGTCACGGTGGTCTTTCTGTATTTGCAGGAGTAGGAGAGCGTACACGTGAAGGAAATGACCTTTTAAGAGAGATGCTTGAGTCTGGTATTATCAAATACGGAGATGACTTTATGCACTCTATGGAAGAAGGTGGATGGGATCTTTCTAAAGTAGATAAAACTGCGATGAGAGACTCAAAAGCAACTTTCGTATTCGGGCAAATGAACGAACCACCAGGAGCACGTGCACGTGTGGCACTTTCTGGACTTACTATAGCTGAGTATTTCCGTGATGGAGCAGGAGAAGGACAAGGAAAAGATGTACTTTTCTTCGTAGATAACATCTTCCGTTTTACTCAAGCAGGATCAGAAGTATCTGCACTTCTTGGACGTATGCCATCTGCCGTAGGTTACCAGCCTACACTAGCAACAGAGATGGGTGCGATGCAAGAGCGTATTACTTCTACAAAGAGAGGGTCTATTACATCAGTACAAGCGGTTTACGTACCTGCAGATGACCTTACCGATCCAGCACCAGCAACAACATTTGCTCACCTTGATGCAACTACAGTACTTTCACGTAAGATTGCAGAGCTTGGTATTTACCCAGCGGTAGATCCACTAGACTCTACATCACGTATCCTTACTGCAGATATCTTAGGTAATGAGCACTATGAGTGTGCACAAAACGTAAAAGAGCTTTTACAGCGTTATAAAGAACTTCAAGATATTATTGCCATCTTAGGTATGGAAGAATTATCTGAAGAAGATAAAATGGCCGTAGGACGTGCACGTCGTGTACAACGTTTCCTTTCTCAGCCATTCCACGTAGCAGAGCAGTTTACAGGTATCCCAGGAGTACTGGTAGATATTAAAGAAACTATCAAAGGATTTAATATGATTATGGACGGAGAGTTAGATCACCTTCCAGAAGCAGCATTTAACCTTAAAGGAACTATCGAAGAGGCAATCGAAGCAGGAGAAAAAATGCTTCAAGAGGCTTAAGAGATTTTTAATTACGCTTTCGCGAAAGCGTACTATAAATTATAAACTATGCATTTAGAAATTGTAACTCCAGAGGCATCTCTAGTAAGCGGTGAAGTATCATCGGTTACCGTACCAGGTGTTAATGGTGAATACCAAATGTTAGATAATCACGCAGCAACTGTTTCTTTACTAGTAGCAGGTACTGTAAAATTTGAAGGAAATCCTACTATAGCCGATGGTCAAGAAGGTAAATTTACCAAAACACCAGACGGTAAGTGGTCACTTGTAATTGCTAGTGGTACTGTAGAGATGAACAACAATAAAGTGATTGTGCTAGCAGATTAAAGCGCATTTACATACACTATTAAAAGCCCAAATTCTTATGAGAATTTGGGCTTTTTTATTGTTTTGGAAATAGATATTAGAGCTTTTTATGTAGAATACTCCAGTATATCGCCAGGTTGGCAATCTAAGGCCTTACAGATAGCCTCAAGCGTAGAGAAACGCACTGCCTTTGCCTTACCCGATTTGAGTATAGAAAGGTTTGCTGTGGTGATGCCTATTATTTCTGCGAGTTCTTTGCTCTTCATCTCACGATCTGCAAGCACCTTGTCTAAGTTTATCGTTATAGGCATAGGTTATATGGTTAGATCGTTTTCAGATTTGAGGACGTGTGCATCTTTTAAAACCGTAGTGATTGTTATGATGGCTAGTCCCAATATGATTGTGTAGCTATTTTCAAAGGCATTAATAACCATTTGAGGAGCTTCGTTAGTTTCAGCTTGATTAAAATAGCTCATTAGGTATAGTCTCCAGCAAAGCGAAATAATACCGTATGCGATAAAGGCTACAGCTCCAAAATTGAGCATCTTTATACTTCTCAAATTAAAGTATCCATACTGTATCATAAACCATAGTCCCTTAGCGACAAGTAAGTGAGCTGCACATAGTACAATGATAGTGGCTACATAAGTTATGATTAGTAAATGACCTTCACCATCTGCATTGAGAAGATCATCTAGAGAGTTATAAAAAGTGATATTGAAGATGACCTTAGCTAGATTTAAAATAAGTAAACCTACAATTACGCCCAGAAGTAATTTTATGTTTTTCATAATAGAAAATTATATGGTTAGATTATTTTCTTCATTGATAGTCTGTGCTTTTGCAAATGCTTCACTCAAAAACATAAAGAAAAGCCCAAAGAGAATAAATACAAGCATCCCACCATCAATGTTTATTTTTAATTCACTCAGGACAAGGAGGTCTACGATAATCTTGACAATAGTTGCTCCAATTCCAATCGCTATAAAGTAGTTGCCTGCTTTTTTAAAATTAGAGATAACCTTTTGTGTAAAATATACACCAGTAGCTAGGATATCCACTGTATTTTTAATCAACCTAATGGACAGAAAGTATAGCAAGTATAGCGAGCCTATTAGAAAGAGAACGATAGCAGTTTTTGTGGAGGAAAGCGAGTTTATGTTTATTTGATCACCAAAAAATGAAACCTCAGTTTTCTTTCCTAGATATAGAAGAAATGGGATGGTAATAAGCCCTACCGCAAATAGTATTACCATTAGGTAGTAGTAAAGGGAAATTAGTTTTCTAAGAATTGCTAAATTTTTCATTTTATTATCGTTTTACAATAACAAATATATAAAAATTATTGAAAAACAATAATTTTATTTAAAAATCACACATAAAAAATCCCCAGGACTATTTTTAGTGCTGGGGATATAACCTTTAAGGATGGTCCTTTACTTTTCTTGTAACCAGTATTTTTTGAGCTTACGAGCTTTTTTATCTGCATTTTCATCGGTAGCGATGGTGTAGGTAGGATCTGCGCTTACTGTTAGGTTTGTGGTTGCCTCGCTACCAAAACGTTTATAGGTGACTGCAATCGTTTGACCTACAGTGAGCTTTTTAACAAGCGCATTATAGGCATCTACAGTCGTTATCGTTGCTCCATCTATTGCAGTTATAAGATCTCCTTTATTAAGCTTTGCATTATACGCAGGCGAGCCTTTTGAAGTTGGGCTAGCAATACGTAATCCGCTTTCAGAGGCGTTTACACGTAGTCCTAGATAAGGCTTGTTTTTGTCTTGTGTGATTTTCAGGCCGGCATTTGTAAATAGGTTTTGATAATCTGGCATCTGACTATCATAAATGTATTGAGAGAAGAACGCTTTCGCGAAAGCGTCTCCCGCATACCCAGAGAGTACATTTTCAAGATCTTGAATACTGTATGAGACCTCCTTTTTTCCAAACTGATTCCACACCGCTTTAAAATAGTCATCTAGATTAAGCCCTTGCTGGCGGAGTGAGAGGTCAAGCGCTAGACCCAGCACACTTCCATAAGAGTAGTATGAGATAAAGGTGTTGTTTCTATTTACAGGATCTACAGAGGTCGCGGCATCTACAAAAGGTGCCTGGTAACTCATCTCAATCGGGTTAAAATAATCGTGGGCAGGAGAGTTCCAAACATAGTTGAATGTTCGGTTGAGTCCTTTTACATAATCTTCACTGGTGATAACGCCTGCGCGAGCAAGAATTAAGTTAGTGTAGTAGCTTGTAAAACCTTCGGCAAACCATAGAGAGCCACTCATATTTGCTGCGGTAAAGTCAAAGGGCTCGAGATCTGCTGGGCGTATGCGCTCTACATTCCACGAGTGAAAAAACTCGTGAGAAACCGTTCCTATATTGCCTTCCATACCACCAGCTGCTAGTGATTCTCTATCGGTAAGTATGGTACTGTTGCGGTGTTCCATCCCATCACCAGATACGTGAGGAGCGTAACAGGCAAGGAAGGTGTACTCGCCAAAATCATAGGCAGGCAACTCTCCAAACACTTCTTTTTGTGCAAGAACAATGGCTTTTACCTTTTTCCAGTAGGCGTCAAAATCTTCTGCACTGTCATCACTATGCAATGCAAAGCGTATGTTTTTACCATCTACCATAAACTCTCGCAACTGGTAATCACTTACCTCTGTAGGGCTGTCAAAAAAGTATTGTAAATCTGGTGCTGTAAATGTTGTTTGTGAGACTTTTTTGAGTTGGCTAGCAACTTTCCAGTTTAAGTCTCTCCTTACATTAAAGTCTATCTTGATAGGGCGATGCTCTTCTCCCTCCATAAACATAAATGTAGCAGGCATATTGAGGTGTGCGTGTGACTCATCTATTTGTGAGTACGTACCATCTGCCCTATTTGCAAAGAGTGTGTAGGATACGTTTATTTCTCCATCGTGATTTTTAATCTCCCAAGAGTATGGATCTGGTCTGGTTGCCTCTAGTATTTCTCCTTTACTGTTTGTTGCCTTAAAGTCAAATACATTTTTTGCAAACTCGTGTATGGCATAACGTCCCGGTGATGATCTACTCATACGTACGGTAACGGTCTTCTGTTTAAGTTCTGCGAAGGTAATAGCAATGCTAGCCTCGTGATGTACAGCATTTTCAAAGGAGATGCTATACTCATTAGTTTGAGCGATACAAAAGGAGCTTAAGAGCAATGCAATAAGAAGTAATCTCATAAAGGAAAGTTTAGATTTTAAAAGTAAGAAACTAACGGCACTTCTATCCCTACAAAATGTCACATTGGTGAAGTATCTTTACCATATGTTACCAAAAAAATTACAGAAAAAACTAGATACTCGAAAAGCTACGCAAGCACTACGAGTGCTCACGCCTCCAGCAAATCTCGTTGACTTCTCGTCAAACGATTATTTAGGGTTTTCTAGTAATAGTAGCATCGCCCAGAAAATTACAGCACGCGCTCAGGCTATATTGCAAGAAGAGCAGCTCAGTGCAAATGGAGCCACGGGGAGCAGATTGCTGTCTGGTAATCACAAGCTATACACTCGCACGGAGGAGATGCTAGCAGATTTTCACAAAGCTGAGACCGCACTTGTTTTTAATAGTGGGTATGATGCAAACGTGGGCTTCTTTCAGAGTGTGCCGCAGCGTGGGGATCTTATTCTCTACGATGAGTATATACACGCTAGTATACGAGATGGCATACAGATGAGCCCAGCTAGAGGCTATAAGTTTAAGCATAACGATATTGCCAGTATAAAAAAGCTAGTCTCTAGGTTGCGAGAGATGCATCACCTAGATGATCAAGAAGGTGCCATTGAGCTATACCTTGTGACCGAGTCTGTTTTTTCTATGGATGGTGATACGCCAGACCTTCTTGCTATTGCACATATCTGTATGAAAAATGGCATACACCTCATTATAGATGAAGCGCACGCAACCGCTGTGCTGGGACCTCAAGGCGCCGGACTCGTACAAGAACTCCATCTAGAGGATAGAGTTTTTGCACGGATTGTCACCTTTGGTAAAGGGATAGGTGCGCACGGAGCTGCGATTTTAGGTAGTGAGGCTTTGAGGAGCTATCTGGTGAATTTTGCACGCTCTTTTATTTATACCACTGGGCTGCCTCCACACTCGCTTGCCGTTATTTTAAGTGCTTATGAGCAATTGTTAGAACGTACAAATGAGGATGCGCCAGAGGTTGTGAACTTGCGCAAACTTATAAATCATTTTAAGGCCGAAGTAAAAAGGTTAGCTTTAGGTGAGCTCTTTATAGATAGTGACTCTGCCATACATTGTGGTGTGATACGTGGTAATGATGCGGTAAAGACGCTTTCGCGAAAGCTAAAAGAAAACAACTTTAACGTCAAGCCTATTTTATCGCCCACAGTGCCTCAAGGTCAAGAGCGCCTGCGTATTTGTTTACACGCTTATAACAGTAAAGATGAAGTTACTGAACTTCTAGAATTAATAAAAAGCCAATTATAGTATTAAACAAGCTCAGTCATTAAAGAGCTTTGTTGAACTACAAAAGAATATAGAATGAAAGATAAACAAGCTACATACTTCATTACAGGGATTTCTACAGATGTGGGGAAGACAGTTGCTGCAGCCATTGTTACAGAGGCCTTACAGGCAGATTACTGGAAGCCAGTACAGGCTGGAGATCTCGATAATAGTGATACTCACAAAGTAAAGCGATTAGTTAAAAATGAAATATCGCAATATCACGATAATAGTTTTGCTTTACAGACGCCTATGAGTCCGCACGCGGCTGCCGCTATAGATAATGTAAGCGTTACCGTAGATAAAATTAAAAGACCAGAAACTACAAATTCGCTTGTAATTGAGGGTGCAGGCGGCTTACTAGTCCCTATAAATGAAACCGAAACCATTGCAGATGTAATAAGCCCTACAGATAAAGTGATTGTAGTATCGCGTCACTACCTAGGAAGTATCAATCACACACTGATGACTATTGAATTACTCAAGGCACGTAATCTTGAGATAGGTGGTCTCATATTTTCTGGAGATGAGCATCCTACCACAGAGGCTATTATTAAAAAAATGAGTGGAGTAACCATAATAGGTCGTATTGATGAAGAGCCTTACTTTGATGAAAATGTTATTGCAGAGTATGCAGAGCGCTTTCGCGAAAGCGTAATAAGTCTTTAGGCTATTTTTAAACCCATTCTAACTAAGAAGGCTATTACCTTAACTAACTTTGCACTAAACTTACTATTGTGACTATACTAGAAAAAGACAGCAAGCACCTCTGGCACCCACTCACGCAACATCAAACGGCTCGAAATCCTATTGTAATTACACGCGCAAAAGGAGCCGTGATGTATGATGATGCTGGTAATGAGTATATAGATGGTATTGCATCTTGGTATACCGCAATGTATGGTCACGGTAATGAGTACATCACTAGCGCGATGCATAAACAAATGCAGCAGTTGGATTTTGTAATGTTCAGCGGGTTTACGCATCCTCCAGCAGTTACCCTTGCCGAAAAGTTGGTAGAAATTTTACCAAGTAACCAAGAGAAGGTGTTTTTTAATGATAACGGCTCTACAGCAGTAGAGGCGGCTATCAAAATGTCACTGCAGTATTATCACAACAAAGGAGATAAGAGAGACACGCTTATCGCTTTTGAAGATGGTTTTCACGGCGATACCTTTGGAGCGATGAGCGCCTCGGGTTTGAGTTCGTATAACGGTCCTTTTGAAGATTTTTTACTTAAAGTAGAACGTATCCCAACTCCGCAAGATGATAACCTTGACGAAGTAATGGCTATGCTAGAGGGGATACTTGCATCAAATAAATGTGCGGCTTTTATTTTTGAGCCATTAGTACAAGGTGCTGCTGGGATGAAGTTCCACTCGGTTGCGGGTCTTGATGCGCTTGTAAAAAAATGCCGTGAGGCAAATGTACTCACCATTGCAGATGAGATTATGACTGGTTTTGGAAAGACTGGAACCGTTTTTGCCTGTGACCAGTTAGATAATAAACCAGATATAATGTGCCTCAGTAAGGCACTTACTGCGGGAATGTTTCCGCTTAGTATCACAAGTTGTACTCAGGAGATCTTTGAAGGCTTTTTAAGTGATCAAGTACATAAAGGATTTTTTCACGCACATACCTTTAGTGCGCATCCCGTAGGTTGCGCTGCCGCTATTGCAGGAATTGAAGTACTGCAAACCAAAGAAATCACAAAAAGTAGAGAGCGTATTAACGATGCTCATACGGCATTTGCACAAACGGTAAAAGCACATCATAAAGTGAATAATGTGCGAGTAAAAGGTGTTGTAATCGCCATAGATCTTACTATAGAGATGGCGCGCTATGGCAATCTGCGTGACGAGCTCTACCAGTTTTTTATGCAACGAGGCGTAGCACTTAGGCCGCTAGGTAATACCATTTATGTGCTACCGCCTTATGTAATTACAGATAAAGAGCTGGCCAGAGTGTATACCGCAATACAAGAAGCGCTAGATCATTTCTAGTTGTCTTCTAGCAGTAGTGGCGATAGGTCAATCACTTGGTCACTGTCATCTATAGTGACATTATAAACTTCATACACTTTCTCATCATCCTCACCACTAGTGATGATATGTATGACGCCAGTTCCGTTAGGGCCTTTTATGGGTGTTGTCGCATTAGTTCTTTTTTCTCCATTATTAAAAGAGATATTAAAACTCCCAAAACCGTCACTTTCTATAGGTTCTCCTAGTACAGCAATCACTTCTTGGTTAGATTGTACTTGAGCTAGCGCCTCATCACTTCCAGAAGCTGTTTTGATTTTATTTGCAAAAGCAAAGACGCCACCTACTATTAATATGACTCCTATTACGACTATAGAGAGGCATCCTCCTACGGGTACAGCCCATTTCCAGTTGCGTTTCCACCAGCTAGGCTTCTCTATAAGTTCATTTTGATTATCCATTGTGATTGATTTTTAGATAGGTAACAGTTGTGAGGTAAAAGTTACACTTCTTTTTAAGAAAACTCAAAAATAGATGGGGTACGCTTTCGCGAAATTGTACTTTTGTAAATCCAATTTTAAACAAACTTATACTTTGAAAACTCCTATAGCTATAACCGGTCTAGGTTCTATCTCTCCATTAGGTTCAAATGCTGAAGAGCAGTGGAACGCATACCAAGAAACAACTACAAAAATTGCTTGGGAAGAAGAGCTAGAAGCATTTACTGCAAGGTTAACACCAGAGGGCCAAAAAGCTATTCAGGCTATACGTCGAGAAGATAAAAACTATTTAAGAATTGATCCATCTGTACTATATGCTCTTTATGCAGGTAGAATTGCTGTAGCGCAAGCAGGGTGGAAAGATGGAGATTTTGGTATAAACGTAGGTTCTTCAAGAGGTGCAACACAACTTTTTGAAAAGTTTTTTGAAACGTATAAAGAACGAAACATCGTTCCTACACAGGCATCACCATCTACTACGCTAGGTAATATTTCATCTTGGCTAGCAAACGATTTAAAATCTACTGGACCAGACATATCGCACTCTATAACGTGTAGTACTGCTTTACACGCTTTATTAAATGGCGTAGCGTGGTTACAATCTGGAATGGCAAAAAAATTCTTAGTAGGAGGTTCTGAGGCCGCACTTACACCGTTTACCATTGCACAAATAAGAGCAATGAAACTCACACCTACAGAAGAGGGTACGAGTGCATATCCTAATATGGCGCTTAACCTCTTTAAAAAGAAAAACACAATGGTGCTAGGAGAAGCTGCAGCAGTAGCTTGTCTTGAGTTAGGAAAAAAGAAAAACGCACTTGCATATGTAACTGCAGTGGGATATGCTACAGAGATGCTAGATCACGCAGTATCTATATCTGACGAGGGGCTTTGCTTCCAGAAATCTATGAAAATGGCACTGGGCAAAACAGATCTTTCTGAGATAGATGCTATTGTAATGCACGCACCAGGTACACTTAAGGGCGATACCTCTGAGATGGGCGCTGTAAAAGCCGTTTTTGGTGAAGAGCTACCTATGCTCACTACAAACAAGTGGAAAATAGGCCACACCTTTGGTGCAAGTGGTCTGTTAAGTTTAGAGCTCGCTATAAATATGTTGCAAGAGCAACGTTTTATAGGTGTACCATACCTCAAGGATAAAACAAAAGATCAAGCTCTTAACAAGATTCTTGTAAACGCTGTAGGTTTTGGAGGTAATGCCGTGAGTATTATCGTAGAGAAAGCTTAGGGTGGTATTACGCTTTCGCGAAAGCGTACCAAAAGAACTTTTAACACATAAAATTATACCAGTACTGGCTACATTTTTTTAAAAACTTAGTAATAGCCATTTACTTGCTTAAGACTATTTCATATTTTTACGTTATGACAGAAATAAGACACAACTGGACCAAAGAGGAAATACTCGCTATTTATAATAAACCTATGATGACGCTTTTATATGAAGCGGCAACTACCCATCGCGAGCATCACGATCCAAATACGGTACAAGTTTCTACCCTTTTATCTATAAAAACTGGTGGATGTCCAGAAGACTGTGGGTACTGCCCGCAAGCGGCAAGATACCATACAGATATAGAAGGTAATGACCTTATGTCTGTACAACAAGTAAAAGCACAGGCTTTACGAGCAAAGGCGTCTGGAAGCTCACGCGTATGTATGGGAGCAGCCTGGCGTAATGTAAAAGACGGACCAGAATTTGATAACGTACTAGAGATGGTGCGTACCATAAACAAGCTAGATATGGAAGTGTGCTGTACCTTAGGTATGGTGACAGAAAATCAAGCAGAGCGTCTAGCAGAGGCTGGATTATATGCATACAATCACAACCTTGATACCTCAGAAGATTATTATAAAGATGTCATTTCTACGAGAGCTTTTGAAGATCGTCTAGATACGATTTCTAACGTGCGTAAAACTAATGTGACCGTATGTTCTGGAGGAATCATAGGTATGGGAGAAGCTGTAGAAGATAGAGCAGGAATGCTTGCAGCACTTGCAAAGCTTGACCCACAGCCAGAGTCTACACCTATTAATGCACTAGTGGCAGTACCAGGTACACCTATGGAAGATATAGATCCTATATCTATCTGGGAGATGATACGTATGGTTGCAACGACAAGAATAGTATTGCCACAAACGCAGGTTAGACTATCTGCAGGAAGAACAGAGATGAGTAGAGAAGGACAAGCTATGTGCTTCTTTGCAGGAGCAAACTCCATCTTTGCTGGTGATAAACTACTTACTACACCTAATCCAGATGTAAATGAGGATATGAAAATGTTTGATTTATTAGGTCTTACTCCTCAAAAGCCTTTTGTTAAAAAAGCACAGCCAGAGTCTGTAGAAGCAGTAGATTCTAAGTTTGAATCACTTGGAGAAAAACCAAAATGGTCACGCCCAGGACACAAAATAGAGCGCAACGAAGAGGCAAAACTTGCCGGAAAAGCGCTTAAGTAGGCAGAACCATATTTGAAGTAATATCGTAGATATACGCGAGAGTATATCACAAAACACTAACTCCCTTCTGGGAGTTAGTGTTTTGTGGTACTATAGCTTTACATAATTTAAGGTCATCTTATATGCAGTTACAAGAAATCACAAGAGTACATACTATAACCAAAAAGGAATTTTTACGTGATTACGTAAAGCCGCAAAAACCCGTGGTTATAGAGCACCTTATAGATGACTGGAAGGCTTATGATAAATGGAACCTAGCCTATATAAAAGATATAGCTGGAGATAAGGAGGTGCCGCTCTATGATGATAGACCCGTAAAGCACGACGAGGGTTTTAATCAAGCGCACGCTACAATGAGTATGCGTGCCTATGTAGACTTACTCAAAAAGCAGCCTACTAACTATCGCATTTTTCTATATAACTTAATGAAAGAAGTTCCTTCATTAAAAGATGATTTTAAGTTTCCAAAAATAGGTTTAAGGTTACTCAAGCAAATACCTATGCTGTTTTTTGGAGGAGAGGGGAGCAAAGTCTTTATGCATCACGACATAGACTGGGCAAATATTTTACACTTTCACTTTGAGGGTAAAAAGCAATGTGTGTTATTTCCTCCTAGTGAGACGCCACATCTTTACAAAGTACCTTACTCCCTCATCACCCGCGAGGATATCAACTTTGATGATCCAGATTATGATAAGTTTCCAAATCTCAAAAAGGCAAAAGGTTTCATTTGCCATCTTAATCACGGCGAGACACTGTATATGCCAGAAGGATACTGGCATTATATGAAATATGAAACTCCTGGATTTAGTATGAGTTTACGGGCGCTTCCGCGAAAAATGTCTAACCTCAGGAAAGCGTTGTATAATGTGTTCTATATGCGTCACTATGATAACTTTATGAGACGCCGAAAAGGACAGGCTTGGATAGATGAAAAAAATGAGCGTGCAATGAGCGTTTTAAAATAGTAGGACTTCTTGACTTATTCTTTGGTATTGCATACTAAATCTTAAAATATCGCTAACACAATACAATGACTTAGCATTGAGTGTGTTGTTTGTCTGTCATAAAAGCTGTTATATCGATAATTTTTCATTTTTAACAGTTATGTTGTATTAGGAGTAATGTTTTTTTGATATTTGCTTTATACCCAACCCCTAGAATATTCAATAATGAAGAGAGTCCTCTTGATAGATGACGATAAGGCTGTAAATTTCTTTAATAAGCGAGTAGTCGTAGGCCACTCGGGATTTGAGCACATTAAAACAGTGCAAAGCGGAAAAGACGGGCTGTTATTTTTAGAACAAGTGCTATCTGGCGATGAGATAAAACCAGACATCATTTTTCTAGATATTAATATGCCAGCTATGAATGGCTGGGAGTTTTTAGACCACTATGAACTTTTTAATGAAGATTTTAGAAGTGACATACAAGTGATTATCCTTTCTAGCTCTTCAAACCCAGAACACGTAAAAAAATCTATAGTAAATTATGAAGTTCTCGACTTTATAAATAAGCCGCTTTCATTCAGCATACTAGATGGTGTTTTAGAAACCGTAAATGACGCTTCCCTAAGGCTCGCAAATAATAAATAGCACAACTTGGAGTATAAAGCCTTATTGATTGATGACAGTAAACCTGTATCCTATTTTAACAAAGTTGTATTAGAAAGATCTGGTAAATTTTCTTCTATTGAAGTAGCGAGAAATGGGCTTGAAGCTATTGAAGCTTTAGATGCTGGTTACCTAGCCGATATTATTTTTTTGGATATTAATATGCCAGTAATGAATGGCTGGGAATTTTTAGAACACTACCAGCAGCGAGCAAATCATAATATCCCTATTATATTACTTCTTGCAACGATGCCCAGACAGGCAGAACAAGATAAACTTGCGACTTACCCATTTGTAAAAGGGGTAAAGAAAAAAATGCTTTCACCAGAGATGCTTAAAGAGGTAATCGATCAAATGATCTTAGTTTAAATAATGTGTAATGTTATAGCTATAATGCCTAAGTATACTAAGTCCTTACTATTTCTTTTCTTTATAATTTCAACAGTAAGTTATAGTCAAACTAGAGCAAAAATTGTTGGTGTAGTTACAGATAATTATGGCGTGCTTCCTGGAGCATTAGTCTCAATAGAGGGCTATAATAAATCAACACAAACAGATATAGATGGAGCCTTTAGTTTTGAAGTAGATGAGGGAGAGTATGTCTTATCTGCGAGTTTTGTAATGTATAATGTACAGTACAACACCGTCGTTTTAAAAGCGGGGGATATTAAGGAGATTAATTTTAAACTAGAAACTGGTTTTTCGGCAGATGAGCCTATTTCTCTTGGTACTAGATCAGACCCAGTCTCTTCGTTTCAAAACACAGCCTCTGTAGATATTATTTCGCCACAGCAAATTTCTAATTCTCCGCAAATAGAGCTTAGCCAGATCCTTCATTATCTCGCTCCTTCATTTTATTCAACACATCAAACCATAGCAGATGGTACAGATCATATAGACCCTGCAACACTTCGTGGTTTAGGTACAGATCAAGTACTTGTATTAATTAATGGTAAGAGAAGGCATAATAGCTCATTACTTAATGTAAACGGCACAATAGGTAGAGGAGCTGTAGGAACAGATTTTAATGCGATACCAGTAAGCGCTATTGAAAGAATAGAGATTTTAAGAGATGGGGCAACTTCTCAGTATGGATCTGATGCTATTGCTGGTGTAATCAATATCGTATTAAAGAAACAGACCAATGCAATCACACTTGATAATTTAGTAAAAATTAATCAAGAGGGTGATGGTCTTACTCAGTTTGCGGGAGCAAATTTTGGGATGAAAATAGGCAAAGAAGGATTTTTAAATCTAACCGGAGAGTACAGAAAGAGGGAGGCAACAAACCGAGCTGGTAATTATACAGGCAGTGTTTATGTAGATAACGCAGAAGAAGACGCTAGTCTCATTGAGGAAAATGATTTTTATACTCAAACAGGTTACTCAGACAGAAGGGTTATGCAAATAGGAAATGCTGAGACTCAAAATCTCGCAATTCATTTTAACGGCGAGATTAAAGTCTCAGATAGTGCGAAGGTTTATCTTAATGGTGGTAGAAATTATAGAGAAGGAAAGAGTGCTGGTTTTTATAGATTTCCAAAAGATCAGGACCGTGTGATAACAGATTTATTTCCTAATGGATTTTCGCCTCAAATTCTTACAGATATTCAAGATGATGCGGTTACGCTAGGCATAAAAGGGGTAAAACGTGAGTGGACTATAGACTTTAGCCATTCTATAGGTACAAATTCTCTCGATTATACGGTTAATAATTCTAACAATGCATCTATGGGTGTGGCTTCACCTACAACTTTTTATGCTGGAGGGTTTTTATATAGTCAAAACACATCAAATCTAGATCTATCTAAGTCTTTTGAATGGCGTTCTGGGCTTAATTTTTCTTTTGGAGGTGAGCTTAGAGTAGAAAATTATCAGATAGGCGCAGGAGAAGAAGCCTCTTATATAGATGGAGGAAGTGTCTTTATAAATGAAAATGGAGAAGAAGTACCTAGAATTGCTGGAGCTCAAGTTTTTCCTGGTATACAGCCAGACAATGAGCTTAATAAGTTTAGAACAAATAGCTCTTTTTATGTAGATGTAGAGGCAAATGTTACAGACCAATGGCTAGTACAAGGAGCAGCGAGAAATGAAAATTATAATAACTTCGGGAATCAAATTATCTGGAAACTCGCCTCACGTTACAAGATATATGAAAATACCAGTATAAGAGGAGGCATCGCAACAGGCTTTAGAGCACCCTCATTACATCAAGTTTTTTTTCAGAATATAAGCACACAATTTATAGATGGAGATATTGTACAAGTGGGTACATTTAATAATGAGAGTGCCCTTACCGCACAGGCTTTTAATGTAGATAAGTTAAGGCCCGAACTCTCTAACCACTATAGCGCAGGCTTAAGTAGTAAGATTAATGATTACTTATCTGTCTCGCTAGACTACTATTATATTTCTATACAAGATAGAATTGTTCTCTCTGGTAGAATTGCAGATGGGTATGAAAGTATATTAGACCCTTTTGGAGTGGGAGCGGCGCAGTTCTTTACAAATGCTATAGACACAAAGACTTCAGGTTTTGATGCTTCTGTAGTATTTAAAAAATCATTGGGAACTGGAAATATAGAAAGCTACTTAGGTTTCAACATTAATAAAACTAAGGTGGGAAGCGATATTAGAGTTCCAGAAGCTTTTGAGGGGGCAGAAGAGGTTATTTTTAATAGAGAAGAAATAGGACGCCTTGAAAAAGGACAACCGGGTTATAAACTTAGTTTTAGAAATTTTTATGACGTTCAAAAACTCCGTGTTCAACTTAATAACACATTGTTTGGGCCAGTAACGTATTTCCATCCAGAAGATGGCAACTCAAATAATTGGGTTCTCAATGAGTTTACTGGCAATATAGAGTCAAGAGATCAAAAATTCTCACCAAAGATTATTACAGACCTTTCTATAGATTATCAGTTCAGCTCTAGAGTAAGAGCAGCGATAGGAGGAAATAACATCTTAAATGTGTATCCAGATAAGCATACCCATTCTTCAAATACAAGTAATGGCAACTTTATTTATAGTAGGAGGGTAGGTCAGTTTGGTGTTCAGGGAGCAAATTATTTTATTAAAGTCGCTGTGAAGCTGTAATAGGTATATGATGAGGTCGGTTTCATTTTTTAAAATAGTTATTACCTACCTCTTTATAGGGGTATCTATTATTCTAAATGCACAGCAACAACCCAGCCAAGTCTCGAGAGTACAAAGAGCTATTTATATCTTTAATATAGCGCAGCAAGTAAGCTGGCCAGAACCGCTAGAAGAGCAGTTTGTAATAGGCGTGCTGGGCCCAGACAGAACGCTTATTGACCTCAGAGCAATGGCTCAACAAAGAAGAGTACAAGACAGACAGGTTGCTGTAGTAAACTTTTTATCCATAAAAGATATTCAAGATGTAGATGTACTTTATGTAAATAGAAAGTACAATTACCAGATGCCGTATGTCTTACAATCCCTAGAGAATAAGGGAGTGCTAGTTATTGCAGAAGACTACCTATTTAATTCCTCAATGGTTAACATAGTGCGGGTAGGAGAAACTTTTAGACACCAGATTAATCAAGGCTTATTAAGCCAAAATAGCTTTAAGGTAGCCCCGTCACTACAGTCATATGCAATTGCAAATTCAAAAAAATGGCAAGCACTTTTTGAAGAGGCGCAAGATTCTCTCCAGACGGTTCTTGCAAATGCAAAAGAAAAGGATGAGGTAATTAATCGTCAAGAACGTGAGTTGTTAAGTCAAAACGAAATTATAGATACCATACAAGAAATTGTAAAGTATAAAGACAACTCTATACAAGAGTTGAGAGAAGTAGATAAACTACAAAAGAAAACTATAGAAGATAAAAGGGAGATTGCACAGCAGCTTGAGATCAAAATCAAAAATCAATTAAGAGAACTAGATAAGCAAGAAGTTGTTTTACAAAATAGCAAGAGAGAAATCAAGCTTAGGCAAGACAGTATTGAGGTGCAAAAAGTAAGTATAAGTGATCAAAAAAAGGTGCTGCTCGAGCAGTCTTCAGAGTTAGACCTAAGAGCTACTGTAAACTGGTTACTTACAGGTATAGCGCTATTATTTCTTATTGCCGGTTTTGTACTATACAAGAATTATCGCACAAAAAAGAAACTTATAGAGCAACTCACTATTCAAAATGCAACCATACTTGAGCAAAAAGAAGAATTGAGTCAAAAAAATGAAGACCTAGAGCAGTTTGCATATATCGCTAGTCACGACTTACAAGAGCCACTTAATACTATTTCTAGCTTTATAGGCCTCATAAGAGGAGATTATGGAGAACAGTTTGATGAGGTGGGAATGCAAAGTCTAGAATTTATAGAAGAAGCAAGCGATCGTATGGCTAAGCTTATAAATATGCTTCTTGAGTATTCTAGAATAGGTAAAACAAGAATTTTTACTCAGGTTGACACACATAAAGTATTACAAGATTTAGAGAAAGACATTACATCACTTGTATCACGCACAGGTGCCACTATAAATTACACACAACTGCCAGTGGTGTCTGGCTCTGAAGTGGAGCTACGCTTGTTGTTTCAAAACTTAATTACAAATGCACTCAAGTTTTGCCCAGAAGACAGGCGCCCCATTCTCAATATAAGCACAACAAAAGTGAGTAATGTAGATAACCCATCACAAGGTATGTGGCAGTTTTCTTTTTCAGATAATGGTATCGGTATACATCAAGCACATCAAGATCGCATTTTCTCCATCTTTCAGCGATTACATACCAATGATGAGTATGAGGGAACCGGTATTGGTCTTGCACACTGTAAAAAGATTGTAAGTATCCATAAGGGAAGCATTTGGCTAGACTCAGAGCTTGGTAAAGGGACCACCTTTTACTTCACAATACCCTACGGTATATAATTAGGGTTTTTTTACGCTTTCGCGAAAGCGTAACCACAAGCAACACAAACTACATTTAAAACCTGCTACCAGTAATTTACTTAAATTGCTATGCACTAGATGTTGTTTTAAAACTAAAGCCTAAATGATGGAACTCACGTCAACCTATTGGAATAATCGCTATGCTGAGGGAAGTACAGGTTGGGACTTAAAAGAGGTCTCTCCACCTATCAAAGCATACCTCGATCAATTAGAAAATAAGGAGCTTAAAATTTTAATCCCTGGTGGCGGTTATAGCTATGAGGCTCAGTATTGCTGGGAGCAGGGGTTTAAAAATGTGTATGTAGTAGACTTTTCTCAACTTGCATTAGAAAATTTGAAACAGCGAGTGCCAGATTTTCCTAGTTTGCAACTTATACAAGAAGATTTCTTTACGTATGACGGTCAGTTTGATGTAATCATAGAGCAAACGTTTTTCTGCGCATTGCAGCCAGATTTGAGACCTGCTTATGTTGCACATATGCATACATTGCTTAAGGCTAAAGGAAAGCTTGTAGGCTTACTTTTTAACTTTCCTCTTACTGAGAAAGGACCACCATACGGAGGAAGCACTACAGAATATGAAAGCTTGTTTTCAGAACACTTTGACATTCAAAAAATGGAGACTGCCTATAACTCAGTAGCTGCTCGTGCAGGTAAGGAGTTATTTATCAAAATGGTAAAAAAGTAAACTAGTAAATACCATAACACAATGATTGTACAACTCGCCGACGGAACTATTAAAACCAAATATGGTATCTATAAAGAGATACTCTTTTATGACGGTATTAAGGAGTCTCACGCGCTAGTGATGGGAGATATTTCGGGAGAAGAAGATGTGCTCTGTAGGGTGCATTCCTCGTGCATTTTTGCTCACCATTTTAATAGTATAGAGTGTGATTGTCGTGAGCAAATGGAAATATCACAGCAACTTATAGAACGAGCAGGAAAGGGCATTGTAATCTGGCTAGAGCAAGAGGGAAAAGGAAATGGTCATTATGCACTCCTCAATACCTTACCACTCAAAAAAGAAGGTATGCCGCAGGCAGATGCGTACGAGGCCGTAGGTTTCCATAAAGACAATAGAGACTTTTCGGCAGCAGCAAAGATTTTGAAACATCTAGAGGTAAATTCCATCACGATGATTACTGGTAATGAAAAGAAAACCAAAACACTCACAGATCTCGGCATACGTGTAAGTGGTATTCAACCTACGGAGCTATGATACGAGTACGCTTTCGCGAAAGCGTAACTTTAAAACAATACCGGTATCACATAATACGCCAGTGCAAACAGCAACCCTACAGAGATGAGATTTAAAACCACACCCACACGTGCCATCTGGTCTACGCGCACGTGACCACTAGCAAATACAATCGCATTAGGCGGTGTAGCCATAGGGAGCATAAAAGCACAACTAGAAGCAAGGGTTACGGGAATGACCATTTGTAGCATAGGCACATCCATCCCGATGGCAATACTTACCACAAGAGGTACGAGTATGGTCACGAGTGCCACATTACTCATTAACTCGGTCATAAAAAGCATTAAGAAAATAAGCACGGCAGTCACCACCCACATACTCCAGTCTTCTTGCTGTGAGATGTAATCTCCTATCATATCTATAAAGCCAGATTGCGCTAGTCCAGAGGCAAGTGCAAGACCACCGCCAAAGAGAATGAGAATCCCCCAGGGTAATCGCGAGGTATCTTCCCAACTGAGCGGAAAAGAACCTTTCTTGTAATGAATAGGTACTATAAACATAAATAGCGCGGCAATGACAGAAATGGTCGTATCTGTAAGGGTAATATCTGGTAGCAGGTTGTTTAAATACGAGCGCAACATCCAGGAGATTGCTGTAATGAGGAATATGGCTAATACTACTTTCTCACCCTTTGAGATAGGACCTAGTTTATCGAGTTCGGTTTGTATAATATTTGCAGACTTCCCTATGGTGCCTAGCCCGTTGCGATAAAAGACGCGGGTAATCATAAAGTAGGTAATAGTCATCAATAAGATAGAAAAGGGAACACCCATTTTCATCCATTGAAAAAAGCCGATATCTACATTATAACTTTCATTTAAAAAAGCAAGCATTACAGAGTTAGGCGGTGTGCCTATCAAGGTCGCCATCCCACCTATATTTGCGCCAAAGGCGATACCTAGCATAATACTAAGCGCAAAGTTGCGGTCGTTTTTTGTAAATCCATCTTCGTCATCTATGAGAAGCTGTATAACAGATACAGCTATGGGGAGCATCACGACCGTACTTGCTGTGTTTGAAATCCACATACTCATAAGGCCAGTGGCAATCATAAAACCTAAGATGATACCGTTTGCCTTTGTGCCCGTAATTTTAAGAATTGATAACGCAATACGCTTGTGTAGTTGTACTTTTTCTAGTGCTAGCGCGATGACAAATCCACCAAAAAACAGATACACAATAGGGTGTGCATAGTTGCTTGCAACTTCTTTTATAGTACCTATACCAAGTAGTGGAAATAGTGCTAACGGGATTAACGCGGTTACAGAAATAGAAACCGCTTCTGTAATCCACCAGATAATCATCCATACGGCAATGGCAACCACTTTATCTATCGCTGGGTTGATAATATCAAAAGGTAATGCCAGTATGAGAATGCAAAGTAACGGGCCTGTAATAAAACCTATTTTTCGCGAAAGCGTAAATTCTTTCATAGCCCTAAAAATAGGTAAAAAAGAAAACTACCTACCCTTTAAAAATAGCGCAAGTCTTATTTTCCAGTACGGCATCTCCTCCTTGAAGTATTCATAAAAAGATTTGAGCTTATCTGGATCTGCTACTTTTAAGATGGCGTCGTGTACTTGCTTGACCTCTACGGGCTGTATAAACTGGTAAAAATCTATCTCCATTCCTTCTTCGTGCAGCTTTATGAGGTGATTGTACACAGAGCCTATGGTGAGTTTGCGAGTCTCTGCAATTTCTTCAAGTGAGAGGCCTTGCTGGATGAGGTTTTTAGTCTCAAGATACGTTTTGCTACCGCTTTTAGGTTTTGGTTTTTTGAGGTGTTCTTTGATGAGTTTTAAAAAGTCGGCGCCATATTTTTCCATTTTGGCTTGCCCTACACCTTGTATGTCTAAAAACTGTTTTTGAGTCACAGGCTCTTGGTCTTCCATATCTTTAAGAGACGCATCTGAGAATACAATATAAGCCGCAACATTTGCCTCTCTAGCTAGTTCAGCTCTTAGCTCTCGTAGTTTTTCAAAAAGAGAACCTTTTGGTTTTTTAGGCTTACGTTCTTTAGTAATCGGTTTGGCTTTTTCCTTACTAGGTTTTGCAAGTTGTATCTTTTTACCGTCGTATAAAACTTCTTTAGAAAGCGGTGTGAGGAGAAGTCTTCCGCTTTCGCGAAAGCGTATTTCTAACAACCCTTGATTAATCATTTGTATCACATACTGCTGAAGATCTCGCCAAGAGACATCCTTTGCAGCGCCGTACGTTTTTATATTCTGATACCCTTTGTCATAAACCTGTGCGTTTTGAGAACCTCGTAAAACGTCTATCACGGTACCCATTGCTTCCTTTTGTTGCATACGCGCCACCCCGGAAAGTACTTTTTGAGTAAGTACGGTGCCGTCAAAATATGCGGGTGCATTTTTACAAATGTCACAGTTGCCACAGTCTTGCGATAAAAACTCGCCAAAGTAATTTATGAGAACCTTACGCCTACAGCTTAGTGCCTCTGCATATTGCTGCATACGGTCAAGCTTAGCCATCTGGTAGTCGGCATTTTTTGCTCCATCTATAAACTGGCGTAGCTGCATCGTGTCTGCATAGCTGTAAAAAAGAACGGTGTGTGAGGGTAAACCATCACGACCTGCTCTACCTATTTCTTGATAATATCCTTCAAGATTTTTAGGCATATTATAGTGTATCACCCAGCGCACGTTACTCTTGTCAATACCCATCCCAAAGGCAATAGTGGCACAAATTATAGGTGTGGTATCGTTTATAAAATCTTCTTGCACTTTTGAGCGTTGCTCTGCACTCATACCTGCGTGGTAGGCGGCAGCGTTGTGCCCGTTGCTCTTAAGTTTGGCCGCGAGATTTTCTGTGCTTTTTCTTGATAGACAGTAAATGATTCCACTCTCAAAAGGGTGATCTTCTAGAAAGTCTAGTATTTGCTCGTTTCTTTTTTGACCTGGTCGTACGTCCAGATAGAGGTTTGGTCTGTCAAAAGAGGAGATGTATTTTTTTGCTTGTGGGATACTAAGTTGTTGTGCAATGTCATCTTGCGTAGACCTATCTGCAGTTGCTGTGAGTGCTACAAGTGGTGTTTCTGGGTAACGTCTTTTTAAATAACCTAATTGTGTGTAAGCGGGTCTAAAATCGTGTCCCCAAGATGAGATACAGTGAGCCTCATCTATGGCAATGAGTGATATCTTTATTGTAGAAAGTACGGGGTCTAATAGTTGCAAACTCTCTGGAGCCACATAAATAAGATCTAGCGCATTGTGCTGTAGGTCTGACAGTACCTTTTGTGTTTCTTCTGGTGGTTGTGTGCTGTTATAATAGGCTGCCTTAATACCATTTGCTCGCAAAGCATCTACCTGATCTTTCATTAAAGCAATAAGCGGTGAGATCACAAGAGCAACCCCGTCAAGCGCCAGTGCTGGCAGTTGAAAACACATAGACTTACCACCACCCGTAGGCATTATGACTAGTGCATCTTGCCCATTACAAATGGACTCAATAATCTCTTGCTGGTTAGGTCTAAAGCCATCATAACCAAAGTGAGTTTTGAGTAATTTATGTAAATCTTGTTGTGTGGGTAGTGCAGAATTTGTCATTGCGACAAAGGTACTCAATGTATGATTTTAATACCCCTATTTTATAATGGAGACTTAAGTTACAGCCAGACATATAAATAAAATTGATGACGCATATATCTGACTGTAAGCTAGGTGATAAGCTACTAGTTATTCTTACTAAGCATTAATAACTCATTGCACACAATCTCTGTTGTGTACCTTTTTATACCATCTTTATCTTCCCAAGAGCGGTTAGTAAGTTTTCCTTCTATGGCGATTTCTTGTCCTTTTTGCACATAGCTCTCTACTACTTTTACAAGGCCACCTCGTACTACGATGTTGTGCCAGTAAGCGCGCTCTATCTTTTGTCCATTCTTGTCTTTATAAGAATCATCTGTAGCCATAGAGAAGTTGGCAATTTTGTTTCCGTCTGGGAAAGTTGTGATTTGTGGATCTTGACCTAAACGTCCAATAAGCTGTACTTTGTTGCGTAATGCATTCATAATAAAATTGTTTTCTTGAGCAGGTTAAGCCTGCCAAATTAGTTTCAGTTCTTTCTTGAGTCACTCCCAAGAAAATCATCGTTCTTGTGAACAGTGCAAATATGAACCATAAAAGAATCTCCATACGAAATGTAAACGCTTACTTACGTTTATAGTCGTTTGTAAATGATTGTAAGTATTTGTAAATGAATAAATTATTTATGAAATTTTAATACAAATAATTTAAAATCAGTTGTTTAGGTGAATTATTAAGTCTGTTTTATATACTTTACAAGTATGCTATGATAGGTGATGCAATAATAAAGCAAGAAGCTTTTCTGTCTTATAAGGTTTTAAAATACTATCATCTATACCGTGTTTGCCCAGCTCATTACTTTCATTATTATAGTTTGTCGCAGTTAATGCTATAATAGGAGTTGTAGTATTAAATTCTCTTATGGCGACGCTCGCATCTATACCATTCATCACGGGCATATTAATATCCATAAGGATAAAGTCATACGTGTTTTCTTGTACCATAGATACAGCTTCTAGGCCGTTACTAGCGGTATTGTTTTCAATACCATATTGCTCGAGAACTTTTTTGGTAACTACTTGATTGATTTTATTATCATCTACGATCAGTATTTTTTTACCCTTAAGCTTATCATAACCAGATATTTCAAATGGAGCTTCTACGTGTTCTTCACTCCCGGTTTCGAGATCTATTTCAAAGTAAAAGTTTGAACCCTTGTTAGGGCTACTTTCTAATGAGAGTTTACTCCCCAGTATTTTTAAAATCTTATTTACAATGGGTAACCCTAAGCCTGTTCCGTCTTGAGTAGTTAAGTTTTCTGCTTGGGCAAATTCATTAAAGATATTTGCCTGTTCTTCTTCTGGTATACCTTGACCGGTATCTTTTACTTCAAACAGTATGCTGTTTACTTTGCCTACTTGTTTTTTAAGAGTTGCCTTTATGGTAATGCTGCCATCTTCTGTAAATTTACTAGCATTACTCATTAAGTTCATAAGCACTTGTGATATCTTGGTTTTATCTCCATACAATGTGTTAGGAATCTCTGGATCGATAATGCTATGAAAACTATTGTTATTCTTCTTATTAATAAATTCTAGGTTTTGCCCTATGTGATGTATTAATCTATCTAGGCTAAAATTTGACATCTGTAGGCGCTCCCCTTCCTTAGAGCCATATTTATTTAAACTCAGTATGTCATTTACCAAAGCCAGTAAATAATCTGCCGAAAATTTTAATGATTTGAGGTCGTCATTATGCGATTTAAGCGCAGGATCTTCTAAAAAAACAGAGGATAGACCAATGATTCCATACAGGGGTGTTCTTAACTCGTGGCTTATTGTAGATAGAAATTTAGTATTGCTACTTGCTAGCTTTTGGGATCTCTTTTTTGCTTCAAGATACTGTCTGTTTTTTGCTCTCAAATTTTGTAAAAGCTTATTTCTTTTTGATCTACCATATAAAAGTGAGCCTATTAGTATGAGTAGAATAGCCCCTATAGTTAGTGTGGTTTTAAGGAGCAAATTGTTTTGTTGAGCCGTTTGTGCCGCTAGATCATTTTCTAACTTAGATGCTCTAAGTTCTTGTTTGTATTTGTTGAGATTAAAACGCGAAGTAGCATTTTTTTCTTGTTTAATTTTATTGGACTCATATCGTTTTTCAACGAGAGCATCATAAACTTTACGCACCTCATTAATCTCTCTGTACATCCCTAAAGATTCATAAGCCTGCATTAAATTTTTATAGTTATTAATCTTGTAATTATCATCTTGCTTCTCACCACCTATTTCCATAGATTTTTTTATCGCAGTAATAGCTTCTCGTGGTTTATCTTGTAATAGGTGTATGGCACCTTGTACATAGTAAACGGTACTCTCAAAATTTTGTTTTCTGCCGTTAAAATCGTGAAGCTCGAGCAGGTCTTTTGCCTTGTTTAGATACGGTTGCGCTCTATCTGGCTTGTTTATAGTAACATATAGTTCGGCTAGGTTATTATAGGCTACAAAATATGCTACCGTATTGTCTGCAACCCCTTGACTAAGTTCTAGTGACTTTTCAAAATACTCAATAGCCTTTTGCGGTTCTTGCTCAAAAAAAGTATTACCCAGATTGATATAAGCACTCACCATTCCAAAGGTGTCACTAGCTTGCCTGCGCTCCTCAAGACTCTTTGTAAATAGCTCTTCTGCTCCGTGTATATTGTCTACTTGTATAAAGGCGTTACCTAAAGCGCTTCGTAGTCTAGCCGCAAGAGCTTGCTCTTCGAGACGTTGTGCGTTTTCTATAAGATAGGGTGAAACCTCAATGATTTTTTCATAACTAGACTCATTAAATAGTTCTAATATGAGAGGTAGATATGAGTTAATTTCATCTTTTGTAAGCTCTTTTTCTTGAAGCATTAAAATATCTTCTTGAGAAAATTTTTCTTGGCTATAAGAAACGGCTGACTGTAGGATTAAAAAAAAGAATAAAAATAAAACGCTTTGTCTTACCATAGTATATGATTTGGGACCATTAAAGTAGCTCTTATCAATTTTTTATACTCAAAATAGACGTAATTAATTGATTTTGTGATTTATATCTTGAAAATAATACATTTTATCGATAAAATTTGCGATTTTTTATTTTTTTGTGATTTTTAGTAAGTATTTCAATACCAATAACTTATTCATTGACGGGTGCTTTAGGATATTGAGACGTAAATCCTGTTCCATTATAGTGTTGTGTGTATAGAGATTACGCTTTCGCGAAAGCGTACTTATATCTTTTTCTATTAAATAATTCCTCCATATCTTTTATCTGTAATTAGAAAGCTTATGAGTAACTATCACATTAAGGGCTTAGAAGAGTATTTTCAAGTCTACCGAAAGTCTGTAAATACGCCTGAAAAATTTTGGGAAGAAATAGCCGAAGAGAACTTTGTTTGGAGAAAAAAGTGGGATACTGTACTGCAGTGGGATTTTACAAAACCAGAGGTAAAGTGGTTTAAAGGGGCGCAGCTCAACATCACAGAAAACTGTATAGATAGGCACCTGTATACTAAGGCAGATCAAACGGCTATCATTTTTGAGCCTAATGATGTAGATGAGCAAGCACAACACATTACTTATAAACAACTGCACGAGCGCGTGTGCAAATTTGCAAACGTGTTAAAAGATCAGGGCATTGAGAAAGGTGATCGTGTATGTATATATCTACCTATGATACCAGAACTCTCTATAGCCGTACTCGCCTGTGCTCGTATAGGTGCGGTACACTCTGTAGTGTTTGCTGGTTTTTCTAGTACAGCACTTAGTACACGCATAAATGATGCTTCCTGTAAGCTAGTAATCACGAGTGATGGCTCTTATCGAGGTAAGAAAACCATAGATTTAAAAGGTATCGTAGATGAAGCACTTGCAGAAACACCTTGTGTAGACAGTGTGCTCGTTGTAAAAAGAATACATACAGAAGTCGCAATGAAAGAAGGCCGTGATCACTGGTTACAGCCCTTACTAGAAAAAGCAAGTGCAACTTGTGATGCGGTCCTAATGAATGCCGAAGATCCTCTCTTTATACTTTATACATCTGGATCTACAGGTAAGCCTAAAGGGATGGTGCACACCACAGCGGGATATATGGTATATAGCGCATATACGTTTAAGAACGTTTTTCAATATAGACAAGGAGATGTATACTGGTGTACGGCAGATATAGGTTGGATTACGGGTCATAGCTATATCATTTATGGGCCACTGGCAAATGGGGCAACTACAGTAATGTTTGAGGGTGTACCCACCTATCCAGATTGGGGTAGATTCTGGCAAATTGTAGAAAAACATAAAGTCACACAATTTTATACAGCACCTACGGCTATACGTGCGCTGGCCAAAGAGAGTCTTGATAATGTTACTAAGTATGACTTATCAAGTATTAAAATTTTAGGAACCGTAGGAGAACCTATTAATGAAGAAGCGTGGCACTGGTATGATGAAAATATAGGTAAAAAAGGAATCCCAATAGCAGACACCTGGTGGCAAACCGAAACTGGAGGCATTATGATAAGTCCTATTCCATATGCTACACCTACTATACCAACCTTTGCAACATTACCATTACCAGGGATACAACCATCACTTATGGATGAAAATGGCGCTGAAATCAAAGGCAATCAAGTAGACGGCCGTCTTACTATTAAGTTTCCTTGGCCAGGGATGGCGCGCACTATATGGGGTAATCACCAGCGATATAAAGAAACTTATTTTACCGCCTATGAGAACAGGTATTTTACGGGTGATGGCGCCCTAAGAGATGCAACAGGTTATTATAGAATAACTGGTCGTGTAGATGATGTTATTATTGTCTCTGGACATAACCTAGGAACCGCACCTATAGAAGATGCCGTAAATGAGCACCCAGCCGTTGCAGAGAGTGCCATCGTAGGTTTTCCTCACGATGTAAAGGGTAATGCCTTATACGGGTATGTGATTCTTAAAGAAACAGGAGAGAGTAGAGATCAAGATAACGTGCGTAAGGAGATTAACCAGCTTATAACAGAACGTATAGGCCCTATTGCAAAACTGGATAAAATTCAATTTACACCAGGATTGCCAAAAACAAGGTCTGGTAAAATTATGAGAAGAATACTCCGTAAGATTGCTAGTGGCGAGAGCGAGCAGCTAGGAGATATAAGCACCCTGCTTAATCCAGAAGTTGTAGCGACTATAAAGGATAATGCATTACTATAAAAAAAGCCCTAAGTAGTTGCACTTAGGACTTTTTATAAATTCTAGTTGTTATCATTGAGGTTATCTCTAGGTTGTACGTACTCTTTTTTATCTTTTACTTGATGATTTATTGTTTTGCCGTGAGTAGCTTCTAGATTAATAGCTTGTTCTTTTTTACTAGTTTTCTCGGGATTAGGTGTTGTATTGCTCATAATTCTTATTTTTTGTTTACCTCAAGATACATTCATAAAATAGTGCTTGCCATACTTTTAAAACTCTTTAACCTCTACTTGTTAATAAGTGTAAAAGTGGTTAAGTGAGTGTGGTTGTAGTAAGATAGATTAACTTTGTACTACTAAAAACATTTGCTATGAAATCTTCATTTTCTGATATCATAAATTCTGAGACTCCTGTACTAGTAGACTTTTTTGCTACTTGGTGTGGGCCGTGTAAAACGCTTGGACCTATTTTAGAACAAGTAAAAGACACCCTAGGAGATGGTGTGAAAATTGTAAAGATTGATGTAGATAAAAACCAACCGCTGGCAGCAAAGTATCAAGTGCGCGGGGTGCCTACAATGATATTGTACAAAAATGGAAAACAGGTCTGGAGACAGTCTGGTGTACTAGACAAGACGGCGCTGGTTGATATCATTAAAAAATCATAATATGATTTTATTAATTTCTCCAGAGCAAACCACCCCAGATGAGGTAGAGACGCTTCATCATTTATTTGAAGCAGGTTTAGCACATTATCATTTTAGAAAACCTGAAGCAAGCCTTGATGAACATATTACATACCTCAATCGAGTAGACGCTCAGTATCACAACCGTATAATGACTCATAACTATCACGAGGAGCTTTGTAAGAAGTTTGACTTGCGTGGTGTGCATCTTGAAGAAGCAAAGTGGAGAGCTCAAGAAACTCGGTTAGAAGGGTATGTTTCCGCTTTCGCGAAAGCGAATAAAAAAGTATCATCATCATACCACGAGTTAGAAGATCTAGAAGCTCAGTCTGTAACTTTTGATTACACAATTCTAAGTCCCGTTTTTGCCGCTATTTCAAAAAGTGATATGCAAGGTCGTGGGTTTAATGTGCGAGCTAGCGAGAAGTTTATTGTAGGGATGGGAGGTATTAATGCCGTAACCACGCCAGAGGCAGTGGCACTTGGCTTTAAAGGAGTAGGCGCTCTGGGAGGTATATGGAATGCACAAAACCCTGTGGCTGCATTTGTAGAAATGCAAGAAGCTTTTAAAGAGGCAAATACATAACCTATAGTATATTTGCAGTATGGCAAAAAGAGGAACACCAAAAAACACAAAGAATAAGGCAAAGCATTCTAAACTTATGGATCGCAAGAAAAAGAAAGAGCGCGAAAAAAGAGAAGCGAGCCAAGAGCGACTTAAAGTTGCCAAAGAAAAAATGAAAGCTCTTAAAGAGAGTGAAGAAGAATAAAAAAACATCCTACGGGATGTTTTTTTTGTTGATAGTTAATTGTTTAGGTAACAAATAGGCTTTTGTTGCGTCTTTATAAAAACCTAGGCAACCATTTTAATTTTTGTTGCGTCTATATATAAAATAGCAATCTTATGACGGCACTTATAAAATTTATCTTAACACTCCTTATAGGTACATATGCAGCTGCAGCAGTTGCACAATCATTTAATGCAACAGTACACGACGCGCGTACTAATGAACCTATCCCGTTTGCCACCGTAAAGCTGTCTAAAAACACTGGTACCATTACAAATGAGGAAGGCATCTTTACCATAGGAGAACGTAAACTAGCAAGTCTTAAAGACTCCGTATATATCTCTTCTATGGGATATGAGGAGGTGGCTATTTTACCTAAAAAAGTAGGAGATACAATTATTAAATTAAAGGTAAAGACTAACGAGCTAGAAAACGTTTTTCTTACCAATAATCCGCTAGAGGTAGAAGATATTATAGCGCGTGTAAAAGAAAATATTGCCACAAATTATCCCAACACACTTACTGAGAAAAAAATATTTTTTAGACAATCTGCGTCTAATACTATGGATAAAATGGATGTTGAGGTAGAAAAGACAACCATCCCAGAGTTTAATCAAGCATTTATGGACAGCCTGGTGGGAGCGGTCGAAAAGAAAAGTGATTATTACAGCGAGTCTGTAGGTACGCTTGCTGGCAACTACAACAAACAAAAACTTGTTATTGATAAAGCGGCAAAGCTCTATGATAAAAGTAAGAAGGATGTAGGTGTAGAGAGTTTTGGTAAAAGACTGGAAGAGATTGTTGAGAAGAATGTAAAAGCAGATTCATATTTTAAAATAAAATCTGGAATTATAGGCACAACCATAGAAGTAGACGACTCTACAAAGATGGGGAGCTCAAACGGCGGACTCAAAATCGAGGTAGATACAGAGCAAGAAGAAAATGATAAAGAACAGGCCATCACAGCGAGTATAAAGTCTGATCTTTCTGATCTTTTTGAAGCGATGTTTTATAAAGAGGACACAAAGCTAGATTTTTTAACAAAGTCCAACCGTTACCGTTTTACAAAAAGAGAATTTACATCTATAGGAGATGCTATTGTTTATGTGATAGATTTTGAACCTAAGGGAAGAAAAGATTTTAAAGGCACCCTGTACATTAATACAGAAGACTATGCGGTAATGCGCCTAGAGTATGAGAATGTACGTAAGCTCTCTAGCTTTGGGATGTTCGGGATAAGCTATAAAAAGCACTTGTATAGAGGCAAGAGCATCTATGCAAAAGACGAAAATGGAGGCTACTCACTGCGATATATGGAGCTAGAAGATGGTGATAAAGTAGGCATAGATAGACCACTTAAAATCATCGAAAAAAATAAAAACGTAGCAGGCCGAAGAAAACAAAATGAAGTTGCAATGGAGATAGAGTTTGCAACTACGAGTTACTCAAAAAAAGAGCTTGTCGTGTTTAACTCTGTTGTAATAGACGAGCCAGCTTATAAAAATGTAACAGAGAGTGAAGAGCTAGAAGCGACCTACTTACCTAACTATGATCCTAATTTCTGGAAAGGGTACACGATTATGGAGCCTAATGCGGCCATACAAAGCTTTAAGTCAGAAAGTAAGTAACAATTCACCTCCCATATCATAATTAAGATAATGCCAGTATACTATCTAGGGTAGCTGGCATTTTTATGTATACAGGTCTAAGGGGGCTTTTAGTATCTTTACTTTATGGAATTAGTATTTATAGGGCTCGCAATAGGAGCGGTACTCTCATATTTTATATACAACTGGTTTTCTGGCAAATCAAAAACACCAGATGCCCACGCACAATCTGTAGTGCTTATGGAGCGCATACGCACGGTATGTAAGTTCATAACCGTAGAAGGCGATTTTGCCGAAATATATCACTACGAGGGCCTCAAAAATAAATGGATGAACCTCTTGCTAGGGTCAAAAAAAGCTATTGTACTCATAGATGCAAAGGCGCACATAGGTTTTGATCTTACTAAAATAAAGATGGAGGCAGATGATAAGAATAGAACCATAAAACTCTTTGGCTTTCCAGATCCTGAGTTACTATCTGTAGAGACAGATTTTAAGTATTATGACAAGAAAGAAGGCTGGGCAAACCCTTTTACTAGTACAGATCTTACCGAGATTAATAGAGAAGCAAAGCAGCACATACGTGACAAAATACCACAAAGCGGCTTGTATGAAGAGGCAAAATCTCAAGCACTTGAGACGGTGCAATTAATGCAAAAGCTGGTAGAAACCATAGGATGGAAACTAGACTACTCATCACTAGAAATATCTGACACTACAACGAGTAAACCTAAAATAGAAGCCTAGTGATACATCTCATTACAGGTAACACTGGTGCGGGTAAAACCACCTATGCCCTCGCTCTTAAAAAAGAGGTAAAAGGTGTCATATTCTCTATAGATTATTGGAACAAGACGCTCTTTCTAGATGACAAGAAAGAGACAGATGGTGTAGACTGGTTTTTAGAACGTATTAACCGCAGCGATGAGATGATACAGTCACTTATCATCCAGTTACACGAGGCAGGTACGCCAGCTATACTAGATTTAGGATTTGCAAAAGCAGAAAGGAGAGCACGTTTTTACGCTTTCGCGAAAGCGCAACAAATCCCTTTCCAGTTACACTTTTTAGACATAGATAAAGAAGTTAGACAGCAGCGCGTGACGCATCGCAATCTAGAAAAAGGGACGACATATCAATTTGACGTCTCACCAGCCGATTTTGAATTTATGGAAACTTGGTTTGAACCGCTCACAAGTGCAGAGCGTAAAATCGCATATATCAAAAAGCGATGAATATAGAGGCCTTTAGAGAATATTGTATGAGTAAAAAGGGCGTAACAGAAGCGTTTCCCTTTGATGCAGATACGCTCGTTTTTAAAGTAATGGGTAAGATGTTTGCCGTGTGTGGACTAGAGCGCGTGCCTCTAGCTGTAAACCTTAAATGCGACCCAGATCGCGCTGTAGAACTGCGTGAGATGCACGACGGCGCCATTACTCCTGGCTGGCATATGAACAAAACACACTGGAACACCTGCGTACTAGAATCGCTACCCGTCTCGTTACTTATTGAGCTTACAGACCACTCATATAACCTAGTGGTTTCAAAAATGACAAAAAAACTTCAAGCCGAGTTAAAGGCGCTATAATATGAATACACCTACTACCTTTTATAAGGATCAAATAACACAACACAGTCAAGAATTATCTAAAGTCAAGACAAAACTCAATGTGTCAAGTACTGTGCGTCTTGCCGTTTTTATCGCTACTGGAGCTGGTATATACTTTAGTCTAGGTAATACACAATTGCTTATAGGTTGTATAGTATTGGGTATTGTTGCATTTGTAATACTAGTGGGGCGTCATAGTAAGTTACAGCACGAGCGAGATCTCCTTAAAGCACTAATAGCGCGTAGTGAAGTAGAGCTTAAAGTATTAGAACGAGATTTTACAGATTTACCAGATGGGAGTGAGTTTCATAATCCGGAGCATTTATATAGTCAAGATATAGACCTTTTTGGCCGTGGATCTTTTTATCAATACTTTAATCGTACAGCGCTACAGAGCGGCGCTGCAAGACTTGCAGAGATGATGCTCTCTAATGATACACTAGATATTAAAAAGAAGCAAGAAGCTGTAAAGGAGCTTAGTACACTTGCCACCTGGAGACTTAGATATGGAGCTATTGCATCGCTTGTAAAAACAGATGTCTCTGCACAGGCTGTTGTAAGCTGGTTACAAGAGTATACCACTTTTGTGCCTAGTATGATGAAAGTTTTTACAAAGGTCTTTTCTGTAATTTCACTGGCAGTAGTTGGAGCTTATTTTTTAGGGTTTATTGCCGGCTGGTGGGTGTTTGTCATTTTTGGTATTGGTTTATTAATAAGTGGGCGATATGTAAAAAACATAGGGTTACTATCGGCGCATACAAGTGCTATACAGACTACATTTACTCAATATGCAAGTTTACTTGCAGAGATAGAAGCTCAAGAGTTTACGAGTACACTTCTTAATAATAAAAGAGAAAAAGTCATTACAGAAGCACAAGCAAGTTCTAGTATTTTAAAAAAATTCTCAAGACACCTTGATGCCCTAGATCAACGTAATAACATATTAGTAGGACTTATAACTAATGGGTTTTTTCTGCGTGATATAGGTGTTGTGTACAAGATAGAAGACTGGATTACTACAAATCGAGAGGCGGTAAATGACTGGTTTGAGGTGATATCATTTTTTGATGCTTACAATAGCTTGGGTAATTATACCTTTAATCATAGTCATCACGTCTTTCCAGAAATTGTAGCAGTTGGAGAAACCTTACGTGTAAAAGGAGCGGCACACCCGCTGCTAGATCCTGCTATTGCTGTGACTAATGACATTACTATAAAAGATGATGAGTTTTTTATAGTTACAGGAGCAAATATGGCTGGTAAAAGTACTTTTTTACGCACCGTCGCTTTACAAATTGTAATGAGCAACATAGGCTTACCTGTTTGTGCCAGTGAGGCAGTTTATAAACCCATAAAACTCATTACCAGTATGCGCACCACAGATAGCCTTACAGATGATGAGAGTTACTTCTTTAGTGAGCTCAAGCGCCTTAAGTTTATAGTAGATGAGATTGTAAACGAGCGCTATTTTATCATACTAGATGAAATTCTAAAAGGAACAAATAGTACAGATAAAGCTACTGGCTCCCGTAAGTTTATAGACAAACTGGTAGGTAATGGAGTAACGGGTATCATAGCTACACACGACTTAAGTCTTTGTGAGGCCGCAAACGATCTTGCTGAGGTAAAGAACTATTACTTTGATGCACAAATTATAGATGACGAGCTATTTTTTGATTACACTTTTAAGGAAGGCATTTGTCAAAATATGAATGCAAGCTTTCTTCTTAAAAAGATGGGTATAGTAGATTAATGCCTTCACTTAATATGAATTACTAACTTTACGATAGTAACTTAAAACTTCTATTATGATACTTGGTGCCTTTTCTACGAGTCTAAATGTAAAAAACCTTAAAGAAAGCAGAACTTTTTATGAGACGCTTGGGTTTAACGTTTTTGCAGGTTCGATGGAGCAAAACTATTTGATTATGAAAAATCAAAATGCGCTCATAGGTCTTTTTCAAGGAATGTTTGAGGGTAACATCCTTACATTTAATCCAGGTTGGGATGAAAATGCCCAGCCTCAAGATCAATATGATGATGTGCGAGTAATACAAGAACATCTCAAAGCACATAATGTGACACCCATTACTGAAGTAGATACCTCTACAAGCGGCCCTGGGAGTATGTTGTTTAAAGATCCAGACGGTAATATGATATTAATAGATCAGCACATATAATATTGGATAGTCTAACTCAAATAGTACTAGGTGCAGCCGTAGGAGAAGCTGTTTTAGGTAAAAAAGTGGGTAATAGAGCAATGCTCTGGGGAGCCATAGCTGGCACCATACCAGATCTAGATGTGGTGTGGAGATACCTTACAGATACTATTACAGCAACAGAGATGCACAGAGGCTTTAGCCACAGCATCATTTTTGCACTCATAGCGGCACCGTTTTTTGGGTGGCTTGTCCATCAGATAAAAAAGCGACCAGACGTAGGCTGGATGGGCTGGTCAAAACTTTTCTTTTGGGGCCTGTTTACACATCCGCTTTTAGATGCCTTTACAACTTGGGGCACACAAATATTTTGGCCCTTTCACTGGAGAGTTGCTTTTAATAGCATTTTTGTGGTAGATCCTTTATATACACTACCATTTCTCATATGTGTTATTGCAGCTGCTACAAGGGATAGAGATACGCTTTCGCGAAAGCGTACTAACAACCTAGGTATTTATCTTAGTACGGCTTATTTATTACTTACGGTTCTCATAAAATTTGCGGTGCACCATAAAGTAGAAGCGTCATTGCAAGAGCAAGGAATCACGTATACTAAAATCTCGACCAGACCTGCGCCGTTCAACACGGTTTTATGGAATATTAATGTCGATACCCAGGATGCTTACCTTATAGGTGATTACTCGTTTTTTGACTCTCAGCCTATAGTTTATAAAGCATTTCCTAAAAAAAGAGCGCAAGCCCAAAAATGGATTGAGACAGATGAGGTACAACGCCTTATTACCATTTCTGAAGGATGGTACATCTTAGAAAAAGAGGAGGAGAGCTGGGTGTATAATGACCTCCGTTTTGGCCTCATTTCAAATGATGATAATGATAGTCAGTTTGTGTTTAGATACCTTCTTACAGAAAATGACGGAGCCATAACCGCCACCGAAGACCGACCTACACCAGAAAATGGAAAGAAGCTACTCATAGATTTATGGCAACGAATTAAAGGCAATTAGTCATCAAATCTTCCTGGAAATTGCTCACACAATATCTTCATAAGACTTTCTTTTGTGAGTGGTTTGTTATCAAAGTGACATAGTAAAGGATACTTCTCAGCCTTTTGCTTATCTACTGGTGATGTTGAGGTTGTGAGCATTGCGATAACAACACCTGCTTTCTGGTTAATTTCTAGATTTTCATAATGTTCTAAAAATTCAAATCCATCCATACCCGGCATATTAATGTCTAAAAAGATGAGGTCAGGTTTTGGGTAGTCCTCATCTATTAACGTTTTAAGGTAATCGAGACCTTCTTCACCAGAGTATTTTATTGTCACTTTTGCGGTAACTTTTGCTTTTTTTATGACTCTAGAGTGTACAAAGTTATCAGACTCAGAGTCATCTATAAGTAATATCTCTCTTAGTGGTTGCATATGGTTATTTTTTTAATGTAAAGGTAAAAGTACTCCCTTCTCCTATAGTAGATGATACGCTTATTTTACCTTTATGGAGTTCTACAATTTTTTGACAGAAAGCGAGACCTATACCAGTACCTTCATAATCTTTTGCACTGTGTAGTCTGGTAAACATATTAAACACCTTCTCAAGGTGTTCCTTTTTAATACCTAGACCATTATCTATAACTTCAAACCTATAATATAGCTTAGTCTCGCTAAGTCCTATATGAATTTTTGGGGTACGCTCTGGAGGTGTAAATTTAATTGCGTTAGTAATAAGGTTTGTAAATAGCTGCCTTAGTTCTACAGGGTAACCAGGTACAATGGGTAAGGTGTCGTGAGTAATGACAGTTTGTGTTTCTTCTATTTTTGGGCCTAGGTCTATCTTAATCTCTTCTATAAGTTGAGAGAGCTCTACTTTAGATCGTGATCCAGATCGCCCTAACCTACTATAATTAAGGAGACCAGTAATAAGGGTTTTCATACGAGAAGTAGCCCCTTTTATAAACCCAAAATAAGTAGCGGCTTCACCGTCTAGCTTCTCTGCATAATCTTCTTCAAAGAGGTCTATAAAATTATCTACTGTACGTAATGGTTCTTGTAAATCGTGAGAGGCAATGTATGCAAACTGGTTAAGTTGTTTGTTCTTATTTTCCATCTCGTGTATGAGATCCTCATTCATTGCCATTTGTGCTTCCTTAAGGGCAATTTCATCATCTCTAGAGTGCACTAGCTCGATTAACTTTTCATTATTTTCTGCGAGTCTTGAGAAGAGTGGCATAAGGCGTTTTTTTACCGCATAAACATTATAAAGCATAAGCAATAGCGCGATAACCAGAGCGATAAGGCTCAAAACATAGATATTATCATAAGTAGACTTACGTTCTTTTAAAATTTCATTTTCTTCTATGAGCATAACATTCTTCATACTCTCTATATCTTCTATGAGTTGAAGTGTTTCTGCCCTACCCGATTTTTTTCTATTTTCTTCTGGTGTGCGTAAGATGTAGTTATCTAGGTTGTCATTCATCCCCTCGACGCGCTGGTTGAGTAGAGAGCGCATTTTTTTAAGGTTTTTGACCTGTACGGGGTCGCCTTCTATTTTTTGTTCTAGAACTTCTAGGCGATCATCAAGTTTTGCAACTTCTACCTTGTAATCTATACGGTAATCTGGGTCTTTACTTATGAGATAGCCTCTCAATTTTGTTTCGGCTTTGAGTATAGTTTCTGATACGCTGTGTATTTGCGCCTTAACTTCATTAGTATGTACTATCCACTTTTGAGAATATTGTGATGCTAGATAAAGCGCTCCTATAAGCAAGATGACTGCTAGGGTAGAAAAAAAACTAAGGTATAGGGACCTTACGATATTTTTAGACTGAGAGCTATCCATTAGTCTAGTGATAAAAACTTAAGTACTTTTTCTTTAAGTGATAGAATGGCTTCCTTATGCTCATAGGCTTCAAAATCGTGGTGGCGTAGATAATCTGTAAGCTCTTTTTCTCTTGCATCTTTCTCGCGTTGTCTCTCTAGGCGTTTAATGAGATCTTGCTTTTCTGAAATAAATTTTTCAAAAAGAGGGAGCAACTTTTGCTGTAAATTTTGGAGATTTTCTTTTAAGAAAAAACCAGAAGCGCCACTCATAATAAGCTCGGCGGCTTTTTCTTCATTATTAAGATTTCCAGTGATGATAATGACTGGAATCTCTTTATTAAATTCTTTTACTTGTTTTATAACGTCAAAGCCCGTAAAACCCTCGAGGTTAAAATCACTTATCACGATGTCTGGTAAAAACTGTTTAAGAGCCACCGCAAGCGAGAGTTCCTTATCAGAAATACTAATTTCTACATTTGTACAAAACTTCTTTATTTGCTTCTGGACTAAAAATGCGTCAGACACTAAGTCTTCTACAATAAGTATACGCAGAGGAGTATCTATCATCTGTATGTGGTCTTGGTTGTTAACGTAAAGATATGTGTATTTAACACTTTATCGTCTTAAGATAATTATAAAAAACACAAGCGCCTAGATTAGAGATATATCATTTTTCTTTTCTAAAAACTGTGGGAGTAATTCCTTTTATAGATTTAAAGCTTTTATTGAAATGGGATAGCGTTTTATAGCCACATAAATCTGCTATACTACCTATGGTGAGATCGCTATTTGTAGCGAGATAAGTACAAGCCTTTGAGATACGTACTTCTGTAAGAAACGTAAAATACGTCTTATTTGTGCGTTGTTTAAAATATTTACAAAACCCGTGTGGCGTGAGTGCTGTGAGAGCGGCAAGTTGTGCTAGAGTAATGTCTTGGTGATAGTTGCTTAAGGTGTAGTCAAAGATGGCGCTCATACGTTTTCCATCTTTTTCAGAGATATGGCGTTCGTATATAAATTCAGATAGGGGAGTGCGTTTTGCTACCTTAAGCGCGGTTATAATATCTATAAAATAACCCAGTTTATAGATACCTTTTGCTGTAGCGATGTAGTTAAAAAGCGCAGCGATATCTGGCGTTATGGAGGTTTTAAATCCCGCTTTCGCGAAAGCGTAAAAATCTACAATCCCTTTACCCTCATCTAGTGCCAAAAAAGTATCTCCAAAGGAGGCAAGACTAAAAAACACCGTATGCATTAACGCCTGCTTACCATCGCTATTAAAAACGTGCGGCTGGTGACTACCCAAAACAATAACATCTCCCTTAACAAAAGAATGGACCGCATCTCCTGCAAAGAGTGTCCCAGATCCCTCTTTTATAAAACTTATTTGCACCTCTTCGTGATTATGAAGCGAGTTATATAACACGCCTTCATCAACTTGAAAAAGTATGGCAGCATTAGTAGGCTTGGGTATCTTAAAAGGCAGCACTTTCATAGAGCTAAGATACTTTTTTGCTAGATAATGACATAAGAACTTAATATTTGGATAATATACAGTTAGCAATGGATAAAACAGTATTTAATCTAGAGGTAGTCGTACGGCTATCTTTGATAAAAAATTTAAAATATGGCGATAGAGTGGAAAGGTGTAATGCCGGCTGTTACAACCAAGTTTACTGATACTGATGGGCTGGATATACCAGCATTTAAAAAAAATATAAAAGCACAACTTGATGCTGGAGTACACGGCATAGTACTAGGAGGTACACTAGGAGAAGCAAGTACGCTAGAAGATCACGAGAAGCGCACACTTACAAAAGAGACCGTGGCTTATGTAGATGGTAAAGTGCCTGTAATGATAAATATAGCAGAGCAGTCTACAAAGGGCGCTATTGCCGCTGCTCAAAAGGCAGAAGATGACGGTGCAAGCGGCCTTATGATGTTGCCACCTATGCGATATAAAGCGGGAGATCAAGAGGTGATACAGTACTTTAGTGATGTGGCTAGTAGTACAAAACTACCCATTATGATTTATAATAACCCTGTAGATTATAAAATTGAGGTTTCCTTAGCGATGTTTGAGGTATTACTAAAACACGATAACATACAAGCAGTTAAGGAGAGCACAAGAGATATATCAAACGTGACGCGCATTAAAAATAACTTTGGCGATAGGCTTAAAATTATGACAGGTGTAGACACACTTGCACTAGAGTCATTGCTTATGGGTGCAGATGGTTGGGTAGCAGGACTTGTATGTGCTTTTCCAGAAGAGACGGTTGCTATTTACGAGCTGCAAAAAGCAGGAATGATACAAGAAGCACTTGCTATCTATAGGTGGTTTTTGCCCTTACTAGAGTTAGATATAAATCCTAAATTAGTACAAAACATAAAACTCGCCGAGGTACATACAGGTATAGGTACAGAAAATGTGCGAGCACCTAGGTTACCGCTTTTTGGAGAAGAAAGAGAGCAAGTGCTCAAGATTATAAAAGAAGGAATAGCCACAAGGCCTACGTTACCTAACTATAAAAATCTTTAATGCTTGCGTTAAGACCCTCTTGTGAACATTGTAATGTGCCCTTACCACCAGAATCTGGTGAGGCAATGATTTGTAGCTTTGAGTGTACTTTTTGTATTACTTGTGTCACAGAGCTATTAAAAGAAGTATGTCCTAACTGTGGAGGAGGGTTTGAAAAACGTCCCGTTAGGCCTAAAGAGTTATTAATAAAATATCCAGCATCTACAACCGTAGTTCATAAACCAGTAGCTATTGTAGCGCACCTTAAAACCATAAAACCATAAAAGCATAATGATTACAGGTAAAAATCAAATAGGGTATAAACAATCTGCAGAGGGTGCAAAAACGTACAAGACGGCAAACCCTGTGACCAATAGCGATAACCCAACAGTTTTTTATGAAGCCACCCAGTTAGAAATAGATGAAGCTTGTAGCCTAGCTGCTCACGCATTTAGTACATATAGTAAACTTCCTGGTGTAAAACGCGCAAGCTTTTTAAACGCCATTGCAGATGAGATTGAGGCATTAGGCTCAGACCTAATATCAATGTATATGCAAGAAAGTGGTCTTCCAGAAGGGCGCGCTCAAGGCGAAAGGGGTAGAACGCTAGGCCAACTAAGAATGTTTTCAAAGCTTGTAAAAAAAGACACTTGGAGAGTGCCGTTATTACAAGATGAAGGTGGTAATTTAAAAAAGACATACATACCGCTGGGGCCAGTAGTTGTTTTTGGAGCTAGTAATTTTCCACTGGCATTTTCTACCGCTGGAGGAGATACGGCAAGTGCACTTGCAGCAGGATGCCCAGTAATTGTAAAATCGCACCCTATGCACGCCGGCACAGGTGAGATGGTGGCGACAGCAATAACAAAAGCAGCCCAAAAGACGGGAATGCCAGAAGGTGTTTTTTCTAACCTTAATAGTAGTGGTAAAGAGGTAGGAGAGCAACTTGTAAAACATAAGGGTATAGCAGCAGTAGGTTTTACAGGCAGTCACAACGCAGGGAGAGCATTATATAATCTTGCTGCGGCTAGAGAGACTCCTATTCCTGTTTTTGCAGAGATGGGAAGTGTTAATCCTGTTGTTATTACACAACAGGCAATCTCAAAAAGAGCAGCTCAAATAGCCGAAACCTATGCCGCTTCTATCACGCAAGGCGTAGGACAGTTTTGTACAAATCCAGGGCTTATTATAACAGTAAAGAGCGAGGAGACAACACATTTTATAGAAATTCTAGCAAAACATCTTGAGGCCGCTCCCGATGGCTGTATGCTTCATACTCGCATACAAGAAGGATATGAGAAAAGTAAAAATGAGATAAAAGAACAAGAGAGTGTATCTCTTAAAGTAGTAGGGTCTTCATCAAAACCTAACCATACCACAGCAGCACTAGCCGTAGTAGATGGAACTTCTTTTATCGCAAATAAGACATTACATAAAGAGGTATTTGGACCATTTTCTATGGTTGTATTTGCAGAGGATGAAAATGAACTTCTTAAAATAATAAACAGTCTTGAGGGACAACTTACCGCCACGATTATTGCAGAAGATAATGAGACTACAGCCCTACAAGACATTACACTAGCATTACAAAATAAAGTGGGACGCATTATATATAACGGTGTGCCTACGGGTGTTGCTGTGGTAGATGGGATGACACACGGAGGCCCTTATCCTGCAAGTACAGATAGTAGATTTACGGCAGTGGGTAACCATAGCATTATGAGATGGGTGAGACCATTTAGTTTTCAAGATTTTCCAACGGCTTTATTGCCAGATTATTTAAAATAGTATGAGATATTTAGTGTGGGTGATAGCCTTTTTTATGTCTATAACGACTATTGCACAAACTGCTACAGAGCAGCTCAAGCAATGTATTGAGGCTTCACAAAGTTTTAAATGGAACGAGGATAGCAAGGAAGTGCATCCACTGGGGGTGTTTTCAAAAGAGCGATTTGAGAAGGAGTCCGCTTTCGCGAAAGCGCAACTTAAAAAACTTAACACCATCTCGCCAAAAACCTTGTCAGAAACCGAAAGGATATCTCTCGAGCTATTAAAATTTAAGCTGCAAGAAACCGTAGACTACTATGAGTATGAACGCTTTTTAAATCCGCTACTGTCTGATTCAGGTTTTCATAGCAGTTGGAACTATATGGTGCGGCCCATCACCTCATACAAGCAAGCTGTTAAGTATCTTGACAAGTTAAATGCTTTGCCAGAGGTGGTAAATCAATATGTGCCATTACTAAGAGAAGGAATAAAAAAAGGCGTGTCGCAGCCGCGGGTTATTTTTGAAGGATATGAGAGTACTTATAACTCACAAATTGTAGCAGATTATAAAGACAGTTTTTACTACACACCTTTTTTAAATCTTCCAGAGTCAATAACAGAAGAGCAGAAGGATTCTTTAGAAACCGCAGCAAAGCTAGCTATAGAAAACAGTGTGGTTCCAGCATTTAAAAGTGTAAAGGCTTTTTTTGAGAATGAATATTTCCCTAACACACGCACTACCATAGGAGTATCTGAAACCCCTAATGGAGACGCCTATTATCAAAACCGTATACGTTATTATACTACATTAGATATCACGGCAGATGCTGTTCATAACAAAGGACTTGAAGAAGTTGCTCGCATAAAAAGCGAGATGGAAAAGATTATAAAAGAAGTAGCTTTTAAAGGAAGCTTTGCAGATTTTTTAAAATTCCTACGTGAAGATGAGCAGTTTTATGCCAAAACTCCTGAGCAACTTTTAATGATTGCACGTGATATGGCAAAGCGTGCAGATGCGCAACTGCCTCGGTTTTTTAAAACATTACCACGCAAACCCTATGGTGTCGCGCCAGTACCAGATGCGATCGCACCTAAATATACTGGAGGGCGATATGTAGGTAGTCCAAAGGGAAGCACAAGCCCAGGATATTACTGGGTAAACACCTATGACTTACCTAGTAGGACTCTTTACACACTGCCATCTCTTACTGTGCACGAGGCTGTGCCCGGCCATCACTTACAGGGAGCACTTAATCAAGAGTTAGGTGATAGTATTCCTCAGTTTAGGCGTAATATGTATGTAAATGCCTATGGCGAGGGCTGGGGCTTATACTGTGAGTATCTGGCAGCAGAGATGGGTATGTATACAACACCGTATGAGCGTTTTGGTCAACTTACCTATGAGATGTGGCGTGCTTGCCGGTTAGTTGTAGATACTGGTATACACGCAAAAGGTTGGACTCGTGAAGAGGTAGTAGCCTTTATGTCACAAAATACAGCATTGTCACTACACGAGATACAAACAGAAACAGATAGATATATATCCTGGCCAGGGCAAGCACTAGCTTATAAAATGGGTGAACTCAAAATAAGAGAACTAAGAACACTTGCAGAAAAAGAGCTGGGCAGTCGTTTTGATATAAGAGATTTTCACGAGATTATTTTAGAACAGGGCACAGTAACTCTGGCTATTTTAGACCGAAGAGTAAAAGATTGGATACAAAAAAGTAATTGACAGTGTAGGGTTAAGCTAGCATTTATGTCTTTTATCCCTATGTAATTTAATTAATTTATAGCTAACCTCACACTTGTCAAAACATTGGAGAATCATAAGTGATGAAACATATTTTTAAATGTATTGATGCACATACGTGTGGTAATCCAGTACGAGTGGTAGCTCAGGGAGGTCCAGAACTTACGGGCAAAACGATGAACGAGAAACGCCAGCATTTTTTAAAAGAATATGACTGGATACGCAAGGGCTTGATGTTTGAGCCTAGAGGACACGATATGATGAGTGGTAGTATATTATTCCCTCCTCACGACCCTGTAAACGATGTTGCTATCTTGTTTATTGAGACATCTGGATGTTTACCTATGTGCGGTCACGGTACGATAGGTACAATAACAATTGCCATAGAAGAAGGGCTCATTATACCTAAAAAAGAAGGTGTAGTAAAAATGGAAGCCCCTGCAGGCCTAGTAGAAATTGCTTACCAAAAAACTAAAAATAAAGTAGATTGGGTACGTCTTACTAATGTAGCATCATATCTCGCTGCTACAGATCTGGAGATAGATTGTCCAGAGCTGGGTATAATACATTTTGATGTAGCCTATGGAGGTAATTACTATGCCATTGTTGACCCTCAAAAAAACTTTACAGGAGTACAAGATTTTACAGCTAGCCAGATTATCCAGATGAGCCAGGTGGTGCGAGAGCGTATTAATAAGAAATATTCTAATGCATTTATACATCCAGAAAATGACACCATAAGAGATGTCACTCATATGTTATGGACGGGTGATACTATTAACCCCGCTTCAGATGGGCGTAACGCTGTTTTTTATGGAGATAAAGCTATAGATCGCAGTCCGTGTGGTACTGGTACTTCTGCGAGGCTTGCACAACTGTATGCAAAAGGAAAGCTAGAGGTCGGTCAGGCATACACGCACGAGAGTTTTATAGGCTCTACCTTTATAGGCCGTGTCGAGCAAGAGACAGTGGTGGGAGAGTATAAAGCAGTCATCCCTAGTATACAAGGCTGGGCGCGTATTTATGGTCATAATACAATCACAATAGATGAAGAAGATCCGTATGCTTTCGGATTTTCGGTAATTTAGAAAACACAAAAGGTCTTGACTATGGCAAAACATATTATCATAATAGGAGGAGGCATTGTAGGAGTGAGCTGTGCTTACTTCCTACACAAGGCAGGACATCAAGTTACCATTATAGATCAATCTAAAATGAGTGATGGAGCCAGTTATGTAAACGCCGGTTATATGTCGCCCAGTCACTTAATTCCGCTCGCAGCTCCTGGGGTTATGAAGCAAGGAGTAAAGTGGATGTTTAATAAAAAGAGTCCGCTGTATATAAAGCCACGGCTTAATGCAGACTTCTTAAAATGGTCTCTTGCTTTTAATAAGTCTTGTAATCAAAATCACGTACATCGCGCCATACCGGTAATGAGAGAAATGGCGGTTATGGGGAGAGATCTCTATCACCAGATAAAAAAAGAAGAGCGCTTCTCATTTCATATTGAGAAAAAAGGATTGTTAATGCTCTGCCAGACAGAAAAAGCCTTGCATCACGAAGATGAGTTAGTGCAAATAGCAAGAAAAGAAGGCCTTCAAGCAAAAACAATAACAGCTCAAGAGGTACAGAAAATGATGCCAGAAACTGTGCTAGATATCGTAGGAGCTTCCTACTTTGAGTGTGACCATCATAGCACACCCGGTGAGTTTATGGAGGAGATAAAATCATATTTGTTACGTGAGGGAGTCGTTATAAGGCAAGAAGAAAAAGTACTTGATATAACAACTGCTGGCAGTAAGATAACCAGCGTGCATACAGATAAAGAATTACTCACGGCAGATGAGTTTGTGCTAGCTGCTGGTAGCTGGACAAGTACGCTTTCGCGAAAGCTTAATATTAACCTCCTACTACAAGCCGGAAAAGGGTATCGCATACAGACTAAAACTGCTACGGGAATTACCTATCCAGCCATACTTGCCGAAGCAAAAGTAGCCATCACACCTATGAATGGTTTTACTAGATTTGCCGGAACAATGGAGATTGCTGGTATTAATCACACTATTAATAAAACACGAGTGGAGGCAATAGCCCAGGGAGTAAACAAGTACTTCCCAGAGGTACACATTACTGGACAAGAAAAGGAAGCCGCTGCGTGCGGTCTTAGACCTGTTTCTGCAGATGGGATGCCGTACATAGGTAAAAGCGCTAAGTGTGATAACCTTACAATCGCAACTGGTCACGCTATGATGGGTTGGACACTAGGACCTAGTACAGGTAAGTTAGTACAAGAAATTATAGATAATAAAACATCTAGTGTTACCTTAGATATGCTCCATCCAGACAGAAAGTTTTAAGAATAATATATTAATAATAGATCAAGATGAGCGCTCACACTATAGATGTAACCATCCTTACTTGCCAGAAATATCTTAACCCAAAAGTTATAACCACATACGAGCAAAATATTCTTGACGAAAGAAAGCTTATTACTCAAGCACTAGAGGATTTAGGTCTAAAGGTACATTGTGTTGCTTGGGATGATACAGAGTATGACTGGTCACAAACTAGAGCCGTGGTTTTTAGAACCATTTGGGATTATTTTGAGCGCTACGACGAGTTTTCTGCTTGGTTAGAGGTTGTAAAAGCAAAGACACAACTAGTTAACTCTTATGACCTCATACAGTGGAATATAGATAAACACTACCTTAAAGATTTACAAGATAAAGGTGTCGCTATAGTGCCTACTGAGTATGTAGATACAGGTTCTTATAGATCAATTGCAGAGGTTTGTTTAGAACGTGACTGGCAAGATGTGGTTATAAAACCTGCTATTGCTGGCGGCGCCTTTCACACGCATAAGGTACTAGAGTTTGAGCGAACAGACTATGAAGAGGTTTTTGAAAACCTAGTAGCAGAGCGAGATATGCTCATCCAGCCATTTGTACCCACCATTTCCTCTCGTGGCGAGGCCTCACTTATGGTTTTTAATGGGGAGTTTACCCACGCCATTCTTAAAAAACCTAAGCAAGGTGACTATCGTGTGCAAGACGATTGGGGAGGTACGGTACATCCCTACTCACCTACACAAGAAGAAATCACCTTTGCCGAAGATTGTTTTAAAGCTTGCAGCACAATGCCAGCATATGGAAGAGCAGATATACTCTGGGGTGAAAATGGAGACATTCTTTTAGGCGAGCTAGAAATCGTAGAGCCAGAATTATGGATACGTAACGACCCAGCAAGCGCAAGGCAGTTTGCTCAAGGTGTTTTGGAGGCACTTGTGTAGTAGGCTTTGTAGTAGTTTTGAGTACGCTTTCGCGAAAGCGTAAAAAAACCCATATATTTACACCATATGAATGCACAGGGCTGGATATACTTACCACTACTTCTTAATTTCCTCATAAAGAGGGACCCTGAATAGATGTCTTACTTGAATTTTAAGTAACTTTAAGACAATCTAAATTTTATAAAAATGCCTTTTTATCATAAGCTGGGAGAGATCCCACATAAACGTCACACACAGTTTCGTAAACCAGATGGTACCCTGTACTCAGAGCAACTCTTTGGTACGATAGGTTTTGACGGGATGAGTACAAATAGTTATCACGTACACAGACCTACACAAGTTAAGGAGATACGCAAGCAATACTCTGTAAAGCCAGAAATTGCTCGTGAGAATAATATGCAGTCATACCGTTTTAAGGGGTTTCAAATCAAACCAGAAAAAGATTATCTGGAGAGTAGAAAACCCGTTCTGACTAACAGTGATTGTACCATTATACTTGCTGCTCCCCAAGAACGCACGCAAGAGTACTTCTATAAAAACACAGATGCAGACGAGCTTATCTTTGTTCATAAAGGAACAGGTAAACTCAGAACTCATCTGGGCAATCTTGATTTTAAATACGGAGACTATCTTTTAATACCACGTGGTGTTATTTATAAAATAGATTTTGATACAGAAGATAATCGGCTTTTTATTGTAGAATCTCGCAGGCCTATATATACCCCTAAGCGTTATCGCAACTGGTTTGGCCAGCTGCTGGAGCACTCTCCTTTTTGTGAGCGCGACCTTCGCCAGCCTTACGAGCTAGAAACTAATGATGAGAAAGGTGACTTTGTAATTAAAGTAAAAAAGCAAGATGACATCTTTGAGATGGTATATGCTTCTCACCCTTTTGACGTGGTGGGTTACGACGGTTACAATTATCCATATGCATTTTCTATACACGATTTTGAGCCCATAACGGGGCGCATACACCAGCCACCACCAGTTCATCAAACCTTTGAGACAGATGCCTTTGTAGTGTGCAGTTTTGTGCCTAGAAAGTATGACTACCATCCATTAAGTATCCCAGCACCGTACAATCATAGTAATATAGATAGTGATGAGGTGTTGTATTATGTAGATGGCGATTTTATGAGTAGGGCAGATGTAGAAGCAGGTCACATCTCACTACATCCAGCAGGTATCCCTCACGGTCCACACCCCGGCACTGCCGAAAAGAGTATAGGTAAAGAAGGTACAGAAGAGCTTGCCGTTATGGTAGATACTTTTAAGCCTCTTAAAGTATGTAAAGATGCAATGAGCATTGCAGATGAGAGTTACTACCAGTCGTGGTTAGATCACTAGGGTGGTTACGCTTTCGCGAAAAATTAAAAAACAACAAATTAATAATACATAGACAAGTTAAGAGCTAGTGCTACAGACTTGTAAATAAATATATAATATGGCAAAAGACTTAAAATCCGTAGACTACGGACTGGAAAAAATTTTTGAAGGAGCGCAAGATTTTCTTCCGCTACTGGGTACAGATTATGTAGAATTTTATGTGGGTAATGCAAAGCAGGCTGCCCATTTTTATAAAACCGCTTTTGGATTTCAATCATATGCTTATAAAGGTCTAGAGACAGGCTCTAGAGATGAGGTGAGTTATGTAGTAAAGCAAGATAAAATACGTCTCGTATTTACATCGCCACTTAACAGTAAGTCACCTATAAATGACCACATAGTAAAACACGGAGATGGTGTAAAGGTGGTTGCCTTATGGGTAGACGATGCTAGAAGCGCTTATGAAGAAACAACAAAGCGTGGCGCAAAGTCATATTGTGAACCTTTTGTAGAAAAGGATGATCAGGGAGAAACGGTAAGAGCAGGTATTTATACCTATGGGGAGACCGTTCATATGTTTGTAGAGCGCAAAAATTACGAGGGTGCCTTTTTACCAGGTTACCGCGTGTGGGAGTCAGATTACAACCCGACACCTACAGGTCTTAAATATGTAGACCATATGGTAGGTAACGTAGGGTGGAACCAGATGAATAAATGGGTAAAATTTTATGAAGACGTAATGGGCTTTGTAAACTTCTTGTCTTTTGATGATAAGCAAATCCACACCGAGTACTCTGCCTTAATGAGTAAGGTAATGAGCAACGGTAATGGTCGCATTAAGTTTCCAATAAATGAACCTGCAGAGGCTGCCAAAAAATCACAGATAGAAGAATATCTAGATTTTTATGAAGGTGCTGGGGTGCAACACCTCGCACTAGCAACAGATGATATTATAAAAACGGTTGCACAGCTTAAGGCTCGTGGTATTGAGTTCTTGCCACCACCACCACAAACTTATTATGATGACATCCCACAGCGTCTGGGTGAGCATATGAAGGTGATGAAAGAAGATATCGAGCGTTTACAAGAATTATCAATTCTTGTAGATGCAGATGAGGATGGGTATTTATTACAAATATTTACAAAACCACTACAAGATAGACCTACCCTTTTCTTTGAAATCATACAGCGTATGGGAGCAAAAGGCTTTGGGGCAGGTAACTTTAAAGCGCTTTTTGAGTCAATAGAGAGGGAGCAAGCACAGCGTGGTACGTTGTAGTTTTGAGTGCGCTTTCGCGAAAGCGTAATTCCTTTTATTACTCAGAATCACAATATTTTAACGAAAACTTCGTCTTAGAAATAAGGCGAAGTTTTTTTGTTATCCTATTTTTGGAATAACAATTGTATTCTAAGGGTATAACCACCAAATAACCCCAGAAAATGAAATCAAAAAATAAACATATAATAATAGGTATTCTGCTGGCGGTCTTTGCTTTAACTACAGCTTTTGTGCAAATGCCAGATCCTCCTGTAACTAAAGCCCACAATGACTCGTATCAAGCTGGTGAGTGGCTCAAATTTAGAGTGCATTACGGACTGCTCACGGGTGGGTATGCAACTATAGATATTAAGGATGAGATGTTTAATGGCAAGCCTGTGCATCACATTAAAGGTTATGGAGAGACTACGGGTATTGTAGGTCTTGCCTTTGGGGTAGAAGATTATTATGAGAGCTGGGTAGATAAAAAGACAGACTTGCCTTATAAATTCTTGCGCAAAATAGATGAGGGTGGCCATACTAAAAATAAGGTGATTGAGTTTGACCAGCAAGCAAATAAAGCACACATAAACGACTTAAAGCATAACAAAAAGACCACTATAGATACAGAGCCGGGTATACAAGATATGGTCTCTGCTATGTATTACCTGCGCAATAATCTAGAAACAGAAGGTTTAAAAGCTGGTGATGAGATTAACCTCACAATGTTTTTTGATGGGGAAAACTATCCTTTTAAGATGCGTTTTTTAGAGCGTGAGACCATTAGAACAAAATTCGGAAAAGTAAAAACACTCGTGTTTAGACCACTAGTGCAGTCTGGTAGAGTTTTTAAAGAGCAAGAAAGTCTTACCATATGGGTGAGTGATGATGATAATAAAATACCCTTGCGCATTAAGGCAAGCTTATCTGTAGGGTCTCTCAAGGCAGATCTTGATGCTTACAAGGGGCTTAAGTATCCTTTTGAGATGGTCTTTGACTAGGGATTTTTGTAAATTGCCATTTAATAAGATAGAGACTATAGCTACACACTTTTTAATCTTTTTTTGAGTTAGAACTTAAGCTTCTATAGTCGCAATTATAAATGAAGAAAACCATACAGCCAGATATTGAAAAAATCATCAATCAGCTTGATGATAAGTATGAAAAAATAGATCAAGATCTAGACGATCACCTTGAGGGCTTGTTACAAAGTAAACCCATTACTTACTGGGATTATATCCATACAGATGCACTCTTAAGTTTACAGATACCGCGCACAAACTTTCCAGATGAGAATGTATTTGTGATGTACCACCAGGTTAACGAGCTTTTATTTAAAATGATACTATGGGAGATAGAGCAGGTGGCTCATCACCCAGATCTTACGGTAGATTTTTTTAGCTCTCGTTTGGACCGTATAAGTCGTTATTTTGATATGCTCACCAGTTCTTTTAGTATAATGCAAGAAGGAATGGAAATAGAGCAGTATATGAAGTTTAGAAAAACACTTACACCAGCAAGTGGTTTTCAAAGCGCACAGTATAGAAAGATAGAGTTTGCAAGTACAGATTTAATAAACCTTATAGATGCCCGCTTTCGCGAAAGCATAGATCGCAATACTCCTTACGAGCACGCGTTGGAACATTTGTACTGGCAAGCAGCCGGAAAAGATTACAACACGGGTAAAAAGTCATATTTACTCTCTGCCTTTGAGGCAAAATATAAAAACGACTTTGTCGCCTTTACAAAAGAATATAATACCATAAATTTGTACGCTCGCTTTAAAAGCTTGCCTAAGGAAGCTCGTGAAGATAAGAAGCTGCTGGATGCAATGCGCCATTATGATTATACAGTAAATGTAACCTGGGTGATGTCACACTATCACGCAGCAAATCATTACCTCAATAATGGTAAAAAAGTTGTAGAAGCAACAGGCGGCAGTGAATGGACCAAATATATGCACCCTAAGTACCAGCGTCGCATTTTCTTTCCAGATGTCTGGAGTGAAGAAGAGCTTGCAAACTGGGGGAAGGACGTTTAAAACAACATACTTTTAGTGAATTATTATCGCCTCTACATTACACTATTTTTAAGCCTTGCCCTATGCTCTTGTGGAGAGAAGCAAGATGCTACTTCAACACCTATAGATCAAACTTTAGAAACCGAACCAGAAGTGATCAAAGAGTACGGTTACGTACTTGATGATTATGTGGTAGAGAGAGATACTGTGCAGTCTGGTGATAGTTTTGGTAAAATACTCTTTGACTCAAATGTAGATTATGCCACTATTCAAGAAATATCTGATAGTGTAAAAAATGTGTTTGACACACGTCGTATACGTGTAGGCAAGCCGTATATGCTGCTTAAATCTAAAGACACTCTTGAGGCAGCTCAGGTCTTTATTTATGAGCAAAATAAAGAGGACTATGTGGTTGTAGACTTTGAAGATGATGTTACTGCTGCTGCAAAAAAGCACCCGGTTACTATCGTAGAGCGCGAAGTTTCTGGAGTAATAAGTAGCAACCTCTCATCTACTTTTGACGATCTAGGAGCTAGTGTTTTAGTAAGTATTAAAATGGCAGATATTTATGCCTGGACTATAGATTTTAACAAACTAGACGTAGGTGACCGTTTTAAAGTGATTTATGATGAGCGATTTGTAAATGACACTGTACCTGCAGGAGTCGGAAATATAAAGGCTTGCGTGTTTGAACATAGAGGGAGAGAGATTTATGCTTATAGATTTGAAAACGACTCACTGCCTGGAGGTTACGACTATTTTGATCAAAATGCCGAAAACCTAAGAAGAGCCTTTCTTAAAAGTCCGCTCAAGTATGGGAGATTATCATCTAGATATAACTTGAAGAGAAGGATAAAATATTACGGTTACAGAGTAAGACCTCACAAAGGAACAGACTTTGCCGCTCCCATAGGCACCCCTATTCTAGCGACGGCAGATGGTGTGGTGACCAAGTCAGAAAGACGTGGCGGTAATGGTAACTATGTAAAAATACGTCACAATGGTACGTATGACACGCAGTACTTGCATATGAAAAAACGCCTAGCAAAAGTAGGTCAGAGTGTAAGACAGGGTGATGTAATAGGTACTATAGGGATGACTGGTAACTCAGGAGGACCACACGTATGTTATAGATTCTGGAAAAACGGTAAACAAGTAGATCCTTTTGCAGAAGACCTGCCAGCCTCAGAGCCTATGGCAGAGGAGCTGCTACCAGTTTTTGACAGTATAAAGCGACCATTACAATTACAGCTAGACAATCTTCCTTTTATGACAGAAGCAGAAGATGATATTACAGAAGAGCAAGAAGCTACAGAGGCTTTACAATAATCACCTAGATACAACAAAATGAAAAACATAAACCCAACTACTACTGCAGCTTGGAAAGAATTACAAGCGCATTATGATGAGATAAAAGATACACATCTTACAGATCTTTTTAAAAATGATAAGCGCGCAGAAGATTTTTCAATTCTTTGGGATACATTTTATGTAGATTATAGTAAAAACAGAATTACAGAAGAGACAATGACCCTTCTACTCAAGCTGGCTCAAGAGGTAGGCTTACAAGGGGCTATAGATAGTTTTTTTGGTGGCAAAAAAATTAATGCTACAGAGGGGCGTGCTGTAATGCACACCGCACTGCGTGATGAGAGTGATAACGCTTTCGCGAAAGCGGAAGTAGATGCCGTAAAAAAATCAATACAGACCTTTACCGAAAAGGTGATTTCTGGGGCACATAAAGGAGTTACAGGAAAGGAAATTACAGATATTGTAAATATAGGTATAGGAGGTTCTGATCTAGGGCCGGTAATGGTAGTAGAGGCTTTACAATATTATAAAACACGTCTCAACACACACTTTATATCAAATGTAGATGGTGACCACGTGATGGAAACTATTAAAGATCTTGATCCAGAGACCACATTATTTGTCATAGTTTCAAAAACATTTACTACACAAGAGACACTTAGCAATGCTACTACCGTGCGCAAGTGGTTTGTAGATAAAGTAGGAGAAGATGCTGTAAAAAATCATTTTGTCGCAGTCTCTACAAATGCAGAAGCTATTGCAAACTTTGGAATCTCCCAAGATAATGTGTTCCCTATGTGGAACTGGGTAGGAGGTAGATTTTCACTATGGAGCTCTGTAGGTCTTTCTATTGCACTTGCTGTAGGGTATGATAATTTTGAAGGCCTACTACACGGCGCGTTTAAAATGGACGAGCATTTTAAAAACACATCTTTTGATAAGAATTTACCTGTAATAACAGCACTGCTTAGTGTGTGGTATAATAACTTCTTTAAAGTTGAGACAGAGGCTGTAATACCTTATTCTCAATATTTGCATAGACTTCCCGCATATTTGCAGCAAGCTATTATGGAGAGTAATGGTAAAAGTGTAGATCGCAATGGAGAGCGTGTTTCTTATGAAACAGGTAATATTATATGGGGAGAGCCGGGTACAAATAGCCAGCACGCGTTCTTTCAACTTATTCATCAAGGGACAAAATTAATACCAGCAGATTTTATAGGTTTTAAAAATTCGTTGCACGGAGAGAAGAGTCATCACGACAAGCTTATGGCAAACTTTTTTGCACAAACAGAAGCTTTAATGAATGGTAAAACAAAAAATCAAGTAATTACTGAGTTGCAAGCTGGAGGTTTAAGTCCAGAGGCAATAGTAGAGCTAGCCCCTTTTAAAGTTTTTGAAGGAAATAAACCTACTACAACTATACTTGGTGAGGCATTAACACCAGAGAGTCTAGGAGTGTTAGTAGCAATGTATGAGCATAAGATTTTTGTGCAAGGGGTTATATGGAACATTTACTCCTTCGATCAGTGGGGTGTAGAGTTAGGAAAACAACTTGCCAAACAAGTTTTATCTGATATAGATAACGATGAGATGACGTCCCACGATAGCTCAACTAAAACATTGTTAGAGCGTTATAAATTGTAGTAATTTTCTTATAAAATATATGAAGCGCTAAAACGCCCTGAGAGCTTGATCTCAGGGCGTTTTAAGTTCTGTCAAATTTTTCAAATCTTTAAGAAAATAAGTTAACCTTAAGTTAATATTGATACTTGTGAATTTAAAGTAATTTTGCACTGCTAATTATTTAATAAATATCATGAAGAAAATTACATTTTTATCATTGATCGCTTTGTTTCTTGTGACGGCTTCGTCACTTGCGCAAGGGGTAACAACAAGTTCCATTGCTGGACGTGTGCTAGACAACACTGAAGGACCATTACCTGGGGCAAACATTGTAGCTACACACGTACCTACAGGTTCTGTTTATGGAGCAGTAACAGATTTTGACGGTTTTTACCGTTTACCAAACCTTAAATCAGGTGGTCCTTACAACCTTACAATTACATATGTAGGTTTTGAAGATTATGCACTTAACGGTTTTAACTTAGGTCTCGGAGAGACTAAGAGAGTAAGTGTAACAATGCAAGAAAATGCAAATGCACTTGACGAGATTGTAATTACTGGATCTAATAACAGTGTGTTTAACACAAATAAAACTGGTACAGAAACTACAATTACAGAGCGTGACATCGCTACAATTCCTTCTGTATCTAGAGGTATAGCAGATTTTGCACGTGTTACTCCACAAGCTCAGATTACTGAGGGGAACGATGGTTTTTCTATCTCTCTAGGTGGTCAAAACAACCGTTACAACGCTATCTATATTGATGGTGCTGTAAACAATGACGTTTTTGGTCTTGCAGGTTCAGGTACTAACGGAGGTCAGACAGGTGTAAACCCGTTCTCTGTAGATGCTATTGAGTCTTTCCAAATTAACCTTGCTCCTTTTGATGTACGTCAGTCTGGATTCTCTGGAGGATCTGTAAACGCAGTAACGCGTTCTGGATCTAACAACTGGGAAGGTAGTGTATACGGTTTCTTAAGAAACGAGAGCCTTGCAGGTAAAACTCCTGTAGATCTAACAAATGAAGGTGACGATCGTGAGAAACTTGCAGAATTTTCTGCTAAGACTTACGGTATCCGTATAGGAGGACCTATTGTAAAAGATAAATTATTCTTCTTTGCAAACTACGAGCGTCAAGATGACGAGACTCCTCAACCATTTACTTTTTCAAACTATCAAGGAAGATCTTCTGAGGCAGATCTTGCAAACCTAGCTAGCTTCTTACAGTCTGAGTACGGTTATAATCCTGGTATTTTTGATAACAATACTAGAACTTTAGAAAGTGACAAGATAAACTTACGTTTAGATTGGAACATTAACGAAAACCACAAAGTATCTATACGTCAAGGTATCGTTGAGGCGACTAACCTTGAAGCTCGTAACTCTGGAGAAAGAGGAATTGGTTTCATTAATGGTTCTGAGTTTTTTGAAACAAAGACATATTCTACTGCATTTGAGTTAAACTCTACGTTTGGTTCTAAGTTTGCAAACAACCTTAAGATAGGATATACTTCAGTAAATGATGATAGAGATCCTTTTGGTAACCCATTCCCTACTGTAGATATTCAAGATGGAGGAGGTACAATATCTTTTGGATCTGAGCCATTCTCTACTGCAAACTTACTAGAGCAGGATATCTTTACAATAAACAACAACTTCCAGATCTTTTCTGGTCGTCACGCTGTAACACTTGGTGCAAACCTTGAGATCGCATCTGCAAAGAACTTATTCTTTGCTTTTAACTACGGAGATTATACTTTCGAAGATCAATTTGATGATGATGGAAACTTAGTTTCTTCTGGTCTTAACCAGTTCTTAACTGGTCAAGATGCAGACGTTTTTCAACACGGTTACTCTTTAGTAGGTAATGGTGCTGTAGGTGATGAGTCTGCTGGATCTGCAGATTTTGGAACAACACAATTAGGTTTCTATATTCAAGATGAAGTTCAAGTAACAGAAAACTTCAAAGTAACAGGAGGAGTACGTGTTGATATCCCATATTGGGAAGAAGGAACTGTAAATAGCGATTTTAACTCTAGAACTATTCCATTATTAGAGGCTGCAGGTAAAGATTTACAGGGTGCTAAGGTAGGACCTAATGTACGTGCTACTGGCCACTTTGCACCACGTTTAGGATTTAACTGGGATGTTTTTGGAAACAATACGACACAAGTACGTGGAGGATTAGGAGTATTTACTTCAAGACTTCCTTTAGTATGGCCAGGTGGTACTTATAACAACAATGGTGTAACTGGTGGATTTAGCTTTATCTTCGGAGAGCCTTTCCAAGCAGATGTAAACCAGCAAACACAAGTTGTTGCTGCAGGTTCTGGAGGAGTAGGTGGAAACATCGATCTTTTTGCTAAGAACTTTAAACTTCCACAAGTAGGTAAATACAACATCGCTATCGATCAAAAATTACCTATATGGGGATTAATCGCATCTGCAGATTTCTTATATAATGATGTACTTACAGATGTTTACTATGAGAACCTTAACCTAGGTGACCCAGTAGGAAACTATGATGGAGCAGATAACCGTCCGTTCTACAACCGTAGTGATGAGATAGATGATACTTATGGTAGAATCATCCTTGCTTCTAACACAAACGAAGGATCTTCTTACAACGCTACGTTTACTCTTAGAAAGCCTATCCAGAACGGTTTCCAAGGACAAGTATCTTACTCTTATGGAGAGTCTGAAAAAATCTTTGATGGTACATCTTCTCAAAACAGCTCACAGTGGAGAGGAATTCAAACTGTAAATGGTAAGAACTCAGATATTCCAGTTTCTCGTTCTGACTTCTCTTTAGGTAGTCGTATCTCTGCAAACGCATCTTACGAGATTGAGTACGGTGGAGACTTTGGAGGTAAAACTACAATTGGTCTTTTCTATGAAGGGTCACAATCTTCACCATATAGCTTTACATACAGAGAAGGTCGTGATTTATTAAATGATGATTCACGTGATAACGCTCTTATTTATGTTCCAGCAAACCAGTCAGAAATTACTTTCTCTGGTGACGCAGCAGAGCAAGCTAGACAGTGGATGTTACTTGACCAGTTTATCGAGTCTGACGATTACTTAAGTACTCGTAGAGGACAGTATGCTGAGCGTAACGGTTCAAGAGGACCTTGGAGCCACATCGTTGATCTTAAGTTCTTACAAGATATATATGTAAAAACTGGAGACAAGAAAAACACATTCCAGATCTCTTTAGATATCTTCAACTTTACAAACCTTCTCAACAAAGATTGGGGAGTACGTAAATTTGTAGGATCTAACGTTTCACCATTACAAACAGTTTCAACATCTGACGAGCAACCAGTATTTAGCTTTGTAGAGAGCTTACTTGAGTTTGATGATGCAGGAAACGTAATAGGTAAAAACGTAGATCGTATTGATGATTCAGGATTACAATCATCAAGATGGCAAATGCAAGTAGGTCTTCGTTATATCTTTAACTAAGTGCTATTATAAATTGTTTGCTTAGGCAATTTAAAAAGCCGCTACTGGAAACAGTAGCGGCTTTTATATTTATGAATTATCTTTGACACTCAACCATAATAAATATACATCATATGTACTCAGTTGTTCAGTTTGTCCACTCTTATTGGGCGTATTTAGTTCTTATCGTTCTTGTTATTGCAACAGTAAATGCCCTTTCTAAATTCTTTGGTAAAAAGGAGTATGGAGGTAAGGATATGAGTCTAGCACTGTTTACACTTATAACTATGCACATACAGTTACTCATAGGGCTTGTATTATGGTTTGTGTCTCCTAATGGCTTACAAGCCATAAAAGCAAACGGAATGGGCGGTTTATCTAGCCAGGCTAGACAGCTAGCGGTAGAGCATCCTTTCCTTATGATTATTGCTGTAGTACTTGTTACTGTGGGATATTCAAAACATAAAAAACAGCGCCTTTCTACGCCTAAGTTCAAGAAGATAGCCATATTTTATACCCTTGCTTTAATTGCAGTACTTGCTATTATACCTTGGTCGCAGTGGTTTTAATATAGCCCTTTAGACTATACCTTTTATGGGTAGTGTTACGCTTTCGCGAAAGCGTGATTAGAACAAAAAAATGTCCGCAATCTAGTTATTTTAGATTGCGGACATTTTTATTAACTGTTATAAGTAGTTTTATTGATCTTCTTTAATAAGATATACATACACTGGGAAATGGTCACTGTATCCTCCTGTGTACCCTCCATTTGCAAAGCTTCTGTAGGGGTATCCTTTATAACGCCCTTTAGGGTTGCTTAAGTAGTTCTTATTATAAATACCTGCTTTATAATAGCGGTATGTGCTAAAATCTTTATCAAGCAAAGGTGCACTTATAATAATCTGATCAAAAAGATTCCATCCATCACGATAGGCGAGTGTACCAATCCCTTTTTTAAACATAGGCTCCATAGGGTTGTAAAGCATATCATCTTTGACTTTTTCTTTCTTTCCAGACGCTTTCATTGTTTTCTTAACACTAGGGCTTGTAGGGTCGTCGTTGAGATCTCCCATTGTAATGATCTTTGCATAAGGATCATTACTCTGCAGGCTATCTATAATTTTCATATTAAGTGCAGCAGCGGCGATACGTTTTTTACGACTTCGTGCTTCTCCACCAGAGCGAGATGGCCAGTGATTTACAATCACGTGTATCATATCACCATCGAGCATCCCAGAAACCAAGAGCTGGTCACGCGTGTACACCCTTTTACTTGTGTCAACGTTATCATAAATAAGGAGCTCGTGCTTGCTAATGTTAGTCGGTTTAAAAAGCGCCTTTTGATACATAAGTGCTACATCAATCCCTCGTCTATCTGGCGAGTCAAAATGCGCAATGCCGTAATCCTTAGCAAGTAGTTTTGGATCATTTGCTAGTGCTTCTACTGTTTTTCTATTTTCAATTTCTGCAAGGCCTATGAGTGCTGGAGCATTATTTGTTACATCTGCTCCTATTTCTGAAATGACGCGCGCCATCTTGCTTACTTTATCTTGATAGATTTCTTCGGTCCAGTGGTCTTTACCATCTGGTGTGCGATCATCATCATAGGTGATGGGGTCGTTTTCTGTATCAAAGAGGTTTTCTACATTGTAAAAAGCAATGGTATGTGCACGATAGGTTTTGTCTTGTTGCGCTTTCGCGAAAGCGGTAACAGTCAATAAACCAGATAAGGCGAGTACTTTTAGTTTCATAAATTAATCGTGTGTTATCTTTTTGTAAACTCTTTTGCAGAGAGCGTGCCAAAGGTACTGAAACGTTCTATTTTGCCTACTTTTGGCCGATAATCGTAACGGTTTCTTAATAAACCCACCAAATATTAATCATTTATGAAGCAATTTACTTTATCACTTTTATGTGTGTTTCTAGCAGCCACAGCGTGGTCGCAAACACAAATAAAAGGAACGGTGATGGATGCCATCACCTCTGAGCCGCTTCCAGACGTTACTTTACGTCTCGAAAAGAGCGCTGCAGAAACAATGACAAATGCTATGGGAGTATTTGTACTTAACAACTTGGCCCAGGAAGGAGATCAGATTCTTTTAGTTTTAAAAAATGGTTTTATCACTAAGAGGCTTCCTATTATTCTTACAACTGGGCAAACGCTCAATCTTGATGTGATTACACTAGATGTAGACATCTCTGCAGAGCAGCAGCAAATAGGGTTAATCTCACTTTCTGATAATGATCTTAACAGTGGTGATGATGATCTAGGTAACTTTAATGTGTCAGGACTTCTATCTGCTGGTCGCGATGCTTTTTTAAGCGCAGCCGCTTTTGACTGGAGTGCAACTTTTTTTAGACCTAGAGGTCTCGATAATGCAAATGGCAAAGTGCTCATTAACGGGATTGAGATGAATAAACAGTTTAACGGTAGACCACAATGGGGTAACTGGGGAGGGCTAAATGACGCACAGCGTAATCGCGAATTTTCTCAAGGACTTACTCCTAGTGAATATAGCTTTGGAGGTCTCGCAGGGGTTACAAATATCGTAATGCGAGCTTCACAAGAACGAGAAGGAGGTAGAATATCTTATGCTGCTGCAAATGCCTCATATCAAGGTAGAGTGATGGCAAGTTATAATTCTGGTCTTAACGCAAACGGGTGGGCATATAGTGTGCTACTAGCAAGACGTTTTGGAGAAGAAGGTTTTCAAGATGGAACATTATATGATGCAAACTCTATGTATCTCTCTGTTGAGAAAAAAATAAATGATGCTCATAGTTTAAACTTTACGGGATTCTATACGCCTAACAGACGTGGTAGAGCGACAGCTATTACAGAAGAGCAGTTTGATCTAAAAGGAAGAACGTATAATCCTTTTTGGGGTTATCAAGATGGTGAGAAGCGTAATACAAGAGAGCGAGAGATAGAAGAGCCTGTTTTTATGCTTAATCACTACTGGACATTAAGCGATAAAACAACAATCAACTCAAACCTGGGCTACCAGTTTGGTTCTATAAAAAGTGGTAGAGTAGATAATGGTAGTTTGAGAAATCCAGCGCCAAACTATTATCAACTTTTGCCTAGTTATGCTTTACAAGATCCTAATCCTACGGCTTATGATTTTCAGAATGCATACCTTCTAGAGCAGGACTTTATAAATGATGGTCAATTTGATTGGAATTCTTTATATCAAGCAAATGCTAATGGAGGCAATTCTAATATCATACTTCAAGACGATGTGATAGATGATAGCCAGCTTAGCGCAAATGTGATAATTAACTCTCAAGTAACAGACGCTATCACTATAGATGGTAATGTGAGCTATAGAGGGTTAAAGAGCGAAAATTATGCACAAGTAAGCGACCTACTAGGGGGAGATGGTTTTCTAGATATAGATAACTTTTCTGTAAGTGAGAGTCAAGACGGTCAAGATGGAGATCTTGCACAGAGTGATGTACGTAACCCTAATAGAGTAGTAGTAGAGGGTGATCGCTATAAGTATAATTATGATATGGATGCGACCGTAGTTTCTGGCTTTGCACAGGCACAGTTTACTTATAACAAAGTAGATTTTTATGTTTCTGGTACAGCAAGTAATACTTCATACCAGCGCACGGGACTCTATGAGAACGGAAACTTTACAGGTGGTCGCTCTTTTGGACCTAGTGAGAAACTTTCGTTTACAAACGGAGGAATTAAAGCGGGTGCAACCTATAAATTATCTGGGCGTCACCTTATAGATGTAAATGCAGGATATTATTCTGTAGCTCCAGGTATACGAAATAGCTTTAGTAATGCTCGCCAAAATAATGATGTAGTGATAGGCTTAGAGTCAGAGCAAATACAGAGTGTAGATGCAAGTTATATTTTTAGATCACCTATAGTAAAGGGACGTCTTACGGGGTTTTATACTGGTTTTCAAAAAGGAACAGACATAGGTTTCTTCTTTACACAAAATAGTATAGCTGGTACAGAAGCTTCTTTTGTTCAAGAGGTTCTTACAAATGTAGAACGTAGAAATATAGGAGCAGAGCTAGGTATAGAAGCGCAGGTATTACCTACTCTTAAACTTAAGGCTGCAGCATCTGTAGGGCAATACACGTATGCAAATAATCCTAATATATATTATACATCAGATGATTTTGAGGGGCCTCAAACCTTTGGTGATGGGACAACTGCAATAAAAGATTTGCACGTTGCAGGAGGACCAGAAAGAGCCTACCAACTAGGTTTTGAGTATAGAGACCCAGAATTCTGGAACTTTGGACTTACAGTAAACTACTTCTCAAATTCATACTTAGACTTTAGTAACCTAGCTAGAACTGCAAACTTTAATCAAGACATAGATGGACAACCATTTAATGATTATGACACAGATGTAGCGAGAGACTTACTAAGACAGACAGAAATAGATGATTACTTTTTGGTCAATATTATAGGAGGTAAATCTTGGAGGGTAGGAGACTACTTTGTAGGCTTTTTTGCAACTGTAAATAATGTACTAGATGAGACCTACATTACAGGAGGTTTTGAAGATAGTAGACGAGCAAATTATAGGTCAAGCCTAGAAGAGGCACAAAGAGACACCCCAGTTTTTGGTGATCGTCTCTTCTTTGGTAGAGGAACAACATACTATGTAAACGCATACGTGCGCTTTTAATAAAATAATTAAGAAAGATATTTAATATGAAAACAATAAAATTAACCCACGTATTTGCAGCCATTATTGCGTTGCTTACTATTACTAGTTGTGTGCAAGATGATGATTTTGCCACGCCAGATCTTACCGCAACAGATCCTGTTCTTGATGGCGAAGTAATCTCTGTTTCTGCACTTAGAAACTTATTCCTTCAAGAAGGAGAAACGGTAGATCTTACAGAGTCTACACAGTATGTAGAAGGATTTGTGATAAGTAGTGATGAGTCTGGTAACTGGTTTGAAGAAATCATTATACAAGACAACGCTACAGCGCCTACTGCAGGAGTACGTATCTTAATAGACGAGAGCCCTCTATTTACATATTATGAGATAGGGCGTAAGATATTTGTAAAATTAGGAGGTCTTCACTTAGGTGAAAGTAATGGTGTGTTAACACTGGGAGTTACAAACAACCTTGAGAAGATACCAGCTCCATTACAATTTGATTACATACAGCGATCTGCAACGGTAGAGACTATTGTTCCTGTAGAGACAACCATCTCAAACCTAAGTGAAGACTTAGAAAACATTTTTATAAAACTTACAGATGTTCAGTTTGCAAAAGAAGAAGTGATTGATCAAAGCCTTACTTATGCGGGTGAGCCACTAGATGAGTTTGATGGAGAGCGCACTATCTTTAGTTGTGCGACAGAGCAAACACTTATTTTAAGCACAAGTACCTTTGCAAATTTCAAGTCTATAGTACTTCCTACGGGACGCGGAAGTATTTCTGGAGTACTTACTCGTAATTTCTTTGGAGAAGACTTTAATCTTGCTATAAACGACAGAAATGACGTAGTTTTTGATCAAGCAGAGCGTTGTGATCCGGTAGAGATAGATTGTGGTGTGGCAGATGCTGCAGGAAGTACAATTCTTTTTGAAGATTTCTTTGAGACACAAGCTACAAATAGCCCAATATCTGGAAATGGATGGACTAACTACCAGCAAGAAGGGTCAGAAACTTGGGAGGCATACTCTAGTGGAGGTCAAAACGCCTCTTTAGGTATTTCTGCAAGAGTAGGATCTTTCCAGTCTGGAGATGATGCTACTATCGCTTGGTTAATCACACCTATGCTAGACCTTCAGGCTAATACTGGTGAGACACTTCAGTTTATGACTTCAAACAGTTTTTCAGACGGTAGTACGCTTGACCTTCTTTTTTCTAGTGATTGGGATGGTACCGAGGCTACTATTGCAACAGCCACTTGGGATGTTTTACCTGCAGGAGTGATTGTAGATGATGGAGATTTCTTTGGAGACTGGATAGACTCTGGTATTGTAGATCTTTCTTGTATTGAGTCTAACGGTTATGTTGCTTTTAGATACAGCGGGTCTGGTGATGCAGATTTTGACGGTACTTTTGAGCTTGACGAGATACAGATTAATGCAAACTAAGTAACGTAGTTATATATACGCTTTCGCGAAAGCGGAATAATACATTTTAAAAACCCACTGTTAGTATTACTAGCAGTGGGTTTTTTTATTAAAGCATCAAGGCAACTTAACTAGACTGCTGAAATAAATGTGCTTATCGATAGTTGGCAACACAAGAGGCCAAAAAATTTGGCTGTAAATAACCGTACGGTTTCTTAAAAGAACATAGTCTGCATTGTAATATCAGGTTACAACTAGCGCTTTATACTAATTTGATATTACGGTATAAAAAAACCGCAACACTTACGCATTGCGGCTTCCTGGATGGTTGGTTAGTTAATAATTATCCAGTTTATCTAGTAACTATCTTGAAGACAGAGCGTCTGTTAAGTTGATGTTCATCTTCTGTACAGTTTGTACCGCAAGCTATAGCAGGTTCAGACTCTCCTTTTCCTATACTTGAGATGCGGCTAGCATTTATGCCTTTGCTTACTACATAATCTCGCATTGAGTCTGCACGACGTTGCGATAGGTTCTTGTTATAAGATTCAGACCCACGTATATCTGTGTGTGACTCTGCACTTATTACCATAGTAGGGTATTGCTTCATAACGTTCACAAGTCTATCTAGCTCTGCTGCCGCAGAGGGACGTATGTTAGACTTATCAAAATCAAAGTAAATAGGATTTAAAACAACTTCTGTTTCTGTAACAACTACTTGATCTATAATAGGTTCTAGCGTTATAGTCTGGCTCATACCAGATTTACCTACTGTAATGTTTTGATTTGCTTCTTTATAGCCATCTGCGCTCGCAGTTATTGTGTATGTACGATTACATTTAGACTGGTAGAGGTATTTACCTGTTGTTGTAGCAGTGTCAGACTCACTTGTGTTATCTGTAGTATTATTTACAATCACAAGAGCTTTATCTATACCCTCACCAGCTGGATTTACTACCGTGAGAGCAACATCTACATCACAAGGAGGCAGTTGTCCTAATATATAAATGTCATCTCCTCCTTTACCACCGGCACGGTTTGAAGAGATAAAACCTGTATCTGTATCTTGGTTTATATATATTGAAAAGTCGTCTGCAGGGCTATTTATCCCTGTACCTGCATTTTGAGGAATAGCATACGTGTTTGCCCCCTTACTCTCTGACATAAATACGTCAAGGCCTCCCATACCCATATGACCATCACTTGAGAAATATAAAGTGCCATCTTGAGCTATAAAAGGGAATACTTCTGTACCCTCTGTATTGATTTGATTTTTGAGCGCGGTAGGTGTGCCAAATGTTCCATCCTTATTTACAGCAACCATATATAAATCTGACCCTCCTTTTCCGCCAGGTCTATCACTAGAAAAATATAGCGTGTTACCGTCAGGACTAATTGCGGGATGACCGGTTGAGAACTCATCACTATTAAATGGAGCAGATTGTACATTTACCCATTCTCCTCCTACCTTTTCTGCAGTATAAAGATTAATTTGGTTTACGCCAGCCTCGTCCTTATCTAGATCTCCTTTATAATAGTCATTGCGGTCAAAATACATACGTTTTCCATCTGGAGAGATCGCTACTTTGCCCTCGTGATACTTTGTATTTACGTCACCTGTTAGTAAAGAGGCTGTTCCTAATTTTGATCCGTCTAGTGTCGCTGTATATATATCTAAAAAAGGTTCGTCATTTAGATTATGTTTTTTGCGATTTGTATTTCTAGCACTAGCAAAGTAAAGTGTGTTGTTACTTACCGCACTCCCATAGTCTGCATAACTTGTATTTAAAGCTCCGGAATTTGTTACGGTATAAGCAGGCTCTTGACTTAAAAGCTGGCTTAGATAATTAGAATTCTTTAAAAAACTAGCAGATCTAGAATCATTGGGTTTTGCCTGAGTAAATTTTTGCATCCAAGTTTTATAGTCTGCCGCGTTACCCTCTGCCTTAAGAGCTTGTGCATACTTATACATAAGATCTGGTGTGAGCTTTGCGCTTTTTCCTTTAGTAGCTCTTTTGTAAAAAGAAACTGCTTTTTTTGTATCGCCTAGTATTGCATAACTTTCGGCGAGTTGTGCATATACATACTTGTCTGCTTTTCCCTTTTCTATAAGTTTGGTGTATTCAGTTATAGCTTCGGTATAAGCAAGTCTCTCAAACAGACCATCTGCTTTTTTTGTGTCTTTGTCTTGTGCTACGGCTCCTGTTGCTGTAAAAATTAGGAGCAATATATATAAGTAAAACTTCTTCATATTAGTGTGCTATGGTTAGGTTTAGAAGTATCTAGGTGAACGTAATGCTTTTTTATTACGCAGAATGTTGTAGGTTATAATGATCTCGTGTGAGGATGGGGCTATGTTATTTATCTCAGAAGTTACTGCATCATAAGCATACCCTATTCTAAACTCTGGTGTTGCTTGAAAACCTACTATCCCACTAAATGAATCATCATATCTATAAGAAACGCCTAGTTCAAACTTTTCTAGAAAGAGCGCATTAACATTTGCATCAAAAGAAACTGGTGCATCAAACGCAGATTTTACCATTACTGAAGGCTTAAGTTTTACATTATCTGAAACTTGAAAAACATAACCCGAAGTTATAAAGTAGTGATTAGTCTCAGAGCCTATTTTTAGTTCATTAGTATCTAGATGAACAGAGTTAAGTAAATTAGGTACAGAGAGTCCTACATAAAACTTATCGCTGTATAAGAAAGCACCGGTCCCTACGTTGGGATACGTTTGATTAATGTTTTGTGAGAAAAATGCATCGCCGGGATCTTGAAGTTCGAGGTCTACAAGGCCTACCTCGTGAAAAGTTGCTCCAGCTTTAACACCTAAAGCAAGCTTAAAGTCGTCACTTACATCTATGGTGTATGAAAAGTCTGCATAAGCGTTAGTCTCTCTTACTGGGCCTAGTTCATCTCTTATAAGTGATATTCCTAGCCCCACTTTTTCTGAAACAGGTGAGTGTGCAGCAAATGTAAATGTCTCTGGAGACCCGTCTAAGCTAGACCATTGGTTTCTATATAATAGGTTTATTGCAAGACTCTCTTTAAGGCCAGCATAAGCTGGATTTACCACATTCATATTATACATATACTGTGTATACTGTGGGTCTTGTTGAGCAACAGACTCGTCTACGTAAAATAGACTTAAAATTAGCGTTAGTAATAGTAGTTTCTTCATTGTTGTCTCGTTGTTAATTCAACTATATCGTAGGTACAATTAGATTTTTGATTATTCTTGATTTAAGTAAATCCACCCTGTAGCTTGAGTTCCATATGTTGGGTCTTCTCGTTCAAGAGTGATTACATAAAAATAAGTTCCTGTAGGCAAGTCATCACCTGCATCAGTTTGTCCTCTCCACTCATTTGTATATGAGTCTTGTTCAAATACTAAAGTACCTAGACGGTTATATATTTGTAGATTGGTTATTCCAGATCTGTCAGAAAGGAAGCGTAAATCAAGTGTATCATTGAAGCCTGGTGATCCAGATGGAGAAAGACCTTCGGAAATAACACAATTTCCTACCTCATATAGAGTCACATCTACCTGTGCAGTGCCAGAGCAAACCCCTCTAGTTATTTCTACAGTAAAGGTTTGAGTACCCACAGTAGTAGATGGTAATATAACGTCATAGGTAGCACTTGTAGCGCCATCTATTACAGTTCCATTTACAAACCACTGGAAACTAACTCCAGCCGCATCTGTTGTGGCAGTCAGAGTTTGTAATTCATTAGGACAAGTTTGGAAGTTGTCCATAAGCTGTACATCAAGAATGCTACCTGTAATAAGTATGCTATCTGTAGCAACACAACCATTATCTGAAACGACAACTTCATAATTGCCAAGCTCTACAACCTCTATTGATGAGGAAGTATCTGGTAATTCTATACCGTCTTGAAACCATTGATAAGTTACTTGTGATGGATCTATATTAGAAGGGCTTGCATCTAAGAAAATAGCATCTTCAAAACAAGTGTCAAAATCGTTTCCTAATTCTATAACAGGTGTTGATCCAAACTCAATATTTACAATTTGACTCTCAGAACAACCATCTACAGTAACAATGACTTCATAAACACCAGTTTCTGTAACAGTAATGGAAGGTGTTGTTTCTCCAGTGCTCCACTCATACGAAGGGTTTGCTGTATTGGTCCCAGAAAGCGTTGCAGTGAGCTCTATAGAACTTACGTCACAAACAGATTGGTCATCACCTAGGTCTATATCAAAATCTGGACATACAATACTACAGTTGGTATTTCCATCACCACCAGTTTGACCTACACTTATAAATCCGCTTGATCCATTAAAATTCGTAATGAGAAGTATGTAAACCTCACCAACTTGAGCGTCAGGAATTGTAAATGTCTCAACAGCGGCTGCAGAGAAGCTGCAATCTACACTTGTACTTGGATTTAAGTTCTCACAGGCGTTATCTGGACTGTCAAATGGTCCCCAAGCTATAAAATCTACATCTAGTTCAGTGCCTGTAGGGTTGCCATCTGCGTCAAAAGCTGTGTTTTGAACAATTTCTAAGTCTATATCACCTTCTTGACCTATTTCAAGGTAAAACCAGTTAGGGTTAGGTTGAGAAAATAAACACTCATAATCAATGCCATCTTGAGCCGAAGATCCATCAGAAGTATTTTCAAAAATGAGGCCCTCTTGACTACATAGTGGTTCAATATCATCACAAGTTGCTGGTGGAGTACATTCTATAGATAATTCAAAACCACCAGTAGCGCCATTTTCTCCATACACATAGATTAAATATTCTGTACCTACAGTTGTAACAAACTCAACTTTAGATTGCTCTGTGCCACCAAAATCGTCATTACCCTCTACACATATTAGCTCTTCACAAGAGCCAGAATAAATCTGTAAGCCAGTATCAAATGTTGAGTCAAGTAAACTAAATTCAGTGCTATCACCCGTACCAGTAAATGTAAACCAGACTCCTGGAGAGTCTCCTGTACCTATATTTCCACAATCTTCTAATGGAACATCTGTTGCTGGCGCTCCAACTATAGTTCCAGTAGCGGTATCACCACAAAGTAGTTCTTCGGCATCAAGGCAACCTTGAGGAGCTTCAATACAGGTGACAGTAAGCTCATAATCTCCTATGCTTGATCCAAATCCAAAAACATAAATTGTATATTCTACACCTTCTACAGAAAGAAAGTCTACTTCAGATTGTAGGCCGCAAGAATCATCGTTTCCATCTACACAAGTTAAAGCGTCACAGGTACCTGTGAATACTTGAAGTTTTGTATCATATGTAGAGTTACACATTGCTAGTTGTATAAGCTCTCCTGTTCCAGTAAATGTATAGTAGTTTCCTGGAGCTCCAGGACCTGTTCCACAAGTTCCAGGCTCACCAGTTGAGGTAGATCCTACAGTTGTTCCTGTTACAGTGTCTCCACATACTAGTGGTAGGGCATCTGGACATAAATCATTTATATTACAACTAGAGCCATCCTCGTTAGCTTGATTAATTGTTAATGTATCGGTCCCAACACACCCTTCAAAGGTTACAAAAACTTCATACACTCCTGGGGAAGTCGCTTCTAGTGTGGCAGAGGTCTCTCCCGCTATAAGAGTCCCGTTTAAAAACCATTCATAAGTTGATCCGTCAGGGTCTACATTAGTTGGAGATCCATCTAGAGTGACAGCATCTTCAAGACAACTATTGATGTCTTCCCCAAGGTCTACAATAGGCGCTACGTTAAAAGTAGCAATAGCATCATCTGTATAGGTACATCCAGCATCAAAAATAGCTTGTACTGTATATGTTCCTGATGCTGTTGCGCTTATAGATGGTCCTGTTTCCCCTGTTATAACAGTTCCATCTAGACTCCAAACAAATGTTGTTGTACTTGCGGGTAGGCCTGTGTCTAAAGTTTCGGTTTCTCCCATACAAGAAACTACATCATCAATATTTACTGCAGGTTCAGAAATAAACTCGACTGTTATATCGTCTCGTACTTCACAATCTGGCAAATCTGTAAGAGTTACTACTACGCTATATTCACCAGGCTCAGTAACAACTAGTGTTGATGCTGTTTCTCCAGTTATAACTACGTCGTTAAGCAACCAGGTATAAGTTTCTGCATCTGGATCTGTAGCATCTAGAGTAACAGGGTTTCCTTCACAAGATGCAAGGCCATTTTCAACGAGTAAATCTTCACCTAGATCTGTATTTGTAACGTTAAAACTACCAGCCTCAATAAATACTGCAATATCAAAAAGACTATCTGTTTGGTCTGCTACCACAAGTTTAATCGTGTATGAATTTCCCGGTACTACTGTGGTAGATGCGGTAAGCTCGACAGTTTGACCATTAAAGTTTGTTGCAGCTGTGTTTTCATCATTAAAAGGGAGGAAGTTGTACTGACCAAAAAACTCTTCATTTACTGCAGCACAATTATTAGGTACTTCAGGTCTTATGTTTGTCACTTCTATTGGAGTGTTTGTGCCAGGTAGTACAGCAAGGTTTACAGAGGTTCCTGTGTCATTATCTGTAAGTATAAAAGCAAAGGCATCTGTAAATGTGCACTCAAAATTTTGATTGTACTCCTCTGATGCCATTAAGAAATCAAAGCTCAATTGCTCAGTAAAGGGAGTAAAATCAAACTGTATAAATGAAGCGTTATTTGTTGCCGTTGCACCAGTAAAGTTTTCTAAGTCTGTATCTCCTGGCCAGGCTGCCCCACCGTTGCTTTGCGTAGTAAGGTTAGGGCCTGGTGCCGTAGATACGCTACCAGAACTTAGTACTACTCCCGCTTCAAAGGGGAAGTTGCTGCCATTTGCATTAAAAGCACCCACGCCATTTACAGATGCAAAATCTGTACCTGTACTTTGTACAAAGTTCTCAGTTCCTGCACAAGAGGCGTTTATGAGAATGTCTTCTACGAGTTGTTGTGTTGTTAGTGATTCGTCTACAGTAATTTGTGAAAATAATGCCGAAGGGATAAGCCAAAGTAGGGAAAGTAAAAGTCTCTTCATTTGATTGGGTTTGTCGTGATTTATAGCCTTATAGTTGAATAAAGAAATATCCTTAAATCACATAGAACTGCACGATTATGATGCAAATTATGTAATGAATACGCTATAAAGCTAAATTATATACACTGCTAAAGTGTAACAAATAAAGCAATCTTCAAACAATTAACAAAAATATTGGATATAATACTTTATAAACCCGACAACCGACTTCTTTCCTACTTGGTAAATTCTAGTTTTTAACAGTTGCCGTTAAAATTGTAAAGACAGGGAAGTGGTCACTATAACCACCCAGATAGTTTTTGCCAGCATATGTTCTAAAGGGATTACCTTTAAACTTCCCATCGTACTCTGTGAGATAAAAATCATTATAAATGTCAGACTTCTCATAAAGGAGGTCATTGTCATAAATACGCACAAAGTTGTTTGAAAAGATAATTTGATCAAAGATGAACCACTCATAATTATAATTAAGACTACCCTCATATCTCGTCCCGAGATAAAGCATCGGGTTGTAAAAGTCAGTTTTAACCAGGTGTTTTTTTATGCTCTCACTATGTGGTCCATCATTAAAGTCACCCATTATAATCACCCTTGCTTCTGGATTTTGTGCAACAAGATTGTCTATAAGTTCTCGGTTTTTTTGAGCGGCTTTTATTCGTTTGTGAGAAGTTTCATTTGCTCCTCTACGTCGAGATGGCCAGTGGTTTACAAGTATGTGTACCTCTGTACCGAGTAAGTTACCTTGCACATATAAAATGTCTCTGGTAAAGTCGCGATCTCCCTCTTCTGTCTCTAGGTATAATGTAATCGCCTCGCTTTTATGTACCGCAAAGTCTTTCTTTTTATATAGTAGCCCTACATCTATACCACGCTCGTCTGGAGAGTCATAATGTACGATAGCATACCCTTCATCTTCAAGCTTACTAGTTTTTATTAGTGCTTCTAGTACAGCCTTGTTTTCTACCTCTGCTACGCCTAGTAAGCTTGGTGATGTCGCAGTCTCTTTTTTTCCTATTTTAGAAATAACCTTAGCCAGTTTTTTAACTTTTTTGTCAAACTTATAAGAGTTCCACTCCTTAAAACCACCTGGTGTAAAGTCGTCATCTAGTGTTGCGGGGTCATTTTTTGTGTCAAAAAGGTTTTCAAGATTGTAAAAACCTATAGCACATTTTATTTTTTTGGTTTGCGCTTTCGCGAAAGCGGTTGTGTCCTCCATATTAAACAGTATCTATGAGACCCACAATTTAGTCAAAAAGACTGCAATCCATTTGCTACCTTTGTATTTATGCTGGAAGTTGAAAAAATAGAATATGAAAAGTGCATTCTTGTAGGGCTTGTAACCCAAAAACAAACGCACGAAAAAATGACAGAATACCTTGATGAACTCGAGTTTCTGGCCTACACGGCAGGAGCAGAGGTTCTTAAGCGTTTTAGTCAAAAATTAGAACGTCCTAACCCTAAAACTTTTATAGGGACTGGTAAGATGGAAGATGTAGCTGCTTATGTAGAGCAGCACGATGTAGGTACAGTCATTTTTGACGACGAGCTTACACCGGGACAGCAGCGTAACATTGAGGCACTACTTAAATGTAAAATTGTAGATCGTACATATCTTATACTAGATATTTTTGCACAACGAGCACAAACTAGTTATGCGCGTACGCAGGTAGAGCTTGCGCAGTATGAGTATCTCTTACCTCGTCTAGTAGGTTTATGGACACACCTTGAGCGCCAGCGTGGGGGTATAGGTATGCGTGGTCCTGGAGAGACAGAAATTGAGACAGATAGACGTATCGTACGTGACCGAATCACACTGCTTAAAAAGAAAATGAAAACCATAGACAAGCAAATGTCTACACAACGTGGTAATCGTGGTGCACTGGTAAGAGTTGCTCTTGTAGGATATACAAATGTGGGTAAAAGTACCCTTATGAATGTGATAAGCAAGAGTAAGGTGTTTGCCGAAAATAAACTCTTTGCAACTCTTGATACTACTGTGCGTAAGGTGGTAATAGGTAATTTACCATTCTTACTATCAGACACCGTTGGGTTTATAAGAAAGTTACCTACACAACTGGTAGACTCTTTTAAGAGTACACTAGATGAGGTGCGCGAGGCAGATTTATTATTGCACGTGGTAGATATCTCACACCCACAGTTTGAAGATCATATTAATGCCGTGAATAAGATTCTTGATGAGATAAAGAGTATGGATAAACCTACACTTATGGTTTTTAATAAAATTGATGCATATAAGGCAGAGGCTTATGATGATGATGACCTTATGGTAGAACGCACGGGGGCTCACTACTCACTAGATGAGTGGAAGGAGACCTGGATGTCACGTACTAATGGTGATGCGATATTTATTTCGGCGCTTAATAAAAACAACTTTGATTCCTTTAGAAAGAAGGTATACGAGCGCGTGAGAGAGATACACGTAACACGTTTTCCATATAATGAGTTTTTATACCCAGAGTATATAGATCAATACGGACAAGAAGAGGAATAAAAAGAATAACGCTTTCGCGAAAGCGTACTTAAAACAACACAATTACAATTATGCTCATAATAGGTATAGGTGGAGGTACCGGTAGTGGAAAGACTACCGTAGTAGATCAGATAGTTTCAGACCTTCCAGAAGGACAGGTAACGGTTATCTCCCAAGACTCATATTATAAAGATCTTTCTAGCCTCTCTATGGAGGAAAGAAAGAAAGTAAACTTTGATCACCCTAATGCGATAGATTTTCCATTGCTGTGTCAACATCTCAAAGAACTTAAAGAAGGAAGGAACATATTACAACCAGTATATTCATTTGTTGCACATAACCGTACAGAAGAGACGGTGCTTACCACGCCTACTAATGTGATGGTGGTAGAGGGTATTCTTATACTTACAGATCCTGCTATTAGAAATCTTTTTGATATCAAAGTTTTTGTACACGCAGATAGTGATGAGCGATTAATACGTCGTCTCAAGAGAGATATTGCAGAGCGCGGTAGAGATCTAGATGAAGTGCTTAATAGGTATCAAACCACGCTTAAGCCTATGCACCAACAGTTTATTGAGCCCACAAAAGAATTTGCAGATATTATTATACCAAACAATAGGTATAATACTGTTGCTGTAGATATTGTACGAAGCATTATAAACGAACGTTTAAATTAAGGTTTTACTATATTTACTACAATGGGTGTCAAAGAGCTGAGGCAAAAAAAATGGTTTAGAGTATTGAGTAATAAATATTTACTCATTACCATCATTTTCTTAATCTGGATGCTGTTTTTTGACGGGAGTTCATACCTATTACATAGAGAGCTTAACCAAGAGCGAGATAAGTTAAAGGGTAACCGCGATTATTTTAAAAACGAAATTTCAAAGGATAATGCTCAAATACTACAGCTCAAAGATAGCGCAGGTTTAGAGCGGTTTGCTCGTGAAGAATATCTTATGAAAAAGGATAACGAGGAGATTTACATTATTGAATATCAAGATAGTTTAAAACAGGAAAATGAAGACTAGTTTATTTTCAGAATTTGATCCAGTATCTGCAAAAGCATACAAACAGAAAATACAGTTTGATCTTAAGGGTGCAGATTATAACGATACACTTGTCTGGCAGAGCTTAGAGGGTATACACGTACGCCCTTTTTACCATAAAGATGAGGTAAAAAAAACGGCAAACATCACACTACCTAAGCATTGGTTTATAGGAGAGAAAATTTTTATAAATCAAGCAGTACAGTCTGCAGAGACGGCAAATAATGCTATAGCAAATGGTGTAGAGGCTGTTTATTTTCAAGCCAATAAACCTTTTGATATAGCTGCGTTATTTACAACGCTTAGTGATACTTCGGTGCCTCTGTATTTTGATCTATCATTTTTAGACGCTCAATTTTATAATGAGCTATATCGATATAGTGATAAGTATGAGCTCGTAGTAAAGCTAGATATTATTAACCATCTTGCTTTAGATGGTAACTGGTTTACAAACCTCAATAAGGATCATCAAGATTTTAAAGAAGTTATACAAGAAGCAGCGTCATCATTTACAATAGACACTACACTTTATCAGAATGCTGGAGCAACTATGGTGCAGCAACTGGCATACGGTATGGCACAACTAGCTGAGTATTTAAACTTTTGCGAGCAAGAAAATCTTAAACTAGAAGAAGTAGTTGTAGAGGTAAGTGTGGGTGCAAATTACTTTTTTGAAATTGCAAAGCTTAGAGCATTAAGAGAATTAGCACAAACTGTTTTAAGTGCTTTTTCTTATCAAGACACAGCTATTAAAATCGTAGCACACTCAAGCCGTAGAAATAAAACTATTTACGACTATAATACTAATATGTTGCGTACCACTACAGAGTGTATGAGCGCAGTTTTAGGAGGAGCAGACTGGGTGGTAAATATGCCTTACGATGCATTATATCATAAAACAAATGATTTTGGACAGCGCATATCTCGTAATCAATTAATAGTGCTTAAAGAAGAAAGCTATTTTGATGCTGTACAAAATCCTTCAGATGGATCTTACTATGTTGAGGAACTCACCCATCAGCTAGCGGAAAAAGCACTTACGCTGTTTAAGAATATAGAGCGCAATGGGGGTCTATTAAAACAACTCAAAGATGGAACCGTACAACGCAAGATTAAAGAAAGCGCAACTAGAGAGCAGCAGCTTTTTGATGAGGGGGTCATTACATTATTAGGAACTAACAAGCATCCCAATCAAGATGATAAGATGAAGGATAATCTTGAGTTATATCCTTTTGTAAAAATAAACCCACGTAAAACAATAATCGAACCTATAATAATGAGACGTCTCGCAGAAACTGTCGAAAAAGAGCGTCTTAAAACTGAGTAGATATGATAAAAATAAATCAACTAGTAGTAGTGATTCTCCTTTTGTCTGTAAGCTTAATGTCTTGTGACAACAAGAAAGAACTTGCACTACAACATTCAGAAAAAGAAAGTATAACTACCTGTGGTGATGAAGATAGCGCGTTGCTTAACGAGGCGCTGTATCAATTTGAACAAGATATTACAGAGGCATATGATCCAGAGGCAAAAATTTTAAACAGCGCGTACGGTCGCTACTTGTATGTAGGTTTTACGGGTACAGCAGAGTTTGACAGAGTTGCAACAAGTCACTCGATAACTATTTATAAAGAATTACTGGCTCGCAATATTTTGCTTGAAGATGGAGGCACTAGTAATCTTAACTATAAGCATCCTGCAGTGCAGTGTGTTATAAATAATATGGAAGATAAAGATCTGTCTACCACTATAAATGCGCTTGTAGAGACTAATACTATGAACCCAAAATTGTTCAACTCACGTATGCGTAATTTTGGGAGACAAGCAAAAGATCAAAGAGTCACTGCGCTCTATGTGGCACTAGATGCATTTTATCAACATCTTGCGCCAGTAGCGCAAGTAGCGCAAGAAAGTAATGAGTAGAAGAGACGTACAACATATCACCCTTGGGGCTCAAGTAAGAAGTAGTTCTCAACAAGATGTGGTTTTAAAAACCACTGCCGAAAAGATAGATGTAAAATCTACCTATATTCCAGAAGATGTTCAAAATCTAGAACACTTAGATTTTGTGGCCGGTATGGCGCCTAACTTACGCGGGCCATATAGTACGATGTACGTAAGAAGACCTTGGACGATACGCCAGTATGCAGGTTTTTCTACTGCAGAAGATAGTAACGCATTCTATCGTAGAAACCTTGCTGCAGGACAAAAGGGACTGTCGGTAGCTTTTGATCTCGCAACACACCGTGGTTATGATAGTGATCACGAGCGCGTAGTAGGAGATGTAGGTAAGGCAGGTGTGGCGATAGACTCGGTAGAGGATATGAAAATCCTTTTTGACCAGATACCGCTAGATAAGATGTCTGTCTCTATGACTATGAATGGTGCTGTATTGCCTATTATGGCATTTTATATAGTCGCAGCTCAAGAGCAAGGAGTAGATACGGCGCTACTTTCGGGTACAATCCAAAATGATATTCTTAAGGAATTTATGGTGCGTAACACGTACATATATCCTCCTACACCATCTATGAGAATCATCTCAGATATCTTTGAATATACAGCAAAGAAGATGCCTAAATTTAATAGTATCTCAATCTCTGGATATCATATGCAAGAAGCCGGAGCAACTTGTGATATAGAACTCGCATACACCCTAGCAGATGGGTTGGAGTATATAAAAACCGGTCTCGCTGCCGGGATGGATATAGACAGCTTTGCACCAAGGCTTTCATTTTTCTGGGCAATAGGGATGAACCACTTTATGGAAATTGCAAAGATGCGTGCCGCCAGAATGTTATGGGCAAAAATTGTAAAACAATTTAACCCTAAAAACCCAAAGTCTCTTGCCTTGAGAACGCACTGCCAGACTAGTGGATGGAGTCTTACAGAGCAAGATCCATTTAATAATGTTGCGCGCACAACTATTGAGGCTGCAGCAGCGGCCTTTGGAGGGACGCAGAGTTTGCACACTAACGCACTAGATGAGGCCATTGCTTTGCCTACAGATTTCTCTGCGCGTATCGCTCGTAACACACAAATTTTCTTACAAGAAGAAACACACATTACAAAAACCGTAGACCCGTGGGCGGGTAGTTATTATGTAGAGTCTCTCACAAATGATATTGCTCATAAAGCCTGGGAGCTCATTCAAGAAGTAGAGGAGCTAGGAGGTATGACTAAAGCTATAGAAGCTGGTATTCCCAAACTACGTATTGAAGAGGCAGCTGCTAGAAAGCAAGCCCGCATAGATAGTGGTCAAGATATTATAGTGGGAGTTAATAAATACAGACCTACAGAAGATGAGCACCTTGATATACTTGATGTAGATAATACAAAGGTGCGTGATGGCCAGCTTAAGCGTCTGGATCAAATCAAAAATGACAGAGACTCAGCTAAAGTTTCTCAAGCTTTAGAGGCGCTTACAAACGCAGCTAGAGAGGGCAATGGTAATTTATTATCACTTGCGGTTACGGCAGCTAGAGAAAGAGCAACCTTAGGAGAAATTTCAGATGCACTAGAGGAGGTTTATGGGCGTCACAAAGCGCAGATACAATCTTTTAGTGGTGTATATAGCAAAGAGATGAAAGAAGATTCCGCTTTCGCGAAAGCGCAACAACTCGCAAACCAGTTTGCAACGCAAGACGGGCGTCGCCCTAGAATTATGATTGCCAAAATGGGGCAAGACGGTCACGACCGTGGAGCCAAAGTAGTAGCAACTGGCTACGCAGATATAGGTTTTGATGTGGACATAGGGCCGCTATTTCAAACACCTAAAGAGGCAGCAAAACAAGCAGTAGAAAATGATGTGCATATACTAGGAGTCTCATCACTTGCTGCTGGTCACAAAACATTAGTTCCTCAAGTAATTGAAGAACTAAAGTCGTTAGGAAGACCAGATATTATGGTGATTGTAGGAGGAGTGATTCCACAGCAAGATTATGAATTTTTATTTGAGGCTGGAGCCGCAGCTGTTTTTGGGCCTGGAACAAAAATAAGTGAGGCAGCGATAGGTCTTCTAGAGATTATGATGGACTAGATGAAATATTATATCCTTACATATACTTTTATAGAAAATTATTTAGAGAAAAGAACGCCCTATCGCAAAGATCATTTTGAGGTTGCAAAAGCAGCTGTAGCTGCGGGCAGTCTTCTACTAGGTGGTGCTACAGAAGGTCCTGGTGAAACAGGTGTGCTAATTTTTCAAGTAAAAGACAAATCGCAAGTTGAGACATTTGCGGCACAAGACCCTTATGTGAAAAACGGTATTGTTTCTTCTTGGGAAATCAAAGAGTGGAATGTTGTGCTAGGCTCAAAGTTATCATAGTAGTAAACGTGTATTAAAAATAGACACGTACAAAAGGCTGCCACGCATCTGCATAAACAGAATCATTGTTGTCAAAGAGTACATTGTAACGTATCCCGATTGCGCCTAGGCTATTTCCTCCTACGTTGAGACGGTATCCCGCGCCTAGAAAGAGTGCAGTATTCCAAGAATTTGGAATGTCTGGTAGTCCAGAAACCGATTGAAAAACGCGAAGTTGTTCAAACTCTCCAGAAAGCTGTAAGAAATCAAGCGGATTTGAAATGACAATAGCACTTGCCCCTACAAGGGTTGTTTTAAAATCTCCAAATTTTTGATAGGTATAATTAAGCCCTGGACCAAATGCGACATATTGATTGGGTTGATACAATGCACTCGGTGCAACCGTGATGTTCGTATTGTTTCGGCCAAAATTTAAGCCTAATCCACCACCAAAACGCACCTTGCTCCAAAACTCACTTTTAGGTTTTGTAGTAATCTCTTGCGCTTGGGTTGTTGTTGTCATTGTAAAAAAGAGGCCCGTAAGTAGTATAATCCCTAAAAAATTGCATTTCATAGCTGTAGTGTCTTAATTCTCTGTTATAAATATAGGTATTATATGTCCAAAAATGTTAATTATCGTATTTTTGCTTTTCTAAAGTCGCAAGACGCAGAACTTAAATATCAAATGGATAGATTTTCATTTCTGAATGCCGCACATACCGCTTACTTTGCTGAGCTTTACGATCAATATTTACTTAACCCAGATAGTGTAGAAGCTAGCTGGCGCGCTTTTTTTCAAGGTTTTGACTTTGGACTTGAAAGTGCAGAAGAGGTTACTGGTGATGTAGGGGGAGAGACTGTGGTTATTCCTGAAGGAATTCAAAAAGAATTTCAAATAGTAAAATTAATAGACGGATACCGTAACAGAGGTCACCTCTTTACAAAGACTAATCCTGTACGCGCACGTCGTAAATATGCACCTACACTAGAGATAGAAAACTTTGGACTCTCTAAGTCTGATCTTAGTACAGAGTTTGAAGCTGGTTCAATTTTAGGTATTGGGAAGAAGACATTACAAGAGATTGTAAATCACCTTGAGGCCATATATTGTGACCATATAGGTATTGAGTATATGTACATTCGTAATCCAGAAGAGATTACTTGGATACAGAACTGGCTCAATAAAAATGATAACCATCCTTCTTTCTCAAAAGAGGAAAAAAGGCATATTCTCAAAAAATTAAATCAAACAGCTTCTTTTGAAGGTTTCTTGCACTCTAAGTATGTAGGGCAAAAACGTTTTTCTGTAGAAGGACTTGATGCTATGATACCTGGTCTGGATACACTTATCGAGAGAGGATCTGATAAGGGTGTTGAGCAATTTGTAGTAGGGATGGCACACCGTGGTCGTCTTAATGTACTGGCAAATATCTTCGGAAAATCACCAGAGGCAATCTTTTCTGAGTTTGACGGAAAAGAGTATGATGAGGATGAACTTTTTGATGGAGATGTAAAATACCATATGGGGTGGACTAGCTTTCGCGAAAGCGATAAAGGACACAAAATACGTATGGACCTAGCACCTAACCCATCGCACCTTGAGACTGTAGGAGCTGTAATAGAGGGAATGTCTCGTGCAAAAATTGATAATCAATTAGGAGGAGATGAGAAGAAAATCCTTCCTATTGCTATACACGGAGATGCTGCCGTAGCTGGTCAAGGTATTGTATATGAAATTGTGCAAATGGCACAGTTAGAGGGATATCGCACGGGTGGTACGATACATATCGTAGCAAATAACCAAGTAGGTTTTACTACAAACTATCTTGATGCGAGATCATCTACCTATAGTACAGATGTAGGTAAGGTTACCTTGTCTCCAGTACTACACGTAAACGCAGATGATGTAGAGTCTGTATGTCACGCATTTGCCTTTGCACTTGATTTTAGAATGCAATTTGGCCGTGATGTATTTATAGACATACTAGGTTATAGAAAGTATGGGCATAATGAAGGTGATGAGCCTAGATTTACACAGCCTTTATTATATAAGGCAATCTCAAAACACTCAAATCCTCGTGATATCTATGCAGAAAGACTTCTTAAAGAGGGGGTTATAGAAAAGGGATATGTAAAGCAGCTCGAAAAAGAATATAAAGACGATCTTGAAGAAGATCTTGAAGAATCTCGTAAGAGAGATAAAACAGTGATTACTGAGATTCTTGCAGATGACTGGGAAGGGTATGAGATAGGAAGTAGAGAAGATATTCTTACTCCTGTAGATACTACCTATGATATAAGTAAGCTAGATGTTATAGCAGATGGTATTACTAAGTTACCAGAAGATAAAAAATTCATACGTAAGATACAGCGTATTGTTGTAGATAGAAATAAGCAGTATACAGAAAAGAATCAATTAGACTGGGGAATGGGTGAGCTTCTAGCTTACGGTTCTCTTATGGAAGAAGGATTTAATGTACGTATATCTGGACAGGACGTAGAGAGAGGTACATTCTCTCACCGTCACGCCATTATCAAAACAGAAGATGATGTAGAAGAGATTAATCTACACAACCGTCTAGATGTAGCTGGTAAGATGGACATCTATAACTCACTACTTTCTGAGTATGGAGTCGTAGGTTTTGACTACGGGTATGCGATGGCTGCTCCTAAGACACTTACTATCTGGGAGGCTCAATTTGGAGATTTTTCAAATGGTGCACAGATAATGCTAGATCAATACATAAGCGCTGCAGAGTCTAAGTGGAAAACACAAAACGGACTCGTGATGTTATTACCTCACGGGTATGAAGGTCAAGGTTCTGAGCACTCTAGTGCACGTATGGAACGTTACCTACAGCTTTGTGCTACAGATAACCTTATAATGGCAGATGTAACGACGCCAGCTAACTTCTTTCACCTACTACGTCGCCAGATGAAGTGGAATTTTAGAAAACCGCTTGTAGTTTTTACACCTAAATCATTATTGAGACACCCTCTTGTAGTCAGTACTAAAGAGGAGCTCACCACAGGCTCTTTTCAAGAAGTTCTTGATGATCCTGAGGTAGATAAGAAGAAGGTTACGTCACTTGTATTCTGTACAGGTAAGTTTTATTATGACCTCTTAGAGCGTCGTAAGGAAAATGGACGTGATGATGTAGCCCTTGTGCGTATAGAGCAATTATTCCCGCTGCCACAAAAGCAGTTAGAAGATATTATTGCAAGTTATCCTAATGTGACAGATTATGTCTGGGCACAAGAAGAGCCTAGAAATATGGGAGCTTGGGGTTATATGCTTATGAATTTTGATCAAGTAAAACTTAGAGTAGCATCGCGACGTGTATATGCATCTCCAGCTGCGGGAAGTAGTACAAGATCAAAAGCAAGACACAAAAAAGTAATAGATAGCGTTTTTGAAGCGCCTGTAAAATAGTAACAATTAATAGCCGCCAGCGTCCTTCATCTAAGTAAGTTGAGCAACACTGGCGTAACCAGAAACATTATGGTTTTAGAAATGAAAGTCCCTTCACCGGGAGAATCCATCACAGAAGTTGAAATCGCACAATGGCTCGTTGAAGACGGCGATTATGTAGAAAAAGACCAGGCCATTGCCGAGGTAGATAGTGATAAAGCAACACTCGAGCTTCCAGCAGAGATGAGTGGAATCATTACACTTAAAGCAGAAGAAGGTGATGCTGTTGAGGTAGGTGCAGTTGTGTGCCTTATTGATACTGCTGCAGAGGCGCCGGCAACAGACACCTATGAAGGTGGTGACGAAGGTGGTGGAGATGGTAAAGTAGAAGAAAAACTTAAAAAAGAACAGGCAGCAACTCCAAACACGGGAGAAAAAGCTCCAGCCGAAACTGAAAAGACATACGCATCTGGAACTCCAAGCCCAGCAGCAAGAAAAATTCTTGATGAAAAAGGAATGACTGCTAGCCAGGTTACGGGTACAGGTAGAGCTGGTCGCGTGACTAAAGAAGATGCTGTAAAAGCAACACCTTCTATGGGAACTCCAGGACCAGGTTCTAGAGGTGACTCACGTACTAAGTTATCTATGTTACGTCGTAAAGTTGCAGAGCGTCTCGTAGAAGCAAAAAATACAACAGCAATGCTTACTACCTTTAACGAGGTAAATATGCAGCCTATATTTGACCTGCGTAAGCAATACAAAGAGGACTTTAAGGCAAAGCACGGTGTAGGTCTAGGCTTTATGTCATTCTTTACACTAGCAGTGGTAAGAGCTCTTGAAATGTATCCTGCTGTAAACAGTATGATAGATGGTAAGGAGATGCTCACTTTTGATTATAAAGACATCTCAATTGCTGTATCAGGTCCTAAAGGCCTTATGGTACCAGTTATTAGAAATGCAGAAAACCTTTCTTTTAGAGGGGTTGAGAGTGAGGTAAAACGTCTTGCAATAAGAGCCAGAGATGGTAAAATTACGGTAGATGAGATGACAGGAGGAACCTTTACAATCTCAAATGGAGGTGTATTTGGATCTATGTTATCTACACCTATCATAAACCCACCTCAATCTGGTATCTTAGGAATGCACAACATAGTAGAGCGCCCTATCGTAAAAGATGGCGAGATTGTAATCGCACCTATAATGTTTGTAGCATTATCTTATGATCACAGAATTATCGATGGTAAAGAGTCTGTAGGATTCTTAGTCGCTGTAAAAGAAGCACTAGAAGATCCTATTAACATTCTTATGGATGGAGATATCAAGAAAGCCCTAGAGATGTAAATCATTAGGGTATAATAATATATGAAAGCCAACTTGTAATAAGTTGGCTTTTCTTTTTTTACGCTTTCGCGAAAGCGGTCTCCATAGTATTAATAATCAAAGTATGTAAGACTTTTTAGATGAGTTCCATAGTTGTGCAAAAAAAACACTCATTAAAAAAATTTAATGAGTGCTTTTCAGTTGGGGGAAAGCTTAGGTTTGCGTAATCATAAAAATAAAAACTCCCATTATAAGAAATGAGAGTTTTATAATAGCTTTTTTCAAATATCATCAAAATCTTGAATAATAACCCTCTTATGAAAAAAGCTACGGGGGAGTCACAAAGATATGATGGTATGGAGGTAAAATTTTACGGATTTCCTTTATTTGGGCGTTTTTTTTTTAATTTTTTTTGACTTTTTTTAAATCAGGCGCAAGTCGGCTAGTAAGCGTATGAGGTGTATGGTAGTTTTTGCACCAAACTCAGTGCGCAACTCACGCAGTCGCTTCTCGATACTACTGCGGCTGTAAGGTTTCATATTCTTAGACTTAAAGTGATGTTGTATTTCGTCTTGTGTAGCCCCATCTGCGAGAAGACTTAATAGCTCGATGTCGTAGTTATTAAGTTCTACCAGATTTTTTTGTTTTACATTATCTGCAAGGTGTTGAGAGATGTATTTTTCACCTTTTGCGACCTGCTCTATGGCTTCCTTAAGATTTTCTAATCCTCGTCTATCTTTACAAACATAACCATCTAGCAAGCCCGACTTCCAGAGGCTGTCAAAACGTTGTGGGTGATCTTCCATAGAGTAGACGATTACCTTAATGGACGGGTCTACCTCTTTTAATGCTTTAAAAAGGTGTTCTCCAGAGGTAAGGCGTTCTTTGCGATGAGACTCTTTAAAGGAGAGATCTGTGATTAAAAGGTCAAAAGGAGCTTTATCTTGAATGGCCATTTTAAATTCTAAAAAGGCTTCATCACAGTACTCGACGTGTACAACTTCTGGTATTTTGAGCTGTTTAAGAATAGAGGAGACACCCAGTTTTATGTTATCTATGTCTTCGGCCGCTAGTATTTTTTTAAACATTGTACTGTAAATTAAATAGGGATTGATAATTCTGCTCTAAAACCTTCATCTACCGCAGAGTCAAATTTTATTTCTCCTCCTAGAGATTTGAGACGGGTTTGCGTATTTAACAAACCGCTCCCGCGATTATCTCTCGATAGTGATACTCCTTTACCATTGTCACTGTAATTAATTTCTAAAAGTTTATCTACACTCTTAAAAACTAGCGCTACAAGAGAAGCTTTACTATGCTTTCTCATATTAGTCATTAACTCTTGTAGTACTCTGTAAATCTCGATTTTTACTTCGGGATTAATTACATTCCAGTTTATAGACTCCAGACCTCTTAGTATTAGTTTTCTTTCTGATGAGGTATAGGTTTGTAAGTTCATTGCAAGTTCTGTCGGGAAGTTCTCATCTGTTTGTATAGGCTTAGTCTCTCTAGAGAGGTCTCTACTTAATTTGTAAATGTCTTCAAGTCTATCTGCTACTGCAGGTGAGCTTATTTCGTTTTCTACCTCATTCATAACTAAGTAAATCTCGTTTGCAAGCTCATCGTGTAGTTTTTTGGCAAGGCGTTTTTCTGTTTCATAGCGATCTAGTAAACGCTGTTTTTTTGATTTCTCACGCTGGTACAATATAAAAACAACACCTATTATTAAAAGAGCTCCTATACCTGCTAGAGCCCAGTTTCTTTTTCTAATTGCTATGTCTTCCCGAAGCTGTGAGGCTGTAATTTTTTGTAAGGCGATATTTTCTCGTTCTTCTGCCTTTTCTACATCATAGCGCAGCTTTGCAAAGTCAAACTTAGCTTTGTTTTGAGCTTTAGTTAGAGAATCTGATAAGGAGGTGTATTCTTCAAAAAGGACATTAGACTCTTTAGTTACTGGGATTAAATAATCGAGCGCTTTTATAACAGCCTCAGTATTCTTAGCTTTAGAAGATATGTTATAAGCTTGTTGTGCGTGATATGCAGTCTTTTTAGTGTTTTCTAATGCCATATAAGCCTCTGCAAGGTGTATATGACTCGCATATTCTCCAGGTATGTCATTTATATCACTTCTCAAGTCTAAAGCTTCTTCTAGTAAGGGTATCGCGTCTTTGTGTCCAGCACGTGATTTTGCAAAGCCATAATTATCTTTGAGTCTATATAATGTTTTAAGTGACAAGCTATCTTTATAGGCAAGACCTACCTCTAGTTGTTGTATGGCGCCATTATTGTCACCAGATTTGAGTAGCGTGATAGCATAATTATTAATGAGTGAGGCTTTACTACTTGAAGCGTTAGCAAGTTGTAATGCTTTGCGATGGTACCGTATAGCCTCTTTCCATAAGCCACGCTCCCTATAAACCCTACCCAGAATATCATAGAACCAAGATATTTCTGAAGGGTCCTTTAGTGTATTACTATAGTCAAGAGCATTTACAATAGTATATTCTGCTCCATCTATATCGCCAAGACTGGTTTGTATGTAGCTCGCTTTTTTTGAAATTTTTATAATCTGTAAACTATCCTTTAACTCAGTAAAGAGTTCTATGGCGTGTACATAGTTTGTAAAAGCCTCAGAGGTATTCTGCTTTTTCTTATAAATATCTCCTTGACTATCATAAGATTGAGCGATAAATCGCTTGTTTTTTAATCTAGTTGCTTCGTCTAGTACTATTTTGGTCTGTGCAATTGCTTGATCGTATTGCTTATCATAATAATACAAATCACACCTATAGATTAGTTGCTCAAGGTATATAGAGTCAGACACTTGTCTTGACCAGTAAATTGCTTTATCATTTGCTACGAGTCTATCTTTGTAAGATTCTTTTTTTTTACGGCTTAACTTTTTGTAATACAGTAAACTATCCTCAGCCTTATATTTCTGAGGTGGGAGGGTGCTGTAAACCGTAAAACTATACAGTAAAAAAAGGGATGACAGAACAAACTGTTTCATCCCTCTAATATACGAATTAGTAAAAAATATTAAGATGCAAAAGGTCTAATTACCCTCTTCATCTTCCTTTTCTTCTCCATTGTTATCATCCTCTCCCCAAGTGCTTTCTATGCGATCACTTTCTTCGACCACGGTATCTGGAGTACAAGCAGTAAAAGTTACTCCCATAAATATAAATGCTAAGATGTAAATTGTCGTTTTCATAATTTTAATGTTTCAGGGTTATATTTTTTTGAAAGAATAAGCCTACATAAAGAAAAAATATGCTGCATTTTACGGATTTCCTTTATGAAACCTATTGCCAATTATCGTTCTTTGTGTACTGATTATCTTTTAGATACGTAAATATCTAGCTTATCAAGAGTGCTAGATGGAAAACCGATGGAAAATCCTTTCCTGTTCTTAATAGACTTGTATGTAAGAATGAATTAGAAAAAAATACCATTATGATGTTTAGAAAAATTGTTTTGTCCGCTTTCGCGAAAGCGGAAACAGAAACCCCCGGAAACACAAAAACACAATGGGCAGATCACCTAGCAAATAGTTTATGGTGCGAGTGTAAATATCAAATTTCAAGAAGAACGCTTCTCAATTATTACAATAGTTATGTAGATGGGGTTGATGAAGATGAGCTATGCCCTAATGCAAAGATGATAGAGATGCTTTGTAAGTATCTAGGCTATCCCAATTATGCCACTTATCTTTTACACCAAGCTAGTATGCAGGGTGTTAAGAGTAGCAAAAATCCGCAGGCATTTACTTATACGCTACAGACGGAGAATTATAAAGAAGAAGTTACAATACTTGTACGTAGAGAGCTAGTGCCTTCTCGTAATGTTGCTTAGTTTAGCTTATAGTGTATTTTGTTTTGATCTAGAGAATCTAGTAGTTCTTGGCAAATTTTGACCTTAGTCTTTTTGCTAGGCATTTTCACGTAGATTTTTTCCTTGGGTTCAAAGACTTGAAAGTGCAGTTTTGCACTACCCATATGTTGGTCTAATATTTCTTTAATTTCGGCTACGCGAGCTTCAGCTACTTCATTAATATCAATGTTTATGGTGAGTTTTTTTGCATTATTCTCCATAACATCTTGAAGTTGCTGTATACTATTAAACTGTGTGCGAGGATCTCCTTTTCGTCCAGTTTCCCTATTAGTAAAGCCGTCTTTTATAAAGACCTTTGCGTGTATAAAACTATTAGGTATTAAGAAGTGCCTCATCTTTAGGTACTCTTCTCCAAACATTCTAAACTCAAAACTATCTGTAAAATCCTCTACTGTAAAGGCGGCCCAGCCTTTACCATTTTTTGATACGCGATGTTGAACATCTGTAATCACCCCGCCAAAGGTGAGCTCCCTATTTACAAAAGCTTCCATCTGGTTAAAATGAGCAACGGTAGCGTTGCAAAAGGTTTCCATCTCGGTTTTAAAATCATCTAGTGGGTGACCAGATATATATACACCTACCACTTCTTTCTCACGTTTGAGCTTCTCCATTGTACCCCATTCTTCACACGGAGGAACTTCTGGTTCTGGAATTTGTACTTCACTTGACTCGCCAAAAAGGCTTACCTGCGAGCTATTTTCATTTTCTTGATAACGTGCACCATACTTTACAGCTTTTTCTAAAAAGGTTATCCCATCACCATTATCATTAAAGAATTGCGCTCTGTGCGTGTCGCCGTCTAGTTCATCAAAACCACCAGCAAGGGCAAGGCTCTCAAAAGCTTTCTTATTTGCAGCACGTAAATCTACACGACGAGCAAAGTCAAAAACAGATTTGTACTTACCATCTTTTCTGTTTTCTACAATAGTGGCAACAGCTCCTGTACCTACGCCTTTTACCGCACCCATACCAAAACGTACAGCGCCATTATCATTTACTGTAAATTTTCTAAAAGATTCATTTACATCTGGGCCTAGTACTTCTAGTCCCATACGCTTTGCCTCTTCCATAAAGAATGTTACTTGCTTTATGTCATTCATATTGTTAGAAAGTACAGCGGCAAGATACTCTGCTGGGTAGTGTGCTTTTAGATATGCTGTTTGATAAGCAATCCAAGCATAACAGGTAGAGTGAGACTTGTTAAAGGCATACGCGGCAAAAGCCTCCCAGTCTTTCCATATTTTTTCTAGCTTTTCTGGATCGTGTCCTTTTGCAGATGCCTGTTCTATAAACTTAGGCTTCATTTTATCAAGAACTGCAATTTGCTTTTTACCCATTGCCTTACGCAGTACATCTGCCTCACCCTTTGTAAAGTCGGCAAGTTTTTGAGATAGAAGCATCACTTGCTCTTGATATACAGTAATACCATAAGTCTCTTTTAAGTACTCTTCCATCGCTGGGAGATCATACTCAATTTCTTCTTCTCCGTGCTTCCTCCTTACAAAAGAGGGAATATATTCCATAGGACCTGGACGATAAAGGGCATTCATCGCAATAAGATCTTCAAAAACGGTAGGTTTAAGAGATTGCATATGCTTTTGCATACCAGGTGATTCATATTGAAAAATCCCTACGGTATCTCCACGCTGGAAGAGTTCGTATGTCTTTTCATCATCTAGAGGGAAGTTCTCTGGATCCAGATCTACATTGTGGCGATACTTAACAAGCTTAACAGTGTCCTTTATAAGAGTAAGGGTCTTCAGACCCAAGAAGTCCATCTTAAGCAATCCAGCTTCTTCTACTACAGAGTTGTCAAACTGTGTTACATAGAGGTCTGAGTCCTTTGCTAGTGCAACAGGTACAAAATTTGTAATATCATCTGGCGTGATAATCACTCCACAGGCGTGTATCCCCGTGTTACGTACAGACCCCTCTAGCTGGCGTGCTTGCCTGAGCATTTGGCCTTCCAGATTGTCTTGAGTCTCTATATTTATAAGTTCTTGTACCTTAGGTAAATCATCAGATCTAAAAGAACTGCGCAACTCAGCATCTGTCTTGCCAAAAATCTTGCGCAGCTTACTCATAGTAGGTATGAGCTTTGCAATACGATCTGCATCTCCTAGTGATAGATCTAGTGCTCTAGAGGTATCACGTATAGATGACTTTGCAGCCATTGTACCGTATGTAATAATTTGTGCAACTTGATTTGCTCCATACTTATCTATTACATACTGCATTACACGCCCACGTCCTTCATCATCAAAATCAATATCAATATCGGGCATACTCACACGATCCGGATTTAAGAAACGCTCAAAAAGTAGGTCATACTTCATTGGGTCTATGTTTGTAATCCATAAACAGTATGCAGCAACAGATCCCGCGGCAGATCCACGACCAGGTCCTACAGATACATCCATATTACGAGCCTCGCGTATAAAATCTTCTACAATCAAGAAGTAACCCGGATATCCTGTTTTTTCTATAACGTCAAGTTCAAAATCTAAACGTTCTGTAACTTCTTCTGAGAGTTCTTCACCATAGCGTTTTTTTGCACCTTCATAAACCAGATGTCTTAAAAAAGCATTTTCACCACGTTTTCCACCATCTATTGCATCTTCGGGAGATACAAATTCTTGAGGTATGTCAAACGCTGGAAGCAGTACGTCTCTCGCAAGTTCATAAGGTTCAATTTTATCAACAACCTCTTGTACATTTAAAATAGCTTCTGGCACATCTGCAAAGAGGATTTTCATTTCCTCTCCGCTTTTAAAGTAGTACTCATCATTAGGAAGGCCATAACGATAGCCACGACCACGCCCCTTTGGAGTAGCTACTTTTTCTCCATCTTTTACACAAAGCAATACATCGTGCGCATCTGCATCAGATTTATCTATGTAAAAAGTGTTATTTGATGCGACGGTTTTAATATTATGCTTTCGCGAAAGCGCAATTAAAACAGGCATCACTCTATCCTCATCTTCTTGCCCGTGACGCATTAACTCTATATATAAGTCATCGCCAAACTGCTCTTTCCACCAAATGAGGGCTTCCTCGGCTTGATTTTCACCTACGTTAAGTATTTTGCTAGGCACCTCTCCATATAAGTTACCTGTGAGTACAATAAGATCATCGCGATATTGCATTATCACATTACGATCTATACGAGGTACATAATAAAAACCATCTGTGTAGGCAATAGACGCCATTTTACAGAGGTTTTGATATCCATTTTTATTTTTGGCGAGGATCACTATTTGATACCCATTATCCTTCTGGCTTTTGTTTTTGTGATCTACACAGACGTTAAACTCACAACCTATAATGGCTTTAAGAGGTACTCCTTCTGGATCTTCTCCTGCCTCTACAGCTGCGGCATTTGCTTTTTTGACACCTGCGTTATGCGACTTTACGGCTTTGGTAAAGTGAAAAGCTCCCATCATATTACCCATATCTGTCATAGCGACTGCAGGCATTTTTTGAGCCGCAGCAGCCTTTACAATGTCTTGTACGCTAGCGGTAGACTGCAGTATAGAAAACTGTGAGTGATTATGTAAATGAGCAAACTTTACCTCAGAGAGCTTTGCAGCATTATCTTCTAGTTCTGTTTGTGATATTTCTGGGGCTTCATTTTGCGCAGCTAGTTTTTTGGCAATACGCTCAGAGGCTTTTTTGAGATTGATGTGTTTGAGTCCTATAAACTCAATGGGTTGCGGGTTTGCTTGAGAGAACCTGTCAAAATAATCTGGCTGTACATCTAGCTCCTCTTTTGTGTATACACGCTGGCGTATAAGTTCTAAAAAGCAACGCGTAGTCGCCTCAACATCTGCCGTAGCATTGTGAGCTTCTCCAAAACCTTCACCAAAAAGATGTTTGTGCAACTCTGTAAGTGTAGGTAGTTTAAATTTTCCACCTCGTCCTCCAGGTAACTGGCAAAGGGTTGCCGTTTTTTCTGTACACGTATCTAGTACGGGCAGCTCTTGCAGGTCGTTGCCAATGTTGAGCCTGTGAAACTCTGCACCCATAATATTTGTATCAAAACCTACGTTTTGACCCACCACATATTTTGCCTGAGATAATGCAATATTAAAATTCTCAAGAACCTCAGAGAGTGCAACTCCATCTTTTTCTGCTAGGGCTGTTGATATCCCGTGTATACGCTCTGCATCATAGGGAATGTCAAAACCATCTGGCTTTACTAGATAATCTTGGTGCTCTATGACTTGTCCCATCTCATCGTGCAGCTGCCAGGCTATCTGTATACAGCGTGGCCAGTTGTCTGAGTCTGTAATAGGAGCGTTCCAGTTTTTTGGAAGTCCTGTAGTTTCGGTGTCAAAAATGAGGTACATAGGCGTAAGAAATGTGGATAAGAAATGTACAGAATTTTACTCTTTAATGTGCCCTTAATTGATGTCAAATTTTAATGATTTATGCACAATAATATTACTCGTTATAAGTGGCTGATGATGAGAAATTGATGCAAAAAAAAATCCCAACCTACTGGTTGGGATTTTTCTCCTTTTTCAAATCCAATTTTTTAAAATGTGGCAATTATGCCCACTCTTCAAGAGTTTTTACTTCGTTAAGAGCATTCTGTATACTATTACGTTGTTTTTCTAGTATTGTTCTTGTTGAGTTTGGTAATGAAGTCTCTGCGAGTACTTCGTTATATGTTTCTACAGAGGCCTTTTCTCCTCGTATTGCTTCTTCTAAAACCGCTTCGTCATTATCTGTTGTAAAAGCTGCTTTTACATCCATCCACGCTCTGTGCGCATCTGCTGTAAAGCTTGTTCCTTTGTCTACTTCTTGGCCAAAGCTGCGTACCTCTTCCTTAATTTCGTGTCCAAAGTTATATCGATCTTGAGCACGGTTTTTAAAAAAGTTTTTTAGTCCTGTGTTGCTTACTTTTTCTGCTGCTTTCTTGTAGCCAGCTTCTGCATCATATGACTTGGTTAATAAATTGTTTAACTTATTTCCTACTTCTTCTGTATAGCTCATAATATGTTTTTGTTGTTAGTAATGATGTAAAGGTACAGGGAGACAGGGCTTTGGGATAGAGGTTTAACCACCTTTAACCTCATAGCACTAGATTTGGCGCATATTAACGTAAATCTCTGTTAAGTGTCTTAAAATACTTAACATAAAAGAAAAAGCACCCCTTGTGGAGTGCTCGTATTATGCGTGGTTCCGCTTTCGCGAAAGCGTAATAAACTTTAGTAATTTATAGTAAATGCACCTTCTGTTACATCAAACCCATCATCTGTTTGAAAAGAAAAGGTGCCTACAATAAGCTCATTTGCTGCGTCATTTGTAATGATGGTAAGCTCTCCAGAAGTAGCATTAGACACTCCATTGGGAACCGTATAACCAGCCGAAAGGTCTGGATTTGTACCTAATAAATAGTCACCTGGCATTGTGTTGAGCGGAAAGTTTAACGCAAGAGATGTGGTAGAAGTTTGTCCCACTACGGTTATAAGATTACCAGATACCGAACTATTTATGATAGTAGGAGTAAACGTTATCGTATTTACCTTTGCAGTAAAGTTGTTTTGAAGTACAATTACTTCTGGTTCATTCATTAAAGGACTTAGTATAGGGACTTGATATGCAACACCTCTATAAAAGAAAACAGAGTCTTGTAGTGATTCTGTATATGCGGTAAAGTTAAACTCTCCAGAGAGGCTGTTGTCTCCGTTAAGAGTGTAGATAAAATTTCCGGTAGATAGCGCGTTAAGAGTGCTGTACTCTATGCCGTTCTCATCTGTATAGGTTGCGATGTTTGTGTTATTTGCACCTCCTAGGGTTACAGGACTCTGGCTTTGATTATTGACGAGAATGTTTACAGCTTCAAGGCCGCGTTCTCCAGCGACTACTAGACTGCCATCTATGTTAAAAATGGCTCTTGAGTCATTTGCTCTAAAGAGTAAGCTGTCTTTAATTCCTTGTAAGGCTGGACTATTGTCTTCTATAGTACTACAAGAAGTAAAGAGCATTACACTTAAAAATGTAAGAAATAATACTTTCATTGAGGGGTGTCTTAAATATTTTGCAAAAGTACTCTATATTAAAGACATAACGTGTCGAAAGGATTAAAAATTGTAGTATATTTGCAGACTTAAATAAAAACAGGGGTCGGGTACCCCACAAATTAACTTTTATGTCAGTTAAAATTAGATTACAAAGACACGGTAAAAAAGGAAAACCTTTTTACTGGATCGTAGCAGCAGATGCACGCGCAAAGAGAGATGGTAAATACTTAGAAAAAATAGGTACTTACAATCCAAACACTAACCCAGCACAGATTGATCTAGATGTAGATGGAGCTGTAACTTGGTTACAAAACGGAGCGCAGCCTACTGAGACGGCAAAACGTCTTTTATCGTACAAAGGAGCAATGCTCAAAAATCACCTTGCAGGTGGTGTACGTAAAGGAGCGCTTACTGAAGAGCAAGCAGAAGAAAAATTCAACGCTTGGTTAGAAGAAAAAGCTTCTAAAGTTGCAGCTAAGAAAGGTGACCTTTCTAAAGCAGAAGAAAAAGCAAAAGCAGACGCTCTTGCAGCTGAGAAAGCTGTAAACGAGGCTCGTATCGCAGCAGCACAACCAGAAGTGGTTGCAGATGCTGAGGATGCTCCTGGTGCAGAGGGTGAAGCAGCAGCTTCAGACTCTGAAGAGTAAACAGCATTATAAGCCCACGGGCTTTATAAATGTAACAGAAACGTCCTAATGTAATTATTAGGACGTTTTCTTATTTTATAAGATATCATTGTATTTTTACAACCTATGAAAAAGGAAGAATGTTTTTACCTAGGTAAAATAGTACGTAAGTACAGTTTTAAAGGAGAACTACTCGCAAAACTAGATACAGACGAGCCAGAACAGTATGTAGATATGGACTCTGTCTTTATCGATTTTGGGCCTAGTCTTGTGCCTTATTTTATCGAGTCTTCACAATTACACAAGTCTACACTGCTCCGTGTAAAATTTGAAGATATAGATACAGAAGAAGATGCAGATGATATGATAGGAGCTGGTTTATACCTTCCACTAGACCTATTGCCAGAGTTAACCGGTGATCAATTTTACTTCCACGAGGTAGTAGGCTTTACTGCGGTAGACAAAGCTTTTGGTGAGATAGGTACCATCACTTATGTAAATGATAGTAACACACAGGCTATTTTTGAGATAGACCGCGATGGCTCTCAAGTACTCATCCCTATGGTAGATGACTTTATCAAAAAGGTAGACCGCGAGAACAAGCAAATGCATTTTGAACTACCTGAAGGCTTGATAGATTTATACATATAATGTCATCAAAACCCTTTAAATTCAAATACTTTACCATCGCTCAAGATCGTTGTGCGATGAAAATAGGCACAGATGGTGTCTTGCTAGGTGCTTGGACGTCTACAGAGGCATATCCAGATAGCATACTTGATATAGGGACAGGTACAGGTGTGATTGCACTTATGCTTGCTCAGCGCTGTGATGCACAAACTATAGATGCCGTAGAGCTAGATGATAATGCTTATGAGCAGGCTACCGAAAATTTTGAAAACAGTGACTGGGGCGATCGTCTGTTTTGTTACCACGCACATTTATACGAGTTTGCGGCAGAGGTAGATGATGAGTATGACCTTATAGTTTGTAACCCGCCATTTTATACAGAAGATCTCACACAGGCCTCACAAGACGCATTAAAAGAAAAGTCGCAAAATGATGGTGCAGCCCAAGATGCACGAGAGCAAGCAAGGTTTGAGTCTGCGATGCCTTTTGAATTACTTGTGGGAGCGGTAGCAAAGCTGCTTTCACCAGAAGGTACATTTAACGTGATAATCCCTTATGAGCGTGAAGAGGATTTTATTTTGCTATGTTCTAGAGCGCAACTTGCACCTACAAGAATTACCAGAGTAAAAGGAACCCCAGACGCACCATTAAAGCGCAGTCTTATGTCTTTCTCATTTGCTGCTCAAGATGAAGAAGTTGTAGATGGTGAAGACCGCTTTCGCGAAAGCGTAACCCCGCAAAGTCCCGCAGAGATAACAACGCTTATTATCGAAAAGTCACGTCACGATTATACGGATGCATATGTCTCACTGGTTAAAGACTTCTATATCAAAATGTAAGCTGGGTTTTGGGCATTGAAAACGTTTTCGCTACTTTTACGATGCAAAAAACTAAGCTATGAAACCAGATCTTTTTGAGGCTCCAGATTATTATAATCTAGACGACCTTCTTACCGAAGAACATAAATTAATACGTGATGCTGCCCGTGCTTGGGTAAAGCGTGATGTATCACCTATAATAGAACAAGCAGCGCAAGATGCAAAGTTCCCAAAATCTATCATTCCAGGCCTAGCAGAGATAGGTGCTTTTGGACCATATATTCCTGAGCAATATGGCGGAGCTGGCTTAGATCAAATTTCTTACGGACTTATAATGCAAGAGATAGAGCGTGGTGACTCTGGTGTGCGATCTACAGCTTCTGTACAATCTTCACTAGTGATGTATCCTATATGGAAATATGGCTCTGAAGAGCAACGTAACAAGTTTTTACCAAAACTAGCCTCTGGTGAGTTTATGGGATCTTTTGGACTTACAGAACCAGATCACGGGTCTAACCCTAGTGGAATGGTTACAAACTTTAAAGATATGGGAGACCATTATCTTTTAAACGGGGCAAAACTTTGGATCTCAAATAGCCCATTTTGTGATGTGGCTGTTGTGTGGGCAAAAAATGAAGAGGGACGTATACACGGTCTTATTGTAGAAAGAGGAATGGAAGGATTTTCTACTCCAGAGACTCACAATAAATGGTCACTTAGAGCAAGTGCAACAGGAGAGCTTATCTTTCAAGATGTAAAAGTGCCTAAAGAAAATTTATTACCAAATAAATCTGGATTAGGAGCGCCATTAGGTTGTCTTGATTCGGCACGTTTTGGTATTGCTTGGGGAGCGATAGGAGCCGCAATGGACTGTTATGATACTGCATTGCGTTATGCAAAAGAGCGTATCCAATTTGGGAAGCCTATTGCCGCTTTCCAATTGCAGCAAAAGAAGCTGGCAGAAATGATTACAGAGATTACAAAGGCACAATTACTAGCTTTTAGATTAGGACAGCTCAAAAATGAAGATAGAGCTACGTCGGCACAAATATCTATGGCAAAACGTAATAATGTCGAGATGGCTATAAAAATTGCTCGTGAGGCACGCCAGATGCTAGGTGGTATGGGTATTACAGGAGAGTATAGTATTATGCGCCATATGATGAACCTAGAGAGTGTAATTACGTATGAAGGTACGCACGACATACACTTGCTTATAACAGGTCTTGATATTACAGGTGAGAATGCTTTTAAATAGTAAACGTTACTCTAACTGAAAAAGCCTCATTACATTTTTATGTAATGAGGCTTTTTTAATTTTGTGAAATTTAAATCTAGCCGTTAATAGCTTCTACCATATTAATCTTACCTGGTAGCATTTGCTTAAGCATATTTTCTATTCCGTTTTTAAGTGTAAACGTACTAGAAGGACAACCGCTACAAGCACCTTGTAAAATTACCGAGACGTTTTGGGTCTTCTCATCATAATGTTTAAATACGATATTACCTCCATCACTAGCAACGGCAGGTTTTACATATTCTTCTATAATATTTACAATCTCTTTTGATACGTCATCTAGAGTTTCAAACTTTTCTTCGGCGATGGCGTCTACTTGTTGAGGAGTTTTGAGCTGCTCTGCAGTTACGATTTCTTTTCCATCTTGAATGTAGTCACGTATAAACTCACGTGTCTCAGTTACAACCTCATCCCACTCTGCCATATCATACTTCTGGACTGAGATATAATTTTCATCAAAAAACACTTCTTTTACAAATGGAAAGTGAAAAAGCGCCTTAGCCATAGGTGCATTTGCAGTATCATCAATGCTTTTAAACTCAAAAGAGGTTGTTACCAGCTTTTTATTTGCTACAAACTTAATAGTAGACGGGTTAGGCGTAGACTCTGCATATACTGTTACTGGTATTTTTTTGGCAGCAACATCTTCTATAATTACAAGTCCGTTATCATTAAGATAATCTTCTACTTGGTTTGCAACTTCTTGCTGCACATCTATCCACTCTACGATATTATATTTTTCTATCGCGACAAAGTTTTGTGCGATGTAAACTGTTTTTACAAATGGTAAGTAAAACAGTTGCTGTGCAAGTGGAGAGTTTGCAGCCTCATCTATATTTTTAAATTCGTAGCTATTGTGATTAACAAGAAATTGATCTGCTTGAAATTTTTTGATTGCAGGATTTGATGTTCCTTCTACAGATATATTATATGTTGCCATAGGTGATTTTTTTTGCAAAGGTAGGGAAGATGAGCTTTAAAATGTTATAGAATAGTATATGAATGAGTACTAGGGACGATGTTATTAAATTTAATACCACTAGTGTTATATTTTGGTAAATATGCTGCTGTAATAGTATCTCCCGATATGAGTTCACTTCATATTTAAGGATATGTATTGTAAAAAGTCATATATTTGAGAGCTACGGAAGTAAAATCTTTTGTAGGCCTTACTTAAAAAATAATAGACTGCAGTCGCAAGGGGCAATATCCAAGGCGATTTACTGTTGTATAGAAAACGAAAAACCTATGAGTTTGAAGAAATCCTACTTTCTAATAGCCTTGTTTTTTGCGCAATATGCTATTGCACAAGAGGGAATACCTGTATACCTTGATTACTTACAAGATAACCTGTATTTACTACACCCATCTATGGCGGGAGCCTCTCAAACCACAAAGTTAAGAGGAACTGCACGTGGCCAGTGGGCAGGAGTAGATGATGCACCAGCATTACAAACGGTTAGTATGAATGGTCGAGTAGGTGAGAAAATAGGTGTAGGAGGTATTCTTTTTAATGATAGAAATGGATACTTTTCTCAGCAAGGTGCTTATGCCACATTTGCTTATCACTTAATGCTAGGTCGTAGCTTTGTGGATCTTAACCAGCTTTCTTTTGGGATAAGTGCTGGTATTATACAGGGTAAACTAGATGAGACTAATTTTGACCTCACAGATTTTGATCCAGTAATTTCAGGAATAGAGCAAAGTGATTCTTACTTGAATGTAGATTTTGGAATGTCTTACAACTTCTTAGACTTCTCTGCACATTTTACAGTTAAGAACGCAATACCTGCAAAACGTGATATTTTTAGTGAAAATTTTGAGCCTAACAACCAGCGTCGCTATATAGTCTCAATGGCATATGCGGTAACACCTAATTATACAGACTGGAGTTTTGAGCCATCTGTAATGTTTCAAGCAACAGAGCAAACGGGTGAAGCTACACTAGATGTAAATGCAAAAGCATATTATAAACTAGACTGGGGACGTCTCTGGGGAGGTTTATCTTATAGAAGAAGTTTTGACGGAGCAGAGTTTACAACAAATGGTGAAACTGTAGATGTACAAAAATTACAATACGTTACACCTTTTATAGGAGGAATGTATGATCGCTTTATTTTTGGTTACACATACTCATACCAGAGCAACTCTGTAGTGCTTACCAATGGTGGTTTCCACCAGATTACATTAGGTCTTAATTTAGGAGTAAATAAAGATCCTTATGACTGTAATTGCCCTGCAATAAATTAACTATTATCTCGCTTTCGCGAAAGCGTAATCACAATAAAAAAAGCCTCATCAAGTTGATGAGGCTTTCTTGTTTTTAAGACTTTGTCTAGACTTACTCATTTGAAGCCATAAGTGCTAAAAACTTATCTAAGTTGGGTAAAATAAGAATACGTGTTCTTCTATTTCTAGACATATTCTCTTTGCTGTTATTTTCTACAAGTGGGACATAGCTACTTCTCCCAGACGCTATAAGCTTTGCAGGATCTACGTTGTGATTGTTTTGCAACTCACGCACGATGGCAGTCGCTCTCTGCACACTTAAGTCCCAGTTATCTTTAAGGTAAGAACCCTTCTTAACGGTGCGGCTATCTGTGTGTCCTTCTACCATAACCTCTACTGCAGGCTCAGAATTTACTACGGCTGCAATACGTTTTAAAAGATCATCTGCCTCTTTGCTTACTCTATAGCTTCCTGAGCGAAATAACATCTTATCTGAGATAGAGATTTGTACAACCGTATCATCTATGTCTATATTAATGTCTTGGCTAGCGTTGTTTCCATACACATCGCGATCTAGGTTGCGTTTAAGCTTGTGCGATACGGCAAGATTCATAGAGTCTTCAAGTGTTTGTGCTTGTGCAAGCTCACTTGGGTCTACATTTGCAAGTGCAGCTCTAAGTTTCTTTTTTGTGTTTTCAGACATTACCGTACCATTTGTAGTAATCTCAAATTTTGAATCATTTGAGGCCTGTAAATCTGTGTTGGTGTCTTTAAGAGCGTTAATTTTATTATTATAATCATCTACACGTTGCTCTATAGCAGCATACTTTGCCTTTATTTCCTCTTTCTCTACTTTAGTTTTGGTAAGTGTAACCTTTGTAGTGTCATACTCAGATTGTAGTTGGGTATATTTTTTCTTTGATACGCACGAGGTTATCATTCCTGCAGTAAGTGCAATAAGTAAGGTGTTTTTTGATATTCTTGAAATACTCATAAATCTTTAGTTTAGTGTTTACTTCTATCTTATACGGCTAGAGTGATTTGTATAGACGTTAAGAGAATCATAAAAACAAAAATTGCCTCTAGTTGTCGCTAGAGGCAATTATAATATAGATGTATCAAACTTATTCTTCCCAGTGGTAATCTTTTACTTTGCCCTGCTTTTTTATTGCTTCAATAAGGGCGTTGCGCAGCTCGTTATCTTTCTTATTTGTCTTTGCAGCTACATATGATTGACGCTTCTTATTAAGAGTGGCAATCTCCTCTTGTATTTTTTTACGTTCTTTCTTTTTTTGAGCGATGTATGCTTTTATTTCCTTTTCGTTCTTTCCTTTTAATTCCTTGGGAAGTTCTGATACTTCAAGCTCTTCTACAATTTCCTCATTATCATCTAGCGCATCTACAAGGTCCCAGCTACTATTTTTATATAACCTTGAGCTCTTGCTTACGGCTCTTTTTACGGCATTTGCACTACCATATGCCTCTGCATTAGTATCTTGACTGCTTTGTAGTGCCATCTTGCTAGAGGCAAGATTTCCATACCCTACATAGGTTTTGTTAAGTGCAGCATTTTTATGTAAAATCTCATCATCATAAGGAGAAGGTATATGTACCGTTGTACGGTCGCTATTTATTGCGATGTAGTCACCCTTTGTAAGTGCAGCACCATCTTTCCAATGTGTTTTAACACCTTGATTATAGTCACCACAAAAGATAGTGTTTATGGTTACATCTTTACCGCAAGCATTGCTGGCAGCACTTTCATAAGTAATAGGGCCTTGGTTAAAGGGTTCATTACCTGCTATAAATATTAAATTAAGGTCGTTTGCATTTTTACCCCAGTCTAGTTGGTTGAGCGAGGTTTGTATCACATTACCACAATACTCGTTACCACCATTTGTTGTGAGTGAGAAAAGGTTTTTAGAAATCTCATCTAGATCTGTGCTAAAGGCGCTCACCATCCTAATATATCCCTCTCTTGCATTAAGGCGATCATTACCGTATTCATAAAGGGCAATTTTAAGATCTGGTTGTGAGTCATTGCCGCATTTTGCAAGTGCAAGCTCGTTTACAAGTTCCCAGAGTTGAGCCCTTGCCTGGTCTATAAGACCATCCATACTATTTGAGGTGTCAAGCAGCAAAGCGACTTTTATGGTATTTGCGTCAGGTTTTGGTGTAGAGATGTGTAGTGATGAGGTTTCCGCTTTCGCGAAAGCGTAATTTTCCACTTTAAGTTCTCTTGCGATACTGTTTGTAAGTGTTCCCAGGGTAGCAGCAAGTAGCAATAGCGTTTTCATAAGTTTGTTTTTTGAGATGAATAAAAATGTTGAGAGCTATATCTAATGTCTCTTTTTGAATTAGTTACAAGTCAAAAGTAGCTAGGACTTTGTCTAGAAATTATCGTTATTGAGTAAACTAGCACTGCGGGTGAGTGAACGCGCCAGTGATTTGAGTAAAGTGGTAAAATATGGTTGTAAAATGCCATTTATAAGCAAGTTGCGAGGCCTTGTGATTTTAGGATGCTAGATTTATAGTGTATGTTTGATACTAATGAGAACTAGAATTTACATATTATGCATACTCTGTATTGCCTTGTTGTCACCAGCAATGCAAGCACAGCAAAAAAATAGAGCCGTAAGTCGTAGCACAAACGAGATCTTCATTTTAAGAGGTAGTGTGCTAGACACCGAAACTATGAAGCCTGTAAACAAGGTAAATGTAGAGGTTACTGGAGGTGCTTACACAAAGACTGGCCGCGATGGGGAGTTTCGTATAGAGGCAAAAGTAGGTGATGAGCTTGTGGTTAAAAGTGAAGATTTTGAAACCGTTTATTATACAGTAAAAGACAAGCAGCGCATTAGGATAGAGGTAAGACCACTAGAAGAGGCTATAGCGCTTGAGCAAATGCAAGATGTAAAAGAAGAGTTAGTAAGCTATAAAACATATCTCAACGAGGCTCAATCTGTATATAGGAGAGATGCCGCTGCTGGCGTAGATCAAGTTGCAAAAGCACTTGCCATAGAGGGCTTGTCATCACAAGAGCGAGCAGAGAGTTTTAAGTTACTGGGTGATATTTATAGTTTCTGGAAACAGTATGATCTTGCCATTACAAACTATAAGCTTAGTATAAAGAATACCCCCAGCACTGCGGTAGAGATTGCTCTTGCAAAGGCATACTACAATAACAAAAGTTATCAAGAGAGTATACGTCTTTACAAAAGGTTAGAAAACAAAAAGCTCACACCCCAACAGCTTGTTACAGTAAAAGAAGGCCTGGGAGATGCCTATGTTGCTACTGGTGACTATGTGACTTCTATTACAAATTATGAAGCTGTAGAGCGTACGGTTTCAGAGCTTAATAAAGTCTCAGAAGCTGCACGCGTGCGTACAAAAATAGGTGATGCTTATGACCAGCAAGGGGCGCAACAAGAAGCAGCATCAAACTATAACAAAGCGGCGCAGTTATCTAGTCTTGAGAAAACAGAATCTTCTGTAAGAGCAAAAACAAACATTGCAGATTATTATAGTAGAAACAAATCTTATGACGCAGAGATCGAGTTACGTAAATCTGCTATAGAAGACTTAAGTGTGGTTGCACCAGACTCTATTTCTAATGATGATGTGATTACCACTCAAAAGCAAAATTATAAGATAGGATTTGCACTGGCTGCTCAAAATAAATACGACGAGTCTATAACATTTCTTAACAAAAGTATAGAAGAGGCAAAGCGCAAAGAAGACCTCACGGTAGAAACTAATGCACGTAGAAGGCTCTCTGAGGTATATAGAGATAAAGGTGACATAGACAAGTTTAAAGAAGCTTACGAGGCTTATAAGGAGGTGGTAGATCTTAGTTACAATCGTAAGGAACAAGAGATTTCGCAGGCTACAAGATTTGCAAAAGATATTACAGAACAACAAAACCGAATCATAAGCTTAGAAAAAGATAGACAACTCAATGAGAGTAGATATCAGCTAGCTTTTCAAGAGCAAGAGCTTGTAAAGGCACGTGATACTAGACAAAAGGTGATTATAGGATCATTAATTCTAGTGACAGCCTTGCTTATGCTTACAGCTTTTGCAATGTACCGTAGTAGTAAAAAGCAGCAGTATGCAAATAATGTACTTGCTCTTAAAAGTCTACGCTCACAGATGAATCCGCATTTTATCTTTAATGCCCTTAATTCTGTTAATAGCTTTATAGCTACAAATGATGAGCGCACTGCAAATAGATACTTGTCTGACTTCTCTATACTAATGCGAGCCGTATTAGAAAATAGTGAGGAGGATTTTATACCACTCTCTAGCGAGATAGATCTCATAAAACGCTATACAATGCTAGAACATTTTAGGTTCAAAAATAGATTTGACTACGAGATCGAAGTAGATAAAGAGCTCGATGTAGACGCATTTATGATACCTCCTATGTTGCTCCAGCCTTACGTAGAAAACGCGGTATGGCACGGTATGAGGTACAAAGAAGAAAAAGGAAAACTACAAATAACCTTTACTCAAAAAGATGAAGAAACTGCGGTAATAACCGTGTCTGATGATGGAGTGGGGCGCAAGCGAAGCAAGGAGCTAAAAACCGAAAATCAAAAGAAACAGAAATCTAAAGGAATGGGTAATATCAAAAAGCGTATTGCAATCCTTAACGAGATGTATGGCGATAGAATAAGTGTTGCGGTATCAGATATTTTTGAAAACGGAGAGGGAACACAAGTACAACTCTTTATTAAAAAAGCATAATTATGGAGCTTAAAACAATCATAGTAGAAGACGAAGAGACAAGTAGAGAGATACTGCGCAACTACCTTACAAAATACTGCCCAAAAGTAACTATCGTAGGCGAGGCCGAAAATGTAGATGAAGCCCTTATATTAATACGCAATCATAAACTAGATCTTGTCTTCTTAGATGTAGAGATGCCTAAGGGTAATGCCTTTGACCTGCTTGAGCAAGTGGGCGACCGTACATTTGAGACAGTCTTTGTCACGGCATATAATCAGTATGCGATGGATGCGCTTAATACACACGCCTCATATTATTTACTTAAACCCGTTTCTATAGATGAGCTTATCAAAGCAATAGACTATGTGACAGAGATAAAATCTAAAGAAAATGCACTAGAAAACAAGGTGCTTACCACACACAATATGGATAAGCAGGGTAAGATAACTATACCTGTACAAGATGGTTTTGAGGTGCTCCCGGCAAAAGATATTTTATACTGCCAGGCAGATGATAATTATACTCAGATTTTTATGAAATCTGGCGATAAGAAGCTAGTAAGTAAAACGCTCAAGTTTTTTGAAGTAGCCCTTACAGATTTTGGATTTGCTCGCGTGCACAAGTCTTTTCTTGTAAATGTGAATGAGATCACTGGTTACAAAAAAGGAAAGGGTGGGAGCGTAGTTATGAGTACTGGTAAAGAGGTGCTTGTTTCGGCTAGTCAGAAGTCTAACCTGCTTGCTTACTTTCAATAAACGTTTCTAAAAATCTTTGTGTGATATAGTAATGGTAGTGGTGGGTTTTACGCTTTCGCGAAAGCGTAATAAGACCTTTTTAAGCACCTTCACATCTCCATTGGTATAAAGATAGTGCTCACTTGACACATCCCCCGAAAGATTGTTTAATTCTTTTAAAACTGCCTCTGTTTGTCTAGCTACAGCTAGCCCAGAGTCTATAATTGCTACGTGTGGAGGTAGCATCTTTTTTAATAATGGGATGAGGTAGGGGTAATGGCTGCAACCTAGCACGAGGTAGTCTATGTTTTTTTCGACCATAGGCTGTATATAGGATTCTAGTAAGTTGTATAGCTCAATATTCTCTAGGTCTCCTTGCTCTATAAGAGGTACAAGACCTTCTCCTATTACCTCAATAACGTCTACACCTTGTGTCCATCGCTCTGAAGTGGTTTGAAAAAGTGAGCTGTTAAGCGTGCCCTTTGTAGCGAGTATGCCTATTGCCTTGCTCTGAGATTGTACAGCTGCAGGTTTAATAGCAGGTTCTATACCTATAAATGGAATTTTATAGTTTTCTCTAAGATAGTTTATGGCATTTGTAGTTGCCGTGTTGCAAGCTATTACAATAATTTTGGCGCCTAGGGCAATGAGTTTTTCTGTGTTTTTTACAGAGAGAGCAATAATGTCTTCTTTAGACTTTGCGCCGTATGGTGCATTTTTGCTGTCTGCAATATATATGGTGTCTTCGCCGGGTAGTCTAGTGACTATCTCTTTCCAGATTGAGGTGCCGCCTATACCACTGTCAAAAACTCCTATAACATTCTTGTTACTCATAGTTCTAAAATAAAAAAAACTGCCCTAGAAAGGGCAGTTTTTATATACTATTTGATAGTGTACTCAGTGAGTGGTTATCAAGCTTTAGATTTATATACCTAGAGCAGCTTTTGCATCTGCCATAAGATCGTAACCATCTGCCATAAGAACGCCTCCTGCTCCTGGAGTTGAGTCAAGTACAAACTCATAACCTTTTGCTCGTGCTACTTTCTGTATAGCAAGTCTAGCTTCTTCTAAGATAGGTTTGATAAGCTCTTGTTGTTTTACCTCAAGTTTTTGCATTGCAGACTGTTGGTACTTCACAATGTTAGTACGAGTTTCTTGTACCTCGTTCATACGTCTTTGGTTCTCTTCATCTGTTTGCGTTTCTGCCTCACGGTTGTAACGCTCAAGTGTTTTTTGAAGTTCATTACCCATTCCTGAGATGTCGGCATCATATGATTTCTGTAGTTTTTCTAGCTCAGTCATTGCTGTCTTATATGAAGGCATAGCTTCTACAAGAGACTGCGAGTTAATGTGTGCAACTTTGCTTTGTGCTTGCATAGCGCTGCTCATTCCTACGATAAGTGCAATTGCTGCTAATACTTTTGTAAACTGTTTCATTGTAATCTAATTTGAGTTAAGTGTAAAATTTAATAAAGGTTAAATACCTCCTCCATCTTCGCCATCTGCTTGTGAAGGATTTGCTTTTCTTTTTCTAGCTTGTATAATTGAGTCTCTTTTTGCTTTACGTACGGCAATTATAGAGTCCTTTCTTCTTTTTCTAGCTTCTAGTGCTGCTTCTTTTGCAGAGAGCGCATCACCTGTTTTTTTATCTAAAGTAGGAGTTCCAGAATTTCTACTTGCTGCTTTTGCCTCACGCACAGCTGTAATAGAGTCTTTTTTACGTTTACGCTCTTCAAGAAGTTTCTTTCTTCTTTCTTCAAAAGCTGCTTGACGCTCTGCCTTTTGTGCATTACGTTCTTTATTACGTGCTTCTAGTGCTGCCTCACGCTCAGATTTTTTTGCCTCTATAGCACGTTGTCTTTCTTGGGTAGCCTTATCTTGCTCTACAGTTTTTGCTTCGTCTATATCAAAGTCTCTTTCTTCTTTCTTATTATTTATCTGGTTGCGCTTTGCAGCACGAGTGATACTTCTTAATACTTGATCGCTTATGTTAAGGCGGTCTGCAGTATAAAGCATCATAAGATCTGAAGATTTATCAAAAACTAAGTCAAACTTTTTGGCTGCAGATATCTCTTGCACCGCATTAAAAACTTGATCTTGTACGGGTTCTACGAGTTGTCTTCTCTGTATAGCGAGATCTCCTCCAGGTCCAAAGCGTTTTTGTTGATACTCTAAGATTTGATCTCTCTCAAAAGCAATCTCTTCATCACGTTCTTCTATAAGTTCTTTCGTTAATAGTGCTCGCTCATTATCTAGCTGTTTTTTCATTGCAGATACTTCTTCGAGCTTTGTTTCTATCTCTCCTTTCCATCTTGCAACTTTTTCATCAAGTTGTGAGGAAGCTTCTTGATATTCTGGTACATTCTCGAGAATATATTCCATATCAATATAACCTATACGTACACCACTTGCTCGTTGACCTTGAGCACTAAGGCTTATAAGGAAAGTTGCTATTAATAAGATAAAAACGTTTGTCTTCATAATTTCAGAGTTGCATTAGAAATAATCGTGCCAAAAATTAAAACTGCTGTCCGATAATGAAGTGAGTTTCCCATCCATTTGCTCCTGTTGTACCAGGAATTGGGTCAAATCCATATCCAAAATCCAGACCTAATAATCCAAAGGCCGGCATAAATATACGAATTCCTGCCCCAGCAGATCTACTCAATTGAAACGGGTTATAATCTCTAAAATTGTCATAAGATGATCCTGCTTCTGCAAAAGTTAATGCATAGATGCTCGCCTGAGGGCTAAATGTGATAGGGTAACGCAGTTCAAGACTAAATTTATTGTAAATGGTAGCACCATCATTAGCCTGCCCTGTGCTTTGTAAAATAGCGCCTCTATCTATAGGAGTTACAGACTGGTTAGGGTATCCTCTAAGTCTTACAATCTCTCTACCATCAAGAGAGAAACCTCCTAGACCATCACCTCCTAAGAAGAAACGTTCAAAAGGTGGTACGCCTCTATCTTGATTATAAGCACCTAGCCAACCAAATTCTACTCCAGATTGTAGTACAAACTTACCTACAAGTGGTGTGTACCACTTACCAGTAAACTTTACTTTATAGTATTCTAGCCAGTTAAAACGTTCTTGGTCTATCTCTCCTACAGTTTTACCTGTGCTACTAAGACCATCTGCGATAGCCTCATCACGTTCTATAGCGAGACCTTTATAATCAACCCCGTTCCACGCTGAGTATGGTAACGTTAATTTTGCTGTAAGACTTATGTCAGATCCACTTGTAGGGAAAATTAATCCTCCATAAAGCTCACGTCTACTTAGACCTATAGTATAGGCTAAGTTTTCTGAAGCTCCATCTCCAAAGGTAAACAGACCTGTGTTATAGTTTTGTAAATCAAAGTGCTGGAAACTTATAGCGTGTGATAAGCTAAAGTTTCTATCTGGCCATTTAAGACGCTTAGATAATCCTACAGAACCTCCCGTAATTAAGAATTTACTGTTTCTATCTACACGATCACTTGCGCTACCTGTTGTAATACCTGTAAAAAGGTATTGTATAGTGTGCGAGAATGATGTAGAAAATTGTACTGGTTGTTTCCCTCCAAACCAAGGATCTGTAAGAGAGGCGCTATACGTCTGGAAAAACTGACTTGCTTGTGCTCTCAAAGAAAACTTCTGGCCATCACCCATAGGTAATGGGTTGTAGGCATCTTTATTAAATATGTTCTGTATAGAGAAGTTGTTAAATGAGAGTCCTAGAGTTCCCACAAAACCTCCACCACCAAAACCTCCTTGAAGTTCTATCTGGCTTGCTCCTTGCTCTACAACGTTATACTCTAGATCGACTGTTCCACCTACTGGGTCAAAATTATTGAAGTTAGGAGTAAGCTGCTGTGCGTCAAAGAAACCTAATTGACCAAGCTCACGTATTGTACCTACTACTGCTTTCTTACTGTAACGCTGTCCAGGCTTGGTAAGTAGCTCTCTGTAAATAACTTTATCTTTAGTCTTGTCATTACCTTTTACAGTTACTTTATTAAAGTAAGCGAGTTTACCTTCGGTAATGCGCACCTCAAAGTTTATGGTGTCATTTTCTACACTAGTCTCTACTGGATTTACATTTGAGAATAAGTAACCACTGTTTTGATAAAGGTTTGCGATGTTATCTGCATCGGGGTCTGTATCATCTTTTATACGTTCTTGAAGTAAAACACCATTGTAGACATCACCTCTTTTAAGACCTAACTGTCTACTTAGTTGCTCGTCTGTATAAACTGAGTTTCCTATGAAGTCTATGTCACCTATATAATATCTACGACCTTCTTCAACATTTATTTCTACAGTTATCGTTTTGTCATTATTCTTAATGATAGAATCTGATACAATTCTAGCATCACGATATCCCTTTTCTTTGTACTTATTTATAATGGCTACTTTGTCGTCTTCATAGTCTGCCTTAATAAATTTTGACCTTTTCCAAAGGCGCCAGATTTTTTTCTCCTTGGTGTTCTTCATTGATCCAAGGAGCTTTGCTTCTTGTAATTTTTCGCGGCCATTAAAGTTGATATCTTTAATTTTTACACGCTCTCCTTTGTCAATATTTACAATCATATTGACTTTATTTTTACCTAACGTGTCTGATGCAGGTACTGTATTTACAAACACTTTTGAGTTTAAAAATCCTTTTTTCTTATATGAGTTCTCAATATAGTTTGTAGTGGTGGTCTCAAGGTTTTCTGTGACTTTTGCTCCTTTGTTAAGGCCATTGTCTTTGATGAAGGTAGAACCTTTCTTTTGCTTAATACCTTTAAAGCGCACTTCATTAAGTTCTGGCACTTCTTTAATATCTAGCTGGAGATTTACTTTATCCCCATCTATTGCCGTCACATAAAGATTAATATCAGAAAATAGCTCTAATGACCACAATTTCTTAATTACGTTAGAAACTTTTGTGCCGGGAAGAGATATACGTTCTCCTACTCTTAACCCTGTAAATACAATTACAGTATTCTCATTGTAAGTAGAAGTTCCAGTAACCTTTATATCTGCAATTTCATACTTGATATTTGGATCTAGCGGGGTGTCTCTTTGCGCATTTACTAAGGTGCTACATAATAAGGCCAAAATAAAAATCCATCTGCCTGTTGCTCTTGAAAAAGTAGCTGTACTATTTAATCTGTTCACTTGTCTTTCCAAATCTTCGTTCTCTTTTCTGATAATTGTAAATAGCGTCATGTAAATGTTCCTTTCTGAAATCTGGCCACAATACTTCTGTAAAGTAAAATTCAGCATAGGCAATTTGCCATAACAAGAAATTGCTCACTCGTTGCTCTCCACTTGTACGTATTAACAGATCTACATCTGGTATGTCATAGGTGTAAAGATGCTGATTTATACAAGATTCATCTATTTCAGCTGGCGAAATTAGGTTATTTTTAACTTTATCGCTTATTTCTCGTACTGTTTTTATAAGCTCTTCTCTACTGCCGTAACTCAGTGCTAGAGTGAGTTTAAGCCTTTTGTTGTCTTTTGTTTTTTCTATCACTTCATTGAGTTCTCGCTGGGCTTTCTTAGGTAAAGAGCTCGTTAAACCTATGGTGTTGAGCGCAACATCATTGTCTTGAAGTGTAGAAATTTCTTTTTTTAGAGAAGAGACGAGTAGATTCATAAGTGTATCTACCTCTGCTTTAGGTCTGTTCCAGTTTTCTGTAGAAAAAGCGTAGAGTGTAAGGTGGGGTATGCCCAGCTCTGCAGCAGCCTCAACAGCTTCTCTTACAGCTTTTGTACCTTTTTTATGACCAACGGCTCTAAGGAGTCCTTGTTTTTTTGCCCATCGTCCATTACCATCCATAATGATGGCAACGTGCTGGGGTAATTTATTTTTGTCAATGTGGGCGAGTGCGTCCATTATATATTTAAAATGCGCAGAAACAAGGTCTGCGGCCAAAGGTAAAGCTTACAGTCACACCTGTAAACACATACCAGTCATTATTATTTCTATTTCCAATACTTATCGTATTGTCCTCTCCTGCGGGTGCGCTTCCATCCAGATTATCTGTAAATGTATAACGAGCACCACCTTCTAATGCAATAACCATAGAGTTAAAAGCTACTTTGTAGCCTAACACAATAGGTATTGCAAAGTCCAGAGCATTTCCATCTTGAGTAACGCCACTTACTCTAGAAATGTTTTCGTGATTAAATGCGGTTATACCTGAGTATAAGTATGGTGCATTTGCATTACGATCTTTAAACATATCAAATTCCCAAAAGGTATACTCCAGTCCCAGTGAGACTTCTTGTAAACTGTTTGTAAATGATAATCCTCTACTTTGTCTTCTAGCTTCGTGGCTATCTACATCATTTCCTTCCAGCTCTGTAAACAGGGCTGTAAACCTGAAGGAATGTCTTGAACTTCGGTTCCATTTTAAAATCGCTCCAAAAGCTGGTTTGTTTGGCGCAATATAATTAGTTGATCCAATGTCACTTACAACATTTGACCCGCCAATAAAGGCTCCTATCTCATAGGTTTGCCCTTGCACTTCAAAATTCCAAAAAATGGCGATTAAAACAATCGTCAGGTACTTCATATAGCCGTAAAAGTTTGCAAATATAACAATTCTGTGATGGTACTGGCAATAAGAGGTTATTAAGATGATTATGTGTGTGTTCGCTTTCGCGAAAGCGTCTTTAAACCCTATATAGTCAGTCCTAAAAGAAAACAGCCTTTGCGCATAATTATTGTCTAGTTCCTTTTATCTTCTCCCCAGAGTAGCTTGTGTCTAAGTGTTTTTAGAAAGCTATCTCCTTCTAAACGAATGAGGCTTATCTCAAATGGGGCTTTTTGTAGCGTTATGATTGTTTCATTATCTACCGTAGCTATTCTTGAGTCAAGAGAGATAAGATGTTGATCTGCTCTTCCAGAGACGCTCAGTTCGATTGTGGTGTCATCTGGTATAACTAGTGGTCTTGCATTAAGATTGTGAGGCGCTATAGGGGTGAGTATAATGCTTGATGTTTGTGGTGTGATTACTGGTCCTCCACAGCTTAGTGAGTAGCCTGTAGAGCCTGTAGGTGTGGCAACTATAAGACCATCTGCCCAGTAATTTGTAAGATTCTCACCGTCTAATTTTGTAGTTACAGAAATCATAGAGGTGGTGTTTTTTCTGCTTACTGTAATCTCGTTAAGTGCAAAGTTGAGTTCTCCTATGGGGTCTTTTTTGCTATTGGTAGTGACTTGTAGTAGGCTTCTTTTTGAGATGCTGTACTTACCGGTAAGTATTTTTTCTATAGACGCGGCGATGTCATTTTTCTTGATAGTGGCAAGAAAACCTAGTCGACCTGTGTTTATCCCTATTATAGGTATGTTAAGATCTCGTACATATGTAACAGTTTTTAGAATTGTACCGTCTCCACCTATACTCACAAAAAGGTCGTAAGTGTTATCTAGTTCTCTAAAGGTAGAAAAGTGATTGTAGTCCTTCTCTATAGTGTCATTCTCGTGTATAAGTTTGAGAAAGTTTTTCTCTATAATAACTTCTATTTGCTTTTTGTCTAAAATATCTAGGAGCTGCTGGATATATTGTCCTGCGGCCTCGTGGTAGAACTGACCGTATATACCTATTTTCATAGTTAGTTATATGTTTAAGTATTTCTCAAGGTATTGTGATCGCTCACGTAGGTCTGTAAGAAATGTATCTTCTTGATGACTTGAGACTATTATGTAGCTGTATCTTCTAAAAGCTGCTAGTATATCGTTAAAGTTTGACCTTCCTATTTTAAGAGAAATCTCTGCTACATCATTTTCTATTTTTGAGATAAACATACCCCATAGTTTACCATCATTAGACTCTACAATCTGGCTTATCTCGCTAAAAGAGTAGTCTTGCACTCCTTTTTCAATTACAACTACGCTTCCAGGCTCACTTATAAATGGTGTGTTATTAAAGAAATTCATCACATCTTCAAGTTCATAATAACCAAGATAGGTGTTGTTTTCTCCAAGTACTGGCATAAGGTTGCAGCCATTTTGAGCAAAGGCTTCTAGTACGTCTAGCCAGTTAGTATCAAATCTTACAAAAAATTGCTCATACCCGTGGTTATAATCACTTATGGGGGTAGTTGCATCTAGGCAATGTGTATCATTCTCAGGGAGCGACCCTACATAAATCCCATCTCGCTCAATAGGCACGTGAGAGTACGTGGTTTGTGTAAAAATAGATTGCACCTCGCCTATATTCTCTTTTTCTGAGACAGGCTTTATGTCATTTATTATAAAATCTGTTAATGTCATAATGCAAAATAATGAAAAAATACCCGCCCAGCACTGGTCTCTTTGTATTTTTGTGATATCAAATAATATATGATTGCTATGACAAAATTAAGCGTAAATATTAACAAAGTAGCCACATTGCGTAATGCTAGAGGAGGGAATGTGCCAGATCTATTAAAGGTGGCAAGCGACCTTGAGAAAATGGGCGCACAAGGAATAACCATACACCCTAGACCTGATGAGCGCCATATACGATATCAAGATGCTCGCGATCTAGTAGATGTGGTGACTACAGAGTTTAATATAGAAGGTAATCCTATTCAAAAATTTATAGATCTCGTACTAGAAACTAAACCTACACAAGTTACACTAGTGCCAGATGCAGTAGATGCAATTACGAGTAATGCGGGATGGGATACAATAAAACATAAGGACTTTTTAAAAGAGGTTATAGCCGAATTTCAAAATGCAGGTATACGCACCTCAATCTTTGTTGACCCTGTATTAGAAATGATAGAAGGGGCAAAAGAAACAGGTGCAGATAGAATAGAATTGTATACAGAAGCCTATGCAGATGGTTATACCGAAAACAAGGACGAGGCTATAAAGCCATATATAGCGGCAGCTTTTCTAGCTAGTGATCTAGGTATAGGCATTAATGCAGGACACGATCTTTCTCTAGACAATGTGGCATATTTTCATAACAGCATCCCAGATTTGCTAGAGGTTTCTATAGGCCACGCTCTTATGGCAGAGTCATTATATCTTGGTTTTGAGACCGTAGTAGCCTCTTATTTAGAAAAATTACAATAAATGATAGTACACTCAAATATTATAGGAGATGGCAAGCCACTGGTAATTTTACACGGCTTTTTAGGTATGGGTGATAACTGGAAAACGCTGGCAAAACAATTTGCTACAGATGGTTACCAAGTGCATCTTGTAGACCAGCGCAATCACGGTCGAAGTTTTCATAGTGACACATTTAGCTACGAGGTGTTGGTAGAAGATCTAAAACTATATTGTGAAGAAAATGGACTTGATAAGATACACTTGTTAGGTCACTCTATGGGAGGTAAAACAGCAATGCTCTTTGCGGTTACGTATCCAGCTATGGTAGATAAACTTATCATTGCAGATATAGGAGTTAAAGAATATCCACAGCATCACCAAACTATTTTAGAGGGGCTCACAGCGCTTTCAAATAATAGCGAAGCGATGTCTAGTAGGTCTGGAGCAGATCAATTTCTAGCAAATTATATATCAGACTTAGGGACGAGAATGTTTTTACTTAAAAATCTTTATTGGGTAGAAAAAGGGGTTTTAGGTCTACGTATGAACCTAGCGGCTCTTATTCAAAATATTGAAGAAATAGGAAAGCCCTTACCGCTGGGCGCAACTTATAACGATGCTACTTTATTCCTTAGAGGAGATAAATCTAATTACATCCTCGAGGAAGATAAAAATGGGATTTATAACGCTTTCGCGAAAGCGCAAATCAAGACAATTTCTAATGCGGGTCACTGGCTTCACGCAGAAAATCCTAAAGATTTTTATAAAGAAGTGATAAATTTTTTATAGTATTGTCAATCACAAAAAGCTATGTATGCATAGTAAATGTGTAAAAAATCAATGTTTCCTTTATAAATAGCTTATTTTTGAAGGTACATTTTTACGAATAACACAATTCCCATAACCTAAATTAAATTATGAAAAAAGTATTAAGTGTCATTGTTCTGCTACTTGTTTGTGCAGTGACGTACGCCGGAGGTTACCGAGTGAGTCTACAGGGACAACGAGGTCTAGCAATGGGTCACACAGGTGTGGCTTATGTAAACAGTGCTGAGATAGCATTCTTTAACCCAGGAGGCCTTGTGCACCTAGAAAGTAAACTAAGTATATCTGTAGGAGGCTTTGGAGTATTTTCTGATGTAAAGTATCAGAACACAGAGTTTGGAACATCTTCACAAACAGACAGTCCTACGGGAACGCCTCTATATTTATACGCAGCTTACAAGCTTAGTGAGAAGTCTTCTGTAGCGCTAGCAGTTTATACTCCGTATGGTAGTACAGTAGAGTATCCAACAGATTGGTCTGGATCGCACTTAGTAAATAGTATAGAACTATCTGCTATTTTTATACAGCCTATATTTTCTACAAAATTAACTGAAAACGTAAGTTTTGGAGGAGGACCGATTCTGGCTATAGGAGGTGTAAACTTTAATCGTAATCTAACAAGAAGTTTAACAGACGAAAACGGAAATAGATCAAATGTAGAGGTTGATGCTTCTGGAGTAAAAGGATATGGTTTTTCTGTAGGTGGTTATGCTAAGTTTAGCGATAAGTGGTCTTTTGGTGTAAACTATAGATCTAGAATTGATATCGAGGTAGAGCAAGGAGAGGGTACAGCAACATTCTCAAATGTGCCTAACTCACCGCTTGCACCTACTGTAAACGGAGATTTTGACTTTACAGCAACATTGCCATTACCAGCAGAGTGGACAGTGGGTGTCACTTACAAGCCTACAGATAAATGGGTTCTTAACGCAGATGTAAATTATGCAGAGTGGGATATATACAACTCTCTTGATCTTAATTTCTTAAATCCTGATGGATCTGTAGCACTAGAGTCTATTAACCCAAGAAATTACCAAAACGCTTGGACATTACGCCTAGGAGCAGAGTATGCCGTAAGCGATAAGTTTGCTTTAAGAGGTGGTGCTTATTTTGACGAGTCTCCGGTACAAGAAGGATTCTTCTCTCCAGAAACTCCACGTAATGATTCTTTTGGTTTTACAGGAGGATTCTCTTATAACGTAACACAGAAGCTCGCTATAGATGCTTCTTTCTTATACTTAGCCTTTAGAGAGGTAGATGCTTCTTATGATGCATATACAGAAAGTGGTGTTGAAGCCCCATTTGCGGGAACGTATAGATCAAGTGCATTTGCACCAGGTTTAGGATTAAGCTACAAATTATAAAATTACAGCAATGAAAAAATATTTTAATTATATCGCACTTCCTGCGCTTGCACTTGGCCTTGTTGCTTGTGAGCCAGAATTTGAAAATGAAATTGAGGATGGAACAGTATACACAAATGGAGAAGCAAACTTTTCTTCATATGTCGCTGTAGGTAACTCGCTTACTGCAGGTTTTGCAGATGGAGCGCTTTATATAACTGGTCAAGAAAACTCATACCCTAACATTATGGCGCAGCAGTTTGCGCTTGCAGGTGGAGGTGAGTTTACACAGCCTTTAGTAAGTGATAACTTAGGAGGGTTAACACTAGGAGGTACTCAAATTGCAAATAACCGCTTTGTACTTGCGACAGATGCAAATGGTAATCCAGGACCAGCAGTATTATCTGGAACTCCTACTACAGAAATTACAAATGTTGTAACGGGACCTTTTAACAATGTGGGTGTGCCAGGTGCAAAGAGTTTTCACCTTGTGGCGCCAGGTTATGGTAATGTAGCTGGAGTACCTACAGGACAGGCAAATCCATATTTTGCAAGATTTGCATCAGAGGCTAATGCTACAGTTATGGGAGATGCACTTGCGGCAAACCCATCATTTTTCTCTTTATGGATAGGTAACAATGATATTTTAGGTTTTGCAACATCAGGTGGTGCTGGAGTAGATCAGACAGGAAACTTTGATCCTACTACATACGGTCCTAATGACATTACAGATCCTAACGTTTTTGCTAGTGTGTATTCTCAAGAAGTTGGACTTCTAGTAGGTTCTGGAGCACAAGGAGCACTTGTAAATATTCCAGATGTAACATCTATTCCTTTCTTTACTACGGTACCATCTCAGTCTATTCCTTTAGACGCAGGTACTGCGGCTACTCTTAATGCAGCATTTGCAGCATATAACACTCAAGTGTTACCAGGTCTAGCATCTTTTGGGATCATCACTGCAGAAGAGGCTGCTGCTCGTCAAATCACATTTGCCGAAGGAGCAAACTTTATAACAATTCAAGATGAAGACCTTACAGATATCTCTGCAATAGTACAAGGACCTCCTTTTAACTTAGATCCTATTACTGCGGGATTATTATCTCAATTACGCCAGACTACAAATGATGATCTAGTACCACTTACTACAGCGGGAGTGCTTGGAACTACAGATCAAGATTTCTTAAATCTATTAGTTTCTTTAGGAATCCCTGCAGAGCAGGCTGCACTACAGGCTATAAATGGAGTGTCACGTCCTTTACAAGACCAGTTTGTACTTACCTCACAAGAGCAAGAACTTATCACGGCAGCACAAACACAGTACAATGCCACTATACAGGCACTTGCGCAGGCAAATGATCTTGCCTTTGTAGATGCACGTTCTGCATTACAAGTGGTTGCAAATGGTGGTGTTTCTTTTAACGGCGGAGTGCTTACCTCAGACTTTGTAACTGGAGGAGCTTTCTCTCTAGATGGTGTGCACCCTACACCAAGAGGTTATGCATTTACAGCAAATGCTATTATAGATGCAATAAATGATCAGTATGGTTCTACAATACCAGGAGTAGATATCGGTTCTTATGCAACAGTAGCTATAAGCAACGATGTAAACTAAGTTTTACAACCTACATACTATATAGTAAAAGCGCCTTTTTATAAAAGGCGCTTTTTTTATGTGTAAATTTATGCTTTCGCGAAAGCGTATTTAACCTATAAAACAACCTATTATGAATACAATTATTAAAATATTGCTTACAGCGGTTGCTGTGGTCGTGCTTTCAAAGTTTTTGCCAGGTGTAACGGTAGATGGTTTTGTGACTGCTATCATTGTTGCAGTAGTGCTCGCGTTACTTAAATTTATAGTAAGGCCTATACTTGTGATACTTACTTTGCCAGTTACTATTGTGACATTTGGACTGTTTTTATTTATCATAAATGCCATTATCATATTAATAGCAGATTATTTTGTGGGAGGTTTTTCTGTAAGTGGCGTTTGGATAGCACTCCTCTTTAGTATTTTACTTAGTATTTTTCAGAGCATATTATTCTCGCTACTTAAAGATGATAAGTAAGAGGACGTTAAGCACTTATTAAAAGATTGTTGGAGTTGTAAAAATATCGTATTTTTGCGCCCTCAAAATTACATTATAATGAATATTACAAAAGAGCAAATAGACGACCTTAACGCAGTAGTGAAGGTAGAAATCGTTAAGGATGACTATAACGAGAAGGTAGAGTCTATACTTAAGAACTATCGTAAAACAGCAAATATTCCTGGTTTTAGAAAAGGTCACGTACCTATGGGAATGGTGAAGAAGCAATACGGGATGGCTGTGCGTGTAGATGAGGTAAATAAAATACTTCAAGAAGCTCTAGGTAAGTTCTTACAAGAGGAGAAGCTTGACGTGTTAGGTAATCCGCTTCCAAAAAATCAAGAAGATTTTAACTGGGATGCAGAAGATTATAACTTTGAGTTTGAGCTAGGAATGGCGCCTAAGTTTGATGTAAACCTTAAGCCTAAAAAAGCAATCACTAGCTATAAGATTAAGGTAGATGATAAAATGGTAGATAGTCAAGTAACTACTATTAGAAAACAATACGGAAAGTTAATCTCTCAAACTGAGGTTGCAAAAGACAGTGAAGTAACTGGAACATTTGCAAGTGAGAAAGCGGGTATAGATAACCAAGCTACTTTTGAGATAGAGCAACTTAAAGGGAAGAAAAATGTAGATGCATTTGTAGGAGCAAAACCTGGAGATGTAATTACGGTTAAGACTAAAAGTCTTTTCTCAGAGCCTGCAACATACCAAGCAGCATTAAAAATCTCTGAAGACGAAGCAAAAGACCTGAATGCAGAAGTTACTTTTACACTAACAGAAACAAACAAGCGTGAGCAAGCAGATCTTGATCAAGAGCTTTTTGATAAGTTATTCGGAAAGGACGTTGTAAAATCTGCGACAGAGCTTAAAGATAAAATAAAAGAAGATGGTGAGCGCCAGTTTACACAACAGAGCGACCAGCAACTTATGAATGACGTTACAGAGCGTCTTATTGATGAGACTAAGTTTGACCTACCTTCAGACTTCTTAGCTAGATGGATACAGTCTACAGGTGAAAAGCCTATGACAGAAGAAGAAGCAAAAGAAGAGTTTACACGCTCTGAAAAAGGGTTAAGATGGCAGCTTATAGAGGGTAAAGTCGTTACAGAAAACGAACTTCAAGTAACATTTGACGAGCTTAAAGATTATTCTAAAGATATGATTAAAGCACAAATGATGCAGTACGGGCAAATGAACCCAGAAGAAAAAGAGCTTGATGATATCGCAGCACGTATACTTGGTAATCAAGAAGAAGTAAAGCGTCTTTCTGAACAGCTTATGAATGTAAAAATGCTTACATTCTTTAAAGAAAATGTAAAACTCAAGGAGAAGGAAGTAACCTTTGACGAATTTGTAAAGGAAGTATACAATTAGAATACCTCCTAGATAATAAGTATCTTTAAAGCGTTTTACTTGTCTAGGTAAAACGCTTTTTATTTAAGAAAATATTGCTAGAACAGATATGGATTACGGAAAAGAATTTAAAGACTTTGCAATTAAAGATCAGGGTGTAAACTCAAACTATTACGATAAAATAATAACGAGTATGTTACCGCAAGGACTTACTCCTAACATCATAGAAGAACGCCAGATGAATATCGCGATCTTTGATGTATTCTCACGTTTAATGATGGATCGCATCATTTTCTTGGGTACAGGAATAAATGACCAAGTAGCAAACATCGTGCAAGCACAGTTACTATTTTTAGAAAGTACAGATGCAAATAAAGACATCCAGATTTACATAAACTCACCGGGAGGAAGCGTGTATGCTGGCTTAGGTATTTATGATACAATGCAGTTTATAAAGCCAGATGTAGCTACTATCTGTACAGGTATGGCAGCCTCTATGGGAGCCGTGTTGTTATGTGCTGGAGAAAAAGGAAAACGTAGTGGTCTACCACATAGCCGTGTGATGATACACCAGCCTATGGGTGGAGCTCAAGGTCAAGCAAGTGATATTGAAATCACAGCAAAAGAAATCCTTACGCTCAAGAAGGAGCTATACGATATCATAGCAAAGCACTCAGGTCAAGACTACGATAAAGTATATAACGATAGTGATCGTGATTACTGGATGAAGGCAGATAAGGCACTTGAGTACGGTATGATAGACGAAATTTTGAAGAGAGACTAATGAAGTTTACGCTTTCGCGAAAGCGTAATTCAAGTCAAAATAGTAAATAGAATGGCAAAGGAAGATTTAGAATGTTCATTTTGTGGCAGAAAAAAACCAGAGACTAACCTGCTTATTGCGGGGCTAGATGCACACATATGTGATAGATGTATCGAGCAGGCTCACGGTATTGTTATAGAAGAGTCTAAGGATGTAGCTACAAATGATCTTGAAGGAGAACTCAAGTTAAAGAAACCACAAGAGATAAAGTCGTTTCTTGATGAGTATGTGATAGGTCAAGAATTTACAAAGAGAGTAATGTCTGTAGCGGTTTATAATCACTACAAGAGATTGTTACAACCAGCTACAGATGATGATATAGAGATCCAGAAAAGTAACATCGTGATGGTGGGACAAACTGGTACCGGTAAAACACTTATAGCAAAAACAGTTGCACGTATGCTTAACGTACCACTTGCTATTGTAGATGCAACGGTTCTTACAGAGGCTGGTTATGTAGGTGAAGATGTAGAGAGTATCTTAACTCGCTTGTTACAAGCAGCAGACTATAACCTAGAGAAAGCTCAACGCGGTATTGTATTTATAGATGAGATAGATAAAATTGCTCGTAAGAGTGATAACCCATCTATTACTCGTGATGTAAGTGGTGAAGGTGTACAGCAAGCTTTATTAAAATTACTAGAAGGGACGGTTGTAAACGTACCACCTAAGGGAGGACGTAAGCACCCAGACCAGAAGTTTATAGAAGTAAATACAGAGCATATCTTATTTATAGCTGGTGGAGCTTTTGACGGTATAGAGCGTCATATCTCTAAGCGTCTCAATATGCAGGCTATGGGATTTGTGGCAAGTAAAAGCGATGAGGCTCTAGAAAAGGATAATATGCTCAAGTATATTATACCTAAAGATCTAAAAGACTTTGGCCTTATACCAGAAATTATAGGTAGACTCCCTGTATTAACTCATATGAACCCGCTTGATGCAGGAACGCTTAGAGCAATCCTTACAGAGCCTAAAAATGCGATTATAAAGCAATATAAGAAGCTTTTTGCGATGGATGATATAGAGTTTAGCATTACAGATGATGCGCTAGATTATCTTGTTGATAAAGCTATAGAGTATAAGCTAGGAGCTAGAGGACTACGTAGCTTATGTGAGGCTATCTTAACAGATGCAATGTTTGATCTACCTAGCTCAGATGAGAAATCGCTTAATGTGACTAAGACCTATGCAGAGGGTAAACTTAATAAGTCTACGCTCAAGAAGCTTAAAGCCGCTTCATAGTTATAAAAAGCATAATAGATTGTATTAAAAGAAGCATCCTTGCTAGGATGCTTCTTTTTGTTTTAAGCGTGCCAAGTAAACATAAAAAAACAGCTATCGGTCCCCCAACTGATAGCTGCTTTACAATCATTACATCACGTAGTGATTGCTATTGTAATATTGTAATTGTTACTCTTTAGAAATTACTACAAACTCTATACGTCTGTTAAGTTCATTTTCTTGAGGAGTACACGATGTGCAATTTATAAGTAGTTGTTCTTCTCCAAAGCCTTGAGATGATAACCTGTCTTTTGAAATTCCTTTACTTAACAGATATTCCATCGCAGAGGCTGCTCTTCGCATAGATAGCCTTTTATTATAACTTGCGCTACCTTGTGCATCTGTATGTGCATTTATTGCAATTTTTAATTCTGGATTTGCTTTGAGAGTTGCAACGACCGTATTAAGGGTTATAGTTGAGATTTCTTTAATTTTTGCACTATCCAAGTCAAAAAGAATATTGTCTATTTTAATAATAGTTTTTTCTGTTGTTTTGACTATTGGGGCTGGAGTTGCCTCAAGTATGAGGTTTTTGACAAATATTTTATCCTCTTGAGCGGCTGTGTTAAACGTCTCTCGAGTAGTTTCAAATCCATCTTTATAGGCAATAACCGTATAGTTTACAAACCCTTCTACAGGAAAGTTATAACTACCATCTATATTAGAGCGTACACTTGCTACTTCCTCGCCATAATCATCAAGTAGAGCAACTGTGGCGTTTGCTAGTGCAATCTCTGTCTCTGCATCTATCACTTTTCCTGCAACACTCAGTGCTAGGATAGATTCTTCTATTTTATAAATATCATATCCTCCATTACCACCATCTCTGTTTGAGGTCATATAACCTATATTCTCATTTGCCTGTATAAAGGCAACTTCATCCTTTGGAGAGTTAATGGTGCTTCCTAAGTTTCTTGTAGAAACAAAACCAAGCTTAGATTTTCTTGACCTAAAGATGTCATAACCACCTTGACTATCGTGTCCTTTTGAAGAAAAGTAAAGGTACTTGCCATCAAGAGACGTTTGCGGAAACTTCTCATCAAGAACCGTGTTTACACTACCCTCAATCCTTTCTGCTTTTCCTATAAGTTCATTGTCTTTTACTGCAATTCTAAAAATGTCAAAACCTCCTATAGCTTCTGGTTTATTTGAAGAGAAGTAAAGCCATTCTCCATTTCTGCTTAAATGAGGGTTTTCAACAGAGTAATCTCCATTTACAGATAGTGCAGTGATATTTATCCACTCACCTTCACGCTCTGGATTCATCTCTGCGCGATAAAGTTCAAAGCTTTGTGTATGATCTTCTTTGCTCTGTGTAAAATATAGGGTGTTGCCATCTTGAGAAAAGGCAAGGGTACCTAGATTGTCATTCCGATTTAAAATAGAAGAGAATAATAAAGGTCTTTTCAAATCATAATCATAGGTAATATCTGAGCAATATAACTTAGTATACGGTTCTTTTGATATGGGATCTTTTTTTGCAAGACCACCTATTTTACGAGCAGAAAAAGAAATAAATTTCTCTCTAAAGAAGCCTATGCCGTAGTCAGAATATTTTGAGTTTATACCTGTATTAAAGGTTTCAAACTTAAAACCATTATCACCGTAGAAGGGTTTTTCTTCAGTACTATAATTTGCTACATTGTCAGCAAGTGCAGTATAGGTTAATTGATCTTGACCTAGTGCTGTAAATGTACAAAGCAATAAAGCTGTAACTGTAAAAAAAGTTAGGGTTGTTTTCATCTCCTTAATTATGATTCTGGGGAATCGCATTGCTCTAAATTAAGAGTGATATCCCTAAGAATAAAGTAAAAGCCTGACTTTTAGATAAGAAGGTGTTTTTTGTCGATGAGCGACTAAAAAAGCATATTTTTTCAAGTAGCTCCCTACGTGTTTTGGTAATTAATTGATATGTAGTAGAGCTTCAATAAAGTCACGTTTATTAGATAATCTAGGGACTTTATGTTGTCCTCCTAGCTTATTATTCTCTCGTAACCAGTCATAAAAGAGGTTCTCTCGAGCTGCGTGTATTTTTGGAGCATTAAGCGTAGTGTTATTAAAACGTTTGGCTTGGTAGTCGCTATTTACCTCTTGCAGCGCTAGATCAAGCTGGGTATTAAATAATGTCATATCCTCTGGAGGATTTTTAAACTCTATAACCCACTCGTGAGCACCTTTTTCTTTACCATCCATAAATATGGGTGCAGCAGTATAATCTTTTATCTCACAGCCAGTTTCTAGGGTAGCTTTTTTGAGAGCCTGCTCTGCATTTTCGATAATAAGCTCTTCGCCAAAAACATTAATGTGATGTTTTGTTCTGCCAGTTACCTTAATTTTATATGGGCTGGTAGAAGTAAAGCGCACCGTATCACCTATTTTATATCTCCATAAACCTGCGTTTGTCGTAATAACAATTGCATAGTTTACACCAGCTTCTACCTCACTTAGAGGGATGATTTTTTGATCAAGCGTTCCGTAGGTGTTCATAGGGATAAACTCATAAAATATCCCGTAATCTAGCATCAAGAGCAGATCCTTTGAGTCATTCTGCCCCTGTATGGCAAAAAAGCCCTCAGAAGCATTATAAATCTCATAATACTTAAAGGAGTCTGATGGTATAATTTTTTGATATTGATTAAGATAAGGATCAAAATTTACCCCTCCGTGAAAATAAACCTCTAAGTTAGGCCAGATGTCTAGTATACTGTCTTTTCCCGTAGTTTCTAGTACATTGTTGAGTAGCACAAGCATCCACGATGGGACACCTGCTAGACTGGTTACATCTTGTTGTATGGTCTCGTCTACAATAGCTTGCATTTTCACCTCCCAGTCACTTAACAATGAAATGTCGTGATTAGGAGTACTGCTAAATTCTGCCCAGAAAGGCATATTATCTATAAGTATGGCAGAAAGGTCACCATATACAGTACCATTATCCTGGTATAATTGCTTACTACCACCTAAGCGTAACCCTTTACCAGAAAACAAGTGAGAACCTTCATTATTATTGAGATACATACAGAGTAAATCTTTACTTGCTGCATAATGACAATCTTCTAGCGACTCTGGACTTACGGGTATATACTTACTTCGTGCATTTGTAGTGCCGCTACTCTGTGCAAACCATTTTATAGGGGTAGGCCATAAGATGTTAGACTCTCCTTTGCGACTTCTTTCTATATAAGCTTGATTCTCCTCATAAGAGGAGATGGGGATCGTCTGGGCAAAGTCATTGTAACTACGTATGGATCTAAAATCATACTTTTTACCTATCTCAGTATCCTTTGCTTTATCGATAAGTTTTGCGCGCAATTCTTCCTGCACTTCGGCTGGGTATTTCATAAAAAGCTCCATCTGGTGAATGCGCTTTTTTAAGAACCAAGAAGCAATAGAATGCACTAAAGGGATCGGCATAAAGTTGGTATATTTACACGTGTGTGATAGGTTGTTTTTTTTTGCTTTCGCGAAAGCTAATTTAACCTTTTTTATACAATGCAGTAATCAAAATTCTTATAAATGCAATACCAAGGTGTCCTCAAGAAAATGCAAACGGAGCATACAGATCCTATAAATTATTACCTCGTGATGGAAGGTGATTTTATACAGGTCAATCAGTTGCTCAATAAGAGACTGCATATCGAGTTTGTAAAATATGAGTGCCTTGCCTGTGGGGAGAATAAAAAGATTTTTAGACAAGGATATTGCTATGATGACTTTTATAAAGTACCTCAAGCTGCAGAGTGGATAATGAAACCAGAACTGTCTAAAGCGCATCTAGGAGAAGAAGATCGCGATCTCGCTTATGAGCAAAGTGTCCAACTACAATCTCACATAGTTTATCTAGCAAATTCTAGTAATGTAAAAGTAGGAGTAACTCGTAAAACCCAAGTGCCTACAAGATGGATAGACCAAGGTGCTCACGAGGCTATAGAAATTGTAGAAGTACCTAACCGATACCTTGCAGGTATTACAGAGCTTGCGTTAAAGGAACACGTTTCTGACAAAACAAACTGGCGTAAAATGCTCAAAAATGACATAGAAGATGTAGATCTTAAGGAGCATCGAGAAGCATTAAAACAATATATACCAGAAGAAGCAAAGCAATATTTTATCCCTACTAACGAGGAGACGCACGTGCACTTCCCAGTAGAGCGTTACCCAGAAAAACTTAAGACACTTAACTTAGATAAAACACCTGCATACGAGGGAACTCTTAAAGGAATAAAGGGGCAATACCTCATTTTTGAAGACGACACTGTTTTTAACGTGCGTAGCTGGGAGGGTTATGTGGTGCGACTAGAGATCCTTAACTAACTACTAGTTTTACTAGCTGTATCACCGAGAGTACAATAAGTGTGATCCCTATATAACGATTAAGAGAATTAGGGCTAGAGGTAGACCTTTGTTTAATATGAGAACCAAACTTGCTGTACATCAAGAGTGTGGCTATTTTACCTAAAAACACGCCTGCAAGCAATACAATAGTCCATACACAAGGATGTGACCCAGCGGTGAGCATCCATTTACTTAGTAGTGAAAACACAACTATCCAATAGATTAAAACGGGAGGATTTATAAAGCTCAAAATAAAGCCTACAAAGTATTGAGATTGTTTTCTTGGTTTTGGATTTTTTTGAGAATGCTTCTTTACTATAAAATAGACGCCTACAAGGGCAAGTAAAAATGCGACGAGATATTGCACCCAGTAGTTCAGAGAGATGAACTCTTGTAGAACCATCCCAAAGCTTAAAGCAGTAAGTGCAAGTAATGACTCACCTAGGCCTGCGCCATAGCTCAATTTTAAAGCATCTTGATAAGACCCTTTTACTCGTGCCTTAATCACTGCAAGGTTTGATGCTCCTGGTGGCAGTGCACCCATAACTGTAGCTGTAAAGCCTATGATGAAAGCAAGAATAATCATAAAGCATTAGTAGTTGTTATACTAAAAAACTTACGCTATCTGCGCTTATTTATGCAGTAATAAGCTTTATGGATTGAAAGACAGCAGCACTTATAAGTACTATACCTATCACTATATTCATTTTATTTTCAAGATTAGAAAACTTCTTTGAAAAAAAATCACTCAGTCTTGCATATGCATAAAGCATCACAACTTTTCCTATTAGAACTCCCGAAAGAAAAGAGAGTATAATACTCCACGGAGAGTTTTTACCTATAAATACATAGCTCGAAATAGAAGACAGCACGGCTACCCAAAAAATAAACATAGGGATGTTTAAAAAGCCAAGTAAGAAACCAGTGCCAAAGTTTTGATGCGCTTCATCTTCTGAGGTTTGTGAGCTGGATTTTTTTAGAATAAGTAAGATACCAGCTAAGAGCATTAATACTACAAAAGCAATCTGTATCCATAAATAATCTTGGTAGAGCTTTTTTACTAAAAAACCAAAACTTATGGCAAACCCTGCTACAATAGTTTCGCCCAGTGCAGCTCCGTATGCAACAAACATTGCTTTAAATATACTGCCGCCTGTAGCTTTTTTGAGTACAAGTAAATTAGTCGCGCTAGGGATAATTGTAGCGACTAGGGCAATCCCAAAACCAAGGAGTAGTAAGAGTAAAATCAATTAAAGTGTGTTATAAGGATGCAAAATTAAATTATAGACACCTAGTTCTCATTAAGTTTATCATATCATTAGCATTTTAAGTAATCCTTAGTCCATTATGTGACGATGTATTTACGTTGTTTACCATCTCTATGTCCTTTTTAAAAGCCTATCTTTGCAGACCTAAAAATTTTACAATGAGTACCATAGTAGCTATTGTGGGGCGCCCTAATGTAGGGAAATCCACTTTTTTTAATCGGTTAGTGCAACGTCGTGAGGCAATTGTTGATGCCGTGAGTGGTGTGACTAGAGATCGCCACTACGGAAAAACAGATTGGAATGGACGTGAGTTTACAGTCATAGATACTGGTGGATATGTTGTGGGAAGTGACGACATTTTTGAAGCAGAGATAGACAAGCAAGTAGAGCTTGCCATAGATGAGGCAGATGCTATCATCTTTATGGTAGATGTAGAGCACGGTATCACTGGGATGGATGAAGAGGTCGCAAACTTACTACGTAGATCTAAGAAGCCTATTTTTCTTGCTGTAAATAAAGTAGATAATAATAAGCGTGCAGCAGATGCTGTAGAGTTTTATAATCTTGGTCTTGGTGATTTTTATACCATTGCCGCTACAAATGGTAGTGGTACAGGAGATCTTCTGGATGCTGTAGTTGAGGCATTACCAGAAAAAGAAGAAGAAAGCGAAGAAGATGAGCTACCACGCTTTGCGGTAGTAGGTCGTCCTAACGCAGGTAAATCTTCTTTTATAAATGCATTAATAGGTGAGGAGCGTTATATCGTAACAGATATTGCAGGAACCACTCGTGATGCGATGGATACAAAGTATAATCGCTACGGTTTTGAATTTAACCTTGTAGACACGGCAGGTATACGACGTAAGGCTAAGGTAAAAGAAGATCTTGAGTTTTACTCTGTGATGAGGTCTGTACGTGCTATTGAGCACGCAGATGTTGTTCTACTTGTAGTAGATGCAACAAGAGGCTTTGACGGCCAGGTACAAAATATATTTTGGCTTGCAGAACGCAACAGAAAAGGAATAGTAATCTTAGTAAACAAGTGGGACCTTGTAGAAAAGAAGACTAACACAATGAAAGAATTTGAAAAGCACATAAGACAGCAAATAGAGCCATTTACAGATGTGCCTATTGTATTTATCTCTGTGCTTGAGAAACAGCGTATTTTTAAAGCTATTGAGACTGCCGTAAAAGTTTACGAGAGTAAAACAAAACGTATCAAGACCAGTGAGCTTAATGAGTTTTTCTTACCGCTAGTAGAGGCATTCCCTCCACCGGCTATTAAGGGTAAATATGTAAAAATCAAGTACTGTATGCAGCTACCTACACCGCAACCACAGTTTGCGTTGTTCTGTAACCTGCCGCAATACCTTAAAGAAGGCTACAGAAGATTTTTAGAAAATAAACTACGAGCAGCTTACGACTTCTCTGGAGTCCCTATTTCTATTTACTTTAGAAAGAAGTAAAACCACTTTTATATATAAAAAAGCGACCTATAGAGGTCGCTTTTTTTGTTTTAGATACTTGATTTATTTCCAGTTGTAGGTTTTTTTACGCTTTCGCGAAAGCGTGTATAGAAAGAATCACTCAGAAGATCTTTTTTAAGGAGCACCTCACATTGTTAAAATTATATTAAAAACAAGATCCTCCTAAAACTTCTCACTAAAAGGTTGGTTATTTACGTACTCATCAATTAATCAGTACAATGCAATTACGTCATTTAGTAATCTTAGTTGGACTTCTTTTAGTTTCAGCTTTCGCGAAAGCGCAAAACTTCTCAGTTACAGGTACACTTACAGACAAGGAATCAAAAGAGCCACTTGAGGCTGCTACCGTTTTTCTTGAAACCGTAAAAGATAGTACGCTCATCACCTACACCATCACAAATCAAAATGGAGCTTTTACCCTAGAAGGGAGAGCCCAAGAAAAGGATGCTCGAGTTAATATATCTTTTTTAGGGTATGAAAATTATAGCAAGCAAGTAGACCTTAGTGCGGGTGATATTTCTTTAGGTGTTATAGAAGTGGGACTTGCGACTAACACACTGGGAGAGGTTGTGGTAAAAAGTAGGGCCCCCATTACTGTAAAAAAAGATACTTTAGAGTTTAACGTATCTTCTTTTAAAACTAAAAAGGATGCAAATATTGAGGACCTTCTCAAGGAGCTGCCAGGTGTTGAGGTAGATGAAGATGGTAAAATCTTAGTAAATGGTAAGGAAGTTAACCAGATACTTGTAAATGGGAAACCCTTTTTTGGCGATGACCCTACGGTAGCTACACGCAACCTTACTAAGGAGATGGTAGAAAAGATACAAGTGGTAGATACGAAAACAGATGATGAAGCCTTTGCTGGTGAAGATGGTGACCAAGAGAATAAAACCATAAACTTGACCATTTCTGAAGAGAAGAACAAGGGTGTTTTTGGCCGTGTAGCTGCTGGTGCTGGTACAGATGAGCGCTTTGAGTATGCCGGTATTGTAAATGCTTTTGATAATGACAGGCGCATAAGTGTACTTGCTGGAGGTAATAATATAAACGAGGCTGGTTTTAGCTTTGGGGAGATACGCAAGATGTTTGGCGGTGGGAGAAGTGTCTACTTTAACGGTAATGGAAGTTTTGGTATAGACGGGCGCAGTTTTGGTGGTGGCCAGGGTATTACAAACAGTCGCAGCATCGGGACAAATTATACAGATGAGTATGCAAAAGGTTTTGATGCGAGTATGGATTACTTCTACTCTGCAGCAAACTCTTTTGACGAGACACGTATCGAGCGTGAGAACATCTTGCCAGATCGTCGTTTTTTTACAAATAGCAACTCAAGAAGTGACTCAAACTCTGATAATCATAGTGCAAATGCAACTATAAATATTAAGAAGGATTCTACAATTCTTATAAATATACGCCCTAAGTTCTCTTATGCAAAGAGTGAGACGCGCTATACTCGTGATGAAGAGTCTCTTGATGAAAATGGGGATCTTATCAACCAGTCTGATAATGCAAACTTTATAAAAGATAAAGGGAAGAATTTTGAAAACACATTGAGTATTACAAAAAAGTGGGGTGACAAAGGAGCCTACGTGCGTGCTCGTCTTCAGAACGAAATAAACAGACAAGAGAGTGAAGATTTTATAGTCTCTAATACTGCCATACTAGGAGATGCTCCAGAGCTTATAGAGCGCAACCAGTTTACAGATGGTGAGACTAAGCTGGATGGTTACAATCTTAACTTTACATACCGCATACCACTTATTGCCAAAAAGTTATTTCTAGATGCAGATTTTGGGCATCGTGATGATAGCCGAAAGCGATCAAGAACCACTTTTGATTTTGATGAAAACACGCAGCAGTATAGCACACTTAATGAGGCGTTAAGTACAGACTTTGAGGGACGCAATATGCGTACAACACCTAAGCTGGGGCTTAATTATAACACAGAAAAGTTTAATATAAACTTTGGAGCAGGTTATGTTTTTAGAACACTAGAAAATACAGATAACCTGCGTCCAGAACTTAACGTAAAGGAAAATTTTGAAGCGCTAGAACTAGACTCTTATATTAACTATCGTTTTAGCCCAAAGGCATCTTTATATGCCAGTGTGAGTAAGAGTAATAGTCCGCCAGATGTGCAACAGCTCAATCCTTTTGTAGATGTGTCAGACCCACTTAATATCACTGTGGGTAATCCAGATTTATCACCTTCTAATGTTTATAATTTTTATGGAGGGTTTAATAATTTTGACTTCCAGAAAGGGGGTGGTTGGTACTTAAACGGTAATGGTAGTGTTACAAATGATGCCGTGGTAAATAAAACTACCATAGATGAAAACCTTGTGCGTACCACTACTTATGAAAATGTAGATGGTAATTATAACGTAGGAGCCGGTGGTGGTTATAATAAAACGCTCAAGATAGATTCACTAAGAACCATAAAATATGGTGGAGGTATTTACGGGAACTTTGGCCGTAATGTAAACTTTAATAATGATGTGAAGTATGCAAGTAAAACAAGATCACTTACCCCAAGAGTAAATGTGACCTTTACTTGGAAAGACCTCTTTGAGGTGCGCCCTAGTTATAACATTTCATTTTCAAAAACAGAGTTTGGTCTAGATGCGTTTGATGATCAAGAGTTTGTGTCGCACACAGTGCGCTTGAGTACGGCTCTTTTTGTGCCAAAAAACTGGGAATGGCGTAATGAGATAAACTATAACTATAACCCTAATATTGCAAGTGACTTTCAGCAAAGTGCTTTGTTCTGGAACTCGACACTAGCATACTCTTTTGCCAAAGAAAGAGCAACAGCTACACTTAAGGTGTATGACGTGCTTGATCAAAATACAAACGCCCGTCGTACGGCAAATGCAAACTTTATACAAGACGTACAGAGTACGGTATTGCAACAATATTTTATGCTTAGTTTGAGCTGGAAGTTTAATACGCTAGGTAAAAAAGGCGAGACAGATAATGGTGGGATAATGTTCTTTTAGACGCTTTCGCGAAAGCGTAAAACTATTTGTAATTTAAAAACCTTATTTTCGACTAGCTATTAGTTAAAACGAGGTATGCGAGCATTAGTCATTTCAGGAGGAGGAAGTAAAGGCGCTTTTGGCGGCGGTGTTGCTCAGTACCTTATGCAAGAAATGGGCAAAGAGTATGATATGCTTGTAGGTACCTCTACAGGAAGTCTTTTAGTGCCTCATCTTGCGCTTCAAAATATCGAAAAGATAAAAGAGGTATACACCTCTGTAAATCAAAATGCCATTTTTAATGTATGTCCTTTTGTAATAAAGAAAGATAAATTTGGCGAGCAATCTATTGCTATTGATCACTGGAGTGTACTGCGCAATTTTTTAAAAGGCTCTAAAACCTTTGGAGAAAGTAAGAAGCTACGCAAGCTTATAGAAAAAACCTTTACGCGTGAAAATTATGAACAGCTACAAGCTAGTGGTAAAGAAGTACTAGTCACAGTTTCTAATCTCTCACTTCATAAAACGGAATATAAATCCAGTAAGGAAGAGACCTACGAAGATTTTTGTGACTGGGTATGGATGTCGTGTAATTATATCCCTTTTATGAGCCTCGCCTCAAAAAATGGATGCGAGTATGCAGATGGAGGTTTTGGCGCACTAGTACCCATCAAGGAGGCTGTAGAACGCGGCGCGACAGAGATAGATGTAATCATATTAGAAACAGAAGTGACTTATTATAATAATCTCCCTTCTACTAACGTGTTCTCCCTGTTGAGCAATCTACACGGCTTTATGATGGATCGTATCGAAAAGCAAAATATCACCATAGGTAAATATGCTGCCAACCAAAAAGAGGCGATAATAAACTTCTATTATACACCGACGGTGCTCACTACAAACTCACTTATTTTTAATAAAGAAAAAATGAAAATCTGGTGGAAGAGTGGTTTTGACTATGCCAAGTATAAAAACGAAGAGCTCAACGAGATTAAGGTAGATGATGAGGGGTAGTATCCCGCTTTCGCGAAAGCGGAAACATTTTTGAGAGTTTATACGTTGCTAATTAAGTTGGAACAGCTTATATTGTAGTCTTTTACCCACAAATCAATCAAGCTTTGAAGCATATTTTACGTTTACTATTCGTTCTTTTTTTTACAACACTCTATTCTCAAAATCCTAGTATAAAACAAATCCCATCGTGGGTAAATAAAGTTGACTATAAGGAGAATATTGAAAATGAAGAAGCAGAAAGTGGCTACTACTATCTTCTATATGATAAGCAGCTTAATGCTGTAAATAAAACTAGATATAGTAACTCTGTAGTTAAAATTATAAATGGAGAGGGCATAACTCAAATGTCTAATCTAACATTTGAATTTGACCCATCTTATGAGAAGCTCATTTTTCATAAAATTGATATAATACGCAATGGGGAGCGTATCTCTCAACTTAATCTTAATAAGATTGAGACTATACAAAGAGAGTCTAATCTAGAAAAGAATCTATATGACGGGAGACTTACAAGTCTTGTAAATCTTACAGATGTGCGAGAGGGCGATGTGATAGACTATGCATACTCTATAGCTGGAGAGAATCCTATTTATGAAGGAGGATATAGTAGCAGTCTTTATTTTCAATATGCAGCCCCTGTAGGTAAACTACACTTTACGGTGACTGTGCCTAATAATGACTCTTTTAAGTTTAAATACTTCAATAATGCGCCTAAGCCAGCAGAAAGTATTTCAGGTAATAGCAAGGTTTACGAATGGACGCTAGAAGATGTTGCACCTAAGTTTTATGATACTAACGAGCCTATGTGGTATGATGATTATGGTTTTGTGCAATTTGTAAATTATGAATCGTGGGAGAGTATTGTAAATCAGTATAAAGAGATCTACACATTAAGTGCCGCAGATAAAAAACGATTAAAACGACTGTCAGATCAAAATATCAAAAGTGAGACCAAAGATCTTGCTCCTTCTAAGGAGGAGATTGCAAATACTCTTATAGATTTTGTACAAGATGATGTTAGGTATTTTGGTTTCGAAAATGGGATGAATTCTCATAAACCAGAGTCACCACTTAAGGTGCTTGAGCAACGATTTGGAGATTGTAAAGGGAAGTCATTTTTGCTAAGTGAGTTGCTGCAAGCAAATGGCATTGAGGCATACCCTATGCTGGTAAACAGTACTGCAGGAAAGAGTATAGGTGATAAACTCCCTACGCCTAATCTCTTTGACCATTGTGTTGTTACCTATAATCTAGACGGTGAAGATTATTATATCGATCCCACAATCTCAAATCAGGGTACAGGAGCAAAGGGTAAATTTTTTCCAAATTATGAGAAGGGGCTCGTTTTAAAACCTGGAGAAAAAGGGCTGACTCAAATTGATTTTAAGCCAACAGGAGGGGTTGCTATAAGTGAGATATATGATGTAGATGAGATTAATGGGTCTGGAGCATTAACCGTTGTAACTACATATAAAGGGAGTGATGCAGATAGATTACGTGCAGATTTTGACCAGCGTAGTAATGCTTCAATTCAAAAAGACTACCTGCGATTTTACAGTACATTATATCCTAATATAAAAAAGGGAGATGACCTTGAGGTAGAGGATTTAAGAAATACTCGTAATGAGTTTATAGTAAGAGAGTCTTACGTTATAGATTCTATCTGGGCAAAGTCACCAGATAATGAAGAGCTTATATATATAGAGACCTATCCGTTATTATTAGAGAGTTATGTAAACCCTACTACATCACCAGAGCGCACGGCGCCATATGCTATAAATTATCCATTAGATATTGAGTTTAATATCACAGTTAACTTACCGGAGCCTTGGGAATTTGAAGACTATAAAAATACGATCGAAAGCTCATATTTTAAGTATGAACAGCAAGCAAGCCATTTTGGAAACAAACTACTAGTAACTCATAATTACTCTAGAAAGAAAGATTTTGTTGAGGCTGGTGACGTGCGTAAGTATATATCTGATCATAGTAAGGTTCAAGATGATCTTTCTTATTTTGTTACTTATGACCTAGAAGCAGCCTCTGCGATAGAAACTTCAGGACTAAGTTATATCGCTATTTTCCTACTAGTAATTAGCTTGATGTTGTTTGGGTATGGAGCTTATAGACTTTATTACGAATATGATGTTCCTGCTCAGGTTAAGGATACACAAGGGAAAAATATAGGAGGCTGGCTCATACTTATTGCAATAGGTCTTGTTTTTACTCCTATCGTTATTTTAGTGCAAATACTTTCTGAAGACGGATATTTTGATGCCTATACTTGGTCTGCTCTATGGAATTCTGAAGGCTTAACAGGAAAGCCAATGATCATACTCATCGCCATAGAGATGATTATTAATGTAGCGCTTATCGTATATAGTTTTGTGGTAATTATATTGTTCTTTAAGAGAAGGACAATTGTTCCTAGGTTAATGATTATTCTATATGCTGGCACACTTGCTTTCTTAATTTTAGATAGTGTTGCAGCAAATGCGCTTGCTTCAGATATGTTTACTCCAGAAGAAAATCAAGAGTCACTTAAAGAAATTATTAAGGCTATTTTTAGGTGTGCTGTTTGGATTCCATACTTTATTATGTCAGAACGAGTAAAGGAAACCTTTGTAAAAAGAGCTCCTGGATATGTAGCCCCACCAGAGACAGTAGAGCAATCTAGTGTTCAAGTTATAGAGAGTGCAGAAACTCCTAAGGAATACAATAGTCTCGAAAATAGGTTAGAAAATGAGCGTTATAAAAACGGTTAATTAATTAACCGTATCCTTCACTGTTTCTTTTGTTGTTTTCTTTTTTCCAAAGAGACCACCTAATATTCCCGTGGTAACATCTTTAATGGCGTCTTCAGCTTTTGGGGTTGTGGTGGTGTTTTGAGGAGTTTGTGTGTCAGTAGTTGTGCTATCTGTCGCAGTAGTGTTTGGTGTTGTTTTGTTTCCACCTAATAGACCTCCTAATACATCAGTAAGTTTATCTTCTACTTTGTCTTTTGCGCGTTGCTTCTGGATCTCTATAATCTGGTTAGTAAGCGCTGTTGTAGCTGCTTTTAAGTTAAGGTCTACCTTAGGCGCAATAAAATTTCCCGAAAGGGAAACAGGAACGTCTATATGGATGTTCTCTTTTTCGGCATCTGTGAGTTTTGAGAGTAAGCCGCTCACGTCTCCGCCTAGATATTTTGCAGGGAGATCAAGGTTGAGGGTGTAGTTCATCTCGTTTGTAAAGCTATGTCCACCGCTTACCTTTACATTAATTCCTTTTACGTTAAAATCAAAAGGCTTTACAGCCACCTGACCATCATTAAACGTAAGGCTCGTTTTGAGCTTGTCTAGTTTCAGGTTGTCAAGATTTATAAAATCAAGTTTTTGCGATAGAAGATTAAGAAGCGGCATTTTATCTGCATCTACATCTGCGGTCAAAATCTCTGCAAAGGCATCTCCAGAAATAGTGCTAAGTATAGGGCTGAAGTTGTCATCCAGCTGTCCCTGCAATTGTATTTTGGTATTGAGCGCGCCTTGTAGTGCCTTTGCGATAGGAGCAAGTCCTTGCAACATCTCGAGTTCCTTAAAAGAGCGGTCTATATCTATACTGCTCAAGTCTACAGTCATATTAAAAGTAGGAGCACCATCGCGTGTGGTGACAGATCCAGAGAGTCCTGCCGCACCGCCAAAGATACCAGAGTTAAGATTGCTTAATGATGCCTGCTCATTTGCAATGGTCACGCTACCCTTTGTATTACTAAGTTCTAGCCCATCATAAATTACCTTTGCGGCATTAAAGTTTACAGAGGCATCTAGAAAATCTGGAATTTGTACAGCGGTATCACTCTCGCCTGCACTGGCTGGTGAAGTGCCTGTTGTAGTAGCAGTGCTGGTTGCAAAATCATCTAGATTAAACACCTTTGAGGTCACATCAAAACGTCCTTTTAAATCTTCCTTAGACATCACAAAAGGGATGAGGTTTTCTATAGATCCCGTTGCATTTATGTCTGAAGTTCCACTTGTTGCGGCAAATGAGTTAAGTGCAATATTGCCGGTTTTAAAACTCACATCTGCATTTTGTATAGCAATGGGATTAGGCAGTTCTGGAGTGCTATAAGTGAAGTCACTAAGTGTAGCATTACCAGAGCTTTTTATATTTTGATACTGTTGCTTCTCCACAGCGTTCATATCAAAACTCGTCACCACATCTGCTACCAGTCTACCTTGCAGTGGCTGGTCTAGATTAAGAGGATACACCTTGTCAATGTTACCTAAGTCTAGCGCACCATCTAGGTCAAGATTAACAAGCATATTACCCATCAAGTTTTTAAGTGTTCCCTTTGCCGTAAAGGTGTCTTGGTCAATCTTAAAACGTAAGTCGTTTATTTCGATATAAGTAAGTTCTGTAATGCCGGTATCATTTTTAATCTTTACATCTATATTGATGTTGTTCATTCTTTTAGGGAGATCAGGATACTTAAAAGAAGCATTGTTAGACACAATCTCAATATCAAGATTTGGGATGTTAGTCTCAGTTGTTTTCCCTTTTATAATTCCGCTTACGCGAAAATCGCCACTCGTCTCCACCCCATCGAGATTTGCTCTATATTCCTTAGGGATTAGGGCTAGAAAGTTCTTAAAATCTGATGAAGGCGTTTTAAATGATAAGTCCATAAGATTGCCATCTTCTAGAAGCTCTATAAAACCATTAAACTCTAGTGGGAGTTCGTTTATTTTGGCTAAGTTTTCTTTAAAAGTATACTTCTGTTTTTCTAGCTCCATTTGGATTACAGCCTCGAGGTCTAGGTCGTGCCCGTCTAAGTAATGTGTGCCGCCATAATCAAAAGATACTACAGCGTGGGTCTTTGTATCTAGTTCACTCTCAATAGCCGAAAAATCTCCAGAACCCGTGTGGTTTACCTCTGTAAGTTCTAAGTGGGTTTGTGTAGAGCGATCGTCATAAATTATTTTTGAGTCTATGAGGCTGTACTCTTGTAAGTTAAAAACAAAAGGTTCTGAGCTCTCCTCAGTAGTAGTCTCCGTAGTTGGTGTCTCTTTTACAATATCATAATTTGCATTACCTAAGGAGTCTACTTGTACGTGTACGTTTGCTTCTAGAAGTGATAGTGCATCTATAGCAATAGGCTCATCTGCTGTGTTTTTAAAGAGCTGGGTAACGCCCATCTCAATGCGTATTTCTTTACCACTCGCAAGTGTGTCACCAGCAAATGGTGCGTTGTTTACTACCTTAAAATCATTTACTATAACCGTAGCATCAGGAAAACTCCTAAAGAGGCTTAAGTCCAGAGACGACCATTCTACTTGAGCGTTGAGGTTATTGTTTATGGTTTCCTTGAGGAGGTCTTCTAGTTTTCCTCTAAACAAAAATGGAGAAGCAGCCAGCACGATAACAAGTACAAGAACTACAATGCCTATAATTTTAAATATCTTTTTCATTTGTTGTTTTCTAATGTTGTCTTTTACTATCTGCCTTAGTGTGAATATACTTGTTTAAACAGGGAGCTTAATTTCTTCTCCTTCTTCAAGGTTAAAACGTTTCTTAAATAACCATACACCTAGATAAAGGAACGGTGTGTCGAATGCCGCTACGAGAATTTTAAATAAGAATCCACCTAATAATAGTCCGCCAAATAAATTCCATTCTATTAATCCAAAGGCGCACAAGAGCAAAAGCACACTTGCCGTATCTATAAATTGTGATAAAAAGGTGGAGAAGTTATTTCTGAGCCAGAGGTGTTTGCCCTTGGTTACTCGTTTCCAAAAATGATAAATGTGTATATCTACATATTGTGCAAGTAAGTATGCCATCATACTTGCAAAAACCGCCAGCGCCGTAGCGCCAAATACGGTGGTAAAGAGACTATCACTTACAGGCGACCAGCTCGTAGCAGGAACTACTTTTGCCACATAAACGATGAGTAACGAAAATAGAGAGGCAAAAATGCCAGCAGTGACCATCTGGTTTGCTTTTTTTCTCCCGTAAATCTCGCTTACAATATCTGTAATAAGAAAGGTGATAGGGTAGGGAAGTATCCCTACAGAAATCTCAAAAGTATAAATGCCCAAAAAGTCCCAACTAAAGAATTTTTGAAATATAAGGTTAGATACCACCAGGGCACATATAAAAAGAGCACCTAGTGTAAAATAGATGCGATAGGCTAGCTGTAAGTCCTTTGAGTTTAAGTGACTAGAGTTTTGATTCATTTTCTTAATAACTTCAATTTCAAAATTAGGGCATTGTGATTTTGATTTCCTTAATTTGTTGTGAAATCTTAAGCCCAACTTAGAACAGCTATCTCATTGCATACTATATACTTATCATTAGGCAGTAATCAAGGTAATACGTACGAGGCACTCAATAATGCAATTCAATTGCTTTTTGAGCGTGTAGGTCGTGTGCGCAAAATCTCACCAGTGTATCAAAGCCCAGCTTGGGGTTTTGAGGGAGCAGATTTTCATAACTGTGCTGTAAAGATGGAAACATCACTATCTGCAAGTAAGCTCTTAGATGCAACGCAAGCTATAGAAAAGTTACTAGGTAGAGATAAAACAGAGGGAGAAGGATATCAATCACGATATATCGATATAGACATATTACTATATGACGATGTTGTTAAGCAAACAGAGCGATTAACCATACCGCACGAGCATATGCTCAAGCGTCGTTTTGTATTGCAGCCGCTCGTAGATATAAGTGCAGAAGGTGTAGCTCCTGTTTTTAATAAGTCTTTTACAGAGCTGCTAGAAGCCTGTGAAGATGATAGCTCATTAACAAAGCAAGCAAAGTGGCTCAAGAAGCCACAAGACAGTATAGATCTAGGTGGTTACAATTATATAGCGATAGAAGGTAATATAGGCGCTGGTAAAACAAGTCTCGCTACAATGATCTCTGAGGAGTTTAATGCAAAGCTCATTTTAGAGCGATTTAAAGACAATGCATTTTTACCTAAATTTTACAAAGACCCAGATAGGTTTGCCTTCCCTCTAGAAATGTCTTTTCTGGCAGATCGCTATCAGCAATTGCTTGATGATATTGGTCAGTTTGATTTGTTTAAAGACTTTATGTGTGCAGATTATGATCGATATAAATCGCTCATCTTTGCACAAGTTACATTACAAGAAGAAGAGTATGTGCTGTACAAGCGTCTCCACGAGATGATGTATAAGGATATGCCACAACCAGACTTGTATGTGTACTTATATCAAAACACGGAGCGTTTGCTTAAAAATATAAAGAAGCGTGGCCGTAGTTATGAGAAAAGTATTGCTCCAGAGTATCTAGAAAAAATCAATCAAGGGTATCTAGATTTTATAAAGGGACAGCATAATCTTAATGTAAAGATTATAGACATCTCAGATCTTGATTTTGTAAAAAACCGCGAAGACTTTTTGAAGGTGATTAACACTTTTACTGCTTAGTTTTACAGCCGCTTGTTATTTTAAATCACTAATGTATTTGTCCAAAAAGGCAAGGCGCTTTTTTGTCCATTCTTGCATATACGTAATACCTTCTTCCTCATAAATAAAAGTGTCCCATACGAGCGCTTCTCTCTCGTATACTTGCTGTTCTTTTAGTAGCTTATAGGTATCCATTTGTTTTTTGAGCAACTGCTCTTCGCTTAAAACTCCTTGTCGTAAGGTGAGCCATCGCGCTTGAAAACGTGCAATAAAATCATCTGCATCTGTGGCGATAAGCCTTCTTAATAGTCCGTTGCTTAAAAAGTCGTTTGTGGTATTAATACGCTTTCCGCTGTAGATGGTGCCTAGTGTTCCGTCCAGATCCCAAGGAGCATAAAAGTAGGGCGCTCCAGCATCATAACGTATCAGGTAGAGATTTTTTCCTAGATTATCTGGTGCACGTAGGGCATTTATATATAAGAAGTAATCTATAGCATTATCAAGTACAAATTGTTTTGAGATCGCTTTCGCGAAAGCGTCATCATCACTATTAACCACAAAGTCTGTAAAAGGATATACATTGTCCCAAGGCGCATTAGAAGGCGATGGGTATTTTATATCATAACCACCCCAACTGGCTAAAAAATTCTTTGCAGGAGGTATAGAGTCAAAGGAACTGGCACCCAGGTAGCGTGCTCCTTGAAAAATCTCACCACGTACGGTATCACCCTTGTTTTTCTTTATCTTAACTAACTTGCGATCTACCTGCTCCTGCAGTAAGAAAAGACCTTTGTAGCGACCATTTATAAACACCTCACTATAAGCGGCGGTCGCACCAGCCTTTGCCTTAGGTTCTTTATCTAAATAATGTGGTGTGTAGATATCATTCCAGAGATTAAGTGAGATAAAAGAGCGCATACGTAAGGGCTCGTTATAAAGTCCATCCAGAATCCAGTCATCATCAGAGCGCATTCCAGCTAGCTTGTAGTCTTGGTTTTCAAAACCTAGACTGTCTTTGTAAAAGTTGAGGTCATAGGTTTTCTTCTTAAAAACAAGCGAACTGCTACCTCGTAGCTCAATACCGGCATAACTTGTAAATGTGATCTCCTCATCTGCATACCCAATGCGACTCATACGTTTAGGCTCATTTACAATTTCTTGCGAGGCGTTTATAGTAATAAGCGGTAGGGATGTTATGTAAGCTTTATAGGTGTTGTTATTAAGCTTGAGGGTGTGAGTTGTGCTGTATATGGAGTCTGTGCTATGAAGGGTAAGCGTGTATGAATCATTGCCCAGTGAGAAAACCTCTGTTTGTGATAGCTTTCTATTTTCTGGTATTTGTATGACGGCAATCTGTAACGAGTCATCTATCGCAAGTTGCTCACTATGCCAGGTAGTTTGAGCACAGCTAGACAAGCTCATTGCAGCTAATAAAATAAATAGAAAGTACTTCACGAGTAACATTGATTAGTTCTCGTAAATTTAAGCAAACGGAGTGCCATAATAAACTCTTAGTTAAAAGTTTACGTGGGGACTGCTTGTAAATGGGGTATGCTCGCTAGTATGTGCGCTTCATAAGTCCTTGCCCAAAAAGCCTGAGTGTTTCCTTTTTATCTTCTGATATATCTACATTATCAAGTGCGGTAAACGCCTTTTGAGTATACTTAGCTATTTCTTCTTCGGTTGCTTTTGCGGCGCCTGAGTCCAGAAATTGTTGCTTTACCGTCTCTATTTTATCTGTAGGATCTGCCGGTGAGATAGAGAAAAAGTGCTCTAGCTGTTGTGCATCATCCTTGTTAGAATTTGCTAGGGCAGTGAGGTATAAAAATGTTTTTTTGTTTTCTATAATATCGCCACCTACTTGCTTTCCAAAACTCTCTGGATCGCCAAAGGCGTCTAGATAATCATCTTGTAGTTGAAAAGCCAGTCCAAGATCACGCCCGTAGTTATAAATACCTTCTTGACAACTCTTTGATGCGCCAGCTACAATAGCTCCCATTTTAAGTGCAGCACCTACGAGAACAGCAGTTTTATACTCAATCATCTTCATATATTCTGGGATGGTCACATCGTCACGCGTCTCAAAATCTACATCATACTGTTGCCCCTCACAAACCTCTATAGCTGTTTTTGAAAACAGTTTTGCCAGCTCCTTAAAGGTGGCTCCCTCATAATTTTCAAAAAGCTGGTAGGCACGTATAAGCATTGCATCACCAGAAAGAATACCCGTGTTAATATCCCACTTCTCGTGCACCGTTTCTTCCCCGCGTCTCAAGGGTGCATCATCCATAATATCATCGTGCACTAGAGAGAAGTTATGAAAAATCTCTACTGCCAGTGCTGCATCTAGTGCATCCTTATAGTCTTTTTCAAAAAGCTCACACGCCATAAGTGTAAGTACCGGACGCAATCTTTTACCACCTAGCTGTAAGATGTAGTTAATAGGCTCATAAAGATTTTTAGGTTCCTTCTCTAGCGCGTGCTTGTTGAGATATTCTAAAAATATAGATGTGTATTCTGGTATGCTGTGCATAAATGGCAATTTTTTGTAAAAATAAGTGATAAAAGGAGATTATGCCCTATTACGCTTTCGCGAAAGCGCACAGTAAAAACTTACAGTTGTTAAATTTTAACTAAAGTTAACGGAAACTTAAAAAACTTAAAAAGTTTCCTACGTATCTTTGCGCCTTGACTATGAAAGAACAATTATTAAAAACCGCCACCGAACTGTTTTTAAATCAAGGATTTAAGAGCATTACTATGGATGATATTGCCCGTGAGATGGGAATGTCTAAAAAGACGGTATACAGTTATTATGCTAATAAGGAGGCTATTGTCTCTGCTTGCGCACTTGATATGTTTAATTCTGTGTGTGGAGGTATAGATGGGATATGCGCGCGTGAGATGAATCCTATAGAAGAGCTTTATGATATTAAAAAATATGTTCTTGAGCATATAAATGGTGAGCGCACCTCTTCTATGTATCAACTCCAAAAATATTATCCAAAAATACATCAAGAATTACGCAAGAGTCAGTATGACTATATGCAAAGCTGTGTGACTACAAATGTACTTAGAGGTATAGAGCAAGGACTTTTTATTAGTGAAATAAGTGTACCGTTTGTGGTAAACATTTACTTCACCGGTATGACGGGTATTAAAGATGAGACGATTTTCCCTAGATCTGCTTTTCCTGTAGGAGACTTGCACGATATGTATTTAGAGTATCACATACGCGGTATTGTAACCCCTAAGGGTAGAAAAATTTTAAATAAACTTATTAAATCTAACCATAACTAATGATACAGAGATTATATATAGCTGTAATGCTTCTTGCTAGTGTAGGTGTGACCGCACAGACCAGAAGTTTTACTGTAGAAGAGGCTGTGACTTTTGCTCTAGATAGCAACTACACAGCAATAAATAGCCGTCGTGATATCGCAAAGGCAATAAAGCAAAAGTGGGAGACCACAGCGAGTGGGTTACCACAGGTAAGCGCAAGTCTAGATTATAATTATCAAATCAAGCAGCCTACACAGCTTATACCAGCCGAGTTTACTGGAGGAGAGCCAGGTACTTTTATACCCGTAGTTTTTGGAACACAGCAAAATGCTACCGCGACCGCAACATTGAGTCAGCTTATTTTTGATGGATCATACCTTGTAGGTCTACAAGCAGCAAAGACGTTTCTAGACTATTCTAAAAATGCAAATGAAAAAACACAACTTGAAGTGCGCAAAGGAGTGATAAACGCTTACGGCGGTGTGTTACTTGCACAAGAAAGTGTAGCTATTTTAGATCGAAACATTGCAAACCTAGAAGATAACCTTAAGGAAACAAAACTCATTTTTGAAAATGGTTTTGCAGAAGAGGAAGATGTAGAGCAGTTACAAATCACTTATTTATCACTTCAAAACCAGCGTGCAAATGCAAAGCGTATGGTGGTGATTGCAAAGCAAATGTTTAACCTCGCAATAGGTTTAGGCGTAGATGAGGAGACGGTTCTTAAAGATAGTCTAGAGTCACTTGCTGTTCCAGCACTAGGATTACTTAATGATACGGTTAACATTGAGCAAAATGTAGACTATAAGATTGTAAATAATCTTAATGAGCAAAGAGCACTAGAGCTTAAGCTAGAAAAGAGCAAGGCCTTACCTACACTAGGAGCATTTATAAACGTAGGAACCTTTGCAGGACGTAACGAGTTTAACTTTTTTGATAGTGATGAGAAGTGGTTTGCACAGTCTATCACAGGTTTTACACTCAACATCCCTATTTTTAGTTCTGGTATGCGTAATGCAAGAACAGCGCAGGCTGAGATTGCGCTAGATCAAGCAGCAACTCAAAGAGAGGAGACAGAGCAACAGATAAAACTTGCTTATGCATCTGCAAAAAGTGATCACGAGCTTGCGATAGATAACTACAACACTGCGCTAGAAAACATCAAACTTGCAGAGCGCATTGAAAATAAAAACCAAGTAAAGTTTAGAGAAGGGCTTAGTACGAGTTTTGATTTAAGACAAGCACAAACACAGCTTTACCAAGTGCAGCAAGAATTAATACAGGCAATGCTACAAATTGTAACAACAAAAGCAGAGCTAGAGACTATTCTTAATGTGCCTAACTATACAAACAACTAGTTTTTAAAAAGAAAATCCAAATAGTACCAATCAGTAATATTACAATGATGAAAAAATATATCACACTTGCCATCTTAAGTATCGCGCTAGCCTCTTGCGGTGGAGACAGTAACGAGAAATCTGTAGAAGCCCTTCTAGAGTCTGGATCTGTAGAGGAGTTACAGGCAAAACAAGAATCACTTAAGGCAGATGTCGCAGCGACAAATGATCAACTAGCACAAATAGAAAAGGTGCTAGAAGAAAAGAATCCTAGAGAGAAAAAAGAGGTTCTTATTACCACAATGACGGTAAAAGACACCTTGTTTAATCACTTTATAGAGGTGCAAGGTAATGTAGAGACTAAGCAAAATGTACTCATCTACCCAGAGTATCAAGGTACCTTATCTCGTGTAGTTGTAAAAGAAGGACAGCGCGTGCGTAAAGGGCAAACACTGGCTCGTATAGATGACGGTGGTCTAAGCAGTCAAGTAGCACAAATGGAATCTCAACTAGCACTTGCAAAAACTACTTTTGAGCGCCAGCAACGTCTTTGGGATCAAAAAATAGGGTCAGAAATACAATACCTACAGGCAAAAACACAATATGAGTCATCACAAAATATGGTGAGCCAGATTAAAAGTCAGCTGGGTAAAACAACGGTTACAGCTCCATTTTCTGGAGTAATAGATGAGGTGATTACAGACCAAGGTACAGTGGTCGCTCCAGGTATGGCACTATTCAGAATCGTAAATCTTGATAATATGTATGTAGCAGCAGAGATTCCAGAAAGCTACCTGCCTACAGTAACTGCTGGTAAAAAGGTAAAAGTAGAGTTTCCAGTACTAGGAGAGTCGGTAGAGACTACCGTGCGCCAGACGGGTAATTATATCAAGCCATCAAACAGAAGTTTTGCAATAGAAGTAGATGTTCCTAATAAGGATGGAAAGGTAAAACCTAATCTTACAGCGAGACTTTCTATCAACGATTACACGGCAGAAAGTGCAATTTTAATCCCTCTCAATGTGATTAATGAAAATGCAGCTGGTGAGCAATTTGTGTATACCGCTTTCGCGAAAGCGGACGAAATGGTAGCACAACAAAAGATTATCACTACAGGTAAATCTCAAGGACCTAACATAGAAGTACTATCTGGTCTAGAAGTAGGAGATAAAATCATTGTAGAAGGTGCGAGATCTGTAAAAGATAACCAGCCAGTAAAAATCTTAACATACTAAGCGATGACAGATAAGAAAAAGAAAAATGTAAACAAGGAGTTTGCGATTTCAAGTTGGGCGATAGATAATCCTACGATTATTTACGTTCTTATGGCACTGTTTCTTGCCTTAGGGATGGGAGCCTACCTAGGGATGGCTCGTGAGAACTTTCCAGAAATTAATGAGACTAAAATTTATATCTCTGCACCTTACCCAGGTAACACTGCCGAAGATATAGAACGTCTCATAGTAGATCCTCTAGAAGATAAACTGCAGAATCTTTCTGATGTGGTAGAAGTATTATCTACCTCACAAGAAGATTATGCGATCATCACAGTAGAGTTTAAAGAAGGCGTAGATGTACAAGTTGCAAAGCAACGTGTTAAGGATGAGGTAGACTCAGAAACTGCAAATGAGGACTGGCCTACGTTTAACAACGCTAAGGTAGAGCCTAATGTTTTTGACCTAAGTATCTCAGAAGAGACACCTATTCTTAATGTAAACGTATCTGGTAACTACCCTACTATAAAACTCAAGGAGTATGCAGAGTACCTACAAGACGAGATAGAGAGTCTTAAAGAAATCAAGGAAGCTACCATACGTGGTGCTCAAGAACGCGAGGTAGAAGTAGCGGTAGATGTGTATAAAATGATTGCTGCTCAAGTAAGTTTTAACGACATACTTGCTTCTATAGGCAATGAGAATATGACCCTCTCTGCAGGTAACCTTATAAGCAGTGGGCAGCGTCGTAACATACGCGTTATTGGAGAGATTCAAAGCCCAGAAGAGCTTGAAGACTTTGTGATCAAATCAGAAAATGGAGCGATATACCTAAAGGATATCGCCACTGTATCATTTACAGAAGAAGATAAAACTACTTATGCACGTGACCTTACGCTTTATGATGGAGACACCGTAGATGATGAGGAGATAAGCGAGACAGTAGTAATGCTAGATGTAAAGAAACGTTCTGGCGAAAATATGATTGAAGCTGTTGAGCAAATCAACGAGATTATCGAAAACGCCACAGCAGAGGTCTTTCCTCCAGATGTAGTCGTACGTACGGCAAATGACCAGAGTGCCAAAACAGAAAACCAAGTAAATGACTTAGTAAACAATATCATCTTCGGGATTATACTTGTAGTAGGGGTGCTTATGTTTTTCTTAGGGTTTAAAAATGCACTCTTTGTAGGTTTTGCGATCCCTATGTCTATGTTTATGAGTTTTATGATCCTTAATTTAATGGGTTATACGATGAATACGATGATACTTTTTGCCCTCATTATGGGACTAGGTATGCTTGTAGATAACGGGATTGTGGTAGTGGAAAACGTATACCGTCTTATGGATGAAGAAGGTATGGGACGCATAGAAGCAGCCAAAAAAGGTATCGGAGAGATTGCTTTCCCTATTATCATTTCTACACTTACAACCGTAGCAGCCTTTGTGCCGTTAGGACTATGGCCAGGTATTATGGGACAGTTTATGATTTACTTCCCTATCACATTATCTGTGGTACTAGGTTCATCATTATTTGTGGCAATATTTATAAACTCGATGCTCGTATCACAATTTATGAATACAGAGGAGAAGGCGCTTTCGCGAAAATTTCTAATACGCACATCACTCATAATGTTGCCTATTGGGTTAATGATATTATTTTTAGGCGGAAGCATACGCGGTCTAGGAAGTCTAGTGCTAGCGACTATTATCTTTATGTGGATCTACAAATACCTACTTAAAGGTGCCGCCGATGTTTTTCAGCAGCGTTTCCTTACGTGGCTTGAGAAGGTGTACAAAAACTTCTTAGGGTGGTCTATTAGAGGCTACAGACCTATTGCATTTGTAGGAGGTATTTTTCTACTGTTAATTTTAACCTTTATGGCATTTGGAGGTTCTATAGGAGCAGGTCGTACCGCTATAGAGTTCTTCCCAGATAATAAGCCTAACCAGATTACGGTGTATATCGAGTATCCGGAAGGAACAGCCATCGAGAAAACAAATGCCATTACTAAAGAAATAGAGCAGCGCGTCTTTAAAGTATTTAATGACGAGGCATATCTCGAGGGCGAAGATTACAATGCTCTTGTAGAAACTTCTGTATCACAAGTAGGTGAAGGTGCAGGTAATCCTCAAACAGATGGCGGTAGTGCTGCCGAGATGCCGCATAAAGCAAAAATTACGGCAACAATGCGTGAGTACAAGTACCGTAACGAGGCAGATAGTGAAGAGCTGCGCTTTAAAGTACAAGATGCCGTGAGAGGTGTGTATCCAGGGGTTGTAATTACAGTAGAAAAAGATGCTGCAGGACCACCACAAGGGTATCCTATTAACATCGAGCTAGAAGGTAAAGATTACCAAGAACTCATCATCGCAGCAGAGCAAATGCGTAACTACATCAACAGCCGTAACGTGCCAGGTGTAGATGAGCTTAAGATTAATGTAAATAGAGGTAAACCAGGTACAGAGGTCATCGTAGATCGCCAGAAGGCTGGAGAGCTAGGTGTGGCAACAGGTCAAGTAGGTATGCAGCTACGTCGTTCTATCTTTGGTGATAAAGCTGGAGTATATAAGAAAGACGGAGAAGATTATGACATTTACGTGCGCTTTAATGAAGAGCAACGTTATGACAAATCTGCTTTATTTAATCAGAATATCACGTTTAGAGACCCAGCAACTGGGCAAGTAAAAGAAGTGCCGGTGAGTGCTGTTACTACTACAAAAAACACATCATCTTTTAGCGCGATTAAGCACAGAGATTCAAAACGTGTGGTAACGGTATATTCTAACCTTGCTGCTGGATTTACAGATGCGGGTGTGGTAGTTGCAGCCATTCAAGAAGAGATGAAAAACTTTGATGGTGTGCCTAAGGATATCAAGGTAAACTACACAGGGCAAATTGAAGAACAAGCTAAAGAAATGAACTTCTTAGTAAGCGCCTTCTTTGGAGGTCTTGCGTTAATTTTCTTCTTACTTATTTTCCAGTTTAGTTCTATATCAAAACCAGTGATTATTATGATTGCAATCTTCTTGAGCTTTATAGGAGTTTTTGGAGGTATTATTATAAGTGGAGCGCCTTTCGTTATAATAATGACTATGATGGGTATTATATCACTTGCTGGTATTGTGGTAAATAATGGGGTGGTCCTTCTAGACTACACGCAGTTATTAGTAGATAGAAAAGAGGTGGCGCTAGGTCTTGAAGACAAGCAATTGCTTGATAAAAAGACAATGCAAGAATTGATTATAGAAGGAGGTCGTGCACGTTTACGCCCAGTATTGCTTACTGCCATCACAACCGTTCTTGGTCTAATACCTCTGGCGATAGGAATTAACATTGACTTCTTTGGATTGTTCCAAGAGTTTGATGCAGGGATTTATGTAGGAGGTGATAACGTGATTTTCTGGGGGCCACTTGCGTGGACAGTAATCTACGGATTAATCATAGCTACCTTCCTTACTCTTATTATCGTACCATTGCTATATTACATTGTATATCGTATTAAATATAAAATACGAGGTGGTAAAGAAACAGCAGAAGAAGAAAAAGAGCTGCCAGAAGCGGCATAATTTGTTAGTTAGTTAAGTGTAGAAAAGCGCATTCGGCAATAAGCTGAGTGCGCTTTTTTTTGTGGGTAATTACGCTTTCGCGAAAGCATAAAAAAACACCCTATATGTAGGGTGTTTTAGAATTGCTCAATAACTTAATATTAAAGTTCTGTAAGCGGTATTGGGAATTGAGAGAATACATCATCATTTGCTCTGTCTATAGGGAGCTCGTCAAGACGATTATAACGACGTACATCAATCCATCTGTGTCCTTCTGCATAGAGTGAGTACCTGCGTTGTGTAAGCATCTCATCTGTAAGAGAAGCAGCATCCATAGCTCCAGCATAAGGATCCAGTCCAGCGCTTTCACGTATGATATCTAAAGCTGTAACTGCTTCCATAGGATTAATGGTAATGTTTGCCTCTGCGTATAATAGGAGTAGTTCTTCTTTACGTATGATTGGAATAGGGTCTACGTTACTAGTATATCTAAACACATCATACTCTCCAGTAAGACCATCTAGAGTAAGAGCAGATTCTCTAAGCACCACTTTGTCAAGACGTTGGTCATCTGTCTCAGCATCTGTAATAAATGATGGTTGTGCGATACGCGCGCCAGCAGTAGATGAGTTGAGAGCAAAAAACATAGGGTTAAGAATATCTGTCTGGTCTTGAGTGAAGTTGTGATAAACACCTAAATCTAATTCATTATTATCTAGTGTTAAAAATGAATCTTCAAGAGATGATAGTACACCAGCAAAATCGCCTTGATATGCAGCTACACGTGCCGCAAGCGCGTTACTTACTTGGCTAAAGCTTGCTGGAGTATCAAAATCTCCAAAGCCAGAAGAAAGTACAAAAGGAAAGGCATCACCACCAGCACTCAGGTCTAAGGCAGCATCATCTAGTGTTGATTTTATAAAGCTTAACGCTTCACTTTTTGAAACAATAGGTCCTAAATTAGTCTCATCTGCTACATCTATGCGTATACCACCTTCGTCTGTAAGATTAAGGTTGAGCAGTAGCTCGTGAGCAATCATTGTATTAAGAAACCCTCTTGTAGCGCTAAGCTCTTCGTCTGTAAATATGGCAGAGAGGTCTTGTGCATCGAGAAAACTTAATATTAAATTTGCATTTTTTACAGTTCTATAGCGGGCTGACCAAGGTGTTGTGATATAAAATGTGTTATTGTCTAGCACAGAGTTCTCACCACCTAGTAAATCACTAGTAAAACGTGGGTCAGAACTTGAGAATCTATAGTATTCTCTTCCTATAACTCCACAGTCGTCATAATAGGTGCCAAGCCCAACTCTTGAGCTGTATAAAATCCCTCCTACGAGATCTTGTAAGTCACCCCTTGTTAGGTTTTCTGCAAAAGCATCAACCTCAGGGTTATTTAAATCTGAATATTCTTGAACTTCACAAGAATAAAACCCGGCGCAAATACTTAGTGCGAGTAGGCTTTTTATAAAATATTTTTTCATCTTTTTATATTAAAAGTTTACAGCTAGGTTAAATAAGAATCGCTTAGAAGATGGGAAAGGTGTAACCTCTACACCGGTAAAGATACCGCCACCACCAAAGTTTGATACTTCTGGATCATAACTGTTATAGTCAAATATGTTAATTAGGTTAGTACCTGAAAAGCCAACTTTTATGTTGTCTATATTACCACCTAAAAAGTTATCTAAAGTAGCAGAAGGAAGCGTGTAGTATAAACCTACCTCACGTAATCTCAGGTAAGATGCATCCTCTACAAATACCTCTGCAGATGATCCTAGTTGACTTATTCTGTATGGTCCATTTGCAAGCGTACCAGTTGGATCTAAACCAGAGTCGTCATAATCTGCACTTGTACCATTAAGATCAGATAGAAGTGTGGTTAAGTTAATGTTATCTCCACCTTTCTTCCATTGCCATAAAAATGATAATTGAAAATCTTTGTATTGAAGGCTGTTGTTAAGCGCCATTTGAAAATCTGGCTCAGAATCCCCAAACTTCTGGAATCCATTTGCTCCAGGGTTAGGACCTATACCTACAATTTGCGTAGCACTTGACCCTTCCTCGATTCTAAAGGTTCCTAATGTTGCTCCAAAAGCTCCTACGTTAAAAGGATCTACATCAAGACGAGTGATTTTTGAAGTGTTTTTAAACCAGTTTACACTAGCGTCCCAAACGAAGTTTTCTGACTCGATGATAGTACTGTTAAGAGATAGCTCAATACCTTTATTTTGTAATTCACCTGCATTAACAAACTCGCTAGTAAAACCTGAAGAAGGTGAGAGAGCAGAGTTAAGAATTAAATCATCTACGGTTTTGATATAGTAAGTTGCAGAAAAATCTATCTTATTATTAAAGAAAGTAATATCTGTACCAAATTCAAGTTCCTTCTGGCGTTCTGGGCTTAATCCAGCATCTCCACGCACACCTACTAGACTTATGCCTAGTAACCCGTCTGATGAAAATGAAGTATATGAGGTAAATAATGCGCCAAATGGAGCAAAGTTACCAGCTTCTCCATAAGCCGTTCTAAGCTTAAGTTTGTTTATAAAGCCATCTTCTTTCCAAAAATCAAACTTGTTGATATTGGCAGCAAGGGAAGCTTTTGGGTAATAGTTTAACTTATTTGCATCTCCATTATTTGAAGACTTATCGCCTCTAAGGCCTATAGCTCCTATAAGTTTGTCTTGGTAGTTAATCTCTTCTTGTACAAAAAATCCTGCATCTTCTTGAAGTAGTCTAAACTGGTTAGTACCCGTATTAGCCGCTTGATCAACATTAGTTTCAGACGCTACAAGGCCACTTGCTGTGATAAGTTGTGTGTTTCTGTCAAAATACTCGCGAGTTATACCAGCTTGAGTTCTAAAAGATAGATCATTATCTGTTCTGTAGTTGTGTACTAAGAAAGCTGCAAGGTTGTAGTTTCTATTTTGTGTATCTCCTTGTACGGCCACGCCATTTTGTCCACCATTTGCTGGTTTTTGAAACTGTAAGTCTTTTGGGAAGATAGCTCTTGACTTCTGTCCATAGGTGTCAAGTCCACCACGCATTATTAATTCTAGACTTGACTTTTCAGCCTTAAAAATATCAAGGTTTGCAGAGGCTCCTATGATAAATCTATCTACTGTTTCTCTATTTGTAACTCTATCGCGTGTCTGTAACGGGTTAGAAGCACCAGCTGGGTTGTCTGGATATACACCATTTTCATCTGGAAATAATTCTAACCAAGGTGTTGTTCCTGTTAATGTAACTCCAATAGTTGTCCCTGAGTTATCATTGTTAAAGAAACCACGATCAGACTTTGAGTTGATATAGTTTGTGTTAAGAGATACTTTTAAAAAGTCTGTTGCTCTGTGATCTAAATTTAATCTAAGAGAGGTTTTTTCATATCCAGTATTTTTTACGATACCATTTTCATTACTATGTGTTACTCCAGCATAAAATCTAGTTTTGGTATCACCACCACTCATACTAAAGTTGGTTTTACTTATAAGACCTTTCTCGCCAAAAATTTCTTCTTCATAATCTACTAGGCGTCCCTCATCTCTAGCTGCTATAAAAAGCGGTACAGCGTCTGCGCCAAAACTATCTTCTACACGTTGCTCATTGTAGTTACGTAAACCTAAGAGTTTAGTTACCTGCGTCCATCCAAAGGATTGACCAAATTTAAACTGTGTTTCTCCTGCTTTACCTTTCTTAGTTGTTATAATTACAACACCGGCGGCAGCACGAGATCCATATATTGCGGCAGCAGAGGCTCCTTTTAATATCTCAATGTTTTGTATATCATCTGGATTAATATCTGCTATTCTGTTTGTTGGGTTGTCTTGGTTTGAAGCACTACCTCCAGCCGATGCTGCCGATACTGCATTAAGACCTGCAGAGATGGAAGAGTTGTCTACATATACACCATCTATAATATATAATGGCTGTGTGTTACCTTGTATAGAGGTTGCTCCACGTAATTTTATAGAAAGTCCTCCACCAGGTGCTCCAGAGTTTTGACTCACTAGCGCTCCGGCAAATTTTCCATAAAGTGCACCGTCTAGTGTAGGTGGTGGTGTTGTGCCTGTAATTTGTTCGGCAGAGATTGATGCAACTGCATTTGCTGCGTTAGATCTTTTTACAGAAGACGCAAGTCCAGAAATAACAACTTCATCTAGTGATTCAGAAGATTCTTCAAGAGTTACATTAAGTGTTTGTGAGCTAGTAACTGCAATTTCTTGAGTTGCGTAGCCTAAATAAGTAAATTCTAATGTTCCAGAGTCGCCAGATAATGTTATAGAATAATTTCCGTCAAAATCTGATGTGGTTCCGTTTGATGTTCCTTTTTCAATGACGTTAACAAAAGGAATTGGGTTATTTCCCGCATCACTTATAACTCCAGTAACGACAGATTGTCCCATCATTGCACAAGGAATTAAAAATAACAAGAAATAAACCATTTTGATGAATGGATGTTTTTGTTTCATATAATTTGGATTTTAAATTTATATCCAAATTATAAATAATATTTAATATAAATTACATATAAGTGTGTATTTGTTAATAGAAAGCTTAATTATATATGTTTTTTAAGGATAATTCATATTTTTATTGTAAATAGTGATTTTTCTCACAGTGTTTGTTGTAGGTTTTCGTATTTAATAGCTTGAAAATATTAAAAATAAAAACACAATAGAATCTTTCTATTGTTTTTGGACGATTTTAAATTGGTTTAAATCGATTTAATATTTAGCGGTTTACTTTTGTGTATTGGTCGCAGTAAAAAGCTCTTAAAGCGCTTTATTTTACGCTTTCGCGAAAGCGGACTAAAAAAATGTGTAAAACTGGGGATAACATTCCTTAGGTCATTAATGTCAACACAAAAGAATGGCGTATTTTTATTTTCCTTAAAAATTACAGTTTGGCAAAGAAGAAAGTGACCCCATTAATGCAACAATACAATGGTATCAAGGCAAAATATCCTGATGCTTTGTTACTCTTTAGAGTTGGCGATTTTTACGAAACATTTGGTGAAGATGCGGTAAAAGCTGCTGCTATTCTCAATATCACGTTAACTAATCGTAATAATGGTGGAGAGCGCACTGAGCTTGCGGGTTTCCCGCATCACTCGCTCAATACATACCTGCCTAAACTGGTAAAAGCGGGTTGTCGTGTCGCTATTTGTGATCAACTTGAGGACCCAAAACAAACAAAAAAAATCGTAAAGCGAGGCGTTACAGAGCTTGTTACGCCTGGTGTCGCGATGAATGATGATATACTCTCTGCAAAGACAAATAACTTTCTGGGAGCTGTATATTTTGAAAAAGACAAGGTGGGTGTTTCTTTTTTAGATGTGTCTACGGGAGAGTATCTTACGGCTCAAGGTGATGTTGCTTATGTAGATAAGTTGTTACAGAATTTTACTCCTAGTGAATTACTTGTTTCTAAGGCTCAAAAAAAGAAATTCATAGAATCGTATGGGCCAGATTATCACACTTTTTATCAAGAAGATTGGGTTTTTCACATAGATTATGCGAGAGAATCATTGCATAAGCACTTTGATGTGAAATCTCTTAAAGGTTTTGGTGTTGAGCATCTTACGGCAGGTGTTATAGCTGCTGGGGCTGCTTTACATTATCTAGGAGAGACGCAACACCATAAACTACAACATATCACAAGCATAAGTCGTATTGCTGCAGATGATTATGTGTGGATGGATCGCTTTACTATACGTAACTTAGAGTTGTATAACTCTGCTTCTGGCGTAAAGGCTATCACCCTAATAGATATAATTGATAAAACTACCTCTGCAATGGGTGGGCGCCTTCTTAAAAGATGGCTCGCATTGCCACTTAAAAGAGTAGATGAGATAAAACGCCGTCACGAGGTGGTGTCATTTTTATCAGATAACGGCAATATTTTTGATAAAATGCAGGGTCATATCAAGCAGATAGGAGACCTTGAGCGTTTAATAAGCAAGGTTGCCACGGCTAAGATTAGCCCTCGCGAGGTGATACAACTCAAAAACTCGCTAGAGGCTATTGTACCTATTAAAACGCTAGCATCTGGTACAGATAATGAATCGCTTAAAATTATAGGGGAGCAGTTGCAGAACTGTGAAGTATTACGTTCTAAAATAAAAGAAACCTTAAGAGAAGAAGCTCCTGTCTCTATAGTGAAAGGTGGAGCAATTGCTCCTGGTTTTCATAAAGAACTAGATGATTTACGAGCATTATCACAAGGAGGTAAGGATTACCTAGAAAAGATGCTGGAGCGCGAGACAGAGCGCACTGGTATTACTTCTTTAAAAATAGCATCAAATAACGTTTTTGGGTATTATATAGAAGTAAGAAATACACATAAAGATAAGGTGCCTGAGGAGTGGATCAGAAAACAAACTCTTGTTAATGCTGAGCGTTACATTACAGATGAGCTTAAGGAGTATGAGGGTAAAATACTTGGGGCAGAAGAACGTATACAAGGTATAGAGCAGCAACTATTTGCTGAGCTGGTGAGTTGGGTAGGTGGTTTTATTCCACAAGTACAGGCTAATGCAACACAAATTGCACAGCTTGATTGTTTGCTAGGCTTTACACAACTTGCAAGAGAAAATAATTATGTGAGACCCACCCTAGATGAGTCTCAAGTAATAGACATAAAGGAAGGGCGTCACCCTGTTATAGAAAAGCAACTGCCACTAGGTGAGGCATATGTTACAAATGATGTATATCTAGATAGTGCAGATCAACAAATGATTATGATCACGGGGCCTAATATGTCTGGTAAGAGTGCTATTTTAAGGCAAACAGCATTAATAGTGCTGCTTGCTCAAATGGGAAGTTTTGTACCAGCCCAAGCGGCTCATATAGGTCTAGTAGATAAGATTTTTACTAGAGTAGGAGCTAGTGATAATATATCTATGGGTGAGAGTACCTTTATGGTAGAGATGAATGAGACAGCTAGTATACTTAATAATTTGAGCGACCGAAGCCTAGTTTTACTAGATGAGATAGGTAGGGGGACAAGTACCTATGACGGTATATCTATAGCCTGGGCAATAAGTGAGTACCTACACGAGCACCGTGGCAGGCCAAAAACGCTTTTTGCCACACACTATCACGAGCTCAACGAGATGTGTGAAACCTTTGAGCGTATTAAGAACTATAACGTCTCTGTAAAAGAGCTTAAAGACAACGTCTTATTCTTACGTAAACTGGTGCCAGGAGGAAGTGCGCATAGTTTTGGTATACACGTAGCAAAAATGGCGGGAATGCCACAGCAAGTACTGCGTCGCGCTACTAAGATGATGGGTAAGCTAGAAAAGTCTCACGGTAGTGAAGAGCTTACGGGTACCTTAAAAGATGCTGCAGAGGAAGAAATGCAGCTTAGCTTCTTTAATCTAGATGATCCTTTACTAGAAGAAATAAAAGAAGAGATACTTCATATAGATATTGACACGCTTACACCGGTAGAGGCGCTTATGAAACTTAACGAAATAAAAAGAATGCTTGTTAAGAAAAAGAGTAAATCAACATCTTAATGTGTTGGCATTAAATTGATTAAAACAAAAAAAAGGCTTCCTAAATGGAAGCCTTTTGTACTCGAGACGGGTCCCGATAGCTATCGGGATGAACCCGTTATTTATACTTTTGAATCAGCTTTTGTGTTATTTCGTCATACTTTTTGAGGTTTACTAAATATGTTTTGCTTTTCATATTCTTGATATGCTTTTCGATTCTCCGTGCTTGTTGATATTCTAAATTTATTATTTTAAAGAAGATTTTCCAATCTTGTGCTCTAGCGGTAAACCCTTTATTGTTTAGTATATGTTGCTGAATTCTTTGTTCTAAATCTAGGCAGCTGCCTATATAATAGCGGTCAAGGTTTTCGGAATAGAGTATATAGACTATAGCCATTATTAATAGTTATAAAATAAAAAAGGCTTCCTAAATGGAAGCCTTTTGTACTCGAGACGGGACTTGAACCCGTACGTCCTAATGGACATTGGATTTTAAGTCCAACGTGTCTACCAATTCCACCACTCGAGCATATTCTCACGGATGTGAAAATAAAATTGGTATATTTTCTATACGCTTTCGCGAAAGCGTAATTATTTAAAATTTTGAGCGAAAGACGAGATTTGAACTCGCGACCCCCACCTTGGCAAGGTGATGCTCTACCCCTGAGCTACTTTCGCATTTCATTCTGTAAAGAACATCACTATTTCTCATAGCGGATGCAAATTTAAGTCTTTTCTAGTTTTTACAAAGGGTTTTCTACATTTTTTTGACAAAATAAAATTAAGGACTGCTAGCCCTAGAGGGAATGATGTTTCTCACTCTGAGATTTTTTAAAAATTTCCAAACCGAACCTTAAGGCAGTTCGTATGTATTTATAAGTTGTGATTTTAGGCCTATTGTTAATTACTTATTATTGAGGCATTTATAAAAAAAACAACTAAAGCAATTCGTCGACACTAAACTGTATTTCATCGATATAAATGAGCTCGTCAATCGTTAAAAAGTTAAATATTAACGATTAAGTGTATGTTAATTGTAACTTATACAAGTAATTAAATTAGATTTGTAAGTAATGTTTTGTCTTCCTCTTTAGGAGAAGCGCATATCTAGTTTTATTGATAGTTAAGCTTTAAGGCGAAATCATTAAAGTGTTTAAAAAAAGAATTTATATATGGGAAAAATTACTATTCCTTCTGGACAGATTAAAAAATCATCTTTCTTATCTCATAAGAGTGAGATGGCAATGTCAATAACTAGTGTGAAAAGTGCTCTGGGTAAACTCGGTGTTTTTTCTGTGCTGTATATGCTTTTAATAGGTTCTTCTCTAGCAGCACCAAATGAAGTGGTTGAGAGCTGTAGCGATGAGTTAAAAATAAGTACCTTTTATGCAGATCCTGTTCTGGATCTCGACTTTTATGATGTTGGGGTAGATAATGAGGTGCAGTTTAGACCTACAACGGGCAATATTTCAGGTTTGTCGGTTGTTCCAAGCTTGTCTTCTGACACTAGTACAATACAAAGCGCAATAATCGATTTTGCAAATAATGTTGATCCAAACGAAATTTTATATAGCACACTCGGGCCTACTAATTTGTTTTTGACAGCTCCATTTAGTACTACAAATTTTACAGTAGGTGGTGTTACTTTAAGAGTAGCACAAACTACTTCTAATTTTGTTGTTACTGAGGCGAGTGGTAACCCTATATCTAATGATGTTTTTTTAGAGTTCTTGAGCACTTTATACTATAGGAATGCCACAAATACACCTACTCCGGGCATAAGAACAGTTACTATACAAGTAATTGATCCAAATGGCGCCTCTGGAAGTGCGCAGAACATTATAAGAGTTTTTGCAAATGGCCCCGTAGCCAGCGATGATACAGATGCAGTTAACGGTGATAATGCAGGTACGATAACGGGTGATGTACTAGTTAATGATACTGGTGCTGGACTTGTCGTGTCTGAAGTAGATGTATATCCTACACAGGTGGGGGTGCTTTATGAAACATTATATGGGTCAATTGTTATACAATCAAATGGTACATATACATATGATGTAGATGAATCTAGTTCGTCAGTTACAGGTTTGAAGACGGGAGAATCTTTGGTAGATATAATTTCATATACAATTAAAGATAATAATGATATTATTGACTACGGAATATTGTCAATAACCATAAACGGTGTAGACGAAGCTCCAGATGCTCAGGATAATGCAGATAGTATTACAGTAGTTACTGAGGTGGATGTAAGTGGAAACATAATTACCGACGAAGGGGTTAACGGAGTAGATTTTATAGATAGAGGATTGACTACACTCGTATGGGAAACAGAGTTTCCAACCGCAGGTCCCAGTCCTCAATACTCTACACCTGTTGATGGTCAAATAAGAGGCGTTAATGGCGTGCAGCTTGAGTTTTTCTCAACTGATGTGGATAATATTGGTATTCCTAATCAAAATCAAACAGTGGCGTTAACTGGAACAAATGGAGGCCACTTTGGGTATTTAAGATTTGGTATTCAGGCTAGCACAAATCCAGTTAATGATACAGAACTCCGAATTACTTTTGATGAGCCAGTGTTTAATCTAGGTTTTTTACTGGTTGACATTGATTTTTCACAAGCAACAGTTTGGCAAGATCAAATTAAAATTAACGGGTCACTGGACGGAGTGACATCAGCTTATAAATTTGTCACTACAGGGGGAGTAGTAGATGCCGGGGGAGATACATTTTATGGAATAGGAAACGCAGTGCCTAGTGATGCTACAGGTAACATTAATATTCTTTTTGAGGAGCCTGTAAATGAGCTGATATTTAGTTATAACTATGGTCCAAATGTTACGGATAATCCTCCTGGAGGGCAAATTGCAGGAATATCAGATATATACTGGCAAGGCAAGGCAGAAGATATTGTTATAATTGAGATTGATGGAAATCCTGTTGCTGTAGGTGGTTCTGTTTTTGTAGGAGAATACGGGAGTATAGAAGTCTTCCCTGATGGAACATATACTTATACCCCAGATACAAGTAATCCCGCGGTTGCTGGGTTATTGACCGGGCAGACATTGACAGAAGATTTTGATTATGTATTATCGGATGGTGTTGCAACTGATCAAGCACAACTCATAATTACATTAAATGGAGATAAAACTGCGCCTACCATAACGATTGATACTCCTATTGAAGGGGATAATATTGTAGATAGCGCAGAGGTAGGTAGTGTAAGCACTTCTGGAACTACAACAGATGTCGAGGATGGTCAGATTGTAACCGTAACATTCTCAGATGGTACAAACACTGTTACGACCACCGCAACCGTAACGGGTGGCGTATGGACGGCTACAGATGTGGATATTTCTAGTCTTTCAAATGGTCCCATCACTGTTACTGCAGATGTAACTGACGTTGGTGGTAACCCAGCAACAGATAATGCACCAGTTACTTTAGATAAAAATCTAGGTGTACCAATTGATGCGATGGACGATAGCTACACAGCTACAGCAGAAGAAGGAGTTAATGGCATTACCTTAGGTGATGTTCTTTCTAATGACGTAATTAATGGTGTACCTGTAGACCCTGCAGATGTTACAATCACTCCAAATACAGATGGTCCACTTACGGTGAATGCCGATGGCACAGTAACCGTAGCAGCAAACACTGCACCTGGTACTTATACAGTAGATTATACAGTTTGTCAAGATGGAACAACCCCCCCTGACAGCAACTGTGATACTGCGACAGCTACAGTAGTGGTAAGTGCACCGGACCCAATCGATGCGATGGATGATAGCTACACAGCTACAGCAGAAGAAGGAGTTAATGGCATTACCTTAGGTGATGTTCTTTCTAATGATGTAATTAATGGTGTACCTGTAGACCCTGCAGATGTTACAATCACTCCAAATACAGATGGTCCACTTACGGTGAATGCCGATGGCACAGTAACCGTAGCAGCGAACACTGCACCTGGCACTTATACAGTAGATTATACAGTTTGTGAAGATGGTACAGCACCACCTAACAGTAACTGTGATACTGCGACAGCTACAGTAGTAATAAGCGCACCAGACCCAATCGATGCGATGGACGATAGCTACACAGCCACTGCAGAAGAAGGTGTTACTGGTATTACCTTAGGTGATGTTCTTTCTAATGATGTCATCAACGGAGTACCTGTTGATCCTGCAGATGTTACAATCACTCCAAATACAGATGGTCCACTTACGGTGAATGCGGATGGCACAGTAACCGTAGCAGCGAACACTGCACCTGGTACTTATACAGTAGATTATACAGTTTGTGAAGATGGTACAGCACCACCTAACAGCAACTGTGATACTGCGACAGCTACAGTAGTAGTAAGCGCATCAGATCCAATTGATGCGATGGATGATAGTTACACAGCTACAGCAGAAGAAGGAGTTAATGGCATTACCTTAGGTGATGTTCTTTCTAATGACGTAATTAATGGTATACCTGTAGACCCTGCAGATGTTACAATCACTCCAAATACAGATGGTCCACTTACGGTGAATGTGGATGGCACAGTAACCGTAGCAGCGAACACTGCACCTGGTACTTATACAGTAGATTATACAGTTTGTCAAGATGGTACAGCACCACCTAACAGTAACTGTGATACTGCAACTGCTACAGTAGTAGTAAGCAAACCGGATCCAATTGATGCGATGGATGATAGCTACACAGCTACCGCAGAGGAGGGAGTTAATGGCATTACCTTAGGTGATGTTCTTTCTAATGATGTAATTAATGGTGTACCTGTAGACACTGCAGATGTTACAATCACTCCAAATACAGATGGTCCACTTACGGTGAATGTGGATGGCACAGTAACCGTAGCAGCGAACACTGCACCTGGTACTTATACAGTAGATTATACAGTTTGTGAAGATGGTACAGCACCACCTAACAGTAACTGTGATACTGCGACAGCTACAGTAGTAGTAAGCGCACCGGACCCAATCGATGCGATGGATGATAGCTACACAGCCACTGCAGAAGAGGGAGTTAATGGCATTACCTTAGGTGATATTCTTTCTAATGATGTCATCAACGGAGTACCTGTTGATCCTGCAGATGTTACAATCACTCCAAATACAGATGGTCCACTTACGGTGAATGCCGATGGCACAGTAACCGTAGCAGCGAACACTGCACCTGGCACTTATACAGTAGACTATACAGTTTGCGAAGATGGTACAGCACCACCTAACAGTAACTGTGATACTGCGACAGCTACAGTGGTAGTAAGCGCACCAGACCCAATCGATGCGATGGACGATAGCTACACAGCTACAGCAGAAGAAGGAGTTAATGGCATTACCTTAGGTGATGTTCTTTCTAATGATGTAATTAATGGTGTACCTGTAGACCCTGCAGATGTTACAATCACTCCAAATACAGATGGTCCACTTACGGTGAATGCCGATGGCACAGTAACCGTAGCAGCGAACACTGCACCTGGTACTTATACAGTAGATTATACAGTTTGTGAAGATGGTACAGCGCCACCTAATAGCAACTGTGATACTGCGACAGCTACAGTAGTGGTAAGCGCACCGGACCCAATCGATGCGATGGATGATAGCTACACAGCTACAGCAGAGGAAGGTGTTACTGGTATTACTTTTAGTGATGTATTAGCCAATGATACTTTAAACGGAGCGACGGTAGATCCAGCAGATGTTACTTTAACCGCTACACCAACAGCGGAATTGTCAATAGACCCTGCTACTGGAGATGTTATAGTAGCCAGCGGTACTGCACCTGGTACTTATACAATTCCTTATCAAATTTGTGAGACAGCTGTTCCATCAAATTGCGAGACTGCAACAGCTACAGTAGTGGTAAGTGCACCGGACCCAATCGATGCGATGGATGATAGCTACACAGCTACAGCAGAGGAGGGAGTTAATGGCATTACCTTAGGTGATGTTCTTTCTAATGATGTCATTAATGGTGTACCTGTAGACCCTGCAGATGTTACAATCACTCCAAATACAGATGGTCCACTTACGGTGAATGCCGATGGCACAGTAACCGTAGCAGCGAACACTGCACCTGGCACTTATACAGTAGACTATACAGTTTGCGAAGATGGTACAGCCCCACCTAACAGCAACTGTGATACTGCAACTGCTACAGTAGTAGTAAGCAAACCGGATCCAATTGATGCGATGGATGATAGTTACACAGCTACCGCAGAGGAAGGTGTTACTGGTATTACCTTAGGTGATGTTCTTTCTAATGATGTCATTAATGGTGTACCTGTAGATCCTGCAGATGTTACAATCACTCCAAATACAGATGGTCCACTTACGGTGAATGCCGATGGCACAGTAACCGTAGCAGCGAACACTGCACCTGGTACTTATACAGTAGATTATACAGTTTGTGAAGATGGTACAGCACCACCTAACAGTAACTGTGATACTGCGACAGCTACAGTAGTGGTAAGCGCACCAGACCCAATCGATGCGATGGATGATAGCTACACAGCTACAGCAGAAGAAGGTGTTACTGGTATTACTTTTAGTGATGTATTAGCCAATGACACTTTAAACGGAGCGACGGTAGATCCAGCAGATGTTACTTTAACCGCTACACCAACAGCGGAATTGTCAATAGACCCTGCTACTGGAGATGTTATAGTAGCCAGCGGTACTGCACCTGGTACTTATACAATTCCTTATCAAATTTGTGAGACAGCTGTTCCATCAAATTGCGAGACTGCAACAGCTACAGTAGTGGTAAGTGCACCGGACCCAATCGATGCGATGGATGATAGCTACACAGCTACAGCAGAAGAGGGAGTTAATGGCATTACCTTAGGTGATGTTCTTTCTAATGATGTCATCAACGGAGTACCTGTTGATCCTGCAGATGTTACAATCACTCCAAATACAGATGGTCCACTTACGGTGAATGCCGATGGCACAGTAACCGTAGCAGCGAACACTGCACCTGGCACTTATACAGTAGATTATACAATTTGTGAAGATGGTACAGCTCCACCTAACAGTAACTGTGATACTGCGACAGCTACAGTAGTAGTAAGCGCACCGGACCCAATCGATGCGATGGACGATAGCTACACAGCTACAGCAGAAGAAGGAGTTAATGGCATTACGTTAGGTGATGTTCTTTCTAATGATGTCATCAACGGAGTACCTGTTGATCCTGCAGATGTTACAATCACTCCAAATACAGATGGTCCACTTACGGTGAATGCCGATGGCACAGTAACCGTAGCAGCGAACACTGCACCTGGTACTTATACAGTAGATTATACAATTTGTGAAGATGGTACAGCACCCCCTAACAGCAACTGTGATACTGCGACAGCTACAGTAGTGGTAAGCGCACCAGACCCAATCGATGCGATGGACGATAGCTACACAGCTACAGCAGAAGAAGGTGTTACTGGTATTACTTTTAGTGATGTATTAGCCAATGACACTTTAAACGGAGCGACGGTAGATCCAGCAGATGTTACTTTAACCGCTACACCAACAGCGGAATTGTCAATAGACCCTGCTACTGGAGATGTTATAGTAGCCAGCGGTACTGCACCTGGTACTTATACAATTCCTTATCAAATTTGTGAGACAGCTGTTCCATCAAATTGCGAGACTGCAACAGCTACAGTAGTGGTAAGTGCACCGGACCCAATCGATGCGATGGATGATAGCTACACAGCTACAGCAGAAGAAGGAGTTAATGGCATTACCTTAGGTGATGTTCTTTCTAATGATGTCATCAACGGAGTACCTGTAGACCCTGCAGATGTTACAATCACTCCAAATACAGATGGTCCACTTACGGTGAATGCGGATGGCACAGTAACCGTAGCAGCGAACACTGCACCTGGTACTTATACAGTAGATTATACAGTTTGTGAAGATGGTACGGCACCACCTAACAGTAACTGTGATACTGCGACAGCTACAGTGGTAGTAAGCGCACCAGACCCAATCGATGCGATGGACGATAGCTACACAGCTACAGCAGAGGAAGGTGTTACTGGTATTACTTTTAGTGATGTATTAGCCAATGACACTTTAAACGGAGCGACGGTAGATCCAGCAGATGTTACTTTAACCGCTACACCAACAGCGGAATTGTCAATAGACCCTGCTACTGGAGATGTTATAGTAGCCAGCGGTACTGCACCGGGTACATATACAATTCCTTATCAGATTTGTGAGACAGCTGTTCCATCAAATTGCGAGACTGCGACAGCGACAGTAGTAGTAAGTGCACCAGACCCAATCGATGCGATGGACGATAGCTACACAGCCACTGCAGAGGAAGGTGTTACTGGTATTACTTTTAGTGATGTATTAGCCAATGACACTTTAAACGGAGCGACGGTAGATCCAGCAGATGTTACTTTAACCGCTACACCAACAGCGGAATTGTCAATAGACCCTGCTACTGGAGATGTTATAGTAGCCAGCGGTACTGCACCGGGTACATATACAATTCCTTATCAGATTTGTGAGACAGCTGTTCCATCAAATTGCGAGACTGCCATAGCTACAGTAGTAGTAAGCGCACCAGACCCAATCGATGCGATGGACGATAGCTACACAGCTACAGCAGAAGAAGGTGTTACTGGTATTACCTTAGGTGATGTTCTTTCTAATGATGTCATCAACGGAGTACCTGTTGATCCTGCAGATGTTACAATCACTCCAAATACAGATGGTCCACTTACGGTGAATGCGGATGGCACAGTAACCGTAGCAGCGAACACTGCACCTGGTACTTATACAGTAGATTATACAGTTTGTGAAGATGGTACAGCACCACCTAACAGTAACTGTGATACTGCGACAGCTACAGTGGTAGTAAGCGCACCAGACCCAATCGATGCGATGGACGATAGCTACACAGCTACAGCAGAAGAAGGAGTTAATGGCATTACCTTAGGTGATGTTCTTTCTAATGATGTAATTAATGGTGTACCTGTAGACCCTGCAGATGTTACAATCACTCCAAATACAGATGGTCCACTTACGGTGAATGCCGATGGCACAGTAACCGTAGCAGCGAACACTGCACCTGGTACTTATACAGTAGATTATACAGTTTGTGAAGAGGGTACAGCACCACCTAATAGCAACTGTGATACTGCGACAGCTACAGTAGTGGTAAGCGCACCGGACCCAATCGATGCGATGGATGATAGCTACACAGCTACAGCAGAGGAAGGTGTTACTGGTATTACTTTTAGTGATGTATTAGCCAATGATACTTTAAACGGAGCGACGGTAGATCCAGCAGATGTTACTTTAACCGCTACACCAACAGCGGAATTGTCAATAGACCCTGCTACTGGAGATGTTATAGTAGCCAGCGGTACTGCACCGGGTACATATACAATTCCTTATCAGATTTGTGAGACAGCTGTTCCATCAAATTGCGAGACTGCCATAGCTACAGTAGTAGTAAGTGCACCAGACCCAATCGATGCGATGGACGATAGCTACACAGCCACTGCAGAGGAAGGTGTTACTGGTATTACTTTTAGTGATGTATTAGCCAATGACACTTTAAACGGAGCGACGGTAGATCCAGCAGATGTTACTTTAACCGCTACACCAACAGCGGAATTGTCAATAGACCCTGCTACTGGAGATGTTATAGTAGCCAGCGGTACTGCACCGGGTACATATACAATTCCTTATCAGATTTGTGAGACAGCTGTTCCATCAAATTGCGAGACTGCGACTGCTACAGTAGTAGTAAGCGCACCAGACCCAATCGATGCGATGGACGATAGCTACACAGCTACAGCAGAAGAAGGTGTTACTGGTATTACCTTAGGTGATGTTCTTTCTAATGATGTCATCAACGGAGTACCTGTTGATCCTGCAGATGTTACAATCACTCCAAATACAGATGGTCCACTTACGGTGAATGCCGATGGCACAGTAACCGTAGCAGCGAACACTGCACCTGGTACTTATACAGTAGATTATACAGTTTGTGAAGATGGTACAGCACCACCTAACAGTAACTGTGATACTGCGACAGCTACAGTGGTAGTAAGCGCACCAGACCCAATCGATGCGATGGACGATAGCTACACAGCTACAGCAGAAGAAGGAGTTACTGGTATTACCTTAGGTGATGTTCTTTCTAATGATGTCATCAACGGAGTACCTGTTGATCCTGCAGATGTTACAATCACTCCAAATACAGATGGTCCACTTACGGTGAATGCCGATGGCACAGTAACCGTAGCAGCGAACACTGCACCTGGTACTTATACAGTAGATTATACAGTTTGTGAAGATGGTACAGCACCACCTAACAGTAACTGTGATACTGCGACAGCTACAGTGGTAGTAAGCGCACCAGACCCAATCGATGCGATGGACGATAGCTACACAGCTACAGCAGAAGAAGGAGTTAATGGCATTACCTTAGGTGATGTTCTTTCTAATGATGTAATTAATGGTGTACCTGTAGACCCTGCAGATGTTACAATCACTCCAAATACAGATGGTCCACTTACGGTGAATGCCGATGGCACAGTAACCGTAGCAGCGAACACTGCACCTGGTACTTATACAGTAGATTATACAGTTTGTGAAGATGGTACAGCACCACCTAACAGTAACTGTGATACTGCGACAGCTACAGTGGTAGTAAGCGCACCAGACCCAATCGATGCGATGGACGATAGCTACACAGCTACAGCAGAAGAAGGAGTTAATGGCATTACCTTAGGTGATGTTCTTTCTAATGATGTAATTAATGGTGTACCTGTAGACCCTGCAGATGTTACAATCACTCCAAATACAGATGGTCCACTTACGGTGAATGCCGATGGCACAGTAACCGTAGCAGCGAACACTGCACCTGGTACTTATACAGTAGATTATACAGTTTGTGAAGATGGTACAGCGCCACCTAATAGCAACTGTGATACTGCGACAGCTACAGTAGTGGTAAGCGCACCGGACCCAATCGATGCGATGGATGATAGCTACACAGCTACAGCAGAGGAAGGTGTTACTGGTATTACTTTTAGTGATGTATTAGCCAATGATACTTTAAACGGAGCGACGGTAGATCCAGCAGATGTTACTTTAACCGCTACACCAACAGCGGAATTGTCAATAGACCCTGCTACTGGAGATGTTATAGTAGCCAGCGGTACTGCACCGGGTACATATACAATTCCTTATCAGATTTGTGAGACAGCTGTTCCATCAAATTGCGAGACTGCGACAGCTACAGTAGTAGTAAGTGCACCAGACCCAATCGATGCGATGGACGATAGCTACACAGCCACTGCAGAGGAAGGTGTTACTGGTATTACTTTTAGTGATGTATTAGCCAATGACACTTTAAACGGAGCGACGGTAGATCCAGCAGATGTTACTTTAACCGCTACACCAACAGCGGAATTGTCAATAGACCCTGCTACTGGAGATGTTATAGTAGCCAGCGGTACTGCACCGGGTACATATACAATTCCTTATCAGATTTGTGAGACAGCTGTTCCATCAAATTGCGAGACTGCAACAGCTACAGTAGTGGTAAGCGCACCAGATCCAATTGATGCGATGGATGATAGCTACACAGCTACAGCAGAAGATGGAGTTACTGGTATTACCTTAGGTGATGTTCTTTCTAATGATGTCATCAACGGAGTACCTGTAGACCCTGCAGATGTTACAGTCACTCCAAATACAGATGGTCCACTTACGGTGAATGCGGATGGCACAGTAACCGTAGCAACGAACACTGCACCTGGTACTTATACAGTAGATTATACAGTTTGTGAAGATGGTACAGCACCACCTAACAGCAACTGTGATACTGCGACTGCTACAGTAGTAGTAAGCGCACCAGACCCAATCGATGCGATGGATGATAGCTACACAGCTACAGCAGAGGAAGGTGTTACTGGTATTACTTTTAGTGATGTATTGGCCAATGACACTTTAAACGGAGCGACGGTAGATCCAGCCGATGTTACTTTAACCGCTACACCAACAGCGGAATTGTCAATAGACCCTGCTACTGGAGATGTTATAGTAGCCAGCGGTACTGCACAGGGTACATATACAATTCCTTATCAAATTTGTGAGACAGCTGTTCCATCAAATTGCGAGACTGCGACAGCTACAGTAGTAGTAAGTGCACCAGACCCAATCGATGCGATGGACGATAGCTACACAGCCACTGCAGAGGAAGGTGTTACTGGTATTACTTTTAGTGATGTATTAGCCAATGACACTTTAAACGGAGCGACGGTAGATCCAGCAGATGTTACTTTAACCGCTACACCAACAGCGGAATTGTCAATAGACCCTGCTACTGGAGATGTTATAGTAGCCAGCGGTACTGCACCGGGTACATATACAATTCCTTATCAGATTTGTGAGACAGCTGTTCCATCAAATTGCGAGACTGCCATAGCTACAGTAGTAGTAAGCGCACCAGATCCAATTGATGCGATGGATGATAGCTACACAGCTACAGCAGAAGAGGGAGTTAATGGTATTACCTTAGGTGATGTTCTTTCTAATGATGTAATTAATGGTGTGCCTGTAGACCCTGCAGATGTTACAATCACTCCAAATACAGATGGTCCACTTACGGTGAATGCTGATGGCACAGTAACCGTAGCAGCGAACACTGCACCTGGCACTTATACAGTAGATTATACAGTTTGTGAAGATGGTACAGCACCAACTAACAGTAACTGTGATACTGCGACAGCTACAGTAGTAGTAAGCGCACCAGATTCAATCGATGCTATTGATGATGATTATAGCCAAACGCCTATTGATACAAGTTTAGAAGATGTAGTAGTAGGTGATATAACCATAAATGATTTAATGAATAATGTGCCCGTAAGTGATACAGAAATTTCAATTTCAATTGCTAGTAATGGTGGAATAAACGGACTAATAATTGATTCAGATGGGCTTTTGATAGTTCCTGCAGGGACTTCTCCTGGAAACTACACAGTTTTATATACGATATGTGAGGTTGCAGTGCCAACAAATTGTGATACTGCATCTGTTCAAATATATATTGGAACTTGTACTGATTTCCCTAATTATGATTGTGATAATGATGGATTAACAAACAATGAAGAGCTTACTGGAGTTGACGATCCTACCACCCCTGCAGATCCTGATGGTGAGATTACAGATCCATTAGATATTGATAGTGATGGTGATGGAGTATCAGATGGTCAAGAAGCGTTTGATGGTACAGACCCTAATGATAATTGTAGTCTAGTAGTAGCTAACCAGACAGAAATGACTGATGCCGCTTACGACAGTGCAGATTGTGATATGGATGGTCTTACCAATAATGAGGAGACAACAGGAATTGATGATCCATCAACTCCAAACGATCCAAATGGTAATACCACAGATCCACAGAATCCTGATAGTGATGGCGATGGAGTAATCGATGGCGATGAAGCTGGAGATATGACCGATCCTAATGATCCTTGTGCTCTTGAGATTGCTAGTCAAACGGTAACGCCAACGACAGCTTGGAATGATCTTGATTGTGATATGGACGGTTTAAATAACGGTGAAGAGCTTACTGGAGTTGACGATCCTACCACCCCTGCAGATCCTGATGGTGAGATTACAGATCCATTAGATATTGATAGTGATGGTGATGGAGTATCAGATGGTCAAGAAGCGCTTGATGGTACAGACCCTAATGATAATTGTAGTCTAGTAGTAGCTAACCAGACAGAAATGACTGATGCCGCTTACGACAGTGCAGATTGTGATATGGATGGCCTTACTAACAATGAGGAGACAACAGGAATTGATGATCCATCAACTCCAAACGATCCAAATGGTAATACCACAGATCCACAGAATCCTGATAGTGATGGAGATGGAGTAACCGATGGCGATGAAGCTGGAGATATGACCGATCCTAATGATCCTTGTGCTCTTGAGATTGCTAGTCAAACGGTAACGCCAACGACAGCTTGGAATGATCTTGATTGTGATATGGACGGTTTAAATAATGGTGAAGAGCTCACTGGAGTTGACGATCCTACTACCCCTGCAGATCCTGATGGTGAGATTACAGATCCATTAGATATTGATAGTGATGGTGATGGAGTAACAGATGGTCAAGAAGCGCTTGATGGTACAGATCCTAATGATAATTGTAGTCTAGTAGTAGCTAACCAGACAGAAATGACTGATGCTGCTTACGACAGTGCAGATTGTGATATGGATGGCCTTACTAACAATGAGGAGACAACCGGAATTGATGATCCATCAACTCCAAACGATCCAAATGGTAATACCACAGATCCACAGAATCCTGATAGTGATGGAGATGGAGTAACCGATGGCGATGAAGCTGGTGATATGACCGACCCTAATGACCCTTGTGATTTACAGGTGAGTAGTCAATCTATTGATCCTACTCAAGCTTGGAATGATCTTGACTGTGATATGGATGGTTTAAATAATGGTGAAGAAATAACGGGTATAGATGATCCTGATACACCTGCAGATCCAAATGGAAATACAACAGATCCTACAAATGCTGATACAGATGGTGATGGAGTAACAGATGGAGATGAAGCAGAAGATGGTACAGACCCTAATAACCCTTGTGATTTCTTAGTTGGTAGTATTACACTAACTGTAGGAGGTGATTTTGACACCCTTGATTGTGACGGTGATGGAGTTACTAATGGAGATGAGATTGCAGATGGTACAGATCCGTTTGATGTTTGTGATTTTGTTGCAGATAGTCAAACTCTTCTAACGACACCGGAGTTTGACAATGCAGATTGTGACAATGATGGGTTAACAAATGAGGAAGAAATAACAGGGATTGATAATCCAAATACTCCTGCAGATCCTAATGGTAATACTACCGACCCAACAAATCCTGATACCGATGGAGATGGAGTATTAGATGGTAGAGAAGGTGTAGATGGAACTAATCCTAATGATTCTTGTAGTCTTGAAGTAGAAAGCCAGACAGTAAACGTGAGTCAAGATTTCCTTGATGGAGATTGTGATGGTGATGGTATACCTAACGGAGATGAATTAGGTGATGAAAATGGTAATGGAATACCAGATTTCTTAGAGGTTAACAATAATAATCCTAATGCGACCGATGGTTTAGAAGTATTTGATATAATGACTCCTAATGGCGATGGTTTAAATGATGTATTTGTCATAAGAGGTATTGAGCAGTATCCAAACAATACTGTACGTATTTATAACCGTTGGGGAGTAGAGGTTTATGGAGTAAAAGGTTATGGTCAGGATGGTCAGTACTTTAGAGGAGAGAGTAATGGTCGTGCTACTATAAACGGCGATCAGCTTTTACCAGTAGGAACGTATTACTACACTGTAGAATATACTAATGCTTCAGGTAAACTTCAGCAACTTGCGGGACCTTTATACTTAAACAGATAATAATAGATACTAATATTCGGTGTACTTTTAAGAGTACACCGGATTAAAATAAAGCAATATGAAAAAATGTTTTAACACTATATTTGTTGTGTCATTACTCATTTTAACGCTGAGTACAGTTCAGTTAAATGCCCAGCAAGACGCACAGTATACACAGTATATGTATAATACGTTAAGTATTAACCCTGCTTATGCGGGTTCACGTGGTGGTGTTAGTGTGCTGGGTCTTCACAGAAGTCAGTGGGTTGGTCTTGACGGCGCACCTCGTACACAAACCGCTTCTATCCATTCCCCTATAGGAGACTCTCAGCGTGTAGGTTTAGGTCTTAATATCGTTCAAGATGATATTTTTATCACCAGTGAGACCTATGTAGACCTTGCCTTTAGTTACTCAATACCTACATCAGATATTGGTAAGCTTAGTTTTGGATTAAAAGGAGGGGTACATTTATTAGATGTAAACTATTCAGAGGCTTCGCCATTTCAGAATGGTGATGCGCTTATTCAGAATAATATAGACAACCAGTTTTCTCCTCAAATAGGAGTGGGGTTATTTTATTCTACAGATCGTTTTTATGCTGGTTTAAGTGCTCCAAATTTATTGGAGACCGATCACTTTGATGATAGCCAAAACACGAACGATCCTAATGCTACTTATCTCGCTACCGAGCGTATTAACTACTACCTCACTTCGGGTTATGTTTTTGATATTACTCCAGACTTTAAGTTAAAACCTGCTGCTATTGCAAAGTGGGTATCTGGAGCGCCATTACAAGTAGATGTTACTGCAAATGCTTTATTATATGATAGATTAACCTTAGGTGCTGCTTATAGGTGGAGTGCTGCTTTGAGTGGTCTTGTAGGTTTTCAGGTGACAGATAGTTTAATGATAGGCTTTGCTTATGATCGTGAGACTACCGAGTTGCAACAGTTTAACAACGGTAGTTACGAGGTGTTTTTAAGGTTTGAGATTTTAAAGAAACCTAAGCGTTTGATTTCCCCTAGATTCTTCTAATTAGATATATTAATATTTTTTTGCTTTCGCGAAAGCGTTAGTTTAAATAGAGCTGACTAAAATTATTTTGTATGAAACAAAGATTACTAAAGAGCTTACTAGCATCAATAATGTGTTTGCTGTGCTTTACTGTTACGGCACAAGAGGGTAAGGTACGGGAAGCGACTGAAAATTTTGATCAATATGCCTTTGTAGATGCTCGTAATTTATATTTACGAGTTGCAGAGAGAGGTTTTAGATCACCAGAGGTTTTAAAGAAACTAGGTGATGCTTATTATCTCACTGCCGATTATAAGCAGGCTGCAAAGTGGTATGGTGAACTTTTAGGTTCAGAAAGTGATACGCTTGTTGCAAATGCTGAGTATTACTTTAGATATGCTCAGTCTCTTAAGAGTATGAAGCGCTATGACCTGGCAGATACTCAAATGGATATTTTTAATAGGTTAAATGGAGATGATTCTCGAGCAGAGCGTTATGTAGCCGAGCGTGATTACCTTAAGGAAATCGAAGCACAGTCTGGTAGATATACCATTGGGAAGGTTTCTTTTAACAGTGAGCTTCAAGATTTTGGTCCTAGTTACTATGGTGAGGATCTTGTTTTTTCTTCAAATCGCGAAGTGGCTACTGGAGACTACATACACGATTGGAACGATCAACCTTTTTTAGATCTTTTTGTTGTAAGAGATACAGAGACTAATGATCCTACTATTAATCGTCTATCAGATGAGATAAACACTCCTTATCACGAGAGTACTTCTGTGTTTACAGAAAATGGAGATGTTGTTTACTTTACAAGAAATAACTATTCAAAGAAGACAAAGTTAAAGAGAGATGAGGATGGTACGACAAAGCTAAAGTTATATGTGAGTGAAAAATCTAATGATGGTTGGTCTGTTCCTGTAGAGCTTCCTTTTAATAGTGATGAGTTTTCTACTGCACACCCTGCTTTGAGTCCTGAAGAAGATATTTTATACTTTGCCTCAGATAGGCCTGGTACAAAAGGCTTAAGTGATTTATGGATGGTAACCATTAATGGAGATGGTAGTTATGGCGAGCCTGTAAATCTAGGCGATCGTATCAATACCGAGGGTAGAGAGACGTTTCCTTTTATCAGTTCAGATAACAAGCTTTTTTATGCTTCAGATGGGCATCTTGGTTTAGGAGGTCTTGATATTTTTGTTAGTAAGTTAGACGCGGCTGGTAGTATAGGAGACTCTTACAATGTAGGTAAGCCTGTAAACAGTAGTGCAGATGATTTTGGGTTGATATTAAACGAGGAGCTTGGTACGGGTTATTTTGCCTCTAGTAGGGCTACAGGTCTTGGTAATGATGATATTTATAGTTTTGAGCGTAAACAAAAGTTGCTTACAGATTGTGCTCAGAATATTACAGGAGTTACAAAGGATGTAAAGACCGATAGGATACTTCCTCAAGCTACGGTAGAGTTGCGCAATATTGCCAATGAAGTTGTAGGGACAAAAATAAGCGACAATGCGGGACGTTTTAGTTTTCCAGATGTAGATTGTAATACATCATACATAGTACGTGCTAGTAAGTCTTTATATGAGCCAGCAGAGGCTATAGTCAACACCACATCAGAGGTAGGGCTGGTTTTAAACAGAGATTTATACTTAAAACCACCATTAAAGATAGAGTTAGGCGACGATCTTGCAAAGACACTAGAGCTTAATCCTATCTACTTTGATTTTGATAAGCATAACATTCGTCCAGATGCCGCATTAGAGCTTGAGAAGGTTATCGCAGTAATGAGGGAATACCCAAGTCTTAAGATCGATGTACGCTCACATACAGATAGTAGAGCTCCAGATGCTTATAATATGAGTTTATCTCAGCGTAGAAATGTATCTACAATACGATACATAGTAGATCAAGGAGGTATTAGTATGTCACGACTTACCGGTAGGGGATATGGAGAGACCCAGCTTACTAATGCTTGTGGTAATGGTATAGAATGTACTGAAGAGGAACACCAACTTAACAGAAGGTCTGAATTTATTATAGTGGCAAAATAAAAGTCATTTATACATAATTAAAAAAGCCTCGCTCAGAAATGAGCGAGGCTTTTTTAATGGGTTGTGTTTACCTAGTCTAGTTAATTCTTTTGAGTCTTTTAGTCTAAGTTTTATGCCTTTATTGCACATAGATACCTACTGGTTTCAATTAAAAAACAAGTTTTTGTAAAAATTTTATAGAATTCTTGTCTAATTGTAATTTAAAACGCACTTAATCGTGTTTTATTAACTTTTTGTCGATATTAAAGATTTAATTATAAGTTGTTGTTTGTATTAAAAATAACTTAATCTATCTTTCGAGTAAACTATGGCCAATTTTTTGGATTCACATAAAGTAATATTATAGTATTCGCTTATGAAATCACTACTACGTAATTTATCTTATCGGAACAATTTTAAAAATTCAATTTTTGGGTTTTTATTACTTTCTTTCTTAGTATCGCAAGTCGGTAATGCACAATGTAACATTACAGTTATCTCTACATCTATGATATCTGCTTGTGATGATGGAGGCACTACTCCAGATCCTAGTGATGATACTTTTACTGCAGATGTAACAGTTACATTTGATATGGCTCCGGCTACGGGTAGTCTAGACATTACTGGTGATAATCTAAATGCTGTAACGGTTTTGGTTGCAGATTTAGATACGGCAACTTCACACACATTTCAAGATGTTCTGTTTACGGCAGATGGAATGCTCCAAAGTTTGACTGCTACATTCTCAGATGATGCAGCTTGTACTTTTACAGATCCTATGGCAGTTTCGGCACCAGCTTCTTGTAGTCCGGATTGTGTTATAAATGGTATAGTGGCAGATAATATCTCAATCTGTAATGATGGAGGTACACAAGGACCAGGTCAAGATGGTGATGATACATTTACTGCAGATATAACTGTAACATTTGATTTTCCGCCAACGACAGGAACCCTCAATTTAACAGGAGATAATGTTTTTGATCAATTTGAAGGTGTTGGTACGTTAGACTCTCCTACAAGTCATACGTTTGTGGGCGTTGTGTTTCCATCAGACGGAGGGCCGGTAGACTTAACAGCTGCTTTTTCTGATAGTACTTGCCCTTTTAATCTCCCTAATACATTTACAGCACCGTCGCAGTGTAGTGTACCCGTTGGTGATGGAGGTTTAGTAATAGATAAGTCTCATTGTGATTGGGGGTATACTACAGATGATAGGTATAGAATACGTTATGAAGGAACTTTAACTAACACTGGGGCGAATCCTGTATATAACATAAATATTTCTGACGATTTGGGTACACCATTTTTAGGTGACGCAAATATTGTGAATATAGTGTCAAGGTCTGCTGGGCCTTTAAGTTTAGGAGTAACTCCTAATGGCTCTTTTAATGGAACTACACAAGAAGATGTTATTATAATTGATACATTACAAGAGTTAGGTCCGGGAGAAAGTATTACTTACGCATTTTGTATTGAGGTTGATGCTGTTGCAGCTTTGGACGGAGCCACAGTTGTTAATGAAATTTTTGCAACAGCAAATGATGCAGTTACTGGAGATCCTTATATAACGAGTGCTACAGATGTTGAGTTGTTTGAGGAAAACCTTTCTATATTGAGCGCTGGCCTTCAAGTAAATGATGCTACTCCTCCTATTAATACAGATGGAACTTCTGATTTTTTCTATACAATTACACTTAGGAACTCTGGTTCAGGTACGGCAAGTAATGTGCAATACGTAGATTCATTTGATCATTTATTTAATTCAGGTATCCCAATCAATACATTTACTGTAACACAGCTTACAGGAACATTAGCTGCAAATCCAGATTTCGATGGAGGCTCGGGAGTAATAGGTACCTCCACAAATCTTTTAGTTCCTGGTCAGACTATGACCTCTGGAGAGACAGCATCTTATAGAGTTGATTTGAATGTAGGACCTACAGGAAATCAATCAGTAAGGAATACGCAAGGTGTTTTTTCTGGTGAAGATTCAAATGGAACGGCTGTTTCGGACATATCAAGAAGAAATACAACAGCAGAGCACGATGATGAGCAGTGTTTTTGTGATCAAACTCCGGTGCAACTTTTATTCACACCAATTCCTGTAATCACAAAAACAATTATTAATAATGATCCCGCTGGCACCTTGGGCAATAGAGATGTTACTTTTCAAATAGAGATTCAAAATGATCCAACGTCTCCCGTAGACATATTTAATTTACAAGTTGTTGATGATATTGAAGCGATGTGTCCTGGAAATATTGTAAGTATTGGGGCTCCACAAATAGTAACATCAACAGCAACAGTAGATCCAGTGCTCAATGCCTTTTATACTGGACAAGGACTTAATAACATTTTTGAAAATAATACAGGTCAATTCGCTCCAGGCGAAAGACTTATTTTAACAATTGATGTTGAAATTACATTACCATGTACTATGGAAAATGTAGCTACTTTCACGGCTACAGATCCAAATGGCACAGTAGTAGGGCCTGTCCAATCGTCTGTAATATTAAATAACCCTCCCGAGGCTGAAGATGACATTGATGTTACAAATGTTGATACGCCAATTACAATAGCTCCTTTAAGTAATGATTCAGATCCAGATATGGACCCTATTATTATAACCGAGGTTGATGGGATGCCTATTACAGAAGGTGGTGCGCCAGTGTTACTTTCAGATGGTACTATTGTAGAATATGTGGGTGGTGAGCTCATTATTACACCTCCTCCTGGAAGTAGTACTCCTATATCTTTTCCTTACACAGTAGCAGATCCTTTAGGTAATCAAGATACAGCAAATGTGTTTATTACGGTAAATACCTGTACGATTGCAATTATTTCTTTAGACAATATTAGTGCGTGTGACTCAGGCGGTACAACCGGTGATGCCTCAGATGATTCATTTACAGCAGATGTTATAGTCGAGTTTACAAATCCACCAGGGTTAGGTACTCTAGATCTAACTGGTGCAGGAATAAATGAGTTCGTTCCAGTGTCTTCAATACCAGCGGGTGCAACATCATACACGTTTTCTGGTTTAACCTTTGCTTCAGATGGTGCAGATGTTATTTTGACAGCAACATTTGTAAATCCAAGTGGCTGTACAGATACACAAGTAGCAGGTACAGCGCCAGATTCTTGTAGTGTTGCTGCCGCCGATGTGGGTATAACTAAAACATTAAATCAATCGGGACCTTTTGCCCCTGGAGATACGGTCTCTTGGAATATAGTTGTAAGTAATTTGGGAACAGATACAGCAACAAATGTATTTGTTACAGATACTCCTACAAATGTTACTATTACAGGAATAACTGGAGCAGGTTGTGTAACCTTCCCTTGTAATGTCGGGACAATATTGCCTAATTCACCATTTAGTGATGTGACTTTAATCGTGACAGGTACAATAGATGCTGCTGGACCTTTTACAAATATTACATCAGTTTCAGCAGATCAAGTAGATGGGAACCCTGCAAATAATGTGGATGATGGTACAGACGGAAATAACGATGGAATTGCAGTTGGTGAGGCAGATTTGGTTACGGTTAAAACCTTGGTAAGTGGTAATGCTACACCGGCGGAAGGAGATACAGTATCATTTACAATTACGGTTACGAATAACGGTCCAGATGATGCTACTAATGTTTCTTTAGTAGATGCAATCCCAGCAGGCCTTACTGCAACTGTCAATAACGGAAATACGGGAGGTGACCAGCCTTCTACATATACTGATCCAAACTGGACAATACCTTTAATAGGTAGCGGACAATTTGTTACTTTAACAATCGATGGTGTTGTAGATGGTGGCGAAGATGGAAACACGATAACAAATACAACTACTGCAGCATCAACACCAGATCAAACAGATCCTACTACTGCTGGAGATGATTTAAATGAAAGTGTTACAGTAGATGGGTGTATTGATACTGACGGTGACGGTGATTGTGATAGTACAGATCCAGATCCTAATGACCCTTGTAATTTCACACCTGGAAGTATAGCTGATACTAGTAATCCAATATGGGCTGCTGCAGATTGTGATGGCGATGGTGATCCTAACGGTACTGATCCTAACCCTACAGATCCTTGTGATTTTAGTGCTGGTACTCCGGCTCCAACTAACCCTATGATGGCTGGTACTCCAGCTCAGAATGCATATGATATTTGGGCTGCTGCAGATTGTGACGGCGATGGTGTCACTAACGGAATAGAGAATGATACAAATGGTACAGATCCTTATGATACTTGTAGTTATTTACCCGGAAGTCAGGATTATACAATAACGACTACAGAATTTCAAGATGCAGATTGTGATGGCGATGGTGTAACAAATGGAAATGAAATTGACCCTGATGGAAATGGTGTTGACGATGGTAATGGAACAGATCCAACAGATCCTTGTGATTATGAACCTTTGCTAGTTACTCAAACACAAAGAGGAGACTGGTTAATAGCAGATTGTGATGGTGATGGTGATCCTAATGGAAGTGATCCAGATCCAATGAATCCTTGTGATTTTACACCAGGAACTCCAGTGCCAACAGATCCAATGATGGTTGGAACACCAGAACAGATAGCTTATGATATTTGGGCTGCTGCTGATTGTGATGGGGATGGAACACCAAACGGAACAGATACAGCGCCTTATGATCCTTGTGTAGACGATGGAACGATAGGCGATGAAGATACGACCAATGCGATTTGGCAAGCTGCCGATTGTGATGGTGATGGTGAGACTAACGGTACAGAAGATATGAATGGTTCAGATCCTAACGATCCTTGTAGTGTTAGTGGTGTTGCTACGATACCAGCACCTGCAGACCCGAACTATGATGTATGGGCTGCTGCCGATTGTGATGGTGATGGAGAGACTAATGGTGAAGAAGTAATGAATGGTACAGATCCGTTTGATCCTTGTAGTGTTACGACACCGACAGTTCAGGTAGATCCTATGGCTCCGGGTACTGCTGCTCAGAATGCTTATGATGTATGGGCTGCTGCAGATTGTGATGGCGATGGTGATCCAAACGGAACAGATCCAGCACCAGAAGATCCTTGTGATTTCACAGCAGGAAGTACACCAGATACGACGAATGCGATTTGGCAAGCTGCCGATTGTGATGGTGATGGAACACCAAATGGAGTAGATCCAGATCCACTTGATCCTTGTACGGATGACGGGGTGATAGGAGATGAAGATACGACGAATCCAATCTGGCAAGCTGCTGATTGTGATGGGGATGGAACACCAAACGGAACAGATACAGCGCCTTATGATCCTTGTGTAGACGATGGAACGATAGGCGATGAAGATACGACCAATGCGATTTGGCAAGCTGCCGATTGTGATGGTGATGGTGAGACTAACGGTACAGAAGATATGAATGGTTCAGATCCTAACGATCCTTGTAGTGTTAGTGGTGTTGCTACGATACCAGCACCTGCAGACCCGAACTATGATGTATGGGCTGCTGCCGATTGTGATGGTGATGGAGAGACTAATGGTGAAGAAGTAATGAATGGTACAGATCCGTTTGATCCTTGTAGTGTTACGACACCGACGGTTCAGGTAGATCCTATGGCTCCGGGTACTGCTGCTCAGAATGCTTATGATGTATGGGCTGCTGCAGATTGTGATGGCGATGGTGATCCAAACGGAACAGATCCAGCACCAGAAGATCCTTGTGATTTTACAGCAGGAAGTACACCAGATACGACGAATGCGATTTGGCAAGCTGCCGATTGTGATGGTGATGGAACACCAAATGGAGTAGATCCAGATCCACTTGATCCTTGTACGGATGACGGGGTGATAGGAGATGAAGATACGACGAATCCAATCTGGCAAGCTGCTGATTGTGATGGGGATGGAACACCAAACGGAACAGATACAGCGCCTTATGATCCTTGTGTAGACGATGGAACGATAGGCGATGAAGATACGACCAATGCGATTTGGCAAGCTGCCGATTGTGATGGTGATGGTGAGACTAACGGTACAGAAGATATGAATGGTTCAGATCCTAACGATCCTTGTAGTGTTAGTGGTGTTGCTACGATACCAGCACCTGCAGACCCGAACTATGATGTATGGGCTGCTGCCGATTGTGATGGTGATGGAGAGACTAATGGTGAAGAAGTAATGAATGGTACAGATCCGTTTGATCCTTGTAGTGTTACGACACCGACTGGTTCAGGTAGATCCTATGGCTCCGGGTAACTGCTGGCTCAGAATGCTTATGATGTTATGGGCTGCTGGCGAAGATTGTGATGGCGATGGTGATCTCCAGGAATCGGGGAACAGATCCTAGCACCAGGAAGATCCTTGTGATTTTACAGCAGGAAGTACACCAGATACGTACGAATGCGATTGCGCGATTGTGAAGGATCCAAACGGAACAGATCCAGCACCAGAAGATCCTTGTGATTTTACAGCAGGAAGTACACCAGATACGACGAATGCGATTTGGCAAGCTGCCGATTGTGATGGTGATGGAACACCAAATGGAGTAGATCCAGATCCACTTGATCCTTGTACGGATGACGGGGTGATAGGAGATGAAGATACGACGAATCCAATCTGGCAAGCTGCTGATTGTGATGGGGATGGAACACCAAACGGAACAGATACAGCGCCTTATGATCCTTGTGTAGACGATGGAACGATAGGCGATGAAGATACGACCAATGCGATTTGGCAAGCTGCCGATTGTGATGGTGATGGTGAGACTAACGGTACAGAAGATATGAATGGTTCAGATCCTAACGATCCTTGTAGTGTTAGTGGTGTTGCTACGATACCAGCACCTGCAGACCCGAACTATGATGTATGGGCTGCTGCCGATTGTGATGGTGATGGAGAGACTAATGGTGAAGAAGTAATGAATGGTACAGATCCGTTTGATCCTTGTAGTGTTACGACACCGACGGTTCAGGTAGATCCTATGGCTCCGGGTACTGCTGCTCAGAATGCTTATGATGTATGGGCTGCTGCAGATTGTGATGGCGATGGTGATCCAAACGGAACAGATCCAGCACCAGAAGATCCTTGTGATTTCACAGCAGGAAGTACACCAGATACGACGAATGCGATTTGGCAAGCTGCCGATTGTGATGGTGATGGAACACCAAATGGAGTAGATCCAGATCCACTTGATCCTTGTACGGATGACGGGGTGATAGGAGATGAAGATACGACGAATCCAATCTGGCAAGCTGCTGATTGTGATGGGGATGGAACACCAAACGGAACAGATACAGCGCCTTATGATCCTTGTGTAGACGATGGAACGATAGGCGATGAAGATACGACCAATGCGATTTGGCAAGCTGCCGATTGTGATGGTGATGGTGAGACTAACGGTACAGAAGATATGAATGGTTCAGATCCTAACGATCCTTGTAGTGTTAGTGGTGTTGCTACGATACCAGCACCTGCAGACCCGAACTATGATGTATGGGCTGCTGCCGATTGTGATGGTGATGGAGAGACTAATGGTGAAGAAGTAATGAATGGTACAGATCCGTTTGATCCTTGTAGTGTTACGACACCGACAGTTCAGGTAGATCCTATGGCTCCGGGTACTGCTGCTCAGAATGCTTATGATGTATGGGCTGCTGCAGATTGTGATGGCGATGGTGATCCAAACGGAACAGATCCAGCACCAGAAGATCCTTGTGATTTCACAGCAGGAAGTACACCAGATACGACGAATGCGATTTGGCAAGCTGCCGATTGTGATGGTGATGGAACACCAAATGGAGTAGATCCAGATCCACTTGATCCTTGTACGGATGACGGGGTGATAGGAGATGAAGATACGACGAATCCAATCTGGCAAGCTGCTGATTGTGATGGGGATGGAACACCAAACGGAACAGATACAGCGCCTTATGATCCTTGTGTAGACGATGGAACGATAGGCGATGAAGATACGACCAATGCGATTTGGCAAGCTGCCGATTGTGATGGTGATGGTGAGACTAACGGTACAGAAGATATGAATGGTTCAGATCCTAACGATCCTTGTAGTGTTAGTGGTGTTGCTACGATACCAGCACCTGCAGACCCGAACTATGATGTATGGGCTGCTGCCGATTGTGATGGTGATGGAGTAACTAATGGTGAAGAAGTACATGCAATGGTACAGATCCATTTGATCCTTGTGATTTCAATCGCTTCAGTAGACCTTATCACAGTACTGGTGATTATTTATCGTGCAGATTGTGATGGAGATGGAGTAACTAACGGTGATGAGATTGCTGATGGTACCGATCCAAATAATCCTTGTGACTTTGATGTTGCAAGTCAAGATGTGACTACGATAGCAGAGCCATTTATTTCAAGTGACTGTGATGGTGACGGCGAGACAAATGGAGATGAGATAGCAAACGGAACAGATATATTCGATCCTTGTGATGTAACAGTTGCAACGATTCCAGATGCTGCAGATGAGAACTATGCTATATGGGCTGCTGCCGATTGTGATGGTGATGGAGTAAGTAATGGAGATGAGGCTGCTAATGGTACAAATCCATTTGATCCTTGTGATTTTGATCCTTCTTTAGTGACCTTATCACAGATGGGTGATTATTTTGATGCAGATTGTGATGGTGATGGAGTAAGTAATGGTGATGAGATTGCTGATGGTACCGATCCAAATAATCCTTGTGACTTTGATGTTGCAAGTCAAGATGTGACTACGATAGCAGAGCCATTTATTTCAAGTGACTGTGATGGTGACGGCGAGACAAATGGAGATGAGATAGCAAACGGAACAGATATATTCGATCCTTGTGATGTAACTGTTGCAACGATTCCAGATGCTGCAGATGAGTACTATGCTATATGGGCTGCTGCCGATTGTGATGGTGATGGAGTAAGTAATGGAGATGAGGCTGCTAATGGTACAGATCCATTTGATCCTTGTGATTTTGATCCTTCGTTAGTGACCTTATCACAGATGGGTGATTATTTTGATTCAGATTGTGATGGTGATGGAGTAACTAACGGTGACGAGATTGCAGCAGGAACAGACCCATTTGATCCTTGTGATTTTGACGTTGAGGATATTACTGTAACACAAACAACAGCGTTTTTAAATGCTGATTGTGATGGTGATGGAGTAACTAACGGTGACGAGATTGCCGATGGTACCGATCCAAATGATCCTTGTGATTTTGATATTGTAAATCAAGATATAACAATTGTGGAAGGCGATTATTTAGCTGCAGATTGTGATGGAGATGGAGTAACCAATGGTAATGAGATTGCGACTGGCACAGATCCAAATAATCCTTGTGAATACGATGCTTCAATCCAAGATGTTATAATGGTATCAACACTGTGGTTGGCACTAGATTGTGATGGAGATGGTGTTTCAAATGGAACGGAAATAAATGATGGAAGTAATCCGCTTGATACTTGTGATTATTTAGAAGACAATCAGGATATCACAATAGTGACAGATGAATGGAACAATGCAGATTGTGATGGCGATGGTGTAACCAATGGTCAGGAAACTATAGATGGAACAGATCCTCTCGACGCTTGTGATTTTGATCTCGATAATCAAGATGTAACTATAGTAGGTGATATTTATTTGAATGCAGATTGTGATGGTGACGGAGTAACCAATGGTAATGAGATTGCGACTGGTACCGATCCAAATGATCCTTGTGAATATGATGCTTCAATCCAGGATGTTACAATCGTATCAACACTGTGGTTAGCACTAGATTGTGATGGCGATGGTGTTTCAAATGGAACGGAAATAAATGATGGAACTAATCCGCTTGATACTTGTGATTATTTAGAAGAGAATCAGGATATCACAATAGTGACAGATGAATGGAATAATGCAGATTGTGATGGCGATGGAGAACCAAACAGTTCAGATACAGATCCATTTGATCCTTGTGCTGGTGATACAGATATAGTAACTATTCCAGATCCAACGGATCCAAACTATGATGTTTGGGCAGCGGCAGATTGTGATGGAGATGGAGAGGTTAATGGAAATGATCCAGATCCATATGATCCTTGTATAGGAGGAAACATAGCAAACGTAAACCTGTTCGATAATAATTCAGATTGGTATATGGCAGATTGTGATGGAGATGGTGTAACAAATGGAATAGAAGTAGATCCTGATATGGATGGTACAGCTGGTCCTGATGGTACAGATCCAACCGATGCTTGTGATTACAATGTTGATGATGTTAGTTTACCGCAATCAGGAGATTGGTTAACAGCGGATTGTGATGGTGATGGTAATCCAAATGAAACAGATGACGATCCATTAGATCCTTGTGTTGATGCTGATGTTACTATGGTAGATCTTACGGATACAGATTCAGATTGGTATAATGCAGATTGTGATGGTGATGGGACTATCAATGGTGAAGATCCAGACCCATTAGATCCTTGTGTAGATAATGGAGTAATAGGTGATGAGGATTCAACAAATTCTATATGGGCATTAGCAGATTGTGATGGTGACGGAACTATCAATGCAAATGATCCGGATCCAAATGATCCTTGTGTTGATGATGGTACAATAGGTGACGAAGATCAAAACAACCCAATTTGGCAAGGTTCTGATTGTGATGGTGATGGTGTTTTAAATGGTCAAGAGGTTATTGATGGAACAAATCCATATGATTCTTGTAGTTACGATACCGCAAACCAAGATATCTCGATAGTGACATCTCAGTGGGAAATGCAGGATTGTGATGGTGATGGTGTAACAAATGGTGATGAAGTAACCGGTGGTACTGACCCTGTAGATCCGTGTGATTTTGAGCTTGATGATGTTAGTCTACCTCAATCACCAGCGTGGAATATGCTGGATTGTGATGGCGACGGAGTTACTAATGGTGATGAATTGGAAGACGGAACAAACCCATTAGACTTGTGTGATTACATATTAGATAGTCAGACTGTTACACCTAGCCAAGAATGGTTAGATACAGACTGTGATGATGATGGGACACCTAATGGTAGTGATAATAATACAGGTGATCCGTGTATCTTTGATTTAGATAACTTAGATCTAAGCACTATTTCTGAAGAAAACGCTTTAGCAGATTGTGATGGAGATGGCGTTACTAATATTGACGAGCTTGATCCTGATGGAGATGGGATGATAGGACCTAATAATACAGATCCAAATGACCCTTGTGACTTCAGTTTTGAGAATCAGTCTGTAGAACCAAGTGAAGAATGGAATGATCTTGATTGTGATGGCGATGGCGTTACTAATGGAGTAGAAATATTAGATGGTACTAATCCATTAGATCCTTGTGATTTAAATCCAGAAAATCAAGATATGACAGCTACAACTCAAGAGTGGAAAGATCTAGATTGTGATGGTGATGGTATACCTAATGGAGATGAATGTGGAGATGAAAATGGTAATGGTATAATTGACTTCTTAGAGGTTAACAATGGTAATCCTAATGCGACCGATGGTTTAGAGGTATTTGATATAATGACTCCTAATGGCGATGGTTTAAATGATGTATTTGTCATAAGAGGTATTAAAAAGTATCCAAACAATACTGTACGTATTTACAACCGTTGGGGAGTAGAGGTTTATGGAGTAAAAGGTTATGGTCAGGATGGTCAGTACTTTAGAGGAGAGAGTAATGGTCGTGCTACTATAAATGGCGATCAGCTTTTACCAGTAGGGACGTATTACTACACTGTAGAATATACTAATGCTTCAGGTAAGCTTCAGCAACTTGCCGGACCTTTATACTTAAACAGATAATAATAGATACTAATATTCGGTGTACTTTTAAGAGTACACCGGATTAAAATAAAGCAATATGAAAAAATGTTTTAACACTATATTTGTTGTGTCATTGCTCATTTTAACGCTGAGTACAGTTCAGTTAAATGCCCAGCAAGACGCACAGTATACACAGTATATGTATAATACGTTAAGTATTAATCCTGCTTATGCGGGTTCACGTGGTGGTGTTAGTGTGCTGGGTCTTCACAGAAGTCAGTGGGTTGGTCTTGACGGCGCACCTCGTACACAAACCGCTTCTATCCATTCCCCTATAGGAGACTCTCAGCGTGTAGGTTTAGGTCTTAATATCGTTCAAGATGATATTTTTATCACCAGTGAGACCTATGTAGACCTTGCCTTTAGTTACTCAATACCTACATCAGATATTGGTAAGCTTAGTTTTGGATTAAAAGGAGGGGTACATTTATTAGATGTAAACTATTCAGAGGCTTCGCCATTTCAGAATGGTGATGCGCTTATTCAGAATAATATAGACAACCAGTTTTCTCCTCAAATAGGAGTGGGGTTATTTTATTCTACAGATCGTTTTTATGCTGGTTTAAGTGCTCCAAATTTATTGGAGACCGATCACTTTGATGATAGCCAAAACACGAACGATCCTAATGCTACTTATCTCGCTACCGAGCGTATTAACTACTACCTCACTTCGGGTTATGTTTTTGATATTACTCCAGACTTTAAGTTAAAACCTGCTGCTATTGCAAAGTGGGTATCTGGAGCGCCATTACAAGTAGATGTTACTGCAAATGCTTTATTATATGATAGATTAACCTTAGGTGCTGCTTATAGGTGGAGTGCTGCTTTGAGTGGTCTTGTAGGTTTTCAGGTGACAGATAGTTTAATGATAGGCTTTGCTTATGATCGTGAGACTACCGAGTTGCAACAGTTTAACAACGGTAGTTACGAGGTGTTTTTAAGGTTTGAGATTTTAAAGAAACCTAAGCGTTTGATTTCCCCTAGATTCTTCTAATTAGATATATTAATATTTTTTTGCTTTCGCGAAAGCGTTAGTTTAAATAGAGCTGACTAAAATTATTTTGTATGAAACAAAGATTACTAAAGAGCTTACTAGCATCAATAATGTGTTTGCTGTGCTTTACTGTTACGGCACAAGAGGGTAAGGTACGGGAAGCGACTGAAAATTTTGATCAATATGCCTTTGTAGATGCTCGTAATTTATATTTACGAGTTGCAGAGAGAGGTTTTAGATCACCAGAGGTTTTAAAGAAACTAGGTGATGCTTATTATCTCACTGCCGATTATAAGCAGGCTGCAAAGTGGTATGGTGAACTTTTAGGTTCAGAAAGTGATACGCTTGTTGCAAATGCTGAGTATTACTTTAGATATGCTCAGTCTCTTAAGAGTATGAAGCGCTATGACCTGGCAGATACTCAAATGGATATTTTTAATAGGTTAAATGGAGATGATTCTCGAGCAGAGCGTTATGTAGCCGAGCGTGATTACCTTAAGGAAATCGAAGCACAGTCTGGTAGATATACCATTGGGAAGGTTTCTTTTAACAGTGAGCTTCAAGATTTTGGTCCTAGTTACTATGGTGAGGATCTTGTTTTTTCTTCAAATCGCGAAGTGGCTACTGGAGACTACATACACGATTGGAACGATCAACCTTTTTTAGATCTTTTTGTTGTAAGAGATACAGAGACTAATGATCCTACTATTAATCGTCTATCAGATGAGATAAACACTCCTTATCACGAGAGTACTTCTGTGTTTACAGAAAATGGAGATGTTGTTTACTTTACAAGAAATAACTATTCAAAGAAGACAAAGTTAAAGAGAGATGAGGATGGTACGACAAAGCTAAAGTTATATGTGAGTGAAAAATCTAATGATGGTTGGTCTGTTCCTGTAGAGCTTCCTTTTAATAGTGATGAGTTTTCTACTGCACACCCTGCTTTGAGTCCTGAAGAAGATATTTTATACTTTGCCTCAGATAGGCCTGGTACAAAAGGCTTAAGTGATTTATGGATGGTAACCATTAATGGAGATGGTAGTTATGGTGAGCCTGTAAATCTAGGCGATCGTATCAATACCGAGGGTAGAGAGACGTTTCCTTTTATCAGTTCAGATAACAAGCTTTTTTATGCTTCAGATGGGCATCTTGGTTTAGGAGGTCTTGATATTTTTGTTAGTAAGTTAGACACGGCTGGTAGTATAGGAGACTCTTACAATGTAGGTAAGCCTGTAAATAGTAGTGCAGATGATTTTGGGTTGATATTAAACGAGGAGCTTGGCACGGGTTATTTTGCCTCTAGTAGGGCTACAGGTCTTGGTAATGATGATATTTATAGTTTTGAGCGTAAACAAAAGTTGCTTACAGATTGTGCTCAGAATATTACAGGAGTTACAAAGGATGTAAAGACCGATAGGATACTTTCTCAAGCTACGGTAGAGTTGCGCAATATTGCCAATGAAGTTGTAGGGACAAAAATAAGCGACAATGCGGGACGTTTTAGTTTTCCAGATGTAGATTGTAATACATCATACATAGTACGTGCTAGTAAGTCTTTATATGAGCCAGCAGAGGCTATAGTCAACACCACATCAGAGGTAGGGCTGGTTTTAAACAGAGATTTATACTTAAAACCACCATTAAAGATAGAGTTAGGCGACGATCTTGCAAAGACACTAGAGCTTAATCCTATCTACTTTGATTTTGATAAGCATAACATTCGTCCAGATGCTGCATTAGAGCTTGAGAAGGTTATCGCAGTAATGAGGGAATACCCAAGTCTTAAGATCGATGTACGCTCACATACAGATAGTAGAGCTCCAGATGCTTATAATATGAGTTTATCTCAGCGTAGAAATGTATCTACAATACGATACATAGTAGATCAAGGAGGTATTAGTATGTCACGACTTACTGGCAGGGGATATGGAGAGACCCAACTTACTAATGCTTGTGGTAATGGTATAGAATGTACTGAAGAGGAGCACCAACTTAACAGAAGGTCTGAATTTATTATAGTGGCAAAATAAAGGTCATTTATACATAATTAAAAAAGCCTCGCTCAGAAATGAGCGAGGCTTTTTTAATGGGTTGTGTTTACCTAGTCTAGTTAATTCTTTTAAAGTCTTACGTCGTTATTGCTTATAGATTAATCCATCTTTCATAACAAAAGAGACACTTTCTGTAGTTGCTATGTTTTGTGTAGGGTCATCGTCTGTAGCTACAATGTCTGCAAGGTAGCCTGGGGCTAGTACACCCAGTTTACCTTCCATATCTAAAAGTTTCCCGTTTGTAATAGTTGCAGACTGTAGTGAAAACATAGGGCTCCAGCCATAATCTACCATATATCTAAACTCCTTTGCATTCTCACCGTGAGGAAATACGCCTGCATCTGTCCCAAAAGCAATATTTACTCCAGACTTTGCAACCATTGTAAATGTCTTTTTGAGCGTAGCATCTACCTTTTCAATTTTAGGTATGATGATGTCTGGGTAGTAACCTTTTACTTTAGCCTTGGTAGCGACGTACTTTCCTGCAGATAGGGTGGGTACGAGATAGGTGTTGTGTTTTTTCATAAGCTGCACCGTTTCTTCATCCATAAATGAGCCGTGCTCAATAGTCTGTACACCCGCTTTAATAGCACGTTGCATCCCTTCTTTACCGTGTGCGTGTGCAGCTACGTGCATTCCGTACTCCTTTGCAGTGCGTACAATCTCATCTACCTCTTCTTGTCTAAATTGTGGGTTATCACCATTTTTACTCACACTAAGAACACCTCCGGTGGCTGTGATTTTTATAAGGTCAGCGCCATTCTTATAGCGTTGCCTTACTGCCTTTCTTGCGTCATCTACACTGTTTATAACACCTTGGGCTGGGCCAGGGTCGCCCATATTTACCTTTTTAAAACCATTAGTAGGATCTGCGTGGCCTCCTGTGGTTCCTATGGCCTTTTCGGCAGTATAAATACGAGGACCTCGAGTGGTTCCTGAGTTAATGGCGTTTCTTAAAGATACATTTACTCCAGAGCCGCCTAGATCTCTTACTGTTGTAAAGCCTGAGAGTAATGTTCTTTCTGCAATTTCGGCTGCTGTAAAGGCTACGTCTGCCTCATTCTTAGTAAAGGTCTCAAGATACTGTTTTGGGTTTGTCTCGCCTTCTATATGCACGTGCATATCAATAAAACCAGGCATTACCGTTTTGGTTTTAAGATCAATTATGCTTTGTCCAGCTTTCGCGGAAGCGTACCCCTTCTCAACACTCACAATTTGATTACCCAGTACGGTAATAGTTTGCTCTTTTAAAACTTTGCCATTTTGAGTATCTATTATTTTACCACAATGTAGTAACGTCTCTTGTGCAAAAGTGGTCATACTCACAAGGCAAGCAAGTAGAAGGGATAGCGTATATTTCATAGATTATTTATTTACAAAGTCAATCACGGTTTTAGTTATAAAAGCAATTTGGTCGTCCTCTAGTTCTGTGTGCATAGGTAGGGAGATACAATCTTTTACAATGGCATTAGTCACAGGGAAGTCTGCCTCATTATATCGCTCATCTTTATAAGCTTTCTGGCTGTGCAGTGGGATAGGGTAATACACGCCGCAAGGTATCCCATTCTCATTAAGGTGTGCTACAAGAGCATCACGATCTGTGTCTACTACTCGTAGTGTATACTGGTGAAAAACGTGGCAATCACAACTATCACAAACTATAGGCGTAATAATCTTTTTATTACTCATAAAGGCTTCTGTATACTTGCGTGCAGCATCGCGTCTCGCTTTGTTATATGAATCTAGATGTGGCAGTTTTGCTCTTAAAACAGCTGCTTGTATAGAGTCCAGTCTACTGTTTACGCCTACTACATCGTGGTGGTATCGTACGTACATACCGTGATTTACCACACCTCTTATGGTATGGGCAAGGTCATCGTCATTTGTAAATATTGCACCGCCATCACCATAGCATCCTAAGTTTTTCGAAGGGAAAAACGATGTTGTACCTACGTGACCTATTCCTCCAGTTTTTGTTTTCTTACCATCACGACCTGTGTAGTTTGAACCTATACCTTGTGCGTTATCTTCTATAACAAAGAGGTTGTGCTCTTTTGCTAGATCCATAATAGCATCCATATTTGCTGCTCTACCAAAAAGGTGGACAGGCACAATAGCCTTCGTTTTTGGTGTGATAGCTCTCTTAATAGCTTCGATGTCTATATTAAAATCTACTGGGTCAACATCTACAAGAACCGGGGTAAGTTTTAAAAGGGCAATCACCTCTACAGTAGCTGCAAAAGTAAAATCTGCCGTGATGACCTCATCTCCTTGTTCTAAGCCTAGACCCATTAGAGCGATTTGTAGTGCATCAGTACCATTTGCACACGGTATAACGTGCTTTACACCTAGATACGCTTCCAGTTCGGTTTGAAAGCTTTTTACTTCAGGTCCATTTATAAAGGCAGTGTTTGCAATAACCTCTGCAATGCTGCTGTCTACTTGTTCTTTTATAGTCGCGTATTGGCCTTTAAGATCGACCATTTGTATTTTTTTCATTAGATATGGGAGAAAGGCAAGTGACCTTTCTACAGAGTGGTATTTTAATAAAAAGCGTTGATTTTACAGAAAACAAAAATACAAAATCTCCATCTCCTACTCAGACCTATTTAATTACAAAGTGTATTTTTGACTTATGCACATATTGTATTCTTTATTAATGAGGTTAGTCCAAGCTGTATTACCGCTTGCTGGAAATTTTAATAAAAAGCTTCAAAAGTCTATTACAGGTAGAAAGGATACTATCAAGTTTTTAAATGCCGAGCTCATAACTGGAAAGAAAACGTTGTGGATGCACGCTGCTTCCCTGGGAGAATATGAGCAGGGAGTACCTATATTAAAGGCTCTTACTGAGCACTATACAGATCACCAGTGGGTGATAAGCTTCTTCTCTCCCTCTGGCTATGAAATAAAGAAAAATAACGCTTTCGCGAAAGCGACCATCTACCTACCACTAGACACCACATCAAACGTTAGTACCTACTTAGATACCATAAAACCAGAAGCAGTTTTTTTTGTTAAGTATGAATTCTGGCCTAACTACCTACGAGAGCTACAACGCCGAAAGATTAGAACCTTTTTGATTTCTGGAGTCTTTAGAGAAAGTCAACCTTTTTTTAAACCTTATGGTAAATGGATGATCAAATCATTAGAGAGTTTTGAGCATTTCTTTTTACAAGATCAAAACTCTGCCGAAGCTTTAGAAGAGCTAGGATTTCAAAATTATACAATAAGTGGAGATACTCGTTTTGACAGAGTGAGCCAGCAGCTTACAATGGATAATACGCTTGATTTTGTCTCACAATTTAAGAAAGATAATCTCTGTGTGGTATGCGGAAGCACTTGGCCAGAAGATGATAAATTAATTATAGACTACATAAACAATCACGAAGGCAAGGCCAAATTTATTATCGCTCCACACGAAATTAAAGAAGGAAAAATATCAGCATTTATAGGAGCTTGTACCGCTAGAGTCGCTCGTTACTCTACAATGGATATAAATACTCTAAAAGATTATGATGTACTTATAGTTGATACCATAGGACTTCTTACTAAAATCTATAGTTATGCAGATGTAGCTTATGTAGGCGGTGCTATGGGGAATACGGGATTACATAATATTTTAGAACCGGCGACCTTTGGAGTGCCTATTCTTATAGGTCCTCATTTTAATAAATTTCCCGAGGCAAAAATACTCCAGCAGCTTGCTGGATTATATGCGGTTGCGAGTCAAGATCAATTTGACGAGCGACTCAACAAACTACTCAGTGATGATAAGTTTAGAGCTCAGACAGGTATGATTGCAGGGCATTTTATAAATAGTAATACTGGGGCTACGCGAGCTGTAATAGACTATATCAAAGGCAGTAATTAAGTAAGCACAGATACGGCTTCTCTCAAGTATCTTCTAAAAGGGAGCATCTCTTTATACATTTCAATAAGTAGTGCGTCAAAATCTTTTGATAAAACTTGCTTTCGCGAAAGCGTAGTCTCCACTGCAAATGTTTTATACCTAAGTAAGTCAATATGGGGGTGGTCCTTAGAAAAACCCTTTGGTGCGGTTTTTAGTTTATCTTGACTCCATAGGTTTCCAAAGGCTTTTGTAAAGCTGGGTTTTTCTAATATAGCTTTGAGTTCTTCGCCGTTATAATCTATCGCATCGCGTATGCTATCTAGAATTTCTTTTTTAGGCTTCCAGTAACCACCGGCCACAAGATTATGTTTAAGACCTATCTCAATGTAAAAATCCCCTTGTTTAGTTCTTTGATCCAGTCCTGCGCCTATATGGTCTTTGTAAATAGGCTTGTTAGGGTGAAACATTAGATTGTTATTGATACGGTTTATAGCTTTTTTACCAGGCGTGTCATAATACGCTTCATCTATCTCCGCCAGCTTCGCATTAAGTTTGTTAAGCCAGTTTATATGGTTGTCTCTAATATGATGATACTCTTTGCGATGAGCATCCATCCACTCTTTGGAGTTGTTTTGTTGAAGTTTTTCGAGAAAGTCGTAGGTATCTTGAAAGTTCATTTTTACTTTAAAATTAACAGTTTTAGGTAATATAGTAAGTATGAGGGATAAATGTTAACGTAACTTTAGAGCTTATTGGTAAAGCTTTGTGCGTGAAGCCTTATTAATCAATCTACATTTGTATTACACTAAACCAATATGATTATGAAAACATTAAAAATAGGAGCAATTGCTCTAGGTATTATGGCTGTATCATTAACCTCTTGTAAAGAGAAGAAAACAGAAGCAGAGCAGGCTATAGAAGAAGCAAAAGAAAATGCCGCTGAGATAAAAGAAAAAAATACAGACGACGGTTATAAATTAAAAACAGAAAATACAAACGGTTCTGAGACCAAAGTAAAGGTAGATGAAGATGGAGAGGTTAAAATTAAAACAGATTATTAGTCTGTTTTGTAACGGCACGTAAAAAGGATAATATAGGTTATTGTATTATCCTTTTTTTATGCTTTAAATTCTGTCATCTGCGCTTTGAGTTCAAGCATAGACTGTTGTAACTCTTTAAGTAGGCTGTTACTACTACCTTCATCTAGATTAAAAGTGAGCTTACTATTTACTTGCCATATTTCCTGTATGTCGCTTACAGCAACCTCATAGGGTGCATAATCTTCATTGCTTGATATAAGAAGTACACGAGATGAATCTGGAAGTTTTTGTAGTTTTTTTACCACTACAGCATCCTGCATAACAATTACATATACTTTATTATCACTAGCATACTCAAGACTTTCTACACCTTTTGCAAGTACCCAGTCTTCTGGTCTAAAGTTAGGGAGCATACTGTCGCCCTCTACTTGAAAACCTCTATAAGTAGCATTACGGTATTGAGGTATAGGGAAGTCAAAGGCAGGCAGGTTTTGATACCACTCTACATCTGCAATATTATTAGGATAACCCGCAGCGGCTTTTTGATTTACTAAAACCATATTTTCATTATCCTCCTTATCTACTATGACAACCTTAGGACTTATGTCTCCTTTATCTGGGTTAAGGTGCTTCTGTTTACTGTAACCGTAAATCCATAGTGGGTTTATTTGAAAAAGGCGCAGTAGCTCTGTAATAACTTGGCCAGAGAGTTTTGTACGGCCACGCTCTATATCTGCAGTACTATTTTTTATGCCTAATTTTTCGGCAAACTCTGCTTGTGTGAAGTCGTGATCTTCACGCACTTCTTTAAATCTACGTATTTCTGAAGGTAAATCATTTGTTCCCATACGGTAAATGTATGAAAATTAGGAATATTTCCAAATAAAATTTTTTTTATCTAAAAACATCTTTTTCAGCACTTTGGGCGTATAAAGAACATAACATTTTAAAAACAAGTGTTGTGTAAGACAGATTGTCGATGTATTTATGTTTTTTATCGGTTAAGAATTGTAGTAAATATCTAATATTGCTGATTAAATGTGAAATTATGTTAAATTTGCACCTCACAACTATCTAAACAAATTTCTATTATGAAAAAATTATTATTAAATGTTGCTGCACTAGCCCTTATCGTAGGAGCAGTTTCTTGTAGAGAAGTACAAGAAAAAGCAAATGAAGCTGGAAACGCTGTTGAAAATGCTGCAAATGATGCTGCAAACGCAACTGGTGATGCTGTAAACAGTGCTGGTGATGCTCTTGAGAGCGCTGGTAACTCTGTAAAAGATGCTGCAAATGACGCTGCAAACGCTGCAGGAGATGCTGTAGACGCAACAGGAAACGCTATCGAAAACGCTGCAGATGCAACAGTAGAAGGAGTAAAAGATGCTGCAAATGCAACTAAAGATGCTGCAAATAACGCTATTGATGCAACTAAAGATGCTGCAAACAATGCTGTAGACGCAACAAAAGACGCTGCAAATAACGCTGCAAATGCAACAAAAGATGCTGCAAACGGAGCTGTAGATAAAGTAAAGAAGGCGACAGGTCACTAAGAAGACACTTAACCATCATAAATAAAAAAACCAGCTGTTAGGCTGGTTTTTTTTATGTTATAAAATAGAGTAATACTATTCAGGTAGTATAGCGCTACTTGCAGCTACATCTCTGTTTATTTTTCTCATAAGGCCTTGTAACACTTTACCAGGACCTACTTCTATAAACTCTGTACCACCATCTGCAATCATTTGCTGTATGGTTTGTGTCCATCTTACTGGTGCGGTAAGTTGTGCTATTAAGTTTGCCTGTATTTGGCTAGCATCTGTTATAGCGCTAGCAGTTACATTCTGGTATATAGGGCATATAGGTTTTGTAAACTTGGTTGCCTCTATAGCCGCGGCTAGTTCTTCTCTAGCTGGCTCCATTATAGGTGAGTGAAAAGCTCCTCCTACAGGAAGCACAAGCGCTCTACGTGCACCTTTTTCTTTCATAGTCTCACAGGCTTTATTTATGGCTTCTATCTCTCCAGATATTACAAGCTGGCCTGGGCAATTATAATTTGCGGCTACCACAACTCCTGGTGTTTGCTCACACACCTCTTCTACCACGGCGTCTTCTAGACCTAATACGGCTGCCATAGTAGATGGCTGTACCTCACAAGCTTTTTGCATAGCCTGTGCACGCTGGCTCACAAGCTTTAATCCATCTTCAAAACTTAATGCGCCACTTGCTACAAGGGCAGAAAATTCTCCTAGTGAGTGACCAGCTACCATTGCCGGTTCAAAATCTGTCATAACAGATTTAAGTGCTATAGAATGTATAAAGATAGCCGGCTGTGTTACTTTAGTTTCTTTAAGATCCTCTGCAGTTCCTTCAAACATTACATCAGTAATATTAAAACCTAAAATATCATTTGCCTTTAAAAAAAGATCTTGAGCATCTGGGTATTTTTCAAAAATGTCTAATCCCATTCCTGAGAACTGAGCACCTTGACCCGGAAATATATATGCTTTCATAAGTTTATGTTCGTTAGTAGGTGCAAAAGTACAAAATGAGAGAGACTCAATGAGGAGATATACGCTTTCGCGAAAGCGTACTCAAAACTACGTATAAGTTCTTTGCTCTACTTTCTCTTCCAGCTTTGAAAAGTAAAGCCGCTTTTATGTTTATCATCTACATCGTGAAAGGTACTGTTTACAAGTTCCCACTCACTCTCTGGTATTTCTGGAAAAAACGCATCTGCCGCATACTCGTTATGTACTCGGGTAAGTTCTATATGGGTGGCATATGGCATACCTAGTTTATAAATCTCGCCACCGCCTATAATAAATGTGTGAGCCTCTTGCTTACAATATGCCAGCGCATCTTCTAGGGAATGCACAACGGTAGCACCTGGTGCGTTGTATTGCTTATCTCTTGTAATGACTACGTGTGTTCTATTAGGTAGCGGTTTTGGGAAAGACTCCCAGGTTTTACGCCCCATAATAATATGGTGACCTGTGGTGAGTTTTTTAAAATGACGAAAATCATCTGGAAGATGCCAGGGTATATCGCCATTTTTACCCAGTGCATTATTTTCGGCAGCAGCTGCTATCATTGTTATCATAGGGGAGTATTCTGGTTGTCTAGTGAGGTGTTTGGGTCTGTTGAGATTGGACTTTTTTTTTCTGGTAACGGGTGTGATACTTGCACGCCTTCCTCTAGCTCTGCGATGCGTAGTTTTTGTTTGGCTACGAGTCTGTCTAGGTGTTTTTGTTCCCATTCTTTATTCATAAACTTGCTCATTACAATGACGTTTATGAGATGTATGAGAAAGAAGAATGTCCATATAAGAATTGCCCATACAAACCAAGGAGTCTCAAAAGGCTTGAACTCTTCACCCACATTAAGCACTTGATTAATTACAATAAGAAGTATTGCTCCTGCTAGAAAAGCTACAAAGTGCCTGTATAGGTTTTTCTTTTGCCTTACGCGAGCTTGAGCGTTTTCTATAAGTTCTTTTTGAACTGGATCTATAGATGTTGTTGTTTTCTTTGAGAATAGTGCCATAAAATGCGACCTTTATATAATCATATAAAATTAGCCTTTTAGAACGTCATTTTAAAAATAGCTTATGAAAAATTTTGCCAAACTCTTCCCAATCCTGAGTCAGTATACCTATCTCAATACGGCATCTTCTGGTTTACTCTCTGTGCCTGTGATGGAGTGGAGGCAAGAACACGATCTTGATTTTCTCGTACAAGGTAGCTTGCTTAAAGAAAATCAAGGTAAAATATTAGGGTCTGTGCGTGAGAAGGTAGGGGAGCTTTTTTCTTGCGAGGCAAATAGAGTAGCCCTTGTTCCTAATTTTTCATACGGTTTTAATACACTACTTGAAGGTATAAAAACACACAAAAAGGTACTGTTGCTAGAAGGAGATTACCCATCTATAAACTGGCCTTTTGAAAGTAGAGATTTTGATATTAAGTACACACAGATTAGTTTTAATATTGAAGAGGTCGTTGCAGAAGCTTTTAAGAAAGATACGCCAGATATTTTTGCATTCTCACTTGTGCAGTGGCTGGATGGGTTAAAAATAAACCAAGGGTTTCTTAAAGAGTTAAAAGCGCTATATCCTGATACATTATTTCTTGCAGATGCTACACAGTATGTAGGTACAGAGGTGTTTGATTTTGATAACTCTGCACTAGATGCTATAGGGGCGAGCACCTATAAGTGGATGAATGCTGGGTATGGTAATGGTTTTTTCTTGTTTAAAGAAAGTATTGTAGATCGTGTTGCACCTAGTACAACAGGTTTTAATTCTGTACAAGGTAAGTATAAACCTCAAGAAGGTAACTTTTTAGGTCGTTTTGAGCCGGGACACCAAGATACGCTCAATTATGGAAGCCTAGGTGTAGCAATAGATGTTATAAATCAACTTGGTATGGGGGTTATAGATAAGAGAATTAAGGATATAAATATAAAAGCCAAAGAGATGTTTTTAGAAAATGGACTTCTTTCAAAAGCAATTGCAGAGCGCGAGAGTCACGGTGCATTTTTTAATATAACAGGAGATGATAAAACTATAATAAAACTAAAAAACCAAGATATACTTACGATGGTGCGAGGAGAAGGCGTTCGGGTAGGTTTTCATTACTTTAATACAGAAGATGATCTAGCACATTTACTTGAAGTCATTAAGTCATAATTCCTTTGTTTTGTGGTTTTTACTGTAAATTTTATGTGATTGAGGTGTTAATTAATCACCATATTATCAATTTATGATGTCTGCAAACGTTTTCGATTTACTAGATATCAATTTTAAGAGGTGCAATATTATTAAATCGTGAATAATGAGCTCAATAGTCTGATTATCTGTTTTTTATAGTGTTCTAGTCCTATCTTTGTACTTTATCAAAAACAAAGAATTATGGCGCTTACTAAGAAATTTTTAAAAACAAAGCCTGTTTGTAAAGTAACCTTTGCGATTGCTGCTGCAGAGGCAGATACGGTTGCCGTAGCAGGTGATTTTAATAACTGGGATACCACAAGACCTCTTAAAAAACTTAAGAACGGAACCTTTAAAGGAACTTTTGATATCCCTACAGAAAAGTCATACGAGTTTAAATATGTAGTAGATGGAGAGTGGGTAAATGAAGAAGCTGCAGATGGTTACCAATGGAATGATTATGCCGCTGCCGAAAACAGTGTTTTAGAATTATAACGTTAAGTTTTCCCCCAACTTATAGTGCAAAAAGCCATTTTCGGTTAGAAAATGGCTTTTTTTACATTACAGAAATATAGAATTACTCTACTACCTCGACACCACGCCAGAAGGCAACCCTATTCTCTATACTTTTTGCTAGCTCACTTACTTCTGGATAATACCAAGCGGCATCAGTATTTTCTTTTCTATTTACCTCTATTGAGTAATATGATGCCTTACCTTTCCACGGGCAGGTACTGTGTAAATCACTAGATTTAAAATATTCTTTCTTTATAGCCTCGTGCGGAAAATAGTGATTGTTTTCTATCACTATCGTATCATCACTTTCTGCTATTACTTCGTTGTTCCATATTGCTTTCATAATTCTTTTTTTTAGATGTTGTTACGCTTTCGCGAAAGCGTATTCTTATTTCTTTTCAAATAAATAGTTCTTGTAATATCCCTTACTATCTGCAAAGTCGTTTATAATATTAAGCCCAGACTCATTTGCAAGCCACTCTACAATGCTGTCGTCATACTTCTGGCTTATCTCTGTATGTATGGTCTCCCAGGCATTAAAGTGTACATCAAGATCTAGAGCGTTAATACGTACATCTTGATCTTGCTTACTAACGAGATAGCTCTTTGCAGTGCCTGTTTCTGGGTCGTAAACCTCCCAGTGTTTAAACTGGTCTGGATTAAAAGTACCATCCATCTCATCATTAATGCGGTGCAGTAGGTTTTTATTAAAAGCAGCGGTAATACCTTCTGGGTCATTATAAGCATCAAGTATCACCTGCGGATTCTTTTTCTGGTCAAACCCCATAAAAAGTAAATCTCCCTCGCTCATTGCTTTTTTAATATTTGATAAAAAGTCTATAGCCTGTGGGTGTAAAAGGTTCCCTATGTTTGAGCCTAGTACTACAATTACTTTTTTACGAGAGTTGTAATTTGCTAGCCCTTCTAGCACGTCAAAATAGGTGCCCTGTTGTGGTTTTATGTCTACTTGTGGTAAATCGATATTCATACTTTCTTCTAGCCCGTCTAGCGCATTCTGACTGATGTCTATAGGAAGATAAGTAAAAGTGTCTCCGCGAGTTACTAGGTGTTCTAGTAAAATCTTTGTTTTCTTCCCGTCACCAGCCCCTAGTTCTATAAGCTCAAAACCGCTTTTACTGCTAAAAGCTTGTGCAATGGCAGTTTTATGTGTTTCAAAAATTTCATACTCACAATCTGTGAGGTAGTAGCTAGGCATTGCCATAATATCTTGAAAGAGCTTGTCTCCCTTCTTATCATATATAAATTTTGAAGAAAGGTATTTCGGAAATGCCGTAAGCCCTTCTTCAACTTCTTTATGAAATGCGGTTGCTATGGTTGGTTTAATTTGTGTCATATTTGTAATGGTCGTGTAGTGTGGTAATAACTTACTATTATTTTGCTAGGCGTAGTCCTGTAAATTGCCATCGTAATCCAGTTTGAAAAAAATTACGATAGGTGTGTCTTGTATGTCTACTTGGTGTTGCCACAGAGCCACCTCTTAAGACCTTCTGGTTTACCATAAACTTACCATTATATTCTCCCAGTGCTCCTTCTTCTTTTTTATAGCCAGGGTAGGGTAGGTAGGCGCTCTCTGTCCACTCCCAGCGGTCTCCCCAGTCTAGATGTTTACTTGCTACTTCCCACTCAAATTCTGTAGGTAAGCGTAGTCCTTTGTATTGTGCATAGGCAAATGCCTCGTAGTATGAGATATGAGCTAGAGAGGCACTCTTGTCTATTTCTTGTAAGCCTTTTTCTAGTGTGTAGTGATACCATTTATCTCCTACTTTATGCCAGTACATAGGGCATTCTATATTGTTTTTTTGAACCCAGTCCCAGCCTTCGGCGTGCCAGAGCAATGTTTTATTATATCCTCCAGCTTCTATAAAAGCTATCCACTCCCCGTTTGTTACAAGAGTATTAGATATTGCATAGTCATGTAGGTATACTTTATGACGCCCCAGCTCATTATCGTAGCAAAAATCTGTAGTGTTATGTCCTATTTCATATACACCTTCGGTTATATGGGTCCATTGTGATTGTGGGATTTCTTTTACGCTTTCGCGAAAGCTAATATCTCCTCCATAAACAGGCATAAGTGGGTTGTTGCCTAGTATATATTTTATATCTGTAGCAAGTAGCTCTTGATGTTGTTTCTCGTGATGTATGCCTATGGTAAGTAACTTGGTCACCTCTTCCGAAACGTCTCCTTCTAGAAGATCCTTAAGGGCCTCTGTCACATATTTTCTGTAAGCATATACTTGATCTACCGTGGGTCTGGATAGATTACCTCTGTCTGTGCGCACAACACGCTTACCCACACTCTCATAATAGCTATTAAAAACAAAAGCAAAGTCATCGCTAAAAAGTGTGTAACCTTCTTTATGATGTTTTAGAATAAACTCTTCAAAAAACCACGTAGTGTGACCTAGGTGCCACTTAGGTGGCGAGACATCTACTATGGGTTGTACGACATAGTCTTCTATCTCAAGTGGTTTACACAGGCGCTCTGTGTGCTGTCGAGTTTCAAGAAAAAACTCGAGTAAATTTTCTGTAACAATCATAGCGGTGACAATTATAAGTCACATAAAGTTACGGGTTTTTAAGTGCGTGTAAAATTTTATGACCTCATTTGGCAAAATGTTAATATTTAGGTTAAATGATACACCAAGTTTAATCCAGTAGGTAGTATTAATAGGTGATGGGTATTGTATATTCTGCAGCTACTTTTTTGCCACCTAGTTCTCCAGGTTTAATTTCTGGAATAGATAAGATGACTTTCAGAATCTTTTGCACCAGCTTACGAGCTATAAAAAGATTATTTGCTGTATGATGAAAAATCGTGCTTGATAACTATTTACTATTGAGATTGCTATAAATGAAAAGAGGAGCAAAATCTCTTTTGCTCCTCTTTTGTAATAGTTTGTGTTCTTACAGCCTTACAATGTAAATGCAAGTTTAAGATCGCTATCCTTTTTTGTTCCTCCCATATTGCCGGGAATTACTTGAGGCATCATCATAATCACTCTTTTTACTTCTTTTTGTACTCCTGGAGAGCCTCCTTTTACAGAACGTATTACTGGTTTACCTTCTTTGTTTATAAACATATCAATTGCCACCTTCCCTTTTACATAGTCTGATGGAAATTTAAAATTCTTAACAATATGTCCTGCTAGTTTCTGGCGTAAACAATTGTTTTTTTGGTTGATAGATCCCGTGCAACCTGGCCACGTAGGAGGTACTTCTTCAACTTTAAGAGTTGTAGACTTTCTCATAGTCACACCTTCTTGTGCATTTATAGTTGTGAAAGCTGCAAAAAAAGCAAGGGCAAATAATAATTTTTTCATTGTTGTAAGTAGGTTAATTTGAGGTTATACCGCAACTGCTCCTTTAATATGAGGATGCGGATTGTAATTTTCTAAAGTAAAGTCATCAAAAGTGAAGCCAAAGATGTCTTTTACCTCAGGATTTATTTTTAAAGTAGGTAAAGTACGAATTTCTCTGGATAATTGAAGTTCAACTTGTTCCATATGATTACTGTAAATATGGGCATCGCCAAAGGTGTGAATAAAATCTCCGGCCTCATAGCCACACACTTGCGCCATCATCATTGTAAATAGTGCGTAACTAGCTATATTAAACGGAACTCCTAAAAAGATATCTGCACTGCGCTGGTATAGCTGGCAACTTAGCTTTCCATCTGCTACATAAAATTGAAAAAATGCGTGACAAGGAGGTAAAGCAGCTTTACCATTTGCAACATTTTCAGAAAAAGAGACAGAAGTATCTGGCATTACAGATGGATTCCAGGCGCTCACAAGCATCCTGCGGCTATTAGGATTTTTTTTAAGTGTCTCTACAATATCTTTTATCTGGTCTATCTCGTCACCATTCCAGTTGCGCCACTGGTAACCATAAACGGGACCTAGGTCTCCATTTTCATCTGCCCACTCATTCCAGATGCGCACACCATTTTCTTGCAAATACTTCACGTTAGTATCACCTTGTAAAAACCATAAAAGCTCATAGATGATAGATTTAAGGTGTAGCTTTTTTGTAGTAACCATCGGGAAGCCTTCTGAGAGGTCAAAACGCATTTGATACCCAAATACACTTTTTGTTCCTGTACCGGTGCGATCGCCTTTAAAGTTGCCTTCGGCGAGTACGTGCTTCATTAAGTCGTGATACTGTTTCATACATCTAGTTTACTTAGTGATAATTGTAAGGTGCTTATGCTGGTAGTGATTACGCTTTCGCGAAAGCGTAAAAAGTCTCTTGCAAAGTTCAAGCAAAATAAAAACACCTGCCGTCTTCTACAACGAAAGGTGTTTCTAGTTATTATGAGTTATTAACCGAGGTTATTTGCCGCCTAGTGAGGCGCGATCTTCTGAGCGTTCTAGCTTGCGCTGTATTTTTTTTATCGCAGACTCTATAGACTTTTCTGGTTCAATCACATTGTATGTTCCCCAGAATTCTGGATCACCAAAACCTAGATTTTGATCTGCCATAATGATATATTCATCTATCTCGCCATTGCCTTCCCAAGAGGTGTTTGATGTGGCGAGTTGCCAGTCTGTGACAGCCATCTCACAAGAGAGCGTGTATATAGACTTAAAAAGACGGCGTTTTCTCTTGACCTCAAAAGAGAGGTCTGCTTTACTATAACCATAAACCCACCTGCCATTCTTCTCGCGATAGTTTACCTCATAAGAGATGTTGCGAGGTTTTATTTTTACGTCGCTTGGTTTGCGGCGCACAAACATCTCGTTTACCTCATTTGTATTGTCTAGCTTGAGAGCATAAGTAGCTTTTACAAGAGCGAGACTGCTTGCGCCTATATATAAACTCCCTTCATATAGCGGTGTAAGCACTTCTCCACGTTGTTTAAAACGGACGACAAAAACATTCTCTCCATTAATTTCTGATACTTTGCCAAATCTAAAGGTGTAAGCATCCATCGTATCTGGGCTAAAGATATATTCTGGATACTTCATTACGTCTACATATAACGTGCTAAAAGGACCTCCTTGTAGCTTAAGAGCAATGGTGTCTAGTTTTGAGTAGTCTGTGTCTTTTCTAGATTTGACTAGTCGTATTTGGTCTTTTTTGCTGTTTGCATTAGGTTGCTTATAGATGTTTACAACGGCTTCTGCTAGAGATGCATTTTTACTACGCTTTTTTATAGTCTCTCTGTAAAAAGCAGTCATTACGGTTTTATCACCTAGATAGTTGTCTTTACGTTTATTGAGTACTTTTTTTACAAGCGCTTTTGCATCTGTATAAGCGACTAGGTTTGCAGGGTCAAGACTTATGATGCTGTAGTCTAGTTTAATTTTGAGTGGCTTTTTGAGATTTTCTGGTAATAGAATAATCTTTTCATTAAAGCCTAGAGCGGTAATTTTAAGTTGCTTCTTTGTATCTGTCGCTGGTATTTTTAAGGCAAACTCACCTTCATTATTTGATACAGTACTTAGGTTAGTGCCCATAAGGGTAACGGTAGCCTTAGCGATGTCATCTTTAGAATCAGACTCAGTTATTGTTCCTTTTACTTCAACATAATTTGTTATGTTTTGAGCATAGGTACTTGGGATAAATGCCAGTATAATACATAGAGCAAGTAACCATCTAAGCTGGCTAGTAAGCGGTTTTTTTTGCGTTTTCATAAGCGGTTTTTTTAGTATGTAATCTATTCTACCACATTAAGATACGACAAAAATTAATGTAGATAGTACACTTTTGTCGGGTGTTGTAAAGATTGCTTTCACCCAGTAGGTTGTTTTACGAGATAAACAAGGGTGATTACGCTTTCGCGAAAGCGTAAAAATCTAAAAAAAAGAGTGGTGCTTGATAAGGATCTATTACCCTATAATCATACCAGCAATGGTTGCAGATATAAGCGAAGCTATAGAACCTCCTATAAGTGCTTTAAGACCAAAACGTGATAATTGCGTGCGCTGCCCTGGAGCTAGAGAACCTATACCACCTATCTGAATACCGATAGAGGCAAAGTTTGCAAATCCACAAAGCATATATGTTGCCATTATGATAGACTTCTCGTAGTTGAGGTGTACAACGTTTGTGGTGTCTTTAAGCTCTGCAAGTTGTATGTAACCTACAAATTCGCTTGCTGCTAGTTTTATACCTAGTAGTTGTCCCATCATCGTTGTGTCTTCACTAGCCACACCTATAAGCCACATAAGTGGGGCAAAGATGGTACCTAAGATAGCTTCTAGCGATAATTGCGGGTATGCAGAGTGTGTAGCTATCCAGCCGTTAAGTGTCGTGATTTCACCTATCCAGCCTAGTAGGCCGTTTGCCATAGCTATAAATGCTACAAAAACCAGAAGCATTGCCCCTACATTTACAGCAAGTCTTAATCCTTCTGTTGTTCCGTTTGCAATAGCATCAAGTACGTTTGCTCCTATTTTATCGTTTGAGACAGATACGTCTGTGTTTACTTCTTCTGTCTGAGGGTATAATATTTTTGAAATTACAATAGCTCCTGGTGCTGCCATTACTGAGGCTGCGAGTAGGTGCTTTGCAAAAATAAGTCTAAGCGCTTCGTCTTCACCACCTAAGAAACCTATGTATGCCGCAAGTACCGCTCCTGCAACTGTAGCCATACCACCTATCATTACAAGTAAGATTTCTGACTTGTTCATTTTTTCTAAGTATGCCTTTATAAGAAGCGGTGCTTCCGTCTGGCCTAAAAAGATATTACCAGCTACACTTAAACTCTCTGCTCCAGAGATACCTAACAGTTTTGATAGTAACCACCCAAAGGCTTTTACAACCTTCTGTATTACTCCAAAGTAGTACATCACAGAGGTAAGCGCAGAAAAGAAGATGATGGTAGGTAATACTTGAAAAGCAAATATGTACCCAAAAGTTGAGGTGTCACTCACGAGACCTTGAAATAAGAAATCACTTCCAGCAAGGGTAAACTCTAGTATGCTTACAAAGATGCTTCCTATAAAATCAAAAATACTTTCTACAAAAGGAACTTTAAGTACACAAACAGCTATAATAAGCTGGAACGCAAGTCCTATACCTACTGTTTTCCAATTAATTGCTTTGCGATTGCTACTAAATAAAACGGCAATTACAATAAGAGTAACCATACCTAGTACACCGCGGCCAAAACTCTCAAAAGTAAAACCTTGAGAAGGGATAACATCTGCCATAGCCTGTGCTTGCTCCTGCGCAAATGTTGTAAGTGAACTCATTAATACTATTAGGGTGAGTAGTAGCTTGCGCATATAAGATTGTTTAGTTGCGTTTTGAGATTTCATCTCGCACTTGTGCAGCAGTCTCATAGTCTTCACTATTTACGGCTTGCTCTAATTTGTTGTGTAGTTCTTGAAGTGACATTTTTTTATAATCATCACCGCTTGATGTAGGCTCTTCTTCCAGAATGATTTCATCCATTAGGACTTCATCCTCTTCTGTAAACTCCTCTGGGTTTGTGTTTCCTTTGAGAAAAATACCTGCTTTATCAAGTATATTTTTATAAGTAAATATAGGTGCTTGAAAACGCAGGGCTAGTGATATAGCATCGCTTGTGCGTGCATCTATAATTTCTTCTATTTTGTCTCTCTCACAAATTATACTAGAGTAAAAAACACCATCTACAAGTTTGTGTATTATTACTTGTTTAATGACGATATCAAAACGATCTGCAAAGTTTTTAAATAAGTCGTGTGTGAGAGGTCTGGGTGGTTTTATTTCCTTTTCTAATGCAATCGCAATAGACTGTGCCTCAAAAGCTCCTATTACAATAGGTAACTTACGTTCTCCGTCCTGTTCAGTAAGAATAAGGGCATACGCGCCATTTTGAGTCTGGCTGTAGGAGATTCCTTTAATGTTTAAACGCACTAAGCTCATAAGTTGCAAAAATAGGAAAAAGGGTTTATAAGTTAAGAAGTTTATACGATTTGCCGTATTGTTATCTTAATTATAAGGTAATGTGCAGTCTTTTAGACAGATAAGGGTAAATAAAAATGAGCTTAAATTATATTTAAGCTCATTTTATATAACTAATAGTTTATTTCTAGCTGTTAGAAGCTTTAAAGGCTTTAAGCTTCTCATTGAGCTGAGGTACAATTTCAAAAGCATCACCTACGATACCATAATCTGCTGCTTTAAAGAAAGGAGCTTCTGGATCTGTGTTGATTACTACTTTTACTTTTGAAGAGTTAATACCCGCAAGGTGCTGTATAGCTCCAGAGATACCTATCGCGATGTATAGGTTAGAAGCAACAGGCTTACCAGTTTGCCCTACGTGCTCACCGTGAGGTCTCCACCCTAGATCAGATACTGGCTTAGAACAAGCAGTTGCTGCTCCAAGTATGTCTGCCATTTCTTCTATCATCCCCCAGTTTTCTGGTCCTTTCATACCACGACCTGCAGAGACTACAATCTCAGCATCTGCGATAGAAACCTTGTCTGTAGCTTTATCTACAGAGGCAACCTCTACACCAAATGTCCCTAGATCTGCACTAAAATCTTCTGTTGCAGCAGCGGCACTGTTTTCTTTAAGACCATATGCGTTCTTACCAAGACCTACAATTTTTACATCTGTAGAGATCTCTGTAATGTTAAATGCTTTGTTGGTAAAAGCAGTACGCTTTACTTTAAATGGAGCTGCGCTTTCTGGAAGTGCAACTACATTTGATGCATATCCTGCCTCAAGCTCTACCGCTAGTAAAGGAGCAAGATACTTTGCATTTGCGCTCTGGCTTAATACCACTACTGTTGCACCTTCTGCCTTTGCTGCAGCAGCAATACCCTTTGCATAAGCAGCTGCATTAAATGCGTCTAGCTTGCTGTCTTTAAGGTTTAAAACTTTATCTACACCATAGGTTCCTAGTGGTGCTGTGTCACCTCCATTTACTGCAATAGCAGTAACAGAAGTTCCCATCATATCTGCAACACCTTTTGCATAAGATGCTACCTCAAGTGAAGCTTTTTTAAATTCTCCGTTTTCTGATTCTGTATATACTAAAACTGACATATTATCGTACTTTTTAGATAGCTTTCGCTTCGTTATGTAATAAATCGATGAGCTCGTCTACAGTGTCTACAAGTTTTACGGCTCCTTTTGGTGCTGGCTTTTCAAAGGCAACAGCTGCTGTTTCGGTTGCTGCTCCAGCAGGTTCAACAACGCTTAATGGTTTTTTACGAGCCATCATAATACCTCTCATATTAGGTATACGTAGGTCACTCTCTTCTACTAGTCCTTTTTGACCTCCTATTACAAGAGGTAAAGTTGTAGTAACTGTTTCTTTACCACCATCTATTTCTCTAGTTGCAGTAGCGTTTGTGCCATCTACTTCTAGTGAGATACACGTATTTACAAAGTTTGCTCCGGTAAGACCTGCAAGCATACCTGGTACCATACCACCATTATAATCTATAGACTCACGGCCTGCAATTACAAGGTCGTATCCTCCGTCTTGAACTACTCTTGCAAGTTCTTTGGCAACTTGAAAACCATCTTTTGCTTCTGTGTTAACACGTATAGCTGTGTCTGCACCTATTGCAAGTGCTTTACGAAGTGTAGGTTCTGTTTCTGGTCCTCCTACGTTTACTACGTCTACAGAAGCTCCTTGTTTTTCTTTAAACCACATTGCTCTGGTTAATCCAAACTCATCATTTGGGTTGATCACAAACTGAACACCATTAGTATCAAACTTGGTGTCTCCTTCAGTAAAGTTAATTTTTGAAGTCGTATCAGGTACGTGACTGATGCACACTAATATTTTCATAGAATTTGTTTTTTATAAAGATAAAGGTACGCTTTCGCGAAAGCGTAAACTCGTACTATTTCGTTATCGTTACAAAAATAAGGTAAAAAACTATATTTTACTATGCGCGCATAGTAAAATTTTGCAAAATTCTCATTTTTTGAGGTTTCTGAATTGCTTATTTTTGTGAGTACGTAAAAAACGATTATTAATTAGGTGATTAAGGCAATGCTTTGAGAATCCTTTGCAAATTAACCCACTAGTGGGTAACTTATATGAGAACAATCCAGTTTAGAGAAGCCGTTTGTGAGGCTATGAGTGAAGAAATGCGTCGTGACGCATCTGTTTATTTAATGGGAGAAGAAGTAGCCGAATATAATGGTGCTTACAAAGCTTCAAAAGGAATGCTAGACGAGTTTGGTGCAGATAGAGTTATAGATACTCCTATTGCAGAGCTTGGTTTTGGAGGTATAGGTGTAGGTAGTACTATGACGGGTTGTCGTCCTATTGTGGAGTATATGACCTTTAACTTCTCACTTGTAGGTATTGATCAAATTATAAACAATGCAGCAAAAATAAGACAGATGTCTGGTGGGCAATTTTCTTGCCCTATCGTTTTTAGAGGACCTACAGCATCTGCAGGTCAACTAGGAGCAACACACTCTCAAGCTTTTGAAAACTGGTTTGCAAATACACCTGGTCTTAAAGTAATTGTACCATCTAACCCTTATGATGCAAAGGGACTGCTTAAAGCAGCGATACGTGATAACGATCCTGTAATCTTTATGGAGTCTGAGCAAATGTATGGTGATAAAGGTGAGGTGCCAGATGGAGAGTATGTATTACCTATAGGTGTTGCAGATATTAAGAGAGAGGGAACAGATGTAACTATCGTTTCTTTTGGAAAAATTATAAAAGAGGCTTACAAAGCAGCAGACCAACTGGCAGAAGATGGTATTTCTTGCGAGATTATCGATTTACGTACGGTACGCCCGCTAGACAAGCAGGCTATCTTTGACTCAGTAAAGAAAACTAATAGACTTGTGATACTTGAAGAGGCTTGGCCTTTTGGAAACGTGTCTACAGAGATAAGTCACCAGGTACAAGAGCACTGTTTTGATTACCTAGATGCACCTATACAAAGAATAAACACGGCAGATACACCTGCCCCTTACTCACCAGTACTACTTAAGGAGTGGTTGCCTAACAGCGATGACGTTGTAAAGGCTGTTAAGAAGGTGATGTACAGATAAGCTTTCGCGAAAGCGTACTATATTTGACCCCTTTCTACCTAAGAGAGGGGTTTTTTAATTAATGTGTATAAAATAACATCTCATACAGAATAATACATATTCTAAACGTTATAGGGTAATCATTGTAACCCTACTGAATGATATGTAACAACGCACAAATAGAATTAATAGATGAAACATAATTTACTTTTCTTCCTTATTACGCTCTTTACGGTGGCTATATCTTATAGTCAGACTAAAGTGAGTGGAGAAGTTTTTGACGCGCAGGGAAATGCATTACCATTTGTAAATGTCGTTTTTATGGGTTCTAATGAGGGAACTATTACAAATGAGAATGGTCGCTTTTACCTCGAGTCTGATACTACGTGGGAGCAAGTGCGATTTTCTTTTATAGGATTTTCAAACCTTATTGTAGACTTAGAGCAAAAGGTCAACTACGAGATGAAAATCATACTAGAAGAAGAGGCTGGGGCCCTAGATGAGGTCGTAATCTTTACGGGTAAAACAGATAAAAAGAACAACCCTGCTGTAGATATACTACGCAAGATATGGGCAAATAAAAGAGAGAACGGACTTAAACAGTTTAAGCAATACCAGTATGATAAGTATGAGAAGCTAGAGTTTGACCTTAACACCATAGACAGTGCCCTTATAAATAGCCGTCTCTTTAAAGGAATGGAATTTATATTTGATCAGACAGATACCTCTAATGTTACAGGTAAAACCTATCTACCCATTTTTGTAAACGAAGCCGTGTCAAAAGTTTATGGAGATAACGAGATTAATAAAGTAAAAGAAGAGCTGCTAGGTAATAAAAACAGTGGTTTTAGCGAGAATCAAACAGTGATAGGTTTTGTAAAAGATCTGTACAGTGATTATGATATCTACCAGAACTACTTACAGTTTTTTGATAAGAGTTTTACAAGTCCGCTGTCGCGCACAGGGATACAAACCTATAATTATGTACTCTCAGATAGTGCCTACATAGATAATAAATGGTGTTATAATATCATTTATTATCCACGTCGTAAAAACGAACTCACCTTTAAAGGAGACTTCTGGGTAAACGACTCAACCTGGGCAATTAAAGAGATTAATATGCAGCTTTCAAAAAGTGCAAACATAAACTGGGTCAAAGAAATCTATATGGAGCAAGAGTTTGATATCGTAAACGATACTACGTTCTTACTCTCGCGTGATTACTTCTTGTCAGACTTTGCTTTTAATAAAAAAGAGCAATCTAGAGGAATGTACGGTAAGCGTACGACCCTGTATGATAACTATGAGTTTGATAAAAAGCTAGACAAAGATTACTACGATAAAGAAGTTTATAACTACGATAAGGATATCTATAATCGTGACGATGAGTTTTGGGAAGAGAATAGAAAAGAAGAACTCAGTAAAGACGAGCTAGGCGTTTATAAAATGCTAGACACCCTTAAAACGGTTAAGAAATTTAGAAATCTCTATAATGCAGGCTCTGTGCTAGCCTCTGGTTATTATGAAATCCCAAGTCTCAATTTTGATTACGGACCTATATTTTCAACCTTTGGGTTTAACGAGGTAGAAGGTTTGCGTGTACGTACAGGTGGTAGAACTTATTTTTCTCAAAACGACCCTTGGCGTCTAGAAGGTTTTCTAGCTTATGGTTTTAAAGATAAAAAAGGAAAATTTGGTATTTCTGGTAAATGGCTTTTAGATAAAAAGAGTAGACTTATAATCTCTGGCGGTTACCGTCAAGATGTAGAGCAAATAGGGGCGAGCCTTACCACCTCAAGAGATGTGCTAGGTAGAAATCTTGCCTCATCATCGCTAGTAAACACAGCGACTAATGATAAGCTCACCTCTATAAAACTGGCAAATGTAGCAGCAGAGATAGAGGTGGTGCGTAACCTGCAGGTGCGTGCAGATTTCTCACTGCGCACGCTCGAGTCTGCCTCAGAGACCTTTAGTCTAGACTACTTTACAGATGCCACACAAACCACCACCACAGGTGAGCTTAAACAAGCAGAGGTGGTTCTTACTACTATCTGGGAGCCGGGTAAAAAGACCTCAGGTTTTGGTGTAGAGCGACGCGTTACAAACGAGTGGTTCCCTAGCTTTTATGCGAGTTACACACGTGGGCTAGAGGGTACGCTAGACAGTGATTTTGGGTACGACAAGTTTCAATTTTCTGCTCGTAAGGCAATACGTGTAGGAGGTCTAGGTACACTTACCGCTTCTACAGAGGTAGGTAAAACCTTTGATGAGGTGCCACTGGCATTATTAAGTCCAGTGCCAGGTAACCAGTCACTGTTCTCAATATTCAACACCTTTAGCCAGCTCAATTTTTATGAGTTTACTACAGATGAGTATGCTTCTTTACAGCTAGAACATAACTTTGGAGGAAGAATCTTTAACCGTATTCCTTTCTTAAAAGGGTTAAACCTCAGAGAGATTATAGGCGTGCGTGGTATTATAGGTAATATATCACAGGCTAATATTGATCTTAACAGACCCGCCTTTGAGAGTCTTCTCTTTGCAGAGGGAGATCCAGTAACCGCCATCACACCATCTATGATTGCCCCATCTATGGAGCCGTATTATGAGTACAGCATCGGGGTAGGTAATATCTTTAAGGTGTTTCGTATAGATGTAAACTTTAGAGGAAATTATAACTTCTTGCCAGATGCTCGCAAGATTGGAGTGACAGGTAGCTTTGGATTTTATTTTTAATGAGAGTTGTTTTTACGCTTTCGCGAAAGTAGTATTCCCGTCAGAGATGTTTATTTAAGTAAATCACATTAATGAGATAATAGAACAACAAACAGATTATCTTGTTGTGAAAACATTCAAGGTGGTACTTTAATTAGTATCACCTTTCTTTTTTAAACCGCTGTACGAGTAGGTGCCTAACCTAATCTTAACACGTATTCCTTTGGTGATAACGCTTTTACAGCGTATTTTTGCACCCCGAAAGATATTTTTTGGCAAGCTGCTGTTTATAATTAATTGAATTTCAGCTATTTAAAATTTAGCTTTCGCGAAAGCGCAATACTAACAACACAAATTAGTGCTCATATATTAAGAGATTTTTTAATAGGAGGGAGCATAATTTGTTTTTTATAATGATATGACAGCAGAAAAAGTAAAAACATTTGACGTTTTAATCGAAATCCCAAAAGGGAGTCGTAACAAATATGAGTATGATTTTGAACTAAAGAAAATACGTTACGATCGTATGATCTTTTCTTCTATGATGTACCCTGCAGATTACGGTTTTATACCAGAAACTCTTGCACTAGATGGAGATCCTCTTGATGTACTTGTTCTTGTAACAGAGCCTACTTTTCCTGGATGTGTGATTGAGGTAAAGCCTATAGGAGTTTTCCATATGGCAGATGAAAAAGGACCAGACGAAAAAGTTATCTGTGTACCAGTAACTGATCCAAGTGCAAACAAGCTTGAAGACTTATCTGATTGTAACCCACACCTTATAAAAGAGATTGAGCACTTTTTCCAAGTGTACAAAGATCTTGAAGAGAAAAAAGTAGACGTAGGTGGATGGGGAGACGTACACGAAGCTAGAGAAATTGTAGCAAAGTGTTACCAGAGATTCCAAGAGTCTGATGTACCACGTAGCGAGGTGAGTATATACTAAGACTCACAGTATAAACGAATTAGCCTAGAAGCCGTAAAGCAATGCGTTACGGCTTTTTTTGTTTGTTATTGTTTTGTGTATTCTATTGATTGTTAAGCATTTGTGATTTGGGTTGATTTTGCTACATTAGTAACATCTAAAATTTTAAGAATTTTATTAATAAATTCTCACTAAAACCAAACAAAATTTATGGAATCAATGATGATTTACGTGCCGATTGTATTGGCCCTTCTTGGGCTTGTCTATATGATCATAAAGCAATCTTGGGTTATGAACCAAGATGCTGGTGATGGTAAGATGAAAGAAATATCTGATCACATCTATGAGGGAGCGCTCGCTTTTTTAAATGCCGAGTATAAACTGCTTACCATATTTGTAATTATCGTAAGTGTATTACTTGCTATTGTGTCTTATGTAGTGCCTACCACGCACTGGCTTATTGTTATTGCATTTATATGCGGTTCTGTATTTTCTGCCTTTGCAGGAAACATAGGAATGAAAATCGCTACCAAGACGAATGTGCGTACCACTCAGGCGGCACGTACTAGCCTGCCTAATGCGCTTAAAATATCTTTTGGCGGAGGTACGGTGATGGGACTTGGAGTCGCTGGTCTTGCAGTGCTTGGTCTCACAGCATTCTTTATCTTTTTCTTCCATTTCTTTATGGGTGGTGAGTGGACTAATACGATGGATATGACCATTGTATTAGAAACACTAGCAGGATTCTCTCTAGGTGCAGAGTCTATTGCACTTTTTGCTCGTGTAGGGGGTGGTATTTATACCAAAGCTGCAGATGTAGGAGCAGACCTTGTAGGTAAGGTAGAAGCTGGTATACCAGAAGATGATCCTCGTAACCCTGCAACTATTGCAGATAACGTGGGAGATAATGTAGGAGACGTAGCAGGGATGGGTGCAGATTTATTTGGCTCATATGTAGCAACCGTGCTAGCAGCAATGGTACTAGGTAATTATGTGATAAAAGATATGGGGGGTAGCATTTCAGACGCCTTTGGAGGTATTGGTCCTATATTGTTGCCTATGGCAATAGCAGGTGTGGGTATTATTATATCTATTATAGGTACAATGCTTGTTAAAATTAAGAGTAACGATGCAAAGGAGTCTCAGGTTATGGGTGCTCTTAATATAGGTAACTGGACTTCTATAGTGCTTGTGGCAGTAGCTTGTTTTGCACTATGTAAATGGATGCTTCCAGAAACGATGCAAATGGAATTCTTTGGAGAAGGAGTGCAAGAAATCTCATCTATGCGCGTGTTCTATGCGACTATAGTGGGGCTAGTTGTGGGTGCTGTGATTTCTTCTGTGACAGAATATTATACTGGACTTGGTAAAACGCCTATTCTCAAAATTGTACAACAATCAAGTACAGGAGCAGGAACTAACATTATTGCAGGTCTCGCTACGGGTATGATCTCTACATTCCCATCGGTATTATTATTTGCCGGTGCAATCTGGGCGTCATATGCATTTGCCGGTTTTTACGGGGTGGCTCTAGCAGCTTCGGCTATGATGGCTACTACAGCGATGCAACTTGCGATAGATGCCTTTGGACCAATCTCAGATAATGCAGGTGGTATAGCAGAGATGAGTGAGCAGGAGCCTATCGTGCGTGAACGCACAGATATTCTAGATTCTGTAGGTAATACTACGGCGGCTACAGGAAAAGGATTTGCGATTGCCTCTGCAGCGCTTACATCGCTCGCATTATTTGCGGCTTATGTAACCTTTACGGGAATAGACGGTATTAATATTTTTAAAGCACCTGTACTCGCAATGCTCTTTGTAGGAGGAATGGTACCAGTGGTATTTTCTGCACTTGCGATGAATGCCGTAGGAAAAGCAGCTATGGAAATGGTACAAGAAGTACGTCGCCAGTTTAAAGACATACCAGGTATAATGGAGGGAACTGGGAAACCAGAGTATGATAAATGTGTGGCTATATCTACACAGGCTTCACTTAAAGAAATGTTGCTGCCAGGTATTTTAACCATTGGTTTTCCGCTCGTGATTGCTTTCTTGCCGCTTGCCTTTGGGATGAATCGTCTTGCTATTGCAGAGATGCTAGGAGGGTATATGGCCGGCGTTACAGTAAGTGGTGTGTTATGGGCAATTTTTCAGAACAATGCTGGAGGTGCCTGGGATAATGCAAAAAAATCTTTTGAGGCAGGAGTAGAGATTAACGGTGAGATGACTTACAAGGGCTCTGATGCTCATAAAGCTGCTGTTACTGGTGATACGGTAGGGGATCCTTTTAAAGATACATCTGGACCGTCTATGAATATACTTATAAAACTTACCTGTCTTATCGGTCTTGTGATTGCACCTATACTAGGCGGTCATACAGATGATGGTCTGGCTATTACTACAGAAGATGGGACTGTGGTCGCAATTACTCAAGATGGACGCATAAAGGAAACACGCGAGGTCCAAAAAGAAGTTCGCTTCTCTATGGCAGAGCGCGATGGGCAGTTTGTAGGAACAGTAACTATTACGACAGATGATAATGGTGAGATGAGTACTGAGGTAAAAGAGTTTACAGGTACAGAAGCAGAGGTAAAAAAGCAAATGGACGCCTTTGAAGCATCACTTCGCAATAAATAGTTTATACACTAGCTATTAAATACAACAAGGTGAGTTTTATAGGCTCACCTTTTTTATGACATTCACATACCTTAACAAAGGTTTACAATGATGTTGTGAGAGCTGCAGCTGTTTATGCGGTAATTTTATGTAAAAATTAAAATTATGTTGTTACCAAAAACACAAGTTCCTTCACTGGAACTCCCATTAATAAATGATACTAACTGGAAACTGAGCGATCAAAACGCAGAAAACTTTACGCTCTTAGTTTTTTATAGAGGACTACATTGTCCTGTATGTAAAAAACAACTTGAAGAGCTTTCTCAAAAGCTAGATAAGTTTGTAGATCGCGGCATTAATGTCGTGGCTATAAGTGCAGATACAGAGAAGAGAGCAAAAATAGCAGGTGAAGATTGGGATATAGAAGGGCTGCCAGTAGCATATAATCTATCACTTGAGAAAGCAAGAGAGTACGGATTGTTTATTTCTGAAGCGGTTTCAGATAAGGAGCCAGACTTCTTTACAGAACCTGGTCTCTTCTTGATAAAACCTGACGGAACACTATTTTTCTCAAGCGTACAGTCTATGCCTTTTGCAAGACCACACTTTGACGATATTTTAGGAGGGATAGATTTTATTATGAAAAAAGATTACCCAGCTAGAGGAGAGGTAAAAGGAATTCCTCAAAATGCGTAAGATATAGATACATATCGCTACTAAAAAGTGCATTACTATAGTTGTGCACTTTTTTTATGAAGCTATTATTTTTACGCTTTCGCGAAAGCGTAATACTAACCAATACATCGTACAATGTTCTTTTCTAAAAAACAAGATCCTATACAAATAGACGGGTACCAGTCCTATGGGACTAAAAATCACTTATACCTCATAGGGCGCGCTTTAGAGCACGAAGGAGTAGATCTAAAGAAAAAGGGTGTGCTTGCTGCTTTTAAAAATGCCTATAAACAGTTTGCTACAGATGAGTTGCGTCACACAAAACTCAAAGTGACTTTGCCAGATGGAGCTGTCTTTTATACCACCACAGATGCCGAAGGATATTTTAAAATAGATGAGCAGGTACACGGCTTAGATAAGATGACTAATAGTGAGGGCTGGCTCCAGCTTATAGTGAGCTTTGATGATGTAAAAAAGGATGTGGTGCTTATGGGAGAAAATAAGTTTGCTATAGAGATGCTTATCCCTTCAGAAAATGCGTCTTATGGAGTCATAAGTGATATAGATGATACGATATTACACACGGGAGTAGCGTCGCTTCTTAAGTGGAGAGTGATAGTAAATACACTTTTTAAAGATGTAGGGAGGCGTACATCGCTAGAGGGAGCTCCTTCTTTATATCAAAAGCTACATAGAGGAACTTCTGGAGCAGATGCAAATCCAATGTTTTATGTGAGTAACAGCCCTTGGAATTTATATAACTACCTAGAATCTTTTGTGAGGAATCAAAATTTCCCGAAAGGGCCTATATTATTAAGAGATTTTAGAGGGCCTTTTGAGAAAACTCCAAAACCAGAAAAGCCACACAAGCAGCACGAGATTAGAAATATATTAAATACCTATCCAGACTTAAAGTTTGTGCTTATAGGTGATAGTGGAGAGCACGATGTAGATATTTATCTAGAAGTAGCAAAGGAGTATCCAGAGCAAATACTGGCGGTGTATCTGCGCAGTGTAAAGCATAAGAAAAAGGTAATGCGTGTAAAAAGTGTACTTGCACAGTATGAGACCACGCCGGCAGTACTAGTAGAAAAGAGTTTCTTTGCAGAGGAGCACGCGAGATCTATAGGTCTTATAGTATAAAGCATAAAAAAACGGCTACTTAATTAAAGTAGCCGTTTTTGTTTATGTAGTTAGATTGTGTTTTGACTATTGTCTTGCAAAACGTAATTCACTAGTAAATGTAGATGTGCCATCTGCCTCAACATCTGTGCTTTCAAATAATAGTCTAAGCTGGCTATCGTTAAATAAAGTAACATCTCCAGTCTCACCATCTATAGTAATTGTCTGGTTTGTATCATTTACAGAATAATTACCTGTATCTGAGTTTGTGATAATCTCAGTTTCTTCTACAGGGTCGTTATTTTCTAGTTGAGTTGTTCTTGTTACGCGGTATTGGAAGTTTACAGTATAAGTTCCGTTTGCGTCAAAAACAATATTTGAAGATCCAAATGTATCACCTACCTCACTTATTGTTGTAGTAGCTGTACCACCTGTAACTTCTTCTTGTATTACCTCTTCACTCTCGTAAAAGTTTAAGTTGTAAGTTCCGGCAAGTAGTGCAGGTGTAAGTGTTGGTCCTGCTGGCTCAGAAGAATCGTCGTCATTGCTACAAGATATAGTCATAACAGAAATTGCCATAACTAAAAATAGAGTAATCTTTTTCATAATATAGTTTAAGTTTAAAAACGCGCAAATCTAGTTTATAAAAACAGAACTAGAAAGAATTTTCTTATTGAATTAGAATGAGCTGGTAAATCTAATATGCTTACAATAAGAACATTGGGTTATGTTAAAAAAGTCCGTTTAACTCAGCATCTATTCTATTGATGATATCTCCTAGGTCTTCTGGATTATCTACAAAGTCAAGATTATCTACATCTATAATAAGAAGCTTTCCTTTGTCATAACCGTGTATCCACGCCTCGTAGCGTTCATTAAGACGGCTTAGGTAATCTATAGATATAGAGTTTTCATAATCTCTGCCACGCTTGTGTATTTGCGATACAAGGTTTGGGATAGAGCTACGCAAGTAAATCATAAGGTCTGGTGCATCTACTACACTCTCCATAAGGTCAAAAAGCGACTTGTAGTTGTTGTAATCTCTATTAGTAAGCAAGCCCATCGCGTGTAGGTTAGGCGCAAATATGAATGCGTCTTCATAGATAGTACGGTCTTGTATAATAGATTTATTGCTATCGCGTATCTCTAGTAATTGTCTAAAACGGCTATTTAAAAAGTAAATTTGCAGGTTAAAAGACCAGCGCTCCATCTCGTTATAAAAATCATCTAAGTAAGGGTTATCTACCACGTCTTCAAACTGTGGAGTCCACTTAAAATGTTTTGCGAGAAGTTTAGTCAGTGTCGTTTTACCGGCACCAATATTACCGGCGATGGCGATGTGCATAGTTAAGGTTGTTTAGCTAGTTTGAGACGGAAAGCAGTGAGCTTTTTATCACTGTAAATATAGAGACTTTCCCCTTTTAAAGAAAGCTGTTTTATAGATAAATCTAATGTTTCTATAACTCCTACAGCAGCAGTATCATTAGGTTTGTAATAGAGCCTCTTATCTGCATAAAGTATAAAAGCACCTTTGTCTTGTGACATAAGCTGGCTTTCAGGACTTTCTATCTTCTCTATAAAACTTCCATAATTATTGTAGAAAAAAACACCATCTTTAGTACTCACCCAGGCAAAGTTAAAGTTGCTCATAAGTGCTGTGGCATTATGTGCCATAGGGGGAAACTGGGTAAGAACCTTTTGAGTATTCCAGTCAAAAATTTCTAACTGTTGTAAATCTGTATTAAAAATCCAGAATCGCCTATCACTTGCCGTACGCACGTGGCTTACATTTCTAAAGTTTTCTATCGTAGAGAAGTTTATACGTGTGATCTCGTTAAGTGTGTTGTCAAGAATGACAGCTGTGTTTGAGCTTTCATAAAACAAGGTAATTCTAAGCGGGTTGAGCACATCTACCGAAGTTAACGCACCCAGTTGCAATGCCGAAAATTGATACTCATTTTGCACATCAGTCTTATATAATATATCACCTTTAATGTGGTAAAGGGCATTAAAAGCATCTACAGCTATAAAGGTGTCTGTGTCTAGTGTGACCTCATTGATCTTCTCTAGGGAGTAGCTCTGGCTTATAGCTGTGATAGAAGCAAGAAATAATAGTATGTAAATCAGTTTGTGCATTAGTAAGCAAAGTACAAAAATCTAGCCGTTATAGTTAATACCTTTGTAATGTGAGAAAAGAGATCAAAAATAGAGAAGACGTATATAAACTGGTGACCACTTTTTATGGTCGCATACGTAGTGATGTTTATCTGGGACCTATTTTCAATAAACACATTACAGACTGGCCACATCACTTTGAGCATCTCACAGATTTTTGGGAAGGGAACCTGTTTCAAAAGCGCATTTTTACAGGAAGACCTTTGCAGGCTCACAAACGTGTAGATAGAGATGAGGGTTACACTATAAATGAGCAACACTTTGGCGTGTGGCTCAATCACTGGGTGCAAACGGTAGATGAACTATATGAAGGGGACCTTGCAGAGATGGCAAAGTTTAGAGCTCGTAAGATTGGAACTTTCTTTCTAGTAAATATGTTTCAGGCTAAGCCTAAAATGGAGTAGTTTCCCGCTTTCGCGAAAGCGTAACACAGCAACTAATACTTTTCGTTAAATCTAGCACAGCAATTTATAACCATAGCCACGCACGTTTACAATCTCAACCTGAGGGTCGTCTTTGAGTTTCTTGCGAAGTTTTGTGATAAAGACATCCATACTACGTGCGTTGAAAAAGTCGTCATTGCCCCATAGTTTTTTTAAAATCAGGCTGCGGTCCAGCACTTGATTCTTATTTTTTACCAGATTAAAAAGAAGATGAGCTTCTCTATGTGTGAGACGGGTGACGTCATTCTTGTAATGCAACTCTTGCCTCGGGAAGTCGAAGCTGTAGTCACCCACCTTAAGCACCTCTGACATTTTTTGTTGTGCAGAGCGATTCAATAAGTTTTTAATACGCACGATGAGTTCTTCCATACTAAAGGGTTTTTTTAGGTAGTCATTACCACCTATGCTAAACCCCTCTACAACATCTGCTGGTTGAGACTTTGCTGTGAGAAATATAATGGGGATTTCATCATTTACGGCTCTTACTTCTTTGGCTAGAGTAAAACCATCCATCTTAGGCATCATTACATCGAGTACGAGTATGTCTGGAGTGTCTTGTTTAAATTTTTTAAAAGCAATCTCACCATCTGGACATAGTGTGACGGTGAAGTCCCTAGTCTCAAGGCTCTCTTTTACAATCTGGCCTAGCGCAGGCTCATCTTCGGCGAGTAGTAGATTTATTTTAGACATAAGGCAGTGTGATTTTAAAAGTGGTGGGTTGGGTTTGTACCGCGAAATTACCACTGTGTTTTTCTATAATGGTCTTTGTATAGTAGAGACCTATACCAAAACCTTTTACGTCGTGCTTATTTCCCTTTGGCACTCTGTAAAACTTGTCAAAAATGTGTTGAGCTTGTTGTTTTGTAAGCTTGTTGCCACCGTCTGCGATGGTGATTTGTATATTTTCTTTTGTGCTGTTAAGAGCTATTTTTATGGTATCTCCACCATATTTTATGGCGTTATCTATAATATTATCTAGCGCGTTTTCTAGGTGAAAAACATCTATAGATGCACTTATATTTCTGTCTTGAGTGGTAAAGGTTAGCGCCTTGCCATTTGTGGTTTCTTGATGTGACTGTGTGATGTGCTCAAGTAGCTCAGTGAGGTTAGTCTCTTGTTTATTAAGTTCTAAAGCTTCGCTGTCTAACGTGGCGGTCTCAAGTAACTTCTCAACCATCGTGTTGAGTTTTGATACTTGCTGTGATGACATCTCAAGATACTTTTTTGTTTTCTCTTTACTGTCTGCCTCATTAAAGTGTTGTATACTTTCTATAGCTACACCTATGGTGGCTATGGGGGTTTTAAACTCGTGGGTGATGTTGCTTATAAAGTCATTTTTAATCTCGGCAAGCTGCTTTTGCTCTTGTATGATTTTAAGGAGGTAAAGTAGGCTGGCTATTACAGCACCTACAAGTAGTAGGGAGAGGAGCATCCCTAGTAAATTACGTCGTAAAACGATACTGGCTACATTTTTAAAACCTACGGCTAGACTACTCTTCTTAGGGAGCAAATTTGAGGTAGAGACGATAGCAAGATCGTGATTATTGAGTGTTTTTATGGTATCACTTTCTGCTGTGTTGTAAGCAATAGTATATTGTGTGTTGTTGAGATTTTTTCGCGTAAGCTCTAGGTTAATAAGGCTATCTAGGGTAGGCACGTTTATCTTATCATCTTTAAATGACAAAACTATACTCGTTGTAAGGTCTGTAAGTGCCTCAAGTCTATCTGGTAATGCTGTTTGTGACGAGTCCGTTATCTGTTGTGAGGTAAGTAGGTTGTTTTTTATTCTTTTTGAAAGTACTTCTACAGCTTTTTCACTTTCACCAAAAACTTTAAAAGTAGTATGACTGCTCGATGTAGGTGAGTTGCGTTTAAACTCTTGAGCATATGTGGTATCTACTTTAACAACGCGACTGGCAAAAATGCTGTCTAGTTCTGTTGGGCTTGCACCTTCAACTATAATGTTATCATCATTATTAGTCTCTTCTATTTTAATACTATTTATGGTAAGACCACTGTCTACACGCTTACCTAGATTCTGCATTTTATCTGACTTAAAAAATAAATCTAGATTTTGATCGTCCCCCAGAAATCCTATGGAATTAGAAGCTGTGATGCCTTCATAATAAGCGCTTACAGCGTTATCAATACTGATTTGCATATCACGTTTGAGCTGTGCTTTTCCCACCTCATAATTTTTATAATTCCAGTAAATCTGCACTGCGAGTGTGCATATTATGACGGCGCTTATAAAGTACAATATGGTTTTATAATGTCTTTCTTGCATAGTTCAAATGTAGTGGGTTAACTAGCTGTTACCAAATCGCTTAACACTCGTTAACGGTTGTTAACTCAAATAGCCATAGATGTTCTCCATATTTGTACTGTTCAATACAACAAACATTTTAAAACCAATCTATATGAAAACAATTATCACAATCATTCTATCCTTACTAGTGAGTGTTTCCTTTGCTCAACAAAAAGAGTTGAAGCTCGAAGTATCTCAAGAATTTAAAGAAGAACTAAAAGAGGCGCTCACAGTTCTTTCTGAAAAGCTTGAAGATGTAGAGCGCAATGATTTCTTTGCAAAGTCAGATATAGTAAAATTACAGACTAAGATGGAAGAGGTAAGTCAGAAAATAAGTTACACTCTCGAAAAAGAAGATGTTACTCTAGATAGTCTGAATGCTAAGGTCACAAAAAAAATAAAATTTACCATAAATCTAGATGAAGATGATTAAACCCCACTCGCTGGGCTTACAAAAGAAGACTTAAGCAATATTGAGAAAGAACTTTCGGAAGCGGCACGTATTTTTGAAAAAAGCCCATCCTTTTTAGAACTAAAATCTAGGCTTGAAAAGCTAGAGCAACAAAATAATAAGAACAACAAATAACATAAAGACTATGAAATCTATATCCAAAACTTTACTAGTGCTTGTGATGGTTTGCGCTTTCGCGAAAGCGTACTCACAACAAATATCTGGAGTGGCAACATACCAAACGCAGCGTCATATAGAAATGAAGATGGACAGTACATCTGGTATTACTAGTGATATACAGAAGACCTTACAAGAGCAGCTACGCAAGCAGTTTCAAAAAGAATACACACTCACCTTTGATGGTAAAAAGTCTTTGTGGAAAGAAAATGCAAGGTTAGATAAGCCACAAGCGCCTTCAAGTAACGGGATACAAATTCAAGTATCTACTAGTAATGATGAGCTGTTTAATAATATAGAAGAGCAGAGCTTTACAAATAAGACCAACCTAATGGGAAAAGACTTCCTTATAGAAGACAGCTTAAAAAAGCCTGAGTGGAAACTTGAGAAAGAGATAAAAAATATAGGGCAATACACCTGTTTTAAAGCGACACTTACAGAAGAGAAGGAGACTATTAATATGGTTAATGGAGAAGAAACAGACCCAACAAAAGAAACAAAGGTCACAACTGCCTGGTACACGCTAGACATACCTGTACAGCAAGGGCCAGATCGTTTCTGGGGATTGCCAGGACTTATACTCGAGGTAAATGACGGTAAGATGGCTATGATGTGTACAAAGGTAGTACTTAATCCAAGCGAAAAACTTAACATAACACCACCTACAAAAGGTAAAAAAGTAAGTGCAGAGGAGTATGAAGAAATTTCTACTGCAAAAGTTAAAGAGATGATGGAGCGTTACCAGACTAAAGGTAAGAAAGGAGGTAATCACATCAGTATTGAGATACAGGGATAAATAATTTTTAACCCGTATTAAACTATTAGCTAGCTTTATAGTCTAAAATTTCAAACACAGATGTTATGAGTAAAGCTACCTTTTCTTTTTTAATGATTTGCACATTCCTTTTTTCGGCAGTGGTTACTGCGCAGGAGATTACTGGGGTGGCTACTTACCAGAGCAAACGCACGGTAGATATGTCTAATTTTGGACGTCGTGGTCAGCAAATGAGCGAAGCTCAGAAAAAGCAAATGATGGAGCGTATGAAGCGCTTCTTAGAAAAAGAATATACACTAAGCTTTACAAAAGATGAGTCTTTTTATAAGGAAGAGGCAAAGTTAGAAACTCCGGGACAAGGTGGAGGAGGCCGTGGTTTTGGCGGTGGTTTTACACAAGGAGGTATTTATTCTAATCGTGCAAGTAATGACTATGCACGTGAGAATGATATGATGGGTAAAACTTTTCTTGTAAAAGACACCTTAAATAACCTTAACTGGGAGCTTATAAAAGAAAGTAAGATGATAGGGCAGTATCCCGTTTTTAAGGCAGTGGCAACGCGCAGCCTTGAGACTAACCTGTGGTCTAGAATGGGGAGAAGAGCAAGAGAGTTGCAAGAAAAAAATGACTCTATTAAAAAGGTTGGAGGAACCGTTGCCGAAGAGGAGCCTAAGACTGAAGAAATCGTAGCTTGGTACACACCTATGATTCCTGCAAGTCACGGCCCAGACGAGTTTGGCGGGTTACCAGGTTTAATACTAGAGTTAAGCACAAGTAATACCACTATTTTATGCACAAAGGTGGTGTTAAACCCAAAAGAGCCTGTAAACATTGAGGCTCCTGTAAAAGGTAAGGAAGTAAGCCGCGAGGAGTACACAAAAATCCTTGAAGAAAAAGGAAAAGAAATGGCAGAGCGTTTTGGCAGAGGAGGAAGACGTGGTCAAGGCGGCGGCAGATTTTAGAAAGGCTATCATCGCTTTCAGTTTGCTGTAGTTTATATAAAGCCTGCCGAAGTACGAAAGCGTAGCACTAATATTCATAATTATTTTATACACAACGACCCTTAATTGCTGGACGTTGCGTTGTAAAAAAACAACCAATCCAAAGATGAAAAATACCCAACTTCTTTTGGCAGTGCTGCTTGCATTGCCCAGCATTATTTTTGCCCAAAGTATGACACTTAAAGGTGTGGTTAAAGACAGCATAGGGAACCCGCTTGAGTTAGCAAATATTATTGCTACAAACAAAGCTGAAGGTACCTTAGAGTCTTACGGTATTACAGATCAATCTGGTAGATATAAGCTGGATCTTGCTACGGGTGTTACCTACGATCTTAAAGTAAGTTACTTGGGATTACAGTCTATACTAGAAGAGTTTACACCTGCCCAAGATGCAGATGAGGTAGTTAAAGATTTTGTACTTAAAGAGGATCCAAATCAGCTTGATAATGTAGAGCTTGTCTATGAAATGCCGGTTACTATAAAAGGCGATACCATTGTTTATAATACAGACAGTTTTACAAATGGTACAGAACGCAAGCTAGGCGATGTACTTAAAAAATTACCGGGTGTTGAGGTAAATGATGATGGTGAGATTGAGGTAGAAGGACAGGTCGTAAGCAAGGTGATGATAGAAGGGAAGGAGTTTTTTGACGGAGACTCTAAGCTAGCAACAAAAAATATACCTGCAGATGCACTCAAAAAAGTAGAAGTACTTAAAAATTATAATGAAGTAGACCAGATGCGAGGCCTGGGTAATGATCAAGATAATGTTGCGATAAACTTAAGACTTAAAGAAGGAAAGACTAATTTTTGGTTTGGTGATGTGACTGCCGGTCTAGGTGATGGTGAGAAGACGCGCTATCTGGGTAAGGCAAAACTGTTTTATTACAGTCCTAAGGGGAGTATTAATGTTATATCTAACTTTAATAATACGGGAGATGTTCCATTTACTTTTCGTGATTATTTCAACTTCACAGGCGGTTTTAGAGGGTTTAATAGACGAGGTGGTACTGGATTTAATGTAAGCGATAGCGGTTTAGGCTTTTTAACTACTCAAAATAATAGAGCAAATGAGATTGAGTCTAATTTTGTAGCGGCAAACTTTACCTATGCAGCCTCACCTAAGTGGGACCTCAGTGGCTTTGCGCTACTAAGCGATAATAAAACCAACTTTGTAAATAACTCTCTTAACACATTTATCAATCAAGGGTTTACTCAAGGATTTGACGAAGTGACAGACCAGCGCAACCAGCTTGGTATGGCAAAATTAAGCTCTAAGTTTAAGCCTAATGCGAGCCTGCAGGTAGATTATGATGTACTGCTTAAAAAGTCAAAACAAACAGAATTTTCTGATGGCGCAAGTATTATTACGCAAGATGGAGAGATCACAACAGACATTGTAGACCAGAATAAGGAGAATGAACCATTTTCTATAAATCAAAATGCAAATGTTTATTATACGCTAGATGAGAATAACATATTCTCTGGTACCTTCCAGCATTTATATCAGGATGAAAATCCATTTTACAGTGCGTTATTATCTCAAGAGCCTTTTACGTCTCCTAACCCAGATGATCCAGATAATCCTTTTGAAGCCATAGATTTTACAGCAGGAGCAGACGGGCTTTTTGATATTAATCAAAATAAAAGCGTTATCTCAAATAAGCTTGACGCAAAGATAGATTACTACTATGTTCTTAATAATAAGAGTAATCTCAACTTTACACTAGGAACCACTTTGAGTCGTCAAGACTTTAATTCTAACTTATTTGAAATTTTAGAAAATGGTAGCAGTCAAGATCTCAACGAGACAGAAGACGGTACACCTATAGGTAATGATGTGCGTTTTAATTTTAGTGATGTGTTTTTAGGTCTTCATTATAAAATAAAGACAGGCATATTTACAATCACACCAGGGCTTACACTACATAATTATACTACTAAGAGTACACAACTAGGGAGCACAACAGAAGATAGTGAGTGGATGGTGCTGCCAGACTTATATACTGTAGTTGAGTTTTCTCAAGGTAAAAGCTTGCGTTTTAATTACCAGATGACTGCCCAGTATACAGACGTAAATAACTTTGCCGAAGGCTTGTTGTTTAATAACTACAACAGCCTCTTTAGAGGTAATCGAGATATAGAAAATGCCATCTATCACGACGTGAGTTTAAATTATTTTAGCTTCAGTATGTTCAACTTTACGAGTCTTTTTGGAGGTGTTAATTATAGCCGTCGTGTAGATCCTATTAAGACAGCCGGTGATTTTATAGGTATAAACAGAATATCAAGACCTGTAAATAACACAAATTTTGCAGACCAGACGTTAAGTGCAAATGCACGCTTTTCAAAACGCTTTAAAAAGTGGAAGTTTAATGCAAGCGCAAGAGGTAGCTACAGTGATCTCAACAACATTGTAAATACAGAAGATCGTAATACAAAGAACTTAACCCAGAACTATACAACGAGTGCAGAGACTAATTTTAAAGAAGGTCCCAATTTTGAAATAGGTTATAACTTTACGAGCACAAACTCAGATAATGGGGTGACAGATAGAACCTTCTTTACAAATAGACCATTTGCAAATGCAGAGTGGAGTTTTGGAAAAGGATTTACAATTGCTGCAGACTGGAGCTTGTACAACTATGACGATAATGACGATAGTACTGAGATAGAAAATAGATATTCTTTCTTAGAAGCAAATCTGTACTATAAAAAACCAGAAAGCAAGTGGGAGTTTAGAATACAAGCCACAAACTTGCTAGATGTAGATGTGATAAGTACAAATAGTGTAAATGATTTTACCATCTCAAATACAGAGTATTTTGTGCAGCCTCGTATTGTAATGTTTAGTGTACAGTATAGTTTGTAGTATAACTACAAGAAACACTTTTTAAAAGCGACTTCATTCTTTATGAGGTCGCTTTTACTTTTTTTAATTACTTTAGAAAAATGATACAAGAAATTTATGATAAAGCTCGCGTAGTAAACTTCTCAGATGCTGTATTTTCTATTGTAATGACACTTCTCATTCTAGAGGTGGGTGTCCCTAGTATTGCAACACTTAATAAGTTGTCTTTTGGAGCCGTGCTTGCTAACAGAATACCAGATTTCATAGGTCTAGTGGTGAGTTTTTTAGTGAGTGCATTATATTGGATAGGTCACATTAAGTTAATGAAATTTGTAAGTGTTGTAACAGGTAAGCTATTGTGGATTAATATATTTTTCTTGCTCACCATCGTCTTACTTCCATTTTCAACAGCGATGTATGTAAATGGGTTTGATTACCCAGGACCTTTTATGTTTTACTGTATCAATCTTGCGGTTATAGGTGCTTTTAACTTAATTATGACGCGCTATGTGTATTACTCAGAAAACAAGAAAACAGGTTTTACTAGAGTACTGTATCGCTGGTACCGTGCAAGGGCTATAAATGTTTTAATAATTTGGGTTCTTGCCGCGCTTTGTACACTGGTGTTCCCAATGTTTGCTCGAATGATTTTTGTCTTTCTTTTTGTTGTTCAATTTCTTATTGATCGTCGTTTTAAGAAGAAAATGACACTTGCCGAGTAGTGTTAAAAATGTGGTAAGTATAAGGTTTACGCTTTCGCGAAAGCGTAACTTTAAAGAAAAAAGCTATGAAATATCTCTTAGCCTTACTGATCACAACTACTATGAACACGACACCGCTCTCTTTTGATTTTGGAACTACTTGCAACACTTGTGATGACTGGTTTGTCGTGCTTGATGGTGTGATGGGAGGATTATCTATGGGTAGCATTGAGCAAACTAAGGAAAGTATCATCTTTCGCGGAAGCGTAAGTCTTGAGAATAATGGTGGTTTTGCATCATTGAGAACTCCTTACCAGTCGTATGATATGTCGAGTTATACAACCGTGACTGTGCGATATAAATCTACAGGGCAAGATTTTGGGCTCACGCTCAATAAGTATAAAAGATTCTGGAGACCGAATTATAAAATAAATCTACCCATCACTCAAGGGGAGTGGAAAACCGTAACCTATAATCTCGCAGATTTTGGCACCTATAGATTAGGGCAACCTCTGGAAGGGCAGCCCGATAAAGAAGATCTCGCAGATATTATACGCATAGGATTAATTTCAAATACAAAAGCCGCAACAGATTTTGAGATTGAGGTAGATAAAATCATATTTGAGTAACTACATTTTTGTCATTTCGAGCCTGCCGAGAAATCACATAACAGTGAGAAGCCCTGAGCAAATACAATTAAAGTCTATCGTCATTTCAAGCCTGCCGAGAAATCACATCACATTGAGCACATATGAGTGATAACATACAAAACAAAAAAAGGGAGCCACTAGGCTCCCTTTTTTACTATCTATACGGATAGATTATAGGTTAAAAGCGTCTTTAACTTTCTCAACATAATCTAGTTTTTCCCAAGTAAAGAGTTCTACTTCAACTTCCTTTTTCTTACCGTCAAAGCTTTCAAAAGTTTTTGTTACCACTTCGTTTGTACGTCCCATATGTCCATATGCTGCAGTCTCGCTGTATATAGGAGAGCGCAGTTTTAATCTGCTTTCTATTGCAGCTGGTCTCATATCAAAAAGTTCGGTTACCTTTTGAGCAATCTCACCATCAGATAGCGATACATTTGATGAACCATAGGTATCTACAAAGATTCCCATAGGCTCAACAACACCTATTGCATAAGATACTTGTACAAGTATCTCATCTGCTACTCCAGCAGCTACTAGGTTTTTTGCAATGTGACGCGTTGCATAAGCTGCAGAGCGGTCTACCTTTGATGGGTCTTTTCCAGAAAAAGCACCACCACCGTGAGCTCCTTTACCACCATACGTATCTACTATAATTTTACGCCCCGTAAGACCTGTGTCTCCGTGAGGTCCACCTATCACAAACTTGCCTGTTGGGTTGATGTGATACTTAATATCATCATTAAAGAGTGCAGCGATATTTTCTGGTAACATACCTACTACGCGAGGTATAAGAATGTCTTGTATGTCACCACGTATGCGACCTAGCATTGCCTCATCTTCATCAAAGTCGTCGTGCTGTGTAGACACAACAATAGCTTCAATGCGTTGTGGCACATTATCATCACTATACTCAATAGTAACTTGTGCTTTTGCATCTGGACGTAGGTAAGTAATCTCATCATCCTCACGGCGTAGTTTACCTAGTTCAATAAGTAGTCTATGTGATAGCTCGAGAGCTAGCGGCATATAGTTTTCAGTTTCCTTAGTCGCATAGCCAAACATCATACCTTGGTCTCCTGCACCTTGCTCTTCTTTACTCTCGCGGTCTACACCACGATTTATATCATCAGACTGCTCGTGTATGGCAGACAGTACACCACAAGAGTTACCGTCAAACATATACTCACCCTTTGTGTATCCTATTTTATTAATAGTCTCACGGGCAATTTTTTGAACATCTAGGTATGCATTAGACTTTACTTCTCCTGCAAGAACTACCTGCCCAGTTGTAACTAGGGTCTCGCAAGCAACTTTAGACTGCGTGTCAAAAGCAAGAAAGTTATCGATAAGTGCGTCAGAAATCTGATCTGCAATTTTATCAGGGTGTCCTTCAGAAACAGATTCTGAGGTAAATAAATAAGCCATTTTTTAATTTTTTGTCAAGAAGTAGATTTGACGAGTGCTGGGTAGAAACATAACACAAGAAATGTTAAAGTCTTGTGTTTGATTTTAGCCATTTTTTTTTGAGGTTGCAAGCAGTCAAATCTGTCCTCGTTATTATGGGGACAAAAGTAAAGAAACTTTAATGATATAAATAATCTATTACCCTACCAATCTGGTAGGGTAATGTTATTTTTTTGTGAAAATTTTCTAAGACCTATTTTCTGCTTTTATGGAGAGATTAGAAAAATAGTTTTATATATAGATTAAATACAGTTTAATTTTTTACTAATTAGATTTAACATAACTTTATTTAGAAAATTATTCTAAAAAGTTTGTTTTTGTGAAATTGTTTTTACAATATTTGTGCTCACAAAGTTCAACAACTTATTGAAATGTTATCAAGAAAGGCTGAGGGAATGACCCTATGAAGCCTTAGCAACCCTTTCACTTAGAAAGAAGGTGCTACATTCTACCCAAGAGTCGCTCATTACCGAATCTTGAGGATAGATAACATCGAGCAGTACCGCTCAGGTACGTGCTTATGTTTTTTCTTATAATATTTTTCTTAAAAATCTTGAGAGCCTGTAAAAGGTTTAAGAGACGTTTGGCTTTTGTTTTTAATCCTTTCACACAAGGTGAAAGGGAATCTATTAAACTCAAAAAAAAGAAAAATGAGTACACAAAAATTAGCAACCAAAGCGTTGCACGCAGGACACGATTATGCAGCAAACGGAGGAACAAGAGCCGTGCCTATTTACCAGAGCACTGCCTACGTTTTTAATGATGCAGACCACGCAGCAAACCTTTTTAACCTCTCTGAGCCAGGTTTTATCTACACACGCCTTAATAACCCTACAAATGACGTGCTAGAGAAGCGCCTCACTGAGATAGAAGGAGGGCTGGCAGCTGTTGTAACAGCCTCTGGTACTGCGGCAATTAACACCACGCTACTTACACTGCTAAAACAAGGAGACCACGTAGTAGCCTCAAGTAGTCTCTATGGAGGAACGTATAATTTACTAAGTGTCACGCTTCCTCGTTTCGGGATTACAACGACTTTTGTAGATCCTTCAGATCCAGAAAATTTTAAAAACGCAGCACAAGAAAATACCCGTGCCTTCTTTGTGGAGTCACTAGGTAACCCTAAGTTGGATGTATTAGATTTAAAAGGTATTTCCGCTTTCGCGAAAGCGCACAAAGTCCCTTTCATTGTAGATAACACGGTAGCTACTCCAGCGCTTCTTAACCCAATTGAGCACGGGGCAGATATCGTGATTCACTCTCTTACAAAATACATAAACGGTAATGGTACCGCACTAGGTGGAGTGATTATAGATGCAGGAAAATTTGATTGGAGTAATGGTAAATTTCCTGAGTTTACAGAGCCTTCTGCCGGTTACCACGGCTTAGTATACCACGATGCACTAGCAGAGGCAGCGTTTATTGCAAAGGTGCGCATAGAAGGATTGAGAGATCACGGTGCGGCATTAAGTCCATTTAATGCATTCCAAATTTTGCAAGGGCTAGAAACACTAGAAATTAGATTGCAAAAGCACTCGCAAAATGCACTTGCACTTGCGCAGTGGCTAGAAACTCGTGATGAGGTGGCGTGGGTAAACTACCCAGGTCTTGAGTCAAGTAAGTACAATGATCTTGCACAGCAATACTTGCCTAAGGGGCAGAGTGGGATTGTCACCTTTGGTATAAAAGGTGGTTTTGAAAGTGCAAAAACTATTGCAAACGAGACTAAGCTTTTCTCACTACTCGCAAATATAGGTGATAGTAAATCACTCATTATACACCCAGCGAGCACCACACACCAGCAACTCTCAGACCAAGAGCAAGAGGCAACTGGAGTGACTAAAGATCTCGTACGTCTTTCTGTAGGTCTTGAAAATATAGAAGATCTTAAAGAAGATCTCGTAGCGGCTTTTGCGCGCGTAGATAAAACTGTTTTAGTGTAATTAATTGTGATGCTCCAGCTAGCTTTTTTGCCAGAGCTAGTTGGAGCTTTTTTACAATAAGTAGCCTTTCACCCCATCTTAAATTGCAATACATATGCTTAACATAGTATCCATATCATCTTTTACCACACGTTCTGGTTATCATTGTGATCTCGAAGTGTCATACCAGCTGGCAGGTCAGGTACTAGGTACGGCTCCTGTAGTACTGGTTAATCACGCGCTCACGGGTAACTCTACCATAACTGGAGACAAAGGCTGGTGGAGTGATTTGATAGGTAAAGAAAAAGCTATAGACACAGGTTGCTACACCATACTATCTATAGATATACCAGGTAATGGCCACGCAAGCACGCAGCGCATTACAGCTTATAAAGAGTTTACAAATTATGACATCGCACGCATACACGGGGAGGTGCTACAGCATCTTAACATAACATCACTTTTTGCCGTTGTAGGTGGTTCCTTAGGGGGGCAGATAGCCTGGGAACTCGCAAGCCAACAGCCAAAACTTATAAAACATTTAATACCCATTGCGACAGACTGGAAAGCGACAGACTGGGTGATAGCACAATGTCACATACAAGACAGTCTGCTTACCCATTCTAGCCAGCCCGTAGCAGATGCGCGTATGCACGCAATGACCTTTTATCGCACACCAGCTTCTTTTAAGGAGAAGTTTAATCGCAGTAAGCGCGATGAGCAATTGTATAATACACAAAGCTGGCTTAATCACCACGGCATAAAACTCTCAGAACGTTTTTCGCTATCGGCATATAGGCTTATGAATCAGTTATTGCTTAGTGCAGATATTACACAAGGAAGCAAAGATTTTAAAGAGTCCCTACGTGACTTTACCGGTACCGTGCATCAAGTAGCCATAGATACAGACGGACTTTTTCTGGCAGATGAGATGTATGAGACCCACTTACAATTACAAGAGATGGGCATCTCATCTACCTATGATGAGATAAAATCCATACACGGTCACGATGCCTTTTTAATAGAATATGAGCAACTATCAAGCTTTGTAAAACCCATTTTTTCAACACAATTATGTCACAAATAAACATCGCCATTTTTGGTATAGGTAATGTGGGGAGCACGCTCATCACACAGATTACAGATTTTAATAAAAAGTCTTCTAGTAAACAACTTAACATTTTTTGTATTGCAAACTCTACACTGGCATTATTTCAAAATGAGACAACAGGCAGCTGGAGTGCAGATTTTGAGAACCAAGCACATCCATACACACTAGATGATATTTACGCTTACGCGAAAAAGTTAAAACAACAACAAGAGTCAAATCACGATGTTGAAAGCTCGTTTATCGCAGTAGATGTCACTGCGAGTCCGCAGTTTGTAGAAAACTATGTATCTCTCGTTGAAAATGGATTTCATATCGTAACGGCAAATAAAATTGCAAATACACGCTCTTATGATTTTTATAAAATCCTGCGTAAATCTTTAAAACAGCACAACAAGAAGTTCTTATATGAAACAAATGTAGGAGCAGGACTGCCTATTATTGAGACCATAAAAAGTTTATACGATAGTGGTGAAGAAATACATAAGGTACGAGGCATATTTTCTGGCTCTCTTAGTTATTTGTTTAACACCTTTTCGGCAGAGAATAAGAGTTTTTCAGACATATTACTTGAGGCAGATGCGTTGGGACTCACTGAGCCAGATGCTAGAGAAGATCTATCTGGTAAAGACGTGGCACGCAAGCTCTTGATTTTAGGGAGAGAGGTAGGACTCACAAAAGAGTTTGACGATGTAAAAGTACAATCACTAGTGCCTAAAGCTTTAAATGGTACCACTACCTTACCCCAGTTTCGCGAAAGCGTAAAAACCCTTGATGCCATTTTTGAGAAAAGTAAATCACAACTAGGAGCAAATGAAGTGTTGAGACACGTAGGTGAGCTAGATTTAAAAACACAACAACTTGAAGTAAAACTAGTGCAAGAGTCTAAGCACACAGCGCTGGGACAAACGCAAGGTGCAGATGCTGTTTTTGAAATTTATACAGACTCTTACGGCGATCACCCACTTGTGATACAAGGAGCTGGCGCAGGAAAGGCAGTGACGGCAAGAGGTGTGCTAAGTGATATTTTAAAAATCACGACAAGTCTTAATTAGTTATGAGCACGGCACTTACAAAGGCACTAAAGGAGCGTATCCTCGTGCTAGATGGTGCGATGGGTACGATGCTGCAGGCGTATAACTTTAGTGAAGAAGATTTTAGAGGAGAGCGCTTTAAAGATTTTCATCGGTCTGTAAAAGGTAATAATGATTTACTGTCACTTACGCAGCCTGCCGCAATTGCAGAGGTGCACCGCAAGTATTTTGAGGCGGGAGCAGATATTGTGGAGACTAACACCTTCTCGAGTACCACCATTGCAATGGCAGATTATGAGATGGAGGAGTATGTGTATGATTTGAATTACGCTTCCGCGAAAATTGCGAGAGATGTCGCTCAATCCATAACCACAAAAGAACCTCACAAACCCAGATTTGTAGCAGGAAGCATAGGCCCTACAAACAAGACGGCGAGTATGTCTCCAGATGTAAATGACCCGGGTTATCGTGCCGTGAGTTTTGAAGAACTTAGAGTTGCTTATAAGCAGCAAGTAGAAGCCTTGCTAGATGGTGGTGTAGATTTACTACTGGTAGAAACTGTGTTTGACACGCTCAATGCCAAGGCTGCGCTTTTTGCGATAGATCAGGTAAAAGAGGAGCGAGCGGTAGACACGCCAGTAATGATTTCGGGTACTATAACAGACGCTTCTGGTAGAACGCTTTCTGGGCAAACGGCAGAGGCATTTTTAATTTCGGTATCACATATTCCGCTGTTGTCTGTTGGTTTTAACTGTGCGCTAGGTGCTAGTCAGCTGCAACCACATCTAGAAGCTATAGCAAGTAAAACAGAGGTGGGTATTTCTGCACATCCTAATGCGGGATTGCCTAATGCCTTCGGGGAGTATGATGAAACACCAGAACAAATGGCAATACAGATTAAAAAATACATCGATAAAAACCTTGTAAATATTGTGGGTGGCTGCTGTGGTACCACACCTGCACACATTAAAGCCATTGCTCAACTAGTAGCCAATGTAACCCCTAGAAAATGTAAGCTATAATGAATGTGACTCCTAGATATATGCGACTTTCTGGCCTTGAGCCTCTGGTAATTACTCCAGAAAGTAATTTTATAAATGTAGGAGAACGTACTAATGTTGCGGGGTCAAGAAAGTTTTTGAGACTCATAAAAGAGCGACAATTTGAAGAAGCACTTTCTGTCGCTAGAGATCAAGTAGAAAACGGCGCCCAGATCATCGATATTAATATGGATGACGGTCTCATAGATGGCAAGGAGGCGATGGTTACCTTTTTAAATCTTGTGATAGCAGAGCCAGATATCGCGAGAGTGCCCATTATGATAGATAGCTCTAAATGGGAGATTATAGAAGCTGGATTGCAGGTAGTACAAGGTAAATGTGTTGTAAACTCTATTTCTTTAAAAGAAGGAGTAGCCATTTTTATACAGCAAGCAAAGGCTATCAAACGTTATGGTGCCGCTGTGATTGTAATGGCTTTTGACGAAGTAGGTCAGGCAGATACTTATGAGCGTCGCATTGAGATTGCAAAGCGCAGCTACGAGATTTTGGTTAATGAGGTAAACTTCCCGGCAGAAGATATCATATTTGATCTCAATATTTTTCCTGTGGCGACGGGTATGGATGAGCATAAACGGAATGCATTAGACTTTATAGAGAGCACGCGATGGGTAAAAAATAATTTACCTCATTGTAGTGTGAGTGGTGGTGTAAGTAATGTGTCTTTCAGTTTTAGAGGAAATAATGCCGTGCGCGAGGCGATGCACTCGGTGTTTTTGTATCACGCTATCGATGCAGGGATGAATATGGGTATCGTTAATCCCGCTTTGCTAGAGGTGTATGATGATATTCCAGCAGATTTACTAGAGCGTGTCGAAGATGTAATACTCAATAGAAGAGATGATGCAACAGAGCGCCTACTCACATTTGCAGAGACTGTAGGTCAAAAAGAATCTACACAAAAAGAAACCGAAGCCTGGCGAACAGAAGATGTGCAGAGCCGTATTACCAGAGCACTGGTAAAAGGAATAGATGCCTATATTCTACAAGATGTAGAAGAGGCTAGACAAGCTGTAGATGCTCCAATTAAAGTAATAGAAGGTCACTTGATGACGGGTATGAATGTAGTGGGAGATCTTTTTGGGAGTGGGAAGATGTTTTTACCTCAAGTGGTAAAATCTGCCAGAGTGATGAAAAAAGCCGTTGCTTATTTATTACCCTACATAGAAGAAGAGAAGTTGAGAAACGGTACCCAAGCCGCGAGTCAGAGTGCGGGTAAAATTGTTATGGCAACCGTAAAAGGAGATGTGCACGACATAGGTAAAAACATCGTGAGCGTTGTGCTAGCGTGCAATAATTATGAGATTATAGACCTAGGTGTGATGGTGCCGCCAGAAAAAATCATAGCCACCGCCCTTGCCGAAAATGCAGACATCATAGGTCTAAGTGGTTTAATTACACCTAGCCTTGATGAGATGGTTTATCTAGCCAAAGAGCTAGCAAGACAAGATATCAAAATCCCAGTTTTGATAGGTGGTGCGACCACAAGCAAGGCACACACTGCTGTAAAAATTGATACGCATTATGAGAGTGCCGTTGTGCACGTAAACGATGCAAGCAGGGCGGTGACTATTGTGGGCGATTTGTTACAGAAGGATACAAGTGTTCTTTTTAAAAATGAACTGAAGGATGAATATGCCCGCTTTCGCGAAAATTTTAACTCAAGACAACGCATTAAGGAATACGTAACGATTGAGCAGGCGAGAGCAAATAAATTAAAGATAGATTTTAAAGCCGAAGGTATTGTCGCTCCAAAAGAACTAGATGTACAAGTGATTGAACATTTAGATCTCAACGAACTGGTGCCTTATATAGATTGGAGTCCATTTTTCAGGAGTTGGGATTTGCACGGTAAGTACCCAGAACTTTTGACAGATGAGGTGGTAGGAACACAAGCCAGCGAACTATTTGCCGATGCACAACAAATGCTCAAACAAATCATTGCCGAAAAGTGGCTCACTACTAAAGCGACTTTTGGACTTTTTAAGGCAAATGCAAATAACCAAGATGATATAATTATAAGTCAGGAGCAGAGTGAAGATTCGATAACATTTAGAACCCTTAGGCAACAATCAAAAAAGGCAGCGGGCAAGCCCAATATTGCGCTATCAGATTTTATTGCTCCGCTGGATAGTGGATTGCAAGATTATATGGGTGCCTTTTGTGTTACAGCAGGATTTGGAACAGCCAGAAAGGCAAAAGAGTTTGAAGATGCGCTTGATGATTACAGCGCGATAATGATTAAAGCACTTGCAGATAGACTCGCAGAAGCCTTTGCCGAATATCTACATAAGGAAGTGCGCACAAAGCACTGGGGGTATGCCACCAGAGAAGCACTAGCTAATACAGATTTAATTAAAGAAAAATACCAAGGTATTCGTCCAGCGCCAGGTTATCCCGCTTGTCCAGATCATTTGGAGAAAGAGACTATCTGGAAGTTGCTTGGCGTGGAAGAGTCCATAGGTGTTACCCTTACCGAAAGTTTGGCGATGTGGCCGGCGGCAAGTGTGAGCGGGTATTATTTCGGGCATCCAGAGGCAAGGTATTTCGGGCTAGGGAAAATAAAAGAAGATCAAGTAAAGGACTATGCGAGCCGCAAAAATATTGCTTTCGCGAAAGCGGAAAAATGGCTCACCCCAAATATAGCAGAGTAGATTATGACAAAAGTACGAGATCACATAGCAGAAGCAATAGCAGCGAAGAGAACCGATTTTTCTTTTGAAATCTTGCCACCTCTCAAAGGGCAAAATATCAATACCATTTTTGATAATATAGATCCGCTTATGGAATTTAAGCCGCCTTTTATTGATGTAACTTATCACCGTGAGGAATACATTTATAAGGAGCGTGAGGATGGATTGCTAGAGAAAAAGGTGGTGCGCAAGCGACCTGGTACCGTGGGTATTTGTGCTGCGATACAAAACCGCTATCAAGTAGATGCAGTACCGCACGTGTTGTGTGGAGGTTTTTCTAAAGAAGATACAGAGAATTTTTTGATAGATATGGATTTTCTAGGTATTGAGAATGTGATGGCCTTACGTGGGGATGCGGTCAAGAGTGAGACTTACTACAAGCCCAATAAAAATGGAAATATCTATGCGCAAGACCTCGTAGAGCAAATTATTGATTTAAACAACGGAACCTACCTAGATGAAGATTTGCAGAATAGCGCCAAAACAGATTTTTGCATAGGTGTGGCGGGATATCCAGAAAAGCACCTGGAAGCGCCCAGTCTTGAAAGTGATATTCATTTTTTGAAAAAAAAGCTAGAAGCTGGTGCTTGTTATGTGGTGACCCAAATGTTTTTTGACAATCAGAAATACTTTGATTTTGTAGATAAATGCAGAGCCGCAGGTATCACAAAACCTATTATACCAGGACTCAAGCCGCTGGCGACAAAGAAGCAACTCAATTTAATACCACAGCGCTTTAGCGTAGATGTGCCAGATGCATTAGTAATGGAGGTTGTAAAAGCAAGAGACACTGCTGCCATACGCCAGATAGGAATAGAGTGGTGCATACATCAAAGCAAGGAGTTGCAAGCTGCTGGAGTGCCTGTACTTCATTATTACTCAATGGGTAAAAGTGATAATATTAGACAGATAGCAGCGGCTGTTTTTTAAAATTAATCTAATGGAGATACTACATTTTTTAATGCTGTTAGGTAGCGCAAGTGTGGCCGCAACTGCACATAGACCTTTTGCATATGCTTTGCTTATGCATTTCGGTATGGAATTGCCAAAAACTAGAAAAGAGCATAAGGTGAGGGTATACGCAGTCAAGTTATGGGCTAGGTATGTGATAAAGGCAGTAACTGCTGTAACAGGCGTTCAGTATCTGTGTTATCTGGTGGATCCTATCGCATCTTTTTTTATGGCTGTTGCATTGTGGGTTGTGATTTTTGGGTATGCAATATGGTTGATACCTATGAGAGTGCAGCGTTATGGTAATAGCTTGCGCGAGGTACGCCTTATGGGAATCCCAGAGGTATATGGTGCGTGTAGACTTTCGGGGTAGTGGCCTTTTTAGTGAGTGAAAAACCCTCTAGCGCCAAATTCTGTAATTCCGCTTTCGCGAAAGCGCAATAAAAAACAGGCTCTCTATAATAGAAAGCCTGTTGCTTATTATATACCTCGTCTAAAAGACGAAAAAAAGTTACCTATTTCTTAGCTAAGAAAGGGTATCTGTAATCTGTAGGAGTAACAAATGTTTCCTTAATCATACGTGGGCTTACCCAACGTAGTAGGTTTAAAGCAGATCCTGCTTTGTCATTTGTTCCAGAAGCACGTGCTCCCCCAAAAGGTTGTTGCCCTACAACAGCTCCCGTAGGCTTATCGTTTATATAGAAGTTACCAGCGGCATTTTTAAGTGCTTTTGTAGCTTCTTGTATTGCATAACGATCTGTTGCTAGTATTGCTCCGGTAAGTGCATACTCACTAGTGCTGTCTACAAGCTTAAGCATCTCGCTCCAGTCTTTATCTTCATATACATAAATAGTCATCACTGGGCCAAAAAGCTCTGTGTGCATTGTTGTATAATTAGGATCTGTAGTTACAATAACGGTAGGCTCTATAAAGTACCCTTTTTTCTTATCGTGACCACCACCTACTATAATCTCTGCGTTTGCATCTTCTTTTGCCTGGTCAATGTATTTTGCAAGCTTATCAAAAGATCCTTCGTGTATTACGGCAGTGATAAAGTTACTCATATCTTCTGGAGATCCCATTTTAAAAGACTTTACGTCTTCTATCACAAGCTCTTTAATTTCTTCCCAAGAAGATGCTGGTATGTACCCGCGACTTGCAGCACTACATTTTTGACCTTGGAACTCAAACGCTCCACGAGAGATCGCTGTTGCCACTTGTTTTGCTGGTGCAGTAGGGTGTGCAACGATAAAATCTTTACCACCTGTCTCACCTACAATGCGAGGGTAAGTTTTATAGTTATGTATGTTTTCTCCTATCTTTTTCCACACATCTTTAAATACGTGTGTAGATCCTGTAAAGTGTAATCCAGAAAAATCTGGACTTGCAAGTACGGTATCTGTAATCATTACTGGATCACCGTGTACCACTTGTATCACACCATCTGGTACACCTGCCTCACGGAAGATGTCAAGTATAATCTTTGCAGAAAGCATCTGGCTATCTGAAGGTTTCCATACTACTACATTACCCATAAGTGCACAAGCAGCAGGAAGGTTTGCCGCGATGGCTGTAAAGTTAAAAGGAGTAATCGCATAGATAAATCCTTCTAGCGGACGGTATTCTAGTCTATTCCAAGCTCCAGAGGTAGACTCTGGCTGCTCGTTATAGATATCTGTCATAAACTGCACGTTAAAACGTAAGAAGTCTATAAGCTCACAAGCAGCATCAATCTCTGCTTGGTAAATCGTTTTAGACTGGTTAATCATTGTTGCAGCATTAATCTTTGCGCGGTAAGGTCCAGCGATAAGCTCTGCAGCTTTTAAGAAAATACCAGCACGTTGCTCCCAAGGAAGCTCTGCCCACTCCGTACGAGCCTCAAGTGCCCCAGCGATAGCCTGGTCAATGTGTGTTTTTTCGGCAAGGTGAAACTCACCTACCACCTTCTTGTGATCGTGCGGTGGCGTAATAGGTTGTGTATTTTTAGTACGCACCTCTTTACCGTTTATGTACATAGGTACTTCGGTATGTGCGTTAAATAACTCTTTATAAGCTGCGGCAACGGCCTCGCGTTCTGGAGAGCCTGGTGCATACGATTTTACCTCTTCGTTTACAGCGATTGGAACTTGAAAAAATCCTTTTCCCATAGTGGTGTTTGGTTTTAATTTTTTGGTAATGCAAAAGTACAAATTCTATTGCGATAGCTCAGCGGTTTGGCAATACTGTAACAGTTGGGGTTTTTTACGCTTTCGCGAAAGCAAAATAGAAGACAATCACATCTAAATTTGTTAAGATCACATTTTAGTATGAGTGTGGCTACTGTAGACAGTCATACGTACAAAATAATAGGTATCGAAACCGCAAGTGTAGGCTTTTTCGTAAGTTGCAAACAGAACTTACGACCCATAAAGAATGTGCACAGTTACTTATATACCTAAAAAAGATAACACTTTTATTCTAACGTCTAACCGCGACGAGGCTTATGGAAGAACCACACTTGCGCCTAGCTTTTATGATATAGATGGGGTGAAAATGCTGTTTCCAAAAGATGCCGTAGCCGGAGGATCGTGGATAGGAGTTTCAGAAAAAAATACAATGATTTGTCTTCTTAATGGAGGGTTTGAAAATCATATCAAGGTTGAGGATTATAAGATGAGTAGAGGCGTAGTGGTAAAAGAACTACTTAAGTCTGATGATTTAACGACTTCTATAAATGATTTTGACTATGAGGGAATTGAGCCCTTCACCATTATCGCTATAGATTGGAACACTGGTCTCAAGGCAACAGAACTGGTTTGGGATGGAGTGAAGGCGCATATAAGCGAACTAGATGATTTACCAAAAATATGGTCTTCTTCTACACTGTATACTACAGAGATGAAGGAGAAGCGTAAAAAGTGGTTCAAAACATTTGCTCAAAATACTGATTGGAGTAGTGAGCAATTATCAAGTTTTCACACCACAGCTGGTGAGGGAGATGAAAAGGTAGATCTTAAAATGAATCGTGGTAAACTAGGAACCGTAAGTGTTACCCAAGTAGAAAAGACTAAGGAAGATTGTATAATGACCTACCGCGATTTACAAAAGGATGAGGTGCACATTACTAACTTTGATACAGTTGCTGTTTGAAAAATACAGGTAAAATAATAGTGCTTGCTTTTCCAGATACTTTTGTAAAAATGTCTGATGAGCTTATGTGTAAAATACTACCACTGGTAGGCTTAGGCACACGCACACATATTAAAGCAGGTCACGCTGCGCTGGTTCTTATAGAAAATGAAACGGGAGTGGCTCAATACTTTGATTTTGGCAGGTATATTACTCCTCCAGGCAAGGGGAGAGTGCGTGGGGCTCTTACAGATGTAGAGCTTGTTGTGCCCGTAAAAGCTCAGATAAAAAATAATCAATTAATTAATCTTAATGAGCTTTTGCTATGGCTAGAAGCGCATCCAGAAAAAACACACGGGGAGGGTCGTCTTGTTGCATCCTTATGTGATACGGTAGATTATGATAAAGCCCTTTCATATATAATGTGTCTTCAAGGGCAAGGGAGTATTCCTTACAAAGCCTTTGGGAAAGTGGGAAGTAACTGTGCAAGATTTGTGACAGACACGATTCTAGCTAGTACAAATAATAACTCCATAATAAAATATCTTAAGCGCAATAAGAAATTTACTCCCAGCACCGTGGGTAATGTAGAGCGTAGTGCATCACAAGACGGGGTGTATGAGGTGTATAATGGGTGTATAAAACCATATACATCTACAGCCTTAAAAGAAAACCTCACAAACTTCTTTGACCGAAAGGTTCCTGAGGTTCTTGATCAAGATGGGATAAGTATTGAGGTGCCAGAAGGAGCTACCTTTCTAGATGGGACGGGTAGTGGAGCTTACTTTTATTTAGAAGTCCAGGGTGATAAGACTAAGGCATTAGTAAAAAGATATACAGAGCGTGGAGTGCAAGACTTTTGTGGTACTGCACAATTGCCAGAAGGGTTTGATGCTACACAACCTTATAAGTTTGTTTATGATAGTAACTGTTTATACTGTACAATACAACAGGGAGAAGAGATTTTTCGCCTTGAGCTTACAGGGCAAACGGCAGCTAGTTTAATGCAAAAGGTGCGCTCAGCTTAAAGGCAGGTATTTTTACTCTGAATTTTTTTGTGGTTGTAAAGTTTACCATCTGGTAATGCCCTTCCATAGAGCCAAAGGGAGACGTAAGTAAGCAACCAGAACTATAGGTGTGGCTTTCGCCCGGTTTCAAAACAGGTTTTTTGCCTATCACACCCTCGCCATTTACGACTTCGGGAGTGTTAAGAGCGTCTTGTATTTTCCAGTGACGTGCCATAAGTTGCACGCTATCTTTACTCTGGTTGTCTATGGTTACTTTGTAGCCAAAGGCGAAGTGCATTTTATAGTTTTTATAAAACGTGCCCTCAAAGGTAGTCTCTACCGAAATCTTTATGCCTCTAGTTACTTGTTGTACCATTTTAAAATAAAAATGCGGTAATCGCAAAGAAGATTACTGCAAATAATGTCGCTCCTAAATAGAATACTATGTTTAAAAATACAAATTTTAGAATTGTCCACCTGCGTTTTTGTTTGTAAAAATTACGCAACGCCTTGTAAAAGTAAAACGGACCCACAAGAATGAGTAATAGAGATGCAACTATTTCATCTCCAATAAGTAGGTCTGGAATAAGGGCAATGAGCAATACTAAAAACACCCAGCTGAATATGTGAAATATGAAGACTAAGTGCTCCATATAATTAAACTTCTTCTTTGAATAAATTAGCCATAAGAAAAGCGCAAAAATAGGTGCAAAAAAGAATAAGAAAAACGGAATCTTAGAAGCTAGAAATCTTAAAAAACGAGCCGGATTATCCTTAACGCGTTTTATATCCTCATTCTTGCTATATAAAAACACGTTGGTTCTGGTCTTACTATATTTTAAGCTATCTAGAGCTTCTCGTGGGTCACTTATGTCTGTGTATTCATAAAAGTCGTAAAATATCTCGCCTTTTGTAAATATGTTCTCAAGGTAGATCCCGTTTATAGAGCTTTCTGCTCTTGTGTCATAAGGCACTTTTACGATGGAGTCTTTTTTTGCTTCTTGTGCTTGTTTTCTCTCTTTTAGCTTTTTTACACTCTTCTCTACAGTGTTGTTTATTTTTTCTTCAAGGAGTTGTGCTTCTTCATTGTTGAGGTTTTGAAGCTCGTTGAGATCAATGTCTTTTGTGATTTCTTTTATGGAGTCTATATCGTCTTTGGCTTGGTCTACATTGAGTTGCACGACACCCTCATCTGTAAAATCTAAGTCGTTATTTCCATTTATAAAACCTATGATTGCGAGTAATATAAAATAAGAAATGGACGCACTCAGAAAAAACCGAAAGGGGTTTGCATATTTGAGGCGCTTCCCTTCTACATAGTACCTTGTGATGGTTCCTGGTTTAAAAAGTAGGTCTTTAACGGTATATCTAAAACGGGAGTCATAAGTAAACACACTAAGTACAAACTCATTAAAGAAGTCTTTTATAGTGAGCCGTTTTGTCGTGTTAATTTGCCCGCAGTATGCACAATAACGATCGGTAAGGTCTAGCGGGTGCCCGCAGTTAAGGCACTCAACGCCACGATATTTCATCGCCTTACGTGAGTTAGATTTTACAGGTGTTTCCTTCATCCCTGTAAATATATGATTTTAGTGAATACGCTTTCGCGAAAGCGTAAAAATCTAATTTGTTATTTGTGAAGAATTAGTTTGTCCTAAACCTACCAGCTCGTCAAAACGTCCTCCAGGCTTGCGGTAATACACTAGTATTTGATAGTTGTTTTCTGTTTGCCAAAAGTTCCCGTCTAGACTATTCTTATAATCTATGCTTCCATCTTTGTTTACTAGCACATAATTGTAGTTGTAAAAACCTTGTTTAAGTAAGTACGGTAGCTCGTATCTTCTAGTGCGGGTGTTCCACTCCAGTTTTGTGCTATTGTCTATTACATAGTTGTTGAAGTTCCCATATAGATGTATAGACTGCTCATCGAGAAGTTTAGGGTGTCTCAAAGAGAAGTGTATCCATACATACTCTGCCTCGGTAAGAGGTGTGCGACCTTGTAGGGTGTTTATGAGAAAGTTTCCGTTTATATCTGGATTGTAGGTGTAGGGCTGGTCATACCTAGCTGGATTAGAGTATAGATAATTGTGATACAGGCTCTTGAGCTCTATGCTTTTTATGGCAAAAGTAGCGGCACGCACATCTTTGTTTTCAAAGTTAAAAAACTCATTGCCAGCCCAGAAAGCGGTCTCTTGGTCATATCTATACTCGAGCCTGTTACCTATATTATATTGAGGCTCTATGCCTGTAATGGCTGTTTTGAGGTTGTTGTTTTGTATTAAAACTGTGTGAAGATTTTGTTTTGGGTTTATAATAACTTCATCTCCAGAGTCTATAAAAAATCGCAGTACTTGTTTTGAGTTGATGTATTGTAAATCTCTTGACCTTTTTACTTGAGCTCCTACATTAAATTGGGGTGAGAATATCATAAACTTACGTGAGAAAACGAGCTCACCTTCTTCATCGTAAATGCTAAGGAGGTAATTGCCTGTTTTTGTGAGGCGCTTAGTCATCTGGTTAGGTATAGATAGCTCATAGTGCGTGTATAACTGGAGCGTTGCAACCGAGTTTTCAAAATTGAGAATGCGTACATTATCCATCCCGTCCATATACTCAGATCTAGCAAGGCTACTCTCTGTCCAGTCTGCATTGTGATGCGTGATTTTATAAAAGTAATCACGCTCATCTCCATAAATATCGTCAAAAGAAAGCGACAACCTGCTACCTAGTTGTAGTATGGGTAAAGATGTTCCAGATGTGCTGCTAGCGTTAAATTGTACCGTTTTAATAAAAGGAGGTTCTGGTACTTCTTGTGCTACCTGTGCAAAGGTGGTAAACGTTGCAAATAGTAAGAAAAGTGTAAAATAATTTTTCATAGTGGACTGATGGTTGCCAAATATAAACAAATTTGATGCCGAGATATTGCGTTGAGGTATGCGTGATAAGATGTGGTACTGTGTTTTTTACGCTTTCGCGAAAGCGTATTTAAAACTTTAGAAATTGAATACATTGTAAGGTAATAATTGAATTTTAAAGTACTTAATGTGAGTCTGTAATGAAAATGAACCACGAGTAGCGGTGCCTACTTGAAGTCGTTATGAATTTTGTGGAGCGTCTAAGTATAGATTTCTTAAAAAAGTGGCTGTTTATTAAACAGATTGACAAACTCTTATTTAGAAATGTTATAAATAATACTTTCACTTTTTCTAGCTCGGAAAAATGAGACGTATTTTGTAAATTTGCGCACCTCAATTTTAGAGGATTTTAGATAACATAAATCTACTGACATATGTCAAAAGACATCAGAATCAAAAAAGGTCTTGATATCCGATTAGTAGGCGAAGCAGAAAAGACAATTTCTGAAGGGCCTAGATCGCGTACCATTACTATTAGGCCTTCAGATTTTCATCTCGTGACTCCTAAAATGGTCCTTAAAGAAGGAGCTAGCCTTAAGGCTGGAGACGAGATTTTCTACTCAAAGTCTCAAGAAGAAATCAAATTTGTATCTCCAGTTGCTGGAACAATTACAGAAATCAAGCGTGGCGCTCGCCGTGTGATTACTGATATCGTAATTGAAGCAGATTATGCTGGTGCTACTCGTGATCTTGGAGCGTTGAGTCCAACTGCAGATGCTGCTACTGTAAAAGCAAGATTGCTTGAAGGTGGTGTGTGGCCGTTTATAAAACAACGTCCTTATGATGTGGTTGCAAACCCAACAGTATCTCCAAAAGCAATTTTTATATCTGGTGTAAACACTGGACCACTTGCTGCAGATCTTGATTTTGTACTGGCAGGTAAAGAAGCAGCGCTGCAAGCGGCAGTTACAGCATTAGGAAAACTTACAGATGGTGGTGTACACGTATCTATAGGTTCTAGTGCATCCGTATTTGCAAGCCTTACAGGTGTTACAACATATACAGTAAAAGGACCACACCCAGCTGGTAATGTGGGAACCTTAATAAATAAAACAAGTCCTATTAACAAAGGTGAGACTGCCTGGACGGTTGCAGCACAAGATCTTGTCGTTATAGGAGAGTTGTTACTTACAGGTAAGTTTAACGCACAACGTGTGATATCGGTTTCTGGGTCTTCTATAAAAGCGCCTAAGTATTACCGTACAATCATAGGTGCAGAGGTATCTACATTTGCATATGATGCTGGAGTAGAAGGTGATAATAATCGCTTTATCTCTGGTAACGTGTTAACAGGTGCTAAAGTTAAACCAGACGGAGCGCTTGGGTTTTATGCAACAGAGTTTGTAGTAATACCAGAGGGTGATGATTATGAATTCTTCGGGTGGAATAAGCCTGTTTTTGATAAAATCTCTCCATCTAGAGCACTTACTTTTTCTTGGTTACAGCCTAAAAAGAAATATGATCTAGACACAAATACAAACGGTGAGCACCGTGCATTTGTAGTAACTGGAAATTATGAAGAGGTTTTTCCTCTAGATATTTACCCTATGCAAATCCTTAAGGCTTGTATGGTAGAAGATCTAGACGAGATGGAAGCTTTAGGAATGTATGAGGTGGCTCCAGAAGATTTTGCACTTACAGAATTTATGTGTGTGTCTAAGCAGCCACACCAAGAGATCATTCGTAAGGGATTAGATGTTATGTATAAAGAAATAGGATAAGTTATGGGAATGAAAGAAAGTTTACATAAGCTTAAAATGAAGTATGAAGGGAAGAAGATGGCTCCGGCTTTCAACGCACTTCACACTTTTTTATACGCTCCAAACGAGACTACACACAGTGGTGGTCACATAAGAGCGGTAGATGATTTAAAACGTACAATGAACACGGTAATCATAGCATTGATTCCTTGTTTGTTATTTGGAATATTTAATGCTGGTTACCAGCATTATCTCGCAACAGGAGAGATTGAAGCAGCTCAAGGGTTCTTTAGTACTAACTTCTGGAATCTAGATAACTTCTCTATAGGAGCTTGGACAGTACTGCCATTAGTAATTGTTTCTTACGGTGTAGGATTACTTGTAGAATTTATTTTTGCTGTTATAAAAGGACACGAGGTAGAGGAGGGTTACTTAGTGACTGGAATGCTTGTGCCACTTATTGTACCTATAGACATTCCATTATGGATGCTTGCGGTAGCAGTTGTTTTTGGTGTAGTAATAGGTAAAGAAGTTTTTGGAGGTACAGGGATGAATATCCTAAACCCAGCACTGACTATACGTGCTTTCTTATTCTTTGCATACCCAACGTGGATGTCTGGAGATAAGGTGTGGGTACACGAAGCAGTAGAGAGAGCAGGAACACCAGATGCAATATCTGGAGAAACTATCTTAGGTAGTTATGCTCAAAATGCTGCCACGATTAATTATGACTACACAGATATGTTCTTAGGATTTATTCCTGGATCTGTAGGGGAGACTTCTAAAATACTCATTATTGTAGGAGCCTTATTCTTAATCTTTACAAAGATAGGTAGCTGGAGAATCATACTTTCTACTATAGTAGGAGCACTAGCAATGGGACTTATCTTTAATGGAGTTGTAGATGCAGGATGGATAGATGATACTAGTAAGTTTTATGGCTTAATGAGTGTTCCTTTCTGGCAACACCTTATAATAGGTAGTATTTTATTTGGAGCAGTATATATGGCAACAGACCCGGTAACTGCATCACAAACTAATAAAGGGAAATACATTTACGGTTTCTTAATAGGTTTTATATCTATTATGATACGTGTATTTAACCCAGCATACCCAGAAGGAGTATTCCTAGCGATCTTATTAATGAACGTATTTGCTCCTACAATTGATCACTACGTGGTACAAGGGAATGTGAAGAGAAGAATGAAGCGTCTTAAACTTAAAACAGCATAACGATGGCAAAGACAGACGGAAACGGATATACAATTCTCTTTGCGACTATTATGGTAGTCGTAGTAGGAGGAGTTCTAGCAGGACTAGCACAAGGTCTTAAGCCTGCTATTAAAGAAAATGAGCGCTTTGAAAAGCAGCAGAACATTCTTTATGCAATGGGCGTAAATGAGAATGTAGAAGGAGATGGAGGTGTAAACTTCATCCCTACAGATAAGGTAGAAGCAGAGTACGATAAGTACATTAAAGAAGCTTACATCATCCAGAATGGTAAAGTGACTCAAAGTGATGAGGCATTTACTGTAGATATGAAGAAGCAAAGCAAGTTGCCTAAAAATGAGCGCAAGATGCCTCTTTTTGTAGGAGAGCGTGATGGTAAACAATTTTTTGTTGTGCCTATGTACGGTAAAGGACTTTGGGATGCTATCTGGGGATATGTAGCGCTAGATAAAGATCTAGTTGTACAAGGTGTATTTTTTGATCACAAAGGAGAGACTCCTGGTCTAGGTGCAAACATTAAAGAACGTTACTTTATGGACGACTTTACTGGTGAGCAAATTATGTCAGACACTCAGTACTCAGGTATCACAGTTGCAAAAGGTAACAATGATCCAAAAAATGAACGTAAGGACGATAATAAAGTAGATGCTCTAGCAGGTGCAACGATCACTGGTGACGGTGTGAGTGCAATGATTAAAAGCACGCTTAAGAGCTACGTTCCAGTAATTAAAGATTTTAAAACCAAAGCATAATGGCGATACTATCAAAAAAAGATCAACGACTCATTCTTGATCCATTAGCAGATGATAACCCAATTACTATTCAAGTATTAGGTATCTGTTCGGCCCTAGCAATTACTGCTCAGCTTAAAGCGTCTATCGTAATGGCAGTATCGGTACTATTTGTACTAGGTATTGGTAACGTAGTGATATCGCTTATGCGTAACATCATACCATCAAAAATTAGAATTATTGTACAACTTATCGTTGTGGCAACACTTGTAATTGTAGTAGACCAGACGCTCAAGGCATTTGCTTATGAGCTTAGTAAAGAACTTTCAGTCTTTGTAGGTCTTATCATTACAAACTGTATCATTATGGGACGTTTTGAAGCTTTTGCTTTAGGTAATGGTCCATACAGATCATTTTTAGACGGGATAGGTAACGCACTTGGTTATGGTGTGATCTTAATCATAGTAGGTTTCTTCAGAGAGCTATTAGGTTCAGGAACGCTTCTAGGTATTAAAGTACTAGGAGATCCTATAGAAAAAACAGGATTATACAGCATAGGCTACGAGAATAACGGTTTTATGTTACTATCACCTATGGCACTTATCGTAGTTGGACTCATTATCTGGGTACAGCGTAGTAAGAACCCTGCACTCGTAGAAGAGAACTAGAAAATGAATTATCACGCTTTCGCGAAAGCGTAAACCTATAAAATCAAAGATATGTTAGAGCATATTGAATTATTTTTCAAATCGATTTTCATAGACAATATGGTATTTGCCACCTTCTTAGGAATGTGTTCTTACCTAGCCGTGTCTAAAAAAGTGTCAACCGCTGTTGGTCTTGGTGCTGCTGTCATATTTGTACTAGCAGTAACAGTGCCTATAAACTGGCTACTTGACCAGTATATTCTTCGTGATGGCGCACTAGCGTGGTTAGGACCAGAATATGCAGATTATGACTTAAGTTTCTTATCATTCATACTATTTATCGCAACTATTGCAACAATGGTACAACTGGTAGAGATTGTAGTAGAGAAGTTCTCTCCGTCATTATATAACTCACTTGGTATTTTCTTACCACTTATTGCAGTAAACTGTGCCATCTTAGGAGGGTCATTATTTATGCAATCTAGAGATATCCAAACGTTAGGTCTTGCCTTTAACTACGGTATATCTTCAGGTATAGGTTGGTTCCTTGCAATTCTTGCAATTGCGGCGATACGTGAGAAAATACGTTACTCAAATGTTCCTGCTCCATTAAGAGGTCTTGGTATTACTTTTATCATTACAGGTCTTATGGCAATAGGTTTTATGAGTTTTGGAGGAATGCTTACAGGTGGTGACGAAGAAGAAGCTGCACCAGCAACCGATGCTGCTCAAATAGAGTTACAAGAAGAAAATACGCAACCCGTAGCTATGATCGAGGTTGAAATTGCTAACGAAAAAGAAAACTAATTATGTTACTAGCTGCATCAATGTCTGGCGTTGTTATCGCCACAATCGCTGCCTTTTTAGTGCTTACGTTAATCCTTGTGGGCTTATTGCTTTTTACTAAGCAAAAGTTATCTCCATCAGGACCTGTAACAATTACTATAAATGGTGAAAAAGAAGTTGAAGTTGCCTCTGGAGGTACGCTCTTATCAACTCTTGGAAACAATAAAATATTTTTACCATCTGCTTGTGGAGGTGGAGGTACTTGTATACAATGTGAGTGTCACGTTCTTGAAGGAGGTGGAGAAGCATTACCTACAGAGACACCACACTTCTCTCGTAAGGAGCTTGCTCACGGAGCACGTCTTGCTTGTCAAGTAAAGGTGAAGCAAAATATGAACATCACGATTCCAGAAGAAGTTTTTGGAATTAAAAAATGGGAGGCAACGGTTGTACGTAACTATAACGTAGCATCATTCATTAAAGAATTTGTAGTTGAGATACCAGAAGATATGGGGTATAAAGCTGGAGGATATATCCAGATTGAAATCCCTGAGTGTACGATTAACTATAAGGATATAGATATCACGGCTCACCCAGAAGAGCACGAAACACCAGATAAGTTTCAAGCAGAGTGGGATAAGTTTGGTCTATGGCCACTTACAATGAAAAATAATGAGACTGTAGAGCGTGCATACTCTATGGCTTCTTTTCCAGCAGAGGGACGCGAGATTATGCTTAACGTGCGTATTGCTACGCCGCCGTGGGATCGTGCTAAAAACCAATGGATGGATGTTAACCCTGGGGTTGCTTCATCATACATATTTGCACAGAAGCCAGGTGATAAAGTAGTTATCTCTGGGCCTTATGGAGAATTCTTCATAAACGAATCTGAAGCAGAAATGCTTTACGTAGGAGGAGGAGCAGGAATGGCACCTATGCGTTCACACCTGTATCACCTTTTCAAAACCCTTAAAACAGGACGTACGGTTACTTACTGGTATGGAGGACGTTCTAAGCGTGAGTTATTCTACTTAGAGCACTTCCGTGAGTTAGAGAGAGAATTCCCTAACTTTAAATTTTATCTAGCGCTTTCTGAGCCTATGGAAGAAGATAACTGGAAAGTAAAAGACTCTACAGATGGAGAAGGAGACGGTTTTGTAGGTTTCATTCACCAAGTAGTAATTGACCAGTACTTAAGCAAGCACGAGTCACCAGAAGATATCGAACTTTATTTCTGTGGTCCTCCACTTATGAACAACGCTGTTCAGAAAATGGGAGAAGATTATGGAATTCCAGATGAGAACATCCGTTTTGATGACTTTGGAGGATAGTATATAATTTCGCTTTCGCGAAAACCTTAACACCCGATACAGCAATGTATCGGGTTTTTTTATACGTTTTCGCGAAAGCGTACATATCTATTATCATTTTATAATTACCGTTGCTGTACTCAAAACTACCGTTCGTGTAGTGGCTATTTTACACCTTAAGTAACTGGTTCATATTTGCATCATTATTAACAACAACTTTTAATTATGAAAGCATTTATGAAAACCGTCGTACTACTCGTAGTATTCGCTTGCACTTGGGGGAGTGTAGCGCAGACACATCCTGACCACAATTACTGGCAGTTGAGTCCCCGAGTAGGATATGATTTTCCTACATATGATAATGATACTCCTTTTATAGATTATCAAGGAGGTATTGAACTGGGTCTCTCTGTAGACTATTACTGGAGATGGTTTGGTGTAGGGCTAGATCTTGATTACATTAAAAACAGTCCGGAGAGCACGTTTCCTATAGATAATCTTATAGATATCTCAGGAACAACACTCACAGATTTCTCTTTGAGAGAGGAGGGTATTACTAGATTCTTTTATGGTATAGGACCTAACTTTCAGTATGTGTCACCCAGTAATAAGTTTAAAGCAGAGCTAAATCTTAGAGGTGGTCTTGCTAGTATAAAAGGCGGACTGACTCAGTTGAGAGAGAATACTGTTATAAATGATCGATTGAACTTTCACGCAGGTTATGATGAGGGTAGTGTTCTTACGGGTAAAGCCCAACTGAGATTTACCTATTTCTTTAATCAAACTTTTGGCATACACGCAGGAGCTTACTATATGAGACATTTTGCTGTACAAGAGAGTCTTGATGGTGGTATGGCTGCTAGATATTATGATGCTACTATTTCAGAGCAGGGTAGCAGTCTCACCGGTGATATTTACACGCGTGCAGAAGCTTGTGAGCACGATATATCATCTGTAGGCCTATTTGCAGGATTAACTATAAAGTTAAAATCTAAGCACGATAATAAGTGTTGTACTAGTTGTGAGAAGTACTCGCTGGCGGTGACAGCTCGTGATAAGTTTACAAGAGAAGTACTACCTGATACAGATGTTGCTTTGCGTGATAGCGCAGGTAATATTGTGCAAACAGGAACTACAAATACCTTTGGTATAGTAGTGTTTAATGACATAGCAAAAGATGATTATGTTATAGATGGGCAACTTTATGAGGTGGGTCTAACTAGTAACAATGCAGGAGCTTCTGAGTTTAAAGAAGGACAGACTTTACAAAAGGAGATTCTTTATGAAGACGAGAACTTTATTCTTCAAGGTAAAGCCGTTATCTGTAATACTGCAACTGGACTACCTGGTGTAGATGTCATTATAAAAAATCTCACAGCTGCAGAACAAAAAAGTACAATCACAGATGAGAATGGTACCTACATATTACATATAGGGCAACGTGGCTCTTATGAGTTGAGAGGTAAGAAAGATAAATACTTTTCTCAAACGGTTACAATAAACCCAGCCGAGTATGACAGAAGTACAACACTCTTTGTAAAGCTTGAGATCTGTCTAGAAGAAGCAGAGTGTGGTAAAGCCATTACACTAAATAATATTTTATATGATCTGGATAAATATGATATACGTCCAGATGCACGACCAGAGCTTAATAGGCTTGCACAGTTTATGAAAGATAATCCTGGTATACGTGTAGAGGTAAGCTCGCATACAGATTCTAGAGCGTCAGACTCTTATAACCAAACGCTATCTCAAAACAGAGCAAATGCCGCGGTAGACTATGTAGTCTCGCAAGGTGTAAGCCGAAGCAAAATCACAGGTAAGGGATACGGTGAGTCAAGATTACTTAATGAGTGTGCAGATGGGGTTTCTTGTAGTGAGACAAAACACCAAATAAACAGACGCACAGAGATGAAAGTAATCTGTAATTAAAATTAAGTGTTAGCCAAAGGGACTGCTCTATCACAACAATCATTGTTGAACTATGATCTGATAAGGTGTTGATAATTAGCTTAGATAAAGCGGTCCTTTTTTTAATCTAAAAATAAAATGAAAACAATATATAAAATAACAATAATGATGTCACTAGCCATTCTAGGAGTGAGCTGTAGTGATGATGAGTGTGGGTATGAAGTAACTCAAAGTATAGATTGCCCGAGCTTAGGGCTTAATATAGGAGACGCTTGTTCTGTAAATGGCGATGGGGTTTCTAATGGGACTGTAAATGAGTTTTGTGAGTGTATTCCAGATTTCACTTTAATTTCTGAATGCCCTGGATTTTTTCAAAATGGTGACTTTGAAATTACAACAGGAGACCCTAATACTGTAGTTGATAATGATATTGACTTAGCAACTGGCTGGGGTCCATTATGGCAATCTGGAAGTCTCGCAGATCTTTTTGACGATACGACAACAAATTATGGTGCTGGATGTTTTGTAGGGCCTACCCCACAATCTGGAGTTTTTGCAGGTATGTGGGTTGAGAATAATAGCAATGCAGATGCTGGTGCTACATTTAGAGAAGGTTTTTTTAATCAACTCAATGCTGTTATAAGCCCCAATACTGGGACTTATACACTCAGTTTTGATTATGCAAATATGAGTCAAGCTTGTGCAACGTCAAATGACATCAAGGTAGGGATTTATGGAGTTAATTATGATACAAGTACACCGCTACCTGCAAACCCTACTGGAGTAGGAACACCGTCTAATCTAGATTTGTTTGGTTCTTCAAACACGGTTTACCTTGGTGAGGTTACCATCACATCTGGTACTACAAATACGTACACGAGTGTGTCATTTGCATTAGATACAAATACGTTGCCTATGCCACCAGCCGGATTCAACCATATTATGATATCAAATTCTCATTTACCATTTGAGGATTTTGGGAGAATGTTCGTTGGGTTTGATAACTTCTGTCTAATCAATTAATAAAATAAGGCCTTAGAGCTATAGAGCTCTAGGGCTTAAATTTTAACTAGTAATATTTAGCTATATTTAAGCATAACTAACCATTCTAATTATGAAAACATTCAAACAATTAGCAGTTCTTGCTGTACTATCTACTTTGTTAATCTCTTGTTGTGACTGTCCGAGCGGCGCCCCAGACCCTCAACATATAATAAGTGAAAACGACGCATATCAATTACAACAAACTTATTTTAATAACCAGCATAAGTATATTACCATAGGTGTAGAAGGTCAATATCAAAACGGAGAGCCAGATAATGTAGGTGTCATTGTTAAGGATATTGATGATTTACAAAAATATTTGATTAATATAAAAAAAGAAGCCATTGCACAGGGAAAACAAAATCCTGGAGCAGTGATATACTTTGGAGCAAAGAATGATGAAAACAATGTCCCAAGGTCAACTGTTTTTTTTCAAGCGATGCACGCAACTCCAGATCCTGATAGTGACGATCCAGATTTTCCTGATACTGATGATTATAAGAAATTCTCATATCCACACGCTTTTTATGATAAGTTAGACCCTATGGGTAAAGAACCAGGTGATGCGGAGCCTGTTGAAGGAGGTTCCAATTAGTATATTTAAAACAGCAAATTAATGATGAGTGATATTTTGTTAATTGTGACAAAGCTTGCTTTGTTCTTATCTGCAATCATATCTTTTTGGCGTTGGAAAGAGCTTAAGCTAGGAAATCTGGTTTACTTTCCATTTTATATGTTATTTGTGGTTTTAATTGAAGTTTGCTCTCATTTCAATGGTATAAGCAGTATTGATAAACTATTGTATACCTTATTTGACATAGTTACATATCTATTTTTTATAAGTTGGTTTTATAAAATTCTTAGCAAGAATAAACTTGTCGTTTTATTGGCTGTATGCTATGTTATTTCATTAATTTTTAGCTTGATACTTGAGGATATAACTGGAGAGTTAAAGATTCAGTCTACAGTAGGTACGATGATAATGTTTTTACTTTCCATTTTGTTTTATACCTCTCTTATAAAATCAAATCAATTAATAGATTTTATTAGATTACCAGCTTTTTGGATTGTCACTGGCATATTAATTTTTACTTTAGGTTATTTACCTATAACATTCAGTCTTACTAAAGATTTTTTACCTAGTCGTAACGTGGTCTACCTTATTCTGGTAGTTGTAAATGTTCTTTTGTATGGCTTTTTTTCAATAGCATTTTTATGTCCTCAGAAAAGATAGATTCTGTTTTACTAATTTCAGTGTTCTCCATTTTAGCAATTATTGGTGCGCTCATTTTTATTTTTACAGTATTTATAAAGCAGAGAAATAAACTGGTTAAAGAAAAATATGAGAATCAGATAATGAGTGAGCGACAACAACACGCCCTAGAACTCCAAGCGCTACGCTCACAAATGAATCCGCATTTTGTGCATAATTCTCTCAATGCAATTCAGTATTATATACAGCGCAATGAGGTAGAGCTGTCTGAGATTTATTTGACTAAGTTTTCAAAATTAATACGGTCGTTTTTTACGCTTTCGCGAAAGCGTCATATTACCATAGCGCAAGAGATATCCTTATTAGAAAATTATCTCTCTATTGAGCAATTACGATTTGAGGACAAGCTTAACTATAGCATCACAAAAGATACCGAGCTTGATGAGGAAGACATTATACCCACAATGTTGTTGCAACCTATAGTTGAAAATGCTGTAAATCACGGTATTTTTCACAAAGCTACTACTGGTACTGTTGCGATTCATTTTGGCTACGTGAGTGAAGACTCTTTTAAAGTCACTATAATAGATGATGGTATAGGACTAGTAAAGTCTAAAGCAATATTTGATAACAGCGGCAAAGAACTTAATAACAGGTCGTCTAGCGTATTGCAAGATCGTCTCAATCTATTAGAATACAGTAATACTTGGAAAGTAAGCTACACACTAGAAGATAGAGAAGATACAGAGGGGGCGATAGCTACTTTAATTTTTAAACCCATAGAAGATGAATATACGAGCATACCTAGTAGATGATGAGCGCAAGGCGCTTGCTATCTTACGTTCTAAGCTAGAGAGGTATTGTCCGCAATTGACTATTGTGGGAGAGAGTCAAAGCCCCAAAAATGCCATTACAGAAATACAAGAGTTACAGCCAGATGTGATATTTTTAGATATCTCAATGCCGGAGATGACAGGTTTTGATATGCTCAAGTCTATTCCAAATCCAGCGTTTGAAATCATTTTTGTAACTGCTTATGATGAGTATGCCATCGAGGCAATACGCCATTGTGCTATAGGCTACATAGTAAAACCAGCAGATAAGGATGATCTAATCACGGCGGTCCACAAGGCTATTCAAAACGTAGAGCATAAGGATTCTTTGGCCAAAAACAAGCAGCTTATCGCAAATCTAGGGGTTCAAAATTTTCAAAAAAAGAAGATCGTAGTGCCCACTCAAAAAGGACTAGAGTTTATCCCTATACCGTCCATCATACGGTGTGAAGGAGTAGATGGGTATACAAAACTCTATTTAGAAGAAGGTAAAACTATGTTGAGTTCTAATAGTATAGGCCACTTTGTAAAGATGTTAGATAAAACAACGTTTTATCAAGTACATAAATCGCACCTTATCAATTTAGATCATATCATTTCTTACCTCAATGAGGGGTACGTCCAACTTACAGAAAATAATAAGGTGCCTGTATCCCGTAACAAGCGCAGTGATTTTTTAAACAACTTTAAAAGTAAGTAGTCTCTATAGTCTTAATAATAAGAGCAAATGTGTAAAGTAAGAACTGCAATAATTATCTTTGTAATATGGCAGAACTTCTTACAGAACAAGAGCTTCACAACCTAGCGATGAACATCGTAGGAGAAGATTTAAAGAGTCAAGGCTTTGAGTTTATGGCAGTAAATTCTAAGCTTAAAAAGGACCCGCAGTTTGTGGCTCTCAAGGATAAAAAATTACATTTTGTAATCGTAAGAGCACGTACATTTCCAGAAGATGCAAATGTGTATGATGAAGCTTTTATGATAAAAATGCGTGATCACGCACTCAAGTTTGAAGCACGTACATTTTATGCTGGGGTAGGACTAGGTCACGGAGACAATTATCAAAAGCCGGTAGAAAAAGATGCGGCTTACAGAGAGATTTATAACGGACTTCAAGAGATACAATAATGCGCATACTTTTATCACTTCTTATTGCTGTAAGTTTTCTAGCTTGTAAACAGTCACAAACCCCAGACGAAATTACAATCGCAGGTAACGCCTTTGGTACTAGTTATGGAGTAAAATATTTTGGAGAGGTAGCAGAGGCTCCACAAATTAAAAAGGGTATAGACTCTGTGGTAGCAGCGGTAAACCAGTCACTAAGCACGTACATTCCGCAAAGTGATATTTCAAAAATAAATAGAGGCGATACCACCGTTGTTGTAGATGCTATGTTTAAGGATGTATTTACGCTTTCGCGAAAGCTAAATAAAGCCACCTCAGGCTACTTTGACCCTACAGTAGGCACATTGCGCAATGCTTATGGATTTGGGGATACAGAAGCCTTTGAAACATTAGATGAGCCTACATTAGACTCATTAATGCAGTATGTAGGTTGGAGTAAAGTACAATTACAAGAAGATGGAACGATAAGCAAGACCGCATCAACTATTTATTTTGACTTTAATGCCATTGCAAAAGGGTATGGAGTAGATAGAGTGGCAGCTTATATGGGTTCAAAGGGGTTCAAAAACTACCTCGTAGACATAGGCGGAGAGATAGTGGCTGCAGGGACCAACCTCAATAAAGAACAGCGCTGGACAGTAGGAATAGAAAATCTAGATTCTAAAGTGACTGACAGAACGGCATCAGTTCTCGTAAGCCTTACAGACAAAGCAATGGCTGGCTCAGGAAACTACCGAAAGAATCGCGTTGACAAAGCTACGGGTAAACAATACGTACATACTATAAACCCACTTACGGGTTCTGCAGAGCGTAGTGATGTACTCAGTGCAACCATTATAGCAGATGATTGTGCCACGGCAGATGCCTGGGCTACGTCTTGTATGGCAATGGGGCTTGAGCGCTCAAAGGAGGCCTTAAAAGGTCAAAATATAGAAGCCTATCTCGTGTATGATGGAGGTGTTTTTATGACTTCTGGTTTTAACCAATATATACAGAAGTAACTACTACTTATAGCAAACAGGTATAATCTCGCCAGGGGCAAGACGATAACGGTCTACCTCTTCTGGGGTTAGTATAGTTGTATAATCTACTTCGTCTACCTTAAAACCTATGGTTCTAAGCTTTTCAAAATAATCTCTACCATACACGCGCACGTGGTCGTACTGTCCAAAGATTTTTGCGCGCTCATCACGGTCTGTGATGGTGTTATCTTCAAAGGTGGTTGCTCTATTTAATTCTTGAGGGATTTGTAATATCGCCATCCCGCCAGGGCTCAACACACGATATAGCTCTTGCATCGCCTTTGTATCATCAGGTATGTGCTCAAGCACGTGGTTACAAAAAATGAGGTCAAAACTATTTTCGGCAAATGGTAAATCACAAATATCTGCCTTAACATCTGCCAGTGGAGAGTTAAGGTCTGTGGTGGTGTAATCTAGGTGTGCGCTTTCGCGAAAGCGTTTATAAAAAGCTTGCTCTGGAGCAAAGTGAAGTACTTTTCTTTCTGCTTTAAAAAAATCTGTCTCACGCTGTAGCCACAGCCATAAAAGTCTGTGACGCTCTAGCGAAAGGGTAGATGGTGAGAGTACATTTTCTCTAGGAGTGCCATATCCATAAGGCAAGAATTTTTTAAAGGTCTTACCATCTATAGGGTCTTGATAGCGATTACCCTTAAGAGTAAGTGCCAGTAGTGGTCGCACCACATAACTCAACCTGATTAATAAAGGTCGAGGGATGGCATTTAAGAAAAATTTGAAAATTTTCTTCAAAGCTTATAATACTAGCGCTTGCTGGCGAAAAGGAGTTTCCTCATCACTCTCTATGCCTAATGCTTTGTAAATGTATGCAAACGTAGATAGCAGCTCAGGTTTACCATCTACAATGGCAACGTCGTGCTCAAAGTGAGCACTAGGTTGATTATCGCGAGTGGTGATTGTCCAGCCGTCATTGTGCTGTTTTATGTTTCTTGTTCCCATATTAGTCATAGGTTCTATGGCAACTACCATACCTTCTATAAACTTTTTACCACGACCACGTTTACCATAGTTAGGCATTTCTGGGTCTTCGTGCATTGTAGTACCTAGACCGTGACCTACGAGCTCACGTACAACTCCATAACCGTGGTCTTCGGTAAATTTTTGAATAGCATATCCTACATCACCTACGCGGTTACCTACTTTGAGTTGTTCTATACCCACATAAAGAGACTGCTTAGTTACCTCAAGTAGTTTTTTTACTTCTGGGCTTACTTCACCTACCTCAAACGTATAGGCGTGATCACCGTAAAATCCGTTTTTTATAGCACCACAATCTATAGAGATAATATCACCTTCTACAAGTGGCTTATCGTTTGGGATACCGTGTACAACCTGTTCATTAGGACTCATACATAGCGTGTTTGGGAAATCATAAAGCCCTAAAAATCCGGGTATGGCGTCTTGAGATCTTATGTAATCCTCTGCTAGTTTGTCAAGGTAGAGCGTGGTAACACCTGGCTTTACTTCACCAGCTAGCATCCCTAGTGTGCGTGATACTACAAGGGCGCTCTCACGCATCAATTCTATTTCTTCTCTGGTTTTTTGTATGATTGCCATTGCTATTAATCTTCTTTAAAAAGCTCTTCTATACGTGCCATAAAGCCACCTTTAGATTTTTTCTTTTTTGGTGTTTTCTTTTTTTTCTGTGTTGCCTTAAGGCTTTGCGTTTGTTCTTGCCCTTTGCCCAGTTTCTGATAGATTTCTCCCCAGCCTAACATTCCTCTTACATCCCTATCGTCTATAAAGATATCTGCATTTATCTTGCGGCTTATTTTTGGGCTCATTACTTCTTCTGGATAACTTTTATTTACCGCATAAAAGGTGAGTCCATTTTCTTTACAAAAGGCTACAGCTTCTTCTAGTTTATCTTGAGACCTATAGGTCCATAAGATCAATGAATTTCCTTCTTGCTGTAACTTTTTAAGTGTGTCAAAAGCAAATAATAATGGCTTACCAATTTTAGGATACGCATTTTCTACAATGGTACCGTCAAAGTCTACCGCTATGGTTTTTGTTTCTTTAATCACTTAAAATTTTATGCAAAATTACAAAAAGAACTACGGTTACGTTTATATAATAAGAAAGGGCTTCTATAAGTTTTATAGAAGCCCTTTTTAAAGTAGTTATTGTTCTTTACTGAATAAGATCACCTTTAGGGTCTGGTCCATACTGGTTCGGTCCGTGTGTTCCTTCTGTTGCCATTAATATTAAAAGCCAGATACCTCCTATAAAAGGTATAAAGGCAACAAAGTACCAAGAGCCGCTCTTATCTTGATCGTGTAGTCTTCTTACCGATACGGCTATAGATGGTATTATTATCGCAAGTATATAAAGCATAAGCAATAAACCGCCTGCCATCATAAGAGCTTCACTCTCCATCGCTGCTCCTGCTATGAAAGGGATATACATTAAGAAAGTAAATATCATATTAAATAAATAAAACATCCAGTACTCTTGACGACGTGCTCTACCGTCAAAATTTGCATAGTTATCTCGTACTACCTTTAAATACCATTCCATAAATTAATTGTGTTTTTTGATTAATGTTAATGTGGCTAAACTAAAGAATATTGCCTAGCTTTTTACAAGTATTAAAAAATAAAACCCTTCATAAATTATGAAGGGTTTTGATAATCTAAAGGTTGTTCATATTACTCCGCATAAGCGTGTTTATATTCTTGACCTGAGAGTATTTTTACCATATCCTTCTCTAGACTTTCTAACGGATACTCAACCACACGGCCTAGTTCCTTACCATCTTTAGTAAATATAAAAGTAGGAACATTTGTTATTTCTTTGTGATTTACTAGCTCTGCAGGTTCTGTTTTATCTTCAGAAACGGTTACTATATGAATAAGGTCACTATCGTAATCTATTTCATCAAGTATTTTAAAAAAGGCAGGTACCTCACGCTGGCTATCTTCACACCAGGTTCCCATAAATACGGTGACACGTACATCTGTAAGCCCCTTTTTTAAAGCAGGAAGACTCTCTGTATCTAGTGTGTGATCTTTATAACTCTGTATAAACCATTTATTATAAGCACGAGACTCGAGGGTATCTCTTTTAAACTCACCTATAAGTATAGGCGCTTCTTCCTCTAGAGGTGCTTCTGTAGCTACTTTTTCTTCTAGCTCTTCGGTAACTTGCTCTACTGTTTTGTGCTCATTACAAGCTGTTAATAGTACGGTAAGAGTGGCAAGAGCGATTATTTTAATTTTCATATGCGTGTTTGTAAGATTCTCCTTTTAAAATTTTAAGCATATCTGCTTCTAAGCTTTCTACAGGACGCTCAACGATACGACCTATTTCCTTTCCGTCTTTTTTAAAGATAAAAGTAGGAACGCGTATAATGTTATTTCCTGCTGTAAATTCCGTAGGCTTTTTCTTTGTGCGATCTACAGTAATTAACGTAAGGTCTTTTTTGCTAAAAGACGCATTGTCTAGTATTTTAAACATACGAGGTGTCTCACGCTTACTATCTCCACACCAAGTTCCCATAAAAGTTGTTATAGTAACGCCTTCTATCTCTTTTGTGATTTCTGGTATAAGTGCATCATCAGTTTTATACCGTGCATAGTTTGTGTTGTACCAGCTTCCAAATGGTGGTTGCTCTAGTGCTGTGCGATCTTCCTTACCCACGAGCATTGTCTTTACTTTAGGAGCAGGCCTTGCAGGTAAGGCAGGTTTTGTAGGGGTCGTAGGTTTTTCAATTCTATTACCTTTTGCAATCACTGTAGCTTTTTCTTCTTTTGGCGCCGTTGCCTGGGTTTCTGTAGCTGTTTTTGAAGTATTACAGCTTACAAGAACTACAGCTAGCAACCCTGTATAAAAGATATTTTTCATTTTCATATATTTTAGATTAAAGGTACACAATCCATTACATCTGGTTGTGGTACGCCTAGCAATTTTAAAACTGTAGGAGCCACATCAGATAGAATACCATTGTTGATTTTCTTGATGTCTTTATCGACTAGTATCACCGGTACTGGATTTGTCGTGTGCGCCGTATTAGGCGATCCATCTGGGTTGATCATCACCTCTGCATTACCGTGGTCTGCAATGATGATTACAGTATAATCATTTTCTTCGGCGGCGGTTACAATATCTTTTGTACAGCTGTCTACTGTCTCGCAGGCTTTTATTGCGGCTTCCATAACACCCGTATGACCTACCATATCTGGATTTGCAAAGTTAAGACACACAAAGTCTACGTCTCCTTTGTTTATTTCTGGAACAATTTTGTCACGTATCTCAAAAGCGCTCATTTCTGGCTGCAAGTCGTAAGTGGCAACCTTTGGCGAGGGAGCTAGCAATCTAGATTCTCCATCAAAAGGTTCTTCACGCCCTCCAGAAAAGAAGAAGGTTACGTGAGGATATTTTTCTGTCTCTGCGATGCGTATTTGTTTCTTGCCTGCGCTTTCTAGAACTTCACCAAGGGTATTTACGAGGTTGTCTTTGTCGTAAATAACTTTAATGCCTTTAAAGGTGTCATCATAGTTAGTCATTGTAACATAATACAGGTCAAGCTTTTTTGTGTCTTGCTCTGCAAAATCTTTTTGAGATAACATTTCCGTTAGTTCGCGACCGCGATCTGTTCTAAAATTAAAGAAAATCACCACGTCACCTTCTTGTACGGTAGAGATGGTCTCACCATCTTGAGTCACAAAAAGCGGATCTATAAACTCATCTGTTTTACCTGCGTCATAACTGGCTTGTATAGCTTGTTCTATATTTTTAGTAGGTGTTCCAGCTCCTTTGGTAATTAGATTATATGCAAGTGCAACGCGTTCCCATCGTTTATCTCTGTCCATTGCGTAGTAGCGACCTATGACAGATGCTAGTTGTGCGTTATGCGCTTTCGCGAAAGCAGAAATATCACCTATCATCTTTTTTCCAGATTTTGGATCTACATCTCTGCCATCAGAAAAAGCGTGAATGAAAGATTGTGGCACTCCTGCATTTTCGGCAGCGAGAATAAGTCCTTTAAGATGCTCAATGTGTGAGTGTACACCTCCATCAGAAACGAGACCGAGAAAGTGAACAGATTTGTTGTTTTCTTTCGCGAAAGCGAAAGCATCCTTAAGCGCTTGCTCATCTTTGAGCGTATCTTCTTTAAGTGCTTTATTGATCTTAGCAAAGTCTTGATAAACAATCCTTCCTGCGCCTAGGTTCATATGGCCCACTTCGCTATTACCCATCTGGCCCTCTGGCAGGCCTACATTCTCACCGTGGGTGAGTAGCTGTGCGTGCGGGTACTTATTGTAAAGGCTATCTATAAAAGGCGTTTGTGCCTGGTCTACGGCAGATACTTTCTTGTCTGGAGCCATACCCCAGCCATCTAGTATCATTAGGATTGTTTTTTTATTCATCGTCTTAGGTTGAGTAGTAAAGATAAAAACAAAACCTCGCGGGTGCGAGGTTTTAAAGGGGTTTTAACGAAAACGGTTGCGAGTATATTATTACATAGTCGCTGGTCCCGTATAACCATATTTCTGGATGCTCTCCTTGATTTGTTCTATGCGATTTTCTGGATCTGGGTGTGTGCTTGCAAACTCTGGTTGGCGGCTACCACCACTTGCAGCTTTGAGTATTTTCATCACGCCTATCATCTGGTACGGGTCATAACCAGCGCGTATCATAAAACGCACGCCTAGATCATCACTCTCTAACTCGTCATCACGACCATTACCTAGTAATATGTTTTGACCTATGGCACCTGCTGCGCCTCCCATACCTCCACCTACTTCTGCACCCATAGAGATGGTAGACCACATCTCTGAGTTTGCTACACGCTCTGCACTGTGTTTACCTAGTACGTGACCTATCTCGTGACCTAGTACTCCAGCAACCTGATCTTCATTTTCAAGTTTTGAGAGTAGGGCATAGGTGATAAAAATCTGGCCACCTGGTAATGCAAATGCATTAACCGTTTGCTCATCTTGCAATAAATGAAAATCATAGTTATAAGGTGTCTCTCTAGCCATACTTTCTTGTACGAGCTTGTGACCTACTTGATCTACAAAAGCTTGTAACTGCTGGTCTTGATGTAAGCCTCCGTGCTGCTCTGCCATAGCAGGCGCGTGTTGTAAGCCTATGGCAATCTCCTCTTCTGGAGACATTGTGATGCTTTGGGTTTTACCCGTATAAGGATTTTCTTCCTTGTTGCTACAGTTTTTAAAAAGTGCAAATGCAACAATGGCAACTCCTATAAGTAACCTGATCTTAAGACCGCTACCTCTTCTCATAATCTAGATGGTTGTTTTTATTAATGCTTACAAGGTAATAAAAAGTCTGTAGTCTCTTAGTATAATAGCCTTGTAGAAACTCAAAAACCGGAACAGCAGTTGCTATTCCGGTTTTTGTTTATGTATGGTGAAGTACTACTTTACAGCAACTCTCCAGCCGTATTTATCTTCTGTGCGGTTATATTGTATGTCGTTTAAGTCTTTTTTAAACTGTACTCCATAACTATTTTCTGGTGCATTGAGTTTGTGATCTTCACCCTTGTAAGCAAAGCTCTTAAAAGGAACTACTACTGCAGCAGTACCTACGCCAAAAATTTCTTTAAGCTCACCAGCTTGTGCAGCTTCTACAATCTCTTTTACGGCTACTGGTCTTACCTCTACAGTAATACCTGCTGCTTCTGCCAGTTGTATGATACTTTTACGTGTGATACCATTAAGGATAGTATCATTAGTAGGTGCTGTAAGAAGTTTGTCTCCCACACGGAAAAATACATTCATCGTACCTGCTTCTTCTAGGTATTCGTGTGTATTTGCATCTGTCCAGATTACCTGCTGGTATCCTTCTTCTTTTGCAAGATTAGTAGGGTAAAATTGTGCAGCATAGTTACCTGCAGCTTTTGCATAACCTACACCACCACTCGCGGCACGGCTATACTTTTCGGCAAATACTACGCTTACTTCACCAGAGTAATATGATTGAGCAGGCGCAAGAATAATCATAAACTTATACCTGTCTGATGGTGATGCAGATACTCCCGGTTGTGTTGCAATGTGAAAAGGGCGTATGTATAAAGAATTACCATCTCCGGCTTTTATCCAAGCTTCGTCTAGTTTAAGAAGCTCCATAAGACCTTCCATAAAAACTTCTTTAGGAAGTTCTGGCATTGCTAGACGTGCAGATGAGGTATTGATACGCTCCCAGTTATCTTCTGGACGAAATAAGAAGATATCTCCTTGATCATCTTTAAAAGCTTTCATTCCTTCAAAAACAGCTTGACCGTAGTGAAAAACTTTTGCACTAGGATCCATAGAGATAGGTCCGTAAGGTACTATTTCTGGTTGCTGCCATTGCCCGTTTACATATTCTACAGAAAACATATGGTCTGTAAAAACGCTTCCAAAAGCAAGGTTATTAAAATCAACATCAGCAATTTTACTGTTGTCTCGCTTTGTAATCTTAAGAGTAGAGGTTGTTTCCATAGTAACAAATTTAGTGATTTGTCATACTCGGTGATTGATTTTTGCATAATTTTACGATGTTCAACTTAAAACCAAATGATTATGAAACTATGTGCAACGATATTCTTAATTTTCTTGACATTACTAAGTTGTAAACAAGGAGAAGAGGGGAGTAATGACGCTTTCGCGAAAGCGGAATCAGAAAAAAAAGAAGAACTAGCTACAAATCAAACGATTGCTCAAAACGATTATGCTAGCTATGGAGCAACGATATCTCCAGAAAATACATTAACTAAAAGTGAGATTGCCGAAAAATATGCTTCACTTGCCGAAGGAGATACGGCGGTTGTAAAATTTCAAGCTCCAGTAAACGCTGTTTGTGCCTCAAAAGGATGCTGGATGCGACTGGATATAGCTGGTGAGGAGCAGGTATTTGTAAAATTTAAAGATTACGGATTTTTTGTCCCTACAGATACAGATGGAGGAGAGGCTATTGTAGAAGGCAAGGCATATCTAGAAGAAGTATCTGTAGATGAGTTGAGACATATGGCAAAAGACGGTGGCAAGTCTGAAGAAGAGATTGCAGCCATAACAGAGCCACAGAGAGAATTAAGATTTATGGCAGATGGTGTTCTCCTTAAATCAGAGTAAGAAGTAACTCGATATTGTTTTAAAAAGGGTGGGTGTAAGCCTGCCCTTTTTTATATGTTGCGGAAAGCAATAACTCCAAAAGAAAAATGAAAAGAGAAATAATTACCACGGCAGACGGCTCAAAGACCATACACATACCAGACTGGGATGAGCAGTATCATTCTAAACACGGTGCGATACAAGAGGCTAGACACGTTTTTCTTAGAACTGGGCTTGCTCATTATGTCACTACCTACCCAGATAAAAAAGAGATAGCTATCCTTGAGATGGGTTTTGGTACAGGTCTCAATGCCTTGCTTACCTATTATGAGGTGCATAAACATAAGGTGTCTTTTAATTATGTAGGAGCAGAGGCTTATCCCGTTTCTCAAGAAGAAGCCCAAGCTATGGAGTATGCTAGCCAGCTAGAGGAAGAGGATGCTACAAAAGTTTATAATGAGATGCACGACGTTGCCTGGGAGCAACCAGAAAAAATAAACGAGCACTTTACACTCACTAAGCGCACACAGCGTTTTGAAGATATTACAGATAGTGATGTTTTTGATCTTATTTATTTTGATGCCTTTGGCCCAAGAGTGCAGCCCACTTTATGGACAGAAGAAATCTTTGCAAAAATGTATGAAGCCTTAATACCAGGAGGAGTACTTACTACCTATTGTGCGCAAGGAGCTGCCCGTAGGGCAATGCAAGCTGCAGGTTTTGTAGTAGAGCGACTGCCTGGACCTCCAGGCAAGCGTGAGATGCTTAGAGCTAGCAAGCCGTTAGTGTGAAGCTAGTTTCTTTTTGTTTATAATCCATTCAGCACATACTATCGCGATAAAGCCCGCTATGTATGCTAGAATATCCCACCAAGAAAAAGAAGTGCCCAAGATCACTTGTGCCCATTTTTGATCTGCTAGGCCTATCTTATAAATAAAAGAAGAGGCTTGCAATCCCTCTATTATAAATGCAAATAGTAATACATAAAAGGCAACTTTAATCTTGCTTGAGAGGGTGTGACCTACAGAGAAAAACCCCATCACAAAGGCGTAGATTAATACAATAACAATCGTATCTCCTAAGTAGGGTCTTATAAAATCGTCGTGTATGTATGTTGCTATAATTACTTCAATAGCAAAAAGGACTAAAAAGAGAGTGATGTACTTAATGGAGATCTTCATTTGGACTTGAAGATGTTTATAACAACTCGTCCTAGAGATATCATAATAGTGATAGTTCCCGCAAATAGTAATCCAGAGATAACCGAAAATGTTCTACCAGTGTCAGAAACATATTTTTGCATTGCTTCAGATTGTTGTGGAGTAATCTCATTACCACTGAAAAATCCGTCACGGTTGAGATCAAATTTTTGCAAGGTTAGCTGTTGGGAGATGTCTTGATATAAAGCAGCACTCACAACAATAAAATAAACGCATAAAAAAAGGATAGGATTTATAAATAACCATTTACGACTGGCAAGTAATTTCTTTTTATAAAACCATAAAACTACTATGAGTAAAATAGTTATTAGTAATGCGATAATGAGATGTGTGGAAGGTTGTATTTGATTCATATGTGGTGCAAAGCTGTGGTAATATTTTAAAACACCGTATCCTGTGTTTCATCTGTGAAGTATTGTAAAAACTTCATTCCTCTATAGGAGTTGCCTTGTTTGTTAAGTTTTGGGCTCCATACAGCAATTGCATAACTACCAGGCAGTATGGCTACCATACCACCACCTACACCACTTTTACCTGGTAAACCTACTTTGTAAGCAAACTCGCCAGCTTCATCATAAAAACCACAGGTTTGCATAATGGCGTTAATGCGTTTCGCCTGATTGGGGGTGACAATTGTTTTGCCTGTGTTAAACTGCTTTCCTCGGTTTGCAAGAAAGCCGAACGTATATGAGAGTTGCTCACACGTCATCTCGATACTACATAGGTGAAAGTATAGGTCTGTAACCTGGTCGCAGGTATTTTTAATATTATTAAACGACTTTATAAAATTTGCAAGTGCAAAGTTGCGATAACCCGTTTGCTGCTCAGAATGAGCAATATTTTCAGAATACTGAAGATCTTCTATACCAGATACCTCGCGTATATAATCTAGCAGTGCTTCTTTTGGGTTATCAAAAAGCTCACAAATAATATCACATACCACAATAGCCCCTGCATTAATAAGCGGGTTTCTAGGGATGCCATTCTCACTCTCAAGTTGCACTAGTGAGTTAAAGGCAGTTCCAGAGGGTTCAAAATCCATACGTTTCCATAGGTCATCACCTATTTTAGAAAGCACGAGACTAAGTGATAGCACTTTTGCAATACTCTGTATAGAAAATTTTACAGTCGCATCACCCGCAGTAAACACCTCACCGGTCTGGGTGGTGAGACATACGCCAAATTTTGTATCATCTACCTTTGCAAGTTCTGGTATGTAGCTTGCTACATTGCCGCTATTTTCCATAGCGAGTACCTTCTTGTACGTTTTATCTACTATAGGCTGGCAATCTATCATTGTCTAATTATTTTGTAGGGTTAACGTCTCAATGAGGCGCACACCTCCATTGCTCGTTTTTTCAAAAAGGAATGAGATGCTTTGCCCTTGATAAAACTTAGGATACTTTGCTTTGCGTTTACGCTTTCGCGAAAGCATCTCTATCACAAACAGATCGGTATCTGTCTCAGAAACATATAGCTGGTATTGTGATCTTCTTTTGTCTCCAGCTTTTTTAAAGCTTTCTATCTCCTTAGGTTGATATAAATCACCAAAGAAGTTTTCAAAATCCTTGTCATTAAAACGAGTATCTAGACCATCTAGCCAAAATGCATAAGCTTGGTTTGTAAAGCTTATAGTTTTTGACCCCGTAGCAATTGCTGTCGCACCAGTTTGCTTAAAAACTGATGATTTTTTTACAAGACCAATAGCCTGCTTGTAGATGTCTGTTGTTTCTTGTGCTTGCAGCCCTAGGCTCAAGCACAATATGGTGATAATAAGATATAATTTCATTAGAGTACTTTTCCTTTTATTTTTTTCCAAACCGCAATCAGTAAGGCTCCAGAAGTGAAGCAAAAACCAAGCCCTATGAGTGCATTAGTAAGTTGGCCATAAATGAAGTAACCTGTGGTAAACAACGTTCCGTAAATTAATACACAGCCTAGTAGCATTGCGACTATTCCCATAGGCACGCTCCACGCTTCTGTGTGTTGTACGATGGGAACTCCTTCTTGGTTTGCAGCGGTGACAATTCCTTTCCAGCCCGGCCCACCTGGTTGCGTTTTTTTATAGAACGCATAAAGTGTTTCTTTAGTTTCTGGTTTTGTGAGATAGGTGACAACAAGCCATATAAGCGTTGAGGTAAACACCACAAAAGGAAACTTAGCATAGCCAGGCATTATCCCGCTAGTGCCAAAAAGCGTTTCTCCCAGCGAGGTAAATTCTATAAGTATAGAAATGATACCAGAGGCGAGCATCGCGCTTATCTCTGTCCACGCATTAATGCGCCACCAAAACCAGCGCAGTATAAAGATGAGCCCAGTACCTGCTCCAAACATTAGTATGATATTAAAAAGCTGTAGCGCATTAGTAAGCGCCAGTGCGATACCCGCACTCACTACCATAAGTATCACTGTGGTGATGCGACCTACAGCGACTAGCTCCTTCTCTGTCGCTTCTGGTTTAATTTGTTGTGCATACACATCATTTACCACATATGATGCTCCCCAGTTAAGGTGTGTGCTTATCGTACTCATATATGCCGCAGATAGTGATGCAAGCACAAGGCCTAGCAAGCCGCTAGGTAGCATTGTGAGCATTGCAGAGTAGGCAAGGTCTTGCCCTAGCTTATCTTCAGAAATATTTGGGAAGGCTTCTTGTATACTTGCGAGGTCTGGAAATACTATAAGTGAGGCTAGTGCTACTAGAATCCACGGCCAGGGGCGTAGCGCGTAGTGCATAATGTTATAAAAGAAAGTTGCACCTATGGCGTGGTTTTCATCTTTGGCAGCGAGCATACGTTGTGCAACATAACCACCACCGCCAGGCTCAGATCCTGGGTACCAAGAGCTCCACCATTGTACTGCTAGTGGTATAATAAGTAACGTGATGAGCATCTCTGTATTATTAAAATCTGGAAGAATATTAATTTTATCTTTTACATTATCGTGTGTAATAAGCGCTTCAAGCCCTCCTATTTCTGGCATACCTACAATATAATATGCCGCGCCAAAGGCTCCTGCCATCGCCACAAAAAACAATATAAAATCTGTATATACCACACCTTTAAACCCTCCTATGGCGCTAAAGAGTACAGTAATCACACCAGCTACTACCACGGTTGTTACTGGGTCAAGACCTAGCATCACTTCACCTATTTTTATGGCAGCTAGGGTTACACCCGCCATAGCCAGTACGTTAAAAACAATACCTAAATAGATGGCTCTAAAACCTCTTAAAAACCGCGCCGGAGCACCGCCATAACGCAGCTCATAAAACTCAATATCTGTCTTTACCTCAGACTTGCGCCACAGCTTTGCATACACAAAAACGGTAAGCAGTCCAGTGACTAAAAATGCCCACCATACCCAGTTACCAGACACACCGTTAGTACGCACAATATCTGTCACCAGATTAGGCGTATCTGTAGAGAAGGTTGTAGCAACCATAGATAGGCCTAACAACCACCAGGGCATACTGCGACCAGATAGAAAATATTGAGTCGTGTTTTTTCCGGCGCTTTTACCTACATAAAACCCAACACCTAGTATGATGATAAAAAGTAGCGCAATAATGGCTATGTCTAATCCTGATAAGTCTATCATAAGAATGTATAATTTGTCTTATATTTAAGAGAAATATTAGGCGAAAGATAAGCATTCATCACCATAGTTTTTTTTGATATTTTGACATCATTACACCCCTTAAGCTGTTATCATAGTGTATGTATGGAAGAATGAATCATATAACGCTTTCGCGAAAGCGTAGATAAAACCATTATGACTACCAAAATCAAGTAAGTAATGAATCCTGCTCAAGCGTATATACTCTCAAAACCAGAGCCCTGGCGTACAATGCTTATAGAGCTACAAGCTATTATAAAAAGTACCGTGCCTGAGGTAGAGGAGACCTATAAATGGAATTTACCATTTTATATGCTAGATGGTAAAATGTTTTGTTTTCTCAACTTTAGAAAGTCGTTTATAGACGTGGGTTTTCCGCGTGGAGTGCAAATAACTGTTCATAAAGAGGTACTTGTGGGAGGTGAAAAAAGAAAAAATCTAAGATCTCTACGTTATAAAAATATGAAAGATATTGATTATAAGGTTTTTATGGATGTGTTGCTTAACTTTGCTAGTAGAGATAACCTTAAAAAATAGTGTTATAAAATAGGGCATTTACCCCTAATAAAAACGCGCTATAATATTGTTAAAAGAACAAATATCATCTAATTTTATACCTAACAACTTGCCATCCAAATGAATCGTAGTTCTAGCAATAGAATTTAGTATTTGATAGCAAGCGGGAGGCTTTTGGGGGAAGGCCTCCCTTTTTATTATTTTGTGTCTATGCAAAATGTATAAAGATGGGTGTATTTATACATCCACTAAAAAAACAAACCTCCACAAATCATATATTTATGGAGGTTTGGTAGGCCATATAATATGTGTAGTTAAGGTTTAAACAAGCCATTTTTAAGTGCATAAATAACAAGACCTGTTCTGTTTTTTAAATTTAGTTTTGAGAACACACTATCTCTATATCCCTGTACCGTCTTAGGGCTTAAAAACATTACAGAAGCAATCTCATTATAAGTCATTTCTGTGCAGGCGTGTTTTATAAACTCTATTTCTCTATCCCTAAGTTCATCTCTATTATCTCCATCTAAGCTTTTTACAAGAAGCTGGCTCACGGTATTAGTATGGTAATACCCATTTATGATAAGCTCATTAAGAGCGTTTTCTAACACCTTTTTTTCGGTGTCTTTAAGGAGGTAACCTTTTGCACCTGCGCGTATCATTTTTAAAATAGTATGATCATCCTCCTCTACAGAGAGCGCAAGCACTAGTATGTCTGGATAGAGCTCTTTGAGATTTGTAGTAGCCTCAATACCGTCCATAATAGGCATATTTACGTCCATAAGGACGATGTCTGGACGCTTGTTTTCAAACTTAAGGTTGTCTAGTAGTTCTTGCCCATTTTTACAGGTATAAAGCACTTTAAAATTTTTAAATGAATTTACTAAGCCACTTATGGCCTGGCTAAGTAATGTGTGATCATCTACAATAACTATTGTTTTCATAATGATTGTGTTTTATAGTTAAGTGATAGCGTTGTGCCCTCATTAACTTGTGACATATATTGTATGGTAGCGCCTATAAGCTTTGCGCGTGTTTCTATATTAGTAAGGCCTATACCATTTTTTGCTCTGGCTTTTTCATAATCAAAACCTACTCCGTTATCTTTTACGGTAATGAGTACGGTGTCACCTCTATAGTTGAGGTGTACATCTAGGTGCGTAGCTTTAGAGTGCTTTATGGTGTTTGTAAAAAACTCTTGCAATATTCTAAAGATAATGGTCTCAATCTTTTTATCTATTTCTATTGGGCTGCCAGATATTTTGAGCGATGGTTTTAGATAAGACATTCTCTCAAAGCGTTCTAGCTCTAGGTTAAGTGCCTCTGGTAAAGACATATTTTTAAGCGCCTCTGGGTTTATGAGTTTTGATAGCGCTCGTATCTCAGTAAGACCCTTACCTATGGTTGCTACTGCCTCGTCTAGATCTTGCTGGCTACCACCAGAGTTTTGTGTTTGTATTTTTGCTAGTGTAAGTAGCTGCCCTATATTATCGTGTAGCTCCCAGCTTATGTTACGTAGCGTTTCCTCACGTATCTCTATCTGCGTTTCTGTAATTTCTCTTTCAAAACGTTGTTTTGCCTCTTCTTGTTCTAACAGTAAGCTGTTTTTACGCTTCATAAAAACAGAAAATAGCACTACAACAACAACCAGCAGTAGTAGTAAAATGGTGATGGCAACAAGCACTATAAAAAGAGTGCCGCTATCTTGATCTTGAATCAGAAACATAGATTGCTATTGGGGTGTGATTAAATTAAGAGTTCAAGATACTTATTTTGGTACGCATTCACCATAGGGCATTTGCCCTTTAGTTTACAGTATGAGCTTTAAAATTTGCATCTAGAAAGCTCTCTTATAAGACTTCTCTTGCTCTTGGTTTTGTCCATATAAAGCCAAAAACAAGTAAGGCATTTGCAAACAGTAAGGCCGCAGTCTGTACGCCCCTCAAGATATCTAGCATAGCTCTGGAGTAGTTAAAGTCCATCTGCCCTGTCAAAAAAGGAGCCAGAGGAATAAAGGAAATACCAAAAACCAGATAAGCTGTAAAAACAAAAAGCGCTAGCTCATTTTTTACCCGCAAACTGTCATCACTCTTAAGGCGCTCTACGGCATAAATCATAAGTAAAAACACCATTACCACCATTGCGATACTATACGTTTTACTCATATAGAATGTAATTACAGGCACAGTAAAACCTCGTATAATTACTGCGGTCATCATTATAGTAGCAATAACTAGTACGAGTCGTTTTCTGGTTTTATTTTTTATATGATCATAAATCATTTTATAAAATAAGGTGTAAAACAAGAACGCATACAGATTATATACCCAGTGATTATTGTGGTAGTAATGTGAGTAAACTCTAGCCATACCTTCGGTAATAACGGCTATCCAGAGTATGTACAGTATCGTTTTTATAGGTAGGTGTTTGTACTTGTAGAAGAAAATAGTTGCCACAAGTGCCGCTATAATTTCAGATATGTACATTAGGGTGCTCAAGGAGTGAGGTTTATTTGATGAGATTGAAAGGTAGTAAATTAGAAATTTTCATTTTGTAAGATTTTTTACGCTGGAGTGTTGTATTACGCTTTCGCGAAAGCGTACTCAAAACCAAATTTTAAAAAAACGAGAGAAACGCCATTTACCGTACACGCGGCTTATTATCAAAACGGTAATACAGCGCAATTGCACAAAACAAAGTCGCTACTAAAAATAGTAGAAACAAAATGGTCACGCAGACCAGCCATATGACAAGAACTTCTTCCTTAATCATAAAGTGCGCTTTATTAATGTTGCTGAATGTACTCCTCTATAAAAACCAAATGCAATCGTGCCATAACACGCAATTACTGCAATAAATTGAATAAGAAAAATTGCCTCATATATGAAAACACTATCCATAACAAGGAAGTATCGCGAAAACATAATGACGGGATATGAAATGTGGAATATTAAAAAACCAATACATACCCACAAAAAGATATCTCTGGTGTATGCTGCAATTTTATTACTTTTTAATTGCTCCACTAGGTATAGCGTGAGTGCTATAATGATTAAAATAGTAGATAACGTAAATGAGAACACAGGCCAGTCTTTAAAAGGGTCTTGAGTAATCGCAGTAATAGTAAATGCGATAGCGCTTATTATGATTAATACATTTGCTATAGCGATGCGTGTGTGATGTGATAAATGCAATCTTGTGATTATTAATAAGCCTAAACAAACGATAACCTCATAAAAGTTATAAAGTATCTCAAACCTATAGGGCGCTAGTAGTATGTGACAAGTAAACTCATTAATGGCGATATACCATAAAAGCGGTAGCATCCATTTTAATGGGGTTGACTTGTACTTTTTATAATATACAGTCGCAGAGATTGCGGCAGCAAACTCAAATAATAGCACTATGTATATTAGGTAATCCACAGGGTGTACAATGTTTTGTTCTAAATGTTAATATTTATTTGTTGATTTCTACCTTATTTCCATAATAGAATCCAAAGGCAATCGTAAGATATGATAATATGGCCACTGTAAATTGAATATAATTTAACGACCTATGTATTTTATTTCCGTCACTTACAAACTCTCTTGCCAATAAAATTACAGGGTAGGCAATAAAGAAAATTAAAAACCCCAGAGCGACCCATAGAAAAAGATCTCTTGACATTTTTAAGACCCTATCCGACTTTAATAGATCAATAAAGTAGATTAATAGAGATACTAACACTATAAAAGTGAAAATTGTAAAATTAGTACTAGAAAATTCTTTAAGAGGGTTTACAAAATAAATACTCACTATGAATATAATGACACATAAGAAGAAAAAAATAGAAACAATTTTTTTTCTTAAACTTTGTGTGATTTGAGTTCCAATTAGAAATATTAGACTTGCGGGAATTATTATCCGATAGAGATTCTTTAACAAGTATCCAGTTGCTGTCCTTGCAAAAAGATACTGAGCTAACATCTCGTTGAGGGGAATGTACCATAAAATAAACAGCAGCAATTTAAGTCTAGAATTACGATATTTATAGTAATAGATAGAAGCAAAAATTGCTGCTGTAAATTCAGATATTATACCTGCTATTTTAAACTCTTCGTTCATTTATCCTATTGATAATCATCGGGGTCACTATTCGGTGGTGGACTCCACGGAAAATCATTCGCCGCAAGACTCTGTACTCCATTCTGTATAGGCATTGTTAAGTCTGCTCTGTTTGATCCAGTAGTTGGTTTTTTTATTAATTTTCCTACTGGCACCGCAGTGCTCTTTCCATTTTCTGTCTTAATTGCAAAAGAAACATCGTCTATTAGGTCACCTCTTGCGCCAGCTTCCATTATGGGATTGAGAAAAACAGTAGCTCTTCCATCATTTTGTGAGTCGTCATATTTGGCAAAATAAATGCGCAGTCCTGTAATTTCAGTTTTATTTGCTTCTTCTGCTTCTTGTTCGATAAAGGCGAGATAATCTTTAAGCGTTTCATAATCTATAGAAAGCGATCTGGTAGCTTTAAGATTTGGATTGTTTTTTTCTAAAATGGGCGCTATGTCTTTGCCATAACGATGGTACATATCCTCAGCTTCCTGAACGTCTATAATAATCTTAGGTGGTGGTATTGAGCCACCTTCAGTGGGATGTGCGGGTTTCTCATTACAGCCCTCAAGGATGATGACACTTACAAAAAGTAAGGCCAGTAATTTAATTGTTTTCATTTGTACAATTGGTTTTAGGTTAGTGTTAAAACTTAAACCAAGCTAGGGAAACACAATTATACTACCCTTATAGGTAGTGGGGTAGGGGTAAATGACCCTTTATGGGAAGTAGGAGCTAGGGCAAATGTTGTTACAGCTCACACTAGCATAAAAAAAAGAAATAACCTAGTTCTCTTCTAACTCAGATGCTTTTTTAGAATAGATAAAGCCAAAAGAGAAGATGGTGTACATTAAAATTGCTACAATTGCCATAATGTATGAGAGACTAACGTTAAGTGCATAATTATTTATATACAAGACTCGAGCTAAATTAATTACAGGGCCAGCAATAAAAAATAATGCAAATCCCGCAACAAAGTAATTAATCATATTACGTGACCAATTTGTAAGGTTGCTTGATTTTAACGTGTGTATTAAATATAACAGAAAGCCAATAATAGCGATGGTGGAGCCTAGGGTGTTAGACATTTTCCACGCTTCAGAGAGACCATTTAAGCTTAAGTCAGAAACTACAATAAGTAAGAATGCAATTATTAAAATACTAGCAGTTAGTTTAAGGTTACGGCTAGCTACTTCCATTCTTATAACGCTTAAATAGTATGTTACGGCTATTACATAAAATAGATTAGTAAGTTCAAATTTAAAGCCTTGGTTAAGAAGGTACAACCCTCCTAATTCATTAGCAGCGTTGTACCATAAATAAACTAAAAAGTATTTTAGGTTAGTGTGATTATACTTGTAAAAATAAATACTAGCCAAAATAGCAGCTATAACTTCAGAAGAATAGGCTATAATCGTAAGTGGATGCATTTATTCTGGTTGGTATTTACTAGTGGTAATCATTAGGATCGTTAGAATGCGGTGGTGGTGGGAACGTTACCGTGTTTCCAGCGAGACTTTGCACATCTCCATTAACTAATTCTGTGTCAGAAGCCTTAGGTATTTTTCCATCTATTACATCACCTACCGTGATTGCCTGTTTGTTACCATCTAAGTCTGTGTGAATCGCATAAGAGATATCTCCATCTATGCCCTTAAAGGCGGCTACTGGGTTAAAGAACACCGTCTCTCTGCCAGGTTTTCCTTTAGTAGGTTTTGTGGCCCCAAAATAGATACGTAGCCCTTTTGGTGTTACTCCAGCTTCTTTTGATTCTTGATCTATAAAAGCGATATATGCTTTTAGCTTGTCATAATCTGCAGTGACAAATCTTGTCGCTTCATAAGGAGGGTCTTGATCTCTATATTGATCGTTTACTTTATTTTCAATGATAGGAGCGCGATCATCTCCATAAGTTTTGTACAAGTCATCTGCTTCTTGTACAGGGATAATGTTGTCAGGTATCTCTGCCATAGTTTGATACATTTTACGTGGTCTTTCCTTGTGGATTTATTGTAGGCTTATCACGGGTTAAAGTGAAGTACTTACTGGGTAAAAAAAAGAACACGTATTAATAATTTGATTTTAGATAATTAATTTGGATTATTATTCATCACCAAAATACAACTTATCATTGTAATGACTACGTTTTCAAGCTTATCAAAAAGAAATTTTATTTTGAAAAGTTGAACTTGAACTTGAACTTGAACTTGAACCTGAACCTGAACCTAACGTTATTAAAGTCCCCTCCTTCGAAGGAGGGCTAGGGAGGATGTTTCACCCTCTTAAGCACACACTAATTAAGAAAAGTTGAACTCGAAATTGAACCTGAACTTGAACCTAACGTTATTAAAGTCTCCTCCTTCGAAGGAGGGCTAGGGAGGATGTTTCACACGAGTAAGCACGATTGAGTAAGAAAACTTGAACTTGAAACTGAACTTGAACTTGAAACTGACGTTATTAAAGTCCCCTCATTCGAAGGAGGGTTAGGGAGGATGTTTCACCCGAGTAAGCGATTGTTTAACACAGAAAAAATCCAACATACCTAAGTACATTGGATTTTATGCGGAGTGTATGCTTTCGCGAAAGCGTACTAAAAAACTTTTTTCTAAAACTCTGCGTGACCCGGAAAACGTGGGTAAGGTATCACGTCGCGTATGTTTGTCATACCAGTCACAAAGAGTACAAGGCGCTCAAAGCCAAGGCCAAAACCACTATGTGTACACGTTCCGAACTTACGCGTGTCTAGGTACCAAGAAAGCTCCTCCTCAGAGATGTCTAAGGCTGCCATTTTTTCTTTAAGCACATCCAGACGTTCCTCACGTTGTGATCCTCCTACCATCTCACCTATACCTGGGAAGAGTACATCCATCGCTCGTACGGTCTTACCATCTTCGTTAAGGCGCATATAGAAAGCTTTGATATTTGCCGGGTAGTCAAATAAGATCACAGGGCACTTAAAGTGCTTCTCTACCAGAAAACGCTCGTGCTCAGACTGTAAATCTGCGCCCCATTCGTTTATAGGGTATTTAAATTTCTTCTTCTTATTAGGCTTACTATTACGTAAGATGTCTATCGCCTCTGTGTAGCTCACACGTTTAAAGTTGTTATCTACTATAAAGTGAAGTTTCTCACGTAGTGGCATTGCCGCACGCTCTGCCGCAGGCTTAGACTGGTCTTCTTTAGTCTGTCTTTCTTCTAGAAAGGCAAGGTCGTCTTGGCAGTTTTCTAGCGCGTAGCTTATCACATACTTGATAAAATCTTCGGCGAGGTCCATATTGCCATCAAGATCACAAAAAGCCATCTCTGGCTCTACCATCCAGAACTCTGCAAGGTGACGCGAGGTATTACTATTTTCTGCTCTAAAGGTAGGTCCAAAGGTGTAAATCTTACCTAGACCTAGCGCGTAGGTCTCTCCCTCTAGCTGTCCAGATACCGTAAGATTGGTCTCTTTGCCAAAAAAGTCTTTGCTATAATCTATAGTCCCATCTTCCTTACGTGGTGGGTTTTCTGGATCTAGTGCGCTTACGCGAAACATCTCACCAGCACCCTCTGCATCACTACCAGTTATAATAGGTGTGTGTGCGTGGTAGTATCCGTTTTTATTAAAGTACTCGTGTATTGCAAAAGAGAGCTTAGAGCGTAAACGCATAATCGCCCCAAAGGTATTTGTACGTACTCTTAGGTGTGCTTGCTCACGTAGCTTTTCTAGCGTGTGACGCTTAGGCGATAAGATGGTTTTTTTAAGCTCCTCTGGATCTGCATCACCTTCTATCTCTACTTCTTTTACTTTAATCTCAACGCGTTGTCCTCCACCCTGACTTTCTTCTAGGGTACCAGTAATAGCCACTGCAGCACCTACGGTAATACGTTTAAGTAACGCAGGATCTGTATTTTCAAAATCAACCACACACTGTAGGTTATTTATCGTAGAGCCATCATTAAGAGCTACAAACTGGTTTGCACGAAAAGATCGTACCCACCCTTTTACGGTAAATTCTTGATGAATAGAATCACTACTCAGTAATTCTACTATAGGTGTATGTGTCATATGTGTTATTTTTTCGGGTTTGCTTGACAGTGGGCAAATATAAAAGTTTTTTGCCGTAGGGCGTAAGGTAAAACACCCTAACTTGAGCTAGCTGTGCGCGGTGGTAATGTGGGTTTTTAGTACGCTTTCGCGAAAGCGTAATTTTAAGGATTTATAAACCGTCCTTCCCACTCATCATTAGTCTTTGTAAACGATGCTCGTATGTGGTTAGGCCTCTTAAGCTGAAGGTATTCTATCTGTGTAGGAGCAAATGCTATAATGGTAAAAAAATGTGTTGCCTCTAGATAAGAGACTTCATCTGGATTTGAAAGGGTAGCTCCAGGAGGCTGTGCTGTGGTATAATCTTTTTTTGAATTAGGTTGCACACCCGTGTAGTATTTGGCAAGCTCTGTTGGATCTGTAATAATACTTGCCGTAGCGGTCACCTTAACCTGAAGTAATTTTTTAGGGTGATAAAAAAGTAAACTGGCCGTAGGGTTTTGTAACAGCTGAGCGATTTTTGAAGATCTACTATCTGTATAGATACGTAGCGAGAGGTCGTCTTGTACTTGCCTCAGTACTACGGTGCGTAGCTGCGGGATGCCACCTGCATCTACCGTGCCTAAAGTAACGTATCTAAAAGGATGCCCTTTCTTATTAATACCCAGTGAGAACTCCTTTTTTACCTCGTCAAAATATTGATCTAGCATTGCCTTTTTTTACAAAGATACGCGCTAGCGCTTAGCTTTATAAAAGTGCAATAGTCACTAGTATGTGTTTACAGGCTTATTGCTTGTCTTTAGTTTTAGTACCAGCCGGATCTTCATCACCTTCACGATCTACAATTTGAAGTGCAGGTTCCTTAAAGACATCTTTATTTGCAATTTCAGACTCAAGAGAGAGTAGGAGTGATGGTAATAATAGAAGGTTTGCAAGCATTGCAAATAATAGCGTTGCACTTACAAGACCGCCTAGTGCTACTGTACCGCCAAAACTACTTATCATAAATACCGAGAAGCCAAAGAAAAGCACAATAGAAGTGTAGAACATACTTACTCCCGTCTCACGTAGTGAGGCATACACAGATTTTTTAATTTTCCACTTGTTTGCTTTGAGTTCTTGTCTGTATTTGGCAAGAAAGTGTATTGTATCATCTACAGAGATCCCAAAGGCAATACTAAAAACAAGAATCGTAGATGGCTTGATAGGGATGCCTATAAAGCCCATCATACCTGCTGTAACAAGTAGTGGTAGTAGGTTAGGGATAAGGGATACAATAATCATACGTAGTGATTTAAACATCCACGCCATAAATAAAGCAATGAGTAATATGGCTAGTGATAAGCTTATCACGAGGTTCATCACGAGGTAGTCTGTTCCTTTTTGAAAAACGAGAGCTGTACCCGTCATTGTCACCTCATAGCGCTCTTCTGGAAAGAGTTTATCGATTTTGAGCTGTATATTTTCTTCGGCACGCTCCATCTTGTCTGTGCCTACATCTTTCATAAATGTAGTGATTCTAGCATATTGCCCAGTACTATCTACATAGGCTCCCATAAGGTTTTCGTCATTATCAAAACTCTTTGCATACGGCAGTATAAAGTTGCGCTCGTTGCTGGTAGGGAGCTGGTAGTACTTAGGGTTGCCATTAAAGTAAGCTTGCTTAGCATACTTCACAAGATTTACAATAGAGATAGGAGCAGAGAGCTCTGGTTGCTCTTCTATAGTAGTGCTTAGCTCTTCCATTCTCTTGAGGGTAGAGAGCTTCATTACACCTTGTTTTTTCTTGGTATCTATAAGAATCTCAAGCGGCATAATACCATCAAACTCTTCTTCAAAAAACTTGATGTCTTTGTAGAAGCCAGCCTTTTTAGGCATATCTTCTATAAGCGAGCCAGAGATACGTATTTGATAGATCCCTATGATACTTAATGCAAGTAATAATACACTTGATGCATAAATGGTTGTACGCCTGTTGCGCACCATACGTTCCATCCAGTCTACAAAACCTTCTATCCAGTTTTTACCTAGGTGCTTGAGGTGTTTCTCCTTAGGAGGAGACATATAACTATATAAAATAGGAATGATGAGAAGGCATAATAAAAATATCGCAATGATATTTATACTCGCCACGACACCAAACTCACTAAGTAGTGAACTCTCAGTTAAGATAAAAGTTCCAAAACCAGAGGCCGTAGTAATGTTAGTCATTAAGGTGGCGTTACCCACTTTTGTAATCACTCGCTGAAGTGCTTTTACTTGGTTACCGTGATTTTTATACTCTTGCTGGTATTTATTTATTAAGAAAATACAGTTAGGAATCCCTATCACAATAATAAGCGGCGGTATGATAGCTGTAAGTACAGTGATTTCATACCCTAGTAAACCTAAAAACCCAAAAGCCCACATCACACCTATTATCACCGTTACCATAGAGATAAAAGTGGCTCTGTAAGATCTAAAGAAGAAGAAAAATATAAATGAAGTCACCAGTAATGCTGCACCCACGAAGATGCCTATCTCATCTATAATGTTTTGAGCATTAAGCGTGCGTATGTAAGGCATACCACTAGTACGAACTTTAATATCGTGTGCCGCTTCAAAATCTGCAATGGCAGGGATGAGATCGTTTACCACAAAGTCCCTACGGGCTGGTGTATTTATTAAATCTTTTTTGAGATATACCGCAGAGCGTACGGTACCAGTCTCTTTGTTGTAAATGAGATTCTCGTAAAACGGTAAATCGTCAAAGAGTAACTTTCTGTAACTAGCAGCACTCTCTGCGGTGAGCGTACTGTCTGTCATAAAAGGCACAAGATCAAAACGCTGTGGCTCTTCTTGCTTGTCTAGTATTTTTAAATCCTTAAGTGATAAAGAAAGTGCAACTGCATCTGCCTGAGCAATTCTAGCAGAGAGCTCATTCCAAGCGGTAAGTATTTCTGGGGTAAAGAGGCGCTCGTCTTGTATACCTAGCACGATGAGGTTACCCTCCTCGCCAAATTTATCTTTAAAATTTTGATACTCTAGATTTACCTCGTGGTCATCTGGCAGAAGATTTGCCTCCGTATATGTAAATCTCATATGACGCCACTGAAATCCTAAAAATACAGTAAACGCTAAGACAAGAATGATTATTAACGGACGGTTGCGTAGTATAATACTCGCTACCGATTCCCAGAAACCCTTACTTAGAAATTTTGCCATTGCCTTGTTTTAAGCCGTGCAAAGATATTCTTTTGAGAGCAGATACTTGGAGAAAATGCGAGCGGCTTGTGGGTAATGTGTAGACCGCTTTCGCGAAAGCGTAAAAAAATTAACCTAGGTTCATAAAAATATAAACAGCTAGGTCTATTGATTAAAGTTTTAGGTTGAAGGTAAACTTAAATGCAATGTTGTCTTCCCAGTTAGGTAAGTGGTAGGCACCATAACGATATGTCAAACTCGTACCAAAACCGAAAAGAAGCTTATTGAGTTCAAAACCCGTCTCAGTATATCCCTTACTTAATGAACCAAAAGCGTCTATATCGAGATGATCTTCTGGATTGCGTATGTCGCCTAGCGCAAAACGACTTATAAAGACCATCTCTGGCTTGAAGCGCTTTGAGATATTAAAAGGTGCGAGTCTATGCTTTATTTGAGCAGTAAATAATCTATCTGAAAAGAACTCGCCAAAATACATAGTCTCAAAACTATTAACTCCCGCTACAGAGAATCGCTGCAGTATGGTTTCCTTAGTAGGCGCATTAGGAAATGCGTGAAAGAGGTGGGTGATAGGTAAGTCTCCAAAGGCAATATTACCCTCAAGAAGAACTTCGGTTGCCGTTTTATTGAGTCTGTCTACACGATAAAACATTTTTGCAGCCAGTTTTGTAAATGCAAGATCGCCACCTAGGCCATCTACTGCTTGAGAGATTTGACCAGAGATGATGGGGTGACCCTCATAAACTGGAAGCACATCGCTATCTGTTTTTAAATATTTATTAGACGGGCTCCATCTAAAAGATGCTGTTGCCTCTGTTACATCATAATCACGTATAATCTCACCATCTTTATTGTAGCGGTAGGGTGTGGTCTGATCTAAGCGTCTATGGGCAATTTGAAATTCAGATAATATTTGTGGGGTAAGTCTATACTCTAGATTAATGCGCGTGGTGCGGTGTTTGTAAAACTGTGTAATATTTACAAGACGAGGCTCAAAGAGTGAGTACACCCTGCGGTCTGTGAGATATGCATAGTTACCTACTTCCTCAAGGTCACTATTATATGTCGCAGAGATCCAAGCACCTTTATCTGGATTAAGTAAGTAGCCTCCACCTATTCCATATTTAAGATCTTTATCCTTAAAACCGTATGCTGTGTAGCCTTCTAGTCTAAAGCGTTTTGAAAAAGACTCATTTGTAACGCCGCCTATGCCTAGTCGTAATCCCTCATAGTTATTAAACTTCACAGGGTAGGTAAGATCAAAATCAAAAGCTTTAAAGCTAAAATAGCCTATGCTAAAGTTGTTTGTAGTACCTAGTCTACGTTCAATATTTTCGGCATTTACTATTTTTTCTATTTCAGAAAAGCTTCGCTTGTCTTTGCTTGTGAGTTTTTCGGGGCGGTATTTTTGCCAGAAACTTTCTGTTTTTTCACTAGCGCCTTGGTCAAAGGTAATTGCATATTTTGAAAGCTCGTGATTTATTGGAGTGTTTACTTTAAAATCACTCATTGTAGTGGTAGACACTAAAAACTTGCGGCTTACCATATTTTCTAGCACTTCATTTTCAATAGTACCAATAGAGATACGTCCCTTAAAAAACGAAAGCTGTCTGTCTTCACTTCCCTTGTCTAAAAATAGTTCTCTACGTACAGGTAGATAAATGTTGTTTTCTTCTATGTACGTGTATTCTTGGTTCAATACAATATTGAGCTTGTCGCTTATGCGTACTTTAATGTCTTTTATAGCAAATGTTCCCTGGTCAAGAACCATTGTGCCTGTAAGCCCCGGGATGCGCTTAGGTGCTTTTGGGGTAAATGAAATAATGTAATCTTCTCCAGGAGCGGTTTCTTGAAGTGTATAGTTGTAGTTACGTACGCCTCTTTTAGAAAGAATGCCGGCATATCTATTATTAAATATGACAAAATCACTGTCATAAAACGAGCGAGACTGTATGTTTACTGCAAAGACTTCATACCTAGGGTTTTTAAAACCAGCCAGCTGGTAGCCCATAACCTCCTCTGTAAAGTCGCTCTCACGGTCATATTGTACTAGACTAGCCTTTTCAGAAAAGAAGTTGTGTGAGCTCCCGTTGAGGCTGTCTGTGATAATCGTTTTCTCATATGCGTGTAGCGAGAATGACTCTAGCGCTTCTCGAGGGTCATTTTGTGATTTGTTATCAATTGCCTTTTGCACTATAGCATCTGCTGTAAGTGTGGTTTGGGCGCTTAGTGTAGCACTGCAGACAAACGAAAGGAATACGAAAATTATACGCATATAAATTGTTGTAACGTAAATGTATCAAAAAAGCGACCCAAGAGGTCGCTTTTTGTAATTGTTTAACTACTGTAAGTAATTACACAGTCATTATCTCTGTTTCTTTATTAGCCAGAACTTCTTCTATCTTTTTGATATGAATATCAGTAAGTTTTTGAATATCTACTTCGGCATTTGCTTTCTCATCTTCAGAGGCGCTGTCTACTTTTTTGATATCGTTATTTGCGTTTTTACGATCATTACGCACACCTACTTTTGCATCTTCTGCTTCAGCTTTGGCTTGCTTTACAAGCTCTTTACGACGCTCCTCAGTAAGTGGTGGTACATTTATAATAACACTTTCACCGTTATTCATAGGGTTGAAGCCTAAATTACCATTTATAATGGCTTTTTCTATTTCTTGAATAATAGACTTCTCCCAAGGTTGGATAGATATTGTACGACCATCTGGTGCAACTACATTTGCTACCTGACTAAGAGGTGTTGGACTCCCGTAGTAATCTACCATTAAACCTTGAAGCATTGCGGGGCTAGCTTTTCCAGCTCTAATGGTAAGTAGGCGTTTCCCTAAGTGCGTGATAGCATTATCCATCGCTTCTTTTGCACTATCTATTATAAATTTTAAATCTTCGTTCATCGTAATATTAATTGTGATAACAAGTTTACAAAAATTGAGCCAATATTCTGCGTTCTTAGTTTACAGTAGTACCTATAGAATCATCTCCAGAAACAACTTTCATTAAGTTGCCTCGTGTATTCATATCAAAAACAATGATAGGTAATTCATTTTCTTGACTAAGGGTAAATGCAGTTGTGTCCATTACTTTGAGCCCTTTGCTTAGTACATCATCAAATGATATATGATCATACTTCACAGCATCTGTATTCTTTTCTGGATCTGCTGTATAAATACCATCTACACGAGTTCCTTTTAAAATTACATCTGCTTCAACCTCTATTGCTCTAAGCACAGCTGCAGAGTCTGTGGTAAAGTAAGGGTTACCAGTACCACCACCAAAGATTACTACACGCCCTTTTCTAAGGTGACTCATAGCTTTGCGACGTATAAAAGGTTCTGCAACTTCATTTATTTTTATAGCAGTCTGAAGTCTTGTTTTTACATCTGCGGCTTCAAGTGCATCTTGTAATGCTAGGCCGTTTATAACCGTGGCGAGCATTCCCATATGATCACTTTGTACACGATCCATACCCTTGCTTGCTCCGGCTACACCTCTAAAGATGTTACCACCACCTATAACAATAGCAACTTCAACACCTTTTTCTGTTACTGCTTTGATATCTTCGGCATATTCTGCTAGACGCTTTGGGTCAATACCATATTGACGTTCTCCCATTAATGCTTCACCAGAAAGCTTAAGTAAAATTCTTTTGTATTTCATAATATCTAAGATTATGCAAATATAATGTTTAAACCTTTTTTTAAAATCACATAATGTAAGAAACCAGCATTATTTAAATAGGGAAGCGATGATTAGGGGTTAGATTTTATAAAAGCTTACCCCGCATCTACTATTCTTTAGTATCTTTAGTTCCCTTATAGGTGAGTTAGAACTCGCACTTGAAAATAAATATTAACAAACTCAAAACAAGGAAATGAAATTTAAATTTAAATATGCTTTAATAGTATTAAGTATGGTTATACTTAGTTGTGGTAGTGATGATGATGGGAGTCCTACTACAACTCCGGTAGATCCAGAACAGCCAATAACTGCTGCTTATACAGCAACTATTACAACAGAATTTAGTGAAGAAAATTTTCCTCAGGATTATCCTTCTGGAGCTAGTTTTGGAACTATTGTAGCTATTACACACGAACCTGGTCTTTCAGTATATCAATTGGGTCAGATTGCAAGTGAAGGTTTTGAAGCATATGTAGAAGATGGAGATGTAGCAGCATTAGGAGCCTTCATATCTAGTCAGGTGGGTGAGGAAAATGAAGGAAGCTTTTCAATCCAATCTGCTGGATCAGTAAGTGCTGTAGGATCAGAGACCTTTAACCTCTCTTTTACTCCTACTCGCACGCGAGTTACAATTATTGCAAATCTTAACCCTAGTCCAGACTGGTTTGTAGGGGTTAGTTCTTTTGATATAACAGATGGCAATAGCCTAATCGAAAATGAAATCATAGGCTTACAACCTATTGATGCAGGCACCTCTTCAGGAGACACTTATGATGCTCCAGATGAGACAGAAAATGCTGTAATAAGTACAATAAACGGAGCCCCTTTTTCTAGTGGAGGTTTTACACCAGAAATAGGTCAGATAGAGATATCTAGAGTAAATTAATTACGACTGTTATTAACGCTTTTTGAAGAGGGCTTTATGCTCTCTTTTTTTTGCGCTTTTGCAAAAGCTTACTAACACCTTAGAAAGTATTTTATAATAATTATGGTTTATACGTTTTTTATAGGAAGTAAATCTTAATCTGCTTTTCAAACATTCTATATACTAAAAAAGCCTCCACATTGTGGAGGCTTTTTTTATGGATAAGTTCTAAACTATTAAGTTAAAGAAACTCTTTTAAATCCTTGTACAGATGCATCACCTTTAGAAGCAACAAATTCTGCTACGTTCTGGCTGTCGTCCATAATAAAACGTTGGTCAAGTAGTGCCTGCTCGTGATCTAGAGTAGTATTATCTGCTACAAAACGCTCAACTTTACCAGGTACAATTTTGTCCCAGATTTGCTCAGGCTTTCCTTCTGCTTTTAATTGCTCTTTGATATCTGCTTCTGCCTTTGCAAGTACTTCAGGAGTAAGTTGCGACATAGAGATATACTGAGGTACATTCTTTAAAGTCTTACCAAGACGTCCAAGCTCGATGTTATCTTTTTCGATAGCTGCGATTCTTGCTTCAGTTTCTGATGCAACATATGCTGGATCAAAATCTTTGTAAGAAAGTGTAGTCGCACCCATAGATGCAACTTGCATAGCAACACTCTTTGCAACCTCTGCAGCATTATCTGTAGCAGCAGTAAGTCCTACTAGAGCACCTATCTTGTTACCGTGTACATAAGAACCTACAAAAGGAGCTTCTAATGTCTCGTAACCACCTATTTCAATTTTTTCACCAATAACACCAGTTTGCTCAATAAGCTTTTCTGCAACTGTCATCCCATCAAAGTCTGCAGCAAGCATCTCATCTTTAGAATTTACAGAAAGAGCGATATCTCCCATTTTGTTAGCAAGTTCAACAAATGTATCGTTCTTAGTAACAAAGTCAGTCTCACAGTTAAGTGATACTACAACGCCGCGAGTGTTTGCGTCGTTAATCTTTGCAACAACAACACCTTCAGAAGAGTCTCTGTCTGCTCTCTTTTCTGCAACTTTTTGTCCTTTCTTGCGAAGTACAGTTACTGCGTTATCAAAATCACCTTCTGCTTCAACGAGGGCCTTTTTACAGTCCATCATTCCAGCACCAGTAGCTTCTCTTAATTTTTTTACGTCTGCGGCTGTTATGTTTGCCATTTGTATATGTTTTAAAATTGAAAAAAGTCGTCTAATCGTTTTCCGCAAAGAAAAGAATTAAACGACCTTTTAGTATTAACTTAATGTTATTTACTCTTCTTCTTCACTTGCAGCTACGGCAGCTTTTGCAGGCTTAGCTTTAGGAGCTTTTGCTTCTTTTTTAGGAGCATCTGCACCTTCTTTTTGAGCATCTTTTCCAGCTTTGCGGTCTGCAAGACCAGCGCTAACAGCGTCAGAAACAAAACCTACGATCTTGTCGATAGATTTAGAAGCATCGTCATTTGCAGGGATAAGATAATCTACCTCTCTTGGATCAGAGTTAGTATCTACCATTGCAAAAATTGGAATGTTTAATTTTTGAGCTTCTTTAATCGCGATGTGCTCTCTCTTAATATCTACAACAAATAGAGCGCCAGGAAGACGTGTCATATCTGATATAGAACCAAGGTTTTTCTCAAGCTTCTCACGAAGACGGTTCATCTGTAGTTTCTCTTTCTTAGAAAGTGTATCAAAACGACCATCTTGTTTCATACGGTCAATTGTCTGCATTTTCTTAACTGCTTTACGTATAGTAACAAAGTTAGTAAGCATTCCACCAGGCCATCTTTCTGTGATGTACGGCATATTTGCGTTACGAGCTTTTTCTGCTACGATATCTTTAGCTTGTTTTTTGGTAGCTACAAAGAGTATTTTTCTACCAGAAGCAGCAATCTTTTGTAGAGCCTCGCAAGTCTCTTCAATTTTTGCTGCAGTTTTATAAAGATTGATGATGTGTATCCCGTTACGCTCCATATAGATATACGGTGCCATATTTGGATCCCATCTTCTTGTGAGGTGTCCAAAGTGTACACCTGCATCAAGCAATTCTTTTATTTCGATGTTGTTTGCCATTTTTGTAATAGTTTACGTTCCGTTGGACATTAAAATTAGCAACTCCGTGTTACGAAGTTTAGATGCTAAACTAACCTTATTAAGATTCCGCTTTCGCGAAAGCATAATAAGCAACGACAACATTTCAATTAATTTAAATTTTTAAAAATAAGTAATTCTAAATCTCGCTTGCCATATAGCCTGAGCCACTTGCAAGTGAAGCGATATATTAACGCTTTGAGAATTGGAACTTCTTACGTGCTTTCTTCTGACCAAATTTCTTACGCTCAACCATTCTTGGGTCACGAGTAAGAAGACCTTCTGGCTTAAGGATAAGACGATTTTCTTCGTCTAGTTCACACATTGCTCTAGAAAGAGCAAGTCTGATAGCCTCTGCCTGACCAGTGATACCACCACCATATACGTTTACATTAATGTCAAAGTTACCTTCGTTGTTTGTTAAAACAAGTGGCTGGTTTACTTTGTACTGTAATGTTCCCGTAGGGAAGTAGTTGTTCAGTTCTTTTTTGTTTACAGTGATTTTACCTTCTCCTTCAGTAAGATAAACACGAGCTACTGCGGTCTTACGACGACCGATTTTGTGTAAAGTCTCCATTTACTTGATTTCGTTTAGGTTAATGGCACGAGGCTTCTGCGCTTCCTGATCGTGCTCTGCTCCTGCATACACTTTAAGGTTGCGGAAGATTGCACTCCCCAATTTGTTTTTAGGTAACATCCCTTTTACGGCAGCTTCTACTACACGTGTTGGATCTTTGTCGTAGAGTTCTCTAGCTGTAAGACTACGTTGCCCTCCTGGGTATCCAGTGTGACGGATGTATGATTTTTCCGTCCACTTGTTTCCAGATAATTGCACCTTTGCAGCGTTTATGATAACAACGTTATCTCCACAATCTACGTGAGGTGTAAAACTAGGCTTGTACTTACCGCGTAAAAACTTAGCTACGATAGAAGACATACGTCCTAGCGTCTGTCCTTCTGCATCTATCAAAACCCACTCCTTGTTTACGGTAGCTTTGTTTGCAGATACTGTTTTGTAACTTAATGCGTCCACACTAATTAATTTTAATTAAACATTCCATTTCCCGTCTAAAAACGGGTTTGCAAAAGTACATAAAATTATTTATCACACAAACCTCTGTATCACTATATTTTGTAAGCATTTTTTTTCAATAATATATTCTATCATTTACAGTACTTTTTTGGTCTATATAATAGGTGTTGTTTACGCTTTCGCGAAAGCGATATTTTACCCCACAAAAGTTAATAAAATCTTAAAAAACTGTTTAGGTTGTCACAACGCTTGTTTTTATAAGTCTCTCTAATATCATCAACCAAAAACAACCTAATGTATCTTACAGTCAATCGCCTACGAGCAGTAATCATTCTTTTCTTTCTAAGTTCCCTGTCTCTATTTGCTCAAGTAGACTCTACCAAAATAGCCATTGCAAGAAAAGTCTATACCACAAATACCTTTACCGGTGACGCGCCTAAAATAGATGGAAACCTATCTGATGGTGCCTGGGCTAGCGTGCCGTGGTCTACAGATTATTTACAATTTGAGCCAGATGTAGGCACACCGCCTACACAGCAAACTAAGATGAAAATCACCTATGATGCAAAAAATCTGTATGTGGCCTTTCACTGTTTAGAGAGTGATAAGTCAAAACTAGAAAAAAGATTAGGCCGCCGTGATGACTTTCCGGGTGATTGGGTAGAGATTAATATAGATAGTTATAATGACGATCGTACAGGTTTCTCATTTACAGCCTCTGCCTCTGGAGTAAAAGGTGATGAGTTTATATCAAATAACGGAAACTTTGATAGCAGCTGGAATCCTATCTGGTATCTCGCCACCTCAGAAGATGAAGAAGGCTGGACTGCAGAGATGCGTATCCCGTTAAGTCAGTTGCGTTTTAGTGCAGATGATGAGCAGGTGTGGGGTATACAGTCTACAAGACGCTACTTTGCAAATGAAGAGCGTTCTACCTGGCAACCTCTGCCGGCAAATCCTCCTGGCTGGGTAAGTGAGTTTGGAGAGCTGCGTGGTATAAAAGGAATAAAACCTCAAAAGCAATTAGAAATACAACCCTTTGTGCTGGGGCAGTACGATACTTTTGAAGAAGAGGTGGGTAATCCCTTTAGAGATGGAGATGACTTTAGTGGCAATGTAGGTCTTGATGCAAAAATTGGTATCACAAATGACCTTACACTAGATCTTACGGTAAATCCAGACTTTGGGCAAGTAGATGCAGACCCTGGAGCTATAGCGCTAGATGGATTTGAGATTTTCTTTCAAGAACGTCGACCTTTCTTTGTCGAAAATAAAAGTGTCTTTGATTTTAGAGTAGGTGGTGGTGCAGATAATGTTTTCTTCCCGAGACGTATAGGGAGAACACCACAAGGATTTACTACCTCAGACCCGAGTAAGGGAGAGTATGAAGACTTACCTATTAACACGACTATACTAGGTGCAGCAAAATTTAGCGGAAAAACTAAAAACGGTTGGACTATAGGTGTACTTGAAAGTGTCACAGCAAAAGAGTTTGCAGAGATAGAGCTAGATGATAGAGAAGAAATCACAACACAACTGGAGCTTAGCGATGAGCTAGGTACAAAAAGAGAAGAGCTGGTAGAGCCTCTTACTAACTACTTTGTGGGTAGAGTTCAAAAAGATTTTAATGATCGTAACTCTTTTATAGGAGCCATATTTACAAACACAACACGTAATATGGAGCGTAGCTTAGACTTCTTGCATACACAAGCCTACTCTGGTGGTATAGATTTTAACCATAACTGGAAAGATCGTAAGTATTACATAACTGGTAGAGGGATTATAAGTCGTGTTAACGGAGATCCTCAAGCTATACTCAATACACAAACCTCACTTACACATTTATATCAACGTGTAGATGCAGACCACGTAGCGGTAGACCCTAATGCTACAAGCCTCTCTGGTACAGGAGGAAATCTTGCCATAGGTAGAGGTAGTGGTAAATGGCGCTATGAGCTAGGGGGTAACTGGAGGTCTCCAGGTCTAGAGCTCAACGATATAGGCTTCTTGCGTCGTGCAGACCGTATTGTGCAATTTGCAAGTGTAAGACGCTTCTGGAACAACTCTACCTCTTGGTATAGACGAGCAAATGTAGGTGTGGAGCAAACTACACAGTATGATTTTCAAGGTAACTTTAATCGCATTCAGTATGAAGGTAGGGCAGAGATAAACTGGAAAAACAACTGGTTTACAGAAGTAGGTGGTGCGCACAAACCTCGCATATTTATAAACTCATTTTTGAGAGGAGGACCACGCTGGAGGTTTAATGAAGAAAACTTTTACTTTGTAGCCGCAGGTACAGACCAGCGTAAAAAGTTGAGTGCAGTTGCGATTTATGTAAACTCGCAAGCAAAGCAAAATAACTTCTCATTTAATCAGTACGAGCTTAGACTTAACTACCAGCCGCTAGATGCATTAAGTTTATCACTCTCTACAGTCTATGAGAAAAACCCAAACAGAACGCAGTATGTATCTCAACAAGCTTATGAGCCTGCCCAATATAATACGAGGTATATAACAGGAGCGATTAATCAAGAGACGTTAAGTGCGACACTACGTGTTAATTATAACATCAACCCTAATTTTACCATACAGTATTATGCGCAGCCGTTTATAGCAAAAGGGACCTATACTAATTTTAACTATGTAGCAGATAGCGAAAACGAAGATCTTAACAAGCGAGTAACCTTATTTAATCAAAACCAAATAAGTACTGTAGATGGTGGTTATGCTGTAGATGAAGATGAGGATGGAAGTGTAGATTATGCCTTTGGAGATCCAGATTTTAACTTCGTTCAATTTAGATCTAACCTCGTTGCGAGATGGGAATATAAGCCAGGCTCTGAATTATTTTTAGTCTGGTCACAAGGTATCGAAGGTGGTGCCTCTACAGAAGATAGCCTCTTTGACGCAGCAGATAGCCAGATACTTGGGCAGCAAATCAGAAATACATTTTTAGTAAAATGGACGTATAGATTTGTATTGTAATAAAAATTATGCCCCAAATGCACCCCAAAACTTGTATGTTGGTTTTGGGGTTTTTTACGCTTTCGCGAAAGCGTAACACCTCATATTTACATTAAGTGATGTGCGAGAAAAATAATTTTTAACGGTATATCCTTAACTACGATTAATACGTTATATCTTTGTCGAGTTAAAAAAATAAATGAAACAAAGTCTATATCTCTCACTATTACTACTTGCTTTTATAAGTTGTGGTACAGATGAGTCTAAAGAAAAGTCTCCTATTGCAGAGGCGACTTATAGACAAATTTCTTACACAGTAGAGACGGCCATAGACTTAAACAATGATGGCGTCGCCTCTACAGATTTACTTGAAGAAAATGAGCAGGTACTCAATCCTCAAGAAATAACCTTTACAGCAAAAAATACTGTCATACCGCCTTATGCAATTACAACTTGCGTGACCGAGAACGGCGATCACCTTATGGAATTTGTATGCATAGTGGTTGAAAATTACGTACAAGCACCCAGTTACACAATTAATGGTAATACGGTTGTTATAGAAACGGGTTTAATAGGAGAATTGTCACAAGATCTTGACACCTTACGGTTTCGAGAGTTTCTTAATAGAGATCATCTCAATAATTATCCTCACGGAGATTTTAATAATCTTGCCGCAGTCTCAACATATGTGAGGAAATAGCGTGAGATTACATATATGTAAATAAAAAAGCCAAATGAGAAGTTATTTTCATTTGGCTTTTTTAATATGAGATAGCTTTATTTTTTAGTGTGCCTCTAGCCAGTTTTGACCTACTCCTACTTCTACATCTAGAGGTACTGCCATTTTAAAGGCACTTTCCATTTCGGTTTTGATTAGGTTTTTGATGTCATCAAGCTCAATGTTTGGAACGTCAAAAACAAGTTCATCGTGCACTTGGAGAAGCATTTTTGTTTTGTAATCACTGTTTTCTAGCTTCTCAAAAATATTAATCATAGCAATCTTAATAATATCTGCTGCGCTTCCTTGTATAGGTGCGTTTACAGCATTACGCTCTGCAGCACCACGCACAACACCGTTGCTTGAGTTAATACCATTAAGATAGCGACGTCTGTCTAGTACTGTTTTTACATACCCATTTTCTCTAGCGAAGTCTACAAGCTCACTCATATAGTTGCGCAGTTTTGGGTACGATTTATAATAGTTGTCTATAAGCTCTTTTGCTTCTCCTCGGGATAGGTCTGTCTGGTTAGAAAGTCCAAAGGCAGAGACACCGTATATAATACCAAAGTTTACTGTCTTTGCATTACTACGTTGCTCTCTAGTCACCTCTTCTAGTGGTACATTAAAAACTTTTGCCGCTGTACTAGCGTGAATGTCTTCACCATCTGTAAAGGCTTGTATCATATTTTCTTCCTCGCTTAGAGCTGCTATAATACGTAGCTCAATTTGAGAATAATCTGCTGCGAGCAGTGTGTGGTTTTCATCTCTAGGGACAAATGCTTTACGTACCTGGCGACCACGTTCTGTACGTATAGGGATGTTTTGTAGGTTAGGATTGTTAGAACTTAATCTTCCCGTCGCTGCTACGGTTTGCATATAGTCTGTATGTACACGGCCATCTTGAGCGACTTGCTCTGGCAATGCATCTACATATGTAGACTTTAGCTTAGATAGCCCGCGGTAATCTAGTACTTTCTGGATGATATCGTGATCTTTTGCAAGGTATGATAGTACATCTTCTGCGGTTGAATATTGTCCTGTTTTTGTCTTTTTAGGCTTGTCTACAAGCTTCATTTTGTCAAAAAGAATTTCGCCTAGTTGCTTAGGTGAAGATATTTTAAACTCTTCTCCAGCTTCTTCATAAATCTCAGAAGTAAGACGTTCTATATCTGCATTAAGATCACCAGATAAACTTTCTAAGAAGTTTACGTCCAGGTTGATTCCTTCTACCTCCATTGCTGCAAGTACTCTAAGTAGTGGGATCTCAATGTCATTAAATAATTTACGCGTGCCCGCTTCATCAAGCTCCTTCTCAAAGTGCTGTTTGAGTTGGAGGGTAATATCTGCATCTTCTACCGCATACTCTGTTTGCTGGTCTAGTGGCACGTCGCGCATAGACTTTTGGTTTTTTCCTTTTTTGCCTATTAGCTCTGTGATAGATACAGGTGTGTAGTTAAGGTAGGTCTCTGCCAGTACGTCCATATTATGACGCATATCTGGGTTAATGAGATAGTGTGCAAGCATTGTGTCAAAAAGTTTACCCTTAACTTTTACATCATACTTTGCAAGGACCTTAATGTCGTATTTGAGATTTTGACCTATTTTTTCAATCCCTGTATGCTCAAAAAACGGCCTTAATTCTTCTATAAGTGCTTGTGCTTCATCTTTACTTTCTGGAAATGGTATGTAATATCCCTTACCAGCTTCCCAAGAAAAAGCGACTCCTACAAGCTCTGCCACAAGCGGGTCGAGCCCTGTAGTTTCTGTGTCAAAACATACAGAAGTTTGTTTGAGTAGGTTTTGTATAAATAGTTTTCGCGCAAGCGGGCTATCTATTGTCTGGTAAAAGTGCTGTGTATCTTTTATAGTTTTACGTGTAGAGGCATCTGCTACGGTTGCTGCAGTAGCGCCACCATCTCCTCCAAAAAGTGAAAACTGTCCAGCACCTGCTGCAGTAGCTGCTTGCTTCTTTGCAGATGGGGTAGAAGATACCTGCGTGCCTTGCTCTGCCTCGCCAGAAAAGATTTTTACAAACTGATCTTTCATACGTCTAAACTCCAGCTCGTCAAACTTCTTTGTGACCGCCTCTGCATCTGGCTCTGAGAGTTCATAATCTTTTGCGTCAAACTGTACATCACAATCTAGCATTATAGTTGCGAGTTGTTTAGAAAGAAGCCCTAGCTCTGCATTTGCAATAACCTTTTCTTTCATCTTGCCCTTGAGCTTATCTGTATTTTCAAGAAGCCCTTCCATAGAGCCGTATGCTGCGATAAATTTCTTTGCCGTTTTATCACCTACACCTGGAAGTCCTGGTATGTTGTCTGACGCATCACCCATCATCCCTAAATAATCTATAACTTGCTCTGGGCGCTCTACTTCAAAACGCTTTTGCACCTCTGGGATTCCCCATATCTCAATACCATTACCCATACGAGCAGGCTTGTACATAAATATGTTTTCTGAGACTAGTTGTGCATAATCCTTATCTGGTGTAACCATAAAGACTTTAAAGTCTTCCTTTTCGGCTTGTTTTGCAAGGGTACCTATAAGATCATCTGCCTCTACACCTTCACGCTCAATAATGGGAATGTGCATAGCCTTAAGTATTTCTTGTATATGAGGTACCGCTATGCGTATCGCTTCTGGAGTTTCGTCACGATTTGCCTTATAATCTGCATAAGCTTCAACACGAGCAGAGCTTCCGCCCTTGTCAAAAGCAACAGCTAGGTGATCTGGTCGCTCTCGTTTTATAACATCAAAAAGGCTATTTGTAAATCCCATTATAGCACTCACATCCATACCAGAACTTGTGATACGCGGGTTTTTAATAAGAGCGTAATATCCTCTAAAAATCAATGCGTAGGCATCTAGTAAAAAAAGTCGTTTCTGAGTATTTTCGGCAGTATTAGTCACTTGAGATGGGTTTTATTACGCTTTCGCGAAAGCGTAGTACGATAAACTCAAATGTAAGAAGATGCATCCAGAATAGCGGGCACTGTTAATAAATTATACGAGGGTAAGTAAAAATCATTTTTAAAATAAAATGAACTAGGGCCATTAAAACGAAGTAGAAAAAACCTAACATTTGGGAATAAAGAAAGCCAAGCAAAAATGCTTGGCTTTCACCCCAAATCATAATTGATTATTAAAAGTCAATTACAACAGTCTTAAATATTTTTCGCCCTAAGGCATATACAAATATATAACAATTCTTTGATTTGTTTATTGTTCCTTTTTAAAAGGATTAACAAGAATGTTAATTATATAGTTGAATTTCAAGGGTTAAAGATAGTAGATTTTTATAGTGACTACATTGTTAAAAATCTATAAATCTTTAATTGAGTAGTTGGTCGTTAAAAATATGCTTCACGTCTATTTATTAAGATAATTTCGGTTGTAGATTCAGTTTTTGTCACTATTGTAGTAGCTAGAAGTTATATTTTTATTCTCACCATTTTGATATTTCATCATTGTAAAACCTTTATGTATACAGTGGCTTCCTGCCTCACCAGATTTATTTATGGCGATGTAGGCTATTTGAAAATCTTTATATCTAGGTCCCTTTTTTGTAATTCTTGTAATGGCTTCTTCGCAGGCTTTTTGGGGGCTCATTCCACCGCGCATCAACTCTACTATCAAGAAGCTTCCTACCGTTTTTAAAACTTCTTCACCCATACCTGTAGCCACGGCACCACCTACTTCGTTATCTATAAATAATCCAGAGCCTATAATAGGAGAATCTCCCACGCGCCCTTTCATCTTATAACCTAAACCTGAGGTTGTACATACACCTGCTATATCACCATCTTTATCTATAGCGAGCATTCCTATAGTATCGTGGTTTTCTATATTAATTTCTGGTTTATAGTCACTAGTTTTGAGCCATTCTTGCCAGGCATTCTTACGCTCTTCTGTGAGTAAGTTTTCCTTTTTAAATCCCTGCTGGTATGCAAACTCCTCTGCACCCTTACCTGCAAGTATCACGTGTGGCGTGTCTTCCATCACTTTGCGAGCGAGGGCAGCTACGTTTACAATATTTTCTACGGCGAGCACGGCGCCACAGTCACCCTCTGGATTCATAACACAGGCATCTAGGGTCACATTGCCCTCTCTGTCTGGAGTTGCACCTATGCCTACCGTGGTGTTTTCTATATTTTCTTCTTCAACGGCAACACCGGCAATAATGGCATCTAGAGCAGAGGTTCCATTTGTGAGTAATTCACCAGCTTTTTCTGTAGCGCCAGAAAATCCCCAAGTACAGATAGCGATGGGTGCTGGTTTTTGTTGCGCTTTCGCGAAAGCGGAATTATCATTCTTGCTGTTTTTGACATTATCATCACAACCAAGTATACTTGCTCCAGTAGCAATACCCGCCCCAGCTACCGCCGAACGGTTTATAAATTTTCTTCTATTCATAATAGGTGCATCTTACATCTTAAAAAGTAGTGTTATTATACTTGTGTATAGAGTTTATTGCGCTCTGCCCACTCTGTCCAAGAACCATCATAAACGTGAGACTCTTGATCTGAAACTAGGGTAAAGGCGAGTAGAATAATGCAAGCCGTTATGCCAGAGCCACAACTAAAAATAATAGGACGTTTGTCTATATGTAGGTCCTTAAATAGTTTTTCTAGTTCCTCTTTTGGTTTGTAATATCCATTAGATAACACTTGAGTGTAGGGGAGGTTAAGTGCGTTTTTTATATGACCGCTTTGTAAGTGAGCTCGTGGCTCTGGAGCTGTACCATAAAAACGCCCTTGTGATCTTGCATCTATAAGCTGGTACTCTTGTGAATTACAATTGTCTACTATTTGCTCATAATGGTATATGGCTGCTTGATTTTTATGAGCTTTAAAGGAAGTAGCAAGTTCTTTAGGTTTATGAACTTCTAAGGATTCAAATCCTGCTTCATTCCAGGCTGGTAGACCGCCATCAAGTACGGCTACAGTCTTATGACCCATTACGGTAAACATCCACCACACTCTAGGGCTGGTGAATATTCCTTTGCTGTCAAAAACAACGATTTGTGAATCTCTGGTGATACCAAGTTTTCTACATTCCTCTTCAAACTGTTTTTCACTAGGGAATGTGTTGGGATATGGACTTTTAGTATTGCTAAAGGTATTTTTGATATCAAAATGAACTGCTCCATTTATAGTATTGCCCTCATCATACTCTTGACTTGCGTCTAGTACTATAAGGTTTTTATCTTCTTTGCTCTCTTTGAGCCAGTGTATGGTTACTAAGGGTGTTGTCATTACTACTTAACTATAAGTTCATCTATAAATATCCAGCTTTTGCCATCATACGTGTGACCTAAATGCCAGCTAGGTAAATTTCCTACCGTCTTTGCTATAACTTTTATGTATCTAGCGGCTTTCTCATCTTGAGATGCTGCTACTGTTTTAATTAAAGTCTCTTCACTTTCTATAGTTGCATCTATATCTTGGCTATAGTAGGGTGTAAAAGTGGTGCCATCTACAGAGGTAAAAAAGCTAACCTCTGTAGGGTAAAAAATCCAGCTGCGTTGGTCTTGTAAAAATGAGGTGGCAATTGCGTTTATATTTTTTACTTCTCCTAGATCGAGTGTAGCAACTACATTTTGATTATTATATCCTTGCCAGGTGCCAGATCTGTATTCTTTTGAACCTCTTATGCCATCTATTAAGGCATTCTCTCCGCCTGCGCTATATTCATTTGCATAAGTTGTCTCGAGAGTCACTTTATAAGCATCATTGATTTTATGAAAAGGGGTAGCGATTGTAGCACTTTTGCCGTGTCTTGAAATGGCATAAGTACGTAACTCTGTATCTGATGTGATGATGATGGGTTTTCTATATCGTTTAAAGGTCTCGCCGTCTTCTTTAAGAGCAAAGTATATCTCTGCATCTTTGTCTGTAGACTGTAATGCGACGGTTGTATTTTCTGTAAAAGTAATATCGCCACTTGCGATAAACGGTGCAGCTACAATGAGATGTTCTGTTATGGCAGTTTTTGGGCTGTGCGCTGGATGTTTACCCCATCTACCAGGAGTGCTAGACATATCAAATTGCAAGAGGCCACCAGCCATAATATCTTTATGGTTTATGTAAGAGTAGGGGTGTGCCTTACCATTAATAGAAGCATTTTTTATATGGATATTAGTGTCAGATACATTGCTGGCTTCTATGGTAAAATTATTGCCATTTTCTAGATAAATCGTGGCTTTGTCAAAAAGAGGAGTCCCTATAGCATAGGTGTTGCTTCCTGGTGTCACAGGGTAAAACCCAAGCGAGCTGAGTACATACCAAGCACTCATCTGGCCACAATCTTCATTACCAGAGATGCCGTCTGGGGTGTCTTTATACATAGTAGTAAGAATCTCGTGCACACGCTTTTGAGTTTTCCACGGTTTATGAATATAGTTATAGAGATAGGCCATATGATGACTAGGCTCATTACCGTGTGCATACTGTCCTATCAAGCCTGTGATGTCTTGCTGGTGCCTTCCAGAAGTTTCTTGCTGGGCTGTAAAAAGTGCATCTAGCTTTTTATCCATCGCTTTTTTGCCACCCACAAGATCTATAAAGCCACTTACGTCTTGAGGTACATAAAAGCTGTATTGCCAAGAGTTTGCCTCTGTGTAATTAAAGTTTACCTCGTAGGGGTCAAATGGTGAGAACCAGCTATTACGCATTCTACCTCGCATAAACCCTGATTTTGGGTCATATACATTTTTATAGTTTTGTGCTCTTTGGATAAACGATTTATAGCTTTCTTCGTCACCTCTTTCTTGAGCCATTATGGCTATAGTCCAGTCATCATAGGCATATTCTAATGTTTTTGAAACAGACTCTGCTTCCATTTCTGTGGGTATAAATCCATATTTTTTATAGGAGTCTAGACCTAGTTTATCTTGTGATGCGCTATGTAGCATCGCCTCAAAGGCACGATCTGTATCGTAGTCTCTTATGCCTTTCATATACGCATCTGCTATAACTGGAACGGCGTGATAGCCTATCATACAGCCTGTGTAATTACCAGAAAGATCCCATATGGGCATTATACCACCCTCGTCATATTTTGCAATAAAGGTGTTTATAAAATCATTTGTGCGCTGTTCTTCTATAATGGTGTACAGCGGGTGTGCCGCGCGATATGTATCCCAAAGTGAGAAAACACTATAGTAATCAAAATCTGTAGTTTGATGAATCTCTAGATCCATACCTCGGTAGCGACCATCTATATCTTGATAAATATTAGGCGCAAGCATCGTGTGATAGAGCGAGGTGTAAAAGTTAGTTTTATATATTGTGTTTTCTGACTCAACTATGATTTTTTCTAGTTGTTTTTCCCAGGTACTTTGAGCAGTTGCTTTTACTTGCTCAAAGGTTTTGTCGCCTATCTCTGTTTCTAAGTTTTGTTTTGCACCCTTCTCATCTACTGCAGAGATTCCTATTTTTATGATCACAGGCTCATTGCTAGGATTCTCAAACTTAAGAGCCACCTTGTTGCTTTTAGACTGTGGGTCTTTAATGTATTTAAAAGGGTGTGAGGTTTTGAGATAGTAATAAAGTAATTGTTTTGATGCCCACGCTTTACTGTGACGATGACCTTGCATTTCCGTATATAGTTTCTGGTCGTCATCTTCTTTAATGACTTCCCAAGAGGCGCTTAGCACTTCGTCTCTATGGTCAAGATCTATGATGAGGTAGTTGTTGAGGGAGTCCGCTTTCGCGAAAGCGTATTTATGAACACCACTACGTTGAGAAACCGTAAGCTCTACGTCTATATTTGTACTATCTAGGTGTACTTTGTAATATCCCGGTTGGGCAATTTCATTATCGTGAGAGAAGTGATCACGATATCCTTTTTTACCATTTGCGCCGTTATTAAAACGTATGGTATTAGACGGCATAAGTAAAATATCACCATAGTCTGAAACACCGGTCCCACTTAAGTGTGTATGGCTAAAACCATAGATATACTCATCATCATAGTGATAACCGGAGCAGCCATCCCAGCCATCTAGTCTTGTATCTGGACTTAACTGCATCATCCCAAAGGGCATTGTCGCACCAGGGTAAGTATGGCCGTGACCGCCGGTGCCTATAAATGGATTTACATAATTTATAAGCGCTTGGTCCTTTTGTGCTGGAGTGGTCTCAGTAACGTGTTTACACGAGTTAATAAAGACTGCTGCAATTAATAGTGTAAGTAGGTAACGCATTTGCAAGGATTGGTTTGTGTCTAAGATAATAAAAGCCCTAAAGCTATACGAGATAGCTCTCGCAAAATTTGACAGTGGTTTTAGGTTTAGTACCTTTAGTATATGAAAATTGAGGTATGTGCAAATTCATTTGAGAGTGCTCTAGCGGCGCAAAATGGAGGTGCACATCGTATTGAGTTATGCGAGCAGCTTGACGTAGGAGGTGTAACACCTAGTCACTCACTTTTTGAGAAGGTGATGCAAGAACTATCAATAACATCTTTTGTGCTTATACGACCACGCGCTGGTAATTTTATATACTCAAATAGCGAGTTTAAAACGATGCTGCGTGATATTGCTTTTGCAAAGTCTATGGGTGTGCAAGGTATTGTTTCTGGCGTGCTGCTCAGTGATCATATAATAGACATTAAAAGAACATCACAGCTTGTAAAGGCTAGTGAGGGAATGTCTTTTACTTTTCATCGTGCGTTTGATCAAGTGCTAGATCCTGTAAAAGGTCTAGAGCAGCTTATAGAGCTAGGCGTAGATCGCGTTCTTACTTCTGGTCAAAAACCAGATGTTATTGAGGGGTTTGATGTTTTGAAATCACTACGCGAGCAAGCTAAGGAGCGCATTGTTATTCTGCCAGGAGGCGGAGTTTCAATTACAAATGTTGAAAAATTTTTAGATGCTGGTTTTAAAGAAGTGCACGGCAGCTTTCGCGAAAGCGCAATAGAAAACTCTTCACATCAACAACGCATAAAGAAAGAAAAACATACAAATCAACAGACTATAAAACAACTCATCAAACTAATCAAAAAATGAAATCAAATCACATTAAAATAGCACTAGACTGGACGCCTAATATAAATCATATAGGGTTTTTTGTGGCGCAAGCACAGGGCTTTTACAAAGAAGAAGGGCTAGAAGTAGCTATAGAAAATCCCGCCGCAGATAATTATGAACTGACCCCAGCAAAGAAGGTAGAGCTCGGTCTAGTAGATATGGCATTGTGCCCTACGGAGAGCTTGCTTAGCTACCGTACAAAGGCAAGCCCTTTTCCGCTTAAAGCGGTTGCTGCTATCTTGCAAGAAGATGTTAGTGCTATTGTGGTTAAACGTGATAGTGGTATCGCATCTCCTAGTTCTTTAGATCATAAAATTTATGCATCTTACAAAGCACGATATGAAGATGAGATCGTAAAACAAATGATACGTAATGATGGTGGTGAGGGAGTGCTAGAACTCGAGTATCCAGATAAGCTGGGTATTTGGGATGCGCTCATTGCAGGAACTTATGATGCTACCTGGGTGTTTTTAAATTGGGAAGGCGTGCAGGTGCAAGAGAGGGGTGATGACTTCACCTATTTTAAAATGGCAGATTATAAGGTACCATACTCATACTCACCAGTAATAGTTGCAGATGAAAATAGAATAGTGGCACGTAAGGAAGCTTACCAGGCCTTCCTTAAAGCTACTGCTCGAGGCTATCTATATTGTAAGGAGCAACCTGAGGAGGCTGTTGCTATACTCGCTACACTTGTGCCCGAAAAGGATAAAGAGATAGATCTTAAAAAGGCATTACAGATGTCTTTAAAAGCATTTGGTACAGGAGATTCTTGGGGGAGAATGGATCAGGGAGTTATAACCACTTTTTTAGAGTGGTTATATAACAAAGGTCTTGAGACAAAACCCATAGATGCCAATACCATTTTTACAAACGAGTTGCTGTAAAAGTAAAAAAGCTGCAAATATCATATTTGCAGCTTTTTTTATAATTTATATATGCCTAATCGTTAAGTTTAAGAACTGCCATAAACGCTTCTTGTGGTATCTCTACATTACCCACAGCACGCATACGTTTCTTACCTTTTTTCTGCTTTTCTAGAAGTTTACGCTTTCGCGAAATATCACCACCGTAACACTTAGCCGTTACATCTTTACGTAGTGCTTTTACCGTCTCACGAGAGATGATTTTTGCACCTATGGCAGCCTGTATAGGAATATCAAACTGCTGGCGTGGGATAAGTTCTCTTAATTTCTCACACATACGCTTACCTATATCATAAGCATTGTCTTGGTGTAAGAGCGCAGATAGTGCATCTACTGGTTGCCCGTTAAGAAGTACATCTACCTTAACCAGTTTTGAAGCCCTCATACCTATAGGAGAGTAGTCAAAACTCGCATACCCCTTTGAAACTGTTTTAAGACGATCATAAAAATCAAAAACAATCTCTGCAAGTGGCATATCAAAAGTAAGCTCAACACGCTCTGTTGTTAAGTATGTCTGGCTAGCTATTTGACCTCTCTTTTCTATACATAGAGACATTACAGGTCCTACAAAGTCAGACTTTGTAATAATAGTTGCTTTAATAAAAGGCTCTTCCACACGATTCATACTAGATGGATCTGGAAGGTCTGATGGATTATTTACTAAAATAATATCATCTGGATGTTTATTTGTAAACGCGTGATAAGATACGTTAGGTACTGTTGTGATAACAGTCATATCAAACTCGCGTTCTAATCTTTCTTGTATAATCTCGAGGTGTAACATTCCTAAGAATCCACATCTAAATCCAAAACCTAATGCCGCCGAACTTTCTGGCTCAAATACTAGAGAGGCATCATTAAGCTGTAGTTTTTCCATTGAGTTGCGTAGCTCCTCATAGTCCTCCGTGTCTACAGGATAAATACCTGCAAATACCATAGGCTTTACGTCTTCAAAACCTGCAATGGCGTTTTGTGTAGGGTTCTTTGCGTCTGTAATAGTATCACCTACTTTTACCTCACGGGCATCTTTTATACCTGTAATAAGGTATCCTACGTCACCCGCTTTTATTTCTTGCTTAGGTGCTTGTGTAAGTTTTAATGTTCCTACCTCATCTGCACCATAAGTGTTTCCAGTAGCGACAAATTTTATTTGTTGGTTTTTTCTAATAGAGCCATTTATTACTCTAAAGTACGTTTCTACTCCTCTAAAAGGGTTGTAAACACTATCAAAAATAAGCGCTTGTAGTGGCTCATCTGGATTACCCTTTGGAGCAGGTATGCGCTCTATTACTGCGGCAAGAATTTCTTCAATACCTATACCTGTCTTTGCAGATGCTGGAATTACTTCTTCTGCATCACAACCTAGTAGGTCTACAATATCATCTGTTACCTCTTCTGGATTTGCACTAGGTAAATCTACTTTGTTAAGTACAGGTATGATCTCTAGATCATTTTCTAGTGCCAGATAAAGGTTTGAGATAGTTTGTGCTTGTATACTCTGTGCTGCATCTACTACTAGAAGCGCTCCTTCACAAGCGGCTATACTACGCGATACTTCATATGAGAAATCTACGTGACCAGGTGTGTCTATGAGGTTGAGAATGTAATCTTCGCCTTTGTATTTATACTCCATCTGGATAGCGTGGGACTTAATGGTAATACCGCGCTCACGTTCCAAATCCATACTATCTAGTAATTGCGCCTGAGCTTCACGTTTTGTAACCGTAGCGGTCTCATCAAGGAGGCGGTCTGCTAGTGTACTCTTACCGTGGTCAATGTGCGCAATAATGCAAAAATTTCTAATATTCTTCATAGTCATAGCAAATAGGGTGCAAATATACGGCTATTAAGAGCTATTTATTTCTCAGTAAAATAGATTTTGCGTATTTGGTCGAAAAATCTTAAAATTTTGTGAAAAGTTGTTAGTAGTGTTATTACATTTAAAGCCTTAAAAACGAGCGTTATTAGACATATAATCACAATCCTGATGCTTTTTAGCATCTCATCAATCATCGCCCAAAACATACGCATACAAGGAGTTGTAAACACATCTCAAAACAGCCCAATTGCCTTTGCAAACGTCGTATTACTTGATGAGGAGCAAAAGCTGGTAAAGGGTACTATTACAGAAGAGGACGGCTCTTTTATTCTAGAAAACCTTAAAACGGGCACATATCACCTTAGAGTTAGTTTTGTAGGTTTTGACGACCAAAAAATTGAAAGTATACTACTAGAAAAAGACACAACTTTAAGGCCCATAGTGCTTAGCGCAAGTCAAGAAAGTCTAGATGAAGTTGTGCTTACTTCAAAAAAACCTACTGTTGTACGCAAAGCAGATAGACTTGTTTTTAATGTAGAAAATACCATACTATCATCCGGTAATACGATGGATATTTTAAAAAGAACTCCGGGAGTAGTTGTTAATCAAGAAGAGATTACAATTAGAAATGAAGGAGTTACTGTGTATCTCAACGATAAGAGAGTGCAGTTAAGTGCAGAAGAAATTCAAGATCTTTTAAGTAGTCTCTCTGGTGATGCTATACAATCTGTAGAAGTGATTGCAAATCCACCAGCTAGATATGAGGCAGAGGGAGGTCCTGTACTTAATATTGTTACTTCCAAGGTGGTGTCTCTAGGCTATAAAGGAACTGTTTTTGCTAGAGGAACTTACGGCATTTTTCCAAAACATTCTTTTGGGACGTCACAGTACTATAAAAATGAAAAATTGAATCTGTTTTTTAATTATAGTTTCAACCCGCAGAAGTCCTCTTTTAGGAGTGACGATTTTATAAACTATAGAACTGCAGATGAACGTATAAACTGGCTTCAAGATTTTGAACGTAAAAACTGGTCAAATGCTCATAACGCAAATCTTATTATAGATTATAAGCTTAATGAGACTTCGCAGTTAAGTTTTTCGGCTGTGGGCTTATATTCACCAGGTATTTATGATTACTCAAGATCTATAACAGATGTTACTTCATCTATAGAAGACCCGTACACGATTAGAACCTCTAGCGGATTAAATGGAGAGCGCACTAATATTGCGCTAGATGCAAAGTATACCAAGACGCTTAAAAATGGATCGTTGAGTATGAATGTGCATCATACTAATTTTTCGCGAAAGCGTGATCAATCTTTAAATTCTCGATATATAGATGCTACTGGAGACCTGTTTAGAAATGTGCGTTTTACGAGTGACTCTTTTCAAAATATTGAGATTTACACAGGGCAAATAGACTATGCAACGACCTTAGGGACTGTTGCTTTAGAGCTGGGTGCGAGAACGTCTATTATAGATTCTAGATCTGTGGTTAAATTTCCAACTATTGTAGATAGTGGTGTGTCAGGCTTGCAAGAAGCACAAGATGATGATTTTCTTTATGATGAAGATATTGTTGCGGGTTATGTTTCTGTTGCAAAAGACTGGGATAAATGGAATGTAAAAGCTGGGTTGCGCGCAGAGCAAACTAACTCAAAGGGAACTTCGCTTGCGCTTAACGAGATTAACGACTTGGACTATCTGGAATTTTTTCCAACTGCATATGTGCAGTATGCTCCTGTTGAGAATCATAGTTTTAGCCTAGACTACTCAAGAAGAGTAGATAGGCCTAGGTATCAAGATTTAAACCCATTTGCCTATTTCTTAAATGAAAACAATTTTGATCAAGGTAATGCACAGTTAACTCCAGCTTTTAGTCATCGATTTAATTTTAATTATACTTTAAAAAGTGCTTACTCTTTTGATCTCTATTATCGTGATAATGGAAATGAGATATTAAGGCTTCCTTTTCAAAATAACGATGCACAAGTATTGCGTACCTCAAATCAAAATGCCTTAGATAGTAAATCTTGGGGTCTCGACTTCACACACGGTAGAAGTATTTCAGACTGGTATTATTTATATACATACTTAAGTGCCTTTCACGAGGAGGTAACCTTCCTCGCGCAAGAGAGTGGCAATGTTGCTCAAGATAACAAGGTAGATGGAGTGTATGCATACATTGGTAATTATCTCACCCTAAGTAAAGATAGAAGTTGGACAGCAGAGGTGAGCGCAGAGTATATTTCTAAATTCTTATTTGGCAGCTATATTCAAGACCGTGTGATAACATTAAATGCCGGTGTACAAAAGAAGTTTTGGAAAAACAGAGCTATACTTAAAGTAACAGTAAATGACATACTAGGCGAGGCAAATGCTTTGCTTACCTCTCAATATCTTAACCAAGACAATGCTTATTTCGCTGTTCCAGAGACACAAAACTTGCAAGTAGGCTTTACCTATAAGTTTGGTAATTTTAAATTACAAGATAATAATAGAGCTCTTGAGATTGATGAGTTAGAACGACTTAAAGAATAATCATCTTTTGAGTAGCAGCCCTTCATCTAAGCAGCGTGTTTTTGGGCTTGACTTAATGCGAGCAATAGCGATTCTTGCTGTTTTAGGATCTCATATTTTATATATTTTTCCCGAGCAATATGGAGGTGTCATCCCGCTACTACAATTAGGGGGAGTGATGGGCGTAGAGATCTTTTTTGTGCTGAGCGGCTATTTAATAGGGTCTATATTGCTTAGGCTATTTGTAAAAGAAGATTTTGGGATGAGCGATGTTAAGTATTTTTTAATACGCAGGTGGTTCCGTACGTTGCCTAGTTATTACCTCGCTTTAGTTCTCAATATTTTGCTAGTTATTGCGATAGGTAGACAGCTTCCAGAAAATATACCATACTACTTTCTTTTCCTTCAGAATTTCTCTTCGGGGATGGAAGTGTTTTTTACAGAGTCGTGGAGCTTGCCAGTAGAGGAGGTGGCATATATTATAGGGCCATTGTTGTTATATGTTGCGGTTTACGCTTTCGCGAAAGCAAAAAAAGAAACCTTATTCCTGGGCAGCACAATAGCAGTCATAATCGTATTTCTTATAACTAAATTACTCTACCATTTTACCACACCAACACTTGATGCACAACAGTGGAACATAAATCTAAAGGCAGTAGTCATCTACCGAATAGATGCGATTTATTATGGTGTGCTGGCAGCATATCTATCTCATAAATACTTAAAACACTGGCTTAAGCACAAACAGTTATTATTTGCTTTAGGGATAATATTGTTTTTTGGGTTTCAGTTTGTTTTAGGAAAATACAGTTTAGATCCTGTGGCTGCATCATTTATTTGGGATGTAATCTATTTGCCATTTACTTCGATTGCCATCGCTCTTACTTTGCCAGTTCTTTCTTCTTGGCAACAAGCGCCTAGATTTATAGCTGTGCCCATACGTTATGTAAGTATAACCTCATATGCGGTTTACCTCTTGCATTATGGGTTATTGTTGCAGGGTATGCGATGGTTGTGGCCTATAGAGTTGTTAAGTTTTAATGAGAGAGTGGGTTATGCAGCCATATACTTTATACTTTTATTTCTAATAGCAGGGTTGTGGTACCGTCTTTATGAAAAACCTATGACAGACCTACGCGATAAGCATTTTATAACGAGTAGGTATAAACACTAAAAAGAAGTTACCTTTGTACCAGATTAAATTATTTGAGTTCTTTTGTGCGTGATACGTATCAAGGGAATAAGGCAAGGAAATTAAGTATGGCAAAAATAGGAGATATAGATGTAGGTGATTTTCCGCTATTACTAGCACCTATGGAGGATGTAAGTGATCCACCATTTAGAGCGTTATGTAAAGAACAGGGGGCAGATGTTGTATATACAGAGTTTATATCTAGTGAAGGGTTGATACGTGACGCTGCAAAGAGTGTGATGAAACTGGATATTTATGAAAAAGAACGTCCTGTAGGTATTCAGATTTTTGGAGCAGTAGAGGAGTCTATGTTGCGCAGTGTGGAGATTGTAGAGGCAAGTGGGCCAGATATTATTGATATTAACTTTGGGTGTCCAGTCAAGAAAGTAGTATCAAAAGGAGCTGGTGCGGGTATCTTAAAAGATATAGACCTTATGGTTAAGTTAACCAAGTCTATGGTAGAGCATACTAAGCTGCCTGTTACTGTAAAAACCCGCTTAGGTTGGGATCACGAAAGTATTAAGATTGTTGAGGTTGCAGAGCGTTTGCAAGATGTAGGTTGTGCTGCAATATCTATACACGGTCGTACACGTGCACAAATGTATAAAGGTGATGCAGACTGGAAACCAATTGCTGCTGTAAAGAATAATCAAAGAATGCACATCCCAGTGTTTGGCAACGGAGATGTAAACTCTCCAGAGCGTGCTGTGGAGATGCGCGATGAGTATGGTCTTGATGGAGCGATGATAGGTCGTGCAAGTATAGGCTATCCGTGGTTTTTTAATGAAGTAAAGCACTTTATGAAAACAGGAGAGCATAAAAAGCCACCTACCTTAGTAGAACGCGTAGAAGCTGCACGACGTCACCTAGAGATGTCTATAGCTTGGAAAGGAGAGATACTTGGCGTGTTTGAAACAAGGAGGCATTATACAAACTACTTTAGAGGGATTCCGCATTTTAAGGAATACCGTATGAAGCTAGTAACTTCAGATAAAAGTGAAGATGTATTTGCTGCATTAAATCTTATTGAAGAGAAGTTTGCAGGCTACGAGTTTGTCTAGTCTGAGCTTATAAATTTCTTATTTATCCTTGAGGCTGCAAGTCTAGCGCTTAAAAAGCCTAGTATCACTATTGTTGCATATACGATTACGATATTTACCAGCTCAAATTTTACGGGGTAGGGTAAACTCTCTGTAATTGGGATAAAGCCAAACTGCTGCTGTATTACAATAAGAATTGCACCTAGTATAATCCCTACAGCGCCACCTAGAAGAATCATCAGTGCGCCTTGAGTAAATATAATCATACGTATAGATGCTAGAGATGCGCCTAGATCGCTTAGTGTTTTAATATGCTTGCGCTTATCTACTATAATCATAATAAGACTCCCTATAAAGCTAAAAAGAGCTATTATAAGTACGAGCGTGCATATAAAATAGAGTGCGAGGTTTTCAGTATTGAGCATCTTGTAGAGGGCGTCATTAAGCTCTATTCTGTTTTTTATGATCACGTTGTTATTGAGTAGCGAGCTTATTTTTTCGTGTAAGCGGTCTTCGTCTGCTTCTGGAGATAATTTAATCTCAAGTGTACTTATCTTATCTTCTGGGTAACCCAATAGTGCGCCTACAAAGTCAATATTTGCAAAAATATGATCATTGTCAAGTGTCTCGCCGGCTTGAAAAACTCCACTCACCACTGCCTTTGATGAGTTAAAAGCTTGTGTAGGGTCTGTGATTTGTCCCGTACCAGGTTTTGGTGTCATTACAGAGAGTAGGCTGCTATAGTCTGTTAGGTTAACAGAGAGTCTTCTTCTTACAAGATAGCCCATAGCTACTGCTGGCTCACCTACAGTAGGCCAGTTTCCGGCAAAGATGGTGCTATCTATTTGAGTAACGTTAAGGTAATTTTCATCTACTCCTTTTATAAAGCCCAGTGAGGTTTTACCCTCGTGCTCGAGGTATGCACGTTCTTCTATTACTTTTGAGTATGCTTGTATCTCTGTAAATGAGGCGAGCTCCTTTTCTTGAGTAGGGGTGAGGGTAATTGTTTTGCCAGTAGCGGGTAGTACTTTAATGTCTGGGTCTATAATAGACGTAATAGAGAGGTTAAACTCCTTAAGCCCAGAAAAAGCAGAGAGCACAATAAATAGAACCATCGTGCCTAAAATGATACTCCCTATAGATATGTAGGTAATTATGTTTACAGCATTTGTACCACTTTTTGATACAAGGTAACGTTGCGCTATATAGCGAGCAAACTGCATTTATATTTTCTTTCTACGAGCGAGTAAACTTGGATCTTCTAGTGGGTTGTCACCACCTTTAAGAGAGCGCTCTATACCATCTAGGTACTCTAGAGTGTCATCTATATAGAATTGAAGTTCTGGCATACGTCGCAGTTGGTGACGTGTGCGCTGTGATATGTTATGACGTATGATAGGTTTTACTTGATTTACCTCTTTAAGTATCTCAGTAGCCTTATCATTAGGGAAGATGCTCAGGTATACTTTTGCAATAGATAAGTCTGTAGGTACCTTAACCTTAGTTACAGACACAATAATGCCTCCTTGACCGCTGTCTCTAAGTGCGTTTTGAAGCACTTCTGCAAGATCTTTTTGAAGAACACCTGCTACTTTTTTCTGTCTGTTTGATTCCATAGACTGCAAAAATACGTTTTTTTGATATGTATTACTTTTGTCAAGCCTTGATATGCGGTATTTAACGTTGTATTATGGTTTTTACGCTTTCGCGAAAGCGTAATTCAAACATTTATAGTACCGAAAATAAGATATGGATAAGATAGAACACATAGGTATAGCTGTTAAAAATCTAGAGGCGGGCAACTCGCTTTATGAAAAACTACTGGGCGTACCACATTATAAGATTGAGGAAGTTGCCTCTGAAGGGGTGCGTACATCTTTCTTTAAAACAGGTCCTAATAAAATAGAGCTTCTAGAGGCGACAAACGATGATAGTGCAATCGCTAAGTTTATAGAAAAAAAGGGAGAAGGGATACATCACATAGCCTTTGCGGTAGAAAATATTGTAGAGGAGATGGAAAGATTAAAAAAAGAAGGGTTTATTATTCTTAATGAAAAGCCTAAGAAAGGTGCAGATAATAAGCTAGTTGCGTTTGTGCACCCTAAAACAGCAGGTGGTGTTCTTATAGAGTTATGTCAAGAAATTAATAATTAGCAAAGAAAAGCTTTGTTAGGGTGAAGATTTATTATAAATTTGCACCCGTTTTCAACTTCTATTAGATTAGAAAACATAGAAAACAACGGTCCCATAGCTCAGTTGGTTAGAGCATCTGACTCATAATCAGAGGGTCCTTGGTTCGAGCCCAAGTGGGACCACTTAGTAAACCTCGCAAACATCTGTTTGCGAGGTTTTTTTATGCGTTATAATGAGAGATGTTCTAATCTCTGTAAAACGTGTTTTGCGGTATTTTATCCAGATTAAAGGATATGTATCTCCGACGAACAACACAAAATCTAAAATTTTTTTGAAATTTTATTAAGGTGAGAGTTTGCTCCAACTTGTTAGAATTACATTTCTATTTACTTAATTTTCAAGTAATTATAAAATTAATTTTGTTAAAATCTAGAAAATGCCTCATTTGTTTTAAGATTAAAACTCTCTAGAAACCCTATTTTTTTTAACCAAAAATTCAATTTTATCGATAAAATACGTATTATTGTCGATGTAATACACAATTACAACCTACTTAACCCTCATTAAATTAGTATTAATTTAACTAGTTTAAAACATTTTATATTTGAATTACTATGAGCCCCAAACTCAGAAATTTCATTACAACAGCCCCCCTTTTATTTATGGGGATAAGTGCGTTTGCTGGTAAAGAAGCACCGCCTCCGCCAGGTAGAACCCCTCTACCTGGGCTTATTGCGCCCATAGATGATCACCTCCCATTATTACTTATAGGAGGTCTACTACTAGGTGCGTATTATATGTATAAAATTAAAATGAAAAAGGCTAGTAGCCCTCAGTAAGTCTTTTTACATACTTGCCTATAACATCAAACTCAAGGTTTACACGAGTACCTACTTTAAAGTTTTTAAAGCCTGTGTGTTCATAAGTGTAAGGAATTATAGCTACGCTAAAAGCTCCTTCTTTTGAGTCTACAACAGTGAGACTAGTGCCATTTACAGTAATAGAGCCTTTTTCTATGGTAACATTTCCTAGTGAGGTGTCGTAGTCAAAGGTGAATCTCCAGCTTCCATCTTCTTCACTTATAGCTGTACAGGTTCCTACTTGGTCTACGTGACCTTGTACAATATGACCGTCTAGTCTTGCGCCTAGTTTCATCGCGCGCTCTAGGTTTACAATATCGTTTACAGCGAGATCGTTGAGGTTTGTTTTATCTAGCGTTTCTTGTATGGCTGTAACCGTATAAGTGTCTCCATCTATACTTACTACTGTAAGGCATACGCCGTTGTGTGCTACACTTTGGTCTATTTTGAGCTCATTTGTGATTGCACTTTTTACTTTGTAGTGTATATTTTCTTGATCCTTAGTGATTGATTCAATAGAGGCTAGATCTTCAATAATACCTGTAAACATAAATGGTTTTTATTTGGTTACTTTTGTGTTACAAAAATACAAAACCCGAAAGGCATCAAATGAATAAACAGCAAAAAGTACGTGTAGGGATTTCTATAGGAGATTTAAATGGTATAGGCGCAGAGATTGTGATCAAGACGTTTTCTGAGGCAATGATGTTAGATTTTTGTACGCCTGTAATTTTTGCTTCGGCAAAGACACTTTCATATATAAAGAAAGAACTGGGGCTTCAAGCAGAGTTTTATGGGATAGACGCTTTCGCGAAAGCGTTAGATAATAAGATTAATGTCTTTAACCTGTGGAAAGAGCCTGTAAGTATATCTTGGGGAGAGGCTACAGGTATTGCGGGTGATTATGCACTCAAGTCATTTACAGCAGCAACAAAGGCGCTTAAAGATGGTGATATAGATGTGCTAGTAACGGCACCTATAAACAAAGCAAATATCCAGAAAGAAGATTTTGCCTTTCCTGGTCATACAGATTATCTTGCTCAGGAGCTTACAGGTGATGCTATGATGCTTATGGTGACAGATACATTAAAAGTGGGGCTTCTTACAGATCACGTCGCTGTAAAAGATGTGGCAAGTAATATCACACCAGATGTAATAAAAAAGAAAGTAAATACACTATATAAATGCCTGCAACAAGATTTTGGGGTAGATAGGCCTAAAATAGCATTGCTAGGCATTAACCCTCACGTGGGAGATAATGGTGTGATAGGTGATGATGATGATAAAGTGCTTATCCCTACCCTAGAAAAAATGAGAGCTACAGGACAGCTTGTGTATGGTCCTTATGCGGCAGATAGTTTTTTTGGTTCTGGTAATTATAAAAATTTTGATGCTATTCTTGCTGCATATCACGATCAAGGTTTGATACCATTTAAAACCTTATCATTTGGTAAAGGTGTTAATTATACAGCTGGGCTAGATAAGGTGAGAACATCTCCAGATCACGGTACGGCTTATGAGATAGCTGGTAAGGGTGAAGCAGATCCTGGTTCTTTTAGAGAAGCTGTGTATGCGGCTATCAATATTTATAATAAAAGAAAAGAATACCAAGAGATAACAAAAGATATACTCAAGGTGTCGCCAAAACGCGCAGGAAGAGAGCGTGCAGGTAGAGGCCCAGCAAGAAAGTAAGTGTAATATAGTTGTGCAATGCATTAATCATATAGCTGTTAGATTAATTTTTTTAATTCTTAGCTATTGTGATTTAAAAAATTATGTATCTTTGCACGCTCCAAACGGATGATGTGATGAAAGAATTAAAACTATACACTATACAGTACGTAGGTTTAAAAGAAGGAGAGCATACGTTTGAGTACACGATTACAAAATCGTTCTTTGATCTTTTTAACTATGATGACTTTAACGATGCAAGCGTTGAGGCTACACTTCTCTTAACAAAGAAGTCTACCTTTATGGAGTTTGATTTTAATATCTCAGGAACAATCAATGTAAATTGTGATGTGACAAATGAGCCTTATGATCAGCCTGTAAGTGGGAGCTATGAGCTTGTAGTTAAGTTTGGTCAAGAGTTTAATGATGATATTGAAGATGTTCTAATACTCCCATTTGGAGAGTATGAAGTAAATGTCGCTCAGTATATTTATGAACTTATTGTGCTGTCTATGCCTAATAAAAGGGTTCACCCTGGTATAGCAGATGGAACATTAAAGTCAGATATTTTAGAAAAGCTGGAAGAATTAAGTATTCCAGACCAAAGAGCAAAAGAAGAGAAAGAAGAGACAGATCCTAGATGGGATTCGTTAAAAAAACTATTAACAGATAAATAAGAGTACGTAATGGCACATCCTAAAAGAAAAATCTCAAAAACAAGAAGAGATAAAAGAAGAACGCATTACAAAGCTGCTATACCTCAAATAGCTGTAGACCCTACAACAGGAGAAGCGCACCTTTACCACAGAGCACATTGGTTTGAAGGTAAGTTATACTATAGAGGTCAGGTAGTTATTGATAAGACTGAGGAGATAGAAGCTTAAGCTTCTATTTTCAAGACATAGAACTCTCACATTGTGAGAGTTTTTTTTATGCGTAGGATTGTCAAAAAAAGTTAATTGTAGGCCATTTTTGATCAATTTTTAGTATTTTTCTCATCGTTTTGTTCTTAACTGAATAAAGACGAAAAATCTAACTGAAACAAATGAGTAAAATCTCAGCGGCAATTACAGCTGTAGGAGCTTATGTTCCAGACTATGTGTTGACTAACGATATTTTAGCAACTATGGTTGATACCAATGATGAGTGGATTACCACTCGTACAGGTATTAAAGAACGTAGAATTCTTAAAGAAGAAGGCAAAGGAACCTCGTTTCTTGCCATCAAAGCAGCACAAGATCTTCTTGAAAAAAAGCAACTCGATCCCAAAGAGTTAGATATGGTAATCGTAGCAACTGCTACACCAGATATGCCAGTAGCCTCAACCGCAGTATATACAGCCTCTCAAATAGGTGCGACTAATGCATTTGCATTTGATCTCACAGCTGCTTGCTCTAGCTTCCTTTACGGGATGTCTACAGCAGCTAGTTATATTGAGTCTGGTAGGTATAAAAAAGTACTGCTCATAGGCGCAGATAAAATGTCATCTATTATAGACTACACAGATAGAGCCACGTGCATCATCTTTGGAGATGGTGGAGGTGCAGTACTATTTGAACCTAATGAAGAAGGGATGGGACTCCAAGATGAGTACCTTAGATCTGACGGAATAGGAAGAGAATACCTTAAGATAGATGCAGGAGGGAGTATACTACCCACTTCACAAGAAACTTTAGATAACAAACAGCACACAGTTTTTCAAGATGGAAAAACCGTATTTAAATTTGCTGTTTCAAATATGGCAGATGTAAGTGATAAAATTATGAAACGTAATAACCTTACAGGTGACGACGTTAACTTTTTAATCGCACATCAAGCTAACAAACGAATTATAGACGCTACTGCCAAAAGGATGGAGCTAGATGAGGATAAAGTACTCATTAATATCCATAAATATGGTAACACCACATCGGCCACTTTACCACTGTTGATGAGCGACTATGAGAATAAACTAAAAAAAGGAGATAATATCATATTTGCCGCTTTTGGTGGTGGATTCACTTGGGGTTCGATCTACCTCAAATGGGCATATAACTCTAATTAAACCTAAACAGACTAAATTCAAACACTTATGGATTTAAAAGAAATTCAAAATCTGATTAAATTTGTTGCAAAGTCAGGCGCTAGCGAAGTAAAACTTGAGATGGATGACGTAAAAATCACTATCAGAACTGGTGCAGACGATGAGAAAGCACCAACTACTTTCTTACAGCAAATGCCAGCAATGCAAATGGCTCCAGCAGCACCAGCGGCTCCAGCACCAGTTGCAGAGGTAGCAGCACCTGCAGCACCAGCGGCCCCAGCAGAAGATAATTCAAAATACATAACTATTAAGTCTCCTATAATCGGAACCTTCTATAGAAAACCGGCTCCAGACAAGCCTATGTTTGTAGAAGTAGGAAAGACTATAGGTGAAGGTGATGTGCTTTGTGTTATTGAAGCGATGAAACTTTTTAACGAGATCGAAAGTGAAGTGTCAGGTACGATTGTAAAAGTACTAGTAGACGATTCTTCTCCAGTAGAATTTGATCAGCCATTATTCTTGGTAGATCCATCATAATCCCTTGCGGGTATTTTAATCATTGAGGAGACTGTGGTTTTTTACGCTTTCGCGAAAGCGAGACCTAAACAACAACACGCAGTAATCACAATAAAAAATAAACAGTATGTTTAAGAAGATACTTATAGCAAACCGTGGTGAGATTGCCCTTAGGGTAATACGTACGTGTAAAGAGATGGGGATTAAAACGGTAGCTGTATACTCTACAGCAGACCGTGAGAGTCTTCACGTAAAATTTGCAGACGAGGCAGTATGTATAGGCCCAGCAGCAAGTAACGAGTCTTACCTTAAGATGTCTAACGTTATTGCAGCAGCAGAGATTACAAATGCAGACGCCATACACCCGGGATATGGATTCCTTTCTGAAAACGCAAAGTTTTCAAAAATATGTGAGGAGCACGACATAAAATTTATTGGAGCATCTGCAGAGATGATTTCAAAAATGGGAGATAAAGCTACTGCAAAAGAAACTATGAAAGCCGCAGGCGTACCTTGTGTACCAGGATCTGACGGTATCATAAAAGATTTTGAAGAGTGTCAAAAACTTGCCATAGAGACGGGTTACCCTGTAATGCTAAAAGCTACCGCTGGTGGTGGAGGTAAAGGTATGCGTGCCGTATGGAAAGAAGAAGACCTACTTAAAGCTTGGGAAGGTGCACGTCAAGAGAGTGCTGCAGCCTTTGGAAACGACGGTATGTATATGGAAAAGCTCATAGAAGAGCCACGCCATATCGAAATCCAAATTGTAGGAGATAGCACAGGTAAAGCCTGTCACCTGTCTGAAAGAGATTGTTCTGTACAAAGACGTCACCAAAAACTTACCGAAGAGACACCATCGCCATTTATGACAGATGAGTTACGTGAGCGTATGGGTGAAGCAGCAGTAAAAGCAGCAGAGTTTATTAATTATGAAGGAGCAGGAACGGTTGAGTTTCTTGTAGACAAGCACCGCAACTTCTACTTTATGGAGATGAATACGCGTATACAAGTAGAGCACCCTATTACAGAGCAGGTAGTAGACTATGATCTTATACGTGAGCAAATACTTGTGGCAGCAGGCGTACCAGTTTCTGGTAAAAACTACTACCCACAACTACACTCTATAGAGTGTCGTATCAATGCTGAGGATCCTTTTAACGATTTTAGACCATCACCAGGACGTATTACAAATTTACACGCTCCAGGAGGACACGGTGTACGTATAGATACACACGTATATAGTGGGTATATGATACCACCTAACTATGACTCTATGATTGCTAAGTTAATTACGACTGCACAGACTAGAGAAGAGGCGATTAACAAAATGAAACGTGCTCTTGATGAGTTTGTAATAGAAGGTATAAAGACTACCATACCTTTCCACAGGCAACTTATGGATCACCCAGACTATATAGCTGGTAACTATACCACTAAGTTTATGGAAGACTTTGAGATGAAGCCTCTAGAAGACTAAATAACTAAAAACTCCCGATAGCAATATCGGGAGTTTTTTATTTTAAGGTAGCTCTTACTATACAGACTGTTGTCTAATTATTTTTTTGAGAACTACAATTTGCCCAAAATGATAATGAGAGTGCTCCAGCAGTCCCATCAGATTACGCTCATAAGTACCGTACTTTTCTAATACAAAATTACTCTTTAGCTCTTGGTCTGTAAGCCTAGATGCCTGAGATGCACATCTATCTAGATTTGTATACAATGTATCGAGTCTCAGTTTCCAAGCCTCTTGAGTTTTTAATATAGGTGCATTGTAGCTATATATATCTTTTGCAGTAAGTGGCTCACCATCTAGTACGCCGCTTACAGCTTCTATATAGTAATTTATGTGGTACACAAGCTTTGCAATGGTATTAAGGCCGTAAACAGCTTGATTTGCCTCTTCTAGTGTTATATCATCTAGATGTTCTTTAAGATGAGAACCCGTCGTGTTAGGTCCAGATATGAACTCTCTGAGGTGCTTTGCAAGATGTTGAGAAGTGGTCATTACGTTATTTTAATTACAAGATAATGTTTCTACATAAATTTTAAAACGCAATGTTACGCTTTCGCGAAAGCGTAATAAAATCCATAATGCTCATAACTAAAAAACGCTTGCAAAACCTAAAACAGATTCTACAAGCGTCTCTAAATTTTGCAACAAATTCTGGTTACATCTCACTTACAAATTCTTTAAAAATCTCTTTGTGACGTTCTAAATCCATATCTGGTGAGAGTGACACACGAGCGATGTAATCTTTATCACCCTCCTTAGTTGTTCCTTGGGTGGAGGTTGCAGGTATAGTCCAGTACACACCCTTAAGTTGCCCATAACTCACACAGTACTTGCTCTCCTCAGGGATTTTTGTAATCATTAAGTTTATAAGTTTGTGGTTGAGTGCTCTTTTATAAGTCTCACGCTGGGCTGGAGTATCGCCTTGAGTAGGTAAGTCTAGTGAAAACACAGATGGAGTAAATCCTTGCTGTGCAAGCTCTTCTGAAACAAAATTGATTTTTGCATCTGGCAGCACTTCGCTTATAAAGGTTACAAACTTACGTGTGTTTATATAAGCATCTGCAATGCGCTGGTTCATAGAAGGCAGTTGTTGAGCAAGTAGCTCATATTGCAAAGCGGTAGCCTCATTATCGCATATGGTTAAGTGCTTCTCGATATTTGCGATGAGCGGAGTTGCTTTTGTGTTTGCCACACAGTAGCCAGCAGTCACTTTACCGCCACTCGGAAATTTTGATCCGCTGGCGTATGAGATTGCCCTCACAGTTGATAGATAATCATCATCACCTAAGAAGTGTACATTAGGGCAAAACGTTTGATCTAGAATAAATACCGGATCTATTGCTGTGTCTCCACTAGGCGTTTTACGAGGAGTTCTCAACACTTCTTTAAGTTTTACAAGATCTGGCACCTCTACCCTTGGGTTTGTAGGGATCTCTGCAATGATGTATGGTATAGCATCTTGCTCTGCGAGTGTAGTAAGTACACGATCTACACTTTGTACCATATCATTATCACCATCTACCGGTAGGTCTACAACCTCTACATTATCAAGACAGGCAGCTACACGTCTTGCTTGGTCATTTGTCCCTCCATAACAGTTAGGTGGTACTACAAACTTGATTGCTTTACTAGGGTGTTGTTCTTGAGCTTCTGCTACAAGACCCATCATTATGGCATATTGTATAGATAGTCCACTTGAACCTACAAGCGCTTTTGAGTTTGCTTGTGTGATTTCTTTTATGGTACTTAAAACCTTTACTTTATCTGCTTCTTTGGTACTTTTATTAGCGGTAAAATCGGTTGTGTTTACGAGAGACTCTAGTGCTACAAGTGTGTTTTCTGGTGTCATTGCCACCGTCTCCCTTCTGCGCACGTGTTGTATATCTGCTACGTAGTGGTTGTTATTTTCTCCATTAATAATGAGAATACTACCTAGATCTCCATACGTATTTACATAAAAGTCTACTTCTTTATGTAAAGCTGTAGAAGCGATTTTTTGCTGTTCAGATAGTAGTACTGTGCTTCCATTAAAAGGTGTGATATCATCAACACTTTCTAGCTTTTGAAGCTCAAAGTTATAGCCGTACACTTCTTTTAAGGCTGTTGTGTCAAAACGAGAAGAGAGCACTCCAGTATATAAAATGCGTGTGCTCTTATTTTCTAATAAATTTTTACGGAGCACGGCAAGTACAGGTACAGTCTTAGACTGAAAGCTTATAACGCTTTCTGTCTTTAGGTCATATGTTTTTGCTATTGCCCATTCTAAAATACTTGATAGTGGGTGTCCCAGTCTAATATAATCATAAGCTGTAGGTAACTGGCTCAGTGATTCTTGATCTGAAACATTATTGTTATATAGTTTTTCAAACTCATAAAGAAACTGGCTTTTGGCTTGAGACTCATCATAAATATCTAATCTATGTGTGGTAAGACGTAACCAGTCTTGAGGCATTTCTTGTAATACTTCTTTTATATATGCTAGCATTGCGCTGTGTTTTTATGGTATCACCTCATAATCTGTGAGGCTTTATATGTGTCGCAAAGTTATGAGAAAGTATACAGAAAGAGGGGAGATTTATGCGTCTTAACGATTACTTAGCGTATTAAAAAACCACCCTAGATGACTAAGGTGGTTGTTTTTTAATTTGCTTTGGCGATATGCTATGCAAAGAGCTATATAAATTAGTATTCCGCTTTCGCGAAAGCGTAAAAAATCTTCTAGCTTGCCTCTTTGTTATTTACATAATCCATAAGGTCTACATCATTACCTAGTAATACTTGCGTAGGGTTGATACGACCTGCTTCTGGTCCGTTTTCTAACTTAAGTACGCCACGAGGACATACAGCGCTACATATACCACAACCTACACAACTAGAACGTACGATGTTTTCTCCTTTCTGAGCATATGCACGTACATCAATTCCTTGCTCACAGTAGGTAGAACAGTTACCACAAGAGATACATTGCCCCCCGTTTGTAGTGATTCTAAAACGAGATTTAAAACGTTGTACAAATCCTAAGTAGGCTGCTAGTGGGCATCCAAAACGGCACCATACACGGTTACCAAAAATAGGGTAGAAGCCTGTCCCAATTACTCCTGCAAACCAAGCGCCTATCAAGAAGCTATAGGTGTCTTTTATCCACTGGGAGTTAATGCCTAAAAAAGCTTCCGCACCCGTAAAGTAACAGTATAATGTGACGAGTGTCATCACGAGTGAAAATACGAGTACCGAGTGTATGAGCCAGCGCTCAAGTTTCCAGGCTTTCATAGATTTATTAGAATGCTGGCGGTAGGGATCACCAAGAGTTTCGGCAAGGCCACCACAACCACAAACCCAGCTACAGTACCATCTTTTTCCAAAGAAGTAAACCATTACCGGTACAATCACGAGTGTAAGCACAACACCCCATACGAGGATGAAGATACCTAAACCACCACTTTGAGTAAGTGTGTCGAGATTCCACTCAAAGAAGAAATCATAATCTAGCGGGAATGCGTTTTTAAAATCATAACCAGGCTTTCCTAAACTTGCCATAATCTCAGGGATAAGAAAGGCAAATACAATCTGAAAGAATAGTACAGAGGTAGTACGTACAATCTGGTATTTATTGTGACGGTATTTTATATACATACGCACCGCCATCGTTACCATAATCACACAGTATAAAAAGCCATATACAAACCACTGACTCGCATCACCTCCGTTAAGGGCATTACTTATGGGGTCGAGTATAAATGTCCAGTTTACTACATAGTCTGCATTAAAATAAAGCACTAGATAAAATAGTACGAGGTACACAAGTACCAGCCAGGCAATCCATCCTCTATTGGTTGCTGCCTCGTGATATACGTGGTCATTTTTGATGCCTGGTTTGCCAAGTAACACGAGATTAGGAAAAATGAACATAAGAGCTCCTAGTATCCCTAGCCCAAAGGTTAAGAACCACATAAGCCCTTTATTTTCTACTATAAATCCTGTTCCGGCTTTTTTGGCTAGTGAGAAGCTAAAGGCTTGAAAGTCTTTATCGTTTATTCTGTACTGATATTGTTCTCCTTTTTTATCCCACTCCTTTGCCGCATCATATTTTGCAATTTGGGCATCATAGTAGTCATTGTTTTGAGCAAGGGCATCTCTTACGGCACCTGTAAAAGCAAATGTGCCTAGTTTTTTACCCACTACGTTATCTGAGATTTTTTGAGCGACGAGTTCGCTTTTAATTCCTTTTTCAGAAATAAAGGAATCGAGTTGTTCTTGTTGTAAGGTGAAGTCTCCCATAAAGATGGAAGCTGTCCAGATGGCAAGCCCAGTAATAAAGATCACCAAGCCTAGGTTTTTAATAATTTTCATAAGTGTAAGTCGTTAGGTTGGTTATGCGAAAATTCTTTTCCAGCTTTTCTTTTTAGGACTAAGTGATGTCCCGTATGCAGCATTATAAGCATCGAGAATATCCTTCTCGTAATGGCTATAAAACTCAGGATCAAAGTTTGCATCTTTAAGATGCTCTAGCACATAATCTGTTGTGCGTCCCTCAGTAAGCCAGCGGTCAAATAGCTCGTGACGTAGCCTGATACCAAAGTTATTTATACCCACAAACTTGCGACTATCCTCTTGCATCTCTATAGTGATACACTTGTTATCATCCTTATGCATCCAGTGAAAGTGTGTATTGCCGTCTTTAGGTTTTGAGAACACCCATCCATACGTCTGGTACTCTATATCCATAAATTTTGCACTGTTAAACCAGTGTCCAGGGTTATAGGCAGTAGGATTTCCAGTTAATGTCTGTGCAAGTGCTTCTCCCATCATTCTACCGGTATACCAAACAGCTTCAATTGGTCTACGACCGTTTATACCTTCGTGTTGCTCTGCACAATCACCTATGGCATAAATATCTTTTATGTTAGTCTCTAGCATAGGGTTCACCTTGATACCTCGACCTAGCTCAATACCACTATCTTTTAAGAAAGCCACATTAGGCGATACTCCAGCGGTAAGTCCTACAACGTTACAGGCTATTTCTTCTCCTGTCTCTTTTATAGTTACAGCGCGCACTTTACCATTATCATCTGCTAGAATACTATCTAGATTAAAGCCTAAACGTAAATCTACGTGGTGAGATTTAATGTGTCTGTTTATCATCTCGCTTTCTCCTTGTGGTAAAACGCCATTCCAGAAACTGTTTTCTCGGACTAAAAATGTGACCGGAATATCACGCGTGAGCAGCATCTCTACCATTTCAATACCTATAAGACCGCCACCCACTACCACAGCACGTTTACAGGTTTCTTTATCTGGAGCATTTGCCTCTAGCATATCTAGATCTTGTTTTGAGTACAACCCTTGTACACCGTCTAGATCTTGCCCTGGCCAGCCAAATTTATTAGGTTTTGACCCCACAGCAAGTACGAGTTTATCATAACTCATTTTTTCGCCACCAGAGAGTAGTAATTGCTTATTCTCGTGATCTACTGTCTCTACAAAAGCGCGTTTAAGATCTATACGGTTTTTCTTCCAGAAGTAATCTTCATACGGTTTTGTGTGCTCATATTTCATATGTCCCATATAGATATACATAAGCGCTGTGCGAGAAAAGAAGTGATCTGTTTCGGCAGAGATGATGGTGATCTTTTTGTCTGAAGCTTTGCGGATGTGACGGGCAGTTGTAACGCCAGAAATCCCGTTGCCTATAATGACGATGTGTTCTTGCATAGTGGTTGGTGTTTTTAAGTAAGTTGAAAAGAGGTTTTAGTAATGTGGTATGTGATTACGCTTTCGCGAAAGCGTGTGTAAAACCTTTTTTCTTCACAAGTTACTAGGGTTGTGTCGAACTAAAGATAGTAAACTTAACAGCACCTAAGCTTATTTAGAACATATCTAAATGAATTGTAGATTAATGCTATAAATACATTAAGGACAGCAAGCTATCTGGTGATTAAAATCAATTTATTTTAAGAAAAAGTGTAAGACGATTGTTTTTTACCCGACCCAAGTGCACATAAAACAGCAATTATGAAAATCGTTACTTTCCTTTTTACACTACTTGTTATTAACACGATGAGTGCACAGAGTACAGATGCATTTTTTACAGATGCAGATGTTTTTTTTAAAGAATATATAAAAAATGGAAGAGTAGATTATGCTGCTGTACAAAGTAATCCAGAGTCTTTAGATAAACTCCTTGCGGTTGCACAAACTATAAAAGTGAGCAAGACAGATGCAAAAACGTATCAAGCTTTCTGGATCAATGCTTACAATCTATCTGTAATAAAAGGGGTTGTTGCTAAGTATCCCGTAAAGCAACCGCTCAGCATAAAAGGTTTTTTTGACAAACAAAAACACGCTGTAGGAGGTAGCTCAATCACCCTTAATGATATGGAAAACAAGAAGCTACGTGCTGTTTTTCCAGACGAGGCTCGTTTTCATTTTGTACTTGTATGTGCAGGATTGGGCTGTCCTCCTATAATAAATGAAGCATATATACCGAGTAAGCTTGAAGCTCAGTTACAGCGACAAACTAAACTAGCGCTCAATAATCCATCGTTTATAAGAGTTAAAGGCAAAAAGGTACAGATCTCACAAATATTTGAATGGTATAACGGTGATTTTACGAGAAGTGGGAGTGTGCTGGAGTTTATCAATAAATATAGAGATAGCAAAATAGACGAGACTGCAAAACTTTCATACTATCCATATGACTGGACACTTAATGATATAAAATAATGAGTATATACTGAGCCTGCGCTGCTTTATGTGAAGTTTTCATAATACAAAGGGTTTATAAAGCAGTTACCCCTACCAGGCTCAGTTCTTTCATTAATGCATAAAACTTTGACAACTTCTTTTTTCACTCCACGGTAGCTGAATTAAGAAAGTACAATTATAAATTTCCAACCTAATATTTAAAAAAATGAAACATTTTTTAATAGGCGCACTATGCCTAATCGCTACTACAATTTACGCACAAGATATTGATGATAACGAGATAGGCGGCTCTGTCATACAGACGCTTACACCATCTAAGCTTATTGCAAGAGGACAATATGATATCAAGTGGTTTAATAATTTGTACACGCAAACAGAAAGTACATTTACAGATGGTGATGAGCCTAGACAATCATTTTTTACATCATCACTTGAAGCATTTACTGGAGTGTCAGAAAATAGAAGGCTCAATGTAGGTGTAATTTTAGAAGTGAGATCTAATGTAATAGGCGGTAGAGATGCGCTAGATGTCTTTAGTTTTGACGGAGAGCGTGGCACCGCTCGTAGTGGTCTTACTTCTATAGCTCCTGCGGTAAAGTTTGTTCCTTTTGCATCTGTAAATAACTTTTCAATTCAAAGTTCGCTATCTATACCACTTATAGATCAAGAGACAGAGCAAGGGGTTTTTCTTGACCAAAAAGGATTTACGTGGCAAAACCGTTTCTTTTTTGATCACACCTTTGCAGGTGGTGACTGGCAAGTATTTGCAGAGCTTAACTCTGAGTTTAATTTTGGAAAAGAGGCAGCGCAAGATGAAAACTTTGACACTGTAGACGGCAGCTTTGCAAATAATAGTTTAAATCTTACGCCAGGGGTGTTTTTAAGTTACTTCCCTAGTGCTAAGTTTACTGTTCTAGGCTTAGTACAGCACTCACAGCGCATAGATCTAGGTAATGATTTTGAGCAAGACTTTACCGCAGTAGGTGGAGGCGCAAAATATCAACTCACAGACGAGCTCAACCTCGAGGCTTTGTATACCAACTTTGTAAGAGGTAATAATACGGGACTAGGTGAGACTTTTAACTTGGGACTACGAGTTGTTTTTTAATATAAGCATCTACTAGATTTGACGTATACTTTATAATCTAGAGATCGCTAGACCTGACCATTTATAAAAGTGGTCAGGTTTTTTTAGTTTGTGATATAGAAAGCTATCTTTATTTTATAGAATCACATTTGTTATGAAAATACTATTACAATGCCTTGTGCTTGTTTTACTTCTAGAAGGTTGTAGTGCCCAGCTTCCACCAGAAGGAAAAATTAATGGAGTAAGCTTTGTAGCAAATCGCTCTCCGGTAGACAGCACTCACGTGGCACCCGTTCTTGATATAAACGCAAACTATGCTGCCGTAATGCCCTTTGGCTTTGTGCCGGCACTAGATAAAGCGCAAATTGTATACAATACAGATAGACAGTGGTATGGTGAGACTAGAGAAGGCGGTCGTAATTATGTAGCACAACTACACGATAAAGGTATAGATGTAATGCTCAAACCCCAGATATGGATACGTCGGGGTGAGTTTACAGGTTACCTCAAGATGGAGACAGAAGAGGAGTGGCTGGCACTTGAGCAATCGTATCGCGATTTTATAATGGATTATGCGACACTTGCTCAAGAGGAAAATGCAGCAATATTTTGCATAGGCACAGAGCTGGAGCAATTTGTTGTAAATAGACCAGCTTTCTGGCAACAGCTCATAAAAGATATCAAAGAAGTATACAAAGGTAAGCTTACGTATGCTGCAAACTGGGATGAGTATAAACGTACACCCTTCTGGCAGCAGCTGGATTACATTGGTATAGATGCTTACTTTCCAGTATGTGATGATCAAACACCTACTGTGGCGTGTGCTATAGAAGGCTGGACAAAATGGAAAGAGGAGATTTCCGCTTTCGCGAAAGCGCAACAACGCAAAGTATTATTTACAGAGTATGGTTATCGCTCTGTAGACTATACAGGCAAAGAACCCTGGCGCTCTGACCGAAGTATGACTCAAGTAAATCTAGAAGCGCAAGTAAATGTTACAAAAGCACTTTATGAAGCCGTCTGGGATGAAGAGTGGATGGCAGGAGGCTTTTTATGGAAATGGTTTATACATCACGACCGTGTAGGAGGACCAGAAAATAGCCAGTTTACACCTCAAAACAAACCAGCTCAAGATATTGTAAAAGAATACTACGGTAGAAATTAAATACGATAGCTACTGCAATGTTTACGATTAAGAACCGACAGACTCATAGTATCGTAAATAAGCCTATGAAACAAATTATATATCTATGTCTGTTCTTGCTGCCTTGCCTTGTTTATGCTCAAAAACAGCAAGTAGATAGAATCACCTTTAAAGGGTTAAAAAAAGTAGATGAGTCACTGTTGAGAAGACTAATAAAAACAGAAGTAACATCTCCTTATGACTCGCTTAAAGTAGCTACAGATGTAGAGCGATTTAATAGACTTCCTGCCATTGCAAAAGCCACCGCTATTATAGCTGAGGTACGTAATGGTGCTATAGAAGTCACTTATGATATTGTAGAAAATTTTACAATTATACCGGGTATACGTATCTCTGAGGCAAATGATGGAAGTTTTGCCTTTAGACTAAGTGTATTTGAGTTTAACTTCTTAGGCCAGAGCCAGATTGTGGGTGGCTTTTACCAGCGTGATGTTTTTAATTCTTACGGAGCTTACTGGGAGGCCCCATTTTTATTTACAAACAAGTTAGGGCTAGGCGTTAATTATATTAAAGATGTCACCTTTGAGCCCATTTACTTTGATACAACTACTCTCAATTATAAAAAAGATAGAGCTGGAGCTGAGATTTACGGACTTTACGAAATTGACTTTCATAACAAAGCAGAGCTAGGGATTAATATTTTTAAAGAGCAGTATGCTGCAAACGATACTGATATAGATGCTACTTTTCCAAACAATCTAGAGGCTTCAAAAATTGCTGTGCGAGCTGAGTATGAGACAAATTTTTTAGACATAGATTATCAGTATGTTTCTGGTTTTAGAAACTTACTTGATGCACGATATATTAATGGAGGTGAGGGCTTACTTGACGACTCTTTTATAGGAGTTAATACAACCGAATATTTTAAAAGAATAGGAAGTAAAGGTAACTGGGCAAGTAGATTACAATTAGGATTTGCTTCTTTTAATGAGTCTGAGTTTGCGCCATTTACTGTAGATAATCAGTTTAACTTACGTGGGGCTGGTAATGATATCGCGAGGGGTACGAGTTTTATATTTATAAATACAGAGTACCGCCACACGCTGCTAGAGAGAGGCTGGTTTGTACTACAGGGTAATGCCTTTGTAGATGGAGGAACCTTAAGAGAGGCAAGGCAACCGCTAGATAATCTTGTAAGTGGTGATGCTCTTGAGGTATACTCTGGGGTAGGAGTGCGTTTTATACATAAACGTATATTTAATGCTGTTATAAGACTAGATTATGGCGTAGGGCTAGGGGCGTCACAAAACAGTGGTCTTGTCTTTGGGATAGGACAGTATTTTTAATAGGTAGAGAGATTCTTTTATAGTGATGTAAAGTGTTACAGAGAGTATTAATTTTAATGGTATGTTGCATTACTGCTGTACAGCTTGCTGGACAAGAGGGTGAAGTGCTAGACCTTAAAGTACAAGGCTCAAAAAGGCTTAAGCCTAGTTTTATAAAACTCATAAGTGATATAAAACCGGGAGTTGCATTAGACTCTGCAGTGATAAATCAAGATATAATACGCCTTAAAAGACTTCCAGCAGTTGCTCACGCTTATTTTCAGGTTTTTAAGTCACACGATAACTTCTATAATGTTTTTTATAACGTAGAAGAAAATATCACAATAAACCCGCAAGTCAATTTCTACACGACTAATGATGATGAGTTTGCATACAGGCTAGGCCTTTATGAATATAATTTATTAGGAAGAAATATAGGTTTTGGAGGGTTTTATCAGAAAGATATTTTTAGCTCGTATGGTATAAATTTTAGAGCGCCTTTTTTATTTAATAATAATGTAGGACTTGCGATTAACTTTCAGAGTCTTACTACTCAAGAACCTGTGTTCTTAGATAATGGTACTGCAGACTATAAGTATAACAATACTTCTATAGAGATTTTAGGCCTATATGCTTTTAACTTTAAGCATCGTGTTGAGTTAGGTGTTAACTTCTTTAATGAAGATTATTTATACCTTAATGGAGCCACAGATGTGAGCGTGCCACAAGCCTTTAATGTAGATAAAATACTGCTTAAAGGTATTTATGAGTATGATGCTCTTAAGTATGACTTTCAGTATGTAAGTGGTTTTAAAAGTACTTTTAATGTACAATATGTACAGGCTAATGCGGTGACATTACCAGATTTTACCATCTGGTGGAATGATTTTAGATATTTTGCTAGAATACGAGATAAGGATGGTATTTATGATGGAAACTTCGCAACGCGATTGCGTCTAGGTCTTGCTACAAATGCAGATTCTCCTTTTGCCCCCTTTTCTGTAGATAACAATCTTAATATACGAGGTGTAGGTAATACCATAGATAGAGGCACCGGTGTGGTAGTACTCAATGCAGAGTATAGACAAACGCTAGCAGATCGCGACTGGTTTACAATACAAGGAGTGGGCTTTGTAGATGCTGGCTCTTGGCGCAATCCTGGGGGAGATTTTGGTGATTTTGGTGATGATCAAAATTTACGAGTTTATCCAGGTCTAGGTCTTAGGTTTATTCATAAAAAGATTTTTAACGCCACTTTTCGAGTAGATTATGGGTATGGTGTTACCTCAAATTCCACTAGTGGATTTGTGTTTGGTATAGGGCAATATTTCTAGTCACGTTTGTTAAACTCAAAACAATTGAGATAATATTAATAAGATCTCATAAGTAGTATTGTAGATTTATATCAGTATTAACAACAAACCAAAAACCAATGTCACTAATAACCATTATTCTAAGTATTCTTTTTCCGCCACTAGCAGTTGCACTAGAAAAAGGAGCAGGAAAAGATTTACTCATAAATATCTTACTTACCCTATTAGGCTGGCTACCCGGAGTGATTCACGCCTTTTACGTAAACAGTAAATAAGAGCAACACATATATTACAAGCGCCCGCTATATAAGTAGCGGGCTTTTTTATTTTATAAAGACTTGTAGGAGTTTAATAGATATAGGTACGCTTTCGCGAAAGCGCAAAAAAACCTTTTAAAAATAGTAGGTTTTAGACAAACTATAGCAGACATTTTTTCGTAGGTTTAAAAAACCATTACAACCTACATCTATGCGCATCATTACTATTGTATTTGTACTTCTTTACGGCATTTGCACTACTGCACAAGAAGATAAAGTAAGACCTTTTGATGTAGAGGCAGACCTTTTTGGCGGAACGATTTTAAAACATAATCCAGATATCTCTCACCTTATTACAGAACACCCCACGGGAGTGATGCTGGCATATAACCGAAAGACCTATGGTTTTGAACCCTGGGAGCGTCGTTACAACTTTCCAGATGTGGGGTACACCTTTGTGTACCAAGATATGAAAAATGAGTATCTGGGGGAGTTATATAGTGCGTATGCGCATTATAACTTTTATTACTGGAAGAGGCGCTTGCAGTTTAGAATAGGGCAGGGTCTCGCGATTGCTACAAAACCCTATGACAGGGAGACTAATTTTATAAATAATGCATATGGTACTACAGTCTTGAGTAGCACGATGCTTAAGTTAAGTTATAAGAAAAATAATATTTTTAAAAATATAGGCTTTCAAGCAGGGGTGACTATTATACACTATAGTAATGCAAATCTTAAGGCGCCAAATAATTCTACAAATACGTGGGCGTTTACTGCAGGATTAAATTACTTCCCAAAAGCGGCCGAGTTTCCCGAGTATATACCTATGGGAGAAAAAACACCTTATAAGGAACCTATACATTTTAACTTAACACTGCGCGGTGGAGCAAACCAAAGCGATATAAACAACTCACCACGCTATGGTTTTGTTACCATTACTGCCTTTGTAGATAAGCGTATTAATCACAAATCTAGCTTTACGGCGGGAGTTGACGCATTTTTTGCAAATTTTTTAAAAGAGCTCATACGTTATGAGTCTATTGCTTATCCAGATGGTGATGTCACGGGTGAGGAAGACTGGAAGCGTTTTGGGATTTTTGTGGGTCACGAGCTGCACTTTAATGAGCTTTCTTTTGTATCCCAATTGGGATATTATGTGTACTACCCGTATGATTTTGAAGGGAGATTTTACAATAGGTTAGGTTTAAAAAGAACCTTTGGAAAACATCTTGCAGGGAGTATGGTCGTAAAGGCACACGGTGCAAAAGCAGAGGCAGTAGAGTTTGGTATAGGATATAGATTTTAATAAGATGAGACACTCCATTTATATAGCTAGTATAATAGTAATCATTGTAAGTGCCATTTCTTGTGACACAGAAGATACACTTACGTGTCTAAAAACCACAGGAGATATCATTACACAAGAGTATGACCTAACAGATTTTGATAGTATTACCATCTTTGAGCGTGCCCAACTCATAGTAACAGACGCTCCAGATATCTCTGTAAGGTTAGAAACAGGAGAAAATTTACTTGAAGATTTTGAAATTCTTGTAGAGGACAATACACTCAAAATTAAAAACACAGCTTCTTGTAATGTTATACGTGATTATGATACATCAAAGGTGTATGTGAGTCATCCCGATTTAAAACAAATTCGCAATAGTAGTGGGCAAACCGTAGAGGCAGAGGGTGTCTTGACCTGGAACACTCTAAGGTTAGTAAGTGATGACCTTATAGAAGAAGACTTTTATCATAAAGACGGAGACTTTAATCTTACACTAGATTCAGAAAATGTGCTATTACAATGCAACGGATTGTCTAATTTCTTCATAAACGGAAGTGTAACAAATCTTACCATAAACTTACTAGATGGTGATAGTAGATTACCCTTAGAAGATCTTGATGTTCAAAATGTCTCCATCTTCCACAGGGGGACTAATGACGTGATACTAGCACCACAATTATCTATAGTGGGAGAGTTGCGTAGTACGGGTAATTTGATTTTAAAAAACACACCACCAGTTGTTGAGGTAGAAAGCTTCTTTACGGGTGAAGTTATTATTGATTAATTATTCTTTCGCTTAAAGCGAAAAAAAAAGCGCCCCAGTATGGAGCGCTTTATATAATAAAATCGAAGTAGTTCAGACTATATAGTTTCTACCACTTTATCTAATGCGATTCTTGATTTTGGATTTTTGCTAGGTTGATTAAAATCCTCTTCATCTCTGTATCCTATAGCTACGGCAACTAGGGCTGCATAGCCATCGTTTCCTATAATCTTGTCATAGTTTGCAGGCTCTATTCCTTCCATAGGGGTAGCATCTATGCCCATAACAGCACAAGCACTTAGTAATACACCTACAGAGAGGTATACTTGCTTATCAAACCAAGCAGTAATCTGTTCTTTAGGTAGCGGTTTTAAGTTCTCATTGTAATAATCTACCATTCCTTGTGGTAATTCTCTCTTTATTTGCTCTTCAAAAAGTGATAAATCATCTACTCTACTAAAAACAACTACAGTATCACTCTTAGTTACTTTCTCAGTGTTTATCCAAGATACTTTAGAGAGCTTCTCTTTTGTGTCTTGATCAGAAACAAAAGTAAATTTCCAAGGCTGGCTGTTTATAGAAGAAGGACTTAGGCGTAAACTTTCTTTAAGCTCCTCTATGTGCTTAGGATCTATTTTTTTTGTCTCGTCATACACCTTTGTAGTGTAGCGCTCTTGCATTGCATTTATAAAACTCATAACATTTATTTTTTTTACTATATTAAGTATAGTAGCAAAAGTATGTATAGTTATATACCTTTGCAAGAACGGTCAAAAAGTATAGGTTTAATTTAACACATCGAGATGCACACTTTTAAAGGAAAAGAATACCCTTGCTGTACAAGTCTTACGATGGGAGTGATAGGAGGTAAGTGGAAAACGGTAATCATTTACCATCTTATAGAAGGTCCCTTAAGATATAGTGAGTTACGCAAGCAAATGCCTTCTGTGACAGAGCGCACACTTAGCCTACAGCTCAAAACATTAGAGAGTGATGGTATAATAGATAGAAAGGTTTATACTACAAAGCCACCACTTAAAGTTGAGTATATGCTTACAGATTTAGGAAAGTCACTTATACCACTTATAAACGCAATTGCAGACTGGGGCCGCAAAGCAGATGAGGTATAAACCTGTTATGATATCTTGTTGAGGTAATATTTGTGCAAATCTTCTGCACTAGCGCCTAGCCATTTGCGCACATAAATACTCCAGAAGTGAAACTGTAATTTCCAGATACCATTTTCTTCATAACGACGTGCAGAGGTTGTGAGCCATTCTTGAATAACGACAAATTTACGTCGCGCATATAACTTATTTATTAGGTCATTATCCTCATAAATAATATATCGCTCATCAAAGCGGCCCAGTTCTTCAAAAAGACTTTTGGTAATAAACTGGCTTTGGTCACCACCACGGCACGCTCGCCACTTAAACTTTGTGAGCCAGCCAGCTAGTCGCAGCCACCAGTGATTAGAATCAAATTTCATTTTAAAACATCCCGCAGGATTTCCCTGTGATACCTGTTTTACAATGAGTGCATCATAGTTTTGAGGTGGGTATGAGTCTGCGTGTAAAAAGTAAAGTATGTCACCTGTAGCTTGTATGGCCCCTGTATTCATCTGTCGTGCTCGACCTTTTTGAGATGTAATAATAGATACCGTTTTACTAAGCGCTGCATATTGCGTGACTTGAGTAATAGTATCATCACTACTGCCACCATCTACAACGATGATTTCGTGTATATAATTTTGAGAAGACGCCTTGTTTTCTAGGTGAGTGAGCAATGCACATATGGTCTCAGACTCATTAAGAACAGGGATGACTACAGATATAGAATTCATTAAAGATGTATCTTATTCTAAATGTACGCAAAAACACCTCAATCAGTTTTACTTTATTGCTTATTTAAGCCCCAATCATATTCTTTAAATGTTACAGGTGTACCAGGCGCAACCTGAGTATTTGCATATTTATTTATATAGGGTAGTAAGCTTTTATTAGATCCTCTATAAAAGTCTTCTGTATAAAATTTAAAAATAGAAGAAAGTGCTGCCGTATTTGCACTAATATCATTTTTTGAACTATTAATAAACTGCTTAGTTGCTTTGTCAAGTTGCTCATTGATTTTACCAGCAGTGTATGCCTCACGCAGTAGTGGTGGGCAAGAGATAGATGCACAGTTTATGGCAAAATGTATTCTAGGCTCATTCATCTTGCGTAGCACGCCATTTTCAATACCACCTAGAGAGAGCAGGCGTCCATCTACTCTTGCACGCCCTTTAGTCCACGGGGCGTCTATATCTTTTATACTGCTTACCTCTGGGTTATCAAGTATGAGCTCTACGGTAACTGCGTTATAAAGATTAATATAGTAAGCAAGTAACTCTTGTTCACTCCACTTGTTTGATGGGTCAAGATTTGCGAGTTGATCTAAGTAGCCGTTAAGTAGCGGTCTATCTTTTTGGAATCCATTATAGTCTACGAGCCCCTCTTCGTTTACATACTTTTTGAGCAATGAGTCCCACTGCGAGTGATCTACATTTACAGCAGAGTTTGCCGTAGTAGATGTAAGTGGTTGTGTAACTTCCTTAGTAGGTTGCCCTTGACTTGTAATCCCTCCAGCAGAGAGCAACGCGCAGCTTTGTAAAGAGATGGTTATGGCTATTATTGATAAAATGCGTGTGTATATTTTCATAACTATTATTTTATTGTTTTACACTTTCGTGAAAACATAATATCGCTTTTTCAAAATAGATAAGCGAGTAATTAAGAAAACTTTACTACTTATTGAGCGTCCAGTCATATGCTTTATATCTCACCTTCGCCGAAGGTAAAATAGGAGTTGAAGCGTACGTATTTAGATAATCTATGAGGCTACCCTCCGTTTTAAAATCTTTTGCAAACCAGCTGAAAATTTTAGACACCTCAACTCTTTCCGTTGTAATCGTATTACGAGAGCTGTCATTTATAAATTCACGAGCTAGCTTATTAAGCTGGTCATCTACACTTGCCGCTGTAAAAGCCTCATTAAGCAATGGCGGGCAAGAAAATGATGCGCAGTTTATCCCAAAGTGGATTCTTGCATCGCCCATTTTTCTTAAAATATTGTGTTCTATCTGGTTGAGGTTATACCAGCTATCTTCAAGTTTCCAGAATCGTTGATCCCACGGATTTTTAATATCCTTTATGCTTTCTAGCGGATAGTGACGTAAGATGAGATCTATAGTCATTGCATTATATGCGTTCATCCAGTAGGCGAGCTTTTCTTCTTGAGACCACGCATCTGTAGGTGTTTGTTCTCCTAGTCGTTTAATGTAGTTGCGTAGTTTACCCCAGTTTGATTTAAAACCATTATAATCTACATTTCCAGCTGGTGATACATATGCCTTAAGTAAGTCATTAAAGCTATCGTGATTAACAGTTTCTGTAATTACGGTATTAGAAATTTCAACTTCTTCTGGTTCAGTAATCATCTCTTCTGCTGGAGCACTTACTGTGGTTGTATCTTCTGTAACAGTTATGATGGGAGCTGTTTCTATAGGGACACTATCTTTCTTTATGACAACAGGTGTTTCGACAGTAGAGACTTCAGGTGTTGCAGTTATAGTCTTAGTTGTGCTACAAGCACAAGCAAGACCGAGTAAAGTAATGTAAAGAAAGGTTTTCATAGATGTTGGTTTCATAAAAAAGCGCCTCTTATAAAGAAACGCTTTTTGTGTGACTCATAAGTATAGAGTCGTATTTATTATAAAAAACTAACAGTAGCCTAGCAACATCCACCACCATCATAATGATACGTAGACTCACTTATAAAGATGTCATCACGACCTAAAGCAGCAAGTGCTCCTGCTGTTTTATCACAAATAGCCAGCGGCTGATTTTTAAGAAGGATGTGCCCTAGCTTATCATCAAAAAAGTCTTCTTCTCCATAATAAATGGCAGCTTTACCTGTAAAAATACAAGGTCCGTCTGCTGGCATAGGGTCTTTGATTGCTGCTACTTCAATAGACTCAATGTATATGAGCTCATCTGTAGGATACGCCCCAGGATTAAGTATTCTATATGGTTTACGAGCTCTTATCTCAATAGTTCCAAAACCAGCATCTGTAAGCGCTTTTACATATTCGGCTATGGGTAGACTTCCAGAAAGACAAAGCGCACGTAAACGATCATCATTGCGTAGCTCCTCATTCATTTCTTGCTCACAAGTAGGGTCGCTCATTACAAGTTTACCGTGAGGTTTTAGCACGCGATACATCTCTGCAATGGCACGTTTTAAATCTTCGGCTTTAAATATGTTAAAGAGGCAGTTTTGTGCAGCTACGTCTATTGAGTTATCTGCCACATTAAGGTTAAGGGCATCTCCTTTTTGAAGATCTACAAATTCGCTATTAAACCAAGGGTTCAACTTCTCTGCTTCTATAAAGTTTTTGCGAGATGCTTCTAGCATTTCATCTACCACGTCTACACCTACTACACCACCTTTATTACGATTAAAGTATGCAAACTGTAATAGCTCCATACCACCACCTACACCTACATAAAGCATCTTAGGCTCATTAGTAAGATCACGAGCATTTACAGTGCTTCCGCAACCGTAATTCATCTCCTGCATAATCTTTGGGATCTTTAATCCGGGTAACTCCCAGATAGGATTTGTAGTACAGCACAGTCCTACATCTGGTGTAAGTGCTGCTTCTTTATAAAGATCATTTGTAGCATTAAGGTAACTCATAATTCGTTTTTTTAATAGGTAGTAGATAGTGTGTTAAGGTGATTTTTTAGACTTAGATTCCGCTTTCGCGAAAGCGTACTAACACCCAATCTAATCTGACTATAATGTTTTAATTAATTCTGTAAATAGCATAATCATCTCTGGCTCTGCTTTACCAGCCATTGCGATTATTTCTGGAATATCTACTGGCTTGAGGTTGTCCGGGTCACACTCATCTGTAAGAACAGATACTGCCACCACTGGAAGTTTTAAGTGATTTGCTACGATAATTTCTGGTACGGTACTCATCCCTACGGCATCTGCTCCTATAATTCTTAAGTAGCGATACTCTGCGCGAGTTTCTAGCTGTGGGCCTACTACAGATGCATATACTCCCTCGTGTAAGTTTATCCCATTGTCTTTTGCAATAGTGCGTAGCGTATTGTTCATAGCAGCATCATAAGGTGCGCTCATATCTACAAAGCGCTCTCCCATTTTTTCTACTCCTTTAAAAGCTAGCGGTGATCCTCCTTGTAGATTAATGTGATCATCTATGAGCATTAATTCTCCTTTTTTGAAATCAAGGTTAATCGCTCCAGAAGCATTAGATACTAATAGGTGCTTGATACCTAAAGCGTGCATCACACGTACTGGGTAGGTTACATCTGTAAGTGAGTAGCCTTCATACACGTGAAAACGACCTTGCATAATAATAACCTTTTTACCTTCTAGCGTACCGTAAATTAATTTACCTGTATGGAACTCTACCGTTGCCGTTGGAAAATTAGGGATATGATTATAGCTTGCGGTGTGTTCTATCTCAACACGATCAATAAGTTGCCCAAGACCAGTACCTAAAATGATACCTACTTCAGGATTTTCAAAGCCTTTGCTTTTTAAGTAATCTGCTGTTTCTATGATGTATTTTTCCATAATATGTTTTTTTAAACGTATTAAATTTTCTTGTTATTGTAAATACTGAGCAAACTCAGCATATGGTTTTAGGTCCTCTGCAAAGTCAATGTCGTTAAGGGTTTCAAGTTGATGAACTTTTGCTGTTGCTAGATCATTCATAGTACTTGCAAATACCGTATCGCCACCCCATTTTTTATTGTAAAATACGTCTTTTACAAGCTTGTTCATCCCCAATAAATAATAACCACCATCTTGGGCTGGGCCTATTACTGCGTCATTAGTATGCAGCGCGTCAAAAGCCTCATTTATGTGAGAAGCACGCAAGTCATAAAGGTCACTGCCTACAATGAGTACATTGTCATACCCATCTGCAAAGGCTTTTTCAAATGCATTATACATACGCACCCCTAGATCTTCACCTTCTTGCTGGAATTTTTCAAAAATAGCATTATCCCACATATCATTATCGCGCACTTTCACAGAGTAGCCTACGCGCTTAGTACAATTTAAAGTGCTTACTACGTCCTTGGTGTGTGATAAGAGCTTCTTGTAAATCTCAAGAGCGTTTTCTTGACCTACACCTTTGGCTAGTCTGCTTTTTACTTTGCCTAGTTCTGGATTCCTGGTGAATATGAGTACTATGTTTTTTTTCATTATTGCTTTCTATAATTATATACGAGGTATAAAAACATAAGCGCCATCGTGATGAGCTGCTGGTATATACTCGCATTAATAGACCAACCTAGGTTCTCAAAATTTAGCTTGCTTACAGTAAGTATGAGTAATAGGATAAGGAGTATGATAAATATGAGTATGATTTTCTTTCTAGTCATTACTCATCATCTTTTTTTGTCCACTGGTCACTTTTTTTAATGGCTATAAACATCCCAATATTTGCAATAATAATGAGACTACTAGAGAGATAGTCTTTCCAAGTGGATGTCTCGTTAGTAAGATGATAAGCCAGTAAAGCAAATCCTCCTATGGTGAGTCCTATAAAAATGAGTGGTATATATTTATTCATCTAGTAAACTTTATGTCCTGTTTTTAAATACTTTCCCCATATTTTGGAAAATACGTGAACAGAGTCGGTTGGTTGTTTTTTCTTGTTTTGAATTTCGTAGCCTTCATCTTTCCACGCAAATATGCTTCCGTATAGATTTTTGACATTTGTAAACCCTTTCTTCTTCAGTCGCTCGCCAAAATCTTCAGAGCGTATGCCTACGGAGCAATAAACGACGATGGGTTGATCTTTTTTTGCTTTCGCGAAAGCGTACATACTATCATTCACCTTCTCAGAAACCCACACCGCTCCAGGGATATGGCTTACCTCAAATTCTTCCTTTTTACGAGTGTCTAAAATTAAATAGTCACTCATTTCCATCTTGAGTTCTTGCACAGAAATATAAGGAACAGAGCGCGTGTTGTACTGTTTTAATAACAAGTCCATATCTGATTGCCCAACACTTATAGCGCTTATGAGAAAGATGAGTATGTATGTGATTTTTTTGATAATAGGTCTTTATAATTTGATGCCAAATCCTTGTAAGCCACTCTCTACAGGTGGCAGTATTTCTGTATTGTCCCAGATGCCAGTTACGATGGTACGCGCATACTCTTCTGGCAGTAAGCCGTTTTGCATTAACTGGCTCGTGAGCTTGTAATTATATGCAAAGGTATGATGTTCATAGCTAAGATTGCCAGAAGTGTCTTCTAGAATGGCATACCAGACTTCGGTAGAGCCATCATTTGCTGGCATCCCGATCACCCCAGGGTTGAGCCAGAGTTTATCTTCTTGCTCCGTATGAAAAGGCAAGCCGCAATGTCCTGCAATAATCACATCACTTTGTGTTGTATCAAAATTTGAACCTTTTATTTCCCAAGGCGTAGATTTAAATATAAATTCAGAAATATGATTATATGAGCCGTGTACAACCGTAACCTTTTTACCAGCGTAGGTAAATGTAATATGGTCTGGAAGTGCCTCTAATGTCTCTAGCGAATTCTTAGAGAGTTTGCTTTGTGCATAAGGATACCACAGCTGGCTAAAACCATCACAACGGGATCCTTCTCTAAAGTCACATCCACAATCTTCTGCGCCCTCACTCAGTTGTTTTTCTACATTACCTGCAATACCGTGCGTTCCCCATATTTTATAGAGTTGTACGGTTTCTTCAGGCTGCGCACAATAACCCACGATGTCTCCGGTGCAGATGCAATTTTCTGGAGCAATTCCTTGCTGCTCTGCAATAGCTTTTAGTTTCTCTAGCGCTTGTAGATTGCTATACACACCGCCATAAAGGAGTACTTTGCCGGTAAGATTGCCTATGTTTTTTATCTTTTTATCCATCGTGGTATGAGGTATAATATGGTGCAGGCTGTGATGCCCCAGACGTTTGTCCAGAGTAAGGCAGCATAAGATCCTGTCGTAAATTGTAATGATTGTGGTAAGGCATCAAAAACTAATATGAAGCCAAAAATGATACCCGTCACTACACTCAAGTAATAACTAATTTTTGGGGCTGGCTTTCGCCAAAATAAAAATACAGGCGTTAGTCCAATTACCATTGTTCCAGATATGGTCGTGGCGCTTAAAATCTCTGCATTAAGAAATACGGGAATGGTTCCCAATATGGCAATTACAGCCATAGATAATCTCCCAAACGAAAGATTTTTACCCAAATTTAAATCGACTGAAAGTAATTTTGAAAATGACGAGAATGTACTATCCAGCGTAGATGCCGCCGATGTAATCATAATAAAGTTGATGACTAACAATATGACTACGCCAAAAGCTTTACCCACTTCTACCGCGGCTTGGCCTGCCATTCCTTGTAACTGGGCAAATACACCTATAACACTAAATAAGATAATACAAGCTGCTCCCAATACCGAGGCGATTAAAAAGCTACGAAGTGTAACCTTCGGCGAACTTAAAAAAGCTCTATCTGTTAATACAGGATCGTGAAAGGGATATGAGAATGACTGTAACAAGGCTGCAAAAAGCAAATTAAGACCGAGATCAAAACTCCACGTTCCAGAAGTAGCAACCTCCTTCACACTAAAATCATCTACCGAAAATATACAGCATAATATCACACATAGCAGTATGGAGAATAATCCCATCTGTATCACATCTGTAAATATAGAACTGCTCAATCCGCCCTTGAGCGCATAAGCTAGAGTGAGTATTGTAAAGACCAGAATCGCCCAATAATAAGGAGTGCTTCCCATCTCTCCAAAGTAAGAACCTATCACCATCGTGTTACTCCACACCTCATTAAAGAGCCTAATGGCGATGAGCACAGAAAATAAGCGCATCGCGCCTTTTCCAAATCGAGAAGTCAGAAACTGATGTATACTTGTAAACCCACCTTGCAGGCGCATCTGGTAGATGATAACACCAGCCACGGCAAAGGAGAGGTAATAACCCGCATAAGCCACACCGCCCACAATCCCAAAACTCAGACCTAAGTTGGCAGCATTGGTTATACTCTTTGCAAAAATCCACGAGATAATGAGACTACCCGTAAGCATCCACACATTAGGAGACTTCTTACGATGCGTAGCCTTAAAAAACTCATCAGGACTTTTGGCAAGCGGAGACAGCACAAACAATAAAATGCTTGATGCTATAATTAATCCCCATTGCCAGATTTCTACATTCATATAGTAATTACTTAACTAGTTGTAATCGCTTTTGCTTTGCAAAAGCTTGGTTCTTGTGTTCCCCTCTTTGAAGAGGGGCTAGGGGAGATGTCCGCAGTACCCTCCCACAATTCCTTAATCTACATCCCACCACACGCGCACGTTAAGACTATTGCCATCTGTCGCATCAAATGCCGTCTGGTAATTATCTGCATTGAGCGCTTCTTCTTCAGATGGGTAAGGCATACGCACGGGAATTAAACCGTCGTTAAGACTTGCTTGCACATCCATAAACGCAGGAAAACCGGTGCGTCTATATTCTATCCAACCTTCATAGCCGTTTATGATGTTTGCAATCCACTTTTGAGTAAGTATTTGTTCTAGCGGCGAACTATCTGCGTTATTAAAAGAAGCATTACCAGTAAGATAATCTGCTGGTAATGGTGTTTGCCAGTATTCAAAAGCGAGTGTCACGCCGTTTTCGTAAAGTGCCTGCGCATCTGCGGTAATAAGTCCGCGCTGGGCAGCTTCGGCGAGTGCTAGCGAAGTTTCCCAAGCGGTCATAAAGTTGGCATCTAGCACTGAAGTATCCTCTCTAAAAGCAGTACCTGCAAGTGATAAATCTCCTAGCACAGCAGCTGTTGAGGTTGCATCTATTCCATTGATTAGTCCGTTAAAAACTCCAGTACTTGATGCTGGTCTAAAGAACGTATTAAGCCTCGTGTCTTCAAGATCGACAAGAATGGTTTCCATCGTTTCAGAAAGCACAAAGTTGTTAAAGTCACCCACACGCAATTGTGCAAGTCTAAAACTATTAGGCTCCGTATTGCTAAAGTTAAAAACAGCATTATCACTATTACTCGATATAAAGTTATCCTCATTAACCAGCGCTTGCAAATCTGCACTTACATCTACACGATCTGAGATACGTAAAAGGTGTTTTATTTTAAGACTGTTTGCAAAGCGAACCCAAGCTTGTAAATCACCATCATAAAGAATATCTCCTTCTAGCGGGATCACATCTTCATAAGCTTCTATAGCAGCAATTCCTGCATCTAGATTTGCTAGAATACCATCTGCTCCAGTATATATGGCCTCCTGTGTGTCATAAGCTGGTGTTACCGTTCCATCTATTCCATCAAACGCTTCTGAGTAAGGAACATCGCCAAAAAGATCTGTAAGACCAGCCGCCATATAAGCCTTGAGGATAAGAGCAGGACCTTCATACACAGCAAAGGTCACATTAGTTTGCGCTTGCTGTAAGATAATCTCATTGTCTCTTAAATTAGTATAAAAAATAGGCCAAGGATTTCCACCTAGCTGCGGTGATTTCAAAGCGTGACGATCAAAAAGATTAAAGTCAAGAGCCGTTCTGTGCTGCGATAGTAAGTCTCCTGCCACAAAACCTTCGTAACTCATTTGCTCTCCGTAGTCATAAATAACTTGTCGCAATAACAAGCTAGGCTGTACACTTACGGGGTCATTTGGGTTGGTGTTTATTTCTTCAAAATCTTCTGTGCAACTGCTCATTCCAAGTAAAAGCAGGAGGGAAGTGATGTATAAAAAATGTTTCATTTGTAATGTTTTATGTTACGCTTTCGCGAAAGCGTTAAAAGTTAAATCCTGCCTTAAATCCGAAGCTTCTTGTTGTAGCATAGCTCAAATCTTCTACACCGCTCACAAATCCTTGTCCCTGTACTGCGAGTTGCTCAGGGTCAAAATGTGGGTTTTCTGTGATGGCAAAAAGATTGCGCCCTATAAGTGATAGGTTTACGTCTACACCTTCTTTAAGACCGATAAATCCGTCTTTAAGCTTGAATGAATATCCTATAGAAAACTGACGAAGTTTTAAGAACGAGGCGTCATAAATGTTGTTTTCTTCGTGGTTACGGTCATAAAACTGACGGTAGTAACTCTCTGCCGAAACTGCCGTGGTGTTTGGAACAAAATTTGGATTTGCCGCAGTACCTGTGTTTACAACTCCTTGCGCTATAATCCCCTCTTCTGGGCGGAAAGCTGTTTCTGCTAGTTGGCCTCCTACATTACCTAGCGCTCGCGTTCTAGAGACAATATCTCCACCTTGACGCCAGTCAAGTAAGAAAGAGGCACTCCACTGCTTGTAGCGGAAATCATTGTTCCAACCTAGATTAAAATCTGCTGTGTAATTTCCTATTTTCTTGAGATTGTTATCTGCAATAAAGCGCCCGTTGTTATCAATGATAAAATCACCATCGTCATTACGTAGGTAGCCTGTTCCATAAATATCGCCAACTTCCCCGCCTTCTTCTACTTGGAAAAATACGGTTTGGTTTGCGCTGTCATAAATACGGCTAAAGGCAAGCGTAAGACGACCATCAGATTGTGGTAGACTTTCAACCACAGATTTGTTTGTGCTGAAGTTAAAGGTTGTGTTCCATCTAAAGTTTTCATTTACGATAGGAGTGATGCCTGCAATCACCTCGATACCCGAAGTGCGCACCTCACCACCATTTACCACCTGCTGATTAAAGCCTGAGGAAATAGCAATAGGTAAGGAGATAATCTGATCTTTGGTAAGGGCGTTGTAGTAGGTGAAGTCTACATTAAACCTGTCTTTAAAGAAGCGTATATCCGTACCTATCTCGTACGATGTAGTTTGCTCTGGTTTAAGGTTTGCATTAGGGATAAAGTTTTGTGCGCTAAAAGTAGGCTGCCCTTCAAAAGGAGTCTGTGCGATAAACGCTCCAGAAGTTTGGAAAGGATTGGTGTCATTACCCACCTGAGCGACACTTGCTCTTAGTTGCAAGTAGCTTATTGCCTCTGGAAGTTCCCACACATTAGATCCTATAAAACTCAAACTAGCCGAAGGATAGAAAAACGAAGTATTATCTGCGCTAAAAGGTGTTGCAAGTGCGCTTGACCAGTCATTACGTCCAGTAACATCTAGATATAGAAAGTTCTTGTAACCAAGTTTTACCACTCCGTAAAATGAGTTGATACGCTTTTCAGATTCAAATTGGAATGCTTCTATAGGTGATGCGGCATTATTAAGGTTAAAAATGCCTGGTTGTGCAAGGTTTGTAGTTTGCACCTGTTTTGTAGAAGCTACTTGTGATAGGCGGTTTCCTCCAAGACTTACATCTAGCGAGAAGTCGCCAAACTTGTTATCATAGTTAAGTAAGAAGTCTGTATTGATTTCACGATAAAAAACATCGTGCTCAGCATAGCCACCATTCTGGAAACGGTTAGAACTAAAGTTTCTTAAAAACTGTCGTTTCTCACTACTGTAGTCCATCCCTGTGCGTATGGTAAGGTCAAGATTTTTAGCGAGTGTTTGTGTAAGTACTATGTTACCAAAAACGCGATCACGGTTAAAAGAGTTCCTGTTTTCTTGTAAAATAAAAAACGGATTGTCAAAGAAGGTGTAGTTAAAAGAATATTGCTGCACGCCTTCTAATCCTGGCTGCCAGTAATCACGGAGGCTGTCTATATTAAGAGAGCGAGGTCCCCAGGCTACGAGTGAGTAATTTACATTCTCACTTCCGTATCCGTTTGAGGGGCGGTTATCACTACCAGAATTTACATAACTAATGCTCGCTTTGATTTTAGTTTTGTCTGTTGGCTTAAAGTTGAGTTTTGTTGCGATGGTCTGTCTATCTAAGTTTACACCAGGTATGATAGACTCACTACGTAGGTCTGTAAACGATATACGGAAATCACCTTTATCAAATCCGCTAGAGACAGATACGTTATTTATGGTGGTCACTCCAGTTTCATAAAAGTCTTTTAGGTTATCTGGGTTTGACCTAAATTCAGTAGGAGTAATGGCAAGTCCATTGTATAAAGCTGTATCTCCACCACGTACAATCATCCCGTCTGCAAGCGTCACCGGACTATCAAATTGCGGAATTAAATTTCCAGCATCAAGTCTAGGTCCCCAAGAGTAGGTGATGTTATCTGAGATTCCTGCTCCAAGGCCATCTACATATTCAAAAACACCGCCTTGTCCTTGTCCGTACTCGTTTTGAAAATCTGGAAGTTGGAAAGCACTGTCTAAAAAGATAGAAGAGTTAATGCTTATACCAAGTCCTTTTTTCTTGCTCCCATCTTTTGTTTCTATAACAATTACTCCATTTGATGCACGTGTACCGTATAGTGCTGCTGCACTTGGGCCTTTAAGTACAGAAACAGAAGCAATGTCATCTGGATTTACTTCCATCGCGCCGTTTCCAAAATCTACTTCTTGAAAACCTGCGGCTGCTTCATTTGTGAAGTTAAAAACAGTGTTGTTATTAATAGGTACACCATCTACTACAAACAGCGGATTGTTATTAGAAAAAGAAGCTTCTCCACGTATACTTATACGTGATGAAGATCCTACACCCGTGGCTCCTTGAGTGATAGTAACACCAGCAAGCTTACCAGAAAGGTTGTCCAGAAAGTTTACAGACTTTACCTCGTCTATATCTTTTGCATTGATGGTTTGTACTGTATAACCTAGTTCTCTTGTGTTGCGTTTTACGCCTAGAGCGGTTACTACCACCTCGTCAAGTCCCTCCTGCGAGATGTTTAGTGTTACATTTATTTGCGTTCTGCCAGCTACAGTAATTAATTGTGAGCTATAACCGAGCGAAGAGAATTTTAAAACGGATGCATCCGTAGGTATGGTAATGGTGTAAACACCATTTTCGTCTGTAATAGTTCCTTGGTTTGTGCCTTCTACAAGGACATTTACAAAAGGTATTGTAGTGTTATCTTCTGCGTTTGTAACGGTTCCGGTAACGGTAGTTTGAGCATACAAACTTGCTGTAAAAAGCAAGAGCATACTAAGATAAAATGATTTCATCAAAGTGTATTAGTTGGTAATTAAGAAAATCTAAGAATAACTGTAAGCTGTTGTAGCTTACAAGATTTAAATACGAACTAATGATGGTGATCCTTTGTTAAAGTGGCTTTTAGTGAGCGACTCAAAGAATCGGTTTGTAGTATGGTAATCAAGAGAAAGACCTTGATTTATTATGTTTTGTATAAGTTGTAATAGTCTTTTTGATAATGTAGAAGCCTCTTTGAGCATCTGCTGTAAATCTGCAAATGTGTCAAGATCTGAAAGGGTCTCAAGGAGGTAAAGGTTTGTACGCTTTCGCGAAAGCGTATCAGAAATAATAACACCCAGTTTACTAGACTGCCACGGTAAATTTTTAAACTGCTCAGGCTTAAAATGGTTCTTTTTAATCCCCATTAGATAACAACCGCCATCTGTACTTGGGCCAATAACAAGCGCAGATTGCTTGAGCTTTTCTTGTGCTAAAAGAATGTGCCCCGCCGAAAGATGCGGCGTGTCATTACCTATGGTTATAATTTGGTCATAACCACTGTCAAAAACCGAGGTAAGCGCATTTGTAAAACGCTCGCCAAAGGTGTTTCCTACCTGCTCATTTTCAGAAAAAATAACATAGGGAATTCCTGTCTTGCGTGCCGTAGCAATAGTTTGCCTATTGAGCTCTTTAAATAAGGCCACAGACTGCCCGAGCTTCTTGCGAGAAGCTTCGGTAGTTGCTGTTTGAGCAAATATGAGTATGGCGGTTTTTGGTGTCGTGATTTTCTACGTATTAAGCAACAGTTCCTTGACAACTACTTCCTGCACCTGCAGTACAACCATAACAGTGCTGAGAGATCATAATGTTACGATCATTAAGTAAATCTTCATTATAATCTTTAATGTGCTTTACACTACTCGCCACTGGTAATTCTAGCATTTGATTAAAATCACAATCAAATAAATAACCATCCCAGCTTATTGAAATTGTGTTTTTACACATTACATTCTCTACTGCGGCAGGGTTATATGCCTCTACGAGTTGATACATATAATCCTCATAGTTTTCTGATGCGATGAGGTAATCTAAAAATCGTGCTATAGGTAAGTTTGTGATTGCAAAAAGGTTGTGGAACTGGATATTAAAATCCTCCATAAGTGCCTTTTTAAAATCCTTCTCCATACTTGCTTGGTCTCCCGGTAAGAAAGCTCCAGATGGATTGTAAACTAGGTCTAGTCTTAAGTCACTTCTTGGCATACCGTAGCCACGCTCGTTAAGCTCTTGTAATGCTTTTATAGACTTGTCAAAAACTCCATCACCACGTTGCTTGTCTGTTTTACCACGTGTCCAGTGTGGCATAGATGAGATGACGTGTACATTGTGTTTTTTAAAGAAATCTGGTAGATCGTAGTACTTTTTATTTGCACGTATAATGGTAAGGTTAGAACGCACAATAAAGTCTTTAATCCCAGCCTTACTCGCTTCTTCTACAAAACGTCTAAAATGCGGATTCATCTCTGGTGCGCCACCAGTAAGATCTAGCGTGTGAGCTCCTGTGTTGCGTATCACTTCGAGACATTGCTCCATAGTCTCCCAAGTCATAATTTCCTTGCGATCTGGACCAGCATCTACGTGACAGTGATCACACACTTGATTACACATATACCCCACGTTTATTTGGAGTATTTCTAGTTTGTTAGGGCGTAACGGTAGCTGGTTGGTCTCTTTTATTTTCTTAGCAAACGTAGGTAGTTCATCTTTGAAAATACCATTAGATAAAATTTCTATCTGCTTGTTTGCTTGTGCGAGTTCGCTACCTTCTTTCTTCAGTGATTTTGTTGCTGACATTTAAAAATGTTTGTCGTTTGTAGTGTTGATTTCTTTTGGTTGGAAATCTGTATGAGTACGCTTTCGCGAAAGCGTAAAACTACCCGTCTAGTTTATTTACTTTATTCATCATCATCACGCCGTGTACCAGCGTCGCACCACTTTTTATAGCGGCACCTACGTGTACAGCCTCCATCATCTCTTCCTTAGTGATTCCTTTCTGTAGGCCGTCTTTAGTATATGCGTCTATGCAATATGGGCACTGCTCTGTGTGGGCAACGGCAAGTGCGATGAGCGATTTCTCACGTGCAGTAAGTGCACCTTCTTCAAAAACTTTACCGTAGTAGTCAAAAAACTTAGTTCCTAACTCTTCACTCCACTCCGTGATTTTTCCGAATTTTCTTAAATCTTTTGGGTCGTAATATTGATCTGCCATAGTTATATAGTGTGTAAGCATACGAATATATGCTTAATCGTAATTAACTACAATTACTTACGTAGAAATAAAGAATAAGGTTTCTAATTTGTGAAATAGGGTCTCTCAAAAAAAATATTGCAATTTTTCTCAAAAAGATGTTGTCAGATCTCAGAAAGGTTTTATATTTGCATCCGCTTACGAGAAGTATCGCATACAACTCAACAAATAGTGTGAGTTACATTGCAAACGTAAGCCATCTAAAAGCTTTAGGTACCTTAGCTCAGTTGGTAGAGCAACGGACTGAAAATCCGTGTGTCCCTGGTTCGATTCCTGGAGGTACCACATTAAAACCCGATCTTTTGATCGGGTTTTTTGTTTTATATAACTTTCGTTGTTGCAATTGCTTCACAGTCGTACATTGCGGTTTGATGTAAGATATATTTTAAAAGTAATAAGACACTAGATGATTATACTATTCCTTTTGGCCGGATTAGCCTTATTTGTTTTTATGGGTTACGGGCTTTTTACGCTTTCGCGAAAGCGTACACCAGACCCTTTTCCGCCATCGTGGGAGTCTTTATTAAGTGATGAAGTGCTTTTTTACAAAGAGCTCACTCCTAAAAAGAAGGAATTCTTTAAAAAAAGAATGATGGCCTTTCTCACCGAAGTAAATGTAGAGGCTGTAGGATTTGACCTGTCTGATAAGGATAAGGTATTTGTGGCAGCTAGTGCGGTGATCCCCATTTTTAACTTTGGAGACTGGCATTACAATAACTTAGATACGGTGCTTATTTATCCAGATTACTTTAATGCAAATCTTGAGTATCACTCAGAGGGTGAAGATCGTATTATAGGAGGTATGGTAGGGACGGGACAGTTTGAAAACCATATGATACTCTCTCGCAAGGCGCTTCATTTTGGGTTTAATAACAAGACAGATAAAGGAAATACAGCTATACACGAGTTTGTGCATTTACTTGATAAGATGGATGGTGAGGTAGATGGTATACCAGAACAGTTACTAGGTAAAGAAAATATTGTGCCCTGGCTAGATATGATGCATACCGAGATGGAGGCTATAAATAATGATACCTCAGATATAAGAAAATATGGTGGTACAAGTAAAATAGAGTTTTTTGCGGTGGCGGCAGAGTACTTTTTTGAGCGTCCAGATCTGTTTAAACGTAAACATCCGGAGTTATACAAAATGCTCGAAGTTTGTTTTGTAACAGGTTATTAGGGTGATTTTTACCATTACCTTAACAATGTGGGTGCTTTCCTTTTGTATTTTTGACGCTTACTATTGTATATGCAACTTATAATTGATGTAGGGAATACTAGGGTTAAAGCCGCTATCTATAAAGGAGATGTGCTGCAAGCTAAGCATCACTTTGCATTACAAGAATTTAGTGAAGAGGTAGGTGAGTTTGCAGGTCTTTATCCTATTAAAAAGGCAATTATATCTTCTGTAGGAAGGCTTACAGATGAGCAAGCCAGATCTGTACAATTACGTTTTCCCACGATTGTGCTTTCGCACAATACAACGCTTCCATTTACAAACGATTATGGTACGCCAGAGACGCTGGGTGTAGATAGAATGGCTCTTGTGGCAGCTTTTATGCAATCACATCCTCAAAAAAATGGACTCATTATAGATGCGGGTACTTGTATTACCTATGATTTTATAACTAATAAAGGTTCTTATAAAGGTGGAGCAATCTCGCCAGGGTTGCGCTTGCGTTATGAGACACTTAATAGACTTACGGCAAATCTTCCGCTGTTAGAAAAACAAATGCCAGATAGTATAATAGGGACTAGTACAGAAGAATCTATACACTCTGGAGTTGTGCAAGGCACTTTACTTGAAATAGATGGTGCAATAAATCATTACAAAGAGCATTATAATGTGGATACCGTAATAATAACGGGTGGTGATGGAGAATTCTTGGCAAAACGATTAAAAAATAGCATCTTTGCGCACTCAAATTTTTTGCTTGAGGGCCTCAATTATATCTTAACATATCAGAATGATTAAAAAACTTTTTATTGTAGCAATGCTGATGATGGCCGTTAAAGGTCTTGCCCAAGAAGGAGCTACTACTTCTCCATACTCTTTTTATGGAGTGGGGATACAACAGTTTAGAGGAACCGTAGAAAATAAATCTATGGGAGGCATACAGACGTATAGCGATAGTTTACACCTCAATTTATTAAACCCTGCATCACTAGGTAAATTGCGTTACACCACTTTTACAGTAGGAGGTAACCATAACGAAGTAAATGCAGAAGATGCCACGACAAAAGAGGGTTCTTCAAAATCTACTTTTGATTATCTAGCTATTGGTTTTCCTATTTCAAAAAAAGGAGGGGTGAGTATAGGTCTTATGCCATATACTGCAGTAGGCTATAAACTGGATGATAGTACAGATGACGTTCTTAATCGTTTTACAGGTCGTGGTGGTCTTAATCGTGCGTTTGTTTCTACAGGTTATACACTTGCCAAAGGACTTACAGTGGGAGCAAGTATGTACTACTACTTTGGAAATATTCAAAACGAAGCTGTAAGATCTCAAGAAGAAGCAGAGCTAGGTACGAGAGAGTCTAATAGAAGTGACTTTTCGGGATTAGCATTTGAGCTTGGGGCACAGTATGAAACAATGATTAGTGATAAGCTTGAGCTAAGATCATCAGTAAAGTATGTTCCATCTGCTACTATAGGTACAGAAAATGAAAGAGAGGTTTCTACAGTTTTATTTAATAGTCTAGGTTTGCTGCAAGATGTAGATGTGCAAGAAATAAGTGTTCCAGATACAGATTTTGATCTTCCTTCTTCGGTAACGGTAGGGTTAGGTATAGGAGAAAAGAATAAGTGGTTCTTTGGTGGTGAGTACACAAGCCAGCAAACAAGTAGTTTTAGTAATAGAACCTTTACTCCAGATAATGTTTCCTTTGAAGATGCAACACAAATGAGAGTAGGAGGTTTTTATACGCCAAAATATAATTCTATCTCAAGTTACTGGGAGCGTATGACTTACCGTGCAGGGTTTAGATATGAGGAGACTGGACTTGTAGTTTCTAATGAAGATATAAATGAGTTTGGCATATCTTTTGGAGTTGGACTACCTACAGGACGAAGAATTAGTAATCTTAACTTACAATTTGAAGTAGGACAGAGAGGGACTACAAACGCAAACCTTATACAAGAAAACTTTTTTAACGTAGGCGTAAGTTTATCAATAAACGACTTATGGTTTGTCCAATCTAAATTTAATTAACAGTAAAACCTAACATTATGAAAACTAGATTAACCACATTTTTTGTAGCGCTCGTCATAGCTGGCGGATTTACAGCAAATGCACAAATAAGTGAGGAGTGCCTTACGACGGGTTCTATATTTGTAGAAGCTGCAAAAGTGAAAAATTACGAGGCTGCGAGAGCACCTTTTGAAAAACTTCAAAAAGACTGCCCTAACTATTCGCTAGCTTTATACCAGTATGGAGAGCGTTTACTTAAAGCAGATCTGAAAGCTGCGAGCGCTGCCGAAAAAGGAGCCGTAGCACAAAAGCTTATTGAGTTTTTAAAGAAGAGAGAGCAATACTTCCCTGCAAAAACTCCAAAAGGAAAGAACGCAGCAGCACAGGCGCAAATAATGTTTGATAACAAACTTGGAACGCCTAAAGCACAATTTGATGCATTTCAAAATGCATTTAATATGGATGCAAACTCTATTACAAGTGCAAAAAATATCTACACTCGTTTTAAGCTAGCAGTAGATCTTTATAAGAATGGACAGCAAGTGCAGCTTCAAGAGGTTTTTGACCTTTATGATGATACGCAAGCAAAGCTTAATAAAGAAGCGACTGCACTAGATTCAAAATTACAGAATCTAGTAGAAAAAGAAGAATCTGGTACTGCACTTAGCGCAAAAGAGAAAAGAAGAGTAAAAGGTTATAATACGAACCTTAAGGCTTTCGGAATCTTTGGAGGAAGTACAGATGGGGCTCTTGGAGAGTTAGGTAACTGTGAGAACCTTGTGCCACTTTATCAGAAGGATTTTGATTCTATGAAGAATGATAAGGAGTGGATCAAGAAAGCTGCAGGGCGTCTTGCAAGTAAAGATTGTACAGATACAGATTTATTTAAGCAAATGGTTGAGAACCTTCACAGACTTGAGCCTTCTGCAAAATCTGCAAAGTACTTAGGTATCTTAGCTGGAAACAGAGGAGACTCTGCTGCAGAGGCAAGATATTACCAAGAAGCTATCGATCTTGAAACAGATCCAAAAGAAAGAGCAAATGCTTATTACAGACTTGCAGAAAAAGCAAGAAAAAGTGGTAGCTACGGTAAAGCAAGAGGTCTTTATAACAAAGCGCTTAGTGAAGATCCATCTTACGGTATTGTTTACTTGAGAATTGCAGCAATGTATGCAGCAAGTGCAAATAACTGTGGTCAGACTACTTTTGATAAGAGAGCCGTATACTGGTTAGCTGCTAGTACAGCACAAAGAGCTGGACGTGTAAGTCCATCACTGGCTGGTACTGCAAACAAGACGGCAGCAAGTTACAGAGCTTTAGCTCCAAGTAAAGCAGATGTATTTACATCTGGAAAAGCTGGTCAAACTATCAAGATAGGATGTTGGATTGGATCAAGTGTAAGAGTTCCAAATAACTAATGTCACTACTACATAGAAATATATTAAAAATCTTAGTCACGGCTTTTGCCGTGACTTTGTTTTTAAGTTGTGATAGTAAAGCAGACGATATACGTAGGTTAAGTATGAAGTCTGATGGTCCTGTTACAGAAGGTAGGGGTATCAATCTTAAGTATGTAGATTCTGGTAAAGTCACTGCACATTTAAAAACACCTTACATAAAAAATTATGCAAACGCCTCTTTTCCTTATGAGGAGTTTCCAGATGGCATAGAAGTCACTTTTATAAGTGAAGATGGTAAGGAGAATTTAATTACCTCAAACTATGCCATACGTTATAAGGGCACAAACCTTATAGATTTGCAAGATAATGTGGTGTTGTTTACCCACGACTCTATAACTTTAAAAGCGCAACAGCTATACTGGGATCAATCTAATAGTTGGATTTTTACAGACCAGCCGTACACGCTTATTCTTAAAGATGGCTCTCGTAACGACGGAGACCTCTTTGACTCAAATGAAGACTTTACAAATTTTGTATCTTTAAACAACGTAGCAAAACAATACGTAAAAGAAAATTCTGAAGACTTATGATGCGATATGCAAAATACACAGAGTATGTATATATAATAGTTGCCGTGCTTGCAGGTTATAAAACAGTATCACTTTGGGGTGAAGATCGCTCTAGAGCATACCTGTTCTTGTTTTTCTTTGCTGTGAGTGTAGGGATGTATTTCTTTAGACGTCATTTCCGTAAGAAGTTTGAAAACAGGAAAAACTCTTAATGGGAAGCTTTGAAGGACAGATTATAACCATATGTTGCTCGCTCATACTCTCTGCGTTTTTTTCAGGAATGGAGATTGCTTATGTGTCGGCAAATAAAATACATATTGAAATAGAGAAGAAGCAAAATGATTTTCTCTCTATTGTTCTCAAAAAACTTACTGCAAAACCTTCCAAGTTTATAGCAACAATGCTGCTGGGTAATAATATTGCCCTGGTTGTATATGGTTATTTTATGGGAGCACTCTTACAAGGGTGGCTGGAGAATATGCCTTTCGGCGAAAGTTTAACGTGGCTCAATACCTTCGTGCAAGAATTTAGCCTGCTCAGTCAGACAATTATTTCTACACTAGTGATTCTAATCACAGCCGAATTTTTGCCAAAAGTTTTCTTTCAGATTTACGCAAATAAGCTTCTTAAGTTTTTTGCAATACCTGCTTATTTCTTTTACCTCTTATTTTATGTGCTAAGCGCATTTATTATTTGGATATCAGACCTCGTTCTTAAATACTTGTTTAAGACAGATGGAGATGAGGTGCAGTTAGCTTTCACGAAAGTGGAACTAGGAAATTATATATCTGAGCAAATGGAATCTGTAAATGACTCTGATGAGGTGGATACAGAAATACAGATTTTTCAAAATGCACTAGAGTTTTCTGAGGTAAAGTCGCGAGAAGTGATGTTGCCCCGTACAGAGATTGTAGCTGTAGATGAGCGCACTACGCCTGCCGCAATAAATAAGATTTTTATAGAAACGGGACTTTCTAAAATACTGGTTTATAAAGACACAATAGATGATATTATAGGCTACGTGCACTCTTTTGAGCTCTTTAAGAGGCCTAAAACAATAAGTAGCGTATTGATGCCGGTAGTCTATGTGCCGGAGACTATGCTGGTAAAAGATGTGCTTAATGTGCTTACAAAAAAACGCAAAAGCATTTGTGTAGTTATAGATGAATATGGCGGGACAAGTGGTATGATGACTGTAGAGGATATCGTAGAAGAACTTTTTGGCGAAATAGAGGATGAGCACGATACAGTAGCACTTGTAGAAGAACAGTTAAGTGAGTTTGTGTATAAGCTCTCTGCTAGGCACGAGGTAGACTACCTTAATGAGACTTACAAACTTGATCTTCCAGAAAGTGAGAACTATGAAACCCTAGGAGGACTTGTGGTAAGCCATACCGAAGAAATTCCAGAAGAAGGAGAGACCATTGAGATAGCGGGAATAATCTTTCACATCTTAGAGACTTCAAATACAAAAATTGAGCTATTAGAAGTCCGTACTTCTAAAGAGTAAATTGCCTTGTTTTTTTATTTTTTATTATGCTATAATAATGGTATTTTCGCCCACTATTATAGCATAAACAACATACAATGGCAATTTTAAATAAAATACGTAGCAAGAGTATCTTCTTGATCATTATTATCGCACTTGCACTGTTTGCATTTATCTTCTCATCTATTTTAGATAGTGGAGGTTTTAATGCAGATAAGCAAAACCGTGTTGCATCTATAAACGGTGTAAACTTAGATCGTGAAGACTTTGCCACAAAGGTAGAGGCACAAACGCGTAGAGCAGGAGCAAATAGTTCTACTACAAGAGCCGTAAACGCTGTATGGGAGCAAGAAGTAAACAGAGTACTTCTTGAGGAGCAGTATGAAGAGTTAGGTATACAAGTGGGTAAAGACCGCACACAAGAGTTACTTAAGCAAGCACTTCAAAATGATGTGCGTTTTCAAGATGCAGATGGGTTTTTTAGCGAGGCAAAAATGCAAGAGTTTATTGCTACTTTAAAAGATAGCCAGAATCCTGGTGATTACCAGTCTTGGTTAGTTTTTGAAGAAAGCTTAAGAAATCAAGAAAAGCAAGAGATTTACTATAATCTAGTAAGAGCTGGTGTAGGAGCTACTCTTAAGGATGGAGAGGTAGCTTATAAGCTTGATAATAATACGGTAGATATACAGTATGTACAAATGTTGTACACATCTGTACCAGACGAGGAAGCTCCAGTAAGTAAAGATGAAATTCAAGAGTATGTAAATGATCATAAAGATGAATTTCAAACTGAGGAGACGCGTTCTATACGTTTTGTAAAATTTGTAGAAGAAGCTTCTCTAGAAGATGAGAATGCGCTTAAAGCAGAGCTTTCAAAATTAAGAAATGAGTATACAGCTCGTAATGGTGCAACAGGAGTAACAGAAACTTTTGCTGGATTTGATAAGACAGAAGAGATAGAAGATTTTCTTATAGATAACTCAGATGTGCCATTTGTAGATCGTTGGTTCTTTAAGAAAGATTTACCTTCTACTAATGCAGATACACTTTTTGCCTTAGGTAAAGGTGGAGTTTACGGTCCTTATAAAGACGGTAGATATATGAACCTTTCTCGTGTTGTAGACGTGAGAAAAATGCCAGACTCTGTAAAGACAAGTCATATCCTTATAGATTTTCAAGGAGCTGTTACAAATACGGCTAGAGGACCTATCCCTTCTTCTGCGACGAGATCTAAAGAAGATGCAAAGAAACTTGCAGATAGCTTACTTTCTGTTTTAAAAAGAAACAAAAACAAGTTTGAAGATCTTGCAAAAGAGTTTTCTACAGATAAGTCTAATAGTGATAACGGTGGAGATCTAGATTATCAAAACCCAAATCTATTTGCAGCCGGATACAGAGACTTTATTGTAGACAATAATGAAGGAACAATAGGTATTGCAGAAACTAACTTTGGTTACCACGTAATTAATATTGTAGATCAAAAGAACGTACAAGATGTAATTAAGGTTGCAACTGTAGTGAAGGAAATATTACCTTCAGATAAAACGATTTCTAATATTTACAACACAACTCAAAAGTTTGAACTTGCTGCTGCCGAAGGAGATTTTCAAACTGTAGCAACAGAAAATGGTTATGCAGTACGTCCAGTACAACGTATACGTGCTATGGATGAAACGCTACCTGGAGAAGGAGCACAGAGATCTGTGATACAATGGGCTTTTGAAGAAGATACTAATGTAGGAGATATCAAGCGTTTTGCTACAAATGATGGATACATAGTAGCTCAGGTTACACGTAGAACGCCTGCAGGTACAGAGAGAGTAGAAGATGTGTCACTACAAGTGACGCCTATCATACGTAATATGAAGAAAGCAGAGATCATTAAAAATAAAATTTCTGGATCAACACTTTCTGAAATCGCACAATCTCAAGGAACAACTGTAAAAACAGCTGGTGCCGTATCTATGAATGCGCCTACTATCGCTGGAGCAGGAAATGAGCCTAAAGTTGTAGGAGCAGCTTTCGGATTAAAAGAAGGAGAAGTGTCTTCACCTATAGAAGGATCAAGAGGAGTATATGTAATAGAGGTTGTAAAAGTCTCTGAAGCACCAGGCTTAGAGAACTACGCTGCCTTTGCAGGTCAGCAGGCCCAAAAATCCAGAGCAGCTGTAAGTACAAAAGTGCTTAACGCTCTTAAAGAAGCTGCAGATATTGAAGATAACAGAGCTACATTCTACTAGTAGATTGTATTTCAAGTAAAAAAGGCTCGAACAATTATTGTTCGAGCCTTTTTTTTTTTTTTGGTGCGTGTTTACGCTTTCGCGAAAGCGTTATTCTCCCAGTATCATTTCTTTATAAGGCACGATAGTGTCATACCCTTTGTTTCTAAAATAGTCCATTTGAGAAGCTGTTCCTACTGCCAAAACAAAGTCACCACCCCAGCCTCCTAAGCTTTTTATTGCGCGAGGATAATCTGCAAAAAGTTGTGTTTTTATTGTGGGTGTTTTAAGAATACGAGACAAATTATCTTCGTGTTCTGAAAGTAGTTTTTCAAAAGCCACAATGGATTTACAACTCAAAAGGTCTTGAGTAAACTTAGAAAATCTAGCCTTCTCCTCAGTTAGTGATTCTTGATCAAGACTCCTATAATGTTTTATGCTCTCTCTACTGTTTTGTTTCTTATTGAGATAAACAAAGTAAAGTTCGTCCTTAAAATGCGGGCTATATGTCACGGGTGTGACTATAGGTGTCGTGCTGGTTTTTTGATAGATGAGAGCGCTCTCTGTTGTGGCGCAAGCTATATCATACCCACTACCTCCAAAGGTCATATCAAGTAGTTTGTAAGGGTCTACAGAGGCCCATCTGGCAATGTTTGCGAGTAGAGTAGAAGAGGAGCCTAGCCCCCAGTCTTTTTGAAATTCTAGTGTACTCTCGATCCCATAGCCTTGTCGTGTATTTAAAAATGAGCTGTTGAGTTTTTGTGCAGCTTGTAAAATGCTTAAAAGTCGCTCGTAAATGGCATCTCCTCTTCCATCATTACTATCTAGGGGAAAGCTAAACTTATAATCTAACCACAGCTCTCCAGTGCTTAAATAACTACGCCAGATGATTGCTTCTTGATTTATGGGCTTTATATCTAGATGCTGTCCTTTTTTTGTAGGTAGCGCTAGCGCTTGTGCTCCATCTAGAACAAGATATTCTGAGGTGAGTAATAGTTTGCCGTGACTGTAATAATGGTGTTTCAAAAAACGAGATTTTATGAGCGTAGTCCGTCTATAAAAGTGACAACTGCGCTATGAGTAACGGTGTTTGATTTAAAGTGATTTACCGTTTGTTGCTTCTCATCTGTAGTCGCATTCATCTGGTTTAAAATATTCATAAGGTGCATTTTCATATGCCCTTGCTGTATGCCAGTTGTGGTGAGGGACTTAAGTGCAGCAAAGTTTTGAGCTAGACCGGCGACGGCAACAATTTGCATAAGTTCCTTTGCAGATGGGTTTCCTAGTAGCTCCATACTCCACTTTACTAGTGGGTGTAGTTTTGTGAGACCTCCTACGGTACCTAGTGCTAGTGGTATCTCCATCCAGAAGGTAAAAATGCCATCCTTGATACTTGCGTGCGTAAGGCTTCTATATTGCCCGTCTCTTGCTGCATATGCGTGCACACCTGCTTCCACCGCTCTAAAGTCATTTCCAGTAGCAAGTATTACGGCATCTATACCGTTCATTATTCCTTTGTTGTGGGTAACAGCTCGATAAGGTTCTTCTTCGGCAATGGTAACTGCTTGAACAAATTTTTTGGCAAAGGTCTCGCCGTCTATATTTTTTTCGGTGAGTTGATCTGTAGGGCAACTTACCTCTGCACGTACAAGACAATCTGGAACATAGTTAGATAAAATGGACATAATGATATCTAACGTGTTTCCGGTTTCGCGAAAGCGGGCATCTGCCTCAAACCCTTCTTTAAAAGTGGTTGCAAATTGCTCCAAACAGCTGTTTATAAAGTTTGCACCCATTGCATCTAGCGTCTCAAAGGTGCAGTGCAGCTGGTAGTAATCATCTACAGCGGCTGTTTTATCTCGTAGGGCGATGTTTTTTATGCCGCCACCACGTTTTTTCATATTAACCGTAATCTCCTCTACATCTTCATAGAGCTTTGGTGTGATTTTATCAAAGTATTGTTGTAAGTCTTCTTTATCACCATCATAAGTAAAGTGTACCTGTCCTACCTTAGTGGTGCCTAGAACGGTGGTTTTAAAACCGCCTCTCTCTTGCCAGAATTTACCAGCCTTACTCGCTGCAGCTACTACAGAGCTTTCTTCTATAGCCATCGGGATGGTGTAGATGGTGTCGTTTATGGTAAAATTAGGCGCTACTCCCAGCGGCAGGTAGTAGTTTGTGATGGTATTTTCTATAAACTCATCGTGCAGTTGCTGGAGCTTTGCATCTGTGTTCCAGTATGAGGTTAAAGTCTGAGTTGCTGCCTCAGAATTGTTAAAGAAGTTTGCGGTAAGCCACGTAATCTTCTCAGTTTTTGATAGTTTAGAAAAACCAGATATCGCCTTTGTCATTAAGCAGTTTTTTAGAAAGTGATAAAGATAATGAGAATGTGGTTAACCTAAGTCTAATGCGTGATTATAGCGGTGTGAGTTCTTAACATTCTGAAGGTTTTTAACAGGAAAAAGCAGGGTTTTCTGCCTTATTTTTAGTAAAATTGAAATACTTTACACAATTGGTAAAAATATATGAGATTACATACCTTTTTGATTGCTGTATTTCTTCTTGCAATCCAGAGCGCAACTGCGCAAAAAAAACAAATAAGCCTTGAAGATATTTGGAAAAATGGCACTTTTAGAGCAGAGCGACTACAGTCTATACACTCTATGGCAAATGGTCAAGAGTATGCTGTACAAAACTTTGATAGAGCAACCCGCACAGGTAGTGTAGATATTTACAGCTATGATACGGGCAAGAAAGTGCGTACGGCTGTAAGTAGTGCAGATATAGACGGGCTTGATTACTTTATAAGTTATGAGTTTAGTGATGATGAGCAGCAGGTGCTACTCTCTACAAAATTGCAATCTATCTTTAGAAGATCTACGCTGGGTGAATATTATGTGTGGAGTACGCTTTCGCGAAAGCTGACTAAAGTATCTGACGATCTTATTCAAGAGCCAACATTTTCACCAGACGGAAAGAAAATTGCTTACGGAAAGGATAATAACCTCTTTGTTTTTGATATTGCCTCTGGAGCAACACAACAGCTCACTACAGACGGAAAGAAGAACAGCATTATAAATGGAATTACAGACTGGGTGTATGAAGAAGAATTTGGCTTTGTGCGCGCCTTTGACTGGAGTGCAGATAGTAAGAAAATTGCTTACATACGTTTTGATGAGAGTGAAGTTCCAGAATTCTCTATGGATGTATATGGTAATAAATTATACCAGACACAGACTGTTTTTAAGTACCCAAAAGCTGGAGAGCCTAATGCAAAAGTGAGCCTACGCTTGCATAACCTAGACACGGGTAATAGTCGTAAAGCAAAAGATGTAGAAATTAATCTACGTGATAACGCTGGGTACTACATACCACGTATCTCTTGGTCAAAAGATCCTAATGTACTTTCTGTACAAACACTTAATCGTCATCAAGATACTTTAAAGCTTTCGCTTTTTAATGCGAGTACCTACCAGACTACACTTGCCGTACTAGAAACAGATAAAGCATATGTAGATGTGACAGATAACCTTACTTTTCTAGATGACAATAGCTTTATCTGGACAAGCGAAAAAGATGGGTGGAATCACATCTATCACCATAATGCAGATGGGTCTTTAAAAAATCAAGTAACTTCTGGTAACTGGGAAGTGACAGGTTATTATGGTTATGACGCAGGTACAAAACGTATTTTTTACCAAAGCTCAGAAAATGGTTCTATTAACCGCGGTGTGTATGCTATAGGTCTTAATGGTAAAAAGAAGCAAGCCCTTGCAGATAAAGAAGGGACTAACAGTGCAGACTTTAGCGCAAACTACAGCAACTTTATACATACGTACTCAAATACAACAACACCTTACCGCTTTACACTAAACAGCGCAAAAGATGGAAAGCAAATACGCGTTATAAAAGATAATCAAGCCTTAAAAGATTTATATGCGGGTTATGATATCTCTCCAAAAGAATTTTTTGAGATAGATGTAAATGGAGAATCGCTTAATGCTTATATGATTAAGCCTACAGATTTTGATCCATCTAAAAAGTACCCTATGTTTATGACACAATATTCTGGGCCAGGATCACAGAGTGTGGCAAATAAGTGGGATACGTCTAACGATTACTGGTTTCATATGCTAGCACAAAACGACTACATTGTAGTTTGTGTAGATCCAAGAGGGACCGGATTAAAAGGGCGTGACTTTAAAAAAGTAACTCAAAAAGAGCTAGGTAAATACGAAGTACAAGACCAGATTGCTGCAGCAAAAGAGTTGAGCAAGCGGGCTTACATAGATGAAGATCGTACAGGTATCTGGGGTTGGAGTTATGGAGGTTTTATGGCTTCAAATTGTCTTTTTCAAGGAGCAGATACCTTTGAGATGGCTATAGCTGTTGCACCGGTAACATCGTGGAGATTTTATGACACTATATACACAGAGCGTTATATGCAAACCCCACAAGAAAACGCAAGTGGTTATGATAATAACTCACCTATGAGTCACGTGAGTAAGCTAGAGGGAGACTTTTTACTAGTGCACGGTAGTGCAGATGATAATGTGCACGTGCAAAACGCAACGCGCCTTGTAGAATCACTAGTACAGGCAAACAAGCAGTTTGATTACTTTAACTATCCAGATAAAAATCACGGTATTTATGGTGGTAACACACGTTTACACCTATTTACAATGATGACAGATTTTATCAAAGAAAAACTTTAGATATAAACGACTTATATTAGCACTAAATAATTAATTACAATATGGAATATAAATTCGGTGGTTCTGAAACCAATCAAAAGACTGTTTTAGGACATCCTTCTGGTCTTTTTGTACTTTTCTTTACAGAGATGTGGGAGCGTTTTTCTTATTACGGAATGCGCGCATTACTTGTTTTATTTTTAGTTTCGGCAGTACTTGATGGCGGCTGGGGCTGGGAGCGTGCAGAGGCATTACAATTATATGCTTTCTACACAGGGCTAGTTTATGTAACACCAATCTTTGGAGGGTTAATAGCCGATAAAATTACGGGGTATAGAAAAGCCGTTATCATAGGTGCATTTTTAATGACACTAGGACACGCATCTATGGCTTTTGAGATAAGCTCAGATATTTTCTTCTATGCAGGACTTGTGTTGCTTATAGTAGGTAATGGTATGTTTAAGCCAAATATTTCTTCTATGGTGGGACAGCTTTACAAAGACCAAGGAAAAGAAAAAGATGCGGGATATACCATATTCTATATGGGTATTAACTCTGGAGCTTTCTTAGGTATTTTATTATGTGGTTACATAGGTGAGTCTGTAGGATGGCACTATGGTTTTGGTCTTGCAGGAATCTTTATGCTTGTAGGGATGTTACAATTCTATTTTGCTCAAGGAATTTTTGGTAAAATAGGTTCTAAGCCAGCAAAAGTAGACGAGCTTGATGATGTTATAGAAGATAGCGTAGAAAACGCTGCCGAAGCTATAGATAGCGTTATAGATGATGCAGAGAAGTCTAAGGTAACTCGTGATCGACTTATCGTGATTAGTGTACTTGCATTCTTTACAATTTTCTTCTGGTGGGCATTTGAGCAGGCAGGAGGATCTATGACCATCTTTGCAGCAGACTATACAGATAGAGTGCTAGAAGGAAGTAGTGGTATGACCTTTAAAATAATAAACACGCTTCTCACCGTTGTACCTATGATAATTATTACCTGGGTACTAGGTATGTTATTTAAACAAACATATGGTAAGTATGCATTGTCTAATATCATTTTAGGATTAGGTTTTGTAGTAATTTGGGGTATTGTAATCTGGATGTTATCTCGCCAGTTTGCAGATGATGCTCCAGAGGTTCCAGCTTCTTGGTTTGGTATCTTAAACTCATTCTTTATCATTGCTTTTGCACCATTATTTTCAAAAATATGGAAGAGTAAATACAACCCTAGTGGACCTGTAAAGTTTGCTATAGGTCTTATTTTATTAGGTCTTGGTTTTGGTATTCTTTCTTTTGGGTCTATGGGTATTCCATTAGGAGCAAAGACAGCTTCTGTAAGTATGGTATTTTTAGTGCTAGCATACCTTTTTCACACCCTTGGTGAGTTATGTGTATCTCCTGTAGGATTATCTTATGTGAGTAAACTCGCGCCAGCAAAACTAGTAGGGCTTATGTTCGGGATCTGGTTTGTAGCAAACTTTATTGCAAATACAGCTGCGGGTATAACGGGTAGTTATATAGATCCTATTGTTGAGGAGCACGGTATGGCAACATTCTTTTTAATATTTACAGTGATACCAGCAGGAGCAGGTGTAGTAATGTTATTATTAAATAAAACACTTATCAGAATGATGCACGGTATACGATAATGGTATAATCGTACACAATATGAATTAAGAAAAACGTTCCCTATATTGTGGAACGTTTTTTGTCTGTAAGAATCTAGTAATTAGACAGACTTAATAATTAAATAAACACAATGAATAAAATACTATACCTCCTGTTTCTTATAGCGACAACATCTATAAGTGCTCAAGAAATCAACTGGATGACAATGGATGAGGCGCTTGCTGCACAAAAGGAAGAACCTAAAAAGATTTTTATGGATGTCTACACTACCTGGTGTGGCCCTTGTAAAATGCTGGATAAAAATACATTTGCAAATCCAGATGTGGCCGCTTTTATAAGCGAGAACTATTACGCAGTAAAGTTTAACGCAGAGGGTACTGAAGAAATTAATTATCTAGGTAACGTATATACAAACCCAAGGCACGATCCAAATAGAAAAGGGCGTAATAGCCAGCACGAGCTAGCAGCAGCTTTAAAACTAAGAGGATACCCTACAATGGTGTTTTTTGATGAGCAGGGTAATTACATACAGCCTATTGTGGGATACCATACCCCTAGACGTCTTGAGATTTATGTAAAGATGGTGAGTAATGACGACTATAAGACGCTCACAACTCAAGAAAAATGGGCAAAATATCAAGAAGACTTCGTGTACACTTGGTCTAAATAATTTACTCAATCTATTATAAAAGCTCCCTTTTCATACGTGCTATGGAAAGGGATTTTTTGTTTTGTACAAGTCGCTTTCCATCGGGATACATAACTGTGATAATTAGACCCATCTGCAACAATTGTACAGTTAGGGTATCGCTCAATGAGTCTACTCATATTAATTTTTGGCGAGTGCGTGAGTATCACATAATCTGGATTTGCCTCTTCAAGATTGTATATACCTAAACTATCTACAATAAGTATTTCTTTTCGCTTAAAGCGAAAATAATTTCCGTGAGATTTCTGCACAACGGTATCTATTTTGAGAGCATCTTGATATGCCTTTACTCTACTATCTGTATGGGTAAGATATAGGGTGTCATTATTAAACACCGTAAGTTGCTTTTCTTGTAGTTGAGTAAGTGTTGTTGATGCACTTCTATTAAGTATTGCCAGGTGTTGAGAAGCAGGCTGATTATTTTCTAATACGATAAAACCTGTCAAAATTATTGTTGCTAGGCTAGCAACAATAAGTCTGCGTTTTGAATATTTCATACACAAAAGGAGTGTAGTAATCATAAACATATAAACGAGTATCATAAGTGTTGCAGACACACTTATATGTCTAGCCACAAAATCTTCTTGTCCTGCCACCCAAGCTATATAATTATTCATTACATCTATAATACCTCCATAAGATTGAACTATAAACTCTGGTAGAAGGTCTGTGACGCTCAGAAAACACACAATCAAGCCACCGCCTAATATGAGACCTAAAAACGGAATGATTAAAACATTAGAAATAATAAATAACCCAGGAAACTGATGAAAGTAAAAGAGGCTAAGTGGCATTACACCTAGTTGTGCTGCAATAGTCACAGATACCACGTCCCGTAGTTTTCTCAATATAAACACCTCTGGAGACCAGAAACTGGCTAGCCAAGGTTGCACCCATAAAATCGCTATTACAGCTAGATAACTGAGCTGAAATCCCACCTGATATATAAGCAGCGGGTCAAGTAGAAGTAAGAATATAGCAGAAGCTAGTACTGCATCTTGCGACTTTCTTCTTCCGCCCAGAAGCTCACCTACCTCAAGAAAGCTAAACATAGTTGCAGCTCTTAGCACAGATGGAGATAAGCCAGTAATAATGGCAAAGCTCCAGATGAGTGAGATAATGAGTAGTGATTTTACCCATTGCAGTTTCCTCCATTTTACAAAACTAAATAAGAATCTAAGTATTAGTAAAATCACACCTACGTGCAGTCCAGATACGGCGAGTATGTGCATCATACCTGCTGCGGCATACTGAGAACTCATCTCTTTATCTATACCCTGTCTTTGGCCCAGTACGAGTGCTTCAATGACTGCAAGTTGTCTTGGTGTAAAAGATTGGAGGTGAAGGGAATTTTTTACGCTTTCGCGAAAGCGTGACGCCCACACACTCACATCATACGTTTCCTTACTAGCGCGCAACATCTCTTGAGGCTTTGCAGAAACCTGTCTGTATATTTCTTGCTTATTGAGATAAGCACCATAATCAAACTGATACGGATTTTTGGGATGGGGTACGGGCAACAGAGCAGTTCTTGCATACCACCATTCTCCAGTTTTTGGTAATATGGTTGTAGAGTCTTTATAAATGTTGAGAAGTAATTTGCCAGTAGCAATAGTGCTATCTATTCCTTTGAGATCTACTAGATACTTATGTTGATACAACGTAGGTTTTAATTCCCTATTTATTTTGACAAGTAGCGTGTGTGAGCCATCTGTGTTAGTATGTGTATAATGAGTCTGCGAGCGCGTATCATCAGTATAAGTTCTAGATAGATACCCTATGGTGATAAATAATGCAGAAGTACAGCACATAAAGAGTGCTGAGCCTATGATTTTTTTACTGCTATATGTATTAAGTAAGACTCCAGTAAGAGATAAGAGTATTGAGCAAACCCAGACTGTAATAGCTGGAGTCTTAAAGTAGTCATACAATACTATACCTATGGTGATAGATATGAGTAGCGTTAAAATAGGAATATTTACTTTTCTCACAGATAACTATAAATACTCGCTTTTTACAAGTATTAATTGTCTGAAAGATAGTAAATTATGTTTTACAGAACACGTCTCGCCATTACATAAGCACGATTCCAGTAGCGCTCATTAAGATTTGAGGTAAGTACTCCTTTTGAGGTTGTGGCGTGTATAAAATAGATGTCATCGCCATCTACCTTTGTTACTAGGCCTACGTGGTTTATACGTTTACTACTTTTTGAAGTTCTAAAAAATAAGAGGTCACCTGTGTCAATATCTTTATTTTTTACGGGTTTGCCTCGTTGTGCCATATCTCTTGACACTCTAGGCAAAACAATGTTTTCTTTTTGAAAAGCAACATATATAAGACCAGAGCAATCCATACCCTTGCGCGTAGTCCCACCAAATTTATAACGAGTACCAGAAAATGCTTGCGCCTGCTTTATAATGCGCTCTGTTTTTGTGGTACTTATTTCTTTTACAGTGGTTCTTTTTGAGCTACCACAAGAGGTAAGTAATAGTAGTAGAGATAATGCGGCAAGAAAGTGTTTCATAAGTAGCTATGAGATTTGGAGTGATCTTATTAGTTAGTTTGATTCATTCTTTGTGATATCTACAATAAGTTTTGCAGTTTTATCACTAGCACCAGCACCACCCAGTCTTTTCTCTAGTTCAAAATAGTCTGTAAACAGTTGCTCTCTATACGAGTCGTTTGTAATCTTGTCTAGCTCGTGCTTGAGGTTTTTTGTGTTAAGGTCACCTTGTATAAGTTCTTTTACAACCTCTCTATCCATAATAAGATTTACAAGTGAGATGTATTTGGTTTTTATAATACGTTTTGCAATACTATAAGAAACCGCATTTGCCTTATAACAAACCACTTGGGGTACTTTAAATATTGCAGCCTCAAGTGTCGCGGTACCAGAAGTGATAAGTGCAGCGTTTGCAAAGCTTAGTATGTCATAGGTTTTATTCATCACGAGTTGTACATCGTGATTTTTTAAAAATGACTCGTAAAAAGTGACTTCTTGGCTAGGCGCGCCTGCAATCACAAATTGATAGTCTGGATAGTTAGGTATAACACTAAGCATCACCTCTAGCATCGCATTAATTTCTTGTGTGCGGCTACCGGGAAGTAGGGCAATCATAGGGCGTTCATCAAGATTATGCTCTTGTGCAAATGTCACAGCATCTGCTTGCTCTCTGTTTGCCACAGCATCAAGTAGTGGGTGTCCTACAAAGTTTACATCATAATCATACGTGTCATAAAAATCTTTTACAAACGGTAAAATGACATACATATGGTCTACACAGGCCTTAATTTTTTTTACACGACCAGATCGTGATGCCCACACTTGAGGGCTTATGTAATAATGTGTAGTGACACCTAGTGGGTGTGCCCACTCTGCTATACGTAGGTTAAAACCACTGTTGTCTATAAGAATAAGTGCATCTGGCTCAAATCTAGCAATGTCTCTTTTACATTCTTTTATAAGTCCATTAATTTTACGGAGGTTGGTAATCACCTCCATAAAGCCCATAAAGGCTCTTTCTTTATAGTGTGTGACTAGAGTACCGCCCACCTCTTGCATAAGATCACCACCCCAGAAGCGTATCTCTGCCTCAGGATCTTGTTTATACAAGGCTTTCATAAGATTTGAACCGTGCAAATCTCCGCTAGCCTCACCGGCAAGAATGTAATACTTCATTAACTAAACATTAATATCATTGTCACAAAAGCCATTGCGATGGTCATAAGTAGTACTCCTCTTGCTCGCGCATCTTGTCCTTGTCTAAGTAGTCCAAAAAACGCTACTAGATTAAGAACGGCACCTATAGCCATTATTTTACCAAGTCTTCCCTCTGCCAGGGCCGTTTGTAATACGTTTGTGAGTGTGCGGTCTTGTGTTGTGCCTATGTAAAAGGAAAAAATAAGAACGCCTATGGTGTTTGCTAGTAGTCCTATAATTATGCCTATGAGAATATCTTTTTTCATAATTATTCCGCTTTCGCGAAAAGTTTTAAAGGGAATAGATGCGCTTTCGCGAAAGCGTAATTACTATCCTTCCCACTCATTAAGTTCTTGAATAAAGTGATGTGCAGTAAGATCAAACTGTACGGGTACGATAGAAACATAACCTTGTGATAATGCCCACTCATCTGTGTCTTCACCTTTGTCTTGATTTACAAACTCTCCTGTAAGCCAGTAATAGTCTCTTCCCATAGGGTTTGTGCGCTTGTCAAAATCTTCGACCCACTGTGCCTTTGCCTGGCGACACACTTTGGTGCCCTTAATTTTATCTGCAGGTAATTTTGGGATATTTACATTTAGTACGATACCTTTAGGTAAGCCGTTTTTGAGAACTTGTATTGTGATGCGCTCTACATATTTTTTTGCAGGTTCAAAATCTGCATCGTGACTGTAATCTAAAAGGGAAAACCCTATTGCTGGGATGCCTTCTACACCGGCCTCTACTGCAGCACTCATCGTGCCGCTGTATATAACATTTATACTTGAGTTACTGCCGTGATTAATGCCGCTTACACAAATATCTGGTTTGCGGGTGAGAATTTGCTGGTTTGCAAGTTTTACACAGTCTGCAGGAGTTCCAGAACAAGTGTATTCTTTGTGCGTAGCATCTGGCTCTAGTTTAACAGGATCGCAGTAGAGAGTGTCGTTTATGGTAATGGCGTGCCCCATCCCACTTTGTGGGCTATCTGGAGCAACTACAACAACATCACCTATGTTGAGCATCACATCTATAAGGTTGCGTATGCCGGGTGCGGTGATGCCATCATCATTAGTAATAAGTATAAGTGGTTTTTTGTTCATAGCAGGAGTTGTGTTCTATATACGAAAATACGTAAATTGTACATTAATAAGTGTTCTGGCGGGGTTTAACAAAAGATTACGACCGCAGCTCTTTTTGTGGCACAATTTTTAATGTAAATTGCTAGTTACGTGAAAATACTGAATTTTATGAAGAGGAATTTAAAATTAATAGCGCTGTTACTGTTGTTTTCAGTTGCGAGTTGCAGTTTTACTACAAAGTCGTTTGACGATCCAGATAAAGATAAAACCCTTTTAGATCTTATTGCTTACTTACTCGAGCGTGGTCATTATGACGCAAAAGATATAAACGATGAATTTTCTGCAAATGTATTTGATGATTACATAGACGCGCTAGATCCATATCGTCGTTTTTTCTACAAAAAGGATATAGAAGAGTTTGAAAAGTATAAAACTCAAATAGACGATGCGATAAGAGATAAAGATTTATCTTTTTTTGATCTTACTTACAATCGTCTTATAGAACGTACCGAGGAGGCAAATAAAATACAGGAGGAGCTACTTAAAAAACCTTTTGATTTTGAGAAGGAAGAGATTCTGAATACAGAATATGAAAAGCAACCTTTTGCAAAAAATAAAAAAGAGCTTAAAAACAGATGGAGACAGCAACTTAAGCTTAATGCGCTTAGCTCATACTATGATTTAAGAGAAGATCAAGAAAAGGTAGACGAAGAAGGAGATGATAAAGAAGCAGCTGAGCCAAAAGAGATTCTTTCTAATGAAGAGCTTGAGGTAAAAGCTCGAGAAGAGGTTGCAGATAATACAAAAGAGTTTTTTGAATTTACCTTAGAGCTTGAGCGTAAAGACTGGTTTGCAGTATTCTTAAATGCTATAGTAGAAGAGTTTGATCCTCATACTTATTATTTTGCACCAGTGGCAAAAGATCGTTTTGATACACAAATGAGTGGTCAGTTTCAAGGGATAGGTGCTAGACTTCAAAAGAAGGGAGGCGAAGTACGTATCACAGATATTATTTCTGGTGGTCCAGCCTGGAGAGGCGATGAGCTACGTGAGGGAGATATTATTATGAAAGTTCGTCAAGAAGATGAGAAAGATGCCTTAAGTATTGTAGGTATGCGTCTTCAAGATGCGATAGAGTTCATAAAAGGTCCTAAAGGAACTAAAGTTATTCTCACAGTAAAGACTAAGTTAGATGGTAGTACAAAAGAGATTACTATAGAACGTGATATTGTAGAGCTAGAAGAAACCTATGCAAAGTCTGCAGAGGTGGTAAAAGATGGTAAAAAATACGGTATCGTAAACCTGCCTAAGTTTTACTTTACAATGGATGATTACAAAGAAAAAAACGCTGCAAGTGATGTAAAGAAGGAGATAGAACGTCTCAAAAAAGAGGGAGTAGAAGGACTAGTTATAGATCTTAGAAACAATGGTGGAGGATCGCTTAAAACTGTGGTAGATATTGCCGGCTTGTTTATAAAAGATGGACCTATTGTACAAGTAGCTTCTAATGGTGATCAACCAGAGGTGCTAGAAGATAGAGACTCTTCTGTATTATGGGATGGACCCCTCGTGATTTTAGTAAACGAGATATCTGCATCTGCCAGTGAGATACTTGCTGCAGCAATGCAAGATTATAAAAGAGCCATTATTATAGGAGGGAAACAGACCTACGGTAAAGGGACTGTGCAAAACGTAGCAGACCTTAATTCTTACCTGCGTAAAAACCCTTATGGAGATCTAGGAGCTCTTAAACTTACAACTCAAAAATTCTATAGAGTAAATGGAGGGTCTACACAGCTAGAAGGAGTAAAGAGTGACGTAGTTGTTCCAGATCGTTTTACATATGTAGATATAGGCGAGCGTGATCAAGAAAATCCACTTCCTTGGGATAAAATAAAAGCTGCAGATTATGATGTGTGGGATGGTTATGTAGACTTTGAGCAAACTATCGAAAACAGTAACGAGCGTATGTCTAAGAGCGAGCACTTGCAGCTAGTAGATGAGTATGCAAAGTGGATTAAAGAACGTCGCGATGATAAAGAGTGGTCGCTCAACTATAATAAATACAAAGCAAGACTAGCAAAAAGTGAGGCATTTGCAAAGAAGTTTGATGCCATAGATGATTACGATACAAAGCTCACTTATGAGTCACTACCGTATGAGCAGCAACTTTTTGAAAAAGACACTATTCTTCAAGAAAAGCGTGAGCGCTGGCACAAAAATCTAGCAAAAGACGCTTATGTAGAAGAGGCACTTAATGTGCTTAATGATTTAAAAATCAACAATATTAGAAGAGATAAGCTTGTGACTATTAAGGATTAATAAATGTCGCAAAGAGCAAATTCATTAACAAGCCTAGCGCTCCAAAAATTTAAAAGAAATTTTTGGGGCGTTTTGAGTTTGGTGTATATCATATTGTGCGGTCTAGCTGCTTTATTTGCTTATGTCATCGCTCCAGATAGTAGTGAGAACGCAAACCAGATGCACCTCTCTATCCACTCACAACCGCCCGGCTTTACGGTAGATATACTCACTATCCCAAGTGACTTAAAGATGGAGCAGTCATTTATTTCTAGATGGTTTTCGGGCAAGATTAATTCAGATACAGAAATACCCATAACCACTTATAATCTAGAAAACGATGGTATCACATACACCCCGTATATGAGTGATGGAGTGGTGGGTTTACCAAAAAAAGTTACTATAAATGGGGTTGAAGATTATAACGCTTTCGCGAAAGCGTACATATCCCCACGTACATTTATACTAGGGACAGATAAGTACGGTCGAGATCTTTTGAGTAGGATGCTCATAGGTGCGAGAATATCTTTTTCTATAGGATTTGTAGCAGTTTTTATATCACTTATAATAGGTCTGTTTATGGGCTCGCTAGCAGGTTATTTTGGCGGAAAAGTAGATGCTGCTATTATGTGGATTATTAATGTGACTTGGTCTATCCCAACCTTGCTTCTCGTTATTGCAATTACTCTTGCGCTAGGTAAGGGGTACTGGCAAGTTTTTATCGCAGTAGGGCTTACAATGTGGGTTGAGGTGGCTCGTGTTGTGCGAGGACAGGTGATGGGTGTAAAACAAATGCAATATGTTACAGCAGCAAGAGCACTAGGGTATACAGATGGGCGTATTATTGTAAAGCATATTTTACCTAACGTTATAGCGCCGCTCATAGTGATTTCGGCAGCAAACTTTGCAGGGGCCATCCTTATAGAAAGCGGATTGAGTTTTTTAGGTATAGGAGCACAACCACCTACACCCAGCTGGGGAGCTATGATTAAAGATCACTATAGTTATATCATCCTTGGGAAGCCGTATCTTGCCATCATTCCAGGTATTGCGATAATGTTGCTTGTAATGGCGTTTATGCTTGTAGGTAATGCTCTAAGGGACGCACTGGATGTAAAAAATTAGATTTTATTAATGAAAAGAAAATACACCTATCCGTTACTAGTTATTGTTTTTACACTTGCTTGGTATGCATTTGAAAATTATGCAAACAAGGCTGTAGATGCTCCTATGATAGAGCAGGGCAGACAGCCTAAGGCAACTACAAACACCTACTTTTTACCTACATCTACCACGGGGCAGGTGGTTCACCATAATTATTACTCGCTCAGTTATAGTGAGAGAGATGAACAAGCAGAATGGGTTGCGTACGAACTTAAAAAAAGCCACATTGTAAATAATGATTTTAAACGTCCTTATTTTGAGGTAGACCCTCAGGTGGAGACGGAGTCTGCACACTGGCGTAATTATAAAAAATCTGGATATGATCGTGGGCATTTGTGCCCAGCAGGTGATAGGGAGTTTAGTAAAGCGGCCTATGAAGAAACTTTTTTGACAAGTAATATTAGTCCGCAAAGGCACGATTTTAATGCTGGTATCTGGAATGAACTTGAGCAGCAAGTGCGTTACTGGGCAAAGAAGTATGATGGAGTTTATGTAGTGACTGGTGGTGTGTTAAAAGATAAAATGGGCGCCATAGGTACAGAAGGAGTTACCGTACCAGAATCCTTTTATAAAATTGTTTATGATCAATCTGGAGGAGATGCAAAAATGATTGCCTTTTTAATGAATCACAAAGCATCAAATAAGTCTCTTAAAACATTTGTCACCTCTGTAGATCAGATAGAAAAGCTTACTGGCATAGACTTCTTTCCAGAGCTTGAAGATAGTGTAGAAGATAGGCTAGAAGCTAGCACGAGTACTAAGGGCTGGAAGCTTAGATAACTAAAGTATAAAATAAAAAAAAGCGGCCTAGTGCCGCTTTTTTTTATTTGTAAAGAGATAAGTGATTATCCTTTTATAAGACTTCTAGAGATTACAATTTTTTGAATCTCACTAGTTCCTTCATATATCTGAGTGATTTTTGCGTCACGCATTAATCGCTCTACGTGGTATTCTTTTACAAAACCGTTACCACCGTGTATTTGTACAGCTTCTACTGTTTGCTCCATTGCAACCTTTGATGCATAAAGTTTTGCCATAGCGCTTGATTGATCATAGTTGTTACCTTGATCTTTATCCCAAGCGGCTTTCATCACTAGGTGACGTGCAGCTTCTATCTCAACGTACATATCTGCAAGTTTAAAAGCGATAGCTTGGTGGTTACAAATCTCTGTGCCAAAGGCTTTGCGCTCTTTAGAATATTTAAGAGCAAGCTCGTATGCTCCAGAAGCAATACCTAGTGCCTGTGCAGCAATACCTATACGTCCTCCAGAAAGTGTTTTCATTGCAAATTTGAAACCAAACCCGTCTTCACCTATTCTATTTTCCTTAGGTACTTTTACGTCATTAAACTGTAGTGTGTGCGTGTCACTACCACGTATACCTAGTTTGTCTTCTTTAGGTCCTACTTCAAAACCTTCCATCCCTTTCTCAACTATGAAAGCGTTGATACCGCGGTGACCTTTTTCTCTATCAGTTTGAGCGATTACAAGGTACACGTCAGAGCGTCCTCCATTTGTAATCCAGTTTTTTGTACCATTAAGTACGTAGTGATCTCCTTTATCTATTGCTGTAGTAGCTTGTGAAGTTGCATCAGATCCAGCTTCTGGCTCAGAAAGACAAAAAGCACCTACCATCTCACCTGTAGCAAGCTTAGTAAGGTATTTTTGTTTTTGCTCTTCAGACCCATAAGTTTCAAGACCATAACAAACTAATGAGTTATTTACAGAAACAATTACAGACGCAGAGGCATCTATCTTAGATAGCTCTTCCATAATAAGAACATATGAAATCGCATCCATTCCACTTCCTCCATATTTTGGATCAACCATAATACCCATAAAGCCTAGGTCACCCATTTTCTTTACAAGTTCTGCAGGAAACTGTTGTATGTTATCTCTTTCTATTACTCCGTCTAGTAATTCTGTACGTGCAAAATCGCGAGCAGCGTCGCGTATCATAAGGTGTTCTTCTGTTAAGCTAAAATCCATAGTCAATTTTAAATATTAAGGATTGTGTAAAAAATCTCTACAAATATACTTGTTTCTTGTGCTTTTCTCAATAGATTTAGGGTGATGGAACAAAAAAACTATAACGTTATAGGTGTGATGAGCGGTACCAGCTTAGATGGAATAGACTGTGCGCTTATTAAAATTAGTATGTCACCGCAAATATCTGGAGAAGCCTATCCGGTTTTTGATGCTCAGATAATTAATGCAGAAACAATTGCCTATACAGACTTGTGGGAGAGTAAGCTTCGTACTGCACATACTCTTTCTCGAGACGAGTTAACAGCTATAAATAAATCATACACCCAGTATTTAGCTCAAGTTATAAACGCTTTTATAGCCCAGCATCATATAAAGGATATTGACGCGATATGTTCTCACGGCCATACTATATTACACCAGCCACAAGATGGTTTTACTTTACAGATAGGTAATCTTCCAGAGCTTGCTCAGTTGCTTAGTCATAAAGTGGTTTGCGACTTCAGGGTGCAAGATGTAGCGCTAGGTGGGCAAGGCGCACCGCTTGTTCCTATAGGAGATAAGCTGTTGTTTGGTACATATGATTATTGTCTCAATCTTGGTGGATTTGCAAATGTTTCGACTGATGAAAATGGAGTTCGGCTGGCATATGATATTTGTCCAGTTAATGTTGTGCTCAATACATATGCTCATAAGTTGGGTAAGCCGTATGATGATGAGGGCGCTTTCGCGAAAGCGGGAACCGTACACGCTCCCTTATTAAAGGAACTGAATAGCTTACCATATTATGGCTCTCCAGCTCCAAAATCTCTGGGGATAGAGTGGGTGCACGAACAAGTATTCCCAATAATTGAATCTTATAAAGTCTCTGATATAGATGTGCTGGCGACGTTTACAGAGCATATTGCTGTGCAAATTGCGACTCAGTTTAAAGAAAACACCTCAGTTTTAGTCGCCGGAGGAGGAGCTTACAATAGCTATTTACTAGGTCGTGTGCAAGCTCAGTATAAAGCAAATAGGGTCAAGGGAGCTGTGTTAAATCTGGTAGTGCCAGATGCGCAACTTATTGAATTTAAAGAGGCTCTCGTTTTTGGTTTATTAGGGGTTTTAAGGCTTGAAGGACTTCCTAATTGCCTTGCAAGTGTCACAGGAGCATCACAAGACCACTCTAGCGGAATGTTATATGATTCTTAATTTATGCACACTTCTTCTAGAAGGTGATTCAAGTTTGTATATTTGGGCCTTACTTAATCAAATATATGAGAGAGCTTTTACAGCGATACGAAGATAAGTCACCAGAGATTGTTTTTCACTGGAATGACCCAGAAACCGAAGCAGAGGGATGGGTAGTTATTAACTCTTTAAGAGGAGGTGCCGCTGGTGGTGGTACACGTATGCGTGTAGGACTTGATAAAAATGAAGTCCTTTCTCTAGCAAAAACTATGGAGGTTAAGTTTACGGTCTCTGGTCCAGCTATAGGTGGAGCAAAGTCAGGAATTAACTTTGACCCAAAAGATCCTCGTAAGAAAGGAGTACTAGAGCGCTGGTATAAAGCCGTGTCACCACTACTTAAAAGTTATTATGGTACGGGAGGCGATCTTAATGTAGACGAGATACACGAGGTAATACCTATTACAGAAGAGAGTGGCGTATGGCACCCACAAGAAGGCGTTTTTACTGGGCACTTTCAACCTACAGAGGCAGATAAGATTAACCGTATAGGACAACTTAGACAAGGAGTCATAAAGGTGATAGAAAATCCGTCATTTTCTCCAGATGTAACACGCAAGTATACTGTAGCAGATATGATTACTGGCTATGGTGTTGCAGAGGCAGTACGTCATTATTATGATATTTACGGAGGTGATGTAAAGGGCAAGCGTGCCGTGGTACAAGGTTTTGGTAACGTAGGTGCAGCAGCGGCTTACTACCTAGCGCAAATGGGTGCGAAAGTAGTAGGTATTATAGATATTGTAGGAGGTTTTATAAACAAAGAAGGTTTTACCTTTGAGGAGATACGAGATATGTATCTTAATAAAACAGGTAATACACTTAACGCCTCTACAGAAGGATTGATACCATTCTCACAAATGAACGAGGAGATATGGAATCTTGAGACAGAGATTTTTGCTCCTTGTGCAGCTTCTCGTCTTATTACAGAAGATCAAATTAATAGAATGATAGATACGGGGCTGGAAGTTATTTCTTGTGGAGCAAACGTACCGTTTGCAGATAAAGAAATTTTCTTTGGACCTATAATGGAGCATACAGATGCAAAGGTGAGTCTTATACCAGACTTTATTTCAAACTGTGGTATGGCAAGAGTATTTGCATACTTTATGGAGCGCCGCGTGCAAATGACAGATGATGCAATCTTTAACGATACATCACAAACTATACGTAATGCGATAGAAAATACGTATCAGAATAACAGTTCAAAACAAAATATAAGCAAGACAGCTTTTGAAATTGCATTAAAAGAATTACTTTAATATTTACATCTGTAAGATGTAATAATCACACCAACTTTATATACATATGGAATCAGTAATTATTCTCATTTTTATTATCGGGTACCTTTCTATAACCCTTGAGCATCCTCTTAAACTTGATAAAACAGTGCCTGCACTTATTATGGCATCACTTATCTGGGCATTTCTAGCCGTAGGTTTTCATCTAGGCTGGTTTGACGTAATAGACACCTATGAGCAAGCTTATAGCTTGTTTCCTAATGGGGTGCCTCTTACGGGAGATGCCCTGCACGATGCAGAGCACGGTTTTGACAACACACTTTTGCACCACTTAGGTAAAACAGCAGAGATACTTATCTTCCTTATAGGGGCGATGACCATTGTTGAGATTATAGATCTTCACAGAGGTTTTGAAGTTCTTAAAGGAGCTGTAAGAACTCGTAGCAAGAAGAAGTTATTATGGATTATAGGGATACTAGCATTCATACTTTCTGCTATAATAGATAACCTTACCGCTACAATTGTACTTATAACCTTATTACGTAAGCTTATTGTAAACAGAGAGCAACGTCTTTGGTTTGCTGCAATGGTAGTAATTGCTGCAAATGCAGGTGGAGCTTGGTCACCTATTGGAGATGTTACCACTACAATGCTTTGGATTGCAGATAATGTTACAGCAATGGGACTTATTAAGTTTGTAATTATACCTTCTGTAATTTGTTTTGTTATACCATTCTTTATTGCAACCTACTTGCCAGCTTTTAAAGGTGATATAGTTGTAGACACACAAGAAGATGAAGAAGCTGGAAGATTACTAAGTAGTAAAACAATGCTTTTCTTAGGGCTAGGTATGATAGTATCTGTGCCTATTTTTAAGACAATAACACACTTACCTCCTTATATGGGTATGATGCTTGCACTAGGTGTAGTGTGGTTAGTATCTGAGTACATTCACCCAGAAGAAGACTTCACAAAAGAGCGTAAGCACTTATACAGTGCTCACAAAGCACTTTCTCGTATCGAGATCTCAAGTATCCTTTTCTTTTTAGGAATATTAATGGCAGTAGCAGGACTTGAAAGTCTTGTATATGGTGTGTCTGAAGCTGGTGATCCAGTGGGAACATTGCGTTATGTTGCAGAGATTCTTAATGGAGCGGTACCTAATCAAGATGTTGTGGTAGTAATACTAGGTATTCTATCTGCTATTATTGATAACGTGCCACTTGTGGCTGCCTCTATGGGTATGTATACTGCAGAGACAGACAGTTTACTATGGCACTTTATTGCATACTCTGCCGGAACAGGAGGAAGTATGCTTATCATAGGTTCTGCGGCAGGAGTTGCAGCTATGGGAATGGAAAAGATAGATTTTATCTGGTACCTTAAAAAGATCACGTGGTTAGCCTTTGTAGGGTTTGCTGCGGGAGCTATTGCCTTTGTTCTTCTTACGGGAGGAACAATGGGTGCTTAAGTCTAGGCAATTTTCTAAAATAACGTTCGTTTCATTCTAAAGCCTCAATTAATAAACATATGCTTAATACACTTATTCAAGACGGAGCTCAAGATGCGGCAGATATACTTGCTACAGACGAGCCCGTAGAGAAGACATTATCTATCATAGATTTGCTCTTAACTGGAGGTACAGCGGGAATTATCATTATTGCCGTTCTATTTGTACTACTTTTTGTGGCTATCTATATCTATTTTGAAAGACTCTTTGCTATAAAAGCAGCTTCAAAAGTAGATGGTAATTTTATGAATCAAATAAGAGATAATGTCGCTTCTGGTAACATAGAAGGAGCAAAAATATACTGTGCTCAGGCTAACTCTCCTGTATCTAGATTAACCGCAAAGGGAATCTCTCGCATAGGAAGCCCTCTTGAGGATATTAATACAGCTATAGAAAATCAAGGAAAACTAGAAGTCTATAAACTAGAGCGCAATGTGAGTGTACTCGCTACCATAGCTGGAGCAGCTCCTATGATTGGGTTCTTAGGGACTGTGATAGGTATGGTACTTGCCTTTCATACACTTGCAACAAGTTCTGGACAAGCAGAGATGGGTACTCTTGCAGAGGGCATTTATACCGCGATGACTACTACAGTTGCTGGTCTTATTGTGGGTATTATTGCTTATATGGGATATAACCACCTTGTAGTGCGTACAGATAAAGTAGTACACTCTATGGAGGCAAATGCGGTAGATTTCTTAGACCTATTAAACGAGCCTAGCTAGTATGAATCTGCGCGGAAGAAATAAAGTGAGCCCAGAGTTCAGTATGAGTAGTATGACAGACATTGTCTTTTTACTACTTGTATTCTTTCTGTTAACCTCACCAGCTATCACGCCAGATGCCCTAGATCTTATTTTGCCTAAAGCAAAAGGAAAAACCAGTAACAAGCAAAACCTATCTGTAAGCATCACAAAAGACCTTGACTATTATGTAAACAAGGAGCGTGTGACAGAAAACGGTATAGAAGGCTTTATCAATAGCGAGCTAGCCGGAGTAGAAGAACCTACCATTATACTAAGAGCAGAAGAAGGAGTGCCTATAGAAAATGCCGTAAAGATTATGGATATCGCAAACCGTAATAAGTACAAAATTGTACTAGCTGTAAGGCCTAACTAATTGATAAATGGTTTTTGGTACGCTTTCGCGAAAGCGTAATTACACTCTTAAATAAATATACCTTGGCATACCTAGATACCATACATAAACGCAAATCTTTCACCATAAGTAGTATTATTATGGCGATCATTTTATTGCTTATGTTTATGGTGGGTATGAATTATATGGACCCGCCAGAAGAAGGAGGTATAGCCGTAAACTTTGGAACCTCTAGTGTAGGTTCTGGTAATGTACAGCCTACAAAACCTGTGGCATCTGCACCAAAAAATACAGCACCACAACCAGAGCCCACTCCTCCAGAACCAGAGATTAAGGATGAGGTTGTCACGCAAGACACAGAAGATGCTCCGGTTATAGAAAAAAAACCAAAGGAAACTCCCAAGCCTAAGGTTGAGAAACCAAAAGAAAAGCCGGTAGAAAAACCAGTAGAAGAAGCAAAGCCAGATCCTAAACCAGATAAGTCTACCACAAGTGCACTAGACGCACTTATTAATGGTCCTAAAAAGGATGGGGTAGCACAAGGAGGTGAAGGTAATGATAACCAAGCTGGAGATAAGGGCGATCCTAATGGTGACCCTAACGCATCTAGTTATTATGGTACCGGAAGAGGTCTAGATGGTGATGGTAACTACCAGTTAGGTGGTCGTAAAGCGCTAGGAAAACCAAAACGCCAGCAAGAGTGTAATGAGTCAGGAGTAGTTGTAGTGAGTATTGAGGTAGACCGTACCGGTAAAGTTATAAAAGCTACGCCAGGAGTGCGAGGCACTACAAATAACACACGATGTCTCTTAGAGCCGGCAAAAGCAGCAGCACTTGCCACAAAATTTAATGCCGACTCAAAAGCGCCTTCAAAACAAATAGGAAAAATAGTATACCGCTTTAGTCTCTCAGACTAATCGTTGTAACACCTATCTTTATACCACAATGACATATCAAGAAACCTTAGACTGGCTTTTTAATCAGCTACCTATGTATCAACGTAAGGGAGCTGCTGCATACAAGGCAGACCTAAGTAACATAAATCTTCTAGCAGCACATCTAGGTAATCCTCATACCACATTTAAAACCGTTCACGTAGCAGGCACAAACGGTAAAGGATCTACTAGTCATATGATGGCATCTGTTTTACAAGAAGCAGGTTATAAAGTGGGGCTATATACCTCGCCACATCTTAAAGACTTTAGAGAGCGCATAAAAATAAACGGTGAGCTTTGTAGCAAGCAGTTTGTAATGGGGTTTGTAAAAAAACACAAAGCCTTTTTTGAAGAGCATCAACTATCATTTTTTGAAATGACTGTAGGGATGGCCTTTTCATATTTTGCTGTGAAAAAAGTAGATATTGCGATCATAGAGGTAGGCTTAGGAGGTAGGCTAGATGCTACAAATATTATTACGCCTGTACTTTCGGTTATAACAAATATTGGTATGGATCACACGCAGTTTTTGGGTGATACCATCCCGCTTATAGCCGCAGAGAAAGGAGGTATTATTAAAGAGAATGTCCCTGTTGTAATAGGTGAGTATAATGAAGAGACAGAGGAGGTCTTTAGTACGCTTTCGCGAAAGCGTAATGCACCCCTTCACAAGGCCTACGATTTTGACTTGATGCCTATGCAATCTGACCTAGTGGGGGATTATCAAAAAAATAATATACGTACGGTTCAAGTAGCGTTTTCTGTGTTGCAGGGAGCGAGTTTTCACGTAGGGATCCAGCATATTGCAAAGGGATTAAAGAACGTGGTAAAAAATACGGGCCTCCAGGGAAGGTGGCAAATATTGCAAGAAGAGCCAAAGGTGATTTGCGATACTGGGCACAATAAGGAAGGGCTCACTTATGTGATGAATCAATTAGGTAAGGAGCGTTATAAGAATTTACATATTGTACTTGGCGTAGTTTCAGATAAGGATTTAGAGAGTATTTTACCATTATTTCCGGGATATGCCTCTTATTACTTTTGTAAACCTGCCGTGCCAAGAGGAATGGAGGTACAACACTTAAAAAAAGAAGCAGAAGGCTTAGGACTTAAGGGTAAAGCATATCCTAGTGTAAAAGAGGCATTTAAGGCCGCAAAAAAAGTTGCAGGAACCAGTGATCTTATTTTTATAGGCGGAAGCACCTTTGTCGTAGCAGAAATAATTTAATTTTTATTGCAAAAGATTTTACACTATAAAACTTTAATTCTATATTTGCACCCGCATTGAAATAATGGCAACGCTATCTTTTTAATGTTACTTGACTACATAAGTCGGGGCGCTTAGCTCAGTTGGTTCAGAGCACTTGGTTTACACCCAAGGGGTCAGGGGTTCGAATCCCTTAGCGCCCACAAACAAGAAACGATAAACTTGTCTAAAAATAATCGGGCGCTTAGCTCAGTTGGTTCAGAGCACTTGGTTTACACCCAAGGGGTCAGGGGTTCGAATCCCTTAGCGCCCACAGAGGCTTCCAGAAATGGGAGCCTTTTTTTATGCATTAATTTTTCTATATACTATCTTGTAATGCATTACTTACAAAGGAACTATTAGTCATTGAGCATATGCAGCAGGTGATTAATTCTTTTATATGCGCTCTTGTGGTGTAACATTATGTATTATTGATATACTTATGCACTAACAAAAACCATATATATGATTTTAAGTTTAAAGAATGTCTCAAAAACGTACCCTAACGGTGTAAAAGCCCTTGATAATGTAACCATAGATATAAAGGCAGGAATGTTTGGTCTACTAGGACCTAACGGGGCAGGAAAGTCTTCTCTTATGAGAACTATTGCAACATTACAAGAGCCAGATACAGGTGAGATAGACTTTAATGGACTTGATATACTTAACAACAAAATTGAATTTAGAAAAACACTTGGGTACTTACCTCAGGAGTTTGGAGTATACCCTAAAATGAGTGCCAGTGACTTGCTACACTATTTTGCAAGCCTAAAGGGAATTACAAATAAAGCGGAGCGTACAGCTATTGTAGATAAAGCGCTTGAGGTGACTAACCTAAGTGATGTGCGCAATAAGCACGTAGCAGGATATTCTGGAGGGATGAAGCAACGCTTTGGTATCGCCCAGTTATTACTTAATACCCCAAAACTAATTATTGTAGATGAGCCTACAGCAGGTCTTGATCCAGCAGAGCGTCATAGATTTTTAAATGTATTACGTGAGATAGGGACAAACCACATCGTTATATTTTCTACACACATTGTAGATGATGTAAAAGAATTATGTACAGATATGGCAATTCTTAACGGTGGTAAAATCTTATCGCAAAGCACTCCAAAGGAATTAGTGCAAAGCCTAGAGGGACATATCTGGAAAACTACAACCTCTAGAGAAGGTGTAGAAGCATTACAGAATAGCCATAATGTAATATCATCTAGCTTTAATGATACAAACGATCTAGATGTGCGTGTTTATAGCGAGATTATGCCAGGAGAAGGTTTTGAACCAGTAGCTGCCACACTAGAAGATGTGTATTTTACAACACTCAATAAGAACCAATCTCAAACGGTAGCATAGTTATGTTTAGTACTATCTATCTACACGAGATAAGGACTTGGTTTAAGAAACCGCTTTTTTATATATTTTCTGCCATAATGTTTTTACTAGCTGTACTTATAATGGCAGCTGGCTTAGGCGTTTTTAGTAGTGATAATGTTACAGTGACTAGCAATGTTTATCTTAATAGTCCGCTGGCTATAACGGGTATTTTATCACAGCTGGCAATGCTCGCTTATCTATTAATTCCTTCTATTACAGGAGGCACAATAGATCGAGATTTTAAAAACAATATGCACAATGTTTTGTACTCGTACCCGCTTACTAAGGTGCAGTACTTACTTGCCAAATTCTCGGCAGCAATAACCATTAACTTATTAATAGCTATCGCTACCATATTAGGTCTTCTTGTAGGATCTGTCCTTCCAGGATCTAATGAGGCGCTTTTAGGTCCTTTTAGTTTATGGAATTATGTACAGCCATTTGCTTTTATCATATTTCCTAATGTGCTTTTTTACAGTGCGATTGTTTTTGCTATAGTCGTGTTTACTCGTAATCTCAACATTGGATTTATGACTGTACTCACGATGATTATTATACAGCTTATAGCGACAAGTATGGCAGATAATGCAGATGATACATTCTGGTATGCGCTTTTTGACCCTATGGCAAATGTGGCACTAGCAGATGCCACAGAGTACTGGACACCAGTTGAGCAAAACAATAAATCTATACCTATGGTGGGTACTTTACTTTACAATAGGTTATTGTGGGCAGGTATATCTTTTGGAATCCTCTTTTTAATCATTGCACGTTTTAACTTTCAGCAGCACGCTATGCGCTTTAATTTCTTTAAGAAAAAGGCAGTGAGAGCAGTAAAGAAAAATTCTAGTAAAATACAACGCATAGAGATGCCTGCCGTCACTACAGACTTCTCAATAGTGGGGCAGTTTAAAACGCTATGGCAGCTCGTAAAAAGTGATACTAAATACATCATTACTGGCTGGCCGTTTATAATCATTACGTTTCTAGCTATTGTACTCACCTTTGTAATGATGAGTTTCTCTCAACTTATATATAATACGGCAATCTTACCAAAAACGTGGACAATGCTCGCAGAGCCATCTGCATATATCGTGTTGTTTTCATTCTTGCTCATACACTTATATTCTGGATTTTTAATGGACAGAGCAAAGGCTGCTCACATCAATCAGATTGTAGATGTAACACCTACAAAAGATTGGGTTTTTCTAGTCTCTAGAGGTATTTCATTATTCTTAATGACAGCTTTTTTGCAAGTTGTATTAATACTTTGTGGTCTCGCTTTTCAAACCTTAAAAGGGTTTTATGACTACCAGATAGATCTCTACGTATTTCAAGCATTTTTAATTAATGTATGGAAATATGTACCGTGGATATTACTGGCATTACTCGTACATACTTTAATTAAAAATAAGTGGGTGGGTCTGGTTACCTTACTGGTTATAGGTATAGGAGTTCCATTACTTCAGAATGCGATAGGTGTCCAGCAAGCTATCTTTGACTTTAACTCTGGAGGAACGCCTAGCCCTTCAGATTTTGATGGTTATGGTACCGTACTACCTCGTTTTTATGCGTTTAGGGTATATTGGATTGCTTTTGGTATCATTTTACTTATGGCGGCTATACTGTTCTATAGGCGTGGTATGGGGGCTACGGCAAAGGCGCGTTTTGCTTTCGCGAAAGCGAGATTAACTACACCCATCATTACCACAGCAGTGGCAAGCCTCATTGTCTTTTTAGCGATAGGTAGTTATTCTTGGTACATAAATAATGTAGAAAATGAGTTGCTCACAGGTAAAGAAAGAGAAGAATTACGCGTGCAGGCCGAAAGAGATTTAGGAAAATATGCCGGCATCCCACAGCCACGACTTGTTGCTGTAAATACTTTTATGGATATGTATCCAGAGTCGCGTGATTTTAAAGCTGGGGCAACATTTACAATGGTAAATAAAGATTCAGTAGCCATAGACACTCTACACGTAAACCTCACAGATTACCCTACAGAAATTACACTAGATCGTGAGGCAGAGATTGTTTATGATAATGAAGATTATAACTATAAAATGTACGCTTTCGCGAAAGCAATGCAGCCTGGAGATACATTGGTATTTAAGTTTACAATGGAGAATGAGGAGAACAAATTTTTAGACGATAAGTCTCCTATTTCTACAAACGGAACTTTTGTAAACTACGGGATGTTTCCTTCTATAGGATATGATGAGCGTTTTGAAATACGTAATACAGAGGTGCGTAAAAAGTATGACCTCGCGCCTAAAGATAGAATGCCAGACCCAGATACCCCGGGAGCAAGAGATCGTAACTACATAGGAGGATATAGTGACTGGATAGACTTTGAGGCAACCTTGAGCACGGCTCCAGATCAAATTGCAATCGCACCAGGATACCTCACAAAAGAGTGGGAAGAAGATGGACGCAAGTACTATCACTATAAGATGGACTCTAAGATGCTTAACTTTTACTCCTTCTTAAGTGCTTCTTATGAGGTGAAGAGAGAAGTGTATAATGGTATTAACCTTGAGATTTATCACCATCCAGATCATACATATAACTTAGACCGTATGATGAACGGTATGAAAAAGGGACTAGACTATTACGGGACTAATTATACCCCATACCAGCATAAGCAGGTACGTATTATTGAGTTTCCAAAAGCTTACGGAACCTTTGCACAAGCATTTGCAAATACAATTCCTTTTAGTGAAGGCTTAGGTTTTGTAGCAGATGTAGATGACGAGGATCAAGATGCGGTAGACTACCCACTGTCTATAACTGCTCACGAGCTTGCACACCAGTGGTGGGCACACCAAGTGATAGGCGCTCCAGTAAAAGGAGCTACTTTATTATCAGAAAGTATGTCTGAGTATAGCTCACTTAAGGTGTTAGAAAAAACGTATGGAAAAACCCAAATGCGTCGTTTCTTAAAAGATGCTATGGATGGTTATCTCACAGGTAGAACAGCAGAGCAAATAAAAGAACAACCATTAATGTATAATGAAAACCAGCAGTATATTCATTATCAAAAAGGGTCACTTGTACTTTATGCAATGAGTGACTATCTAGGTGAAGACGTCTTTAATGGAGTTGCCAAAAGGTTTGCAGAGAAGTATCAATTTAAAGCCAGTCCTTACCCTACGGCTACAGAGTTTGTAAATGACTTAAGAGCGGTAACACCAGACTCATTGCAATATCTTATTACAGATATGTTTGAAAAAATCACACTGTATGATAATAAAGTAGATGAGGCTAGTTATACAGAACTTCCAGATGGTAAGTATGCTGTAAATGTAAAAGCATTTGTGAGTAAATATCACTCTCAGAAAAAAGGTAAAAAACAATTTGTTTCAAAACAAGGAGACAGTATTACCTATACTCCAGAAGGAGAAGAAGATGCAATAGTATCATTACCACTAAGTGATTATATAGAGCTTGGTATATTTGGTGAAGAAGATGAGGAGACAGGTGATGAGAACGTTCTATACTTACAGAAGATAAAGGTGAGCGATATCAATAATAATTTTGATATCATCGTAGACCAAAAACCTGTAGAAGCTGGTATAGATCCATTTAATAAACTCATAGATAGAAGAGGAAGCGATAACCGAAAAAAGGTAACAGAAAACACCGCTACTATAGAAGAGTAAAAGTAAATACATCGCTTATAAGTAAACAAGCCTCACTCAATTAAGAGTGAGGCTTGTTTGTTTATGTGATTTTCTATACTACTAGTTACTTGCTTCAATTATAGTTTCTGCTAGGGTGGGGAAGTGCCACTCTAGATTTGATCTATCTAAGAGTCTAAAGTTCCCACCATCATCCCAAACTATAGGTAAGAGACCACGTGCTAAACTTTGCTCAACATAAAACTGCATATAGGCTTCTCTAGTGCTTGTGTTATCTCTGTCTATAGCACCCCACTCGCCTAATATTACAGGACGTCCTTGTTGTACAATCCATTTTTCTCTAATGTAGTCAAATTCATTTTCGAGTTGCGTTTTCTCTTCATCTGTTCCCCAGTTTGCTGTGCCATCTTCTTGACCTGTAAATGGCCAAGGGAAATAGGTATGTAAAGAAACTATAAGGTGGTCATCTTCTGGCAGTACAAGTCCATCCATCGCCGCGGGTGTTGTACTTGCTGCATAAGTACTTATCATAACGTGACGACCTAGGTTGTTGCCTCCAGTAGCTCTTATAGCATTAAGCGCTGTCTGGTGATACTCATTGAGGATTGTTCTTCCCTCTTCTGTGCCGCCAGACCACTCTTCTGGAGAGTTAAGAAGTCTATTTTCATTAAGTGTCTCAAAGATGAGTTTGTCACCATAACTCTTAAATCGATTTGCTATTTGTGTCCATAAACTTGCTAGTCGTTCTTTTGCGGCCGGTGCATCTTCTGTAGTAGGACGTAACCAGGCATTATCGTGATGCACGTCTATAATAACGTGCATATCCTTACTTATTCCATAATTTACTGTCTCTTGCACTTGAGTCATAAAATCTTCATTAACAGTATATGGTGCTGTAGACTGCTGGTCGTATCCCCAAGTGATAGGTACTCTTAGTGTTCTAAAGCCCATCTCGTATACCTTATCTATAATAGCTTGTGAGGGTAATGGGTTTCCCCAGGCAGTTTTATCTGCATTTTCTACATCTAGGCTATTACCAAGATTCCATCCTATACCCATTTCGGCAACAAGTGTTGTAGATGAGATGTCTCTTATAGTACCTGGTATGTCTATACTTGTATCTGCCACAGGGTTTTCATCTTCTGGAAGATTTTGATTTGTTGTTTCTGACGTTTCATTGTCAGAGCAGGCCAGCGAGCTTATACTTATAAGTATAGGTAAGATGTACTTATGCAGCTGTAGTTTCATAATTTAACAGGTTTGTGTATTTCCTTTTTGTAGAAAAAATTCTATTAAAATTACAAAATATAAAAACATAACATTGCCATAGTATCATAAGGCAATGCTATGTGTAATAAGATATTTGTGTTGAGGGTGATTACGCTTTCGCGAAAGCGTAAAAAATTATAATCCTGCAGCGTTGTATAACTTAGCCTTAGCAGCCAGTTGTTTTACCAGTAGTGCGTTAGACTTGAGTCTTGAATCTATAAGCTTTTGCTCACGTGAGTTAATAAGAAAGAGTGAGCTACCTCCTAAAAAGAATTTACGTTCTTCGGCCTTTACGAGTGCTTCATAATCTGTTACGATATTTGCAATAAGTGTATTTTGGGTAGCCAGAGATGTGATTTCTGCCTGTGTGGCTTCTAGTTTGTTTTGTATAGAAAGGGTGCTTGCGCTACGCTCATACTCTGCATCTTGTACCTTAATTTTTGCAAGCCTAAGGTCTCCACGTTCTTGACGTAAAAATATAGGGAAGCTTACATCTACAAAGGCCTTATAGTTTGCCGTATTGAGGCTATTGAGTTGGTCTCCATCTGGAGTTAAGAAGTTGTATTGCAAGTTTACCTTAGGTAAAAGCTTATTCTTCTTAAGAAATCTATCTACTTCTAAACTATTGATTTTTGCGTCTAGGCTTCTCAACTTAGGGTGATTTGCCATAAAAACTGAGACGTCTGTGATACCAGCTAGTAGGAGTGAGGCATCAAGTACCGTAAGATCTGGAAACACTGGGTTTACAGTCTCATTTATTTCTAATGGGATACCGTCTAACCATAAAAAGTTACTCACCACAAGACGAGCTTTTTGCGCTTTGAGTGTTGCGGCTTCGACATTAAGTCGTCTGTTTTGCTCTGTAATACGAGCTTCGGTAATATCTATAGCGGCCTTATCACCCTCTTCTACACTGCGCTCTACTGCTTTACGTCTAGTCGTTGCATTTTTTAAAAAGGTGGTGTAGATACGTTTTTCATTTTCTGCCTCTAGCCAGTCAAAATAGGCCAGACTTCCTTCAAATATGAGATTATTGACCAGCAAGTCCCTATCTGCCTGCGTTTGTTGTTCAAAAAAGCGAGCCTTTTTGAGCGTTGCCATACGCTCATTAATGAGAAGTCCTTGTGCAAGAGAAAAGGAGACACCAGCACTGTACAATCCATCTTCTGGAACGGTAAGGTTAGGATTGAGAAACTCTCCAGTATTTTCTTCAAAATTTCCTTTAAGCTCTATCCCGTACCAGGTAGGAATTTTAAAAGTAGCATTGAGCTGGTCGTAGTACTCAGTCCCTTTAAACTTCTTGCGGTCATAGTCTACCTCAATTTTTGGGTCAAATCCCCCTCGAGCTTTAAGTAAGTTTGCCTCGCCAGTAGTAAGTACAAGCTCTGCCTGTTTAATAAGCGGATGGTGCTGCTTTACATAGCCTATAAACTCTTCAAAAGTAAAGGAGTTTTCTAGGGTTGAGACATTCTCTTGAGCTTGACTCAGAGTAGTAAACAGACTTAACAAGCTTGTTAATATAATGAAGGTGTTTAATCTCATTACTTTTTATCTTTTACAGGTTCTTTTCCATCTGGTAAATAATAGTCTGCAGGGAAACCATTGAGCTGTCTCCATAGTTCATACCAGATAGGTACATCATTAAGTAGAGCAATAGTTTGTGCACCAGAGCCTACACGTACGTTTTTTGGCCAGCTTTCGGCCTCTGGATCTGGAGCGATAAGAACTCTAAATTTTCCGTTACTACTTATAAAAGTTTCGACAGCCACCACGGTACCTCCATAGGTCCCGAAAGAGGCATCTGGCCATCCACTAAATACGATAGCAGGCCATCCATCAAATTGTACACGTATACTCTCACCGGTATGTATGAGTGGTAAGTCTATAGGTCTTACAAAAGTCTCTACAGCTAGGTCATAGTCGGATGGCATAATGCCTACCAGTTGCTCTCCTTCTTTAAAAGTTTCTCCTATACCTGCTTTTATGGCCTTGTTTATATATCCATTTTGAGGAGCAACTACATATTGTAATGTGCTGCGTATCTCATAATTAGTAGATGCATTGTCTAGTTTGCTTACCTGTGCTTCTGTGTCATACTGCGCAGAGGAGGCTGTAAATTTATCACTCTGAGCTTTGCTTATTTTCTCGGCATAGGTAGCTTGTATTCTAGAGATCTCTAGGTTTGCATTAAGCACCTCGTTTTGACTAGCTAGTAATTTATTTTCTTGAGAGATAAGTTTTGCCTCTGTCTCTTGTAATTTAAGGCGCTTATCTTCTACCTCTGCTGTACTTTTTAAACCTTCAGATTGTAATGTTGCGGTACGTTCGTACTGTGTTTGAGCAATATCTCTATTTGTTCTTGCAGCTACTAGGTCTATACTATCACTCTGTACTTTAAAACGAGACTGCTTGAGTTTGTTTTCTGCCTGTTGTAGTTTTAAACCGCGCTCACGCTGTAAAGCCCCTAGCTGATTTTCTAGCGCTTGTACTTTAGACTTATAAGAGCCTACGGCATTACTTTTTGCATCACGCTGCTGTCTAGTTCTTTCGGCAAGAAGCGGATCTTGATATTCATTTTTAATTTCAGAAATGCGCAGTATAGTGTCGCCCTTCTTTACATAATCTCCCTCGCGTACAAACCATTGTTCTATACGCCCCGGTATTTGAGACTGTATGGTTTGTGGTCTTTGGTCTGGTGTGAGAGTGGTTACAAACCCTTTTCCTGTAACATTTTGAGTCCAGGGTAAAAAGAGGATAATCACGCCTATAATAGCAAAGGCAACGAGAAATCTATTAAAGTACTTAAAGTGCTGTTTTTTTTGCGCTTTTGCGAAAGCGGAATACCCACGTATATCCACCTTCTTGTTAAGTTGATTTTCAGATATATTAAGCATTTAGTTTTTCTTTTGAGTTATGATTTTTCCATTCTCGAGTTTGATATATCGATTACATTGAGCTTGCCAGTCTTTGTTGTTACTAGAGACAGCAAGCGCCCAAGGTCTATCTGGGTGGATGAGGTAATCCATAATCGCACGTGCCTCTGTACTTTCAAAATGCTCAAGAGCATCTTTGAGAAGTAGTACTCTAGGCTCGTGTACTATTGCCCTTGCAAGCAAGATGCGCTTAGATATGGTATGTGGGATTTGCTGTCCTTCTGGAAAGAGCATTGTACGCAAACCGTTAATCTGCTGTCGCACAAAATCTTGTAGGCCTACTATTTTAATAACCTCGTTAAGTCGCTCTTGAGAAATCTCTTTATTGCCAAATGTGATGTTTTCTAGTATCGTGCCCTCAAAAGGATTTTGCTCCGGGAGTACTTGCCCTATTTGAGACCTATATGCATTAGGACGTAGCCCCTTGAGAGATAGATCGTTTATATAAATAGCGCCAGCGGTAGGCTCTATGATACCAGAGATAAGTTTTAATAAGGTAGTTTTACCAGACCCAGACACCCCATCTATGAGTAGCCTGTCTTTTGTCTCTATTTTGAGTTTTATGTTTGAGAGTATATCACCCGTTTGTGGGGTAGCGTAGGTTACATTATCTATTTGAATATCTGTGTCTTTATGATTTTCAAAAGGGTCAAAACCTACCTGAGGATCTATCTCTTTATCTACCACTTGTCCTATTTTTTCTAAAGATGTAAGTACATCATAAAAACTCTCAAGCCCTGTAATTAGTTTTTCTACAGAGCTTATTACGAGTAAGATTATAATCTCTGCAGCTACAAACTGGCCAATGTTCATTTGCTGGTTTAAAACTAGTAGTCCACCTATGAGTAAGAGTCCCGCAGTGACAAGCACTTTGAAGCCTATCATTTGTATAAACTGTATAACCAGAATTCTAAAGTGACTCTCTCTAGCCTCAAGGTATTTTTCGGTAAGAGTGTTATTGCGCTCCATAGCTAGTGAGGTGCGGCCCGAGAGTTTAAAGCTTATAAGTGATCTCGCTATTTCTTGTAGCCAGTGTGCCACTTTATACTTACCCTTAGATTCTGCAAGACTGGTTTGTAGCCCTCTTATTGCGGTAAATTTAAAAACGAGATACACTAAGATGACGAGTAAAAAACCATAAATAATAAAAAATGGATGGTAAAAGGAGAGAAGCATTAAACCAAAGACAATTTGTAATATCGCCGCTGGAAAATCTAATAATATTTTTGATAATCCTTTTTGTACTGTAAGAGTATCAAAAAATCTATTTGCAAGCTCTGGAGGGTAAAAATCACGCAATTCGCTCATTTTTATTTTAGGAAAACGATAAGCAAATTCAAAAGATGATCTTGTAAAAATCTTTTGCTGTATGTTTTCGAGTATACGTATTTGCATAAGTTGCAGTATTCCTTGAAAGGCAACACCTAGTGTCACGAGTACAACAAGCACAATCCAAGAGGTACTCACTTGCGCACCCTGTATTAAGTTTATAATCGCTTGTATACCTAGAGGTAGTGTGAGTGCTACTAGACCTGCAAATATTGCATAAAATAAAATTTGCTTGATGTCACGCCTGTCCAGCTTGAGCATATTTAGAAAACGTTTCCAAGGAGTCATTTCTTTATTCATAATAAAATGTGTCTTTATATAATGCAACTATTTAATAGCATTGAGTACTAATTCCTTATAAAATTCTGTAATGTTATTTTTTCCTTCACATACATTTGTAAGCGATGGCAAATGCTTTGAAAAGTAGCGCTGGTGATGTGCGCCCTCTATTACTGTAGAGATAAGCATATGTGGGTACTCATACGTAGGGTGTATATCTGTAACAAAGTCACTCACACGCTGTACTACTCGCTTATAAGTTTTATAGTATCCCTTTGAGTTTTCTTTATCTATATCTTTAGTGTGGTATGCTTTTGATGATTCCGCTACGATTATGCGGTGCAGGATTACCTCGTTTACATAAGATATACTCGTGTCTTCTATAACATCTTTAGTAAGGAGTTCTATACAAGATAGCAGTTTTATAGAAGGGTCACTTATATTAGTCGTCGCAAAAACAATTTTGTACTCAATCCAACTCCAGTACCAGCTTACAAGATATACTAGAAGGGCGTGTTTGCTTTCAAAATATCGGTATATCGAGCTCTCATTAGAGTTAATTGCAAGGCCAAGCTTCTTAAAAGTAAACTTTTCAAAGCCTAGCTCATCTATCATCTCAATACTCTTACTCACGATCTTACGACCTAGGTCTGTGGTCTCGGGATCACGAGTGTACAAGGCTGGATCTATTGTGATTTGTATGCGTAATCTTTCCATATTACAAAGATATGATAGTAATACTATTATAATTAAAAGTTTAACTATTTGTTGTGAAAGTGATGCATTTTGTTGAGGCAGCAACAGTTGTAATATAGCCTATAGACGTAGAATATAATTATAGTGTAAAGAAGTTTCTACGTGTGTAAACTTTTATAATTATAAGGAGCACGATGGCTAGAGCCTCTCTAAATAGGGAGTTTCCCGCTTTACATTGCAATTCCTCACGCCGGCCTTGCCAGGCAGTTACGGGATTTTCATTGCAATCGGGGCTAAAGAGTAAAGCTATTAGATCTCTTTGGTTTTGAATGCTATAAAGTAAAAGTTAAACAAATTCCATCCGACTCAGTTCCATTTCCAGAATTTCAAGATTATACTATGGTTTTATTTCTACACAGAGGTTTTAACCACAATTCTTCTTTAATTAAATTGTTGAAAATAAATGTTTAAAATTCGTTAGTGCACTCTGAGTTCTTAAGACCTATCGCTTCAATGTAAAGTGCCCATTAACCGTTCTCTGTGTGCCTAGGTCATCTACCTCTGTAAACTCTACTCTAAACCAGTAGTCGTTACTCGGCATCGGTTGGCCATTAAAGGTACCGTCCCATCCTGGGCTTGTAGGGCTTAGTTGTTTTAAGAGCTTCCCGTATCTATCAAAGATAAAGATCTTCGCATTCAGGTTGGGATCTACCCCTAGCCCTATGATATTCCACGTATCGTGGAAACCATCTGCATTAGGTGTAAAGAAACGTGGGTAATCTATAATCCCTATCTCAAACTCAGAGGTTGAACAGTTACCACTTGCTAGTCTTCCAAAAATAGTGTGCGTCCCTGGAGTCACATTTGTAAAAGTCGTACTACTCTGGAACGGGCCATCATCTAGTGCAAACTCATACTCAGAGGTAGGATCTACCCCTGTGATATTTATCACCTCTACCGTGTATAATCCGGTACTGTTAAAAGAAGGTTCTAGTACAATTGCCTCAAACACCGGTGCACTCTCTGCCGTATATACCGCCTCAGCTAGGTAATCACACTCCGTACCATCAACATACGTAGCTGTAACCAGCACCTGGTAGGTTCCTGCAGCATCTACAGTCACCACAGGGTCTTCTGATATCAATGCACCATCTAGCGTCCACGCATAGCTATAAGTCACCCCAATTTGAGGATCTTCTACCGTACCATCTATTGTAAATGGTTCTAAAGTTTCTCCAGTAATCTCATCCACACAAATCTGTCCGCCCTCATTGCTAAGGTCTGTATATGGTAGTGGTTGCACAAAAATCTCAAAGTCTACCACCATCGTACTCTCACAGTTACTAGCTGTATTAACCGCTCTGGCATAAATAGTCTGTGGGTTACTCGTATTCACATAAGCACTTGGCGTGTCTATTGCATTTATCATTGCCTCTGCATCTGCAAGGCTGGTGTAGTAGGTTACAGAGGTTGCAGTCACACCTCCAGTAATCATCGCATTCTGCTGCGTAAGATCAAAGGTGGCCTCATCTTGGTTAGGTGCAACATTAATCCCAAGATCATCGGCACACTGTACCATATTATCTGCTGGAGATACCTCTGGACGACTTTCTACCGTAAATATGATGCTTGTAAAGTTCACACAGCCTGTGGTGTTATCTTCAATACGCACAAACAGCTCCTCACCATCTGCCACCGTGTATGGCGAACTTAGTGCAGCAGTGTTTGCCTCTGCCTGCACCAGTAACTGGTGATAGCTTATTGTAAAATCACTTGTTACCTGTGGCGCCGCAAGAATCCCTATCTCATCTGCCAGTGTCGTAAGATCAACACTTCCCATTGTATCATCTCCATCAAATTCTTCACAGAAGGTATAATCAATAGGTCCCGCTTCTGCCAAAACAGGTAGCGGATTTACAATCACCTCAAAAGGCACAATCACATAACATAAGTTTCCGTCGCTGTCTAAGTCATCATCGCCTGGCACATTTCGTTCCACACGTGCATAGAGCGTTTGGTTACCAGATGTGGTATTGATAAAATTGGTAACATCTGCCACTGCAAGCGTTGGGTCGTCTGGGTTCGCTTCCGCGAAAGCGAGATCTGTATACACTAAGATATCTACAGGCTCCCCTCCACCTATCTGAGCAATCACACCCGTAAGATCAAAGCTCTCAAAACCATCGGTATCTGAACCAGAGCCAGCGTCAATCACCCCATCGCCATCAGTATCAATATCTGTCGTGGCATCACATACCTCTACGGCATCTGGCATTGTGTTAGGCGTAGGTAATGGTAACACCTCAATGTCAAAAGTAGTCTGGTCGGTACATCCTGCTGCGCTAGAGACTACTGCCTGTATCGTTTGTGGGTTCTGAATGTTTGTATAAGCCGTAGGGTCTGCAATAGGCGTATCACTCGTCTGGTCTGCAAGACTTGCATAATAGGTCACAGATAGTAATGGATCACCTCCCGTAAGACTTGCCTCATTAACGGTAAGGTCAAACACATTAAAGGTATCTGCATCATCATCACAAACCATTAGGTCTAAATCATCATTTGCTGGGTTTGCCGTAGGTGGGCTTTCTACAGAGATTTCAAAAGAGCTCACTGCAGCACATATATTTGGACTACCATCATTTACTTGTAAACGTACCCAGATTACCTCAAGTGGTGTCATCTGTGTTGCGTTATAGTTGGCTGGATCTATAATCGGGTTGTTACCCGTTTCTGCATCTACCAGGGTATTGTGATACGTGATGACAAGCGTGGTTGCATCTTGTGTCCCTATGATGGCAACCTCGTTTTGAGTAAGGTCTATAATTTCCATCAGGTTATTATCATCATCACACTCGGTAAGGGTTTCAAGAGCCGCAGGAATCTCAGGGATAGGATATACCACAAGCTCAAATTCATAAATCTTAGTACAAGCTGTTGCCGTAGCAGGATTGGTATCTTGTGCTACCACATACAGTGAGGTCATCCCTGTGATGTTGTTATAAGGAACGGTAATATCTATCTGCCCTGCTCCTGTATCTGCCGTGGCATTATCTAGGGTTTCATAAAAACGTAGGGTGATATCTGTAAGCGTTGCTAATAAGTCATCATTATACTGTTGTAAGTCAAAGGCTCCAAAACCATCATTGTCTTCATCACAAGCTATCGCTTCTGGTAAAGGTTCTCCAATAACAGGTAGCGGATTCACTTGTAGGTCTACGGTAGTTTCTGCTCCACACATTCCTGCATCACTACTACTGACTAAGATAAAAAGCGTCTGCGGACTAGTTCCATCATTGATATATGCCTCTGGTGTGGCAATAGCATTTGCAATACCGGCATCGAGGTCTGCTTGCGACTCATAGTAAGTTACGGTAAGGGTTGGGTCGCCACCGGTAATACCTGCATCAAGGCTGGTAAGGTCAAAAGTGGTAATCCCATCATCATCGGTTCCTACGAGGGCACCCGCACTATCACAGGCTTCAAAAAGCCCTGGTGGGGTGATGGTAGGAATCATTGCGATGTTTAGATTAAAAGTACCTACTACAGTACAACCTGTTGTGGTGTCTTCTAGACGTACCCACAGCTGGGTAGCCGGTGCACTGGCAAGGTAGTTTACAGGGTCTGCAATAGGCATATCTGCCGCACTGCCTACCATAGCTTCTGCACTGGCGAGCGTCTCGTGATACGTAAGAGTTATAGCTGCAGGGGTTTGTGTCCCGTAGATCACTGCATCGTTTTGTGTAAGATCAAACAGCGCTTGCCCGTCTCCATCATCATCACACTCAGTTAGGTCTGGGATGGTGGTAGGCAGTACCGGTGCAGGTTGCACGATAAGTTCTAACTCCACGATACGGTAACACTCAGTGCTGGTAGCTGGGTCTGTATCTGTAGCTCTTACATAGATAGTTCTTGATACCGTCTGGTAGGCTGCTGGGTTTGCAATGGCTGGTGTACCTAGCTCTGCAGCGGCAATTGTCTCGTGGAAACTAAGTCCCACAAAGGCCTCGCCATTTATAATGTCTGTTGTTACTTGGCCGGTAAGATCAAAAATAGCATCCCCATCATTATCTGGGTCGCCATCATTTGCCATTGTATCACACTCTTCTACCGGTGCTATGGTGGTAGGTGATGGTAATGGATTTACCACTAAGGTTAAGGTGATGGTCTCATAACAAGACGTCACAATATCTTCTACACGTACAAAGATGGTTTGGTTTGCCATCACCACATTCTGATACATATCTGCAAGTGCTGGCGTACCCGCATCTGCATCTGCTTGGGTGAAGTGATAGCTTACACTCCAGTCATCATTACCACCAGTAATCTCATCGTCACGACTACGTAAATCAAAGCTTGCAAACTCATCGGTATCACTACCGCTTTCTATGTCATCACAAAGCTCGTATTCGGCAGGTTGGATAGGAGTTGGCAATGGGTTTACAATAAGTTCTAAAGGAGCAATATTACTACAGAAGGTCATTGTAGTGGTCATCTGTGCAGTATCGGTTACTAGGGCATATACGGTGGCGGTATTACTCGTATAAGCAGTAGGGGTTGCAATGGCAGGAGTACCAGCTTCCGCGGAAGCGAGTGAAGAAAACCACTCCACCGTATGCGTTGCAGCGTCTAAGCCGCCTAGAATATTAGCTTCTTGTGTACTTAAATCAAATATTTGAAGCCCATCTGTATCATCATCACACAGTGCGTATGGAGTTGCATCTTGGTTAGGCATTGGGGTGTTGAGCACACGCAGGGTAAGCGGTGTAGTGCTGTAACAACCGGCATCGTTAAAAACACGGGCATACACAATTTGCTCAAAAGGCTCATTGTTGATATACATCATATTGTCAAGCTCCTGACCTACTGGTGCATTATCTGCATCTGCCTGGGTGAGGTAATAGGCGACGGTAAGGGTTGGGTCTCCACCGGTGATTTCGGCGTCTCTAGAGGAAAGCACGAAGAAGTCAAAAACTCCGTCGTTATCATCATCACACTCCTCATAATCTGCAGGGGTTACGGGTACCGGCACTGGGAAGCTACGCACACTAAGATTTACCGTTGAGTAGCAAGCCGTGGTATTATCGGTCACGCGAGCCACTACAATCTGAGGGTTGGTGGTCATTGTAAACATTGTTTTGTCTGGAATACTTGCATCACTAGCATCGGCCCCAGCCTGGTCTAAGTGGTAGGTGATGGTAAGGTTTGCATCAAAACCACCCGTAATCTCAATATCTTTTGAAGAGAGGTCTACCGTGGTAAGGCCATCTATCACACCATCATCATCACAGACTTGAAGTTCGGTAGGCGTGGTGAGTACAGGGTTCTGGTTTACGATGATCTCAAAGTTCATTGCCAGGTTGACAAAATCAAACGTCGTACAGCCTGTAGTGGCATTCTCAAGACTGTAGTAAATGGTCTGAGGGTTGCTACTGTTTGAAAAAGCAGTAGGGTTAGCAATGGCATTCATAGCCGTGTAATTCCCTACGTTCTCATAATAAGTAACTAGAATATTAGGATCACCGCCAGTAATCTGGGCATCGTTCTGGGTAAGATCAAATTGTGCAGCATTTGCGATAGGTGAACATTCTTCAAGTGAAGAGATGTTGGGTAAGAAGGTGGGGTTAGCCTCCACATTGAGCAATACGTGTATCCCTAGACCACGACAGTCATTTGCAGTATCGCCATCTACACGTACCCAGATGCCTTGCTGTCCATTTGCACCTGTATAGGTGAGGTTATTTGTATAGGCATCAATAGTTGCCGTTATAGGATTGGTCTCTGTTTCTGCTTCTTGCTGGGTTTCGTAATAGCTTACTGTAAGCATCTGTCCAGCAGGAAATAAAGCTAGCACTTGTGCTGTAGCATCAGAAAAATCAAATACAGACTGACCATCACTATCTGTATCACACTCAAAATATTCTAATTGAAAAGTATCGGGTATCTCTGAAGTATCTACCTCAAGGTCAATCTGAGCCTGACGTGTACATCCATTTATGGTAGAAATAGAAACGCTTATGGATTCGTTGTTTTGTATTTGGTTTGTGTACGCTGTAGGATTAGCTATTGCAGCGCCACTAAGGTCATAATATAGAAATGTCTCATTTTCGGGATCACTGCTTAATAAAACTTGCGCCTCTGTTAGATTAAAGAATGCAAAGCCATCTTGATCAATATCACACTGACTTAGTGATGCAGGAGAGTTTATGACAGGTAGAGGAGCAACAACTATATTAAAAGTAACAATAGCAAAGCAGGCATCGTTTTGAGTGTTTGAAACTCTTGCCGTGATGGCTTGTACTTCTGCATCAGTATTAATAAATGAGGTGGGGAGAGCACCATTGTTTGCATTTGCATCTCCTGGATTATCGTGATATGTAACAGTGAAAATTGTAGGATCTTGACCATTTAGAATATCATCATCTAGTGTAGATAAGTCAAAGGTGGTAAACTGGTTTGTGTCATCTCCATCTGCACTGTCATCGCAAACTATATATGATCCAGGGTCTGTAGCTGTAGCTTGTGGTATAATAGTTAAAGTAATGTCTGTAAAATCTGCGCAGCTATCGTTACTTACATTATCTATTCTGGCAGTAATAGTTTCTGTGCCGGTAACAGTAAAATTAGTAGGAGTTGTAATTAGATTTGTTTCTGAAGAAGCATCAGTAGGAGTGGGGTAGAAGTCTATATTATATAATATATCACTTTGAGTTCCTAAAATAATACTGTTAAGGGTTGTTAAGTCAAAGTTTTCTATTCCATCTGAAGAGCTATCATCGCAGATGTTTTGTGTAGGAACTGCATTTGCTGTGGGTTGACTGTCTACTATGAGGTCGATAGCGGTGGTGTCAAAACAAATCGCACTAGAGTTACTCTCTATTCTAGCGTAAATAGTTGTACTTGGTGTGTCATATGCAGCAGGTGTAGTAAAAGGCATTACATTATCTATAGCCTGTTGCACTGTAGTATGCCAGGTCACCGTAAAGCTAGCTGCGCTTTGAGTACCTAAAATGATACTTTCGGTTAACATTTCTAAGTTGAAAATCGCAGTACCATCATTTGTATTATCATCACATATACGTACTGGTGGAACAGGGTTTGCTATTGCTTCGTCTGCAATGGTTATTGTAAAGCTAAATTCGTTTGGACACAAATCTGGGTCTTCCGCATTTTCATCATAAACAAATACAGTAGTAGTAGTAGTGATAGGGATAGTCCAATCTATAAGCGTTGCAGCAGGATCAGATTGTAAAGCAGTATAATATTGAGGGTTGTTGAGAAAATTTCCCGAAAGGGTAGCAGGGTCAGCAAGTGTAAAAGTTTCACAAGCTGTAAAATCATCTATAACATCTATAGAAGGATAATCCACTAGAGTTATCGTGATATTAACATCTATAGAATCACAATCACCCACGGCAAAGTAGTTATATATGAGAGAGGGATTAGATATGGGATCTGTCGCGGGGTCAAAAATATCAGTACCACTATCTAAAGGAGGAGTCCAAGTCCCTCCCGTTGGCGGATTACCATCAAATCGATCCAGAAGATTTATGGGGCCAGCAGCAGTACATATATCTGTATCTGTATCTTCTGGTGTTACAGCAAATCCAGAATAATATCCGCCAAAACCAGCGGCAAAATTTGCCCCAACTAAGCCCACGGCAATGGGGCCCTCTGAGAGAACAGTGATATCTCCCGTTTGATTACTAACATTGTAAGTTACCCAATCTGGTGTTCCAGGATTAGCAAGTGCTGACATAGCAGGCAATATTGTTCCATTTACGGTAACTTGATCGCCTACAGCAGATGTAATAAAAATACGACCATCGTAAGCATCAAAAACAGGTGAAATCTCATTTACAGAAGGAATAAGATTAACCTCATTTTGGAAAAAGCAACTCAAGGGCGGCACAAATACCATACCTGGTGTAGCATTTGCTACATCGGTACCAATATCTCCCCCAATAAGTTGATAAACATAAACCGATTTACCACCTCCCGTACTTAAATACATATTTCTATGAGGTTCTCCGAGAATATTTGGAAGAAACAAATCATTATCTCTTATAAATTCAAAATCACCAGGATTAGTTAACGTAAATAAAAAATTACCATTAATAGAAACATCCGTATTTGCTTCCGTTGCGATAACTAATATTCTCTCCAAAGCATCACTGCCATTACCTCTGACTAGCATATACTCTTCACCAACAAGACGTTCTTGTACAATCTGATCGATTAAGATATCCGATCCTCCTTGGTTTAGAGAAGGGTCGTTGGCATTTATATTTCCAGTCGTAACCACGATAGGGTGAGCATCATCTTGCGATGTTATCAGTGCGCCAATAAAGCCATCATCATTACCAGGAGTAGATGCACCACCGTATCCAGATAATGTATAAGACTCACCTGCATTGAGCGTTATAGTCAGTACATCATCAGTTATGTTTGGTTCGAAAATTACATCTGTTTCATAATCTGATACAGTTATGATTGTATTATCTTCAACAGCCATAAAGGAAGTGAAAAAATTGTGGTTATTAATTGTATTATTAAGTTCCGAAAAACCGACTCTAAACCTAGTACCTAAGGCATCATCACCTTTTGCAGTTAAATAGCCAGAATGATTTCCAGAGGAAGATTGAACTCTTAAGGAGGTGTAAAATAATTCAGTAGAGCTTACAATTATACCCTTTGTGCTTAAAGCTTGATTAAGTTCTGTATTAGTTATTAAAATATTAGAGCCAATATTAAAAGATGCGGGAGCCCCGGCAGATATGGTCTGTGTTCCTAGTACTGTTCCATTCCCTAGGCTTATGGTGATAACTATAGAATCTGTTGTAGCGGTTGCTGGATTATCATAAGGAGTAGAAAAATATAAATAAGCAGATGTAATATCTTGTCCTCCCACGTCTCTCGCGTGTATAGGCGGTATGTAATGAGTGTTACCCAGTTGTGCAAATACAGGAAGTGTACATAGCGTGAGTACTATAAGTACGGCGTAGTTTTGGATTTTCATAACCTCTAGTTGGTATAAGGTGTGCCTTAAAAATAGTGATATTTTGACTATCAAGGTACTAGAGGGGAGGTAATTATCTGCTTGTGGAGGTGTGAGGTGTTGTATTCCGCTTTCGCGAAAGCGTAAACACTCTTGTAAGCTATAGAGGTGAACACCGTAAGTAAATGAGTTTAAAAACAAAAATCCCGCTCAAAAGAGCGGGATTTTATATAAGTGAGATGTATTATTAAATGAGGCTTGCGCCTTACTTTACTTTATTAATTATTGCTTCAAACGCTTCTGGGTGGTTCATAGCAAGGTCTGCAAGCACCTTGCGGTTAAGCTCGATTCCATTTGCTTTAACTCCTCCCATAAACTGAGAATAAGACATACCGTGCATACGAGCACCCGCATTAATACGAGTAATCCATAATGAACGGAAATTTCTTTTCTTCTGACGACGGTCTCTGTATGCATAAGACATTGCTTTGTCTACTGCATTCTTTGCAACTGTCCATACGTTTTTACGTCTTCCAAAGTATCCTTTGGCTTGCTTCATCACCTTTTTTCTTCGGGCTCTTTTAGCAACTGAATTTACTGATCTAGGCATAATTTAATGTGTTTTTGTAGCAGGCGACACACACTGTGTGCTCTTGTGTATCTCGCTCTTAAGCGGCGAGACGGCCATACTCCAGGGTTTAAAAATAATTTGTTTTAACCGGTTAAAGTGATTACTTAAGGTTAAGCATCAATTTAACATTATTCTCATCTGCTTCGTGTACAAGACCGTCGTGCGTCAGAGCTAGCTTGCGCTTCTTAGATTTTTTTGTCAAAATGTGACTCTTAAAAGCGTGCTTTCTTTTGATTTTACCAGTTCCGGTAAGCTTAAAACGCTTCTTAGCACTGGATTTTGTTTTCATTTTAGGCATCTGTTCCTATTTTTTAAATTATCTCACTTATTTTCTTACTAAACCCTCCTTACTCATTGAGTAGGAGGGTTTTTATAATAACTACAGCTCTTGAGTTTACACTCGAGTCTGTATTGTATTTATTTCTTTTTAGGTGCGATGAACATTGTCATACGCTTTCCTTCTAGTCTTGGGAGTTGCTCTACTTTTCCTAACTCTTCTAGCTCTTGAGCTAGTTTAAGAAGTAGTATTTCTCCCTTGTCTTTATAGATGATAGAACGACCTTTAAAGAAAACATATGCTTTAAGTTTTGCTCCTTCTTTAAGGAACTTCTCTGCGTGTTTCTTTTTAAACTCGTAGTCGTGATCATCTGTGTTAGGACCAAAACGAATCTCCTTGATTATCACTTTTGAGGCTTTTGCCTTCATTATCTTCTCACGCTTCTTTTGCTCGTATACAAACTTTTTATAGTCTATAATCTTACAAACTGGCGGAGCAGCGTTAGGTGATATTTCAACAAGGTCTAGCTCTAGTTCGCTAGCTAGTGCTTGTGCTTTTTGGATAGGGTAAATCCCTACTTCCACGTTATCTCCCACTAGACGTACTTCTTTTGCACGTATCTTTTGGTTGATTTTGTGTTGGTCTTCCTTAATGATCCTTGCAGGACCTCTCGATCTTTTTCTACGTATTGCTATGGCTTTTCTATTTTAAATTAAACTTAATCAAATGTTTTCATTGTCGATGCAATCTCGGTAGATACAATTTTCGCGAAAGCGTCTATAGTCATACTACCTAAATCCTCACCACCGTGTCTTCTTACAGATATTGTGCCATCTTTTTCCTCTTGCTCTCCTATAATAAGCATAAACGGAAGTTTTTGCATCTCTGCTTCCCGTATTTTCTTACCCATAGTCTCGCCTCGGTTATCTATAAGGGCGCGAATTTCGTGATTTTCTAGCAAATTTAATACATTCTGAGCATATTTCTCATATTTCTCACTCAATGTCAGAATTGTAGCTTGCTGTGGCATAAGCCAAAGTGGGAAATTACCACCCGTATGTTCTAATAATATAGCAACAAATCGCTCCATACTACCAAAAGGGGCGCGGTGTATCATTACCGGCCTGTGCATCTCATTGTCACTGCCTTTGTACTGTAATTCAAAACGCTCGGGCAAGTTGTAATCTACCTGTATGGTCCCTAGTTGCCAGCTGCGACCTAAGGCATCTTTTACCATAAAGTCTAGCTTAGGTCCATAAAATGCTGCCTCACCAGTTTCAACAACATAGTTAAGTCCTTTTGCTTTTGCAGCGTTAAGAATGGCATTTTCTGCTTTCACCCAGTTTTCGTCTTCTCCTATATATTTATCTGGATTTTCTGGATCACGTAAAGAGACTTGAGCGGTAAAGTCTTCAAAGCCTAATGAACCAAAAACATAAAGTACCAAGTCTATTACTTTCATAAACTCTTCATCCAGCTGGTCTGGTGTACAGAATATGTGTGCATCATCTTGAGTAAATCCTCTTACACGCGTAAGACCGTGTAGCTCTCCAGACTGCTCATAGCGATATACGGTTCCAAACTCTGCAAAGCGCTTAGGTAGCTCTTTATAACTCCACGGGCGACTGTTATATATCTCACAGTGGTGAGGACAGTTCATAGGTTTGAGTAAAAACTCTTCACCCTCGTTAGGTGTTTGTATAGGTTGAAAGCTATCTGCTCCATACTTTGCATAGTGGCCAGATGTTTCATATAATTCTTTTTGTCCTATATGTGGAGATACCACCATCTCATAGCCTTGCTTCTTTTGTGCAGCTTTAAGAAAGTTTTCTAAACGCTCACGTAAAGCAGCTCCCTTAGGTAGCCATAAAGGTAAGCCTTGACCTACGCGCTGTGAGAAAGTAAATAGTTCAAGTTCTTTCCCTAGTTTTCTGTGGTCACGCTTTTTTGCTTCTTCTAGAAGTTCTAGGTATTGCTTAAGATCTTTTTGTTTTGGGAAAGAAGTTCCATAAACACGAGTAAGTTGTGGTTTGTTTTCATCACCACGCCAGTATGCGCCAGCAACACTCATAATCTTTACGGCTTTTATGATACCTGTATTAGGTATATGTCCCCCGCGACATAAATCTGTAAAGTCGTCGTGATCACAAAAAGTGATAGTACCATCTTCTAGATTTTCAATAAGTTCTACCTTAAACTCATTTCCTTCACATTTATATTTATCAAGAGCTTCTTGCTTTGTTACAGATCGCATTTTAAAATCGTGCTTTCCACGAGCAATCTCGAGCATCTTATCTTCTATCTTCTTAAAGTCTTTATCAGAAATAGTTTGATCACCTAGATCAACATCATAATAAAAACCATTTTCTATAGCTGGACCTATAGTAAGTTTCGCTCCAGGGTATAACTTTAATATAGCTTGAGCAAGTACGTGAGAAGAAGAGTGTCTAAAAGCAGTCTTCCCTTCTTCATCATTCCAGGTAAATAAGGTAATCGATCCATCTTCTGTAAGTGGGGTAGAGGTCTCTACGGTCTCCCCATTAAATTTTGCAGAAATAACGTTGCGCGCCAGCCCCTCGCTGATGCTCTTTGCGACATCCATAGGAGTAGCTCCCTTGTCTATCTGTTTTACATTGCCATCTGGCAAAGTGATATTGATCATAGTTCGATTATTTATAAGAAGCAAAGATAGGATGTTCGATGTAGGTTTACAATAACTAGGCAATCTGTTTTACATTATATATAGGACAAAGTTTTTTACGCTTTCGCGAAAGGTGTTTTGTGTTCAATTAATAGCATATCAGGATTATATGGTTTTAAGAGTTGTCTTAGTTGGGTTTTTGAGAGCGATTTTAGAAATATTTCACATTTTTTCTTGTCAGGCTTGAACTTCTGTGTATCTTTGCCGTCCGTTTAAATGTGAGCGGTAGTTCTTATAAGTGTCTGTTTAATTGGCTTTAAAATTTATTTCAAATTATTTTCAAAAGATAGTTTGTAAAGTCAAAAAAGGTTGTAGTTTTGCAGCCGCTAACAAATGGAGGTTTATTTGTAGAAGTTGTTCTTAAAGATTGTTGTTTTTATTGCTTCAGAAAAAAAATAATTTTTTTCAAAATAAAGTTGTCAGTATTAAAAACAGTTGTATATTTGCACCCGCTTAGAGAAACAGTAACACATCTAGCGAAGTTCAAGTAATTTTTTTGAATGTTTTGGAAGGATAAAAAGGGGTTCGATTCCTCTTGCATTAACATTGATTTTCTAGTTTTTAGGGATTAGGAAAAGTTCATTGACTTATTGAATTGACAGCGCGTATTAATACTTTCGGGTATTATTACAAAGAATTTGAAAACTAGAAGTTTATTATTGACCGGATATTTCGAGTTGTGAGGAGTTAATATTATTAACAACACACGATGAAGAGTTTGATCCTGGCTCAGGATGAACGCTAGCGGCAGGCTTAACACATGCAAGTCGAGGGGTAACAGGAGTAGCTTGCTATTTGCTGACGACCGGCGCACGGGTGCGTAACGCGTATAGAATCTACCTTATACTGGGGGATAGCCTTTGGAAACGAAGATTAATACCCCATAGTATTATTTTTTGGCATCATTAAATAATTAAAGTTTCGGCGGTATAAGATGACTATGCGTTCTATTAGTTAGTTGGTAAGGTAACGGCTTACCAAGACTTCGATAGATAGGGGTCCTGAGAGGGAGATCCCCCACACTGGTACTGAGACACGGACCAGACTCCTACGGGAGGCAGCAGTGAGGAATATTGGACAATGGAGGCAACTCTGATCCAGCCATGCCGCGTGTAGGAAGACTGCCCTATGGGTTGTAAACTACTTTTATATGGGAAGAATAAGGTCTACGTGTAGATCGATGACGGTACCATAAGAATAAGCACCGGCTAACTCCGTGCCAGCAGCCGCGGTAATACGGAGGGTGCAAGCGTTATCCGGAATCATTGGGTTTAAAGGGTCCGTAGGCGGGCATATAAGTCAGTGGTGAAAGTCTGTGGCTTAACCATAGAATTGCCATTGATACTGTATGTCTTGAATTATTGTGAAGTGGTTAGAATATGTAGTGTAGCGGTGAAATGCTTAGAGATTACATAGAATACCGATTGCGAAGGCAGATCACTAACAATATATTGACGCTGATGGACGAAAGCGTAGGTAGCGAACAGGATTAGATACCCTGGTAGTCTACGCCGTAAACGATGGATACTAGTTGTTTGGTTTTCGGACTGAGTGACTAAGCGAAAGTGATAAGTATCCCACCTGGGGAGTACGTTCGCAAGAATGAAACTCAAAGGAATTGACGGGGGCCCGCACAAGCGGTGGAGCATGTGGTTTAATTCGATGATACGCGAGGAACCTTACCAGGGCTTAAATGTAGTCTGACAGCTTTAGAGATAGAGTTTTCTTCGGACAGATTACAAGGTGCTGCATGGTTGTCGTCAGCTCGTGCCGTGAGGTGTCAGGTTAAGTCCTATAACGAGCGCAACCCCTGTGGTTAGTTGCCAGCGAGTAATGTCGGGAACTCTAGCCAGACTGCCGGTGCAAACCGTGAGGAAGGTGGGGATGACGTCAAATCATCACGGCCCTTACGTCCTGGGCCACACACGTGCTACAATGGTAGGGACAGAGAGCAGCCACTTAGCGATAAGGAGCGAATCTATAAACCCTATCTCAGTTCGGATTGGAGTCTGCAACTCGACTCCATGAAGCTGGAATCGCTAGTAATCGGATATCAGCCATGATCCGGTGAATACGTTCCCGGGCCTTGTACACACCGCCCGTCAAGCCATGGAAGCTGGGGGTACCTGAAGTCCGTCACCGTAAGGAGCGGCCTAGGGTAAAACTGGTAACTGGGGCTAAGTCGTAACAAGGTAGCCGTACCGGAAGGTGCGGCTGGAACACCTCCTTTCTAGAGCTTGTCCCTGTTATTGTGAGTTATGTAATTTATTATGTAGCGATATCATTAACAAACAGCAAACGACTTACAACCGAATGGTTAGTAATAGGTTTTAGTTTTCAATAGCTGTCGATTTAATTATTAATAAGGAAGTAGGAATTGAGTAAGTAAGAATTAGTTTTTACTAACAATTACACTTAATTGCTATAGACTATTAAGACAGTCTCATAGCTCAGCTGGTTAGAGCGCTACACTGATAATGTAGAGGTCGGCAGTTCGAGTCTGCCTGAGACTACTTTTATGCTTTCGCGAAAGCTTTATAAATCGTGACGTTCATACGTATTACATTTTGAAGGAAATTTTAGAAGTTGAGAATCATTACTTCGTCATTCGAAATCTGATGTCATCATCTTGATTTCATAGAAATGGGGGATTAGCTCAGCTGGCTAGAGCGCCTGCCTTGCACGCAGGAGGTCATCGGT
>NZ_CP009301.1:0-1400000 GCF_000152925.2 Dokdonia sp. MED134 | reverse complement strand
CCGCGCTGACCCAAAATATCAAATTTGTACAGGCCTACATCTTCTGCAATGTGCATATCAAATTGTACAGTGGGAAAACCTTTAGGAGGAAGGTTTGTTGCAGAGAAGTAATGCGTGGGATGCTGTGATATTAAAATCCCTGCTGCGTGAATACTTGTGTAATTAGGTTTACCGTGCAGTATTTGAGCATACTTTATAATAGTTTTTTTTATGTTGTCTAGCTGACTACTGTTATAACGTCCTTTACTTAATTTATCTATCTCAAATTTGGGCAAACCAAAGACTTTACCCAGCTCCCTTACAGCTCCACTATGCTTAAAGGTGACGTAAGAGCCTAGTAGTGCTACTTGTGCTTTTGAGCCAAATTCTTCAAAAATATATCTCGTCACATCCTCACGATCCCAGGTAGAAAAGTCTATGTCAAAATCTGGTGGCGTAGCGCGATAGAGATTCATAAATCGCTCAAAATATAAATCTAGCTCAATGGGGTCTACATCTGTTATGCGCAATAGGTAAGCAACAATACTATTTGCACCACTACCACGACCTACATAAAAGTAATCCTTACTACGAGCATACTCAATAATTTTCCAGTTTATGAGAAAGAAGGCTACATACTTTTGCTGCCTTATAAGGGAAAGTTCTTTTACTAGTCTCCGTTTTACTGCATATGTAATATTATCCTTATATCGCTCTGGTAATCCTTTTTTACAAAGCGCCACGAGCTTTTTATAATCTCTCTCTTCACTACCTAAAAGCGTGGTTAAATTTTGAGAGGGTTTTCCTTTTTTAAAATTAAAATATATGCTGCAACTTTTAAGTATATGCTCTGCATTAGATAGTAGGTGAGGGTATTGAGAAAATTGTAGTCGTAAATCTTTAGCTTCTATAAATGTATGTTCTGGATGCCCTTCCTCTTTTTTAGGCAGCATACTCAAAAGCATATTCTTATCTATAGCACGTAGTAGTCTGTGCGTGTTAAAATCTCGCTTATCGCGAAAGCTTACCGTATGTAACATTACAAGTTTATGAGTAAGCTTGCTAAGTGGCGAGAAACGTAGTTTATTAAGGTTTTTGTGGGTAATACCTATATACTCATTATCACTAAAAGTTGTTTTTTCTAGTTCTAGAACGTTTTCAAATGGATATATAGTGATTACGTCTTTGAAAATGGGGCTATGGTCTGGAAAGCTAGTTTTGTGATGAAGATGGTGAGATAGAAAGTTGTTGATTTCTAAAAAGCCATTATTGTTTTTTGCTAGGGTGATATAACACTGGTGGTTACCATTTCTAAAATCTACTCCCACTATAGGTTTAATTCCTTTTTCTTGTGCGTTTTTTATAAAGCTTAGACACCCAGAGGTGTTATTAATATCTGTGAGGGCAAAGCAAGTTAAACCTTGCTTTGCAGCAAGATCTACAAGCTCTACCTCTGAGATAGTGCCATAACGAAGGCTGTAGAATGAGTGATTATTAAGATACATTTTAAATGGGGATTAAAAATTACTGGTGTCTGTGAGCGAGAAGAATAGGTGGTTGCCCATTAAAGGGGTTGCCTTGATTACCTATAGTTCTGGAGCCATCTCCTATAGTATTTGCACGTCTTACAGTGTGGTCTCCATATTTATCTCTCAGGGCATCCATAGCTTTGTAAAGATTTACCGTCTTGTTTGTGTTTTCAAAAAGGTCTATTTGATAATGACCCTCTGTAAGTCCAGAAAATCGTACACCTACAAGACGTATGAGCATCCGTCTATTATAGAGTTTATTAAAAAGCTCCATAGCTTTTGGGATTAAAATATGATCTGCAGCGGTGTAGGGAATGCGTATTTGTTTTGAGTAGGTTTGAAAATCTGAGTACCTCACTTTTACAGTCACTACAGAGGTTAATTTATTACCACGTCTAAGCTGGAAAGCAAGATTCTCTGCCATTGCACTTATGGTGGTATGTAGCTTTGTTACATCTGTAGTGTCTTGCCCATAGGTGCGCTCACTAGATATAGACTTACGCTCGTGATATGCTATTATAGGGCTGTTATCTATGCCGTTACATCGCTCCCATATAATACGTCCGTTTTTACCGAAAACGGCTGTCATCATTTCTACAGGCATTTGCTGCACAAGATCTACCGTGCGTACTCCTAGATTACAAAATTGAATAAAGGTTTTCTGACCTACAGAGGGAATCTTTTTTATAGATAAAGGAGCGAGAAATGTTTTTTCATAACCAGGGTCTATCTTAATCTCATTATTAGGTTTTGCCTCACCAGTTGCTACTTTTGAGACCGTTTTATTAGGAGACATTCCAAAAGATATGGGCAAGCCTGTTTCTCTCATCACACGCTGCCTCAACTCTTTTGAGTATTTATAAGCGTTATGAAATCTATCCATACCTGTGAGATCTCCATAAAACTCATCTACACTTGCTTTTTCTAACACGGGGAGCTCTTCTTGTAAAATCTCTGTCACCTCCTTAGACATCTTTGAGTATGTGCCACCATTACCTCTTATGTAAATACCGTTAGGGCACAACTGCTTTGCAGCTTTTATAGGCATCGCGCTATGCACACCATAAGAGCGAGCCTCATAGCTTGCAGCACTTACCACACCACGATCACCTGTACCACCTACTATTACAGGCTTACCCATAAGTCTACTATCCAGCCTGCGCTCACAAGACACAAAAAAAGTGTCTAGATCAAAATGTATTATTGTGCGTTGCATAGTTTAGAATTTATCCAAAATTATGGAAATATTCCTAATTTTGGTATTGAGAGCTATTTTTAAGTTATCAACAGCCATTAGATTTTTGACTTTTCTCTTAACACTATCTGTTTACACTTGTCTTTAATTTTTAGCTATCTTGAATACTTAAATTTTAATCTATTTTTTGATGAAAATCACGCGTCTTTTAGCTCTAAGCTTTTTAGTAATAAGTGCCCTTTCTTGTAAGGAAGAGGGTGGAGGTGATTCCGCTTTCGCGAAAGCGGAAAACTCACAATTTGAAGTTCCTTTTGAGAAGTTTACTTTAGATAATGGTCTTACTGTTATACTCCATCAAGACACATCAGACCCTGTGGTGGCAGTTGCACTTACGGCACACGTAGGTTCTGCCAGAGAGATAGAAGGGCGTACGGGATTTGCTCATTTATTTGAACACCTGTTGTTTTTAGAATCTGAAAACTTAGGTAAAGGTGGGCTAGATGCTATGAGTGCTCGCATAGGTGGTTCTGGTGCAAATGGATCTACAAGTCGTGATCGTACAAACTACTTCCAAACAGTACCAAAAGATGCTTTAGAAAAAATGATTTGGGCAGAGGCAGATAAGCTTGGATACTTCATAAATACGGTGACAGATCCAGTACTGGCAAAAGAGAAGCAAGTAGTAAAAAATGAAAAAAGACAGTCTGTAGATAATAGACCTTATGGTCACGCTCGCTACGTGGTAGGAAAAAATTTATACCCAGAAAGTCACCCTTATAACTGGCAAGTAATAGGCTCTCTAGAAGACCTGCAGAATGCTACCTTACAAGATGTAAAAGATTTTTATAATCGCTGGTATACTCCTAATAATACAACGCTCACTATTGCTGGAGATTTTGATATCGCTCAGACTAAGGAGTGGGTAGAAAAGTATTTTGGAGAAATCCCTAGAGGTGAAGAGATTCCTGCTATGGAGAAGCAGCCAGTACAAGTAGAGGCAACAAAGCGATTATATTATGAAGATAATTTTGCTCGTCTACCACAACTTACTATGACCTGGCCTACGGTGCCTAATTATGATAAAGACTCTTATGCACTAGACGTACTATCTGCATATCTGGCAGATGGTAAAAATGCTCCTTTTAATAAAATTCTTATAGATAACAAGCAGCTTACTGCTGGAGTACAAATGTATAATTATGGGTCTGAGCTTGCTGGTGAGTTTACGTTAAGTGTAAATGCATATCCAGGTAAAGATCTAGATGATGTACTTGTGGGAGTTAATGAAGCTTTTACAAAATTTGAACTAGAGGGAATCTCACAAAAAGATCTTGATCGTATTAAAGCTGGTCAAGAAACTCAGTTTTATAATGGTCTGTCTAGTGTGCTAGGTAAAGGATTTCAGCTAGCGCAGTATGAGATTTTTGCTGGTGACCCTGGTTATATTTCAGAAGATGTAAAGCGTATACTCGCAGTAACAAAAGAAGATGTGCAACGCGTGTATGATACCTACATAAAAGGTAAAAACTATATTGCTACTAGTTTTGTTCCTAAAGGGCAAACAGACCTCATACTAGAAGACTCTCAACTTGCACAAGTGGTAGAAGAAAAAATAGTAGAGGGTGCAGAGGAGTCTTTTGACGCCAGTATAGCAGCAGAATATGAGCGTACACCGTCGTCTTTTGATAGATCTAAGGAGCCGCCATATGGTGACACGCCACAAATAAATGCTCCTACCGTGTGGGAAGAAACGCTCTCTTCTGGGCTTGAAGTGTATGGCATAGAAAATAGCGAGGTGCCGCTAGTGCAATTTCAAATGAATATACGCGGTGGTTTACTGCTTGAGGATATCAAAAAAGTAGGAGTTTCAAACTTACTTGCAGATTTACTTATGAAAGGTACAGCGACAAAAACAACTGCGCAGCTAGAAAATGAAATAGAAAGTCTAGGCGCAAGTATTTATACCTATGCAGATAAAGAAAATGTATACATAGGAGGTAATACGCTTGCCAAAAATTATGATAAAACCATAGCGCTTGTACAAGAGATTTTACTAGAGCCTAGATGGGATGAGACAGAGTTTGATCTTTTAAAGCAAAGCACCCTGAGCCGTCTTGAGCAACAACAGGCAAACCCAAATAGTATAGCTGCTATTGAGTTTGATAAGTTAATCTATGGAGAAAACAGCTTACTTGCACAAAACACGCTAGGTACTCCGGCCTCTGTAAAGTCTATAACCCTAGAGGACCTTAAAGCGTTTTATACTAATAATCTTTCTCCTAGTGTAGCAAAGCTACAAGTAGTAGGAGCCATAGATGAGCGTGTTGCTACAAGTGCTCTAGCAGGACTTAATGATAACTGGAAGTCTAAAGAAGTGGTGATACCTACACCAGTAGTTCCTCAGGCTCCAGAGCAGTCTAATGTATACTTTTATGATGTGCCAGATGCAAAGCAATCTGTATTGAGATTTGGGTATCCAGCAATGGCAGAGACAGACCCAAATTTTTATCCAGCTCAAATGATGAACTACCGTCTAGGTGGTGGAGGCTTTGCCTCACAGCTCACTCAAGAGCTTAGAGAAGGAAAAGGTTATACTTATGGTATTAGATCTCGTTTTTCTGGTTCTACATTGCCAGGTGCATTCTCAATCTCAAGTGGTGTACGATCTAATGTAACCTATGAGTCTACAGCACTCGTAAAGGATATCTTAAAAAACTACGGAAAGAATTTTACAGAAGATGATCTAGATGTATCAAAAAGTTTCTTGCTTAAAAGCCAGGCGCGTGCTTTTGAAACTATAGGAGCAAAACTTAATATGCTAGATGATATAGCAAACCTAGGCATCTCTCCAGATTATGTAAAAGAGCGCCAGTCTATAGTTGAAAATATGACAGTAGCCGAAATTAAAAAACTATCTGCGCAGTACCTTAATCCAGATAAAATGATTTACCTCGTAGTAGGAGATAAGAAAACACAAATGGATAAACTCGAGCAACTAGGGTACGGCACACCTATATTACTTAATGAGAAAAAGCAAACGGTAAAGGATTAAGAAACTATATATTTTAAAAACAAAGCGGATTCTTTAATTAGGGTTCGCTTTTTTTTACGCTTTCGCGAAAGCGTACTACTACCCCTTTCTTTTTATCCACACATTCCAGAGCATTCCAAGTACCAGTAAAGTCATACCAAACACCGGAAGACCAGCATACGTCTCTCCAAAAAGGAAGTAGCCAAAGATTAAAGCATATACAAGCTCCATATATTTTATAGGAGCCACCGTTGCCGTGTCTGCCAGTTGGAACGAGCGAGTGAGAAAGATTTGTCCAAAGAGTCCAAAAACACCTATACCACACACATACCACCACTCTACACCCACGGGCATACGCCAGTGTCGTATAAAAAATAAACTCCCTACTATAGAAAAGACCATAAAGTAATTAATAATAGTAAGGTAGTGCTCGCGAGAGCCTAGATAGCGTACTATAGTAAACACACCGCCTACTAGAATAGAAGAAATAATAACCAGAACAAAACTTAGTGTATCTATTCTAAAGTCAACCCCCTTAAGGATAAATGCACCTACCACAGAGAGTGTAAGCGCTGCCCATTGCCAGGTTTTAACTTTCTCTTTAAGAAATAGTAATGCAAATATGGCGCTAAAAATAGGTGCTGTATAACGCAGTGCCACGGCAGATCCTAGCGGTATGCGTTGTATGACCACAAAGTATAAAGCAAGTGAAGCAAAGCTTAAAAAACCTCTTGCACTTAGCCAGAGTTTATTACTTCCCAGTATAGGTACCTTCTTAATGATCATATATGGAAATATGAAAATAAATGTCCCTACACATCTAAAAAAGACAACCTGCAAAGGATGAAAATCTTCAAGATATTTTGCCAGTAAATTCATCCACGAAAAAGCGAATGCGGCAATAAGCATATAAATTACTCCTTTTAGCAAGTCTTAAATTTTGGCGCAAAGGTATCTGATATTAAGTTTAAAATTGTGAATTATATAAGTTTATTGTAACTACTCATTAACACAGCGCGAGATACTTAACTCGTAATTTTACACTCTAACCAATAAACAATTATTATTATGATAAAAGTAGTTATAGTACTAGCATTAATGGGTTTTACATTCTCAACAGTATCTTGTAGAGAAACAACTCAAGATAAAGTAGAAAACTCTGCAGATGCAGTAGGCGAAGACATTGAAAATGGTCTTGAAGAGGCTGGTGACGCAATAGAAAACGCAGCCGAAGAAACGGAAGATGCTATCGAAAATGCAGGACAAGAAATTGAAGAGGAGATAGAAGGAACAGATGATTATAATGGAGATGATGACAATAACTAGTCTCATCTAGCATCTAAAAAAAGCGAGCAGTAATGCTCGCTTTTTTTAGATATAAAAGTTACGCTTTCGCGAAAGCGGAATAACCTACCACTCATTTACTCGATTTCCATCTAGTTTTACAAAGATAAAGAGCAGTACTGTAAAGCCCCAAAGACCAGAACCTCCATAACTAAAAAAGGGAAGCGGTATACCCACAGTAGGAAGCAGCCCTACTACCATACCTATGTTTACAACAAAGTGTATAAACAAGATACCGGCTACACTATAACCATAAATACGAGAGAAGTCATTTTTTTGCTTTTCTGAAAGTTGAATTATCCTTAAGATAAGTAAGATAAAAAGCCCGATAACTAGTGTGCTTCCTAAGAAGCCCCACTCTTCACCTACGGTAGAAAATATGTAGTCTGTGTGTTGCTCAGGAACAAATTTTCCTTTAGTCTGCGTGCCTTCTAAAAAGCCACGGCCAAACCAGCCTCCATTTCCTATAGCAATCTCGCTTTGTTGTGTGTTATATCCTATACTTTTTGCATCTACTTCTTTACCCAGTACGATGTTAAAACGATCTCTATGACGTTGTTCAAAAATGTTTTCAAAAATGTAGTTTACAGAAAAGGCAAAGAGGCAAGCCACAAAGGTAATACCTAGATAAAGACGTTTTGATGGTCTTCGTTTTCTGTTTTTATAAAATAGAAAAGCAGCAATAAGTAATACGGCAAGAGCTACGTATAAAGGTCCAATCAATAAGGTGAGGACAAATAAGGTGATAGATGACGCTCCTAGAATGAGGTAACTGGCAGCAAGTCCTTCTCTATATAAAGGGAATATAAACGCTGCATATACAAGTGCACTACCAGGGTCTGGTTGCGGGATAATTATCAAAGCAGGAAGCGCTATAATTGCTAGTGCTCTTACTTGATCACGTACGGTCTTTATATTAGTTTGTATATCACTTAGGTATTTTGCAAGCGCAAGTGCGGTTGCGGCTTTTGCAAACTCACTGGGTTGTAAACTCATAAAACCAAGGTTGTACCAACTGGTAGCCCCAGAAATAGTTTTTCCAAAAATAAATAGAAGTAATAATGAGAGCAGGGAGGCGATATAAATAACACTTGAGAATCGTTCAAAAAATTTAGATTCTAAAAAGAGTATAAATGAGATGATAAGAAATCCTAGTAGAATCCATAGTAGTTGCTTACTGTATAGATTTTCTAAACTAAAAAAGCTTTCTACCGTAGGATCATAAGACGCCGAGTAGATGTTTACCCAGCCTATACTGATTAGAGCAAGATAAAGCACAATGAGCACCCAGTCAAAACTGCCAACGTTACGGGAAAATTTACTCATTAATAATTAATTCTAAACGGTTCGCCACTTAGTGGTTTTGCATATTCTTCTTCTAGAGAGTGGGTGAGTATCCAGTTTTCTAGGTCTTTGCGAGTCACTTCTTTATTAATGTATTTTTCAATCATAAGTGATGCGATACGCCCTCCGTATCTAAAGCCCCAGTATCCATTTTCTACAAAAATGGCGATGGCTATTTTTGGGTTTTCTCTAGGAGCAAATGCTACAAACGTAGAGTGGTCTGTAAGTTGGACTCGTTTACCATCTATACGAGTATAATTTTCTGCCGTTCCTGTTTTACCAGAAATTTCTATTCCTGGTACTTTAAGGCTAGCTGCCGTTCCGTAATTGTACACATCATTAAGACCTTGTATAATAGGCTCATAATGCTGTGGGTCAATAGTAGTGTATTTTTTTGTAGTAAAGTCTTGTGGGATAGTATCTGTACCTTCAATTTTTTTGAGAATATGAGGTTTGTAATACCAGCCTCTATTTGCTATAGTAGCTGTAAAGTGAGCCATTTGTACAGGTGTCATAAGCACCTCACCTTGACCAATAGAGTTAGATAGCGTAGCTGCAGCACCCCATCTTCTTTTAGGGTAATTATAGGTTCTATTATACATCTTTGCAGTAGGTATGAGCCCACGTTTACCTATAGGCAAATCATAACCCATAAAATCCCCTAGTCCAAAACTTTTGAGGTGGTTTTCCCAGACTGTTATACCTTCTTGTGGTGTGTCGTATTTGTTTATACTGTTAAGGTATGCTGTGCCAAAATACGCATTACACGAGTATGCAATACCATCTATCATACTTACAGGGCTACGGTGATGGTGGCATCCAAAGTTTCTGTTTCTACCATAACGCATACCTCCGTGGCAATATACCTTCTCATTAAGGTCCATTGCATCTTCTTGAAGAGCTATAAGCCCAGTGAGTGCTTTAAAAGGAGATCCAGGAGCATATTCTCCTAAAAGTGCTCTGTCATAAAGGGGCTTTGCGATAGAGTCTTGATCTAGCAATGAATAATTTTTAGAACGCTCACGTCCTACCATAAGTGCAGGGTCATAGTTAGGCGCAGTGATAAGGGCAAGTATCTCACCTGTAGCGGGCTCAATAGCGACTATCCCACCTCGCTTACCTTTCATAAGTTCTTGACCATACTTTTGTAGCTCTGCGTCTATAGTGAGGTGTATGTTTTTTCCCTCTACAGGCTCTTTGTCAAGCGCGCCTTCTTTATAAGGGCCTATTACTCGATTAAAACGGTCTTTCTGTAGGTATTTAATACCTTTTTCTCCTCGTAAAATATCTTCATACTGCTGCTCAACTCCCTGCCTACCTATAAGGTCACCTCCGCTGTAGTAGGGGTTTTTATCTATAATGCCTTGATGAACTTCTTGTATGTAGCCTAAAAAGTTTGCTCCAAAATCTACTTGATAATCTCTAAGTGATCTTTTTTGTATAAAGAAGCCTTCATACTTACGCATTTGCTCACCTAAGTAAGCAAATTCACCTTGAGACATTGTAGGTACAATTACAGAGGGATGTCTAGGAGAATATTTACGGGCTTTGTCTAATTGCTTTACAAGCTTTTCTTTTGTGATATTAAGCAGCTTACAAAGCTGTAAGGTATCAAAAGGTTTTACCTCACGAGGTATCGCCATAAGGTCGTAAGATGGCTGGTTAGATACTAATAACTTGCCATTACGGTCATAAATGCGACCTCGTTGTGGGATTTCATACTGCTTCTTTATAGCATTACTCTCAGACAATACGGCTGCAGAAGTATCATAAACTTGCAGGTAAAAGAGTCTGGATACAAATAGAATACCAGTCGTTAATACAATAAAAAGTAATAAGGCTTTTCTCATTCAATACGTCGGCTGAAAAGGATATTAAATACAATACAAAGTATGATTGTAAAGATACTAGTGACTAACGTTTTGTTTAGGGTATAGAGTATGTTACTTATGTTAAAAACCTCAAGTAAAAATAAAACAAGATGATGCGTCAAAACTAATATGGATATATAAACAAAACGGCCGTATAAACTCACCTTAGATAGCTTAATGGCATTATATTCATAACTCACCCCAAAAGCAAATCGTAATGTGAGAGGTCTTAAATATGCAAGAAATAAACAAGCCGCAGCGTGTATACCACCACTATTGCCAAACATATCCATAGTGAGACCCGTTAAAAATGCTATAAATATGCATAGAGACCTATTTGCAGTAAACGGGAATACTAAAAGAAACAATACATATGGATACGGATTAATGTAACCCAAAAAGTTTATGTGATTAAACAAGTAGATTTGCACAAACATAAGCGCTACAAAGCGCACGATATTCTTGAGAACATTATTCTTCATAGTTCTCGTTTTCTAATTGTTCAATCTCTACTCTTGCCTTGTTTTCTATAACATAAACGTGACCTAGGCTGGTCATATCATTCATAAGCTTTACAGATAGGGTGTAAAAGTTTTTACTACTATCTAGCGTGTAATCTTGCACCACACCTACAGGTATCCCTTTAGGGAATATTGCCGATTTCCCACTCGTCTCAATCGTATCTCCTTTTGTAACAGGTGCCTGCTGTTGCATATCTATTACTTGAACCACATTAGGTCTTTTACCGTCCCATTGTAGTGTCCCAAAATGTTCAGAGCCTTTTAATTTTACTTGTGTAGTAAAGTTGGAATTTAGTATAGACAGCACTGTACTATAGCTTGATGATGTATTATCTATTATACCTACAATACCTTGGCTCGTAATCACACCTTGGTCTTTTTTGATATTACTAGAACCCCCTCCTTTTAAGGTGATAAAGTTGTCAGTCTTTGCGTAGTTGTTATTTATGACTTTAGCTGGGTTGTAAGCATATTGCACTGTGCTATCTGCTGGGATAGGAGAATTTACTGCTGTAAGGGCTTCTATAGATTCATTGCCAGTTTTTGTGGCGCTCACTATAGTTCTTAAACGTGCATTTTCTTCTAATAACTGCTGGTTGTAGGTTTTGAGATTAAAATAATCTTGCGCACTACTTACAGAGCCATATATTCCTCCTGTAAACCAGTTTGCAGAGTTTACAAACTTACTACGATGATACGAGTGTGACTGTATGGTAAATACAAGAGACAGCATTAGTAAAAAAGCAAACAGCAGGAAGTTTTTATTCCTGATCAAAAAATTGATAATCTGTTGCATAGCTTAAGAGATTTCTATTTTATGAGAACGCTCTTATACTTAGCTAGATTTTTCAAGCATATACCTGTACCTCTTACCACAGCTCTAAGTGGATCTTCTGCAATATAAACAGGAAGGTCTGTTTTTTGAGAAAGACGCTTGTCAAGACCACGTAACATAGATCCACCACCCGCTAGGTAAATACCCGTATTATAAATATCTGCAGCGAGTTCTGGAGGCGTTTGTGATAATGTTTCCATTACAGCATCTTCTATACGGAGTATAGATTTATCTAATGCCTTTGCAATCTCTCTAAAGCTTATTTGTACCTGCTTAGGCTTACCAGTTAGTAAGTCACGACCCTGAACGCTCATCTCTTCTGGCGGTACTTCAAGATCTTCGGTAGCGGCACCTATTTGTATTTTTATTTTTTCGGCACTGCGCTCTCCTACATAAAGGTTGTGCTGGGTGCGCATATAGTAGATAATATCGTTTGTAAATACATCACCTGCAATTTTTACAGACTTATCACATACAATACCTCCTAGTGCAATTACGGCAATCTCTGTCGTACCTCCACCTATATCTACAATCATATTACCCTTAGGTTGCATAATATCTACACCTATACCTATAGCTGCTGCCATAGGCTCGTGTATAAGATATACTTCCTTACCGTTTACACGCTCTGCACTTTCCTTTACTGCTCGCATCTCTACCTCTGTAATTCCAGAAGGTATACAGATTACCATACGCAATGCAGGTGGAAATAATTTCTTTTTAAGTGCTGGTATTTCTTTGATAAACATTGCAATCATCTGCTCACTAGCATCAAAATCTGCAATTACTCCATCCTTAAGAGGGCGTATGGTTTTGATATTTTCGTGAGTTTTACCTTGCATTTGAGCAGCTTCTTTACCTACGGCAATTATCTTTTTTGTCGTGCGGTCTCGAGCAACTATAGATGGACTATCTACTACTACTTTATCATTGTGTATAATCAACGTGTTGGCAGTACCAAGGTCAATTGCAATATTCTCAGTTAAAAAATCAAAAAATCCCATAGGGTAATCAAAGCGTTATGCGTTAGTTTTTAAGCGTGCTGTTTAAAAGTACAAATATTAGGGCTAACATCACGCTTTCGCGAAAGCGTAATACTAACCCTCTTTGTTATTAATGTTTAAAGTGACGTGTTCCCGTCATTACCATAGATACGTTGTTTTCGTTACAATAGTCTACGGTAAGTTGATCTTTTATTGATCCACCTGGTTGTATCACGGCAGTAATGCCTGCTTTATCTGCAATTTCTACACAATCTGGAAAAGGGAAAAATGCATCACTAGCCATCACAGACCCCTGAAGGTCAAAGCCAAAGGATGTTGCTTTTTCAATAGCTTGTCTCAATGCATCTACACGTGATGTTTGCCCAGTACCACTTGCACAAAGTTGTTTATTTTTTGCAAGTACGATAGTGTTAGACTTCGTGTGTTTACAAATTTTTGATGCAAACAGTAAGTCTTCTAGTTCCTTTTCTGTAGGCTGAGTGTTTGTAGCATTAGTAAGATCTGCAGCGGTGTCTGTCTTATGATCACGTTCTTGTAAAAGTGTCCCGTTAAGACAAGTACGTACTGTCATCTCTGGTAGTACAATATTTTTTAAAGTAAGAAGGATGCGGTTTTTCTTTCCTTTAAGAATTTCTAAAGCTTCTGGTGTAAATGATGGAGCAATTACTACTTCACAAAATAATTTGTGAATCTCTTGAGCGGTAGGCTCATCTATTTCACCGTTTGCAATAAGTACACCTCCAAAAGCAGATGTAGGGTCACCAGCAAGTGCATCTACATAAGCTTGGTGCATAGTGTCACGTTGTGCAAAGCCACAAGCGTTATTATGTTTTAGTACGGCAAAGGTAGGTGCCTCTCCCTGAAATTCTGAAATAAGATTTACGGCTGCATCTACATCAAGAAGGTTGTTATATGAAAGTTCTTTACCGTGTAGCTTGTCAAAAACTTCGTCAAAATCTCCAAAGAAGAATCCCTTTTGGTGTGGGTTTTCTCCGTAACGTAAGGTCTTACCATTATTTGCACTTAGTTTAAGTGCTGGTATCTCGTGATCTGCATTAAAGTAATTAAAGATAGCAGTGTCATAGTGAGATGATACAGCAAAACTTTTGGCAGCAAAGCGTTTTCTCTCTGCCATTGTCGTGCTACCATTACCGTTTGTGATAATGTCTAGTACCTCTGCATAGTCTTCCATAGAAGATACACAAAGTGTGTCTTTAAAGTTTTTAGCAGCGGCGCGTATAAGTGAGATACCACCTATATCTATTTTTTCTATAATGTCTTGCTCTGGTGCTCCAGATGCAACTGTTTTTTCAAAAGGGTATAAATCAACAATAACTAGGTCAAGTTGTGGGATTTCATACTCTGCCATCTCTTTTACATCACCATCGTGATCCTGACGGTTAAGAATCCCTCCAAAAACCTTAGGGTGTAATGTTTTAACACGACCACCTAGTATAGATGGGTAAGAAGTCACATCTTCTACCGGTACCACAGGGATACCTAAATCTTTAATAAATTTTTCAGTCCCTCCTGTAGAATAAAGGGTTACTCCGTACTCGTGAAGTTTCTGAACGATAGGGGCAAGGCCGTCTTTGTGAAATACTGAAATAAGGGCTGCGCCTATTTTTTTTGTTGTGCTCATTGTGAGATTATTGATAGATTTTGTGTCCTCCCTCGCATATGGGATTTTGAAGTGTCAAAAATAGCAATTTCAACACTTTTTGTTAACGCTTTCTATTAACAAAATGGAACTACTTTGTAACAATTTATCTCGAGTGACGTCTTACTCGTATCTTTAGATAAAATCAATCAATGCTTATATATTTTCGAGCCTTAGGGGAGAGTTTTAGATTTGCTGTAAATGCTTTGCGCAATAATAAGACCCGTACCTTTCTTTCACTAATGGGTGTAACGGTAGGAATCTTTTCTATTATAGGGGTGCTAGCCGCTGTAGATTCTCTAGAAAGAGAGATAAAAGGCAGCCTATCTGCATTAGACCAAAGTACTATTATTTTATGTCACGTTTCCTTTGGACCTACAGAAGTGCCTAGATGGAAGCGAGAACAATTCCCGCTTGTGGAGTATGAAGATTTTCAATATTTAGAGCGTGCGGTACCAGATACTAAAGCAAGTACATATGTACTTAGTGTGCCTCCTCAAACTATAAAATATGATGATGTAACGTTAGAAAATATAGGTGTAGGAGCTACTACAGAAGGATGGTTTGAAATAGAATCTTTACAATTTGAGTTAGGGAGGTTCTTTAATGCTTCTGAGTCTAACAGTGGTGCGAGTGTTGTAGTACTAGGTAATGAGATACGTAACAAACTTTTTGGAGAAGGAGTAGACCCTAGAGGTAAGAAAATAAGAATGTATAGTCGCAAGCTTACTGTTATAGGGGTATTAGAAAAAGAAGGAGCCGGTTTTGGTGGTGACTCAAAAGATGAGATCGTAGTTGTGCCCGTAAATCTTGCTCGAAGAATCTATGGAGATAATAACAGGTCAACATTTCCGCAAATTGTCTTATTGCCAAAAGAAGATGTAGATGACGAGGCTTATGTGGCTCAAATCGAACAGAAACTTAGAAATAAAAGAGGGCTTAAAACCGATGAGGTGAGTAATTTCTTTATTAACCAGCTTAAAGGATTTACCGCTTTTATAGATAATATTATAGGCTTTCTTACAGGAGTAGGATGGGGTATAGGAGGCTTTGCATTACTTGTAGGAGGTTTTGGTATCGCAAATATTATGTTTGTGAGTGTGAAAGAACGTACCAACCTTATAGGTATACAAAAAGCACTAGGAGCAAAGCGTAGATTTATATTATTTCAATTTCTTTTTGAGTCTATCTTACTTTCTATTTTTGGAGGGCTAATAGGTTTAATAATGGTACAAGTAGTCGTCTGGTTGCTAGATGTTTCAAAAATAGCCGGTGATTTTGAGTTTGTGCTTTCTTTTGATAATATCTTCTTAGGTCTGTTTACGACTTTTGTTATTGGGATTATAGCTGGTATTGTACCCGCTATAGGAGCTTCAAAATTAGACCCTGTAGAGGCAATTAGAACAGGGATGTAGTATTATGTATATAAAATAATAAACCCCTTACTAATTAGATTAGTAAGGGGTTTATTGCTTTAAAGTAATAGCGGTCTTATAGAAGAGCAGCTACTTTCTCGTTTACAAACTCCAGAAAATCTTCATCCGCCTTAGTAAATGGGTCTACTTTATTTGAATCTATATCTATCTGGCCTATATTTTTTCCATCTTTAAAAAGTGGGATTACTATCTCACTCTTAACAGTGATGGAGCAGGCTATATAATTATCTTGCGCCTTAACATCTGGAACTACAAAGTTTTCATTAGACTCTGCTACTTGACCGCAAATTCCTTTTCCGAAAGGTATAACTGTATGGTCTGTAGGCTCTCCAGCAAAAGCTTCAAGGTGCAACGTGCGTGCCTCGTGGTTTGCCATATAAAAACCTACCCAGTCATAGTAGTCTATATGTTCTTGTAACAGCTTACAAATTGCTGTCATTTTATCCTTTGCACTGCCTTCATTATTTGAGGCAATGCTGCTTACTTGTATTTTTAAATCTTCAAAAGCCATTTTTCTTGTATTTTAGACGTTAAAAACATCCCTTGCTCAAATTAGTCCGCAAATATAAGCCCGTCCTCCGATTTTTAGCCATATTTATAGGAAGTTATTTGGTTTTCGTGTCGCTTTACCAACTATTTTTAACCTATGGGGCTAGTAGTCGCTATTTCCCCGATTATATTACACATAACGTTGCAAAACAAAGTCAGGCGTTGATTACTGCTTTTGGGTATGATATGAAGGTAGAACCTAGTACCTGGGAGCCCGCAATGAATCTCACTATGGACGGTAAAACCCTCGCTCGCGTAGTAGAAGGTTGTAATGCCGTAAGTGTGATGCTGCTTTTTGTGTCGTTTATGCTTGCATTTTTTGGAGATGTAAAAAGAACACTACTTTTCATTTTTGGAGGAGTCGTACTTCTCTATGGTATGAATGTCTTGCGCATTGCCTTACTTACAATAGGTATTTATGAATACCCAGCATATGCAGATGTACTACACGGCACTATCTTTCCGGCGGTTATTTATGGCACCGTATTCTTGCTGTGGTTAGGCTGGATAAACTCGTATAAAAAACCTGTAAAAGATGCATAAGGTATTCTATATGTTGCTAGCTGTGCTATGCCTGTTTGGGTTGCTTTTTATACGCTTTCGCGAAAGCGTACTCTTCTACGATCCTCTCATAGATTATTTTCACGGAGATTATCAAAACACGCCACTACCTACTTTTGCAAAAGGGAAGTTAATGGCGCATATATTATTTAGATACTTGTTAAATATGCTGTTGTCGCTGGGCTTGCTGTGGGCTGTCTTTAGAGATAGGGGTATTATTAAGTTTACGATTGTATTTTATGCAGTTGTTTTTATTGTGCTCAGTATCGTTTACTATATTTTATTACATCACCATACACCCTCTGAGTATATGGGGCTTTTTTATGTGCGCCGTTTTTTAATCCAGCCATTACTTGTTTTCTTATTATTGCCGGCATTTTTTTATTACCGCAAGGTAAATAAGTGAGTACGTTGTATTTTTGCAGGGTTAAAACCCTAGCAAATGAAAAATGTATTTTTTGTAGCCATCGCAATCGCGTTATTTTCTTGTAAGCAACATCAAGAGGCAGAAGTAAAAACAGCACCGTCGCAACATAGTGATACGGCAGTAATAACCTCTACTGGAGATCTTAATGTGACAGAAGAGTTTGTTGAGGTGACTTTTAAAACAGAAGAGGCTACGCAAGTACATCGTGCTTACTTAAATCTTAAGGGGGCTTTTGTAAATACAGATGCAGAAGATGCAGCATCTGTCGCAAAAGATTTTAGCCAGATGCTTACTGTAGTGCCTAGTGCAGATGCTTTTTCTGCTTTAAAATCTGATCTAGATCAAATCGCTACATCTACTAATATAGATAAGCAACGTGAAGTTTTTGAGGATGTGTCAAAAAGTGTTGAGGTATACCTTTCTGGTCAACTTGCAACTGGATCACTCATAAAGCAATATTGCCCTATGGCCTTTGAAGGTAAAGGTGCTTACTGGTTATCAGATTCTAAAGAAATACGCAATCCTTACTACGGTGATAAAATGCTTAAGTGCGGCGTAGTAGATAAGGAGATACAATAAGAACTTGTTTAATATATTCCTTGCCAATAACAGATCTACCTGTTGAAAGCAATTTACGCACTTATACTCTTTTCTATTTTTGCACTACGTCCAGTTATGAACGTAGGCAATGTTCTATACTATGAGCTTAATATAGATTATATAGTAGAGACGTATTGTGTAAATAAAGATAAACCCAAGTTACAGTGTAACGGTAAATGTTATTTATCTAAGCAGCTGTCACTAGATACTTCAGATAGTAGTAATGAGAATCTGAGTATACGTATTGTAGAAGCATTTTACCCCTTATACTTTCAGTCGGAACAGTCATTTACTATAACCTCCTTAGTAAGTAGTTACACTCAGAATTCTTACCCGCTAATAGAGGGTAAAGTAGCCTCATATCAATCTGATATAGATTGGCCTCCTCAACTATCAGTATAGTTATTTACGAGAATGGTACGTATATGTACTGTTCAAAACCTTAAGCATTCTCTATAAAGGGATATGCTCATTTTACTATGAAATAATTTACACATAATAATGAAAAATTTTATAATGGCTTTGCTAGCTATAGCAATGACCACAGTACTAAGCGCACAAGAAACTGAAACTCAAAATCCTTGGTCAAGTAATCGTCCAGATGGTCACGCACCTATCTCTGTAATGGGAGATCATACACATAAAAAAGGTGAGTTTATGATTTCTTATAGATATATGAATATGCAAATGAACGACCTTAAAAGAGGGAGTGATGATGTAAGTTTTGAGAGTGTATTACTTCCTAATGGTGGGGAGTATATGGTAACTCCTACAGATATGCCTATGAATATGCATATGCTAGGAGGTATGTATGCCGTATCAAATAAAGTAACACTAGCTGCAATGCTAGGATATACATCTATAGATATGGAGCACCTTACTGCAATGGGAGGAAATTTTGAAACTTCATCTAGTGGCATTTCAGATCTTAAAATCTCTGCCCTAGTTACACTTTTTAATAAAAACAGACAGCAGCTACACGCAAAGGTGGGGGTCTCGCTGCCTACGGGTAGTATAGATGAGATGGACGTAACGCCTGCCTCTATGGGTAATGAAGTTATATTGCCTTACCCTATGCAGTTAGGTGGTGGTACACTAGATGCATTACTAGGTGCGACTTATATCTGGCAGTCAGACTCTTTTTCTGGAGGTAACCAGCTAGATGCTGTAGTGTGCACGGGTACTAATGATCGCGACTACCGTTTAGGTAATAGCTATACTCTAAATAACTGGGTGGCTTACAAGGCAACAGATTGGATTAGTTTTTCTGCAAGAGTAAAAGGAACTGTCGTTTCGGAAATAGATGGTGCAAATCCAGATTTAAATCCGCTTATGGTAATCACTGCAGATACTAGAAACTCTGGTGGTACTTATATAGATGGAGGTCTAGGCTTTAACCTTTATGCAAATAAAGGAACACTCAAAAATGTACGTTTTGGGTTTGAGTTTGCAACACCACTTTTACAAGACGTAAATGGTGTACAGCTTAAGCGCAAGGAAACAATTACTGCCGGCTTGCAGTATACTTTATAGTAGATTTAATATAGATTTAAGAGCCCCTCGTGATGCACGAGGGGCTTTTTTGTATCTTTGTAATAAGATATGAAAGCAATTTTCCAAAATATAATGTCTGTCCTTCTAGCGGTATTAGTGCTAGGGTCTACGATGTCGTTTACGGTGTCAAAGCATTATTGTGGCGAGCATCTTGTAGATGTAAGCATTTTTGGAGAGGCACAAGCTTGTGAGATGCAAGCAGCACTTACTCACAAATATGGTGATGACCATTCTAAAAAAATGGAATGCTGTTCAGATCAAGAAACTGTGCTTGACGCACAAGATGAGCTCAAACATCACTTTGAAGATTTCTCGCTAGAGAATCTTGAATTTATTGAGGCTTACACGCACACTTACTTATTACTATTTGATACAGTTGTAAAAAAAGTAGTAATAACAGACAGGTACTTGCCACCACTTATAACGCAAGATTACCAAGAGCTCTTTGAGCAATACCTAATTTGATTTATTAAAAGTCTCCGCACTGGCGGATGGTCTTTTGCGTATCAATATCTTGATACGCAATTATTTAACGCGTTTTAAATTGAATAAAACGTTTATTTAATTAATTTAACCTCAGTCTTTTAGAGGAAAATCAAATACTAATGAAAAAAATAATTTTCACTACATTATTGAGTCTAGTGCTTGTAAAAGTTCTTGCTCAAGGCCCACCTATAACGGCAGATAAGCCCATAATGCTAGGCGGGAACAGCTTTACCACAAAGACACTCACTGAGATAAGGAATAATGATAGAGGTACCGCTGTATATGTACCTTTAATGTTGCATTATCTTCCTACGTCTAACTCTTTAGTGGCTTTGCACATACCCTATTTAAGTTACGATCTAGATGGAGCAGGCTCTGGTAGCACGCTGGCAGATATAAAAGTACAGGGTAAATACCAGTTTTTTAGAAAGGACGGTACAGGTAGAACCTGGCGTATGGTGGCTAAAACTATTCAAACCTTACCCACCGGTAAGGAGCTAGACTTATTAGAGCTCAGCACTGGAGAATATCAAGGCTATTATGGCATAGTTTCTGGACTAGAAACCTTAAAGTATGGAATCTCAACAGAGATAGGCTATAACTGGGCTCCAGATGGTAATCAAGATGAACTTAGAGCAAAATTTGGCGTAGGGTTACCGTTGCTTAAACCGCAATACCCAAACAAGCAAGTCAACCTTTATTTTGAGTACACAAGCTCGTGGCTCACAGATCGAGATTGGTATCAATTACTGTATGCTCAGGGTATACAGTATGCGCTTAAAACGGTCACTTTTGATCTAGCAGTTCAGTTGCCACTTATAAAAGATATTCCAGAAAATAGAGCATTAAATTACAGTGTCTTTTTAGGCACTAGATATACATTTTAAAAATAAATACAGATGAAAATAAAAGCAATAATAGTACTCGTAGCGGTTGTGATGGTTTCCGCTTTCGCGAAAGCGCAAAAAACAATGGACACCTTTGAAGTACAAGTAGACGGTCTAGGTTGCCCATTTTGTGCATACGGACTAGAAAAGAAGTTCAAAGAATTTAAAGGAATAAAGAAAGTAGCGATAGATATTGAGACAGGAGACTTCTCTTTTCAATACCCATCAGAAAAGAATCTTACAATGCAGGCTGTTGTAAAGCAAGTAGAAAAGGCGGGTTATACACCTATCACTTCAAAAATTACAAGAGCAGATGGTACTGTAGAAACAAATGAAGCAAATACAACAGAGCTCTCTGCAGAGAGTGTGGTAGTGACCCAGCAAGTGCTTGTCGCAGGTAAATGCGGTATGTGTGAGGCACGTATTGTAAATGCAGCAGGTAACATACCTGGTGTTACAGATGCCACTTGGAAACAAGAGTTACAAATGATGAAGGTGACTTATGACAAGAGCCAGGTCACGCTAGATGGTATTCAGTCTGAAATTGCAAGAATAGGCCACGACACAAAAGCTCATAAAGCTACAGATGAGGCTTATGCAGACCTACCTGGATGTTGTAAATATGAACGATTAGATCAATAGTATGAAGCAGTATATAATTATAATATTGACAGCGATGCTTATAGCCAGCTGTCAAGAAAAGAAACAAACAGAAATACGCTGGGTACATAGTAAAACCATTGCGCTAGCAGATGTAAATCCTATAGGTATCGCTCAAGGCGAAAAAGGAATCTGGCTCAGTGATGGAGATCGTAATAGGCTGGTGTTAATAGATAATAGCGGTGTAGTTTTAAATACAATAGACTCACTAGACAGACCTATGCACATCGCCTCAGAAGGCGAGATGCTTGTTATACCTCAATATGGTAATGATGAGATATTACGCTTTCGCGAAAGCGAAAAAGAAATCGTTCGTACCTGGGACAGTCTTGATGCTCCAGCTGGGGTAGCGATTAAAGGTGCTGAAATTGCCATTGCAGATTTTTATAATAACAAGGTGCATTACACCGAAAATTCTAACGATTGGATCACCTTTGGAAAAGAAGGAAAAGCAGATGGAGATTTTTATTATCCTACAGATGTGCACTTAACAGAAAGTAATATATGGGTGGCAGATGCTTATAATAATAGGTTGCAGGTGTTTGATAAAAAAGGCAATCATCTTAAAACCATAGGTGAAGACCAAAAGATGAATGCAGCGACGGGAATCTTTGTATCAGATACTAATGCTTATACAACAGATTTTGAAAACGATAGAGTACTTGTTTTTGATCTAGAAGGAAGTCTCAAGCAAGTGCTTGATACAGATATTTCAAAACCTACAGATTTAATTATAATCGATGAGGTGTTGTATGTGACAAATTATAAAGGCAAGTCGTTAAGTCTCTACACCCAGCAAGAAGTTGAAATAAGTAGTCAAGAAGGTCACGATACTCATAATGATCATCACGACCACGAAGATCATAAGGATTAATGAAAACAACAGCTTATACAATTAAGGGAATGACCTGTAATGGTTGTCGTACTGGAGTAGAGCAGAAGCTTGCCGGAATAGCCGGCGTCTCGCAGGCTACTGTTTCCTTAGAAAACGAAGAGGCTATCCTTACAATGGACGACGAGGTGACACTTGATCATTTAAAAAGTGCATTGCCAGAAAAGTATCGTATATCATTAAAGGAACAATCTAAAGCAGAGAGTGAAACCCAAGAGAAGAGCACTGGTGTTTTTGCAAGTAATGAGACGGCTACGCAAGAAGCAAGCGAGTCAAAATTGCAACAGCTCAAGCCGCTCTTTCTTATCTTTCTGTTTATAACTGGAGCAGCCGTATTACTTCATTTTAAAGATGGTCTTTGGGATCAAGCAATGCTAGATTTTATGGGGTTGTTTTATGTTGTTTTTAGTTTTTTTAAATTTTTAGACATTAAAGGATTTAAAACAAGCTTTGCGATGTATGATCCGCTGGCAGGGGCCGTACCTGGATATGGTTATGTATATCCATTTATAGAGCTTGCACTGGGACTTATGTTTTTAATGCGACTACAAATAGCCATAGCACTTGTGCTTACTATTGTCATACTAGGTATCACAACGGTAGGTGTGACTAGAAGTTTGTTGAGTAAGAAAGAGATACAATGTGCTTGTCTAGGTACGGCACTTAAACTACCTATGACAGAAGCAACATTTATTGAAAATGCTATTATGATTATAATGGCGGTTATAATGCTTACAAACCTTTTATGAAAAAGAAACTCACAGCAGTACAAATTTGCACTTTGATTGTATTTACGCTCTACTTAGTCTGGGAGTATAATATGCAGGAATTTATTTCGGTAAACGGATTGTCTAATTCTTTTGAGACACGTCTAGACCTTCTGCTGCTTGTCCCTTTATTGCTTGTTTTGGTGAGTATTTCTATCTGGCAATTTGTAAAGAAGTAATTACGCTTTCGCGAAAGCGTAACAAGAACCATAAAAAAACCTCTGCCGAAAAGCAGAGGTTTTTGATTTTTAGAACCACTCCGAGAGTAGCTCATAAATATCTATGGCGATTCGCCATTACATCATTCCTGGCATTCCGCCTCCTCCCATAGGTGGCATTGCTGCTGGAGCATCTTCTTTAATGTCTGTAAGTGCACACTCTGTAGTAAGAATCATTCCAGAAACAGAAGCAGCATTTTCTAGTGCTACACGTGTTACTTTTTTAGGATCGATAATTCCAGCTTTAAGCATATCTGTGTACTCACCATTTTTTGCGTTAAAACCAAAGTCTTTCTTTCCTTCTAGTACTTTAGAAATCACCACGGCTCCTTCACCACCAGCATTAGAAACAATCGTTCTAAGTGGAGACTCAATCGCACGGTTTACGATCTGCACACCAGTCTCTTGGTCTGCATTTTCTGTTTTGATTTTGTCAAGAGACTTCTTTGCACGTACAAGAGCAACACCTCCACCGGCAACGATACCTTCTTCTACAGCGGCACGAGTTGCGTGTAAAGCGTCATCTACACGGTCTTTTTTCTCTTTCATCTCAACCTCAGAGGCAGCACCTACGTAAAGTACCGCAACTCCACCTGCAAGTTTTGCAAGGCGCTCTTGTAGTTTTTCTTTGTCATAGTCTGATGTAGTAGTCTCTATTTGAGATTTGATTTGCCCTACGCGAGCTTTAATCATATCTGAGTCTCCAGATCCGTTTACAACAGTTGTATTGTCTTTATCTATAGTTACTGTCTCTGCAGTACCTAGCATATCTAGCGTAGTGTTTTCTAGTGTAAAGCCTCTCTCTTCTGAGATTACAGTACCTCCAGTAAGGATAGCAATATCTTCTAGCATAGCCTTACGACGATCTCCAAAACCTGGTGCTTTTACAGCAGCAATTTTAAGAGCACCACGTAGTTTATTTACCACAAGTGTAGCAAGTGCTTCTCCATCTACATCTTCTGCAATGATAAGAAGTGGCTTTCCTGTTTGTGCCACAGGCTCAAGCACAGGAAGTAAATCTTTCATATTTGAAATCTTCTTGTCAAATAGTAAGATATACGGGCTGTCTAGCTCTGCACTCATTTTCTCACTGTTTGTCACAAAGTATGGAGAAAGGAAACCGCGATCAAACTGCATACCCTCTACAACATCTACATACGTTTCTGTTCCTTTTGCTTCTTCTACAGTGATAACACCTTCTTTACCTACTTTTCCAAAAGCTTCTGCGATAAGCTCTCCTATCACTTCATCATTGTTTGCAGAGATAGATGCTACTTGCTTTATCTTGTCTGAAGAGTTGCCCACTTTTGCAGTTTGTTTTTCTAAATCTGCAACGATAGCCTCTACTGCCTTATCAATACCTCTTTTAAGATCCATTGGGTTTGCACCAGCAGCTACGTTTTTAAGTCCTTCTGTAACGATAGCTTGTGCAAGTACTGTTGCTGTGGTTGTACCGTCACCAGCAAGGTCATTAGTTTTTGAAGCAACTTCTTTTACCATCTGTGCTCCCATATTTTCAAGAGCATCTTCTAGTTCTATTTCTTTTGCTACAGTTACACCATCCTTTGTTACGTGTGGCGCTCCAAAAGATTTTGAAATAATCACGTTACGACCTTTAGGTCCTAAAGTAACTTTTACTGCGTTTGCAAGTTTATCTACACCACGCTTTAATCCGTCGCGTGCTTCTATATTAAATTGAATGTCTTTTGCCATTTTCTTTTTACTTTTTCAAAGGCTTTAAGCTGTATGCTCTAAGCGCTATGTTTAAAATATTTTAATTTTCTTAATACGCTTTCGCGAAAGCGAATACCTATTTATACAATTGCAAGGATATCATCCTCTTTCATAATCATATAATCTGCTCCGTCAAATTTTAGTTCACTACCTGCATACTTTCCGTATATCACAGTGTCACCTACTTTAACCGTCATCGTATGATCTTTTGTTCCAGATCCTACAGCAACTACTTTACCTCTTTGTTGCTTTTCTTGTGCACTATCTGGAATATATAAACCAGATGCTGTTTGAGTTTCTGCTGCTACAGGCTCTATTACAACGCGGTCTGCTAATGGTTGAATTTTAATTGCCATTGGTATTTAATTTAAGTTATAAAGTTTGATTCTAGTTGTAACCTCTGTAAGTTACGCTAGCGTAAATGGCAGAAATTATGCCAGTGATTATGCACTGACAAAATTGCATAAAACAAAAAAGCCAGCTGTAAAGCTGGCTTTTTATAATATTTTAATATGAGACTTATTGGTCTCCCCCGTCTGTATCTGGTAAACTTACCGGTGCTGGTGCAGAAGTAGATTGTTCTACAGCATCTGCATCAAATACTTGTGACTCTGCTGTTACTGAACCATCAAAAATAGCTAGATTACTAGCAAGTATAAGGATAAGTAATATGGTTGCAAGAGCCCACGTTGCTTTGTCTAGAAAGTCTGTAGTTTTTTGAACACCACCCATTTGCTGTGTACCGCCACCTCCAAAAGAAGAAGAAAGTCCGCCACCTTTAGGATTCTGTACCATAATAACCACTACTAGTAAAAATGCTACAATAACGATTAGTGCTAAAAATATATAAAACGTAGTACTCATAATATTTTAATCTTTTTGTTGCTCGAGTTGTTCTACTGCTCGAATTTGGTCTGCAAAGAAACCACTTTTTTCTGGATATTTCAAACTTAAAATGCGGTAAGCTTGTTTTGCTTTTTTAAAGTTTTTTTGCTCTACATAAACACGCGCTAAAGTCTCTGTCATCAAAGACTCAGAAGAATATGGTAATTCTTTAATAATCTTCTTTTTTTCTGACTTAGCAGGTTTTAATGCGCTTATTTTGGGATTTGTTTCTATAAAAGAATCTATGATTTTGCGCTTGCGCTCCTTGCTATTATCTTCTTGTACAGAAGTTTGGGTTTCGTTATTATCTTCACTTTTAGGTGTTGCAATAACTTTTTTAGTGTCGTTGGTTTTTGTTTGAACTGTCTCATCTTGAGAACGATCAATATGAGTGAAGCTTGAAAGCTGTAACCACTCACTAAAAGAGTGTGCCTCAGACTTAGTAAACGGTAATGGTTTTCCTACTTGAAGGGTCTCTTCTGCTCTCGCTCTTGTCATCTCAGAGTCTACTTTTTCTACAAAGAGATCTGGGTCTAGTATTTTAGAAGCTTTAGCTTGTTCTTCTTCATCAAGTATGGTAGATACGTCTTCTATATCTGTGATAATAAGGTTGCGTAGTGCCGTCTCTTGCTCTTTGATTTGTGCGCTTACGTCATTTTGTAAAAAACGCTCTGACGTAATGTAGTCAAAAAGCACAGCTCTGTCAGACGTGTGGCTAGCAGTACGCTTTAGGGCCTTGTTATAAGCAAAGCTTTCTTGGTTTTTTAATCCTTTGAGGTAGAGTGCTTGAGCACTCTGAAAAAATGGAAATGCATCTACGATATCACGTAAAGTTGCAGTTTCTTCTGCCGTGATTTTATCTGGATGTTCAAGCAGGTATGTGTATTGCTCTGTATTCATTACCAGCGTGCAAGTGATGCGTTAAAAACATCTTGAGTTATACGTTCATAAATCTCGTCTATAGCAGCGTCTAGTACACTACCCACGGGTTGTGCCGTGCCGGTAAAGTCAGAAAAGAAAGAAAACCTACGCTCAAAGTCATATTCACCGTCTGTTTGCGTGTTGTTATAAAAACGCACGTTTATAGTAATGGTTAATCTGTTTTGAGCAGCTGTATTTTCTGAGGTTGAGGCTTGTGGCGCAATGTAGTACTCTACAATCTCACCTTCATAAATAACGTCTGCATTAGTATTTGTTAATACTAGGGGAGACTGGTTTTGTATAATATCTCTAAGTTGCTCTGTAAACTCGCGGTCTATACCGGGTTCTACAATGGCCGCTTCATTTTGAAAAAAGCGAACTTCAAAAGTTTCTTCATTTACAATAGAAACTCCACTTAGAGAGTACACACCACAACTCTGGAAGCCAAGTGCAAATAAGATAATAAGTAAGGTGCTTTTTATAGAATTCATATGTAGATAACGAAGATGCGGTTTAAAAATTGAATGTACAAGCCTAAGGTTATAGATCAAACTGTTTGATTTTTCTATAAAGCGTGCGCTCGCTTATACCTAGTTCTTGTGCGGCAGCCTTACGTTTTCCTTTGTGACGCTCTAGTGATTTCTTTATAAGTTCCAGCTCCTTGTCGTGTAGTGATAAAGTTTCTTCCTCTTCTATCTCCTCTGCAAAGTGATATGGGTCTACTGTCTGCTCTGTAGGGGGTGGAGTAGAGGCTTGTTGTGATTTTTGAGGTATCTGTAATACATCCATCACTTCTTCTACCGTCTCGTAAGAGTCGTCTTGGTCATCATTATAAATCTTGTTTATAAGACTTTCATTCTCCTGACGTACATCTTGCGTGTTGCCATTTTTCATAAGCTCGAGCGTGAGCTTTTTGAGATCATTTAAGTCGGCTTTCATATCAAAAAGCACTTTGTAAAGAATCTCTCGCTCGTTAGAAAAGTCTGATTTTTCTTGTGATTTTATAACCGCAGGAAGTCTAGATCCTGTATCTGGTAAATAGTTTCTTATAGTCGTAGCGTCTACCTCGCGGTTAGTCTCAAGTACAGATATCTGTTCAGCTACGTTGCGTAGTTGTCTTATATTACCACTCCATCTATATTGCACGAGTAGTTGTATAGCCTCATCACTTAGGCGTATGGTAGGCATCTTATACTTCATAGCAAAGTCTGAAGCAAACTTTCTAAACAATAGGTGTATATCGCCTTTGCGCTCTCTTAATGGTGGCAAAGCAATATCTACAGTACTTAATCTGTAATATAAATCCTCACGAAATTTTCCTTCTTCTATGGCATCAAACATTGCTACGTTTGTTGCAGCGACAATGCGTACATCTGTTTTTTGTGTTTTTGAAGACCCTACTTTTAAGAACTCTCCATTTTCTAAAACTCTTAAAAGGCGCACTTGTGTAGGCAGCGGTAATTCTCCTACTTCATCTAGAAAAATGGTACCACCATCTGCCTCTTCAAAATAGCCACTTCTAGTGGAGGTAGCTCCGGTAAAAGCTCCCTTCTCGTGGCCAAAAAGTTCACTATCTATCGTTCCTTCTGGAATTGCTCCACAGTTTACGGCGATGTACTTGTTATGTTTTCTGTGTGAAAGCGAGTGTATAATGCGGGGGATACTTTCTTTACCTACCCCAGACTCTCCCGTAACAAGTACAGATATATCAGTAGGCGCCACTTGTATTGCTTTTTCGATTGCACGATTAAGCCCAGGATTATCTCCTATAATACCAAATCTTTGTTTTGTGGTTTGTATTCCTTCCATAATTACTTAACTCGTTTGTCGTGTCACAGCGCTCGCTTGTGATGGTTGTTTTTACGCTTTCGCGAAAGCGTAATTAAGCCCTTTAAAATGTATTAGTCTACATTAGTTCTGCCAATAATCTGCATACCCAACAGCCTCTCCTATTAGCGTTCCAGTAGTGCACTCATTTACTTTTACGTTTACAAAATCACCTACTTTATAATCACCTTTAGGGAAAACGGCAACTACGTTTTGGTCATTGCGACCGCTCCACTCGTCTTTATTCTTTTTAGACTCTTTCTCTATTAATACCTCTATGGTTTGATCTTGATATCTTAATAGATTTTTTCTTGAGATCTCACGCTGTAAGTCTATGACGTCTTGCAATCTTCTTTTCTTAATTTCTAGCGGAATATCATCTTCCATTTTACGTTCCGCAAGGGTTCCAGGGCGTTCAGAATAATAAAACATAAAACCGTAGTCATACTTTACGTAGTCTATAAGGTCTAGTGTGCCTTGATGATCTTCTTCGGTCTCTGTGGGGAAACCTGTTATCATATCTTGACTTATCCCAATGTCTGGAATAAGGTTTTTTATATTATCTATAAGCGTTTTATACTCTGCTACCGTATGCTGGCGGTTCATAAGCTTGAGTATTCTGTCACTACCAGATTGAACCGGTAGGTGTATGTAGTTACAGATGTTTTTATGGCTCGCCATCACTTCTATAACGTCTAGCGTCATATCTTGAGGGTTTGAGGTAGAGAAGCGTATTCTCATTTTAGGCTGTGCTTTAGCCACCATATCCATAAGCTGTGCAAAGTTTACCGCAGTAGCCTTTGCCATCTCACTGGCTTTGTCAAAATCTTTTTTAAGGCCACCGCCATACCATAGGTAAGAATCTACGTTTTGACCCAGTAGGGTAATTTCTTTAAATCCTCTATTTGCTAGATCTTGTACTTCTTCTAGTATAGATTGCGGGTCACGGCTACGCTCACGACCTCTTGTAAATGGTACCACGCAAAATGTGCACATATTATCACAACCACGTGTGATAGATACAAAAGCGGTAACTCCGTTAGTTTGTAATCGCACTGGTGAGATATCACCATACGTTTCTTCTTTAGAAAGGATAACGTTTACAGCATCACGCCCTTCTTCTACCTCACTTAGTAGATTAGGAATGTCTTTATAGGCATCTGGACCTACAACGAGATCTACAATTTTTTCTTCTTCAAGAAATTTGCTTTTAAGACGCTCTGCCATACAGCCTAGCACGCCTACCTTCATTGTAGGATTTTGTTTGCGCTTTACGGCTTGGTATTTTTCGAGTCGCTTTCTTACAGTAACCTCTGCCTTTTCACGTATAGAACACGTGTTTACAAGTACGAGGTCTGCTTCTTCAAGATTTTGAGTGGTGTTATATCCTTCATTTGCAAGTATAGAAGCCACCACTTCACTATCTGCAAAGTTCATCTGGCAACCGTAACTTTCAATAAAAAGTTTTTTACTGTTCTCGAGTTTTCGCTCTAGTGTAAGCGCTTCCCCTTGTTTATGCTCGTCTATTATTTTTTCCATCTGCTTAATCGTCCTGAATACGTTGTCAAGGATTATGCAAAGATACAGTTAATAAAGAATTGTGACAAAGTGGCAGGCGTTTAGAATTGACATAAATTCTCGTAATTTGTAGCAAAAATTAAAAAATTGCAACTCAAGCTACTCCCTATTTTAGTTTGTATACTCACGCATCAGGCTTGGTCTCAAGATATCGAGCCTGCTTCTACGCAACTGTATACACAAGAGTTTTCTATACAACACGATAATGACTTTCTTTTTGCAATAGACCGTTATTATACCGCGGGAAGCTTTTTGAGATATAGTAGAAAGGTAGAACAGGATTTTATTTTTAAAAATACGCAAGAGTCGCCGTTACAATATGATATCATCATAGGTCAAGAGACTTATACACCACGTGAGCTATTTGTAGAAAACTTTGACAGCTTAGAGCGACCTTATGCGGGCTATTTATTTGCAAGGTTTAATCTTACAAAAGCTCAGAAAAATAGCTTGTATACTGTGGGTCTTGAGATAGGTCTTGCTGGAGAGCAATCTGGAGCGCGTACCTTACAGCTCAATTATCACAGACTTATAGGGGCATTTATGCCCGTATGGTCTGGCCAGATTGCAAATAGTACACACATTAATCTTTATGGAAATTATATAAAGGACTATGAGTTGCCTAATTCTAATCTGTTTAAAAACGCTGCACTACAATCTTCTGTGGCTATAGGTTCAAGAAGAATGTATGCACGTCAAGAAGCACTTTTATACATAGGTGATAGGGCGCAAGTGAGTACCTCTAGTGCATATGGTCAAGTAGGAAACACAACAGAATTTTATGGTGTAGGCGGTGTAGGAGTTGAGTATGTAGTGCTTAATGCGCTTATAGAAGGTAACCCACTAGGTGATGGTTCTCCTTTTACCTTACCTGCAGTGCCAGTAGTTTTTTCTTTTAAGGCAGGAGGTGTCTATCGAGCGCATCGCAACACCTACCGTATGATCTATAAATTTAGAGCCAAAGAAACCAAAAGAGAGGGAAGAAGTCAGTACGTAACCTTTGAGTTTGCCAGACGATTTTAAATTCCCTTATTTTAGAGCGTTCACTTTATAAATATAAACCAGTATTATTTATGACCCACACAGACTTACTCACCAAAATAAAAAATGCACCACACGTAGATTTTGGTAATCTCTTTGGAGAGTCTATCAACCTTTTTCAAAAAGTGTTCTTACAAGGGTTACTCTTGCAGATACTAACCGTAGCCATTTCTTACGGGATATCTATGCTTGTTATGCTGCCTTTTAGTCTAGGTGGCGCATTTATAGATTATAATGATATCAATAGTTATAGTGATGAGGAAGTAGGCATCGTGGCTATTATCACAATGTTTTTTTTATACCTAATAATTACCGTTGTAATGGCGGTGGTAAACTTTGCCTTGCAAGCCGCGTTTTACAGAATCGTGCGTATGAAAGATAGAAACAAGCGCAGCGAGCTGGGTGTAGGCTTTGGGATGTTTATAAAAAAGCAGCATATAAAAAAGGTGCTCATCTTGTCTATGGCTCAAATAGGCATTGCCGTGGTGGCGATGTTATTTTTTATTCTCCCCTTGTTTTTTGTGCTTGTGCCGTTGCAATTTGCCGTTATCATATTTGCCTTTAACCCAGAACTCTCTGTAAACGATATTTTAAAAGCTGCTTTTGCTCTTGGAACAAAAAAGTGGGGAATCACCTTTGGGGCTTGTCTCATTATAGGTTTTCTTGCGCTTGTGGTAGGGGTGATGGCTTGTTTTGTCGGGGTGTATGCAACGATTTCAATTGTGTATTTACCGGCTTACCTGGTGTATAAAGAAGTGGTAGGCTTTACCGAAGATGAAGACCTCATTGCTCAGATAGGTGTGTAGTGTGAGTGCGCTTTCGCGAAAGCGTAATAAACCCTATTAAACCGCAATTTACAAGGCTTTAAAAATGCATTTATTATAGAAATAACGGCCTTGCGGATTGCGATATAAATAAAACATCTACTTTTGTAATCTGAAAAAATAAAATGTATGGCAAAGAATCTCGTCATTGTGGAGTCACCTGCAAAGGCTAAAACGATAGAAAAATTTCTAGGCTCAGACTATAAAGTTGAGAGTAGTTTTGGACACATTGCAGACCTTCCCTCTAAGGAGTTAGGTGTTGATGTAGATGGAGATTTTACTCCAAAATATAAAGTCTCAGACGATAAGAAAAAGGTGGTGAGAAACCTTAAGTCTCTTGCAAATAAGGCAGAGATGGTGTGGCTCGCTAGTGATGAGGATCGCGAGGGAGAGGCTATAGCCTGGCACTTAGAACAAGAGCTTGGGTTAACACCAGACCGTACAAAACGTATTGTTTTTCACGAGATTACAAAGACGGCTATACTAAGAGCTATTGAGAACCCTCGTAAGATTGATTATGATCTTGTAAATGCACAACAAGCGCGTAGAGTGCTTGATAGATTAGTGGGGTATGAGCTCTCTCCAGTATTATGGAGAAAGGTAAAAGGAGGTCTTTCGGCGGGGCGTGTGCAATCTGTTTCTGTAAGACTTATTGTAGAGCGTGAGCGTGAGGTTTTAGGTTTTGAGCCTAAAGCATCATATAGAGTAGATGCAGAGTTTACTACGCAAGATGGAAAGTCTTTTAAAGCAAAACTTCCTAAAAATATAACTACCAAAAAAGAGGCGAAGGCTTTTCTTGAGAAAAACCTTAGTGCTACTTTTAAAGTAGATGCGCTTACTAAGAAGCCAGCAAAAAAATCACCAGCACCACCATTTACTACCTCTACTTTACAACAGGAAGCAAGTAGAAAACTGTATTTCTCTGTAAGTAAAACGATGACGATGGCACAGCGACTCTATGAAGCTGGGCATATTACATATATGAGAACAGATAGTGTAAATCTATCTAAAGATGCAAAGGCTGGAGCAGAGGCAGAGATTGTAGCTGCTTATGGTAAGGAGTTTCATAAAGAACGTAATTATAAAGGAAAGTCTAAGGGAGCACAAGAAGCTCACGAGGCGATACGTCCTACAGATTTCTCAAAGCATTCTGTAAATATGGATCGCGACCAGATACGTCTTTATGAACTTATCTGGAAACGTGCGATTGCCTCACAAATGAGCGAGGCACAACTAGAGCGCACAAATGTGCAAATAGCTTCTAGTGCAGGTACAGATAATTTTACAGCAAATGGGGAGATCTTAAAGTTTGAAGGTTTCTTAAAAGTATACCTAGAAGGTAGTGATGATGAAGATGTAGAAGAAACAGGTTTACTTCCTGATCTTAAAACAGGAGAGGCGCTACTTAATAAATACATTACCGCCACAGAACGTTTTACAAGACCACCATACCGTTATACAGAAGCTTCTCTAGTAAAGAAACTTGAAGAACTAGGTATAGGACGTCCATCTACATATGCACCTACTATTACGACTATCCAAAATCGTAAGTATGTAGAAAAAGGTACTGTAGAAGGGAAGGAGCGATCTTATGATGTGCTTAGTCTTGAAAATAACGAGATAAAAGATAGAACTCTTACAGAAACTGTAGGGTCAGATAAAGGAAAGCTTGTTCCTACAGATGTAGGGATGGTCGTAAACGACTTTTTAGTCCAGCATTTTGAAAACATTCTTGATTATAACTTTACTGCAAAGGTCGAAGCAGATTTTGACGACATAGCAGAAGGAAAGCAGGAGTGGACTAAAATGATGAAGGATTTCTATAAAGACTTCCATCCTCACGTAAAAGATGTAGAAAAAAATGCAGAGCGTGAAGTAGGAGAGCGCATACTAGGTAAAGATCCAGAAACAGGTAAGCCTGTGAGTGTGCGTCTAGGTAAATTTGGTCCTATGGTTCAGATAGGTTCTGTAGAGGATGATGAGAAGCCTCGATTTGCAAGTCTAGGTCCAGATCAAACGCTTAGTAACCTTACGTATGAGCAGGCAATGGACCTCTTTAAACTACCTAAAGATTTAGGAACTTTTGAAGAAGAAGAGGTGTCTGTAAATAATGGTCGTTTTGGACCGTATGTTAAGTTTGGAAAAACATTTGTATCACTACCTAAAGGACGTGATCCAATGGATGTAGATCTAGATGAAGCTATAGTGTACATCAAAGAAAAACAAAAGGCAGACGCTCCTATATATATGTATGAGGATCTTCCGGTTCAAAAAGGTACAGGTCGTTTTGGCCCGTATATAAAATGGAACGGAATGTTTATAAACGTAAACAAGAAGTACGATTTTGATAACCTCTCTGATGAGGATATTGTAGAGCTTATAGAAGTTAAAAAGCAAAAGGAAATAGATAAAGTACTTCAGGATTTTCCAGAAGAAGGAATACGTGTAGAAAAAGCACGCTGGGGACGCTCTAATATTATAAAAGGTAAGCTCAAAATAGAGCTTAGTAAAGATATAGATGCTGCTGCTTTAAGTCTTGATGAGATAAAAGACTACATCGAGAAGAAAGCTCCAAAAAAGAAAGCTCCAAAAAAGAAGGCTGCCAAAAAGAAGGCGCCAGCAAAAAAGAAAGCTCCGGCTAAGAAAAAAACCACAGCAAAAAAGAAATAACATATGGCATTTGAGGTGCTCCTCCCTATTCCAGATCTTGCGCTTGCACATATACAGCTGCAGCATCACCAGTCACTAGGTAATAACATAAGGCTGCACAGCGAGCAAGAAGGACTGCCAGAATTAGAAGGGGTACGCATAGCTATAGTTTGCTTACGCGAAAAAAGAAGAGACCCCAATAATCTTTCAGACGGGCTCTCTTTTACCGAAGTGCGCCGAACATTTTATGAATTGTTTCCTGGAAACTGGCACACTACTATTGCAGATCTTGGAGACATAAATCCAGGTGCGTCTGTAGATGATACGTACTTTGCAATACGTACACTCAACGAGTCTTTATTCAAAAAAGGAATCATACCTATTTATATAGGAGGAAGTCAAGATCTTGTGTATCCTATTTATCGTTCTTACGATAAGCTAGATCAAATGGTTAATATCGTTAATGTAGATAGCCGTTTTGATCTAGGTGATGCCAGTCAGCCCATAAGCAACAAGTCTTACGTAGGTAAAATCATAGTCACAGAGCCTTATAATTTATTTAATTACTCAAATATTGGGTATCAGACCTATTTTAATCCTCAAGAGGAAATAGATTTGATGGATAAGTTGTATTTTGACTCCTATAGGCTGGGCAATGTTTCGGCAGCTATAAATATTACTGAGCCTGTTATGCGTGATGCAGATCTTGTTGCTATAGATCTTAATGCTGTACGCAGTAGTGAGTTGAGTACTAGGCATAATAAAATGCCTAATGGTTTTGATGGAAAGGAGATATGTACCATTGCAAGATATGCAGGGATAAGTGACCGTGTAAGTTCTTTTGGAATTTTTGAATATCAAAATGATGCTCAAGAAGAAAAAGCGGCAATGCTTGTTGCACAGATGATGTGGTACTTTATAGAAGGAGTAAATTTTCGCGCAAGCGAAAATATGGATGTAGAAAAAGGTAATTTCCTTACCTACCAAGTCCCTATTGAAGATGAGGTGCTTACATTTTATAAAAGTGAAAAAACAGCTCGCTGGTGGATTGAAATTCCATTTATTATGGGCTTGAATAATAAATTAAAAAGGCACACGTTATTACCTTGCACGTACCAAGATTATCTAGACGCTTGTAACCAAAATATCCCCGAAAGATGGTTTAAGGCAAGAAAGAAAAACGAGGTTTGATTGTGTGTTTCAACGATGAAAAGATTATTTTTGGCGAATAAATTGTTTATTTCAAATAAAATAAATAGGTTTACGCCCTTAACTTAGAATACTTAACCTAATATCCTATGAAAAAGTATATTGCATTTATTGCGATAGTAGCTTTGCTGTCTAGTTGTGGCAAAGGCGATCGTGGAGAGCTCGTTGGTGCCAAAGGCAAGCGATGGAATCCCGAAAAACCATTTGGTATGACTCTCGTTTCTGGAGGGGCATATATAATGGGTAAAAGTGATGATGACTTTGCTGCGGTAAATGATGCTCCTACTAAAACTGTTACTGTTCGTTCTTTTTATATGGATGAAACAGAAATCACAAACGCCGAATATAGACAGTTTGTAGAGTGGGTTAAAGATTCTACTGTACGTACAAAACTTGCTATACTAGCAGATGAGCTTGGGGAAACTCCAGGGTCTGGTGATGGAGCCAGTATAGGTGATTTTGCATTTAGTGATGCAGATCCAGAAAATATGACTCCATACGAGCAATATATGTACGATAACTATTATGGGTTAGGCGAGACTGGCTTTGAAGGTCGTAAACTCAATAAAGATATTGAACTAATCTGGGATACAGACCAGTATCCAGATGAGTACTATGCTGAGGTGATGGATACAATGTATATCCCACTAGAAGAGGCTTACAATGGACAGCGCACGATAGACGTAGATAAACTTAACTTTCGTTACACATACTTAGACATACAAGCTGCTGCAAAGAAGAACGGTGGTCGTCGTAAAGATCATATTAAGACAGAGGTGGTTCCGATTTACCCTGATACGACTGTATGGATTAAGGATTTTGCATACTCTTATAACGAGCCTATGCATAATGATTACTTCTGGCACGATGCTTATGGCGAGTACCCTGTAGTAGGTGTTACTTGGATGCAAGCAAAAGCATTTTGTGAGTGGAGAACAATGTATAAGAACTCTTACCAAAAATCAAAAAAGAGACAATTTGTAAATCGTTTTAGACTTCCAGGTGAAGCAGAGTGGGAATATGCTGCTCGTGGCGGACTGGAAAGTGGTGACTACCCTTGGGGTGGACCGTATGCAAAAAATGATAGAGGATGCTTCTTAGCAAACTTTAAACCTTTAAGAGGAGATTATGGTGCAGACCAAGCACTATATACTGTAGAGGCAGATGCTTACGAACCTAACGACTATAACCTGTACAATATGGCAGGTAACGTGTCTGAGTGGGTAGCTTCTTCTTATGACCCAGCTTCTTATGAATATATGTCTACTATTAACCCTAACGTAAACGATAAGGATAACCGTCGTAAAGTTATACGTGGTGGTTCTTGGAAAGATGTTGCTTACTTCCTACAGGTAAGCTCACGTGATTATGAGTATCAAGACTCTGCACGTAGTTATATCGGTTTTAGAACCGTACAGGATTTTATGGGAATTGATGAGAAAATCAACCTTAGAAAACCGAAGAAATAACTAATATTATTTACCCAAATTATATTATTCAATTACTTAACTAAATTAACTTAACTAAACTAAAAAATTTTATTAGTCATGGCAAAATCTAAAACTGGAAAGAAATTAATGAATATGGTCTACGGACTAGGAGCAGCAGTTGTAATTATTGGTGCTTTATTTAAAATTATGCACTGGCCTTTTGGAAACGAGATGCTTATTGTAGGTCTTGTTACAGAGGCAGTAGTATTCGCAATTTCTGCATTTGAACCAGTAGATGACGAACTTGATTGGGCGCTAGTATATCCAGAATTAGCTGGCGGAGCAGGTGGATCTAAGAAAAAAGCTGCAGCTCCTGTAGATGCAGAAGTACAATTATCTAAAAAACTAGACGATATGCTTAAAGAGGCAAAAATTGACGGTGAGTTGATGAGCAGCTTAGGAAATAGCATTCGTAATTTTGAAGGTGCAGCAAAAGGAATTGCTCCTACAACAGATGCAATGGCCTCTACAAAAAAATACTCTGAAGAGATGGCACTTGCTGCTGCTCAGATGGAATCTTTAAATAGCCTTTATAAGGTGCAGGTTGAGTCTTCTAGCCGTCAGGCAGAAATCAATGAGCAAGTAACTGCAAATGCAGGGAAACTTAAAGAGCAAATGGAGAGTCTTGCAACAAACCTTTCTTCACTGAATGGTGTTTATGGAGGAATGCTTTCTGCTATGAATAAAAACTAATTCTAGTTGTTTTTTACAATTAACTAACTAACAGCTAAAATTAAAAACAATGGCAGGAGGAAAACAAAGCCCAAGGCAGAAGATGATTAACCTGATGTATCTAGTGTTTATAGCAATGCTAGCACTTAATATGTCTAAGGAGGTACTATCGGCTTTTGGATCGATAAATGAAAAGTTTGATCGTTCTAATACTACGTTTGAAACTAAGAATAATCTAGCACTAGCAGATCTTTCTAAGAAGGCAAACGAAAATGAAGAGTTCAAAGCAGCTGCAGCAACAGCGCAGTCTGCAAAGCAACTAGGAGATGCATACTTTGCTTATCTAGCTTCAGAGAAAGATGCGCTACTTGCAGAAGTAGAAGATAAGACAGATTATGAATCAATGGATAAGTCTAACTTTCTAGATGAGCGCTTTTATAAAGGAGGAAAAATCACACCAGAAGGGCAAACTTTTCTTGATGAGATGGCAAAGTACCGTGACGGTATGGTAAAGCTTGCAGGTGACAATAAAGCGCTAGTTGCTCAAATCAATGAAGATTTTAGTACGAGTGATATTGTAGATGGAGAAGGAGTAAAGAAGGATTATATATCATATAATTTTGTAGGTTTCCCTTCAGTATCTTCATTAACTAAGATGTCTCAATTACAAAATGATATTAAGGTTGTTGAAAACGAGCTTTTAACAAAGCTACTTTCTGGTAATCTTAAAGAACTTGCTTCTTTAGATAATTATGAGACAGTAATGACTACTTCAAAAGGAGCTTATTACACAGGATCAACTTTTGATGGTGTGCTTTCTTTAGGTCGTGTAGATGCTTCTACAAAACCTTCTAGAGTTGAGCTTAAGCTTGATGGAAGAGCAATTCCTTCAGATAAGATTTCTTATGATGGTGGTAAACTAGTATTAGGAGTAAATACTGGTGGAGTAGGAGATCACAAAATCACAGGTACGTTATTTTACCCACAAGACGGTAAAGAAATAGAGGTTGCTGTAGAGCAAGCTTTTACAACAATAAACAAACCTAACTCTGCAACTATCGCTGCAGATAAGATGAATGTTGTATACCGTGGTGTAGATAACCCTATGACGATATCATTTGCTGGTGTGGCAGATAATGCTGTTACAGCATCTGGAGCAGGTCTTTCTAAAAGATCAGGAAGTAAGTACAATATGAAACCTTCTCAAGGTAGAGAGGTGACAATTAATGTGACTGCAAAGCTGCCAGACGGCGGTGGTACAGTTTCTGATAAAGCTGTTTTCCGTATTAAAGATATCCCGCGTCCAGTAGGAGCTTTAGGAGGAGATGACGGTGGTAACCTTAAGAAACCACGTAACACAGTATCTGCAGCTCCTATTAATGCTGTTTTACCAGACTTTGATTTTGACCTAAATCTTAAAGTAAATAGCTTTAAGTTTAGAGCAGGTGATCAGGCAACGGTAGCTGTACAAGGTAATAGACTTAATGCTGCGGCAAAGTCTGCACTTAAAAGAGCAAAAAGAGGTTCGTCAGTACAGATATTTGATATTAAAGCAAGTATACCAGGTAACTCTATAAGATTGAAGACAGTGTCTCCTATCATTATTGAGCTATCAAACTAAAATAAAGTAAATTATGAGTCTTAAACGTTTAATTTTTGTTGCACTAGGTCTTTTAATGACTGTACCAGCGTTTGCACAAGGTAACATCCTTAATGCAAAAACGCCAGACGAGATGTTTGAAGTAACCGAAGAGCAAAAAGCAAAAGATAATGACAAACCATTACCATACGGTTACGTTGAAAAACGTGATGTACTGTGGGCAAAAAATACGTGGGAAGTTATTGATCTTGATGAGCGCGTTAACTTTCCTCTATATTACCCTATTGATACGGTAAATATGGGGTCAGATCGTCGTTCGCTTTTTGATGTTCTTGTAAAGAATATTAAAAATGGTAAGATAGACGCTATCTATAGAGATTCATATTTTACAGAAAAGATACAGTTAGAAGACCTTTCTGCGGCAATGGTAAAGATCGATACTTCAGATGAGGGGTATGATCAGTTTAATGCAGGAGAGCCTATTTCAGATTATAACATTGAGCGTACAGAGATTACATCTTATGACATTAACGCATATCACGTACGAGGGTACTGGTATATAGATAAGCGTCAAGGTGAGTTAAAGTACCGTCTGTTAGGTATTGCTCCAGTGTCTGGTGATGTAAACTTTTTAGATGATGCAAGTGCGGCAGATATCGAGCTTTTCTGGGTATGGTTCCCAGGGGCGAGAGAAGTGCTTCATAATGCAAAAGCTTTTAACCGTAAAAACACATCTTTACCTATTTCATTTGATCATCTTCTTAACAGTAGGCGCTTTAACGCCACAATTTATCAAGAAGATAATGTGCAAGGAGACCGCAAGGTTAAGGAGTACATAAGTGACAATGCAATGATGCAGTTACTTGAGTCTAATCGTATAAAAGAAAATATACGCAACATAGAGCAAGACCTTTGGAATTATTAAGGGAGTTCTATTAGAATATATAAAAGCCATCAGAACAATGTTTTGATGGCTTTTTTTATGTAATGAAGATAACATCACTATTTAAACCGGCTATTACCTTATTTTTGTTTTGTGAGTAAAGTAGATTATATAATAGTAGGTCTAGGTCTTGCTGGTATTGCTTTTTGTGAGCAATGTCTAGCCGCAGGTAAGACTTTTATGGTGTTTGATAAAGGCGTAGAAGGTGCCAGTAGGGTAGCTGCCGGTCTTTATAATCCTGTAATTTTAAAACGATACTCCCTCCCTTGGAAAGCTGTATCGCAGTTTGATCTAGCGATTCCGTATTTTAAAAAACTTGAGGAAAAGCTAGATACTCAGTTTATGTACTCTATGCCCGTGAGGAAGGTGTTTCACTCTATAGAAGATCAAAATAATTGGTTTGCTGCTAGTGATAAGCAGGGGCTCGAGCGTTTTGTAAAAACACCACTCGTAAAAAACGAAAATAAAGATATACAAGCACCTTATGATTATGGCGAAGTACTAGAGACAGGTCGGGTAGACATAAAGGCCTTACAGCACGCTTATGAAAATTATCTTGAGGGGATGTCCGCTTTCGCGAAAGCGGAATTCAACTACACACAGCTCACACTTACAGATGCCGGAGTACAGTATAAAGATTATGAAGCAAATCACATAGTCTTTGCCGAAGGATATGGTATCAAGCAGAACCCTTATTTTAACAGATTACCACTTGTAGGAAACAAAGGTGAGTACATCATCATAAAAGCTCCAAAATTAAAGCTGACTGCCGCTATCAAAACATCATTTTTTATTGTTCCCCTTGGTGAGGATTTGTACAAAGTAGGAGCAACTTATAACTGGACTGATAAGGACTGGGAGAGCACACAGATAGCCTGCGAGGAGTTAGAGTCTAAGTTTGCTGCTTTAGTAAATACACCATATGACGTGGTAGGTCAAGAGGCAGGTATACGCCCTACTACGGGAGATAGAAGGCCACTTTTAGGAGTGCATCCTGCATATAAACAGCTTGCTGTGCTCAATGGCTTAGGTACGCGCGGGATAATGGCAGGCCCTCTGCTGGCACAACATCTATTTGAGTTTATAGAAAAAAATATTCCACTTCCAGAGGAGGTCGATATAATGAGATTTCCAAAAAAGCTGGAGATTTAAGTAGTAAGGAATGTGGTTTAGTACGCTTTCGCGAAAGCGTACTCTTACTTACTTACTTACTTACTAGTTGATCTTTACTAGGGTCATATGTCATAAAAAAGTTAATCCATATGTTGCGTGCTAGTCGCATAATAACCGGCATAAAAACGACCATTGTGCCTACTATGGCGATAAATGTATTTACTAGCGTAGCTTCAAAAAAGAAATAGGTAATTACAAAAGCTGCTGTTGCAAAAGCAATCCCCACGGGATAACTCACATACATAGCACCATAAAAGAAAGAAGGTTCTATCTTATACTTTGTGTCGCAGTGAGAGCAGCGCTCGTGCATTTTGAGCGTCTCAGATAAGATATAAGGATTTGAGTTTTTGTACATAGACTCGTTTTGACACACAGGGCACTTTCCTGTAAGAATACTGTTGAGTTTACTGCCTTTTAGAATTCCCATAATCTCCTTAGTTTTTAACTACAAATTTAAGCATCTTTGCACGGTTAGTACATACCAAATAATAACTTTTACTTATTACTCTATGCTCAATATTCACAACCTTTCTGTCTCTTTTCAAGGCGAATATTTGTTTGAAGAAATCACCTTTAGACTTAATAGTGGTGATCGGGTAGGACTGGTAGGTAAAAATGGTGCTGGTAAGTCTACAATGCTACGTATCATTTCTGGCGAGCAGCAATATGATACGGGATCTATAGCTATAGAGAAGGAGATAAGCATAGGTTTCTTAAAGCAAGACATAGATTTTATAGAAGGACGTACCGTACTTGAGGAGTCTTATGAGGCTTTTAAAGAAATAAAAAAACTAGAGAGTCAACTTGCACATATTAATGAGCAACTAGCGACACGCACAGACTACGAGAGCGAGAGCTATAACCAGCTTATGATAGATATAAACGACGTACAACACCAGTATGAAGTGCACGGCGGGTATAGTTATAAAGGTGAGACAGAGCGCATATTACAAGGTCTAGGTTTTAAGCGTGAGGATTTTGATAAGCTTACAGACACCTTTTCTGGAGGGTGGCGTATGCGTATAGAGCTGGCTAAGCTTTTACTGCAAAATCACGATATATTACTGCTCGATGAGCCTACAAACCACTTAGATATAGAATCTATTATCTGGCTTGAGAGCTTCTTGCGTGGGTATACTGGTGCTGTGGTGATTGTATCTCACGATAAGATGTTTTTAGATAACGTGACTAACCGTACTATTGAGATTTCGCTAGGTCGCATTTATGATTACCCGAAGCCGTATACACAGTACCTTGTGCTTCGTTCGGAAATAAGAGAGCAGCAACTGGCTTCACAAAAAAACCAGCAGAAGCAAATTGAGCAGACAGAAAAGCTTATTGAGAAGTTTAGAGCAAAAGCTTCTAAGGCCACAATGGCCCAGTCGCTCATAAAAAAGTTAGATAAGATAGACCGCATTGAGGTAGATGAAGATGATAATAGTGTGATGACGCTTAAATTTCCTGTATCTGTAACGCCTGGTAAGGTTGTGGTAGAGGCTGAGGAGGTTGCAAAGAGCTATGGAGATAAAAACGTTTTACAGGGTATAGACTTGCTGGTAGAGCGTGATACTAAGACTGCCTTTGTAGGGCAAAATGGCCAAGGTAAATCTACGCTGGCAAAAATTATAGTAGGAGAGCTCGAGCACCAAGGGAAGGTTAAGCTAGGTCATAATGTACAGATAGGGTACTTTGCTCAAAACCAAGCAGAGTATCTTGACGGATCAAAAACTGTAGAAGACACGATGATAGATGCTGCAGATGAGAAAACAAGACCACGCGTGCGAGATATATTAGGCTCTTTTCTCTTTAGGGGAGAGGAGGTAGATAAGTATGTGCGTGTACTCTCTGGAGGTGAGCGCAACAGGCTAGCACTTGCTAAGCTTATGCTGCAACCCTTTAACGTGCTTGTGATGGATGAGCCTACAAACCACCTAGACATTAAGTCAAAAAATGTACTTAAAGATAGTCTCAAGCAGTTTGAAGGGACTCTTATAGTCGTATCTCACGACCGTGATTTTTTACAAGGTCTTACAGATAGAGTTTATGAGTTTAAAGATCATCGTATAAGAGAGTATCTGGGAGACATAGATTATTATCTAGAGCAGCGAGAAGTGGCAAACTTGAGAGAGGTAGAAAAGCGTGATGTTGTAAAAAAAGAAGCGCCTGTAAAGAGCACAAAAAAATCTTACGAAGATCAAAAAAAGCTCAAATCTCTTAATAATAGACTCAGTAAAGTAGAGTCTAATATTAATAAAATAGAACGCGAGATCAAGGAGCTAGACGTTGCTCTTGCGACTAATTATGATGAGACGGTTGCAGATCCAGCGTTTTTTGATAACTACAATGGCAAGAAAAAGAAGCTAGACGGCTTTATGGAAGACTGGGAGAAAATCACAGAAGAACTCGATGCGTTAAACTAGTATTTTTACGCTTTCGCGAAAGCGTAATACCATTCAATAATAATTAAGAAACCAGCTATACAAGCTGGTTTTTTTCTTTTAACATATGCAATAGGTTGTTTTGTAAGTAATACCGCACGTTCTTGCTTTTAATTTAAGACATCGTTAACAGCAGCGCTATGGCTTCATACTTAGATTTGCACTGCTGGTACTCAAGCCACCAAAACAACCAAAATAAACTAGATGCGTAAAATCATCCTCTCTCTATTAGGAGTCCTACTCATAATCGGAGCTTTTTTTGCTTCAGAAGCTATTGTAGCAAGTAATCAACGTACAAGGCCTAAGCCTAAAAAAGTAATTAAAACCGTTTTTGTAGAAGATGCTGTAAATGGGGTCGTACCTATTGAGATTTCGGCAAACGGTAATCTCGTTGCTCAAAGAAGGTTAGAAATATTTTCTGAAGTACAGGGCGTTCTTCAAAAAGGAAGTAAACTTTTTAAGCCAGGGCAAGAGTATAGAAAAGGACAAACATTACTTAGTCTTAATAGCTCTGAATATTATGCAACTGTACAATCTCAAAAAAGTGCATTGTATGATCAGATTACTTCTATAATGCCAGATTTACGTCTTGACTATCCAGAAGCCTACCCAAAATGGCAGGCTTATCTTAATAACTTTGACCTAAGCAAGGCAACTCCACCTTTACCAGAAGTCACATCAGAAAAAGAAGGCTATTTCATTTCGGGAAGAAATATACAAACGGCTTATTATAACGTAAAAAACTTAGAGCAACGTCTAGGTAAATACAGAATAACCGCTCCATTTACAGGAGTTCTTACAGAAGCTCTAGTTACAGAAGGAACGCTAGTACGATCTGGACAAAAGCTAGGCGAGTTTATAGATACAAGCTTATATGAACTAGAAGTTGCTATAAGTAAAAACTATGCAGATTTATTACAAGTAAATAATGAAGTAACACTGTCTACTATAGACGGTAAGCAAACGTATACTGGTAAGGTAACTCGAGTTAATGGTAATATAAATCAAGCCTCACAAACTATAAATGCCTACATAGAGGTAAAAGGAGAAGGTCTTAGAGAAGGTGTTTACTTAGAAGCATTGCTACAAGCAAAAGAAGAGCAGGATGCAATATCCCTACCAAGAGGATTATTACAGCCAAATAATGAACTTTTTATGGTGCGTGATTCTATTCTAGATGTGATAGAGGTAAACCCAGTTTATTTTTCTGATAAGGAAGTAGTTGTAAAGGGTATACCTGAAGGTACAAAGATAGTAAGCAAGCCAGTACCTGGGGCATATGCAGGTATGCTTGTAAAGATCTATTCAGAAAAGGAATCATCACAAGAAGAAGCAGAGTAAGATGCGTAAAGTCATTGAATATTTTATTAAGTATCACGTAGCTGTAAACGTTATCGTGTTAATGTTTGTGGTGTTTGGTATTTATGGTGCCTTGTCACTTAACTCTTCATTCTTTCCACTAGTAGATTCAAAAAATATTAATATAAGTGTTGCTTACCCAGGTGCATCTCCACAAGAGGTAGAAGAAGGTATTATACTTAAAATAGAAGATAATCTTAAAGGATTAGATGGTGTTGAGCGTGTGACATCTACTTCACGAGAAAATAGCGGAACTATAAATGTAGAGATAGAAAAAGGGAAGGATATTGATTTTATGCTTCTTGAAGTAAAGAACGCTGTAGATCGCGTACCATCATTTCCTTCTGGTATGGAGCCTCTAGTGGTAGCAAAAGTTGAGGCTATAAGGCAAACTATATCTTTTTCTATAAGCGGAGAAAACGTATCGCTTGAGACTTTAAAACAAATAGGGCGACAGGTAGAAAATGACCTGAGGGGTATAGATGGTATTTCTCAAATAGCAGTATCTGGATATCCTGAAGAAGAGATTGAGATAGCTGTAAATGAAAACAGTTTACTTGCTTACGATTTATCTTTTGCAGATGTATCTCAGGCGGTAAGCACATCTAATATTCTCACTACAGGCGGGTCTATAAAAACAGAAGCCGAAGAGTATCTTATACGTGCAAATAATAGAGCTTACTACGGGGATGAGTTGTCTAATGTAATAGTACGATCAGACGCAAGCGGGCAAACGATACGCCTTAAAGACGTGGCAGAGGTAAGAGATCGTTTTTCTGAAACACCTAATGCTAATTACTTTAATGGAAATCTTGCTGTAAATGTGACTATAACATCTACAAATACAGAAGATCTTATAGGCGCCGCAGAAAAGGCAAAAGTGTATATAGAAGACTTTAATGCAAAGTATAATAATGTACAGCTGGCTGTTGTAAGTGACTTATCTATAACGCTTGTACAACGTACTGCACTCCTTACAGAAAATGCCGTTGTAGGGATGCTCTTGGTGCTATTGTTTCTATCAGTGTTTTTAAATACACGACTGGCATTCTGGGTAGCTTTTGGACTTCCTGTAGCATTCTTAGGGATGTTTATGCTTGCAGGTTATTTTAACGTGACAATTAATGTATTATCATTATTTGGGATGATTATCGTGATAGGTATTCTGGTAGATGACGGTATTGTCATAGCAGAAAATATCTATCAACATTATGAACGTGGTAAAACCCCTATACAAGCTGCCGTAGACGGTACAATGGAAGTATTGCCTCCTATACTTTCGGCAATAACTACCACGATTCTGGCTTTTGGTATTTTCTTATTTTTAGATGGAAGAATAGGTGAATTTTTCGGAGAGGTTTCGGTTATAGTAATGCTTACGCTGCTTGTTTCTCTTGTAGAAGCCCTCATTATACTGCCAGCTCACCTTGCACATTCTAAGGCATTGCGAGCACAAAGCAATAAGCCTAAAAAGGGAATGGCAAAGCTATTCTCAAAACTGCGTTATATTAATGAGTTTGGAGATCGTATTATGGTCTGGTTACGTGATCGCGTGTATAGCCCAGTACTGAGATTTGCACTCGACTACAAGTTCTTGATGTTTTCATTTTTTATTGCATTTATTTTACTCACCTCTGGGAGTTTTAAGGCGGGTATTATACGTGGAGCTTTTTTTCCGCGTGTTGCAAGTGATAATGTGAGAATAAGTCTTGAGATGCCTAATGGTACAAATGCGGCTATCACAGACAGTATTATCTCTATGATAGAAGAAAAGGTTGTAGAGACAAATAAAGAGCTAACTGAAAAGTATAAAAATGAGATAGATGGACCTATGTTTGAGAATATTATCAAAAACATTGGGCCAGGAACATCTACAGCTTCTTTAAGTATAAATATGCTTCCGGGAGAAGAAAGACCTAACGAGGTTACTTCTATCATAGTAGGTAATATGATACAAGAGAAGGTAGGTCCTGTAATAGGTAAAGAAAGCCTTGTGTATGGAGGCGGAGGTAACTTTGGAGGAAGCCCAGTTGCAGTTTCTTTATTAGGAAATAATATAGCCGAACTTAAAGCAGCAAAGGCTGAGCTTAAGCAATCGCTAGAGACCAACCCTGTATTAAAAGATATAACAGATAATGACCCTGCGGGTATTAAAGAAATTAGATTAGAGCTCAACGAGTCTGCATACTCACTGGGGCTCAATTTACAAACTGTAATGGCGCAGGTACGAGCAGGATTCTTTGGAGCACAAGCGCAGCGCTTTCAGAGAGGTCAAGATGAGATAAGAGTATGGGTGCGTTATGATCGGGATAATAGATCATCTATATCTAATCTAGATGATATGCGTATCACTACGCCATCTGGAGCAAAGGTGCCTCTCAATGAGATAGCATCTTACACTATTGAGCGTGGTGATGTGGCAGTAAACCACCTTGAGGGTAGAAGGGAGATACAAATACTTGCAGATCTCAAAAACCCAAAAGAAGTAAGTGCCACAGATGTAATGACAGATTTGCGTACTAACGTGATGCCAGAAATACTGTCTAAGTATCCTACAGTAACACCATCATACGAAGGTCAAAACAGAGAGGCAGGTAAACTTACAGACTCACTTATACCTGTAGGCCTTACAGTGCTATTACTTATTTATATAGTGATTGCATTTACCTTTAGAAGTTATAGTCAGCCGTTGATGTTATTGCTTCTTATACCATTGAGTTTGCCAGCAGTAGCCTGGGGACACTGGATACACGATTTCCCGCTTAACATACTATCTATGCTTGGTATTATAGCCTTGATAGGGATTATGGTAAATGATGGCCTGGTGCTTATAGGTAAGTTTAATACTAACCTAAGAGAAGGTATGACTTTTGAGGATGCTATTTTTGACGCTGGTCGTTCTAGATTTAGAGCTATCTTTCTTACCTCAATCACAACTATTGCTGGTCTTGCACCGCTTATTTTTGAAGAGAGTAGACAAGCACAGTTCTTAATCCCAATGGCAATATCTATTGCATACGGGATAGGCTTTGCAACGGTACTTACGCTTGTAATGCTTCCTATCTTTTTATCATTTAGCAACTGGGTAAAGACCACTACAGATATGTTACAGAAGGGAAGAAAGACAGCTAGAGAAAATCAAGAGAGAGCCGTTAAGGAAATGGAAGAAGAGCACGAGAATGACAACCAAGAGCTTCAAGTTGCCTTTAAGCCTAAAACAGATATAGCGTAAAATGAATTTGTATAAAAATCATACACCGCGAGAAATTGTTGCCGTGCTCGAGCATAGTGACAAGCTTACTTATGAAGCAAAACTCAACTTGCTAGATACAATTAGAAAGCAATCTATAGATGTTTCTACAGAAAAGCTGGAAGAGCAAATTGCACAAAAAGAAGCGGCCATCGCAAATCTTGAAAACCTCGATGAACTAGGCTTTCATTATGAAGAAAACACAACCACAGGAGAGATTATAGTAAAGCGTACCTCCAAAGCAAAAATTATGGATATCATATCCATAGTACTAGGTGTGTTACTGTCACTTGTAGGGCTTATAGCTTTCTGGCTACTCGTTGCAATTTTTACAGGCGATAACGAGTTTGGACTTGATAAGTTGTTTACGTATGTGTTAATGATTACTGCTGGACTTGTAGGTTTTAAAATGCTATCAGGCATAGAGCGCTTTTTAGATTTTAATAGCTTTTTGCTTACTAAATCTGGAGATGAAGTAACTATAAAAAAAGGAGGACTACCTGGAGCTCAAACTTACCTTAGTAGCCAGCTCGGGATTGAAGAAGAAGAAGGAGAACTCGTTTTTCATATAGATGATATTGAGTTCATAAGAGCAAATCAAGACAACCTAGTGCAAAGACGTACACTAGAAACATTATTACTTAAAATGACTGCAAACAGATGATACAATCTTTTATAAAAAGTATAGTTGCTATGGTGTTGTTTTTCGCTTTCGCGAAAGCGTATGCACAAGACCTCCCAGCACAATTACTCACAAAAGAAGAGGCCGTGCAGATAATGCTTGAGAATAACTTTGGGATACTACTCGCAAATAATCAAGTCGCCATAGCCGAAAACAATAAAAGTATCTTAAATAGTGGCTACTTGCCATCTCTCACAGGTAATGCAGGTGTAAATTATAGTATAGATGATCAAGAGGCTACCTTTCAAGACGCAACGTCTAGAGCTGTAGATGGTGCAGAGACCACAAGATATAATGCTTCTATTAACCTTAACTATACCTTGTTTGATGGGTTAGGTAGGTACTATAATTATAAAACATTAAAAGAGCAGTATGGCTTATCACAGCTGCAAGCACGAGAGACCATAGAGAATGTAATGTTGCAGCTATTCTCTGTGTATTATGAAGTGGCTCGTATTGAAGAAAACTTAGCTGTTTTAGAAACCGCTTTAGATATTTCAAAAGCAAGAGAGGTACGTGCACAATATCAATTTGATTATGGACAAGTAAATAAGTTAGAGGTGCTCAATGCACAAGTAGATATTGTGACTGATAGTACAAACATTCTTACTACCAGACAGCAGTTACGTAACGCACAGCGAGATCTTAACGTGGTCCTCGCTAGAGAGCTGGAAGACTTAAAAAGTGCAGATACTACCGTTACTTTTATAAACCCGCTAGAAGTAGAGCGCTTTATAAGTGAGGGTATCACAAATAATGTATCTATTCTTCAAGCAGAGCAAAATATTACGATAAGTGATTATCAAATTAAACAAGCTAAATCTTTGCTTTTACCTACCATAGGTCTTACAGGTAGTTACGGCTGGACAGAGGGTAATTTTCCTGCTACAAATTTTCTTGCCTCAAGCACCTCTACAGGTTTTCAAACAAGTGCAACCCTGCAGTGGAATTTATTTGATGGCGGCAGCTCTATCATAGGAGTAAAGAATGCAAAAATCTTTTTAGAAAATCAAAAGTATACCCAAGAGCAACTAAGGCAGCAGGTACTGGGAGACATTGCAAATGCAAAGGGAGATTATCTCAATGCCCTTAAAATCTATGAGCTTCAAGAGCAAAATGTAAGTACAAGTCAGGCTAATTTTGATCGATCAGAAGAGCGATTTAAACTAGGGCAGGTGAGTAGTGTAGAGTTTAGACAAGCTCAACTTAACTTGCTCAACGCACAAACCACTAAGAACGCCGCAAAGTACACAGCAAAGCTGGCAGAGATAACACTGCTGCAGCTCACAGGGCAACTGCTTAATGTGAAGTTCTAGGTAAATTATGCTTTCGCGAAAGCGCAACAAAAGATTACATTATGTATGAGCATTTTTTTCAATGTCCGTATTGCTGGGAAGAGGTGTCTATGTTATTAGATCCATCTGTAAGTACTACTTATGTAGAAGATTGTGAGGTGTGTTGCAACCCTATAGAAGTACGCACTACTTTTGAGGAGCAAGAGCTTGTAGGTTTTGAGGCTCTTGATATTGAACAATAAGCCGTTTCTAGTATCTATTTTGAACATCTTAAGGTAGTATTTGAGATTTAAATACAGTATTACCTACTCTGAATTAAATATATTCTTGCAGATATGCCTGTCTATGTGATGGTTGCAAATAATTAAAAAAATATCCTACATTTTCCTTTTATATATGACAAAAACGGTTGTATATTTGCACTCCAATTAACGCAGTACTGATGGCCTAATCAAGAAACGTGTTACTGGAACATATATCGCGGGATAGAGCAGTAGGCAGCTCGTCGGGCTCATAACCCGAAGGTCACTGGTTCGAGTCCAGTTCCCGCTACTAAGTAAAAAGTCTCAATCACAAGTTGAGACTTTTTTTATGCAATAACATTGTTGTTCTTAAGGCGCAAGATAATTTTTGATATAGAAAAAATTATGAGAGCTTAAGAGTATCAAAAAAATAAAAACAAGTATTATGGAAATTAATCTTACCGAAATTATCGGTTATCTAGCCAGTTTATTTGTGCTGTTGTCATTTTTGTTTAAAGATATACGTACACTACGTATTGTAAACTCAGTGGGTTGTGCATTTTTTGTGGTGTATGGAGTATTGTTGTCAAGTATACCGGTAATTGTAACTAATGTTGCGATATTGCTAATAAATGCATACTATCTTTTTATAAAAAAGAATGTAAATTAAGGAGTTGAGTAGGAGTTTTCTCTCCTTTTTAAGTTGATTATCAATATTTTATACTTGTGTAGTGCAAGTATTTATGGGTAAATCTTGTATAATATGGTGAGTTACATTACATTCGCCAAAATTTGAAATACTGTATGAAATTAATGGAAGAAGCGGTGGCTTTTGAGAATGCTTCAATGAGCAATATGTCCACCAGTGATCGCGTTGCAGCTTCAAGAGAAGCAAAACGCCTCATTCTTGCACTGAATGAGATTTTTAAAGAGACTAAGGACTCTGAAATAATGGATGCAATGAAGCGTCTCACAGAAAAGAAAAAGAAGATCGAAAAACGCTTGAAGGGTAGACCAGATAGTATGTAAAATAAAAGAGGCCTCAGCTATGATGGTCTCTTTTTTATTTATATCATAGTCATATATATGCAGCCAGATAATTTTACAAATGAGTTTTTTGGGATAGGTATCCAGAATGGTAAAACACCAGAAAATCTGGGTGTCTTGTGGCGATCTGCTCAAAACCTAGGTGCTAGTTTCATTTTTACTATAGGTAATAGATATGCAAAGCAGGCTAGTGATACACATAATGCTGTAAGTGCGATGCCTTATTATCACTATGATAATTTTGATGACTTTTTTAACCACTTACCTAAAGGTGCTCGTATTGTAGGTGTAGAGCTAGATGAGCGTGCACAACCGCTAGAAACTTTTGAGCACCCTAGGCGCTGTGTTTATTTACTAGGTGCAGAAGATCACGGCCTTACACGTGAAGCTATAGATAGATCACACTTTCTTGTAAAATTCTCTTCTACCCTAAGCCTTAATGTGGCAGTAGCTGGGAGTATCGTGTTATATGATAGAGGGCTGGCAAAACCTAGATCGTAATTAGTACGCTTTCGCGAAAGCGTAATACCTCCCATAACCACACATCATTTACATAATTAATAACTCTTTATATCCATAAAGGCAAACGTACTATTTAAAGTATCTTTGCCTAAAAGAAACACTATGTCGCACAAAGCCGGATTTGTAAATATTATAGGAAACCCAAATGTGGGTAAAAGTACGCTTATGAATGCCTTTGTGGGTGAGCGACTCAGTATTATTACCTCAAAAGCACAAACTACACGTCACCGTATACTAGGTATTGTAAACGGAGAAGACTTTCAGATGATTTTGAGCGACACGCCAGGTATTATAAAGCCGGCATACGAGCTACAAGCATCTATGATGGATTTTGTAAAAAGCGCATTTGAAGATGCAGATGTGCTACTTTACATAGTAGAGCTAGGAGAAAAGGAGCTCAAAGACGAAGCGTTTTTTAATAAAATACGTGGCGCAAAAATCCCCGTTTTATTACTCATTAATAAAATAGACAAGGGTAACGAAGAGATGCTGGGCGAGGCGTTAAAGCTTTGGTCAGAAAAAGTGCCAAATGCTGAGGTGTTTGCGATCTCTGCACTTGAAAACTTTGGTGTGCCACAAGTGTTTAATAGAATTATAGAGTTATTGCCAGAGTCTCCAGCATTTTACCCAAAAGACCAACTTACAGATAAGCCTGAGCGCTTTTTTGTAAATGAGATCATACGTGAGAAAATCTTGATGCACTACAAGAAAGAAATCCCTTATGCAGTAGAGATAGATACAGAAGACTTTTTTGAAGAAGATGAGATTATACGTATGCGCTCTGTGATTATGGTAGAGCGTGATAGCCAGAAGGGTATCATTATAGGTCATAAAGGAACTGCACTTAAGCGAGTGGGAGTAGAGGCTCGTAAGGATTTAGAAAAATTCTTTGGTAAGCAGGTGCACCTTGAGCTCTATGTAAAAGTAAATAAGAACTGGAGAAGCAGCGAGCGCCAGCTCAAGCGTTTTGGGTATAACCAGAAGTAGTATAAGTACGCTTTCGCGAAAGCGTAAATCACCATCTTTTACAACATCTCCATACTAGATATTTTATCATCGTGAATAATAGAAAGCTTAAGAATAGCGAACTTAACAGAAAAACGGTTGCAGATTTTAAGGAGGCAGAAAAAACGCCACTTATTATCGTGCTAGATAATATAAGGAGTCTCAACAATGTAGGTTCGGTTTTTCGTACGGCAGATGCCTTCCTTGTTGAAAAAGTATATCTGTGTGGTATCACTGCTACGCCGCCGCATCGTGATATTCAAAAAACAGCACTAGGAGCAACAGATGCTGTAGCGTGGGAGTATGTAGAAGACTCAGTCGCGCTTTCTCAAAGATTAAAAGAACAAGGTGTGAAGCTTTGTGCTATAGAGCAAGCAGAAGATGCAGTAATGCTAGACAAGTTTACTCCTGTAAAAGGGGAGAGGTATGCTGTTGTTTTTGGTAATGAAGTAAAAGGGGTACAGCAAGAGATTGTATCTTTAAGTGATACGGTACTTGAGATTCCTCAGGTGGGTACTAAGCATTCTCTTAATATTTCTGTAAGTGCGGGAGTGGTTATATGGGACATCTTCAGTAAGTTAGGAGTTTCTTAATGGGTTGTTAAAGTGTTATTTAACAGTCACTTATGATTTTTACTCAATATTTTGTTTATCTTTAAAAGAAAAAAGATAAACATTATGTCAAAATTCACAATGCCCATACGTTTTGCCATCGCAATGGCAGGCGGGCTCATCGCATATTTTTTAGTACTCGCATTATTTAACCTTCATACCAATGTTATGTTCTCGCTCTTTAATGGCGTGATTGTAGGTTTTGGTATTTATGAGGTGATTAAGTACACAAAGATTAAGAACGGATCAGCTTTTAGCTACACAGACGGACTCACTAATGGAGTGGTATCAGGATTTATTGCTACAATATTATTTACGGGATTCTTTGCGTTATATGCAGGTAATATAAACCCAGATTTTCTAGACGGTCTTATAGGGCCTTGGGAGAAGACGTATAATACAAGTATAGGCTCCGTAATATTTACAGTCGCAATAGGAGGATTCTCTACCGCTATATGTTTATCATTATGTTTTATGCAGCTTTTTAAACCTAGCTGGAATACGGAGGGAACAAAGAAGGTATTACGAGAGAGAGGACCGGTTATTAGATAGACTTCATTTTGAAAAAATAAATTAAAAAACCGCCAGATGGCGGTTTTCTTAGTTTTAATTAAAGGCAAAAAAAACACAGCTAGCGATTGTAAATCACAAGATAAATAGTATATTTGCACCCGCTTAAACTGAGAGGTTTAGGCTTTTATTAGTGTAATAACAATATTTAATTAATCGCTATGTACGCAATTGTAGAGATAGCAGGGCAGCAATTTAAAGTTGCAAAAGACCAAAAAGTCTTTGTTAACCGCCTATCTACTGAAGAAGGAAAAAAAGTCGATTTCGACAAAGTACTTTTAGTAGGAGACGGGTCTAACATCACTTTAGGCGCCCCAGCTATAGACGGAGCTCTAGTAGGAGCTAAAGTCTTAAGACACCTTAAAGGTGACAAAGTAATCGTTTTCAAAAAGAAGAGACGTAAAGGATACCGTGTTAAAAACGGACACCGCCAGTCACTTACTGAAATCGTAATTGAAAGTATCGCTACTTCTGGAGCTAAGAAAGCTGCTCCAAAAAAAGAAGCAAAAGCTGAACCTAAAGCTGCTGCTCCTGCAAAGGAAGCTGCACCAAAGGCAGAAGCAAAAAAGGCTGCTCCTAAAAAAGCTGCCAAAGCTGACGATCTTAAAAAAGTGGAAGGTATCGGACCAAAAATCGCATCAACTCTTGTTGAGGCTGGTATTGATACATTTGCAAAACTTGCAAAAACTGACGCTGCTAAGATTTCTGAAATCATCGCAGGTGTACGTGGAAACCACGTAACAGACACTTGGCCAGCACAAGCACAAATGGCTGCAGATGGTAAGTGGGATGAGCTTAAAAAATGGCAAGACGAATTAGACGGTGGTAAAGCATAATTGCAATACCATCAAGTATAACTTATAAAACCGAAACAAGATGGCTCACAAAAAAGGAGTTGGTAGTTCTAAAAACGGTCGTGAATCAGAATCGAAACGCTTAGGTGTTAAGATCTTTGGAGGACAGGCTGCAATCGCAGGGAACATCATCGTACGTCAAAGAGGTAACACGCATCACCCAGGTGAAAACGTGTACGGAGGAAAAGATCACACACTTCACGCAAAAGTGGATGGTGTTGTAAAATTCCAAAAGAAAAGAGACAATAAATCTTACGTTTCTGTAGTGCCTTTTGAGGCATAAGCAACTAAGATAATTGCTATCTCATTATATAAAACCCTTACCGCAATGCGGTGAGGGTTTTTGTGGTTATACATACTTGATTGAGCTTTAAGTGTTTGGTATGTTGTTTGATGCAAGACACAAAACACTCCTTATGAGAATATTACTAGCGTTTTGTTGTGCCTTTTTATTGCAATCTTGCTTTCCTGTAGCAGTGGCGCCTAACCTGAGGGAGGGTAAGGTTAAAAAAGCAAAGAAGTTTAATAGAAAACTACCTAATAGATATGCATATCTATTTACAGACCCTAAGGATGCAAATGAGTTTTATGCGTATGTAAATACTAAATATGATCTCAATCATAACTATGTAGAAGATAATGTGCGCGTACTCATAAGTAACCAAGCCTACTATGTCTCATTTTATGAAGTGGGAAAGAAGACGCAAACGGTCAATTTATTGAGACCACTAGCAAATAAGTTGCTTGAAGAAAATGGAGCACCGCCCGTCTTTAATGATGACCCTTTTAGGGATTATGGTGATACCTGGTATATCGCATTACTTATAACAGATGAAGATTTTAACGACGCCTTGCATCCAGATTATAAACATTATAAGGACATAAGACAATTTGCAGCTTCTCTACATAGAGAGTACTATAGTATGAGTAACTATAAGCAAGCCACATTTACAGTGGAGCATAACTAGCTTAGTTTACCTTGATTTTATCTGCACCTAGATAGCCATCATTTTTATTGTAATACCAAGCTCGGTCTTTAGGCATTTTTATACCTCCTATAGTGGCAAGATCAGTAAGCAGTATGTACTCACCTGTAGTCTCATCATCACCCTTAAAAAATTGATATACCTCCATTGCATAAGTCTCTGGGTCAAAATAAAACTGCCACACATCTGTGCCTACATTTTTATCATAGCGCACACGTGCTACTAGATATTCTTTTCCTTTGAAGATGTGCTTTTTAACATCCTTCTCGATAATAGTTCCCTTATCTGTTAGCTTCATAGGTAAACCATAGAGGTATGAGTAGTAATTTCTAAACATTACAGTGCGTTCACAATCCTCATCTGCAGTGGTGCTTGTTACGACCTCTCCAGCTTCGTTTGTGTATTTGCAAGCAGTGCCTAGAAGTTCTCTAAAGCTGGTTTTACCATCTTGTGTTGTAGTTAGATTAAAGTACTCTCTAGGTAAATCTAGTGTAATTACACTTTTGCGATCTGGTTTATCTGGCATATCAAGTACGAGTGTAAATTCTCCAGTAAAGGTCTTCCAGTTGCTATTTGGGTCGTGATAGGCTATAGATTTTGCCACGAGCTCTGGTCCAGATAATTGTTGTGAGTACGCTTTCGCGAAAGCGCCACAAAATAAAATAGCAATAAGCGTATAGTTTTTCATTGTGAAAGTTTGAGCTATGAAGATACACATTGATTTTTGATAACCATAACTAACTTTAGTATGGTCTTAACAGCAGTACAAAATGATAAATTGTATCTTAAATATATGGAAGAAAAAGTAGATGTAGCGCTTGAAGATGGAATGCTCAATCTAGAAAACAAGCAGATCCCAAAAGAGATTTATGATGAGGCAATTATTGCCTTAGAGCACTATCCTGAATTGTGGGATGCAGATATTACTTTTCAATTTAAGGACAATATAAGAAAGTCTACTATGCAGGCACAGCCTAGATGGGCTAGCTTTTTTAAAGCTAGAAAAAACAGGTCTTACATTATTTTAATCTCAAGAAAGATACAAATAGATCAAGAAGAGCTTAACTTTTCTGAAGTGCCCAGCGATGTGGTAATAGGGTGGCTAGGTCACGAGCTGGGTCACGTGATGGATTATAGGGAGCGCTCTGCCTTTGGGATGTTGGTTTTTGGTGCTAAATATTTATACTCTGGTGCACATATAAAAGAAGTAGAGCGCACTGCAGATGTATATGCAATTACCCACGGTATGGGGTCATACATTTTAAAAACAAAGAATTTTATACTAGATCACGCTCATATTTCTGAGAAGTATAAGCAACGTTTGCGTAGTTTATATATGTCGCCAGAAGAGGTGATGCACCTGCTTGAGAATGATTAAGCTATAGCTGGGGTTTATTGTTTATTTATAAAAGCTTCAAAATCTGCAAACTTTTCTTCTCCCATTACTTTCTCCATCTTTACCTGGCCACCTTTTTTCTTATTTGCGCCACTCCACTCGTGAAAGACATTTGGGTCTATAGTAGTCACCTTTACACCTTTTAGGGATTTGCCTCTGGCTACACCGTAGTTTTTATTGGCATTTTTAAGAGATTCATCAAGAGCTTGGGCTAGATCTTTCTCACTGGTAGTGGCTGTTGTTCCTAAATACCAACAGTGGTAAAATTCACCATCTATTTTTTTTGCACTCAGTGTAAACTCCGGTATTTTAATGTCAAACTTTTCTTCTAGATCTCTTAGAGCATCTTCCATTTTATTTACAGAAAGTTGTGAGCCTACCACGTTAAGGAAGAATTTTGTTCGTCCGGTGATTTTAATTTCGGCTCTCTCCACATCTGTAAATGCTATGGTGTCGCCTATGAGATATCTCCACGCACCAGAGACAGTACTTATGATAAGTACATAGTCTACTCCTGTCTCTACTTCGTTAAGTGTAAGAGCAGGTGCATCTTGTGAGAGCGAGCCATCTTCATTAATATATTCAGGTTTAAATGGTACAAACTCAAAATAAACGCCGGCATCTGTGCTAAGCTTCATAGATGCTGTTTCTGGTCTGCTCTGGTACGCCATAAAACCTTCTGAAGCTAGGTAGGTGTCTATAATGGTAATGTCTCGTCCTAGTAGCTGTCTAAAACTTTTTTCATAGGGTTGAAAAGCTACACCACCACTAGTAAAGACCTGCAGGTTAGGCCAGATGTCGTGTATGTTATCTACATTATGGTATGCTATTACTTCTTTGAGCATAAGCTCCATCCAAGATGGGATGCCGCTTAAGGCTCCTATATCCCAAGACTTTGCATTTTCTGCGATGGTTTTAACACGCTCATCCCAGTTGTCTATTTTTGCTATTTCTTCTCCAGGTTTATAAAAACCTTTAAACCAGAAGGGGATATTGCTAGCTGTGATACCGCTTATTTCTCCCTCAAGAAACTCGTCATTTTCGACGAGGTCTGTAGAGCTTCCTAGCGCCATAACTTCTTTGTCAAAAAAGTCTGTAGGTAAGTCATAATGTGCCAGCGCAGATACTTGTGCGATACTAGTCGTTCTTATAGCTGCTACCATATCTTCGGTTACAGGTATGCGTTTACTTGTTTTACCTGTAGTCCCACTTGATAATGCAAAATAATGTGGCTTACCAGGCCAGGTGATATTTTCTAGGCCTTCCTTGATGCGTTTCCACCACATATCATTCATTTGATTGTAGTCGTGGTAGGGTATTGCTTTTCTGTAAGCCTCGCCCACATTATCTTCTTCTAGAATTTTTGAAAACCCGTAATAGATGCCAAAAGATGTATCCTTTGCTGTGTCGAGCATTGTGCGCAACACGTTCTCTTGCTCTTCAACTGGGTTTGAGCTGGTGGTGAGCGAGTCTTTAAGATCAATTGCACCTTTTATGATAGAACCTAGAATAGCCATATGAGTTGGTTTTTTTACAAATATGTTAAATAAACCCGCTTAACTTATTGTCTTTAACCCAATCTTAAGGAACAATTGTGAAAAATATAGGAGCTTTAGTGTAGGGGTAATTACGCTTTCGCGAAAGCGTAAAAAAAACCATCTCACACTTATATCTTACTTGAGGTATAAGCAGTTGTATTGATAATCTATAATGCCCTTGCCTGCGTTTAAAACATCTGCACCCAGAATACCGTGTACAGGCGCTGCATTGTGAGCGATTAGTGCAGTGTTTACGTGTGACATATCAAAGAGAACGATATCAAGTTTTTTATACTGCCACTTCTGGATTTTTAGAGAATTATTGCGAGAGAGTTTAGTCTCCATACCGGTTGCTCCCGCGCCTGCGGCTAGCACCTCACTATCTTCTTGTAATAAGCCAAAAAGATCTGCGTGGCTAAAATCTATACAAGAACTAGACGCGCCAGTATCTAGTATAAAAGACCCTTCTACACCATTAATTTTTGCCTTCATCTCGAGGTGATTTGTTACGGTAGGAAACAGCCGTGAGCGGCAATAACCTTTTGATAATAAAAACTGGCGTAGTGAGGGCATATGGTATGTGATTTCTATCAAAAATAATACAATCGTTTGTACACCGCGTGGCAACTAAATGATTTTTGAAAAAAGAGGCAAAATCATTTTACTTCCTTCTCGTGGCAAAGTATTTTTGTCATCTATGACTTTTACAGATACACATACCCATTTATACAGTGAGTCTTTTGACGAAGATCAAGCAGAAATGATACAGCGCGCCATAGATGCTGGCGTGACTCGTTTTTTTATACCAGCAATAGACTCGGCATATACAGAGCGTATGTATGCGCTAGAAAAGGCACATCCAGATGCCGTGTACCTTATGATGGGATTACATCCCACTCACGTAAAAGAAAACTATAAAGAAGAACTTGCTCACATAGAAGCACAGTTTGCAACACGTGACTTTTATGCGGTAGGGGAGATAGGGATTGATTTGTACTGGGATAAGTCTACTCTAGCGATACAACAAGATGCATTTACTAGACAGATCCAACTAGCAAAAAAATATAAGAAACCCATAGTGATACACTGTCGTGAGGCTTTTGACGAGGTTTTTGAAATATTAGAAAGTGAGAAGGGTGATGATCTTTTTGGGATTTTTCATTGTTTTACGGGTACAAAAGAACAAGCCGAAAAAGCGATAAGCTACAATATGAAGTTGGGTATAGGAGGCGTGGCGACCTTTAAAAATGGTAAGATAGATCAGTTTCTTGCAGAAATACCGCTGGAGCACATAGTGCTAGAGACAGACGCTCCTTACTTAAGTCCCGTACCATATCGCGGTAAGAGAAATGAGAGTAGCTACTTAGTGCTCGTGGCAGAAAAGCTAGCGACTATTTATCAAAAACCGCTAGACGAGATTGCTGCTATTACCAGTAAAAATGCAGATAACATTTTTTTTACAAAGCACGCATAGTATCTTATTGTAAATAGGTAACTCAGGCATAAAATATTTTGTTCTTTTGTGGGGACCAATCCAAACTAAATTGAACAGATACGATCACATACGCCCATACCACGACCAGGAGGTTAATGAGGCACTTTTAAGAGCAGCCAGACACCCTATGTTTAGAGTGTTATTACAATTTACATTTCCAGATTTCTCGCAAGAGCAAATTCTAGAAGTGCTTAAAACGTGTCACTCTATTGCAGATTTTCAAGAGAAGGTGATTTATAAGTCTGTGAGTAACCTGCTTGACAAAAGCTCAGAAGGGTTTACTCAAAGTGGTTTTAGTGCGCTTTCGCGAAAGCGGTCTTATCTCTATTTATCAAATCATCGTGACATCGTACTAGATACGTCGTTGCTCAATATGACACTCATAGACCATAATCTTATCACCACAGCATCTGCTATAGGTGATAATCTGGTGCAAAAAGATTTCTTAATGGAGTTGTCTAAACTTAATAGAAACTTTTTGGTCTTAAGAGATCAGTCGCCTAGGGAGTTACTTATGAGTTCTAAGCTGCTTTCTAGTTATATTAAATTTTTACTACAGTCTAATAGATCTGTATGGGTAGCGCAGCGAGAGGGAAGAACAAAAGATGGTCTTGATAAAACGCAGCAGGGTGTTCTTAAAATGATTACTATGGCTCGCGGTAAGACGCCACTTATGGCTTACCTACGAGAGTTGAGCGTCATAGGTGTGGCGATATCTTATGAGTATGATCCTACAGATATATTAAAAGTGCCAGAAATTGTTGCCAAAAGAGAGAACCTGCCTTATATAAAAACAGCAAATGAAGATTTTAATAGCATACTTAAAGGAGCGCTAGGTAATAAACGTAACATTCATATCGCCGCATCACCGTTACCAGAAAAGGTATATGATGATATTGAAGATAAGTATGATAGTGACAATGAGAAGTTACAAGCCTTTGCTAGTGAGTTAGATAAAGTAATATGGAAGAATTATAAGCTCTGGCCTACAAACTACATCGCTTATGATCTCTATCATAAAATAGATAAGTATAAGGACAAATATGATACTAAGGAACTTCGTCATTTTGAGCGTAGACTCGAAGTACGTGTTGATTTGTCTAAGCAAATGGAAGTAGACAGCTTCTTATTAATGTATGCAAACCCCGTGTTGCAAGCCGAAAAGTTATGAGTAAAGCAAAAATCCTTTTAATATACACTGGTGGTACCATAGGTATGATTAAAGACTATGAGACGGGAGCGCTCAAAGCCTTTGATTTTGATGAGCTACTAGATAAAATACCAGAGCTACGGTTGCTGGATTGTGAGATAAGCACAGCCTCTTTTGAGACCGTAATAGACTCGTCTAATATGAATCCTGCATACTGGAATCAATTATGTGATTTTATAGAGCAAGGTTATGATGCATATGATGGCTTTGTAGTCTTGCACGGCAGTGACACGATGAGTTATAGCGCATCTGCAGTGAGTTTTATGCTAGAGAATTTAAGTAAACCCGTTGTATTTACAGGTTCGCAGTTGCCTATAGGTGACTTACGCACAGATGCAAAAGAGAATCTTATAACAGCCGTACAGGTAGCTGCCTTAAGAAAAAGGAATAGGCCACTCATAACCGAAGTATGTTTGTATTTTGAGTATAAGCTTTACAGGGCAAACCGTACATCAAAAATAAGTGCAGAAAATTTTGAGGCCTTCACTTCGCCTAACCACCCAGAGCTTTTAACCTCAGGTGTGCATCTCACAATTAATGAAGACGCTCTCTGGAAACCTAATAAAAAGCAACTCAAGGTTCATAAAAAGCTAGTTACAGAAGTCTTACTACTTAAGATATATCCAGGTATCTCGCAGTGCCTTGTAGAAGCAATGCTCAATGTACCTTGCGTGCGAGGTGTGGTGTTAGAAACTTTTGGAGCTGGTAATACTACTACAGAGCAGTGGTTTATAGATGCACTTAAGGCAACTATAAAGAGGGGAGTGCCTGTAGTAAATGTGACACAATGTATCTCAGGCAGTGTTCATATGGGTAATTATGAAACCAGCGTAGCCCTTAAAAAAATGGGGGTTATTAATGGAGGCGATATCACCTCTGAAGCCGCAATAGCAAAAATGATGTACCTCTTAGGACAAAATTTAGGGCCAAAAGTTTTTAAAACAGTTTTTGAAACATCACTGCGTGGGGAGATGTCATAATTATAAACTAAACCTTGAGTGCTCGGAGGTTTTTTTGTTAATTCGCACTCCTTAATATATAGCGATTGTTTTTAGTACGCTTTCGCGAAAATTAATAATAGAAAGGTGGCCGAGTGGCTTAAGGCGCACGCTTGGAAAGCGTGTATACGGAAACGTATCGAGGGTTCGAATCCCTTCCTTTCTGCGAAAACCTCTTGAATCCCATTGTTTATAGGGATTCTTGATTTGAGGGGCATAAAAAAAATTAACTTGCAACTCAAAAAAGACTAGCTTGATTAAATTGGTCGTTAAAGGCACTTACATTTTCCTAAGTTTTAAATTACTTTGTTAGAGGTGGGCTGTCTAACGATTATAGTGCAATTGCATTACCTTAATATGTAGCAATGTTGTATTTGTCTCATAACATATTAAAATACGCTGGGTTGAAGTCTTTGGTGTTGAATCTTAGCTCTATAATATTTTAACAGAATTGTCTAACAGGGTTTCTTTGTTTTGGAGTGGGGTAGGAGCTAGGTTGATTAGTTATCACCATTAACATATTACTAAACTGTTAATTAATAAAGCAATACAACTGGCGTTTGTTAAAATGTTGATTGCTTCTAGTAAAAAAATAGCTTGCTATGCTAATATTCCCCTTTTACTTTGCTATACTTGCTGATTCTACGAGTAATATACTTGGGTTATTACTTGTACTAAGCTTTGTGAAGTAAATATTTGGTATCTGTTTTACACATTCACTGTATGATTTAGTAATTACATACTAAATTAATTGTAAATAAAATAAGACGATGCTTTTCTATATTTGTTACACATAATCTAATTAATTACTATATTTAACCCTTTACTAATTTAAACTTTAAGATCAAGAGCAATGAAAAAATTATTCTCTATCATGGCAGTTGCCGCTGTAGTAGTGTTAAGCACATTTACCGCTAACGCAAGCAACGCACAAACAACACTTCCAGTACAGATTCAACAAATAGTTGCAAATGTAGATGCTGGTTCTTCTTTTCAAGATGACGCAGCAGCAGAGGAACTTTCTTTTACACAAGATTTGAAAAAACGATTTATAGAAGGAGGTCCTGGATTTATGGGAATTGTACTTTTATGTTTAATATTAGGTCTTGCAATTGCAATTGAGCGTATTATATATTTAAACTTGGCCTCTACTAACACAAAGAAACTTCAACAAGAAGTAGAAGATGCACTTAACAGTGGTGGTGTAGAAGCAGCAAAAGAGGTATGTCGTAACACAAAAGGACCAGTAGCATCTATATACTACCAAGGTCTTGATAGAGTTGACGAAGGTCTTGACTCTGCTGAGAAAGCTGTAGTAGCTTACGGAGGTGTTCAAATGGGACAACTTGAGAAAAACGTATCTTGGGTATCATTATTTATTGCTCTTGCACCTATGCTTGGGTTTATGGGTACGGTAATCGGGATGATCCAAGCCTTCGATAGAATTGAAGCAGCTGGAGATATGAACCCTGCACTAGTTGCCGGAGGTATTAAAGTAGCACTTCTTACAACAGTATTTGGACTGATTGTGGCTATTATTCTTCAAATATTCTATAACTATATTATTGCAAAAATTGACAGTATCGTAAACGATATGGAAGATGCATCTATCACATTGATGGATATGCTTGTACGTTACAAGAAGTAATATATAGTAATCTTAAAAATTCATACATATTATGGGATTACATAAAATTTTAAAATTCATTGTGGCTATCGTAGGTGTTGCAGCATTAGTTGTAGCAGGTATGGTATGGGCAAACAATGATGCCATCGTAGGTGGTGATTCACAGAACCTTGTCGATATAATGATCCTCCTTGCTTGGGCGGTTATAGGTATCGCTTTAGTACTCGTAGTAGTCTTTGTTCTCAAAGGTCTATTTTCGGGTAATGCAAAAAACACACTTGTAGGAGCTGGATCTTTCTTACTTATTGTTGCTATTTCTTACTTTGCTGCAAGCGGAGCAGAAGAAGTACCAATGAAAGACGGAGAAGTTCTTTCTGCTAGTGGTTCACAGTGGGTAAGCGCTGGTATAAACGCATTCTTTATTCTTGCAGCAATTGCAATTATACTTATGCTAGTATCAGGAGCTAAGAAACTTGTAAATAAATAATTATGGCTAGGAGAAATGCACCAGAAATTAATGCAGGGTCTATGGCAGACATCGCATTCTTACTACTTATCTTCTTCTTGGTAACAACTACCATTGAGAAAGATAGAGGACTTGTAAGAGCGTTACCGCCAGAGCAGCCTGAAAATGTGGAGCCTCCTATCATTAAAGAAAAGAACCTTTTTGTAGTTATCGTAAATAAAAACGATGAACTTTTGGTTGAAGATAAGCCTATGGAGATGAAAGATCTTCAAGAGGCAGCTATCGCCTTCTTAGATAATGGAGGTGTACCAAAAGGGCAAGAAGGGTATTGTGATTACTGTCAAGGAGAGCGTGACCCTAGTTCGTCAGACTTTCCAGACAAGGCTATTGTAACTGTAAAAAATGACCGTGAGACATCTTACGATACATATATTACAGTTCAAAATGAGCTTGTAGGAGCATACAATTTTTTACGTGATAGAGAGTCACAACGTTTATACGGTTGGAAATTCACAGAAGTAAAGAAAGCTATAGACGAAGGAGTTTATAAAGGGAACGAAGAGAGTGCAAAAGAAAAACTTGATATTATCAAGAAAATGTACCCTCAGAAACTTTCTGAAATAGATCCTCAATCATAAGTAGAATTATAAAATAAAAATATTATGTCAAAATTTAGAAAAGGAGGGTCTAAAGAGTTACCAGCGGTAAACACGGCTTCCCTACCAGATATTGTATTTATGTTATTATTCTTCTTTATGGTGGCAACAGTTTTACGTAAAAATGACGTAAAAGTGGCGCAAATTTTACCAGCAGCAGATCAAACTGAGAAGCTACAGAAGGACAGAAGTGTATACATCTTTGGAGGGAAACCTGGAGAAGGTTATAAGCAGTTCGGTACAGAAGGTAAAATTCAAATAGGAGACAAATTCGTAAATATAAACGAAGTACAGCCTGCTATTCTTGAAGAACGTGAGAAGCTTAGAGATGAGCTTAAAGATAGAGTAATGGTTGCCTTTAAAGTAGATAAGGAAACTAACTCTGGTCTAGTATATGACGTAAAGCAAGAATTAAGACAAGCTAATTTGTTAAAAGTGATTTACATCACTACTCAAACTGAAGACGCTGTAAGTCAGTAGTCGATAGTTAAATTAGTAAAAAAACACCTTGAGGTAACTTAAGGTGTTTTTTTATGCAATATTGCCAGCGGCAATTCTGTTATATTTGCAACAAATGATTCTCTTGAAATATCTTCTTTACATCTTTATAGGTTTAAGTACCATTACGACACTTGCACAAGATGTTGATGTGCTTGATGCCCAGGTTGTAGATTCTTTATATAGAGAAGATCAAGTGTACATAGGTATAACTTTTAACTTGTTAAGTAATAAGCCTTCTAGTTTTGAACAAAATGGTCTCAGCGCTGGTATACAAGCTGGATTTATTAGGGATTTTCCTATTAATAAAAGGCGTAATAAAGCGATAGGTATCGGTTTTGGGATGGCATTAGATACCTATAATCAAAACCTATTTATTTCTGATCAAGAAGGCATTCCTTCAATTTTTGAAATAGTAGATGAGAGTGTAGAGAATGTTACAAATAGGTTTACTAGCTACACATTAGAAATGCCTATTGAGTATAGGTGGAGAACATCTACGGCTACAAAATATAGCTTTTGGCGTATACACGTAGGTATGAAACTGGGGTATATAGTTAGATTTAACACTACCTATCAAGACAATGTATTAGATATTACAAGCACAGATATACCAGAAATAAATAAGTTTCAATATGGACCCTCTTTTTCTTTTGGGTATGGTGCGTTTAATTTTCAAGGATATTACGGTTTAAATAACCTTTTTAATGATAATGCATTACTCAATACAGAAGAGGTAGGCATTCAAGTAATGCGTCTTGGATTGGTTTTTTACTTTTTATAATGTTACGCTTTCGCGAAAGCGTCATTTTCTATATCCAGTAACTATAGACCATAAATTGTGATACTGCACCTACAATAAACCCTACTACAAGCTCTGCTGGAGTATGTGCGCGCATATCTAATCTAGATGTTGCCGTTGCTCCACAGGCAAAAATAAATGCCGCTATGAGTGGTAATAGATTTTTGCCAAAGTGTAAACTAAGACCTACTATAAAGAATAGCACACCAGAGAGAGCGATCATATGTAAACTCGCTTTAAATTTGAAGAGCGCTATTAAAAATGCACCGGTGCTAGCAGCAAGTATCCCTACAAAAAAGAAATATAGTTCGGGAATCTCATATCCATCAAAAATGAGCCTAATAAGAATAAATGTAAAGAGCATTTGTAATAAAAGAGGCCATCTGCGTTCTTTTACATTAGAGAGATGTATACTTGTTACCAGTTGCAGATTTTTAAGCATAAAGTAACTCAAAATAGGAATGACAGTAGTCATAATGACTGTGGCAAAAACTTTTGAGTATAAAAATTCTGGATTGAAATATCTAGGTGAAATATAGAAGTAGAGTAACACTCCTACTAATGGCATAAAAAGTGGGTGAAAAATATAGGAAAAGCTACGTATGAAAAACTTCATTAAATTTGCTTTCGAAGTCGTGCTACTGGTAGTTCTAGCTGTTCTCTATATTTGGCAACCGTTCTGCGGGCTATTGGATATCCTTTTTCTTTAAGAATGCCGGCAAGCTTGTCATCTGTGAGTGGCTTGCGCTTATCTTCCTCTTCGATAACCGTTTCAAGTATTTTTTTAATCTCACGTGTAGATACTTCTTCACCTTGATCATTAGTCATACTTTCAGAAAAGAAGTTTTTAATGAGTTTTGTTCCGTAAGGTGTGTCTACATACTTACTGTTTGCTACACGTGATACTGTAGAGACATCCATACCTATCTCTGTAGCTATATCTTTAAGAATCATAGGGCGTAGATTGCGCTCATCACCAGTCAAAAAGTATTTTTTCTGGTAGTTCATTATAGAGCTCATCGTGACAAATAAGGTCTGCTGGCGTTGTATAATGGCTTCTATAAACCACTTTGCGGCATCAAGTTTTTGTTTTATAAAAAGCACAGCATCTTTTTGTGCTTTTGTGCGCTCTTTAGACTCTTTGTACCCTTTGAGCATATTGCTATAATCTCTAGAGATTTTAAGCTCTGGAGCATTGCGTCCATTGAGAGATAGCTCTAATTCTCCGTCTACAATTCTTATGGTAAAATCTGGTACTACGTGCTCTACTATTTTTGTATTGCTCGAGTAAGATCCGCCTGGTCTTGGGTTAAGGTGTTCTATCTCGTGTATGGCGTCTTTAAGTTCTTCTTCTGTGATATGGAACTTAGCCATTAACTTTTTGTAATGCTTCTTGCTAAAATGGTCAAAAGACTTCTCAAGTATTTCTATGGCTAGTGAGATAGACTTTGTAGGAGTTTTTCTGTCTAGTTGTAGTACTAGACACTCTTGAAGATTGCGGGCTCCTACGCCCGCAGGATCAAGATCTTGTACTTTAAAAAGCATTTTTTCTATAGTCTCTTCTGTGGTGTAGATGTTTTGGGTAAATGCTAGGTCATCCATCAGATCTAATATGGGACGCCTTAAATATCCAGCTTCATCTAGTGAGCCTATAATAAACTCTGCAACGCTACGCTCCTCTGGTGAGATACGCATCGTGTTGAGTTGGGTTTTTAGGTATTGGTTAAAAGATGTTCCTGAGGCATAGGGTACTTGTTTATCCTCGTCATCTGCACTGTAATTATTTGCACTTAAGCGATACTCTGGTATCTCATCATCACTGAGGTAATCATCTACATTAATTTCTACCTCTGGTGCTTCGTCAAAATCATCTGTGTTATCAAACTCTTCAAAGTCATCTTGAACCTCCTCTTTGCCGCTATCAAGGGCAGGGTTTTCTTCTAGCTCTTGCTTTATCTTTTGCTCAAACGCTTGCGTAGGAAGCTGGATAAGCTTCATAAGCTGTATTTGCTGTGGAGATAGCTTTTGAGAAAGTTTAAAATTGAGCTGTTGTTTTAACATATGAAACGAAGTTACAAAAAAGGAGTAGATGTAGTTGCGAAATATTTGTTAAGCAAGATACGTGCCCTTTATCGTTTATAGCAATCTAAATTTGTGTCTTATAACTATAAGCTCGTGATTGTTTTTCTAATCGCGACAAGGTTAGAAAGCAATCGCTCTAAGTGAGCGAGGTCAAGCATATTTGCCCCATCACTCTTTGCATTTGCCGGGTCAAAATGAGTTTCTATAAATAATCCGTCTACATTATTTACAATACCTGCTCTGGCAATAGTTTCTATCATATCTGGTCTTCCTCCCGTAACACCACTAGACTGGTTAGGTTGCTGTAGTGAGTGTGTCACGTCAAGCACGGTAGGAGCAAATGAGCGCATCGTAGGGATGCCTCTAAAGTCTACAATCATATCTTGATAGCCAAACATTGTACCTCTATCTGTAATCCAGGCATTTTCATTACCACTATCGTGTACCTTGCGCACAGCGTGTTGCATAGCCTCTGGAGACATAAACTGCCCTTTCTTGAGGTTTACCACTTTGCCTGTTTCGGCCGCGGCAACGACTAGCGATGTCTGGCGAACTAAAAATGCAGGGATCTGAAGTACATCTACATACTGTGCAGCGAGTGCAGCATCAGAGCTTTCGTGAATGTCTGTGACCGTAGGAATATCAAATGCCGAAGAAACCTTTGCAAGAATCTCAAGCGCCTTCTCATCACCTATGCCCGTAAAACTGTCTATGCGACTACGATTTGCTTTTCTAAAACTTCCTTTAAAAACGTAAGGAATAGATAACTTATCTGTAATGGTTACCACCTTTTCGGCAATGCGCATAGCCATATCTTCTCCCTCAATAGCACAAGGGCCGCAGAGTAAGAAGAAGTTATTTGCTTCTGTATGTTTTATTTTAGGAATGCTTGATAGTTTCATAATGTGAATTTTTATGCTTTCGCGAAAGCGTAACAAAGATACTCTATACAGCCTAGTTACCTCTACTTGTCTAAAATAGATGTCGCTTTTTTATCTGGCTTTGCGTAGGTAAATCTGTCTATTATTTGAGGAGAAGTATACCCGTCTAGCCCATTAATGGCTACGCCGTTTGCCTTTTGTAAATGCACCCAGCCATCTTCATATAAAGTATCTTCGGGAATGGTAATATTTGTAATTGCACCTATGACGAGTATGGTGCCATTTTCTTTAATCTCGTACTCGTTTACGTACTCACACGCAAGCTGTATGTGTGCTTCTTTTACAAAAGGAGCTTTAAAGTCATCGCGATATGCTGCGGTAAGCCCCACGGCGTTATACTCAGATATGTTGCTGTCATAAGCTGCAGCCGTCTGGTGTGACTGGTTTATGATATTGCTATGTATGTGATTTACGGTAAAGACTCCCGTTTCTTTTATATTGCTATACGTATGTCTAGCTACTGTGGTGGGTCTTGTGATATAGCTTAGTAGTGGCGGGTTGCTCCCTATATGCGTGATACTACTTATAACTGCTAGGTTTTCTATTCCCTCTGGAGAGATGGTGCCTATAAGGTTTGCACTCTTAAAACCCGTAATGCTATTAATAAAATTTGCTCTGTACCGAGAGGGCATTGCATTAATGGCTTCTTTATTAAAATGTAGTATCTTTTTCATCATTTCAAAAATACGGAATATGTCAAAAGACCATCAAAATTACTTCTCTACTAATAAAGAAACTTGGAATAAAAAGGTAGCTATACACGCAGCGAGTGACTTTTATGATATGAAGGGATTTATGTCTGGTAAAAGTTCGCTTAACTCATATGAGCTCGATGCGCTAGGAGATGTTGCGGGTAAATCACTCTTGCATTTGCAGTGCCATTTTGGACAAGATACCTTGAGCTGGGCAAGGATGGGAGCCTTGTGTACGGGTGTAGATATAAGTGATGAGGCGATTACGCTTTCGCGAAAGCTAAATAAAGAACTCAATCTATCGGCAAAATTTGTGTGTTGTAATGTACTTGATACAAATAGCTACGTACAAGAAAAATTTGATATTGTATTTACAAGTTATGGGGTGATAGGCTGGCTCCCAGATTTAAAACCGTGGGCGCAAGTTATCGCAGATTGCCTTGAGGTGGGAGGGGAGTTTTATATGGTAGAATTTCATCCCATAGTCTGGATGTTTGATTATACAAAAGCACAACCTGAGATGCGTTATGGTTATGCACAAGAAGAAGTGATTTATGAAGAGTACGAGGGTACATATGCGCAAGAAGATGCCCAGATGGTGAGTAAAGAATATGGCTGGAATCACGGTCTAGGGGAGGTTGTGACTGCCCTAGCAGGGGCTGGCTTACAGATACAATATATGCGAGAGCACGATGGCGCTCCATATGATGTGTTGCCAGATCTGGTAAAAAATGAAAACGGCCTCTACGTGAGTAAAGACCGTTTGTATCCTTTAATTTTTGAAATTAAAGCTGTAAAAATTTAGTGAGCATCATCCTTTAGTAACTCAGGAAACTTAGCTGCAAACCTTTGATACCTAGGCACAGATATGTTTTGAATGTACGGGTTGTTTGGATTGTTCTTTTCATAATCCTGGTGGTATGCCTCTGCAATCCAGAATTTCTGAAAAGGAAGTACTTGCGTTACAATACGGCCGTCGTATGTAGACTCATTTAATTCCGTAATGGTATTTTCTATAATTTTCTTCTCTTCTTCATTTTGGTAAAAAGCAATAGATCTGTATTGTGGTCCAGCATCTGGTCCTTGTCTATTATTGGTCGTAGGGTCTTGTGATCCAAAAAAGACATCTACCAATTGCTGATAGCTTATCACCTCCGGGTCGTAAATCACCTCTACAGCCTCTGCGTGTGTTGTTTTTCCGTAGCTTACTTGTTTGTAAGTTGGGTTGTCTTCTGTGCCTCCACTATAACCGCTTATGGCTTCATCTACACCTTTAACACTTTCAAAAACAGCTTCTACACACCAAAAGCAGCCGCTTGCAAAGTAAGCCTTGCGCATCCCGTTTTGGGTGGCAACTTCTACCGGCTCAAGCATAGCAGTGGGTTCTGCCATAGGTTTTGTGTCATAATTACAACTCAATAATGTGATAAGAGCTGTGATTGCTGCAATAATTTTCATAACGATAATTTTATTACAAAGCTATACTATAACGTGGTGCGTTATTGTTAGGGTTATGTTAATGACAGTATAGGGAGTAGGTTAAACTTGTTGCATAAAAAAAGCCTTCTGGTGAGAAGGCTTTTAAATATTATTTAAAAAGATGATTACAGCTTACTGAAAAGTGTATTCATTTTTTCAGTTTGCTCATTTGCTAGTTCGCTATCTATAAGGATACGACCAGAATGCTCATCTGTAATAATCTTCTTGCGACCTGCAATCTCTACTTGTACCTGTGGTGGTATTGTAAAATAAGATCCTCCAGAAGCTCCACGCTCTATAGGTACAATGGCAAGACCATTACGTACGCTAGATCGTATTCTCTTGTAAGCTTTTACAAGGCGCTCTTCTATGTTGTTTTCGTACTCTTCGCTTTTTGCTAGAAGTGCTTTTTCTTCTTTTTCTGTTTCAGAAAGAATAGCGTCTAGCTCACTCTTTTTGTGCTTAAGGTGTTCCTTGCGCTCGCTTAGACGTTCTTTGGTCTGAGCAATTACTTCACCTTTTTGTTCAATTTGAGCTTTAAACTCGCGTATGTTTTTTTCTGCAAGTTGAATTTCAAGTTCTTGAAACTCTACCTCTTTGCTTAATGCATTAAACTCGCGGTTGTTACGTACGTTCTTTTGCTGTTCAGAATACTTTTTGATAGCTGCTTTAGAGTCATCTATTTGTATTTTTTTAGCCTTGATAGAGTCATCTACCAGTTTTAAGTCGTTCTCCAACTTCTCGATGCGCTTGTTAAGACCAGCTACTTCATCTTCAAGGTCTTCTACTTCCAAAGGAAGTTCTCCACGTACATTGCGGATCTCGTCCACACGTGAGTCAATAAGTTGTAAATCGTAAAGCGAGCGTAGTTTCTCTTCTACTGTTGCTTCTTTCTTCTTTGCCATACGTTAAAAATAGTTGATAGGATTGGTATTTTCCTCAGATAAAATGATTGCAAAAGTACTAATTTTTTCTGTAAGATGGTCGGCAATTAAGTTTTTCGTAAAGCGTTCACTCTCATAATGTCCCACATCACATAGCAATATCTTATTTTCGGCTTGATAATAGTCGTGGTATTTTAGATCTGCAGTGATAAGTGCATCTGCTCCTTGAGCCTTTGCTGCACCTATGGCAAATGCGCCACTACCACCTAAAACAGCAATTTTCTTTATGCTGGATCCCTTTAGTGCAGAATGACGTATACCTCCCGTTTTAAATATAGTTTTTGTGTAAGAAAGAAAATCACCTTCAGGCATTGCGGTCTCAAGCTCACCTATCATACCCATTCCCACATTTTGTAGTTTGTTTTCTAGTTGTGTAATCTCATAGGCCACTTCCTCATACGGGTGATTTGTAAATAGGGTTTTAAGCACTTTAGATTGTAAATGCTTTTCAAACGTTATATTTATTTGTGTCTCCGCTTCTGTATGGCGCACACCAGCTGTCCCTATAACAGGGTTGGACTTCTCATTGCCCTTAAAAGTTCCTTTCCCTTCTAGTTGAAAATTACACTCCTCATAATTACCTATGCTCCCCGCACCAGTGCTAAATAAAGCTTCAGAGAGTGCTTGTGCATTTTTGTGAGGAACATATGTAGTTAGTTTTAAAATATGATTCTTTTTTGGGCTTAGTATTTTTGCATTTTCTAGTCCTAGAGCCTTGCACATTCCGTAATTCACCCCGTGTTCTACATTGTCTAGAGCCGTGTGAATTGCAAATATGGAGATGTCATTTCTTATCGCTTTTTGAACCACTCGCTGCACATAGTTGCCACCCGTTAGTTTTTTTAAACCAGAAAATATGATGGGGTGAAAACATACAATAAGATTACAATCTTTTGCAACAGCCTCATCAACCACATTTTCTAGTGCGTCGTGAGAGACTAATATATTGCTCACCTGCTGGTTATAATCACCCACAAGCAAACCTACGTTGTCAAAATCTTCGGCATAGGCTAGGGGAGCCCACTCATTTAATATATTACTTACCTCTTGTACTGTCATAATCGTAAAGATAAAAAATGATACCTTCGTTTTATGAGAAAACTACGTCTCTTATTATTTCCTTTTGCTGGAGTGTACTATACAATTACGCTTACGCGAAATAAACTCTTTAATGCGGGTATTTTATCTTCAAAAAAGTATGACCTGCCCGTTATTTGTATAGGTAATTTAAGCGTGGGTGGTACAGGAAAATCTCCAATGACCGAGTATGTTATAAGGCTACTGCAAGCCCATAAACGTGTTGCAACCCTGAGTCGCGGTTATGGACGTACTACAAAGGGTTATAGAGATGTCTTGTCTACAAGCCTAGCGACAGAGGTAGGGGATGAGCCATTACAGTTTGCTCAAAAATTTGATGCTATTCAAGTAGCCGTTTGTGAAGATAGACAGGCTGGTATCTCAAGGTTATTATGTAAGGAAAATATACCAGAAGTCATACTTCTAGACGATGCCTACCAGCATAGAAAGGTAACTCCAGGATTCTCTATTTTATTAACTGCCTACGGTGATTTGTATAGTAATGATTATTTATTGCCTGCAGGTAATTTGAGAGAGCCTAGATCTGGCGCAAGTAGAGCAGATGTGGTTGTGGTTACAAAGTGCCCCTCACAACTAAGTAAGGTCGAGCAAGAAAATATAATACGACAACTAAAAACTATAGCAGGCCAAAAAGTGTTTTTTACAAAAATAGCTTATGACGATTGTGTTTATGGAGCAAATGGCAATGTGCAGTTACATAGTTTAAAAGTGCATAATGTAACTCTGGTTACAGGTATTGCAAACCCCGAGCCTCTAGTAAATTACTTAACAAGCGATGGCTTGTCTTTTAATCATAAGTCATATGGTGACCATCATAATTTTTCTGCTTCAGAGATTGTTGAGTTAGAAAAATTAGATTGTATCCTCACTACAGAAAAGGATTACGTAAGGTTACGCCCATTACTTACAATGAGACATTTATATTACTTACCTATAAAAGCGGCATTTTTAAATCATAGTGAAAACTTTGACAAGCGCATTACCCATTTCGTAAATGAGTATAATGAGAAGTAAATAGTTTCTGTTACGCTTTCGCGAAAGCGTAAAAAACTAGTTTAATACTTTACTGTTTCTAAGGCCGTTGTGTATTTTCTGGAAGAACTCTTCGACTTTATACGGTTTAGGTATGATATCATTAAAACCTACTGCATAAAAATCGTCAATATTTTCATCTATAGTAACAGCAGTAAGAGCTAGAATAGGAATTTCTTTATTGAACTCGCGTATTTGTTCTGTCGCCTCCATACCACTTATGCCTGGCATATGGATGTCCATAAGGATGAGGTCGTATTTTTTTGTTCTTGCCTTTTCCACAGCAATCTCGCCATTATCTGCAGTATCACAAGTCATCTTATTTTTTTCAAGAATCTTACGAGTAATCATCTGGTTAATTTTGTTGTCTTCTACCACAAGAATATGACGATTTTCTAGTGCGACATAATCAATGTCATAAATAATATTATGAGGATTGTCTTCACCAGGTAATGCCTGCATTAGATTGTATTTAAGGTCAAACTTGAAGGTTGTTCCTTTTCCTAGTGTACTGTCTAGAGATATTTTACTATTAAGTAAGTCTAATAGATTTTTTACAATAGATAGTCCTAACCCAGTACCCCCAAATTTTCTGTTTATTGCTACAGAACCTTGAGTGAAGTTTTGGAAAATGGTCTTTTGTTTCTTTTTTGAGATTCCTTCACCATTATCTTCTATCTCAAAATGTAATCTTATATCTGCCTCGCCTTGTGCTATTTTTTGAACGCGTATCCATACGTCACCATCTCTCGTAAACTTGATAGCATTACCTACAAGATTTATAAGTATTTGCGATATCATAAGAGGGTCTCCTAGTACCTCAAGAGGTATATCTTCATCTATTTCTAGGTGTAACTTGTTACCTTTATCTCTAGCAGACTTCCCTAATGCAAAAAGTACATCTTCAATACGCTTCTTGAGATTAAAGCTCGTTTCTTCTACCTCTACTTTGTTTGCTTCTAGTTTATTAAGGTCTAGTATATTATTTATGAGTGAGAGTAAGTACTCTCCAGAGAATTTGAGCGAGTCAAGATGCTTTTTTTGCTCGTCTGTAGGGTTTTCTGATAAAAGTAGGTGTGTGAGGCCTGTTACTGCATACATAGGTGTGCGCAGCTCGTGAGTAATGGTAGATAAGAATTGTGCTTTTACTGTAGATGCTTTTTCGGCATTATCTCTAGCAATAACAAGCTCAACATTTTTTGCCTGTAAGAGTTCATTTGCTTTTGCCCTTAAATTGTTGTTTTTATAAAGCGATAATGTAAGTAAGGCTAGAATAGAACACAGTGCAATACTAAGCACTAGTGTTAATCGCATTGCTTTTGAGTTTCGATCTTTTTCAATAAGCACATCTTTTTCAAGTTGAGTAACCATTGCATCTAGTTCCTCATTTGGTCCATTAGGCAATACTTGACTTTGAGTTCTTAAATCGGTGTCATCTTTTGATGCATAGTACATCGTAAGATAATCATTTGCTTCTTTGTAATTTCCTCTAGCTTGTGCTATGAGATGTTTTGTCTTGTATAATGTATTTGTGATGTAAGGAAGATCTTTGCCGTTTGCAAAGCCCTCTATTTCTAGCAAGGTTTCATCTGCTTCCTCTAGTCTTCCTACTGTGGCAAGGCTTACAGACTTATTAGCAAGTGATTGTGTTTTTAAGTATGCATTATTTGCTTGAGATGCGAGTGTGATACTTTGGTCATATGCTTGTATTGCATCTATATGATTGCTGCTTGATTGTAATATAGTACCTCTTAAGTTATATAGTTGTGATTTTAAATCATCACGACTGCTATCTTCAAGTATCGATAGTCCTTTTGTGATGTTGTTATTAGCTTCTCGTTGGTCTCCATCTACAAGCGAAAGCTCAGTGGCGGTAATATAACTTTGCCCTAAAAGGTCAGGACTATTTGCTTCTTTTTGTGCTAAAAGAGCTTTTTTATTTTCTCTTTTTGCACTCTCGTAGTCATTAAGTTCAAAATATAATTTTGCTAGTGTTCCTGATGTTAAGCCCACTCTTTTAGTATGACCTATATCTGTTGCAAGATCTCGAGAGTAGTTTAAAATATCTATGGCTTGCGTGTAATCACTTTCAGAAACAGCTATAACCGCTCTATTAAGAAGCGAGTCTATCTTATTATTTACAAGTGTTTCCTCAATAGTTTCCCTCTTTTGGGCAACACTTATCATAGGATAAGTAAGGAGTAGTGCAAAAAAGAAACGTACTAAGAGTACATTCACATTCATAGTTTTTATCTAAAATCTTTGTGCAAGATAAATTATTTTGTAGAAATGTATAGAATTAAGTCAACTAATCTGCTAGAATATCCCATTTCATTATCGTACCAACCTATAATTTTTACCATTTTTCCTATTACAGATGTCATTTGAGCGTCAAAAGTGCAAGAGCTTGTGTTGCCCACTATATCTATAGATACTATAGGGTCTTCTGTGTATGATAAGATACCATTAAGTCTACCATTTGCCGCTGTCTTCATAGCCTCATTAATTTCTTTAATAGTGGTATCTCTTTTTACATTAAAAGTGATATCTGTAAGTGATCCATTAGGTACAGGTACACGTATACCACAACCACCTATTACATCAGATAGATGTGGGAAGATACTCGTAAGTGCTTTTGCGGCTCCCGTAGTAGTAGGTACAATACTTTGCCCTGCTGCGCGAGCTCTCCTTAAATCTCTATGGGGTTGATCGTGTAAACTTTGATCTGTTGTGTAAGAGTGTATTGTAGTGATATAAGCCTGCTCTACACCGCATAAATCATCTATAATTTGCACCATAGGTGCTGCATTATTTGTAGTACAAGAAGCGTTAGAGATAATAGTATCAGTACTAGTAATTTCTGTGTGATTAACCCCCATAACAATCATAGGGATGTCTTCGTCTACCGGAGGAACGCTTAAAATAACACGGGCTGCACCAGCAGCGATGTGTTTTTGAAGCTCGTCTTTAGTTTTAAACTTACCTGTGCTTTCGATTACAAAATCTGGAGCGGTATCTCCCCAAGGAATTTCTGAAATTCCTTTTTTACAATAAAGAGGGATGTCCTTATCGTTAATCACTATAGAAGATTCTCCGGCGCTTATTTCCTTGTGCAAAACACCGTGTATGCTATCATATTTAAGGAGGTGAGAAAGCGTCTTTGCATCTGCAATGTCATTTATAGCAACGACTTCCATATCGGGATGCTGCTCTATGAGCCTAAAAACAGTTCTTCCTATACGTCCAAAACCGTTTATAGCAATTTTAAGTCTCGACATAAATCTAGGTAAGGTGTTTCTGAGCCTTGTATGATGAGCGCACTAAAGCACCACTCTCTACGTGACGGAATCCCATCTCTAGACCTATTTTTTCATATTTCTGAAACTGGTCTGGAGTAATAAATTGCTTTACAGGGAGGTGTTTTTTTGAAGGTTGAAGGTATTGACCTATAGTTACAATGTCAAGGTTTACCTCGCGCAAGTCTTTTAGGGTTTGTATAACCTCTTCTTCGGTTTCTCCTAGACCTAGCATAATACCAGACTTAGTTCTTTTTATACCGCTTTCTTTGAGATATTTTAATACACCTAGGCTACGCTCATATTTAGCTTGTATACGTACCTCACGTGTAAGACGTTTTACTGTCTCCATATTGTGTGATACTACCTCTGGCGCTACTTGTACAATCCTGTCAAGTAAATCTTCTCTTCCTTGAAAATCTGGAATTAAGGTTTCAAGCGTCGTGTTAGGATTCATACGTCTTATAGCCTGTACCGTTTCTGCCCAGATTATGGTGCCCATATCTTTTATATCATCACGGTCTACAGATGTAATTACCGCGTGTTTAATATCCATAAGCTTTATAGATCGAGCTACCTTTTCTGGTTCTTCCCAATCTACTTGTTCTGGACGTCCAGTTTTTACACCACAAAAACCACAAGAGCGTGTACATACGTTACCTAAAATCATAAAGGTAGCGGTACCCTCACTCCAGCATTCACCCATATTTGGGCAGCTTCCAGACGTACAAATAGTGTTAAGACTGTATTTATCTACAAGGCTACGTAGATCTGTATATTTTTTACCAGTAGGGAGTTTTACTCGCAGCCATTTTGGCTTTGCAACTCTCTCAGGTTTTGTAATTGTTAGTTCTTCTTGCATAGCATTTTTTCAAGCGTTACAAAGATAGTAAATAAAGAAATGAGAGGTGTTACGCTTTCGCGAAAGCGCAATACTAATACAGTAACTGTATTTCTTTTAAATCATACTCATTTATAACTTCATCTTCTTGGAGTAAAATTAACTTACCCGTCTCTGAAACTCCTTTTATAATACCGACAAATTGTGTGCCATCTGAAGCAATAAATGTTGCGGGTTTGTCTTTTTTAAAGAGATGCTGCTCGTAGTCATTCTTTATAGTTTCAAATTGCCCCTTTAAAAGTAAATCTACATAGTGGTGAAACTGCTTGAGAAGCATCGATAAGATTTCTTCTAGCTCAAAGTGAATGCCGGTTCTAGATTTTATAGAAGTGGCTCTGGGTGTGTCTTTCCATTCGGTTTGATTTACATTGAGGCCCACACCAAGAATCATTGCGTCTAGTTTTCCTCTTTTTATGACACTCTCTATAAGAATGCCGCATATTTTGTCGTTATCTGTCAATATGTCGTTAGGCCACTTGACACGTACATTTTTAATCAAAAGTTTTGAAAGCACATCTTTTACAGCGAGTGAAGCTGCCATAAGTGCATAAAATTGCTCACTTATTGTAATGCGTTTTACTTTTCTAAAAACGCTGAAGGTGAGGTTTTTACCGCTTTCTGCGCTCCAGGTAGTGCCCATTTGGCCTCTTCCGGCAGTTTGCTCAAGCGCCCATACCACGATGTCTTCTTGCGCATCTTCTTCTTTAGAAATACGTTTGAGGTAACTATTTGTTGAGTCGATGGTATGGAGTTTGTCTATGCGCATATGGAAAACACCTAGTCTAAACTTGTGTTAAGACCGCAGAGTAATGTAAATTTGTAATAACTTTGTGTAAATTAAAGAATTTAATGGCAAATAAGGAAAAGAACACAGATCAATTGATAGCGAAAATTGTTGAGGGAATTGAGGATGTGAAAGGTCAAAATATTGATATACTAGATCTTAGAGAGATAGAAAATACGGTTTGTGATTATTTTATCATTTGTGACGGTACTTCAAACACGCAAGTAGGGGCAATAGTAAACTCTATACAAAAAACGGCAAGTAAAGCCCTGCAAGAAAAAGCGTGGCACATAGAGGGTACAGAAAACCAAGAGTGGGTACTTATGGATTACGTAAACGTAGTTGTGCACGTATTTCAAAAACACATTCGTGAGTTTTATGATATAGAAAGCCTCTGGGGAGATGCAAAGATTACTTCAATCCCATCCAATTACTAAAAAATATTAAATGGCTAAAGAAGAAAAGAAAAATAGCGGCACGCCGCCAAATAAACCTAAATTTAGTTCTTACTGGATTTATGGACTTATCGTAGTGATTTTTATTGCTATAAGTATGCTTACAGGTAGCACTGGCATAGGTGAGGCAAAAAAGACATCTTTATATCAATTTGAACAGTATCTACAAGACGGCGATGTGCAACGCGTAGAGATTGTAAATAAAAATTCTGTAAAGGTTTATTTAACAAAGGAAGCAGAGTCTAAAGAAGTTCATAACAAAGGCCGCGGTACTGGTTTTTTTAAACCAGCAGCAGGAGCGCCAGACTATCGCTTTGAGATAGGTGATCTTCAAAATTTTGAAAATGACATAAATGAAATTATAGATGCAAACAGTCTTGACACACGCGTGTCATATGAGACTGAGGGAGATATGTGGGGTTTACTTGCTAGCTTCTTACCATTTATCTTAATTATCGGATTGTGGATTTTTATTATGCGTCGTATGTCTTCTGGAGGAGGAGGAGGCCCAGGAGGTCAAATCTTTAACATAGGGAAGTCTAAGGCAAAACTCTTTGATGAGAAAACAGATATAAAAACTACATTTAAGGATGTAGCAGGTCTTGAAGGTGCAAAAGAAGAAATACAAGAGATTGTGGATTTCTTAAAAAATCCAGAAAAGTATACGAGCTTAGGTGGTAAAATTCCTAAAGGAGCATTACTTGTAGGGCAGCCAGGTACTGGTAAGACTTTGCTCGCAAAAGCAGTAGCAGGAGAGGCAAAAGTGCCATTTTTCTCACTATCAGGTTCTGACTTTGTAGAGATGTTTGTGGGTGTAGGAGCATCACGTGTACGTGATCTCTTTAAACAAGCTAAAGAAAAATCACCAGCTATTATTTTTATAGATGAGATAGATGCAATAGGTCGTGCTCGTGGTAAGAATAATTTTTCTGGAGGTAATGACGAGCGTGAGAACACACTTAACCAGCTTCTTACTGAGATGGATGGTTTTGGTACAAACACAAATGTGATTGTACTCGCTGCAACAAACAGGGCAGATGTACTAGATAAAGCACTTATGCGTGCTGGTCGTTTTGATAGACAGATTTATGTAGATCTTCCAGATGTGCGTGAGCGTAAAGAAATTTTTGAGGTACACCTGCGTCCACTTAAAAAAGTAGATGAAGAGCTTGATGTAGATTTTCTTGCAAAACAAACACCAGGTTTCTCTGGTGCAGATATTGCAAATATGTGTAATGAGGCAGCACTTATCGCTGCTCGTAAAAGCAAGAAGGCAGTAGGTAAACAAGATTTCTTAGATGCGGTAGATCGTATTGTAGGTGGTCTTGAGAAGAAAAATAAAATAATCACTCCAGATGAGAAACGTGCTATTGCTTTTCACGAGGCTGGACACGCTACAGTGAGCTGGATGCTTGAGCACGCAGCACCACTTGTAAAAGTTACAATAGTTCCAAGAGGGCAATCACTTGGTGCGGCTTGGTACCTTCCAGAAGAGCGCTTAATCGTACGTCCAGAGCAAATGCTTGATGAGATGTGTGCAGCTTTAGGGGGTCGTGCAGCAGAGAAGGTGATTTTTAATAAAATATCAACTGGAGCTCTTAGTGATCTGGAAAAAGTTACTAAGCAAGCTAGAATGATGGTAACCGTTTACGGTCTTAATGATAAAGTAGGTAACCTTACTTATTACGACTCAACTGGGCAATCTGATAATGGATTTACAAAACCTTATAGCGAGCAAACAGCAGAGGTAATTGATAAAGAAATATCAAACATTATTGAGGAGCAATATCAACGCGCTATAGATTTACTCACAAAAGAAAAGGATAAGCTTACTCAACTTGCAGAGTTATTACTTGAAAAGGAAGTAATCTTTAAAGATAATCTTCAAGATATTTTTGGAGAGCGCCCTTTCGGGAAAATTGAAGACGAAGCAAAACCTGTAGTTTAAGGAGTTAGATACATTCTTAAATTAGAAATGTCAAAAAGTCTTGATTGCGCCAAAGGTTCAGTCAAGATTTTTTATATTTGACTATTACACCAAAAGAGTTGAGAAAACCTATAGATGAGTCTATTTAGAAAAATCTTCGGAAGCACATCAAACGTTGACAACCCCCGTCAGAATAAAGAAGGTGAAGCTCGCAGTAAGTATATGCCAGACATAGACACGCCTGCAGATGAGCGATTCACAAAAAACTTTATTCTTAACGGAGGAAGATTTCTATATGCGCTTAACAGAGAGGAGATTAATGATAACTTTGACAATATTCTTTTAGAAAACGATTGGTACGAGAGCAGTGTGTTTTGCACAGATGATAATTTAAAAAAAGCTTTTACTGGGTATAATCTAGATTTTGGGACAAATCGAGATGCTTCATTCTTCTTGACTACTTGCGAGAGTCTCGTTGCAAACGATGGTTCACTACTCGTTTGTTCAAAGCAACTCAAAGAGCTTAAATTGCACGATTTTCCAAAAGATGTAATCGTTTTCGGAACCACAAGCCAGATTGTAAATACTATAGGTGAGGGTTTAAGACTTATAAAAAATAGAAATGCAGGTAGTATTCCTACTAATATTACGACTATCAAAAACTTTCAGAGTAAAGAAAACGATAAGAATTTTATGACCTATGGTAGTAGTACAAAAAATGTATATCTACTCTTGCTAGAAGATCTTTAGTATGCGTGAAGTATTAATCCGTGCACTCTCAGGGCTGCTTTACGTTACCCTGTTACTCTTAGCTATATTCTCATTAGAGACTACCTATCTTCTTGTCTTTTTAGGGCTTGGTGTTGTAGTGTTATATGAGTTTTTAAAGCTTGTAGGTATCAAGTCTTTCTTACCTTATATTTTTCTGTTTACGTGCGTGGCGGTATTTTGTTATTTTAAATTAGATAGACTAGCGACACTTATTTTCTTGGCACTCACGATAACAGTTAATTTATATCTCATTAAAAATTTAATACGTCCATCAGAACGTTATATTACAGTATCACAAAAATACGCCTACACTATTTTTTATATTGTTGGAGGTGTTGTGTTTACAATCTTATTGCCCTCATACAGAGGAGAATATACGTCGCTTCTAGTTGCTAGTGTTTTTGCATTGATCTGGATAAACGATACCTTTGCATTTATAGTGGGCAAGAGTATGGGTAAGCACAAATTGTTAGAGCGTATTTCACCTAAAAAGACAATAGAAGGATTTATAGGTGGACTTGTTTTTTGTTGTCTTGCCAGTGTTCTATTTTATTATTTTACAGACTTGCTTAGTCTTAAGTTATGGATTACTATCGCCTTGGTAACTTCAATTTTTGGAACCTTAGGAGATTTGATACAATCACAGCTTAAGCGTCAGGCTGGTGTAAAGGATAGTGGTCGTATTATGCCTGGCCACGGAGGACTATATGATAGGTTAGATAGTATCATATTTGCAGCACCATTTTTATACTTATTTTTAATTGTACTTGACTATGTTCCATAAAGAAGGATATAAGATTATTGTAATAGCATTAGTGATTTTTACAGGCCTTATCTTGCTTGCAAATAAGTTTCTCGAGAAGAACTGGTTGTTCTATTTAGTAGCTTTAGTGCTAGGAGTATTGTTATATCTTATACTTCAGTTTTTTAGAAATCCAGATCGTACAGCGCCTTTAGATTCTAATGTAATCACATCACCAGTAGATGGTAAGGTGGTTGTAATAGAAGAGGTGTATGAAGCAGAATACTTTAAGGATAAACGTCTTCAAGTCTCTGTGTTTATGTCGCCGCTTAATGTGCACGTAACACGATACCCATCTGGAGGAAAGATTGCATATAGTAAATACCACCCAGGAAAATATCTTGTAGCCTGGCACCCTAAATCTAGTACAGAAAATGAACGTACAACCGTAGTGGTAAGCACAGAAAAGTTTGGTGATGTTCTTTACCGTCAGATTGCTGGTGCGCTAGCAAAGCGTATCATTAATTATGCAGAAGAAGGGCAAATGGTACAGCAAGGTGAAGACAGTGGGTTTATACGTTTTGGCTCTCGTGTAGATCTATATTTACCTATCGGGACAAAATTAGACGTAGAGCTTAATCAAGTAGTAAAAGGAGCGCAATCGGTAATAGCATCAATATAATGGATAAGAAGGTACTTCATAAAGAGTTTGAAGATGCCTTCCGTAGGGTGAGTAATTCTTCTCAAGAATTTCCGCCAGATGTATTGCTGCAGTTTTATGCGCTTTACAAACAAGCTACGCAAAAGAACACCTTTAGCCATAATGAAGGTGAACACGAGCTTGTGAGTGCTTTTAAAATCAACGCGCTACTTCAGGTAAAAGGTATGACGGAAGATGAGGCAATGGAGGCTTATGTAGAAGCTGCAAAGAAGTATCTCTAACAAGAAAAATAACATAAATAAAAAGGCGTCTAAATAATTTTAGACGCCTTTTTTATGTGATATATGTAAGTCTATTAAGACAAACTAGCCAGTCGTTTTTCTAGCGCTTCTATTTTTGCTTCGGCATCTGCCATCTTTTGTTTTTCGATAGCGACCACCTTCTCTGGTGCGTTGCTTACAAAACGCTCATTAGATAGCTTTTTTGAAACCGACATTAAGAATCCTTTTGTGTATTTAAGTTCTTCCTCAATTTTTGCAACTTCGGCTTCTACGTCAATAGCTCCCGCAAGAGGTATGAAGTACTCATTAGATTTTACTCTAAAAGATAATGCTCCGTCTAGTGGCGCTTTCGCGAAAGCGATCTCACTCACATTACCTAGTTTTGAGATGATACTATTGTAATCACTAGAAACTTCTTCATTGCTTAGAACGTGCACTTCTATAGCGTCTTTAAAAGCGATGTTTTTACTTTTTCTAATAGTTCGTATACCTGAAATCACTTGTGAGGCGTAGTCAAAATCTGCAATAATTTTTTCATTTACCGCACCACCTTCTGGCCATTTATTGATAATCAAAGCCTCTTCTGGAGTACGTGTAGCGATAGTCTGCCAGATCTCTTCAGATGCAAATGGAATAAATGGGTGCAATATGCGTAGGTTATTCTCAAAAGCTGCAATTACTGCGTCGTAGGTCTTGCGATCTATAGGTTGCTGGTATGCTGGTTTTATAATCTCCAGTAACCACCCGCAGAAGTCGTTCCATACCACTTTGTAACTCGCCATAAGCGCGTCTGAGATACGGTACTTTGAGAAGTGGTCTTCTATCTCTAGAAGTGTTTGGTTAAAACGGTTTGTATACCACTCAATACCTTGCGCGCTATGTGCTGGTTGTGGTATAGTCTCGTCTATCTCCCATCCCTGTATGAGGCTAAAGGCGCTCAAGTTTTTCTTGATAAACCCTTTTCCTTGTTTAAGAAGATCTTCGTCAAACATAAGGTCGTTACCGGCAGCACTACTTAATAATAGCCCTACACGCACACCGTCTGCTCCATATTCTTTAATAAGTTCTAGCGCATCTGGTGAGTTACCTAGTGACTTAGACATCTTGCGACGCTGCTTGTCACGCACTAAACCTGTGAGGTAAACATTTTGGAAAGGTCTTTTATCTGTGTACTCATATCCCGCTATGATCATACGCGCTACCCAGAAGAATAAAATATCTGGTCCTGTTACAAGATCATTAGTAGGGTAATAGTAGTTAAACTCCTCGTTATCTGGATTGCGCACTCCGTCAAAAACACTCATAGGCCATAACCAAGAGCTGAACCAAGTGTCCATAGCATCTTCGTCTTGACGTAAATTTTCGGCAGTGAGGGAATCGTTTCCGGTACGCTTTCGCGAAAGCGTAACAGCATCTTCAATAGATTCGGCAACTACAAAATCTTCCTTTCCTTCTCCATAGAAGTAAGCAGGGATTTGCTGTCCCCACCATAGCTGGCGAGAGATGTTCCAGTCACGTATGTTCTCCATCCAGTGACGGTAGGTATTTTCAAACTTCTTAGGAAATAACTTTACATCTCCAGTTTCTAGTACGGCTTTTATGGCAGGCTTTACAAGCTCTTCCATTTTAAGGAACCACTGGTCTGATAGTCTAGGCTCTATTACCGCCTTTGTACGCTCAGATGTTCCTACTTTATTAATGTGGTTTTCTGTCTTTACCAGAGCACCTAGTTCTTCAAGTTCTTTTTTTATAGCCTTGCGCACTACAAAACGATCTTGGCCTTCATAGTGAAGCCCAAAACTGTTAAGAGAAGCGTCATCATTAAAGATGTCTATTACTTCTAGCTTATGCTTGTCACCCAGCATCTTATCATTCTCATCGTGTGCTGGTGTTACCTTAAGGCAACCTGTACCAAACTCAAGATCTACATACTCATCTTCTATAATAGGAATCACGCGACCACTTATAGGTACAATGGCTTTCTTCTCTTTAAGATGTGTGAAGCGCTCGTCATTTGGGTTAATACAAATCGCTGTATCTCCAAAAATAGTCTCAGGTCTTGTAGTTGCTATTGTTAATAACTCCTCAGATCCTTCTAGTTTATAATTTATGTAATAGAGTAAGCCTTGTCGCTCTTCGTGTATTACCTCCTCGTCAGAGAGTGTTGTTTTTGCTTCTGGATCCCAGTTTACCATACGGTAACCGCGATATATTAATCCTTTATTATAAAGATCTACAAATGTTTTTATCACAGACTCAGACATTGCTGGGTCCATAGTAAAGGCTGTGCGATCCCAGTCGCAAGAGGCTCCTAGTTTTTTAAGTTGGTCAAGTATAACGCCACCATATTCTTCTTTCCACTCCCAGGCGTGGGCTAGAAATTCCTCACGAGTAAGGTCAGATTTTTTGATGCCTTGCTCTTTAAGTCTGGCAACTACCTTTGCCTCTGTAGCAATAGATGCGTGGTCTGTACCAGGTACCCAGCACGCATTTTTACCTAGTAATCTTGCACGACGTATTAATACGTCTTGTATCGTGTTGTTAAGCATATGTCCCATATGTAAGACACCTGTCACGTTAGGAGGTGGGATTACAATGGTGTATGGTTCTCTATCATCTGGTGTAGAATGGAAATAATTATGCTCCATCCAGTAGCTGTACCACTTATCTTCTACCTGTGTAGAATCATATTTTGACGCTATGCTCATAGTTTGGTCTGATTATTGTCTTATAGATGGCAAAAGTAGGGATAACAGTAGGATTAATATATAGTCTACGTGCTATTTTTGGTGCAGATGTAAGTTATTGCTACCTGTTAATGTTAATATCATTTTTTGGCAGGCAGGTATTTTGTGACTACATTTGGATTCCCTCAAATATTAAAAATTATGAAAAAATTAATGTTTTTATTTGTTGCTACAATGCTAGCAGTAAGTGTACAAGCACAAGAAAAGAAGGCTGAAATCACTTTTGACTCAGACGTAGTAGACTATGGCGAGGTAGAATATGGTGGTGACGGTGTACGTAAGTTTACATTTACAAATACAGGAGATGACGTACTTATCGTAGCAAGAGTATATTCTACTTGCGGATGTACAATCCCAAAAAAACCAGAAAACCCTATCCAGCCAGGTGAAAAAGGTGAGATAGAAGTAAAGTATGACACAAAGCGCCCTGGGCCTATTAGAAAAACCATAACGGTATATTCTAATGCCTCTGAAGTGCCTTACAGTTTAAAGATTAAAGGTGTTGTAAAGCCAGAAGCTGGAGAATAACATCGCTTTATACAAAGTAATAACTAAAGACCGTTTTATAGCGGTCTTTTTTTATGCGCTTTCGCGAAAGCAAAATACCCACGTTCTAGTTTTAAAAACCACAATAATTTCCTCATTTTTGTATAAAAAAATACTTAATGCCAGCAATATCAAAGAAGGGGCTCGCAATGCCTCAATCGCCTATACGTAAACTCGTACCTTTTGCTGAAGGAGCAAAGGCTAGAGGAATAAAAATTCACCAACTTAACATCGGCCAGCCGGATATCAAGACGCCACAAGTAGCGCTAGATGCTGTAAAGAATAATGATCTTGAAGTTTTAGCATATAGTCACAGTGCAGGATTTCAGTCTTACAGAGATAAGCTGGCTAGCTATTATAGCAATCACGGAATAGATGTCTCGTCTGAAGATATTATCATTTCTACCGGAGGATCTGAAGCCTTATTATTTGCAATGGGATCTGTTACAGACCCAGGAGATGAGATCATCATACCAGAGCCTTTTTATGCAAACTACAATGGTTTTGCAACGGCGAGTGGTGTTAAGGTTGTACCTGTGATATCTACACTAGAAGAGGGATTTGCATTGCCTCCTATATCAGATTTTGAGAAGTTAATCTCAGATAAAACAAAGGCTATCGTTATCTGTAACCCTGGTAACCCTACTGGATATTTATACTCAGAAGATGAGATACGCCAGCTTGCAGAGCTTGTAAAGAAGCACGACCTATTCCTCATTGCAGATGAGGTATATCGTGAGTTTGCTTACGACGGTCATAAGCATCACTCAGTGATGAAGCAGCGTGATATAGATGCTCATACTATTATGATAGACTCTGTGTCAAAACGTTTCTCGATGTGTGGCGCTCGTATAGGATGTATCGTAAGTCGCAATAAAGAACTTATGAGCACAGCGATGAAGTTTGCACAAGCACGTTTAAGTCCTCCTACATTTGCACAAATCGCATCTGAGGCTGCACTAGACACGCCTCAATCATACTTTGACGACGTGATTGAAGAGTATGTATCTAGAAGAAATACACTTGTAGCAGGACTAGAGGCAATACCTGGAGTAAAAGTAGCAAAACCTAAAGGTGCCTTTTACTGTATTGCAGAACTACCTGTAAAAAATGCAGATGCTTTTGCACAGTGGTTACTAGAGTCTTTTGACCTTGATGGAAAAACCATTATGGTTGCACCAGCGGCAGGTTTTTATAGTAGTGATAATGTAGGTCTTAATCAAGTGAGAATTGCCTATGTGCTAGAAGAAAACCATCTTAAAGAAGCAGTTACTATTCTTAAAGCTGCTTTAGAACAATACCAAGATTAATGACAGTACAAGAAAACGTATCGCTTAAGGCATACAATACCTTTGGTATAGATGTAAACGCTCGCTTTTTTGCGAGCGTTTCTTCTGTACAGCAATTGCAAGAGTTGCTGGGAGATGCGAGATATCCTAATCCTTTTGTAATAGGCGGAGGGAGCAATATGTTACTCACACAAGATGTAAATAGACTTGTGATACATCTCGATATTAAAGGTATATCACTTATTGATGATTCGTTTTCAAAAAATGAAGTACTACTCAAAGTTGCTGGTGGCGAAAACTGGCACGAGTTTGTACTCTATTGTGTAGCGCATAACCTGGGAGGTGTAGAAAACCTATCGCTTATCCCTGGTAATGTGGGTACATCACCAGTGCAAAATATAGGTGCCTACGGTGTAGAGCTCAAAGATACTTTTTATGAGTGCGAGGCTGTGCATAGAGACACGCAAGAAGTGAGGGTGTTTACGCTAGAAGATTGTGCTTTTGGCTATCGTGATTCGGTATTTAAAAATGAGCTTAAAGATGCCTACGTCATTACCTCTGTCACCTTTAAACTCACAAAGAGTAATCATAATATAAATACTGACTACGGTGCTATTTTTGACACGCTTAAAGCGAAAGAAATCACAACGCCTACATTAAAAGACGTGTCAGATGCTGTAATAGCTATCAGGCAGTCTAAGCTTCCAGATCCTAAGAAAATAGGCAATAGCGGATCTTTCTTTAAGAATCCAGTGATCTCACAAGCGCAGTTTACTCAACTTAGAAAAGTGCATACAGAAATTCCTTTTTATCCCATAGGCAATGAGCAAATCAAGGTGCCTGCTGGGTGGCTTATCGAGCAAGCAGGCTTTAAGGGGAAACGTTTTGGCGATGCTGGTATACACGATAGGCAGGCTCTGGTACTCGTAAATCACGGCAATGCTACAGGTCAAGAAGTGTGGGCAGTTGCAATGAAAGTACAAGCGGCAGTAGAGGAGAAGTTTGGGATAAAGATTGTTCCAGAGGTGAATGTGATATAATTACGCTTTCGCGAAAGCGTAAAAAAAGCCCCACTCGCGTGAGGCCTCCAACTAAACTAAACTTTAGTTGCTAGGTGTTAGCACTGTATCTATCACGTGTATGATGCCATTTTTTCCATTGATATCGGTCTTAGTGAGAAGCGAAGTGTGACCCGTTGTATCTGTGATTACTATTTTATTATCCTTTAAGGTAGCCACGAGTTGCTGGCCATTTACTGTCTGTACTATAAAACTGCCATTTTCTACATTTATTTTATTTATTATTTCTGTCTCGGTTAGTGATCTGGCTATTACGTGATATGACAGAATAGATGCGAGCGTTGCTTTGTTTTCTGGGTTGAGAAGGGTTGCTAGTTGTTTAGGAGGTAGCTTATCAAACGCCTCATTAGTAGGGGCAAATATGGTGTATGGTCCATCTTCTTTAAGTGTTGATACGAGCCCTGCAGCTTTTATGGTGGTAACGAGTGTTGTGTGGTCTGATGAGGTTACGATAATGTCTACAATATCAGATTGTGCGTAGCTACTTATTGATAATGAGATGATTATAAAGAGCGTAATATTTTTTAAGAACTGCATAATAAAGTGGGACTTGTTGAGTTTATGATAGAATCTTTTTCTATGTTAGATGTACGTACTAACTTTGGCCATTGGATGAAAGTGTATTCCCAAAATTTCGTTAATTCATAAAAACTACATTATTTGAAGACATTTGTTGAAAAACATATTGTAGATCTTCTTAAAACTGGAGATGAGCGAGCCATAGGGTTGTTATATGACCATTATGCGCCTGCGCTCTATGGTGTAGCTATAAAAGTGACACACGATGAGGAGCTTGCACAAGATGTACTTCAAGAATCTTTTGTAAAAATCTGGAAAAACGCACATAAGTATGATGCAGATAAAGCGCGTCTATTTACGTGGCTTTTTAGGGTGGTCCAGAATACGGCTATAGACAAAGTGCGTAGCCGTAAAAGAAAAATGAATAAAGAAGTCCAAACAGACGATTCTAACGTATATCATTTACAGTCTACATCACTGGCTATAGAGCATATGGATTTGCAAGAGCATACAGATGGGCTAGAAGATAAGTATCGTGTGGTGATAGATGCGTTGTTTTTTCAGGGTATGACCCAGCAAGAAGCAAGTGATGAGTTAAACATCCCGCTGGGAACCGTAAAGTCAAGATTAAAAATAGGCTTGAGGGAACTGCGTAAATTATTTGGAGTTTTATTTTTGATGATAAGTGTGTTATGAGTGATAGAGTGTCACAATTTTTAGAAAGCGATTTGTTGGAGCGTTACCTTATGGGTACAACTTCACCTATGGAGTCTCAAGAGGTTGAGTACTTTGTGGCAAAGTTTCCTGAGGTAAAAACTACTTATAATGAGTTGCAAGAAAATTTAGAAAACTATGCAGCTTCTTATGCTGTAGACGTGCCTAAAGATGTACGTGCAAAGATTTTAAAACAAACTAAGGCAAAGCCTAAACGTGCGCTGCCACTTCTGGCTATTGCAGCTTGTACTATAGCAACTCTTTTTGGACTTGTCGCAATAATGATTTACAATCAAAATCAAGAACTTCTTGAAGACAGAAAGTTTACTTCAAACTTGCTAGAAAATCTTAATGATGACATTGTTTCAAACAGGCAAATGTTACAATCTGTAGAGGAGCAGTTTATGATACTTAATAACACTGCAACTCAAAAATATATTCTTAAGGGTAATAATAGAGCAAATAGACTAGAGGCTGTAGCTTATATTAATGAGCTAGAAAAAAGATCTTATGTACACGTAAATACACTACCAGAGCTTCCAGATGAGCAGGTATACCAGATGTGGGCCTCTGTAGATGGTAAACTTGTGCCGTTAGATATCTTAAAAGTCACAAAAGATAACCTTGTAGAAATACCTTATGAGGAGCGTATGGCAAGTATAAATGTCACTATAGAACCTAAAGGTGGTAGTAAAGAAGCAACCAAAGCAAATGAAGTTGCGGCCATAAAATTTGATCAAGAACAGCAAATACCTATCCCGTAAAAAACTTTTAGGTGCTACAAGGTTTCTGTATCTTTGTAGAAAATATTTGTAATGGAATTACTCTTGATAACATTAGTCCTTCTAGCACTATCGGTAGCAGGCATTGCGATAAAAATCTGGGCAAAAAAAGACGGCAAATTTGCAGGTACGTGTGCCAGCCAGAGTCCATTTCTTAACAAGAGTGGAGAGCCTTGTGGTATGTGTGGTAAAATGCCCGAAGAAATGGGTGATTGTTCTGGAGATAAGTAAGCCTTTCAGCTATTGGAACAATTTTATCCCGCACTATTTTATACTTTAATAGGAGTCACGTTTGTAAACGTGGCTTTTTATGTTTTCTACTGGTTGTTCGCTTTCGCGAAAGCGTCTCAAAAACCAAATAAATCATTACCACCAGTTTCTGTTATTATTTGCGCAAAAAACGAGTCGCAAAATTTACAAAAGAATGTCTCGTTCATTCTTGAACAAGACTATCCAGAATTTGAAATTATACTCATAAACGACGCCTCAAGTGACGATACAGAAGAGGTAATGGAGGCCTATGCTCTTGCGCATAAAAATGTACACCAAGTTAATGTGGTCAATAACGAAGCCTTCTGGGGTAATAAAAAATATGCGCTCACTCTAGGCATAAAACGCGCTGGTTATGCGCATATGATATTTACAGATGCAGACTGTGTGCCTGCCTCACCACTGTGGCTTAGACATATGGCAGGCTCTTTTGTAGCTAAAAAAGAGATTGTACTAGGGTACGGAGCATATCAAAAAATAAAGGGGTCATTTATAAATAAACTCATTCGTTTTGAAACTCTAATGACCGCCATACAGTACTTTACTTATGCAAAAGCTGGTAGACCTTATATGGGTGTAGGGCGCAATCTTGCGTATACTGCAGCTATATTTTATGAGCAAAAAGGGTTTATAAGCCATATGAAGATTAAAAGTGGAGATGACGATCTGTTTGTAAATCAAGCAAGCACTAGAAAGAATACAGCGCTACAATATCATCCAGAGTCTTTTACAATAAGTACACCTAAAACCTCTTTTGGTGCCTGGATTACTCAAAAGCGTAGACATATAACTACAGCTAGTCATTACAAGTTTCTAGAGAAATTTTTATTGAGTCTTTTTTACGTGAGCCAGTTGTTATTTTTTATGGTAGGTATAGCAGTACTTGCTACAATGTACAAGTGGGAGTTAGTTCTTGCAGTAATAGGAGTACGTTACTTTGTCGCCTGGCTTGCAATAGGTTTTAGTGCTAGTAAACTACGAGAGAAAGACGTGACTTATTTTTATCCTATATTTGAGATGGTACTTGTATGCGTGCAATTAAGTATCTTTATAAGCAACCTTATCTCAAAGCCCACTAAGTGGAAGTAACTCCAGAAAAAATTCAACTTGAAATTAAAAGAGCAAAAGCTGGGGAGCAAAGTGCTTTTAACTTCTTGCTCAACTCCTTCTGGAGTGAAGTGTATGGCTTCCAGCTCAAGCGTACAAGAAATGCCTATGATGCAGAGGATATTACCATACAGACATTTTCAAAGGCGTTTTCAAAAATTGATACTTTTAAGGAGGAATATAAATTTGCTACTTGGCTCATTGCTATTTCTAAAAATATTCAAATTGACATTCTTAGAAAGAAAGAGTCCTCTATACGCTCTAGAATTTCTGATAGTGACCAAGAACGGGTTTACAAAGTTGCAGACCTTAATCCCTCGCCAGAAGATGTACTCATTAAAGAGCAAAACCTAGCACAACTTTTAAGTTTTGTGAAGATGCTCAAGCCTCATTATCAGGAGATGATTAATTTACGTTATTTTCAAGAGATGAGTTATAAAGAAATGGCAGAGTATCTAGACGAACCTATGAGTAATGTAAAAGTGAAGCTACTACGTGCAAGGAGGTTACTGGCAGATATTATAAAAAAAACTGGGCATTGAAAGCTGTTCCTTTTAAAAAGCTGGGCCCCGGTTTACTCTTTGCTGGTGCGGCCATAGGTGTATCTCACCTTGTGCAAAGCACAAGGGCAGGTGCAGATTTTGGTTTTGGCCTACTATGGGCTCTTTTTCTAGTTAATATTATTAAATATCCTTTCTTTCAGATGGGGCCTCGTTATGCATCTGTTACTGGTAAAAGTTTGCTTGACGGATATTATAAGCTGGGTAAACCAGTGTTGTGGGTATATTTTTTTTTAACCCTAGGCACAATGTTTACCATACAGACGGCTGTAACGATTGTCACGGCTGGTATAGCGGTCCAGTTATTTGGTATTTCTAATGATATTGCGGTTTGGAGTGTAGCAATTACGCTATTATGTGCTGCTATTTTAACAATAGGGAAGTATAGAATCTTGGATAAACTAATGAAGGTTATCATCATTACACTAACTATAAGCACACTGTTTGCGGTTTTTTTCGCTTTTCGCGAAAGCGTAACACATCAAGGTACTGGTACCACGACAGATTTAATCCAACTACTTCCCACAGATGGTGCGGCAATTGCTTTTTTAATCGCCTTTATGGGGTGGATGCCGGCACCGCTGGACATCTCTATATGGCACTCGCTATGGACACTTGAAAAAAGAGATAAAGGTGAGGAAGCAGTGCGTAATTCTATTTTTGATTTTAATGTAGGGTATGCAGGTGCTGTGGTGCTGGGTGTTTGTTTTATGACGCTGGGAGCTCTTGTGATGTATGGTAGTGGAGAGACATTTTCATCAAAAGGAGGCATTTTTGCCGGCCAGCTTATTAATATGTACACGGCAAGTCTAGGTGACTGGGCAACGGTGCTTATAGGTGTAGCGGCCTTTACAACTATGTTTAGCACCACACTTACTACGCTAGATGCATCGCCTAGAGCGCTAGAAGCAACCACTAGATTGCTCGGTATTGGGTTTAAAAAGAAAGGGTATCTTTTCTGGCTTTTTGTACTCATATTGGGTACTTGCGTTATCTTATTTTTCTTAATTAGTGAGATGGGGGTCTTAGTAAAACTGGCTACAATTCTTTCTTTTCTCACGGCCCCGTTTTATGCAATTTGTAATTACCTTGCTTTTAGAGATAAAGAGATTCCGGAGGCGTATAGATTATCTCTAGGTATGCGGGTGTTGAGTATTGTGAGTATTATAGCCTTAGTAGGTTTTAGTATTTGGTACGTGATCACGCTGTTTTAGTCGCTGGCATAACTTGCCATTTTAACTATTGCTCAAGTGCGTGTATTTACTCGTTTAAAACTATCTTTGCCCCTTATGCAATTTGACTTACTTACTACAGATCCTGCTTCAAAAGCGAGAGCGGGAAAACTTACTACAGATCACGGTGTTATTGAGACACCTATTTTTATGCCTGTTGGTACCGTTGCTTCGGTAAAAGGGGTGCACCAGCGCGAGTTGAGAGAAGATATAAATCCAGACATTATTTTGGGTAATACGTATCACCTATACCTACGTCCCAAAATGGATATCTTACAACGCGCAGGGGGATTACATAAATTTATGAACTGGGATCGTCCTATCCTTACAGATAGTGGAGGGTATCAAGTATACTCGCTTTCTAATAGACGTAAAATTAAGGAAGAAGGAGTGCGTTTTAAGTCACACGTAGATGGGTCTATGCACCTTTTTACTCCAGAAAATGTGATGGAAATACAGCGACAGATAGGGGCAGATATTATGATGGCCTTTGATGAGTGTACACCATATCCTTGTGATTATAGGTATGCAAAACGCTCTATGCATATGACTCATAGATGGCTAGATCGTTGTATTAATCATTTTAATAAGATCCCTGCATTATATGGTCACGAGCAAGCACTATTCCCTATAGTACAGGGAAGTACGTATAAAGATTTAAGAGCACAGTCTGCAGAGTATATTGCAAATGCTGGTGCTTTTGGAAATGCCATAGGTGGTCTTTCTGTAGGAGAGCCGGCAGAGGAGATGTATGGTATGACAGAAGTAGTAACAGCTATCTTACCAGAAGAAAAACCAAGATATCTTATGGGTGTAGGTACACCTATAAATATTTTAGAGAATATTGCGTTAGGTGTAGATATGTTTGACTGTGTGATGCCTACCCGTAATGCACGTAACGGTATGTTATTTACCGCTCACGGTAGTATTAATATTAAAAATCTCAAATGGGAAGACGATTTTTCTCCTATAGATGAGATGGGTATTACTTGGGTAGATACAGAGTATAGTAAGGCTTACTTACGTCACTTGTTTAAGTGTCACGAGTTATTAGGTATGCAAATTGCTACTATACATAATCTAGGGTTTTATATGTGGCTCGTGCGTGAGGCAAGAAAGCATATTTTAGCTGGAGATTTCTCAACTTGGAAAGAGAAAATGGTTAAACAAATGGATAATCGTTTATAATTGAAAATATTAGATTGGTATATCGTAAAGCGCTACATCGGGACATTTGTCACGATGCTTGTACTATTTATACCTATAGGGATTATTGTAAACCTTGCCGAAAAGATTGATAAAATTCTGGCAAATGAGGTGCCCTTTGGAGAAGTAGCCTTGTACTACCTTAATTTTACAATCTATTTTGCAAATCTGTTATTTCCTTTATTCTTATTTCTCTCGGTGATATGGTTTACCTCTAAGCTGGCAAACAATACTGAGGTGATAGCCTTTTTAAGTAGTGGGGTGTCTTTTACACGCTTTTTGCGTCCTTATCTTATAGGTGCCACAGTAGTGTGTGCAGGAGCTTTTGTAATGGGAACCTACCTAGCACCGCGAGCAAATAAGGGCTACAATGAGTTTATCTTTGAGTATCTCAAAAAGAAAAAAAACGATAGAGATACTAGAGACGTCTATAGACAGATAGATGCTGGTGATTATATCTACGCGAGTAGCTTTAACCCGCGCACAAAACGTGGTCGTAATTTTACTTGGGAGCATTTTGAAGGTAATAAAATGACCTATAAGATGAGTGCAACTCAAATAAGGTTTAATGAAGAGGATACTACCTATACACTTTACGGTTTTAAAAAACGCATTATAGGAGAAGATGGTGATGTGCTTATAAAACAAGCAAAAATAGACACTACCTTTGCGTTTGACATAGATGATCTAACCCCTGTAGAGTATATAGCAGAAACACTTAACACACCAGAGCTTAGAGAATTTATAGCAAAGGAGAAGGCAAGAGGGTCTTCATACATAAGCCGTTATGAGGTAACGTTACAAAAACGTTACAGTCTACCTGTAGCCGCATACATACTTACAATTATAGCAGTAGCCGTAAGTGCAATGAAGCGTCGTGGAGGTATGGGTATCAACCTCGCTTTTGGTATTGTGTTAGCCTTTGTATTTATATTTTTTGATAAAGTTTTCGGAACACTAGCAGAGCAGTCAGACTTTCCGCCGCTGGTAGCAGTCTGGACGCCTAATATTCTATTTGCAATACTTGCAGCATACCTCCTCCAAAATGCAAAACGATAGACTCAAAGCCTATTTACATTTTCATCTCATAGTTTTTATCTGGGGCTTTACAGCCGTACTTGGCGCGCTTATCACTATAGATGCAGTGCCACTTGTATGGTTTAGAATGGGGCTCGCCAGTTTATTTATATTTATCTATATAAAAGTGCGCGGTATCTCTCTTGCGCTTTCGCGAAAAGCGTTACTGGGTTTCGCTATTGCAGGTCTGGTCATTGCCATACACTGGCTTACCTTTTTTGGAGCAATAAAGGCGTCTAATGTTTCTATAACACTGGCTATGATGAGTACTGGGGCCTTCTTTACAGCCTTGCTTGAACCTATTTTTTATAAACGAAAATTAATCTGGTATGAGCTTCTTTTTGGAGGAATTGTAATAGCTGCTTTATATATGATTTTTGAGGTAGAGACGGCATATCGTACAGGGATATTACTAGCCTTACTGTCTGCTTTTTTATCTGCTGTATTTACCTTGATAAATGGGAAGTTTATTGCAAATCATAATCCTACTAAGATCTCATTTTATGAGTTGCTTATAGGTACAGCTTGCATCACTTTATATTTTGTCATAGCACAGCCAGCTACTTTTTTTTCTATGTCGTTTTTTAATCTCCCTACGATGGACTGGGTCTACATAGGCATACTAGCCTCTGTATGTACGGCTTATGCCTTTATAGCTGCCGTAGCTGTGATGAAGCATTTGAGTCCATACACTATAATGCTTACTATAAACCTAGAGCCTGTTTATGGTATCTTACTAGCATTTATAGTACTAGGAGATGCAGAGCAAATGAGTAGTGAGTTTTACTATGGAGCCATAGTTATACTTGCCGTGGTAATCGCAAATGGTATCTTAAAAAACACTAAAAAATTCAAGGCTGTTAAAGAGGCTTGAGTCTCTTAAGAAAACCATTATATTTGTAGACTAATCCTAACCGAATATATAGTGCTGTATAGCACCATAAAACCCTGAAGATGGAATATTTAGATTTCGAATTACCCATTAAAGAGCTTGAAGAACAACTGGAAAAATGTGCCTTAATAGGGCAAGAAAGTGATGTTGATGTAACCCAGACTTGCAAGCAAATAGAGAAAAAACTAGCTGCTACCAAAAAAGATATTTATAAAAATCTTACAGCCTGGCAACGTGTCCAGCTGTCTAGACACCCTAACCGTCCTTATACATTAGATTACATAAACGCCATCTGTGGAGACACTTTTTTAGAGCTACACGGAGATCGCAATGTAAAAGATGATAAGGCGATGATAGGTGGCCTAGGTAAAATAGACGACCAGTCGTTTATGTTTATAGGGCAGCAAAAAGGTTATAATACAAAAACACGCCAGTACCGTAACTTTGGTATGGCAAACCCAGAAGGATACCGCAAGGCATTACGCCTTATGAAAAGCGCCGAAAAATTTGGCGTACCTGTAGTATCTATTATAGACACACCAGGAGCATACCCAGGTCTTGAAGCCGAAGAGCGTGGTCAAGGAGAAGCAATTGCTCGTAACATCTTAGAGATGACACGCCTTAAAGTGCCTATCATTGTAGTGATTATAGGTGAAGGAGCAAGTGGTGGAGCCTTAGGTATAGGTGTAGGAGATAAAGTATTAATGCTAGAAAACACTTGGTACTCTGTAATATCTCCAGAGTCTTGTTCTTCTATATTATGGAGAAGCTGGGAGTTTAAAGAGCAAGCTGCAGAGGCGCTTAAGCTTACTGCAAAAGATATGAAAAAGCAAAAAATCATAGACGAGATTGTAAAAGAACCACTAGGTGGTGCACACGCAAATCGTCCTGAGACTTTCCTTACAGTAAAAGATTCAATTCTGAAAGCGTTTGATGAATTTAAGAACTTATCACCAACAGAATTAGTAGATCAGCGTATGGAAAAGTATTCTCAAATGGGAGTCTTCAAGGGCTAACAAGACCTTTTTCACTTGATGCCATAATCCGCACTTTGTAAGTGCGGATTTTTTTACCCTTATTAACAATATTTTCAAGTTATTAACAGTTGCATTGTTAATGACCTGTGAGTACTACGCTTTCGCGAAAGCGTAACTCGCATAACTATTTTTTTACATTCGTAGCTATGGAACAAACCAAGCCAAAACCAGCATATAATACTTCTAAGGGGCAGGTAATTAGCCTTGAAAAAGGTAAAATACCGCCACAAGCACTTGATCTTGAGGTAGTTGTGCTAGGTGCGCTTATGATTGATAAGAAGGGTGTAGATGAGGTGATAGACATCTTATCACCAGAGGTTTTTTATAAAGAACAGCATAAACACATCTTTGAGGCAATACGCGTGCTCTTTGAAGAAGGGCAGCCTGTAGACTTATTAACCGTATCTGAGCAGCTCAAGAAAATGGCAAAGCTAGAAGCGGCTGGAGGTGATTATTACCTTATACAACTTACTCAAAAAGTAGCCTCTTCTGCACACATTGAGTACCACGCACGTATCATCTTACAGAAGTTTATACAGCGATCACTTATTAAAATCTCAAACGAGATTATAGAAGAAGCATATGATGAGACCACAGATGTTTTTGACCTACTAGACACTGCTGAAACCAAGTTATACGAGGTAACACAGGGTAATGTAAAGCGTAGCTCAGAAAGTGCGCAGAGTCTCGTAATACAAGCCAAAAAGAAGATTGAAGAAATTGCAAACCAAGAGGGGCTCTCGGGTATACCTACTGGTTTTCATAAGGTAGATGAGCTTACCTCAGGATGGCAACCATCAGATTTAATTATTGTGGCGGCTCGTCCAGGTATGGGTAAAACGGCTATGACCCTTACAATGGCTCGTAATATGGCGGTAGACCAGAATGTGCCTGTAGCCTTCTTCTCTCTGGAGATGTCTTCTGTACAGCTCATCACACGTTTGATCTCGTCTGAGACGGGATTGTCTTCTGAGAAGTTACGTACTGGTAAACTAGAAAAACACGAGTGGGAACAGCTTAACGTAAAGGTAAAGAGCCTTGAGAAAGCACCACTATTTATAGATGATACTCCGTCGCTTTCTATTTTTGACTTACGAGCAAAGGCGAGACGTCTAGCATCACAGTTTGGTATTAAAATAATTATGATTGATTACCTCCAGCTTATGACGGGAGGATCTGCAAATAAAGGAGGCGGTAACCGTGAGCAGGAGATCTCTATGATTTCTCGTAACCTTAAGGCACTTGCAAAAGAACTTAGTGTGCCTGTAATCGCACTATCGCAGCTATCGCGTGCGGTAGAGACGCGTGGTGGTAGTAAACGACCACTACTGTCTGACCTGCGTGAATCTGGAGCGATCGAGCAGGATGCAGATATAGTATCGTTTATTTACCGTCCAGAATATTATAAGATAGAGGAGTGGGATGATGAGGAGCGCAGCCCGACTGAAGGTCAAGGAGAGTTTATCGTGGCTAAACACCGTAACGGGGGGCTAGATAACATCCGTCTTAAGTTTATAGGTCACTTAGGTAAATTTGATAACCTAGACGACTTTACAACACCGTATGAGTTTGCAAGTAGTATGAACGCCGCTGCAAATGATGATACCTTTAATCCTAATGCATTACCTAGTGCAGATGACGCCTTTGGCGGTCCAGCACCTGGACTACCTAGTGAAGAGGAAGATGATGGGGTTCCATTTTAGAACATAATGTAATTACAGAAAAAGCCTCAATAGTATCGCTATTGAGGCTTTTTTTATCACCCGGCATCAATTCTGACCTTAAATAATGATTTCTATAACTTATGATTGCGATAGCCTTTGTCATAACAAATCTGTAGTTAATGTTAACACAGTTACACTAGCTGGTGCCGTATTCTAATAGAATAATAACATATCACTTGGTTTGATAAAGCTACTTTAACTTTAGAATAACTCAGACTTTAAGAAAGAGCTTTAATTATGTATCATAAAATCAAACACTTAATTTTATGAGTAATCCATCTAAAAAAAGAAGACTTTTTCTAAAAAATACATTGTTAGCAACTGGGGGTATAATGCTGATCCCTAACTTTATAAGCTGCTCTGATGATGATGATCTTAGTCCAAATAACGCAACCATACCAGACGGCCTTACAACAGCAAATTTTGATCTTGGCGTAGCGAGTTTTGACCCTACTAGTAATCAAGTCATTATCTGGACACATTACACTACAGATGGAAGTCAAGCAACGATTACTTATGAATTAAGTACAGATGCAGATTTTAATACTATCGTAAGAAGTGGGGAGGTAATTACAGATAGCAGCCGTGACTTTACCGTAAGTATCGAAGTGCAAGATCTTGAGGCTGATCAAAAGCTATACTATCGCTTTGCAAACCTAGAAGATCAAACTGTTTCTATAATAGGAGAGACCATTACTTTACCATCAAGCGGTCTTGATGCAGTATCTATGGGAGTGGTTTCTTGTGCAAACTATGCTGCTGGGCTTTTTAATGTATATGATGCCCTAGGAAATTCTGATGTGGATATCATAGTCCACTTAGGAGATTATATTTACGAGTACGGAGAGAATCAATATGGAACAAATGAAAATACGGTTGCACTAGGTAGAGTTCCTGAGCCTAATTATGAAATCGTAAGTCTTGATGATTATCGCCAGAGATATCGTCAATATCGTAGTGATTCTGGGTTAAAGCTAGCACATCAAAAGAAACCGTTTATTGCCGTATGGGATGATCACGAGATTACAAATGATACTTATCAAGATGGTGCCCAAAATCATCAAGATGATGAAGGTGATTTTGAAACTCGCAAGCAGGCAGCACTCCAAGCATATAGTGAGTATTTACCAGCAATGACTAATGATGTAAATATCATTTATAGAAGTTTTAAAATAGGAGATCTTGCAGATTTAATTATGCTTGATACTCGATTAGTAGGTCGTGATAAGCAACTAGATTTTAATAACTACTTTGGGAGTACTGGTAGTTTTGATTTTGCTGCATTTGGAGAAGATCTATTAGATCCTAGCCGTAGTATGCTAGGCGCACAACAAAAGAGCTGGTTCCAGAGCACACTAGCAAGCAGTTCTTCAAAGTATCAAGTAATAGGGCAGCAGGTACTTATGGGTAAGATGTTCATACCGGCAGAGCTTATCGTTACGATTGGAACCATTTTAGGAGAAATAGGAGCAACAGGATCGGTGTCTGCCGCAACGACGGCTTTCTTTCAAGCCCAACTTACCGAGCTGGTAGAGCTTAAACTACGTGTACAAGCAAATGACCCAACGCTTACCACTCAAGAAATTGCACGTATATCAAATACAATTCCTTATAATCTTGATGCTTGGGATGGATACTTAGTAGAAAGAGAAGAGTTAATGAATGGTTTTGTAGGGAAAGATGTGGTTGTTCTTGCGGGAGATACACATAATGCGTGGTATAACGATCTTACACTTCAAGATGGAACTGCCGTAGGTAAGGAGCTAGCGACAGCTTCTGTAAGTTCACCTGGTTTTGAAGGTATTTTAGGAGGTGATGCAGCCACCATAACAGGGTTCCAGCAGGCGATGACGATTCTTATAGATGGACTTAATTACTTCAATGCAAGTGAGCGTGGTTATCTTAAGGTAACTTTAAGTGGTTCTGGGGTACAGTCAGATTGGATTTTTATAGATACGCTTGTTTCTTCAAACTATACAGCGCACACAGGTTACTCTGAGAGTTTCTAGTAACACTAGAATAAAAAAATGATTAGAACCCTTATTGTAATATAAGGGTTTTTTTGTGCACGATTTTTGTAATTTCAACGTTAGAAAAATAGTTATGAGAAAAAAATATATTCTAATAGTGTTGATGGTGTTGAATTTCGCTTTCGCGAAAGCGTCATATATCCTCATACCTATGGATGTAGAGACACAAAAGGAACACCTCAAAGCCTATGGTATTACCTACTGGTCACTTGATAAAAGCCAGAAGGTAAAATGGTTACTCAACTATCGTGGTGGGTCATTTTTATTACCAGATACAGAGGAGGTGCGCCGTGAGTGCACCATACGTGGGGTCTCTTATGAGGTGCTCTCAGATAGTCAGACCGAAAAGATTCTTACAGAGATTGCGAGTCCATCGCAAAATATGGAGGCTGTCGTATTAGAAAAAGCACCAAAAATTGCCGTTTACACACCAGATAGTAAAGTGCCGTGGGATGATGCCGTGACGATGGTACTTACCTATGCAGAGATTCCTTATACGACTATATATGATAAAGAGGTGCTAAGCGACCAACTTATATTATATGACTGGTTACACTTGCATCACGAGGATTTTACAGGCCAGTTTGGAAAATTTTATGGAGCCTACAGAGCAGCACCTTGGTACATAGAAGAAAAGAAAGCCGCCGAAGCACTTGCTGCCGAGCTAGGGTATAGCAAAGTGTCTGAAGAGAAGCGAGATGTTGCTTTAAAAATACGTGACTACGTAGTGGGCGGTGGTTTTATGTTTGCAATGTGTAGCGCGACAGATAGTTTTGATATTGCACTAGCTGCAGAGGGTGTAGATATTTGTGAGCCTATGTTTGACGGAGATCCTAGTGACCCTAGTTATAGCTCAAAGATTGATTTTAAAAAGACCTTTGCTTTTAAGAATTTCACGCTGGAGCGATCGCCTACTATGTATGAGTTCTCATCTATAGATATGACTCGTAAACGCAAGATTCCTTTTAGTACAGATTATTTTACGCTCAAAGATTATAGCGCAAAGTGGGACCCTATCCCTACAATGTTATGCCAGAACCATACGGCACTAGTAAAAGGATTTATGGGGCAAACCACGAGTTATGACTCAGAGGTTATAAAATCTAATGTGCTCGTGATGGGCGAAAATCTTACTAATGGTGAGGCGCGTTACATACACGGTATAAAAGGTAAGGGCTTCTTTACATTTTATGGAGGGCACGACCCAGAAGATTACCGTCACCGCGTGGGAGACCCAAAAACAGAGCTTGAGCTTCATCCTAATTCACCTGGGTATCGTCTTATACTTAATAATGTATTGTTTCCTGCGGCTCGTAAGAAAAAACAAAAAACCTGATTACGTTGTTACGCCTAGTCTACATACTTTGTGCAGTTGCACTTATGGCCACTGCAGATGCTCCAGAGCGATTTGCGTGGAGTGAGACACGCGCCTTGCAGTGGTCAGATTTTAAAGGATCACCGGGTACGCTAGATGGCTGGGCAGCTAGTTCTAGTACGGGTATGAGTCAGGGGTATGCCTCAAATGGTCAAGGCTTTTTAGATAAAAATAGCATTACTGTAACCGCACATTTTTATCCAGAATACTCGTGGGTGCGACATAAAGAAAAAACAAAACACCTCCTCGCACACGAGCAAACACATTTTGATATTACAGAGGTCTATGCTCGTAAACTCCAGGCACGCATTGCTGCCTATAACTTTACAGAAAATGGCCTAGAAGAAATTAAAGCCATTTACCAAGAAGTAGAACAAGAGCGCATTGCTACCCAAAAGTTATTTGATAAAGAGTCTAACCACTCTATAGATCATATGAAAGAACTACAATGGGAGCTTAGAGTAGCCAGATGGCTCGATGGCAACTTTGAAGAATAAGGTAATACGTATTCAAGTTACTGCATAAAAAAACTGGATTCTCATTTTTGAGAATCCAGTTTTCTGTTTCTTAGCCTAAAGCCTAAAGCCTAAAGCCTAAAGCCTAAAGCCTAAAGCCTGTTTTTAGTTGTAAAACGGTACTTCTACACGCGCATTACCCCACGCCATATGTAAGTGAGCACCTTTATCTTCTGGAGTAAACTCCATACCAAAATACTCTATAGACTCATCTTCCATTGTAACTGGTACAGTGATACGTGCTACGTCATTTTCTGGTTTGTAAAAGTAAGATCCCCATACATTAAGGTCTGAGCTTAAGATTACCGTCCACTCATTACCATTAGGCATTGCATACATTGTGTACGTTCCAGCTTTTACCGGTGTCGTACCTAGTTTCATATCCTTATATAATGTCACCTCTACAGCTTCATTTGCTCCTAGTCTCCATACTTTTCCTTCTGGAGCAAGTTTAGAAAGTTCACGTCCTTTAAGTTGCGGTCTACTGTAAGTTACTTTAATATCTTTATTTGCTTCTTTATAACTTGTAGGGAAAGCCGCTTGGTCCATAGGACTCTTGTCTACTTTAAAATCTTGAGCATTAAGTGATGGTGCTGCAACAAAGGCAAGAGCAACCATCGCAGTCATAAGTACATTTTTCATAGTTAATTAATTTTGAGTTAATGAGGCTTATAAGGCCTTGGGTTATAGTGTAAAGTTAAGATGTAGGTCGGCAATATTTATTAAAACTTTCAAAATGTTTTTAAAGTACGCTTTCGCGAAAGCGTATACCTATACATTTACACACTTACTCTGTATATAGTTACAATTTGTAATCATAATAGCTATTTATGTTTTATTAATGAAAGTGTAAGTGCATCTTTGACTTATCAATAACAAATAAAACAAGTATTATGTGTGGAATTGTATGCGCCTTTGATCTAAAGGAGAAAGCCGAAGATTTACGCCCCCAATTATTAGAAATGTCTAAAAAAATTCGTCATAGAGGACCGGATTGGAATGGAGTTTTTAATAATGAGAATGCGATAATGACTCACGAGCGTCTCTCTATAGTAGATCCCGCTTCTGGAAAGCAGCCTTTGTTTTCAAAAGATAAAAGCCTTGTGCTTGCGGCAAATGGGGAGATATACAATCACAAAGAGCTGCGTGAGCAACTTACGGGTGACTATGAGTTTCAAACAGCATCAGACTGTGAGATTATACTCGCACTTTATAAAGAGCACGGTCACGATTTTTGTGATATGCTCAACGGTATTTTTGGGTTTGCACTCTATGATGTAGAAAAAGATGAGTACTTCGTAGCTCGTGATCATATGGGTATCATCCCTTTATATATGGGATGGGATCAACACGGTACTTTTTATGTAGCCTCAGAACTTAAAGCACTAGAAGGGGTTTGTTCAAAAATAGAATTATTTCCTCCGGGACACTATTATTCTAGCACAACGGGAGAGCTTACTCGCTGGTACACCCGTGACTGGATGGAGTATGATAATGTAAAAGATAACGAGTCTAGTATAGAAGAGTTACACGATGCACTTGCGGCCTCTGTAAAACGCCAGCTTATGAGTGATGTACCTTATGGGGTATTACTCTCTGGAGGGCTTGACTCCTCTATTACTAGTGCTGTGGCAAAGCTATACTCTGAGAAGCGTATAGAGTCTGGAGATAAAACCGGAGCGTGGTGGCCACAGTTACACTCTTTTAGTATAGGGCTCAAGGGGTCCCCCGACCTTGCGGCTGCTCAAGTAGTGGCAGACCATATAGGCACTGTACATCACCCTATAGAGTTTACGATACAGGAAGGACTAGATGCCATAAAAGATGTGATCTATCACCTTGAGACCTATGATATCACTACGATAAGAGCCAGTACGCCTATGTATCTTATGGCTAGGGTGATCAAGTCTATGGGAGTAAAAATGGTACTCTCTGGTGAGGGGGCAGATGAGATTTTTGGAGGGTATTTATATTTCCACAAAGCACCTACGGCAAAAGATTTTCACGAGGAGACCGTACGTAAGCTAGACAAGTTGCATATGTATGACTGCCTGCGCGCAAACAAGTCACTTGCTGCCTGGGGTATAGAAGGACGCGTACCCTTTTTAGACAAAGAATTTATGGATGTGGCAATGCGCCTCAACCCAGTAGATAAAATGATCACCAAAGAACGCCGCAGTATGGAAAAGTGGATCTTACGTAAGGCGTTTGAAAAATACCTTCCAGAAAGTGTAGCCTGGAGACAGAAAGAACAATTTTCTGACGGTGTAGGCTACTCGTGGATAGACACACTTAAGGATGTGGTAGACCAAGCGGTAAGTGCCACCCAAATGGAAAACGCACACCACCGCTTCCCAACGCATACACCGCAAAACAAAGAAGAGTTTTACTACCGCAGTATTTTTGAAGAGTACTTCCCAAGTGATGCTGCAGCGCTTTGTGTACCGTCTGTGCCTAGTGTCGCGTGTAGTACGCCTATCGCACTAGAGTGGGATGAGGCATTTAAAAATATGAACGACCCATCGGGTAGGGCAGTAGCTTTTGTGCACGATGATGCCTATTAAGATTTTTGTTTTATTAGTTTAATTGTAAAGAACCCACTTGTAATGAGTGGGTTTTTTTTACGCTTTCGCGAAAGCGGACTCATACCCATAAAATAAAAAAGCCTTAGTAGGGGACTAAGGCTTTATAATCATTAAGAGGGGGAGCGGTATTTATACGGTCTCGGCTTTCCAAGCAAATTTTTGGAAAGGATCATCTACTGGCGTATTTGCGATGTGGTTTGTGTAGTTACTTATCACCTTTTGAGAAAGACCCAAAATGATATCTAGTACTTGTCTCTCACCATATCCTGCAGCATAAAATGTATCAAGATCTTCTTGAGTTACGTTACCACGGTTACGAGTTACTGTAAGTGTGAAGTCACGTAGTGCCTCAAGCTTCTCAGACGGTAAGGTAGTCTTGTTGCGTAGGGCATCTGTGATGGCAGCGTCTACCTTCATCATATGTGCAATCCCTGTGTGTGCTGGTACACAGTAGTGACACTCGTGCTCTACATTAATAGTTTGCCATACCACGGTAAGCTCATCATTATCAAAAGAAGACTCACCAAATAATTTGTGAAGTGTCTGGTATGCTTCTAGTAGTTGAGGTGACTCAGCGAGTACGCCGTGTAGGCCTGGTACCATTCCAAAGGCTTTAAGAGATCCCTCAAGTAAAGGCTTACTTTCTTGTGGTGCAGAGTCAATGTCGTGAATTTTTAAAGTAGTCATAATTTTTTCTTTTTCTAGTTATTGTTAATTATATCTAAACAATCGTTTAGTTTTAGGTTAAAAAAAACCGTTACTGGTTTTTAAATATGTTTTCTATATAATGTGATAATTGCTCTTGTGTAAACATCCTTGTGGCAGATGAGAGTCCAAACATTGCGATAAGCAAGTAATCTGCCTGGGCTGCAATTTCTTGCGGCGTCTTAGTGCCATCTTGTGCAATGATGCTTGCAAATATGGTTTTAATCTCACCGGTAAAACTCGCTAGTGCATCCTTAATACCTTGGTCTGCATCTGGGCCTATCTCGTTTGCCGTATTTGTCACTAGGCATCCTTTACCGTACTCGGTCTCTCTGGTAAAAGCTATAAAGTTGTAAAAGTATTCTTTTATACCTGCTACGCCTTTTTGTGTTGCCTTGAGCTCCTTTACAAGCGTGTACAGCTTCTTTTTATAACAAGCAATGCTCTCTAAAAAAACACCGTTCTTACTGCCAAAGCTTGAGTAAATAGAAAATTTATTAATCCCCATTTCCTTTTCAAGCATTTGCATAGAGGTACCCTCATAGCCGTTACGCCAAAAAAGGTTCATCGCTTTCTCGATTACCAGGTCTTCTCTATATGCTTTTTTTCTTGCCATACGTGTAATACGATACAAAACTAACCACTTGGTTAGTTATCGCCAAATTTTTAACGTTTATTTAGTGTATGGTGGCTAGAAGAGGTGTGCTAGTTTGTTAAGATCACTAGCATTATCTAGTTTGTAAAAATGGGGTGCTTGCCACTTTTGTGTGGCAAGGGCTTGCTTGCTCGTAGGTATATCCCAGGGAGGATAGACTCTAAAACCGCGCTTGCCTTCTTTGTGAGCTGTGCTTACTATCGCCTTGTCTCGCAAGCGGTCTTTTGTAAAAACAAATACGCCCGCCTCGGTCTCGTTGCTTGTATAGATGATGTAATAATCAAAGAGGTCATCTATATGAAAAGGTGCAATAGTTGCTATGCCCTCTCTTTTCCAAAAAGTCACAAACTGCCCTACTTTTTTTGGCGTCTGTTTGGCTTTTCTGTAGATGATGGTTTTTTGACCGACTATAAAGCTACAGCCCTCATATGCTTTGCTCTCTGCATCTTCTGTATACTTAGACAGCTCCAAATGATGTGGAGCAAAAAACACGTCTATAAGTATGCAGAGCGATGGATGCATTTATGAGTTAGTTAGTTTGTAGCTGTTTTTATGGTCTGGGTAAACGTAGCAGGTGGCACCACTACATCTACTTTTCTTTACGGCTCGATGCCTTCTATTTTCTCAATGGTTTCTTTAAAGAGCCCGAGCAAAAACTGTAGCTTTTGTGCATCTCCAGAGGCGCTGAAGGTTTTATCTTCAATCTTTACACTATACCAGTCGTTCTTATTTTTCTCGTTAAGTATTTGTGGGATAGCCAGTGTAGCCAGTGAGGTGTTGGACACATCTATCTCTACTTCCCAGCCGGGGTTATCTGTGGTGTTTATTTGTATGGCTTCGCCTTGCTCCCAGGTGCCGTCACAGTTGTTTAAAAACCACTGTTGTATCCAGTCTAGTATGGTATCATTCATAAGGTGTGTTTTTATAAGGTATTTGCAATGTGTTTGAGTAAAAAGGTCTCGCGCTCTATACTCATCCCTTTTTTTGAGCTCGTTGCTATGGTATGCTCATTATGAGCAATGGCCTCTTGTATGGGGATCCCTACGGCTTTCATCCCGTTGCTCGTCTCATAACGCTCTAGGCTTGCAGTGCCCAGTTCTTTATGTACCTCACAGGTGTAGCAATAAGAGATCATATGCTGTATATCGTGCGTGGGTTTATACCACGGTCTGTACTCCTCATAGGTGCCGTAGGGAGTAATGTTTGTAATACCCGTCGCACCCGTCTCCTCACGCAGCTCTCGCATCATACCCGTGATGATATCTTCACCCTCATCAAGACCACCACCAGGCAGGCTGTAATCTTCATAACGAGCGGTATACATAAGCAGTATGTAATCACCCTGCATCGCGATGCTCCTTGTGGTAAGCCGCTTGATGATAGACTTGCCCTCTAGGCTTGTGATATCTGGGTGATAATGTGTCTTTAAGTGTTGCATTGCGGTAACGTAAGTAGCACGCAAAAATACCTACTTAATTTGCTTTATGGCGGTATATAGGTCGTAAAGTATGAAGTAGTATGATTACGCTTTCGCGAAAATAAAAAACCACCCGTTCCTATTTTGAGATGGGTGGTTTTTTAGGTTGTTGAGCTTATTTTTCACCCAATTTTCTTGTAGGCACCGACTTAATGTCGAGTATTTGCTAGTCTTGGCAAGATAGACTCTTTTGCAATTTTGGGCTTGTGTATTGGCTGAAGCGAATTACAAATGTGTATGGCTTTAAGTATTAGCATTATTAGATAATCTGTGTAATACCCAATCTACTGGAATACGCACTATATTCAACTTGAATTTCCGATAACAATTCTTTATTAAACACTTTTATCTTTTCAAATCTTTCTTCAAATATGTCAGGAGGTAATGAAAAGGCATATCTAAAATCAAATATTATTGCACAATCAGTTTCTGAATCAGATAATGAAAGGTGGTCGTAAAGTTTTAATGACAGAGGTCTTGTGTTATTACCTCTAAACTTATTTTTATTATCTCTAATCGGATTTATAATCAGAGTACCACTTAGTAGTTTTAAATTTCTTCCAAACTTATTCTGAGCAATATCACAAGGTCTGGAGACAATAACTGAGATATCATATAATTTAGGCTTTTTTTCTTCCGCCTCAATTTGACGTTTCAAGTATTTTATAACTATTTCATCATTTTGCAAGCTATAATTTTTTCTTAATGATAAGTTCTTAAAGTAACTTATTAATCCAGAGGTAATAAAATTGGACTCTATTGTATTTTCAATTAATTTAAAATGAAACCAAGAGTTTAATTTAGAATCTATATCTGTAATAGGAAACCTAGGTATATTATAAAGAAAGTCCTTGTTTGTTTGAGAAATAGATTGATTTGGTCTAGTAATTTTGGAATTTGATGTTAGTATATCATCTAAGGCATCAAAAAGGACTTCCCTTTTTCGTGTTTCTTTATCTGCTCCCAATAGATATGTTCCACCGTGTCCAATAATGATTTTTTGCAATTTTTTTCTTAACGCGTCAGCATCTATGTTTTTTGATAAATGGCCTATAACGATGTTAGATGAATTGAGTATACTCTTTTTCCAAATTGTAAGTTCCTCTATTTCTGGTATAGCTTCTAACTCAGCATTGATTTTTTCTTTGAGCTCATTCCATTTAAAAGAATTATCCTCATTTTTATATTCCTCATTTTTTGTTTCTGTGAAAGTTGTAAAAGGCTTTTTTCCAATTTCTTCTAAGCCAGTTATAATCTCTTCACTATGATGTGTGTCTTTTGACCAAATAACTAAAATATAGAAAGAATTTTTTGGAATAATACTATCAATCCACCCTAAACATAAGTCAATTTCAAATTCGTTCTTATAATATAAATCAAGGTATACTAGATTAACATTTGTAAATTGAGTCTCTGGTTTAGAATCACCATCAACAAGGTCAGCATTATAAAATTTTACAGCAGCGCCTTCATTTCTATATAATTGAATTATTCCATTAACTTGTTCTACTTTATCGTCAACAAAGACAATATTGGGTTCAAATGATAACATATTTTACTGATTTTTGTTGAACGTTAATTTAATAGCTGCACCTCGGTATTTATTTGGAATTTGAATATCATCCAATTCTGAATTTTTAAGTATCTCGAACTTTCCATATTTCATCATAATTGTATCAATAAGATATAGACCAATACCGATACCGTCATCTTTTCGAGAAAAGAATGGTCTTACTAAATCTGTAATTTCATCTTTAAAACCAGGACCATTATCTACAATAATAATAACTGGAAAACTCTTTTCTAAATAAGTTTTGATGAATATCCCTTTATCTTGTTTGTAAATAGTGTCTAACCAATAAATACTGTTATCAATTATATTCATAATCATTGTGATAAAGTATCTTTTGTCACATTTGATTACATCTACATTATTTTCAAAATCTGTAATAGCTTCTATTTTTCTAGTTTTCAGTTTATAGCTATAATTGGAAATTGATTTTTCAATTGATTCTTGAATTTTAATAGGTTTGTTTCCACCTTTGCGTAATACAGATAAAATTCCTTGAACATAATCGTCCAATTCATTTACTTTTTCATTTCCCAAAGCAGGTAAAAATGGAACTGTATTTACAACTTCTTTGATTCTTGGTACTAATTTCTCAATTTCGTGAAGAGCTACCGAAGCTGTCATACCAACACCTGCAGGAATCAACAATGTGTCTTTTTTTTCTTCGAAATCTTTCTGTAGATTTTGAGCTTCATTTTTTAATTTTTGTTTTTTTTCCTCATCTGAAAAATCAGTTGAATCGATAAGCTCGTTAAATAAAGATGTTTGTTCTTCAAATTTTCTAGTCTTAGGTGCTGGTTTTATGGAATCGAGCCATTTATTTCTATCTAGATTTCTTTCGATTCTAAAATCATTGACTACTTCCAAAACACATTTATAGAAGATTTTATAAGCTGCATTATCAATAAAACCTTCTCGGTTAGTTTTTTCTATTAAACTTGTTGAGTTCTCCGAGTCTAAATAAACAAAACCAATATTTTGATTATTAGAAAACCATTTTTTACTCTGAACTCTTTTTATATCTAACTCTAACCAATCATTACCTGGTTCACCATAATTAAAAACCCTCATATCATCTTTAAACACTTTAATTCCTGAATGTTGGTTCAGGATGTTTTTTAAAGTTTTAGAATCATAGGTGTAATTTCTAAGAGTAGCTGAATCTAAATCATATGAGTAAATTTCCATCAAAATGTTTCCGAATGGATTTTTGTGTTCTTGAAATTCTGCAATAAATTTTACTATATCTTCCTCGAGATAGTTTTCTTCCTCTAGTTCTTTTCTAAAAACAGGTGTTAATAACCCACGTATATTATCTGTTTTATCTTTTATTTCTCTCCTGCCAAATTCGTTGTTCAGTTCTAAAGAGAATGAATAATCTACTGTTAAGTTGTAATCTTCATCTAATAATGCAGTATACTTATAAGGTGCTATATTCAAAATCTGATTAGCGTCAGGAAATCCGTCTAACCATTGGTTACCAAAGTTTAAATTAATTTTAAATTTATTAGTGTCATTTTTAGGGGAAAGCATAGAAACTACATTTCTTTTTAGGCTTCTTGCCATTCTCCTCGTCCAAGGCTCTTTTAATGATGTAACTTCAATCAATGTGCCTGAATCTTCTTTAAAATGAAATTTGGATTTATCTCTATTTGTGTCCCAGCTAATAGGTATATCTTCTAAATATTTTGATTGTGAAAACGTTTTCCAGTCTATTGTTAAAGTAATTTCATAGTCCAAAACATACTTTCTCCATTCTTCTTTTTCATCAAGACACGTTATAATATTAGCAGGTCTTGTTATAAGTTTAATTTTATTACCTAATTTATGTACAGCAAAACGACCAACACCTTTTTCCCCCATTGGTACTCTATTATATATAGGACTTCGATTAATAATGCGATTCCCATTGAAGTCAATTGGTTTGCGGTGGTCGGTTCCTGGTTCAAGCCATACATTTTCAATTACTTCACTTGTTAGACCAGTTCCATTGTCTTCAATTTTTACGGTTGCATTTTGTATATTCTGTATGTCTAAAAAATTGACGTCTACATAACTAGAATCTGCATCATAACTATTTTTAGCCAACTCATAAATTGCCATAATTGGACTTTTAATAAGTTCTTCACCTAGTAATTTTAAAATGTGTGCTTTTGGTTTAAAGTGTTTTATATTCTCCATTCTAAAATTGTTCTTTTATTTTTTTTGCAATTTCTTTAGCCATCAAAGGTGGAACTGCATTGCCTATTTGTCTAAAAGCAGCACTTCTGCCACCTTCAAAAAAGAAGTCGTCTGGAAATGATTGAATTCGTGCAGCTTCTCTTACAGATAATGATCTTATTTGTTTCTTGTCTGGATAAATATAATGATGACCATCTTTTGCTATGTGAGCAACCATTGTATGAGAAAGACCGTTGATGTCAACAACTTTATATCTGTCAACAAATGATTTTTCATTTTTATGGGTTTTGAGTTCAGTTGGTAAATCAGGATATTTTAATCGCTCTGATTTCTTTAACCATTTGTTTATGGCAATTTTGTAGATGTTTAGATCTCTTTCATTATGAGGTCTAGCTATATGCTGTGTAACAAAATCTACTCCATTTCTTAATTCAAATCTTTCTAGATATGTTGTTATAGGTTTAGCATATTTTGTCACATTTTTTTGGTCACCTGGTTTTAATTTTTTTAAATCTGATAGAATTTGACGAATAGTAAATTTCTCATCGAGTTCCTCAAATTCTGGGTATTTAAAACCTGAACCTTTTTGCCACCCTATTAAAATAATCCTTCTTCTTTTTTGTAACACACCGAAATGCTCTGATTTTTGAATTGTATAATCCAATTCATAACCAATACGTTTAAAATATGCTTGCATATTTTTGAAATAACTTCCCTTTTCGGCGGTTATTAATCCCATTACATTCTCAAAGACAAATACTTTTGGTTCGTATTTTTTGAGAAATTTTGCATATTCTTTATAAAGAAAATTTCGAGGGTCATTTTTCATACCATCTTTATCTCTTGACCTTCCAACAAGGGAATAGGCTTGACAAGGTGGGCCACCAATAATTAAATCAATTTGTTTTCCTTTTGCAAGTGTGTCTATTTTGTCAAAAATGATTTTATTGTTTTTACCTCCGATTGGAATATTTATGACAGAATTAGAAAGTTCTGAATTAGAAAAAGTCTTTATAAACTCTTCTCTGGTGATTTTTTCAGAAATATAATCGTAATATTTTTCTGTTTTATTCTCAGAATTTAATTTATGATATATCAGTCTAGTTTCTAAAGTGTCACAGGCTTTTTTGTCTATTTCTACGTGAGCAATAGGTTTAAAACCTGCTTTGATAAATCCTTCAGATAAGCCGCCTGCACCTGAAAATAAATCTATGAAATTTAGTTTTTCCATAATTAATTATTCAGTCTTAAATGTCCATAAACTTTTTCAAGAATTTCAGTTGGGTTCGCATCAATTGCCTTAGAGATTAGATATAATTCTTCTGCTTTGAGATTTGTATCTTCTTTCGTACTTAGATTACTAAGGCGAGATTTTCTTATACCCGTTTTTCGTGCAACTTCAGCCTTATTTATTGACTTGTCAGTAAGAAATTTACCAAGAAGGGTCATATTTTTTAAATTAAATTTATTTCTCAAAAATATACAAAAGTTCCGTTTTTAGAAATATTTGTATCTATTTAAAGAACTATTTAATAAAATTTAATTTTATGATTTTAATCACTTTAACCAATTTCACTATCTAAATTTCCTAAGCCCAGTAAAACTGTATGCTAGTTGGTTATTTTAGTTTAATAAGTCATAACTATTTTTTGTTAGACAAAGAATATTTTATTACATACTATAACTGTAAGCATAAAATTGTTTGTCTCTTGTAAAGCCTATTCTTTCATATAGTTTTTGAGCGCTATAATTATCTTTTGCTGTTCCTAGATCGACTCTTATAGCACCCACGCTTTTTGCTAGTTCAAATGTTTTACGTATCAGTTGTTCAGCAATTCCGTTTTTACGGTATTCTGGTTGTACATATAAATCATTTAGGGTTATTGTTTTTCCCAGCGATACAGAACTAAACGCGTAATAATTTAAAACAAATCCTAAAGGTGTATTATTAACATCAATAGCTAGATAAACTGTTGCCTCTTTGTTTTCAATTCTTTCTTTTAAATAAGCCTTGTATATAGGCTCATTTGAGGGCTTTTTGTAAAAAATCATATACTTATTGAAAAGATGAGTTACACTATCCAATTGGTCAATATTCGCTTCAATTATTCTTATTGTCATATGTTTTGACGCTCTCTTTTAATGTTTAACTACCATTGCCTAAACGCAAGCTTATAAACAGCTACGCTACAGTGCTCTAAAATACAGTACTGCTATCATACTTCTTTACGGTTTTCCTTATTCTATGCACATTTTTATAAACATTTTCCTACAAAAGGTGTTGTAGGGTATGAGTGGTGACTTTCGCGAAAGCGTCATTATAAGTTGTTGTTTCATAATATTGTGCGCTCTTCTTGGGTCTACCGTTTTGCTAATAAAACGTTAAAAAGGTTTTCTTAACTTCGTCGTGTCAATGGTGACAAGAATAAAAGAAGTTTGACTTTTGGAAAATTCTCGAGATACCTTAAACCTGCTGGGGTTTAAACTATTAATAGTTCTGTACTGTATAATAAGTATCATCCCTCGTTTTGAAGCGATAGACCCTATAGGATCTCAGTGGTTCTACTTTGGGGTTATAAACCTTTTAGGTCTTATATTTTTTTATAACAACCGTACGCTAGGGGTGCTGCGCACTTCTTCTCGTGTTGCGTTTTGGTTTTTTGGCATCTACCTGGTCTTCTTTGTTGCCTGCTTGGCATCCATTTTTGGGAGTTTAAATATCTCTGAGGGAGTAAAAGATATTGCCCGCGTGGGAATCACGCTGGTAGGGGTGTTTAATCTTTATCTCATTTTTAAAGTTGCGCCGCATCGTTTATTTGCGTTTTTAGTCAAAACATTACACGTCACTGTGTTTGTTGTTGGGATTCAGATTATATTTCATTTTATTGATAACTGGAGTGTCCCACGTACGGGTACCTTAGTAAAGGAAACCGAGTTGCTCTTTGGGAGTCAAAATGTGACCGCTGCTTTTCTTTCTATTACCATACCCTTTATTATTTCTGGAGTGTTAAAACACGCAGGACGCTGGAGAGTGATGTCACTGCTTACGCTCTTTGTAAGTTTCACAGCACTATTTTATGTGGGAGCACGTACAGCAGTATTAAGTGCGACGGTTATATTTTCTTTACTAATCATTTATTTTATCATTGATGGAGTGCGCTCTGGTGCTCTGGTACAAAGACTTAAATACCCGCTCCTACCTATTATAGGTATACTTATAGCCGGCTTCTTACTAGTAACTAATTCTAATAGACTGGATAGAAGCAAAGCCAATAGTTATAAAAATATACTTTATACAAAATCTAGTGTTCAAAATGCTACTCTTGCACCAGCTCCAGTACAAGCAGGATTAAGTAAAATAGCTGGTATACGTTCCCTATATTATAAAATGGCTATGGACGATTTTAAGAGGAGTCCCTTAGTAGGTATTGGGTTAGGAAACTGGAAGCTAGGTAATAAAGATGCGTATTATAGCCAGTCTAATAGAGATCGATTTTTGTATCCCTTACGAGTGCATAATGACTTTTTACAGATACTGGCAGAGGCGGGCATCTTAGGTTTTATACCTTATGTCTTGTTATTTATGATGTTATCTGGCGGTATATTATTGCTCTTCTTTAAAAATCAAGATTCCGAAAAAAGATGGACCTTTCTTGTGCTTGCCTTAGCCCTTATTGCTTACGGGCTTGATGCTTCTATAAATTTCCCATTAGAGCGCACGCCTATCCAAGGTTTATTTGCCATACTAGCGGCGCTTATCATCTCACTTATGGAAACCGAAGGTGTGAAGGTGAAGAGCCAAAGCGAGAAGCCAAAACTCGCCTTACCACTCGTACCGGTACTGATAGGTTTAGGAATTGTAGGGCTGGTAGCGGCTGTGATCTCATATGCCAAGTATGACTCGTATGTAAACCAAAATTATATTGTAGCAGATACGGGATCTCAAAACTTAATGACGGCAGACTATGTCTACTCATACGGGCAAGCTAGGGGGAGAATAGATGGCTTTTTTGAAATAAGTGGTGCAGGTAGACCTAATGAGCACGTGATGGCTATGTATGCAATGAGCGAGGGTAATAATAAACTGGCGTTGCAACACCTAGATAAATCGATTGCTATTGCTCCTAATCAGTATGAGTCTAAAATGCTCAAGGCGATTATATTTGGCCAGCGTCAAAAAAATCTTGATAGCGCTATCTATTATGCAAAGCAGGGATTTGAAAAATACCCAGCCATAAAGAATAACTACGTCATCTTGCTTAATGCCTACCGTGATAAGGGAGATACCGTAAATTATTTTAAAACATACGACGCTCGATTAGAACGTTTTCCAAATGACGTACAGCAATGGAAAGCAAAAGCTTCTCGCGTGTTTGAATTCTATAAGGATACAGACCGTGCCGCTGCAATAGTAGATCAAGCTATAAAGCTCAACCCTAGCGATAGCAGCCTAGTTTTGTTTAGAGAAAAATTCACCAGCCGTAAGAATGAGGGATCTATACGTGCTTGGTATAAAAAAGGATTTGACTTTATTAATGAGAAAAAATATCCAGAGGCCAAAAAAGAGTTCTTAAAAATACTGGCAGTGACTCCGTCTAATAATCCCACACTACTTAACCTAGGTATTATAGAGGTTAAGATGAAACAGTATGAAGATGCCGTAGCGCATCTCACAAAAGTGATAGATGCAAAAGCTTTTAGAGACGGAAGACCAGAATATAATAGGGCAGTGGCTTATGAACGCCTAGGTAACAGTGAGCGAGCAAAACGCGACTATAGAGTGAGTAAGAAAAAGGGATATAAACTCGCTCAAAACCTCCCCAAAAGTAAACTGGAGTAAGAGTACTTAAATTTTTAAAAGAGCGCTTTCGCGAAAGCGTACTCATAATAAAAAAAGGCTGCCCAGTAAAGGGTGGCCTTTTTTATCTCAAGACACGCTATCTATCTGGTGTATAAAAGCTTTAAAAAAATACTTCAAGCCAAAAGCTAGCTATAGCGGGTATCTATTTACGTTTTAAAGTATCTCTTTACGATAAACATTTGGGTCGTGCTTCTCCATATAAAACTCGGGATTTGGCACTGCTGTAAAACCAAATTTTTTATAAAGCCACTCGGCGGTATTAGTTAATAAAATCCAGCGTCTTAACCCTTGTAGGTTAGGGTGTTGCATAATCTCACTTAGCAACCATTTGCTTAATCCCTTCCCTCTATAGGTATCTAGTACATACACATCACCTAGATAGGCAATGGTAGAGAAGTCTGTGATTACTCTTGCAAACCCTATCTGTTTGTCATTGTGGTACACTCCAAAATTTAGAGAGTTTTCTATAGATGTTTGTAGGGTCTGAATGGGGATTCCCTGCGCCCAGTCTGTCTCATTTGCCAGAAACTGGTGTATGCTTGCAATATCTAGTTTATGCTTATCTGTAGAGATGGTGTAGGCGCCTCGGTGTGTTTCTATAACGTTCACGGTGGTTTGTGATAAATTATTGTTTACTCTTATGGGGCTCTCAGTGACAAAATTAGAAAATTATAGATTAAAATAGAACCTAAAAGCCTGTGATAAGGTTTGTTGAGGTAGGTTTTATTTTTAAGCTCAGTTCTTTATTGTAACTATTTTTATGCGATACAGTTAGATACTATTCTTTACGAGCAGGTAGTAAGTGGGTTACCGCATAACCATTTACTTTCAATCCAACCTTTATGTTTGTTATATTCAACTTTTACCCAATTACCACACATCTCTATGAAGTGAAGACCAGCTGCTTGGTCTTCAAAAATTACAAGAGTCTCGCCATCTCCTGGCTTATCTAGTAATTTTAAATGTTCTCCTTGATAATTACGAGTGTCAACAGATATCACAGAGCCGTGTATCCAGCCTTCTCCGCCTGGAATGTTGATGTCATTTTCTGAACCTGTTATGGGGTTTTTAATTTTAAACCATCCATCTTGAGACGTTGTGAGCCTTAACATATACTCGAAGTTTACATCATCCTTTATAAGTGTTTTTATGATCTCCCCGTTAGGACTTTTACGAATATTGGTGCCAGACTTGTCTGCGTCATTTAAGTATGCCTCTATTTCGCTCGGGTAACAACTTTGCGGGTATATATGACTTGCTAGTAGCGCACTATCGCCTTTACTTTTTGACGCTAGGTCTGTCGCTGCTTTTTGTGTGCAAGAACAAAAGACTACTATGAGAAAACTGTAAATTATTACATTTTTCATATTAAATATTGAGTAGATGAGCAATGAAAATACAAGAACTAAGTATTAAAAATATAGCATTGAGAGCTATTGCCTTAGTGCTAGATTTTTTAATGATACTCATAATTAATAACCCCAAAAAAAGAACTAAAAAACCTAAAGAAATTTTTGGTGAGTAGTTATAATAAAAATCATAACACCCATTAGTAAATAAGCAACATAGCATTGCCGCTAGATAGATAGTAAAAGAGATTTTTATGAAGGCAATGACCTTGTTATTTATCATAAATTGAAACTGTTAGTTGGGTAATTAGTTTTGAGGTTTTCTCTGTGATTTTCTTTTAAACTCAGTTCTTTGATAGTCACCGTGTTTTTGACTTTTCAAATGGTCTTTTATCCGAAGTGTTCATTTTATATTGTTCTAAAGCCTCTTCCAGAGTAAGATCTGTTGGCATATTTTCAACGAATGTCATAACTGATGTAAATATGAACGGTATGTTGCTTCTTGAATTAAAATCAGATTTTGTTGCAATGTCATCTAATTGATCAGCATTCCATTTTTTTCTTATTCTATTGGCACTCTCATATTTTTCTTTATTCAAATTTGGAAGCCATATTTTGTTATTTAGAGAATCTGGCAACAAATGATGTCTATATTGCCAAGTCGAGTAAACCTCAAAATTCCCTTTATCTTTATCATTTTGGAAATGTAGGTAAGAGATTGCCTGTTCAGGATCAAATCGCCCCTCATTTACTGCCTTGCAAAGAATTGGTTCAAGATCAATTATATTTTTATTGCTGCTTCTTTTTTGAGATGTATGAACTAAAACCACATCGTGATTTTGCCCTCTTAAAGATTTTCTAAAACCGAGCTCCATCTGAGAAGGAAAGCCAACAGAATCTGCTATTGAAAGTATCCTGTTCATATTAATCACTCGATTAGCTTGAATAGTGTCATTATGAGTATCATACATAGGTCTGAATAATTGATCTCTTTCATAAATTGACTTGAATTCGTTTCTCAATCTTGAATCAAATTCAATCGTTCTTTGCTCTATAAAAGAATTCCAAAGGTTTTCATCTATATAGGTGCTGACAAAAATTGACTTTAGCAATTCTAAATCATCAGAATTATTTATTAGTAGTTGAAGATTTAAATTTCTTTCATCAAAATTATTAGCGAGTTGATTTGAAAGTGCGGCATTATAAACATCTGCACCAAAAGGTTTTTTGATTTCTCTAAATGCTAGTGAGTAATTCTTGGATGCTCTATCGAAATCACCATTACAAATTGCAATTTCAGCTTTATTAGTTAGCGTGTAATATGCAGTAATTGCTTCATTATTGTAGTTGCATTTTGTTAATTCTGTGATGGCAGAATTATCAGACTTACTATTGGTCTCATTACGGTTTTTACAACTTATTTGAATTGTCAGAATAATTATAATGAATGTTATTCTCATTCTTTAAGTTTTATGGTTACCAACAGTTTGTGTATGAAACGTAGCGTGCAAATTAGAAAATAATTTTCGGTTTAAGCCCAAGCTATGAGCTATATACGTTGTTGTGCAACGTTATTTTCCGAATCCTTTGAATGCTTTTTTTAAATCGTTTTCAACTTCTTTCTTTATTTCGGACGACATTTTATTTGTCAGCTTTGTTCGAAATTCTTCGCAGCAACAAGATATATCTATTGAATCTCTTTTTGGTGTTGCTTTCGGTTTTTCATTATGTTTTGAACATCTTTCTCTTTCAAGATTTCGAGCAATTTTTTTTAAATCCATTTTCTTAAATTTTATTCTTGTTAAACATTTGCATTTACAATATCTCGAAACTGTTCTTTAGTCACAATTAAAAAATTTGTTGTGTCATAAGCGTTTTTTTCTACTCTTTTGAGAAATCCCATATAATTTAGCATTCTGATAAATGTTCGCAGTACGCTGTCATTATACGCAATTCCAATTCCAACTCGTCCTAAAGAAGCAGCATTAATCATACTTCCCATAATATGCTTTTTCGTACTACTATTCTCTATTTCGATTGACATTAAACATCTTGCATTTTGATTTTTACGTATTAAAAAATCAAATTCAGGAATATTTATTTCGTTTAGCCATTCTTCTCCGATATTCTCAATATGAGTATCGTATATACTCCTCAAGAAATTATTTATGACTGGTCTCGTTATAATCTCATTGTATTCAGCTGTCCGATTTCGACCAGGCGCCACACTAAAAGGTCCAACTGCAATGTCAACTCTTGGTGAATATTGGTAATTGATACCTCGAAAAGATCGCCACTCACTAACAACTTCCAAATCGCCAAATTTTTCAATCATTACAGGTGTTAATATGTTTTGGTATTCAGTCGCTGTCATTAATTTTAGTTAATCAGTTTGTTGTGATGCTCAATGTTTGTCATAATGTTGCACAACGGTCTCGGCTATGAGTAGTTGCGTGGTTAAGCACTTAACTTTGCAAGTACGCACCAAACTGAAAATCCGCGAGGATTTTCAGAAGTAGGCGAGAACAAGCAATTACTTATAGCCATTGTTGTAGCACGTTTTTATTCAGCACCTTTTGTCATTCTTGATGCTACGTCTAATAATTCTTTTATATCTTCTATTTTATAATTTTTTGAACTTGATTTTTTTTCAATGTCTTTTTCCGCTGGCGAGAAAATCACTGTGGCTGCATCTGTTGTAATTTTATCTCCAACAGACTTTTCTGTTAAAAGTTCAGGGTATGAAGGAAGAGTTTCTGCGATTGCAGATTTATGAGCATAAATTTCTTCCAATTTCCGTTCTTTTGAATATTGTTTTATTGCAAAAAACACCACAAAGTAAATTGGAAATAGAATTAACAGCCTTAATACCCAAATAATTCCAATTGTATTAGATTCAATTATATTTTCTGTTTTTTCTGATGGATTTATCATATCAGCGATTAGTTCAGATACATTGGCTGTGTAATACATTGCAACAATTATGCTTACGAGCACCAAAATCAACCAACCAATTTTTTGCTTAAAGATTTCGCTTTTTCTCTTGCTAAATGCTGTACTCAATCTGTCAGCAACCGCTGGCGACATTAACGTTCGTACTTGCTTTGCAAGTTTGTCAATTTCAGATTTTCTTTCGTTAATATTTTCAAGTTGTTCTTGAATCAAACGATTATTTTCAGGAATATCTGGTGACAATCTTAAAAGAGCAAATAGTCCACTATTTCTAATATTAGAATTAACAGAATTGATTTGATTTAAAGGATTGTGATGTTGATTCCGTAATTGATTTGGTGCAAGCCCTTTTACTGTTTGAAACTGACTATTAAAATTATTTAAATTACTATTTATGGATTTTAGGTAATTAAATGGTAAGGTCTCGAGTAAATTTTTGTCAATAGCATCATTTAGTAGTTCGAAAGTTTCTTCTACCAATTTTTGTATTTCATCAGTTGTTAGTGCGTTCCAGTTTTGCACGTTAGCATCATCAGACCATAATATAGAGAGGTCATCCGCAATGTTTCTTTCAACATTTGATTTTATTCCGCTTAAGTATGTTTCGGTACTCATATATTATGGTTTCTGGATTTCTTAAATGTGCTACAACTAGCGTATAACAGCAAGTTTACTATTTATGGCCTGTAAGCCCAGTAAAACTGTATGCCAGCTAGTTATTTTAGTTTAATAGGTCGTATGTCGTTTTTAGTTGTATAAACGCAACTTTGTAAACAGCTACGCTACAGTGCTCTAAAATACAGTACTGCCATCATACTTCTTTACGGTTTTCCTTATTCTGTGTACATTTTTATAAACATTTTCTTACAAAAGGGGTTGTAGGGTGTGCGTGGCAACTTTCGCGAAAGCGCACCACAAAAAAAAATCGGCTACCCAGTAAAGGATAACCGATTCTTTAAAAATCAATTAAATCGTTATAAGGTGCTTAGTCCTTTTTACGATCGTCACGTCTGTTATCGCGACCACCACGATTATCACGACCACCGCGGTTGCGATCGTTGTTTTCTCTAGGTGGGCGTGCTACATATCCTTCTGGCTTTTCCATAAGCGCCTTACGAGATACTTTCTCTTTACGAGTGCGCTTGTCTATACCAAAGTATTTTACATCTAGCTCTTCACCCATAGAGAGTACGTCACTAGCGTTTTCTGTACGTTCCCAAGCGATCTCAGATACGTGTAGTAATACCTCGTTACCAGGAGCGTCTAGATACTCTACTACAGCTCCAAAGTCTAGCATCTTGATTACCTTCACCTTGTATGTGTTACCCACAACTGGCTTAAAGGTAATAGAGTCTATCTTTGCAAGTACGGCGTCTATACCGGCTTGACCTGTACCTAGTATCTCTACAACACCTTCTTCTGTTACAGGGTCTTCGTTTATCACGATAGTGGTACCTGTTTCTTTCTGAAGTTCTTGTATTACTTTACCACCTGGGCCTATTAATGCACCTATGTACTCATTTGCAATACGTACACCTACCATCTTAGGAGCGTAGTCTTTTACGTCTTCACGTGGTGCTGCAATGGTATCTGTAAGTTTCTCAAGGATGTGTAAACGACCTGCACGTGCTTGTTGTAGTGCATTTACGAGTATCTCATAAGAGAGTCCTTTTACTTTAATATCCATCTGGCAAGCCGTAATACCGTCTTCCGTACCGGTTACTTTAAAGTCCATATCTCCTAGGTGATCCTCATCTCCTAGTATGTCTGAAAGTACAGCATATTTACCAGTCTCTGCATCTGAGATAAGTCCCATTGCAATACCAGATACTGGCTTAGTCATCTGTATACCTGCATCCATCATTGCCATTGTACCTGCACATACGGTTGCCATAGAAGAAGAACCGTTTGATTCTAATACTTCAGACACGACACGTACTGTATAAGGACAATCATCTGGTACCATTCCTTTAAGACCACGTTGTGCAAGGTTACCGTGACCTACCTCACGACGTGAAGTACCACGTATAGGTCTTGCCTCACCAGTACAGAAAGGAGGGAAGTTATAGTGTAAGTAAAAACGCTCTTCGCCCTCGTGGCTAGGCATATCTATCTGGTTTGCATCTCTAGAGGTACCTAGGGTTACTGTTGCAAGTGCCTGAGTTTCTCCACGTGTAAATACTGCAGACCCGTGTACAGATGGTAAGTAATCTGTCTCACACCAGATAGGGCGTATGTCTACCGTCTGGCGACCGTCTAGACGTAGTCCCTCATTAAGGGTAAGGTCACGTATTGCAGCCTTTTCTGCACTGCGGTAGTACTTAGATACTAGATCTCCAAAATCTTCTAGCTCTTCTTCTGAGAAGGTAGCTTTGATCTCTTCTTTAATTTGAGAAAAAGCCATTCCTCTTTCTTTCTTAGAAGAACCAGCCTTTGCGATCGCATATACTTTATCATATGCCATATCGTGTACCTTCTTCTTAAGATCTTCATCTTCACGCTCTGCTGGGTACTCACGTACTTCTTTGCGTCCTACAGCTTCTGCAAGTCTCATTTGAGCCTCACACTGTACTTTAATGTGTTCGTGAGCAAACTTAATTGCGTCTGCCATTTCTTCTTCAGAAATCTCGTCCATCTCACCCTCAACCATCATCACAGACTCTGCAGAGGCACCTATCATCATATCGATGTCAGACTCTTCTAGCTGTGCTCTAGTAGGGTTAATGATAAACTCACCATTTACACGGCCTACTCTTGCCTCTGAGATTGCACACTCAAAAGGGAAGTCAGATAGTTGTATTGCTGCACTTGCTGCAAGACCTGCCATTGCATCTGGCATTACGTCATCATCGTGAGACATAAGCTGGATCATCACCTGAGTTTCAGAGTGGTAATCTTTTGGGAAAAGTGGGCGTAGTACACGGTCTACTAGACGCATCGTTAATACCTCACCGTCAGACGGGCGTGCTTCTCTCTTAAAGAAACCACCTGGGTAACGTCCTGCTGCTGCAAACTTCTCGCGGTAATCTACCGTAAGTGGTAAGAAGTCTACGTCTTTACTCTCGTAGTTAGACACTACTGTACAAAGCATCATACACTTTCCAGACTGTACTACTACAGATCCGTGTGCTTGCTTTGCAAGTTTTCCTGTTTCGATAGAGATTTCTCTTCCATCACCAAGGTCAATGACCTCTTTGTAAACCTTTGGAATCATAAAATGTGTTTTTCTTTCCCGAGTATATCGGGAGATTTTCTCGCGGTATGAGGATTGCTATAATCCCGCTTTCGCGAAAAATGTTAATAGTTCAGAACACCCTTCGTGGGTATTCATAGTGTCGTTGTGTTGTGTAGTTGATGTATCTCAAACAGATACGGGATGATAAATGGGTAGTTACTTCCCAAAAATCGGACACCAATGAAAAACTAGCTGTGAAAGCTTTCTCTGCCGTTTTGTTATGATATGTAATCATACAAAAGGTCTTATGTAATATGTCTTGCCTTAAGGCGAAAATCTGAAATTTTAGTAAGTAACCGCTGTGGGTTGTGTACTAATGTGTTTTCAGAATTTGATCCGTTTTGAAATTTCGCGTAAGCGTACCTCTCAAAACATCGGTATTAAATATATAGAAAAAGGGAGCCGTGAAGCTCCCTTTTTTAAAAAATTCTTATTTACGGATACCTAGCTCCTTAATGATAGCTCTGTAACGTAAGATGTCTTTTTTCTTTAAGTAATCAAGTAAAGAACGACGCTTACCTACCAGCATTACTAGTGAACGCTCAGTGTTATAATCCTTGCGGTTTTTCTTTAAGTGCTCAGTTAAGTGTGTGATACGGTGCGTGAATAAAGCGATTTGACCCTCTGCAGATCCAGTATCGTTTTTCCCTTTTCCGTGCTTTGCAAAAATTTCTTCTTTTACTTCTTTTGATAAATACATTCCAATATTGTTTTAAATGAGATCGATGTATGTCGTGATAGTTTCTCTATCAGCGTGCAAAGATATAAATAATAATATCAAATAAAATAAATCGCACAAATATTTGTTTGTGATTAAACCTATTGATTTTAATAAAGTCTTAACATTTGAACCTTTAAAACAATGTATTATGAAACCTCAAATCAAAATTCCTTTAGTAGCACTATTAAGTATTGTTATGATTACCATCTCTTGCTCTGATGATGATGAGAATAACACAACCCAAGAAGTATCTACAGAAAACCTTACACTCGCAGCTCAAGTAGATGTCATAGATGACGCAAGTTATGACATTGTAGAAAATGTATATTTAGAAAATGTGCAAGATACACGTAGTACTGTAGTAACTAGCTTTTTTCCAGAATGTGCTACACTAGATGTAATGCCTAATGGTGATGGTAGCGGTAACATACTTGTAAGCTTTACAGAGGCTTGTACACTTAATAATGGTGCCGTTGTATCTGGACAAATTACACTTGCATATGCCGCTGTAAACGAGGGTACGCGTGAAGTAACTTATGAGTACAATGATTTTACTTATAACGGTCACGGGGTGACTGGTGGTGGTACCGTAATAAGAACCTTTGAAAATACAAACGGAAACCCACAAGCTGCACTAACCTCTAGTATCACAGTAGATATTGCAAATAGTGATGTAGATGCGTCACGTACGTTATCTAGAACTCGCGAGTGGATAGAAGGAGTAGGATCTGGAACGTGGACAGATAATGCTTTTCTTATTACAGGTAACTGGGACACCACATTTACTAATGGATTGTCTAGAAGTGGCGAAGTGACAAGCGCACTACGCAGGGAAGCTACCTGTCCTTATTTTGTAAGTGGTGAGCTATCTATCGTTACTCAAAACGATATAGAAGGAACACTAGATTATGGTGATGGCACTTGTGATAACGTAGCAGTTATTACCATAGCAGGTCAAGAGTTTACCATCCAGTTATAAATAAAAAACCTTATATAAATTGCCTTCTAGTAGTACCTAGAGGGCATTTTTTATGCGGTAAGTTCTGTAAACAGACTCTCGAGACTGGCGTTTTTCTGGTTGAGCTGTAAGATCTTGAGCTCATTATCGTGTGCAAAGTCAAACACGTTTGCACGCATATCCTCTTGCGTAGCAAAGGTAATCTCATAGGTAAAGCCTGTTGTGTTTTTTACACTGGCTACCTTATCGAGCCTGCTTAGCGCAACTTCTTCTACGCGGTAGTCAAACTCTACTATAACCACTTGCTGCTCGCCATCTCGTAGCTCGCTCATCTTTCTATCTGCTACAATCTGTCCCTTATTAATGATAATCACGCGGTCACAAATAGCTTCTACCTCTTGCATAATGTGAGTGCTCATTAATATAGTTTTATGTTGCCCTATATTTTTTATAAGGCTACGTATCTCTAGCAACTGGTTAGGGTCTAGACCGGTAGTAGGCTCATCTAGTATAAGCACTTCTGGGTCGTGCAGCAGTGCCGTAGCAAGACCAACACGCTGGCGATACCCTTTTGAGAGTTGGCTTATTTTTTTATGTGCTTCTGGTGTGAGCCCTGTGAGCTGTATCACCTCTGCTATGCGCTCTTTACTTACCTTATATATACCTGCATTAAAAGCGAGGTACTCCTTTACATACATCTCTAGATATAACGGGTTGTGCTCTGGGAGATAGCCTACAGCGCTACGTACCTGTTGTACCTCCTTACGTGTATCATATGAGTTTACTTGAGCCGTACCTTGAGTAGGAGCGAGGTAGGTGGTTAAGATTTTCATCATTGTACTTTTACCGGCACCGTTAGGACCTAGAAAACCTACTATCTCACCTTTATTAAGTGTAAACGAGATGTCGTCTAGCGCTTTTTGAGTGCCATAGGTTTTTGTAATTCCGTGTACTTGGATAGACATATGATGATTTTGTTCTTACACAAAGTTAGTAAATAAGGGGTGAGCATAAAACGTAACAGCCACGAGTTTCTTGTGTTCATTACTATATAGGAGTAGGAGCTTGACCTATTTTAAGCACTAGTTCTAGGGCTTATAGTCATTTTGATAAAGGTGTGACGCTATAGCAGTCTTATACTAAGCTTTTTAATGCTGAGATGTATGTGAGATTATGTGGATGTGATGACGCTTTCGCGAAAGCGTACTCAAAACCATTATGAATTCCGTAATAAAAAGAGGTTATAAAAATTTATTTCGCAAAAGAGATGGTTTGTCGGTTCTCATTAGATTTTTTTTCTACATTAGCAGTCTAAGAATTGAATATGCAAACGCAAGTTTATTATTGGAACAACTTTTTTTATTTCTTCTTTTTTAAGAAGAGATCAGGATTGGTATTGCAGTAATTAGACATACTCAAAACTAGAAAAGTCCTGATAAAATTTTTTATCAGGACTTTTTTATTGGAGTCAATTCAAGTAAAATAAAATTTAGAAAGGTGATTACAAATCATCTATAGAAAACAGATTATGAAAGTAGCGATACAAGGCGTACAAGGATCATTTCACCACAAGGTAGCTCAAGAGTTTTTTGGGGCAGATGTGGAGGTGCTGGAGTGTATGTCTTTCCCAAGACTGGTAGATGCGTTACTAGATGGTGAGGTAGATGATGCCGTGATGGCAATAGAAAACACCATAGCAGGAGCCATATTACCTAACTATGCCTTACTAGATGATCATAATCTTACTATAGAAGGAGAGTACTACCTAGATATACAACACAACTTAATGGCGCTCAAAGGGCAAGATCTTACTACCATAAAAGAAGTATGGTCACACCCTATGGCAATATTGCAATGCAGACAGTTTTTTAGAGACTACCCATCTATAAAACTGGTAGAAGATACAGATACGGCGGGCGTTGCAAGAGAGATAAAAGAACGCAATCTAGCGGGTATTGCAGCAATTGCAAGCACGACAGCGGCCGAAATCTATGATTTATCAATCATTAAGTCATCTATACAAACTGTAGATGAGAATGCTACTCGCTTTTTTATTCTCAATAAAAATGGAAAAGAAGCCGAAGGGGTTATAAACAAAGCATCACTGCGATTTACAACAGACCACAAGCGTGGGAGCCTGGCAACAATTCTTAATGTGCTAAGCGATTGCAAGATGAATCTCACAAAAATTCAATCTATGCCTATCATAGAGAAACCTTGGGAGTATGCCTTCTTTGTAGATGTCACTTTTGATAGTGTAGAAAGTTTTAAGAAAGCAACCACTTTAGTCTCGCTTATGGCAAAAGATTTTAAAGTGTTAGGTGCCTATAAAAATCAGAAGCAATGAGTAAGCCAGCAAATAGATTACAAGAAACTAAAGAGTACTACTTCTCAAAAAAGTTAAAAGAAGTACGTGGTCTCATAGCTGCTGGTCACCCTGTGATTAATATGGGAATAGGAAGTCCAGATATGCCAGCACCTCCAGCAGCAGTAGCAGCAATGCTCAAGGGATTGCACGATAGTGTTGCAGACCAGTACCAAAGCTATACCGGTATACCAGCACTAAGAGAGGCAATGGCTACTTTTTATAAAGATAATTATGGAGTCACTGCGCAAGCAGATACCGAGATCTTACCATTAATGGGGTCAAAAGAAGGGATTATGCATATCTCTATGGCTTTTTTAAATCCTGAAGACAAGGTGTTATTTCCTAATCCTGGGTATCCTAGTTATGCAGCTGTAACACGACTCGTAGAGGCAGAAGCACTTACCTATGACTTAACGGCAGAAAATGGATGGTTGCCAGACCTTAAAGAACTGGCAAAGCAAGACCTATCCCAAGTAAAATTAATGTGGGTAAACTACCCGCATATGCCTACAGGTACAAAGGTGCCAGATGGTTTTTTTGAAGAATTAATCGCTTTTGCAAAAGCGCAAGATATTCTTGTTATAAACGACAACCCATATAGCTTTATACTCAATGACAACCCACAGTCATTGCTTGCAGTACCGGGAGCTATGGATGTAGCGCTAGAGCTTAATAGTTTAAGTAAAACATATAATATGGCAGGCTGGCGCGTGGGGATGGTGCTAGGTAGTGCAACTCATATAGGTCACATATTACGTGTAAAATCTAATATGGATAGCGGGATGTTTTATGGTATACAAAAAGGAGCCATTGCAGCACTAGGTCTTGGAAAAGATTGGTTTGATCATATTAATGGTATCTACGCACAAAGGCGTGCTCTTGTTTTTAAACTAGTAGAAACGCTAGGGTGTAGTTATGATAGTAACCAAGTAGGACTCTTTGTATGGGCAAAGTTGCCATCAGGTATAGACGCCGAAGCATTTATAGATAAAATGCTACTAGAGAAATACATATTTATCACCCCAGGCACCATTTTTGGAACGATGGGAGCAGGCTATATACGTTTTAGCCTCTGTGTAAAGGAAGAACAAATAAAAGAAGCCATAGAGAGAGTAAAGTAATAAGGATGCTGAATATTGTTAATTGATAAGTGTAAGGTGTTGATTTTCAAATAAAAGTGTAGAAATAAAGATAAATGAAAGACATTTGTATCATAGGGGTAGGGCTTATAGGAGGCTCTTTTGCACGAGATTTGCGCGCGCAGTTGCCAGAAGCAACCGTGTGTGGTATAGATGCCAGTAAAAAACATCTTGATGAAGCACTAGCGTTAGGCTTTATAGATAAGGCGGGTGTACTGGAGGATGTTGCAAAGGCAGACCTGGTTGTGCTAGCAATACCAGTAGATGTAGCGATACACGTACTACCAGACGTTCTTAACATAATAAATGATGATACCGTAGTGATAGATATGGGCTCAACAAAACAAGCTATTTGTGAGGTTGTAACAAATCATCCTAAACGCCGAAATTTTCTAGCGTGTCATCCCATCGCGGGAACCGAGTTTTCTGGACCTAGCGCGGCAATTACTGGTCTTTATGAGGGAAAAACAAACATCGTTTGTGAGGTAGAAAAAACCGCATTTAAGCTACAAGAGCCAGTGCTTGACCTTTTTAAAAATATGGGAATGCGTATGCGTTATATGGATCCAGTTTCTCACGATAAGCACATTGCATATATGAGTCACCTGTCACACATAAGTGCATTTATGCTAGGTAAAACGGTTATAGATAAGGAGAAGAATGAACGTGATATTTTTGATATGGCGGGCAGTGGGTTTGCATCTACCGTGCGTCTAGCAAAAAGTAATCCCGTGACCTGGACCTCTATCTTTAAACAAAATAGAGATAACGTATTAGAAACACTCACCGAGTACATTGCAAATCTCAATGATTTCAAATCCCTTTTGGAAGCCGAAGATTATACAGGAGTACACAATGAGATGGAAAATACAAACCACATAAAAGAAATATTAAACGGAATAAAATAGTTTTACGCTTTCGCGAAAGCGGAATCACAAGCCCAAAGCGGCACAAATTAAATGAATATGGAAAATAAAAAAGAACTTAGAAATTGGTTAGACGCTTTTGGCCTTGATCACCCACTCGTGATAGCAGGACCTTGTAGCGCAGAGACAGAAGCACAGGTGCTTAAAATTGCACACCAGCTTAAAGACACAGATGCTACGGTACTACGTGCCGGTATCTGGAAGCCTAGAACCCGCCCAGGAAACTTTGAAGGGGTAGGTGCATTAGGTCTTAAGTGGCTTCAAAAAGCAAAAGAAGAAACAGGAATGCTTACCACTACAGAGGTGGCAAATGCAAACCACGTTGATCTTGCACTAGAGGCAGATATAGATATTTTATGGATAGGAGCACGTACAACGGTATCTCCATTTATCGTGCAAGATATTGCAGAGGCGCTTAAGGGAACGGATAAAACGGTTCTTATCAAGAACCCGGTAAACCCAGATCTTGCATTATGGCTAGGAGCTGTAGAGCGTTTTTACACACAAGACATTAAAAACCTTGGAGTGATACACAGAGGGTTCTCAACGTATGAGAAGACACGCTACAGAAACAATCCAGAGTGGCAAATCGCTGTAGATTTACAGAATAAATTTCCAGATTTACCATTAATTCTTGACCCTTCACACATTGCAGGGCGTCGTGATATTATACACGATTTATGTCAGACAGGTCTTGATCTTAACTATGATGGTCTTATGGTTGAGACACACTATGATCCAGATAACGCTTGGAGTGATGCTGCACAGCAAATTACACCAGCTACGCTCGTACAGATGATGAAGGATTTAAAAATCCGTAAAGAAGTAGGTACAGAGGTAGAGTATAATAATAAACTTAATACACTACGTACTCAGATAGACGTTATAGATCACCAGCTTATTGAAAACCTTGGGAAGCGTATGAAAATCTCTGATGGAATAGGGGAGCTCAAGGCAGAAAATAATGTCTCAATACTACAAACAAAGCGTTGGAACGAGATCCTTGGGAAGATGATTCTAGAAGGAGAGCAACACAACCTAAGTGAGGAGTTTATCTTACGTGTGTTTAAAGCAGTGCACCAAGAGTCTATAAACCACCAGAAAAAAGTGGCACAGATGCAAGGAGCTTAAACCCATAAAAGCACATAATTTAAAAAGCCCTCTAGTAGTTAAACTGCTAGAGGGCTTTCTTTTTATACTGTCGGTATGTGTTAATCTATTTTCAAAATACCAAGCTTAGTTTCTGATCGGTTTGAGCCGTAAATGATAGTTTCATTCTCACTTAATGGGTATACGACACCTGGGCGTACTACAATTTGTCTTTTCTCAAAATCTTCTGGGTCAATACGTGTCATTTCGCCAGTTGTACCGTCAAGTTCGAAGGCAACGGGAATCATCTTATTTATATTTCTTACCTTTTTTACATCATCCATTTTTGTAATGCCTATGTTCTTTGGGTCATCATTTACAATTACAGTTAATTTATTGTCTTTGTAAAATGGCATAGAGCTTAAGTACTCAGGGCCATCTCCCATAGAAGCAACTGGAAACATTACTCCTGCAGATATCGAAAAAGATCCATTTGACGCACCACCTACAAGCCCTACAGATATAACACTTATTGCTGCTTTTTGTTCTTTAGGGATAACATTACTCCAGGCTAGTGTACCATCTGCATTAAGGGCAGTTACAATAATTTCGTTTGTGTCGTATATAACTGGAGTAGCACTTATACCTACTCCTGCTATGCCTATTCCAGAAGATCTCCCTATGGTTTTAAAGAAATACTCAGAAAGTACAATTACTCCTCCATTTTCTCTTTCAATTAAATCTGTGTTTCTGTAAAATGGTTTGAGGTTCTTACCTTTTTTTGCTCTTCTTTCTCCTATGAGTTTAGATTTAGTTTCTACCGTGAAGTCATTAAAAACTTTCTTGTCTATAGCGTTATTTGTTGTGTTTACCGCAATATCAAAAATTCCTTCTATCTTATATTCTGATCTTCCGCTCTTCCTTAGCTTTGAGTAAAATCCTACTAGTTGTATCTTATTTTCTGTATAAATAAGATCACAGTTTACTACTCGCTTTCCATTAAGAGGGATTTTAGTTTCAATTAATTCGTAGTTTTTATTTCTGTAGTAAGTCTGTAGTGTGATGTTGTTTTTTGTGGTTTTGGCTTTTCGATCTCTGTAGCTCTCCGTGTATACTATAAAAGCATCACCATTTTCGTTTACTCCAAAATCTGCAAAATCAAAAAATAAATCTTTTCTATCTTCAAAGCTTACGGTGTTTACATCCTCCTTTACAATACTCATATTTGCGTCTACTAAAGAGAACTCATACCTAAGAAGTTCTTTCTTGTCGTTTATGTAAACGTGAGTTACCATATAGTTAATCTCATCATATGACATTTCAAATAAGAAAACACCTTTCTTAGATCTGCTGTCTACTTGTGAAGACAAGATAACTCTAGGCGCACCAAGCTCTAGACCGTCAAGTATTTCTAAAGCAGCAAAATTATATGTTTTATCTTTTTTGCTATAGTACGTAGCCATCACGTAGGCTTTGTCTTGTATTACAACAACATCCTCTACATAAGCTTTGTTGTCTCTAATTTTTTCAAGTTTTAAAAGTTTACTTGCTACATTTTTTTTGCTGTCGGTGTCAAAAGTCTGTAGGTAAAACTTTTTTCCCTTTTTTGATAAGGTGTGGATTAAGCCATTTTTTACTCCAGCAATATTTACAATGTTTCCTTCAGTTTCAGAAATATCTTCTCCGAAATCCAGTTGCACACTACCTACACTTAGCTGGGCCATTAAGCTAGTGGTAACTAATAAGAATAAAAGGTTAAATGCTTTTTTCATTTAATATAAGTTTGATTGATTAAGCGACGAAAATAACATAATTAACGAGATAATTCCTACATCGCTCAATTATTTAAGGACTTTACCACATTTGTTTATGGAGTATTAAAAAAGAGGTTATTTTTACACCTCACAATACACTATGACAGGAACAGTTTATAAATCTACAGGGAGTTGGTATACCGTAAAGGCAGAAGACGGCAGGTGGTTTGAATGTAGAATAAAAGGGAAGTTCCGTATTAAAGGAATCAAGAGTACAAACCCTGTTGCGGTGGGTGACGTGGTAGATTTTGACCTAGATACAAAAAGTGATGTAGAGACAGGTGTGATTACTAACATACACCCTCGCGAAAATTATATTGTACGTAAGTCTGTAAATCTTTCTAAACAAACCCACATCATCGCGAGTAATGTAGATACCGTTTTCTTACTGGTGACTCTTAACAATCCACCCACGTTTACAGCATTTATAGATCGTTTTCTAGTTACTGCAGAGGCATATCACATTAAAGCAGTATTGCTTTTTAATAAAATAGATACTTATAACGAAGAAGAAATACTTGAGATACGATACCTAGCAGCTATCTATCGTGAGATAGGGTATGAGTGTGTAGGTATATCTGCCATTACCGGTAAAAATGTAGATACTGTAAAGGAAATGATGGAAGGTAAGACCTGTATGTTTACCGGACACTCTGGTGTAGGTAAGTCTACGCTGGTAAACGCCATAGAGCCTACACTAGACCTCAAGACAAAACAAATAAGTGTACAGCACAGCCAGGGGCAACACACCACCACCTTTGCAGAGATGTTTGACCTAGGTTTTGATGCGCGCATTATTGATACACCAGGTATAAAAGGCTTTGGGATAGTAGATATGGAGCGCGAAGAAATAGGAGATTATTTTCCTGAGTTTTTTGCTCTTAAGAGTGAGTGTAAGTTTAATAATTGCTTACACCTAGAAGAGCCAAAATGTGCCGTAAAAGCTGCGCTTGACAATGATGAAATCCCGTGGTCTCGCTATAAGAGTTATACCCAAATGCTTGCCGGTGATGATGACCAACATTACAGAAAAGATATTTATCCAGAAGAATAATGAAAGCAGTCATACAGCGAGTTACACAGGCTTCGGTTACTATAAATGGTGTTGTAAAGTCAGAAATAAAAAGCGGCCTTCTTGTGCTCTTAGGTGTTACTCACGATGATACACAAGAGGACATCGAGTGGCTTTCTAATAAAATTATAGGCTTACGTATTTTTGGCGATGAGCAAGGTGCAATGAATCTTTCTGTGGGTGATATAGATGGTGATATTTTAGTGATAAGTCAGTTCACATTATTTGCCAGTACAAAAAAAGGAAATCGTCCTTCTTTCTTACAAGCAGCACGCCCAGAACACGCAATACCTATGTATGAGGAGTTTGTGAGTACGCTTTCGCGAAAGCGTAATAAACCCACTTATACAGGAGAGTTTGGTGCAGATATGAAAGTGCAACTGATCAATGACGGGCCAGTTACCATAGTAATAGATACAAAAAATAGGGTATAGAGACTTGTGCGGTAGGTGTCTTTTTTATACTTTGCTGACACATCAATCAAATCAAAATGCGCATACCTACTTTCCTCCTATGTATGTGGGCACTATTTGCCTACTCTCAAGATAATTTATATACTTCTAAAAATATTCCTGAAGACCTTTTAAAATCTGCAAACAGTGTCTTGCGTTTTGAAAAACATACCATAGATATACCCAATTCATCTACCATAAAAACAGCTCACAAACGCGTGGTGACTGTTTTAAATAAACGTGGTAATAGAGATGTAGAGGCATATATGTATTATGATGATGTTACTCGCATAAAAAATGCTTCTGTTGTAATATATGATGATAGCGGTAAGGAGGTTAAAAAGTATAAACAACGCGACTTTAAGGATGTAAGCGCTGCAGACGGTATAAGTCTCTATATAGATACACGCTTGTTATATCTCGATTTTACGCCTACCAGCTATCCTTATACTGTCGTGGTAGAAAGCGAGATTGTCTCAAAAAATACAGCTTCTATTCCATCTTTTTATAAAAACGAGGGGTATTACTCAAGCACAGAAGAAAAGATTTTTGAAATTAACTATGCAGATGAGGTTAATTTAAAGCACAAAATGTACGGGGATTATGAAGGTATAGAAGTAGAAGAATCTCAAAATACGCTACGGCTTGTCGTTAACAATTCTCCAGCGCTTGTTCCAGAAGATTATAGTCCTGGGTTTAGAAATATAGTGGGTAGGGTGGCTATTGCTCTTAATGATTTTCACTTAGAAGGGCTAGATGGAGACGCTCGTGACTGGGGTACTTTTGGACAGTGGATGAATGAGAATTTGCTTCAAGGTGCGCAAGACTTACCGGAAGAAACAATTACACAGGCAAAGGAACTTGTAAAAGACATTAAAGATCCTATAGCTAAGGCCAAGATTATATATGATTTTGTACAAAACAAAACACGATACATAAGTGTGCAAGTAGGTATAGGTGGCTGGAAACCTATGCTAGCATCACAAGTAGATAAACTGGGTTATGGTGATTGTAAGGCCCTTACAAATTACACAAAATCTTTACTTGAAGCGGTGGGGGTGCCATCCTATTACACTATTCTTTATGGGAGCCGTGACAAGCGTGATATAGAAGATGACTTTACGGCTATACAGGGTAATCACGCAATTTTATCTGTACCCACAGGTGATGATTATGTGTGGTTAGAATGTACAGATCAAGAAGTTCCATTTGGTTTTATAGCTGGTTTTACAGATGATCGAGATGTACTTGTCGTAAAGCCAGATGGAGGTGAGATTGTTCATACCAAAAAGTATACGGCTCAAGATAACTATCAGACAATGAATGGTTCTTTTACTATAGATGCTAGCGGTAATGCTCAAGGAGGGGTAAGTATTAAATCTGGAGGTTTACAATATGCAGGTAAATACAGGCTCGTCGCAGAAAACCAAGACGATAAAAAGAAGTATTATTATAAGTTTTGGAATTATCTGAATAATGTATCCTTAACAAGCATTGACCTTCTAAATAATCGTGATGAAGCTATAACTACCGAAAACATAGAACTTGAGGTAGAAAATTATGCTTCATTTGCTGGTGATGAAATGCTTGTTCCTCTCAATTTATTTAATAGATATACAGCGCTTCCGGATCGTGTTAAGAATAGAATGTTTGAAGTAGAAATATCAAGAGGGTTTAAAGATGAAGAAACTATTGAGATTAATCTTCCCGATGATTTTATGATTGTAAGTATTCCCGAAGGAAAGCAGGTTGATTCCCCGTTTGGGTCATATACCTACAGTATAACCCAAGCAGAGAACTCAAAGATTATCTATAAGAGGTCGTTTCTATTTAACGAAGGGACTTACAGTAAAGAAAATTATTCAAAACTTAGAAGCTTTATAAGAAGTGTTATAAGAAATGATCAACAAAAAATCGTCATCAAAAAACAATAATTCATATGAAAAAATCACTACTCATCACTATTTTAATGTTTCTTGCTATAGTTGCTACTGCTCAAGATTATGACTTTGGAAAAGTATCTAAAGAAGAGATTTTGCAAAAGGAACACCCCAATTACCCAGATGCAAATGCAAGTATTTTATATAGAAATACTGATACGAAATTTGGTTATAGTCAAGACGAAGGTTTTTATGTCAAGACAGAGGTACAAGAGCGTATAAAGATTTACAATCAAGATGGATATGACGAGGCTACAATAATGCTGAGCCAGTATATAGGAGAAAGAGAAGAAGAGCAAGTTACAGGTATAAAAGCATATACTTATAACTTAGAAGGTGATAAGATTGTTGAAAGTAAATTACAGTCGCGTGATATTTTTAAAGAAGAGAAATCGAAATATAGGAAAGTTACTAAGTTTACAATGCCAGATATAAGTGACGGTTCTGTAATTGAATATAAGTATACTTTTAAATCACCTTTTTATTCAAATATAGACGAGTTTAGATTTCAAGAAGAAATACCAGTAGATCGAGTAGATATGAGGTTTTTGGCGCCGGAGTACTTAATCTATCGTACACACGGTAAAGGAGTAATACCCCTCAATCTAACTACAGATAAAAGGAATCGTACCTTGAGATTTAGATATACAAGCACAAAACTTGCTGAAGTTGCAACATCTAGATCTTCAAATGAGGAGGTAGAGTTTATTGAGAATGGATATATAGTAAACTTAAGTAACGTTCCTCCTATAAAGAATGAGCCGTATTCTGGAAATCTCAATAATTATATGTCTGCATTAAAGTTTGAACTGGCTATGACAAAATTTCCTAATAGCGAGATAAGATCTTATGCGACGTCTTGGGAAGATGTAGCTAGCAAAATTTATCAGTCTACAGGATTTGGAAAGGAATTAGATCGCCAGAGTTATTATAAAAAAGATATTGATAAGCTTATAAGCAGTGCATCGAGCCCGACTGAGAAGATGTTCCTTATCTATGATTATGTAAAAAGTAAGATGACTTGGAATGACTACTACGGTGTTTATGTAGATGCTGGTGTAAAAAAAGCCTATAAAGATGGTGTAGGTAATGTGGCCGACATTAACCTAATGCTCTCTTCTATGCTTAGATACGCTGGTGTAAGGTGTAGTCCGGTATTGTTAAGCACAAAAAATAATGGTATTCCTGTTTTTCCAACACGTACTGGTTTTAACTACGTAGTGGCAGGAGCTATTGTAAACGATAATTTGTATTTGCTAGACGGTGCCGATAAATCCGGAACTCCAAATGTTTTAAAACCAGAACTTCTAAACTGGATGGGTAGAATGGTTAAGGCAGATGGATCTTCAAGATTAATAGATTTATTTCCGTCTAGACCCGCTACGCATATAGGAATGCTTACTCTAGAAGTTACAGATGATATGATAATTTCTGGGAATGCCAAAAATAGATTTTCTGGTCACTATGCAAGATCAGAGCGTAACAAGTTTGCTGCACTTACTAGTGACGAGCAGTTAGAAAAATTAGACAGTTATTATGAGAGTATAGATGCAATAGACGTTTCTTTTAAAGACTTAAAAGTAGGTTCCAAACCACTCACGCTTGAATACAATTTTGAAGCAGAAGAGATGATAGATGAAGCTGGAGATAAGCTTTATATAAATCCACTAGCTCATTTAGGAACAACAAGAAATTACCTTACCGCAGAGGAACGTAGCCATCCCGTAGATTATGTGTATCCTTGGTCAGATAAGTACACGGTTTCTATTAAAATTCCAGAAGGATACCAAGTAGAGTCTGTGCCTGATGATCTGGCAATAAATCTTGTGGATAATATGGGGTCTTATCGTTTTGGTGTAACCGTGTCTGGAGATAAGGTAAATGTAGGGCTACAAAACACGATGAGTACGGCTCTTGTTAACTCTAACTACTATAAAGACTTGCAAGCCTATTTAAAAATGATAGTTGCAAAGGAGAGTGAAAAAATTGTGTTTAAGAAGATATAATATGAAATACACTCTAACTGTAATAGTGCTCATATGTTTTTTTCATACTAATGCACAAGAATTTAAGTCTGGTAAGATAGATCAAGATTGGTTTGAAAAAACTCTCACAGAAGAGCAACTTGAAGCACCAGCGGTCTTTCTTGAAAAATATAGAGATACAAATTTTGAATATCGAGATAACCTAGATGGATGGACGCTTTTTACAACAATTCATAATGTAATAAAGATAAACAATACCGAAGGTTTGGAATATGGTACCCATAAAGTTGTATTACAACATCAGGGAAGGCAAGAAGAAAAAATAGATAGAATTGAGGCCTATTCCTATTCAAACTCGAGCGCCGGAGTAGAGCGTACTAAAATGTCTCGTAGCGAGGTTATAGACAATAAGCTCAATAAATGGTTAGACGAAAAAGTAATAGTAATCCCAAATGTTAAGGTTGGGGATATTATTGAGTATTCATATCGTGTAGAATCTACCTATTGGCATATTAAAGATTTAAATCTTCAAGAAGACATCCCTGTTTTGCACGCTTATGCGAAAATTGCTATTCCACAATTCTTTGATTATAATGTTTATGTAAAAGGAGATATTGAGATTGTTCCAAAATTATCAGTGGGCGGAAGAACCGAAAACTTCTCTACAGAAGATAAAAACCCTTTTGGAGGAAGAACTCAGCGTACAGATTTTGCAAACATAAGATTTAAAGAAAATATTAGTGAGTTTGAATTTTCAAATGTCTCTCCTATCAAAGAAGAAGAGTTTACAAATAATATTGAAAACTTTAGAAGTGCAGTACTATGGGAACTAGGAGCTGTAGAAATGAGTAAAGGTAATAAAGTAAATAGAGCCAAAACTTGGGATCAGGTTGCAGACTATTACTATGAGCAGTTGGAACTAAGCGATAATCTAGAGAGTACTAACTTTTTAGATGAAAGTGCTCAAGCTCTTAAATCTAAGCACAGTAATCAAGTAGAGCTTATAGAAGCTGTTTATAGATTTATACAAAACAAAATGACTTGGGATGAGAAGGAGTATAACTATGACACTCCTGACCTGAGAAAAGCTTTTAAGGATGGTAGCGGTTCATCTTATGAAATAAATGTGCTTCTTGTTGCTCTACTCAAGAAAGTAGGACTTAATAGTTCTCCAGTTATGGCAAGTACAAAAAGTAATGGAGTGCCTCTCTATCCTACTGTAAACGGGTTTAATTATGTACTCGCCGCAGTTGTAAAAGATAATGAGTGGTTAATTATGGATGCCACAGAAAAAAATGCTATACCAGGTCTATTACCAGAGCGAATTATGAACTGGGAAGGGCGGCTTGTAAAACAAAACGGAACATCTAAAGGAATTCCACTATTTGCTAAGAAATTTTCCTCTCAAAAAACGATGGTGATAGCTTCTGTAAATACAGAGGGTATAGCAACCGGTAAATTGAGAGCTAGTTATTCTAATAATCTGGCATTGAGTTTTGTAAATATATACAAGCCTGCTGCTGCGAGTACTAGAGAAAAAATTCTAGCAAAAGAGTTTGAACCGGACCTCATAACAAATCCACAATTTAAATTTGGAACCTTACCTAAGTCCAGTACCGTGTCGTTTGCTTTTGAAGATGATACCAGTGAGATAATAGGGGATAAATTGTACATTTTGCCACAGCTATTTTTGAGTGCTACTGAAAATCCTTTTACTCTAGAAAAGCGTTCTTATGCCATTGACTTTAGTTACCCTAAACAACTTGAAAATGTAGTAACCTTAAACTTGCCTGTCGGGTATACTATAGCCTCTTTGCCAGAAGCTATAGAAATTAATTTACCTGGTAATATGGGAGTTTATAGATTTAAATGTAGTAGCGCAACGGGTAGAAGTGTTCAGGTAGTAAGATCTTTATCTATTAATACGACTCTAATTGATGCAGAGATGTATAATGAAATAAAGAAATTCTTTGCCCAAATTGTAAATAAAGAAAAAGAAACTATAGTCTTAATAAAAGGGTAGACACCATATTGAAGTTTTTGGTTCTTTCTTGCTATGTGATAGGATTTGAAAAAACTACAACCCTAAGAAAGGTAGACTAACCTCAAAATCTTATATACATTATAATGATTAACCAATTATCAAATCATATTTTATTTACTGCTAGAGTCTTAATTATTTTAGGTTTCTCCTTCCAGACTTATGGACAAATGGACCTTTTTGAAGAGGTCACAGAAGAGATGTTAAGCCTCACTAAAGATGAGTTATTTCCAGAAGCTGTAGCAATTATTTTAGAGAGAAATGTAGAGGTTGAGGTAGGTGGTTACGTAATAGTAAAAGAGCGAGTTAAGATTTTTAATAAAGAGGGCTATGATTATGCGACGGTAGATTTTCCTCACCAAAATATTGAAAAAATATCTGGACAAACTTACAATCTCGTAGATGGAAAGATTGCTATAACTCAACTCAGTAAAAGAATTTCTTTAGCAGGAAATGATAAGGGTGAAAAAATCAAAAAGTTAGAATCATTTACAATGCCTCAAATACGAGAGGGTTCCATTTTTGAATATGTTTATAAAGCCACAAGAGGAACTTTTAATGATATACCCTTACAGTTTTCTATTCCCGTAAAGAAAATAAATATATCTATCCGTAATGCGTCAAGATATCATTATGATATACTTCAGAACCCTAGAGCTTTATTAGATCTTACTATCACAAAGAGTAATGAAACCACGTATTTGTCTAAAACAAATATAGCTCCTTTAAAAAATGAGAAATATGTTTTTGACATCAATCAGTATAGATCTAAGTTAGAAATAAGTACTACTGGTGCTGTATACAACAAGAAGTATAATACGTTTGATAAATATGTTGAGAGTCTCGTAAGCCGAACAAGTTTTATAAATGGGTACAAGCCTGTAAAAACTTATAAGGATGACGTGGCTCAAGTCATTAAAGGTGTGACAGATAAGGAGAAGCAGGTAGAATTATTATATAATTTTATTAAATCCCATAAAAAATGGAACGGCTATTACGGTATATGGCCTGATAATGAATCTGCTAGATTTGCCTACAAAAATCCAGAAGGTGATGGGGCAGACATCAATATGCTTTTGATTTCCGTCTTAAAAAGTATAGGTTTTACTGCTGCTCCAGTCCTAGTGTCTTCTAAGCGTAATGGTTTGCCTATAACTCCAAGTTCAGATGTTTTTAACTACGTGCTTGCAGGTGTGTATCTTGACGGTAATCTTAAATTGCTAGACGCTGCAAGTAATAAAGCAAATTATAATATGCTGCCTAAACCAATGGTAAATTGGCGCGGTATCCTTATTAAAGAAGATAAGAGTTATGAATGGGTAGATCTTAAATTTCAAAGCGTTTCAAAATCAAGTACACTGGTTACGGCACAAATTGACGAAGACTTGGTTCTTACAGGTAATGTAAAGTATAGACTTAATGGTCATTATGCGTCAGATAGTCAAGAGACGCTAAAAGATGTCTCAACCGAAAAGTTTTTAAAGTTTACAAATATTGATGATGGTAATTACGAGATAGAAAATCTTACAAGGAAGAGTGTTGATACTATTGCTCATCAAAGTGTTTGGGACTATGAGTTTACAAATGAGTTTGATATTGAGGAAGTAGGAGATAAAATTTATCTGTCACCTTTACTTATGTATGGTAAGCAAACTAATCCATTTAAAAATGAAGAACGCTTATACCCTATTGATTTTGGTTATCCTAAAGTAAGTTCGCATATGATTAACATTAGTATTCCAGATGGTTATAAAGTGCAAACTATTCCAGAGATGATGAGAATCGCAATGCCAGAAAATATAGGAAGCTACTTATATAGCATAAACGTAGTAGATAATGTCATTCAAGTAGTTTCTAGGTTTACAATTAAAGAAAGTGTTGTACCTATCGATTTTTATGACGAATTGCGTAAATTTTTCAGCCTAAGAGCAGAAAAGGAAAAAGAAACCATAGTTTTGGTAAAAAAATAAATTATGAATATCTCAAACGCTCAGCAGGCTGTAGACGACTGGATAAAGACTCACGGTGTGCGATACTTTAATGAACTCACTAATATGGCTCAACTCACCGAAGAAGTAGGAGAAGTAGCCAGAATTATTGCACGCCGTTATGGAGAGCAAAGTGAGAAAGAAAGTGATAAAGGTAAAGACCTAGGTGAGGAGCTTGCAGATGTAATGTTTGTGGTACTATGCCTAGCAAACCAGACAGGTGTAGATTTACAAGAAGCATTTGATAAGAAGCTGGACATAAAAACAAAACGTGATCACGACCGTCATCACAACAATGAAAAATTAAAGTAAGCTATGCTTTTAAAAGTTCACCATACAGCATCGCATTGTAACGGCGATATACAGATTACAGGTTCCAAAAGTGAGACTAACAGGCTACTTATCTTACAAGCACTCTTTGATGGTATTACATTAAAAAATGTATCAAATAGCGATGATGCCCAAGTTATGCAAAAGGCACTATCATCTAGTGATGAGGTGGTAGACATACATCACGCCGGTACTGCTATGCGTTTTCTTACGGCCTATTTTTCTATTCAAGAAGGGAGAGATACACTCCTTACCGGTAGTGCTCGTATGCAAGAACGCCCTATGGCAATACTGGTAGAAGCGCTTCAAGAGCTGGGAGCTCAAATCACATTTACTCACAATGAAGGGTACCCACCATTACAAATAAAAGGGACAACATTACAGCGCGATGAGGTAACACTCAAGGCAAATGTGAGCAGCCAGTATATCTCTGCACTTATGATGATGGGAGCAAAGCTAGATAACGGCCTTACCATACATCTTGATGGCAAGATTACCTCGGTTCCTTACATAAATATGACGCTTGCGTTATTACATCAGCTTGATATAGAGGCTACCTTTGAGGGGCAAAAAATAGTGATAAAACCGGGTAGAACTTCAGCGGTAGCTAGAGAGATAACGGTCGAGTCAGACTGGAGTAGTGCGTCGTATTTTTATAGTATTGTTGCGCTTTCGCGAAAGCGTAATTTTAACACCCCACACACCATTACCATAGCTAGTTATAAAGAGAGTAGCCTGCAAGGAGATGCTGCTCTTAGAGAAATATACAAGCAGCTGGGCGTGGTTTCTAGCTTTGCTGGAGATAAGCTCACACTCTCGCTTAATCAAGATTTTGAGTTGCCAGAAACGATAACCTTAGATCTTGCAAACTCACCAGACATTGCACAAACTATAGCGGTAAGCTGTTTGGGTCTAGGCGTAGGGTGTCACCTCACGGGCTTGCACACACTTAAAATAAAGGAAACAGATAGGCTAGAGGCACTGCGAGAGGAGATTACAAAGCTGGGAGGTAGTATTATGGTTACAGATCAAGATCTTACGCTATTACCTCAAAAAGCTGCTGTAAATGAAAATATTACCATAGCTACATATCACGATCACCGTATGGCAATGGCCTTTGCACCACTTGCTTTACAAGTACCATTACTTATAGAAGATGCTGGTGTTGTGTCAAAATCATATCCAGATTTTTGGACAGATCTAGAAGTTTTAGGCTTTGGTCAAGAGATAATTGGCTAAAGACTTGACAACCCCTATCTCGAGATTGTATATTTGCCGTCTTGCGAGCTAGCGCTATATAGGTGCTATAGCTTGACTTAAAAAACAAAAACCAGAACCCTTTATGAAGTTATCACACTTTAACTTTGACTTACCAGATGAATTACTAGCAGAGCACCCTGCCGAAAACAGGGACGAGTCTAGATTAATGGTCCTTAATCGCAAGGAGCAAACCATCGAGCATAAGATGTTTAAAGATCTTATAGATTATTTTGAGCCAGAAGATGTTATGGTACTTAATAATACAAAGGTTTTTCCGGCACGTTTATACGGTAATAAAGAGAAGACAGGAGCTCGTATCGAGGTATTTTTACTTAGAGAGTTAAACTCTGAGACACGACTGTGGGATGTACTTGTAGATCCAGCACGTAAAATACGTATAGGTAATAAGTTATACTTTGGTGATGATGAGAGTCTAGTAGCAGAGGTAATAGATAACACAACATCACGTGGCCGTACGTTACGTTTCTTATATGATGGGTCTTATGAAGAGTTTAGAAAAAAACTTACTTCACTAGGAGAAACACCATTGCCAAAATACATAAACCGTGAGGTAGAGCCAGAAGATGAGGAGCGCTACCAGACTATCTATGCAAAAGAAGAAGGAGCTGTAGCAGCACCTACAGCAGGACTTCACTTCTCAAAGCACCTATTAAAGCGTTTAGAAATTAAAGGTATTGACTTTGCTGAGGTAACTTTACACGTAGGTCTTGGTACATTTAGCGCGGTAGAGGTAGAAGACCTCTCAAAGCACAAAATGGATAGTGAGGAAGCATACATACGTAAGCCAGCCACAGAGATTATAAATAAAGCTATTTCAGAAAAGCGTCGTGTGTGTGCCGTAGGTACTACCGCAATGCGCGTGATGGAAAGTGCTGTATCTAGTAGCGGTACACTTAACGAGTTTAGTGGTTGGACTAATAAATTTATATTCCCACCATATGACTTTAGTATTGCAAACTGTATGATTACAAACTTTCACACGCCTAAGTCTACATTGCTTATGATGGTGTCTGCCTTTGCAGGTCACGATTTTATGAAGCGCGCTTATGATGAGGCAGTAAAAGAAAAATACAAATTCTACTCTTATGGAGATGCAATGTTAATTATCTAATTCATTGCTATAATGTACAAAAGCCCAGACTGTAAAGTTTGGGCTTTTTTGTTTGTAGCGCTATCTTAAGGTGTACTTGTATAAGTAGTATCCCGCTTTACATTGCAATCCCTCGTGCCGGCTACGCCAGGCAACTGCGGGATTTACATTACAATCGGGGCTAGTAGGTATAGTCGGTTTGTATCTTTTAGTGTGATTAATATGTATCATTAAGCTGCTCTACAATAGCGGCTATTTTTTTATTCTTTGAAGTTCGATTTAAAACCTTTGGAGGAGCTTGTCTCACTTCACAATCTGTAATGGCACAACGTTCACAAGTAACCCCTACGTTACGAGTAGGAATATTTGGGTCATTGAGAAATTTTATTTTGCGCTCAAGTTGTTTATTTATGAGTAGCCCTATACTTATGCTTCTAAACTTGTTCTCTTTAAAAGGATCTTTTGTTGCAGTAGAGAGCACTAGATACTGTACGCCCTCATTCTCATAGTTAGATATTTGTAAGTCAAACTTACTATTCTCATTACTCTTAGATAAATCTTTGAGCACTTGTAAAGACACCCATCTCCTGCAGTAATGTTCATCACTCTCATTTGCTCGTGGCGCGTGCTGGTGCGCTAGGTGCAACTCCTTTGTGAGGTGAAATTTTGTGTCATTAAGCTTGTGTGTAAACCGCAAGAAAAACAAGTTTTTGATATTAAACTCCTTAGGTAGAATATTAGTAAGCCTTTGATAAAAAGACTCTGGTGATGCGTTAAACTCATTTGTGATGTGCTCAAAAGAATCTTTATGAAAAATAGGTTCCTTAAAAATATCTTTAATTTTTGCCGTAAGGTTTTTGCTAGGTATGATTAATGCTCCTGCAAAGTAAGAGGCATAAAAATTATTAAGTACCTGGTCAAAAGTTTCAAATAGTATCCACGGGAAGGTATATAGCCTTTCTTTGATTTCTAGATAGTTATAAGCTATTTCCTTTGCATAAATAAAGGTGCGCTGTGACTCGTCTATATCATTTGCAACTAGTAGTGTGTGCGATTTAGGTATAAAAACAGATCGTAAGTTATCTAAATCTTTGTGCTTATCGAGTTCATCATTTTTTATGGAGTAGTTGTATTCTTCTATGAGGATTTCTTCTAGCTCGTTTGATGAGATACTTTGCCCTATGTTTATTTGATACGATTTTACAAAGTCGAGTACCTTTTGCTCTATGTTATCAAAGTAGTTGTTATTTGCTTCTTGATATGAACGCACAGATGCAAGAAAAAAGCTTTCCCTCCCAAAGTTGTAGTGCTGTGCAATTTCTATGATTGTGCTTATAAAGGCGTTGACTTTTGCCGGCGCATTAGATACAATATCTATGAGATCACTTTCTTTTATACCAAAAAGCTCTAGAGGAATCTCTTTAAGAATCTTTGATTTTAAGATTTCACCTATTGGAGCAAGGTTTTTATCCAGCTTTAAAGACACCATTTGATCGTACGGAATGTCTAATTTTTCCGAAAGCGTAAATATTTTATCAGGTTTTGGATATTTTTTTCCGTGTTCAATTTCATTTAAATATGACTTTGATAGGCCGGTTAATTTTGATAATCCAAAAAGTGATAGATTCTTGTCAGTCCTTATCTGTCGGAGCTTAAGCCCAAAAATTAGTTTGATATCTTCTTCATCCATATACACAAATATAAGTCTTTTTGCGAATACTTAATTTTAGTGAAAATATATTTTTAGCGAACGTTCGCTTTTTTAATTAAAGTATTTTTTTTAACATTGTGGTGTAGAATTTAAAACAGTAATAGATGGCACCAGAAATAAACCAGTATGCAATAAGTTTTAACCGTAATGTTAAAAGCTATTACTCAGAGATATTAACAGATGAGGCTTTAGACTTTATTAAAGCCCTTCACGAACGGTTTAATTCCAGACGGTTAGAATTACTACAAGCAAGAGAGCAACAGCAGCTATTGTTTGATCAAGGTCAGAAACCTTTATTTCCAACGGAGACAAAAGATATTAGAGAGGGTGAGTGGGTTGCAGGAGAGATTCCTCACGACTTGCAAGATAGAAGAGTGGAGATTACGGGGCCTACAGATCGTAAAATGGTTATAAATGCGCTCAACTCTGGAGCAAGAACTTTTATGGCAGATCTAGAAGATAGTACCGCACCTAGCTGGCAGAATGTGATGGAAGGTCAGATTAATCTTCGTGATGCTGTAAATAAAACAATAACCTATCATCACCCTACTAAAGATAAAAAATATACACTTAACGATGAGGTTGCCACCTTACTAGTAAGACCTAGAGGATGGCATCTCAATGAGAAGCATTTACTTATAGATAATGTAGAAGTATCGGGTTCACTGGTAGATTTTGGATTATACTTTTTTACAAACGTTTCCCAACTTTTAAAAAATAACACAGCGCCTTATTTCTATCTGGCAAAGTTGGAGCACTATCTAGAGGCAAGACTCTGGAATGATGTATTTGAGTTTGCACAAGAGTACCTGCAGTTGCCTTTAGGTACTATAAAATGTACAGTACTTATAGAAACTATTACAGCAAGTCACCAGCTAGATGAAATTATTTATGAATTAAAAGACCACATCGTAGGTCTTAACTGTGGGCGTTGGGATTATATATTTTCATACATCAAGAAGTTTAGAAATGATCCAGACTTCTTAGTGCCTAATCGTGACCAGGTAGGGATGACCGCACCATTTATGGATGCCTATTCAAAACTTGTTATACAACGCTGTCACAAAAGGAAAATCTTAGCCATAGGCGGTATGGCAGCACAAGTGCCTATAAAAAATAACCCTCAGGCAAATAAGGCAGCTTTAGAAAAAGTAAGAAAGGACAAAGAGCGTGAGGTAAAAAATGGACACGATGGTACCTGGGTAGCACATCCAGCACTAGTGCAAGTTGCGATAGATGAGTTTAATGCATATATGCCAGCACCTAACCAGGTGGAAGTCACTAGAGATGATGTAACCGTCACGGCAAATGATCTTATAGCTATTCCAGAAGGTACGGTTACAGAGGACGGTGTTCGTAAAAATATCAACGTAGGTATTCTGTATCTCAATGCCTGGCTCAGTGGCCAGGGAGCAGTGGCACTCTATCACCTTATGGAAGATGCTGCTACAGCCGAAATCTCAAGAACTCAAATCTGGCACTGGCTTAAAAATAAAGCCGTCTTAGAGGATGGAAATGTGCTTACTAAAGATCTGTACACAATGCTTTTTGATGAAGAGGTGGAAAAAATAATAACAGAGGTGGGGGCAGATAAGATAGAGGCAACCCAATTTGAAAATGCTTTTAATCTCTTTAATGACCTCGTCTTATCAGAAGATTTTGAAGAATTTTTAACCACACCAGCTTACACATATTTATAAACACAATCTATATAGAATAGCCTTACAGGCTTTTAAATAAAATAATCTCTTAATACTTAATACTATGTCAAATTATAATTCAGCCCTTGAAGTTATTCGTACACTTAAAGCAAAACACGGAAACTCGTGGAGTTCTATAAGCCCAGAAAACACGGCTCGTATGTCGGTGCAAAATAGATTTAAAACCGGTCTTGATATCGCCAGATACACCGCAGCTATTATGCGTAAGGATATGGAAGAATATGATGCAAACCCTATGAATTATACGCAATCACTAGGTTGCTGGCACGGGTTTGTAGCGCAACAAAAAATGATCGCTGTAAAGAAGCATCACGGCACTACAAATAAAAAATACTTATATCTTTCTGGATGGATGGTTGCCGCTTTACGTTCGGAACTAGGGCCATTACCAGATCAATCTATGCACGAAAAAACTGCTGTGCCTAAGTTAATAGAAGAGATTTACACTTTTTTACGCCAGGCAGATGCTGTAGAGCTCAACGATCTATTTCGTCGTCTAGATGCTGGTGAAGATGTGCAGGATCAAATAGATAATTATGAGACGCACGTTGTGCCTATCATTGCAGATATTGATGCAGGTTTTGGTAATGAAGAGGCAACATACCTTCTTGCCAAAAAAATGATAGAGGCAGGTGCTTGTGCTCTTCAAATAGAAAATCAAGTGTCTGACGCTAAGCAGTGTGGGCACCAAGATGGAAAGGTAACCGTACCGCACGAAGATTTTATTGCAAAAATTAATGCACTACGCTATGCCTTTTTAGAACTAGGAGTAGAGCAAGGTGTTATTGTAGCAAGAACAGACTCTGAGGGGGCTGGTCTTACTCAAAAGCTACCGGTAAGTCAGGAGCCAGGAGATCTTGCATCACAATATCTTGCTTTTGTAGAGGCAGAAGAGATAGATGTTGCTACTGCAAAAGAAGATGATGTACTATTAAAACGTGATGGTAAAATTGTACGTCCAGTAAGACTACCTAACGGATTGTATAAATTCAAAAACGGAACAAATATAGATCGTGTTGTATTAGATTGTATTACGAGTTTACAAAATGGAGCAGATCTTTTATGGATAGAAACCCCTACACCTAATGTAAAGCAAATCGCTCATATGGTTAATAGAGTGAGAGCGGTAATGCCTAGTGCAAAGCTGGTATACAACAACTCACCGTCATTTAACTGGACACTCAATTTCCGTAATCAAGCTTATGACGAGATGCTAGAAGAAGGCGAGAATATGACAGCTTATGACCGTAATAATCTTATGGATGTAGAGTATGATAATACAGAGTTGTCACACCGTGCAGATGAGAAGATTAAAACCTTCCAGATGGATGGTGCTAGAGAGGCAGGCATCTTCCACCACCTTATTACATTGCCTACATATCACACCACTGCGCTGCATATGAATAATCTTACCGAAGGCTATTTTGGAGATCAAGGTATGCTAGCCTACGTAAAAGATGTGCAGAGAGAAGAAATACGCAAAGGTGTTTCTTGTGTAAAACACCAGAGAATGGCTGGTTCAGATCTGGGAGATGATCACAAAACATTTTATGCAGGAGATAGAGCTCTCAAGGCTGGTGGAGCAAATAATACCAGTAACCAGTTTACTGTAAAAGAACCCGTAACAAAGCAAAAGGCTGTGCTCGCAGAGTAAGTAAACCTCAATTTGTTGTAAGAAGGCGATGCTTGCTCACATCGTCTTTTTGAAATTAAAGAAATTTCAGTCCAGATATAGTCTTTGGTAGGAAGTATTGGTTTACACTATCTGGCTGGAATTTCTTATTTGTATAATGGCTGTGTGGGGTGTTATTACGCTTTCGCGAAAGCGTATATCTAAAAAGTTGTATCATTATAATGAGCATCTTTATGTGATGATTTACTCACTTCAGAAAAGAGCCTTAACATATTATTGAAAATTATGAAAAGCAGAAAATTACTTATGATACCTGGACCAATAGAGTTTGAACCAGATGTATTGCAAGCAATGGCTGTGCCTACCACAAGTCACGTTGCGCCAAATTTTATCGACGTTTTTGGAAACGCTCTGGATATGATGAAGGAGGTTTGGAAATCAACTAGTGGTCAGCCCTTTATAGTTGCCGGAAGCGGAACGCTAGCTATGGATATGGCGGCGTCTAACCTTATTGAGAAAGGAGATAGTGCGCTTGTCATTTCTACCGGATATTTTGGAGCGCGGTTTAAAGATATTCTAGAAACTTATGGCGCAGAAGCTACGGTTCTTAGTGCGCCTATAGGTGAAGTAGTGCCTTTAGATATTATAGAGGAAACGCTCAAAGAAGGCTCCTATAAATTACTCACGTTTACACACGTAGATACATCTACAGGAGTTATGGTAGCGCCAGAGGCTATATGTAAGCTTGCGCAAAAGTATGGAGTACTCACTATACTTGACGGGGTATGCTCTGTAGCAGGGGAAGAAATTTTACAAGAAAAGTGGGGAGTAGATGTGGTATTAACTGGATCTCAAAAAGCCATAGGCGTACCGCCGGGGCTTGCACTGCTTGTTGCTTCTCAAAAAGCGCTAGACGTCTGGAAAAATAGAAAAACACCCGTAGGTAACTATTATGCTTCTTGGAATAACTGGCTACCTATAATGATTGCTTATCAAGAAGAGAGACCATCTTATTTTGGCACGCCGCCTGTAAATCTTATTTTGGCCTTAGAGAAAAGTTTAGGTATTATTTGTGATGAGGGAATAGGCGCAAGAGTGCAAAGACATAAAAGGCTTGCTCGAGCCTTTAGAGCTGCAATAACCTCTCTTAATTTATCTATTTTACCTACAGAAGATGTAATCGCTGCTCATACACTAACAGCTGTTTATTATCCAGAAAATATAGATGGAGCATTACTGCGTGCTCATATGGTAGCAGATGATGTTATCGTAGCGGGAGGATTGCTTTCTGAAGTTAAGACAACTTATTTTAGAGTAGGGCATATGGGGTCTGTATCATCTAATGATTTGCTAGCTGTGCTGGGAGCGCTAGAGCGTGCACTACAATCTCAGAAGTATCCTTTTGAAATGGGAGTAAGTCTTAGAACATTTCAAGATAGTCTCATCTAGTATTGATTATCATATTTAAAACAATTAAGCCCTCATAATAGAGGGTTTTATTGTTTTATGATGGGTGTGGTATGGTGACCTGGTTGTATCTATAAGATCTAGTGCGGGAAACAACAAACAACTCCGTACCTTTGCATCGTGAAAACAGAAAAGAAAGACATACGTAAATTAACCAAAGAAGATCTTAGAGCTTTTTTTGTAGACCAAGGTGATAAAGCCTTTAGAGGTAATCAGGTTTATGAGTGGTTATGGCAAAAGGGCGCACACGACTTTGTAGATATGACTAACATTTCAAAGGAGACACGCATCTTGCTAGATGAGCATTTTGTGATTAACCATATACGTGTTGACCAGATGCAACGTAGTAGTGATGGTACTATAAAGAACGCTGTAAAGCTGCACGATGGTCTTACGGTTGAGTCTGTTTTAATACCTACTAAGAGTAGGACAACCGCCTGTGTGTCTTCACAAGTAGGTTGTAGTCTTAATTGCAAATTTTGTGCGACAGCTAGATTAAAGAGAATGCGTAATCTCAACCCAGATGAGATCGTAGATCAAGTAGTTGTGATAGATAGACAAAGTAAGTTATATCACGATAGACCCCTGTCTAACATTGTTTTTATGGGGATGGGAGAGCCATTAATGAATTATAATAATGTGATTAAGGCTATAGATAAGATCACAGATCCAGAAGGACTAGGTATGTCACCTAAGAGAATTACAGTCTCTACCTCTGGTGTGCCTAAGATTATTAAAAAAATGGCAGATGAAGAGGTGAAGTTTAATCTTGCTGTATCGCTGCACTCTGCACTAGATGATGTACGTACAGAGATTATGCCCTTTAATGAGCAAATGCCACTCGCAGATCTCAAAGAAGCACTTATTTACTGGTATGAAAAAACTGGAAAGCGCATTACGTATGAGTATGTAGTTTGGGATGGCATAAATGATAGACAGATAGATATAGATGCTTTATTAGATTTTTGTAAAGCAGTGCCTAGTAAAGTAAATATCATAGAGTATAACCCTATAGATGATGGTCAGTTTCAACAAGCAAACCCTCAAGCTATAGACCGTTATGTAGATGTGCTTGAAGCAAATGGTGTCACAGTAACCGTGAGAAGATCACGAGGTAAAGATATAGATGCCGCTTGCGGACAACTGGCAAATAAGCAATAAAAAAGCGACTCAATTGAGTCGCTTTTTTTATGTCTAAGTAATAAACTTATTTGTTTACAATTTTTATTGAAGTAGATGCAGTAGCGCTACTTATTTGAGCAACATATACTCCAGTAGGTAAATCATTGAGATCTACTGTATCTGTATTTCCGCTAAGTGAAGATGTTCTTACATCTTGCCCTAAGAGATTGAAAATTTTTGCATTTACTAATTCTTCTTGCGAACTTATTGTAAGTATTTTAGATGCTACAGAAATGTTTAAGCCTTGAGCTAGTAGCTCTTCTGTAGAAAGCGTTGCGTCTACAGTAAGACGATCAATACCTATATAGTTTGAGTTGTTTCCTGCTGGTCCACCATCTGTAACCCAGTATCTAAATGCAACTTTAGTAATCACCCCGCCGTCTGGAAGACCGGACATTGTTACAACTTGTTGTTCCCAATCTTCTGGGTATCCTCCCACTGCAAGAGATGGATTTATTTCTAATAGTACGTCGGTATAAGAACCATTACTTGAAGAAGTTGGTTCAGTTCCGCTTCCATCAGGATCTAAACGCACTTCTAATCTGTCTGGGAAAGCACTAGCTGCACCAGTTCTAGTATAAAATGTTAATTCATCACCATTGCTTAAATTTAGCTCTGGCGTTATAAAGTAAACATCAATAACTGATCCACCTGTAGCGTTAAAATTCATACCTAAATAAGATGTGCTGGCACCATCAAATGCTTCAAAAACAGCATCGTTACCTTGAAATATATCTGTATTAGGAGTATCACTTACATTTAAAACAGTATAGTCAGTTAAGGTCGTAATATCATCAAAACCCTCATCAATCAAGGTGTTTTGAGCATTCATTGTAAATACTGCAAGAAAAAAAGCAGCAATAAGAGTAATTTGTTTCATATTTTTTTAATTAGGATTATTAATACGAGGCTTAAGTTACAGAAATTATAGGCTCTTAATGAAAATTTAACACTATCTATACAATAAGTTTATAAATACAATCCTATTTGTAAGTGGTATCTTTACTATAATGAAAGTAGTAGCTCAAATTAAAGAACCCATAGCCTATGAAATGGAGCTTTTTGAAGAAAAGTTTGCCCTTTCTATGCGCTCTAAAGTCGCGCTTCTTAATCGTATAACACATTATATTGTAAATCGTAAGGGCAAGCAAATGCGACCTATGTTTGTATTCCTTACTGCAAAAATGATGAATAGCGGTGAGGTAAACGACCGTACATATCGAGGCGCCTCTGTTATAGAATTAATACATACGGCAAGTCTCGTACACGATGATGTAGTAGACGATAGTAATATGCGTCGCAGTTTCTTTTCACTCAATGCTTTATGGAAAAATAAGATTGCTGTATTAGTAGGTGATTTTTTATTTTCAAAAGGACTACTTCTTTCTATAGATAATGGTGATACAGATTTATTACAAATTATCTCTGTCGCTGTACGCGAAATTTCTGAAGGAGAACTACTCCAGATTGAAAAAGCAAGAAAACTAGATATCACCGAAGAGTTGTACTACGAGATTATTAGACAAAAAACCGCGACACTCATTGCAGCTTGTTGTGCAATGGGAGCTCAAGCCGTTCACGCAAAAGGTAAAGAGGTAAAGCGTATGCATAAGTTTGGTGAACTTATAGGGATGGCTTTTCAAATTAAAGATGATCTTTTTGATTACGGTTCTGAAAAAATAGGAAAACCTACAGGTATTGATATCAAGGAACAAAAGATGACCTTACCGCTTATATATGTACTCAATACAGTTTCAAAAAAAGAGAAGGACTGGCTTATTAATAGTATAAAAAATAAGAATACAGATAAGAAGCGTGTAAAAGAAGTGATTGCCTTTGTAAAAGATAATGGCGGCCTCGATTATGCGATATTAAAAATGAAGGCATTACAGCAAGAGGCACTCGAGATACTTATGACCTATCCTCAATCTGTATACCGTGACTCGCTAGAGCTTATGGTAAATTATGTGATAGATAGAAAGAAGTAAATTTTTTAATAACTCCTTGCTTGCATAATACATAAACGATAAAAGCGGCTCAATGAGCCGCTTTTATCGTTTATGTAGATATAAAAATTAAGCCCTTACTGGTCTATTTAGTATAAGATCTAAGTAAAGATTAATTTTGTTTTTAAGCTCCTGTCTAGGTGTTATAAAATCTAAGAAACCGTGCTCTTGTACAAACTCTGCGGTCTGGAAACCTTCTGGTAATTCTTTACCTGTAGTGTCGCGTACCACACGAGGTCCAGCAAAACCTATAAGTGCTCCTGGCTCTGAGATGTTAATGTCTCCTAGCATTGCAAATGAGGCAGTTGTTCCTCCAGTGGTAGGGTCTGTACATAATGATATGTAAGGTATACCAGCATCTGCTAGTTGAGCAAGTTTAGAACTTGTTTTTGCTAGTTGCATAAGTGATAGTGCGGCTTCCATCATACGAGCACCACCAGATTTTGAGATGATCATAAAAGGAATATTATTTTTGAGAGAGTAGTCTGCAGCACGTGCAATCTTTTCTCCTACAACGCTACCCATAGATCCACCTATGAAGCTAAAATCCATACAAGCTATCACTAGGTCTGAGCCTTTAGATTTACCTACAGCAGTACGCACGGCATCTTTAAGTCCAGTCTTTTCTTGAGCGGCAACTAGCCTATCTGCATACGCCTTTTTGTCTTCAAATTTGAGAGGATCTTTTGAGGTGAGTTTTGCGTCTAGCTCTTTGTATTTATTATCATCAAATAGAATTTCAAAATACTCATTACTCCCTATGCGTACGTGGTACCCATCTTCTGGTGAGATATAGAAGTTTTTTTCTAGCTCTTCTGTGTCTACTATTTTACCAGTAGGTGATTTATACCAGAGTCCTTTAGGAGTATCCTTTTTATCCTCTGTTGCAGTGTGTATTCCTTTTTCTTTACGTTTGAACCAAGCCATATAAGGTGTTTGAATTTGGTTAAGGGTATTATTAGTTCTTCTTAGCAAAGGTGACATTGTATGGTATCAACCTTTCGCGTAAGCGGTCAAAATTTCAAAATAATAGGCTGTAAAAATACGTAAAAGGGATGATATCAAACAATTTTGACATCATCCCTTTTATGTTGTAATAATATGTTGATTATTAGAGCGTATCTACATTATTAAGGTCTTCAAAAGCTTTTTTAAGACGTGCTCCCATCGTTCCTTCTGCCTTGCGTAACCATACGCGTGGGTCATAAAATTTCTTGTTAGGAGAGTCATCACCAGTAGGGTTTCCTATTTGAGTTTTAAGATATTCGGCGTTTTCTCCAAAATAATCACGTATACCCTCTGCAGTAGCATACTGAAGATCTGTATCTATATTCATCTTTATAGTACCATATCCTATAGCCTCACGTATCTCTTCTACGGTAGAACCGCTTCCTCCGTGAAAAACAAAATCTATATGATTATGCTCCTTTCCATACTTTTCTGAAATGTACTCTTGTGAGTTTTTAAGAATTTTTGGTGTAAGCTTCACATTACCTGGCTTGTATACTCCGTGTACGTTTCCAAAAGCTGCAGCGATTGTAAATTGATCACTTACCTTGCTCAATTCTTCATATGCATAAGCAACTTCTTCTGGCTGGGTATATAATTTTGAGTCATCTACATCGCTATTATCTACACCATCTTCTTCACCACCTGTGATTCCTAACTCTATCTCAAGGGTCATATCCATTTTTGCCATACGCTCAAGATACTTTTTACAAATCTCTATGTTCTCTTCTATAGGCTCCTCACTTAGGTCTATCATATGAGAGCTGAAGAGTGAGTGACCGTGCTCCTTATAGTACGCCTCACTAGCATCTAGTAAACCATCTATCCAAGGGAGTAACTTTTTTGCACAGTGGTCTGTGTGTAAAATAACTGTAGCTCCATATGCCTTTGCAAGCTCGTGTACGTGCTTTGCTCCAGCTACTGCTCCTAGTACGGCTGCTTGCTGGTTTTCATTACTAAGTCCTTTACCTGCGTTAAACTGGGCGCCACCATTAGAAAACTGTATGATGACAGGAGCGTTAAGTGAAGCTGCTGTTTCTAGCACAGTATTTATACTATTAGACCCTATAACATTTACAGCAGGAAGGGCAAAACCTTTTTCCTTTGCATAGTTAAAAATTGCTTGTACTTCGTGCCCTGTGGCAACACCTGGTTTTATAGAATGCGACATTGTATGAGTTTAAAATTTATGTAGTAAAAGTAATGAATATTACTCGTTTATTATTCTTGTGAGGTGGGTTACTACGATAACGTTTTAGGAGAATTACGCTTTCGCGAAAGCATAATTAGAAGTATTTCAATGATATAAAGTGTGTCTATATCATTTTACATAAGCTCATCTATCTAAGATTAAAATGGGTAATTAATCCCCACGTTATAGACAGCATTTGCAAAGTTGTACTGGGTAAACCATCTATCACCCTCTGCAAGGGCTGGGTTGTATGTTTTAAAACCTATGTCAAAGCGGAGTGCAAAAAAGTCAAAATCCCATCGCAGTCCAAAACCTGAACCTAATGCTAGCTCCTGTAAACTCTCAAACCCTGTAAATCTTGAGGCCTCATCTTCTACATTATCAAAAACATTCCAAATATTACCAGCGTCTGTAAAGAGCGCACCTTCTATAGGCCCTATGAGGTCAAATCTATATTCTAGGTTAAAAGCAAGTTTCATATTTGCTTCATTAAACTCATTGGGGCTACCGCTGCTTCCTGGTCCCAGGTCATAAGCTCTCCAGGCTCTGTTATCATTAGACCCACCGCCAAAGAAACTACGTATAAAAGGAATACTCCCAGAGTTACCATAAGGAATGGCAATCCCACCAAAGGCTCTTGCCGCAATAATATTATTATTACCTAGGTCCCAGTGACGAGAGTAGTCTAGTTCTGTTTTTACATACTGTGAGTATACTACGCCAAAGAGACTTTTATTACCATCTTCATTTTTGCTAGTATTTGCAATATTACCTGCCAGGGCTAAGGCATTACCAGCAAGCTCGATGTTTGTTCTAAAACGGCTAAAGGTTTCGTCAAAAAGGTTTTCTCTATTATCGTAGGTGTGGGAGATATTAAGAGATACAATGAGGTTATCTTCTGTAAGTCGCTCCTGTCGCTCGCCTATAGCTTGTATATCATTTATATCATTTTGAGAAATATCACCAGCGTTACCATTATCTACATCATTTATAAACTGCTCTGCGCCAAAAGGTATTGAGAGGTTTACCTCACCACTTGCATCTGTAGTAAAATATGCAGGATTTATATCTGCCTGATTGTTTTGAGCAATACTGTTTAAATCATCATAACTATTTCTGTAGATGTTAAAATAGTTATCTGGATTGAGGTTGCGCACATATTGTGCATTTACAAGATCTACGCTAAAAGATCTTTTCCAAGATGGGCTCCAGTTGTACGTGAGACTACCGCTCACAGTTTGTTTATCTAGACCTATATTTTGCTGTACGCCCACACCTAGGTTAAAACGGGTGTTAGGTTGCCACTCTGCAGGTATCCATTTATTAGTATTAAAAGGAAAAAATATACGTGGGAAGGTAAGACGCATATCTGCGCCTATTTCAGAGATATTAAAAAAACTATCATCTGGATTTGCCGCATCATCAGATGCTCCTACACTACCACGACCAGAGATTTCAAGTGTTTCTGCTCCTCTAAAGATATTACGAATTAATAGCGACCCAAAACCTGCAATCCCAAAGTCTTGAATGTTTGAGGTAGAGACATCAAAATCTGCCCTAAGCTTATATTTTTCTAGCGGTGTGAGTCGTATGCTTGCTATAAGGTCAGATCGTGTACTGTCTGCAGGGTCTTCGGTATATGAGATACTAGGGTACTTAAATGTACCAAGTCTACTCAACCTGCTCAAACTCTGTATGCGATCTACATCGCGGTAGATAGCGCCAGGCTTAAGAGGGATAATATCTGTAAGTGCCTTAGGTCTGTAATTTATTTTATCATAAGCATAGATATTAAAGCCATCACTTACAAGCGAGTCATTAAAGGTTTTATTACGATTATCATAATTATAATCTGTTATGATGTTTACGTTAGATACTTTATGCACTTTAAAAGGAACCTCATACGTAGAGTCATTTACAGTCTCTGTACGGTTATCTATTATATACTCTAGATTTGCCTTATGGTTTGTTTTTACAGTATCTCCTACAAGGCGTATATAATCAGACTCAAAGTGGTATAAGCCATTGTTTCTAAATAATTCTGTAAGGCGCTGTGTCTCTGTATTTATGTTTGCTGTGGCATAACGCTCTCCCGGTTTTAGTACAGACTCGTCTTTATGTACATAATAAATAGAATCTGCCACTGGAGAAGCAATGATAGGGGTAAGACTATCTAAAAAGTAAGGTGTACCCTTCTTTACTTTATAATCTATAGATGCGCGCTGGTTACTATCTTTCTTAATGTCGTAGCCCACCTCGGCATTAAAATAGCCATTGTTTACATAATAAGCAGTAAGGCGTTGGGCAGATTTTTCGGTAATGGCTTCTGTTACGATGGCTGGAGCTTCACCAGTCTTTTTTATACCGCTATTAAAATTCTTTTTAAAATTACGCACAGCTTCTACTTGCTTTGCAGAAAGTAGTCGTTCCCAGAAGGTATATCTATTTGCACTCGCAGCACGTTGCGCATCAAGTATAGAGTCTATATTAGGCCTTGCCAGATTATAAATATATAACCGTAGAGGCGTACCTATGAGGGGTAGTTTTGTGTTAGGTTTTTGGTACAGGTAATTGTAAAGGCGTGTCTCGCTTACTTTTTCTTCACCATCATAAATGGTGTTTTCTGTAAGGAGGTGACCATCTGCAGGAACTCGTTTTGTTGCGTTACAACCTAACAGAAAGAGTGCCACTACCAGAAATAGTGATATTTTTGTACAAGTTGTTTTCAATAGGTCGTTTTCATCATTTTCAAAAGTACATCTTAATCGTGGTAAGCAAAAATACAATCAAACGAATAACGAGTTTAGGGCAAAAAAAGTACCGCCAGCGCGAAGGTGTTTTTGTTGCAGAGGGTATTAAGGTTGTAAATGAACTTCTTTTATCATCACTAGAGCTTGTAGAATTACATACCGAAGATGTTTCCGCTTTCGCGAAAGCGTTATCACCCCAAGACCAGTCTAAAGTAAATGAAACAACTCCAGCCGAGCTTAAGAAACTCACCTTTTTAAAAACCGCACAAAAGGCAGTGGCAACATTTAAAATGCCAGAAGCAATAGCTATAGATAGGTCTGGGCTTACCGTTGTGCTAGATGATGTACGTGACCCTGGTAACCTAGGCACTATTATACGTCTTTGTGATTGGTTTGGGATAAAGCAGCTGGTGTGCTCAAAGGCTACTGTAGATTGTTATAACCCAAAGGTGGTGCAAGCCACAATGGGATCGCTCACGCGGGTATCGATTATTTATACAGATATTGATACATACTTGTCTAATGAAGACCGTCCCGTTTTTGGGACCTTTATGGATGGAGAAAATATTTATGCAGCATCACTGCCGCAAGAGGGTGTGATTGTAATGGGTAATGAGGCAAACGGAATCTCTACGAGTATTGAGGAACTCGTGACAAAGCGTATTGCTATACCTAGATTTGGTATCACACAAGCTACCGAAAGTCTTAACGTAGCAACGGCAACGGCAATTTGCTTAAGTGAGTTTAAAAGAGGGTAGTAGCGCGGTCTTACTGAAAGGTGAAGTTTAAGAACACACCTCTGGTTTGCATCTTTGTAATATTACCGGTCCAAGGGCTGTTAGGTCTATTATCACGTACTAACTCGTCAGACGCGGCAAAGACACCTTTTATACTAGGTATAAATTTAAAGTAGTAAAGATATAGTTCTACACCTATAGCCATCTCATAAAAGAAAGGACTAGAGGTTGTACGGAACTGTCCAGCAAAGTTATCATCTGGATTGTCTTCGTTGCTAGATAAATTAGTTACTGTAGCTACGCCAAATTGTACATAAGGGCGCACATTATTAAGTCTTCTCGTATTAAATTTAAGTGCAAGTGGTAAGTATATATACGTAGAGGGCACCTCGCGTAGCTGATCATTTTCATCATCAAAACGTGGGTCTGGCACATACATAAGATTACGCTGTGTGTAGATAAGTCCTGGCTCAGTACGTAAACTCACAAACTCAGAGAGTCTTAAGTCACCTATGAGACCTACATTAAAACCTACAGATTTTTCAACCTGTATGTCTTCTTGCTCATTTTGATAATCAAAATTGTAATCCATCGAGTTTACACCAAAGTAGTATCCCCAAGAAATAGGTTTTTTATCAAAGTTTTGATCATTCTGAACTCTGGGTCTTGATAACCACTGAGCATTAACCGAAGAAAAACTTAAAACAAGTGCTATTACAGCAATGTATGTGCGCATAAAATTATTTTGTAGCCGTGTAAATTGTTGCAACGCCAAAGGTTTGTGGCTTATGTTGCACGTCTTTAAACCCAATTTTACGCAAAATATTGTTGAGTACCTCTCCAAAAGGAAATGCATTTGCGCTTTCACTCAGGTAGCCGTAAGCATTTTTATCTTTAGAAAATAGTTTACCCACGGAAGGTAAGATCACTTTAGAGTGGAAGTTGTATCCTTGCTTAAAAGGTGTTTTTGTAGGGACAGAGGTTTCTAATATCACAAAAATTCCTCCTGGTTTCAGTACGCGTAGTATCTCTGCTAGACCTTTTTCTAATGTTTCAAAATTACGTACCCCAAAGGCTACAGTAATAGCATCAAAAGTATGGTCTTCAAAGGGCATATTCTCACTATCTGCCTGCATCATCTCGATGCGGTCATCAAGTTCTTTGGCAGCAATTTTCCTTCGGCCTACAGATAGCATTCCTTCAGATATGTCAAGACCTACTAGTTTACTAGCATTTGTACTTGCCATATTAATAATGAGGTCTCCTGTACCTGTTGCAATGTCAAGGATAGAATCTGGGTTAGTATCTGCCACAAGTTGTACCACCTTCTTGCGCCACTTTACGTCTATCCCAAAAGAGATCACACGGTTAAGACCGTCATACTCGCCAGAAATGTTATCAAACATTTGCTCTACTTGCTCTTTTTTAGACTGGTCTGAAGACTTATATGGGGTTACCTTTTTGGCCATTTCAATTTTTTTACAAAGATAACGCTTTCGCGAAAAATTATAATCCTTAACCCCTTTATCTTCTTGACGAAAGCTTATTTGTCTTGCTCTGGGTTTCAACTCCAGATGCTTAGTTATTTTGAATACCGTTCGTTTTTTTCGCGAAAGCGCACCTACAAAGCCCTCCAAACTAGCAATAAACCCTTGCATTTTTTTTAATCCATCACCTATGTAGTATCTTTGTACGCATTTTTGAGCACATCCATTTATGAAAATAATCATTGCAGGAGCAGGAGAAGTAGGGTTTCACTTAGCAAAATTACTCTCTTACGAATCTCAAGATATTACCCTTATAGATACTAATAGAGAGAGTCTGTCATATGCAGATACGCATCTAGATATCAGAACTATAAAAGGAGACGCAACCTCTATTGCGATACTACAAGACTCACGAGTTGAGGGAGTAGATCTTCTTATAGCAGTTACAGCCAGCGAGACTACAAATATCACGGTTTGTGTACTGGCAAAACAGCTGGGTGCACAGCGCACGATTGCTCGTATATCTAACACAGAGTTTATTGAGCACAAGGAGCTGGCAGGCTTTCAGAAATTTGGGATAGACGAGTTAATCTCTCCAGAGAGTCTAGCAGCAAGTGAGATTGAGTTACTACTTAACCAGAGTGGTTTTTCAGATAGTTACGAGTTTGATAATGGAGCACTTACTATGGTAGGTACGACCTTATCACGTACGGCTTCTTTTGTAGGTAAAAGTGTGAAAGAGGCAGCAAAGATTTTTCCAGAGTTACACTTTATGCCTATCGCGATACAGCGAGAAGGAACACAATATACATTGATCCCTAGAGGTGATACTGTTTTTAAGGAAGGTGATCACATTTACTTTGTGACGGTGCAGGGCGGTGTAGAAGAGATTTACAAGCTTACTGGTAAAGTACGCCAGAATATCAAAAACGTAATGATACTGGGCGGTAGTAACATCGGGTCAAAAACTGCAAAAGATTTATGTAGTAATAGATTTAATGTAAAACTAGTAGAGAAGAACCGTGAGAAAGCAATTGACCTAGCAGATTTACTACCTAAGGCACTCGTTATAAATGGTGACGGTCGTAATGTAGAGCTACTAGATGAAGAAAATATACACGATATGGATGCCTTTATCTCTGTAACGGGAGATAGTGAGACTAATATTATGTCGTGTCTGGTTGCTAAGTCAAAAGGAGTACAAAAAACTATAGCCCTGGTTGAGAATATGGATTACTTCCAGCTCTCACAGAGTATAGGTATTGATACCCTTATCAATAAAAAACTACTAGCTGCAAATAATATCTTTAGATACATCCGTAAAGGAGAGGTGGTAGCAATGACTAAGCTCAATAATATGAATGCAGAGCTACTAGAATTTATTGTAAAAGACTCTTCTGAAGTGCAAGGAAAACGTATACGCGACATAGACTTCCCTAGAAGTGCGACTATAGCAGGAGTAGTAAGAAATAATCAAGGTCTTATAGCCTTAGGTGCTTTTAGAATAGAAAAGGGTGACCGTGTAGTAGTATGCTGTTTACCTAGATCTATTAAAAAGGTAGAAGAAATGTTTATCTAGCCCCAATGCCAAAACTCAATTACAAGATTATATTTCACTTAATGGGATTACTGCTGCTTTTTAATGGCGGCTTTATGCTCATTGCAGCACTTGTAAGTTTTCTTGCAAAAGATGGCGTAGGTCTTGAAGTCTCGGCAGCAGCATTGCTTACTGCATTTGCTGGTACGTTGCTTATGTTTATGACACGTGGGCACGAGAAAATTGTAAAAAAACGAGAAGGATATATTATTGTGACCTTTGGGTGGCTATTTATGTCACTTAGTGGTATGTTGCCTTACCTTTTTACAGGAGCTATACCAGGCGTGGCAAATGCCTTTTTTGAGACTATAAGTGGGTATACCACAACAGGAGCCACCATACTTACAGATATAGAAGCGTTGCCTAAGAGTATTCTCTTCTGGCGCTCTACCACACACTGGATAGGGGGTATGGGTATCATTGTACTTGCTATTGCTATACTGCCATTGCTGGGTATAGGAGGGATGCAGCTCTTTGCGGCTGAAGCTCCAGGACCTAGTGCAGATAAGTTACACCCTAGAATTACTGATACGGCAAAACGTCTATGGTTAATTTACGTAAGCTTTACAGTGATTGAAACCATCTTGCTTAAGCTGGCTGGTATGTCATTTTTTGATGCGGTAAACCACGCATTGAGTACGCTCTCAACTGGAGGATTTTCTACAAAAAATGCAAGTGTAGCTTACTGGAATGATAAGCCAGTTATACAGTACATCATAACGTTCTTTATGCTCCTCGCGGGTACAAACTTTGTATTAAGCTATTTTGCATTTAAGGGTAAAATCCAGAAGATTTTAAAAGATGAGGAGTTTAGACTTTATATGGCTTTTGTCTTTGGCTTTGGTATTTTAGTGTCATTAGTTATGTATTTTAATGCAGACCTTAGTCTGTCTACAATAGAGCACCCTATGGTGTGGGGTAAGGCAGAAGCTGCTTTTCGTCACGGGTTGTTTCAAGTGCTAGCAGTTATCACAACCACAGGATTTGTCACGGCAGACTACACAATGTGGACACCTTTTCTTACCGTTATTTTCTTCGGACTTATGTTCTTAGGAGGATCTGCAGGGTCAACATCTGGAGGTATTAAAGTTGTGCGCCACCTGCTTACCATACGTAATGCTATAGTTGAGTTTAAAAGAACACTGCACCCTAACGCTATACTACCTGTGCGCTACAATTCAAAATCTGTAGATCGCTCTATTATATTTAACATCCTTGCATTCTTTATATTATATATGCTCTCTTGGATTATAGGCGCAAGTGTACTTGCCTCGATGGGACTTGATTTTAGAACAGCCCTAGGAGGATCTGCATCTGCATTAGGTAATGTAGGTCCAGCCTTTGGAGGGTTAAGTCCCGTAGATAGTTACGGGTGGTTACCTATAGGAGCAAAGTGGTGGATGGCATTCTTAATGCTCATAGGGCGTCTAGAACTTTTTACCGTACTTATTTTATTAACCCCATTTTTCTGGAGAAATAGATGATGTTTGCACAATCACCATACGATCTTATAATAATAGGCGCAGGTCCTATAGGTCTTGCCTGCGGTATTGCGGCCCATAAAAAAGGACTTAATTACCTTATTGTAGAAAAGGGAGTGCTCGTAAATACCATCTACAGGTATCCAGAAAATATGACTTTTTTTAGTACCTCAAAGTTGCTAGAAATAGGTCGCGTTCCTTTTGTATCACATACAGATAAGCCTACTCGTAAGGAGGCGCTTGAGTATTATAGAAGAGTGCAAGACACCTGGAAACTAAGATTAAAACTCTATACTCAGGTACAGAAAATGACGCCTAAAGATGGCGGATATGAGATTGAGACAGATAAGGGTAACGCTTTCGCGAAAGCGGTTATAGTATCCACCGGTTTTTATGATGTCGCTCGCACACTAGGCGTACCCGGAGAAGACCTACCTAAGGTAAAACACTTTTATGACAGTCCGCACCCGTATGTAGATCAAAAAATACTTGTGGTGGGAGCTGCAAACTCTGCCTGTGATGTTGCGCTAGAAACCTACTACAAAAATGCAGAGGTGACAATGGCAATACGTGGGGAAGGCCTGTATGAAAAAACCAAATACTGGATCAAGCCTAACATTGAAAACCGAATTAAAGAAGGTTCCATAAAGGCTTACTTTAATACAACAGTAAAAGAAATAACACCGTCTACCGTAGTTTTAAATACTCCAGAAGGGAAGGTCGTCTTAGAAAATGACTTCGTACTCGCAATGATAGGCTACAAGCCAGATTATACCTTGTTTGAAAAGTTAGGCCTCCCTGTTACAGATGACGAGACACGCACACCTATTCATAATGAAGAGACGCTAGAAACGCCACTAGAGCGTGTATATGTTGCTGGGGTAATTGCTGCAGGAATGCGCACAAGCAAACTCTTTATAGAGAATACACGTGAGCACGGCGATATGATTATAGACGATCTTATTACCAAGCTTTAAGGCACGTAAATCTAGGTATTTTTAGAGCGATTTTTTTAGTAATAAAAAAGTCAAAAAGAGATAGGTATTCCTCAAATTCTCGACTAAATTCGCAATCGATATAGTTTTTATATTCACCACTACTTATAAAAATATCATACACGAGGTAAGCTATGGCATCACGACAAATTACAAACACAATTTTAATGATACGTCCTGTTCAGTTTAGAATGAACGAGGAGACGGCGGTTAATAATTATTTTCAAGAAGATATAAGTCTTAAAAATGATGAGATCAACACAAAAGCACAACAGGAGTTTGATGACTTTGTTGCAAAGCTGCGCGCCGTGGGTGTAAACGTTATTGTTGAAAATGATGATATAAAAGGGAATACTCCAGATTCTGTCTTTCCAAATAACTGGGTATCTTTTCACGAAAGTGGTAATGTAGCCCTGTACCCTATGTTTGCCGAAAATAGAAGAAGAGAACGCAGAGAAGAAGTTCTTGCAAGGCTAGAAAGTGAAGGATTTACTATTAACAATATTGTAGACTACACAGAGGCAGAAGATGAAGATGTTTTTCTGGAAGGTACAGGTAGTATTCTTATGGACCGCCAGAACGAGCGTGCTTACTGCGCCTTATCTGCAAGAGCAGACGAGAGTTTGTTTATAGAGTTTTGTGAAGATTTTGAGTACACACCAGTCGTGTTTACTGCAAACCAAACGGTAGATGGTAAGAGATTACCTATTTATCACACTAACGTGATGATGTGTCTTGCAGAAGAGTTTTGTGTGATCTGTCTTGATACTATAGATGATAAAAAGGAGCGTAAAAATGTGCTCAAACACTTAAAAGAAACGGGTAAGCAAGTGATATCTATCACAGAAGAGCAGATGCATCATTTTGCAGGTAATATGTTACAGGTACTGGGAGCAGATGATAAGAAGTACCTAGTGATGAGTGCAGATGCACACCAGAGCCTTACTAAGGATCAAGTTAATAGGATAGAAAAACACTGTGAGATTTTAAGTAGCGACTTAAGTACGATAGAAACTTGTGGAGGAGGTAGTGCAAGATGTATGATGGCAGAGGTGTTTCTTCCTAAGGAAGAATAAAGTATATTCGTATTATGCTTTCGCGAAAAACAAAATACGGATTAAAGGCACTCACTTTTCTAGCAAAAAAGCCAGAGAATACAACAGTGCTTATACAAGAAATCGCAGATTCTGAAAATATCTCAAAAAAGTTTCTGGAGAGTATTTTACTTTCTATGCGTAAAGCGGGCTACCTAGGTAGTAAAAAAGGCAAAGGTGGTGGATACTACCTTATTAAAAGCCCAGAAGATATAAAGATATCATCTGTGATACGCACGCTAGAGGGACCTATTGCGTTATTGCCTTGTGTGAGTCTTAACTTTTATGAACATTGTGATGATTGTCCCAAAGAAGAGGAGTGTAGTCTTCATATACTTATGATAGAAGTAAGAGACCAGACATTAAAAGTTTTAGAAAATAAGTCACTTATAGATCTTATTTAAACGATTTTGTGTAAAAGTGTATTAAATTCACACGAATCGGTATCTAAAGTGTAGGAAATTAGAGAATAACGCATTATATTTATCATATAGGCGTTCTAGAATAATGTATTGAGAGAAGCAATTTTATAAGTGTTTGTAGTTTTCACTTTTAAAATTAACTGGTAAAACAGTACGGGTAATTTTTTTTAGTAGGATTTAAAAAGCGACCGAATTTATCTCTCAGATAATACACGTTCTGGTTCGCCTTTTTTTATTGCTCAAATCGCTTTGTAGCAATATTTCTTATCATCTCACCAAAAATAAAGTAGTGAAAGGGTAGCATACTATACCAGTATAGTCTGCCAAAAATACCTCTTGGCCTAAAGGTTGCCGTCTGGTGCAGTACATCATTATCATCTATTGTAAACTCAAGCCAAGCTTCTCCGGGTACGCGCATCTCTGCAAATAGTAATAACCTAGGCTCTTCTTTACTTGCTAGTAACACACGCCAGAAGTCTATTACATCACCTGTAAAAATCTTATCTGGATGTGTTCTTCCTCTGCGCAGGCCTACGCCTCCTACAAGTTTGTCTATATACCCTCTTATCTTCCACATCCAGTCACCATAATACCAGCCTCTATCACCACCTATTGCCCAGATATTTTCTAGAGCTAGGTTACGGTCTTTTAGATGTATGGTTTGTTTGTCTTTGAGGCATCCATAGCTAGGTACTTGTATATAGTCATCTAGATTTACTTTAATACGACCACTTACAAGACTATCTTTCCAAGAGCTCGCTACCTGATTTTGTTCAATTTTGGCGAAAGCCAAATCAATAGCATCTTCATAACTTATAGGAGTGATGCCTAGTAAATCTTGCAATCTAGAGTCACTTGAGATCACCTCTACCTTCATACTATCTACAAGGTTTAGTGCCAGTTTATAAGATGTTGAGGTGATAAAATACAACCAGTATGAAGAGATTTTTGGGCTCATTACTGGTACTGTAAAAATATACAATGGTAGATTGCGCACTGTTGCATAACGCTGCATCATCTCTTTATAGCTTAGCACATCTGGCCCACCTATATCAAATTGATCATTATAAGTGCTCTCGTTGCCTAAAACTCCAGTGAGGTATTGCATTACATTGCGTATAGCTATAGGCTGGCATTTTGTATTGACCCATTTTGGGGTAATCATCACAGGTAGCTTCTCACATAGGTCGCGTATAATCTCAAAAGAAGAACTCCCAGATCCCACAATGATCCCTGCTCTAAGTACTGTGAGAGCAGCTTTACCTTTTTTTAGAGTGTTCTCTACGTTTTGACGTGAGCGTAGGTGTTTACTTAAGTTTTTATCATTTGCAATACCCCCTAGGTAGATTACCTGCTGGCAACTAGTAGGAGCGAGATAGGTGTTAAAATTGAGCGCAGAGAGCTCTTCCTTCTCGTCAAAATCTGATGTGCTCGAGCTCATAGAGTGCAAGAGGTAGTAGGCAACATCTATATCTTTCGGTAATTTATTTGCTTCTGGTTTGTCTAGAAAGTCTATCTCTATAATAGTAATCTGTTCCTTTATTTTTTTACTTACAGACAGCCGCGCCTCATTGCGCACCACACACACCACCTCGTGATTTTCTTCAAGTAACATAGGGAGTAATCGCATCCCTATATATCCATTTGCACCCGTAAGTAATATTTTCATAATCTTACAGGTCGTCTATGTTTGTGGGAGATTGCTGTGCTTTCTGGTCAAGAATACGCTTCATAAAATTATGCACTTTTTTATCTTTAGCCTTAGCTTCAATTTTGATAAAATAATTATCGCGATAGACACTATACTCTTCTGCTCGACCCTTGTAAAGGTTGAGTTTCCAGTAGGGAATTACCAGCGCATAGCTGTCTAGTAAGGCTCTAAAACCTATGATAATACCACGGGGTCTAAGCTCTATATTGCACTTATTGCGATATTTATCTAGAGCAAGAAAATTCTGGATCTGTATGCTAGATTCTGTAATGACAAGGTGACCTATACCTATGCCGCCTTGTTTAATGCGCTCACGCAATCCGTAGGGCTCGCCTACTTCTTCGTTAATTTTGCGCTTTACATCAGGATTGTTGTAAGATACGTTAAGAAGCATTTTTTCTTTTAAAGATACGAGTTTCGCTAGTGTTTCCCTATGCGCTCTTTCAATTTTCACATATATTTGTGCCATATTTTTAGACACCCTGTGACTTAAATATGTGTAGCGGTGGCGTGGTCGTAATTACGCTTTCGCGAAAGCGCAATAAGTCCCATTATATTTTCAACTATCAAGATCCTATGTCGTTACAATCTACTATAGAAACTCACGTAAAAGCCGCTGTTGCCGAAATTTATAAAGCTGAACTCCCAGCTGTCGAATTTCAAGCAACTCGCAAAGAATTTGAAGGAGATATCACAGTAGTGGTTTTCCCTATGCTACGTGTTGTAAAAGGAAACCCTGTACAGATAGGAACACAAATAGGGGAGTACCTCGTAGCACAAGTTGAAGAGATTACTGCTTTTAATGTAGTAAAAGGTTTCTTAAACTTAGTAGTGGCAGATGCATTTTATATGAACGCCTTTGCAGAGATACAAGCCACCGAAAATTTTGGAAAAACACCAGAAGCCGGTAAAGCGGTAATGGTTGAGTACTCATCTCCTAACACAAATAAGCCACTTCACCTAGGTCACGTACGTAACGTGTTATTAGGATACTCTGTGTCAGAAATTATTAAGGCAGCAGGTTCTAAAGTTTATAAAACTCAAATCATTAATGACCGTGGGATTCATATCTGTAAGTCTATGCTGGCTTGGGAGCGTTATGGTAACGGTGAGACTCCAGAGTCTACAGGTCTTAAAGGAGATAAATTAGTCGGTAATTACTATGTAAAGTTTGAAAGTGTATTTCAAAAAGAATATACCAAATGGTTGACATCAGACGAAGGTTTATCTAAGTTTCAAGAGTTGAAGGAAACTCAACTTGATAAAATTCTTAAGGAAGTCGTAAGCATCGAATCTAAAGATGTCAAGTTAAATAAGCACTTGGCGATAGAAGTTTCGGAGGAAGATTTAAGAAAAGGTTTCAAAAAGTTTTTTAAAAATCAATATTTTGGGGACTATAGTGAGGTAGGTCAAGCGGCAAAAGAAATGCTACGCAAGTGGGAAGCTGGAGATGCAGAGACTGTTGCACTATGGAAAAAAATGAACCAGTGGGTGTATGACGGTTTTGAAGTAACTTATAAAAATATAGGAGTAGATTTTGATAGCTACTACTATGAGAGTAACACCTACCTACTAGGAAAAGACAATATAGAAGAGGGTCTTAAAAAAGGCGTTTTTGAAAGAGATCCAGACGGCTCTGTATGGTGTGACCTTACAGAAGATGGTCTAGATAGAAAAATTGTATTGCGTGCAGATGGTACTGCAGTATATATGACGCAAGATATAGGTACTGCGATACAACGTGTAAAAGACCATCCAGATGTAGGTGGTATGATTTACACAGTAGGAAACGAGCAAGATTATCACTTTCAAGTATTATTCTTGATACTTAAAAAACTAGGATACGACTGGGCAGAAAATCTTTTTCACCTTAGTTATGGTATGGTAGATCTTCCTTCTGGAAAGATGAAGTCTCGTGAAGGTACTGTAGTAGATGCAGATGATCTTATAAATGAAGTAGCTGCAACCGCCGGAGAAATCTCTGAAGAGCTAGGTAAGCTAGATGGGTATACAGATGAGGAGAAGAAGGCGCTATATAAAACGATAGGTCTGGGAGCTCTTAAGTACTACATTCTTAAAGTAGACCCAAAAAAGAGAATTCTTTTTGACCCTAAGGAGTCTGTAGATTTTCAAGGAAATACGGGGCCATTTATACAATATACATACGTGCGTATACAAGCCATATTACGCAAGGCTAAGGAGCTTAATGTTCCTGCGAGTGTTGAGGGAGCTAGAGATTTACACCCTAAAGAAAAAGAGCTTATTAAGCTTGTACAAGACTATCCAGCAACGATACAGCTTGCCGCGGCCCAGAAGAGTCCTGCTATTATCGCAAACTACACCTATGATTTGGTAAAAGAGTATAACTCATTCTTCCAGCAGGTGCAGATTCTGGGCACAGATAATGTCGCAGACCAAAGCTTTAGAGTGGCCCTTAGTAAAGAAGTAGGGCAGGTAATAGAGAGTGCCTTTGGATTATTAGGAATAGACGTTCCAGAGCGTATGTAGTCCTTAGTACTGGAAATAGGAAACAAAAAATGCGAGACAATAGTCTCGCATTTTTTTATGCTAGAATGTAGCTTGTTGTTATCTCAAGATGAGTTTTTTTATAACCTCACGGCCTAATTCCTCATTAAGCATTGTGCGTATTTTTTCTTTACCATAAGAGAGTTCTTCCCTAAAAACAGAAGAGCTTAGGTTTACAAAGAGTGTCTCTCTCTCAAAACGTATAGAAGTAGTATACGTCTCAAATGCTGGATTGAGCTTGTACCAAGCGGCTGTGACATCTACTTTGTCCATACCTTTGCTTAGTTTGTTTTTTTCTACAAATTCTCCCAGCGCTTGACTTATAGAAATTGGGTCTGCGTTTCTTTTTGCCATTACTCTATGATGAGGGGTTGATATCTACGGTATTTATAGATAATATCGTCTTTATTAATAAGAATGAGCTCTTCTTTGCTAGCTTTTTTTACAGTTTCTTGCCAGCTGTCTAAAGCTGTTGAATAACTCAATGTAAGAAGATCATCTTCTATAATTGCATTGATGTTCTCGCTATCGTTTGAGGTGATAAACTCTCCTAGCGCATTGGGCTGTACTTTTTTACGTACGCCAGTCCCGTCTTCATTTATTTCAAAAAAGTCAATATTTTGACTCATTCCATAGGTTCTTGAGGTGCCGTCTGGCATCTCTATAGCGGCAATTTCCCAGTAACCGTTTATGTGTGCAAGTTTTTCTTGTGGGGATGAGCTACAGCTCAAAATGAGGAGGGCGAGAAGGGTATAAACTAGTTTTTTCACGTAAGTGTTCTAATAATGAGTACTGCAAATTACGATAAAAACAACAGCTTATTGTGCTCGTTCTAGATGAAAAAGCTCATAACTCTGGTGTATTTTTTTTACCACATTTTCTGTGCGCTCTGGGTGGGTGTCACTTATAAACAGCTGGCCAAAGTCGTTTGTGTTTACTAGTTCAATGATATGTTGCACACGGTTTTCATCTAGCTTGTCAAAAATATCATCGAGTAAGAGTAGCGGTGTAGTACCACTTTCTTGCTTTATAAAATCAAACTGCGCAAGCTTGAGCGCGATGAGATATGATTTTTGTTGTCCCTGACTGCCAAATTTCTTTACAGGGTGGCCATTTATCTCAAACTGTAGGTCGTCTTTGTGTATCCCCACGCTTGTATATTGTAGGGAGCGATCTTTTGCTAGCGCATTAGTAAGTGAGTGCTTGAGCGGCATTGTATTTAGTGAGCTGTTATACGTAAGGGTTACATTTTCTGTATCGCCACTTATGGCTTTGTAGCGCTCATTAAAAATAGGTGCAAAGCGCTCTAAAAACTGCTGTCTTTTTTCAAAAATAGGAGTGCCAAAACCTTCTAGTTGCTCGTTATATACAGCAAGCGTATCTGTATTAAATGTATTATTTGCCGCAAAGTATTTAAGCAGGGCGTTGCGTTGCGATAGTATTTTTGAGTAGCCTAGTAGGTCAGAAAGATAGCTTTTGTCACTTTGTGAGATCACGCCATCTATAAATTTACGGCGGGTGTCACTGCCTTCTGTGATGAGGTCTCTATCTGCCGGAGAGATAATAACTAGAGGTAAAAAGCCTATGTGGTCTGCAAAGCGGTCATATATTTTTGCATTGCGTTTTATAACCTTTTTCTGGCCTTTTTTTGCACTTACTACAACCTTCTCATCTCGTTCTTTTTTCTCATATAAACCATCTATTACAAAGAAGTCTGCATTGTGATTTATGTTTTGACTTGTGACGGGATTAAAGTAGCTTTTTCCAAAAGAAAGGTGGTAAATCGCATCGAGCACATTTGTCTTCCCCACGCCGTTATTTCCAACAAAACAATTAATTTTTGCATCAAAGGTAAAGGCCTTTGACTCAAAGTTTTTATAGTTTATAAGAGAGAGCGATTTTAAGATCATAGGGTGGGGTAGGTGTGGCGCGCTTTCGCGAAAGCGGTAAACATCTAGTAATATTGCTTATTAAGTCTTCAAAATTAAGCATTAATTTCCCTTTCATAATTCAATAAATATTATATTTTTGCCCGACTAATAAACGACGAAATATGGCAACATATAATAAAAGAGGATATAAACCGAAAACAAAGCCCGTAAAGGAAGAAGTTGAAGAGTTTATAGACGATAGCGAGAGTACAACTGCAGAGGTTTTTGGATCACTAGACGAAGGAGCAAATAAAGCAGAGGAGTGGTTTGAAAAAAATCAGAAACCAGTAATAGGCATCATAGTAGGTATTCTTGTTATTGCATTATTATATCTAGCATACAATAAATTTGTGGCAGAACCTGCAGAGGCAGAAGCGGCAAATGAGCTTGTACTAGCTCAAGATAGCTTTACAACAGCACTAGAGGCGACTAATACTTCTGTAAAGGACTCACTTTATATGGTGGCTCTTAACGGTAAGAATGGTAAGTATGGTCTTCTAGATGTGGCAGATAACTACGGTGGTACTGCAGCAGGAAACCTAGCAAACTACTACGCAGGGATGTCTTACCTTGAAGTAAAAGATTACCAGAAGGCAATCTCGCATCTTCAAGACTTCTCATCAGACGACCAGATGCTTGCGCCACTTGCAAAAGGAGCGATAGGTGATGCATTTATGCAACTAGGTCAACCAGAAGAGGCTCTAGGATACTACGAGAAGGCAGCTGGACTTAATGCAAACGATTTTACAACACCACGTTTCTTATTTAAAGCGGGTGTAACGGCTATAGAGCTTGGAAAAATGGATGCTGCTGTAAAATACCTTACACAGGTAAAAGAAGAGTATGCAACCTCAGACTATGCTGCGCAGGTAGATCTTTATCTAGGTCAAGCACAAGCAGGAAATTAATTAAGAGGTCATATTCTTAAAGTATATTGTAACTTTAAGGTATAACTTTTAAAACATAATATTATGGCAACAGTAGGTAACAACCTCTCTGTCTATGATAAAGCAACCATCCCAAACTCGAAAGATTTCAAGTTTGGGATTGTTGTTTCTGAGTGGAATGATGAGATTACAGAAGGACTTTTTCAAGGAGCATTTGATGCGCTTAAAGATTGTGGCGCTATAAACGATAACATTGTACGCTGGAACGTGCCAGGCGCTTTTGAGCTCATCTACGGGGCAAAAAAAATGACGCAGGCTTATGATATGCTCGATGCTGTAATCGTTATAGGTACAGTGATACAAGGAGAGACTAAGCATTTTGACTTTGTATGTGAAGGCGTTACTCAAGGCATTAAAGACCTTAACATTCAGCAAGATATTCCTGTTATTTTCTGTGTACTTACAGATAATACTATTGAGCAATCGAGAGCTCGTAGTGGTGGGGAGCACGGTAATAAAGGTACAGAAGCCGCTATCGCAGCTATAAAAATGGCACAATTACGTAAAGACGCAAAGTTTTAATACGTAGTAGTTTTACGCTTTCGCGAAAGCGTACTTATCCCCATAAACAAATCTCTTTAACGCATAGCGAGCGCAAATTCGGTATGCTTTTTGGATACGAAATCGTATATTTGAAATAACAATATTATGGGATTTGTAAAACGCACAAATAAGAAGTATAGCTATGAGCCTCGCTATTACAATAGCGAGAAAGAAGGGAGTCCTTTTAAGATAGAAGGGCGCTTTGATGAGCACCGTAAAACCTTAACTTATAATAAAGGTTTAAAGAAGAAGTTTACAACCGCTTGGGATGAACTTCAAGAAAGCCGAAAGGGAGGTTACAACCGCACTATATTTTTTATCGTACTCATTTTAATATTTCTCTTTCTCTGGATAATAGATTTTGATTTATCCATCTTTACCAACCCTCTATAAAGTAGTAGGTCCTAATGGCAGACATTATAAAACTCTTACCCGATCACGTAGCAAACCAGATCGCTGCGGGAGAAGTTGTGCAACGCCCAGCATCTGTGGTTAAAGAATTACTTGAAAACGCCATAGACGCAGGAGCATCTTCTATAAAGCTTATCGTAAAAGATGCAGGTAAGACACTTATCCAGATTATAGATGATGGTAAGGGTATGAGTGATACAGATGCTCGTATGAGTTTTGAACGTCACGCTACCTCAAAGATTACCACGGCAGATGATTTATTTAATCTTAATACAAAAGGTTTTAGAGGAGAGGCGCTTGCCTCTATAGCGGCTGTCGCTCACGTGGCACTTAAGACACGGCCAGAAGGAGCAGAGGTGGGTACGCATATAGAGATAGAAGGTAGTAAGATTATTACCCAAGAGGTTTGTGCCACACCTAAGGGCACCTCACTTGCGGTTAAGAATCTCTTTTTTAATATACCAGCACGTCGTAATTTTTTAAAATCAAATAGTGTTGAGTTGCGTCACGTGATAGATGAGTTTCAGCGTGTGGCACTAGCACACCCTGATATTGCATTTGCAATGTATCATAACGAGGGGGAGCTTTTTCAATTACCTAAAGGGAATTTAAAACAACGCATTGTTGCCATTTTTGGCGGGAAGACTAATGAGAAGTTAGTTCCCGTGCAAGAGGAGACAGATATACTTACCATAAATGGGTTTGTAGTAAAACCTGAGTTTTCAAAAAAGACGCGTGGTGAGCAGTTTTTCTTTGTAAATGATCGATTTATAAAAAGTGCTTACTTAAATCACGCGGTAACGGCAGCCTTTGATGGACTACTTCCAGATAGAGCGAGAGCAAGTTACTTTCTATACCTCAAGGTAGACCCAGCTACGATTGATATAAACATACACCCTACAAAGACCGAAATAAAATTTGACGATGAGCACGCTTTATATGCGATGTTACGTAGTACCATAAAGCATAGCTTAGGCCAGTTTAGTATTGCACCTGTGCTTGATTTTAATAGAGATAGCGAGCTCGATACACCTTATGATTACAAAAATAAAGGAGTGGTAACTCCTAAGATTGAGGTAGATCGCACATTTAATCCCTTTGAGAGCGTTCCTGCGCCAAAAAGAGGAGCACAGCGCCCCGACTATGAGAAGCCAGACGTAACTGGCTGGGAGAAGATGTATGAGGGAATGGAGTCGCAAGCAACTGCAGGTAGTACCGTGACTTTTGAGAAGGAAGTGAGTACGGGGAATATGTTTGAGAGCGGTCTTAATACAAAAGCAGCTGCACCTATAGCGGCGACAGCAGTCAGTCAAGATGAATCTTCTACATACCAACTCAATAAAAAATACATCGTAAGTACCATTAAGAGTGGTATGGTGATCATAGATCAACATAAAGCACACCAACGCGTCTTGTATGAAGAGTTTTTGCGTAATATAACAGTAAAAGAATCTGTGAGTCAGCAATTGTTATTTCCGTTAACGCTTACGTATTCTACAACAGAGCTTGCTTTAATAGAAGAGCTTAAAGAAGGACTGGAGAATACAGGTTTTATCTTTGGTCTCATAAGCGGAGATATTTTAGAAATAAACGGTATCCCTACTTCTATAACAGAAAGTCAAGTGCCAGTTGTCATAGATCAATTACTTAGTGATTTAGAAAACGAGGTGCCAGACAGCGGTTTTAGCCAGACAGACACACTTGCAAAGAGTATGGCAAAAAGCCTCGCGGTAAAAGGAGGAGAGACGCTAGATAGCCTTTCTAGAGAACACTTAGTAAATAGTCTCTTTGCTTGTAAAGAACCTAGTATATCGCCTACTAACAAGAAAACATTTATCACCATCACAGGTGATGATCTTGATAGAAAATTTAAATAACCTATGGGAAGAATCACAGAAACGGTTAAGATATTATTAATAGTAAATGTGATCTTTTACTTAGGGTCGCTGTTTATTATAAAACCAGACCCAGCAATGCAATTATTTGCATTGTGGTTTGTAGAAAACCCTAGTTGGCAGGTATGGCAACCACTTACGCATATGTTTATGCACGACTTGTCAAGCCCTATGCATATAGCATTTAATATGTATGCCTTATGGATGTTTGGGAGTCCTATAGAAAATGCTCTAGGACAAAAACGCTTTATATTCTTTTACTTCTCAGCAGGTCTTGGAGCAGCTTTGATACATACATTGGTTAATTACTACCACTTCACTAATGCAAGTGAGGCTATAATGGCTTTAGGGTTTAATGCCCAAGATATTACTGATATTCTTACTAGTGGCTCTTTTAGTGAGAGAATACCTAGAGAGACTGCACAATCGCTTTATGAATCATTTTCTGTTCCAGCAGTAGGAGCGTCTGGCGCAATAATGGGTGTGCTTGTAGCGTTTGGTATGTTATTTCCTAACGCGTCACTAGGGCTACTATTTATACCTGTACCTATTAAAGCAAAGTACTTTATACCTATCTTAGTAGGAATAGATTTATTTTCTGGTGTTACAGGGTTCTCAATATTTGGAGCAAACATTGCAAACTGGGCGCACTTAGGTGGTGCATTATTCGGTTTTATAATGATGTTCTACTGGAAAAAACAGGGGTTAGGAAAGTATTAAAGTACACATATGGCAAACACATCTATAGCATATAAATACAAAACAGCAAATATTGCAATAAAGCTCATTGTTGTAAATGTGCTTGTATATGTACTGTTCAATATCATCTCTTGGCTAGTGGGCTTGGGCTCTGGCGCTTTTAGTCAGTATTTTGTGCTACCGTCAGATGTGATACGCTTTTTACAACAACCGTGGAGCGTTGTGACTTATGCTTTTTTGCACTCTGGTTTTGGTCACCTCTTTTGGAATATGGTTTTCCTTTACGTGTTTTCAAGATTTGTTTTAAATCTGTTTTCAGAAAAGAAGTTTCTTGCGATTTATCTTTTAGGAGCTATTGCAGGGGGTGTGTTATTTGCATTACTATATAATGTTTTACCTGTCTTTAGAGGTACTGGTGTTCTTTTAGGAGCATCTGCCGCAGTAAATGCTATTGTGGTTTTTATAGGTACATACACGCCAGATGCAGAGGTGCGCATATTTACATTTAATGTAAAACTATGGTGGATTGCTGCATTTATAGTAGTCAAGGATATTTTATTACTAGATGCTGGTAACGCTGGAGGTCTCATATCACACTTGGGTGGTGCGGCCTTTGGGTTTTATTATGCAAAACAATTACTAGCAGGTAATGATATAGGCCTCTGGTTTGAGAGACTTATTGATAATGTGAGTGGCTGGTTTACTAAAAAACCAAAAAGACAAAAGAAAAGCCCACTACGCACCGTGCATAAAAATAAAAAGAGCAGTGCTAGCTCTGTAAAGAAAACAGCCACAGCAACTAAGAGTGAGCAACAACAGCGCATAGATGCCATACTTGATAAAATAAGTAAGAGCGGCTATGACAGCCTCTCAAAAGCCGAAAAAGATTTCCTTTTTAAAGCCGGTAAGGAGTAACTAATGAAAAACCTAAATCTTCTTGAGAAGTTTATCTTTCTCATAAATAGTATCTGCGCGGTGCTATTGCTTTTTAGTTACTTATTGCCTTACATTCCGCCACATATTTTTCCGGCACTGTCAGTACTGAGCCTATTGCTTCCGGTGCTGCTTATTATTAATTTTTTATTCTTATTATTCTGGTTATTTAAAGCCAAAAGACAATTACTATTATCTGCCGTAATCTTAGCATTAGGGATAACACATATATTCTCGCTCATACGCTTTGGTGGTGGTAGTGATACAAAACAAGTTGACACACTCACACTTTTAACCTATAACGTACGCCAGTTTAATGTTTATGGATGGGTAGAAGAGGCAAACGTTGGCAAACGCGCCATCGCATTTATAGAAGATCAAAATCCAGATATTGTTTGCCTGCAAGAGTATCACCCCGACTTTGAGCTAGATGCAAAGAAGTATCCATTTAAGCATAAAGTAATGCGTCCTGCAAATAGCAAATTTGGACAAGTAATTTTTTCAAAGTTTCCTATCGTTCATAGCGGTTCGCTTGATTTTGGAAAAAAAGGGAACAACGGTATTTATGCAGATATCAAGGTGGGTGAGGACACGATTAGAGCGTATAATATGCATTTTCAATCCTTTCGATTGTCGCCTAGTCTAAATAATCTACAAAAAGAAAATTCAAAAAAGCTACTTGGCAGACTAGGAGTTGCTTTCGAAAAACAAGAAGGTCAGGTTAAAAAGTTTTTACAGAGTGAGGCAGCCTCTCCGCATAAAGTTATCGTAGCAGGTGATTTTAATAATAGCGCAACTTCATATATGTATCGCAAAGTGCGTGGTGATAAGGTTGACGCTTTCGCGAAAGCGGGATCAGGTACAGGAGCAACCTTCTGGTTTGACATCATACCATTACGCATAGACTTTATACTTGCAGATGAGCAACTAGAAGTCTTAGATTTTGAAACGTATGGAGATATAGATCTTTCTGATCACAAACCTTCTATGGCAACCTTTAAGCGCTTAAGCCAGTAAGGTCAATCTTCTCGAGGTAATCTTGTGCACTAGGGCCAAGATTAAAAAGTAAATCTAAAATGGTGAGGTTTTCTAAATATCCGTGATTTTCATTAAAAAGCTGGTGATATTGTGGTAGAGGGTATTGAGGCTCCTTTTTTGCATTTACAAGCTGTCTGCAATCTATCTGCTCAGGATTTTTAAAATATTCTTTTGTTAGTATAGGCGTTATATCTAGCTGTAAACACTCCATAATAATCGCGTGACACGCTTTATTAAAATCTATGAGTGTCTCATACTCGGTATGATAAAGTGGCTCAAACTCATCTTCATAATACTCAAAGTACGGAGAGGTCTGGTAGGCTATTTTTAAAGACCTCCAGTGATCACGCTGCCAGTGAAATTTATTCTCAATCTTTACATCATAATACCGCTGTCTCTCTGTTTTATCCTTGCGGTGGAGGATAGGTATAATGAGTGTGAGCGTACCTGTAGATGTGGCAATTTTCATACGGGTGCGGTATGACTGCTTCTGGAAATTTCCATTTGCCTCTATATGTAGCTGCTCGGTTTGAGCAATTACAGCATATTGAATGATAGGGGCGCAGTAGCCGTGAGTGATAAGAGCAGCTTTCATTATAATGGATTATGCTTTGGGTTGTTTTTTCTTTCTAAAAAATGACCAACCTATATAAAGCAGTAACGCTCCTAAAAACCAGTATCTATAGCTCACTAGTGGTCCATCACCACCTACTGTGGTAAATACACGATCCCAGCGTATGCCTGCAAGACCAGGTACATTTGCATCTTTACTAAACCATACAAAAACTGGTTTACCCACTACGTGATTAAAAGGCACGTAACCCCACGCTCTAGCGTCTTGAGAGTTATGACGATTATCACCCATAAGCCAGTAATAATCTTGCTCAAAGGTGTACTCTGTAAGCGGCTCACCATTCATTAATATCTCATTGCCATTAACCGTGATGTCGCGCTCTCTACCCATTTCATAGCCTTCGTACACTTCTATAATTCGTTTGTAATATGGAAGGCTTTCTGGGTTAATTGCCACAGTCTTCCCTTCTTCAGGAATGTATATAGGGCCAAAGTTATCTACACTAGATGCGCGTCCTGGTTTTGCACCAAAAATCGCTTTGTTATTTTCTATCGCATCATAATGTGTGCGCTCTATACTTATGATGTTTGAGTTGTTTTTGAGCTTTTCTATAGAAGCTTCACTTGCTTGAGCAGTGTGTACATAAGGTCCATTGTCACCTTGAACGCCAGAGAGGTAGATGTCAGAAATCTCATAGCGACCGTTCATAAGATCTGAAGGGAATACATAGTTTCCGTTTGCATCTTGAGCTCTTTTTACAAGAAGTTCCTTAGAGACAATTGTGTAACTAAATTGTATGCGTGCACGATCTGGTAAATCATTCTTCTCTCCATTAATATATACATAACCATCTCGTACTTCGAGAGAATCTCCAGGAACCCCTACAGCACGTTTTACATAGTTAGACTTCTTGTCTATAGGTTTTCTCACACTGCCGCGCATATTACCAGGTGTAATATCTACAAGAGTGTCTACAGGCCAGCTAAAAACAACAATGTCATTGCGCTCTATGTCTTGAAAACCTGGTAATCTAAAGTAAGGCAGTTGCGGTTTTGTTAAGTAACTCTTAGTCTTTGTACCATATATAGTATCGTGTAGCATAGGTGTTGCTACTGTGGTTATAGGTGTTCTAGCACCGTAGTGAAACTTACTTACAAAAAGCCAGTCACCTACAAGTAGCGTCTTTTCTAGTGAAGAAGAAGGGATAACAAAAGGCTGCATAAAATACGTATGCACAATGGTCGCGGCAACGATGGCAAATAGTAAAGAACTGGTCCACTCACCACTAGATGATTTTGGATTAATATCTCTCCCTTTAATGTGCGGTGCATCTGTTGCATAGTTTATATAGTAGAGGTAAAGTCCTCCTGTAAGTACTGCGAGCGCTGTATCTTTAAAACTGTTAAACCCAAAAGACCTTGCTGTCTCAACCCACACTACTGGTATCATAATAAGATTTACAATAGGTACAAAGAGTAAGATAGTCCACCACTTAGGTCTATTTATAATACCCATAAGCACTACGGCATTGTAAATAGGTACTCCTGCTTCCCAGGCTTTTCTACCAGCGCGTACGTAAAGTTTCCACGTTCCGGCAAAGTGTACTGCTTGAACGATAAGAAAAAATATAAACCATTGTGTAAGTGTCATCTGTATTCTTTTAGTTTGTGATAGGTCTTAAGTTTGTCTATTATGTTACGGTTATAGACCTAAAACATCACGCATTGAGAAATTTCCTTGTTTGCCTAGTAACCACTCGGCTGCAACTACGGCACCTTGCGCAAAGCCTTGTCTTGAGTGCGCCTCGTGACTTAAGGTTATGGTGTCTATGTCGCTTTTGTAATTTATGATATGTGTACCAGGTACAGTTCCTTCTCTTTCGGCAGTGATGGGTATGTGGTTATCTTTTATAGATTGTCCTTCGGCAAGTGACCAGTTTGTATACGGAGTAGTCTCTATAATTCCTTCTGCTAGGGTGATGGCTGTACCACTAGGAGCATCTAGTTTTTGTGTATGGTGTATCTCGGTCATATCTACCTTATAGTCGTTATGAGGAGCCATAATTTGAGCTAATTTCTTATTAAACTCAAAAAACAGATTCACACCTACACTAAAGTTTGATGCATAAATAAAACCACTATTTTTTTCTTTGCAAAGCGCCACCATATCTTCATAACTATCTAGCCAGCCTGTGGTGCCAGACACAATAGGGATACCCGCTTCAAAACATTTTGTGATATGGTTTACCGCGCTATCTGGAATGCTAAAGTCTATTGCAATATCTGCATTTGCAAGGGTGAAATTTTCTGGTGAGCTCACGCGAGCTACAATCTCGTGACCTCTAGATTCGGCAATTTTTTCTATAGTTTGCCCCATCTTACCATAGCCAAGAAGTGCTATTTTCATATTAAAACTTATAATTTATGGTTAGACCGTAGTTCATAGTTTGGCCCATATCATCATTGTAAATTGCTGGTCCAAAGGTAAGCTCATCATCTACGTCAAATTGCGATAGATGCGCATCTACATTTGCCTCAACTATCTGAAGTATATACACTCCTGCCGATACTAAAATAAATAGGTCACGACGTTTTCTAAACTGCTCTTGGCCATTAAGTAAGGCGTCATCAGAAAATCTTTCGGTGGCTACACCATCTTCATCTACTTCAGTAAACTCATCTATACGTCCCGCGAGTCGTTCTTTAAATGCGGTTCTAAAACGCTCAGATTGTGTAGAGTTATATGATACGGCATAGATGCTTGATCCCAGTGCGCCATATACAAGTGGTAACTTCCAGTAATCTTTATTGTAGAGTTGCCCTAGACCCGGTAACACTGCGCCATAAAAGGCAGCCTTTGCAGGTCGTAACGGTTCATAAGGATCATTATCACTCACGGCAGTAACTGTTTCTTGATCTAAAAGTGTAGATGCTGGGTCTTCTTGCGCTTTCGCGAAAGCGTAAAAAAACAAGAGTACTACCAGTAAGAGGAGTTTATTATTTTGCACCCTTAATGAGTTTCTGTAATCGACTAAAATCTTCTTCTGAAGAAAACGGAATGGTAATCTTACCACGCCCATTCTTTGAAACTTTGATGTCAACCTTTGCACCAAAATATTCGGCAAAGTCTTTTGTGCCTTTCTTTATGAACTTAGGTGTTTCTTCCTTTGCTGGTGTCTCAATATTTGCCGTAGCGTGATAGTTTTTTACAAGGGCTTCTGTTTGTCTCACAGAGAGCTTTTCTTGTAAAATCTTCTCGTATATATCTAGCTGGTCACCTGTGTTTTCTACATTTATGAGTGCACGACCGTGCCCCATAGATAAGAAACCATCTCGCATACCTGTTTGTACTATTGGGTCTAGTTTAAGTAGTCTCAAATAGTTTGTGATGGTAGAGCGATTTTTACCCACGCGATCACTCATTTGCTCTTGCGTGAGGTTTATCTCATCTATTAAGCGCTGGTATGAAAGGGCAATTTCAATAGGGTCAAGATCTTGACGCTGTATATTTTCAACAAGGGCCATTGTGAGGCTCTCATTATCATTTGCAATACGTATGTATGCAGGTACTGTTTTGTTACCTATAAGCTTAGAAGCTCTATAACGACGCTCTCCAGATACAAGTTGATATTTACCAAAGCTTATCTTACGTACCGTGATAGGTTGTATCACGCCTAACTCTTTTATAGATGAGGCGAGCTCTCTAAGAGTTTCCTCATTAAAGCTAGTACGCGGTTGGAACGGGTTTACATCTATATCTTCTAGATCTAACTCTACGATGTTACCTACAACCTTGTCTGCATTTTTATCTTCTGCACTGTTTATATCATTTGCAGGGTCTTTGAGCAGAGCCGAGAGACCACGCCCTAGTGCTTGTTTTTTTGTTGCTTTAGCCATTTGTTAGCTATTGTTTTTTGTAATAAGTTCTTGAGCAAGACTCAAGTAGTTAGTAGCGCCTTTACTTGCAGCATCATAATTTATAATACTCTCTCCATAACTAGGTGCTTCACTTAAACGTACATTACGCTGTATGATTGTCTCAAAGACCATCTCGCTAAAATGTTTTTGAACTTCTTCTACTACCTGATTAGATAATCGTAGTCGTGAGTCAAACATTGTAAGAAGTAATCCTTCTATATCAAGATCCTTATTGTGTATTTTCTGAACGCTTTTTATCGTGTTAAGCAACTTACCTAACCCTTCTAGTGCAAAATACTCGCACTGTATAGGGATAATTACAGAGTCTGCAGAGGTAAGTGCATTAAGAGTAAGCAAGCCTAGTGATGGTGCACAGTCTATCAAGATGTAATCATATACATCCTTTAGGTGAGAAATCGCTTTCTTTAACATATACTCACGTGCCTCTTTATCTACAAGCTCTATTTCTATAGCTACAAGATCTATGTGTGCAGGTATAAGATCTAGATTAGGAGAAGAGGTTTTTACAATAGCATCTTCTGCCTTGTTAGTATGTTCTAGTAGCTGGTATGTTCCTACTTCTACACTCTCTACATCTATACCTAAGCCAGAGGTTGCATTAGCCTGTGGGTCTGCATCTATGAGAAGTACTTTCTTCTCGAGCACGCCTAGAGAGGCTGCGAGATTTACAGAAGTCGTGGTCTTGCCTACACCACCTTTTTGGTTTGCAATAGCAATTATTTTACCCATAAAATTTGAGGACGATTAGGAGGTAAAAATACAATTTAAAATGGGTTATTAAAATGGATTAGAAATGAAAAAACCGAGATTATGCATCTCGGTTTTAATATTGTGAGTGATAGTGGTCTTAAAAGTAATAGTTTACCCCTAGTGTGAGTGTTGTTACATCAATCTTAAGAGGAATAACTTCTTCTTCTGTAGGAAATGTTAAGTCATTATCATAACCGGTTATATAACTTAGGCTAGCACCTAGATGGTGCCCATTGCTTAATTCATATCTCACGCCTACACGCGGAACAAAAATGGGATTACCACCACTTATGTCAAAATCATTACCATCTAGAGTCCCTTCATAATAATCACCAGTAGGACCTACCGCAGCTGCTATAAAAGGCTTAAATTTTCCTTCTTTATTAAATTGATACTCTAGACCAAACAACAGTCTAAAAGAACTCATTTTAAAATTTAAATCATTAGGCAAGTTCTCAAAACTATTATCACCAGATAAGGCAGCATTTCCTTCAAGAGAGAAGTAAAGGTTTCCTTGTAAAGTTCCTAAAAAGCCTGGAGTAGCTATTACACCAAGTTGTACCTGCCCTGTCACAATAGACTCAGAATCGTCACTATCAAAAAACTTCAAGTTATTAACGCTTGTACCTACACCTAGATAAAAACTAGCAGCATCGGTATTATAAGAAGCTGCTGCATCTACCTCATTAGGCGTGGGAGCATAAATCTCATAATCACAAGCATTGTAGGCTTGTACATTGCGTATAAGTGCAGACTCATTAAATTGATCTATAGCATTAAGTGGTCTTCGTATGGAATTACAATCAGAAAAAAGTACGGCAAGCGTGCCAGCTATATTTGCTCTGTCATTATCTAAGTTGATAACCTTAGAGGTTCCAGTAGCGTTTGTGATAAGATATTCTGAGGGACTTATTTGATATAAAGACGCTTTTCCATCTTGTAATGGTGTGGCAAAATAAACGATATTATCTACTTCTATTTTATCAAGGTTTCTATTGTTGAGAGAGACACTAGTTACCTGGTCAAAAGTATAAACGGTGGTTTTATAATTCTTTTTGTAAAGTACTGTTTGAGCAAGGTAATCTATGGCTACACTACCTTCTAGTGGGTTATTATTAAGTACTGTAATGCTTCCCGATGAGTAATTTTGAGCTGTAAGTACAGAGCAAAAAGCAATCATAAAAAATAGGGATGTAATGATTTTTTTCATAGTATTTTCTTTTACCTAAAAAGTTAGCACTTTTTTGTCGTTTTAAAAGCCAATTCTTTACTAAAAAATCTTAGGACCTTACTTCTGCTATTTACGAGATCACCTTATTTTGAGATAGCTTTCACCACTTCTTCGGTAACCATTTTTGTCTGTTTATTGCCCCAGCTATTCATAATGTAGTTCATCACATCTGCCACTTCATCTTCATAAAGTTCAAGGTTTGCCATCACGCCATTATATGCGACACCATTTACGGTAATAGGACCTTGCTGGCCATATTTTACAGCTTTTATGGCTTCTTTATAGCGATCTTCTGTGAGCCAGTCTGATCCAGCAAGCGGCGGGAAAGTTCCTGCCACACCTTCTCCCTTACCTAGGTGACACTGTATACAAAAGTCTTGGTATACCTCTGCACCACGTTCTATAGATTCTGCAAGTGGGTCTTGAGAGGTGTAAACTTCTTTTTCCGCTTTCGCGAAAAATAAAAAAACACTAACTCCTGCCGTACATAAACTTATAAGTAGCTTCATTATTTCTTAACTAGTTTAAGGATTCCTTTTCCCTCTGCACCTACATAGATAGTGCCATTGTGATTAATCACATTACGCACACGACCTACATCTTCTAGTAACTTTTCGCGAGCAACTACCTTGTCATTTTCTAGAATGGCAAGCTCTAGGTATTCAAATTTAAGCGAACCTATTAATAAGTTACCATCAAGTTTTGCATCACCAGTACCGTTTGCAAAAGCCATCCCAGAAGGAGCGATAGAAGGAACCCAGTAATACACTGGCTGCTCCATTCCCTCTTTTTCTGTAATTTCTGTAAACGTAGTTCCGCTGTAATTAATACCGTATGAGATTACTGGCCACCCAAAGTTTTTGCCAGCCTCAGGGATATTAATCTCATCCCCACCACGAGGTCCGTGCTCGTGTATCCATATCTTACCTGTCTCAGGATGTACCGCCATTCCTTGCGGATTACGATGTCCATAAGAGAAGATGGCTTCTTTTGCTCCGTCTTTACCTACAAAGGGATTATCTGCAGGGATGCTTCCATCTGCATTAAGTCTATAAATTTTGCCTCCATCACGAGTAACATCCTGCGGATTTTCATCCCTAGCACCACGATCTCCTATAGAAAAGTACACATAACCATCTTTGTCAAAACGCACGCGGCTGCCAAAGTGATGTCCCTTTCTCGTATTTGGGCTTCCTTTATATAACACCTTCTTTTCGGTAAGCGCGCCGTCTTTTAATTGTGCTCTCATAAGTGCTGTCATCGCTCCATCTTCTTCGCCTTCTGGTGATGAGTATGTGATGTATATCCAGCCATTAGTCACATAATCTGGATGCAATCGTATGTCCAGTAAACCACCTTGATTACGCGTCACCACCTCTGGAGCACCAGTAATCATTGTTTTTTTGCCATCCTTAAAGTGTATAAGTTCTCCACTTTTTTCAGTGATGAGCATAGACTCATCTGGCAATACAGCCAGTCCCCAAGGGTTTGTAAGTTCTGGAACAATAACCTCATAGGTATAATCTAGGTTTGAGGTTAGTGTGACATCATTTTCTCTAGTTTCTTGCGCGCAAGCCACACTTGCAACAAGTAATAATAAGATATAAGTAAAACGACTTTTCATAGTATCAGATTTTAACGGCAAATTACAGAATTATCACCACACTCTATGATGTATTAACAATTTGAAAACACGTGTTAGAGGTTAGAATCTTATCTTTAATCTATGCAAGAGTAAGCGCGTGATGAGTTATATCACTTTTGGTGATAAAGCCATTCGTTTTCTTGATAACTTGATTGTAAGGTTTGGCTTGTAAAACCTACTTTTGTAAGGAAGATATAAATAAGAATTGTGCGATTGTAAAAGTGTTTATTACGCTTTCGCGAAAGCTTAAAAATAATACAGTATGTCAGTAGAAAAAGTAAAATGCCTTATCATAGGTTCAGGACCAGCGGGATATACCGCAGCAATTTATGCAGCACGTGCAAATATGGCACCAGTTCTTTACCAAGGGCAGCAGCCAGGAGGACAGCTTACCACGACTAACGAGGTGGAGAACTTCCCTGGTTATGTAGATGGTGTGACTGGACCAGAAATGATGGTGCAGTTAATGAAACAAGCACAGCGTTTTGATACAGATGTACGTGACGGATGGGTGACTAAAGTAGATTTTTCTGGAGATGTACACAAAGCGTGGATCAACGGAGAAAAGGAAATACACGCAGAGTCTGTGATTATATCTACAGGAGCGAGTGCAAAATATTTAGGATTACCTTCTGAGCAGAAGTATTTAAAAATGGGTGGAGGTGTATCTGCCTGTGCCGTTTGCGACGGATTCTTTTACCGTGGGCAAGAAACCATAATTGTAGGTGCTGGAGATAGCGCTTGTGAGGAGGCACACTACCTTTCTAAATTATGTAAGAAAGTAACAATGCTCGTACGTCGTGACGAGTTTAGAGCATCAAAAATTATGGCTGCTCGTGTACAGAAAACAGAAAACATTGAGATCCTTTTCAACACAGAAACTGTTGAGGTGCTAGGTGACGATGTAGGTGTGACAGGAGCTAGAGTAAAGAATAATGTAACCGGTGAAGAACACGATATCCCAGCAACAGGATTTTTTGTAGCGATAGGGCACAAGCCTAACACAGATATCTTTAAGGACTATTTAGATTTAGATGAGACTGGATATATCATCAATACACCAGGAACTTCTAAAACAAACGTACCAGGCGTATTCGTATCTGGAGATGCAGCAGATCACGTGTACCGTCAAGCAATTACCGCTGCCGGAACAGGATGTATGGCTGCACTAGATGCAGAGCGTTACCTAGCGTCAAAAGACGAGCTTCCACAAGACGAGCCAGGAGTAGGCTCAACTTATGTGGATGAGGTTCCAGCTGCACGTCAGTAAAGGACATACCTTATATAGAATTTAAAAACGACAGCGAGAGCTGTCGTTTTTTTTGTTTGCTATTTTTTGTGGACATCTCACGTTTTGTGACTTTTTCTCCTTTTTGCGGACATCTCCCTGACTCCCTCTTCAAAGAGGGACACTGGTGTTGTTTGATACTTTTTAATTTTGCTTTGCAAAATTAAAAAGTATCGTGAGTATTTTCCCCTCTTTGAAGAGGGGCTAGGGGAGATGTTTTTTGAGTACCCTTTTTATAGATATGAATTTCTTGCAATAGTCACCCCAAAGGAATTTTATTGAATATCCTCACTTTGCGGACATCTCCCTGACTCCCTCTTCAAAGAGGGACACTGTTGTGAGTTTATACTTTTAGTTTTGCTTTGCAAAATAAAAAGTATCGTGAGTATTCCCCTCTTCGAAGAGGGGCTAGGGGAGATGTTTTTAAAATCATTTCTCCAACCCCTTCTCCAGCGCTTTCTTAATCCCTTCTAGATTCTCGGTAAACTCCATCATTTGAGAGAGTACTTGTGCCATCTCGTTTTTATCACCAAATCCTTTGAGTTTATTATTTTTTACGAAGGTTTCTTTCATCGTGTTCCAGCGCTGTTGCTGTGTTTCATCTAGCGCATTTATGAGTTCGCGGTACTTTAAGAGGTTTGCTTCTGCGCTTGAAGTGAGAGTTTGTGACTCACTTTCATAGTGCGAAAGAAGCAATGTCGCAAGCTCTGTGTCATTCATAATGGGAACTACTTTTGCTACGAGTTTGTTCATATCTCGGTATGACCCTTGAAGTTTAAAAGACGGCTCTGTACGATAGGCATCTTCTTGCGCGGCACTGCGTATGTATTCTGCATTTACCTTGAGCACCGTGTTACGTATGGTGATTACCTTCTCTAGTACCTTTGTATAATCTGCCACTTCTTGCGCAGTGTGATTTCCTTTGAGCTGACTGTCCTGCGTCCCATTTTCTATGCGGTCTATTAAGGTATACACATCCTCGAAATGACTACTACTCAACTGCTGCAGTAGCGGATTTGCAGTGAGTGAATTCTCAATAAGACTCAGCTTAAACAGGTGTTCCGTATCTCCTATGATGTCTCCCAGGTTATAAATGTCTGCCCTGTTTGCAAGCATATCTGGTATACGGAATTTCTCTCCACTCTCTGTATACGGGTTACCCGCCATTATCACACAGAATTTCTTGCTACGGAGGTCATAGGTTTTTGACTTCCCATTGTACACACCTTCTATCTTACGTGTACCATCAGACAAGGAGATGAATTTTTGTAAAAACTCAGGATTACAGTGCTGTATATCGTCTAGATATAGCATCACATTGTTACCCATTTCAAAAGCGACGTTGAGTTTTTTGAGCTCTTCACGTGCAGCGCTATTTGTAGCACTTTCTGGATCTACAGAAGTAACTTCGTGACCTATGGCTGGGCCATTAATTTTTACAAAAACAAGACCTAGACGGTTTGCGATATATTCCATCAGGGTGGTTTTTCCGTATCCTGGTGGAGAGATGAGCAGCAACATACCCATACGGTCAGTACGTTTATTATCACCTACGGTTCCTAGTTGCTTTGCAAGGTTATCACCAAACAATGGGAAATACACTTGGTCAATCAGCTTATTACGCACAAAGGATGTAAGCACCCTTGGTTTAAATTCGTCCAGTTTTAAAGCTTCTTTTAATTCTTCAGTAACCGTGTGTTTTGCTTTCTTAAAAGTTTCAAATGCGGGTACTTGCTCTGTTACAAATAAGTTGAGCCTTGCCGTAAAGTCGTGATAGTTAAAGTTAAAAACACCTTCGCTTATCGTGCTGTGATCGCCGCTTAAACCAGTAATTTTCTCATTTGGAGAAGCCGCTTTTGTTTTTAAAACTGACTCATCTTCAAAGAGTAGTAAACACACCACTTCATCTACGTAGCGCACATCGGTTAGGCTTTCTTGGGTGCGTACAAATGCCGTTACCCACTGTTTTACGAGATGCACTTTCCCTTTTAAGCTAGGGAGCGACTCATAACTCTTTTTAAACTTAAGGTCTGCCTGTTGTTGTTTTAACGCTTTCGCGAAAGCGTCTTTTAAACGTACAGCAACACTACTACGCACAAACTCTGTGTCACCTTGAAGCTCATCAAAGATGTAGGTCGCAATGGTCTGACTTAACTCTGGTGAGAAAAGGGATTCCGCTTTCGCGAAAGCGTGTATCTCCTCACTTAAAGTCTCAACGATAAATTGGTACTCCTTTGCATCTGGAAAAAACTGTAACACCTCTCCCGAAGCCTTTATAGACTGGTTAAGCGTTTTTTGAGTAGTTGGGTCAATGCTGTTCCAGAAATACTGAGCGTATGCTCTAATTTCTGGAGCGTAGGTGAGTAAACCTAGCTCGTTGTGTTTGTGTACGAGTACCTTTAAAATTTTAGTCGCATCTATATCGTGTACCCCTTTTACATAGCCCTCTGCATAATCATTGCGGCTTTCTTCTTGCACAATAGCAAGTAGCGCATCATCACCAGCTTCAAGTAGCGTGTGTTTATCTAGTTTATTAAATAATTTATAAGCTAGGTAGGCACTGCGGTACACCTCGCTAGTTTCTGATACAAATTCTTGATCCCAGATATGGCGAGAGGCGAGAAGGGTCTCGTTTGAGAGTTCTTGATAAAAATCGGTACCTGTGAGGTGATAGTTAAGTGCGCCATCTTTAAGTACAATAGTGAGGTCAAGCGGCTGCTTATTTACACCAAATTTATGCTTGCCAAGTCGTATCACCGTATCTCCGTCTTCATAGAGATCTAGTTTGTCTTTGAGCTTGCGTAGCGCATCTTCACGAGCTGTTTTAAGTCCAGTCTCAATCTCTTCTGCCTTACCGGTATCTTCTTGCTCTTTAAGTTGCTGTATGATATCGCGTACCTTATTAATCATAAGGTCTGCGGCAAAATATCCGTTTATTTCAGAGGCTGTTTTAAAGCTTTCGGCTTTTTTACGTACACCTTTTAAAATGCGTTCTGAGGCATTTTTTAATGCCATTGCCTTTTTATTGCGCTTTTCTATCAGTGCATTTTTACGTGCTTCAAAAGCTCCATATACTTCCTCGCGCTTTTCAATAATGAGCGTGATAAACTCATCCCAATCTGCAAACTTTCCTTCTAGCTCTTCTAGCTGGATAGAGATTTTAGTCTGGAACTCATCACACTTTTCTGGCGTGGTGGCAATATCTAGGTAGTTTATGATACTTTGATCAATAAGCTTCAATTGGGCAGCAAAGTCGGCTTGTGCTTCTGCACTTCCTAGTGATTTTTTCTTATTCTTAATCCCAGCCTTTAACTGATTGATAGTCGCAAAAATGAGCGAGATATCATCAATTATCTTAGTAGAGTGAGAGGTGTCTTCTATATCAAGATTTGAAACAATGTCGATAAGTAACTCAAGATCTGTTGCAATCTGGTTTACTTCTTCTTCGAGTTTCTTGGCTTCAATTACTTTCTTGATGCCATCCATCGCCTGTTTCTTTTCGGCTACGGCATCGTGATACGGTTTTAACGCTTTGTCATCTAGTAAGAACTGTACACACTTCTCAGAAATTTTTTGTGTTTGCACAGCAATTTCTTCCTCTAGCGTTTTCACGAAAGTGGGATCTACATACCGTATATCATTAAGAGAGATGGTCTCTCCACGCAATGATCGCAACTGCGTGAGCAGCGCCACAAAATCATTAATAGATTTAAAAGAGGTGCTTTTTATTTTGCCAAAAATCTCAGAGGCTTTGGTCTCAACTTCTTTAGTTTGTTTGGCAGCGTTGCGCTTGAGCTGTACTACTTTTTGAAACTCATCTATTGCGGCATTTGCAGCTCCGTTTATTTCTGCAAGCGGTACGTTGAGTTGCTTGGTTTCGGCTTCTGGAAGCCAGTAGTAAGCATCTAGTATATCTTTTGAGAACTTAGCAATATCGCTATACAGTCCGTCGTAATTATCTTCTTTGTTGAGCAGTGTGATGAGGCTATTTACCTCTGCCATTGCTTTTACAATATCTTTGTTTCCTATTTTATAAAGCAAGGTGTCTTCGTGTTGAGAAGGCATATAGTCCCCCTTTAAAAATGGGGTTTGCCAGATCTGTATCACGTGATGTTTAGTCTGCTCATTTTCGGTTCTAAAATAGCATAGCTGCCCATCTTGCAATACGGTAAAACCATTACAGATAATAGGAGTTTTTATCTCTTGAGTAATCACATTATATGACATCAAGTTATACAACGCCTCTTCTGGCGAGTAAAAGACATATAAAAAGTCCTCCCCGTTAGGCGAACTCACCTTCTGCTGAAATTTTACATTTGGGATGGCATTATCAAAAATGTTGTATTCTCCTGTTTGTAAGTAGTAGCCTGTTGGGAAAATGATACCTTGATCATCTGGAAGCAAGACACAAGTGTCCTTTACGCTCTGTATTTTTTGAACTTCCTTTAGTTTGTTATTAAATACAAAATAGCGAGGCTCTTCTTGAAAGGGTTTAATTTCCAGTGCAAGTAGGTTGCCCAGATCTGCATAGCGATACTGACCATCATCTAGTGTCTGGTCTATAAGCTCTACCGGCTCATCTAGTATTCCTTTACCTTGATCTGTATTATCTTCTATTTTTATGGTAAGATCACCACCTATAGTCTCTACAAACACCTTGTCTAAAATAGATACGTGAGCGTGCTCACCATAACGGTGCATATCACGCGTAGCCTCTTGCCACTTAAAATCGTGTTGCTGTGGGAAGCGATACTCGTGCTCACTACGGTTATCTACATACTGTAACGTATCTTCTTTTATGAGCCACTTAAATGTTTTAATATCTGTAACACTATCACTAAGCTGAAATACCATATAGAGGTAGTTACCTATAATCGCAAACTTTGAAAAGATGGTATTACGGTAATACTTGTACAGGTTTGCAAAGTCTAGTAGAAAAGTGTCGTCTTGTAAAAGTGAAAGATCACGAGGTTCAAAACGATTGTCTTTAAACTCATAGGCACTAAAAACATCTCCTAAGTGTATGTCTGTGCGTAGTCCAAAATGCACATTGTAACCAAATAAACACAAGTTTTTAAGCGATACAATATCACGAGCAATACAGTTATTTTCTGTATTGATACGGTCATTTGCAATGAGCTTTGTTTCTAGTGAACCAAAAACATTTTTACGCTCCTCGTTAAGTTCTTGTAACCGCTGTTGTAAGTCGGTTTTTTGTTTTTGCAGTCTACCTTGTATAATCTCATAGGTGCCGCCGTCAAGAGTTTGCGTTGCTTTAGGTTGTATATCTGGAGTTTCGTTTGCCATAAATGTTGGAAACTAATCGTTGGTTTGTTGATTGATTCTTGTGATGAAAGTTGTAAGATGTAGTAGTAATTACGCTTTCGCGAAAGCTTAAAAACAACCAGCAGCTTGCCATCTCACTGGGTGCAAGCTGCCGTTGTTTACTGAGTTTTATTTCAATTTCTTATCAGATAATCCTAATCCTTTTGCAAGGTTAAATAGGTTACTGAATAAGGTTTGCTCATCGCTGTCTGAAGATTTAGATTTTAAATCCATCAGTAAGTTTGCAATGGTCACATTTTTAAGATCCTCAGAAGAGATGCCGTACTTATCTGCAAATTCTTTTACTTTTTCAAGCAAGTTTCCTTTTACATCATCACTACCTAAAATGGCATCTTTTACCTCTGTCACCGTTTCTGAGTGGTGTACGAGTCTGTCGTAACCTTTGGCCTTTGTAATTTGCCCTATAATCTGGTCAAAGAACATAGTCTCACCACCTACAATATCAATATTTGCAGCCTTAAGAGCATCGCCTATAACCTGTGCTTGCGCATCTGCAATATCTTTCTGGATATTAATCTCTGCAAGATCTACCTGAAGTTCTTTGTCAAGACGTAGTTTAAACTCTTCGTGTTCTTTACCTACACCGTCAAGTTTCTTCATAGCATTTGCCTTCTCTTCGATACCTGCGGCATCTGCAAGCGCTTTCTCTTTAATTACATCTGCCTCTGCAAGACCATCTTTACGTTTTGCCTCAGCTTTTGCTTCAATTCCGGCAGCTTCTGCAAGTGCCTTTTTCTCGATAACGGTTGCCTCAACAATACCTTGACGCTCGTTTGCATCTGCCTTAGCGTGCATTACTTGTGCCTCAGACATACCTACAGTTGCTTCTTCCTTAGCTTGTGCTTCGGCAAGAATTTTACGTGCATCTGCCTCTTTCTCACTTGCTTCTTTATGCGCTAGTGCTTCGATATTAATTTCTTCGGCTTTTTGTTTTGCTGCTTCTTTTGATGCTTCGGCTGCTTTTATGGTCTTAATAAGATCTTCTTGAGCTGCTGCCTCTGCATTTGTGATTGCTACTTGCTTAGAACGGTCTGCAGTTTTAAAAGCCTCAATATCTTTCATATTTTCTTGCTCCTCTACCACACCTTTCTCTAGCATCACGCGGTCGCGTATCACATCTTGAATGTTCTTTTTCTCAACTTCAACAACTTTCTCTTTTTCGATTTGAGCCAGTGTTACTACGCGCTCTCTCTCGGTAAGTTCTAGCATACGGTCTTTCTCCACACGCTCTGTCTCCACCTTGTCTGTACGTTGCTTATTTTTCTCAGCAACGATGATCTGGCGTTGCATATTTTCTTCGGCTACTTTTACTTTTTCTTCGGTAGCAATGCGAGCTGTTTCAGACTTGAGACGCTCTTCTTCGGCAACTTTAAGAATCTCTGCCTCTTCACGAGATTTTATGTTTGAGATCTCACGTTTTTGCTGTTCTTCTTTTTCGGCGAGTTGCTTATCTAGTTCTAGTATCGCCTCGCGAGCCTCTACATCTTGCTTGCGTATTACTTTTTCCTCATCACGTTTAATAAGGTTTGCCTTGATGTTTTGTGCAGCTGTAAGATCTGTGATTTTCTTAATACCTTCTGCATCAAGTATATTATCTGCCTTGAGATGTGTGACTGCAGTTTGCTCTAGGTAATCTATCGCACAATCTTCAAGAGTATACCCATTAAGATCTGTACCTATAATGTCTACAATCTCATCGCGAAACTCACGACGAGCTTCATAAAGCTGTATAAAGTCAAACTTTTTACCCACGGTTTTAAGCGCTTCAGAAAATTTTGCTTCAAAAAGCTCTTCTAGCGTTTCTTGACGTGATGCACGTTGCACACCTATGGTTTGAGCTACTTTCTTAATGTACTCTACTTCATTATTTACACGTACAAAGAAGGCTACCTTGATATCTGCACGCATATTGTCTTTACAAATAAGACCCTCTGATGCAAGACGCTCAATCTGGATTTTCTTTACAGAAATATCCATTACTTCTACACGGTGAAAGACAGGAACCACATAGAGCCCTTTATCTGTCGCTACTTTTGTCCCGCCAAAACCTGTACGAACCAAGGCTTGACCTTGATGTACCTTTTTGTAGAACATCGCGATGATGAGGAAGTAAATAACAATGAGTGCCACAATACCCACAACAAGGGCGATGGCGATAGATGGTAGGTTTTCCATAAAATTGATGATTTTTGTTTTTGGTTGATTATGAATGTGCGTTTACACGCTTAATTAATATTTGCTGACTAAAAAGTAATTTTTATCTGGTGACTGTTTGATGATGAGTACGCTTTCGCGAAAGCGTATTTCTGACCCATCTAGTGATTTTACATAAATACTCATAGGGTTACCATCTGCTAGTACTTCTGCATTACCCATCTTATCTCCAGAAATGGTAGATAGCAACACTGCGTCACGACCTAAAAAGTCTGTAGCCTTATCACCATCTTTATTCAAGTTTTTAAAAAACGACTTAAATGGAGTGGTAAATATCTTAGTAAGGAACAAAGCAGGGATCATACAGCTCAACATAAGTATGTAACCAAAACTAGTTGCATAGCTACCGGTAATACTTGTGGTTACTAGGGTGCAAAGCCACCATAAAAATACCCATACCGTAAAGGTGAACATAAATGGAAGACCTACAAAGTTGAAGTAAATTAAAAATACTTGCCACCACTTAAGCGGTTTACGTCTTTTATTTACAACGTGTGACCTGTCTACCTCTGCACTTGATACATCTTCAAAATCCATACTACCAGAGTCTACGGTGTTGATGTCAAAATCTGCATCTACATCTACATCAAGATCAATGTCGATGTCCATATCGTAGTCAAAATCAATACCGCTCACCGAGGTAAGTACCCAGTAAATGATCAAGAGTATCAATAAGACGCTCAAGATGATATTAACTTCTGAAAATATGAGATTTATAAAGTTGTCCAATGGTTGATGGTTTTAAGGTTTATGATGGCTAGGCGTTGTCTTTACCTAGCCCTAATTGTTCTTTAAGTTTTGCAAGCTCGTCATCTACTTTCTCCTCGCTAGTATCTGCAGCGGCGTTTATCTCATCATCCATATTTTTATTAGTATCTGCGATGTCTCCATAAGCCTCTGCAAGTGCTTCTTCTTGCGCTACTTTTTCTTTCATACGTTCTAGCATACTCACGGTACCAGTGTTATCTAGGGCCGCCATTTGCTTGTTTACATTCTTTGTAGCATCGCTCACTTTTACACGTGCCTTGAGCGTTTTAAGCTCGTTCTCCCAGTTGCTTATATTGTCTTTAATAGTCTGGATAGTGCCTTGTAGTTGCGCTACATTACCTTCAAATTTTGAAGTATCCTCACCAGCGCGTGTCGCGTGTGACTGTGCTTCTTCTTTTTTGGCCAGGGCTTCTTTGGCTAGTCTGTCTGCATCTGTCGCATCCATAGATCCTGCGTGTGCTTTTTTAAGAATAGCGATGGCTTTGCTCTCGTAGTCTTTTGCTTTTGCATCGTGCTCGTCACGCTCGTTTTTTGCGCGTATGGCCATTGCTTTTACTTGTGCCATTGCCTCTACACTTTTGGCAAGATCTTCTTTCATATCTCGTATGCCTTGCTCTGTCATCTTGATAGGATCTTCCATATTATCTATAGATGCATTTGCCTCTGCTTGTCCTATTTTAAAAAGTCGTTTAAATATGTTCATAATGTCGTTTTTTAATATTTTGAAAATTCTATAATCTGTTCTGAGTACTCACTCATAAGTAAACTCAGGGAGTTCAAGCTACCCTCTAGCTCGTTGAGGTCAAGATTTTCTATCTGTAGGGTATCTCTAAAGATGACCTTTTTACCAGTATCATCTAGTACAAAAGCGCCGTGTATGATATCTCGGTTTTTTTGCAGCAGACTTTTAAAAATCTTTTCTGACTGGTTATTGATGGTAAAAATAAATTGCTCGATAATTAGAATAGGAGGAGCAATGCCCAGAATCAGGTTTTTGATACCTGAGTTTTCCTTTTGCACAACCATAATACCATCTGCCGTATTTTCTGTAGTGATATTAAAATTGAGTTCTAATAAAAAATCTCGAGTAATTGTAAAGTGGTTCTTCATAAAGAGTGTCAATGTTGTGTTCCAATACATTGGAAGGTTAATAATACGAAAACTTGTCTCTGTAAATACCCAATTGTTTATAAGTGGCTCAGGATGTAAATAATTAAAGTGGTCATAATGTTTGATTTTTGATTGATGAATGTTTGATGATGCTAGTACGCTTTCGCGAAAAAGCTAAATAAATTAGCATAAGTGAATTCTTTTTGCTAAAATTGTTAGGTAAATATACAAACAATTTTGTCATTTGCAAATAAAATTAGCAAAATATGTCATTCTTTGGTAAAAACATTCGAAAAATAAGAACCGTAAAGACGCTTAGTCAGCAGTCGTTTGCAGAGCTCTTTGACCTGAAAAGAGGGACGTTAGGGGCTTATGAGGAGGGTAGGAGTGAACCTAAAATAGATACGGTAATTAAAATTGCTAATTATTTTAGCATTCCTATAGATGACTTGCTCACAAAAGAGCTTACCGTAAATAGTTTGCTCAAATTTAAAGCAGACCTTACTACAGATCACGAGCAGATTACAAAAGAAACTTTTGCAACAATACCTTGCATCACCCCAAAAAACACAAACGATTATCTACTATATAATGACAGGGAAGCTTTTGTAGCAGATATGCCTGTCTTACAACTACCCGTAAATCCAGAAAAAGATTTCAGAGCCTTTACGGTAGATAACTTGGAAATGAGTAGTAATGACAAAGGACTCTTCCCAAAGGATATTGTAATAGGTGAGCACATCCCCAAAAACGTTTATAAAAAGCTCAATAATGGACATCTCATTCTAGCCGTTTTTAATGATAGACTAGTATTAAGACGTTGCTATCTCTCTGGTAATACTATTACCCTAAGAGCAGATCATAAAAATATAGACGACTTAGAGTTTCCTATAAAAGAAATTAAAGAACTCTGGCGCATACGCTACGTCTTCTATCACAGAGTGCCAGAACTGGCAGATGGGCTAGAAGAAAAAATGGCAATGCTAGAAGCCCAATTTATGAAAATAAAGGCTGGATTGTAACTCTTGACTATTATATACATAAAAAAATGCTCGATACTATCGAGCATTTTTGTGTTGATTGATTGATGTTATTTATTGTAATTATTCTTTGCTTCTTATAACCCCGCCAGAGTAGCTTTTTTTAGGCTTATCCACATTTCTTGGGCTACCGTAGTAATTTATAATTCCTCCAGAAGAGGCCTCTGCCTTAAGATCTTGAGAAGCATAAACGTCCATCACGCCTCCAGATGAAGCATCTGCCTTTGCACTCACAGATTTGAGTTGGCTTATTCTTGCTACACCACCACTAGAAACCGAAGCATCCAGTCGCTCTGCACTACCAGAGATACGTGCCACGCCACCGCTACTTACATCTGTCTCTACATTTTTTGCAGAAACTTGTACGCGCATTGTCCCTCCAGAAGATGCGTCAAATTCTATGTCATCTCCAGTAAGTGTTTCCTTTGTAGTGAGACTTGCACCACTATTTACGCTCACATCAGTAAGATTTTCTGAGTAGGTTACAAACACCTTTTTTGAGGTAGCACTTTTGATATTGTCTTCGCAGTATATTTTTAGCTTCCCGTCTTTTACATAAATTTCGGCAGCATCTACAAGGTTTTGGTCTGCTTCAAGTATTACGGCGTTAGTGCTTCCTTTTTCTAAAAACACTTCCCAGCCATTACCAGCGACTACTTCGTCAAAGTCTTCTGTGATGTTCAGATCTTCTGTAACTACATTTCCGTCGCCGTGCATTTGCCCTAGATTAATGTCAAACTGACAAGAGGTGACGAGTAAAGCAGTAAGGATTCCTAAAATTGTTTTGATGAGCGTTGTCATAATGATTGGTTTTTTGGTGGTTGGTTCGTTTTTGTTTGATTGATTGTTTTTGATTGATGATGTAAAGATGTAGATAAGTCCGCTTTCGCGAAAGCGTAACCTACCCAACTGTAATAATTTATGACTGAGTTGTATAGATTGCTAGTGCAAGCTTATCACCCGTGTGATTTTCCAGCCTTTTGGGGTGTCTTTTAATATGGTAATAAACTTAGATGGTTCTGAGTGGCTGTCTTCTACTAGGTTGTGAAAACTATGTTTTCCAAGTGACACAGCACCAAAACCTGCTATCTCGTGTACCTCAAAGGTACCTGGAGTAAGTGTTCTCTGTACTTTATTACAAATATTCTCCTTGAGCGCCTGCATATAATCTGTTTTGCTAGTAGAAAGTCCACCCTTGTCGTGATAAAACTCAAGATCTTCTGAGATGAGAGTTTCGTGAGTTGCGAGGTCACAATTATTGTACGAGCCAAAAAGAGCAGTATCTATAGCAAGAATTTCTTTATAAAGTTTGCTATCCTTAGACACCTGCGCCACTCCGATCAAGGGGAGTAGCAACAGGATCCAAAGAAGGTTGGTTGGGTTTTTCATAGTAGGTTAGTTATTTCGTAGCGCTTCTGTGTCAGGAGCTTCTGGTGGCGTAGGAGCTTGGGGTGCTTCTGGCTCACGATCCCATTCTGGAGCATTTTCTCCTTCTTCATAACTGCGTTCTTCCCAAGAATCATTACCAGATTGCTCCCAAGAGTTATCATCATCGTTATAATCATAACTGCGATCTTCTGGACAGCCGTCACAAAGAAGCTTGCCATTACCCACGGTTAGGTATTGCTCTTCTGTTCCATTATCTAGTATGTCACGGTATCTACTATCATTGCGGTGGTATGAGTACGTATTTTCATCTGCAATGAGGGTAGTTCCTTCTGGAAGGTATACAATCACTTGTACCTCGCGATCATTCCAGTGGCCATATGATTTTTGAGTAGGTGAGGTAAGAAAACCATCTAGTGATAAAACACCGTCTTCTAGTTTAAAATCATACTGTATAGATGAGGCTAGCTCACGTGCTTCTTCATAGGTGAAGTTATCTGCTCGTTTTTCTATCTGGATGTAGCCATTACTATCTTTAGTACTTCTCACAATAAGACGTACGTCACGCTCTATAGTCACATTTTCTGTGTCACTCTTAATCGTTCTCATAAACCCTGTAGATCGCCCAAAAGGAATTTCATAACGATCACTCTCTCGCATCTGTATGCGCAGGGTGTCACTTGCCTTTATCGCAAGCTCTGTGCGCTCTACTACTTTACCAGTTTCTGTGTTAGAATACTTAATAGCTTCTTTTACAGAAAATACGCCTATCACTATCGCAGATACAAGCCACAGGCCAAAGAGGCTAAGCTTTGCACTCACCGGCATAGATTTTAGGTTAGAAGAAACAATCTTAAGTCCTAAATAAAACAAGAAGAAGAAAGGTATCCCAACTGCAAATAAGGTGAGAAGAAGTACAAGCCAGATAGGCAGTCCTGTCTCATTATTTACCCACGGTAAATCGGCTAGATTAGGAGTAAATAGATCTACTACACCACCTGTTAAAAAGGTGATAAGTAAAGAGATAACTACAGTAGCTCCCGTTATAATAAGGAGTACACCTATAATCTTTGCAAGGACCTTAAAGAAAAACATAATAATCTTACCAATGGTCCCGAAAAAACCTTGAGCTCCTGTTTTTACTTTATTACCATACTTATCATAATCTACACTCTTTACGGTGTCAGCCACATTTTCAAATCCTTCTTTTACTTTTTCTGTGATATTGTCAATGTTAACTGCCTTTCCCCGCATTGCGAGTTTATCTGCCGTGGTTTGTGCTTCTGGTACAAAAACCCATAGAGCAAGATAGATAAGTGCTGTACCTCCTAGTGTAAACCAAGTAAGCGCTATAAGTAATACCCAGCCTATACGAACCCATAAAGGATCTATACCCAGATAGTGTCCCATACCGCTAGATACACCGCCTATGTAAGCATTATCTGTATCTCTGTAAAAACGACGTTGTGCGATACGTGGTGCTTGTTTTGACTTTTTTGAGGAGTTGCTGCTAGCTGCAGGCTCATCTTCAAAAATATCGTCATCTACCATATAGTCTTCTGGTTGTCCCATTACAGCAATCACCTCGTCTAGCTCTTGTGAGCCTATTACCTGGCGCTCGTCTTTAATGCGCTCAGAAAATAGCTCAGAGATACGAGCTTCTATATCTGCTATAATTTCATCTTCACCTTGCATACCTTCAAAAGAACGTTTGATGGCAGCGAGATATCTCTGTAATTTACCGTAAGCATCCTCATCTATATGAAAAAATACTCCTGCTAAATTTATATTAACTGTCTTGTTCATTTTTTTGTGGTTTTAGTGGATGTAACTACGGCTACTGCTGTCTGTAACTCATCCCAAGTGGTTGAGAGTTCTTTTAAAAATATCTTACCCGTTTCGGTAAGTCCATAATATTTACGTGGTGGACCACTGGTAGATTCTTCCCAGCGATAGTTGAGTAAACCAGCGTTTTTAAGTCTAGTGAGAAGCGGGTAAATTGTACCCTCTACCACCAGCAACTTGGCGTCTTTAAGCGTGCCTAAGATCTCTGCTACATATGCATCTTCGTCTTTTAATACAGAGAGGATACAGTATTCTAGCACGCCTTTTCGCATTTGCGCTTTGGTGTTTTCAATCTTCATAGATTTCCATTTTTAAATACATTAAACTGTTCGTTTTGGTCCTGATTTGGGTCAGGTGATTGATTAATTGTTGTTACGCTTTCGCGAAAGCGTACATAGTCATACCACTACATTACATAGTAGGTTGCTCTTGAGTTGATGAGTCCTCTTGAGTATCTGGGGTTTCTGCAACGGCAGAAGCTTTAATAAAATTTATAAGAAGCGGAAACTTGTAAATGCCTCCTTGTGATGCCTGCACTGCTGCCGAAATTACTGTGATAATCTCTATAAGAAATAATCCTATAGCCAGTACACCTACCACAATGGCAGTGATGAGAAAACCACCTAGATCTGCAAAGTCACTAGGGTCATTTATGTATCCATTGTTAAGCAAACTAGCGCTTCCTTCACCAGCACTTACTATAAAGTAAATAAAGAACGGAATGCTTATTACCGCCAGCGCAATAAAATATAAAAGTATACTGAGCTGAAAGTTTATGGCATCTCTACCGTGCTTGTCTATAAATAGAGAGTTGCGCTTTTGAGCGCTCCATAAAATGAGCGGCGCAATAAAATTTCCAAAAGGAAAAAGGTATTTACAGAAGGTAGAAAGGTGTATTAATGTTCCTACATTTTTGTGATGTGTGGGTATGCTAGTTTCCATAGTCTATTAATGTCTTATGCAAATATATGTCTAAAAAAAGGTACTTTGTTACGCATAGTACTAAATATTAACATTTATTTAAGATATTAATATGCACGCATAGTATTAATAAATATTGTTACTTTTGTCTAAAAGCAATAGATATGTCCTTTCCTACACCTAGTAAATTCAATACGTTCACAATGTTTAAGCTACCCTCTGCGTGGCTTACGGGAGTGCGTGTTAAGTCACTATCACCAGAGTCTTGTACAACCACAGTAAAACATCGCTGGATTAATCAAAATCCTTTTAATAGTATGTTTTGGGCAGTACAGGGTATGGCGGCAGAGCTTGCTACAGGAGCACTTGTTATTGCACACATACAAAAGAGCGGAAAAAAGATATCGATGCTTGTGGCAAATAATAATGCCACTTTTACAAAAAAAGCAACTGGCAGAATACACTTTGTGTGTGATAATGGCCCTCAGATTAAAGAGGCTATAGATAAAGCGGTTGCTACTGGTGAGGGTCAAACCTGCTGGATGAAAGCTGTAGGGACAAACAAAGACGGTGTGCAGGTTTCTGAGTTTAACTTTGAGTGGACGATTCTTGTAAAAAAGAAGAAGTAAGACACAGTTGTACTAGTGTGTATTCTTTATAACTAGATACATTTCTTTATCTAAGAGTCTTTACATTTGCGGTATAAGTCGATGCTCATTTTTGCAATCGCTTTTTCAACAGACTAACAGTACTTAGAGATGAACTATATCCTTTTTGACGGTAACGTACGCAATCAACTTTTACCTTTTACTTATACAAAACCCGTAGCAGACTTACGCATAGGGATACTTACCATACGTGAGAAATGGGAGTTTGTACTAGGTTCAACAACCTCTACCGTTACAGAAGAGTATCTCTCAGAAAGATGGCCTATGGTTGAGCTGGAGGTAAATGTGATGATTAATGCATCATATCTCCCTTCTCCTAATCTCGCTCAGATTATTAAAGGCCTAGAACCACAACAAGCCATTTTTGATGGAGAAGAAATCATTGCCTTTTATGTAAAGGAGGGTGAAGAAGTAGATTTTGACACCTATGATTGTATACAATACACTGCTCCAGATATTCTTACGGTAGCCCATACTTGGGATATTTTTGCCAAAAACGGAGAGGCAATCACCAGAGATTTCGAGATGCTTACCGAAGATAGAGAGTCTCAAGACATTCCGGAGCACGTAATAGCAATAAATAAAGATCAAATATTTATAGAGGAAGGAGCAACAGTTCACTACTCACATCTTAATGCTACAGATGGCCCTATCTATATAGGCAAAGATGCCCAGATTATGGAAGGTGCACTCGTAAGAGGACCTTTTGCGGTATGTGATCACGGAGCTGTAAAAATGGGCGCCAAGATTTATAGCGGCACCACTCTAGGTCCGCACTGTAAAGTAGGAGGAGAGGTAAATAACGCCGTGCTTATGGGGTATTCAAGTAAAGGTCACGATGGCTTTTTAGGCAATAGTGTCCTTGGAGAATGGTGTAACATAGGTGCAGATTCAAACAACTCAAACCTTAAAAATAATTATGCCCCCGTAAAGTTATGGGATTATGAAACAGGTCGCTTTGCAAATACAGGGCTACAGTTTTGTGGTCTTATGATGGGTGACCACTCTAAGTGTGGTATTAATACAATGTTTAATACCGGTACCGTAGTGGGCGTAGCTTCTAATATTTTTGGGAGTGGTTTTCCACGTAATTTTGTTCCTTCATTTTCTTGGGGAGGTGCTAGTGGCTTTGTAACCCACAAAACAAATAAGGCCTACGAGACGGCAAAAATAGCAATGGCACGTCGTGATATAGAACTTACTGAACAAGACATCGCTATACTTGATCACGTTTTTGAAGAGACAAAGCAGTACCGTAGAGAATAATCTGTGATTTGGTATTAATACTTGTGAGGATTAAAACTATTAGTAAAAATGAGATCCCAAGGTATTACAGCTATCGCAAGCACCAATAGTATAAAGGCAATAATTGTCACAATTAGGACCTTACGTCTATAGCGTTTGTTATCTCTACGTATACGTTTACGTATTTCCATAAGTTGTTCAAAAGACGCTTTTTTAGGGTCTACCCACTTTTCATTTACAGTAGATACAAAAGATAAGTCACCTCTCTTACGCTTTTGCTTAAGAAGGTTTCTATTGTTTCTCATTACTTGATTTGCTGCAAGAGCTGCTCCACCGAATCCCATATCGTTTTCATTTTGGTTACATAGATATGTTGAGATAATTCACAAAATGTTACAGAGCTTATATCTTGTAATCCCTTTGTTAACGGGAGTTTGGTGGTTTTTTAAATAAACAAAGCTAGTAGAATTATAGGGCGAGGGGTGTTGAGTACGCTTTCGCGAAAGCGTAAAAAAAAAGTATAATTCTTTTCTAATTAAATAAACTTACAAGCAAAATGCTCACCACGGCGAGTGCAATACCTATCCAGTTTTTGAGGAGAAGTTTTTCTTTAAAAAACAAGATTCCTATAAAGGTACTTACCATCACAATGGCAACATTGTTTATGGTAAAAAGTGTAGAGCTATCAAATCTTGGATCTCGCAAAGCCTGTACAAGCATATAGATAGAAAAATAGTTAGGTATACCCAGACCGACACCTGCCACAATATTTTTGAGCTTAAAAGTAAATGTCTTAGTGATGATTTGATACCCTATAATTAAAAAGCCAATACAAGCAGCAGCGCCAAAGATAGTTGCGCTAAAAATGGGTACATCTCCATTACTTACATATGCACCCTCTATAAATTTAAGACTAGTATCTATCGCACCACTACCTAAGAACACAAGAATTGGGAAGATGAGGTTTTCTTTCTTTATAGCAATCCCATCTTTTGCTTTTACAGAGGCGAGATAAACGGCTATTAAAGCAAGTATGATCCCAATGCTTTTGTAGAGCCCTAGCGACTCGTTGTAATAGAAAACGCCAAAAAGTATGGGAATCCCCACACTCATTTTGGTCGCTACAGATACTACAGAGAGTCCACTCTTTTGTGTAGTGTATGCCATTAAGTTAAATACAACAATAAAGAGCACACCAAGCCCAGCAGATGCATAAAACCACTCCTGCTCTGGAACTTGTGCTAGTGTAGTACCGCCTTCATAAAACAAGATGCCACAAGTAAAGGCCACCACATAGTTTACGATAATAGCTTGTAGCGTATTTACTTCAAATTTTGAAAATAACTTGAAGATTACAAATATGAGACTGGAAGCCGCTATGCTTAGTAATAAGTAAATCAAGAGTCGCTGCGTGTGTAAATGTCTAACCTGTCACCTTGTACGTGTTGACTAGATTGTAGTGTAAATTGGCTTGTTTTCTTGGGAGCCTTTATACCTGCGTTAAAGTTTGTAAGGCCTGTAAACACACTAGCCTCATCCCATAAAGCTGCATCTATAAAACGTTGTAGGGTAGCAGCGCCACCTTCTACAATAACAGATTGTATGTTATGCTCAAAAAGTTCTTTACAGATGCTTTTTGGGTCACTGTCTTTAAGCACTATTGTAGGTGCTTCATTATTAAATATGTGTAACTTCTTAGGTAGGTTACCTTGTGTGTCAATCACGATTCTGGTCGGGTTGCTGCCGTGCCAGTCACGTGTGGTAAGTGTAGGATTATCTTCTATAACGGTCTTGCCGCCCACTAAAATGCCCATCTCCTTGCTACGTAGTTTGTGCACTAGTTGTCTAGAGTGAGAGTTTGTAATCCACACCGGTTCTTGCTTATCTCTGCTAGCAGGAGCTATAAAACCATTTGCGGTTTCGGCCCATTTTAAAATTATAAATGGTCGCTTCTCATTGTGATAAGTAAAGAAGCGTTTATTTACCTCTTGACATTCTTTTTCAAGCACGCCTACGGTAACATCAACTCCAGCTTGCATAAGTTTTTTTATGCCAGCGCCGGCTACCTTGGCAAAAGGGTCTATGGTGCCTATCACTACGCGTTTAATTCCTGAGTCTATAACGAGATCTGCACAAGGAGGGGTTTTTCCCCAGTGTGAGCAAGGTTCTAGAGATACGTACAAGGTGGATTTGGCAATGAGTTCTGGGGTATTCGCTTTCGCGAAAGCGATACAATTTACCTCTGCGTGAGGACCGCCATATGCACTTGTATAGCCTTCTGCAATAATCGTGTTGTTATGCACAAGTACGGCTCCTACGGAGGGGTTAGGCATTGCTGCTGGAAGCCCATTTTTTGCAAGGGCAATACATCTTTTTATATAGGTGTTGTGTATCTTCACATCGCAAAAGTAAACGTTTAATTGTGATGAACAAACCAATCATTAGACCTATTCAAAAGGAAGATAATGCACAGGTTGCGGCCGTAGTGCGCAAGGTGCTGGTAGATATGGGCGCTCCAAAGGTAGGGACCGCTTATGCAGATGAGGCGCTAGATACAATGTATGAGCATTATGATAGGCCTAAGGCTGCCTATTTTGTGGTAGAAGATAATGGCGCGATAATAGGCTGTGCGGGTATCGCACAACTTGATAATTATGATGGTAATGTGTGCGAGTTGCAAAAGATGTACTTCTTAGAAGAAGCACGAGGCAAGGGTCTAGGGTCGGCTATGATGAAGAAGTGTCTAGATACGGCTCGAGATTTTGGATTTGAGCAATGCTACCTTGAGACGATGCCCTATATGGAGGCAGCCCAAAAATTATACAAGCGCACCGGTTTTGATTATATAGATGGACCTATGGGTAACACAGGTCACTTTTCGTGTCCCGTTCATATGCTTATAAAACTATGAGTATAGACGATTTTCGCGCAGATTTCAAGAAGCAACTGGCAGCACTTTATGAGCCAGAAGAGGTCGAGAACCTATGTTTCTTAACACTTGAGCACGTATTAAAAATGAATAGGGTTGAGATCTCGCTTTCGCGAAAGCAAAACATACACCCATCACAACGTAAAGAGCTTGAAGAAATAACAGCTAGACTGTCTAAGAGTGAGCCTATGCAATATATCACAGGTAGCTCGTCATTTTACGGGCTTGACTTTCAGGTAAATCCTGCTACGTTAATACCTAGGCCAGAAACCGAAGAACTCGTCGCCTGGATTATAGATGATGTGGCGCAAGGTCTATTAAAAGAGGAAGCACAAGATATGTTACGTCTTTTAGACATAGGTACAGGTTCTGGTTGTATAGCCATTACACTTGCAAAAAATATTAATAAAGCAACAGTAGAAGCGGTAGATATCTCCCAGAATGCACTTGCCACAGCATATCAAAATGCTAAGGCAAATGGCGTGAAAGTAGACTTTTATAATCAGAACATCCTCGAGACGCAAGCCCTCGATGAAGTTTATAATGTTATCGTGAGTAACCCGCCGTATGTGCGTGAGCAAGAAAAGGCAATGATGAGAGAAAACGTGCTGAGCAATGAGCCAGATAGTGCACTATTTGTTTCAGATCAAGATCCTCTTATTTTTTATAGAAAGATTGGTGAGCTGGCCCGTAAAAGTTTAGCACCTTCGGGAGCTCTGTATTTTGAGATTAATGAATATCTGGGTAGAGAGACTGTAGCATTATTAAAAAATATAGGCTTTACAGATGTTGTGCTTAGAAAAGATATGTTTGGTAAAGATAGGATGATAAAGGCGTGTATGGCTTTAACCTAAATGCTTCTAAATATCAAAACAATTGTTAGAAAAAAAGAAATCGTATGAAGTTAGCATCTATTTGTGTGTACTGTGGTAGCAGTGCAGGAACTGATCCAGAGATTATAAACCAAGCTCGCTTGCTAGGAGCCACACTGGCAAAAAAGGATATGACACTCGTATACGGTGCTGCCAAAATAGGGGTGATGGGAGCTGTTGCTCAGGGCGCTCTTGATGTAAATGGTAAAGTGATTGGGGTGATTCCGGCATTTTTACAAATTAAAGAAGTGGTGCATACAGGCCTTACAGAGCTTATAGTAAATGAGACAATGCACGAGCGCAAGATGAAGCTCCAAGAACTGTCTGACGGTTTTATAACACTTCCTGGTGGTTTTGGAACGATGGAAGAGCTCTTTGAGGTGCTTACTTGGAGCCAGCTAGCGTTGCATAAAAAGCCTGTGGGGATGCTCAATGTAAATGGCTTTTATGATGATCTTTTAAGTGCGCTTAAAAATATGGTAGACAAAGGTTTTCTGAAACAAGAAAATTATGACATCCTTCTTGTAGACACTACCATTGATGGTCTTCTAGATCAGATGGAGAATTTTGAACCTATGGCAATGCCTAAGTGGTTAAAAGCTTCGCTATCTGAAAATGAGTAGTTTGGCTGTGTTAGTTTACCCGTAGTTTACTCTTAAGCGATGCAAAAGCGTTTTTTATCTATTACCTAAGAGGTATCTCTATTTTGTTTAAGCTTTTGTCTTAAAATGTCTAGTTTGTAGTAATTAACTAAAACAATTATTTACAAATGAACACAAAGAAAAAATTTTTTGCAGAAGGTTTGGGCACATTTGCCTTGGTTTTGTTTGGTTGTGGAGCGGCAACTATTGCTAGTGTCTCACAATCTGGTCCAGAAGGAATAGGACTCTTAGGTATCTCACTTGCTTTTGGATTTTCGGTAGTTGTGATGGCATACGCCATTGGTCCAATTTCTGGTTGTCATATTAATCCAGCTATCTCAATTGCAATGCTTGTTGCGGGTAAACTTAGCGCAAAAGATACGGTAGGGTATGTCATATCACAATGCATAGGAGCTATACTAGCTGCTGGGGTGTTATATCTATTAGCCTCTGGAAGTGCTGGTTTTACTATGCCAGAGTGGGGTCTAGGTAGTAATGGCTGGGGTGAAGGTTATCTGGGTAATTATAATATGACATCTGCTCTCATTGCAGAGTTTGTATTTACATTTTTGTTTTTACTCGTGATCTTTGGAACAACGGCAAAAAATGCATCTCCTCTTATGGCAGGTCTAGCTATTGGGATTTCTTTAGCATTAATACATATGGTTGCAATCCCTATCACAGGTACATCTGTAAATCCTGCAAGAAGTTTAGGTCCTGCACTATTTGCTGGAGGTAAAGCGATGAGCCAGTTATGGTTATTTATTGTTACACCTATTGCAGGAGGTATTTGTGCTGCATTAGTTAGAAATCTATTTATAGAAGACTAACTTTTTATATAATAAATAGTGTAAAGGCTGTTGCAATCTTCATTGTAACAGCCTTTCTTTTTGGTTATTTTTACATATGACTATTGAAGAACAAATCTTACAGCTTCGTCAAGAGCTACGCGAGCACAACTATAACTACTACACGCTAGATACGCCCACTATTTCTGATTTTGAATTTGATAAAAAATTAGAACAACTTAAGGCGCTAGAACTTGCAAATCCAGCATATGATGATCCTAACTCGCCTACACATCGCGTAGGTGGTGCAGTGACTAAAAATTTTGAGACTATTGTACACGAGCATAGAATGTACTCTCTAGATAACTCCTACTCAAAGGAAGATCTTGAGGACTGGGAAGCCCGCGTTAAGAAAATGGTAGATGGTGAAGTACATTATACCTGCGAGCTTAAATATGACGGTGCTTCAATAAGTCTCACCTATGAAAATGGAGAGTTGCTCAGAGCTGTAACCCGTGGAGATGGATTACAGGGAGATGATGTAACTACTAATATTAAAACCATAAAATCTGTTCCTTTAAAGTTAAAAGGAGATTATCCTCCTAAGTTTGACATACGTGGTGAGATTGTGCTTCCTTGGGATGGTTTTCACGCGATGAATGCAGAGCGCGAGGAACTAGGGTTTGAGCTATATCGTAACCCGCGTAATACCGCAAGTGGTTCTCTAAAACTTCAAGATAGTGCAGAGGTTGCAAAGCGACCATTGCAGTGCTTACTTTATAATATCACTGGTAATAATCTAGGGATAACTACCCAGATAGAAAGTTTGCAAAAAGCTAGAGACTGGGGTTTTATGGTGCCAGATGCAGCAGTACTAGCAAAGAGCATTGATGAGGTATTAGATTTTATTAATCACTGGGATAAGGCTCGTCACGACTTACCGTATGAGACAGATGGTGTTGTAGTAAAAGTAAACGGACTCCAGCAGCAAGAGGAGTTGGGGTATACTGCAAAAGCTCCGCGATGGGCTATGGCTTACAAGTTTAAAGCAGAACAGGTGTCTACCCGCTTACGCGAAATAACATATCAGGTAGGTCGTACTGGAGCCATCACACCAGTGGCAAACCTAGAACCTGTAGAGCTTGCCGGGACAACCGTTAAAAGAGCCAGTCTTCATAATGCGGATCAGATAGAACGACTAGATATACGAGAAGGTGATGAGGTTTTTGTAGAAAAAGGAGGGGAAATCATCCCAAAAATCATAGCAGTAGATCTTACAAAACGCCCAGCAGATTCTGAGCCTACCGATTATATAGCCGAGTGTCCAGAATGTGATACTCAGCTTGTGCGTAAAGAGGGGGAAGCACAACACTACTGTCCTAACGATATGGGTTGCCCACCACAAATTATAGGTCGCATACAACATTATATATCTAGAAAAGCAATGGATATAGATGGGCTAGGAGGTGAGACGGTAGCTTTACTCGTAAACGAGGGACTTATATTAAATTATGCAGATCTATATGAGCTTACAGTAGCGCAGTTGCTTCCGTTAGAAAGAATGGCTCAAAAAAGTGCCGAAAACTTAGTGAATGGTGTGCAGGCGTCTGTTAAGATTCCTTTTGAGAAGGTGTTGTTTGGTTTAGGTATACGATACGTAGGAGAGACTGTAGCAAAGAAACTTGCAAAGCATTACAAGTCTATTGATGCGATTATTTCGGCAACAGAAGAGGAGCTGGTTGCTGTAGATGAAATAGGAATTAAGATTGCTGAGAGTGTAGTTGCATTTTTCGCGAAAGCGGAACATATAGCACTCATAGAGCGTTTAAGATCTTACGGAGTACAACTAGAAATTTCTGCAGAGAAGCTTGCAAACCAGTCAGATGTGCTTGCAGGTAAGACGTTTGTGGTTTCTGGTGTGTTTGAAATGCCACGTAATGATCTTAAAAAATTGATAGAAGATAACGGAGGAAAAGTCTCAAGTTCTATCTCATCTAAAACATCATACCTCGTTGCGGGCGAAAAAATGGGACCTAGCAAATTAGAAAAAGCTCAAAAACTAGGAATTACTATTATTTCTGAAATAGAATTCTTAGCTTTAACTAATGCTTAGAGAGAACTTTACCGGATATAGGTTATATAGATCTATCAGTATTCTGCTAGGGTTTATGATGATGCTTACACCTGTCTTTTTTGACCAGAATGATGTGTTCTATCTAACTCCTTTTGGTTCTTTGTTTTTGTATATATATGTAATAAAAGCAACAGGTAAGTTTAGTATTTCCTTTTTAATATTTTTAGTAGCAACGCTACTGGCGGAGTATTTGTTCTTAACAGACTATGAGAAAAATATAACACTCACGTGCCTAGCATCTATTGTAGGGTATGCTGCACTCTTGTTTATAATGAAACCTGTATTAAAAAAACGAGTAACTGCCTTTTCAAAGCATAATCTTGTAGAGCTCATTGTGGGGTTTATAACACTTAGCTTTGTGCTGCTATACATTGTTTATCTAGTAATGCCGTTTATACCAGAAACGAGCCTCTTCTTGCTTACAGTGGTGGTTTTTGGTATAACAATGAGTGTTTGCTTTATAATACCTAATTATAACCTCCACCCAGACAATATAGGTCTTATTATGATAGGTGGTAGCTACATTGCTGGTACCGTATTTGGCTTCATATACTATTTTCTTTATAATGAAATTCCTATGCTTATAATGGCCACATTTATGATGGTATTTATGAAAGTAACCTTAGCCACTTATATAACTAGGTTTAAACGAATAGAAAAAGAAAGTACATATCAGGAGTATATCTAGATTATATATCTAGTACTAAGCTCGAACTCTCTAGATTATTTTTGTCATCTAGGTAGAAATCAACTCTTCCTAGATTAATACCTCCCCAACCTACTTGGTTTACAAGTACAAATTTTTCGTTTTTGTTTTGAACAATTGTAGGTTTCTTTAAAAATGTATGTGTGTGACCTCCTATAATGAGGTCTATACCTTCGGTCTTTCCTGCAAGTGCTATATCAGATATGGTGTCACTATTGCGATACTCATAACCTAGATGAGAAAGGCATATAACAAGGTCGCAGCGCTCCTTTTGTTTTAGGGTTTTAACAGTATCTGTGGCCATTTCTACGGGATCTAGATATTTTGTCTCCTTAAACATATTTTGATTTACAAGGCCACTAAGTTTTATCCCTAGGCCAAAAACACCAATACGTACCCCATCTTTTACAAAAACCTTATAAGGTTTTGTGAGGCCATCCATTATGGTATTTGAGAAGTCATAATTTGCTGTGAGAAGTTCAAAAGATGCATTAGGCATTTGAGCAGCTAGCCCACCTATACCATTGTCAAAATCGTGATTACCTATGGTAGCGGCATCATATCCCATCATAGACATAAGTTTAAACTCAAGCTCACCTCCATAAAAATTAAAGTAAGGAGTACCCTGAAAGATATCACCTGCATCAAGAAGTAATGTGTTTGGGTTTTCTTTACGTACAGCCGTGATAACTCCCATTCTTCTGGCGGCACCTCCTAGATTTGCATATTTTGGGTCGTTAGAAGGGAAGGGCTCAACGTGACTATGTACATCGTTAGTGTGTAAAATAGTGATGTGCTTTTTTTGCTTTCGCGAAAGCGTATCTACACCCATACCCATTGTTAACCCTCCTAATCCTACAAGACTTGTTGCTGCGGCGGTTTGTTTTATAAAAGTTCTACGTATCATTTGCTATCTCTTGTAAATCTGTTATCTCTTACGGGTGCGATGGTGTCATACTTTTTAAAATAATCGATGAGCACATTTCTTATTTTGTAATCTAGCGGAAGCGTGCTTACTGGGTTTTCAAAAAAGGTCATATGGTCACCACCATTCTTGAGGTAGTCGCTAGTTGCGATAAAGTAAGTCTCGTTATCATCAATATCTTGACCTTGCACTTGTGTTTTTAAAAGATCACCTGTGGCCGATAGTTGTACTTCCATACCTGCGATGGGATGTGCACTTCCACCTTTTAAATATTCAAAAAGAGATCTCATTTGCTTACCACTAAGCTCTACGACAACCACTTCGTTTTCAAAAGGCATTAACTCGTAGGCGGTTCTGGTAGTGATGTTTCCTTTATTAAGAGCAGAGCGTATGCCTCCATAATTGAGAAGCACTGCGTTAAAGGGATATCCAGTTCTTTTTTGAAATATAGGGTTTGCCATTTCATAAACAGCATCTGCCATCATATTGCCTACTGCTGTGTTGAGCTTGCCGTCCTTTTTTGTGTACGATGCTGGTGCAATGGCTAGTACACTATCCATTTCTGCCTGTATAGCTTCCTTGTATGGAAGTATGGCTTGAGTTATCTCTTCACTCGTTGGGCTATTTTGATTTATAGGGATAAGATCTCCTTTAATACGCTCTGGAGCATAGTGAGACTCTTCCTTACAAGATATTGCTGTTGTATATATAACAATCGCATAGATGATAGTTAAAAGCGTAGTCCTCCTCATAATTTATGGCGTAGGTAGCAGTAAATTTTATCTACATTTGTTCAAAAGTAAAGTTATATGTTTTTAACCGGATTAAAAGCAAAATCCATCATTAAACAAATAGATAAAGCACAACAAGCACGCAATTATAAGGCGAGCACAACTGCAGTATCTAGCGTTGCTATTTTACAAGATGTAGATAAGCCTTTTAATCAAAATAATCTTTCTTCTTTGTGCAAAGCAATAGGAGTAAAGTCTAAAGATGTAGCAATACTTGAGTATGTAAAAACCTTAACAAAAGAGCAGCGTGAGCAGTCACAGTTATTTTCAGATAAGCAAGTAGGGTGGAAAGGAGTTTTTAAAACTAAGACTCTCAAAGATTTTAGTGCAACTCCTTTTGATATTTTAATAAGCTACTACACGCCAGAAAATTTATCGCTTAAAGCAATGACAGCACTCTCTGCTGCAAAGTTTAAAGTAGGGATTGACTCAGCTATGGAAACATATAATGATCTTACGATACACGTAGCTACAGATCAAGAAGTGGTTTTTGCAAAAGAATTAGAAAAATATTTAAAAATTTTAAAAGTTATAAATTAATGCAGGAGTTAAGGGGTACAGGTGTTGCTCTCGTTACACCATTTAATGAAGATTTGTCTATAGACTATAATGGACTTACTAAGCTGGTAGAATATTGTATTTCTGGCGGTGTAAATTATCTAGTGGCGCTAGGTACCACAGCAGAGAGTGCTACGTTATCTAGTGAAGAGAAGCAGGCGGTGGTTGCTCATATTATTAAAGTGACAAACGGTCGCTTACCTGTCGTGCTAGGTGTGGGGGGTAATCATACTGCCGCAGTTGTAGCAGAACTTAAAAATGGTAAGTATGATGGCATAAGCGCTATACTATCGGTATCTCCGGCTTATAATAAACCTACTCAAGAAGGAATTTATCAGCACTTTGCGGCTGTAGCTACAGCTAGCTCTTTGCCGGTTGTCTTATATAATGTGCCAGGTAGAACATCTAGTAATATGTTACCAGAAACTACGGCGAGACTTGCTAGAGATTTTGACAATATTATAGCTATAAAAGAAGCTACCGGTGATATGTCACAGGTGCTTGAATTAATACACAAAACCCCAGATGATTTTATGGTGATCTCTGGAGATGACACACTTTCATTGCCATTAGTTTCGGCTGGAGGTAGTGGTGTGATATCTGTGATAGGTCAAGGTATTCCAGAAGTTTTTACAGCGATTATTAATGATGGTTTAAATAACGCTTTCGCGAAAGCGTATAAAGAACACTTTAAAATATTAGAACTTATAGATCTTATTTTTGAAGAGGGTAACCCTGCCGGTATTAAATCATTGTTAGCGCATCAGGGTGTGTGCAAGCCCTTTGTGAGATTGCCACTAGTAAAAGCTACAGATGAATTGCATCAAAAGATAGGAGCATTTTTAAACACTTTATAGAAGTTGTTAAACGTATGCTAACAAAATAAATACTAGGGTAAAAGCGTTTATTTTTGGGCTACATTAATTAAGTTATGTTATGTGATTGATTTTACGTAATTTTGCCTGCTGTTTTTAACCCTTATGAAGAATATATTTTTCCTACTAGTTGCAGTTGTTTTATTGAGCTCTTGTTCGGCGTATCAAGATGTTCTTAAAAACGATGATATAAAAGCAAAGTACACATTTGCAGATTCCTTGTATTCTCAAGGTAAATACAAAAAAGCCTTAAAGCTTTGGGAGCAGATTGTGCCGCTATACAGAGGACGCCCACAAGCAGAGCGTGTGTCATATCTTTATGCGAATACATTTTATGAGCTAGGAGATTATTACCAAGGAGGGTATCAATTTGAACGTTTTGTAAAATCTTTTCCTCAGAGTGAGAAGAGAGAAGAGGCAGCTTATAAAAGTGCAGAGAGCTATTATAATAGATCACCTAGATTTAACTTAGATCAAGGCGATACATACATAGCAATGGGTAAACTTCAAGATTTTATAAATCAGTATCCAGATTCTGAGCGTCTAGATGATGCAAATGCTAAGGTACAGGAGCTTAACCAGAAGATAGAGCGCAAGGCTTACGAGATAGCAAAAGGATATAATAAAATAGGAGAGAGTAGAGGTACATTTCCAAACGCGATAAAAGCGTTTGATAACTTTTTACTAGATTTCCCAGGGTCTAAGTATCGTGAGGATGCTTTGTACTGGAAGTTTAACTCTACTTATCAACTAGCATTAGGAAGTGTAAGACGTCGTAAGGCAGAAAGACTTGAGGATGCAAAAGAAGCATATAATGCCTTAGAGAAGTATTTTCCAGAAGGAAAGTATAGCGAGCAGGCAGCAGAAGAAGTAGCAGCTGTAAATGAAGCGCTGCTAGCAATGGAAACTTTAAATTAAAGAAGAATATTATGAATATTAAGGACTTAGACGCACCTTTAAGCACAACTACAATTGACAAGAATCTTGTAGATGCCCCTACAGATAACATCTATGAGGCAATTTCTATAATTGCAAAACGTGCTTCACAGATCAATACTGAGATCAAAAAGGAGCTTTCAGAAAAACTAGATGAGTTTGCTACATTTAATGATAGTCTTGAAGAAATCTTTGAGAACAAAGAGCAGATAGAAGTATCTAAGTTTTATGAGCGTCTACCTAAAGCTCACGCACTAGCAGTGCAAGAGTGGTTAGAAGATCGTATTTACCACAGAGATCCATCTGTTACTGAAGAAAAAAGTAACGACTAGATAGATGTCAGTATTAAGCGGTAAAAAAATACTTTTAGGAGTAACCGCTGGCATTGCAGCATATAAAAGCGCCAGTCTTGTGAGAGCATTCATAAAGGCTGGCGCTTCTGTGCAAGTAGTAATGACAGAGAAGGCAAAAGACTTTGTTACTCCGCTCACATTAAGTACACTCTCTCGTAATGAGGTACACTCATCGTTTACAATTGAAGGTGATGATAATGCGGTGTGGACAAATCACGTGGAGCTTGGGCTGTGGGCAGACCTTATGGTTATAGCTCCTGCAACAGCAAACACGCTTTCAAAAATGGCAAATGGGGCTTCAGATAATTTGCTGCTAGCCACATACCTAAGTGCAAAGTGTCCTGTGTATTTTGCTCCAGCAATGGATCTTGATATGTATATCCATCCTTCATCTACAAATTCTTTTCAGAAACTGCAGTCTTATGGTAATGTAATGATAGAGGCTACCAGTGGTGAACTTGCTTCTGGTCTGGTAGGTAAAGGACGTATGGCAGAGCCAGAGGATATCGTGACATTTATTGAGAATGATGTAATGGGTAAGTTGCCTCTAAGAGGTAAACGTGTGATGATTACAGCAGGACCTACTTATGAAGCAATAGATCCCGTACGTTTTATAGGAAATCACAGTAGTGGTAAGATGGGATGCGAGCTTGCTTTAAGAGCAGCAGACCTGGGTGCGACAGTAGATCTTATACTGGGACCTAGTGCTATAAAAGTAAATCATAGTTTAATTACAGTACATAATGTAGTCTCTGGTGAGCAAATGTATGATGCTGCACACGCCGTATTTGATAAGGTAGATGTAGCAATCGCAGCAGCAGCAGTGGCTGACTATAAGCCAGCGCAAGTAGCAGAGGAGAAGATCAAGAAAAAAGACACTTCGATGCAAATAGACTTAGTAAAAACTAAGGATATTCTTGCATCACTGGGAACTATTAAAAAAGATCAATATCTTTTAGGCTTTGCATTAGAGACTCAAAATGAGTTAGAAAATGCAAAGAAAAAGCTCGAGAAGAAAAATCTTGACGCGATTGTTTTAAACTCTTTGCGAGATAAAGGTGCAGGGTTTCAGACCAAAACCAATAAAATTACGTTTATTGAAAAAGACGGTTCGGTTACGGAGTATGATTTAAAGACTAAAGCCGAAGTGTCTATTGATATATTTGATAAAATAGCCGAAAAAATATGATGAGAGTACTTACATTCTTAGTGGTTTTATGTTGCTCATTTAACCTTGTAGCACAAGAGCTTAATGCAGTTGTGATTATCAACGCAGAGCAAACTAATAAAGCAGATTTACAAGTTTTTAAAACTTTAGAACGCTCACTTACGGAGTTTATAAATACTACTAAGTGGACAGATAAACGTTTTAAGCAACAAGAGCGTATAGACTGTTCTTTTAATGTAATTATTACTCAGCAGGATGGTAACAACTTTCGCGCAAGCGTACAAGTAGGAGCATCGCGACCTGTTTTTGGTTCTAATTATGATACGCCTACTTTTAACTTTAACGATAAGCAGTTTGATTTTGAGTACACAGAGTTTCAGCCGCTTATTTTTAACCCTAATACGTTTGACTCAAACTTAGTTTCTGTAATTGCTTTTTATGCTTATACTATCATAGGTATGGATGCAAATACGTTTAAGCTTAATGATGGTGATAGATATTTTCAGCTTGCAAAGCAAATAGTTACAACTGCGCAGCCTAGTAGTGAGACCGGATGGAGTCCTCAAGACGGGTCACAGTCTAGATATAGATTAAATGAAGATTTACTTTCTCCTAATTTTAGAGAGTTTGCAGGTATAATGTATACGTATCACCGTACGGGTCTTGATTTTATGGGTGAAGATAAAAAGCGTAGTAAACAAACACTTGCAACTACCTTATCTCAATTTAGGTCTATGTATAACAAGAGGCCTAATAATTTTTTAACCCGTGTATTTTTTGATACTAAGGGGGAGGAGATTGCTTCTATCTTTTCTGGGGGTCCTTCTGTAAATGTAAAATCTCTTGTAGAGGTGCTCAATCAAGTTGCACCAACTAAATCAAATTACTGGAGACAAATCACATTTTAATAGTATATAATAAGGACAATCCTTAATTTTAAATTCCCGTATAACGGGAATTTTTTGTTGAGTATTACATCTCACTTTGTGCGTTTATTTTAACTAAATCTAAAAATCATTGCTTACTTCCCTTTCTATAAAAAATTATGCACTTATTCAATCTGTACAATTACAGTTTGATAAAGGGTTTACTGTTATTACTGGAGAGACAGGTGCTGGTAAGTCTATATTGCTAGGAGCACTAGGTCTTATTACGGGTAAAAGAGCAGATATGTCTAGCGCAGGAGATGCGTCTCAAAAATGTGTAGTAGAGGGTGTTTTTGCTATAAGTGACTACCACCTCAAAACTTTTTTTAAGGCTAATGATCTCGATTATGATGCGTCTACTATTATAAGAAGGGAAATTTTACCTTCTGGAAAAAGTAGAGCCTTCATAAATGACACGCCGGTAACACTATCACAACTTTCCACACTGGGCGCTAGGCTAGTAGATATACATAGCCAGAATAAAACACTGCAAGTGGTTGAAAATGATTTTCAATTTGAGATGATTGATACGTTCTCAAACAGTGTGGCATTATTAAAAAAATATAGAACGGCTTACACTCAGTGGAAGACTTCAAAAGCGGCCCTTGTCGAACTTTTAGAAAAAAAGAAGCAAGCCCAGCTAGAGTATGATTATCAATCTTTTCTTTTTACAGAGCTTGACGAGGCAGCATTAAAGGTAGGAGAGTATGCAGAGATAGAAGAGGAGCTTAACACACTAAGCAATGCAGATGAGATTATGCAGCAGCTGGCTACAGCTGTGCAAAATGTATCTCTAGAACAAACTGGAGCTATAGATCAACTTGCCGCAGCTAGAGCAGCGCTGGGTAGACTCAATAGTTATGGTACTCAATATACAGAATTGTATGAGCGACTTAATAGTACACTACTTGAACTAGAAGATATAGGAGAAGTACTTAGTCAGGTTTCTGATAATGTAGATGCAGACCCACTTACACTAGAACGACTCAATACTCGTATGCAATTATTGCACTCGCTTATTAAAAAACATCAGGTAGGAAGTGTAGAAGAACTTATTGAGATACGAGATAGACTAGATAATGATCTTCAAGATATCGCAGGGGTAGATGATAAGATAGAAGCGCTAGAAGCTCAGATACAATTAGAAAAGGAAAGTGCATTTGCACTGGCTTCTCAGTTACATAAAGATCGTGCTGCTGCAATACCACACCTTACCTCACTAGTAGAAAAACTACTTGTTGAACTTGGTATGCCTAATGCACAGTTTGCAGTTCAGTTAGATTCTCAAGATACTCTTACAACAACTGGAACAGATAACTTAGAATTTTTATTTTCGGCCAATAAGGGTAGTGATCTAAAACCTTTAGGTAAAGGAGCCTCTGGCGGTGAGCTCTCTAGAGTAATGCTCGCCCTTAAGTCTGTTCTTAGTAAACATAAACAATTGCCTACACTTATTTTTGATGAGATTGATACCGGTGTGAGCGGAGATATTGCAGTAAAGATGGGAGCCATCTTGAAAAAAATGGGGCGTACAATGCAACTTGTAAGTATCACCCACTTACCGCAAATTGCGGGTCAGGGTGCTTCACATTTTAAAGTGTACAAGAAAGATACAGATGAGCGTACGCAAACCTACATAGAACGACTCAATGAGGATGAACGTATTGTAGAGATAGCAGCTATGCTAGGTGGTGGGCAACACAGTGACGCGGCAATTGCTCACGCAAAAAATCTACTAAACTAGTGTGATTTAAGCAGAAACCACGATATTTACACCTCCATAACGGCGCAGGCCGAAAACCTAACTAGAATACATCAAACCATTACTGTTATTATGAGTTATAACTTACTTAAAGGAAAACGCGGAATTATTTTTGGAGCATTAGATGCAAATTCAATCGCTTGGAAAACAGCAGAGCGTGTACACGAAGAGGGAGGATCTTTTGTACTTACTAACGCACCTATCGCTATGCGTATGGGACAGATTAACGAGCTTGCAGAAAAGACAGGGTCAGAGATTATTCCTGCAGATGCTACATCGCTAGAAGATCTAGAAAACCTTGTTACAAAAGCACAAGAAATACTAGGAGGTAAGTTAGACTTTGTACTACACTCTATCGGGATGTCTGTAAACGTACGTAAAGGGCGTGCTTATACAGATCAAAAATATGACTGGACACAAAAAGGTACAGATGTATCTGCAATGTCTTTTCATAAAGTAATGCAAACACTCTACAAGCAAGATGCTATGAATGAGTGGGGAAGTATCGTAGCCCTTACCTATATGGCAGCGCAGCGTGTATTTCCAGATTATAACGATATGGCAGATAATAAGGCATACTTAGAGTCTATCGCACGTAGTTTTGGATACTTTTATGGTAAAGAAAAGAACGTACGTGTAAACACAATATCACAATCACCTACACCTACTACGGCAGGTCAAGGAGTAAAAGGTTTTGACGGTTTTATCGCTTATGCAGAGAAGATGAGTCCGCTAGGTAATGCTACGGCACAAGACTGTGCAGATTATACCATCTCACTATTTTCAGACCTTACAAAGCGTGTAACAATGCAAAACCTTTATAATGACGGAGGTTTCAGCAACACGGGAGTAAGTAATGAGGTGATGGACGCTTTTATGAAAGCCGAAGGACACGAATAAACTTTAGTACGCTTTCGCGAAAGCGGAATCAAACCCATACCAACCACCGTCTATATGTCGGTGGTTTTTTATTGCCTAGCCTTTAGGGATGTCTTAGCTTTGTTTTATATGCAACTTTCATATTCATTTATTATTCCCGTTTATAATCGACCAGATGAGGTGGCCGAACTACTTGCTAGTTTTGACCAGCAAGAAACCGCTATTCCTTATGAGATTGTAATTATTGAAGATGGCTCTAGCTTACCTTGTAAAGAAGTAATAGATGCTTACCCAGATCTTGATGTTACCTATTTAACAAAGCCTAACTCAGGCCCAGGGAGTTCTCGCAACTATGGGATGGAGAGAGCGAGAGGTAATTATTTTATCATACTAGATTCAGATTGTATGTTGCCTCCACAGTATGTTGAGGTGATGGATAAGCAGTTAAAGGAGCGATATGTAGATTGTTTTGGCGGTCCAGATGCGGCACATCCAGACTTTTCTAACTTGCAGAAGGCTATAAGTTATAGTATGACTTCATTTTTTACCACGGGCGGCATACGCGGCGGAAGTGAAGATACCGGAAAATTCCAACCTCGTAGTTTTAATATGGGATTGTCTAAAAAGGCTTTTCAAGCTAGTAAAGGTTTTGGAGATATTCATCCCGGGGAGGATCCAGATCTCGTATTGCGATTATGGGATCTAGGTTTTAAAACGGCGCTTATACCAGAGGCTTTTGTCTATCATAAACGTCGTATCTCTTGGAAAAAGTTTTACACTCAAGTTCATAAATTTGGACTAGTACGACCTATACTAAACGCGTGGCACCCTAGTACAGCAAAGCTTACTTATTGGTTTCCTACTTTGTTTATCGTAGGTCTAGCTGTAAGTTTACTCGTAGCATTGTTTGGTAATACGATACTACTCAAGTTTTACGCATTGTATGTTGCGATTATTTTTGTGCATTCAAGTATTATAAATAAAAGCCTCGTTATAGGTTATCTAAGTATTGTTGCAACCGGTATTCAGTTTTATGGCTACGGTACGGGTTTTCTGTCTTCTACAATAGAAATAAAATGGCTAAGACAGCTTCCGCGAAAGCGTTATCCACATCTTTTTTTTAGTACATTAGAGAACCAAAAGTAACCACCGTATATGTTGAGAGGAATTAAAATAAACAGCGTGAGTGCAAGAGAGTTTTTATTCTTCTTGCTGTTTACTACTATCATTGCTGGCCTCATAAAATTATCTAAAACATATAAAACGCAATTTGAGGTAGCCATAGAAGTGGTAGATGTCCCTATAGACCGAACGGTACAAGAGTTAACACCTAGCTATGTAAAAGTAAGTGCAGAAGGTTCTGGTTTTTCCTTACTTACAAATGCTATAGAGGAGCCTACATTAAAAGTGTCTTTTACAGAGCTACAGAGCGTAGAGTCTCATATGTATGAATATACAGTAACAGCTAGATCACTTTCACAAAAAGAAGTTGTAGATAATGAAGGAGCTGTACTTGCAATCGTTCCTCCTCAAATACGTATAGCTGTAGATTCTGTAGCGTCAAAGCGTATCCCAGTACAATCTAATGTTGCCGTTTCTTATAAAACAGGTTATGGAGCAAAAAGTAAACTACGTATCGAGCCAGATAGTATTACCATAGTGGGCCCAGCGACTTCTATAACATCAATCAAAGAAGTTTTTACAATAGGAAAAGAACTAATGGAGGTAGATAAAAAGATAGCGCAAGAAGTAGCACTATCTACTCAAGAGCTGCCACAAGATGTGCGGTTGTCACAAACTGCGGTAAATGTAGTACAAGATGTAGCTAAGTATACAGAGGGTAAAATTGTAGTGCCTATTACCATACTTAATGATCTAGATACGCAGGTTAAAATATTGCCCAAAACTGCAGAAGTAAGCTATATAGTAGAACTCGAAAATTTTGATAAAATCACCCCGTCAGATTTCCTTGTTACCTGTGATTATGAAAACGCTTCAGATAATGATGCTTATTTACCGCTCAAAATAGCAAAGGCACCTGCTACCGTAAAAGTTGCGAGACTTATAAACAAGCAAGTAAAGTTTATTGTAATTAATTAGTTATGATAGTAGTAGGTATTACAGGCGGCATAGGAAGCGGTAAAACGACGATTGCAGGTTTTTTTAAAGAATTAGGAATACCTGTTTATATTGCAGATGACGAGGCAAAACTCCTTATGAACACAAGCAAGGAATTGCAAAGGGAGATCATTAACCTTTTTGGAGAAGAAGCATATAGGGAAGGTTTACTTAATAGGCCTTATATAGCGAGTAAGGTCTTTAACTCAAAAAAAATGCTATCTAGACTCAATGCTATAGTACACCCTGCGGTTAGAAAACATTTTCAAGACTGGGTTGCCGCTCAAAATGCAGCATACGTTATGCAAGAGGCTGCAATTTTATTTGAAAACGGGGGATATAATTTATGTGACTTTACCATACTTGTAACGGCTCCTTTAAAAGAGCGTATCGCTCGTACTATAAAAAGAGACGGTACGACCGAAAATGAGGTAATTAAGAGAATGAAAGCACAATGGTCTGATGATCGTAAGGCTGCAATGGCAGATGTTGTCGTAGAAAATATAAAACTCGAAGAAGCAAAAAACGCTGTGTCACGCATTCACACTCATATTATGGTGCGTCTAGATAAGGGTTGGGCATAGCATAACTACCGCTTGTTAACATTTGGTTAAACCGAAACCGCCTGAAATGTTAAAATCTTATTTTTGGGTAGTGAATAAAAAACTATTTTACTTATTAATTGTGCTTATGAGCTTGTCGCTCATAGGTATCATATTTGTACAAGGCTATTGGATATCTAGTAGTGTAGATGCTAAGCGTGAGCAATTTAGCTTTAACGCTAAGCAAGCACTATCTGCTGTGGTAGATAGAATAGAAAACCGAGAGCTAGAGGATTACTATTATCCGGTACAGAAAATGGTAGATAGTATTGGGCTTCCAGACGAGTTGTCTTTTGAAGAATACTTTTACATAAATGAAGATCTCGTAAATAATGAGATTACTTTATACAGTAGCGGCATTTTACAAGAAGATTTTAAAATCACAGCGCCAGGAGTTACAGGAGAAGAAGGGGATAGTATAGAGTTTAAAAGATATGCAAACAGAAGATCTACTCAAATCATAAAAAGGGGTAGTGTAGACGGTAATGAAAGTTCAACATCAAATAGAATACAAGAATTTTCTAGATTGCTCGATTACGAGAAATACCAATTTTCTGGAATTGTAAGCGATATAGCAAATAGAATTCCTATACATAATCGTGTTACAGAGGAGGAAATAAGTAAACTTCTTACCATAGAGCTTGTAGAGCGTAATCTAGAAACAGATTTTGAATTTGGAGTATATAGTAATGATCTATTAACAAGAGTACGATCTAAAGATTTTAAGTTTAGAAAGTCTGCACCGGGATATAGCGAGCCTATATTTCTATACGATAAAGACGTAAGTGATTACTCATTATATGTTCAGTTTCCTGGTGAGAAGAAGTTTGTTATCTCTTCTATATTAGGAATGGCAGGGTTGTCTATAATTTTTACACTTATAATAGTGATCGCCTACTCAAGTGCATTACATCAGCTCAATAAGCAACGACAGATATCACAGATTAAGACAGATTTTATAAATAATATGACCCACGAGTTTAAAACACCTATCGCTACTATAAACCTAGCGCTAGATGCTTTAAAAAATTCAAAAATTTCTAGCAGTCCAGAAAAAGTAGCATACTATCAAGGTCTTATAAGAGAAGAAAATAAACGTATGCACGGACAAGTAGAAAATGTACTGCGCATATCTAAACTAGAGAAAAACGAATTAGACATTAATAAAGAGCGTCTCGATATGCACGAGCTTGTAGAAGATGCAAGTAACCATATATTGCTGCTAGTAGAAGATCGAGGAGGTTATATTAATCTTCACCTTGACGCAGAGCGCACACCAGTGCTAGCAAATGAGTCACATTTCACAAATGTGTTAGTCAATATAATGGACAATGCTGTAAAGTATACACCAGAAGATAGAGCGCCAGAAATAGATGTTTATACAGAAAACACAAAAGACTCCATTGTCATAAAGATAAAAGACAAAGGTGATGGAATGTCTAAAACTGTGCAGAAAAAAGTATTTGATAAATTTTACCGTGAGCATACGGGAGATATACATAACGTAAAAGGCCACGGCTTAGGGCTTGCATATGCAAAACGAATAGTAGATGATCACCAAGGTGAAATCTCTGTCGAAAGCGAAAAAGGAATGGGGAGCACATTCATAATCAAATTACCACTAATATCATTATAATATGGAAACTGAAAACAAAAAGATTTTACTAGTAGAGGATGATCCAAACTTTGGAACTGTTCTTAAGGATTACCTTATGATGAATGACTATGATGTCACTCACGCAAAGAATGGAATGGAAGGATTTGAAAAATTCAAAAAAGATGATTACGATCTATGTATCTTAGACGTGATGATGCCTTACAAAGATGGATTTACACTGGCAAAAGAAATAAGAGAGAAGAACGAAGAAATTCCTATTATCTTCTTAACGGCAAAAGCGCTTAAAGAAGATGTTCTTAAAGGGTATAAAGTAGGAGCAGATGATTACCTTAATAAGCCTTTTGATAGTGAGGTCTTACTTATGAAAATTAAGGCAATCATACAGCGCAAAGCGGTAGACTCTGTTGCAGACTCTAAGCAGTTTGAGTTTAACATAGGGAACTTCCACCTTAACTCTAAGTTACGTTTCTTAACATATAAAGAAGAAGAGCCTATAAAATTATCTCCTAAGGAGAATGAATTATTACGTATGCTTGCCCTACACGAGAATGACCTTATGCCCCGTGAGCTAGCACTTACAAAGATCTGGAGAGATGATAACTACTTTACTTCACGTAGTATGGATGTATACATCGCAAAACTACGTAAGTACTTAAAGAAAGATGACGTTGTTGAGATTCTTAACATACACGGAGAAGGTTTCCGTCTAGTCGTTAAGAAAGACGAGTAAGCATTTAATATCTAAAAGATATTAGTGAATTTATAAAACGTACCACTTTTATGAGTGGTGCGTTTTCTTGTTTAAAAATGAAGCGATTTCTTCAAAAGGAGTTTCAAAATCAAACCAGTGTATACTCGTATCTTTACGGTACCAGGTCATTTGTCTTTTGGCAAATCTTCGGGTGTTTGTTTTTATATTCTCTATGGCGCGCTCTAGTGTAACTTTCCCTTCAAAATATTCAAAAAGCTCTCTGTAACCCACAGTGATAAGTGCATTATTTTGCTTTCGCGAAAGCAAACTTTCTACCTCCTCTACAAGTCCATTTTCAACCATAATATCTACACGTCTATTAATGCGATCATACATAATCTCACGGTCTGCCTTAAGGCCTATTTTTATGGTTTGAAAGTCACGAGCAGGTCTAGGTTTATCTCTAAAAGATGAAAATGGCTTACCAGATGACAGGCAAACCTCAAGTGCTCTGATCACTCGTTGTGTATTATCTATATCTACTTGAGAATAATAGGTGGGATCTTTTTCTTTAAGAAGCTTTTGTAGAGCTATTTTTCCGTCTGTTGCTAGTAAAGTTTTAAGGTCTTCTCTTACGCCAGGTTTTACATCTGGAAATTCATCAAGACCATTTATAACAGCGTCTACATACATTCCAGAACCGCCTACCATAACGAGTTCATTATGCATTTTGTGCAAGGTTGTAATCTTTTGTATCGCATCTTTTTCAAAATGGCCTACGCTGTAAGGCTCATCTACAGATAAGTGTTGTATAAAGTGATGGGGCGCCGCTGCAAGTTCTTCTGGCTCTGGTACAGCTGTACCTATGTACATCTCCTTAAAAAATTGCCTACTATCTGCAGAGAGAATCTCTGTATTAAAATGCTGGGCGACTTTTATAGAGAGAGCCGTTTTACCTATAGCGGTAGGGCCTACAATGGCAATAAGATACTTAGAAGTCACGGTCAAGAGAGTTACCGCATTTATGACAAAACTCTGCATCATCACGATGCTTCTTTGCATTACAATTTTGACAGCACTGTGTATTCATATGTACATAGTCTTCACCATCTATTGTAACTTTAGAAGGTTCCATATCCTTTGCATACTCTGCGCTTACGATTCCTGTTGGTACAGCGATAATCCCATAACCTAAAATCATAATAAGGGCAGCTATAAATTGCCCAAGAGGTGTCACAGGTGCAATATCTCCAAAACCTACCGTAGTAAGGGTAACTATACACCAATATACACTTACAGGTATACTTGTAAAGCCACTTTCTTCTCCTTCTACCATATACATAATTGTACCAGCTATGATACAAAGTATAAGCACAGCAAATAAAAATATACTAATCTTTGCTCTAGAGTCTTTAAGAGCTCTAGATAATTTATTAGACTCACCTACGTATCTTGTAATCTTTAAAATTCTGAAGACCCTAAGCAAGCGCAGTGCTCTTACGGTTAATAGCGCATTTGAGCCTATAAAGAAAAAAGCTAGGTATTGAGGTATAGTAGAGAAGAAGTCTATAAGACCGTAGAAGCTAAAAATATAAGTGCCAGGTTTTTTGATAGTAACTATTCTAGCAAAATATTCTAGTGTGAAGAATATCGTGATAATCCATTCTCCTATCTCAAAATAATCGTGAAATCTTGCATCAATACTCTTTACACTCTCAAGCATTACCAGAGCAATACTTGCAAGTATAAGTATGAGTAATACTACGTCAAATAACTTTCCGGCAGGCGTATCTGCCTCATAAATAATATCGTGAAGTTTTCTACGCCAGGGTGATGTACTGTCTTTTGTCACTGTTTGTTGTGCCTATTATGTGATAAATGTACTACTTATCTATGAGTTTGAAATATGCTCTAGGGCAATCACCTTTAATCGCTTGCGACTTCTAGTATACGTTTGTATAATATGCTTTGCATCTCTATTATCAGACATAGGTTCTATAATAGTGTTTAAATAGTCAAGATCGCTTATATCATTGTTATGATCATAAAAACCTATTCCTTTAAATTTCCCATTTTCTATTAATACAAAAGAGCGCTCATTAGACTTACGACCACGATCTGTGATAATCATACTTTTGTTTTTATAGCTATGCTTATCTATAAATTGCTGTACTCGCTTGTTATATGAAGCTGGATCTTCTTTTTCTACACAGGCACCATTACACTTTTCAATCCCATAATTAAAACAACTACCAGATTTTGAATTAAACTGTGTTTTATTCATACACAGGTTGTAGGCAGCAATAATACGTTCCAGACTACTCTTTGCACTCATTGTATTGCTATAGGTAGTAATAGACTCCTTACGTCCATCTGCACGTTCTGTCTTAAGATGTATGTAACCTTGCTGGTCTGTAAAGTGTGTAAGTTGTACCTTAAATTTTGTGCGTCTTAGGGCTCTATTATACTTAGGTTTATAGTGTTTTATAGCATCGTTCTCTTTAAGTAATGCTAGAAGTTCACTTCCCGTTTGTATATAAGTGACACTCTCTACTTCATCTTGTATTTTTTTACTTTTGCGGTTGTCGTTTGTAAAATGCTGGGTAAGCCGCTTCTTCATATTTTTACTTTTCCCAATGTATATAATGGTCTCATTTACATTATGCATAAAGTACACTCCAGTCTCAGAAGGAACAGATTTTATAAGCTCCTTGAGCTTAGTATCCATATGCTTTTTAGGAAAAGAGCGCGTCGCTTTTTTAAAAACTATTTGCTCTGGATCTTTTGATAGTAGTAGTTCAAAGAGTTTTACAGTAGCAATCGCGTCGCCATCTGCACGGTGACGATTAGACATTGAAATACCTAATGCCTTTGTGAGTTTTCCTAAGCTGTAACTGTCGTGCCCTGGTAAGAGCTCTTGTGATAGCTCAACGGTACAGAGTGTTGTTCTATCAAAGTGATATCCTAACCTATCAAACTCTAGACTAAGTATGCGGTAGTCAAATTGTGCATTGTGAGCAACAATGGTACAACCCTCAGTGATTTCTATAATGCGTTTTGCAACCTCGTGAAATTTTGGCGCATTGCGTAACATTTCATTATTTATACCCGTAAGACCTACTACAAAAGCTTGTATAGGTCGCTCTGGGTTTACAAGGGTGACAAACTCATCAACAACTGTCTGCCCGTCAAATTTATAAATAGCTATCTCCGTAATACCTTCTTCGTTGTATTTTCCACCGGTGGTTTCTATGTCTAGTATTGCGTAAATAAGTCTATTGTTTTGCTCGTAAAACGAGTACTATAATTAAATTGTTGTGTGTATAATGGCTATCTAGCGCCAAAAATACTACTCCCCACACGTATCATTGTGCTGCCGTTATCTATGGCTAGTTTATAATCACCACTCATACCTGATGATAAAATGGTGAGATTTGCGCTTTCGCGAAAGCGTAAAAATAACCCTTCTAGCAACTCAAACTCTGCCTGTACCTGGCGTTGATCATCTGTAAAAGTTGCCATACCCATAAGGCCAACTACGTTTACATTAGGATAGTTGTCAAGCTCTTTAGATTGAAAAAGCGAGATAACATCATCTACCGCCATACCAAATTTTGAATCTTCTCGCGCAATTTTCACCTGTATAAGTACATCTATCACACGATCATTTGCAAGGGCTTGTTTGTTAATTTCTTTGAGGAGCTTTATACGGTCTACCGCGTGCACGAGACTTACAAAGGGAGCCATAAACTTGACCTTGTTAGTCTGCACGTGACCTATCATATGCCATTGTATATCTTTTGGCATTTCTTCCCACTTCTCTGTCATTTCTTGGATTTTATTTTCTCCAAAAATGCGTTGTCCAGTCTCATAGGCTTCCATAAGATCTGCTACGGGTTTTGTTTTTGAAACCGCTACAAGTGTTACGTGTGGTGGGATGCTTTCGCGAAAGCGTAAAATATTTTCTGCTATACTCATTAAAATTCGTAAATCGTGACGCCGCTGCGTAGTTTAGGTTCAATATACGTACTTTTTGGTGGCATTTTAAGCCCTGCGTCTGCAATTTCTTTTAAGTCTTCTATGGTGATAGGAAGCATTCCAAAACTCACAACAAACTCTTTACTGTCTACACGGTCTGTAAGGCTTGCGATATCACGCCTCCCGTCTATATATTCTATACGCTTGTCATTGCGTAAATCTGTGATGCCTAAAATAGGTTTTAACACAGTCTCATATAATATTTGAGTATCTAGTCGCTCAAGGGGCGTGTCAAAAGTTCTAAGTTTATGGCGTAAATACAAACTGTAGTACTCACCATCTAGATACATACTAAAGTGGTATTTCTTAGATGGTCTATAAGGTAGCTTTCCTCTGTTTTGAATTCTATAATGGCTGTCTAATGCTATGAGGAAAGCTTCTTTAGTAAGACCGTTAAGGTCTTTTATAAGTCTATTAAACTCATAAATAAGCAACTCAGACTCTGGAATTAAAAAGCTCATAAAGTGATGGTATGTCTCTTGATGCTCTGGATGTCCCTCTGAGAGTAGTGCAGAGGAGGAGGAGCGATGGTGCCCATCTGCAATATAAAGATTACCTAGTTGCTCAAAGGCTTCTTGAAGTGCTGTTATAGTTGAGTTATCTGTAACTGGCCATAAGTAATGTGTGTCTCGGTATGTGGTTGTAAACTCATACTCTGCACGTGTACTCATTACATCTTGTAATATCGCTTTTATGCTAGAGTCATCTTGATAGGTGAGTAGTACAGCCTCTGCATTAAACCCTACCGTCTCAAGATAGTCTTTAAAGAGTAGCTCACGATCTTGCAGGGTGTCTTCGTGCTTTTTTATGACATCATTTTTATAGTCTTCTACAGAGGCGCTTGCCACAATACCGTGAAAGGTGTTCTGGTCTCTATCTACAATCTTATATATGTAAAAAGCAGGTTTATTTTCTTTTATAAAAATGCCATCTTCTTTAAACTCTTGATATCTATTACGTACAAGCTCAAATCGCTGTTTACCCGTAATCTCTTTGTGAAATTTATATCCAGGATTTATAATGTGCAAAAAAGAAAACGGATTACGTGCCATACGGTGATCTCGCCCCTCTTGATCATAAAATTGATATGCACGTGTGGCTACGAGACCTACTTTATCTCTTGTAGGTCGCACAGCGCAGAAGGGGGAGATTTTTGCCATAATATGATGCGTATCTTAGTTATGTAGTATTATGAAAACATTGCGGCTACCCTATCTGCCTTGCGTGATTCTTTATAATCATAAAAACCTTCGCCAGACTTAACACCATACTTTCCTGCACGTACCATATTTACTAGTAATGGGCACGGTGCGTACTTAGGGTTTTTAAAACCTTCATACATTACTTCAAGTATAGATAGACATACATCAAGACCTATAAAATCTGCAAGTTGTAATGGTCCCATAGGGTGCGCCATACCTAGCTTCATCACAGTGTCTATTTCATAAACGCCAGCTACACCATTATATAAAGTCTCAATAGCCTCATTAATCATAGGCATAAGGATACGGTTTGCTACAAAACCTGGGTAGTCATTTACCTCTACAGGTACCTTGCCTAGCTTTTCAGAAAGCTCCATAATAGTTTGCGTGGTTGCATCACTAGTAGAGTATCCTCTTATGATTTCAACAAGCTTCATAATAGGCACTGGGTTCATAAAGTGCATCCCTATAACGAGTTCAGGTCTTTTTGTGACTGCCGCAATCTGTGTGATTGAAATAGAAGAGGTATTTGTGGCAAGGATACAATCATCACCAGTAGCTTCATCTAGCGATTCAAAAATTTTGAGTTTGAGATCGACGTTTTCTGTAGCAGCCTCTACTACAAGTCCAGCATATTCTACACCCTCTTCTAGGTTAGTAAAAGTGGTGATGTTATCTAGCGTTTGTTGCTTTTCTATGGCAGTGATACGCTCTTTTGCAACCATTCTATCTAGGTTTTTTGAGATGGTGTTCATCCCTCTATCTAGTGATTCTTGTGAGATATCTACTAGCTGTACTTTGTAACCGCTTTGAGCAAAAGTGTGAGCAATACCATTACCCATTGTTCCGGCTCCTATAACTGCTATGTTTTTCATAATTGTGATGCTTAGTTTCTTTCCCAGTGGGAAAGGGTGTGTGTTTGAATATGTGTGTTTAAAAATCTGCGATAATCATTTTGGCTACGCGCAGTGCCTCTGTACCTGCCTCAAGTGAGACGATAGGAGTGGTGTTATCTTTTATTGCTTTCGCGAAAGCGTCTAGCTCATCAAGTATTGCATTATTGCTAGGTACCTCTGGATTGTCAAAATATATTTGCTTTTTGAGCCCCTCTGCATTTTGAAGAATCATCGCAAAATCATCTGGATTTTCTGGTGCATCCTTCATTTTTACAACTTCTACTTTTTTCTCTAGAAAGTCTACAGAGATGTAGGCGTCTTTTTGAAAGAAACGAGCCTTGCGCATATTTTTCATAGAGATGCGGCTAGAAGTGAGGTTTGCCACACAGCCGTTTTCAAACTCGATGCGTGCGTTTGCTATATCTGGTGTTTCAGATATAACAGAGACACCGCTAGCGTTTACACTTTTTACAGGGCTTTGTACCACGCTTAATATTGCATCTATGTCGTGTATCATAAGGTCTAGCACAACAGGCACATCTGTACCTCTAGGGTTAAACTCTGCTAGTCTATGCGCTTCTATAAACATAGGGCTCTTTATACCTTCATTTACCGCCATAAATGCTGGGTTAAAACGCTCTACTTGACCTACCTGTCCTAACACATTATGCTCCTTTGCAAGGGCGAGTAATTGCTCTGCTTCTTCTACCGTACTTGTGATAGGTTTTTCTATAAAGAGATGTTTTCCAGCTTTAATTACTTTTTCTGCACTTGTGAAGTGATACGTGGTAGGGGTTACAACATCTACCATATCACAGGCGTCTATAAGTGCTTCTTCACTATCAAATGCTACGTAGCCAAACTCTGTTGATATGGCTTCACGTACCTCTTTTGAGGTGTCGTAAAAGCCTACCAGTTCATAGTTTTCTGATAGTTTAAGAAGTTTTAAGTGTATTTTTCCTAAGTGGCCTGCACCTAGAACGCCAGCTTTGAGCATAGTATATTGTTTTTTACAAAAATAAGGTTTTTAGTTGCTTTTATGACGTCCTGATTTTAGGGTGTGAAGATTTTAAGTAACCAGCTGGTAGCATTGATTTTGAAAATAAAATGGGGTGCTCTTGATAAATCATTTGTGATTGAGAGTGAGTTTTATTGTAAAAAAACTATTTTAGTAACCGATGAAAGACACTACTCGCCACCAAGGAAAACGCCGCCAACTCGTTCAAATATTAAAAGAAAAGGGCATTGCAAATAGTCTAGTACTTAAGGCTATAGGTAAAATACCACGTCACTTTTTTATGGATAGCAGTTTTGAGCATCACGCTTACCAAGATAAAGCGTTTCCTATCGCGGCAGATCAAACCATCTCTCAGCCTTATACGGTAGCTTTTCAAAGCGAGTTGCTAGAGATAGAAAAAGGACACAATGTACTAGAAATAGGTACGGGTAGCGGGTACCAAACAGCGGTATTGTGTGAGCTTGGTGCAAAAGTATATTCTATAGAGCGCCAGCAGGAGTTATATAAAAAGACAAAATTATTTCTCACAAAGCTGGGATACAGACCTCGTTATCTAAGTTTTGGAGATGGTTATAAAGGATTACCAGAATATGCGCCTTTTGATAGTATTATAGTGACAGCCGGAGCGCCATTTGTACCTAAACCATTACTGGCACAACTCAAGATAGGAGGGAAGCTTGTGATACCTGTAGGCGACGACCCGCAGATAATGCATCGCTACATAAGAACCTCTGCAACCTCTTTTGAAAAGAAAGAGTATGGAGAATTTAGATTTGTGCCATTACTGGAGGATAAAAATTAAAGGACGGCTATTGTTCCGAGCCTACTACTTATTTTCTAAAGAAGTATCTTTGCAACCTATGGAATTCTCTTCAAAACTTCTTGAAAACGCAGTCTATGAGATGTCTCAACTCCCGGGAGTTGGTAAGCGCACAGCCTTACGACTTGTGCTGCATTTATTAAGGCAGCCAGAGAACCAGACGCACCATCTTACTGAGGCGCTTAACACGATGCGAGACACCATCAAGTTTTGTAAAAAATGCCATAATATATCTGATGTAGAGTTATGCGAGATTTGTTCTAACCCTAATAGGGATGCATCATTAGTTTGTGTGGTAGAAGATGTGAGAGACGTGATGGCTATTGAGAATACAAGCCAGTATCGTGGCTTGTACCACGTGCTGGGCGGAAAGATTAGTCCGCTGGACGGTGTAGGTCCACAAGATCTTAATATTTACTCCCTCATAGACAAGGCAAAAAGCGGAGAGGTAAAGGAGGTGATATTTGCGTTGAGCTCCACAATGGAAGGGGATACTACAAATTTTTATATTTATAGACAACTGGAGGCTTATGACATTAAGACCTCTACCATTGCCCGCGGTATTTCTGTAGGTGATGAGCTTGAGTATGCAGATGAGGTTACTTTAGGAAGAAGTATCTTACATCGCATACCTTTCGAAAATTCCTTAAAGAGTTAGAAAGTTTATAGAATACTCACTTTAAAAAATCCTGCTTGCAATTATCTATTGTCATTGTAAACTATAATGTAAAAGACTATCTACATCTCTGTTTAGATAGTGTTACTGCTAGCATACAAAATCTAGATGCAGAGATTATAGTCGTAGATAATGCGTCAATAGATGGTAGTGCAGCAATGGTAAGAGACCTGTTTCCTCAGGTTATTCTTATTGCAAATAAAGATAATGTAGGTTTTTCTAAAGCAAATAATCAAGGCGTAGCTGTAGCTCAAGGCGAGTATGTCTGTATTCTCAATCCAGATACGGTAGTGGGTGAAAACACGTTTAATGATGTATACGCTTTCGCGAAAGCGCAACAAAAATTAGGCATTATAGGAGTACAGCTGGTGGACGGAACCGGTAGGTTTTTACCAGAAAGTAAAAGAAACGTCCCTACACTTAAAGTATCGCTCAATAAGATGATAGGTGATGCTAGACATTATTATGCTTCACACCTTACAAACGATGAAATAGGAGAGGTATCTGTACTTGTAGGTGCTTTTATGTTTATGCCTCGTGCAGTTTATGCAGAAGTAGGCGGTTTTGACGAGCGTTATTTTATGTATGGTGAAGATATAGACCTATCATATACAGTATTACAAGCAGGTTATGCAAATTATTACCTTGGGGATACTGCTATTATACACTTTAAGGGAGAAAGTACCGTAAAAGATAAACGTTACAGAAAGCGTTTTTATGGAGCAATGCAGCTCTTTTATGATAAGCATTTGTATAAAAATGTATTTCAACAAACAATAGTGAGACTAGGTCTAAGTATTGCAAAAGGCAAGTCTTGGATTACTCATTTTAAAAACCAAGCGGTCATAAAAGATCATCAAAAAATTAAAGAGTATATCCTGCTGTCTAATAATGATGATCTGGCGAGAAAGTTGTCACAAAGTGTGAAAAAGACGGTAATGACCCAAAACGAGCTATCTACTATAAAGAGCGTTCAAGAAATACTCTTTGATGCCCAGTATACGGGCTATGAGAAAATAATTAAGGAAATTATAACACACGCCAGTAGTGGTGTTTCTTATAAACTAATACCTAAAAAGAGTACTTTTGCGATAGGCAGTAATAGTAGTGAGGGAAGAGGAGAGATAATCACGTTTCAAATAGAATAGTGATTTATTCTCACCATAAAACTGAATAAATTACTATTTTTGTAAAAATAACAATTGAAAACAGCTACATTTTACGAATATGGCAAGATTTGAATTAAAGCTACCAAAAATGGGAGAGAGTGTTGCAGAAGCAACGCTTACATCGTGGTTAAAAGAAGTAGGAGATGTCATAGAGGCAGACGAGCCTGTACTTGAGATCGCAACAGATAAGGTAGATAGTGAAGTGCCTAGTGAAGTAGACGGAGTACTAGTCGAAAAACTTTTTGATGTAGATGCTGTGATAGAAGTGGGACAAACCATAGCTATTATAGAAACAGATGGTGAAGGTGGTGATACAGCAACTACAGAGACTACTGTACAAGAGGTTGTAGAAGAAGCTCCTCCAGAGGCAGCTGCCGTTGCTCAAACGGTAACAGCAGCCCAAGATGCGGTAGCAGCACCAGTAAGTTCTGGAGATAGATTTTACTCACCGCTTGTGCGTAATATGGCAAAGCAAGAAGGAATCTCTCAGTCTGAACTTGATGCAATACAAGGATCTGGTAAGGACGGTCGTGTGACTAAGGATGATATGGTGTCATACCTTGCAAACCGCGGTACTCAAAAAGCCGCTCCAGCAACACAAGGTGTTAAGGCGCAGCCAGCACAAAAAAGCGCACCAGCCAAAAAAGCCGCTCCAGTAAGCGTAAATGGTGAAGATGAGGTGATAGAGATGACTCGTATGGGTAAACTTATATCGCACCATATGGTGGCATCTGTGCAGACCAGTGCTCACGTACAATCATTTATTGAGGCGGACGTAACTAATATCTGGAACTGGCGTAAGAAGAATAAAGATGCATTTGCAAAGAAGGAAGGTGAGAACCTTACATTTACTCCTATATTTATGGAGGCAGTGGCAAAAGCAATACGTGATTACCCACTCATAAACATCGCAGTAGATGGTGATCGTATTATAAAACGTAAAAACATAAACCTGGGTATGGCGGCAGCTTTACCAGATGGTAACCTTATTGTACCGGTTATAAAAAATGCAGACCAGCTTAACCTTGTAGGAATGGCAAAATCTGTAAATGATCTTGCTGGTAGAGCTCGTGACGGTAAGTTAAAACCAGACGATACCGCTGGAGGGACATATACTGTGACAAATGTAGGTACCTTTGGGTCTATAATGGGAACACCTATTATAAACCAGCCACAAGTTGCTATACTTGCTCTTGGAGCTATACGCAAAGTACCTGCAGTGATAGAAACTCCAGATGGGGACTTTATAGGTATACGTATGAAGATGTTCTTATCTCACTCTTATGATCACCGCGTGGTAAATGGAGCGCTAGGAGGTCAGTTTGTAAAGAGAGTAGCAGAGTACTTAGAAAACTTTGATGTAAATAGAGAGATATAATCATATTTATTCTCAATGACTATATAAAAAAGCGCAACCTCAGGTTGCGCTTTTTTTTATAAGATCACTTATTGTTTTTTATTCTAAGGAGCTCCAGTCATAACTACTTATAAAAGCATCTATATCTTCTATATCATAGGTCTTTTTGCCTTTGTGCATAATAACGGGTAAACCTACTTTACCACCATTGTGGCCATCACTTTTGAGATGTTGAAACATAAAATCTGCTACTTTTTTATGTTTTGATACAACGAGAGTTCGGTATTTAAGGTGGTTGTCATTTAGGTAATTAATAAGCACTTCACATTTGTCACAGTTATCTTTTGTAAAGACCGTAAACTCACTTGCTATAATAGGGCGTATGTTTACATAAGCTTCGTCGTCTTCGCCTTTGCGCTTACTTATAGATTGTAGCTTGTTGTTGTAGTTAAATATCTTAGTATAGGTAGGGGTGGCACCTCTTAACGGTATTAAAGTAATCATAAGTACCTTTTCATTAGGCGGTATTTTTTTTATAACCGGTCTATCTGCACTACGTCTAAAGCCTTCGCCCTGTACAATGAGAAAAGCTTCTTGTTCTTGATCTGTATTATTTTGGGCATAAAGAAGCCATCGCTTAGGCTGCTTTTCTTCTATGAGCTCTACATCTGGGGTGGAGGTGTTTTGCGCTTTCGCGAAAAATACCATACTCACAGTAAGTAAGACGGTGTATATAAGTTTTAATCTATTCATTGGTTTTGTGAAGTTTTAAGCTTTTGGTTACTGTATACTCAGATTTGAAAAAATGAATGTAGGTAGGTTGAGGTTTTGGTGAGTTATTGCGTGGTGATTTTTTAAAAAATCGGGCCTTTGAACCGTTTAGATTTATGGTGTACTTATCATCTATATCTTGTGGTGAGCTTGTAAATGACACTATTTTACCTTTAAGAGTCCATTGCCCTCTTGCATACCAATGCTCTTCTGGCTGACCTTTTAATTGTCTTGAGTTGTGGTATTCAAAAGTTCCATCTGGCGATAGTATAAGTTGCCATTGCACAGGTAGGCTAGTCACTTCGGGGTTTGTGATGAGCGCTTTTCTGTAGTCATTTGTGTAGGTCCCTATTACATCTTGGGTAGTAAAGGCCGAGGTTTGTGCAAAGGAAACTTTCGCGAAAGCGAAAAAAATAACAACGAGACTTAAGTATTTTATATTCATAACAGAATGAAATCAAATCTTATACCAAGATAACATTTCTGAAATTTTTAATAGTTAGAGGTTTAAACATTGTAATTATAAACAAGTATTTTTGTGAAATGCAATTAAATATAACAAGACCCATTTGTTTTTTTGACCTTGAGACCACAGGTGTTAATGTCGCAAAAGATAGGATTGTAGAGATATCTATCCTTAAAGTTTTTCCAGATGGAAGAGAGGAGGAGTTTACAGAGCGTATAAATCCTACGGTGCCTATTCCAGCAGTAACGACAGCAGTACACGGTATAAGTGATGCAGATGTGGCAGACAAGCCTACCTTTGCAGAGCGAGCAAAGGAGATTTATGATATTATAAAAGACTCAGATCTTGCTGGTTTTAATTCAAACAGATTTGATATACCACTTCTGGTTGAGGAGCTACTGCGATCGGGCATAGACTTTGATATGAAAAATCGCAATGCGATAGATGTGCAAAATATTTTTCATAAAATGGAGCAGCGCACACTGGTTGCAGCATACAAGTTTTATTGTGATAAGGACCTGACTAATGCGCACAGCGCATCTGCAGATACGTGGGCTACCTATGAGGTTTTAAAATCTCAGCTGGATAGATATGATGAGCTGGAGAACGATATGAAATTTTTAGGCGACTTTAGTACGCGTAAAAGAAATGCAGATTTTGCTGGTTTTATAGGTTATGATAAGGATGATGTAGAGATTTTTACATTTGGAAAACATAAGGGTAAGAAGGTAGAAGAAGTGCTAGAGAAAGAGCCGGGATATTTTGGGTGGATTCAAAATGCAGACTTTCCTTTATATACAAAGAAGGTACTTACAGCAATAAAACTACGTAAGCTTAATACTAAAGGATAATTTATGAAACTTATTTGTATAGGTCGCAATTATGCAAAGCATATAGAAGAGCTAGATAATGAAAGGCCAGAGCATCCGGTTGTTTTTTTGAAGCCAGATTCTTCTATATTATTAAGTAAACACCCCTTTGTGATCCCGCCATTTTCTAATGATGTGCATCACGAAGTTGAAGTGCTTGTTAAGATTAAAAAGATAGGAAAGCACATAGATGAGAAGTTTGCTGCTACCTATTATGATGAGATAGGTCTCGGTATAGATTTTACCGCTAGAGATCTACAAGCGCAGCTTAAGGAAAAAGGGTTGCCTTGGGAAAAGGCAAAGGGATTTGATGGTGCTGCGGTTATAGGGACTAAATGGTTGCCAGTATCAGACTTTGAGAGTGTAGATGATATCTCATTTAGACTAGAGTCTAATGGAGAGGTTGTGCAGCGGGGTTCTACAAAGGAGATGCTCTGGAAAATTGATGCTTTAATAAGCTATGTCTCTCAATATTTTACACTTAAGATAGGAGATATTATATTTACAGGTACGCCAGCTGGCGTTGCACGTGTTGAAGAAAACGATAAGTTAAAAGGATTTATAGGAGATACAGAGATGTTCTCAATAAACGTAAAATAATATGTCAAGACATTACAATCTAGAAAAAGTAAGAGAGATCGCCGGTGGTGATGAAGATTTTGTGGCAGTCATTGTTTCAACTTTCTTACAAGAAATACCGCCAGATCTTGAGTCTATGCAAAATGCTATTGAGAATGTAAACCATAAAATGGCATATCAGTTTGCGCATAAGATGAAACCTAATTTAGATATGTTTGGTATAGATCTTTTAGACCAAATTAAGGCAATGGAGAAGTGGAGTGATACAAATAAGCCTACATCTGCCATACAGACTAAGCTAGATGATATTACAAATACCCTTACTACGGTAATTGCAGAGCTACAAGAAGACTTCTAGATGAAAGCAGAAATAATTACAATAGGCGATGAGATACTCATAGGCCAGATTGTAGATACAAATAGTGCATACATATCTTCTGTTCTTAATAAAATAGGGGTTTCTGTATATCAGATAACGTCTATACAAGATGATAAGGCACATCTTTTAGAAGCTTTTGCGGCAGCACAAAGTCGTACAGATCTTGTCATAATCACAGGAGGGCTAGGTCCTACTAAGGATGATATCACAAAGCATACGCTTTGTGAATACTTCAGCGATGAGCTAGTACTTGATCAGAGTGTGCTTGATCACGTGACATACTTGTTTAAGGAGTATGTAAAAAAACCTATGCTTGAAGCAAATAAGACACAAGCGCTAGTGCCTAGTAAGGCACAAATCCTTGTAAATAAATTTGGTACAGCACCTGGTATGTGGATTGAAGATAAAGACATTGTCTTTATCTCAATGCCAGGAGTCCCTTATGAAATGAAGGGACTTATGGAAAACGAAGTGCTACCAAGGCTTCAAGAGCAGTTTAAGTTACCCTACATACTGCATAAAACCTTCCTGACCTATGGAATGGGAGAGAGTGCTATCGCAGAGCGTATAGAAACTTTTGAAAATGAGTTGCCCGCTACTATAAAGCTAGCCTACTTACCTTCACTAGGTAGAGTGCGCTTACGTCTATCTACATCTGGACCAGAACAAGATGTGCTTGAAAAAGAAATGGCTATCCAGACTAAAAAGCTTTTGCCACTTATAGATGATATTTTTATCGGTTTTGAAAGTGATGGAGAGCTAGAAGAAGTTGTTGCAAAACTGCTGGTAGATCATAATAAAACATTAGCCATTGCAGAGAGCTGTACTGGAGGTCAAATGGTAGAGCGTTTTACAAAGCACGGTGGCGCATCTCAATATCTTAAAGGAAGCCTAGTGACCTATGCTACACAGTCTAAAATTGATATACTAGGCGTAGACCCTGCTGTAATAGACAAGCATTCTGTAGTAAGTGCAGAGGTTGCGTCACAAATGGCGGTAAACGCAAAGCGTCTCTATAAATCAGACATAGGTATATCTACCACTGGTAATGCTGGACCTTCTAAGGGTGATAGTGATGCAGAGGTAGGTACAGTATACATAGGTATCGCTACAGATAAAGGAGTTACTGCACATCACTTTATGATGGGTAATCACCGCAAGAGAGTAATAGGTAAGAGTGTTAATAAAGCACTTGAGCTATTAAGAGATGTGATACGTAAGGAGGGGTAAAATGTTTTTTGGTACGCTTTCGCGAAAGCGTAATAAAACTCCTTCTATTATATAAATTATAGGGCTCTATTGTAGAAAATAAGAGCCATAAAATAAATTAACAGGAAAAAACTAGAAATAAGTTTTGTAGTGACCTATAAAATTACGTATTTTTGCACCCTGTTTTGAAATAACTATTTAAAGTTTTAGGAATGTCTAGAGTTTGTGAGCTTACAGGTAAAAAAGCAATGGTAGGAAACAATGTTTCCCACGCGATGAATAAGACGAAGCGTAAATTTAACGTGAATCTTATGAAAAAACGTTTTTACCTTCCAGCAGAGGATAAGTGGATCACTTTGAAAGTGTCTGCATCTGCATTAAAAAATATCAATAAGAAAGGAATCGACGCGGTTGTTAAAGAGGCTCGCGCAAACGGATTCTTAACTAAATAATCCCATAAAGTAAACCGAGATGGCAAAGAAAGGGAATAGAGTACAAGTAATCTTAGAGTGCACAGAGCACAAAGCGACTGGTCAACCAGGAACGTCAAGATACATCACGACAAAAAATAAAAAGAACACACCTGACCGTATGGAGTTGAAGAAATTCAACAACGTACTTAAGAAGATGACTGTTCATAAAGAAATCAAATAAGTTATGGCAAAGAAATCAGTTGCATCGTTACAGACAGGATCAAAGCGTTTAACTAAAGCGATCAAAATGGTAAAATCTCCAAAAACTGGAGCTTACACTTTTGTTGAGTCAGTAATGTCTCCAGATCAAGTAAGCGATTTCTTAGCTAAGAAATAAGCTTTACTTTAAGATAGTTCAAAACCCGTTTCATTTATTGAGACGGGTTTTTTGTGCTTTATCAACATAAACGAGCACAAAAAATAAATCCTCCTATCAAAAGCTTGATAGGAGGATTTATTATGTGGTTTTTTTTAAGGTAGCCCTTTATTCTAACTAGTGGGTATTAAAATCGTATTAGTTAGTAAATTTCCATTCTACATAGTCGCCTACTTCTATAACCCATTCTTCAGATAGACCTCCATTTATTTTTAATACGAGTTGTGCTGGTACTTGAGAAGGTAAAAATGTACTATCATCTAGAGGAGTTGTATTCTCTGCAAAGCTCACGATTCTATTATCTCCATTTATAAATATAATATCTAGTGGGTAGCGTATGTCTTTCATAAAGTACCCACGTAAATCTTCTTCTGGGTACAAGAATAACATACCTTGGTGGGCTTTTAAGAGGTCTCTATTTTTGAGATCTGTTTCTTGCTCAAAGGCAGTATCTGCTACTTCTACATCTATTGTTCTTATAAGTTTGCCAGAAGCTTTATATAGTGATAATTCTCCCTCTTTATTAAATGCGGGAGTCTCCATAGTTATTACTTTATCAGAGCCACTAGTATTATTACAACTACTTAACGTTAGTAAGGCAGCGAGTGATAGCGTAAAAGGTTTAATTAGTTTCATTAATAGGTTTTTTAGTAAATGCGGTAATAACAAAGTAGAGTCCAATAAGGATAAAGGGAATACTCAATACTTGCCCTGTGTTAAGGTTAAATATCCAGTCCTCTCTACCTTCTACTTGTTCTCTCTTAAAGTTTTCGACCACAAGGCGCACTGTCATAAGAAGAAGTAAAAATAATCCAAACAAGAATCCAGGTTTTTTACGCGCTTCGGTTTTCCAGTATAGAAGGTATAATATGATAAATACAAATACATAGCCAAATGCTTCCATAAGTTGCCCCGGGTATCGGTAAGGAATACTACTTATTATTTCGGCAAATTGTGGATCTTCTGTGAGGGCTTGATATGCCTTTTTTGGGTTTTGTATGTTTGTAAGGCTTACAGCACGTCGCTCAGAAATCTCATCTTGCACAAACTGTATACCTAGTGGGCCATCTGTAATCTTACCCACCATTTCTGAGTTTAAAAAGTTACCTATGCGCACAAAAATGGCTCCAGATGCGCAGGTAATAACTACGCGGTCTAAAATCCATAGCACAGATTTATGTAAGATTTTTTTATTGTATAAATAAAGGCCAAATATAGTCGCGATGGCAGCACCGTGACTGGCAAGGCCTCTGAAACCTGTAAACTCAAACTCTGGTACAAACCTAAACGGAAGTATTACAGATAGTGGGTCTTCCCATAAAAGCTCTGTTTGATAAAAAAATACGTGACCTAACCTAGCTCCCAGTAGTATAGAAACGACTGCATAGATAAAAAGACTATCTAACTTTTCTATAGCAACCTCTTCACGTTGAAACATCTTTTTCATCAAGTAAAAACCTAATGAAAATGCCACTACAAACATCAAACTGTAAAAATGGATGGTGATAAAACCTAAATCTAATCCAGATATTGGGTTCCAAGTAAATTTGAGTGCAAACATATTTTCTATTTTGATCTTTCTAGCACCGTACTTATGACGCTATGTTTATAATTATGGACAGCAAGTTAAAACCTTAATGGCAGATAGTAAAAAGCTTTAGTCATTATTTAAGGGTTCTTTTTCTGGCACGGGATCATAACCTTGGCCACCCCAAGGATGGCAAGATAAAATACGTTTTAATGCTAGCTTTCCTCCTGTTAAAAGTCCGTGCCTTTGTAAAGCCGTCTTGGTGTAATGAGAACAAGTGGGTGAGTAGCGACAGGTGCTAGGTGTCCACGAGGAGATAAATTTTTGGTAAAACCAGATGATTCCTAAAAAGGGAGCAATTGCTATTTTCTTTGCAGAAGCCATTAGTTTACAGTAAAGGTAGTTCCCTCACGACCATCTTTCAGTTGAATTCCTAGCTCTATAAGTTCATCTCGTATTTTGTCGCTTAGTGCAAAATCTTTGTTTTCACGTGCTTCTTTACGAAGTTTTATAAGTAACTCTACGGTACCACTTAATTTTGAATCGTCCGCTTTCGCGAAAGCGTTATTGTCTTCAAGTCCAAGTACGTCAAAAACGAAAGCATTAATCGTCTCAAGTAATAACTTAAGATCACTTGCAGTGATGGTTGCTTTTCCGTCTTTAATAAGGTGTATTTGCTTTACTGCATCAAAAAGATGTGCAATGAGTATCGGAGTGTTAAAATCGTCATTCATCGCGGCGTAGCAAGACGCCTTCCAGTCGTTTACATTAAAGCTACTTTCTTTAGATGTGTCTAGGTTTTTTGCAATCTTAAGCGCTTCCATTAGTCTGTTAAAACCTTTTTCACTCGCTAGTAATGCGTCATTTGAGAAGTCCATAATGCTTCGGTAGCTACTCTGTAAGATAAAAAACCTCGCAACGCTAGGAGCAAATCCTTTTGTTAAGTGTGGACTGTCTCCTGTAAAAATCTCACCTGGGTTGATACTGTTACCAGTACTCTTTGCCATTTTCTGGCCGTTAAGGGTGAGCATATTTGCGTGTAGCCAGTACTTTACAGGCTCTGTACCTATTGCAGCTTCATTTTGAGCAATCTCACACTCGTGGTGAGGGAACTTAAGATCCATACCACCACCGTGTATATCAAACTGTTCTCCTAGATATTTTGTACTCATTGCAGTACACTCTAGGTGCCAGCCTGGGAAGCCATCACCCCACGGGCTAGGCCAGCGCATTATGTGCTCAGGTTCGGCTTTTTTCCAAAGTGCAAAATCTTGAGGATTGTTCTTCTCATCTTGAGCACTAAGGGCACGAGTGTTTGTAATCATATCTTCTAGCTTGCGGCCAGAAAGTTTACCATACTCGTGGTCTTCATTAAATTTTATTACATCAAAGTATACAGAGCCATTTTTCTCATAAGCATACCCGTTGTCTATAATCTTTTTGATTATTTCTATTTGCTCTATGATGTGACCTGTAGCTGTAGGTTCTATACTAGGAGGTAAGAAATTAAATTTATTGAGAATGTCGTGAAAGTCTAGCGTGTACTTCTGTACAACTTCCATAGGCTCAATTTGCTCTAGTCTTGCTTTTTTTGCAATCTTATCTTCTCCTTGATCTGCATCATCTGTGAGGTGACCAGCATCTGTAATATTACGCACATAGCGCACTTTATAACCTAAGTGTTTGAGATACCTAAATATCATATCAAAACTCATAAAGGTGCGCACATTACCTAAGTGTACATTACTATATACCGTAGGGCCACACACATACATACCTACATAACCCTCAAGTAGGGGTGTGAAGATTTCTTTCTTTCCAGAAAGCGAATTGTAAACTGTGAGTTCTTGATCTTGGTATAAAGGCATTTTATGTGCTATTTATGTGTGTAACGAAGGTAAATATCTTAATTGTAAAACTCAAAAAGCGGTCACTAAAAAGAAACCGCTTTTTTATAGGTATGTATAAGCAAGCTGTAGCTTCTTAAAAATCTGTGTCTAGCTTGATGTAGTCTAAAAATTCTCTACGTGTAGCTTCTTCTTTAAACTTCCCGCCAAACTCGCTAGTTACCGTGCTACTTTCTATATCACGTATACCACGGCTGTTTACACAAAGGTGTTTTGCATCTATAACGCAGGCTACATCTTCTGTGCCCATAGCACGTTGTAATTCTTGCACAATTTGCATAGTGAGTCGCTCTTGAACTTGAGGACGCTTTGCATAGTAGTCTACAATGCGGTTCATTTTACTAAGCCCTACTACGGTTCCGTTTGAGATGTATGCTACGTGTGCACGACCTACTATAGGTAGTAAGTGATGCTCACAGGTAGAGTATACTGTAATGTTTTTTTCAACTAGCATCTCTCCGTATTTGTAATTATTATCAAATACTGAAACATTAGGCTTATTATCAGGATGTAAACCAGAAAATATCTCGTTTACAAACATCTTTGCCACACGTTTTGGTGTTCCTTTAAGGCTGTCGTCTGTCATATCTAGCCCTAGGGTTTCCATAATGTGAGCGACGTCCTTCTGGATGCTTGCAAGTTTATCTGCATTGCTCATTTTAAAAGCATCTGCACGCAATGGGGTAACCGCACTGGTCCCTATGTGATCATCACCTATTGCTTCAATCTGTTCTAATTGTCTTTCTAATTCTGTTTTCATAGTATGCGGTACTCCTTTTAATGGGGTCTTTTACGCTTTCGCGAAAGCGTAATCAACACATTATTTTTACCTCAGTCGTTAAGACTTTTAAAGGCTTGCAAAGGTACGCAATAAACTGCGTTATTTTATAGAACTTAATGACTGAAGCGTTGTATCTCGATAGCTTCTACTTATAGGGATAACGGTTTTATCTATAGTTATGTGCTCATTTGTGTAGCTATCTATTTTTTGCACGGCAACTACGTATGAGCGATGGGTTCTGAAGAATTGTTTTGTGGGCAATTTTTCTATAGCAGATGATAGTGTCTCGCGGGTAACAAGAATCTCATCGTGCGTGTGAATTTTTAGGTAGTCACCTAGACTTTCTATATAAAGAATACTGTCAAAGTCTACCTTCACCATTTTACGGTCAGATCTAAAAAATGTAAAGGTATCTGTAATGGTTTTTTGTGCTGGCTTTTCTACTTCGTTATAAAATTTCTGAAGGGCCTTCATTAATCTTTCTAGTGAGATAGGTTTAAGGAGATAGTCTACTGCTTGAAGATCAAAACCATCTATGGCATACTCACGGTAAGCGGTTGTGAAAATAATCTTAGTATTACCTTGTATTGCCCTGGCAAACATAAGACCTGTGACTTCTGGCATATTTATGTCTAAAAATACAAGGTCTACATCGTGAGCACTTAGAGCGCTAAAACCCTGTGCGGCATTTTTACAAGAGGCTACCACGCTTATTTGTTCAATTTTTGAAAGGTGACTTTCTAAAATCTCACGTGCCATAGGCTCGTCGTCTATTATGATTGCATTGTACGTTCTCATTGATCTAAGGTAATGTTTACATCTAGGTAAAACCAGTTGCCTTTTAACTCACTTGTGAGTGTGTATCTCTGTGGGTAAAGCACATCAAGTCTTTTTTTACTGTTTTTAAGGCCAAGACCGTGATTAAGCGTGTTGTTTTGAGCAGCTTTTACTGTATTTTTTATTGTAAAATGTAATCGCTTATCTATCACCTCAAGATATATGTTTATAATAAGGAACTCATCTATAGGTCCTCCGTGTTTAAAAGCATTTTCTACAAACGCGATAAATAACATAGGCGGAACTTGAATATCTCTCTGTATGTTTTTTGTAAAGGTGACACTTAGAGACTCCCTAAAACGCACTTGCTCAAGACCTATATAAGAATCTATATATCCAGTCTCTTCAGATATGGCAACGGTCTTTTTCTTTATTTGATTAAGCGAGTAGTCTAGTAGATTAGATAATTTGAGAATGAGATCAGGAGTGTGCTTAGATTCTTTTAGGGCTGCTCCATAAATCGTATTAAGTGTGTTAAATAAAAAATGTGGGTGTATTTGCTCTTTAAGGTAATGGAGTTCCTTTTCTTTAAGTAGTAATTGCCCTTCTAGTATTTTATTTTCTAATACACTATTGCGATGTATTGCCTTGTAGTTGTATTTGAGCAGTTGTGCAAGTGAGACTAATCCAGCCACGAGGTACACAAGTATAAAAACAAAAACAAAGTTACGCGTGAGCAAGGGCATTTGCTTCATATCATAATTAGATAAGAAGATAAAGTTTATGAAGGTGATGATAATTATTAAAAAAAGTGAGCCTACTACTGTGTATAATAGGTATGCAGTAAAAACAATATATCTCTTTTTGAGAAGGAAACGTGGTATTAGATAGTATGCAATAATGTAGGTTACTACGATAGTAATAGGTAAGAGGCTAGTTGCAAAGTGTATGACAAACTGATCATTATCTGCCGCATAGCTAAAGAAATAAATGTAAAATAACCATACTAATACCCATAGTATAATATGTATAGGTAAGTAAATGGTTTTTTTAAGCAATGATGCAAGCATCTCACAAAGATGACAAAAAAATGGTAGCCCTTATTTATTTTGAGATGAATAACGCTTTTATAAATCTATATGACAGATTGTGTTGTGTTTTTGCATTTTATACAGTTAGTCCGGTGGAAACACCTTTAAATATAGTTGCTTGTCGATTTAAATTATCACGCGACATTAAAGATTTTACATTTACGCTGAGCTTTTGAAATAGATTAATTTAAATAACTATGAGAATTTTAGAAATTTTAATACTAGTAATGATAACAGTGCTACCGCTTGTGATAACACGTGTGAGAGGTTTGAATAAGAAAATCTTAATAATTTCAATTCTAGTAGTGACTTTGTTGCAAATTATTTTAGAAGGCTATCGCTGGCAAATGATTCCGGCATATTTTATACTCCTTATTAGTATGCTATTACTATGTTTTGGAAAAGTCTTTTTTAGGGGCAGTTTATTTAAGAAAATAGTGGTGGGACTTTTTTTGTTTTTATCCTTGAGCCTTGCCTGGGTTTTACCATATATCTTCCCAGTCTTTACATTGCCGGAGCCTACCGGGGTGTATGAAGTGGGAGCTCAAGATATTTATTTAAAGACTGATCTTGATGAAATCATTACCGAAGACCCTAATGATACAAGAGAATTAATGATAAAAGCTTGGTTTCCTGCAGCGCCAGAAGAGGAAAGTAGAGAGCCTTATTTAAATCAGGCAGATAGACAGGGGTTTGCATTAAAATATGGCTTACCCATAACGTCTTTTAATTATTTAGACTTAATTGAAACACATACGTTTAAAGATGCACAAGTTGCGCCAGGTGAGTTTCCTGTATTAATATATTCACACGGTCAGTATTCTAATGCAACGGGATATTCTGCTATTATTGAAGATATCGTAAGTCACGGATATATTGTTTTAGTAATCAATCACACCTATGAGAGTATGGGTTCATTATTTCCGGATGGACGTATAGCATATTTTAATGCCGAATATGATAGTCAAAAACTTAATCAAGAAATGACAGATCTCGCCTGGACTAGCTCTCAAGATTTTCTCAATGCAACCACAAAAGTAGAAAAACGTGCCATAGCAGAAAGATTGGTGTTAAACTATTATGCTTCAGAAATCACTCAACGATGGGCTATGGATGTAAAGGTAGTTATTAATGAGCTTGAAGTATGGAATGCAAAATCATTTTTATCTAATCATATTGATCTTAACAATATTGGAGTTTTCGGTCATTCACAAGGAGGTGCAGCTATAGGGCAAGCAATGGTAAATAGTATTAAAATTAAAGCAGGGTTTAATATAGATGGAGTACAATGGGGTACTGTAATAAATGATACTATAAGGCAGCCACTTGTTTTATTATCTTCAGACTGGCCAGACAATCACCCTAAGATTAATACTCAAGTTTATCGAGAAGATAATATTGCAAATTTTACTAGTTTTTTGCTACAAAACTCAGGTCACGCAAGTTTTATGGATATTCCATATATCATAAATATTTCAAAACTAAGCGAAAGCGGCAGCATAGATAAAAGTCTAGCAAGTAGAATAACTTCAGAGACCGTTGTACGATTCTTTAATGAACATTTAAAAGATCAAGGAACATTTGATGTTGACAAGTTAACTGCCAAGTATTCAGAGTTAGTAGTTGAGGATTAAAAAAGAGGATAGCTATAGGAGCTTTTTTAGCTTTCGCGAAAGCATAAAAACTGAAAACATATATATAGAGATGATACGTCTCTAGCATTAAAAGAATTATTTTTAACCTTTAACACTATATATTATGTCACAAATTATCGATCGTATTAATGAAGGAGGGCCATTATTTATGGTACCTATTTTACTTGTTTTACTTGCAGTAGTAGTCTTATTTATTTTAGCACTTGTAGGTAAAAAGCGTGTAAGAAATACACTAGAGCTCATAGGTCATCTCAGTCTTTTTGCACTTATGTGGGGACTTCTCGGGTCTACTATAGGTCTTATTACAGCCTTTGATGCTATAGAGGGAAATGGAAATATCTCACAGCCTATGATGGCAGGAGGGCTCAAAGTAGCCTTGCTATGTACCGTTTTTGGGTTGCTATGCTTTGTGATAAGCAGGGTAGTAATGCTTGTGCTTACTATAAAAGCACAGAAGCAAGAAAATTTACCAGTAAGTTAATCTAGAAAGTACCAGTAAGCCCGGCGCGACCTAAGCCTACATTAAATTTCCAAGAAATGCTATTTTTTTTCTTAGAGCCGTCGGGATATACATTTGCCTTGTTCATATAGTTATCTATAGAATCTACAATCACAATACTAAGTGCAGCACTAAGGGCCACATCTGTAAGCCAGTGCGCTCCACCCCATAACCTTTGTAAAGGAGCTATAGAGCCTATAGCATAAATACCAACCTTTACCCAAACATTATCAAATTGCTTTGCTACTGCGTGAGCCATTGTTACAGAAAGAATGGTGTGACCAGAAGGGAATGCTCTAAAACCAGCCTCGCCACTATAAGGATTAAAGCTAAATTTACCTTGACCATTAGTAGGTCTACTTCTTCCTGTTGATGCTTTAAGAAGTGTTTGTAATAATCCAGCGGTCACTGCAGATGAGGTCATTAAAGCCCCAGTACGACGTACTTTCTCATTTTTTGTAAATAACCCAAAAAGATAAGTGCCGGCTGTAATTCCATAAGCTACTTGAGGGCTCCCTAGTCGCTCTCCAGCTTCGTCAAGTACCGTAGGGATATCTTCTCTTCTATCTATAAAGTAGTTTTCTACATCATCATCTACAAAGTAGAGGAGTGCAGTACCACCTACAATGGCTCCTGCCACAATAAAGTCATCTTTTTTCCATCGCAGAGGGCCTGTGTATGCGTGGCCTATACCTTTAAGCATCACCTTGGTGTCGTAAAAAGCAAGTTTTAAAATCCCCAGAGTATCTTGCTCTTGAGAAGGAATAGGTGTTTGTGCTTTACAAAAAATAGAAAACAGGACTACAAGTATGAGAGTATAAGTATATTTCATAACAAGATGTATAGAGGGTGATCTTAATTATAAGATTGTATGTAAGCTTTAATTAAAAGAGCTTCTTTTTTCTTAGTTCAAAATTCTGACCTAGATAAACTTTTCTCACCATCTCATCTGCTGCGAGTTCTTCTGGCTCTCCGTGTTTGAGTATACTTCCTTCAAACATTAGGTAAGTGCGGTCTGTGATAGCCAGCGTTTCTTGCACATTGTGATCTGTGATAAGGATGCCTATATTTTTATTTTTGAGCTGTGCAACGATGCGCTGTATATCTTCTACAGCAACCGGGTCTACACCGGCAAAGGGCTCATCTAGTAATATAAAAGACGGTGAGGTAGCAAGGGCTCTAGCAATTTCTGTACGTCTACGCTCTCCACCAGATAAAAGGTCACCACGGCTTTTACGTATATGCCCTAAGCTAAACTCCTCTATAAGCTCCTCCATCTTATGAAGTTGCTCTTTTTTAGACAGTTTTGTAAGTTGTAAAACGCTTAGTATATTATCTTCTATACTCAGTTTTCTAAAAACAGAAGCTTCTTGCGCTAGGTAGCCTATACCGTTTTGCGCCCTTTTATACATAGGGTATTTAGTAATATCTTGCTGGTCTAGGTATATGTTACCGCCATTAGGTTTTACAAGACCCACTATCATATAAAACGACGTAGTCTTCCCGGCTCCATTAGGGCCTAAGAGCCCTACAATTTCACCTTGGTTAACCTCTACAGAAATCCCCTTTACAACCTTTCGGCCTTTGTAAGATTTCATTAAGTTTTCTGCGCGTAGTTTCATATGTAACAAATATACGTATTGTTTAAGCCTTTATTTTAAAGATCTATAACGCTCATTAAGAACGAGCATTGTAGATCTTTATAACAGAAAAGAAATGCTTATTGATTTCCTTTCTTTTCATCTAGGGCTTCCCAGTACTCATAAGCACGGCGTAGGTGTGGTATTACTATAGTTCCTCCTACAAGGGTACCTATACTAAGTGTTTCCATCACCTCCTCTTTAGTCACGCCCTCATCGTGGCAGCTTTCTAAGTGATATTTTACACAGTCATCACAACGTAGCACTGTAGAGGCAACAAGACCTAAAAGTTCTTTTGTCTTTTTGTCTAGAGCACCTGCGGTAAAAGCGTTTGTGTCAAGATTAAAGATGCGCTTTACAATTTTGTTATTGTCTGCGAGTATTTTATCATTCATTTTTGAACGATAACTATTAAAGTCGTCTATTATATTGTTACTCATAATGTAAGTGGGGGTTTACGCTTTCGCGAAAGCGTACAACGATTAATTATTAATAATTTTTGCCTGTTCCTTATGCGAGACCGGCTTTTTTGAGTCGGCGTTTTTCTCTTCTTATTACACCTCCTGAGATAAAAATACTAACCTCGTAAAGTATAATTATCGGTATAGCAACAATGACTTGTGTTGATATATCTGGTGGTGTAATTATGGCCGCCAAAATTAATACAATTACAAGCGCATACTTTCTGTTTTTCTTTAAAAATTCTGGTGTAACTAGGCCTATTTTAGTTAAAAAATACATAATGATAGGTAGTTCAAATATGAAACCAGAAGCTAGTACAGATGCACGCACGAGCCCTATAAATGAGTCTATGTCAAATTCATTTTGAACGGCTTCAGATATTTTAAAAGTGGCAAGGAAGTTTATAGAAAGTGGTGCTACTACAAAGTATCCAAATGCTGCTCCCATAAAGAAAAGCAATGAGGCAACTACTATAAAACTTTTACTAGATTTACGCTCATTCTCATATAAGCCTGGTGAGATAAATTTCCAAAATTCATAAAGTATGTATGGAAAACCTATCACAACGCCCGCCATAATGGAGGTCCATATAGCTGCGCTAAACTGTCCTGCAACCTTTCTACTCTGTATAATAAAGTCCATATCACCATCTGCAATACATCCCTTTTCGGCTCCAAAGAAGCGTGATATCTCACACAGTATGTCGTAAGAAACAAAGTCAGGACTTTGTGGCCCAAAGATGATTTTAAAAAGTGTTCCCTTAAAAATAAAAGCGACTACACCTATGATAACTACTGCTAGTGTTGCTCTTATTAAATGCCATCTTAATTCTTCAAGATGATCCAGAAAGGACATCTCATCTGGGTGTTTTTTTTCTTTTTTTGCCATTATGCGATTCCTTCTTTTATGAGGTCGTGTATATGTACAACGCCAGCATAGTTACCATCTTTTACGACCAGTAGCTGGCTTATGTTATGTTCTTCTAGAATATCTTTTGCAGCGATTGCCATAGCTGTGTGATTTACAGTTTTTGGATTTTCGCTCATAATCTGTTGTGCTGTAAGGCCTTCTAGTGAGTCGTTTTTCGCAAGCATTCTACGCAGGTCCCCATCTGTGATTATTCCTTGGATAACCCCATTTAGAACGACAGCGGTTACACCTAGTCTTTTTTTTGAGATTTCAACGATAACCTCTTTAATACTTGCATCTGGTGTTACTGCAGGGTTCTGGTGTGTGGCACATATATCTTGTACTGTAAGATATAATCGCTTGCCTAGCGCACCTCCTGGGTGATACTTTGCAAAGTCTTTTTCTGTAAAACCTCTTAGATCTAGTAGTGCTACAGCAACGGCATCACCTATAACGAGCTGTGCCGTTGTGCTTGTAGTAGGAGCAAGGTTATTAGGGCAAGCCTCTTCCTTTACAAAAGCGTGTAAAACATAGTCTGCCTCATTGCCTAAAAATGATGTTTTATTTGAGGTAATTGCAATGAGTGTATTCTCAGTTTTCTTAATAAGTGGGACTAAGGCTTTAATCTCTGGTGTTGTGCCGCTTTTTGAGATACATATCACAATGTCATCTATAAGTATACTCCCTAGGTCGCCGTGTATTGCATCTGCCGCGTGCATAAATAGTGCAGGAGTACCTGTACTGTTAAGTGTTGCAACTATTTTTTGAGCTATAATGGCGCTTTTACCTATACCTGTAATAACAACTCTACCTTTTGATGAGTAAATAGCTTGTACTGCTTGAGCAAATTCTTCATCTATAAGAGACGATAGATTTGCAATGGCGGCTTGCTCTATGTTAATGGTTTTCTGTGCGCTAGCAATGATTTGCTGAGTAATGTTCAAAACTTGGTTTTGTTATGATTTGTTTAACGTGGGGAAATTACTATCTTTAGAAAACACAAAGGTATGTAAAAATGCATTTGAATAGATGAAGACAGAACAAATAGACTTACACAAAGAACTTAAGAAATATTTTGGCTTTGGTCAGTTTAAGGGTTTGCAGGAAGAGGTAATTAAAAGCATTGTAGGGGGAAATCACACCTTTGTTATAATGCCTACTGGTGGTGGTAAATCACTATGTTACCAACTGCCAGCTCTTATAGCAGAGGGAACCGCTATTGTGGTGTCTCCTCTCATAGCTCTTATGAAAAATCAAGTAGATGCCTTGCGCGGTATCTCACAAGATGAGGGCATTGCTCACGTTTTAAATAGTTCTCTTACTAAAGGTGAGATTAAAACGGTTAAAGAGGATATAGCAAGAGGTGTTACAAAACTGCTGTATGTTGCTCCAGAATCACTTACCAAAGAAGAAAATGTAGAGTTCTTACGTGAGCAGAAAATATCTTTTCTGGCTATAGACGAGGCACACTGTATCTCAGAGTGGGGGCACGATTTTAGACCTGAGTATAGAAACCTTAGAAAGATTATAGGAAGAATAGGTGATAATATCCCTATCATAGCTGTAACAGCTACTGCCACACCAAAAGTGCAAGAAGATATTCTTAAAAACTTAGGAATAACAAACGCAAATACTTTTAAAGCTTCCTTTAATAGACCTAACCTTTATTATGAAGTGCGCCCTAAAACAGCACAAGTAGATGCAGATATCATTCGGTTTGTAAAACAAAATGAAGGTAAGAGCGGCATAATCTATTGCCTTGCACGTAAACGCGTAGAAGAGCTCGCACAAACTCTACAGGTCAATGGTCTTAAAGCAGTGCCTTATCACGCAGGGCTAGATGCAAAGACTAGAGCAAGACATCAAGATATGTTCTTAATGGAAGATGTAGATGTTGTGGTTGCAACCATAGCCTTTGGTATGGGTATAGATAAGCCAGATGTACGTTTTGTAATTCACCACGATATACCCAAGAGTATAGAGAGCTATTATCAAGAAACAGGTCGTGCTGGTCGCGATGGAGGCGAAGGCCATTGTCTTGCTTTTTATGCCTACAAGGATATTGAGAAGCTCGAGAAGTTTATGAGTGGTAAACCTGTAGCAGAGCAGGAGATAGGTCACGCATTATTGCAAGAAGTAGTTGCATTTGCAGAGACAAGTATTTCTAGAAGAAAGTTCATTCTGCACTATTTTGGTGAAGAGTTTGATAACGCTACTGGAGAAGGTGGGATGCTGGATGATAATATGCGCAACCCAAAAAAGAAGCACGAAGCAAAAGATGAACTTGTAAAAGTGCTTACTGTTATACGTGACACAAAAGAAATTTATAAGAGTAAAGAAGTAGTTTTCACGCTGAGGGGCAAGGAAAACGCAATCATCACCTCTCATAAAACACACGAGCAAGCATTCTTTGGAATAGGTAAAGACCAGAAAAAAGAATATTGGTTTGCACTACTAAGACAAGCTATTGTCGCAGGATATATTAAAAAAGATATAGAGACCTATGGTGTGATAAAAATGACACCTAAAGGTCTTTCCTTCATAGAAGAACCATCTTCATTTATGATGACAGATGATCACACCTTTGGGGTAGATGCAGACAATACAATTATCTCTGCCCAAAAAGCTGGCGGTGCAGATAAAAAACTGATGGAAATGCTACGTGACTTACGTAAAAAGGTTGCCAAAAGGCTCGATGTACCTCCATTTGTAGTTTTTCAAGACCCATCATTGCAAGATATGGCTATAAAGTACCCTATCACCATTCAAGAGCTTGGTAACGTACACGGTGTAGGCGATGGAAAGGCAAAAAAGTATGGAAAAGATTTTGTAAAGCTCATACAGACTTATGTGGAGGAAAATGATATCCTTCGTCCAGATGATCTTGTTGTTAAAAGTACAGGAGCAAACAGTGCTCTTAAACTTTATATTATACAAAATGTAGATCGTAAACTGCCGCTAGATGATCTTGCTTCTGCAAAGGGTAAGGAAATGCCAGATTTTATTAAAGAGATGGAAGCCATAGTTTTTAGTGGTACCAGACTCAATATAGACTACTGGATTAATGACATTCTTGATGAAGATCAACAAGAAGAGTTACACGATTATTTTATGGAGGCAGAGACAGATAAGATAGATGTCGCTATGGAAGAGTTTGATGGAGAATATGAAGATGAGGAGCTTCGTCTGTATAGAATTAAATTTATGAGCGAGGTCGCAAACTAGGCTCTTATAGCGTGAGGTGTATAATTACGCTTTCGCGAAAGCGTAACAAAAACCATCGCCACCACAACCACTTTTAGTTACAATAGTTTTTTTAAGTATCACGATGCTAAAATTTGTTTACAACATACGACACTATTTTGAAAAACGTGGCTTTTACGTATCATCGAGGCTTGCAGATAGGTTAGGTATGCGAGCAAAGAATGTACGTCTTTTTTTTATTTACGTATCGTTTGCAACGCTGGGAGCAGGTTTTGCATTGTACCTAACCGTAGCCTTCTGGCTTAAACTTAAAGATCTCATTTATACAAAACGAACCTCTGTTTTTGATCTATGAGACTATTCTCTCTATTTAAACATAAGATTTATCTTGCTGTTATACTTCTTGTAATTACCCTTTTTATAGGTGTTGTAGGGTATAGATTTATTGCAGATTATACTTGGGTAGATGCTATGTATATGACGGTCATAACCATTACCACGGTTGGTTTTGGTGAAGTAGTGCCGCTCACCCCAGAAGCAAAAATTTTTACAATAATACTCATCCTCCTTAGTGTGGTTATAGTTGGTTTTGCCATTACGGTAATTTCAGAATATATATTGAGTAGGAGCTCGTACAATGATTTAATACATAGAAAGGTGCAACAGGAAATAGATAAAATGAATGATCACATTATAGTGTGTGGTTATGGTCGTAACGGTCAAGAAGCTGTTCAAAAATTAATGGCATACAACAAGCAGTTTGTTGTGATTGAAATGGATACAGATATTATTGAAAAATATGAATCTGATAATAATATTCATTTTGTAAATGGTAATGCAAATGAAGATGAAATTCTTGAAAAAGCAGGAATAGACCGTGCATCTGCATTATTATGTGCATTGCCTGAAGATGCAGATAATCTCTTTATTGTATTAAGTGCGAGGCAGCTTAATAGTACATTAAAAATTATAAGTAGAGCAACGGCAGAAACTTCACAAAAAAAACTCAAACTTGCTGGAGCAGATAATGTGATTATGCCAGATCGCATAGGTGGTGACCATATGGCATCTCTTGTGGTTGTTCCAGATCTTATTGAATTTTTAGACAACTTATCTGTAGTAGGAGAGGAGGATAGTATAAATGTTGAGGAAATAGGTTTTAGTCAAGTATGTCTAGATGGTAAAGAAGCGACTATTAAAGAAATTAACTTACGTTACAGAACTGGGTGTACTATTATAGGATATAGGTCTCCATCTGGTAAGTACATAGTTAACCCTGAGGCAGATATGAGAATAGAAAAAGAGTCTAAACTCATCGTTATAGGAAGGCCTGAACAAATCAAAAAGCTACAGGCTACTTTCGGTATTTAGTAAATGTGTACTATTTTAAGAGACTTTCCTTTGAATAAGGGGCATTTTTTTAGATATTGCTAGCTGAATTTTTATTATAACCAAACACATACATATGATGAAGAAATATCTTCTATTCATTTTATCAGCATTTATTCCATTAATTTCATTTGCACAAAACAACCAAGAAGTAGGAATTGATCAAAAAATTGATCAAGCATTCCAGCCTGTTTCAGATTTCTTTTCTTCTATCGTATTTTTTGAAGTAGCAGGTACTCCATTTGTACTTATATTACTTGTAGCAAGTGCTGCATTTTTTACAATTTACTTTGGTTTTCCAAACATTAGATATTTCTGGAGAGCTATCCAGACGGTACGTGGTAAATATGAAGATATTGAAAAACACGGGGCTACAGAGCTTTATGGAGAAGATGGTATCGCTCAAGGGCAAGATCTCACTAAAGTAGACATTGAAGATCATATTGAAAAAATAGATGACGACCTCGCTGTAGATGGTGATATTGTAGACACAATACGTGATGAAAGTTCAGATGGTGAAGTTTCTCACTTTCAAGCACTGGCAACAGCAGTTTCTGGTACTGTAGGTAATGGTAACATTGCAGGGGTTGCACTAGCAATCGCATTAGGAGGTCCAGGTGCAACATTCTGGATGATAGTTTGTGGTTTACTGGGGATGTCTACAAAATTTGTAGAGTGTACTCTAGGAGTACAATACAGAGATGTAGGTGAAGATGGTACCGTATACGGAGGGCCTATGTATTACCTTACTAAAGGACTTAAAGCAAGAGGATTTGCAACAATAGGTAAAGTAGCAGCTGTAATTTTTGCAATCTTCTGTATAGGTGGATCTTTTGGTGGAGGTAACGCTGCACAATCTAACCAGGCAACCATTGTACTTAAAGAAATGTTTAATATGACAAGTGCAGCCTCTGGTTTTATAGTAGGTATTGTTCTTGCGATTATAGTAGGTATTATCATCATAGGTGGTATAAAACGTATCGCTCAGGTAACTGAGAAGGTGGTACCATTTATGGCAGTTATGTATGTTCTTGCTTGTTTGTATATCATCTTTAGTAACTTTAGTCTTATAGATGATGCAGTAGCACTTATTGTACAAGAAGCATTTAACCCTACAGCAATCGGTGTAGGTGGATTTATAGGAGTACTACTAGTTGGATTTAAAAGAGCTGCCTTTTCAAATGAGGCTGGTGCAGGTTCTGCTTCTATTGCACACTCTGCAGTACGTACAAAGTACTCTGCAAGTGAGGGGCTAGTTGCATTATTAGAGCCTTTTATTGATACAGTACTTATCTGTTCTATGACCGCATTAGTAATCATTATCTTCAATTTCGGAGGGTTCTTTGAGTATGGAGGAGACGGTACAGGAGCAGTATTAATAGGTGGAGAATCTTTTGAGGGTGCAGGTATTACTTCAAAGGCATTTGCAGAGTACATTCCTTACTCTAATGTGTTTCTAACAATAGCGGTTGTGCTGTTTGCAGTATCAACTATGATTTCTTGGTCTTACTACGGGTTACAATCTTGGAAATTCCTTTTCGGGCGTGGTAAAGTAGCAGATCTTGTATATAAAATATTATTCTTAACCTTTGTAGTGGTAGGAGCTTCTGCAAGTATGAATTCAATCTGGGCATTCTCAGATGCAATGATATTTGCAATGGTATTTCCTAATATGGTAGGTCTTTTCTTCTTATTCCCAGTGGTAAAAAAGCAGCTTAAAAGATACCTTGATGCCATAAAGCTTAAGGAGCAAGCTATAGACTAAGATCAAATAAGATGAAACTATTTAAATCCCATTTTGTTTACGACAGACGTAAGCGAAATGGGATTTTATTTTTTGCCATACTTTGTCTTGCGTGTCTAGGAGTTATTGCTGTTAGTGAAAATCTTACAGATTCTCCTGCTGCAACACTGCAAGAAGATGCTCGTGTCCTGGCTTTTCAAAAAGAAATAGACTCGCTTAAAGCGATTGAACTAGAAAGAAGAAAGCCTAAAATTTATCCTTTTAATCCTACATTACTCACAGATTATAATGGGTATAAACTCGGGATGAGTACAGAGGAAATAGATAGAGTAGTACGCTTTCGCGAAAGCGGAAAATGGTTTAACTCTACAGCAGAGTTTCAGCAAGTCTCAAAAGTATCAGACTCACTACTGGCGCAAATATCTCCCTATTTTAAATGGCCAAAATGGTTGCTAGAGCAACGCAAGACTCCACAAAAGAAAAATAATTATAAGAAGAAGTGGAAAACTGCCGAAGAGAAAGGAATGCTTAATAGCTTAACATATGAAGATTTACTCGCAATAGAGGGTGTAGATGAAAATGCTGCTACTGCTATTATACGACATCGTGATAAGGTGGGAGGTTATCAGGTGGATTTTCAGATTTACAGTGTCTATGGTGTAGATAAATCTGTAAAGAGGCTTGTGCTTAATCATTATACGGTAAAAAATAGGCCAGAAATCCGTTTTGTAAATGTAAATACTGCGACAGCATCAGACCTTTCTACGGTTCCATTGCTTAATTTTGATTTGGCAAAAGAAATAGTAGACTATCGTACGCTTAGAGAGGGAATTAGCTCACTAGAAGAATTGAAAGATTTGGAGGGTATGACAGACTTCAAATATGACATAATAGCGTTATATTTACAAATAAATTAAAATGTGCTATGATTACCTGCGATATCTTCAGTAAGCAGGGATAAAAATAAGAATATGACAGATATGTATTTTACAGAGGAGCATAACCTCTTTCGCGAAAGCTTAAAAGATTTTCTTCAAAAAGAAGTAGTCCCACATATTGATAAATGGGAAGAAACTGGACAGATAGAACGTTTTATCTGGAAGAAATTTGGAGATATGGGATTCTTCGGGATTGCTTATCCAGAAGAGTATGGAGGGATGAACCTTGATTTCTTTTATACTGTAATACTACTAGAGGAGTTACAGAAGATTAATAGTGGAGGATTTGCAGCCGCTATATGGGCGCACGCTTATCTTGCGATGACGCACCTCAATGCAGAGGGCGATATGAGAATAAAGTCTGAATATCTTGCGCCTAGTATCGCTGGTGATAAAATAGGGTGTCTGTGTATTACAGAACCTTTTGGGGGAAGTGATGTGGCTGGTATGCGCACAACAGCTGTAAAAGAAGGTGATCACTATATTATTAATGGCTCAAAAACCTTTATTACAAACGGTGTTTACTCAGACTATCTAGTGGTTGCTGCAAAGACGGCACCAGAGCTAGGAGGTAAGGGTATGAGTATTTTCCTTTTGGATAGAGATATGCCTGGTATTAATGCTACAAAACTTGATAAACTAGGTTGGAGAGCATCAGATACTGGTGAGATTTCTTTTGATAATGTAAAAGTTCCTGCCGAAAATTTAATGGGGGAGGAAAATGCTGGTTTTGGGTACATAATGCAACACTTTGCATCAGAACGTTTAATTATGGGTATTAATGCACACGCTCGAGCAGAGTATGCTATAGAGTATGCGTTAGGTTATATGAAAGAGCGTACCGCTTTTGGAGTTACAATAGATAAGTTTCAGGCATTACGTCACAAACTAGCAGAACGTACTGCAGAGGTGGAGATGTCTAAAGCTTTTAATTATACAGTGGCTCATCGTCTAGGTAATGGCGAGTATGTGGTAAAAGAAGCGACGATGTCTAAGCTTACAGCAACAAAAATTGCAGACGAGGTAATTTATGATTGTTTACAGATGTTAGGAGGTTACGGTTATATGGAAGAATACCCGCTAGCACGTATGTTACGTGATAGTCGCCTAGGCCCTATAGGTGGAGGTACATCTGAAATCTTACGAGAAATCATTGCAAAAATGGTTATCGATAAGAAGACTTATAAGCCTAAAACTGAAGAAATTTCAAAAAAATAAAGGTTACTGTTGCGGGATTGCTTTTTAAGCGTATCTTTGCAGTCTGAAAACCGAATAAGAATTTAAAGAAAGGAGGTCCCACTATGTTAATTATACCAGTAAAAGACGGAGAAAATATAGATAGAGCGCTTAAACGTTTTAAGCGTAAATTTGATCGCACAAAGACTATGCGTAATCTTAGAGAGCGCAAGCAGTTTACAAAGCCTTCTGTAGTAAGAAGACGTGAGATTCAAAAAGCATCATACATTCAAGGAATGAGAGATGCAGAGAATATCTAGTATTTATTAATCCGTCGTCACGTATAGCGTGATCTGGATTAACAGGGAGACTCATCCTCTCTCAATCATATATAACCGTTGTGTTGTAAAGTGTATCTTTACAGTACAACGGTTTTTTATTGCTTGTAACTTAATCGTGTGTTTATATTGTTTTTATAATGTCGCTTAAACCATTCTTAGAATATCTCAATCTTGAGAAAAATTATAGTAAGCATACGGTGCTTGCTTATGAGAAGGATGTTACAAGTTTTTTTGTCTTTTTAGAAAACAATTATGGAGAAAGGGATCCAGTTAAGGTAGCTTATGCTCAGATAAGAGCCTGGATTATATCGCTGGTTGATGCGGGACTGTCTAGTCAGAGTGTAAATAGAAAGGTATCTTCTCTTAAGTCATATTATAAGTTTTTACTTAAAACGGGTGATATTTTAGTATCGCCGCTCGTAAAACATAAATCTCTTAAGGTTTCAAAACGAGTGCAAATTCCATTTTCCGAAAAAGAAGTTGCAATTGTACTTGAAGAATTAAGAGAATCTCAAGACTTTACTTCACTGCGCGATCTTCTTATAGTAGAATTGTTATATGGTACTGGGATGAGGAGGGCAGAGCTTATTGATCTAACTATGGGCAGTGTAGACTTTTCTCAAAAAATACTTAAAGTAAAAGGCAAAAGAGATAAAGAACGTTTTATACCATTGTTACCGGGAGTAATAACAACCCTAGAGAGATATGTGGTTGAACGAGCACAGGTGGCTCAGTCTGGTAATAGTGAACCTTTACTTGTTACTTTAAAAGGGTTAAAAGTGTATAGTACACTTGTGTACAGAATTATAAATCGCTATTTTAGTGAGGCTTCTGATAAGTTTAAGACGAGCCCGCATATATTAAGACATTCTTTTGCGACTCACCTTCTCAATCAAGGAGCAGATTTAAACGTTGTAAAAGAGCTTTTGGGTCACGCGAGTCTAGCCTCTACACAGGTATATACACATAATAGTATAAAGGCTCTTAAAGATGTATACTCAAAAGCTCATCCTCGCACTAAGAAATAGAAGAACAACGTTTAATATGTAAAACACTACGAGAGTGTTTTGTGTGTAACCAATTAAACCATATTCTTATGAAAGTAACTGTAGAAGCTCCAAAGTTTGATGCAGATGTCAAACTCACTAATTTTATAAAGAAGAAAGTCGGAAAATTGGAACATTTTTATGATAAGATTATTCATACCGATGTTTATCTAAAACTAGAGCCTAACGAAAGGCCAAATAATAAAATTGTAGAATTATTAGTTAGTGTGCCTGGCGATGAATTTATCGTTAAAAAGATGGCAAAATCTTTCGAAGAGGCTACAGATGTGTGTGTTCAGTCTATGGAAAGAATACTTTTAAAACGTAAAGAAAAAATAAGATCACGTGTGATGTAATTTTTTTCAAAAAAAAGTTTGGGTAGGGATAAAAATTACCTACATTTGCAGTCCGTTAGAAATAGCGGACTTTTTTATGCTTCTTTTGGGAAGTGTGGGTGAGTAAAAAGCCGATGTAGCTCAGCTGGCTAGAGCAGCTGATTTGTAATCAGCAGGTCGTGGGTTCGAGTCCCTCCATCGGCTCTTTTTTTAACTTAAAAATAAAGTTAAAAAGTTCTTTAAAATATTGTTTTATTATCAAAAAGATTTGCTTAGTTTTGCGCACTGAAATTTGATAACAAATAGGGGAGATACTCAAGCGGCCAACGAGGACTGACTGTAACTCAGTTGTTTTTAACTTCGCAGGTTCGAATCCTGCTCTCCCCACACCTTTAATCTCACTCTATATGTATATGGGGTGAGTTTATAAACGCGGGAGTAGCTCAGTTGGTAGAGCGTCAGCCTTCCAAGCTGAATGTCGCCAGTTCGAACCTGGTCTCCCGCTCTAAATGCCTTTGAGGTGTTGAGCTTTCGCGAAAGCGTAAATTTACCAGCCGACGTAGCTCAGGGGTAGAGCGTTTCCTTGGTAAGGAAGAGGCCACGGGTTCAATTCCCGTCGTTGGCTCAAAACAAAATATTAATAATGAGTGCTGGTCGCACTCACTTTTCGTGTTTAAATGAGAAGGGACTCGATCACTAGTAAATAGTACACTAATAATAACTAAGATTAAATAATTACATTATGGCAAAGGAAACATATGATCGTTCGAAACCCCATTTAAATGTTGGAACTATCGGGCACGTAGATCACGGTAAAACAACTTTAACTGCTGCGATTACGAAAGTATTGGCAGATGCTGGTTTTTCAGAAGCTTCTGCTTTTGATCAAATTGATAATGCTCCTGAGGAAAAAGAAAGAGGTATAACAATTAACTCTTCACACGTTGAGTACGCGACTGAAAACCGTCACTACGCACACGTTGACTGTCCAGGTCACGCCGATTACGTAAAGAATATGGTAACTGGTGCTGCTCAAATGGATGGTGCTATTCTTGTGGTTGCTGCTACAGATGGTCCTATGCCACAAACTCGTGAGCACATCCTTCTTGGTCGTCAGGTAGGTATTCCACGTATCGTTGTATTTATGAATAAAGTAGATATGGTTGATGATGAGGAGCTTCTTGAGCTTGTAGAGATGGAGATTAGAGATCTTCTTTCTTTCTACGAGTATGATGGAGATAATGGTCCTGTTGTAGCTGGTTCTGCACTTGGAGCGTTAAACGGTGAGCAAAAATGGGTTGATACAGTATTAGAGCTTATGGCTGCTGTTGATTCTTGGATCGAAGAGCCATTACGTGAGACTGAAAAAGATTTTCTAATGCCTATTGAGGATGTATTCTCTATTACTGGTCGTGGAACTGTTGCTACAGGTCGTATCGAAACTGGTATCGCAAACACTGGAGATCCTGTTGAGATCATCGGTATGGGTGCTGAGAAACTTACTTCTACTATTACAGGTATTGAGATGTTCCGTCAGATCCTTGATAGAGGTGAGGCTGGAGATAACGCTGGTATCTTATTAAGAGGTATTGAGAAGTCTCAAATCTCTAGAGGTATGGTAATCGTTAAGCCAGGATCTGTAACACCACACGCTAAGTTTAAAGCTGAGGTTTATATCCTTAAGAAAGAAGAAGGTGGACGTCACACTCCATTCCACAATAACTACCGTCCACAGTTTTACGTACGTACAACTGACGTAACTGGTAACATCGGTCTTCCTGATGGAATCGAGATGGTAATGCCTGGTGATAACTTAACTATTACTGTTGAGCTTATCCAGCCTATCGCACTTAACATCGGACTTCGTTTTGCAGTACGTGAAGGTGGTAGAACAGTAGGAGCTGGTCAGGTTACTGAGATTTTAGATTAATTTTATCTAGATAATAAATAAAAGTAAAGGTGTTCTGTTTTTTCAGAACGCCTTGACTTTTGTTAAAGAGAAGGTTATTGCGCTTTCGCGAAAGCGTAAAAATTATCTCAAGTAGGTTAGTCCTACGGATACGGGTTTAGCTCAGTTGGTAGAGCACTGGTCTCCAAAACCAGGTGTCGTGAGTTCGAGTCTCTCAACCCGTGCAATTTATGAGTATTTACACAATGTGTCTTGCTCATTAGAATTTTGGAATTTACTAGAAGATTATTAGATATCTTATCTACTTCTAAAACGATATAACTATTATGGCTGGATTAATTAATTACGTTCAAGAATCATATAACGAATTGAAAAATCACGTAACGTGGACACCACTTCCAGAGGCTCAGCGTCTTATGGTTGTAGTTGCTGTGTTTTCGATACTATTTTCTTTAGCTATATGGGGTGTTGATACTGTTTTTAGCAATGTAATTAAGTTATACTTTGATAAAATAGTAGGAACAAATTAATTAAGACGATATGGCTAAAGCAAACAGCACCAAACAGTGGTATGTGGTAAGGGCCGTTAGTGGTCAAGAGAATAAAGTTAAGGCATATATCGAGCAAGAAATTTCACGATTAAGTCTAGAGGATAACATTGAGGAAGTTTTAGTTCCTACAGAAAAGGTTATTCAAATACGTAACGGTAAGAAAGTAAACAAAGAACGTGTTTACTTCCCAGGTTACATAATGGTTAAAGCAAATCTAGCTGGAGAAATACCTCACATCATTAAGTCTATTAATGGTGTTATAGGATTTTTAGGAGAAGTAAAAGGTGGTGATCCTGTTCCGTTAAGAAAGGCGGAGGTGAACCGTATGCTAGGTAAGGTAGATGAGCTTGCTGTAAAACAAGACAGCGTTGCAATACCATTTACTATAGGTGAGACTATCAAGGTTATAGATGGTCCTTTTAATGGTTTTAATGGAACTGTTGAAAAAGTAAATGAAGAAAAGCGTAAGCTTGAGGTGATGGTGAAAATTTTTGGAAGAAAAACACCATTAGAGCTTAGCTATATGCAGGTTGAAAAGGTATAAGAAATTAATTGTTACATTAATATATTTTGGATTTTGTTCTATTGCTTCCACTTTATGAACAGATCAGTTTAAATTTTTAGAAATGGCAAAAGAAGTAAGTAAGGTTGTAAAGTTACAAGTACGAGGAGGTGCCGCAAACCCTTCTCCACCAGTAGGACCTGCTTTAGGTGCTGCCGGCGTAAATATTATGGAGTTCTGTAAGCAGTTTAATGCTAGAACTCAAGATAAAGCTGGTAAAGTACTTCCTGTTGCGATAACTGTATATAAGGATAAGTCTTTTGATTTTGTAATCAAGACTCCTCCGGCAGCAGTTCAACTATTGGAAGCAGCTAAAGTAAAGAGTGGATCTGGTGAACCAAACCGTAAGAAGGTTGCAAAAGTTACTTGGGATCAAGTACGTGCAATTGCAGAGGACAAAATGCCTGACCTTAATGCATTCACTGTAGAAAGTGCAATGAAAATGGTAGCAGGTACAGCTCGTTCAATGGGTATAACGGTTAAAGGTGGAGATGCACCAGCTTAACAGCTTAAAAAGAAAACAATAATGGCAAAATTAACAAAAAAGCAAAAAGAAAATCAGTCTAAGATTGAAGCGGGTCAAACCTACAATCTAGCTGAAGCTTCTGCTTTAATCAAAGAAGTAAGTAACGTAAACTTTGACCCTTCTGTAGATATTGCTGTACGTCTTAATGTAGATCCTCGTAAAGCAAACCAGATGGTGCGTGGCGTGGTAACTCTTCCTCACGGAACAGGTAAAGACGTAAAAGTGCTAGCTCTTGTTACTCCGGATAAAGCGGGAGAAGCTGAGGCAGCAGGAGCAGACTACGTAGGTCTTGATGAGTACCTTGAGAAAATCAAAGGTGGTTGGACAGATGTAGACGTTATAATCACAATGCCTAGTGTAATGGGTAAATTAGGACCTTTAGGACGTGTCTTAGGACCACGTGGTTTAATGCCTAACCCAAAGACAGGTACAGTAACTATGGATATTGCAAAAGCAGTTTCTGATGTAAAAGCTGGTAAAATTGACTTTAAAGTTGATAAGACTGGTATCATCCACGCCTCTGTAGGTAAGGCATCTTTTGATGCAGAAAAAATTGCTGGTAACGCAAGAGAATTAATAACAACATTAGTAAAGCTTAAGCCTACAACTGCAAAGGGTGTTTACATAAAAAGTATTTTTATGTCAAGTACAATGAGCCCTTCTGTAGAGGTTGATACTAAGCGTTTTGCTACTGACTAGTTTAAATTTTAGATTATGACAAGAGAAGAAAAATCAATAGTAATTCAAGATTTAACTACGCAGTTAGGAGAGAACGCTCACATATACCTTACTGATATTTCTGGACTAGATGCTGGGACGACTTCAAATTTACGTCGTGCTTGTTTCAAGGCAGGAGTAAGTTTATCTGTAGTTAAGAACACATTGCTTGCAAAAGCAATGGAAGCATCAGACAAAGATTTTGCAGAACTTCCTGAAGTTTTAAAAGGAAACACTGCAATTATGTTTTCTGAAACTGGAAATGCACCAGCAAAGGTAATTAAGGAATTTCGTAAGAAATCTGAGAAGCCTTTATTAAAAGGAGCATTTATAGAAGAAGCTATCTACGTTGGAGATGATCAACTAGATAACCTGGTAAATATCAAATCAAGAGAGGAACTTATTGGAGACATCATTGGATTACTTCAATCGCCTGCTAAGAACGTTGTTAGCGCTCTTAAGTCAAGTGGAGGAACCCTTGCTGGTATTATCAAAACCCTTTCTGAGAAGGAAGGTTAAGCAGTACGCACTATTATTTATTATATAACAATTACAATTTTCAAAAACGATAGAAAATGGCAGATTTAAAAGAATTCGCAGAACAATTAGTTAACCTTACAGTAAAAGAAGTAAACGAGTTAGCTACTATTTTAAAAGATGAGTATGGTATTGAGCCTGCTGCTGCAGCTGTAGCTGTTGCTGCTGGTGGAGCTGGTGGTGGAGACGCTGCTGAGGAGAAGTCAGAATTTGACGTAATCCTTAAGGCTGCTGGAGCTTCTAAGCTTGCTGTAGTTAAGCTTGTAAAAGAATTAACTGGATTAGGTCTTAAAGACGCTAAAGGATTAGTAGATGGTGCTCCATCTCCAGTTAAAGAAGGTGTTGCTAAAGATGAGGCAGAAGCACTTAAAGCTCAGTTAGAAGAAGCTGGTGCAGAAGTTGAGCTTAAGTAAGCTTACCATAATAAATAGATAAAGGTTTAGACTAGTTGTGTCTGTCAAAGGCGCAATTTGGTCTAAACCATTTGTCGTATAAAGTAGTTACCTTTTTTATGTAACTCGACTTTTTCTTGATTTCGGTCGTTAATTTAAAATCTTTTTAGACTTGCTAAGGGGCAAGTTTAGTTCTAATCAAATTCCGTTCGTTGATGATGCAAGATGCAAAACAAGGAGAAAGAATCAGTTTCTCATCGGTAAAGAATAGACCTGATTATCCAGACTTTTTGGATATTCAAGTAAAGTCTTTCCAAGATTTCTTCCAGCTGGAAACAAAGTCTGATGAGAGAGGTGATGAGGGTCTTTACAATACTTTTCTCGAGAACTTCCCAATTACAGATACTCGTAACAATTTTGTACTCGAGTTTTTAGATTATTTTGTTGATCCACCTAGATATTCTATACAAGAGTGTATAGAGCGTGGACTTACTTATAGTGTGCCGTTAAAAGCACGTCTAAAATTATACTGTACAGACGAGGAACACGAAGATTTTGAAACAATCGTACAAGATGTATATCTTGGTACAATCCCATATATGACTCCTAGCGGAACATTTGTGATCAACGGCGCAGAGCGTGTTGTTGTTTCTCAATTACACCGTTCTCCAGGGGTATTCTTTGGACAGTCGTTCCACGCAAATGGAACAAAATTATATTCTGCACGTGTAATTCCTTTTAAAGGTTCGTGGATAGAATTTGCGACAGATATTAATAGCGTTATGTACGCTTATATTGATCGTAAAAAGAAATTACCTGTTACTACACTTTTCCGAGCTATCGGTTTTGAAAGAGATAAAGATATCCTTGAGATATTTGATCTTGCAGAAGAGGTTAAAGTTTCTAAAACAGGGCTTAAAAAATATCTTGGTCGCAAGCTTGCAGCACGTGTTCTTAACACTTGGCACGAGGATTTTGTTGATGAAGATACAGGTGAAGTAGTATCTATTGAGCGTAATGAGATAGTGCTTGATCGTGATACAGTTCTTGAAAAAGAGCACGTAGAAGAAATTCTTGAGGCTGGAGCAAAAACTGTACTACTTCACAAAGAAGATAATCAGCAGGCAGATTATGCGATTATCCATAATACATTACAGAAGGATCCAACAAATTCTGAAAAAGAAGCTGTTGAGCATATCTATAGACAATTACGTAATGCAGAACCGCCAGATGAGGAAACTGCACGTGGTATTATAGATAAGTTATTCTTCTCAGACCAACGTTACAACTTAGGTGAAGTAGGTCGTTATAGAATGAATAAGAAATTAGGTCTTGATATCGAGATGGATAAGCAGGTGCTTACTAAGCTAGATATTATTACCATTATAAAATACCTAATTGAGTTAATCAATGCAAAAGCAGAGATTGATGATATTGATCACTTATCAAACCGTCGTGTACGTACAGTAGGTGAGCAACTTTCTGCCCAGTTTGGTGTAGGTCTTGCTCGTATGGCTCGTACAATACGTGAGCGTATGAACGTGCGTGATAACGAAGTGTTTACTCCTATAGATTTGATTAATGCAAAGACATTGTCTTCTGTAATTAATTCATTCTTTGGTACAAACCAGTTATCACAGTTTATGGACCAGACTAATCCACTTGCTGAGATCACGCACAAGCGTCGTCTATCTGCACTTGGGCCAGGAGGTCTATCACGTGAGCGTGCAGGATTTGAGGTACGTGATGTACACTACACACACTACGGTAGATTATGTCCTATTGAAACACCAGAGGGGCCTAACATTGGTCTTATATCTTCACTAGCAGTATATGCTAAGGTGAATAATATGGGATTCATTGAGACTCCATATCGTAAGGTTGAAGGTGGTAAGATAGATTTAAAATCAGAACCACAATACTTAAGTGCTGAGGAAGAAGAAGGGATGTTAATAGCGCAAGCAAACAACCCTATGAATGATGAAGGTACAATTACTGAAGAAAAAGTAATTGCGCGTATGGAAGGTGATTTCCCAGTAGTAGATCCAGATACAGTACATTATGCAGATGTTAGTCCTAACCAGATTGCATCTATCTCTGCATCACTTATTCCATTCTTGGAACACGATGATGCAAACCGTGCACTGATGGGGTCGAATATGATGCGCCAGGCAGTACCACTTATTATGGCAGATGCGCCTATCGTGGGAACAGGTCTGGAACGTCAAGTAGCTACAGATTCTAGAGTACTAATTAATGCAGAAGGTGCAGGTACAGTAGAGTATGTAGATGCAAATATGATTACTATAAAATATGATCGTACAGATGATGAGCGTCTCGTAAGTTTTGACGAGGATTCTAAATCTTACAATCTTATTAAATTCCGTAAGACTAACCAGGGTACAAATATCAACCTTAAACCTATTGTAAAAGTAGGAGATAGAGTTGAGCGTGGTCAAGTATTATGTCAAGGGTATGCTACCGAGAAAGGTGAGCTTGCACTAGGACGTAATATGAAGGTGGCCTTTATGCCTTGGAAGGGATATAACTTTGAGGATGCGATTGTAATATCAGAAAAAGTAGTACGTGACGATATCTTTACTTCTATACACATTGATGAGTACTCTCTTGATGTACGTGATACGAAGTTAGGTAACGAAGAGCTTACTAATGATATTCCTAACGTTTCTGAAGAGGCTACAAAAGACCTTGATGAGAACGGAATGATCCGTATAGGTGCAGAAGTAAAACCTGGAGATATATTAATAGGTAAGATTACTCCAAAAGGAGAGTCTGACCCTACTCCAGAAGAAAAATTACTTCGCGCAATATTTGGAGATAAAGCAGGAGACGTAAAAGATGCTTCCCTTAAAGCATCACCATCTTTACACGGTGTAGTTATAAACAAGAAATTGTTTGCTAGAGCGATAAAAGATAAGCGTAAACGTGCAAAAGATAAAGAAGACATCGCAGTACTTGAAGATAAGTATGATGTGAAGTTTGACGATTTACAGGCGGTATTAATTGAAAAATTATTCAAACTTGTAAATGGTAAGACTGCTCAAGGTGTAATGAATGATTTAGGTGAAGAAGTACTTCCTAAAGGAAAGAAATTTACACTCAAGATGCTTAACTCTGTAGAAGATTACACGCACCTTACACAAGGTACTTGGACTACAGATGATAAGACTAATACACTTATTGCAGACTTATTACACAACTATAAGATTAAAGAAAACGATCTACAAGGTAACTTACGTCGTGAGAAATTTACAATCTCAGTAGGAGATGAGCTACCAGCTGGTATCATCAAGCTTGCTAAGGTTTATATTGCTAAAAAACGTAAGCTTAAAGTAGGAGATAAGATGGCGGGACGTCACGGTAACAAAGGTATCGTTGCACGTATCGTACGTCAAGAGGATATGCCATTCCTTGAGGATGGAACTCCTGTAGACATCGTTCTTAACCCACTAGGTGTACCATCACGTATGAACATTGGTCAGATTTATGAGACCGTGTTAGGATGGGCAGGTCAAAAATTAGGAAGAACATATGCGACCCCTATTTTTGATGGAGCAACACTGGATCAGATTAACGCACTTACAGACGAGGCAGGTATACCACGCTTTGGTCATACATACTTATATGACGGAGGTACTGGAGATCGTTTTGATCAACCAGCAACGGTAGGAGTTATCTATATGCTTAAATTAGGGCATATGGTAGACGACAAGATGCACGCGCGTTCTATCGGGCCGTACTCTCTTATTACGCAACAACCTCTTGGAGGTAAGGCGCAGTTTGGAGGGCAACGTTTTGGTGAGATGGAGGTATGGGCTCTTGAGGCATATGGAGCTTCGGCAACATTGCGTGAGATCCTTACTGTAAAGTCTGATGACGTGATTGGTCGTGCTAAGACGTATGAAAGTATTGTAAAAGGAGAGCCTATGCCAGAGCCAGGTCTTCCTGAATCTTTCAACGTATTAATGCACGAGCTTAAAGGACTGGGACTAGACATTCGTCTAGAAGAAAAGTAAATGGTTTTTGGAAAGTGGAGTCTCTTGGGATTCCGCTTTCGCGAAAGCGTAACAACAACCATTCACAACAATAATTAATTCGACATACACAGAATTATGGCAAGAAATAATGACAATGTACAACAGCCGAAGTTTAACGCTATCTCTATTGGTCTTGCGTCTCCAGAATCTATTCTTGGGGCATCAAAAGGAGAAGTATTAAAGCCGGAAACAATCAACTACAGAACGCACAAGCCAGAGCGTGACGGGTTGTTCTGTGAGCGTATTTTTGGTCCCGTAAAGGATTATGAGTGTGCTTGTGGTAAATATAAAAGAATACGCTACAAAGGGATCGTTTGTGACCGTTGTGGTGTAGAGGTGACAGAGAAGAAAGTACGTCGTGATCGTGTAGGACACATTAACCTTGTGGTTCCTGTGGCTCACATCTGGTACTTTAGATCTTTACCTAATAAAATAGGGTACTTACTTGGTCTTCCATCTAAGAAATTAGATATGATCATTTATTACGAGCGTTACGTGGTTATACAACCAGGTATTGCAAAGAATGAAGAGGGTGAAGACCTTAATAAAATGGATTTCCTTACGGAAGAAGAGTACTTAAACATACTTGACAGTTTACCGCAAGAAAACCTATACCTTGATGATGAAGATCCAAACAAATTTATCGCCAAAATGGGTGCTGAATGTTTGATCGAACTTTTAAGAAGAATAGATCTTAACGAGCTTTCTTATGAGTTACGTCACAAGGCAAATAACGAAACGTCTAAGCAACGTAAAACGGAGGCACTTAAACGTCTTCAAGTTGTAGAGGCATTACGTGATGCAAATAAAAACCGTGAGAATCTTCCAGAATGGATGATTATGAAGGTTGTACCAGTAATTCCACCAGAATTACGCCCACTAGTACCACTAGATGGAGGTCGTTTTGCAACATCAGATCTTAATGATCTTTACCGTCGTGTAATTATACGTAACAACCGTCTTAAGCGATTGATGGAAATCAAAGCGCCAGAGGTAATCTTACGTAATGAGAAGCGTATGCTACAGGAGTCTGTAGATTCACTTTTTGATAACACACGTAAATCTTCTGCAGTAAAAACAGATTCTAACAGACCATTAAAGTCTCTTTCTGATTCTTTAAAAGGTAAGCAAGGACGTTTCCGTCAAAACTTACTTGGTAAGCGTGTAGATTACTCAGCACGTTCTGTAATTGTTGTAGGACCAGAATTAAAGTTATTTGAATGTGGTATTCCTAAGGGAATGGCAGCAGAGCTTTATAAGCCTTTTGTAATACGTAAGCTTATAGAGCGTGGTATTGTAAAGACTGTAAAATCTGCAAAGAAAATAATAGACAAAAAAGAGCCTGTAGTTTGGGATATATTAGAGAATGTTCTTAAAGGACATCCTATCCTCCTTAACCGTGCTCCTACGCTTCACCGTCTAGGTATACAGGCATTCCAGCCTAAGCTTATTGAAGGTAAAGCGATACAATTACACCCACTTGTGTGTACAGCATTTAACGCCGATTTTGACGGTGACCAGATGGCAGTACACTTACCACTTGGGCCAGAGGCGATACTTGAGGCACAGTTATTAATGCTTGCTTCTCATAATATCTTAAACCCTGCAAATGGTGCTCCAGTAGCAGTACCTTCTCAGGATATGGTATTAGGTCTTTACTATATGACAAAGGCCAGAAAATCGACTCCAGAGTTTCACGTAAAAGGAGAAGGAATCACTTTCTACTCTGCAGAAGAGGTAAACATTGCCTATAATGAGAAGCGTGTAGACATTAATGCGATCATTAAAATACGTGCTAAGGATTTTAATGAAAACAAAGAGCTTGTATACAAAGTAATGGAGACGACTGTAGGTCGTGTGCTATTTAATGAGGCTGTACCAGAAGAAGCTGGATATATTAACGAAGTATTGACTAAAAAGTCACTGCGTGATATTATAGGACGTATTCTTAAGGTAACAAGTGTACCAGTTACTGCAGCTTTCCTTGACCGTATTAAGACTATGGGATATGGATTTGCATTCCGTGGAGGATTATCATTCTCACTTGGAGATATCATTATCCCAGATGAGAAGCACGGTATGATAGACGAGGCAAATGAGCAAGTAGAAGGTATTACAGGATCTTATAATATGGGTCTTATTACTAATACAGAGCGTTATAACCAAGTTATTGATGTGTGGACATCTACAAACGCAACTCTTACTGAGCTTTCTATGAAGCGTATCCGTGAGGATCAACAAGGGTTTAACTCGGTGTATATGATGCTTGACTCAGGAGCACGTGGATCTAAAGAGCAGATACGCCAGCTTACAGGTATGCGTGGTCTAATGGCAAAACCTAAGAAATCTAACGATGGAGGTGGGGCTATTATTGAAAACCCAATTCTTTCTAACTTTAAGGAGGGTCTTTCAATTCTTGAGTACTTTATCTCTACGCACGGTGCACGTAAAGGTCTTGCAGATACCGCTCTTAAAACGGCAGATGCAGGTTACTTAACACGTCGTCTAGTAGATGTATCTCAAGATGTAATCATAAACAGTACAGATTGTGGTACATTAAGAGGAGTAGAAGTAGCTGCGTTAAAGAAAAACGAAGAGGTGATAGAATCTCTAAGTGCTCGTATCGTAGGTCGTACATCTCTTAATGATGTTATAAACCCGCTTACTAACGAGGTAATCGTTGAGGCTGGTGTTGAGATAGATGAAGATATCGCAGAGCTTATAGGCGCTGCACCAATAGAAACTGTAGAAGTACGTTCTGCGCTTACTTGTGAGGCTAAGAAAGGTATTTGTGTAAAATGTTACGGTCGTAACCTAGCTACTAATAAAACGGTACAAATGGGTGAGGCAGTAGGAGTAGTTGCAGCACAGTCTATTGGAGAACCAGGAACACAGCTTACACTTCGTACCTTCCACGTAGGAGGGGTTGCAGGAGGTGTATCTGAAGACTCTAGCGTAACAGCTAAGTTTGATGGTAAACTGGAGATAGAAGATCTTAAGACAGTAATGGGAGAAGATAATGAAGGTAACCCTGCAGAAATCGTAATCTCTCGTACTTCTGAAGCAAAAGTTTCAGATCCTAAGACGGGTATCACACTTAGTACAAATACAATTCCTTACGGTTCACAAATATTTGCAAAGTCTGGTGATAAGGTGAAAGCTGGAGAGGTAATCTGTAAGTGGGATCCATTTAACGGAGTTGTGATTTCAGAATTTGCAGGAAAAATTAAGTTTGAGTCTATTGAGCAAGGTATAACGTACCGTGTAGAGACAGATGAGCAAACAGGTTTCCAAGAAAAAGTAATTTCTGAATCTAGAGATAAGAAGAAAATACCAACATTAATTATTGAGGATAGCAAAGGAAACGCGCTACGTTCTTACAACTTACCAGTTGGAGCTCACCTTATGATAGATGATGGAGATAAGATTAAAGAAGGAAAAATTCTTGTAAAAATACCTCGTAGGTCTGCAAAGGCTGGAGATATTACAGGAGGTCTACCACGTGTGACAGAATTATTTGAAGCACGTAACCCATCTAACCCAGCAGTAGTGTCTGAGATAGACGGTGTAGTATCTTTCGGAAAAATAAAGCGTGGTAATCGTGAGATTATCGTAGAGTCAAAACTTGGTGAAGTTAAGAAGTACCTAGTAAAATTATCTAACCAGATTCTTGTACAAGAAAATGATTATGTAAGAGCAGGTATGCCACTTTCTGATGGTTCTGTAACGCCTAACGATATATTAAATATCAAAGGCCCATCTGCAGTACAACAGTACCTTGTTAACGAAGTACAAGAAGTATATCGTCTACAAGGGGTGAAGATTAACGATAAGCACTTTGAGGTTGTAGTACGCCAGATGATGCGTAAAGTACGTATACAAGATCCAGGTGATACTATCTTCTTAGAGAACCAGCTTATTCACAAAGCAGACTTTATCGAAGAGAATGATGCTATGTACGGAATGAAAGTCGTAGAAGATGCAGGAGAATCTGAAAACCTGAAACCAGGACAGCTAGTAACTCCACGTGAACTTCGTGATGAAAATTCTTTACTAAGAAGAGAAGATAAGAATCAAGTAACTGCACGTGATGTACAACCAGCTACTGCTTCTCCTATCCTTCAAGGTATTACAAGAGCATCGCTACAGACTAAGTCATTTATCTCTGCAGCATCTTTCCAAGAGACAACAAAAGTACTTAACGAAGCTGCTGTAAGCGGTAAGATAGATTACTTAGAAGGTCTTAAAGAAAATGTAATTGTAGGTCATAAAATTCCAGCTGGTACAGGTATGCGTCGTTATGATGACATTCTCGTAGGTAGTAAGGAAGATCTAGCAAATATGATGCAAGAAAAGCAAGAAGTAAACTATAACTAGTACCTATTGTACTAACAGTATAGTTAGATATAAAATCCCGTTTGACTTTTTTGTCAAACGGGATTTTTATTTTCATTGAGTATGTAAACAGCATTTTGACTAAGTAATACACTAGTATCAGTACAAAGTGGTAAGGTTTTTATTCCGCTTTCGCGAAAGCGCACCAATCCTTACCTTCACAATAGATAAAGTGATGTATGGACATTGCTCACTCCCATAAATTGATTTAAAAATTAACAAAGACACCAATAATGGCAGACGATAAAAAACAAAACCAAAACCAGAAGAAAATAAATATAGAGCTTACAGAAGATATGGCTCAGGGTACTTATTCTAACCTAGCAATAATAAATCACTCTGTATCTGAGTTTGTGGTAGATTTTGTAAATATTATGCCTGGCACTCCTAAAAGTAAGGTGAAGAGTCGTATAATTCTTACTCCTCAACACGCAAAGCGACTTGCTAAGGCACTAGCAGATAATGTAAAACGTTTTGAAAATGCACACGGCGTTATAAAGGACTACGAGAAGCAGCCAGTGCCACTTAATTTTGGACCTACTGGTCAAGCCTAAGTCGTATTTTTTTTTAATTTTACCTTGTCTATAAACGGTTTATTTTAGCTAATTTTGATTTCTTAATTTTTTGTTAAAATGTTCTCATTTGGCTAAATTATGAATGCTATTAATGCAATGCATCTATAATCATAATCAATTTAAATGAGCTCATTATGAAAATGTTAAAATAAATCGTAAATTTCTAATGCGAAATAATTTTTGAGACTCTAGTGTGAAAATTAGTGACTTAAACAGGTGTATATTTCTCACTAAATTTCTATTTCTTGAAAATCTCAAAAAATAAAAAACACATCATTGTTGCTGTAGGAGCAAGTGCAGGAGGTCTAGAGGCTCTCAATGCTTTTTTTGATAATGTGGTAGAAAATTATGACTACAGTTATGTAATCATACAGCATCTATCACCAGATCATAAGAGCTTAATGGCAGAGTTACTTGCAAAGAAAACTAAAGTGCCTATAGTAGCAGTTACAGACGATTCTATAATTGAGAGAAACTGTATTTATGTGATTCCTCCTACTATGAATCTTGTAATACAAGATGGACATCTCAAGTTACTAGACAAGCCAGAGGCAAAAACGCTCAATTTACCCATAGATTTATTTATGGAGTCTCTAGCAGTGGCCTATGGTAGAGATGCTGTAGGTGTTATATTAAGTGGTACGGGTAGTGATGGTACACGTGGTATACAGGCTATAAAAAAACAAGGCGGACTAGTCCTTGTACAACAACCAGAAGATGCTAGCTTTAATGGTATGCCATCTAGCGCAATAAATACAGGTGATGTAGACTATATCGTTCCTGCAAGAGAAATGATAGGTGAGATACATACATATTACAATGATGGTCTCATTGTAAACTATGATGATGAAACTTCTCAAAAAGTAAATGAGCAGTTGCGCACCATTTTAAACATATTGCATAGTAGCACTACAATAAATTTTAACTATTATAAAAGACCTACCATATTAAGACGTACAGAGCGACGTATGAATAGTCTTAAAATCAAAACCTTTGATGAGTATATTAACTATCTCCATATGCATTCTGAAGAGGTCATTATTTTATATAAAGAGTTTTTAATAGGTGTGACAAAATTTTTTAGAGATACAAAAGCGTGGGATCTACTTGAAACAGAAACCATACCTGCCATTGTAAGTGATAAGCATAGTGGTGATATTATAAAGGTTTGGGACGTGGCTTGTTCAACAGGAGAAGAGTCATACTCTATAGCCATCCTTTTTGAAGAAGAAATTAAGAAGCAAAATAAGGATATAACGCTCAAAATTTTTGCTACAGATATTTCTGAAGAACATATACAAAGTGCATCTGCAGGTGTATTTACAAAGCGAGTAGTAGATAACGTTCCACCTTCAAAATTAAATAAATATTTTAGTCAAGAGGGTGATGAGTTTAAAATCAACCCAGATCTCAGGAATAAAATTATTTTTTCAAATCACGATATTTTAAAAGATCCTCCATTTAAAAATATGGATATGGTTATATGCCGTAATCTTTTAATATATCTCAAGCCAGAGGTGCAAACCGCCGTTTTGCATACCCTGCATTACTCGCTTAAACGTGATGGGTATTTATTTTTGGGTTCTAGCGAGTCTCATACAGCTTTACGTAACTCTTTTGAAGCTGTAAATGGAAAGTTGAATGTTTTCAAAAACATTATCCCATCAGAAAGATTGCATAGTGAGCTTCTTACCTCAAAGGTTAAAAAGGGTAGTAGTACGCTTTCGCGAAAGCAAAAACAAAAATCGGTCACACCTTCTGTATCCTTTGACGGAGATATTAAAATGTGTATTTCTGATGCGATTATTTCACAGTTTGATACCGCTAGTGTTTATATAGAAAGTGATTTTAAAGTAGTAGATGCAATGGGGGCCTTTGCAAAATATGCTCAGTTGCCAGAAACAGGTTTTTCACTAGACTTGCTCAAAATGCTACCAGATAATCTAAAGACTGCTGTAAATAGTGCGACCAGAAAGGCTAAGCGCACTAAAAGCGATTTTATTTATAAAAATGTGGCTACACAAAAGGCTGGTGTAGACACTATGGTAAATGTAATTGCAAAGCCCATATTTAAAAATAATACAGATGACTGTGATTATGTAATCACATTTATTGAGCAAGAGTTTACTCCAGATACAACCATACAGACGGGTGTTATGAGCCTTGCTACTACACCAGATGCACGTATTAAAGACCTCATTGATGAAATCGAGGAGACTAGAGGAGAGTTAAAAAAGGCCTTAGAAGATGCAGAGAGTAGCAATGAAGAATTACAAACACTTAACGAGGAGTTACTAGCATCAAATGAAGAGTTACAAAGTACTAATGAAGAGTTGCAAAGTGTAAACGAGGAGCTGCATACCGTTAATGTTGAGCACATAGAGAAAATGGATGATCTTGCCCTGCTCAATGCAGATATGGACAACATACTCAATAGTACACAGATTGCTACTATATTTTTAGATAGAGAGCTTACTATTAGAAAGTTTACTCCTTCTATACAAGAACATTTTAAGTTAATAAAACAAGATGTAGGGAGGCCTATCGAGCATTTCTTAACCCAGCTGGGTACAGGTGCTAAGTCTATGCTCAAAACCAAGATCGAGAAGGTGATGGAAACTGGCATAATAAACGAAACCCAGATAAATAAAAAAGATGGGCGTTCATACATAAGGCGTATATCTCCATTTTATACAGGAACTAAAAAAATAGAAGGTTCTGTCATCACATTTGTAGATATTACAAAAACCGTCGAGTCACAGAAAAAATTAAAAGAAAGCCAGCAAAAGTTTAAAGACTTCTACGAGAATGATCCCGTGATGCACGCTAGCGTAAACCCGTCTACAGGTCGTATAGTAGAGTGTAATAAAATATTTTTAGACACCCTTAAACTAAAGTCTAGAGATGAGGCAATAGGTAGACGCATATTTGACTTTTATACAGACCAGTCTAAGGCAAAAGGATTGGGTCTTCTTGATCAGATTCAAAAAACTGGGGTTATAGAAGGAGAGCAAATGACACTTGTAGATATAGATGGAAATCATATACCTATCATTCTTAATTCAGAGCTCGTAGTTCCAGAGGTGGGATCTTCATACTCTAGATCTACTTTAATAAATATATCAGACTTGCAGCGCGCACAGCAACTTATGTATGATAAAAATGAGGAGCTGCAACGCATTAATACAGACCTAGAGCAGTTTGTCTCTATTTGCTCGCACGATTTACAAGAGCCTCTTGGTACGATACGTTTTAGCAGTGATGTGATTTTAAAGAAATTTAGTGACAATCTAGATCCAAAAGCCACAGAGTACCTAGGTTACATATATGGTGCCGCTGGTAGAATGGCAGACCAAATTAAAGGCTTACTAGAACATAGTCGTATAGGTCAAGAACTGGAGCGTACCGAGGTAGATGTGCAAGAGTTATTAGAAATTGTAAAATATGACCTAGGTAAGCGCCTTAGAGAGTGCAATGGTAAAATACACTTAAGCAGGATGCCTTCTATATGGGCTTATAAGACAGAGCTTAGATTATTGTTTCAAAACCTTATAGGGAACTCTCTTAAATATTGCAAACCAGATGTGAGCCCGGTGGTGCGCATTTCTTCTTTTGAAGATGAGGGCTATTGGACATTTGTGATTAATGATAACGGTATAGGCATCGCTCAAGATGATCTAGATAATGTGTTTAAAATATTTGGTAGAGCTGCTACTCAGCACAAGTATGAGGGTACCGGTGTGGGGCTTGCTCATTGTGAGAAAATTGTAAAACTGCACGACGGGACCATTTGGGTAGACTCGCAAGTTAATGTGGGTAGTACATTTTACTTTAAAATTAAAAAGTAAACATATGTCAGGCCCTTCTACTTTATATCCAAAGAAAATAGACCTTACTAATTGTGACAAGGAGCCTATACATTTACTAGGTCAAGTACAATCACACGCCTATCTCTTTGTGATAGATGTACTTAATAAACAACTTGTGCGTGCATCTGAAAATGTATTTGATTTGCTTTCGCGAAAGCGTGAAGACATTCATACAATCACGCTTAAAGATATTTTTGGACCTAGTGCTCCTACCATTGCATCGCATATTGAAGGTAAAAATACTCAGACTATTGAAGCCGAAGTTGTAGGAAAGAGATATGTAGTGATTACTCACTATAGAGAAAATCTTATTTATATAGAGCTAGAACCTATAGTAGCGCAAGCAGAAGCTCATATAATACAGCGACAGCTTTCAGATATTATTACAGATCTTAGTCAAGCTATTACAGTGAGTGAGATGTGTGATAAAACGGCAAATCTCATAAAAAGCTTAACCGGTTATGACCGTGTAATGCTTTATAAATTTGATCAAAACTGGAATGGCACTATCATCTCTGAGTCTCGTGAAGAGGTATTAGAAAGTTGGCTAGGAATGCATTATCCTGCTACAGATATTCCACAGCAGGCTCGTAAAAGCTTTTTAAAGCAAGGGGTGCGCATCATTGCAGATGTTGCCTCTCAGACATCTGCCGTATTTCCCGAGCTTGATGAGCAGGGGCAGCCATTAGACCTCACGCATTGTGAGTCTAGAGCCTCTTCTCCTATACATATAGAGTATCTAGAGAATATGAAAGTAGGAGCTACTCTTACTGCTGCTATTGTAAGTAATGGAACTTTATGGGGGCTTATAGCTTGCCACCATTACAGCTCTAAGTTTACAAATTATTACCAGCGGCAAACTATAAAATTTTTGACTCAAGTTTTTTCTACGCAGCTTACTTTACGTTCTTCAAACGAGGTTCTTGCGCGTATTAATACCACCACAGCAAGTCGAGCAAAACTTGTAGAACAAATGAGTAATGAGTGGGATGTGCAGGGAGGTTTAACAAAAAAACCTACATCTATGCTAACCATCACAGAAGCTACAGGTGGGGCTGTGTTTTTAGAAAACACACTGTCTACAGTGGGTGATACACCTAGTAGAGAAGACATAAAAAATCTCATAGACTGGATATACACAACGCAACTAGGTAATACATATACAACTCAAAATCTTGCTAAAGTATATGAGAAAGGTGAGGCTTTCGCCAAAATGGCTTCTGGCGTGTTATGTGTTTTTATTGCAAAAGGACAAAAGGACTGCCTTCTTTGGTTTAAACCAGAACTAAAACAAGTGATTTCTTGGGGTGGAAATCCAGAAAAGGCCGTTGCCGAAAAGAATAAGCGCTTAAGCCCTCGTAAGTCTTTTGAAAAGTGGAACCAAGAGCAAGTACTTACCTCGTTGCCTTGGAAAGATTATGAAATTGCATCTGCTCAAGCCTTAAAAACAAGTATATCTAATATCATTATAAGTAGATATCAAGAAGTAAAAGAACTTAATGATAAATTAAAGGAAGCCTATAAAGAGTTAGAGTCTTTTAGTTATAGCGTTTCTCACGATCTGAGATCGCCACTAAGGGGTATAGATGGATTTGCTCAAATTATTAAAGAAGATTATTTTGATGCTCTAGACGATTATGGTAAGAATGCCATACAGACTATTATAGACTCAACAAGTAAGATGAACACGCTTATAGATGATATACTTGCTTTTTCTGGAATAGGCAAGGATCAGACAGCTATGGGAGTTTTTGATATGCAAGAACTAGTAAATGAGGTGATACAATTTTTACAACTTGAAAAAAAATATAGCAATACTACCATAGAGGTAGAAGCAGATTTGCCTAAAGCATATGGAGATAGAGGTATGATTTTTCAGCTTTTAATTAACCTTATAGGCAATGCCTTAAAGTATAGCCATACAGTACAAAAACCATCTGTACATATAGGTGTTTTAAAAGATAAATCACCAGCAGTTTACTACGTGCGTGATAATGGTATAGGCTTTAATGAAGATCACAAGGAAAAAATTTTCGGTGTTTTTAACAGACTCGTAAAAGACGAATTTGAGGGATCTGGTATAGGGCTTGCGATTGCACAACGTGTTATTGATAAGCATCAAGGAGTCATTTGGGCAGAGAGTAAGGAGCATCAAGGAGCAACATTTTATTTTCAACTCCCAGTTAGATAATGAAAGGATTTATAGTTTCTGTAGAAGATAACCCTAATGATTGTGCATTGATGAAGCGTATTTTTGAACGTGAGATGCCTTTAGTAAAAACACATATTATAGAAGATTCTCTTAAAGCACTTACTTGGTTTCAAGAGTTTAATGATGTAAAAAATACTCCAGATCTTATATTCTTAGATATCAAAATGCCTAAATTAGATGGGCTATCATTACTAAAAGAAATCCGTAGGCTGCCACTTTTTACAAACTCGCCTGTTGTGATAATGAGTTCTTCAGACCAGCTAAGTGATAGGGATAAAGCATATGCATACGGTGCAAATAGTTATCTAGAGAAACCTAAAAGCTATACAGAACTCAAAGAACGATTACCCATAATCTCGAGCTACTGGCTTACGTTAAATAAATAGTTATGACAACAGAAGTACATATATTGCTAGTAGAAGACACAGAGTCTGATGCTGTTTTGATTACTAGGCAGATTCATAAACTAGATAAAAATTATAAAGTTCAAGTTGTAGATAATCTTTCAGATCTTGATGTTGCTATTAAAACGTTTAATCCTCAACTCATAATTTCGGATTATAACCTGCCTACTTGTACGGGTATGGAGGTTCTAGAGGTATCTAGAGGTAAATCGCCTACAGCTATTTTTCTATTTGTTACAGGCACCTTACAAGATGAGGAGCTGGCGGCAGAGACTATTTTAAATGGTGCAGATGGCTTCATACTCAAAAAGCATATAAACGTACTGGCCTCAAAACTATCACCATATATTGATAAAATTAAGAATAGACCAGTTATAGTTCAGAATACGAGAAATAGAATAAAACAAAGTACAGATCTCGTTAGTGATATCAAGAATTATATGGATGATATAAATAAAGAAAATATCACTCATCAAGAGCGCATTGCCAAAATAAGAGAACACCTAGAAAAAATTAAAAAATCCCTATGATATTAGAACATCTCAAAGAAAAAACTAAAGCGATACACGATGAGGTAGAAGAAGATAACCTTACGGGCTTTATAATGGATGGCAGTATAAATCAAGCGCAATACGAAGAGCTCTTGAGGCAAAACTTTTCTGTTTACAAGGCGGTTGAAGATTTTATAAACGCACGTTATGATAACTTGCCAGACGAACTTAAGCCCTTTGCTGGTTATCAAAAAACAAATGCACTGGCAAAGGATATAGCTGGTTTTTCTAACTTCCCATTACCACAACCTACAGCTATAACAGGCCCTCGTGACTTAGGTACGCTCGTAGGAGCTTTATATGTAATAGAGGGATCTATGATGGGGGGTATGATGATGAGTAAAAAACTACAATCTTGTGAGAAGTTGTCTCATATAGAAGCGCATTATTTTTATAACACAGACACAAAAGTAGCTGCTACTAGATGGAAATCATTTAAGGAGGCTGTATTGAGTTGCAAGTTTACAAGTGAGGATATAGATAAGGCTGGTGTAAGTGCCATTCATATTTTTGAACACTTTAAAAAGGCTTATAAAAAGCCCACAATGTAGTATCACCTCATATCATTACTACGATTTACTTTTTTATAGAGACTTATGAAATCTTACAAACTTAAAATAGAACAGGTAGATGACTTTGTACCTGAGATTGCAGGGGCCTTTGGCGTAAATTTTACGAATAGTTTTGGAGAGTTTGCAGTAAAGATACCATCGCACATAGGTACTGGAGAGATAAAGGGTATTAATTTCCCTAACGGTATAGGTTTACATATCATAAACTGTGATATGCACGATGATACCGAGTTCTATTTTGAGAATAATGGTATAAACTCTCTCAGGTTCATATATTGTATGAAAGGGGAGATTGCTCATAAGTTTTCTTCTAGCGAAGAAGAGATTGCCATACGTCGCGCAGAGCATCTTATTGCCGCACCTACATATGAGGAAGACCAGATTTATATTATAAAAAAAGATAGTCCTGCCGTTGTTTGTTATTTGGAGATAAATAAAGTTAAGTTTCAAGAGCAGTTGTCGTATGACCTTAATAAGATAGATGCAGCTTACTATCCACTTTTTGCAGATGTAAATGGGCTAACCCAAATTACCCATAAAGGTTACTATAGTCTACAAATTTCTGATATCATAGACAGTATTCTCAATAACGAAGATCAAGGTCTGGTTCGTACTAATTACCTAGGAGCAAAGGCACTTGAGTGTACTTCACTTATGCTTAAACTGTATAGGGAGGACTCGCTAGAAGGTAATAAACGTACCACATTAAGACTATCAGATATGGATACTGTGGTAGCTGCCGTAAACTATATAGAAAATAACATTTCAAAACTTGAGACCATACCAGAAATTGCCGAAGCTGTAGGTATAGAAGCTTATAGGTTACAAGATGGTTTTAAACGCAATTACGGGATGACCGTAAATGATTATATAAAAGAGTATCGATTAAAACGTGCCTTAACAATGCTCACCTCAGAAGATAAGAATGTCTCTGAGGTTGTGTATGCACTTGGACTATCCAGTAGGAGCTACTTCTCAAAAATTTTTAAAGAAAAGTATGGTATTCCTCCTTCTTCATTGCGCAAGGTGCCAGAGCTCTAATCTTGTTTATCAAGAGAATTTGTACTCCAGGCTTCTGGTTTTCCAGAAAATTTTGGCTTCGTGTTTGCCCATATGCCTTTAAAGAGATCTGAGTTGCGATAACCCTGCAGAGCCTCGTTAGATTCCCAGTGACTGTGCGTAAAGAATATAGAAGGATCTTCGGCATCTTGCAGTAGTTCTAAGTAGAGACAACCTTTAAAAGCACGTATATCACTTTTCACCTTTTCAAAATTGTTTAAAAAAGAGGGTATCTCGCTTTCGCGAAAGCGTAATTTTACCAGTCTTACGATCATTTATCTGTAAAGTTTATCATTACCGTGTCTCTATAATTGAGGCCAAAGAGACTAGCAGCACTTCCTACAGTGCTTGGGTTACTTTTATAAATAGCAAGCTCGATGTAACCACCAGAGTTAAAAACGGCTAGTTTCTTACCTTCCTCTTCTCGCTTAGACTTTTCTATGTCAAAGTTTATAGCATCGCTATACTGCTTATAGATTTTTGTGATATCTGCACCACGTGCTTCAAGCTTAAAGCTGCGACCTTTGCCTACTTCGTCAAATAATTTTTTTGTGATGTTACTTACCACATTACCATAGTTATCTATATAAATGACATTACCAGATATCTGGTTGCGAGCCGTGTTTATAACAGGTGCGATACCTGTAAGTTGTCTTATATTATCTATGTTTTTACCTATCACACCAAGGGTGCCGCCGCGTGCGATATGACAGGCTGTCTTTACAAACACATCTAGTACAGTAAAGTTAGTAAGTGTACGGTCGTGTATGTTTATCTCTACTTTTTCTTCAGGTACAATATCTTTTGTGAGTAGCGATATGATACCATTATTTGCACATATAAAATAATGACCATCTAGTTTTACGGCTATGTGGTTTGTTTCTGGGGTGAGCTCGCTGTCTACACCTATAACGTGTATGGACCCTTTTGGGAAATTTTGATACGCATTTTGAATTATATAAGCTGCCTCCATAAGATGAAAAGGCGATACAGAGTGCGATATATCTACAATACACACATCCTCTAGCTCTGAGTAAATCGCTCCTTTTACGGCTCCTGCAAAAGGATCTTTCTCGCCATAGTCTGTTGTAAGAGTGATTAATTTCATATAAGGTATTGTGCTTTGTTTTCTTAAAGAGTTACTTGTTTAAAATAGTTATAAACCATCATTGTTTATTATTTAATCGTTAACAGCGTGTTGAACTCGTGTTTTGGTGATTAAAAAATGCGTATTTTGGTAGTAAACAAAGCTAAAATATTTTACGGACGTAACTCACTAAATCCTTCTGCCTTTTGAACGAATTAATCTTAGAACTCTCAGAAATCAATCCGCGCGAATTTTTTGGACAGCGCAATGCTAATATAGAACTCCTTAAGCAGTATTTTCCTAAACTCAAAATAGTAGCTAGAGGTAATAAAATCAAAGCTTACGGAGATGAAGATCTTCTAGAAGAGTTTGATATGCGTATGACGATGCTTATGGATCACTTTGGGAAGTATAATAAGATAGATGAAAACTCAATAGAGCGCGTACTTACAAGTGTGAGTAAAGAAGATTATGAGACGCCTGTAGAGAGTGGCGATGTGCTAGTACACGGCGTGAGTGGTAAACTCATAAAACCACAAACGGCAAACCAGCGTAAACTGGTAGAGCTTTCAAAAAAGAATGATCTAACCTTTGCGATAGGTCCTGCCGGTACCGGTAAAACATATGTAGGCGTTGCACTAGCCGTAAAAGCGCTCAAAGAGAAGCGAGTAAAACGTATTATACTCACAAGGCCTGCTGTAGAGGCTGGAGAAAATTTAGGTTTTCTGCCTGGTGATATGAAGGAGAAGCTCGACCCTTATATGCAACCACTTTATGATGCCCTTAGGGATATGATACCTAGTGAAAAACTAGAGACCTTTATTGAGAAAGGAGTGATACAAATTGCACCTATGGCATTTATGCGTGGTCGTACACTTGATAATGCTTTTGTGATACTTGATGAAGCTCAAAACACAACACACGCCCAGATGAAGATGTTCCTTACTCGTATGGGACGTAATGCAAAGTTTATGATTACTGGAGATCCAGGGCAGATAGATTTACCTAGACGTGTCACCAGTGGTCTTAAGGAAGCGTTGCTTATCCTCAAAACCGTAAAGGGAGTAGGGATGATTTATCTTGATGATAAAGATGTGGTGCGCCATCCTCTAGTAAAGAAAATGATTGCGGCTTATCGCGAGATAGAAAATAGAAACGACTAACATATTTCTATACTTTTAATTCGTAATATATCATTCAGAATTTTACTTTTGAAGAATAACTAATCGTGTTGTTTTAATACCTCAAAAGGATTAATACAACCGTTCAAACCAACCTATAGTGAACACTATTACAGACACTAATTTTAACTTCCCTGGTCAGAAATCTATCTACAAGGGTAAAGTGAGAGAAGTCTACACACTCGAAGATGATTTATTACTTATGGTTGCAACAGATAGGCTAAGCGCCTTTGACGTTGTAATGCCTAAAGGAATTCCTTTTAAGGGACAAATCTTAAATCAGATTGCTACTAAAATGATGAAGGATACAGAAGATCTCGTGCCTAACTGGCTCGTGGCTACTCCAGATCCTAATGTGGCAATAGGGAAGCGATGTGAGCCTTTTAAAGTGGAGATGGTAATACGTGGCTATATGTCTGGGCACGCGGCTAGAGAGTATAAAGCGGGTAGGAGAATACTTTGTGGTGTTGCTATGCCAGAAGGAATGAAAGAAAATGATGTCTTTCCAGAGCCTATCATCACACCAGCTACTAAGGCAGAGATGGGTGACCACGATGAGGATATCTCAAGAGAGGATATCATAAAAAAGAACATTGTTTCAGAAGAGGATTACCTCGTGCTTGAAGATTACACACGCAAGCTTTTTCAAAGAGGAAGTGAGATTGCAGCATCTAGAGGACTTATATTGGTAGATACGAAGTATGAATTTGGAAAAACCGCAGATGGTGAGATTGTTCTCATAGATGAGATACATACACCAGACTCTTCTCGTTACTTCTATGCCGAAGGTTATGAGGAACGTCAGGCAGCTGGCGAAGCTCAAAAACAACTATCTAAAGAGTTTGTGAGACAGTGGCTTATCTCAAATAACTTTCAAGGTCTAGAAGGACAAACGGTGCCTGAGATGACAGATGAGTACATAGAGACTGTATCAGAAAGATATATTGAGTTGTATGAGAATATTACAGGTGACGCTTTCGCGAAAGCGGATACTTCAAACATTCAAGAGCGTATCGAGAAAAACGTGCTCACATACCTTGCAAAATAACAGCATAGCATCTTAAAAATTAATAAGCCCTTTCGTTACGAAGGGGCTTTTTTTGTGTTACGCTTTCGCGAAAGCGTACTTATATCACTTGCTAAAATCTAATTCAAACTTTGAAATCATTTGCAGTAATACCTCCTCAGTTTCTGTAAAAAATGGTCTTGCGCCTTGGTGAGCATCTACCTTTTTAAACTCAGCGACGATAGATCCAGACTCATAGGCATCTACTATTTGAGGATGCACATAGTACTTGCGACATACATTGCGTGTATTGCCTAGAGCCTCTGCAGCGGCATCAAAGGCGGTGAGTATGTTTGCTTTGTTTTCTTTTTCGTCTTTTGTGTAGCCTAGGTCGTGCACGGTTTCAAAAAAAGTCTTTGTGGCTCCCCAAGTTCTAAAATCTTTTGCCGAAAATAAGTCACCACTCAGCTCGTGTATGTAATCGTTTACCATCGTGCTATCTACGCGGTGCTTTTCGCCATTTGTATCATAAAATTGAAATAACTCCCAGCCAGGTATTTCTTCGCAACGGTTTACAAGTTTTGCTAGTTTCTTATTGCGTAGGGTGATGTTGTGCTTTTTGCCTTTTTTACCCACAAACTCAAAGCGGATTTTTTCTTTGGTAGTTGTCACGTGTCTGGTGCGTAAGGTAGAGAGGCCGTAGGTTTTATTGCGCTTTGCGTAGTAGTCGTTACCTATACGTATGTGAGTTTCTTCCATAAGCCTGAGGACAAGTGCAAGCACCTTGCGTTTTGACATCTCTGGAGCATCAAGATCCTCATCTATGCGCTCGCGTATGCTAGGCAGTGCGTTTCCAAAATTGGCTAGTTTATAAAACTTAGTTTGGTTTCTAATTTTTGACCATAGGTCGTGATAGCGGTATACTTTTCTGTTTTTAGCATCGCGACCTACCACTTGTAAATGTCCGTTAGGAGGATATGCAATGCGCACTTTATCCCAGTTAGGCGGTATCACAAGATTATTGATGCGCTCTAATTCCTTTTTGTCCTTAAGAGGCTTATCATTAAAGTAATAGTGAAAGTTTTTCTTCTTCTTTTTCCTTCTTATGTTGAGGTCTGCATCAGAGACGTAAATGAGATTTGCTGCGGCTGCAGTTTCCTCTGGGTTTCTTAGGATGTTCTCGATTTGGCTGGCGGTGAGTGTCATAAGAGTAAATTTAGTGACGAAAACAAATGCCTGTTCAAAAATATATGTGAACGTTTTGGTAAACTGCTCTTAATTTTTGTTACTTCACCATATAAATAGATCTTGTATGCAAGCACAACCATCATTTTACGATCAGGCTAATGAACTTATAGCAGATTTTTCTAGCGCTATGTGGGGAATCCCGCTCGTGTGCTTACTTATAGGTGGCGGTCTGTTTTTACTCATCTATTCGAGATTTTTGCCATTTAGATACCTAGGTCACGCTGTTGCAGTATTGCGAGGCAAATATGATGGAGAAAATGATGAAGGAGAGATCACACACTTTCAGGCGCTCACTACAGCGCTTAGTGCAACCGTAGGTATGGGTAACATCGCAGGTGTTGCAGTGGCAATTGCTATAGGAGGTCCAGGTGCTGTTTTCTGGATGTGGATGAGTGCCATTGTGGGTATGGCAACAAAGTTTTTTACAGGCTCACTTGCCATAATGTATAGAGGTAAAGATAGTGAGGGCAAAACACAGGGTGGACCTATGTATTTTATCACAGAAGGAATGGGTAAGGCTTGGAAACCACTTGCCGTAATCTTCAGCATTGCGGGACTCGTGGGAGCATTACCGGTTTTTAATGTAAACCAACTCACGCAGGCGGTAAATGATATATTGCTCGTACCTCAGGGTGTTGAGGTGGGTTTTACTTCTAACTTGATTATCGGGCTTGTGCTTGTTGCTATCACATCAGTTGTCATACTAGGCGGACTCGATCGTATTTCTAAAACTGCATCAAGACTAGTGCCTGCGATGGTCTTTATTTACTTTGTAGCAGTAATGGCTATACTCTTTGTAAACATAGATGTAGTTCCTAAATATCTGGGTCTCATATTTACAGATGCCTTCTCTGCCGATTTTTATACAGGAGATAAACTGCTGGGTGGCGTGGTAGGTGGTCTCATATTACTCGGTATTAAACGTGGTGCTTTTTCAAACGAGGCTGGTGTAGGTACGGCACCTATGGCGCACGGCGCTGCAAAAACTGCACAACCCATACGTGAAGGACTGGTGGCAATGCTAGGCCCTGCAATAGATACCATTGTGGTGTGTACACTTACGGCGCTTGCAATTTTGGTAACAGACGTGTGGCAAACTACAGATGCAAATGGAGTTACGCTTACGGCTTCCGCTTTCGCGAAAGCGTTATCACCCGCAGGAAAATACATCTTACTATTGTGCATCGCCGTGTTTAGTATCTCATCGCTTTTCTCATATAGTTACTATGGGACAAAGTGCTTGAGTTTTCTTTTTGGAGCGCATAATAAGAAGTATTATAACATCGCTTACATCGCAAGTATCTTGATAGGAGCGACCACATCACTTAGTATGATGATTAACTTGATAGACGGGTTTTTTGCCATAATGGCAATACCAACGATGATTGCAACCTTGTATCTCGCACCAAGAGTGATGAAGGAAGCGAGGAGGTATTTTAAGGAGTTGAGTTAATTATCGCAATACCTTAAAGGTGCGCTTTTCTGGTTTTTTAAGACGAACATCTATAGAGTCGTGCTGCCATTTTTCCTCAGTAAGATGTGCATAAATATCAATCTTGCCTGAACCTTTGTTTCCTTTAAGAGGGACAGTAATGCGTATGGTTTTTGCTTTATCATCTATGAGAACATCACCATCTATAATATTGCCTATTTGTAACGGTGATCCAAAGTAGGTCGTTACCTCCTTATTCTTTTCTGCTTCTTCTCTAGCTTTCTCAATAAGTTCTGGATCTGCCATTGCAGTTCCCATTGCGTTTATAAAATCACCAGCAGCCATAATGAATAGTGTAAAACAAACAATGATAAGAGTGGTGGGCACAAACCACTTCCAGTTGCGATGCAGCCAAGGCTTTTTTGCAATGAGTTCGTTGTTATAAGACATAAAAAAAGGTTGTTCGTTTATAGAGTAAACGAACAACCTTCATATCTGTTACAGCTATTGTGATTACACTTGAATCACCCCAAGATTAAAGGGCTTCTCGATAGGAGCGTGGTCTGCGGCTTCGATACCCATTGAGATCCACTTACGCGTGTCTCGTGGGTCTATAATGCCATCTGTCCAGATTCTTGATGCTGCGTAGTATGGTGATACTTGATCATCATAACGAGACTTAATACGGTCAAAAAGTTCTTTTTCTACCTCTGGTGTAATTTCTTTCCCTTGCTTTTTGAGCGAGGCAGTTTCTATCTGTAGTAATACTTTTGCAGCACTATTACCAGACATCACGGCAAGCTCTGCACTAGGCCAAGCTACTATAAGCCTTGGGTCGTAAGCTTTACCACACATTGCATAGTTTCCTGCTCCGTAAGAGTTTCCTATAACAATAGTAAACTTAGGTACCACCGAATTTGAAACAGCGTTTACCATTTTTGCTCCGTCTTTTATAATACCTCCGTGCTCACTTTTACTACCTACCATAAAGCCAGTTACATCTTGTAAGAATACAAGCGGTATTTTTTTCTGATTACAGTTGGCTATAAAGCGCGTCGCCTTATCTGCACTGTCTGAGTAGATTACTCCGCCAAACTGCATTTCGCCTTTTTTAGTTTTTACAAGTTTGCGCTGGTTTGCGACAATACCTACTGCCCATCCATTAATGCGAGCATAACCCGTAAGTATAGATTGCCCATAGCCCTCCTTGTACTCATCAAACTCAGAGTTGTCTACCAGTCTGTCTATAATGTCTCGCATATCATATTGATCTGCACGAGAGGCAGGCAGGATACCAAAAAGTTCTTCTGGATCTTTTGCAGGCTTTGCAGGTTCAATACGGTTGTAACCTGCTTTTGTATAATCGCCTATTTTTCCCATCAATTTTTTAATGGTATTAAGAGCGTCCTTGTCATCTTTAGATTTATAATCTGTCACACCAGAAATCTCACAGTGAGTAGTGGCTCCTCCTAGTGTCTCATTATCTATAGATTCACCTATTGCTGCTTTTACAAGGTAGCTTCCCGCAAGGAAAATACTTCCCGTTTTATCCACTATAAGTGCTTCATCACTCATAATAGGTAAGTATGCACCACCAGCAACACAACTTCCCATTACTGCAGAAATCTGTGTGATACCCATACTACTCATTACCGCATTGTTACGGAAGATGCGTCCAAAGTGCTCCTTATCTGGAAAAATCTCATCTTGCATAGGGAGATAAACACCTGCACTATCTACTAGGTAGATAATAGGTAGCTTATTTTCCATAGCGATTTCTTGTGCTCTTAGGTTTTTCTTTCCTGTGATAGGGAACCAGGCTCCGGCCTTAACAGTAGCATCATTTGCAACGATGAGACATTGCTTGCCAGATACGTACCCTATTTTTACAACCACACCACCAGAAGGGCATCCGCCGTGTTCTTCATACATCCCTTCTCCAGCAAAAGCGGCAATCTCAATACACTTTTTTGGGTTGTCTACTAGGTAATCTATGCGCTCTCGGGCAGTCATTTTACCCTTAGCTTTATGTTTATCTATACGTTTTTGCCCACCACCTAGTTTTACTTCGGCAAGGCGGTTTCTCATCTCTGATAAGAGTAACTTATTATGATCTTCGTTTTTATTGAATTTTAAATCCATAAAATGTGTGTGTGTGCTTGAATGTTTTTCTGTCTATAAAGGTAAGTATTGTAGCACAAGCTTGAAATGAGAATTGTAAAAATTACCTACTACCCAAATTCCAATAAATAACCGATATTTGTAGCTTGTCTTATTACATAAGATTTTCCCTAAAAATAAAACTATGGGTATGAATAAAAATACCGTTTTGGCGTGGGCCACTTTTATAATGATTTTAGTAGGTTTAGGACTTATAGGTCTTGGCGTTTTTAAATATAACGATGTTGCTGGCTGGGGATTTGCCTCTGTAGGTGTTGGATTTTTTGCCATTGCTTGGGTTTTTAATGCCCTTAAGGGTCGTGTATAATGTGTAAGGATGCTTGAGGATTTTAAGCACCATATCGCACAAGATTTACCATTTCTTCTTGATAGTAAGATACTCGTCACAGTAAGTGGTGGGCTTGATAGTATGCTCCTATTATTGCTCTGTCGTCAGGCAGGCCTTACGATACGCGTAGCACACTGCAATTTTAATTTAAGAGGAGTAGAGAGTGATGGTGATCAAGCTTTTGTAGAAAGCTATTGCAAGCTCCATAACATTCCTATTTACATAAAGAGTTTTGATACTTCCGCTTACGCGAAAATTGAAAAAACATCAACCCAGATCGCCGCAAGAGAGCTGCGTTATCAGTGGTTTAAAGAACTTTCGGCTACCGAAGGTTTGGATTATATCTTAACTGCCCATCATCTCAATGATGAGTTAGAAACCTTTCTCATAAACTTAGGTCGCGGTACGGGCGTTAAAGGCCTTACTGGCATCCCAGAGATAAACGAACGGGTTGTGAGACCACTGTTGCCTTTTTCGCGAAAGCGTATAAAAGAATATGCATTACAAGAAAAACTAGCGTGGCGTGAGGATAGCAGTAATGCAACAGATAACTACGTGCGCAACCACTTAAGGCATCACGCCATACCGAGTATGGTGGCAGCGCAACCAGGTATTTTGCAAGGTTTACAGACCACGCAGCAACATTTACGTCAAACAGATAAGTTACTAGCGATCTACACAGTGTCTTTGAGGAAAGCGTATGTGACAACACGAGATGGACTACAAGTAATAAACGTACCAGCGCTAAAGAAACACGAGGAGCCACAGGCGGTTTTATACCAGTTACTACATCCTTATAATTTTACAGCGTGGAGTGATGTTTATGAGCTGCTTGATGCACAATCTGGTAAGCAAATATTTTCTGAAACGCATCGTTTAGTAAAAGATAGAGACGTGCTATTACTTACAGAAAATACCGTTGCACAATCTACAACTTATACCTGGGGATCTGGTCTGAGTAAGATAGAAGGTGACTTTGGTACATTAAGGCTTGAGACAAGTGATACTTTTGAGAGCACCTCAAGAAAGGAGATAGTGGTAGATGCGACAAAGTTGACATTTCCGCTCACGATAAGGAAGTGGGAAAAAGGTGATTTTTTCTATCCTTTTGGGATGAAAGGAAAAAAGAAGTTGAGTAAGTATTTAAAAGATGAAAAGGTATCTTTGATAGCAAAGGAGCACGTATGGCTGCTTTGTAATGATAAAGATATTGTGTGGGTGATAGGTCACAGAGCAGATGACCGTTTTAAGGTAGCTGATGACGCACAAAAAATGATAAAATTTACAACTATATGACGCGTAAAGCATTCATAATATTAAGTTCGCTTATAGTACTTATGGCGACTGCTGTAAGTGCACAAGATTTTAGTTTTGGGATTTCTGAAGTTACTGTAGATCCAGTACAGTGGGCAGGTAGCGTAGAGAAAAAATCTGATACAGAATATATTTTAAACTACGAGGCCACCATAGAAGAGGGATGGTATATTTATGCTCAAAAATCGCCAGCTGGTATTCCGTTTAATTTTGAGTTTTTACAAAAGGATGCAGGAGTTACTCGCGAGAAGTTTGCACAAGAGAGTGAGACAAAGACAGCCTTTGATGAGATTTTTGAAGAAGATGTCATAAAGTATGTAGGGCAGAGCCCTGTGCTCTCTATGCCTATTACACTTACAGACAAGAGTATAACCATTGTCAAGTCGGTTATAAACTATCAGGTCTGTAAAGAGGTGTGTATTCCTCAAGACTTTTACATTGCTCACAACTTAAAAACTGGAAAGGCAAAGGTCTTTACAGATTATAATGAGTTTGAAAAATATGGTGCTAGCCCAGCACAAAAGGATAAAGGCGATAGCGATGATGATTATGAAGAGGATGAAAGCACAAGCAACAAAGGGCTCTGGACGGTCTTTTTCTTATCATTTTTAGGAGGTCTGGCAGCATTATTTACACCTTGTGTGTTCCCTATGATCCCTATGACGGTGAGTTACTTTACAAAACAAAGTAAGTCTAGAGCAGCTGGTATACGTAACGCGATTATTTATGGTATCTCTATCATTATTATATATGTGGTGATAGGTCTTACGGTCACGGCAATCTTTGGCGCGACTGCAATTGTTGAGGTGTCTACGAGCGTTACTTTTAATTTAGTATTCTTTGTATTACTAGTAGTATTTGCTATTTCATTTTTTGGAGCATTTGAGATTATGCTTCCTCAAAAATGGGCAAATAAGATAGATCGTAAAGCAGATAGAGGTGGTTACCTAGGTATCTTTTTTATGGCGCTTGCGCTCGCTATTGTTTCTTTTAGCTGTACGGGACCTATAGTAGGTGTCGCTTTAGTACAGTCTATAACAGAGGGTGGTATCACACCTATCATAAGTATGCTAGGTTTCTCTAGTGCGATTGCCTTGCCATTTGCACTATTTGCAATGTTTCCAGGGTGGTTAAATAGTTTGCCAAAATCTGGCGGATGGCTTAACACAGTAAAGGTGGTTCTAGGATTTTTAGAACTAGGGCTAGCACTCAAATTCTTATCAAATGCAGATCTTGTAGTAGATGGTAATTACTTGCCTAGAGAAGTATTTTTAGTACTTTTAATTGCGATAATGATAGGCCTTGCCTTGTACTTATTTGGAAAAATTAAACTAGCACACGATACAGAAGTAAAACATATCTCGGTAGGTCGCTTGCTACTAGGTATACTCACGACGGCATTTATTCTTTATCTCATACCAGGTGTTTGGGGTGCGCCACTTAAACTCATAAGCGGCTTCCCGCCACCTATGAATTATAGAGAGTCACCTTATGGTATAGGAGGACAAAACACACTGTCTAACTCGTCTGAGGAGTTTCCAGATAATGCAGAGATAGGTCCTCACGGTCTTTTATCTTTTATAGATTATGAAGCAGGTATGGCCTATGCGCGTCAAGAAAATAAACCTGTTTTACTTGACTTTACAGGTAAGGCGTGTGTAAATTGTCGTCGTATGGAGGAGCTGGTGTGGTCTAAGCCTGAGGTGCTTAACTTGCTAAAGAACGATGTTGTGCTTATCTCTCTCTATGGAGACTCACAAGAGGAGTTACCAAAAGAGGAGCAAGGCGTGAGTGCTTCTGGCCGCCGTATTAAAACGGTAGGTAATAAGTGGAGCAACTTCCAGATAGAGCGTTATAACATTGTTGCTGCGCCTTATTACGTAATGCTAGATCACGACGAAACACTCCTAAATAAACCTGTTGGGTACACACCTAATGCAAAAAAATATGAAAAGTGGCTAGAAAAAGCCATCATAACTTTTAACAACCAATAAATGAATAACATCTTCAAACTACTTTGTGTAGTATGCTTTTTTGCTTTCGCGAAAGCGTCATCTGCACAATCACGAGAAACTATTTTAGACACTACTTATCAGGTTTCTGAGCATTATAATAAACAAGAAGTACGCATCAAAATGAGAGATGGCGTGCATCTTCATACTACTATTTACTCGCCAAAGGATACTTCAAAAACGTATCCTATTTTAATGCAGCGCACGCCTTATAGCTCTAAACCTTATGGAGAAGGAAAGATGCGTACGGCGATAGCGCCTAATGCTTATTTAATGCAAGAGGGTAATATTATTGTGTATCAAGATGTACGTGGTCGCTGGATGAGTGAGGGTAAGTATGATAATATGCGTGCTTTTATACCTAATAAAACAGGTACTCAGGTAGATGAGGCAAGTGATACTTATGATACTATAGAATGGCTTGTTAATAATGTAGAAAATAATAATGGTAATGTAGGTACTTGGGGAATTTCTTACCCAGGTTTTTATGCAACCTACTCGCTCTTGAGTGGACACCCTGCGCTTAAAGCAGCGTCACCACAAGCGTGTATAGGTGATTTCTTTTTTGATGATTTTCACCATAACGGAGCTTACTTGTTAAGTTACTGGAGAGTTACGGCGGTTTTTGGTTATCAAAAAGATGAGCCTACTACAGAGTCTTGGTATGATTTTCCAAAGCTTGATAGTGATGATCAGTTTGACTTTTTCTTAAAAACAGGTCCTTTGTCAAACTTAGATAAATATTATGATGAGACTAATGAGTTCTGGACGCAATTAAAAGAACACCCTAACTATGATGAGTTTTGGCAATCTAGAGGGCTTATACAGCACCTAGAAAATATAGAGCCAGCCGTAATGGTTGTAGGAGGACTATATGATGCCGAAGATTTATACGGACCTTGGGAGACGTACAAAAACATCGAGAAACGTAGTAATAATTACAATACGGTTGTTTTCGGACCTTGGAGTCACGGAGACTGGGCACGTAACAAAAAGAGACAGGCTGTAGGTAATGTTTATTTTGGCGACAATATTTCAGACTATTTTCAAAGAGATATTGAGACAAAATTCTTTAATCACTTCTTAAAAGGAGGTGATAAAGGTGGAGCAACAGGATTACCAGAAGCACACGTTTTTGACTCAGGAAGTAAAGAATGGAAGTCTTTTGAGCAATGGCCACCTAAAAAGGCAATGAAAGCTTCTTTCTTTTTAGGAAAAGATAATGCACTTACGGGAAGTCCTTCTACAAAGTATGATGCAGAAAAGTTTGTAAGTGATCCAGCAAACCCAGTACCATATGCAGAAGGTAAAAAGATGGTATTTACACCACGTAAATATATGTCTGACGATCAAAGATTTGCTGCGGCTCGTGAGGACGTACTTGTGTATGAAACGCCTGTGCTAGAAGATGATCTTACTCTTGTAGGTGATATAATGGCAAAGCTTAATGTAGCTACCACCGGAACATCTGCAGACTGGATTGTAAAAATTATAGATGTTTATCCAGATGATGTACCTAACACTGAAGAAACAGAGGAAGGAGTAGAGATGGCTGGTTACCACCAGATGGTGCGTAGCGAGGTGATGCGTGGTCGTTTTAGAAAAAGCTTTGAGCGTCCTCAACCTTTTGTAGCCGGAAAAAAAGATGAGGTTTTTGTTAAGTTACAAGATGTGCTTCACACTTTTAAAAAGGGACACAAGTTACAGGTGCAGATACAGAGTACTTGGTTTCCACTTATTGATTTGAATCCTCAAACCTATGTAGATAATATTTTTAAGGCAGAGGAGAAGGATTTCACAAAGCAGACACACTCAGTATTTCATAATTCTAAGATTGAGTTTAGTATTTTAGTGGAATAGTATAGACGAGTTATTACATAAAAAAAGGTCTGAGATAAAATATATCTCAGACCTTTTTTTATGTAATAATAATTTACTTGTAAAAAAGAAAAACACCCCTGCTAAGCAGGGATGCCTTTCACCCCTAAATTTATGATAGCTAAATAAATAGCTCCCAAGCCTTAATGTCTTAAGGTGGGCCAAATATAGCTTTGTTTTTTTTAAAATAAAATGTTAATAAGTTAATTTTTAACTTGTAAAAAAGAAAAACACCCTTGCAAAGCAAGGATGCCTTTCACCCCTAAATTTGTAAGTTTAAAATCTTCATTGTGACCTAAGCAATAAGACAAATGAAACGCAAACTCTAAAAAAAACTTACTATAACAAATCGTAGTTTTAATTTATAGTAAATGTAATATGCTATACATTCCCAAAGTAGGGGTGTTTGCCCCTATATGTATGACTAAGTCTAAAAATTTGTTCTATTAAGAATTATAAAACAAATTTCAAGTAAAGTAAAAGCTATCCCTGTAGTTTATACTTGTATAATTTGAGTTTTAATAATGTAACGAAGAAATTTCCTTACTCGTATTACTTCATTAGAAATACTCAGCCTTTAATGTTAAGAAACTTGTGGATATAGATGAGAAAGACATTTTAGCAAGTAAGCAGTATTTGCTAGTTAATTCTAAAGAATAGCTGTATCCCAGATTAATATTATAATCACGATAAGGAGATAGTGCTTTAAGCTTTCAATCTACTTTCCTATATTTAAGCAAATTATAAAGCTAATGCTCACAAAAGTTTATGGAAGCGCCGTTTTTGGTGTGGATGCTACAACTATTACTATTGAGGTAAATGTAGATAAAGGTGTAGGATACCATCTAGTAGGACTTCCGGATAATGCTATAAAAGAAAGTAGCTATCGTATTGCCGCAGCACTTCAAAATAACGGCTATAAAATACCAGGAAAAAAACTTATTCTTAATATGTCACCGGCAGATCTTCGCAAGGAAGGATCTGCATATGATCTTTCACTCGCAATAGGAATTCTCATCGCAACAGAGCAAATAAAAGGTGACGAGGTAGATAAGTATGTGATAATGGGAGAGCTATCTCTTGATGGCGGACTACAACCTATAAAAGGAGCATTACCTATCGCAATAAAAGCCCGTGAAGAGGGCTTTAAAGGATTTATACTTCCATCGCAGAATGCAAAAGAAGCAGCCATAGTAGATGGTCTTGAGGTTTATGGAGTAGAGAACATAAGCGAGGTGATACAATTTTTTGATAAAGATGTACCCCTTGAAGCAACCGTAATAGATACCCGCGCCGAATTTTATAAAAGTCTAGAACATCCAGAATTTGACTTTGCAGATGTAAAAGGCCAGGAGTCTATAAAACGTTGTATGGAAATCGCTGCTGCTGGAGGTCATAACATTATTCTTATAGGCCCTCCAGGATCTGGTAAAACAATGTTGAGTAAGCGATTACCCAGTATTTTACCACCTATGTCATTGCGAGAAGCGCTGGAGACTACAAAAATACATTCGGTAGTAGGTAGGGTAAAAGATAATCAAGGTTTAATGAGCGAGCGACCCTTTAGAAGCCCGCACCATACTATATCTGATGTAGCGCTAGTAGGGGGCGGTGCTTACCCTCAGCCTGGTGAGATATCGTTATCTCATAATGGTGTTTTATTTTTGGATGAATTGCCAGAGTTTAAAAGGTCTGTTCTTGAAGTGATGAGACAACCGCTAGAAGATCGAGAAGTAACGATATCAAGAGCACGATTTACGGTTACATATCCATCTAGTTTTATGCTTGTGGCAAGTATGAACCCTAGCCCAGGAGGTTATTTTAATGATCCAGACGCACCGGTAACAAGCAGTCCTGCAGAGATGCAACGATATTTGAGTAAAATATCTGGACCATTATTAGACCGTATTGACATTCATATTGAAGTGACACCAGTTCCTTTTGAAAAACTGAGTGATGAGACTAAGGCAGAGTCTAGTGCAGATATACGTAAACGTGTGACAGCTGCGAGAGAGTTGCAGGTAGACCGCTTTCGCGAAAGCGAGAAAATAAACTATAACGCACAGATGAATGTGAAGCAAATACGTAAATATTGTGCACTAGATGACGCATCTAAAGATTTACTTAAAACGGCTATGGAGCGATTAAATCTTTCTGCACGAGCATATGATCGTATTTTAAAAGTTGCAAGAACGATTGCAGATCTTGAAGCTTCAAAAGTCGTAACGGGTACTCATATATCTGAGGCAATACAATACAGAAGTTTAGATAGAGATGGCTGGTTAGGATAGTTTTAACAAACGTTAAAATCTCAAAACAAGCTTTTTATCGATAAAATACGTAATTTTGTCGATGTTTTTGATGGTTTGTGTGATCTGTAAGTAAATCAGATGTAAAGCCAAAAATTAAGAGTAATTTGACCTAAACTTGCACCCCCTATGTTTCAAAAAATAAACACCCAGAATCTTGATGAGACCTCTAATGAGTCTCAGCAAAGTTTAGAAAAATATTTGAATCATTTAGAAGGCTTCTTTTTTGATTTAAATTTTAATCACATTACTAAGGAATTCAATTTTCCTTATGTAAGTCATAATGCTATGGAGCTTTATGACTTAAATGTTCCCGATCTTTTGAAAGATGGTAGATCTGCCTATGTAAGTATACATCCAGAAGATCAAAAATTACTTCGGTCAAAAGGAAGAAAGTCTTTTGAAGAATTAACTCCACTTAAACTTGAGTGTAGATATACTCTCAAATCTGGTAGAAGTGGCTGGATAAAAATTCTTGCAACACCTGAGCGTTCTTCTGAGTTTAGCACAAACTGGATAGGTCACGTATCTGATATCACAGATGTAAAGGCTACAGAAGAGGAGTATGCTATAATGAAGGAGCGTTATGAGTTTGCTATAAAAGGTTCAGATTTAGGGTTATGGGATTGGGATATTGAAAAAGGGAGTGTATTTTATTCTGACAAGTCATTGAGTCTTTTAGAAAAAACTCGTGAGAGTATAGATCCTCACGAAGATACCTGGAACAATCAAGTTCACCCTGATGACAAGGAGATGTATTATAAAGATATAGAAGATCACTTTAAAGGTGAGGTTCCTTATTATTTTAATGAGCATCGAGTATTTACTACTAGTGGCAGTTATAAATGGATACAAGATAGAGGTAAGGTAGTAAAGTGGGATGATTCTGGTAACCCGATGCGAGTTATAGGTACACATACAGATGTTACAGAGTCAAAACATAGGGAGCAACTTATTTTAGAAAAAAATAAGCTTATAGAAAGTCATAACAGTAGGCTCAAAAATTTTGCGCTTATTGTCTCTCATAACTTAATTACCCACGCCGGCAACCTTAAGAATATATTGCAGCTTATGGATATGGCAGAGTCACAAGAGGAGAAAATTGAGCTGTCTAACTACCTTAATGATGTTTCTGCTGGCTTGAGCAATACAATAAGCAATCTGAACGAGATTGCAACGTCAAATAGAAATCTTGAAGAGACTCCAAAACTTCTTTTTTTAAATGATTATGTAAACGGTGCATTAAATAACCTTAAAACCCAAATTAAGGAGAAGGATGTAGTTATTGTAAATGATATTCCAGACGATATACAGATTAATTATAATGCAGCTTATCTTGAGAGTATCTTATTTAATTTGATTTCAAATGCTATAAAGTACAGTGATAAAGAAAGACAGTCTAAAGTCTTCATATCTGCAGAGATTACCTCAGCAAGTGATATTACATTATCTGTAATGGATAATGGAGTAGGTATAGATTTAGAGAAATATGGAGACAAACTCTTCGGGATGTACAAGACTTTTCATCAGAATGAGGACGCTCAAGGTCTGGGACTTTTTATGACAAAGAATCAAATAGAAGATATGGGTGACCAGATTTCTGTAGATAGTAAAAAGGATGAGGGTACGATATTTAGAGTGCGTTTTATTAATAAACTCCCATAGTTCATTATCTTGACGCAGTATATATACTGCAAATAATGAAAATTAAAAGAAAGACAATATCAGGCCCAGGAGTGCTTGTTGCTGCTGCATTTATTGGTCCTGGTACGGTAACTGTTTGTACTATAACTGGAGCAACATATGGATTTACACTCTTATGGGCTATGCTTCTCTCAATTATTGCTACCATCATACTACAGGAGATGGCTGCGCGTATAGGTCTTGTAACTGGTAAAGGACTAGCAGGAGTAATAAGAGAAACAATTTCAAATAAAACATTTAAAGCTTTTGCCATAGGGCTTATGTTATCTGCTATAACACTGGGTAATGCTGCTTATGAAGCAGGAAACCTTAGTGGTGGAGTTTTAGGTATTGAAGCTCTAGGAATTTCAGGATGGTTTACTGTAGGTAACTTAACCTTTAATGCTTGGAGTATCTCACTTGGTATACTTGCTGCTATTATTTTATTTATAGGTAATTATAAGGTGCTAGAAAAAATACTCGTAACGCTTGTAATTATTATGAGTTTGGCTTTTTTAATCACAGCTGTGATGACTAAGCCAGATGTAATAGCACTTTTAAAAGGAAGTTTTACTCCTTCATTTCCAGAGGGGAGTTTATTAACTATTGTTGCTTTAATAGGTACTACTGTAGTGCCTTATAATTTATTTTTACACGCTTCTCTTGTGTCAGAAAAGTGGAGTGGTAAAGAAGCAATACCTGCTGCTCGTAGAGATACTATTGTGGCAGTAGTTGTAGGAGGGCTGGTGAGTATGGCTATTATAGTTTGTGCAGCTGCTATACAAGCAGGAGAGGTAAAAAATGCTGGTGATCTTGCAAGAAGTTTAGAGCCCCTGTTTGGCGATTATGCAAGATATTTTATAGGTTTGGGGTTAGGAGCTGCAGGGTTAACCTCTGCAATTACAGCACCTCTTGCCGCAGCATATGTTGTGCAAGGTTGTATGGGGTGGGAGTCTAATCTTAAGGCTACCAGATTTAGAGTAATATGGATCTCTATATTGGTGCTGGGGGTCTTCTTTTCGTCTGTAGGCTATAGCCCAGTTGAGATTATACAATTTGCCCAAGTGGCAAATGGAGTTTTATTACCGATAATTGCTGCATATTTAATTTGGATAGTAAATAAACGTTCGGTGATGGGGCGTGATACAAATTCTCTTGTACAGAATGTTATTTCTGTCATTATCTGGTGTGTGGTTTTTATGCTAGGAGCACGCACAATTCTCAAAGTTTTTGGTATACTATGAAAACGATAGACATAAATAGTGATGTAGGAGAGGGAGTAGGTAATGAGGCTCTTTTAATGCCCTTATTAAGCTCTTGTAATATAGCCTGCGGTGGTCACGCTGGTGATGAGGATATAATGAGAGAGGTGCTCGCTTTCGCGAAAGCGTATAATGTAAAAATAGGTGCACATCCCAGTTATCCAGACAAGGACAATTTTGGTAGATCTATAATGGAAATCTCAGATAATGTACTTAAAGAATCTATAATTGATCAGATTTCAAAACTCAAACACCTTGCCGAAGAAAATGGCCAGCATTTACATCACGTAAAACCGCACGGGGCATTGTATAATCAAGCAGCAATAGACAAAAGGGTAGCAATGCTCATCATTGAAGCGATACGTAGTGTAGATGAAAATCTCGCAATTTATGTGCCTTATAAATCTGTCATTGCAAAACTTGCAAAACCCTATTTGACCACCATTATTGAAGGCTTTGCAGACAGATCATACCATCAAGATTATACCCTTGTGTCACGCACCCACGCAGAGGGGGTCTTAAATAATGCGCAAGATGTGGTTGCTCACGTTTTACCTATGATTATGAAAGATAATTTGATATCACTAGAGGGTCACATACTACCCTTTAAAGTTGATACATTATGTGTACACGGTGATACAGAAAATGCCATAGATATTGTGCGTGCACTTCGCTCGCAACTACATTCAGAAGGGATACAAATCATATAAGTGATGTATAACTTTACCATATCAAGACTAGGAGAATATGCTATGTTAATACAAGTAGCAGAAAAACCTTCACAAGATTTATTACAATGGCTTGTGTGTAAAAAAGAACAACTACAATCCTTACCAGCGGTTGAGGTTGTGTTTACCTATAATGAGATATTGGTAAAGTTTCTTTTACCTTTAGAAGGTCGATATGACACCATTAGAGCTAGTGTAGAAGAAATATTAGAGTCATCTATAGAGAGTATAGGCGTTAATGGAGTATTACATAAAGTGCCGGTGTGTTACAATAGTCAAGTAGCTCCAGATCTTGAAGAATATGCATCACAAGTAAACCTTAGAGTAGACCAAGTTGTAGCCTTACATACATCACCAGTATATCCGGTATATTTTATAGGCTTTTTACCAGGATTCCCATATTTAGATGGGCTTGATAGTAAACTTTATTTAGAAAGAAAGGCTACACCATCACAATTTATACAACCGGGTAGTGTGGCTATAGGTGGTACACAAACGGGTATTTACCCTCAACGAAGTCCAGGAGGGTGGCACGTAATAGGAAGTACGCCGGTTCAATTATTTGATATTAATAAAAACCCGCAATCACTTTTTAAAGCTGGAGACTCCATAAAGTTTTATGCAATCACATTAGAAGAGTATAAAGTTTATGAACGCTAGAGTAGAGATAATTAATAAAGGTTTCTTTACGACTGTGCAAGATGGTGGTCGTATTGGCTATGCTGCTATGGGGGTGCCAGAAAGTGGAGCTATGGATAGGCACTCTTTTTTTCAGGCAAATGCACTCCTTAACAATACTAAAGATGCGGCGATGCTAGAATGCACGCTAGTAGGGCCTACTATAAAGTATTATCAAAACACATATTTTGTAATTACAGGTGCTCACGTTAAAGCTACGCTCGAAGGGGAGCCTGTAAAAATAGGTGTACCAACTCTCGCACGTGCGTCACAAACTCTTATTACCTCAAAAATAAGCCAGGGAACTAGGTGCTATATAGCCTTTGGCGGTGGTATAGAATCTGCAATCACTCTTAACAGTAAGAGTTGGTATACACCCATAACTCCTAATAATCATATTAGAAATGGGGATACATTCTCGTTGGGTATTAGTACGTATGATATTTCAAAAGGGGCGCATATAAAATATAAATATGCATATGCCAGTGCGGGTAGGGTTCACACCATTAAAGCGTATAAGGGGCCAGAGTATACATTACTGGATTACAACCAGCAGCAACTCTTACAACAGCCATTTACCGTTTCAAAACTCTGGAACAGAATGGCCATCCAGCTCCAAGAGCCAGTATATAATAAACTAGAGGGCATAATGACGAGCCCTGTAATTCCAGGAACGGTGCAACTCACTCCCTCAGGTAAAATAATAGTATTAATGCGTGATTGCCAGACTACAGGAGGGTATCCTCGTATTCTTCAGATTGCACAACCTAGCATTGATACTCTTGCACAGCTACAACAAGGCGATACTGTTTTATTGTCCGTTACTTGATTGACGATGTTCCATAACGATATCGCTTAGTATTTGTACAGCATCACCTGTACCTAGCATTTCTTCTAGTTTTAAAGCTTCCTCCTTCAGGGCTTTATGCTTGAGCATTGTGGCCCATAGATTATTAATATAATCTGCATAATCTTGGTCTTCGTTCCAGTGCGTGAGTTGTAATCTTCTACTACGTGCATAAAGCTTTTGTAAATTTAATTTGCAAAAGGTCAATGTTGATTGCATAATAAGAGGTCTAGCACTTTTTAAACGTTCTGTTTTTGACGGTCTACCCATAATACTGTGATTATAAGGGGGAAGTTAAACATACGTAAAGATAGCAGGAAGGGGAGCATTTCGCTAGGGGTAAATGCCCCATTTTTATAGCTTTACAGCCAGTTCATAAATTTTTTAAGAAGGCTCAATTTACCCTTATATGGAGCATATCTTACTGGCACATCGAGCCAGGTGCCTCTTTTTACCACAGACTTTGCGTGACTAAATGTGTAGAAGCTCTTCTCACCGTGATAGCTACCTATACCAGAGTGTCCCACACCACCAAAGGCGAGCTTGTCATTTATAAAATGAATAAGTGTATCATTCATAGCACCGCCTCCATAAGAAAAAGTTGTGTTAAACCAACTCTTAAAAGAACGCTTTCGCGAAAAAACGTACGCACTCAGCGGTTTTTCCATAGCGTTGATAACTAGCGCGATATCTTCCTTTTTATCATAAGTAAGTACTGGAAGTATAGGGCCAAAGATTTCATCTTGCATTACAGTATCTGTTACAGACACATCATTAAGTACAGTAGGAGCAATATATAGGTCGTTTTTATCTGTTTGCCCACCTTTATAAATAGTTGCATTCTCAAGCATCTCAGAGAGTCTTTCAAAATTTTTCTCATTGATTATGCGAGCAAAATCTTTCGAAATCTTTGGGTCTGCTCCATAAGCCTTAGTAATTTCTATATCTATAGCTTTGAGCAAAGCATCTTTAACAGAGGAGTGCACCAGTATATAATCTGGAGCAATACAGGTTTGTCCTGCATTTACAAATTTACCCCATACAATGCGTCTTGCTGTTTGTTGTATACGCGCTGTCTCGTCTACCACACAAGGACTTTTACCACCTAGTTCTAGGGTAACTGGTGTAAGATGTTCTGCGGCTGCTTTGTAAATTATTTTTCCTACGGGTACACTACCAGTAAAGAATATGTAATCCCAGCGTTGTTTGAGAAGTTCTTGGGCAACCTCTTTATCACCTTGTACAATGTTTACATAAGCCGGGTCAAACACTTCGGTAATTATTTTTTCTAAGAGATTTGCCGTGTTAGGTGTAAGTTCGCTAGGTTTTAAGACTACTGTATTTCCTGCAGCAATAGCGCCTATCATAGGTCCTACGGCAAGTTGAAAGGGATAGTTCCAAGGAGCAATGATTAATGCAGTACCATAGGGCTCATAATGTACGGCGGCACTAGAGGGAAAATTAAGTAAAGAAGCCTTTACTTTTTTTGGCATCTGCCATTTCCAGATTTCCTTTATGGCGAGATTTATTTCTTTAATAACAACACTTATCTCGGTAGCGACTGTTTCAAATGCTGGTTTTTTAAAATCGGCTGCCAGTGCATCTATAATATCTTGCTCGTGATTTTTTATGCTTTCGCGAAAGCGTACTAAAGCAGCTTTCCTATATGCGATATCCTTAGTTTGACCCGTCGCAAAAAAGGCACGCTGATTTTCAAGAATGGATGGAATTTTCAAAATATGTGTGTTTTCTATAAAAATAAGCTGTTTTTACGGCATCTCTTCTTCATTGACAAAGTTTTAGGAATTTTTATGGTACGTGATAAATAAGATCACAGCACATAACTCAGATTATGAAATATTTAAAATCTCACAGTTTATACTGTGATAATTAGCGTTATGATAAAAATGCTAAGACTAGAATTAGGGTAGGATTCCATTTTAAATTGATTTAAAAAACTGATTTGCAGCATTTTAAATGTTTTAAGTGCACGTTGGTTGTCGGGTGTAGTTTATACTGAGTCTGTAGGTGCCGCAAGAGAGTAATAATTTTAACCAGTCAAAACCACAAACCATTGAAAGAACTTAATAAATATAGTAAAGCGGTAACTCAAGATCCTACGCAGCCAGCTGCTCAGGCAATGTTGCACGCTATAGGACTTACAGATGAAGATTTTAAAAAGCCACTTGTAGGTATTGCAAGTACAGGTTATGAGGGTAATCCTTGTAATATGCACTTAAATAACCTTGCACTAGATATTAAAAAAGGAGTACAAACTTCTGATCTGGTAGGTCTTATTTATAATACCATAGGTGTAAGTGACGGTATCTCAATGGGTACTCCTGGTATGCGGTACTCACTACCTAGTAGAGATATTATTGCAGACTCAATGGAGACTGTAGTACAAGCTATGTCTTATGATGCACTGGTTACAGTGGTAGGTTGTGATAAAAATATGCCGGGTGCTCTTATGGCACAGCTTAGGCTAGATAGACCATCTATACTCGTCTATGGGGGAACTATAGCACCAGGATTTCACGAAGATAAAAAGCTAGATGTAGTGTCTGCTTTTGAAGCTTGGGGAGAAAAAGTAGCTGGTAGTATTACAGAGCAAGAGTTTAAAACGGTGGTAAAAAAAGCCTGTCCAGGTGCTGGTGCGTGTGGTGGTATGTATACTGCAAACACGATGGCAAGCGCGATTGAGGCACTAGGGATGAGCTTACCCTATACAAGTTCTAACCCTGCAGTGTCACCTAATAAAACTGCGGAGTGTGCTAGAGTAGGAGCTGCTTTAAGAAACCTAATAGAAAAAGACATAAAACCCTCAGACATTGTTACTCGCAAGTCACTAGAGAATGCGGTGAGACTTGTAACCGTACTTGGAGGATCTACTAATGCTGTGCTGCACTTTCTCGCTATAGCAAAGGCTGCACAAGTATCATTTACACTAGAAGATTTTCAAAAAATAAGCGACACCACACCTTTTCTAGCAGATCTTAAACCATCAGGAAAATACCTTATGGAAGATTTACATAATGTAGGAGGAGTGCCGGGCGTATTAAAGTATATGCTAGAGCAAGGTATGTTGCACGGTGACTGTATGACCGTAACTGGTAAAACTATTGCAGAGAATCTAGCAGTTGTAGACCATCTTCAGGCACATCAAGATGTTATTCATTCGGTTGAGAATCCTATTAAAGAGACGGGACACATTCGTATTCTTTATGGAAATATTGCAAGTGAAGGATCTGTGGCAAAAATTACAGGTAAAGAGGGATTACATTTTCGCGGAAGCGCAAGAGTTTACAACGGTGAGTATGCTGCAAACGCGGGTATAGGTGCAGGAGAGGTGAAAAAGGGTGATGTAGTAGTTATACGCTACGAAGGGCCACAAGGAGGACCGGGTATGCCAGAAATGCTCAAACCTACAGCGGCTATTATGGGTGCTGGCTTAGGTAAGGATGTGGCACTTATTACAGATGGACGTTTTTCTGGAGGTACACACGGCTTTGTTGTGGGGCACATTACTCCAGAGGCTCAAGTAGGTGGTGGGATTGCGCTTATAGAAAATGGAGATACCATTGTGATTAACGCTGAGACTAACACAATTAATGTTGAGATAAGTGAGAGCGAACTAGAAGCACGTAAAAAGAACTGGGTAGCTCCAGAGCTTAAAGTAAAACGTGGCTCACTTTATAAATATGCTCGTATGGTCTCATCTGCGAGTGAGGGATGCGTGACAGACGAGTTCTAGCACAACACAAGCACAATAAACAGACGCCTAGCGAGCGTGATAGAATAGAAATAACATTTAAAGCGTACAACCTATGGACGTGAAGACACAAAATACATCAGACACTACAACTACCACAATGAGCGGTAGTGAGGCATTGATACACTGTCTTGTAGCAGAGGGAGCAGACCTTATTTATGGGTATCCTGGCGGAGCTATAATGCCATTTTATGATGAGCTACACAAGCATCAAGATAAAATCAAGCACGTGCTTACCAGACACGAGCAAGGAGCGACACACGCTGCACAGGGATTTGCCCGTGCGACGGGTAAAGTAGGAGTTGCCATTGCCACTTCTGGTCCTGGAGCGACTAACTTGATTACGGGTATTGCAGATGCTCAGATAGACAGTACACCTATGGTTTGTATCACAGGTCAAGTAGGGTCTCACTTATTGGGTAGCGATGCTTTTCAAGAGACAGATATCATAGGTATCTCTACACCAGTCACAAAGTGGAATCATCAAATAACCAGGGCAGAGGAGATACCAGAGGTACTTGCAAAGGCATTTTATATAGCGAGATCTGGAAGACCAGGACCCGTACTTATTGATATTACAAAAGATGCACAGTTTACAGAGTTTGATTTTGCTTACGCGAAATGTGAATACATACGCAGTTATACGCCCACTCCGGCAATTAATGAAACAGAAATAGCTCGCGCTGCTCAACTTATAAATGAGGCCAAAAAGCCAATGATAGTATGGGGGCAAGGCGTGATACTAGGTGAAGCCGAAAATGAGTTTAAAGCCTTTGTTGAGAAATCTGGTATACCAGCTGCTTGGACTATTTTAGGTGTCTCTGCAATTCCTACAGAGCATCCTCTTAACGTAGGTATGGTAGGTATGCACGGTAATTATGCACCGAATGTGTTGACAAATGATTGTGATGTTCTTATTGCTATTGGGATGCGTTTTGACGACCGTGTTACGGGTAATCTCGCGACCTATGCAAAGCAAGCTAAGGTCATACACTTTGAGATCGACCCGGCAGAGGTAAATAAAAATGTAAAGGCAGATATTGCAGTACTAGGTAACTCAAAAGAGACACTGGCAAAAATCTTACCTCATATAGAACAAAAGAGCCATAAGGCGTGGCACCAAAAATTTAAAGATCTCTATGCTATCGAGTATGAGAAGGTCATAAAGAATGACATTTTACCTACTAAGGAAGGCCTCACAATGGGTGAGGTTGTAAACCTTATCAATAAACAAACTAATGGTGAAGCTATTATTGTAACAGATGTAGGACAGCACCAGATGGTAGGTATACGCTATGCAGACTTTAAAAAGTCTAAGAGTAATATCACTTCTGGAGGGCTAGGTACAATGGGATTTGCATTACCAGCAGCCATAGGGGCAAAAATGGGAGCGCCAGAGCGAGAAGTCGTGGCCATTATAGGTGACGGTGGTTACCAGATGACTATACAAGAGCTAGGTGTCATCTTTCAGGCAGAGGTGCCGGTTAAGATAGTTGTGCTTAACAATGAATTTTTAGGAATGGTGCGCCAGTGGCAACAGCTATTTTTTGATAAGCGATACGCTAGCACCACTATGAAAAATCCTAACTTCTGTAAAATAGCAGAAGCTTATGATATAGATAACCAGAAGGTAAGTACTAGAGAAGAACTAGGGCCAGCTGTAGAGAAGATGATTGCCTCAAAAGACAGTTTCTTCTTAGAAGTAATGGTAGAGAAGGAAGATAACGTTTTCCCTATGATACCTACAGGAGCATCTGTATCAGATATAAGATTAGAATAATAACCAGTATATACAGCAGTACAAAGTATACATAAACAGGTTACCTATGAGTGAAGTAAAAACATTTACCGTAAACATATATACCGAAAATAATATTGGGTTATTAAACCGTATTTCGGCAATATTTCAGCGCCGTAAGATTAATATAGAAAGCCTTTCTGCCTCAGAAAGTGAGATAGATGATGTGTTTAAATTTATCATCGTAGTAAATGTCACAGAAGAGCAAATGGCAAAAATACAGGGACAGATAGAACGTCAAGTTGAGGTGATAAAGGCATTTTATCATACAGATGAGGAAACTGTCTTTACAGAAAGTGCGCTATTTAAAATTAAGTCAAATTTACTTTTTGACGAACCTCAAATTCAGAATATTATTAAAGAAAGTCAGGCGCGTATTGTGACTGTAAATAAAGACTTCTTTGTGCTTGAAAAAGCAGGAAGACGCTCAGAGATTGAGCTTGTACATAGAGAGCTTAAACCTTTTGGGATAATGCAATTTACACGCTCTGGTAGAATAGCAGTCACAAAAACAGAGATGCCTATTTCTACATTATTACAACGTATAGAAGAGAGCAATGAGGTCGCCTTTAGCAAAGACCAAGCTTAGATAACTTATATAAACGAACTAATCCAACAACCTAGGAGGGTAAGACCGCTTTCGCGAAAGCAAAAAAAGAATTCTCCGCAATGTAATTACAATGAAAAATTATTTTAACACATTACCACTAAGGGATCAATTATCACAACTGGGAAAATGCCGCTTTATGGATGCCAGTGAGTTTGAAGATGGTATTGCTGCCATTGCAGATAAGAAAATCGTGATTGTAGGGTGCGGTGCACAAGGACTTAACCAAGGTCTCAATATGAGAGATAGCGGATGTGATATTTCTTATGCATTAAGAGAAGGAGCAATTACAGAAAAGCGCCAGTCTTATAAAAATGCAACCTCAAATGGTTTTACGGTAGGAACTTATGAAGAATTAATCCCTAAGGCAGATCTAGTTTTAAACCTTACTCCAGACAAGCAGCACACGGCCGTAGTAAAAGCAGTTATGCCACTTATGAAGCAAGGAGCAACACTTGCCTACTCGCACGGTTTTAATATTGTAGAAGAAGGGATGCAGGTACGTGAGGACCTTACGGTAATTATGGTAGCGCCTAAGTGTCCAGGGTCTGAGGTACGTGAGGAATATAAAAGAGGTTTTGGAGTACCTACACTTATTGCAGTACACCCAGATAATGATCCAGAAGGAAAGGGGCTTGCTCAAGCTAAGGCATATGCAGCGGCTACAGGTGGTCACAGAGCAGGAGTACTAGAATCTTCTTTTGTGGCAGAGGTAAAGTCTGACCTTATGGGCGAGCAAACCATCTTATGTGGTGTGTTACAAACGGGATCGATACTCTGTTTTGATAAAATGGTAGAGAAGGGTGTAGACCCGGCATATGCAGGTAAACTCATTCAGTATGGCTGGGAGACTATTACAGAAGCACTCAAGCACGGTGGTATTACAAATATGATGGATCGTCTAGACAACCCGTCTAAGATTAAAGCATATAACCTCTCAGAAGAGCTTAAGGATATAATGAGACCGCTTTTTGAGAAGCATATGGATGATATTATCTCTGGTCACTTCTCAAAAACTATGATGGAAGACTGGGCTGCAGATGATAAAAATCTTCACACTTGGAGAGCTGCCACTGGAGAAACAAACTTTGAAAAACAAGAAATCACATCGCAAGAGATAAGTGAGCAAGAGTATTTTGACCACGGTGTGCTTATGGTAGCAATGGTAAAGGCTGGTGTAGAGCTAGCGTTTGAAACGATGACAGCAGCAGGTATTATAGAAGAAAGTGCTTATTATGAGTCACTACACGAGACACCACTTATTGCAAATACCATCGCAAGAAAGAAGCTTTTTGAGATGAATCGTATTATTTCTGACACGGCAGAGTATGGTTGTTATCTTTTTGATCACGCTTGTAAGCCGCTCCTTACAGACTTTATGAAAACGGTAGATACAGATATTATAGGCGCTGCTTATGCTCACGATAATGGAGTAGATAATCAAGAGCTTATTGCTGTAAATGATGCCATACGTAACCACCCTGTAGAAGAAATAGGAGCAACCCTACGTAAAGCAATGGTTGCAATGAAAAAGGTAAAAACCGAAGAGCAAGAAGCTGTTCTAAGCTAGTACTTATTGCCACCTCGCGGTGGACACTTATGGAAGAAACGCTCAAAACATACATACCCACACTCAAATCTGTAACAGATGCGGCAAACAGGGTGCGCAAAGTGGTCTCAAAGACACCGTTTATGCGCAGTTTTACATACTCAAAAAGGTATAAGGCAGAGGTATTTTTAAAGCGAGAGGACTTACAACAGGTACGTAGCTATAAAATACGTGGTGCGTTTAATAAAATAAGTACGCTTACAGATGAGCAGCAGCAAGCAGGTATTGTTTGTGCAAGCGCTGGTAACCACGCACAAGGTGTAGCCCTAAGTTGTGCAAAACTTCATATAAAGGGGACCATCTATATGCCTGCAACTACCCCAAAACAAAAGGTAGAGCAGGTACAAATGTTTGGTGACACTTGGGTTGAGGTTGTACTCACTGGTGACACCTTTGACGATGCTTATGCAAAAGCAAGTGAAGCTTGCATATCGCAAAACAAAACCTTTGTACACCCCTTTGATGATGAAAAAATTATAGAAGGACAGGCAACTGTAGGTCTTGAGATGGTAACTCAGTCAGAAAAGCCTCTGGATTATGTGTTTGTACCAGTAGGTGGCGGTGGCCTTATCGCGGGATTATCTAGTGTGTTTCATCATCTTTCTCCCAAAACAAAAATTATAGGTGTAGAGCCTGGAGGAGCACCTGCGATGATGAATTCTCTTTTACAAAAAGAGAATATCACCTTAACAGAGATAGACAAGTTTGTAGATGGTGCCGCTGTACAACGAGTAGGGGAGCGCAACTTTAGTATCGTCCAGCAGCTAGTAGATCAAGTTGTGAGCGTGCCAGAGGGTAAAATATGCCAGACTATACTAGATCTTTACAACAGAGATGCCATTGTAGTAGAACCTGCAGGAGCACTTACGCTCGCAGTTTTAGATCAATTTAAAGAGGAGATACGTGGTAAGAATATAGCCTGTGTAGTAAGTGGTAGTAATAATGACATTACCAGAACTCCAGAGATTAAAGAACGAGCACTCTTATATCAAGGGTTAAAGCATTACTTTATTATTAAATTCCCGCAGCGAGCGGGTGCTCTTAAAGAGTTTGTGGCAGATGTACTCGGTAATACAGATGATATCACTTATTTTGAATATTCAAAAAAGACCAGTAGGGAGCAAGGGCCAGCTATTGTGGGTATTGAGATAAAATCTCCAGAAGATCTGGAATCTCTAGTAGAGAGAATGCATAAGCGTAAGTTCTTTGGTGAATATCTTAATGATAAACCCGAGTTGTTTCAATTATTGGTTTGAGTTATGCTTTCGCGAAAGCGTAATTATCTATAAAAATAAAAAGCCCTCATTAATAATAATGAGGGCTTTTTTTAATACATCGTACTTATGCTGCTTGTGGTAAACTACGTGTTAACCAGCCGCTTTTACCTGCGGTGGCAATGGCATATGGAGTTATCCAGAATAAACCAAAGGTATAGACAAGACTGTAAGTATATGCCCAGAATGATTCAGATGGCGTGTACTTTCTTGCATAAAATAATGCGGGAAAGGTGGTGACAATTAAAATGCTTACAAGAGTTGACGTTAAAAATAAAATGGGATGTGTTGCTACAAATAGGAGCATAAATATAAGAAACGGGTAGCTCATTAAAATAGTTAAAAACTGATTTACAAATAACAATCTTGCGCCTACTTTAGACTCTTTTCTAAAGTTTGTAAACACATACTTTGCCATAGCTAGGTTTTCTCTTACGTTGCTACGTCCCCATCTTATGTACATTTTATAAAGACCTTTATACTTTTCTGGAACATTAGTATAGGCATATGCATTTTTTTGGAAAAGCACGTGCAGTCCTTGTTTTAAGATCATATTAGTAAGCGCTCTGTCTTCTCCTATATCTGAAGATTTGCCCATAAACTTTTGATCAATCCATTCATCTAGGCAAGCAAATACTGCATCTCTTCTGTATGCTGCCAGTGCTCCTGGTGTACATAATACTGCATTTACGTTACTCTCTGCGCTTCTCACAAACTCAAAACTAAGGGTGAAGCTCACATCTAGCATTTTTGGTAATAGAGCTCTTTCTTTATTGAGCACGCGTATGTTTCCTGCTACAGCTCCACACTTTTTATTACCTATAAAAGGGCTTACTAATAGTCTTAAGGTATTTGCATCTACTATAGAGTCACTATCTACTGTGATGAAGATGTCACCTTTGCCTTCATTAAAACCTCTGTATAAGGCGTGACGTTTCCCCATATTTTTAGGCTGCTGGCAGATAGAAACTCGATCACCTAGCTCTTTTTTTGCTTTTTGCATCCAGTACCAAGTGTCGTCTTGACTACCATCGTCTATAGAAAGTAGTTCTAGTTTGTGCATAGGGTAATCACTAGCTGCAAGACTTTTGAGGGTTGCATATACTTGTTTTCCTTCGTTGTATGCAGGGACAATAACTGTACAAGTAGGTAGCTCTTGATCACTTACTGATGCTACAGGTTTGTATTTAAAATAGTGATATAAAGTATAGATAAAGAAGCCACTTTTAAAAACGAGTAGGGTAGAAGCAAAGGTCATAAAGCCATAACCAATTATCGAGCTCTTACGCTCAAAGTCTAATTGTGAAAAATCATAACGAAGCATATATGCGATATATGCCGAAACGGCTAGAAGTAAAAAAGTTGCTAGAAGTACAAATACTCCCCAAGGGTTTTTTGAGTTTTTCTGTAAAGAGTTTTGTGGGTTATGTTCTTTATTATGGGATACAGTTTTGGGAATTTCTCTTGATGGATTGGTTGTTATATTCATATCTGGATTCATTCAAGTTTAACAATGGTTTGAATGGTTTTACGCCAGTTGAGAATCTTTGGACTACCGAATGAATGTTATTTAACATCTATATACTGTAATTAACTTTACCCTAAGATTTATGAGTGCTAGATGTTAAATAATGAAGACAGCATAAAAAAAATAAAGGCTTCCAGATGGAAGCCTTTATAATACCTTGCTTATATAAGCAATGCTAGTGAATAATTAATTTTTGAGTCTCCATAGTTTGTGGCTTTTCTATATTAAGAATATATGCCCCTGGAGCGACGTCTAGAACAGGGAGTTCTATATGTGTAGCTTCATTATCTGGAGTCCAATCTTTTATAAGTTGCCCTAGAATATTGAACAACTGCAGCGATTTTATTTCGTAATCTTGCGATTTGTCAATTATGATTGCTTGTGAATCTGTATTAAAATACACACTAATAGAGTCAGATTCAAAAGTGTCTTCTATTACGACTTCTTCTTCTACATCTGTATCTTGAGCTACTTCGTCATCTTCTGTAGTTTCCTCATCAGTTTGATCTTGCTCTTCTTCATCTGTAGTTTCTTCTTCCTCTTGGTCTTCACTTTCTGCTCTTTGGAAAACGATGTAAAATCTATCTTCATAAGTGCCAGCAGAGAGTGTTATGGTATACTTGTCTTGAAGATTTGTAATTTCTGTTGTAGTACCTAAAAGTTCATCAAGAACATAAACAGATACATTATCTGTATTAACATTTTCTAAGTCATCTAGTCCTATTGATATCTCACCATCTATAGGTAAAGTAACTCTTACCGGAAATTGACGATCGTTTTCTATAGCAGGTACTCCTAGTATGATAGCCATTTCATCTTCGAGCATCCAAGTCATATCCTCAGTAGGATTTGATGTGATAACACCATCATAAGCTCTGTCATAGTCAAAAGTTGTGTTTTCATCAATTGTCATAAGCAATTGTCTATGGAATTGACTAGGTGAATCAAATCCTATTCTAAACTTTTCTCTAAGATCTTCTTCTTGTACTACGGCATCCTCAATGTTACTATCATCTGTATCTTCTTCTTGATCAGAATTAAAGAAGAATGTAGAAGAAGTACTCTCTTTTGCAAACGCTCTCTGTGTGTTGTTAAAAGTAGTAGTGCCGGTTGATACAGCCTCAACAAAGAACCCTTGGCCAACTGCTATAAAACGAGTTGGTGTTTTAGTTCCAGATCCAGTTTGACTCACAGCTGGATGGCTTACTGCTGGTGTACCACCACTTAAGGTATATAAAGCATACCCTGCTTGATAATCTGACAGGTAGTGACTTCCGCCTCCCCAGTGCTCCCAGAAAAGTAAGGTTCCAGTAAGATGAGGGTTATCGTTTATAAATGTATTTGCATCTATAGCCGATGGGAATGGATTACCAACAAGATATTGATTACCTGCATTAATTGTTTTGTTTATAGGCTGTGCTGTTGTTCCATTATTAGGTTTTCCTATAAATGTATAGTTCTGTGGGTCTGGTACTGCTCCAGTTCCTGGTCCCTTCATCGTGAATCCATCACCCGCAACTAAGTTCCCGGCGTTACCTATATGCTCCCAAGCACTGTAGGTATTTGCAAGATTGTTTCGGTATGTAAATAACCAAAAGTCACTTATTGTTACAGGAGAGGTTGGTGCTCCATTATATCCAGTTGCAAAAGTCATTGCTGCTGGGCTATTAGGGTCTGTACCATCATTCATTATAGTAGAAATAGAATGACCTTGATTTATAGTGCTTGTATTTACAAGACCAACAGGCGAAGACCAGACGTTATATGAGTAGGTGTCTGATGTTCCTTGTTGATCTCTTTCTAGCCTACCAGAACTAGCTAAGTCAAGGTCACTATTTTCTGTTTGGATAAGTTGAGACTCGCCAACTAAATCCATTAAACCATCTAGTTTTAAATAGTGAGAGACTTCAATTTTACTATCGTTCTCAATACTTAATTCATTTGCTATAACATCTAGGCCTAAGACTGTGTTATTTTCATTAGTAGTTACATTATGTGAAGTTTGAACAATGTTCCAGTCTATAGTCTCATTAGAATCTACTATGGAAACAGCGCCAGGTATCTGTTGTGTACTACCATTCTCCCAAGTGTTGCTATTAGTCCAGTCCCCATTAGTTTCAGAAACATATGGTAGAGGAGCTGTTTGAAAATCTACAGTTTCTAGATTTTTTATAGCAGCCACGTGGTTGTTGTCAGACTCATCTTTAACATTTGTAAACGTGTACCTATTCATAGGTAGGTATAATTCTAGGTTACTCCAAGGAATAGTAGCTACTTCATTTTTAGAAATATTTTGAGGTATAATTTTCCCTACTACAGAGGCATCTGTAAACCTTTCAATTTCTTGGTTCATAATGAACTGTAATTGCTGTTGCGTAAGGTCATCATTCCATATCCTTACTTCGTCTATGGTTCCATCAAAAAAGTTTGAAGGACTTGCGTGGTCTGTAGCCGCTATAAGGAGATGTTGATTTGAAGCAACAGGTGATGGTAAATTACGACCTGTATCTTCAACTCCATCTATATAAAATGTAACTCTAGTACCATTGTAGATTACTGCTATATGGTGCCATTCATCTTGAGGGAGTGCTGTAGAAGCATTATGCACGCGAGTTGTGCCACCTGTATCTTCCCACAATATACGTGGTATGAAAGCTCCATCTAAACCTAGAGAATAACCTTCTGTTAAAGAAGTATTACTTTTTGAAATAATCTCTCTGTTACCGGAGTTGGGTCCTCTTTTTACCCAAGCGGATATAGTAAAAGGTCCTGACAGATCTGCAACATCTTCTGCATCCATATAATTTTGTACTCCATCAAAGGTGATAGAACGTTCATAGTAGTATTCTGGAGCATAACCGAAGGTTATATATTTAGTACCATCAAAATCGTAAGTCGTCTCAAGATTATCTCCATTGATAGCTAAAATTCTATATTCAGATGTTGGGCTAAATGAAGGTGTGTCAGATACAAACATTAAATAGTTCCCTGGAGGAGTTAATGTTGCTGAAAGGCTAACCTCAGGAATAGAAATTTTCACATCTCCTACAGAGCCTGTTTCTACAACTTTCCACGTTTTTCTCACAGAGGTAAAATCTACCAAGGTAGATAGTCCAGCAATCCCATTACTAAGATCAACAGAAATTGGAGATGCAGCTGCGAGGGAGCGATTATCGTTACCCCACATAAGAAAGTTTTTATCTGCTATTCCTGTTGGATTTGCGGCAACATTATCTGAGTTTGTAGCATATAAATCTTCTATGCCTATAGATAAAATAGTGTCAGAATTACTACTTATTGATTGATTTTGAGTTAATCCAGATGCATCATCTCTACCTATACCAGCTATATCAAAATTAAAGCCAGTGTGCAGTGCAGTATTCCATATAATGTTTCCATCTGTATCTATGTAGTTTTCGTCACCCTCCCTAGAAATTGTGGTACTAGTGTAATTATGTAATGTAACTCCATTTTTTATTGCTAAGTATGATTGTATTCTTTTTTGATCATATGTAGAGTTAGGAGTAGAAAAACTAATAACTTCTGTTATTTTTCCATTCATCCAAGTAGAGATATCATTTCTGTTTAAACCAGCTCTACTAACTCCAAGAGCAAAAGGTGAATTAGTTAATTCAGCATAGGGAAGATCTTCAAGACTGCTTGAAGATCTAGCAGTAACATTATCTACTTTAATACCATTTTTATAAATTTCAGTAACATCGCCTGCATTATTTGCTTTCACATTAATGATAATTACTTCATTTGTATAAGAATCTGTAGGACTGGAATAAGCCCTTCCATAAGATTCCCTTGTACTTGCGGTAACTGTTCCTGGTGTTGTACCTATCATATGCGAAAGCATATTGTCAGTGCCATTAAATCTTAGGGAAATTTTACCCGTCCAAAAGCCACTTCCATCTTCAGAGAACTGAGTATCCCCGGCACGACCTGCTAAAATGCCCTCATAAACCCCAGTGGTAGTTCCATTAATAGTACCTTCTTGCTGCATTACGACCCAATAATCAGTACTATAAAGACCTCCCTTTCCTTTGAGTTGGGTCTTATCTGCTTCTGAAAATTTTAATACTGGATTGTAATTTATATTTTCATCTGTAGAGTTGAAAAAGATAGGTGCATTTTCATTACTTATCTTGGCATCATTATCTGCCGCTTGGTCTTCCCAAGTTGTAGCCTGGGTGCCATTAGTAGAAGTAATTCCTTCATCAGATTTCAGCCATAATTTTAAATTTGATGCTACATCACCGGGACCTAGGGCTGGATCTGTAGGTAATGTTAAGGGGTTTCCAGTAACGATTACATTATCAAAGTTTGCACCATCATCTACAGTTGTATCACCATCAGATGCAAAACGCACTCTAAATCGTACCTGAGGGTTATTGTACAAGGTTGAAGGTAGATTAATAAATGATCTAGAAAATCTAGATTTAGAGGTTACCGTACTCGTACTATTATTACCGGCCCATCCATCTACATTGTTTCCTAAACCATCTGCGTCTGTCTCATTATACCAAAGGTTTTCAGTAGCCTCACCAGTTGTACCTAAAATTGTCCAAGATGTTCCTCCATTAGTAGAATATTCTACATTCATCGCATCATCTACATCATTGTTTAGGTCATAGCGTACATCTAGTTGTAACTTTAAATCTGTGTATCCCGAACAATCTATGACAGGGCTAATGGCATAGGTGTCACTATTTCTCTGGTAATTATTATAATTATCTGTATACCAGAAATTCCCTTCACCTGCAGGTTCATCGGCATTCTGGCCGTAAGTCCAGACTGTTCTATTACCGGGGTTTGTAACTGTCCAGCCTCCATCTGAGGCGTCAAAATTTTCATTATAAATAGTATATTGTTGTATAAGTGGGTTGACAGAATTACCCCTTATGTTAAAATTATAAGTTGCTTCAGTTGTATCATCACTTGTGACAGTTACTACAGCATTGTGAGTACCCAGAACTAGTGGTTTATATCTTATTTGAAAAATGGTACTTTCGCCAGCTACTACGGTGTTACTAGTTGGAAAAGTTTCAAGTATAAACTGTCCAGCGTCTGCACCAGTAATTGTTACATACGGACTTCCTCCTGTTAATGTTAAGGGACCCGTTCCAGAGTTTGTAATGGTAAAATCGTTTACATTGGAGTTACCTAACTCAATAGTATTAAAATCTGTGTCATCATTAATAGAGGGGGTTGGATCACCATCAACTATCGTTACACCTTGTCCTGTAATATCTATTTCTGGCAATAAGGCTACAGCTGCAAGACCTTCTATATCAAAGGTGTAACTACCCTCATTAGAATCATTGTTATTAATAGTAACGGTAGCCGTATGTGTTCCTACTAAAAGTGGATCATACGTTATACTAAAAGTGGTAGAGCCCCCACTGGATGGGATAGTTCCACTTGGAGTTGTGGTAAGTGTAAAGTAAGGAGATCCTGTTATTGTTACATATGGAGATCCATCTGTAAGTAGTAAATCGGCTGTTCCTGTGTTTGCTATAAGAAATGTTCTTGTAACTGTATCTGTGAGTAATATATTTCCAAAATCTGTCCCATCATATATGCTTGGTGTTGTGTCACCATCATTTATATTATTCCCTAGGCCAGAGATGCCTATTTCTGGTTGTGCTCCTACACCATTTGCAATTATGTCAAAGTTATATACACTCTCATTTGCATCATTATTAAGAATGGTTATTGTTGCTGTATGCGTTGCAACGGCAGGGGGAGTATATAGTATGGCAAAGGTTGTTGAAGAAAAACCAGCAATGGTTTGATCTGGAACAACAGATACACTAAAGTATGCAGCATCAGGCCCCGTAATAGCGACATAAGGTGCTGTATCAGTGAGTGATAAAGGTTGTGAGCCCAGGTTTTGGATAGTAAAAAAACTCGCACTGTTAAGACCTACAACAACATCACCAAAATCTGTACCGTCATCAGTATTTGGTGTGATATCACCATCTAGAATATTAAAACTATTTCCCGTTATGTTAATTTCTGGTACAGGAAGCAAATCTGCAGTAATCCTAAAATTATCAACAGCCATATCACTACGGAAATTGAAACCCCTTGTTGAATTAAATCTTAACTGAATGTTTTGGCCATCATAAGCACTTAAATCAATAAAAGCATTGTTCCAAACATCACCCTTATTTCCTATTTCATCAAACAGTGTAGTCCAAGTGGCCCCATTATCATCACTAATTTCTAATCTCAGTCTTCCCATTAGATCACCATACATATGATAGTCAAACGTAAGTGCAGCATTCTGATAGTTTCCAAAATCAAAACAAGGGCTTGTCATAATAGCCGTATCATTGAAGACTTGCGGATTTGAGGATTCGGTATACATATAAAAGAAGCCCTCACTAGCAACAGATGGCCCTGTGTTTCCAGATGGGGTTCCATTTGAGTCTCTTGTCCAGTCAAAATTATCATCTGTATTCTGTGTCCAGTCAGATGCAGCTGCTTCCCAACTTTCAAAATAGGGAAAGGCATCTATCACAGGTCCAGTACAAGCAAAAGAGGCTGGTTTTGTTTCTTCAGAAGCAAATGAAGACATTATTGATACTAAGGATAGTACAATAAATAAAAGCGTATTAACGCTTGTGAGGGTATTTTTTTTCATCTTACAATATTGTCTTTTAAAGGGGCCTTAGGATCTTTAAAAATAGTTGGGATCGCTAAATTACTAATTTTCATCATTAAAACAGTTAAAAAGTGTTAAAATTGCGTAATTCAACTATAATTTGTGTATTTCATCGATGTTTTTTGAGAAATTACCACTTAATTTATACTTGTTTATTTTAGATAAGGTGCATTTTATCATCGATGAAATACATATGTATTCCAATAAATTTTACAATTAGAGTGTTTACGCTTTCGCGAAAGCGCAAAAAAAAAAGGAGAAGTTATACTAAGATAACCTCTCCTTTTTTATAATAATAAATAACATTAATCTTTAAATCTTTTCCGTAAACCTAGGAATGCTCCAGCTACAATACCTACGGTTACAAAACCGTCTATAGGTGCAACAGGTGCTTGATCATTTACATCATTTGCAAATGTTATCTGAGCAGAAGCACTTGTTGATATACAAACGATAAACAAGGTGCTTAACATATATTTTTTGAATATTGAATTTTTCATTATTGTAAGTTTAAGTTGGTGTTTTTATTGAATTACAATTCTGTGCGATATAGCTACATCTTGACTTGTAATGGATAAGATATAAACACCCGCTTTTAGGTTATGTAAATTAGTTAAGGTAGCGGTAGCGCCAGTAAATGAAACTGGTTGTGCAATGACTTGCTGCCCTAAGAGATTTGTAATGGTAACATCTACAGTTAATCCTGCAAGTTTTGTGGCTGTAAGAGACAATGTTCCATCTGTTACTGGGTTAGGGTACATTGCAAAATCTATGGCATCATTACCTTCTGTAGATAGCGCTTGAGCTTGATAAACTATTTTAAATCGAGTAGCGTCTATACTTGCATCTATAGTTTCATCTACAGAAAAAGTTATCGTGTTAAGACCATTATCTAGCATTGTAAGCTCCCCTGTGTAGGTATCCTCTAGATAAGGTGTAACTTCATTAAAACCGTTTACTGTAATATCTAATGTATAATTAGATACTCTGTATAAGGCATTATAGAGTTGTACTTCATCATTTTCTGTAGGCATAGCAAGTTTATCTACACTAAGTAGGGTACCTTCCTTTAAGATTCCCATATTTTCATCGATGTTATAAAGCTTTGATACATCTTCATTAGTTAACTCATTACTGTAATTGTTATCATAAAGAATTACAAAATTGTCTTGTAAACCTGCATCGGTACCGTACCTGTCAGTTCTATAAAGTTTTGCGATAAGCTGTGACGAGCTAGCAAACGTCGTTGCATTATTGTTGAAAACAGTTACATCGTTACCAACAGCTTTGTCTGTCTCATTAAACACAATAGAGGTAGAGTTATCGCCTACAGTATTTTCAGTAGCTGTAAAGAATGACTGTCCTGGCTGTATGTAATGGTAGCTTTTTGAAGTAGCACCATTGCTAGAGCCAGTTCCATCTAGTAATACGGTTACATACTGTCCTCTAGCACCAAGGGTTGCGTCCCATACCCATACTTCACTTGCCTTTATGTTATTAGATCCAGCAAGTACATCGTTTACGTTTACAGATGCCTGATATGGATTACCAATAAAGTTAAAAGCTCCTGCATTATGGTTTAGGTCTGCTCCAGTGGTTTGGATAGTTGCAGTTGCCAGCGTTCCAGTGCTTCTAAGTGTCGTGTTAGAAGGTGTAGCAGCATTAGTTGTTAGGTCTATACTTCTATCACCTCGTACCATAAGTCGTAATGGAGTTCCCGCTGTAAGTGTCGTTACATCCGTATTTGTAATAGCCTCCCAAACTTGTGCTCCATTATTAAGAGCAAAGAGTGAAGGGTTACCAGAACCTGTAGCGTCAAAACCATTTTCTCCAGTGGTAGAGCCTGTAATGTGGGTACCATAACCTGGATTAGGATCTACATTATCTGCTGGGTAGTTAATACCTGTGTTGTTACTACCTTCTTGCCAGTTTGTATTAATACTTGATGAAGAAGTAACAGGGCTTGATAGTAATCTAAAGGCTCTTCTTGCTGGTATATAACGTTCTGTTGTCACGTTACCTACAATGCTTCCTCCAGTAATAACATCTACCATAGCCGTACCATTTACATCACTGCCTAGCGTAAGTAGGTTACTTGTGTTAAGTTGACCATTTGTAAGTGTTAGTAACGTTGTAAGTTTTAAGGGTGCAGAAAGTATAGCGCCTGCTGGATTATTTAGCGTAAGTGAACCTAGTTCAAACTCATTACCAAAAATACTTTGAGCGCCTGTACCATTTAGTTCTACAGTTGCATCGCTAGCTGTAAGCGCACCGGTATTTGTGATATTACCCGTTGTAGATAAGGTAGTAGTGCCTAGATCAAGTGTTGCACCTGGGCTTACAGTTACATTATTTATAAAAGTATTTGCCGTTAGGACTGTGGTTCCAGATAGGACTTGAATGTTATGATCTATAGTAGATAAGCCACTGGGGTCAAAAGGAGACCAAGTACCTGCATCATAAATAAAATCATTACTCACACTAATTATAATATTATCTACAGCAATATCACTAGCAAATGAGTCTCCTGTTTCTCCTATGATACGCACTTTAATAATCTCTCCTACGTAAGCGTTTAGGCTCACATCTACTGTTGTAAACGGATCTGCATTTGCAGTTTGTTCTTGAGCTCCTGTTCTAGTTAATACTGTATTCCAATTTGCTCCTCCATCTGCACTAATGTCTATTTTTAAATTTCCTATATCTGCACCAAATCTGTGATAATCAAATGTTAAAGTCGCACTCGCTGGAGTAAGCAAGTTTATACAAGGAGATTCTAATGTTGCGGTCTTGTTATTATCACCACCAGATGCTTCTGTGTAGATATATACACTACCATCAGATGCTTGATCCGGTCCTGTAGTATCTGCAGGGTTTCCTCCAGTGTTTGATGGGGTAAGTCCAGATATGCGCGTCCAGTCTATATCTATTGCAGCATTACTTTCATTTATTTGTGTCCAGTCTCCAAATCCTGTTTCAAAACTTTCGGTATACGGTGTAGCCTCTGTAGGTGTAACTTCTGTCCCAGGGCAAATAGAGCTTGTAGTAAAGTTTACTGTATCACTGTACGGAGAATTCCCACCCGCACAGTTTGTTCTTACCTGCACATCGTAGGTAGTGACACCGGTTAAGCCTGTTAGGTCTATAGAGTTTGTTGTGACATCACTTGCTGTCCAGGTAGTTGTTCCGCTTTCGCGAAAGCGTACTCTATATGAACCACTTTCTGCTTGAAACCAGCTTATTGTTGCTGTAGTCTCAAAAATATTACTTGCGATTATATCTATAGGAGCCTCGTCATTAACCACTGTTACTGTAGCTGTACAAGTATCTGTATTTCCTTTAAAATCAGTAACCGTTAGTGTGACTGTGTTAGTGCCAATATTTGAACAATCAAAAGTATCTATGTCTAAGGAATAAGTCTCAATTCCAATATTATCTGTAGAACCATTCTCAATTTGATTTGCTTGAAGCACCGCTATTCCATCATACCCTAAACCGATAGTAACATCCTGGCAAACAGCAGTGGGGCTAGTAGTGTCATTAGGGTCAATTCTCAAATTATCTATAGCAATATCACTAAGGGCACCATTTCCAGTGATAATTCTAAATCGTAATTGAAATACTTGGTTTGTGTATGCATTAAGGTTAACAGACCCGTTTTTCCAATCTGTACCATTTGCACTTTGTGCACCATTTCTTGAGAACACAGTTGTCCAGTTATTACTAGTACTTGGTTTTGCTTCGACTATAAGAGATCCTGTGTTTGAACCTCGCATATGATAGTCAAAATCAAATGTACCAGTAAGGCCGCCATTCCAATCTATACAAGGGCTTGTTATAATAACCTCTGCATTAGCTCCTACACCTATCGTATTATCAGTAGCCTCAGCAAAGTAATAGTAAGTGCCTTGCGAGGCGACAGATGGTCCTGTATTATCAGAAGGAGTGTTTCCAGAACCTCTTGAGAGGTTACCGTCATCTCCTACGTTTTGAGTCCACGCACCGAGACCTACTTCAAAGTCTTCGTGATTAACAGGTGAGGTACCTGCAATACAAGATCTATCATTATCTATGCTAAGTATTTTAAATTCGTCAAAAGAAAATCCAGCAAATGATGTTGTATAACCATCATCATTGTTTGAAGAGTCACTATCAAACACAAAACGTAATTGTAAATCTTGAGCTCCAGATAAAAATGTATTTGCAGCTGGGCTTATTTCAATTTCTTCAAAAACCCACTTTTCACCTTTAAATCCTTCAAAAACCGGTTCTAATCCTGGTTGGTTTTCTCTATCTGCAGTTGATTTTGTAGTTCCTCCAGAGCCGCTTGCAGGACTATACCTATTTGAACCAAGCGTGGTTCCTGGTTTTGTGTACTTGCCGCTTAGAGCCATCCATTGCCCTGTATTACCATCTCGACCTTGCAATTGTACGTAGTCAAAACTACGCTCTAAATCCCATTTAGCAAAAAACTGAATAAGAGTAGTTTTAGAAAGGTCTGATATATCGAAACTTTGATTAAGAGCTAGATTTACATTCTTATTATTTGCATAAGGAGGCGTCGCGTCAAAGGTTATTCCCCTTGAGTTTTCAAAACCACTTGTAGATGTAGTTACCCACTCTCCTGTTGTTCCAGAGCTTGTCCAGTTATTTAAGCTTGTCGGATTTAAATCTTCTGCAAAGAGAGTTGTGGTTTGATATGTTTTTTGAATCGTTGCTTGATAAATGATATGAGTATCATTACTCAAAGTAACCTCATACTCAATGGTGTCTCCACTTGCTATACTATTGTCTAAAGTGTAAGTCACGGTAACATCAGATTGTTCTTGTTTATTGATGTTCAGAGTAGGTACTGTGCCTATTGAAGTAATATTACTTGATACTGGTGTAACTGTTAAGGTTACAGGGCTGGCTGTCATTCCTAAATACTCGATTCCAAATTTAAGGTCTCCCGTAGTGCTTGTAATATTAGAAGGCGTTTCATCGTGTAGTTGAGCTAGTTTACCCGCATATAAAGCATTTACTAAGTTCATACGTGTTGCTCTAGCTGCAATAGACACAATTTGTGAAGGTAATGGCCAGAAGCCTGTTCCATATTGTGAATCTGCCTCAGCACCAGTAGGATCACCGTTTTCTGGAGCTAGTGCTAGTATGCCCTTACCAGATCCTACAGAGTTACTGTTAAGTGGGTCTGGTGCTCCACCCAGCATCCAGTCGCTCATATCTCCATTTGCAACTGTAAGAATATTTGGCGCTTCACCATATATGTACCTATTAAAGTGTGTTAGGTCGTGGCAAAATTTTACATAATCGTCTTCACGCCCAGAAGATGGAGACCCTGGGTATGCATTGTAAGCGTGTGGTAATAGGTTTGAGGTCGCGTGATGATTTAATGCTGTCTTGGTCTCGTGATTTGCTGTAAAGGCTCTAACTATTTGAGTTTCTGGTTCAGAAAAAGGCGTTGCTCCTCGGTATACATTTGAAGAAGGCGTGCCACTAGAACCCGCACCATTACCAGTATAAGTAGTATTTGACCCCCAGAAGTACTCATAGTTTCTATTAAGGTCTACACCTCTTGAAGAGTTATTACCTGTATTTGCAGAAGGATTGAGATTCTTACGTTGTAGACCACCACCATTAGGGTTAGTTTGCTCATTCCATAAGAGACCATCAGGATTTGCTACTGGTACAAAATACATCTCGTGATTATCTACGAGGTTTTTAATATCTGCATCAGATTCATAGTTTTCTAGTACATACCACATATAGTATATGATATTCATCATACTACTTACCTCACGAGAGTGAGTCATACCACTATAAAAAGATTCTGGCTCATTAGGTTCGTCTGTATTAGGATTATCAGAAATACGGACATAGTAAATAGTTTGGGGTTCCCAAGTATCGTATTGCCCACCATTAGTAAACTGGTTACCGTGAGTTTTTATAGGTGTTCCTGAGCCATCTTCGGCAAGTGACGCATCTTTACGTACAGATATGAGGTGTGGGTATAGTTGTCTCATTCTGTCAAGTTCGGCAAGCATCTCATTATAAGTAAGACATCCATTCATAGAGCCTAACTCAAAATTTTGGGGCGTTTGCCAGTTTACTTCAGATTCTCCTTCGTACTGTATAATATTTGAGATAGAAGTTTCTACCGTGCTTACAGAACGCGATACATCTTGAGACGCACCTTTTGCCTTTAAAAGTTCAAGCTCCTGCTTAGCCTTAGGGAGATCTACTTCATTAAGTTCTTGATAGTAGGCTCTTGTATCTTCTATAATGGTTGTAAATGGAACGCCTTGACTTTCTATTTCGGCAACCTCACTATTAGAAAGTTCTAAAATAAGATCGGTTCCCATAAAACTAGCGCCACATTTTAAATCAATACCAGTGGTTGCTATAGTTTGTAATTGAGTTTGGGAGGGGTTTATAATTTTAATGCGCTTACCATTATGCTCAAGAGCACTATGATTATGACTTTGTGAAGGTGAATGAACTTCTTGTGCTTTACTATAAGTAGTTGTAATTATGAGTAAAGAAAAAAGGGTTAAAACCTTGAGGTAGGTTTGTTTCATAATTTAAGTAGGTTTAGTTTTTAATTTGGGTTGTTTAAAATCTTGGGAATTTTAGACGCGTAAAACTAGTTAAATATCTTAACGATACATTAAGATAAATGTTAAAATTGTGTATTTGGCGGATGCTTTGGTGTATTTCGTCGATTAGACGAGTGTTTGGATGTATGATTTTTTTTGTTTGTAGTATAATATCAAAAAATTGTAACTATTTGATAATTAGCGTGTTGATTTTAGTGGTATTGACATAATAACGGATATATGAACTTTAATAATGTAGCTTCACAATTGTCAAATTAAAGTGAGTAAAGGACTATATTTACCTTACTTTAGAAGTATAATTGGATCTTTTTATTAAAATTTAGATAATTTTAGTCCAGCAATAAGTAATATAGAAAGTATGAAATTAAGAATCTTTGGTGCGGTAGTGCTTGTGTTTTTGACCTTGCAATCTTGTTCTGATGATGAGGTGACGTTACCTGAGGTGCTAGAACCCTCAGACATTGCTTTTAATCAAATTACAGTAAGTAATCCCACAACACAACTTGTTTCAGATTGGACTAACCTTTGGCTAGAGATTGATCAATATGCATACGGGATGAGACCTACCGCCACCTCTAGAGCACTCGCATATATACATCTTGCAGGCTACGAGACGGCCGTATTTAGTATGGATGGTTATGTATCAAATGCTAGTAACTTAAATGGTCTCACCATAAACAATTCAGAAAGAGCTAGTAATGTATCTCTCAATGTGGCACTCAACACGTGTTACAGTCTTGTTTTTGACCATTTTATGTATAATGTACAAGCAGATTATGATGCTAAAATTACTCAGTATAGAGATGCACAGGAAGAACAGCTAGTAGAAGGTCTTAGTGCAGAGACCATTGCAAATTCAAAAAGCTGGGGAGCCTACGTGGCACAACAAATTATTGCATATAGTCAAACAGATACAGCTGCCGAATCTCAAATAACAGACCCGCAGCCCTTTAGTTATGAACCTCCAGTAGGAGAAGGGTACTGGACCTATAGTGCAGATGAGGAAAGAGCTTGGTTTCCATATTGGGATCAAGCAAGAACTTTTATAATCTCTTCAGAAGAGACTACTACAGTTGCACCACCGGTAGCATATAGTACAGAAGTTGGGAGTGAGTTTTATACTCAAATGATGGATGTATACACTACTAATAATACAGCTAGAGAAGATAATAATGAAGATTTATGGATTGCAGAGTTTTGGTCTGATGATGTAGAGGGACTTATGACAAGTCCTCCCGGACACCAAGTGTCTATAGCAAACCAGCTCATAGGGCAGTATGATACTAGCCCTACAGCATCTCTTGTACTATTACTCAAATTAGGTTTTTCCCTTAATGATGCCGCGGTATCTACTTGGGCAGATAAGTATGAGTATATGGTAATGCGACCTAGTGTTTATATACAAGAATATATCGACCCCACTTATGAAACTAACCTTTACAGATTTATAAACTGGCCTAACCCGTCATTTCCAGGGTATCCCTCAGGACACTCAGCATTTGCATCTGCAGCGGCAGGAGTTTTTATAGGTGCATTTGGTAACGATATAAACTTTACAGATAGATCTCACGAGGGGAGGACAGAGTTTAGAGGAGCACCTAGACAGTTTACATCTTTTACAGATATGGCACAAGAAAATGGCTACTCTAGAATACCGCTAGGTGTGCATATAGAGATGGACTGTACAGAAGGATTGCGACTGGGTTATGAAGTCTCAGATGCGGTTAACGCCTATAATTTGACTAACTAGGGAGCATTGTTATAAAGGGGCCTTTGTACGCTTTCGCGAAAGCGTAATACCCACTCACATTATAAATTTACTTACAATATAGCTTAGACCAGTAAAAAAATTATCTCCTCGGGGCTGATTAATATCATAGTTTCAATAAAAAGTTGCCATTAGATTTGGCCTTGTAAAACGGATACTATGAAAAATATTCTCCTTCTCACAGACTTTACACTTAAGTCAGATAATGCACATCACTTTGCTTTTCAATTTTTTAAAGGTCAAGATTGTACCTTTCACCTGCTTAGTATTCAAAAAGTGTGGGACTTTACAATGGACGACCTTATGGCTGCAAATCCCAAAAGCAGTGTAGATGTAGCCTTACTTAAAGACAACCGAAGCGAACTTACAACACAACTTCAAACCTATAAAAGCACCTTTAAAGACAGTACTTTTACCTTTGAGAGTCACGTAGATTATGATGTGTTTACAGATGCTGTCACTCAGGCAGTTCAAAATCATAATATAGACATCATAGTATGTGGTACAGATGGAAACTCTGGAATTCTGGAAGCTATTTTTAGTTCACATACAATACGCATTATAAATAAGGTAAATTGTCCCGTACTGGTCATTCCAGAGCATTATAATTATCAAGAACTTGAGCATATACAATACCTGCTTGATTATGATGATACGTTTGAGAGCTGTGGCAAACAATTATTTGATGAGGTGATTACACGTTATAGCCCTAAAGTAAGTGTACATAGATTAACCTTTGCGTTAGAAATGCAGCCCGAGGCTTGTGATGCAGAGAGTGAAGTGATACAGCAATTATATCCCGAAGTATCATTACATTATCACGTAATTACTAGTGATGACCCTATAAAGGAGTTAAATGCTTTTATAAAAGAAGAAGGCATACAGCTCCAAATACTTTCGGCAAGGAGGCAAACGTTTTTAGAGCGTTTCTTCTCACACTCTCATCTTTCTAAAATTGTAAATTCAACAGAAGTGCCTTTGCTTATTTTATGCGACTGTAGTGATGAATAGGTGTTTATTTACGCTTTCGCGAAAGCGGTACACAATACATTAAAACATCATATATATTAAGACACTGTAAAATGCTTCTCAAGCTCCTTGCAAGCAGACTCATATCCTATTTGAAAAATACGCTCAACATTGCGCATACTAAAAGTGCCAAATTTGGAGAGCTCATCTGGGCAAACAAGAATATCGCACATATCAAACTTGTTTTTTACACGATGATGTAGATTTATCTCATAAGCTCTGTTAAGTACTTGGTATGAGTGCTTTAGGGAAGTGATGCTCATAGCACTGAGAGGATTTACATAACTCCCTATAATGTAATCACAATTTTGAACTAGCGGCTCTACAGGAAAATCATCTATCACACCGCCGTCAAAGTATAAAGTCCCATCTATATCTATAGGAGTAAACACTCCAGGAAAAGATGCCGATGCGATAATAGGTTTAATGAGGCTACCACTATTAAAAATATGTTGCTCCCCAGATATGACTGTGGTTGCTGTTATAGAGAGTGGCAATTGCAAGGTTTCAAAACTATCTTCTGGAAAATATGTGGCAAGATCATTTGCAAACTTTAAGGAGTCAAGTATTCCGGGTTTACTACGAGCATAGCGGCTTAGTTTAAAAATAGAAGTTTTTCTAAAAAAGTCTAAGATAATCTCCCAGTCATAACCTGCAGCATAAAGGCCACCTACAATGGCACCAGCACTTGTACCCGTTACAAACGCGGGTTTAATGTTATACTCATCAAAAGCTTTGAGGAGACCCACGTGAGCAACTCCTTTTATACCACCTCCAGATAATGCAAGTCCTATTTTCATAATATATGGTATTGAGTATGCAAGATAGTAGATTATGGTTGAAACTACGGGGTCACTAGGAGATCTTAACTATGATAAATATCATTTGCTTATAGCGCAACACCGTTTAGATTTGAGTATGAAAATATCACGTCATCGTCTCGCTATAAAAATTGGGTTTTTAATGTTATGTAATCTTATTGCATTAAAAACTTATGGGCAACAGTATAATGTAGAGTTACGTCCTACACTTCATTTTTCTACACGTACTGTACTAGATCAAAACTTACGTATAGGTAATGGTATAGAACTCACTGGTGTCTATAATGTAAGTAATCGTACAGATGTATATGCAGGTGTATTATGGAGTCGTTTTGATACCGATGAGTCTCGCAATGAAGAAGATATAGAGTATACTCAAAAGGGGATTGTCTTAGGTACACTTTTCAACTTTAAAATTATAGAGAAGCAGAAGCATTTGTTTTATGTAAGAACAGGATTTTCCTACTCAAATATTGCTTCTAGTAGCGTTATTGAAACTGCAAATTTTGAATCAAAAAATGCCATAGGTACGCAATTAGGTTTAGGTATGAGTATTAAGAGTCTCGGGTATTGGTCCATACTTCCAGAGTTGAGGTACAGTAGTTCTTCTCACCGCATAGATGTTACTTCTGGAAATGATTTTTTATCGTTTAATACAGTCGCCATTACAGTAGCTATACGAAGATCATTGTAGCTGATATATATCATATTATACCTTATAAATGAGCCGTACTTTTAACTCATAACCTTTTAAAATTAAGTAAATATGGATGTACAGATAGCATATGTTAAGATAGATAGAAGTGAAGCACTCACAACATATATAGAAGATAAACTAGTCAAACTTTTTAAGAGGTATGACTGGCTCATAAAGGCAAACGTTATTATCAAAAAAGAAACCGCACAAACGCATCATAACGCTATATGTGAGATAGAATTAAGCGTGCCTGGGCCCCGCATATTTGCTCAATCACAAGAGAAAAATTTTGAGGTGGCTGTAAAGGAAACCATTTCAGATCTGGATGTGCAGCTCAAAAAACGAAAAGCACAATTTACTAACCAAAACATAAGCTCATAATGAAAAAGATTTTAGTTCCAGTTGATTTTTCAACTCAGTCAGAAAATGCACTTGAGACGGCTTCCGCTTTCGCGAAAGCGTACAACGCAGAGATTTTAGTTCTTCATATGATGGGCTTATCTGATGCTGTACTCACTCACGGCGAAGGTGATAGTATTGCTCAAGGAGTGTACCATATGAAACTAGCCGAAAAGCAGTTTGAAACCTTTCTTGATAAACCTTATTTGGAGGGCGTAAAGGTCACAGAAGTTGTTCAAAATTATAAGATATTTCAAGAAGTTAATACACTCGCTCAAGAACAAGATGTAGACCTCATTGTAATGGGTTCACACGGAGCAAAGGGATTGCGAGAAGAGTTTGTAGGTTCAAACACAGAAAAAGTAGTAAGAAGCTCAGAGATACCTGTGCTGGTAATAAAAGATAGAGAAGGGGAGTACATACCACAAAATATAGTGTTTGCTTGTGATTTTAAAACAGAAAATGTGACAGCATACAGAGAAGCTATCCCATTATTTGAAAAGCTGGGAGCAAGGGTACACCTGGTGTATATAAATCTACCTGCAGATCGTTTTAGAAGCTCTAAAGAGATAGAAGAAGATATGACATCGTTTATGCGTATTGCAGAATTTGGAAAACCGTTACATCAAGAAGACCTTGTGATTATAAATGGATACTCTATAGAAAGTGGTCTTTATGAATATGCAGAAAAAGTTAATGCAGATGCGCTGGCTATACCTACTCACGGTCGTAAGGGCTTGTCTCACTTTTTTAGAGGTAGCGTTGCAGAGGCATTAGTTAATCACTCTAAAATGCCAGTGTTTACGTTTAAAATGTAATTGTAAACTATCTATTCTAATAAAAGGCTCTCAATCGAGAGCCTTTTTAGATTTTAATATAATTAATAGCTCTATGCTTAATGGGAGCCATATTACCATTTATGTAAAAGTGTCCTAAGGTCTATAGTTGTAATTAATTCTTTGTGTAATTAGATTCCATATTTCTTAATGATACCTATTTGCCCCGCGTGATAAGCTGTATGGGATACAATGCGACCCAGTGCTTCTGCCTTGGTTTTGATACCAAACTCGGTAGTTTCTATCTCAGTCTCCCAGTCTTCTTCGGTTTGCGATTCTATAATAGCACCAAGGTCATACCTAGCTTGTGCTAGTAATTTTGTGATACTCTCAAGGTTTGTCCACTCACCCGTGTCACGTTTTGCAATAACTGTTTTTGCAATAATTTTTATGCTACTTGCACCAAAAACGTTTTTTGCAAACAGCAGTTCTACCTCTGCTATATGGCGCAATAAAAACCCAATAGAATTTTTTGAGGGAGTTAAAGCCTTTGTAAGGTCTTCTGGGGTAATATATTTTATTTTTTCTTCTAGTCTCGAGCGAGCTTCCAGCCATAACTCATATAGGAGTTGTGTTTTTGTATCCATAACAATATTTATTTTGATAACGCTTTCGCGAAAGCGTGTTCACCCATTTCTTAAGAATTAGAAAAAAGTTTGTTTAACTTTAAGCAGCCTCACTAAGGGCTATTTCTAACTTACCTAGCATTATTAATTCTGACTTATTTACGCCTGAAAATGAACGAGCAAGTTCCCATCCCGTTTGTAAAATAATGTTCTTAATCTCAATAGTAAAAAAATGAGGATGCTCATCTTTATAATCTAGAAAGTCACTGAACATTTTTTGAGGGTCTTCATTAAAAGCTTCGACTCCTTCAAATACAATCTCGATGAGATATGCCGCATCAGTTCCAAAGGCATCTTGTAAATCATCTATTTCTAGCCAATAATTTAAAACACAATATTGTAATCTAGAAAACTCTTCATCCCGCACGACCTTATCTGCAGCAGCGATGGCATAAAAAAGTTTGCCTAGGTTATGATAGAAAGTAACATCTTTATTATTAGTTGTTTCCATAATATTAGTTTTAAGAATCAAAAATAGTCTTGAGCCTGACCGCCATCTATGATATATATCATTTACAAGACTTTTTTTAAGTAATAAAATAGGAAACAGCTGATTGTTTTAATAGTTGTATTTTTAGTTTATGAAATTTTTAGAAGAGAGTATAGAAGAGGCATTTTTTATTCTATTTGAAGGCGCTTCAGAGGGTATTGTAGTAGTAGATTCCTCCCAGATTATAGTCGCTACAAATGAGTCTGCTAGAACTATTTTTGGGTATGAGTCAAATGAGCTAGAAGGTAGCAAGCTAGAGACTCTTATACCTATGCGTTATCACGGATCACACGGTGGTCATTTTAAAAAATTTATGGACCATAGTGACAAGCGGGAGATGGGTACTGGGAGAGACTTGTACGGCTTGCGTAAAGATGGGTCACAAATCCCTGTAGAGGCTGGGCTCAATCCATTTGTACTGCACGATAAGCAATATGTGATGGCGCTCGTTACAGATATTACAGTACGTAAATCACAAGAGGAGCAAATCTTAAACCTAAATAGCACTCTAGAAGAAAAAATTGCATTAAGAACAGAATCTCTTAGAGATGCTGTAAGTAAGCTTAAAGAAGAGGTGCAACTGCGAGTAGAAGCAGAGAATAATGCAAAAGAAGCACTTCAAAAAGAGAAAGAGCTCAATGAACTTAAAACTAAGTTTTTATCACTAGTATCTCACGAGTTTAAAACCCCTATAAGCGGTATACTTACCTCTGCCACACTAGCCGGAAAATATACAAGAGAAGACCAGCAAGATAAGAGAGAAAAACATCTCAATATTATAAAGAGTAAGGTTAAATATCTTAATACTATAATTGATGATTTCTTGTCTGTAGAGCGATTAGATACTGGTAAAACTAACTATAAGTTTACAGAAGTTTATTTAAGTAAAGTGCTAAGTGAGGTGATTTATGATGCAAATATGCACCTTAAAGATGGACAGCAAATACATTACCCAAAAAAGGCAGATGATGTTGTTATTGAGTTTGATGAAAAAATACTAGAACTTGCTCTTACAAATCTGGTTCATAATGCTGTAAAATATTCTGGCGAAAACACAAACGTCTATATAGATATACAACAGGATGAAAAGCAGCTTTTTATAACAATAAGAGATCAAGGAATAGGAATACCAGAGCACGAACAAAAGTTTATATTCAACCGTTATTTTAGAGCAGAAAATGCGTTACTTAACGCGGGTACAGGTATAGGACTCAATATTGTAAAAAGCCATATAGAAAACCTAGGAGGTAGCCTTGTCTTTAAAAGTATTTTAAATCAAGGTTCTACCTTTACCATTATGATACCTACCACTCAAAACTGATTTTATGAAAAGAGTACTTATTATAGAAGATGATGCCGCTTTACGCGAAAACACAGCAGAGCTGCTTGAGTTATCAAACTATGATGTAACCGCTGCGCCCAATGGGCGCGTGGGTATTGAGTATGCAAAATCATCACCACCAGATGTGATTGTCTGTGATATTATGATGCCAGAGGTAGATGGTTATGGCGTGTTAGAGGCACTCTCTAGTGATACTACTACAAGTCACATTCCATTCATATTTCTCTCTGCCAAAACTGAGCACAAAGAGATAAGAAAAGGAATGGATATGGGTGCAGATGATTATCTCACCAAACCTTTTGAGGAGGAAGAATTGATAAGCGCTATAGAGAGTCGTATAGCAAAAGCCACTATACTTAATGCAAAAAACCAAGAACAATCTCAAATAGGAGATGATGAGTCACTAAGAAGTCTTAATGAGCTCAAAAACTTTTTTGATGATGAGGGTGAAGAGTTTACATTTAAAAAAGGAAAAGAAATTTATAAGGAAGGAGGACATTCTAATATGGTGTACCTCATACTTAAGGGCATAGTTAAGACTCATAAAATGGATGAGAGTGGTAAAGAACTCATTACAGCTCTCTTTAAGGCAGACGATTTTTTAGGCTTTACTTCATTTTTAGATAACCTTGCATATCAAGAGTCTGCCACGGCAATGGAGGAAGTGACAGTAGTAGGAGTGAGTAAAAAAGAACTCAAAGCCATTCTAGAAAAAAGTAAAAATGTCTCACTAGAGCTTATGGAGCTCCTCACAGATAATCTTGCAGATATTAAAGACCAGCTTTTACAAATGGCATATAGCTCTGTGCGCAAAAAAACGGCTCAAACCATTTTACAGTTTGCAGAGATTCTCAATAAAACACCTCAAGAAGGTATAAAAATAGCGAGAAATGATCTCGCAAGTGTCGCAGGTATTGCTACAGAGAGTTTAATAAGAACGCTGTCTGGATTTAAAAAAGACGGACTCATAGCCATAGAGGGTCGTAATATCAGGCTACTTGATGTAGATGGTTTACAGAGTGTAGAGTAATTTATTCTAAAACTGATTTTTATCATTCTTTAACCACTTTTCATAAAATACATTTGTCCCACTCAATGTATTTATGATGAAGCATATTCTTATTCCTGTTGATTTTTCTGAGCAATCTTGGCAAGCTGCCTTGTGCGCGCTCAATCTATATAAAAATGCGGGAGTACGATTTTATTTGTTTTTTTCTGAAGAGCACGACTATTGTAAAGGTGATAGTGATGTGATTACTCAAGCACCATTAGTAAGACTTTCTTCTTGGGTTAAGAAGTTAGAACTTAAGAAAGCTAGTGGTCAGGTATTAATACCTCTTAAATGGGAGGGTGAGTTTATAGCAGATGTACGATCTGCCGTGTCAGAAAATCAAATAGATCTTATAGTAATGAGCACAAGGTATCCTAATATATTTTGTGAGGAGTTGAGCGATAGTCACGTGCGTCACATTATTGCTCGAGTAAAATGTCCAGTACTTATCGTACCTAGGGATTTTAGTTGTTTTATTCCACAGCAAGTTGTCTTACTCACTGACTATAATTTTAAGCACCGCACAGAGGCTACAAATCATATAAAAGAATTTGTAAACCGCACAAGAGCACATCTTAATGTGCTTCAATTATCAAAAAAAGGTAATGCCCTTACAACGGCACAACAGGCTAATAAGTCTATTCTTAAAGGAGCATTAGATAGTATACAGCATAGTTTTCACTTTGTGATTCAAAAAACTATGGATGAGGCACTACAGTTTTTTATAGATGTACAGCAGGTAGATATGGTTATTTTATTTGCAAAAAATATAAACCTATCAGAAAATATACTTTTCTCTCCCTCACTTCATACAGAAATGGACTATCATAAAAATATTCCCTTTCTCATCGTACACGAGTAGATCTGTGAGGTGACATAAGTCATAGTTTAAGGCTAGTAAAGCGCATAGATTTGAGTATCAAAAAAGGATACATTATGCGAGTAATTATAGTACCAACAGATTTTTCAGAAAATGCTTTTAATGCACTTACCTGTGCGATGGAATACTTTAAGTATGAGAGGAGCAAGTTTATTTTATTACATACGTATGCAGATGAGGTGTATGAAAATAAAGCCGTAATCTCTAGAGATATACTTGATGAGTATAAGGAGATTAAACGCAAAGAAAGTGAGGTAAAACTGAGCACTACCCTTGAAAATGCACGCCAAGTATCTCCAAACCCAAACCACACTTTTGAGACTCTTGCGCTTTTTGGGACGCTACTAGATGAGGTTAACACACTTGTTAATAAAGAAAATGCAGACCTCGTTGTTATGGGTACACAGGGTAAAACTGCAGACAGAAATATCACCTACGGCAGTAATACATTACAAGTAATACGATATGTAAAGTGTCCGGTTTTAGGAATTCCACTTGATTATAAGTACCAGAGACCAGATCGTATATTATTCCCTTCGGCACTTATAATTCCTTATAAAAATAGAGAACTCAAGCTTGTGAGTTGCCTAGCACGTAGTTTCAGGTCAACGGTAGATTTACTTTATGTCTCAAACTATGATAGACTCTCCCTACGACAAGAAGATGTAAAAACGTTGTGGGAATACCGCTTTCGCGAAAGCGTAATAAACTACACTAGAAAAGACGAGGGTAATGTCGCTTCTATTATAAATGAGTACATCAAAGACCAAGGTGTAAACCTACTGGTTATGGTAAACTCAAAGCATACGTATATGGAAACCTTACTTCATACATCTGCCATAGATACAGTGGGGCTTAATACCAAAATACCCTTCCTTATTTTACAAAACTTACCTAGATAAAACGCTATGAAACATATCTTACTACCTACCGACTTTTCTGATACTTCATATGAAGCAATAACGTATGCGGTTCAATTATTTATTAATGAAGAGTGTACATTTTATGTGCTTAACACATACACACCTGTAGCACTATATACGACTACAATTTATGACCACCAGTCATCACTTAATGTAGATATAGGTGAGCTTTATAAAAATAGCTCGAAGAGTAATCTAACTCAAATTATAGAAAAAGTGACAGATGCATACCCTAATAAATTGCACACTTTTGAAGCTATCTCCAGTTATAATATCCTCAGTCAAGAAATAGCACATCTGGTAGAGAGTCGTCATATAGACTGTATAATTATGGGTACAAAAGGCGCTTCTGGTCTTAAAGAAGTATTTATAGGCTCACAAACTATGCAGGTTATAAAAAGTGCTACTGTACCCGTTATAGGTGTGCCTTCGGGATATAAGTATACTCAACTTAAAGACATACTCTTTGCAACAGATTATAGGTCTGGAGTTACCCAACCAGGTCTCAAATTACTAGAAGAAATCTGTCGTACGCATATATCTCGTTTAATATTTCTTAATGCATATTATGGAGTTGAGTTAGATACTGAACAATTAAGTAATAAAACGGCGTTAGATACCTATTTTGAAAGAGATGCTCATATCAATGAGATGGCAAATGGTATGGATGTGCTGGAGGCTATAGATGATTTTCAATCTAGGCATAAAGTAGATTTACTAGCGCTGGTTCATAACAAACATAACTTTTTTGAAAACTTATTATTTACTCCTGTAGTAAGTAAGATTGTGCACCATACTACAACACCTTTTATGATACTTCCACCTCAGAAATAACAGTTATGATACGAGTTTTAATACCTACAGATTTTAGTGTAAACAGTCTCAATGCATTGACTTATGCACATATGCTTTTTCAAGAAGAGCCTGTAACTTTTACACTATTGCACGCTTATGAACCTACTGCGCTACAAATATTAGGACACCAGACGCCTGTAAGGCTAGCATCTTTATATCATAGTCTCAAAGTACAAGCTATAGAAGAGCTTGAGTCGCTTAAAGAAGAGATATTAATTAAAAATGAAATAGCACATCACAGCTATGAGGTAGTGGCATATGGTGGTCATCTCAATGATGCAATTAAGAGTATGAGTGATCAAAAAATTGATTACATCGTTATGGGAAGTAAAGGCGCAACAGGGCTTAAGGAGATGTTTATAGGGACAATAACTCATAGTGTGATAAGTCATCGCCATAACATACCATTGCTTGTTGTGCCAGAGAAGGTAACATTTGTCATTCCTAAAAGTATAGGCTTTGCGACAGATTTTGAAAAACCGTATCACAAAGAAGAGTTTGAGCCTTTATTATTACTCACTCGATTATGGCAGGCCACTATAAGAATGGTTGAGGTTTATGAAGAACATAACCTTAATCAAAACCAGAAAGAACATATACAAGATCTTGAGTCCTTATTGCAGGAAATGAAATATCGTTTTCACGTAATTCCAAAGTTTTCAACGCTCGAAAACTGCATTCATATTTTTGATGAAGAATTGCAAATAGACTTACTTGTGATGATAGACTACCCAAAATCATTTTTTGAAAAGTTAATGAGAGAGCCTGTTATTAAAAAAATGTCCTTTCATATATCTCTACCTTTTTTAGTACTTCCTTCTCATAGCTGATTAATGTCATAGAATGGGTAGATATATGCGCGTAGTTTTATCACATAAAATAAATAATAATGGCACATATACTAGTACCCACAGATTTTTCAGACTATGCTTATAATGCATTATACTATGCAACTCGATTGTATCCAAATGAGAAATGCGAGATTACATTAGTACATACGTTTGAAGATCAATTTTCTACATCTACCAGTCGTATTGATATAGGTCGTAATGAAAAACTTTATGACGAGTTAGAACATAAAGCACTGGACAAGCTTAAATCTCAGAAAGAAAAAATTATAAGAGATCGGGATGATATAGATCTTGATGTACATATACTAGCAAGTGCACAACCATTATTTAAAATGGTAAATAGACTTATAACTCAATCCTCTATAGATTTTATAGTTATGGGCACAAAAGGCGCTTCTGGTCTTAAAGAAGTTTTTGTAGGAAGTCAAGCTGTAAAACTTATTAATAAAGTAAAACCTATACCATTATTTTTAGTGCCAGTAGCCTCAGAGCTGGGCGAGCCTTCAAATATTGCTTATGCCACAGACCTCAAGATAGACTATGCACAATATCCTCTAGAAATTGTAAAAGAGGTAATGCGAGCTCACAAGGCAAAGCTGCACATCACACACATTTATAATCAAATAAGTCCAGGTAACACGGTAGAGAATAATTACAGAAAACTCAAAGATAAACTGGCAGATGTAGAGTACAACACACACTGGTTGTCTAGTGAGACTGGTATGGAAACAGCGGTAGCAACCTTTGTTGCAGAGCATAAAATTAATCTCTTAGTACTTATGTTCCATAAAAGAGGTTTTCTTAAAAAACTATTTAAAAAGTCATTTGTAGAGACAAGCTGCTTTCATACAGATATACCACTCCTTGTATTACCAGAGAGCTACTAATAGTTATCAAAGTAGCGATATACTTCTTAAACTACATTAATCATATAATTTAATACCCATTGTGATGAAAAAGAAAATACTTATTCCAACAGATTTTTCAAAAAATGCCTGGAATGCACTTACCTATGCTTCAGATCTTTTTGAGCACGTAGAGTGTATGTTTTATGTGCTTAATGCATATGATGCAAAACCTTACAGTATAGGAGACTTAATGGTGCCAGAGCCAGGATCTCCATCTTACGAGAGTGCAAAAGATCAAGCCGTAAATGGACTCGCAAAAATTATGGATATGCTAGACTTTAGGGAAACTAATCATAAACATACATACGAGTTTATAGCAGAGCTTAATGACCCACTTACTGCTATGAAAAACTTTATAGAGCAGCGTGATATAGAACTTGTCGTAATGGGTACAAAAGGCGCTTCAAACTCACGCGGATCATTATTTGGCAGTAATACCATAATGGCGATGGAAAAACTAAGAGCTTGCCCAGTAATGGGAGTCCCGCTAGATGCGAGAGTGGCTTATGTAAAGGAAATTGTATTACCTACCAGTTATAAAACATATTATAAAAGAAGAGAACTTACGCACCTCGTAGAGATTGCTAGATTGCACGATGCAACCATCTCTGTCATACACGTAAATACCACAGAGGTTCTGACAGAAAAACAAGAAAAAAGTAAAACATTACTAGAGGAGTGTCTTGAAGGGGCTACCTATAGCTTTCATCACGTGCACGGCACAGACGTTGCTGCTGGCGTGCGTGATTTTACAGAGAGTCGTGATAGTGATATGCTTGCTATCATAAATAGAAAGCACGCATTCTTTGGCAGTGTCTTTACTACGCCTATGGTAAAAGAGCTAGGGCTTTTTAGCAAAGTGCCCTTACTGGTTATGCACGATGTACGTGTTTAATTTTTTTTGGATGCGCTTTCGCGAAAGCGTAAAACACTCACCCTAATTTTTTTGATGAATTAAAAATGTATAGTACTGATAATTGTCATAGTCTACCATTATATCTGGGCTTACATTTATAGTGTAATTAATTAAAAATCAGTTTTATGGAAACTTCATTGCCACTCTCAATAGATCTTTATCACAATGATGTAAAGGTATGGAAATCTAATATTTCTCTCATCAATCACGAGATAGCCTTTATTGAAAACCTAACTAATTCATACATTTTTGAGCCTCGTACACCTAACTTATTTGAAAAGTTAGAGCACTTTAAAACTCATATAAGAAAAATTAAAAATAGACTTGATACTCTCGTGCAATCACTTACAAAACACGATGCAGAACTAAGCGGAATGTTAGAATGTGATACCGTGTCTTGTGATGTGTTTTTTGAGACAAAACATCTATCTATAAAAGAAGAGTATCGCGATTTTATAGATACTTATAGTGAAATCAAAACTGAGATTTTTAACTATTGTGGCGCTATTTTGAAAAGCAATAAGTGTCAAGATAATAAGTAATGTAAGTCTTAATGAGTTTATACAGTTGGACTCATTAAGCATTTGCTGGCATTACTAATTCTTTATGTAATGTCTTATACAACTCCCATTAGAGAGGGTAATGGGAGTTGTTTTTTTTATTAAATAACCTAATATGTAAGCAATGAAATACTTCTACACTTTATGCATACTGGCAACTACATTACTACTTGGGAGTTGCAATAGCTCAGAACTTATAGAAAACTGGAAAAATCCAGATATAGAGACTTTTGAAGCACAAAAAGTGCTCGTACTAGCTATGACTAGCGATGTCAAAAATAGAGAGCTCTTTGAAAAAAAGCTTGTTGACAAGCTGCAAGAAAAAGGAGTAAACGCATATAACAGCTCAGCATTTTTTAATTCAGAGTTTACCTCAAGGCCTAGAACAGAAGAGGAACTCGATAATCTAGAAAGAGAGATGCTCACAGAAGGCTACGATGCCATACTGGTGTCAAAAGTACTAGGAGCAGAAGATAAGGTGACACTCGTGCAGTCTTATCGTAACTGGGATAAAAGATTCAACGGTTTTGAAGACGATTACTACACAAGTCAAAACATCTATGTAGAAGACGAGAGGGTAGAGAAGTTTACCGTCTATCACGCAGAAAGCGCACTCTATTGTATTTGCCCTACAAAGGATAGGGAGATTATCTGGAAAGGCTCTATAGATGTGACTGAGCCAGATAGTGATCGCAAGGCTATAAAGGACTACATAAACCTTCTGGTGTGGGTTCTTGAGGAGCAAGATGTACTTGTGTCTATGGAGTAGTAAATGTTTTTTATTACGCTTTCGCGAAAGCGTAATCCCTAGCAACTATTATCATAAAGCTGACATATGTCATAGTAAAAGCACTTACATAATCACACATTTGCTATAAGTATAATGGCTGTAAAGCCTGTATAAATTAATAGTATATATGTCAAGTTGTTATCATTGTGGCGATGTTTGTGAGACAGAAATAATACATCAAGAAAAATCTTTTTGCTGTCACGGCTGTAAGACTGTCTTTGATATCTTAAATGATAATGACCTTACCTACTATTATGATATTGAGCGTGCTCCAGGTATATCTCCATTAGATCAAGAAGCAAAGTTTGACTTTTTAGGCAATAAAGATATAGTAACAAAGCTCATAGAATTTGATGAGCAAGATACTCAGGTTGTCTCTTTATTAATACCTTCTATACACTGCAGTTCTTGCATATGGGTTCTTGAGAATCTCAATAAACTTAATGCGGCAGTAAAGACGGCACAAGTAAATTTTCCAGAAAAGACCGTTCGTATTACATATAACTCATCAGAGATTACACTTAAAGATCTGGCCATACTTTTATCAAGAATAGGGTATGAGCCATATATCTCGCTAGAGGACGCAACAGAGAAGAAGATAACGGTAGATAGAAGTCTTATCTATAAACTTGGTGTTGCTGGCTTTGCCTTTGGTAATATTATGTTCTTATCCTTTCCAGAGTATTTTGAGGTAGGTGAGTTCTGGTTAGATAAGTTTAAGTACGTTTTTAGATGGTTGATGTTTCTCTTTGCTCTGCCCGTAGTTTTTTATTCTGGTCGTGATTATTTTATATCTGCATATAAAGGATTACGATCTAAAGTTTTAAATATAGATGTACCTATAGCCATAGGTATTACCGTACTATTTGTAAGGTCAAGTGTTGAGATTATGATGGACTGGGGTACTGGCTTTTTTGATAGTATGGCCGGGCTCGTTTTCTTTTTATTATTGGGAAGATTTTTCCAGCAGAAAACGTATGCCTTTCTATCATTTGAGAGAGATTATAAATCTTACTTTCCTATTGCTGTTACTAGACTTATAAAACAAGTTCAAGATAAAACCAAAAATTCAGCTACTCACAATCTTAACGAGCAAGAGCAGTCTAAGGTTATAGAAGAGCAAGCACAAGTCTATGAGCTCAAGACTAAGGATCGCATACTTATAAGAAATGGAGAGCTTTTACCGGTAGATGCTATCCTTATTAAAGGAAATGCTCTAATAGACTATAGTTTTGTGACGGGGGAAGCAGCTCCGGTTACAAAGCAATCTGGTGATCAACTTTTTGCTGGAGGGAGACAGCAAGCAGGTCCTATCGAGGTTGAGGTGCTCAAGCCTGTAGAGCAGAGCTACCTTACCCAGTTATGGTCGAATGAAATCTTTAGTTCAAAAAATCAAAGTCCGTTTGAAAATCTAACAGACCGTATAAGTAGGAGGTTCACCATATCACTGCTTGCTATAGCTGTTATTGCAACTTTAGTTTGGGTTTTTATAGATATAAGTACAGCGCTTAATGTGTTTACAGCAGTGCTCATTGTTGCCTGCCCTTGTGCGATAGCTCTTGCTGCACCCTTTACACTAGGTAATTTACTGCGCATTTTTGGGCGTCATAAGCTATATATGAAAGATAGCTCAGTCATAGAACGTATGTCACACATAGACACCGTTGTTTTTGATAAGACAGGTACGCTTACAACAAGTGTAAAGAACACAATAACCTATGAAGGTATTGCACTTACTACACAAGAAAAATCACTTCTCACCAGCACACTTAGAGCTTCAAACCACCCTTTAAGTAGATCACTATATGAACTATTAAATACTCACAATATCCAAACGCTGGATGAATATACAGAAGATGTAGGCCAGGGTATCACAGGGACTATAAACAACCACCAGATTAAGATAGGGTCTTACGGTTTTGTAAGTGATAATGCGGCTCATAAAACTGCACAACCACATACCCGTACTGCGGTTCATATAAGTACAGACAGTATGTATAAGGGGTGTTATTTATTTTATAATGACTACAGGTCTGGTGTACAAACCGTTTTTGATCAAATAGGTAAAAAAGCTAAGGTTATTATTCTCTCTGGTGATAATGATGGAGAGCGTGAGCATCTTGCAGAATTATTGCCACAAGATGCTACGTTACTATTTAATCAAAAGCCAGAAGACAAGTTACAATTCATAAAGTCCCTTCAAGATAGTAATCGCAAAGTATTGATGATAGGAGACGGTCTTAATGACGCAGGAGCTCTAGCACAAAGTGATGTAGGTATTTCTATATCAGAAAATGTAAATGTCTTTTCTCCTGCTTGTGATGGTATACTAGACGCACAAAGATTTAAAGATATACCCACTTTTATGAGCTTATCACGTAAGGGAGTAGAGGTCATTAAATACGCCTTTATTTTCTCAATATTTTATAACCTCATAGGTCTAGGTTTTGCTGTGACAGGTAATCTAGCACCAGTGGTGGCAGCTATATTAATGCCGCTTAGTTCTATAAGTATCGTTGTATTTACGACGATAGCCACCTCAATTTTGGGTAACAAACTTAAAACAATATGATTACACATTTACACATCCCTTCGGTAGTAGGGTCGTCTCATAATATAGCAGTATTACCTGTGTATACAGAGAGACAGCTTATAACTATGTTTTACAAATCTGTGCACCACAATGAGCCACAAGAAGGTTTTGATAGCTGGTTAAGCGCTGTGCAAAATCAACTCTCAGTAGTAGAGCAATTACCATCTAGAGATCAATCTTTTTATCTAGAGGCTCACGGTGTCATTTTACAAGAATTTAAAACCACATTGCAAGCCATTACAAGATTTGAGCATCAGTTTATGATGAGTTGTCCTTGTGCTGTACAAGGGGCTGGAGTGCTGCTTTCATCGCTACAGAAAGTATCAAAAAGACTTCAAAAAGTGATTGTGTAAAAGGTGTGTGTATGAGTTGTTTTACGCTTTCGCGAAAGCGCATTTAAAACTATTTAACAGTAACTGACATTTGTCATATTTCACCTTGAAGTTCACACGTAGTTTTACACCATAATCCTATCAGGTATGAGTATTATTTATATGCTTCTTGCAATAAGTGTGGTTGTCGCACTCATCTTTTTTGCAGCTTTTATACTGTCTGTAAAAAAAGGGCAATATGACGACACTTATACGCCATCTGTGCGTATGCTTTTTGAAGATGAGGTAATAACAACTAAGGCTTCTGAGAGTGATAATAAAGATCAAGCAAATTCAACCAATTTAAAACAGTAACCCATTTTTTTTATGGAAATACAAAAATTCTATTACGATAATAAAATCGTACGTAAGTTTATAATCGCGACGATGTTTTGGGGCATTATAGGGATGAGTGTGGGGCTTCTTCTAGCTTTTATGTTTCTTTTTCCTAACCTTACAGACGGCATCTCTTGGTTAAGTTTTGGTCGTTTGCGTCCGCTGCATACTAATGCTGTGATTTTTGCCTTTGTAGGTAACGCTATTTTTGCGGGTGTTTATTACTCTACACAACGACTTCTCAAGGCTCGTATGTGGAAAGACTGGCTTAGTAATCTTAACTTCTGGGGATGGCAGGCTATCATTGTAGGTGCTGCAATCACGCTACCTTTAGGTTTTACTACCTCAAAGGAGTATGCTGAGCTAGAGTGGCCTTTTGACATTGCTATCGCATTAATTTGGGTCGCTTTTGGGGCAAACTTAATAGGTACTATTCTTAAAAGAAGGCAGCGACACCTTTATGTGGCAATCTGGTTTTATTTAGGAACATTTGTAACAGTAGCGGTATTACATATTGTAAACAGTATGGAGCTGCCAGTAAGCGCGCTTAAGAGTTATTCTATGTATGCTGGGGTGCAAGATGCACTGGTACAGTGGTGGTATGGTCACAATGCGGTGGCTTTCTTTTTAACAACACCATTTTTAGGTCTTATGTACTACTTTGTGCCTAAGGCGGCAAATAGACCGGTATACTCATACAGATTATCTATTGTACACTTCTGGTCTCTTATTTTTATTTACATCTGGGCAGGGCCACACCACTTGTTATATTCTGCACTACCAGACTGGGCACAAAACTTAGGAGTAGCCTTCTCTATTATGCTTATTGCTCCATCTTGGGGAGGTATGATTAATGGACTACTCACACTAAGAGGGGCTTGGGATAAAGTACGTACAGACCCTGTTCTTAAGTTTATGGTAGTAGCAATTACAGGCTACGGTATGGCAACCTTTGAGGGGCCTATGTTATCGCTTAAAAATGTAAACGCAATCGCTCACTTTAGTGACTGGGTTATCGCACACGTGCACGTAGGAGCACTTGCTTGGAATGGCTTCTTAACATTTGGTATGGTATACTGGATGGTACCTAGATTATTTAAAACTACACTCTGGTCTACTAAGCTTGCAAACGTACACTTCTGGGTAGGTACATTGGGTATCATACTTTATGCTTTACCTATGTATGTTGCTGGTTTTGTACAAGCATCTATGTGGAAACAATTTAATCCAGATGGTACACTTACGTACGGTAACTTTCTTGAGACAGTGAGTGAGATCATCCCGATGTACTGGATGCGTGCTATAGGAGGAAGTATGTTTATAGTAGGAGCGCTTATAGGAGTGTATAACTTAATAATGACAGCACGCTCGGGTAATGAAGTAACAGATGAGCTTGCAGAGGCTGCGCCACTGCAAAAAGTAACTAGAAAACGTACCTCAAAAGAGGGATACCACACTTGGTTAGAAAGACGCCCGGTAAAGCTTACCATTTTTGCAACTATTGCCATCCTTATAGGTGGTATGGTACAAATTATACCGTCACTTATGGTAGATGATTATGTACCTGTAATCTCAAGTGTAAAACCATATACACCACTAGAACTCGAGGGGAGAGATATTTATATACGAGAGAGCTGTGTATCGTGTCACTCACAAATGATACGACCTTTTAGAAGTGAGGTAGAGCGTTATGGTGAGTACTCAAAGGCAGGAGAGTACGTATATGATCATCCATTTTTATGGGGAAGTAAACGTACGGGACCAGACCTTATGCGTGTAGGTGGTAAGTATAGTGACAACTGGCACTTAAACCACTTTTACGACCCGCAGAGTACATCGTCTGGTTCAATAATGCCATCTTATAAATGGCTTATTAAAAATGAGTTAGATAAAGATCTTACAGAAAAGAAAATGGAAGCAATGGTCACGCTAGGTGTACCCTATACTCAAGAGGAGATAGATAATGCACAAGAGCTTATGACAGCACAAGGAACGCAAATAGAGAAAAATCTTTATGCAGATCCAGACTTTGCAAACACCTATGAAGCAGATAAAAAATATGCCGAAGAGAATGGGCTAGATTTTATCGAGATGCGTAATCGTGAAGTGGTAGCTCTTATAGCTTACATACAACGATTAGGAACAGATATAAAAGTTAAAAACACAGACGGTACAACAACCATCATAAACGACTAAGCGATGTTAAAATTTGTAAAAGGAAATCTAGAAAATATTGATGGGGTTGAAATATACCCTATCATCTCACTACTTATATTCTTTGTCTTCTTTGCAGCCCTTTTCTGGTGGGTGTTTACAGCAAAGAAGAGCCACATAGCAGAGGTGAGCAACATACCACTTAACGACAATACACTTAATTCAAATAATTAAATCTATGAGAACAGTAGCATCATTTTTAAGAATCTTAGGCTTCTCGATACTGGGTTATTTTATCATAGATATTGCAGGGTCTACTGGAGAGATATCTATTTTTTTACAAGAACCTTGGATCTGGGCAGTACTGGGAGTAATCATTCTTTTTTATACCGCTGGTGAGATAAGCATAGAAGCCCTAAGAAGTATTCTCTATAAAAGCCTCAAGCCAGACGCACAAAAAGTATATGATCAAGAGGCAGCTCTCGCAAAAGAAAACCAGTTTAAGTGGTTTAAGGAGAAGTACAAAGCCTCTCTAGGAAGTAAAGCAGTAGAGGATGAGCACGAGATCATACTTGACCATAATTATGATGGGATCAAGGAGCTTGATAATAATTTACCGCCTTGGTGGGTATATATGTTTTATGCAACGATTGTCTTTGCGGTAATATACCTAGTGCGATTTGAAGTGCTTAACGACTATGATCAAGAAGAAGAATATCAAGTTGCGGTTGCAGAGGCAAAAGCAGAAATAGAAGAATGGAAAAAAACAGCTAAGGATCTTGTAGATATTAATACAGTAACACTACTTACAGATGCTAGTGATATCAATGCTGGTAAAGCCATTTTTACAAATAACTGTATTGCCTGCCATAAAGCAGATGGTGGAGGAGGTATAGGTCCTAACCTTACAGATCAACACTGGATTCTAGGTGGAGGTATAAAAAATGTATTTAAAACCATTTCAGAAGGTGGTCGTGATGGTAAGGGTATGATCTCTTGGAAATCTGAACTTAAACCTGCAGAAATGGCTCAAGTAGCCAGCTTTGTACTCTCATTACAGGGTACTACTCCGGCAGAGCCTAAGCAAGCAGAAGGTGAGATCTGGATAGACCCAGACGCAGCACCTGTACCTGTACAAGAAGTAGACTCTCTAGTGGTAGAAGAGATTACAGTAGCAGCAAGTAATTAGAAAAAACAAGCACCTCATAATACCCAGTATGGCAGAGCAAGGACAAGATAACTTTAGAGACACTATAGGTACTCTTAATGAGGAGGGTAAACGTGCTTGGGTTTTTCCTAAAAAGCCAGACGGTAAGTGGTATGAGTACCGCAAGTATGTAAGCTATGTATTGCTCTTATTTTTATTTAGTGCGCCTTTTATTAAAATAGGTGGTAACCAGTTTTTGATGTTTAATGTATTAGAGCGTCGCTTTAATATTTTTGGCTACCCATTTTGGCCACAAGATTTTCACCTGTTTGTAATAATGATGATTATTGGGGTGGTTTTTGTGATTTTGTTTACCGTTGCCTTTGGTAGATTATTTTGTGGCTGGGTATGCCCACAGACCATATTTATGGAAATGGTTTTTCGTCGTATTGAGTACTGGATAGATGGTGATAGAGGGAAACAAATACGACTTAAAAAAATGCCGTGGACAAAGGAGAAAATAAAAAAAAGAGCCCTTAAGTGGTCTATATTTTTTCTCATCTCTTTTCTTATAGCAAATGTATTTCTTGCCTATCTCATAGGTAGTGACCAGCTTATAAGATATATCACAGATGGACCGTCTAAGCACATAAGCACACTAGTATCATTACTTATTTTTACAGGTGTATTCTATTTCATATTTGCGTGGTTTAGAGAGCAAGTATGTATTATCGCTTGTCCTTATGGTCGTCTACAAGGTGTGCTGCTAGATAATAAATCTATTGTTGTGGCTTATGATCACAAACGAGGAGAAAAGGAAGAAGGTCGCGCAAAATTTAAAAAAAATGAAGAACGCGCCACTACAGGTAAAGGTGATTGTATAGACTGTTTTGCCTGTGTGCACGTATGTCCTACAGGTATAGATATACGAAATGGTACCCAGCTAGAGTGTGTAAATTGTACTGCTTGTATAGACGCCTGTGACCATATGATGGAGGCTGTAAATCTTCCCACAGGGCTTATACGCTATGCGAGTGAAGATAATATTGAGAAAAAAGAAAAGTTCAAATTTACACCTAGGCTCAAAGGCTATACAGCTGTACTAGGTATTCTTATAGCGGTGCTTATAGGGATGCTCTTTTTACGTAACGATGTAGAGGCGCGTATCTTAAGATTACCAGGGCAACTTTATGAGCACAAGGCAGATAATATGATAAGCAATGTGTACACCTTTAAGCTAGTTAATAAAACCATAGAAGATATAAATGATGTGCACTTTAAACTTGCTTCTCACAAAGGGACTATAGAGGTTGTCTCAGGCAATTTTTTTGATATAAGCGGTCAAGGTCTTGCAGAAGGTACATTGTTTATTGAGATAAATGCAAGCGCTATTAAGAGTGATAAAGAACAACTAGAGGTTGAGGTGTATAGCGGTGATGAGCTTATAGAGACAACGGTTACCTCATTTTTAGGACCAAGAACGTATAGATAGTATAACGCTTTCGCGAAAGCAAAAAAAGAACAATTATGAAGTGGAACTGGGGAAAAGGTATTGTAGTGGGAATGATCTCATTTATGGCTTTCATACTATATATGGTCATCACAATGAGCACAGATAAGAAGTATAGTCACGATCTGGTAACCGAAGAGTATTATGCAAAAGAAATGAAGTATCAAACCGAAATAGATGCCGAAACTAATGCAAATCTTCTTGAAGGTAAAATTAATGGAATACTTACTCCAGAGGGGTGGTTACTTACATTTCCAGCATCTATAGATGCTAGTTCTATAAAGGGTACTGTCTTCTTATATAGACCGTCTAATGAGCTGTTAGATTTTGAAATGCCGCTTGCTATCACAGATGGTAAACAGCTTATACCCGATCATAAACTCATTGCTGGAAGATGGAATATCACAATCACCTGGAGTGACGGTGATCAAGAGTATATGTATAAAAAATCAATAAGTTATTAAATGCTTTGGTCTGCACTCATATTCGGCTTATTAGGGAGTTTTCACTGTGTAGGGATGTGTGGGCCTATTGCGTTTATGTTACCTGTAGATCGTAAAAACCCCGTAAAGCGCTTTTTTCAATTATCAAGTTATCACGCTGGAAGAATTCTCACCTACAGCGTGATAGGTCTCATTTTTGGGGTAGTGGGGAAGAGTCTTAACCTCTTTGGTTTTCAGCAAAACTTGTCTATTGCTATAGGTGTTTTAATGATTGCTGTAATACTTATTCCTTCACGATTTTTAAGTAAGTATAGCATTTCAAAACCCATATATAAACTAGTGGGAAAAGTAAAAAGTAATATGGGAGCTGCGCTTAAAAAGAAAGATCCAGCAACGTTTTTTACCATCGGGTATCTTAATGGGTTGTTGCCTTGTGGACTTGTGTATATGGCAGTTTTTGGAGCGCTGGCTTCTGGAGATGCTTTACAGGGTGGTCTTTATATGGCCATTTTTGGACTAGGGACCATACCACTTATGACAACAGCTATTTACTTAGGTAACTTTTTAAAAGGAACGATTAAACAGCGCATAGTAAAAGCGATTCCTGTATTTGTAGTTATAATAGGAGTGCTGTTTATACTGCGTGGTATGGGCTTAGGGATTCCTTATATATCTCCCTCAGAAAATGTGCGTATAGAAAAAATAGCCGCGCAGCACGCGTGTCACTAAGAGATATTACTAAACATAGATTTTTTTACAACCTCTAAACTTTAAACTTATGAAAAATTCATTATTACTACTCGTAGACTGGGGAATGGGAGCAATGTTAATAGGCGTTTTTGCCGTGGTGTGTATTGCGATGGTACTTATCGTATATAGTATGTCTCGCAACGGTAAATCTGCTACAAACCAAGAAGAAGATGATGCAAATAATAGCTAGTATAGTGGGCGCTTTATGTACCCGGGTAGTCTATAAAGTGATAGATATACGCATTGCTTTAATGTTTATTAAAGTGCAAAGAGGAGCTTAGGTTTAGACCGCTTTCGCGAAAGCGTTGTTTAAAAAAACAAAAAAGGAGGAATCATCTTAATAGGTGATTCCTCCTTTTTTTATTGTTGTGACTTTTAGATTATACGGTCATAGAGAATAATTGTGTCTCTGGCTTTTTGCGCTGTAGGCGTAGGTCAAATGGTAGGCATATGTTACGCACAAAAGGTCTTCCTTTTTCTGTAATTTCAATACCAGTTGCATCTATTAGTACTAAACCATCATTTTCTAACTCTTTAAGTTTTATAAGTACATCTGGTATTTCTGGAAAGTGTAGTTTTTGATCTGTCCACGAGGTTTTAAACTCACACATTAAGTTAAGAATATGCTGTCTTATGGTGAGGTCTTCTTCTGTAAGTAAATGCCCTCTAAAGATAGGAAGAATACCGTCTTCTACTAGCTGCTGGTACTCCTCAATATTTTTTACATTTTGAGCAAAGCTGTACCAGCTATCACTTATAGCAGATACACCTAGACCTACCATTACTTGTGTCTTACTGGAGGTGTACCCCATAAAATTGCGATGTATTTTACCTTCTTGTTGTGCAGTGTGTAAGCTGTCATTTTTTAAAGCAAAATGATCCATACCTATCTCTACATAACCTGCCTCTACAAGCATTTTTTTACCTATCTCATATTGCTTTCTCTTTTGCTCTGCAGAGGGTAAATCTTGATCAGAAAAGCCACGCTGGCCGTTACCTTTCATCCACGGTACATGCGCATAGCTATAAAAAGCGATGCGGTCTGGACGTAAGCGTGTGGTCTGTGAGATGGTAAAAATCACATCATCTTGCGTTTGGAATGGTAAGCCATATATAATATCGTGACCTACAGAGCTGTATCCTACTTCTCTTGCGGCTGTGGTTGCCGTTTTTACATTATGATATGGCTGTACTCTGTTTATTGCTTTTTGTACATTTTGGTTATAATCTTGTACACCGTAGCAAACTCTGGCAAAGCCTTGTTTATAGAGCGTTTCAAGATGTTTTTTTGTGGTATTGTTAGGGTGTCCTTCAAAACTTAGCTCAAACTCTGTGGCTTTGTTGGTGAGGCTGAAGACACCATCTAGAAGTCTATCTAGGTGCTCTGGAGAGAAGAAAGTAGGAGTTCCACCACCTAGATGTAATTGCTTAACTAGGGGAGTGCTACCTAAAAGCTTTACATAAAGTGTGAGCTCTTTGAGTACAGATTGTATGTAAGGAATCTCCACACTGTGATTTTTTGTAATACGTTTATTACAGCCACAAAAGGTGCACATACTCTCGCAGTAGGGTAAATGTATATAAAGACTTATACCTTCTATAGTGTTACTTTCATTAAAACTTTTTACTAAGGTTTCTTTCCACCCTTTAAGGGTAAATAGCTCTTTATCCCAGTAAGGAACCGTAGGGTAACTCGTATATCTGGGTCCAGCAACGTTGTATTTTGATATAAGTGTGCACATAAAAATTTTTTTTTCAAAAATAATATGTGAGCAAGATCTAGTTTATGACAATTGTCATATGGAGAAAATAGTAAATGGCTTTAGTGAGGAACAAGTAGGGATAAAAAAAGGCTTCACATAATTGTGAAGCCTTCATATTTAAGTAGCGAGAGGGGGGCACGATCCCCCGACCTCCGGGTTATGAATCCGACGCTCTAACCAACTGAGCTACCTCGCCATCTTACTTAGATTTTTAAATTACTGGTTAAGTAAATTTATGTTTTTAAAGATAAAACTATAAAAGCATCTGTCTAAGCGGGTGCAAATATAAAATATAATAGCGGTAGTGCAAACCTCTTTCTCAAATAAAATTAATTTAATTGCTTTGTTGTAGACTTTAATATCAATATATTGTCGTTTATAATTATAAGTTTATATGAGCGATAAAAAGAAATATGTGATAGAGTTTGTTGTAAGAGCGTCTCCTTCACTATTATACCAATATATGGCAACACCATCAGGAATGAGTGAGTGGTTTGCAGATAACGTAAATTCTAGAGGTGAGTTTTACACTTTTATCTGGGATGGAAGTGAAGAAAAAGCTAAGCTTTTAAGTAAAAAGAGCGGAGAGTACATAAAATTTCAATGGCTAGATGACGAGGGAGAGGAGTATTTCTTCCAGTTGCGTATTCAAGTAGACGAGATTACAAAAGATGTATCTCTTATGATTACAGATTATGCCGAAGAAGATGAAATAGATGAAGGTAAAATGTTTTGGGAAAATCAAATTTCAGAACTGAAACAAGTAATAGGCTCAGTTTAACTAGTGTCTAATTAATATCTTTGCACCGCCTTACAATAGGCGGTTTTTTTATGATTAATCACAACGGAACAATATCGGCAGTAACAGAAGCTAGGCTTGACCCATTTAATAGAGGTTTTCTCTATGGTGATGGACTCTTTGAAACTATAAAAGCAGTAAATGGTAAACTTCTCTTTTGGGAAGATCATTACTTCAGGCTTATGGCCTCTATGCGCATCTTACGTATGGATATCCCTATGGAGTTTACACCAGAGTACCTAGAGGAGCAGCTCAAAAGCACGATAGACGCCGCCGGATTACTCAATGAGACTGCGCGAGTACGTATTACAGTCTATAGATCTGGAGGCGGCACTTATCTCCCAGAAGAGAGAGGTGTGGGGTTTTACGCTTTCGCGAAAGCGCACTCAGAACCATTTTATCTTCTCAAAGATGCTCCATATGAAGTAGAGCTATACAAAGATCACTATATAAGCGCAGATCTTATTTCTACACTTAAAACGACTAATAAAATCGTGCACGTGACAGGTAGTATTTATGCGCAAGAAAATGGTTATGATAACTGCCTGCTTGTAAATAGTGATAAAAATATTGCAGAGGCATTACAGGGTAATCTCTTTCTTGTAAAAGGTACAACTATAAAAACTCCACCGCTTGCCGATGGTTGTTTACGAGGTATTATAAGAAAACAGTTAATGGGTATTATAGAACTTATGGATGAGTATACGCTAGAAGAAGCGTCTATCTCTCCTTTTGAACTGCAAAAGGCAGATGAGCTCTTTATAACAAATACGATTAAGGGTATACAGCCTATAACAAAGTACCGTAAGAAACAGTATACAACAAATACTGCAGCGGCATTGCTTAAAAAATTAAACGTAAAAGCTCGCTTAGGCTAGTTATATTGAGGATTTGCAGGAGCATTAGACCATAATGCATAAGATCCACCCAGTTCTCTCAACTTATCACTCCATAATGCAAGGTGATCGCTCTTAAGGAGTTCTTTACATAAATCATTGTTTGTGATAACCCAACTGTGCTCACTTATTTCTTGATCAAGTTGTTTACTTCCCCAGCCACTGTAACCTAAAAAGAATTTTATGTTATCGCAGCTTATTTTTTTTGCGAGTATAAGATCTACAGCACGTTGAAAGTCACCTCCCCAGTATATTCCAGAAGAGATCTCTTGACTTCCTTCTATAAGCTCTGGCGCTGTGTGTAGAAAGTATAAATTTTCTTGCTCTACAGGACCTCCATTATAGATGGGCATCTCGCAATCTTCCATTCCTTCTATTAAATCTGCTAGGGTAACATCTAGAGGTTTGTTAAGTATAAAACCTACAGATCCCTCTTCATTATGGTCTGCTAGTAAAATTACAGATCTGGTGAAAGAAACATCTCCAAGTACGGATGGCTCGGCAACTAATAATTGTCCTTTTGTCGGTAGTTTAGTCATATTTATCGCCTTTTGTATACTAAAGCTACCTATTTTTTATAGCAATACAAATTATTTATCATTAAAAAATAGTTACATAAAATTTCTTTTTAACATATTGAAAATCAATAAAATACAATTTTTAGAGTCAATAATTTGTTCTTGATAACTATTTATTAAACTATGCACACATAGGATAATGGTGTTAAAAGAGCGATTTTTAATAGTTAAAAACCTAATAATGTCTGCACATACTAGCGTTAAGAGTGGACTGCAATAGCTATTTTTACGATAAAAATTGACTTTTGAAAGCAAGTTATAAAAAACATATACTAGAGTTTAAAAGACCTAGTGGCACCTCTAGAGGTGTATTACGCACAAAAGAGACCTGGTATTTAATTATACAAGATGGCAAGAATTATGGTGTAGGGGAGTGCGGTATTTTACGGGGTCTTAGTTATGATGATGTTCCAGAGTATGAGTCTATGCTTAAATGGACGTGTGATCACATCTCACAGGGTCCAGATAAATTATGGGAAGCACTAAGAGATTTTCCCAGTATACAAGCTGGTGTAGAAATGGCATTTATGTCACTTAAAGCAAAAGATCCTTACCATATATATTCTTCTGAATTTACAACAGGCAAAGATGCAATTTCCATTAATGGATTGGTATGGATGGGAGACGAGTCCTTTATGCGTGAGCAAGTCTCAGAAAAATTAATGCAAGGCTTTAATTGCATTAAAATGAAAATAGGAGCCATAGACTTTAAAGAAGAGCTTGCCATATTATCTTCTATACGTAAAGATCACGACGCTAGTAAACTCACGTTGCGTGTAGATGCAAATGGAGGTTTTACAAAGGAAACTGTCCAAAGCGTATTAAAAGAACTTGCAGCTCTTGATATACACTCTATTGAGCAACCTATCGCTACAAAGCAGTGGGATGATATGGCTGCACTCTGTGCGAGTACTCCAGTACCTATCGCGCTAGATGAAGAGTTAATAGGTGTAACAAACCTGGAAGATAAGCGTAAGGTACTAGACAGTATTAAACCACAATATATAATTTTAAAACCTAGCTTTGTAGGAGGTTTTAAAGGAAGTGAGGAGTGGATAGAAGAGGCAAAAAAGCGCGACATAGGCTGGTGGATAACCTCTGCTCTTGAGAGTAATGTAGGGCTTAATGCCATAGCCCAGTGGACGTATAAGCTAGGTGCGCAAGGACCTCAAGGTCTAGGCACGGGGAGCCTATTTACAAATAATATATCTTCGCCACTAGAAGTAACAAACGGAACCTTAAAAATGAACCCTGAGCTATCTTGGGATTTTAAAATATAATTTATGTTTATAGAACAAGCCTATAAAGGAGAAAACGAAACTTGGAAATTTGTCATAACCTGCATACTTACAATGGGTATTTTTATTTCAAACCTGTTGTTTTTCCTTTTCGTAGATGTAGACCCACAAGCTGCGATGGATGATATGATGCGACTTTTTAAGTCAAAAAACTTATTGCTCGCATTTAATCTTGCCGTATTTATACCTATCCTAGCAGTATTGTTTTTACTCGTCTGGGCACTACATAAACGCAGTATATTAAGCTTAACAACAGCAAGAAAGAAAGTAGACTGGAGTCGCATTTTCTTTAGTTTTATGATGGTGTTTATTTATACAGTGGTAAGTTTTGGGATTGTCTATTATATGACACCAGAAGATTATGTACTACAGTTTGATAGTTCTAAGTTTGGTATACTTGTTCTTATAGGTTTAGTGTTTTTTCCTTTTCAGATAGGTCTAGAGGAGTACCTTTTTAGGGGGTATGTGATGCAACAAGTAGGTATAATGGCGCGCAATAGGTGGTTCCCACTTGTATTGACATCGGTACTTTTTGGTATTTTTCATTGGGCAAATCCAGAAGTGGCAGAGCTGGGGGCAATCACTATGGTCTTCTACATAGGTACTGGCTTACTATTAGGTATAATGACACTTATGGATGATGGTATGGAGTTAGCTCTAGGTTTTCATTTTGGTAATAACTTACTAGCAGCAACATTACTTACCTATGAGTACTCAGCATTGCAAACAGATGCTATTTTTAAATCTGTAGGTCAGGCAGATACGGGTGTGGAGCTCGTACTACCAGTACTTATAGTCTACCCTATATTTCTTTTTATACTAGCCAAAAAATATAAATGGTCTAACTGGAAAGAAAAATTAACAGGTGCAGTACACCCACCAGCCACTACTATTTCATAATTTAATACAAGGTTTACATCTTACTAACTTATATTTTACAAGTAAGACTTATTTTTAATGCATATGTTATATGCAACAGATAGACATAAATTTTTGCACCCTAAGTTTAAACTTAACGGATCTTCTCATACAAAGGCCACGCTCAAGGCGCAGGCCTATGGTTTTATAAAAGAAGGAGAACCTTATGAGGAGTCTGTAGGCGAGTTTTTACTAGAGTGGCTTGATAAAAAGAAGTACGTAACCGTACAAACTTCTGGTTCTACCGGTGACCCTAAGCCTATTAAAATAGATAAGCTTCATATGATTAATAGTGCTAGAGCTACGGCAAAGCACTTTGATGTGTATGAAAAAACCACAGCTCTTTTATGTTTGCCAGCACATTATATAGCAGGTAAAATGATGCTTGTACGAGCAATGGTTTTAGGCTGGCGTATTGATATGGCACAACCTAAGTCAAATCCACTAGATAATATATATAGGAGATACGACTTTTGTGCTATGACACCTTTTCAACTAGATAACTCCCTGTCTAGATTGCATCTGCTCTCTAAACTCATTGTAGGTGGAGGAGCAATTTCACCAGCGCTTAAAAGTAGAGTGCAGGGACTCGCAACTAAGATTTATGAAACTTACGGAATGACAGAAACCGTAACTCATATAGCCGCGAGGCGTGTCAACTCAAAAAAGAATAAAGACAGCCTTATACCTTTTAAAGTACTAGATAAAGTAACTATAGAGGCAGATGAGCGCAGTTGCTTAGTAATAAAAGCACCTTACGTGAGCTCAGATCCTGTGGTGACTAATGATATTGTAAAAATTATAACCTATAAAAAATTTATCTGGCTAGGCCGCATAGATAATGTCATTAACAGTGGTGGTGTTAAATTACATCCAGAGCAAGTAGAAGGAAAACTAGCTACCTATATAGATGTACCTTACTTCATTACAGGTATGCCAGATGATCGTCTGGGAGAACAGTTAGTTCTCTTTGTAGAGCAAGAAGAACCATACGATTTTCACATTAGTGAAGAAGATATGAAGGTGTTTAAGCCTTATGAGTTTCCTCGTAAAATTATTTCGGTTCCTCAATTTCAGCGCACTAGTACTGGTAAAATTCAGCGAGGTCAGACCTTAACAAAATACCTAGATACGATATAGGTTTTAAGTACGCTTTCGCGAAAGCGTAATCACATTCATACCACTTTACTCAACACCAAGGCTCGTTTACTCATTACTAATAGGGTGTAAATCACATTTGAGATAAGTTTATACTAAATTTAAAACCAAGCAAGTATGAAATATCTAGCACAGGCAGTAGTCCTTTTTGTAATGATGCAAATGACTGCGCAGACTCAAGATCAAACCCAAACAACTGTACTCAAAGCCGAACAATTAATCACCTATGCGGCAGATAATTATCCGGCAGATGATCCGGTTCAGATTTATATACTAGTAGAGACAGGCAGTGCAGGTATACATCAAGATCACAAATTTTATATTGAGCAAGGTGTAAAACTACTCACAAAGAGACTTGAGCCAGAAGATAAAATTGCTATAGGAACTTATGGTGCTGTAAGTGCAGTTGTATTACCGTTTACAGAGGTAAGCGTAGGCAAAGTGATAGAGGAAGGAGTAGAGAAGCTGTTTTCTGGCTCATTTAAAGAGGTTAGTAAGGCAGATGGTATAGCTCTGGCATATGATCTTACAGAAGCAAATTATGATGAAGATGTAGTGAGTAATGTGATAATGATACGTGGTAGTGGCGTACATCAAGAGCCAGCGCAAGCAAAATCTGTTACTAGCGTTTATAAAAAAGTAAGTGAGACAAATCTTGTAGTACAAGAAGTTGAGGTAGCCAAAGTTCCAACAACCCCAAAAGAGGAGAGACAAGCACAAAGAGCACAACGCAAGCAAGCAAAAGCCGCAGAGCACAAAAATCTAGGGGGTGCTATTGCACTCACGGCACTTACTATTTTACCAGAAATTTTAGATGTAATTAAGGATTAGAAATAGTTAGGCACCATTATTGAAAAGAGAAAAGAAAAAATAAATATGCATATTTGCAAAAAATATAGAACAATGAATTTTCGTTTATTCGCACTTATCTTTTTAATCGCTGGCTCGTCTACCATATACGCGCAAAACCTCGGGAGCATACAGAGAGGACAACGTGGATACTCACCACCCGCAAGACAGCAAGACGCTGGAGAACCAGAAAAACCAGACGTAAATTTACTTAGTATAGAGCGTGCAGATATGTATCAAGAAATACTAGATATAGATGTCTTTACAAAAGAAGTACTTAAAAGTTACCTCAAAGATTATTATACAGCTACTGTAAATATAGGGTATGATGAGAATCTCAAATTTGATGCAAAAAGAGAGCTTATTAATGCAGAACGCAAAAAATTTGAAACGTCTTTAAAAGAAGTATTTACAGAAGAGCAAGTAGAAAAAATCCTTACCGAAGAGGAGTTTGGTAAAGAAAAAAAGAAATACGATAAAGAGAAAAGACAAGAGAAGCGCAAAAAGAAAAAGCGTAAAAAGAATAAAGATGACGATGGTAAATAGCATTTATTGATCTAAGTTTATAAAAAGGAGCATTTTTTTTAAAATGCTCCTTTTTGTTTTTAGTACATTTAAGTCCATAAAACAGATCACCTTATGAGAAGATTAATAGTACTAGCGCTTTTATTTATAACAACCATTAGCACCAGTCAGGTTTTATCAGAAAGAGATAGAGCAACTGTAATAGATGAGGTGCTGGCAGATAGGTTTAATAACTTACTCCCTAAGCTTATGGATCGTGTAGATATAGATATGTGGGTGGTTATCTCTAGGGAGTATAATGAAGATCCAGTACTTAAGACGATGTTACCATCTACCTGGCTCAACGCCCGTAGGAGGACAATCTTAGTTTTTTACAGAGATAAAAAGGCAAACACGATAGAAAAACTAGCAGTAGCTCGTTATAATGTGGGTAAAAATATTATCTCTGCCTGGGATAAAGAAAAGCAACCAGACCAGTGGCAGCGACTACTAGAGATTATAGAAAAACATAGCCCTTCTAAAATAGGTCTTAACTACTCAGATAATTATGGACTTGCAGATGGTGTTGTAAAAACAGATTATGATGCTTTCATAAGTAGACTAACTCCTGCACAACAAGCAAAAGTTGTCTCTGCAGAGCAGCTTGCCGTAGGCTGGTTAGAAACTCGTACTGCTCTAGAGGTAGGCTACTTTGAGCAGCTAGTAGATATCACCCACGATATTATTAAAGATGCCTTTAGTGCAAAGGTCATAACGCCAGACGTAACTAGTACAGATGATGTGGTGTGGTATTTAAGACAGCGCGTAACAGATATGGGACTTGAGACCTGGTTTCACCCTACGGTAGATATACAACGCTCAGAAGAGAAGCTAGAGAGTCACATCGTTTCTTTCTCAAACAGGCCAGAGGGTAAGATTATACAAAAGGGAGATTTAATACACTGTGATTTTGGGATCACTTACTTACGTCTTAATACAGACTGCCAGCAGCACGCTTATGTGCCAAAAGATGGTGAGACAAAAGCGCCAGATTTCTTAATTAAAGCTTTTAAAGACGGTAATAAGATACAAGACATACTCACTTCTAATTTTGAGACGGGTAGATCTGGTAACGAGATTTTACTCGCCGCACTTAAAGAAGGTAAAGAAGCAGGCTTGAGACCATCTATTTATACGCATCCGCTAGGGATGTATGGTCACGCTGCGGGCCCTACTATAGGTATGTGGGATTCTCAAGGAGGTGTGCCAGGTACGGGTGATTATCCGCTTTATGAAAATACGGGCTACGCCATAGAGCTTAATACGACGGTAAAAATACCAGAGTGGAATAAAGACATACGTATTATGCTAGAAGAAGCAGGCTTTTGGGGCGAAAACGGTTTTAGATACGTGTCTGGACGACAAGAAGAACTTATGCTTGTAGACTAGTTGTAAGTACGCTTTCGCGAAAGCGTAATAAAACCTCTTTCATACCATATAACTGCTAAGTCTAGCTATTATTTACCACGTGGGTGAAATTTTGCCATCTCACGGGCGAGGTCATTACGGTCTACGTGCATATAGATTTCTGTGGTGGTGATACTCTCGTGACCTAGCATTTGCTGTATGCTTCTCAAGTCGGCGCCATTTTGTAACAAGTGTGTAGCAAAACTGTGTCTAAACGTATGCGGACTTATATTTTTCTTTATATCTGCCTTGATCGCAAGATCTTTTATAATTGTAAAAATCATTGCCCTGGTGAGCTGTCTCCCACGTCTATTTAAAAATAAAATATCTACGTGCTCTGGTTTTACATCTATGTGATTGCGCAATTCATTACGATAGATATTAATATACTTCTGGGTATGCTCGCTTATGGGGACAAAACGTTGCTTATCTCCTTTACCTACAACGTTTATAAAACCTTCTTCAAAGTATAGATCAGAAAGTTTAAGAGAGATAAGCTCTGTTACACGTAGCCCGCAAGAATAGAGTGTCTCTAGCATTGCTCTATTGCGTTCTCCTTGAGGTTTACCTAGGTCTATGGCATCTATAAGGGCATCTATTTCTTCTTCAGATAAGGTATCTGGTAGCTTGCGACCTATTTTTGGCGATTCTATAAGATCTATAGGGTTATCTGTGCGATAATCTTCAAAAACTAGATAATTAAAAAAACCTTTAAGACCAGAGATAACACGTGCTTGTGATCTTGCTTGAACTTCTTTTGCGATAGTATAAATAAACTCTTGAAGGTCTTCGCGAGTAATTTGCAACGGGTTTATGGAGTTTTCTAGTTGCTCAAGGTAGCGCGTGAGCTTTTTTAGATCACGGGCATAATTGTCTATAGTATTGTCAGACAGGCCACGCTCTATGCGTAGATAATTCTTATAATTAGTTATTGCGGTCTCCCATTTCACGTAAGTGAAAATACAACCTCAATGTATAATTTAAAACCTCTCTTCACTTTTTGTGCTAGTAAAATTCATTTAACAACTGTTTACAATGGGCGTAACACCATATTAACAACTCGCTGGGTAGCTTTGTATAAAATTTTAAAAAAGAAATCAAATGAAAAAATTAATTGTAGCAGCAAGTGCCATTTTATTATCTGTAACAGCAGTACAGGCCCAAGAAGAGGTGTCGTTTGGAGCAAAAGGAGGCGTTAACTTTGCAACCGTAGGAGGTGATGATTTTGATGATCCAGATGCAAGAACGAGTTTTCATATAGGAGGCTTTGTAGAGGTGCCGTTAACAGACAAATTTTCACTTCAACCAGAGGTGTATTATTCAGGGCAAGGGTATGATATCCAAAGCAATGAAGATGCAGATGATGTAGAGTTTCAACTAGATTATATTAACGTGCCTGTGCTTGCAAAATATTATTTTGTAGATGGGTTTTATGGTGAGGTAGGACCACAAATAGGTTTTAACATAAACAGCGAGATTGATTCTAATCCTGATGGAGACTCTGGCGATATAAACTTTAATAGTGATGCCATAAACACTGTAGACTTTGGTGTTGTAGGAGGTTTAGGTTATAAGTTAAACAATGGTTTGTTTTTTAATGCACGTTACAACTTAGGACTCTCTGACGTTTTTAGTAGTGAAGATCTAGGAGGTTTTGACATAGACGCACGTAATAGAGTATTTATGATAGGAGCTGGATTTGCGTTTTAAAAACTTGAAAAGACAAAATGTAGAAGAGCGCCTCGATATGAGGCGCTTTTTTTATGCGTGAGATTACTGTATTTTTATGCTTTCGCGAAAGCGTACATCAACCATACTTTATGAAAATTCTTATAATAAACGGTCCTAATCTTAATATGCTAGGGAAGCGCGAACCAGAAATTTACGGTTCTGAAACTTTTGAAGATTATTTTACCCGGTTACAGTTTAAGTATAAAGATACTGAGCTTAGTTATTATCAAAGTAATATAGAGGGTGAGCTTATCTCAAAATTGCACGAGGCAAATGAAAGCTTTGATGGGGTAGTGCTTAATGGAGCGGCTTATACACATACTTCTGTGGGCCTAGGAGATGCTGTGGCGTCTATCTCGATACCGGTGATAGAGGTACATATCTCAAATACTTTTGCAAGAGAGGAGTTTAGACATCACTCATACTTATCTAAGTATGCAAAGGGTATCATTGTAGGTTTTGGGCTTAAAAGCTACAATCTTGCAATAGAGAATTTCTTAATGGAGCAATAACAATCCAGTTAGTATAGCATAAAAAAAGCCTCGCAATGCGAAGCTTTTTTTATGTTCTTAATGTAAGAAGCTTATAGGTGAATTACTTCATCATAAGCATCTGCCACGGCTTCCATCACAGCCTCACTCATAGTAGGGTGTGGGTGAATGGTTTTAAGTACTTCGTGACCTGTAGTTTCTAGTTTACGACCTAGTACAGCCTCTGCAATCATATCTGTTACACCAGCTCCTATCATATGGCATCCTAGCCACTCTCCATACTTTGCGTCAAAGATTACTTTTACAAACCCATCTTTTGCACCAGAAGCACTTGCTTTACCAGAAGCAGAGAATGGGAATTTACCCACTTTAAGTTCGTAACCAGCTTCTTTTGCTTGCTTTTCTGTCATTCCTACAGATGCAATCTCTGGTGATGCATAAGTACATCCTGGAATGTTTGAGTAGTCTATTTTTTCGGCGTGCATACCTGCGATTTTCTCTACACAAGTAATCCCTTCTGCAGAGGCAACGTGTGCGAGTGCAGGTCCAGGAGTTACATCACCTATTGCGTAGTAACCTGGCATATTAGTCTGGTACCAGTCGTTTACAATGATCTTATCTTTATCTGTAACGATGCCTACATCTTCTAGTCCTATATTCTCGATATTAGTTTTAATACCTACAGCACTAAGAACGATATCTGCCTCTAGTGTCTCTTCTCCTTTTTTAGTTTTTACAGTTGCTTTTACTCCAGATTTAGTTTTTTCTACCTTCTCTACAGATGATCCTGTCATTACTTTTACACCCGCTTTTTTAAGAGAGCGTTCAAATTGTTTTGACACATCCTCATCCTCTACTGGTACAACGTGAGGCATATACTCTACAATGGTAACCTCTGTACCCATTGAGTTATAAAAGCTTGCAAACTCAATACCTATTGCTCCAGAACCTACAACAATCATAGATTTAGGCTGCTCCTTAAGCGTCATTGCTTCGCGGTATCCTATTACCGTCTCACCATCTTGTTTAAGGTTAGGTAACTCACGTGAGCGAGCTCCCGTTGCGATAATAATATGGTCTGCGCTATATTCTTTACCGTCTACATCTATCTTTTTACCTGGCTTTATTTTTCCAAAACCATTGATGACGTCTATCTTATTTTTCTTCATTAAGAACTGAACACCTTTGCTCATTCCTTCTGCAACACCACGACTACGTTTTACAACTGCTGTAAAGTCTTTATCAACACCTGTTGCTTTAAGACCATAATCTTCTGCGTGATTTAGGTATTCAAAAACCTGAGCACTTTTAAGAAGTGCTTTTGTAGGGATACATCCCCAGTTCAAACAAACGCCTCCTAGGCTTTCTTTTTCAACAACCGCCGTTTTTAAGCCTAACTGGCTTGCACGTATTGCTGTTACATATCCGCCTGGACCACTTCCTAAAACGATTACATCATATTTGCTCATATCTAGAATTTTTTAAGTCTAATTATTGGAGATCAAAAATACGGATTATCCCGTCATATATAAAACACAAAAACCGAAGCTTTTACCTTCGGTTTTTTATTAATTTAAGTTCATTTACTTAGAGTACTATTTTTCAAAATCTATGCTTAATGAGTTTACACAATAGCGCTGCCCGCTTGCTGTAGGTCCATCATCAAAAACGTGACCTAGGTGTGAGCCACAGTTTGAACATAAAATCTCTGTACGTATCATACCGTGTGTGGTATCACGTACATACTCTACCGTACCAGGTATAGACTCATCAAAACTAGGCCACCCACAACCACTGTCAAATTTACTTGCACTTTCAAATAGCTTCTGGTCACAAGCACCACAGTGATAGGCACCTTCTTCATTATGTAAATTATAGGTGCCCGTAAAAGGACGTTCTGTGCCCTTCTCTCGTAATATTTTATAGCGTTCTGGACCTAATTCTTCAAGCCACTCTGCTTCGGTTTTTTGTATAGAATATGCCATTATTCTTATTTTGAAGATGGTACAAATACAAGTGCATCACCGTTTATGCAGTGTCTTTTTCCGGTAGTTGCTTTTGGACCATCGTTAAAAACGTGACCTAAGTGACCTCCACAGGTAGCACAGTGCTCTTCTGTTCTGGTATACCCTAGATTGCGATCTGTACTGTAAGCTATGTTACCTTCTATACCTCTATCAAAACTTGGCCAGCCTGTACCACTGTCAAATTTATGTGCTGTTTTAAAAAGTGGTGTGTCACAACCAGCACAGTGAAAGGTGCCTGCCTCCTTTATATAGTTAAGTGGGCTAGAGCCTGGACGTTCTGTACCCGCCTGGCGTAGCACATAATATTGTTCTTGGGTGAGTTGCGCTTTCCACTCAGCATCTGTTTTTGTTACCTCAAAAGTTTCTTTTTTAGTCTCTTGAGCAGATCCTTTACAGCTGGTAAATAGTGCTGCAAATGCCATTAAAATAAATACCTTTTTCATTGTATGTTCTTTTTTATGTAAAGTTACTGTAAAGCTATAAAGTGAGTCGTTAATGAACTCAGAAAATTACATCCCTTAAATGTAACTGTGAGGGTGTACGCTTTCGCGAAAGCGTAGAAATAGCAAAAGATTGGCTTTTTTAACCATATTTTATTGCAAAGGATGCCTGTAGATTAAATACTTACGTTAAATTTAACAAGACTATTACTAACAATCTCTCTATGAAAATACTTCACATAAGCGCCGAGTGTTATCCTGTTGCAAAAGTAGGAGGTCTGGCAGATGTTGTGGGAGCACTGCCAAAATATCAAAACCGCATAGGCCATAAGGCTGCCGTTATTATGCCTTATTACAAAACAACGTGGGTAGAGCGCGCTACCGGTAGAGTGGTTTTTACGCACCAACTTGTAGTAGATGGCACAACGTACCTAGCAGAAGTTATAGATGTAGATAATGAGTTGGGCTTCCCGCTATTTGTGATACGCGTGCAAGGCCTTACAGATAGGGCTGGCGTGTATGGTCATCAAGATGATGCGCTGCGTTTTATTGCTTTCCAGCGTGTGGCTTTGCAATGGATACTCACCTTTGAGACCTTACCAGAAGTGGTACACTGTCACGATCATCACACAGGTTTTATCCCGTTTATGATGCAGTATTGTCCAGAGTTTGACAAGTTAATGTCTGTCCCTACAGTACTCTCAATACACAATGCCCAGTATCAAGGTAATTTTGATAAAAGCGGTGTTGCAATGTTACCACGCTTTCGCGAAAGCAGGTATGGGCTCCTCGACTGGTATGGACAGATTAATCCTCTAGCCGCTGCGATAAAATGCGCCTGGAGAGTAAACACGGTTTCTCCATCATATATGGAAGAATTAAAAGAGCAGGCAAATGGACTGGAAGGTTTACTAAGAAGCGAGTCTCAAAAATGCGTAGGTATTCTCAATGGCATAGATACCGAAACTTGGGATCCCAAAACAGACGAATATTTAGTTAAAAATTTTACCATTAGATCAAGAGCTTCTGGTAGAAAAGCAAATAAAGAAGCTTTATGTGAAGAGTTTGGACTTGATGCCACAAAACCGCTTTTTGGGTTTATAGGCAGGCTTGTGTGGGAAAAAGGAGCAGACTTGCTTCCAGAAGCCATAGAGCAAGCGCTCAATGAGTATGATATAAACATCATTTTACTAGGTAGTGGAGCACCAGAGATTGAGGGACAGTTAGAACAATTGAAATTCACCCATAAGGGAAGGTTTAATGCCCACATAGGGTATGAGGAGCGTATGTCACACCAGGTTTATGCCGGAGCAGATTTTCTCTTAATGCCTAGTAGAGTAGAGCCTTGTGGTCTTAACCAGCTTTATAGCTTGCGTTATGGATGTGTACCTATTGTAAGACGTACCGGAGGGCTTAAAGATACAGTGGTAGATATAGGAGATGGTGGTCACGGTCTATGCCACGATCAGACTTCTGTGTTTGATATTGTTTATAGTATAGGCAGAGCCGAAGTGTTTTTTAGAGAAGAGAAACAGTTTAAAACAAATCAAAAACAAATGATGGAGATAGATCATAGCTGGGAGAATACAGCAGGAACTTATGTGACTCTCTATGAAGAATTACAACCTAAGCCAGTAGCAGTAAAAACAGGCAAGTCAATAAAAAAATAGCAAGTAATCCAACCTCAAAAAACGATTAGAAATGAATAAAAAAGTAGTAGCCATTATATTAGGAGGCGGTCAAGGAACAAGACTATATCCACTCACAGCAGAGCGTTCAAAACCTGCCGTGCCTATTGCTGGGAAGTATCGCCTTGTAGATATCCCTATCTCAAACTGTATAAATTCTAATATAAAGAGAATGTTTGTGCTCACGCAGTTTAACTCTGCATCGCTTAATAAGCATATCAAACATACCTATCAGTTTTCTTACTTTTCTGAGGCTTTTGTAGATATACTTGCAGCAGAGCAAACACCACATAATAAAGGTTGGTTTCAAGGTACTGCAGATGCGGTAAGGCAAAGTTTACATCATTTTAAAGGATATGAGTCTGAGTATATAATGATACTCTCTGGTGACCAACTGTACCAGATGGATTTTAATGCTATGCTTGAGGCGCATATTGAAGCAGATGCAAAGATTAGTATCGCATCATTACCTGTTAATGCAAAAGACGCTACTTCTTTTGGGATTCTCAAAACCGCCGAAGACAATACTATAGCATCCTTTATAGAAAAACCATCTGCAGATTTACTTCCAGACTGGGAGTCACCAGTCTCAGATGCTATGGCAGCACAAGGTAAACACTACCTTGCCTCTATGGGTATTTATATCTTTAATAAAGATTTACTTATCGAGTTGCTAGAGGGAACAGATACAAATGATTTTGGTAAAGAAATCATTCCTCAGTCTATAGAGAATCACAAGGTGTTAAGTTATGCTTACGAGGGATACTGGACAGATATAGGAAATATAGACTCGTTTTTTGAAGCAAATATTGATCTCACATCAGATTTACCAAAGTTTAATTTATTTAACAAAGGGCAAAACATTCTTACACGACCTCGTGTATTACCTCCCACAAAAATCTCTGGAACTACACTTGAAAAATCTATCGTGGCAGAAGGGAGTATCGTGCACGGCAGCCGCATTGAGAACTCTATTATAGGTATACGATCACGTATAGGAAAAGGCACTGTTTTAGAGAGTTGTTATGTAATGGGAAGTAACAGATTTTTAGACCTAGAAGAAATAAATCAAGCCAGAGCAAAGGGAGTACCGCACGTAGGAATAGGTGATCGCTGCTTTCTTACCAATTGTATTGTAGATAAAAATGCAAAAATAGGTGATGACGTGCGCATCACTGGTGGCAAGCACCTCAAGGATATAGAGACAGATACTTACGTGGTGCGTGACGGTATTGTTGTGATTAGAAACGGAGCTACCATACCTTCTGGAACTATTATTTAATGAGCAACGTACTATCACATAGCTTGCTTACAGATTTTGATGTTGATCTATTCAAATCTGGTAAGCATTACAAACTATATGAAAAACTGGGAAGCCACATTTGCGAGCGAGCGGGTGTAAAAGGAACCTACTTTGCAGTATGGGCACCTAGTGCTCAACAAGTATCTGTAGTTGGAAATTTTAATCACTGGCAAGATGGAGAGCATAAGCTTAACGTGCGCTGGGATAGTAGCGGTATTTGGGAAGGCTTTATACCAGATATCGGCCACGGAGAGTTATACAAATATAAAATTCACGCTACGCACAACGGCGTTATAACAGAAAAGGCAGACCCTTATGCACGTAGAGCAGAGCATCCTCCACAAACAGCATCTGTAGTTTATAAAACAAACCACACCTGGAAGGATAAAAAGTGGATGGACAAGCGCCATAAACACAACGGCCTAGATGCGCCTATTTCTGTTTATGAGCTACACCTGGGCTCCTGGCGTCGCAAGCAAGAAGAAGGTAATCGCAGCCTGAGTTATTCAGAGCTAGCAACAACACTTGTAGACTATGTAAAAAAGCTAAATTTTACTCACGTAGAGTTTATGCCTATTATGGAGTATCCATATGACCCTAGCTGGGGATATCAAGTAACTGGTTATTTTGCACCTACCTCAAGATTTGGATATCCAGAAGAATTAATGACACTCATTGATGCCTTGCACGCAAGTGATATAGGTGTAATTTTAGACTGGGTGCCATCACATTTTCCAGAAGATCCGCACGGGCTGGGTAACTTTGATGGGACAGCCTGTTACGAGCATCCAGATAGAAAAAAAGGATATCATCAAGACTGGAAATCACTCATCTTTAATTATGAACGTAACGAGGTACGTAGTTTTCTCATAAGTAACGCAATGTTCTGGCTAGAGCAATACCACGTAGATGGGCTTAGGGTAGATGCAGTTGCATCTATGCTATATCTAGATTATAGTAGAGAAGATGGAGAGTGGGAACCTAATGATCAAGGAGGTAGAGAAAACCTAGCCGTTATCTCTTTACTAAAAGAACTTAACGAGGCGCTTTACGGTGCTTTTCCAGATATCCAGATTATAGCAGAGGAGTCTACTAGTTTTCCTATGGTGAGCAAGCCGGTATTTTCTGGAGGCTTAGGCTTTGGTATGAAGTGGATGATGGGGTGGATGCACGATACACTTAACTACTTTAAGAGAGATGCTATTTACAGAAATCACCATCACAATGAGATTTCCTTCTCAATGACCTATGGTTTTACAGAAAACTTTATGCTACCATTATCACACGATGAGGTAGTATACGGTAAGGGTTCTATATTGGGGCGTATGCCTGGTGATGAGTGGCAGCGCTTTGCAAACCTTAGATTACTCTACACATATATGTATACTCATCCAGGAGCAAAGTTACTCTTTATGGGGAGCGAGTTTGGACAAGGTACAGAGTGGAATTTTCAAGATCAGTTAGACTGGTATGTGCTAGATTATGAAATACACAGCAATATGCAAAAGGCTTTTGCTGCTATAAACGGATTGTATACAAGTACACCTACACTGTACGAAAAGCAGTTTGATCCCGCAGGTTTTGAGTGGATTGCTCACGATGATAGTAAGAATGCCGTACTGAGTTACATACGTAAGGGTAATGATCCCAAAACGGTGATTGTGTGCGTGTTTAATATGACACCAGTACCGAGAGAAGATTACCGCATTGGAGTACCATTTTTTGGACGCTTTCGCGAAATTTTCAATAGCGACGCGTTAGAGTTTTCGGGTACAGGGGCTTATAAAAATGTAGACCTAACTGTTATAAACGAAGGCTGGAACGGAAAAACACATAGTACATCTATTACAGTACCGCCCTTATCGGGAGTGATTTTTGAATTAAAGGCAGATTAATAATGCCATAATAATAAGGTTAAAAGAGATTGAATGAGATAGAATTTTCGCGAAAGCGGAAATCAACGTCGCTTTTTATAGTACGAAAACGTTAGAGTTAATAAGTATTTAATTATTAACGAGGTAACTCAAAGAGTTAGCCTTATTTTGAAATCTCCAAATTTTAGAAATATGATTACAAATACAGAGTTGCAGCAAAAAGGCAACCAGTTTCCAAATAAAGTCGTTGATTTTAAGAAGGATGCAGATATATTATATTTTACAACTCAAAATGAAGTAATTCTCCAGCTCACGGTATTGCGTGACAGTGTGATTAGATTTCGCTTTGGAACAGGCGGTGTTTTTGAGCCAGACTTCTCTTATGCGATAGATGAGGATGGTATACGAGGGTACAACCACCTCGAGCTTGAGGAAGATGATGCTTATTATTTTGTGCATACTGCAAAGCTCAAAATAAGGATAGAAAAAAATAGTTTACAAACTTCCATATTTGACATAGAAGGTAATCTTATAAATGAAGATGAGTTAGGTTTTCACTTTGAGGAGAGCTTTGAGTACGGAGGGAATATTGTAAAAATGAGTAAAAAGGCACAACACGCAGAGTCCTATTATGGGCTGGGTGATAAGCCTATGCACTCAAACTTAAGAGGAAAGAGAGTACACAACTGGGCGACAGACCAGTATGCCTTTGGCAAGGATCAAGATCCTATTTATAAGTCGGTTCCTTTTTATATAGGTCTTACTCAAAAGAGGGCTTACGGGATATTTTTTGATAATACGTTTAAAACGTTTTTTGACTTCTGTCAAGAACGTATGGGTGTTACAAGCTTCTGGGCACAAGGTGGTGAGATGAATTACTACTTTATTTATGGTCCAGAAATGGCAGATGTTGTAGGTAGTTATACTAACCTAACAGGAGTGCCAGAGCTACCACCATTATGGGCACTGGGTTATCACCAGTGTAAGTGGAGTTATTTTCCAGAAAGTAACGTAAAAGCAATAGCAAATAAATTTAGAGAACTAAAAATTCCTTGTGATGGTATTTATTTAGATATCGATTATATGGACGGCTGGAGATGTTTTACTTGGAACAAAGACTACTTCCCAGATCCAAAACGTATGGTAAAGGAGCTTGCAGATGACGGCTTTAAGACAGTCGTTATTATAGATCCAGGTATTAAGATAGACAAAGATTACTGGGTATATCAAGAAGGAATAGAAAATGACTACTTCTGTAAACGTGCAGATGGTCCTTATATGAAAGGTAAGGTATGGCCAGGTGAATGTAACTTCCCAGATTATACAAACCCTGAAGTACGTGACTGGTGGGCTGGATTATTTAAAGAACTCATACAAGAAGTAGGTGTAAAAGGTGTTTGGAATGATATGAACGAGCCCGCAGTGATGGAGGTTCCAGGAAAAACTTTTCCTGCAGATGTGAGACATAATTATGACGGGCATCCTTGTAGTCATAATAAGGCGCATAACATCTATGGTACACAGATGGCGAGAGCCACTTATGAGGGTGTTAAGAAATTTGCTTACCCTAAGAGACCATTTGTAATCACACGATCTGCTTACTCTGGCGCGCAGCGTTACACAAGTAGCTGGACGGGAGATAATATCGCAAGCTGGGAGCACCTATGGGTAGCAAATATACAGGTACAGCGTATGTGTATCTCTGGTATGAGCTTTACAGGTACAGATATAGGAGGCTTTGCAGAGCAACCTACAGGTGAGCTATATGCAAGGTGGATACAGCTAGGTGTTTTTCACCCGTTTTGTAGAACACACTCTTCTGGTCATCACGGTGATCAAGAGCCTTGGACTTTTGATGAGGGTGTGACAGACATTGCACGTAAGTTTATAAGCTTACGATATAGGTTACTCCCATATTTATATACAATGTTTTATGAGTATATAAAGAAGGGGACCCCTTTACTAAAGCCTCTTGTATATTTTGATCAAGAAGATGCACAAACGCACTATCGTACAGATGAGTTTATCTTTGGGCATCACATCCTTGTATGTCCTATTTTAGAACCTAATGCAAAAGGTAGGCGTATGTACGTGCCTCGAGGAGAATGGTATAACTACTGGACAAAAACTCCTGTAAAAGGAGGTAAGGAGCAATGGGTAGATGCAGATATAGATGAGATCCCAATGTTTGTAAAAGAAGGAACTATCTTACCTAAGTACCCTATACAGCAATATGTAGGTGAGCTCGAGATAGAGCAAGTAGAACTTGAGGTGTATTACGGTCTTGGTAAAAATGCTTCAAAATTATATGAAGATGCTCAAGATGGATACGATTATAAAAAGGATCGTTACAGTTACCGCACTTTTAAAATGGTAGGTAGAGAAAAAGACTGGATTATACAGCAACACAAGCGTGGTGACTTTATCACTACATATGATACCTTTAGAATTCACCTCATAGGATTACCATTTGAGATAACGACTATAGAGTTAGATAATGAAGTAATTTCTATGGAAGATGTGCAGTTTGACCCGAAAGCTTGTGCTTTAATCATTAAGAAAGATTTCACAGAGCTTCATCTAAGTGGTATTTAACATTTCTGTATTTTTATAAATAATATCAAACCTTATTACAATGAAACTTAAAAATACATTTGTTCTTATAATGACCGTACTCTTAGTATGTGCTTGTAAGACGAGCCCTTTTACAGGAAAAAAGACACTTAACTTCGTAAGTAACGATCAGCTGTTTCCGATGGCTTTTCAACAATATGATGCCTTTCTTTCAGAAAATAATGTCATCACCGGTACGGCAGATGCAAATATGGTAAAGAGTGTAGGTGAGAAAATTGCTGTAGCTGCAGAGCGTTACCTTACAGCTCTGGGAGAGCCAGGTTATTTACAAGATTATCGCTGGGAATATAACCTAGTAAAAGACGAAGCTGTAAATGCGTGGTGTATGCCAGGTGGGAAGATTGTAGTGTATACAGGTATATTACCTATCACACAGTCTGAGACAGGTCTTGCAATGGTGATGGGGCACGAGCTGGCGCACGCACTTGCAGATCACGGTGCACAGCGTATGAGTGCTGCACAGTTACAGCAATTTGGTGCCGTAGCCACTGCAGTAGCAGTAAGTGGGCAAGAGCAAAGCAAGCAACAACAGATAATGCAACTTTACGGTGTAGGCTCACAAGTAGGGGGTATGCTTCCTTTCTCACGTAGTCACGAGACACAGGCAGACGAGATAGGTATTGTAATTGCTGCTATAGCAGGTTACAACCCAGATGAGGCTGCAGAGTTATGGAAACGTATGAAAGCTGCTAGTGGAGGTCAAGCACCACCACAAATATTAAGCACGCACCCATCATCAGACTCGCGTATTGCAAACCTCACTGCAAAAGCGCCTATGGCAAGAGCAGAGGCAGCAAAGTTTGGAGTGACAAGTTTCAAATAAGAATTTACAATAATATATAGTTTAAAAAGCTGTGCACTCGCACAGCTTTTTTATTTTAGTGCTATGAAAGAACAACTCAAAAAAGGTGATAAGAAGTTATTAAACGCTTGGGCGTTTTATGACTGGGCAAACTCTACATACAGTCTTGTCATCGCATCTGCTATATTCCCTTTGTTTTATGGTGCTCTGTTTAGAGGAGCAGGTATAGAAGAGATTGAGATTTTTGGGATGATGTTACGTCGTAGTCCGCTTATTTTTTACACCACTGCTATTGCATTTTTAGTCGTGGCTATCATATCTCCCATACTCTCTGGTGTGGCAGACTATCTGGGTAACAAAAAGTTCTTTTTAAAACTCTTCTGCTATCTAGGAGCTTTCTCTACAATAGGTTTGTACTGGTTTAGCCTTGAGCATATATACCTGAGCCTTACGTTATATGCCTTGGGACTTATAGGTTTCTGGGGGAGTCTAGTTTTTTACAATTCATACTTGCCAGATGTAGCATATCCAGAGCAACACGATAAGATAAGTGCAAAAGGGTATTCCCTAGGCTACATAGGGAGCGTGCTATTACTTATAGCTTGTCTAGCAATGATACTTGGGTATGAAACATTTGGTTTTGAAGACGAAGGTTTCCCTACGCGACTGTCTTTTGTGCTTACTGGTGTCTGGTGGATAGGTTTTAGCCAGTATACCTACGCTTACTTACCTCAAGGAAATCAAGCGCAAGGAAAGCTTACCAAAGATGTGTTCTTTAATGGTTTTAAGGAACTAAGAGCCATTTGGTCTTCTATGCAAGACCAGCTACGTCTTAAAAAATATCTTATTGCCTTCTTTGTATACAGTATGGCGGTACAGACAGTGATGCTTGCTGCAGCATATTTTGGAGAGCAAGAACTAGAGTGGGGTAGCGATAGCGAGCGCACGACGGGATTAATTGTGAGTATACTTTTAATACAACTTGTGGCAGTGCTGGGTGCTATACTTACTTCAAAACTTTCGGCACGTGTGGGTAACATAAAAGCACTGGTCATTATTAATGTGATCTGGATTGTAATTTGTGCCTGGGCATACTTTGTGTATACGCCCTTCCAGTTTTATATTACTGCCGGTTTTGTAGGTTTAGTAATGGGAGGTATACAATCACTCTCAAGGTCTACGTATGCAAAGTTTTTACCAGAGACAGATGACACAACATCATACTTTAGCTTTTATGACGTTGCCGAAAAAATAGGGATCATCATCGGGATGTTCTTATATGGTTTTATAGAAGAGATTACCGGCAGTATGCGTTACTCTATCGTGTTTCTTATACTGTTTTTTGCAGTAGGAGTAGTGCTTCTGTACAGAGTCCCAAAAGAGAATAAATAAACATAAGGTTTCCGCTTTCGCGAAAGCGTACAACAACACACTCTTTGCAAGCAATTAATCCGTTTATTAAACAGCCTAGAATTGCTTGAAGCGTTTTTCTAACATTTATATACTATGAAGAGTTTTATACAAGAATTTAAAGATTTTGCCGTAAAAGGTAATATGGTTGATATGGCAGTGGGTATCATCATAGGTACTGCTTTTAATAATGTGGTAAATACTATAGTAAAAAAGGTGGTAATGCCACCACTTTCTTTACTTACCGACGGTATTAATTTACGGGAGCGAAAATACATTTTACGAGACGCCGAAAATGAGGCAGATGTTGTTGCGATAGGCTATGGTGAGCTCATAGAGGTGGGGATAGATTTTGTTATCATAGCTTTGACTATATTTATAGTCATAAAAGGGATTAACAGATTTAAAGACAAATCTGAAGACCCAAAAAATACGGAAGAGAAAACACCAAAAAACATTGAACTCTTAGCAAATATTGAGCACCTAATGCAAGAGCAAAACAAGATTCTTAGATCACATAAGGAGTCATAAATTGCTTGTATAACAGTCCAAATAAAATGATTATGTTTGTGTTTAAGGTTACTAAAATCCTACAATGATGAAAAAACTATATTTCATATACTTATTACTTATACTAGCCTCGGTTACTACAACCTCTTGTGAAGACGAGCAGCTAGAAGGTGAGTTTGCGGCAGACCCGGTAAGCGTTGCGACTGGGAGTTTTACCGCCAGCGTTAATGGAGAGGGGTTCTCTTCTCAAGCTATCGCATCTACAGAAGGAACCATAGGGACAACAACTATAGAAGCCTTTAGTATAATCGCCGCAAACAGCACTGGTCAAGGCATTTCTATAATATTAAACACTTACGACGGTGTAGGTACGTATGCACTAGATCTAGAAGCTGGTAATATAGGTAATAGCGGAGCATACTCAGACGTGGGAGATTTAAACGACCCAGTGTTAACAACTTATATCACGAGTCTCTCTGGAGGCACGGGATCAATAACAATTACCGAAATAGATCTAGATAATCTTGTCACTTCAGGAACATTTTCATTTACAGCGGTAAATAATAATGGTGAGGGTGACACTGCCACCATTACTAACGGTGTATTTTCTAACATCCCAATTATAAATAATTAAACGTCATTGATAGTGAAGAAGTACTTACGGTAGATGGAGTTATTAATATTGCCTATTAGTATCCATAAACGACATATTTTTAAAGAGCATCTGTAACCAGATGCTTTTTTTATGTGCGCTTATTAAGGATGGCTCATTTATTGTACTTTTAATTTTATGAAGAATAGATATATAAAGAGTTTTGTGGTTGCAATACTTCTGGTTGTAACTACAAGTGTCGCTGCACAACGCGAGCGAGTAAAAGGTAGTCGTAATGTCATAGATGTTTCTGACAGACTAGATGGCTTTACCGCAATCAAGGTGACAGATGGTCTAGAGGTGACACTTATGGCAGATTCTCAAACCGGTTATGACCTAGAGATGGATGATAACCTAGTTGAACTTATAGATTTTGACATTAAAGATAGTCTACTTGTGGTCTCAACCCGCAAGGATATACGTAGTGCAAAAAGACTTAACATTACTGTGCGATATACAGCACTGAGCGCTGTAAGTTTAGATTCAAAAAGTAGTGCCTTTGTATCTACAGCCATAGAGGGAGATATGTTTACGGGTAGTTTTCTAGACGGAAGTCGTTTCAACGGAGAGCTTAAAACAAGAGAGGCAGATATTATGGCAAACGGCAACTCAAAGTTTGAGATAGATTACACTGGAGACGATATACGTGTGAATTTAAGTGATAACGCTTTCGCGAAAGCGGATATAAACACCGTAAAACTCTCAATTATTGCTTCAGGACGATCTGATATAGCGTTTACAGGAAACGCTAGTGAAGCTACTTTTACAGTAAATGAAACCGCTCAATGTAAAGGACTCTCCTTTGATGCAGACATAGTGCAGATAGTAGGAAGAGAAAGCGGTAGCGTGACGCTTAGTGTAGATGAGAAGGTAACACTTGACCTTTCAGATAAGAGTATGGTACAACTTTATGGCGAGCCAAAAATTATAGTAGAACGATTTTCTGGTACCGCGAGACTACTTAAGAAAGAACTATAATATGTTATAAGTAAAAAAGCCCTCGCAAGAGGGCTTTTATTGTATTTGGGACAAAATAGTTTTATCCTCTAGAGATATCTCCAGATCCAGAAACCTTTGTGTCTTGCTTTGTAGGGTTACCTACATATTCTATATCTCCAGATCCTGTTACTCGAGCGCGTATGCTCTTCTCACAACTTACTCTTATATCTCCAGACCCTGTAACCTTTGCATCTACATTATCTGCTTTAAAGCGTCCTGCTTCAAGATCTCCAGATCCCGTTACACTTGTCTCGTGATCTCTTGTGCTACCTCGTAATACCAGATCACCAGATCCAGTAACACGACTCTCTGTGCTGCTAGCTTCTACTACAAGATTTATATCACCAGATCCAGATACAGAAACTCTAAAGTTATTTGCCTTTATAACATCTGTACTCATAATCTCGCCAGATCCAGATAATGATACTTGGTTTAAATCTCTAAAAGGCACTCGTATTTTAATATCTTTTCCCCAGCTCGTTTTTAGGTTTTGCTTATTTTTCACCTTGATAGTAAGTCTGTCCCCATCTACTTCGGTCTCAATGTATTCAAGCAGGTTGCTCTCTCCTTCAATAGTAAGTTCTCCTTCATTACCGGCAACAAGTGTTACGTTAAAGAAGCCTGCAACATTAATTGCATCGTAGTCACCTACATTACGAGTTATGGTTTGTAATTCACCATTACCTTTTACGCTTTTTCCCCACCATTGGGCGTGTATTTGAGTACTTGCAAAAAGGACTAAGCTGAGTGTGATTAATTTTTTCATAATAGATTGTTTAGTTGATGATTGAATTTAGTTTTTAAATAATGTAACACCCCCATACTCTGAGTTGATGTTTATGTTGTTGTTAGTAGAAGATGATCCTTTGTACCCTTCATAATATTTGTCTGAAGATTCTACACGCTCTACATTAAAAGTAAGCTCATCTTTACCACTCAAGCCTGCATACTCAAGTTTTATATTAAAGGTAAAATCATAAGCAGGACTGTATCCCACCTTTATGCCTGTATAATCGCTCTGAATCTTGACGTCTCCAGCATCACTAGCAAGTTCTTCTACACGTATACTACCATAATCTGCATTAATATTTAAGTCACCGTGTACAACTCCTATCTTTGCAGAGAGGTAATCACCACGACCTATAACGTCATTACTTTCTGTCGTTTTTACAGATCCATAATCACAGTTGTAGTTCAGATTTTCAATTTTTCCAAATTCAGACTTCGTATAATCTGCATTGAGTTCTATATCACCACCACGTTCTAACATAAAGCTTGAGTAGTCTGCATTAATACGGCCACTTTTCATATAAGAGATGGTACTGTTTTTTGTGTAGTCAAAGTTGAGGTAGTTATCCTCTGCAAGTAACTCGCCTATAGTAATTTTACCATAGTCACAGTTTATTTTTGCATTGCCCTCAAGACGGTCAAGGCTTATACCCCCGTAATCATTGCTTATATCTATCATATTAGTAGCTGGGAGTTTTATGGTGTAGTTAATTTCCATATTTACGTTATTGTTTTTCCAGCTATTCCACCAAGAGCGACTGCTACTTCTCTCAAAATTAGTCTTAGCACTTACGTAAGATGGGGAGCCTTCAAAACGTACATCTATCTCATCTAGCTTTTCTTGCACGCGCTCTTCATCATTGCCATTAGTTTTTACAAGCACTTCTATGACAATACGGTTTTCATTCCAGCTTACCATATTTACATTGCCGTATGAGTTATCTATAACCAGTTTTGCATCTGCATTTACGTTATATTCTTTTTTGATTCTTTTCTCCTTAGTATATTTCCCTTTAGGGTAGTTGTCACTTGCCATTACCATAAAAGGCATAGCGAGTACAAAGAGTAGGAGGTGTGTAATTTTTGTTTTCATAGTAATAGTATATTATTTAAGTAACTAGAGAGTTACTGCTTTTTCAATTTTTCTTAATTCTTCGATGGCTTTCATTTGCTCTACTACATTTTGTAGGAGGTCAATGCGGTTCTGGAAGTTGTCTATCATAGCGTAGATCACACGCTTATCTTCACCACTCTCAGAAAGGTCAATTTTAAGTTTATCATATTGCTGCTCTAGCACTTCCAGCTGGCTTATGGCATCTTCTACCATAGCTTGATTTTCTGGAGTCATCTTTTCTTTAATGTCAAAAAGCTCTCGTTCTATAGTCTTTGTAAAGAAGTCTTGTGTTTCCTGCATTTCTGGTGATACATCTGCAAGTTCTTTATCACTCGCGCTCGTATTAAACTGAGTAAAAATCACTCCGGCAAGCAAGAGCATACTCGCTGCTATAAAAAGAGGACGCATCCACTTTATGACCTTAGTTTCTTTCTCTGGAGTTACGGGAGCAGCTTGCGCCTGTAGCTTTGCAAGAAAGTTTGCTTTGTGATCTGCACTAGGTGCAGCTGTATCTAGCTTACCTTCTAGGCGCTTAAATACTTGATCTATAGGTTCCTTTTTCATTTTTATTTAAAATTCTTCGTAAGCTGTCTTTTGCTCTAGACACCATCGTTCTGCAGTTTGCATAGCTTACATTCATTATTTCACTCATTTCTTCATAGTCATAACCCTCTATAAGATGTAATGACAGAGACTGTCTGTAATTATCTTTTAATTCACTCATTGCGTTTACCACTTCTTGAGCACGTACACTAGAGAGATCCATCTCTGCTACACCAGCTGCATCGTCTTCTATTTTATATAGATGGTCATCTATAGAGGTTTCATCTAGTCGCTTACTTTTATTGTAAGCATTGAGGCTATTATTTACAACGATACGTTTTAACCAACTTCCAAAAGATGCCTCACCCTTGTAGCTGTCTAGTTTTGTAAAAGCACTTAAGAAGGACTCTTGCATAATATCTTCTGCTTCTGCTTCGTGTTTTACAATGCGCAATGAGGTGTTATACATCGCCTTGTAGTAGCGATTGTAAACTTCCATTTGTGCACCCTGCTCACCTTGCTGGCATAGTGATAATAGATCGGTTATTTGATGGTTGGTAAAATTCACTTTTGGTTAATTCTATAGTAAAGATGTGGTAATTTTTAAGTTGTTACACTTTCGTGAAAAATTTATTTTATTTTTTTTGATTTCCCTTTTGACCAATAGCGGGCTAGTCTCCCTAAAGATGGTTCTTCCGGCCAAAGTTTTTACTATAATTATAAGGTAAGATAAGGGTTGTGGTTTATATTTTCGCGAAAGCGTACTTCACTTGGCATAAGAATTGACTTAAAGTAATCGTGAGTGACTATATACCATACATTACAGGGTCACTCGCCGTTTTTAAATAGAATAATAATACTTAGATAGTCATAATGAGCGTAGCAATACCCGACATTGTGGCACATATATTATATGGCAAAACCAAAATTTACAACATTAGACAGATTGTCACTGCAAGAGATAGATGGAGATGCAGAGCTTATCCCGTTAATGACCCCAGAAGATGAGGAGGCGATTAACAATGAAGAGCTCCCAGAAAGTCTAGCGATATTACCTTTACGTAATACGGTACTTTTTCCTGGAGTTGTGATTCCTATTTCGGCAGGGAGAGATACTTCTATAAAACTTATAGACGAGGCAAATAAAGGAGGAAAGGTAGTAGGCGTAGTAGCTCAAAAAGATGAGTCTGTAGAAAACCCTACGGCAGATGATATAAATAAAGTAGGCGTGGTAGCACGTATACTGCGTGTTCTTAAAATGCCTGACGGTAATGTAACCGTAATCATACAAGGTAAAAAACGCTTTGAGATTAATGAAGTGACTCAAACCGAACCTTACTTAAGAGCCACGATAAAAGAATTTCCAGAAACGCGTCCAGATAAAGGAAGTCAAGAATTTAAGGCTGCGATAGATTCTATAAAAGATCTTGCTCTTAAAATTATTCAAGACTCGCCAAATATCCCATCTGAGGCATCTTTTGCAATAAAAAACATACAGAGTGATTCTTTCTTAATAAACTTTGTGAGTTCTAATATGAATCTCACGGTGGCTGAGAAGCAGGAATTACTTCACATAAACGATTTACATAAGCGCGCTATCGAGACGCTTAAGTTTATGGATATGGAGCGCCAGAAGTTGGAACTCAAAAATGATATCCAAAACAAGGTTCAAAATGATATGAGCCAGCAGCAGCGCGAGTACTTCTTGCACCAGCAAATGAAGACCATTCAAGAAGAACTAGGAGGATCTACCTCTGAGGATGATCTTGAAGAGATGCGCGAGCGTGCAAAGACAAAAAAATGGGGAGAAAAAGTAGAAAAGCATTTTAAGAAAGAGCTTTCTAAAATGCAACGTATGAATCCCCAAGTAGCGGAGTATAGCATACAGCGCAACTATCTTGACCTCTTTTTAGACCTTCCTTGGAACGAGTTTAGCGAAGATAAATTTGATTTAAAACGTGCTATGAAAATCTTAGACCGTGATCACTATGGTCTTGATGATGTAAAGCGTCGTATTATAGAATACTTAGCAGTATTAAAATTACGTAACGATATGAAGTCACCTATACTCTGTCTTTACGGACCTCCAGGTGTGGGTAAAACTTCACTAGGTAAATCTGTTGCAGAGGCACTTGGTCGAGAGTACATACGTATGAGTCTAGGTGGTATGCGTGACGAGTCTGAGATACGTGGTCACAGAAAGACTTATATAGGAGCAATGCCGGGCCGTATTATACAGAGCCTTCGTAAGGCGGGTACAAGTAATCCAGTCTTTGTACTAGATGAGATAGATAAGTTAAGTATGGGGAGTCAGGGAGATCCATCTTCTGCATTACTAGAGGTACTTGACCCAGAGCAGAATAGTGAGTTTCACGATAACTTCCTTGAGATGGGGTTTGACCTTTCTAAGGTGATGTTTATCGCAACTTCAAATAGCCTTAATACCATACAGCCAGCATTACGGGATCGTATGGAGATTATAAATGTGACGGGTTATACTATAGAAGAAAAGACAGAGATTGCAAAGAGACACTTATTACCTAAGCAACTTAAGGAGCACGGTATGACGCCAGAGCAGCTTAAGATTGCAAAGCCACAACTAGAAAAAATTGTTGAGGGGTACACTCGTGAGTCTGGAGTACGTGGTCTTGAGAAGCAAGTTGCAAAGATGGTGCGCTACGGTGCCAAAAATCTTGCAATGGAGGAGGAGTATAACGTAAAAGTTTCTAACGAAGACATTATAGAGGTTTTAGGATCTCCTAGAATGGAGCGTGACAAATATGAAAACAATGATGTTGCTGGGGTAGTAACAGGTCTTGCTTGGACACGTGTAGGTGGTGATATTTTATTTATAGAGTCTGCCTTATCAAAAGGAAAAGGAACACTATCTATCACAGGTAACCTTGGTAAGGTGATGAAGGAGAGTGCTACTATTGCAATGGAGTATATAAAAGCAAATGCAGAGCTTCTTGGTCTAGATTCAAAAATATTTGACAGCTATAACGTACACATTCACGTGCCAGAAGGAGCGACTCCTAAGGATGGTCCTAGTGCAGGTATCACAATGCTTACCTCTCTAGTATCTTTATTTACACAGCGCAAAGTCAAGAAGAGCATCGCAATGACGGGTGAGATAACCCTGCGTGGTAAAGTATTACCAGTAGGAGGAATCAAAGAAAAGATTCTTGCTGCAAAGCGTGCAAAAATTAAAGAGATCTTACTTTGTGAGCAAAACCGTCGCGACATAGAAGAGATAAAGCCAGATTACTTAAAAGGTCTTACCTTCCACTATGTAAAAGATATGAGTGAGGTATTAGAACTTGCTCTTACTAAGCAAAAGGTTAAAAACGCAAAGAAGCTATAAGCTTGAGACTATAAATAATTCCGCTTTCGCGAAAGCGTACAAATACCATAAAAAGGAACCCGTAATAAGGTTCCTTTTTTGTGTTTACATATGGTTGTAAGAATTCTTAAATCTATTATTGATTAGAGAACTTCATAATTATTTCCCATCCCTATCAAAATATACTATCATTGCAATCGTTTACCATTGTGTTGCCACCTTGTATGATGAGAAAAGTTTGTTACATACTCTTATTTCTAACCGCAGTATCTGCTTACGGGCAGTTAGGAGGGAGAGCAACATACCAGTTTCTCAATTTAATGTCATCACCTAGGCAAGCAGCCCTGGGCGGAAAAATAATCACAAACTATGATTATGATCCAGACTCTGCCCTTTACAACCCTGCAAATATTAATTACAGAATGGATAACCAGCTTTCTGTAAACTATGTAAACTACCTTGCAGATATAAACTATGGTACCGCCTCATATGCCTATTTATGGGACAGACGCACACAAGTACTTCACGCCGGCATAACGTATGTAAACTACGGGAGCTTTGACGGGCGAGACGAAAACGGAAATGCAACAGGAGAATTTGGTGGTAGTGAGGCAGCGCTCTCGCTAGGCTATGCGACTAATATTCCTTACACAGACTTTTATGTAGGAGCAAATGTAAAACTCATCACCTCCACACTGGCCGAGTATACCTCTGCCGGCGGAGCGATAGACCTGGGTCTAACTTATAATTATGAAGACTGGGATCTTAACGCGGCCGTAGTAGTGCGCAATATAGGCACGCAGTTTACACCCTATGTAGACACCATAGAGAAGTTGCCACTAGAGATAGATGCTGGTATCTCCCAGATAGTGCCTAATGTACCCATACGCTGGCACCTTACCCTTGAAAACTTACAACTCTGGAACATCGCTTTTGAGAATGAAGCCCGCGGCACCACAGATCTAGACGGAAACACCACTGCTGAGAAAATAGGTATTCTAGATAACGTCATACGCCACGCCATTGTGGGTGTAGAACTCTTTCCACGAGGAGGCTTTAACCTGCGACTAGGTTATAACTTTAGACGCAGTGAGGAGTTGCGTATTATAAACCAGCGCAGCTTTGCAGGGATAAGCGCCGGTTTTGGTATTAAGATTAATAAGATGCGATTTAATTATGCCTACGCACGTTACAATAGTGCTGCCGCTAGTAGCTTTTTTGGCATAGGTATAGATTTACAGTAATTCTCTTTGTGGGAGCACACACTTATTTTTGAATCTTCACGGCAGTATCCCGCTTTACATTACAATTCCTCACGGCGCTCACGCTTGTTGCGGGATTTTCATTACAATAGGGGCTAGAGACTTGAGATAGTCCGTGTTTGTAATAGCTGTATTGTGCGTATCTATATACCTTTTAAAAGTACTTTTGGAGTTCCTTACATCTCATAATCATATTCCCTATTTTTGCTCAAAACACACCATACGTGAAAATAACCATCGCCATAGACGGATATTCCTCAACCGGAAAAAGTACCGTAGCAAAACAACTAGCAGACTGGCTAGAATACATATATGTAGATACCGGCGCGATGTATCGTGCAGTAACCCTTTATGCAATGCGTAAAGGCCTTATATCTGATGGTTTTTTTGATAAAGAATCACTTATCAATAAATTATCAGACATTAATATTTCATTTACCAGAGACACCACTTCTGGAAAGGCAGAAGTCTGTCTTAATGGAGAAAATGTAGAGCAATATATTAGAACACTAGAGGTATCTTCTTTTGTAAGTCCTATAGCCACCGTATCAGAAGTGCGAGCAAAGCTTGTAGAGCAGCAGCAACGTATGGGTGAAGAAAAAGGTATTGTGATGGACGGTCGTGATATAGGTACTGTAGTATTTCCTACGGCAGAGCTTAAGATATTTATGACAGCCAGTGCAGAAGAGCGTGCAAAAAGGCGATATAATGAGCTTGTAGAGCGCGGTGATGATGTAAACTATGATGCCGTGCTATCTAACGTAGTAGAGCGTGATCACATAGATACCACTAGAGAAGACTCTCCACTAGTAAAAGCAGCAGATGCTATTGAGATTGATAATACAGAAACTAATATAGAAGACCAGTTTCATACCATCTTACAACTCGCAAAAGATCGCATTGCACAACGCATATAATGTCAAAACTTCCTAAACAAGCCCACCTTATACTCTCTGCGAGCATAGTTATCGTGATGGCATTTGTTTATGGATCAAACCCCAGTGTTATACTGTTTGATATTTTTGGATTTAAGGTTCAAGATCTTGAGCTCAAAAATATTTTTAGAGCCATAATGGGTGTATACTTCGCACTAGGAGTTTACTGGCTTTATGGTGTTATAAAGCCTAAGCACTGGGAGCGTGCTACCTTATTTAATGTATTATTTATGGGAGGTCTTACTGCAGGCAGGCTTATAAGCACTTTGCTAGACGGCTGGTCTCCACAATATGGATTAGGTATGATAGGAGAAGCCATACTCACCGTATGGGGTTTGTGGAATCTCAATTATTATACACAAAAAAACCTACGGTCTAGATCGTAGGTTTTTTTATTAATAGCCTTTATAATTATTTTTTTATTTCACGAGCTCTAGAGCAGTGATAGAGAGCATATCATACTCCTCATCATCTTCATTAAGTTCTGTAGAACTTGTAAATGTAATTTTAAACTGCTGTCCTTTATAAATGTCTTGGGTAAGGTCAAATTCTTGAGCAGCCGTAGCACTTATTGACTCAAAAGCATAAGTTAAGTCGTCGCTATCTGTAAAGTAATACGTCTCGTCACTATAGCCAGTAAAGGTTGCGGTTACTGTTTCAGAAGTTGTGTTGTAAGCAATAGTAGCAAGTGTAAATAAGGCAATAAAAAGTGTTTTCATAATAGTGTAAATTAAAAGTGTTTGTTAATTCAAAAAGCCGCGTGTGCGACCACTATTGTTCAGATTTTCCAACCTAGGATTTTACCCTGCACCTTATACGTTATGAATATAGAGAAGGTTACAAAAACGCATAAAAAAAGTGGGTTTAAGGTGTGATTTTTCTAAGAGTGGTTGTTAAGCCCTGTAAATATTGGGTTTCTTACTATTAGTAGTGAAGAGGATTTTTATCGTTTCGCGAAAGCGTACTTATAAAAACTACTCTACAGGCTTGTAGCGTAAAAAATAATCACAAAATTATCGTTAAAGCGTAAGTGCGGTTTTTAGTTAAATTATTGTAAAAAGAGAGGCTTCTATTTCTTAAAAAGTTAAAGAATGTTAATAGTGTAATGTTGCCAAAACCAAACTTCAATTCACTGCGTAACTATGCTAGAAATTAAAAACAATTAAACCTTTTATTTATGAAATTAACTAGCAAATTAGGAATACTACTTATCGCATCTGCAGGATTTATAGCCTGTGAAACTGATGATAACGGATTATCAACAACAACAGATGATGATGGATCTGCAAACCTAGAATTAGATAACTCACTGTTTGCAACAAGTAACACAAGTGGTGACATTACAGTATATGATGTAGAAGATATAGCGAGTGTAACGGCATCTACTTTTGGGACAGCAGCTACAGATACAGAGGGTATCTATTATGATAGTAGTGATGATGAGGTGATACAGATCTCACGTTCTGAGTCACAGATACAAGCTTTTAGCGATCTCTCTCTTAATGTTGCAGGGATTACTCTTAGTGCAACTGTAAGTAGTACAGCTTCTTTATCAAGTCCTCGTGATCTTGCTGTAAATGATAATATTTATGTTGTGGCAGATAATGCAGATGTAGATGGTGATGATAGTACAGATGATGGTCGTTTATTTATCTACACAAGAGGTGATGATGGATCTATCACATTAAGAAACACAGTGACAGTAAACTTTGCTGTATGGGGAATCGAGTTTGATGGAGATACTCTAATCGCAGTTGTAGACAAAACGTCTGACGTAGCAATCTTCGAAAACTTTGCAGACTCAAACACAACAGATGCTACAGTAGAAGCTACAAAAAGAATAACTATAGAAGGTATTGTAAGAACTCACGGTCTTGCTGTAGATGGTGGTACACTTATCCTTACAGATGTAGGTAGCGCAATGGATGATGCAGATGGTGCTTTTCATATCATATCTGACTATGCTTCAAAATTTGCAGGTGTAGCAAACGGTGAGACACTTGCAGTAGTAGGTAACCAAGTACGTGTAGCGGGTGACGCAACATTTTTAGGAAACCCAGTTGCAGCCGAGTATGATGCAGAGTCTAACGTAGTGTTTATTGCAGAGCGTGCAAACGGTGGCGGAAGAATTCTTGCTTTCTCAAACGCACAAGCTGGAGGTAACCTTACTCCATCTGTAAATAATGAACTAGAAGGAGCTTCTTCATTATACCTAAACGAGTAATCATTTACCCAATGATTATTTTATAATAAAAGCCTCTCAGTATTTCTGAGAGGCTTTTTATTGTGCCACTATGGGGAGAAATAAAAAAGGCGCGCTAGATATCTAGCGCGCCTTTTTTATATATAGTGTGGTAGATTTATTCTTCTACCTCGTTTGCTTGCATTGTTGAGAAAACGTTCTGTACATCATCATCTTCTTCTAGCTTGTCTATAAGCTTGTTTACATCTGCCTCTTGTTCTGGTGTAAGTGTTTTTGTTACTTGAGGTATGCGGTCAAAACCAGATTCTAATATCTCTATACCCTTTTCTTCTAGAGCGCTTTGTATTGCTCCAAAACTCTCAAAAGGAGCATAAATATGTATGCCATCTTCATCTTGAAAAACCTCCTCGGCACCAAAATCTATAAACTCAAGCTCTATCTCATCTACATCTTGTCCCTCTGCATTTACTCTAAAGGTACACGTGTGATCAAACATAAATACAACAGACCCAGAAGTACCTAGGTTACCATCACATTTATTAAACGCTGCACGCACATTTGCTACTGTACGGGTGTTATTATCTGTAGCGGTTTCTACAAGTATTGCAATACCGTGCTGTGCGTAGCCTTCAAAGATTACCTCTTTATAATCACCTTGACTCTTATCTGAGGCACGCTTTATTGCTCGCTCTACATTATCCTTAGGCATATTTACTGCCTTAGCATTTTGTATTACGGCACGTAACCTTGAGTTTGAGTCTGGATCTGGTCCTCCTTCTTTTACCGCCATCACGATATCTTTACCTATACGTGTAAAGGCTTTAGACATTGCGCTCCAGCGCTTCATTTTACGTGCTTTTCTAAACTCAAATGCTCTTCCCATAAATAATAAGGATATAGTGATTATACCTGCAAAGGCAGATATCTCTTGTTAAATGTAATTGTATAAACTAAAAAAACGATCTGCACTTTTGCACAGATCGCTGTAAAAATATGAAATCGCTTGATTTCTTTAAAATTTATAGTTCCTTAAGCGCCCAAAATATCGTCTATTGCCGCTGCAAGATCAAAATCTTTTTCTGTCACACCATTTGCATCGTGTGTATTGAGTGAGATTTCTAGTTCATTATACGTATTAGTCCAGGTAGGGTGGTGGTCCATTTTTTCACACTCAAAAGCAATACGTGTCATAGTTGCAAATACTTCTCTAAAGTTTTCAAACTCTATTGTGGTATGGATGGCGTTATCATCAAACTCCCAATCTGGAAAATCCTCTAATCTGTTTTTAATCTGATCGTCTGTAAGTTTCATAATATTAATTTTACCTTTGTATAATAAAGATACTCAATTACGCTTTCGCGAAAATGCTATTACGATTAAAAATTTGTTAAGTATTACATTTATAGACTAAACTCAGTAGTAGCATCTCCCGTATCAAAAATATGTGGGTAATGTTCTTTAATATTTTTCATCATAAACACTAGCGGTACATCGTCAAAAAAGCCATAGTCGTCTATATACTCCATAAAGCGATTACCTTCACTATTGTATTGCTGTAAGAAAGAATTATTTTCACCATCAAATTCTAGCGGAGCAACATTCATCTTGTGACATAATGAGGCATTAAAGGCTGGTGACATTTTGAGCCATTTACCATTTATATATGCATTTACCATACCGTGAGGAGTTAGCTCATTTGAGCCAAATTTTTCTACCAGACGCTCTACAGCAATGTGATTTTTCACCTTCCCTAAGTGTAGACGTGCAGGTATTCCTAAACCACGTAAACAAGCAATGAGTAAGATGGATTTTGTAACACAATTACCTATGTTTTTTTGAGCAATTATACTAGCTCTATAATTGTCTTGGTTGAGGCTTATAGCATATGCATTATACATATAGCCATCACGTATCTTTGTATAAATGCCCACTGCCTTCTCCTTTTTAGATAAAGTATCTATATCAAACTCTGCTATGAGTTGCTGTATAGTGCTACTGTTGTAATCAAAAAAATATGAAGGCTCTAGATATGTCATTGTGTAGGGAATTAGACAGGCTTAAAAATAGTAAAAAAGTAGATAAAGGTTTGTAATGTCTATTATAGACGCTGCTGTTTTCTCTTTTTCTTTTTTTGTCTTTTGAGATATTTATGGTGGACCTTAATTGTTTGATTATTGAGTTTACCCGTGATCTCTATTTTATATCCTAAGTCTTTAAGTTTCTCTTGGTATTTCGTTAATTTTATTTTGGCTTGACGAGCTTTTATAATGGCTTCTTTTGTCTTACTTTTTTCGGCGCGCATTGCAAGAGTATCGCAGTTTATTTCTTTCCAAGTAAATTTTTTATCATACTCAAAGCAGCGCTCATAACATTTGCCAGATTCAGCATTTAGAGGAAAATCATAGTTCTGGGCGTTTAGATTTAGAGCACAAAAGAGCGTAAAGATTATGTATAAGGTACCTTTCATTTGATTTGATTGATTTTTTAAATATACAGGTATGTGTAAGCTTTACGCTTTCACGAAAGCATAAAAACACTAAATCTAACACGTAAATTCTTACAGCTACAAAACCACTTCAATAACTCATCGTATTTTATCTTGTAACCCCTTTGTAAATCAATATAAAGGGTGTATTTTTGCACACCTTTTTGACCACCGGTAGAAAGCTGTCACAGAGGATTTATAAAAAACAAAACAAACCCTTTTACGGTTTCTTGGTTTATCTAGCTTTCGGAGAAACGTAAAATACAAAACCCATCCCGCTTTAAAGCACTAGTTTTAAGTGAGATGTAATTTTAGCACAAATGGCTGAAGAAACAAAAAATCCTGAAGTTCAGGAAGAAGCTGCAGTAGCAGCACCAAAAGTTGAGCTATCTCCAGCTCAAGAAAACCCAGAGCAATTTCTTAAAGATTTTAACTGGGAGAAGTACGAAGAAGGAATCGATACAGTAGATGACAAGCAGCTTGAAGAGTTTGAAGCACTTGTAGAAAACAACTTTGTAGACACTCTTGATGACGACGTAGTAGAAGGAACAGTGATTACAATTACTGATCGTGATGCAATTATCGACATTAACGCAAAGTCTGAAGGTGTAATCTCACTTAACGAGTTCCGTTACAATCCAGACCTTAAAGTAGGTGATAAAGTAGAAGTACTTATCGATGTACGTGAGGATGCAACTGGGCAATTGATATTATCACACCGTAAGGCACGTGTTATCAAGGCTTGGGATCGCGTTAACGCTGCACACGATGAGGGAACTATCGTAAACGGATTTGTAAAAGCACGTACTAAAGGAGGTATGATCGTAGATGTTTTCGGTATCGAAGCATTCTTACCAGGATCACAGATTGATGTGAAGCCTATACGTGATTACGATCAGTATGTAAATAAAACTATGGAATTCAAGGTTGTAAAAATCAACCACGAGTTTAAAAACGTTGTAGTATCTCACAAAGCGCTTATCGAAGCAGATATCGAAGAGCAGAAGAAGGAGATCATCGGGCAGCTTGAGAAAGGACAAGTACTTGAAGGTGTTGTTAAAAACATTACTTCTTACGGTGTATTTGTTGATCTTGGAGGTGTTGATGGACTGGTACACATTACAGACCTTTCTTGGTCACGTATCAACCACCCGAATGAAATCGTTGAGCTTGATCAGAAACTGAACGTAGTAATCCTTGACTTTGATGAGGATAAAACACGTATCCAGTTAGGTCTTAAGCAACTTTCTAAGCATCCTTGGGAAGCTTTAGGAGACGAGCTTAAAGTAGGAGATAACGTAAAAGGTAAGGTAGTTGTAATCGCAGATTACGGTGCATTTATCGAAGTAGAAGAAGGAGTAGAAGGTCTTATACACGTATCTGAAATGTCTTGGTCTACACACTTACGTAGCGCTCAAGACTTTGTAAAAGTAGGAGACGTAGTAGATGCACAAATTCTTACACTAGATCGTGAAGATCGTAAGATGAGCCTAGGTATCAAGCAACTTACGCAAGATCCTTGGACAGATATTACTTCTAAGTATCCAGTAGGGTCACGTCACGAGGGTATCGTACGTAACTTTACAAACTTTGGAGTGTTCTTAGAACTAGAAGAAGGAATTGATGGATTAATTTACATCTCAGACCTTTCTTGGACTAAGAAAGTGAAGCACCCATCAGAATTCTGTGAGGTAGGAGATAAGCTAGAAGTAGTGGTTCTTGAACTTGACGTAGATGGACGTAAACTTTCATTAGGACACAAACAGATCGAGGCAAACCCTTGGGATAAGTATGAAGATGAGTTTAAAGTAGGTACAACACACAAAGCGGCTATCACAGAGATAGTAGACAAAGGTGCTACAATAGACTTTAATGAAGATATCACTGCATTTGTTCCTACACGTCACCTTGAGAAAGAAGACGGTACAAAACTAGGAAAAGGAGAAGAGGCTGAATTCCAGATTATAGAGTTCAACAAAGACTTCAAGCGTGTAGTAGCTTCACATATGGTAATCCATAAAGAAGAAGAAGCAAAAATCGTTAAACAAGCAGCTAAGAAAGCTAAAGCTCAAGCAGATGAGTCTAAGCCTACGCTAGGTGATGCAAACGATGCTCTTGCAGCTCTTAAAAAGAAAATGGAAGGAGGAGAGTAATCTCAACCACACATTTTTAATACATAAAACCTCTCAAGTAATTGAGAGGTTTTTTTATGCCTTTTCAAAGAGGATAAATTTATCTTTTTTCTTACAAAGTGATTATTTATATTCGCTCGCCCATTCATATTTAGCTTGGGTTTTAATCAATCAATTAACAATCATTTATTATGAAAAAAATTATTTTAACAGCTGTAATAGCTGTAGTATCAATGACGGCTGTAATGGCGCAAGAGGCTGTTTTCGGAGCAAAAGCTGGTTACACTCTAATAGGATCTAAAGTTACTACTGATGGTCAAGAGTTCACAGGTTCTGCAAGTGGATTTCACGTGGGATTTACTACAGACGTTCAAGTAGGCAACCAGTTATATGTTGCACCAGAACTTCTTTTTACGATGGTGTTTGAAGGAGGCACAGATCTTAAGTTTTTACAGGTGCCACTTTTCTTAAAGTATTATGCCGCAGATAAGTTTTATGTAAATGGAGGACCTCAAATTACCTATACTCTTGAAGAGATCTCTGACGATTTTACAAAATTTAATGTAGGGTTTGGAGCGGGTCTTGGTTATGAGTTTACAGATAATTTTTATGGAAACTTTAGAACCGTATACCAACTAAATAATTATTATACTGGTGATGCTGATGTAAAAAGTAGAAATAATATCTTTAATTTAGGCTTTGGTTTTAAATTCTAGATTTTTAAAACTTTATTCTCGTAAATAAGAAAAGCACCACATTGGTGCTTTTCTTATTTATGATTTAGAGTACGCTTTCGCGAAAGCGTATTAAGACTTTCTATCAAACAATCTATTAATCTTACGTCTTCGTAGCCAAGAAATTTTACGTTTTTCTGGCACACCGTGCTGAGAGATATGCTCCTTAATTGCAGCAACTACTCTTGCTGATGAATTTCCATCTGCGTAGGGGTGATATTGAGCTATGATACTAGCACGCTCTGATGCATAATTATCTTGAGTGCGTATTTTTAATATACTAGGAATTAAATCTTTTGGATTTCTGATATTTTCCCACCGTATAGCATCCGAAATATTGTTGAGAGTGATAACCGGCTTGTCTAATAGTAAAAATTCATATATCACAGAAGAGGTGTCACTTATTAAGAGATCTGCCAGGACAAGTTGTTTTACGATATCCTTTTCTTCTATAAAATAAATAGTATCATAACGAGCTGCTAGATCTTTGTAATAAGAGATAAGCTCTGGATGCATTAAATCGTGAAATTTAATATGTATCACGTATTCCCTATGCGATGCGAGCGTCTCAATTTCTTTCTTTAAAACGTGGGCAGAGGTGAGTGATGGAGAAAATGTAGGTGCGTAGAGAATGATGTTGCTAGCATTATGGCGATCCAGTATTTCTAGTTTGTATGCAGAAGTATCATCTTTGATTTTCTGATAGCTATCTAACTTGGGCCAGCCAGTTTCTATTACAGATATATTGTAGTGCTTTTTCTTGAGCTTATTAAAACCTTCTGTAAAATAGGGGCCTTGGGTAAGGTAAAGATCAAAGTAGTCACGTATTCTAAAATGCCCTTTTTTTTCTCCTGCAAGTCCGTGAAAGATTTGCACCTTAAGGCCACGCAAGTAATAAGGTACTTCATTACCAGGACAAATTATAGCGTCACTATTAAAGGCTATTAATTCTTTTATGCTCGTAGTTACAGCATCATTATGAAAAGGAAATACATCAAGAAGTTTCGGCATTATGAACCATAGTACTTGGTCTCCACTTTGAGCAAGTTCTTCTCTTATGGTTTGCATAATCCCAAAGGCATATGCGTTTTGACAGAAGAGAATAACTTTCATTTATAAAAAACTATTTACGTGTTCTAGATCTTCTTTAAAATCTACCTCCATACAGTTGAATTTTGAGATGTCTACCGCCTTTATTTTAGTTTGATGCTTGGCAATCATAACCTCTAGTCCTTTTTCAAAATAGTCTTGTGCTTCACAGGCTTCTAGTTCTTTTATAAAGAGCGGAACATCTTTTGCCGAGATGTAATTTATACCTACAGCTTCTCCCAGTCCATTTATTACTTCTTTTGAGAGATTTTGTATGTACCCGTTTTCAAGAGTATACTTTACCTCCTCATCTGCTACAGAGCAGGTATTTACAGCCACAAAGCTTTGATCCTTTTCTATATATGGTACAAGCTCGTTGAGTAGTAAGGGATCAAAAACCACATCTCCATTTAACCATAATACAGACTCGTTACGACATTTTTTAAGCGCGCATAAAAGACTCTTAGAAGTATTTGTCGTGTCAAAATATGGGTTGTAGATATAAGTAATGTCTGGAAAACGTTCCATAATACTATTCTTCTTAAAGCCTACTACGGTTAATAAGTCATTTATAGAAAAGTAAGATGATAAGCTTTCTATCATCATTTCCATAATGCTTTTTCCATTCTTGAGAGGGGTAAGTGCTTTAGGGTAGGGATTGCCTAGGCGTGAGCCTATGCCAGCTGCGAGAATGATTGTTTTCACTAGTTGGGTGTTTTCTTTTGTAATCTAAGCCTGCGTAGCTTGCAGTACTTTAAGTAGGTTGTCTTCGCACTAAATGTACAAAGAATAAAACCATTACGCCCATCTAAGAATCCCATCCTTATAATGTATGATCTTATAAAAATCCACGTGGGTTTTATAATGAGGTCAAGTATACTTGCTTTACGCCCTCTTTTGTAGTACTCTTTTGAAGCGATGGTGGAGAATTTTTCTGTCTTTTGTCTATGCTCCTCGTGAGTTGCGTGTACCCAGTGCAGTATCTCTCCCTTTAAAGAGCCTACTGTAGCCCCATCATTCATCTGTACTTTATCGTGCGGATTTACACCGCCCCATCGAGCCTTTGTTTTGTCAAAAACACGTAATTTTTTATCACGACTCCAGTCTGTATGGTTAATCCACTGGCCGCAGTAGTTGTTGTATCGTTTTACGATGTAGCCGTCCTTGTTAAAATCTCTTTTAACACGCTGTATAGCAGTTTGTAATTCTTTGCTCAAAGCCTCATCTGCATCTAGAGATACAATATGGTTATGGGTAGCAAGGTCAAGGGCTACGTTTTTTTGCTGTATGTGTCCCTCAAATGTATGCTGTATAAATCGCACAGGATATTGCTCGCAGATATATTGGGTCTTATCTGTACTGTATGAATCTACTATCACAACTTCGTCTACCACGGGTAGTAGCGACTCTATACACCTTGCAATGTTCCTTTCTTCATTATAGGTGATAATTGTAGCAGACATCTTTATACTACCATCGTTAACCACCGCGCTTTCTTTTAAAAAGGCACTGAGTTTTGGTACAATGAGCTCTGGTTTAAACTGCTGGTAGTTTGCAGCTACCTTTTGAGGTGCGCGCTCACGTTTATTAAATCTAGGGTTATAATCTATGTAATCATATAGATGTGCAGAGACGTGCCTTTTATGATCGTCGTAGACACTCCATTCTTCTTTATTAATCCACGGGCAAAAGATGGCAAACGTAGGGATATCTATAGCCTTTGCCATATTTATAGCTCCGCCCTCGTTACCTATAATAGCATCACAGTGACTTGTGATAGCTATAAACTCTCTAAGGCTTTTACCATAACAGTCTAAAAATATATGAGCTCTGGTCTTTACTGTACAGAGATTGTATAAGGTAGTTATTAAATCTACCTGTGAGGGTATGTAATTAAAGATGAGTTGTGCATCTGTGCTTTCTACAATATAATCTAGTAAGGTTGCTAGATAGGGTAGTGGATATGTTTTTGTAGATCCGCTGCCTAGGGCACTTATCTGGTACAACTTTTTTGAAAGGTCAATACCGCAAGATTCTATAATATGTTTTGCGTTTGCCTTTTCCTTTTCAGTGAGGTAAATTTTTGGTGCAATAGCATCAAATTGTTTACCTGTGATTTGCTCTAGTAAGAGCATTCTATTCTCTATGGCGAGGCCAGCTAGAGTATAAGACTTCTTTCTTCGACGTAGGGTGTCTGTATAAAAAAGGTGGGTGTACCATTTATGATAACCCACGCTGTTTTTTGCTCCAGTAGCTTTAGTTAAAAATGCGCTACCTATTTTAGAGTACACATCTATAACGGTATCATAAGCTTCTGCCTTGAGCTGCTTTTTAAATTGTGATTTTGCCTTTGCACTCTTTTCTATCTCTGGTGTATAGATAATGAGCTTGTCTATAAAAGGATTATTCTCAAGTACGGGTGTAGTGTGGGCGTTTATGAGGTAGTGTATCTCGCTTTCGTGAAAGCGTAATTTTATCGCTTCACATAAGATAGACGATGTCAAGACATCGCCTATCATTTTCTGTTGTATGATGAGAACTTTTTTCAATAGATCGTTTATACGGCTACATCATACTCTCTTAGTGCGTCATTAAGAGATGTTTTCTTATTTGTACTTTCTTTACGTTTACCTATAATAAGTGCACAAGGTACTTGGTACTCTCCGGCGGCAAACTTTTTTGTATAACTTCCTGGTATCACTACAGAGCGAGCTGGTACGCGACCTTTCATCTCTACTGGCTCGTCACCTGTAACGTCTATAATTTTTGTACTCATAGTAAGTACTACGTTTGCGCCTAGTACGGCTTCTTTCTCTACGTGTACACCTTCTACTACGATACATCTAGATCCTATAAAAGCACCATCTTCTATAATTACGGGAGAGGCTTGTAACGGCTCAAGTACACCACCTATACCTACACCACCACTAAGGTGTACATTTTTACCTATTTGAGCACAGCTACCTACTGTTGCCCAGGTGTCTACCATTGTACCCTCGTCTACATAGGCACCTATATTTACATAGCTAGGCATAAGGATAACTCCTTTTGATATGAATGCTCCGTGTCTTGCGACAGCGTTAGGTACTACACGTATACCACGGTTTTCGTAATCTCTCTTGAGAGGAATTTTGTCGTGATATTCAAATATACCAGCTTCAAGAGTTTCCATTTTTTGGATAGGGAAATAAAGTACTACAGCTTTTTTTACCCACTCGTTTACTTGCCATCCATTTTCTGTAGGCTCTGCAACACGCAGGGTACCGCGGTCTAGCATATCTACCACCTCACGTATGGCGTTTATAGTTACAGGGTTAGTAAGGTGCGTACGGTCGTCCCACGCTTCTTCAATAATATTCTGAAGTTGTGTCATTGTATATTCTTTTAAGTTTTATAAGTGAGTATAGTGGCTCACGGTGCTATAATCTTTGGCCCAAAGATAAAGTATCAATTGAGTTTATAAAGGTACTCTTTGTTGTAAAAGCTGCACAAGGAAGTGCTTTTTTGTTATATATGTTACAATAAGCAAAGCCTATAGTAAGTAATAGACTGTTGCTTATGGGTGTGGGTTTATGTATCGGTGTGCATATCGCTTATATTCTTGCTTGTTTTTACTTATTTTTGCACCAAATTTTACAGATGGCACGCATCATTGCAATAGATTATGGAACAAAGCGCACGGGAGTCGCGGTGACAGATGAGTTGCAACTTATTGCTTCTGGCTTAACCACGGTGCCGACTAAAGATATTTTTAAATTTTTAGCCACCTACCTAGCCGAAGAAAAAGTAGAGGCAATGGTCATAGGAGAGCCTAAACGTATGAATAATGAGGCGAGTGATGTTGAGGAGCATATAGTACGCTTTCGCGAAAGCGTAGAAAAAAAACATCCCGAGCTTAAAATCATTAGGCAAGATGAACGTTTTACCTCAAAGATGGCTTTCCAGACAATGATAGATAGCGGTATCGGTAAAAAGAAGAGACAAAATAAAGCACTTGTAGATCAAATAAGTGCAACCATTATACTGCAGGATTACCTGTATAATAAATAGATATGATATTACCTATAGTAGCATACGGGAGTCCCGTGCTTAAGAAAAAAGCAAAAGATATTACTCCAGAGTACCCTAACCTGAGTGAGCTCCTTGAGAATATGTATGAGACAATGTATGGAGCGCACGGTGTAGGCCTTGCAGCACCACAAGTGGGATTACCTATACGCATCTTTCTTGTAGATACAACACCCTTTGCAGATGATGAGAGCTTTACACCAGAGGAGCAAAAGCAACTATCTAGCTTTAAGAAAACCTTTATAAATGCAGAGATTCTAGAAGAAGAAGGAGAGGAGTGGGCATTTTCTGAAGGATGTTTGAGTATACCTGGTATAAACGAAGATGTTTTTAGAAAACCTACGGTAACCATCAAGTATCAAGACGAAAACTTTAAGGAGCATACAGAGACCTATGAGGGGCTTATAGCACGTGTGATACAGCACGAGTATGATCACATAGACGGTATACTTTTTACAGATAAACTATCGAGTCTTAAAAAACGTTTAATAAAAGGAAAGCTAGCAAATATCTCAAAAGGGAAGTGCAGTGCAGACTACCGTATGCGTTTTCCTGCGGCGTCAAAAAAACGCTAAAACGTTAAACCCAAAAAACTAATTTGTAAATATGTGGTGCAAAGTGCATCTTTGCCACCCAATAAAATAATATATGAGTTTAGATAAAGTAATCGCAATCGCAGGAAAGCCTGGTATATATGAGTTAAAGCAACAAACACGTAGTGGTTTTGTAGCAGAGTCACTCGTGGATGGTAAGAGAATTACCGTAGGGATTCGTCACAATGTGAGTGTTCTGTCTGAGATAGCCATCTATACACTAAGTGCAGAAAAGCCGTTAAGAGAGGTTTTTCAAGCTATAAAGGAAAAAGAAAACGGTGGTCCTACCATACACCACAAGGTGTCAAAAGATGAACTCGAAGAGTTTTTCTTTAACGTAGTACCAGATTATGATGAAGACCGCGTGTATGCCAGCGATATAAAGAAGGTAGTGCAGTGGTACAACATCTTACAACAAAAGGAGATGCTCAACTTTGAAGCTCCAGTAGCTTCAGACGAAGAAGAATAGTGCATAACTTTTTATAATATTAAACAGCCTTTACAATCTATATGTGAAGGCTTTTTTAGTTTTAAACTTTAGTACGCTTTCGCGAAAGCGTAACATAAACCCTCATTATATCTACTATAAAAAGAACCATTATGAAGTACTCAAGAGAAGCACAGCTCAAAGCCATAGATAGATTACTCACCATTATGGATGAGCTTAGAGTAGGATGCCCTTGGGATAAAAAACAAACGATGGAGAGCCTGCGCCATCTCACCATAGAGGAGACTTATGAGCTAGGCGATGCCATACTAGATAATGACCTAGAAGAAGTAAAAAAGGAACTGGGAGACCTTTTATTACACATTGTCTTTTATGCAAAAATAGGAAGCGAGACCCAAGACTTTGATATAGCAGATGTGGCAAACAGTATCTCAGAAAAGCTTATCTCTCGTCACCCACATATATATGGTGATGTAGATGTAGCAAATGCCGATGAAGTAGCTACTAACTGGGAGAAACTCAAACTCAAAGAAGGTAAAAAATCTGTGCTAGAAGGTGTGCCTAGAAGCCTCCCGGCACTTGTAAAAGCAAGCCGCATACAAGATAAAGTAGCAGGTGTAGGTTTTGACTGGGAAGAGCCACAGCAGGTTTTTGAAAAAGTACAAGAAGAGCTAGAAGAACTACAACACGAAGTAAACGAAAATAATCAAGAGAAGATAGAAGCCGAATTTGGCGATGTACTGTTCTCTATGATTAACTATGCTCGTTTCTTAAAAGTAGACCCAGAAAGCGCTCTTGAACGCACTAATAAGAAGTTTATAAAACGCTTTCAGTACCTAGAAGGTAAGGCCAAAGAACTTAATAAAGACCTTTCAGATATGACGCTTAAAGAGATGGATATCTTCTGGGAAGAGGCAAAGCAATTGTAAAGGCGATATAATCTTGATGATTATGATGGCGTTAGGGCACTTGCCTAGCTCAAAAGATGTGTTCACTCATTGTAGGTTTAGTTTAGAGTATAGCTAAGATAGTTTTACCTCATACTTAAAAACCAAACATTATGAGAGCTATCATCACATCTATCTTAATATTTCTTAGTCTTGTTTCTTATGCTCAAGAAGTAAACATCACAGGAACAATCACTGCAGAGGGTAACCCAGTTCCGGGTGCAAATATCTTAGTAAAGGGGAAGGATCGTAAATCAGTCTCAGATTTTGATGGTAATTATGAGATCAGAGCGGCAAAGCTGGATACGCTCGTATTTTCATTTGTAGGTTTTGATACTCAAGAAATCATTGTAGGAGATGCTGCCGTAATTAATGTCGCGATGCTAGGCAGTCCTGAGCTAGAAGAAGTAATTGTAACAGCTTCTGGAGTAAAGAGAGAGAAACGTGCTGTAGGGTATGCCACCTCAGATGCTAGTATCGTTATAAGAGGTAAAGTTTCTGGCGTTGCAGTGACAGAAGGTTCTAGTCATCCTTCTAGATATAATGATCCTGCTTATGGACAGCTTACGGCAGGTGAGATTAATGACTTAGAAAAGTGGTCTGAGTATTATGAGATTTTCTCTAGTGGGGAGGCACAAAAAGTTGCCGGCCGCTGGGGATTTATCCATAAAAATAAAATAGACATTACCCTCAAGAATAAAGATCACACTCCGGTAGCAAATACAATGGTTGCTCTCTATAAAAATAAAAAGCAGCTTATGAAAGGTCGTACAGATGTTAATGGATCACTAGTACTTTATAAAGGAGCACACAACCTGAGTGATCGCTTCTTATTACAAGTGTATAGTGAGGGTACTGTAGTGGGAAAATCTATAAGCGGTGGGCAACACGCGGTAGAGATTACCATAGCGTCAAGTGTTGCTGCGACTAATACAGTAGACGTTCTATTTGCTGTAGATGCTACAGGCTCTATGGGTGATGAGATAGCTTATCTCAAATCTGAGCTTAAAAATATTATGAATAGAATAGATGCACAAATCGCACAAAAACGGGTAGCGCTCACAGTGTATAGAGATCACGGTGATAGCTATGTAACTAGATCGATAGATTTTAAAGAAAATGTAAATGAGGTAAAAGATTTTTTATCACAGCAAGATGCAAATGGGGGTGGAGATTATGAAGAGGCAGTAGAGGAAGCTTTAAAAGTATCCCTCTCTCAATCTTGGAATGTGGATGCAAAGGCAAAGCTACTATTCTTGATGCTAGACGCACCCCCACACTACACGGAGCAAAATGTAGCACTCATAAAATCACAGATTAAAAAAGCGCAAGAGATGGGCATAAGAATAATACCTGTTGTAGCTAGTGGAGCAAATAAAGAAGTAGAATTCTTGATGCGATCATTTAGCGTTGCTACAAATGGAACGTATGTTTTCCTTACAGATGATAGCGGTATAGGTAATGACCATATGGAACCTACTACAGAAGATGTAAAAGTAGAAAAGCTCAATGACCTCATAGTACGTCTCATTGAGAAGTACGCAGGTGTAGAGAGCGCCTTGTAGAAGAACTGTTTTTTAGTTTGTTTGTAAACGCGTTATTCAGTTATTGATAACGCGTTTTTTTTATATAGACTGCAGGTATAATTGCTCTACTTTTTCTCTAGCCCAAGGAGTACGTCTCAAAAATTTGAGACTAGATTTTATAGAAGGATCTTTTTTGAAACAATTTATATCTACCTGTAGACTCATTTCTTTCCAGCCATAATTCGTTACCAGAAACTCTAAGATGTCTACAAGTTTTACCCCGTGTAACGGGTTATTAGGTTGTTGCTGCTTCTCTTCCATAATAGCAAAGATAATGCAATCTAGTGTCTAAAGAGGTTTACGGTTACTGTTGCAGCATCATTATTTGGAAATTTTTTACTTAATTTTTCATCTCTCTTCATACCTATACTATCTAACACTTTATGGAAAACAGGTACTTCTACTATAAATTGATCTGAGTAGCCGTGCGTAGCATCATAGGCGGTTACGGCTGTTTTTCCTATATAATCTGCCGCGATTGCTGGAGGTACACTATGTAACTCTATGAGTAATAAACCGTGTTTTCCAGTATATGGAGACCATTTTCCAAAATGTTCTGCAAGTGAGGCTTCAGCATCGTTATTTGAAATGCGAGCGCCCTCATATGCAAAGGCTCCAGTAGATGTGCTTGGACTCTTTGTAGATTGCGCTGGGGCTTTCCATACACGATTATGATCTAAGAAAGAACGCACATTAAGAAGATCTCCTAGCGTGATGTCATACTCCTCCTGTAAGTCGGCAGCAAGTCTGTCTGGGTCACCTATATCTCCCCACATCACTTTTGCCCATATTTCGGCTTGGATGAGATTTTGCTTAGTAATATCTATTGCTGTCTGGTTATAATCTGCTCCTACTAGTATAAGTGGGTGTTCATCTAGATGCTTGCCACGTAGTGTGTGACGCTCAATAAGATTATAAAGGTGTATTAAAAAAGCACCGTTACCGCAGCCCATATCTAATATTCCTTTGGGTTGCTCGTCTAGAGGTTTGTTGAAAATATCAAGTATAATAGTATCTACCACTTTAAAGTAGGTAGCGTGCGCACCACCGCTTCCCCATACATTCATAGCTCTGTCTACGTGTCCTTCTTGGCTACCGTCACCTTGTGATTTTGCCGCCAACGCATTACCAAAAAGCAGGTCGTCAAGCTTACGCAAGGTAGGTATGTAAGAAACAGTCACGCCGTATGCGCTGGCTCTCTTTGCAAAGAACAGTCCTTTGTCTGTAAATTGATACGTGTGTTCTTTGCGAGTAAACAGTTCAAAATAAGTGAGTATGTCTAATAGTTTTTTAAAGTTTTCTCCATCTGCGTGAAACTCTTCTGGCCTAAAGCTTGCCTGCATAAAGTATTTATGAAAAGCCCCATTCATAGACAGATGTACAAGTGTAGGACCTAGTATACTTCCTTCTATATGAGCAAGTACTTGTTCTTGTATTGCTCGCTCTGTTGGATCTTGAGATAGCGTAATACCATAATGATCACGGTATTTTGAAAAAATATCTTGTAACATTTTAAAAGGAGCTACCTCAAATTTTCTAAAATGGTAATTTTCAGAGAGCTTTTGTAATGCTGTCACCTCTTCATAAAGCGGGAATAGTGCAAAAGCTTTTGCTGTATGCTCATTGATACTATAAGTAACCGTATTTGTGCTGTTATCTATGTGCTGCACGAGCCATCCTTGTGAGGCTAGTAGTCGCAATGCCACGTTGAGGTATCCCTCATTTGCATCAAAGGTTGATGTCAAATCACCAATTTTGACCTCTTTTTTGTCTAATATATATGTGGTCACGCCCTTTTTGTGAAGCGAAAACGCAGATGGAGCGGTAACGATACCGTCTAAGTGTCTAAAAAGTCGCTCTCTATAGGTGGCTTGTAATGCTTTGGATACCATAGTATCAGTGTGTTATGTGTTTAAATATTTATTAGTCTACCAGACCACTAGGTTAATAACTTTTTTTCAAATAAAAATGTTTTTAACATCAATTTATATCCGTCTTATTCTTGTGTATTTTTACCGCTGTGAATCGTACTATTAAAACCATAACTATAACGGACCTCAATGCCTTTAAGAAACAACTACTTTCTTGGGCACAGCAGTATGAAGACATTGTGTGGCTTGATAGTAATAGTTACGAGCGACAAAATTATCCTGAGTACGAGGCCATACTAGCAGTAGATGCTTTTACAAGTTTAAAGACCGACTATCAAGGAGCTTTTGATCAACTGGAGGAGTATCAAAGTACAACAAAAGATTGGATTTTTGGATACCTCAGTTATGATCTTAAGAATGATAATGAGCGACTTACGTCAAAAAATGATGACAGTCTCGACTTTGCAGACTTATATTTCTTTCAGCCCAAAAAGGTTTTTTTACTCAAAGGTGGCACCCTCGAGATGCACTACCTAGGTATGGTAGATGATGAGATAGAAGAGGACTTTAAGGAGATAATAAATGGTGTAAACTATCAACCATATATCCCTGCAGACCCATTATCTATTAAACTTAAGATTCACAAAGAGGCTTATAAAGAAAAGGTACGTGAGATGCTTGCCCACATACACAGAGGTGATATTTATGAGGCAAATATGTGTCAAGAGTTTTATGCAACAGGTACCATAGCACCGCTAGAAACCTATGAGCGTCTCAATGCAATAAGTACCCCACCGTTTGCCACCTACTTAAGGATGGAAGACCAGTACTTACTGTCGGCAACGCCAGAGCGGTATATTAAAAAAATAGGAGAGAAGATTGTTACCCAGCCCATAAAGGGAACGGCTAGACGTAGTGATAATAAGGAGGAGGATTACGCTTTCGCGAAAGCGTTACAACAAAACCCAAAAGAGCGCTCAGAAAACATAATGATTGTAGATCTCGTGCGCAACGACCTGTCTCGCACCGCTCGCAGAGGATCTGTTGTAGTAGAGGAGTTATGCGAGGTATACCCCTTTAAGCAAGTACACCAAATGATCTCTACCGTTACCTCACAACTAGCCGTAGGTATCTCACCGGTAGATGTGATACGTAGCACCTTCCCAATGGGAAGTATGACCGGTGCGCCAAAATTGCGAGCAATGCAAATCATCGAGTCCCTAGAAGAGTCAAAGCGGGGTTTATACAGCGGCTCAGTGGGCTATTTTACCCCAGCAGGCGATTTTGATTTTAATGTAATCATACGCAGTATACTCTACAATGCAGAGAATAAATACATCTCATACTCAGTAGGCGGCGCCATCACCGCTGGTTCTGACCCAAATAGTGAGTATGAAGAGTGCTTACTCAAGGCTAAGGCGATGCGTGCCGTTTTAGAGGGAGAATAGTAGCGATATTTTGTATTTTTGCCTTCCGCTTTCGCGAAAGCGTACTAACAATAAAACAACTAGCTTAAAGCATACAGCTTAGAGCCAAAAGCCAAATTATGAGCGACGATAAAAAGATCATTTTTTCAATGCAGGGCGTTTCAAAAACGTTTCCTGGAGCACAGACACCTGTACTTAAAAAGATATACCTAAGCTTTTTTTATGGAGCAAAAATAGGAATCTTAGGTCTTAACGGTTCTGGTAAATCTACCTTGATGAAAATCATCGCAGGATTAGATACAAACTTTCAAGGAGATGTAACTTCAGACAAAGAATTTTCTGTAGGGTATCTTGAGCAAGAGCCTAAGCTAGATCCAGAAAAAACGGTTCTTGAGATTGTAAAAGAAGGAGCTGCCGAAACGGTTGCTATTCTTGATGAGTACAATAAAATCAATGATTCATTTGGTCTAGAAGAAGTATACTCAGATGCAGATAAGATGGATAAGCTTATGGCACGCCAGGCAGTTTTACAAGATGAGATAGATGCTCGCGGTGCCTGGGAGCTAGATACAAAACTAGAGATCGCGATGGATGCACTACGCACCCCACCGGCAGATCAAAAAGTGGGTGTACTCTCTGGAGGAGAAAAGCGTCGTGTGGCTTTATGTAGATTATTATTACAAGAGCCAGATGTGTTATTACTAGATGAGCCTACTAACCACCTTGACGCAGAGTCTGTACACTGGTTAGAGCACCACCTTGCACAATATAAAGGAACGGTAATAGCCGTAACACACGACCGTTACTTCCTTGATAACGTAGCAGGATGGATATTAGAGCTGGATAGAGGAGAGGGAATCCCTTGGAAAGGAAATTACTCTTCTTGGCTAGACCAGAAGTCTAAGCGTATGGCGCAAGAGAGTAAGACCGCTTCAAAAAGGCAAAAAACATTAGAGCGAGAGCTAGAGTGGGTACGTCAAGGAGCAAAAGGTCGCCAGACTAAACAAAAAGCTCGTTTACAGAACTATGACAAGATGATGAGTCAAGATCAAAAGCAAGTAGATGAGAAGCTTGAGATTTATATCCCTAATGGGCCACGTCTTGGTACTAATGTTATTGAGGCATCTGGAGTGAGTAAAGCCTTTGGCGATAAGTTACTCTATGAAAACCTTAACTTTAACCTGCCGCAGGCTGGTATCGTAGGTATTATAGGTCCTAACGGAGCTGGTAAGACTACTATCTTTAAAATGATTATGGGTGAAGAGGCTCCAGATAAAGGAACCTTTAACGTAGGAGAGACTGCTCAAATCGCATATGTAGACCAGAGTCACAGCAATATAGACCCCGAGAAAACTATCTGGCAAAACTTCTCAGACGAGCAAGAGCTTGTAATGATGGGAGGTAAGGAAGTAAACTCTAGGGCATACCTAAGTAGATTTAACTTCTCAGGTAGTGAGCAAAATAAGAAAGTAGCAACACTATCTGGTGGTGAGCGCAACCGTTTACACCTTGCGATGACTTTAAGAGAGGAAGGAAATGTACTATTACTGGATGAGCCTACAAACGACCTTGATGTAAACACACTAAGAGCCCTAGAAGAAGGACTAGAGAACTTTGCAGGCTGTGCCGTAGTGATTAGTCACGACCGCTGGTTCTTAGATCGTATATGTACTCACATTCTTGCTTTTGAGGGAGATAGTCAAGTGTATTTCTTTGAAGGTAGCTTCTCAGAATATGAGGCTAATAAGAAAAAGAGATTAGGTGGTGATTTAATGCCTAAGCGTATTAAATACAAGAAGTTAGTAAGGTAAGTAATTACATACAATGAGAAACGCCCCATACATAACTGTATGGGGCGTTTTTATTTTAAGTGTTAATTGTAAAATACCGCTACATAAAGAAAAATAGCATAGCACATAAGGCGAGTATAATAACAGATACAATAAGTATTGACTTATTAATTAGGATCAGTTTGTTATTAAATTCAATGCGTATCATCTTGATAGTTTTATGGTTTCACTTTATAGATACTAAAATATGTAAAAGGTTGCGTCTAAGTAATTTAAAAATTTTTGAACACTACATTTTACGATTAATTCCTTTACAGCGATAAAATTATGTAGTTTATCTGATGTGAAATCACAAAATATATTATTCAATCATTAACACCCGGTTGTTTTAGTGTGAAGTTTTCTTCCTTTTTTGCCTTATCTACTTGGCTTTTTACATCTCTCAAAAGTTCTTTTGCATCATAGATTATCCCGTCTTTTATGGTGTACTTAACTCCACCTACGCGCACTACTTCATTATCATCTGTTAGTTTTATAGCGCCTGTTCCATAAAGTACTTTGAGATTTTGTAATGGGTTTTCTTCTACAATGACAAAGTCTGCAAGTTTATTTACTTCTACAGAGCCCACTTGGTCGTCCATATTAAGCAATTCTGCGCCATTGAGGGTTGCCGCTCTTATCACTTCCAGAGGATGAAAACCTGCTTCCCTAAGTAGCTCTAACTCTCTAGGGTATGCAAATCCATACAACTGAAAAATAAAGCCAGAATCTGTACCTACAGTTACACGACCACCTCTGTTTTTATATTCATTTACAAAAGCCATCCACATACGGTAGTTGTTTTTCCAGTGTACTTCTTCTTCTGTGCCCCAGAAGTGCCAGTAGCTACCGTGTGAGATTTTACTAGGTTGATAAAATCTCCATAAGGAAGGAAGGGTGTAGTCTTCGTGCCACTCGGCTCTTCTCGCTCTCATCAAATCCCTACTGGCTTCATAAATATTAAAGGTAGGATCTAGTGTGAAATCTAGCGTGATAAGCTCTTCCATCACTGCATTCCATCTTTCAGACCCTGGCTTAGCCGCTTGTGCCCATAGGCGTCCTGCCTCGCCAAAACGGTGTTGCTCATTATTATAATTATAGTCAAGCGGATAGTTTTGTACCGTCGTGTTTTCAAACAGTGCTTCTGGTAGTCCGTACCAGTGCTCCATAGACGTAAGTCCAGCTCGTGCGCTGTTAAGTACATTCCAGCGTGCGACGCTCATTTGAGCGTGGTGCATAGATGAGGTAAGTCCGAGTTTCTTGTTTTCTTCAAGAGCTGCTTGCATAACCTCTGGTGGAGCGCCAAAAAACTTAATTCCGTCTGAACCATTTTTGCTATTATTTTGAACCCACTCTCTTGCTTGTTGTGCAGTAGTTATAGTCTCTTTACTACCTTGGCCAAAGCCTGTATGCGAGATGATACGTGGAGCAATGATGCTATTGCGTGCAGATTTTTTCTTGAGATCTAGGGTAAAGTCTCTTCCTCTTCCAGAAACCTCACGTACGGTCGTAACGCCGTGCGCCATCCATAATTTAAAAACATAATCTGGATCTGCTCCTTGAGCTTCTCCGCCTATATGCACGTGACAGTCTACAAACCCTGGTAAAAGGTACATTCCATTTGCATCTAGCTCTTTTCCGCCTGCACGTAGTTTTGGCCGTTTTGCCTCATTAATCGCTACACCTGGATATCCTACTACTTTAATTTCGGTGATTTTATTTCCTTCTACTACGATATCTACAGGGCTTATGGGTGGTGCTCCATTACCATTTATGAGCGTTACGCCACGTATGATGAGCTGATTAAAAGGACCTTCTTGTAGGGGTGATTGCGCTTTCGCGAAAGCGGAAAAAAACAACACTCCGCATATAAATGTGATAATAGATTTATACATATCTAGTTTATTAAACTCCCGAAGAAGATTGCGTTAAGAAAGAGTTTATTGGTACCGTACCAGCTTCCTCTAAAGTTAGGATTATCTGCAAAAAGGACTACACGACCTCTACCTTGCGGAGAAACGATCAGTGAGGCACTCTTTTTCATAAAGTCATTTAAGTTTTTATCAGATATAAATCCGTCTATATGAGGTGTGTCTGTGTATTGTGCAACGGTATTATACTCACTTTTTGAAGGTTGTAACCACACGTTATTGTTCTTATAAACAGGTAGTGTATTATATCTGTAGCCAAAAGCGAGTGGGTGTGTTAAGTCTAGATCTACCTCAAAAATGGCTCCACCTAGACGCTCCTTACCACGGTTAGGACCTTTGTTTACATAAGGTTTGCGCTCTTCGGTCTTTGTGGAGTCTTCTTTCTTATCTTTTGTGAGTTTACCCGTAGCAATTTTTGATTTTATAGACCAGCTACTCGCAGTTCCCGAAGTAATAAGAGTATTGCCTTGAGCAATCCAAGCTTTCAAGTTTTTTTGCTGTCTATCTGATATGGCGTTGTAGTTACCAGACACCATCACTAGCGTGTTGTACTTACTTAAATCTACACGGTTAAAGTTGCTCATCATCACTTTTGTGATAGGCATATGCACACGTGTGTCAAGCAAGTGCCATACTTCTCCAGCCTCATAAGAGCTAGTACCGTTACCTATAACCATAAGTGCTTTAGGAGCGTCTATTTTTTGAAAGTTGCGGCTTCCTAAATCAATTCCTTTTATGCTAAAGCCAGTATTTGCCGCATAAATAGGGACTTGATATTTTTGTTGTGCAGCTGCTAGTATGTCATATACTTCATCTTCGGTCTCATCTTGACGACTTACTGGTAGCATAAGTGTACCATAATTAAAATCCCTTATACCACTTGTAGTATTTGCTGTAAATGGTTTAAAAGCGGTGGCAAGCACGAGTCCTTCTTTTTGTAGGTAATTAAGTAGTGCTGGTGCATTATAATCATCATAATCTATAAGGTAGGCATAGCTTGTTTTTGTAAGTGGCGCTACGCGTACTAAATTATCTGTTGTGGTGATCTCTTTTCCTAAACTCGGGGTGCTGTTTAAACCTTTATAACGCATATTGTAAAAGTTACCTACAGACCACGCGCTGGCATCATAGTATACACTATCACGGTAGCTACTATAAGTTTCAAAAAATGATTGTACCATTCTTTTTTGAGCTTGGTTAGTAGGTACTACATAACGACCATCACCTTTATCATATAGTTTAATACGATGCTTTAAGAGTTTATCTATAAAAGCCTTTGTTCTATTTGCATCATAAGGATCACCAAACTCGTATGCGGCTGCTTGATCTGTTTTTCCCTTCTTAAAGGCGCTTTTAAAGAACTCTTGTTGATACTCGCGTAGTCTAGCTTTATTCTCTACAGCAGCCTTCACGGTAGCCATTCCAGATGTAAACTGGTTTCTTATTGTAAATGGAAAACTAATGGTACCAAAATCTGTGTCTTGTAAATGACCACGGCTACTTGCTTGCTCAAAAAGTAAGGCGAGCGCTCCTTGTAAATCTGGATATGAAGATCCGTAGCCTGGGTAGGTGCCGTCAAAGGCTTCTTTTGTAAAATAAAAACTCCCTATCTCATCTAGCGCGCTAGAAAAGTATGGCGCAAAAAGGTTGTTGAGCTCCTCATAATTTTCCTTAGGCATAATAGGGTCTTTACTTCCTATAGGCAGCATAGGCTCAAAGAAGTGTGTACTATTTGTACCCATCTCGTGAAAATCTGTAACCACGTTAGGATACCAGTCGTGATACCAGTCTAGTTTACCACGGCTCTCTGGGTTAATAGCGAGTAACCAGTCTCTGTTGAGGTCAAACCAGTAGTGATTTGTCCTTCCGCGTGGCCACATCTCTGTATGCTCTGCGTCTATATTATCAGAGACTAGTGGTGAGCCTTTATAACTATTTGCCCACTGTGTGTGGCGATCGCGACCATCTGGGTTTATGGTAGGGTCTAAAAAGATAACACTGTTTTTACGGTAGTTTACAATATCTGGATGCTGTGATGCTACTAGTGTGTATGCGGTAAGCAATGCCGCCTCAGAACTTGATGGTTCATTACCGTGCACATTATACCCTAGTTGTATAAAAACGGGAACTTCATTATAATTAGTCACATTTTGCTTTGTGTCTACAAAGGCGAGATGCTGTTTTTTAATGGCCGGTAAGTTTGCAAGGTTTTCTGCAGTAGATATGGTGAGCATAACAAGCTTTCGGCTTTCGTGTGACTTGCCGTATTGTGCTATTGTAGCCTGGTTTGATACCTCTGCTAGTTCTTGCAAGTACGCTACAATCTGGTCGTGACGGGTATGTTGCTCGCCTATGTCGTACCCCAGAAACTCTGCAGGTGATGGGATGGCGGAGTCAAAAGGAGCATACTTGCCTGTAAAATAATCTTGTGCGTGTAGTTGTGGTGATAACGCTTTCGCGAAAGCGTAAAAAACCACAGTCAGTAATAGAATCTTATATTTCATTTGGATTGATTTGTACCACTAAAAATACGGAAATAATTATTGTACAATCATCTTAAAAGAACGTTTAGAATGTGCTACCTTTATTTTGTGCACGGTTTTTGATACCTGCAATATTCATTTTATACTGTATGCGCAATTTTTATTTTTTACTCCTTATTACATCTATCACTTTTGGGCAATCTGCCATTACGCCTGGTATGGTGCACCCCAAGGTGAAGCAAGACCCTACTTCTGATAAAACATATGCGATATATCTACCTAGAGATTATGATGCACAGAGCACATATCCTGTAGTGTTTGTTTTTGATGAGAAAGGAAGGGGAGATCTCATTACACAACAGTTTTCTATAGGTGCCGCGCTCACTAGTAGTATTGTTATAGGAGCAAATTATGAGCTAGATAGCACGATAAAGCCGGCACTAAAACAGATGGAGGAGTTGATAAACCGCTCTTATGATGAGTATGCTATAGATCGTGACAAGATAATTCTTGCGGGTTTTGGGGATGCAAGTTTAGTGACGAGTACCAGCGCGCAGTTGTCTAATAGTACTTATGGTCTTATTGCGGTAGGAGATGCATTTTTAGACAAGAAGCTTCTTAGTAAAAACCCAAAACTTAAGGTGTCTATACTCTCACCAGATGAGGGTAAGCAGTTTTATAAGCTACGTGCTTATGGTACAGGGTATAGCTTAGATAAATTTATAAAGGGTTATCACGTGTATGATGGAGGCGACTTACCAGAATCTGGTTACCTGGCGACAGCGCTTACAGATATTCTAATAGACGAGGACTTAAAAGAAGAGCGCGTGCAGCAATTTTATGATACAGATATGGCCTTTGCAGATTTATTGTACAAGAAGCAAAAGCACGTTTATGCGTATAACTTTGTGACAGCGCTTAAGGATAAGTACAAGAAGATCCTTGATATAGACAGCCAGAAAGAACTCGCAAAGGAGATACGTTTTAATAAAGCTTTTCGCGCTAAGCGTGATAGGAGTACTGTAATTACGTATGGTGAAGGTCTGCTGGCAGAAGATTTTAAGTATTACCTAGCAGAAGACACGCAAAAGGCATTTTTTGATAACCTAGGCTGGTGGAGTTACCAGATGGATGAGCTAGATGTAAAAATAGATAGTACTGCAAGCAGTAAACAAGAGCGTAAGGCGGCTATACGTCTCAAAGGATTTGTACAAAACACTGTAGAGCAGCAATATGAGATTGTAAAGGCACAAAATAGCACCCCAGAAAAATTACTTTTTGTAAATATTTTACGCACACTGGTAAACCCGTCTAACCAAGATGCTTTTATACAAGTTATTGGACTTAGTGCTCGCGAGGGAGATATTAATGCTTCTCTTTTTTATCTAGAAGAATTATTAAAATCTGGATATACAAATTATGAAAATCTATATGCCATCCCTTACACAACAGCTTTACGCATAGGCCCTGAGTGGAATGAGATTATAAAAGATTACCTAGGTAAGTCTAAGTATTACTAATGCTTTGAGCTTTTTTTATAGCTTCTTTTATGGCATCAGTACGGTCTGTTACTACAAAAAACTCTGAGCTTTTATTTTTAGTTTTAATGTGAAGAGCCTCACCCACACGTGTATTAAACAGTGTGCCGTGAGGTGTAAATCTATAGCCTATTCCCCAGAGCAATGTTGTCTTTACTATTTGAGCGGTCTCAAGGTCTAATTGGTTTACAGGGAGTTTTCTTTTTACCAGACCCACTCCAAAACTCAAAATCGCATTCCTTTCTGTGATAATTATATCTAGCTTATAAAACAATATAGTTATTACAATAAATAATAGGGACGTCGCTATGTAAATAGAGCTTCCGCTAGATGCTTCTTTACTAAAAAATGCAGATACACCCACGAGTAAAGTAGTTATTATAATAATGAGCGATCGAAAGTATTGTGTCTCTTTATATAGGATGTTTTTCATAACTTTTCTTGTAATGATATGATGCAAATTAATGTAATATGTTACAGATGATTTTTTTTGTGATTATATTTTTGCCTCATAATCAGAAGGTTAACGTTGTGATTGTCATATATTCAGTTTGGCGCGATTATTGGCTGTTCATTACTATGTTGACAACTAAGTAGTAGAAGCTCAACATCACTCTTAACTATTATTACATTTATAGTAAGAGTAATTTTTAAAATGTCGCCTATGGATTTTAGCCAAGAAGGAAATAGTGTATCGCTCACTCGTTTTGAGTCTATGTTAAAGACGAATGATGTTCTTTTTTTTGACGCAGAGGAGTTTGAGAATATTGCAAATTACTATATCGAGAGTGGTAAAATTGCGCTTGCGCGAAAAGCTGTTAAGCTTGGTCTAGAGCAGCATCCCACATCGTCAAATCTTAGACTTTTTAAAGCAGAGCTTTTCATCTTTGAAAATAAATTTGAAAAAGCCGAACAAATACTAACAGAGCTACACGAGCTAGAACCACATAATGAAGAAGTTTTTATCCAGAAGGCAAATATTTATAGCAAGCAGGATGATCACAAAAAGGCGATTTACTTACTAGAGCAGGCTATAGATCTTACTAATGATCCTGCAGATGTTTATAACCTCATAGGGATGGAATATCTTTTTATAGAAGATTTTCAGAATGCTAAGCTTAGTTTTATGAAGTGTCTAGAGGTAGACGATCAAGATTATAGTGCGCTTTATAATGTAATTTATTGTTTTGATTTTTTGGAGCAGCACACAGAGGCTATAGATTACCTCAATATGTTTTTAAACAATAATCCTTATTGTGAAGTAGCGTGGCATCAAGTGGGTAAACAATATTTTGGACTTAAGGAGTATGAAAAAGCTCTTTCTGCCTATGATTTTGCCATCATAAGTGATGACCGTTTTGTAGGAGCTTACCTTGAGAAAGGTAAAGTGCTAGAAAAATTAGGGCGTTATAATGAGGCATTAGAAAATTACCAGATTACACTAGAGCTTGAAGATCCCACGTCTTTTGCATTACTTCGTATGGGTAAATGCTATGATAAGTTAGGAAGTGATGAACTTGCTATAAAGCATTTTGAGCGTTGTGTGCACGAAGATCCTTTACTAGATAATGGGTGGATTGCCATTACAGATTTCTATAAAAAACGTCTTAACTTTCAAAAGGCATTATATTATATAAACAAAGCGATTAATATAGATAGCGATAACGTACTTTACTGGAAACGTTATGCAAAAATTAATCACAGGCTTAAGTTTTATGAAGAGGCAGAAGAAGGGTATCGCCGTACGCTAGAACTGGGTAATTATGAACTTGATACCTGGTTAAACAGAGCAGATATACTTATACAGCTAGGTGAACATAATGCTGCAGTTATTAATTTAACGCAGGCTATGGAGTTTTATCCAGAAAATGCCGAGGTAGCTTTTAGACTGGCAGGTCTTAACTATATGCAAGGAAGTGATATACAAGGACGCTACTTTTTGAAAAATGGTCTAAAACTAGATGCCGAATTTTCTATAATTATAGATGAACTTTTTCCTTATGTGGCGGCAAAGAAGGAAGTGCGTGAGTTAATTGAGAAACACTCAAACTAGCAAATTCTAAAATTTTGTTTAAAAATAGGTGCATAAAGTGAAAGCTAGTATTTTAGCTTAGACTTTAAAAATAATCCTATGCCCAAAACTTCACTCGCTTACGTATTTGTTATCTTAAAAGGAATGGCGATGGGAGCAGCAGATGTAGTTCCTGGGGTATCTGGAGGTACCATTGCATTTATATCTGGTATCTATCAAGAACTTATAGAAACAATAGATAAACTAGACTTTGGAATTTTTAAAGTTTGGAAAAAAGAAGGGATAAAAGCTGCAATAACTCAATACAATCTTAAATTTTTAGGAAGTTTATTTTTAGGAGTAGCCATAAGTATACTCTCACTTGCTAGGGTTATATCTTACCTTTTAGAATCGTACCCTATACTAGTCTGGTCTTTTTTCTTTGGTCTTGTACTTGCAAGTATTGTTTATATAGGAAAACAAATTACAAAATGGAATGTGGCTACTATTATTGCCCTCATAGCAGGTGTTGCAGTAGCATATTTTATCACAATAGCCGTACCTACAGAAGCGCCTAACGCGTGGTGGTTTTATTTTGTTTCTGGATGTATTGCTATTATCGCAATGATTTTACCAGGAGTTTCTGGTTCATTTATACTCGTATTACTGGGTTCTTATGGGATGGTGCTAGGCACAATTACAGATGCGCAAGACGCATTACTTACCAGAGACTGGGCCCTGCTAAGAAGTGCTATCTGGAAAATTATACTTTTCGGTTTAGGCTGCATTGTGGGTCTCAAACTCTTTTCAAAAATTCTTAAATGGATGTTTGAGCATAAAAAAGAAATTACACTTGCCGTACTTACTGGTTTTATGATAGGGTCTCTTAATAAAATATGGCCTTGGAAAAAAGTGTTATCTACACGTATAGATAGGCACGGAGATGAGGTTGCAGTAGAGGCAAAAAGTATACTCCCGTCCAGCTTTGATGGAGATCCGCAGGTGCTATATGCAGTGATATTTGCTATTGTTGGATTTGCATTAATCTTATTGCTGGAAAGAGCAGCAGGTAAAAAGAAGGTATATGCAGACTGAGACTAGATCGCTTTCTGATAAGCTCTGGCTCGTTCTTAAAGGTCTTGCTATGGGTGCTGCAAATAAAGTTCCGGGAGTATCTGGAGGTGTCGTAGCCTATGTAGCTGGGTTTTATGAAGAGTTTATATACTCGCTTCAAAAGGTAAATGGAAAAGCCTTGCGACTACTTTTTGGAGGGCGTTTTCGTAGTTTCTGGCAATACATAAATGGACGATTTTTAGGGCTTCTTATTTTAGGGATGCTCATAAGTTATTTTAGTGTTTCACTATTACTAGATCTCGCTATAAGAAATTACCCCTTGTTAGTATGGAGCGCTTTCTTTGGTATGATAATAGGCTCTATATATTATATAGGTAAAGATTTTGAAGAGTGGACTAATCGAAATATTGTAATGCTTATTTCGGGGGTTATTTTTGGTGTAGCCATAAGTCTTATGGAGCCCGCACAAGAAAATGATAATCTTCTCTTTGTATTTATTTGTGGTATTATAGGTGTTTCTGGGATGACATTACCAGGCCTCTCTGGTTCCTTTATACTTATCTTATTAGGTAATTATGTACTACTGCTTGTAGATTCTGTAAACGCATTATTTGTAACGATTACAAAAACATTTTCTGGAGACTTTTCTTTTATAGATGACCCTATACATATGCGACTCCTTACAGTGCTTGCTGTTTTTGCCTTAGGCTCACTTACAGGGCTAGTGACGATATCGCACTTCTTAACTTTTTTATTAAAAAAGTTTAAATGGGCTACTAACGCTGCTATACTTGGGTTCATAATAGGTTCGCTAGGTGTTGTATGGCCTTGGAAAACAGAAGTCTTTGAGCGCGATCTATCGGGAGAGATTGCACTAGATATAAACGGAACCCCAATTTTAGATAATTACGATCGTTATTTACCCACAGCTTTTAATATAGAAAATGTGCTTGCTATATTTTTTATACTTGCTGGTATCTTTATGATTGTTGCACTAGGTAAATATGGAGAGAGAACAAGACAAGGTAAATAAATATGGCCTTTTTGGTAAGGATATAGGATATTCATTTTCTAGAGGATACTTTAAGGAAAAGTTTGATAGGCTTCAAATTAATGCACAATATGTAAATTTTGATGTGCCAGATGCAAAGGCTTTACACGAGGTACTCCTAGTGCAATCTGCAATAGGTTACAATGTTACTATTCCTTACAAGCAGGATATTATTCCATTTTTAAATAGGCTTGACACACACGCTGCTGCTATAGGTGCTGTAAATACCGTAAAGACAGAAGATGATGGCACACTTACGGGGTATAATACAGATTATATAGGTTTTAGAGATTCATTATTAGAACGTTTTGGTGAGAGTCATTTTTGTGATTTTGACGAGACAGTTCTTTCAGCATCTTCTTATAAATGTTTGATTTTAGGAACAGGAGGTGCCTCAAAGGCTGTTCATTATGCAATGCAACAGCTGGGGGTAGACTGCACTTTTGTTTCGCGAAAGCGTTCTAATAACTCATTACAATATGAAGATCTTAATGAGCAAATTATAAAGGACCACACTTTTATAGTCAATACTACACCTGTAGGAACTTTTCCCGAGGTTGAGATGGCGCCAGCGATACCGTATCAATATATAGGTGATTCTCATATAGCTTTTGATCTTATTTATAATCCTGAGCAATCTACTTTTCTTACAAAAGCATTGCAGCAAGGTGCTCAAATTATAAACGGATTTAGAATGTTAGAATTGCAAGCAGAGGCCTCTTGGAGCATCTGGAATAGCTAGCTCTAGATTATTGTCCTATGTGCGCACTAAATAGTATATTTACTTCTTATAAAATAGAACCCTAACATTGAAAGATATGTCTGAAGAGAAGAAACCTCAAGACCCAAAAGTAGAAGAACATCTAGAAGAAACAGCGCCAGCAACAGATCGCACTATGAATGATGAAATAGAAGCACTGGCTGCAGAAGCAAATGCTACAGAACTTCCAGATGACGCTGAGGTAGCATCTGAGATTGATGCAGAAGAAGTTGCTTCTCCAGATCAGGCTGCTGCAACACCAGAAACTACAGAAGTGGCACCGGCTGCTCCAGTGGTAAAAGAAATCCCTAAAAAAGACTATGCAACTCTTACAAAAGAAGAGCTTATAGAGGAGTTACAATCGCTTATTAAAAGTGAGAAAGTAACCGCTATAAAGGAGCACGTAGAGGAGATAAGTACAGTTATAAATGCTCAGTTTGATAAAGAGCAAGAAGAGGCTAAGGCTGCTTTTCTAGAGGAAGGTGGTAACATTATAGATTTTAGATACTTCTCGCCACTTAAAAAGGCATATAATGAGGTATACTATGAGTATAGAAACAAGCGCCAAGAGTTTTATGAGCGTAAGCGTAAAGATCAAAATGCAAACCTTGCAGAGCGACAATCTCTTATTGATGAAGTAAAAGCATTGCGCAATGAGCTAGGTGGGGCTGAGAGTGTAAACACGACATTTAATAAATTTAAAGAAATACAAGAGCGCTGGAATAATGCTGGTAACATACCGAGAGATCGTTATAACCTTGTGTGGAATGACTACTATTTTCACGTAGATGCGTTTTATGAACTGCTGCACCTTAACCGTGACTTTAGAGATAAACACTTTAAAGAAAACCTAGATAAAAAGCTACTTCTTATAGAAAGAGCAGAGGAGCTTGGAGCAGAGCCTAACATTAATAAGGCTTTTAAAGAACTACAACTCCTACACCGTATGTGGAAGGAGGAAATAGGTCCTGTAGCACGTGAGCACAGTGATGCTATCTGGGATAAATTTAGCGCTGCTACAAAAAAAATACACGATGCTCGTGATGAAAAGCAAAAGGAGATAGAGCTCGTATGGGTGAAGAATCTTGAGACTAAAAATGATATCATAGCGCAAATTAATGAAGTAGCACAAGATGATATTAAATCTCACAGGAGCGTACAAGACAAGATTAAAAAAGTAGAAGCACTACGTGAGCAATTCTTTAAGGCAGGTAAAGTCCCAAAAGAAAATAATGAAGACACCTGGGCAGCTTTTAAAGCAGCTACAAAGCTTTTTAACCAGAAAAAGAATGGCTTCTATAAATCTCAAAAACAAGAGCAGTACGATAACCTTGCAAAAAAGCAAGAGCTTGTAAAAATAGCCGAAGAACACAAAGATAGCGATGATATAAAAGGAACGCTAGATGTGATGAAGCGCATACAGGCAGACTGGAAAAAGGTAGGTCACGTACCACGTAAAGAAAGCGATAAGGTATGGAAGCAGTTTAAAGATGCTTGTAATCACTTTTTTGACCGTCTTAAAGATTCTAAAAAGCAGGCAAGTGCTGGCGAGCAAGAAAACTTTGATAAAAAACAAGCCTTAATGAATACCGTTAAGGAAACAAAGATGACGGGTGAGCGCACTGCAGACCTTGCGACTATTAAAGAATTTATAGACCAGTGGAAAGGTATAGGTCGTGTTCCTTATTCAAAAAAGAATATAGATCAAGACTTTAATAAAGTACTAGACGGCCTCTTTAAACAACTTGATATAGACAAGAAAGAAGCAGAGCTCATTAAGTATGAAAACCGTGTGCAAATTATGGCAGGTGGAGCAGATGACCGCGCTATAGAAAAGGAACGTTTCTTCATTAGAAAGAAAATAGATGAGACTAAAGCAGAGATTAACCAGCTAGAGAACAATCTAGGTTTCTTCCAGCACGTGGCAGACGATAACCCGATGGTAGTAGAGGTGCATAAAAACATTGCACGTCATAAAGAAGAACTTAATGTATGGACTTCAAAACTACGTAAGATAAAAACCTTAGTAGCTCAAAATCAAAAAGCCGAAGAGGAGGCAGCTGCTGCTCAAGAAGCCGCAGAAAATGCTCAAAATGAGACTTCTGAAGATAATTCTGAAGCATAATTGTAACAATTACCCTCGTGCTTCGTCTTTATAGTATCAATCAATAAAAACAGATATTATGAAAACGCAAGCAAAAACAGCAACAGCACGAGATCCTAGACAGGGAAGAAACACCATTTTGGGGATATATGTAGTCCTCTCAACATTTTTCATTTCTGCCTACACACTGGTACAGTATTTCTCAATGTAGAGCAAATCAGACAAACTAAAAAAACACAGCCTTCATCAAGCTGTGTTTTTTTTTTTACGCTTTCGCGAAAGCGTAATACTCCTTAATATATTAAAACACAAAATCCGTTTCTTAATAAGAAACGGATTTTGCTCTTTCATAGCAGATTTTTTTATCTGTCACGCATATAAGGGCGAAAGACATAATAAAAGTCGCTTAGAAAGAGAAGACCTTACAAAAATGTATATTTGAGTATAAAATTATTTTAAAGATGCGCAAACTCTTAGTGTTACTCGTATTAATTACCGTCTCTGTAAGCTGTGATGGACAGAAGAAAAACAAAGCTACTACCGAGCAGGTGACTAATTATTACTTCATTCGTCACGCCGAAAAAGTGCTAAGTGATCCGTCTAATAGTAATCCAGATCTCACTCCAGAAGGAGAGGCACGAGCAGAGCGCTGGAAAGATTTTTTTACAGATAAGGATATAGATGCTGTTTACTCTACAAACTATTTACGCACTATGCGCACGGCAGAGCCTACGGCAAAGGCAAATAGCCTAGCTATAAAAAAATATGATCCCAGAGCTTTAAACGACGGAGCTTTTAAACTTGCGACGACGGGACTTAATGTTGTGGTAGTAGGCCACAGTAATACAACACCAAACTTTGCAAATGCTGTATACGGTGAGCCAGACGCGTTTAAAGAAATAGACGAGTCTGAGTATTTTCATCTCTACCACGTGCAGCTTGCGGGAGAAGGTAAAGACCTGGTTAAGAAAAAAGAAGCGCTTGTTATAGACTAGCAAGCAGAACAACTAGATACCTCCACATCCTCTAGTTCAATAATGCTAAGTAAATCAAGATTATTGTTTTCATAAAGTGCATCTAGTGTTTGCAATGGTGGATACTGCTCTTCTGGCTTGTAATTGCGATAATCTACAAAGCGTATGCCGCTTATAATGCGTTCATTGTAAGCCTCTCTAAAACGTGTTCCACCTTCTGCGGTTTGGTAATTATATGCAAGATAGTCTACCGTGTAGCGGTTTTTGTGAATCCAGTACATATACTCATCTTGAAAATCTTCACCACCACCTTCTTGGGCAAAAGTCACCTTGATGCGGTAGTAAGGCTCTCCTTTTACAACGCTTTCATCTACAAGTGATTTACGCACCGCTGGGTCATTAAGACCATAAGGTAATACAGAAAAGTAGTGTACAGAATTTACACTATTTGCATAGCGATTTTTCATACTATCTGGAAGGGTTGTAGGTGCGTTTTCGCGAAAGCGTACAAATTCCCCATTATTTTTTATAACATCCTGTTGTACTTGACAAGCAGCATCTGTGCAACGTTCTAATGTTCTCAATCCGTCTTTTCTAGTAGCTCTATAGTAATACTTTCTAAATTTAAAATGTATGCTAGAGTTTGCAATTACCTCGCCACCAGACGCGGCGATGGCCTTATCTACAATCTCTTGTGCAGTAGGCGCTGGCGTTGTACAACTTATAGCAAGTAGTAATAAAAAAGCGATATAAAATAATCTGTGCATAGTGCTAATTATATGGAGGATATAGTCGAGGAATAATGGATGTGCTTACATTTATATGAAAGGGATGCAAAAATACAATCCATAATTTTAAAAGTGCTCAAGACGGGCTGTGCATTAGTATTTTTTAAGAGCGTAAATGAGTATTAATCGTGTAACATTGTATCTTTGTAAGAATGTCAAATACTGTAAACATAAAGAACAGAAAAGCTCGTTTTGAATACGAGATACTTGATAGGCTCGTTGCAGGTATTGTACTTGCTGGTACAGAGATTAAGGCTATAAGAGAGGGTAAAGCCTCTATAGCCGAAAGTTTTTGTGAGTTTAATGATCAAGGGGAGATGTTTGTAATTAATATGACCGTACAAGAGTACTCACACGCTACTTACTTTAATCATAACCCTAAGAGTGAGCGCAAGTTACTTCTTAACAAGCGCGAACTCAAAAAATGGGAGCGTGAGGTTAATAAATCTGGTCTTACTATTGTACCCTTAAGACTTTTTACAAATGAGAAGGGTTTTGCAAAACTCGAGATTGCACTAGCTAAGGGTAAGAAAACGTACGACAAGCGCGAGACAATTAAAGATCGTGACAACAAGAAAAATCTTGATAGAATTAAAAAGGCATTTAATAATTAACGACCACAGTTAAGAGTTTAACAATTTGTTGGGCAGCTCTTTATAAATTTCTAGCTTTTTTTGAGTTAGAAATATTCTTATGGTCATTAGACTTTTTGTTCTCTTTTTATGCTGTGCTCAGGTATGCCTTGCCCAGTTCCCACTATCTACCCAAGGAGAGGTAAAAATAGGCGACTTTAAACTAGAAGGCGCACACGTAAATAATCTTAACTCGCAACAAAGTATTACTACAGATAGTGATGGTCGTTTTGTAATGGCTGTAAATAAAGGTGACGTATTACTTGTTACTCACTTAAGTGCCAGAGATCAATATGTTGTAATATTTGAAGAGCTGGCATCACATCCATTTTTAAATATAACACTTAAAGAAAAAGAGAACACCCTTGATGAAGTCGTTTTAAATAGTAGTGATAAAATCACAGTTCAAAGCGTGGGGATTATACAAGAAGAGCGCCCCATCCCCACCACAAATGAGCGTAGGCTACAAACAGCTGGTGATTTTAAACCAGTTCATCTACTTGGTCTTTTAGGGGGGAGTCTCCAGCTGGATCCTATTATAAATGCTATAAGCGGTCGTACCAAACGACTCAAAAAATATGTGGCTATAGATAAAGAAATAGCAGCTTATGACCTTATGATGGAAAAATATGCACAGTTTTTGAGAGAACGTTTTGAGCTTACAGAAGATGAGCTTAAACAGTTTATAAATTACCTGGTAGACCTACCAGAGTTTCAAAGTAAAGCGCATCAAGAAAATGAGTTGCAGGTACAGCTTTGGCTCTGTGAGCAGTATCTTAGGCTTGTAAAAGAGTAAACATTTCATCAAATCAAAAATCAGCATATGCGTACACATTACTTTATCATTTTTCTGACACTGTTGTCATCAACCCTCACAGCCCAAATTACAGGTGTTGTGACAAGCCAAAATGGAGAGCAACTCCCATTTGTAAACGTATACATAGAAAACTCAAATAGAGGAACTACTACAAATGGTGATGGGGCTTACGAGCTCCTTCTAGAAAGAGAAGATCAAGGTAAGGAGATGGTCGTGGTTTTTCAATTTTTAGGTTTTGAGACCATCACACGTATGGTAGAGATAGGGTCGCCACAAGTAGTCTTAGACATTGTAATGACAGAGGCAACAACCTCTCTAGATGAAGTTATAGTTGAGGCAGGTGTAAACCCTGCCGATAGAATAATACGTGCAACCATAGCAAACCGAAAGAAGAATCTTGACGTCATAGGAGAGTATACTGCAAAGTTTTACTCTCGTGGGCTATGGCAAGTACAAGATGCTCCAGATAAAATACTAGGGCAAGAAGTAGGCGACCTGGGTGGTGGTCTAGATTCCACACGTACTGGTATTATCTATCTTAGTGAGACTATATCAGATATAAAATACCAGCGTCCAGATAACTTTAGTGAGGTTATTGTGGCAAGTAAAGTAAGTGGTGATGACAATGGTTTTAGCTTTAATACGGCTAGTGATGCAAATTTTTCTTTTTATGAAAATACATTAAATCTCAATGCTCAGATCGTATCACCCATCGCTTCAAATGCGTTTGCTTATTACAAATACACCCTAGAAGGTACCTTTTATGAAAACAACCAGCTCATAAATAAGGTAACTGTAACACCTAGACGTGTTAATGACCGTGTGTTTACAGGCACAATTTATATAGTAGAAGATAGCTGGCAATTGTACGGTGTAGATTTACATACAGATGGTGCCGCCATACAAGTGCCTTTTATAGAATCTCTTAATTTTAAACAGAATTTTAAATATGAGGATGAGCTTAAGCAGTGGGTAAAAATCTCTCAGGTCATAGATTTTAGTTTTGGATTTTTAGGGCTTAAAGGCGACGGAAGATTTACAGCAGCTTACTCAGATTATAATTTTAACCCAAAATTTGGCAAAGGCTCTTTTTCGGCAGAGATCTTGTCTTTTTCTCAAAATGCAAATAAAAAAGACAGTACCTTCTGGGATCAAAAACGCCCAGTACCACTCACACTGTTAGAGCAGGAAGATTATGTAAAAAAGGATAGCATACAGGTCATTAGAAAATCAAATAAGTACCTAGATAGTATAGATGCACGTGGTAACCGTTTTAAGATAACCTCACCTATTTTCGGGTATGATTATACAGACACATATAATAGATGGAGAGTGGGAGTTTCTTCACCTTTACAGGCTATTCAATACAATACCGTACAGGGCTGGAATGGTAGCCTGCAAGCCAGTTATTCAAACTGGAGCGATGATGATTATACAAAGACTTTTTACGCTTTCGCGAAAGCGAACTACGGATTTTCTGAAGACCAACTACGTTATACCTTAGGAGTCACAAGGCGTTTTAATAGAACAAATAGGGCAGTGGTAAGCCTTACAGGAGGTGTAGATCTACAACAGTTCAATAATGCCGAACCTATACGTCCTATATTTAATACTGCATACTCACTCCTTAGAGAAAAGAATTTTGCTAAGTATTATGAAAAAGAATTTGCACAAATAGGCTACGGGCAAGAGCTCGTTAATGGTTTACGAGTAAATGCAATTCTAGCTTATGAGAAACGTAACCCCGTTTTTAATACGACAGACCAAACATTTTTTCCTAGTGATGATCGCGAGTTTACCAGCAATAATCCTCTAGCTCCATCAAGTAACGGGAGCGCTGCAATCACAACACATCGCATAGGGAAGTTTTTTACAAGTGCAACGATAAACTTTGGGCAAAAATATTATAGTTACCCTAGCGGAAAGTTTAATGTACAGTCTGAAAGATATCCAGCTATAACGCTAGTATATGAGAAAGGCTTTGGAGCCTCGGTAGCCGATTATAATTTTGATCAATTACGCATTGTTGCTCAGCAAGAGTTTAATGTGGGTAATAAAGGTAGGTTATCATATGATTTGCGTGCAGGGACATTTTTGGGCACTGGAGATGAGATAAGCTTTGTAGATAGGCAGCATTTTAATGGTAATGAGACCGTGCTCTTTGAGCCTGGTGCTATAAATAGGTTTAATGTCTTGCCTTATTATGAGCGCAGTACAAATACCGGTTACTTTGAGGCACACGCAGAGCATAATTTTAAAGGTTGGATTCTAGGTAAAATACCAGGTATTAATAAACTCAATTTTAACCTTGTAGCCGGCGCACACCTTTTAAGTACTCAAGACCAAAGACTGTATCGTGAGTTTAATGTAGGTCTGAGCAATGTAGGCTGGGGTAAGTTTAGATTACTGCGTGTAGACTACGTTTATGGACAAGGTGCACTAGGAGGAAATAAGGGTGCTTTTCTTATAGGCTTGAGTCTATAATTTATTCTGGAAAAAGGATGCTCTCATAAGCACCTATATCTGGAGCCAGTGTTCTGTTAGTCCCAATAATATCTGTAGGAACTGCATTTGCAGCGCTCTGTAAACCAAAACCGTTACCAGCAGTATCTTCACCTACTTGTAACATATTTTCTGTGGGGAGTAAAAAGTCTGGTTCTTCACCACGTATGATATCTTGATATAAATTTACATTTGTAAAATCATAAAGTGGCTCCCCTATAAAATCACCAAAAACATCATCAAATCGTATTTGTGAGTTTGTAAATTTAAAATTAAAAGTAGCGTCGTTATCTTGGTTAAAACCTATTTCTTCGCCTTGATTACCGTACACTATACAATTAGTAAAATTAGCTTGAGCAAGGTCTCCTACGAGTAAGGTTTCTTGCGTTTGTAAGGTGTTGTCTAAAAATACAGCAGGCGTATCTCTAAAGCTTTGCGTCCAGTAGTTTGTAAAGGTACAGTGCGTAAAATTGTAAATACCGCCTAGTTGTACCAGCATAGAGAACTGCCCGCAGTTGTTAATTACCGTATTTGAAGCCTCAACAGAGGTAAATCTATTAAGTAAGCCTACAGCAGAGGCGTTATAAATCTGAGAGTTAGTAAGAGTGAGGCTAGCTGAAGCGGCGTTAGGGCTCGCCTCATTAAGTATACCTACAGTTGCATTTTTTATGGTTGCATAGTTAATTGTGTTATTTACACTACCATCTGTAAGTAATATAGTTCCCCACTGGCCAGGCACGTTAGAAAATGCAGGCTCTAGTCTATCACTTTCAAAAATCACTTCATTCTCTAGGGCTATGGGATCTGCGCTTAGTGCACCATTTATATTTAGTGTTGCATTATCTGCTATGAGTAAACCACTATCTGCGTGAAAATGCACTCTGGCTCCAGCTTCTATCGTTAAGGTTTTTGCTGTTGAACCGTCTGGATCACCTACAGCCATATAACCGTATATTACGTAAGGTTTATCATTTGTAAAAGTAAGTTCGTCATCCATAAGGTAACGTCCTTCAAGTGTAGTTTCTACATTATTTACAGTAAGTGTTTCTACCATACCTGTAGCACCGTCACGCTCCGGAAATAGAAAAATGGCATCTTTTACTAAGGTAACCAGTTCTACATTTTGAGTAGCGCCCACGCTATTAAATTCTATAGCGTCTGTATATAAAAACTCTTCAGAAGCATTGCTTACTTCATTAATATCTAAGGTGGTTTCTACAAAAACAAAAATACTGTCGTTTGCGAGAATTTCTACCTCTTCAAATTCTTTACCAGCTACACCATCTACATTAAGTCTATAGTCTGAGTCTTGACCACGACCTAGTCGTACAGATGGTATAGAGATTGCCTCATCACTGCGATTATACACCTTAAGGTTATACGTGCTAGAGCCTATGTTTGTAAACACCGTATCAAGAAAAATGGTATCTCTTGAGAATTCTAAATTACCTGTACTAGGAGTGGTTTCAAAATCATTACGGCAAGAGCTTACCGTAATTATACCGGCAAGCGCAATAAGAAAGTAGAGACTGCGCATTAAGTTATAGTTTGTAACAAATATAACTTTTTAAGAGCGGTGTTATTGCTTCTTGTTTTTTTTCTTTTGGCGTTGCTCTTTTTTGAGTTGCTTGTAGTCTTTAATCGCTATTCTACCGGCAACAACACTTTTTACTGTATGAGTGTCACTTTTGAAATATATGTTTATTTCAAGTTGTGAGTTGATTGGTATCTCTCGCATTTCATAATTTAATGCTTGATATACAATCACGTCACCTGGAGCTACTTCTATCGAGTATCGACCTAAGGAATCTGTTTGGGTATATGTAGATGTACCTTTAATTGATACATAAGATCCGCTTAATGGACCTTCTCTATTTGCCACAACCCCGGTTATATTTTTGGATTTCTGCGGTGCATTTTGCTTTCGCGAAAGCGTACCTATACCTAAACTATCATATTTTTTTACAGGAAGTTCTATCGGTGCAATATCACCCATAATTATAGTCTCAGGTGTAGTCTGTCCAGATGCCTCTGCAACCGAAAGCATTGCCATAGGGACAAGCAGTGCCGCTGCTGCTTGAGCAAAGCTCCTGCCTTTATCACGCGTTGCATAGATAGGCGTATCGAGCTGGTCTTTTCTAAAACGACCACAAAGATGATCGCCTTTTGTGACGCGTTTATACAGGGCATCCTTAGTAAAGGCTGTAAAGTCTACAACCTCTTTATTGCATACAGTGCAGTGTTTACCTTGCTGTACAGGAGTCATTTTTGCCCAGTCTTCGTGACAAGGTTTTGGGATGGTGATGGCGATAGGCTTTTTCATAATGTCTTGATTAACTGATGTAAATCTAGTTAATCAAGCACCTTGCCAGCATCGTAAATGAGTAAACGGGCTGTTGTGGTGAGTGAACGACCTATTTTTCTACAATCTCTATTTCAAAAAGTGTGTTCCAGTGTTTACCGGTTACAAAAAGGCGTCCCTCGTTTGCTTTATAGGCAATACCATTAAGTACTTCATTTGCTGGATCTGTAAGTCTTTGCACTTCGTTTTTGAGCGTGCGTAAATCAATAAGACCTTCTATCGCTCCTGTTGTAGGGTCAATGATAGAAATAAGGTCTACTTGATAATTGTTTGCATATATTTTACCATTTACCCATTCTAGTTCGTTCAGTTTGCTAGTAACCTTTGTATTGTCAGTAGGCTCTATATACGATTGTTCAGATAGATTAGAAGGGTCTAAGGTCCAGATTTTACTAGTTCCGTCAGACTTGTAAATTACTTTACCGTCATTTGCAAGTCCCCAGCCTTCTCTACTTTTATTGTAGGTAAAAGTTCCGGTAGTCTCAAATGTATTACGGTCGTAAATAAAACCAGTATTACCCTTCCAGGTAAGCTGGTATATATTATCTCCTATAATGGTCATCCCTTCGGCAAAGTATGCTTTGTCTAGTTTTTCTTCCTTAAGTACTTTTCCAGTTTTGTAGTCTACTTTTCTCAGGTTAGACTCGCCATAACTACCATTGCTTTCATACAGTGTATCACCTACAAATTCTAGCCCCTGTGTATAGGCATCTGTCTGGTGTGGGTATCTGTTTATGATTTTATAGCCATATACTTTTGGCGCTTTTGTATGTAAAATGTTTAGTTTTTGTGTGGTGGTCGTACTTTCTCCTCCGGCATAAATAGTAGCGCTCAACTCGCGTTGCCCCAGTTTTTGAGAAGATAGGGTAGTGGTGACACCCTCAAGACCGTTACTTGAACCTATGCGCTTCCCGTCAAAGGCGTATGAAACAGAGTCAAATGCGATATTTTTTGTCGCTTTAAGCGAGATGGTTATTTCTCCACCATTTTTGATAGCATTTCTTTGTGCATCTGTAGTAATAGTATAGTTTCCATCTAGAGACCCTGTGTCGCTACAAGCGATTAAAAGTAGCGGTAATATGAATAGAATGAGGTGCTTAGCTTTTGCTGTCATTTTTTGTTGAATTTTATAGCAATTTAAAACAAAAAATCGGGCTAAAAAACCTTGTGACTTCTCAAAGAAGCTATATCTTTGCAGCGGCAAGTCCTACACAACCAGCTCCTGTCGAATCCCCCAGGGTGGGAACGCAGCAAGGGTAGATGGTCGTAGCGGTGTGATGTAGGTAGCTTGCCTTTTTTTGTGCGCACAAGTCAAGTAATTTGACAATGATATATAACAGTCTCAAACCTCAGTAATGATGTTTGAGATTTTCTTTTTTACGCTTTCGCGAAAGCGTAATTAAAACCCATAAAAAAAACCATCTCTTTATTAAGATGGCTTTTTAAGTATATGATAAATAGGTCTTAGTACCCTACGCGTTCTACAATCTCAAGACCGTAGCCTACGATACCGATACGTTTAAGTCCCTCGCTGTTAGTCATAAGTTTTACTTTAGAAATGCGTAGATCGTGTAAAATCTGTGCACCTATACCAAAGTCTTTTGAGTCCATAACAATATTAGGAGCTTTCATTACTCCATCTTTTTGAATGTTTTTGAGCTCACTTAATCGTCCCAATAAATTTGCCGATGCATTTTCTTGATTTATAAAAACTATAGCTCCTTTGCCAGCCTCATTTACGGCTTTAAACATATCGTCTAGTTTGGCATCTGGATTATTGGTAAGCGTGCCTAGTAGGTCGTTGTTAATTTGAGTAGAGTTTACACGTACTAGTACTGGCTCATCATCTTCCCATCCACCTTTTGTAAGTGCGATATGCACAGTGTCATTTGTGGTTTGCTCATAAGCGCGAAGTCTAAAATCTCCAAAACGAGTTTTTATCTCAAAGTCTTCTTTCTTGTCTATAAGGCTATCGTGGTTCATACGGTAGGCCACTAGATCTTCTATAGAAACAATTTTGAGGTCAAACTTTTCTGCCACCTCCATAAGTTGTGGGAGTCGTGCCATTGTACCATCTTCATTCATAATCTCTACGATGGCTCCTGCAGGTTTAAAACCAGCAAGTCTGGCAAAATCTATTGCGGCTTCTGTGTGACCTGTGCGACGCAGTACGCCACCTTCCTTTGCCTTAAGGGGAAAAATGTGTCCTGGTCTACTTAAATCATAAGGTTTAGTCTGCGGGTCTATAAGTGCTTGTACGGTTTTTGCCCTATCTGAGGCAGATATGCCGGTGGTTACCCCTTGACCTTTTAAATCTACAGAGATAGTAAAGGCCGTCTCCATAGGGTCTGTGTTGCTCGTTACCATCATATTGAGTTGTAACTCTTCACAACGATCCTCAGTAATAGGAGCACAGATAAGACCACGCCCGTGCGTAGCCATAAAGTTAATCATCTCTGGTGTTACTGTCTCTGCTGCCGCTACAAAGTCTCCTTCATTTTCTCGGTCTTCATCATCTACTACTATGATTACTTTGCCATTTTTAATATCTTCTATGGCTTCTTCTATAGTGTGTAGTTGTATCGTTTTGGGTGCTGTCATTTGTATGAGTAACGTTTTGCACAAAGATACAAGAACGTGTGTATATAATGGATATTCATTTAGCCCAGATAGCCCTATAGATTATCTGTAAAATATCCTTGAGTTTTTAAATTATCTAAGGTAATACCTAGCTTGCCTAGTCTTGAGATAGCAGCCTTGCGCACATCTGTAGAGTGTCCAGATTCTTTGTAGTTTTTTACAATGTCCTTGAGCTGGTTTGAAGAAAGGCTGTCTAGCATTTTTTCTTCTTCATCACTTATTGAGTAACTTAAGTCTAGCGCGTCAATATTGATAGCTTTCTTTTTAGGTCTTGCAAATAGTTTTTTAATAAACTTAGGCATAATATCTACATCAAAGATGCCTTGGTCTGTCGTTGCACGATAGGTGAGATACACCCCAAGCGGGAACAAAATAAATGTACTTAACCAGCTCGCTATAAACGGACTAATTGAGTTGTCTTCTGCACTATTTTTTGCAAAAATACCTATGAAGTGAAAGGTAAGAAAGAGCACCACACCTATTACAATAGGCAAGCCAAGTCCACCTTTACGTATAATAGCGCCTAATGGAGCTCCCACAAAAAAGAGAAGAATACAGCTAAATCCTAGTACATATTTCTCGTGTAGTGAGATTTCAAATTTGCTTAATCGCTTTACATCTATTTTGAGAATCTTTTTTCTGTTCTCTATATCTGCAATGGTGTTACTTATATTAGACTTTGCAATTTCTAAGATACGCACGCGGTCTTTAATCTCGTAGTTGTCTAATATGGCCTCTTTTATCTCTGCGCTTTGTTGTTTTACATTACCTTGATAAAGAGTATCTACAGGCGGTGGTTTTATGCGGCTTACATACTTATTTGTAAATTTTGTTCTGTCTTCAACAAATCTTTCAGATAGGGCTGTAATACTAGAATCTAGCAGTACAATATCCATCATCTGGTAAGTGTTGTCTATATCTCTGGCATCTAGATCTTCACTGTCTAGCGCGCTTAGGTCTATGTTGAGCGTGTAGGTCTCAAAATAACTCTTTGCAAAAGGCTCTTTAAGTTTTTCTTTAGTCTTCTTCTTCTGTACTTCTGTGTAGTAGTTACCTTCCTTGAGTTGTAGTGAGAGGGTAGGGGAGTCTATAGAACTTATAAGCTCTCCTTCTTTTGCAACGATAACCGTATAATTACCTAGGCGTCCTTTTTCCTTTTGATGTATAACAACATCTCTGAGATATTGATCTCTATCACCATACTTCTCTGCAACACGCATATTAAAGTCGTCACCTACTTCATTAAACTGGCCACTACGTATGAGCATAGCAGGTTTCATCTTACCTATATTATTACGTAGGTTTCTAAACTCATATTGAGATGCAGGAATCACATAGTTTGCAAATAAGAAGGATGCAATACCTAAAAATATAATAAAGAATATAACACTCTTCATAGCCCGCTGTAGTGAGATCCCAGTAGACTTCATTGCTGCAAACTCATAATTCTCTGCAAAGTTTCCAAAGGTCATTATGCTCGTAAGTAGTACAGATAGGGGTAGTACAAGCGTTACAAGGCTAGGCATTGCAAAGAGTAAAAACTTTAATATTACATCAAAGTCCAGATCTCTACCTGCTAGTTCTTGTATATATAACCATACACTCTGTAAAACAAAAATGAACATCAATATAGTAAAGATGCTCAGAAACGTTTTTACAAACGTAAAGAAGATATAGCGGTCAAGTATTTTCATTTATAAATGATAAGGGCGCAGACAAAAATAAGAAGTCTGCGCCCTTAGCTCTAGTATCTACTGTTATAATTTATTGATATAATAGTCTGTGTATTTACCCTTGTCAAAAGTAAAGGTATTCTTTGCAAGTGGCTGGTTAGTCTTAAAAGAGTTTACCGTTATAGTCACTTTAGTACCATTGTTTTGCGTAATAATAAGTTTGTGTATATGCTTAGTCTGAGCATCTACACCTAGCAAAGTATACTTCACATCACTATTAGAATCCATAGGTGTGAGTTTTACAAATTGTATCTCTCTACCATTTACTTTTTGCTTGATGTCCATCTTTTGCGTGTATCCTTCATTAAAGAAAGAAAGCATTTTAGACGGTGTGATTGCGTTTTCATCTTGATCACTCATCGCGCTTATGGTTACCTCTTCATCTTCTGGTACAATCGTGTATACGTTTGTCCCGTCAAATAATTGAGTCGTACCCATAAGTGATAACTTATAATTATCACCTGCCATTACTACGTTACCTTTAGTCTCTTGATTTACACCTTCGGCTTCATTGCTAAGGGCATATTTAAAGTCTATTGCTATATTATCGTAGCTCTTAACTTTAGTATCTACCTCTTTAAGGAGTGTTTGTACAGATTGCGCTTTCGCGAAAGCGGTCATAAATAACAACAATACCACTGGCATTGCACGCTTTGCAAATTTTCTGTACCCTTTTACTGCGACTGGAACTAAGACCTTCTTAAAAAGTATAGGTGCCAGCCAAAAAATTAATCTCTTCTTCATCTTGGTTTATTCATTGTTAAGGAGTTGATCGAGAGCCATCATATCTGGAACCAGAACCTGTCGTGCTTTACTACCTTCAAAAGGTCCTACCACACCTGCAGCTTCTAGTTGATCTATGATTCTACCTGCTCGATTATATCCTAATTTAAGTTTACGTTGCAATAGTGAGGCACTACCTTGTTGAGCTATTACCAAAACTTCGGCAGCATCACGAAAAAGTGCATCTCTATCTGATGCATCTATATCAAGACTTGTGCCACTCTCTTCACCTACATACTCTGGCAGTAAGTGTGCATCTGGATATGCTTTTTGATTACCTATATACTCTACAATGCGCTCTACTTCTGGAGTGTCTACAAAGGCACATTGTATACGCACTACATCATTACCCTGAGTATATAACATATCACCACGACCTATAAGCTGGTCTGCTCCAGAGGTGTCAAGTATGGTGCGACTATCAATTTTTGAAGTTACTCTAAAGGCGATACGCGCCGGGAAGTTTGCCTTAATAATACCTGTAATAACATTTACAGAAGGACGTTGTGTTGCGATTATAAGGTGTATACCAATGGCACGAGCAAGCTGCGCAAGACGAGCAATAGGAGTCTCTACTTCCTTACCAGAAGTCATAATTAAATCTGCAAACTCATCTACTACTAGTACAATGTATGGTAAAAACTTGTGGCCGTTTTCTGGATTGAGTTTTCTTGCTTTAAACTTTGCATTGTACTCCTTAATATTACGGCACATTGCATTTTTAAGAAGGTCATATCTCGCATCCATCTCTATACACATAGAGTTGAGCGTGTTTATCACCTTAGAGTTGTCTGTGATAATGGCCTCGTCTGTATCTGGTAGTTTTGCCAGATAGTGGCGTTCTATTTTATTGAACAGTGTAAGCTCCACCTTTTTTGGATCTACCAGTACAAATTTTACCTCTGCAGGGTGCTTTTTGTATAGTAGTGAGGTAAGGATTGCATTAAGACCAACAGATTTACCTTGTCCCGTAGCACCTGCCATAAGTAGGTGAGGCATCTTTGCAAGATCTACTACAAAAGTCTCGTTTGAGATGGTTTTACCTAGTGTAAGTGGTAACTCCATCTCTGCTTCTTGAAACTTCTTACTAGCCACCGCAGAGCGCATACTTACAATACGAGGATTCTTATTAGGAACCTCAATACCTATGGTACCACGACCAGGAATAGGAGCAATGATACGTATACCAAGGGCACTTAGTGATAGTGCAATATCATCTTCCAGATTCTTAATTTTTGAAATACGTACACCCGCTTCTGGTACAATCTCGTATAGGGTTACGGTAGGACCTACGGTTGCCTTTATGTTTGAGATTCCTATTTTGTAGTTGTTGAGTGTCTCTACAATACGGTTTTTATTCTCTTCAAGTTCTTCTTGATTAATGGTAATTCCTTGTCCGTTTGTGTAGTCTTTTAATAAGTCTATAGGTGGGAATTTAAATTTTGCCAACTCTAGCGTAGGGTCAAACTCACCAAAATCTTCTACCAGTTTTGAGCTCAGGTTATCTGTAAGTTCTTCTTCTTCGACTGGTTTTTCGACCTCTACCTCGACTACAGTTTCTGGGGTAGGGATGACTTCTTCCTCTTCTGGAGCTTGGGTTACTTCAAAGCTACTTGCTACCTCAGGTGTCTTTTTAGTAAGTGTAGGTTGCAAGTTTTGTACATTTTGTTCAAATGTTGAGGTGGTTGTAGGAGGTGTTTCTGTTTCCGCTTTCGCGAAAGCGGTCTCATCTCCACCAGTAGTACTTCCCTTAAGTATTTCTTGTGCCTCATAAGTAGATGAGTTATCTACAATAACAGGCTCTGGAGTCGCATCTGAAGCAAACTCGCCTGCAAGGGCATTTTTCTTTTCTTTAAAATAGGTGCTCACACGCTCTGGTGTAAGTCGTAAACGTAGCACGAGGTAAATAATCGCGAGGAAAGTCATCACGATAATGGCACCTGTAAGCCCTAGGTAGTCTTGTAAAAAATCGTTTATTTCATAACCTACGGTACCACCCATTATGTCATTACTGTTACTAAAGAAGCCTAAAAAAACAGCAAGCCATAACATTAAAAGGATACCCCAAAACCAAAATTTCTTAAGTGCAGCTTTTGCATAATCAAAAAAGTAATAGACACCAGTTAAGGCAGTAAGTATAGCGATGGTGAGTGCAGGAATCCCAAAACCTTTGTAGACAAAGAAGTGACTTATGCGAGCTCCTACAAGAGAGAGCCAGTTAGACGCATTATCTTCTCTAGTACCTGTTTGTAGTAGGCTCTGGTCTGCTTTCCACGTAAAGAGATATGAGATAAAAGAAAAGAGTAGGGCAAGGCCTAAAAAGAATAGAAAACTCCCAAGTATAATCTGTTGCTGGCGCGACAGTTTAAAGGAAATAGGTTTTCTAGGAGTTTTAGGTTTGGTTTTTTTTGCCGTGGTTTTCTTTTTTGCCATAGAAGCGCTCGAGGTTGTTTTTTGAGTGGATATAAAAATACAATATTGAAACGGAATTTTTATGGGTTTATGCGCCCTTGTTTAACGTTTCTGTATAAGTATATTTTTAGGGTAATATCCTCTTGAGATGCTGCTATTTAAAAGCGGCTTGTCACAAAAAATGTATGTAGATTTTTTAAAAAATTCTAGGGATGTAGATAATGCCGGCAATTATAACAGCTATTAAAGCAGCGATACCTACAGCACCTGCAGCAATATCTTTAATGCGGCCTATTTTCTCGTGAAAATCTGGGTGTATAAAATCTGCAATACCTTCTATCGCAGTATTGAGTCCTTCTGCAGTCATAACCAAGCCTATGCATAGGGTTTGAGCAATCCACTCTGTACGGCTTATGTTGTAATAAAAACCAGCAATGGTAATAAGTATAGCCACACCAAATTGTACCTGTATGCTTGCCTCAGAGCGTATGAGTTGTATACCGCCTTGTAGCGAGTATTTCATCCCTTTGAGTCTTCCCGTTATAAATTTTATAGGCACGTGTGTTTGGTTTTTTATGGTTTGAAGTGGTTACAATAGTACATAAATAAACCTGCCAGATTATACGTAGTTGTACAAGCTCAGGCAGGTTTATGTATATTCTATATTATTTAAGAGCGTTCATTGCACCTTCATAGTTAGGCTCTTGACCTACTTCTGGTACTTGCTCTGTGTAAACTACTTGCCCTTCTTCGTTAAGAACAACTACGGCTCTTGAGTGTAAGCCGTCAAAACCACCATCTGCGATAGTAACTCCATAGTCTTCACCAAATTTTCCTGTCTTGAAATCAGATAAGGTGTGTACATTATCTAGACCCTCTGCTGCACAAAAACGTGCTTGAGCAAATGGTAAGTCACGAGAGATACAAAGTACCTCCGTATTTTCTGCGCTAGAAACTTTTTCATTAAACGTACGTACAGATTGTGCACATACACCTGTGTCTACAGATGGAAAGATGTTAAGTACCACACGCTTCCCTTTATAGTCTGATAAGCTTGCTGGAGAAAGATCGTTTTTTGATAACGTAAAATCTGGAGCTGCTGTTCCTACTTTTGGAAGTTCGCCTACGGTTTGTGTTGCGTTGCCGCCTAGTGTTATTGTTGCCATTTTATTTTTTTTGTTGTCTCGTAAAAGTAAAACAAAAACTACCATTTACCACTCGCTTAACAATTGTTTATCAAGTTGCTCTGGTATACTTATATTGAGAATAAAAAAAAGTACAACTGCCAGTGGCGGTTGTACTTTTAGTAAGGTTGTGTGAGTAGGAAATCTTAGTTGTCTATAGACCCCATTACACGTTTCATAAAGCCGTTAAGAGCCTCTTTTTTTGCGGTACCGCTACGCATATCTTTATGCACTTCTAGCGCTCCATACATATTTGAGATAAGTTCACCTATCACATCTAGCTCTTCATCTTTAAGAGAAGGAACCTCTGTAAGGTGCTCAAGTGTCTCTACTGTTTCAATAAGAAAATCTTGATCGTTTTCTTCTATAAAACCTACGAGGTGCTTAATTACTGGTAACTTCATTTACAAGGTCTTTAAGTACATCAAATTTATTAGTCTGTACTTGATTAGTAAATGATCCCTTTGTAAACGTTGCAAATGTAGGAAGGTTATCTACTGTAGCCATTTTACGTGACTCAGGATTCTTCTCTGCATCTACAATAACAAACTTTACGTTTTCGTTTTCTGAAGCTAGTTTCTTGAACTTAGGCTTCATAATACGACAGTTACCACACCAGGTAGCACTGTATTGTACGACAACGGTCTCATTTTCGGAAACAATCTGGTTAAGATTATCTTGATCTAATTCTTGAATCATAGCTTCTGTTTTTTTAGTTTGCGTGAGCAGCAAGGTAGCTAGCTACACCATCACGGTTTGCGTTCATCGCTTCTTTACCATCTTCCCAGTTTGCAGGACAAACTTCTCCTTTTTCTTGTACGTGCGTGTATGCATCTACAAGTCTTAAAAACTCAGATACGTTACGACCCAGTGGCATATGGTTTACACCTTCGTGAAAAACAGTTCCCTCTTCATCAATAAGGTAAGTCGCTCTGTAAGTTACATTGTCACCATCTACAAGTACAGTTCCAGTCTCTTCATCAAAACGCTCGTTAGTCACGTCAAGAATACCTAACTGGTTTGCAAGGTTACGGTTAGAGTCTGCAAGTATAGGGTATGTTACACCTTCTATACCTCCGTTATCTTTTGCAGTGTTTAACCACGCAAAGTGTACTTCTGGAGTATCACAAGATGCACCTATCACGATTGTATTACGGTCTGCAAATGCTTGCTTTGCTGCTTCAAAAGCGTGAAGCTCTGTAGGACAAACAAATGTAAAATCTTTTGGGTACCAGAAAAGAATGATTTTCTTTCCTTCTTCTTTTGCTTTTTCTAAGATGTTGATCTTAAAAGTATCTCCCATTTCATCCATTGCATCTACAGCAAGGTTTGGGAATTTTTTTCCAACTAGTGTCATTATTTTAAGGTTTTTATGTTCGTAATTTGAAAGTGCAAAAGTACCCCCAAATCAAGCTCAATAAAAGCCTGTAAAATCCAATAATCTGATAGTAGTATTAGTATTCTTTATGTAACCTTGTTAGGTGTTGTAAATGTGTGGGTTACGCTTTCGCGAAAGCGTAAAAAAATCCTCCTTATGCTTTTCTAGCATCCTTAATTTGTCTAATCTTAATATTAAATCCTGCAAAAATGAGTGTCATAAATGGCGAGAGCCAGTTAAAGATGGCAAAAACAAAGTACTCTAATACCCCTACATTAAGTACTTCACTTTGGTATGCTCCACAAGTGTTCCAAGGGATGAGTACTGAGGTAACCGTCCCAGAATCTTCTAGTGTACGAGATAAGTTTTCTGGAGCAAGACCTTTGTCTTGGTAAGCTTTCTTAAACATTTTACCAGGGATGACAAGCGCAAGATATTGATCTGAAGCAATAGCATTGAGACCCAGACAAGAAATCACTGTACTTGCAAAAAGACCAAAAACCGTGTCTGCGACACTTAGTAGTGCTTTTGTAATTCTAGATAGTGCACCTATACCATCCATAATTCCTCCAAAAACCATCGCACAACATATAAGCAATATCGTCCATAGCATACCCAGTATACCTCCCGCGCTAAAGAGTTCGTTAAGTGTAGCGTTAGGTGTTTCTATAGCAGTATTTGTCCAGATAGCTGTGGCTATGGCATTTATTTTTGATGTAGATAATCCCTCTAGTATTTCTGGTTGAAAGATATATGCAAACACTGCTGCAAGCACGACACCTATTCCTAGGGCAATGAGTGGTTTTGTCTTTGTAACGATTAATGAAATTACCACACCTGGAACGATAAAAAGCATAGGAGTAATATTAAAGGTGTCATCTATTACACCTAGTAACTCTGTGACATCTGCCGTACCTGTTGTGTCTATATTAAGGCTTATAATAATAAATACGAGTAGCGTGATTACTATAGTAGGTACTGTGGTAATGGTCATATATTTTATATGCGTAAAGAGATCTGTACCTGCCATCGCTGGAGCGAGGTTAGTCGTGTCACTTAGTGGTGACATTTTATCACCAAAGTATGCACCAGAAATCACAGCTCCGGCTATCATACCTGCATCTATACCCAGCGCTTGACCTATACCTATAAGCGCAATACCTACAGTGGCAGAGGTGGTCCAAGAGCTTCCCGTTGCAATGGAGATAATGGCAGCAATAATGACTGAGGCTGGTAAAAAGATAGTAGGGTTTAATACCTGGAGGCCGTAATATACCATTGCTGGAATAATACCACTCACAAGCCAGCTACCGGCAAGAGCTCCTACTAGAAATAATATGACAATAGGTACAAAAACACTTTTGAGGTTTTCCCAAACTTCGGCGAGCATTGTGCCTAGTGTAGATTTATTAAGAAAGCCTACTACTGCGGCTGCAGCTCCTCCCATAAGAAGGATATATTGATTAGAATATTCACCCAGCCACACACCATCTTTAAGAAAAATGTTATACGCTAGAAGCCCCATTAAAATAACAACTGGGATAAGAGCCTCCCACAAATTGAGTTCACGATTATCTACAATATGATGGTTTTTTTGCTCTTCTAGATTGTTATTCATTGTGTGTGTTTTGTATAGGTAATGTTACAATAATAGCCTGTATTTTGCAAGGTGTGAGAGCAAATAGCTCATAGCTCTCATTACACGCTCATCTATTAGATTAAAAGAGGTGAGAATCTATCACTCTTTGTTATAGTTAGTTAGACTGTGTAGAGCGATACTTCTTATGTTATAAAAAAACAATGCGAGCTTACAGTAGGTTACCATAAGCTCGCAAAGATTTCTTTAAAGATAATGTGTTATGCCATTTTTGGAACCAAAACGCCTATCTCTTCCATACAAGATTTCATCATTTCATAAGTACGTTCTATATCTGCATCAAGGCCTATTGAGAACCTTATAAGACCATCTGTAAGTCCCATCGCTGCTTGCTCATCTTCTGGAATTTCTGATGAAGTAGAAGTTCCTGGGGCGCTAAAGAGGGTTTTGTAAAATCCTAAACTCACCGCTAGATAACCTAGGTTCTTTTCTTGCATTAACTCCATAAGTGCATTTGCCTTATCTAGAGAGCCTACATCTACTGTAAGCATACCGCCGTAGCCGTACTTATCATTCATATGTCTATTAAAAACCTCGTGACTAGGGTGAGAAGGCAGTCCAGGGTATACCGTTCTTAGTCCGAGGTTTTCAAAACGCTCTGCGAGATACATAGCATTGTGACTATGTTGCATCATACGTATATGCAGGGTGCGCAAGTTCTTGAGTACAGAGGCTGCTCTCAGACTATCCATAGTAGGGCCTAGTAGCATACTTGCTCCATCATTTACATTACGTAACTCATCTATAAATTCTTGTGTACCGCACACCACGCCACCTACCGTGTCTGAAGATCCGTTTATAAACTTAGTAAGACTATGTATCACCACATCTGCACCGTGGTTTACAGGAGATATAGAGAGTGGTGAGAATGTATTATCTACCACTAGTTTAAGGTGATGTCTTTTTGCAATAGCAGAGAGCCCTTCAATATCTGCAATCTCAAGTAGTGGGTTGCTCACAGACTCACAGTAGAGCACCTTCGTGTCTTTTGTAATAGCAGCTTCTACCGCTTCCAGATTTGTAATGTCTACAAAGCTCGTCGTGATGCTTAGTCTAGGAGCAAAGTTTTTTAAGAAGGCATATGTCCCTCCATAAATGGTACGGCTTGACACTACGTGATCACCAGCCTGGCATAGTTGTAATAGGGTAGGAGTGATAGCACCCATCCCACTGGCAGCAACGTTTGCTGTTTCTGTTCCTTCCATTGCAGCTAGGGCTGCACCTAGATAAAGATTAGACGGTGTGCTGTGTCTTGAGTATAAATAACAACCATCTGCATTTCCTTCAAAGGTGTCAAACATTGTTTTTGCCGATAAAAAAGTGTAGGTTGAGCTATCTGAAATAGAAGGATTTACTCCTCCAAATTCTCCAAAATACTGTAAATCTTGAATCTCGTTGGCGGGTTTAAATTTCATAAGGCGCTAAGTGTTTGAATAGATTAGTTTATGTAAATACTTGTTATTTATAACGTAAATGTATGTATATGTAGATATTTAATCAATAGTGAGTTAGATATATAGATAATTAAACTGTATTATTGTAAATAATTAGAATTTCGCTTTCGAGAAAGCATAAGTTTACCCCAAATACTGATAATTTTTCTATGATGAAACTTGATGAACTAGACAAAAAGATTTTAGGATACCTACAACAGGACGCCAAAATCACAAACAAAGAGCTTTCTGCAAAGCTTAATCTTTCTGTAACTGCTATTTATGAGCGTGTAAAAAAGATGGAGCGCTCTGGAGTGATCGCACAGTATATCACTCTTCTTAATAAGGATATTGTAGGGCTAGGTTTTCAGGTGTTTTGCCACGTAAAGCTAGAGAAGCACGCTCAAAATGCAATAGACTCTTTTGAGAAAGAGGTGACTGCGCTAGATGAGGTGCTAGAGTGTTTTCACGTAAGTGGTGACTATGATTATTTACTCAAAGTGCTGGTAAGAGATATGGAGCATTTTCGTAATTTTATGGTAACCAAGCTTACTACGCTTAAGTATATAGGGAGTACACAGAGCTCGTTTACTATAAGCGAGGTAAAAAACACTACAACAATCACGGTATGATGAATGGCAAGTATTATGTACTCACAGAGTTTTTTATATTATTCATAATACTACCATTAAGTCTATTATTACCCTATGACTTTAAGATTAAAGGAGTTTCGGTTTTAATAGGTTTTACATATTTACTGGTGATGCTTTATAGAAGTAAGGCGGTAAAGTTTAAGGTCGAGCGGTCAATAAACTGGCCGTCTTTTTTTAAGGAGACAGCTGTGAAGCTTTTTGTTATAGCCATTGTTACCACCATTTACGTGTACATATTACAGCCTTCTAGCTTGTTTTGTGTACCACAGAGCAACCCAAAGTTATGGGTGATGATATTGCTAGTGTACACCTTCTTATCTGTATGGCCGCAAGAGGTGATTTATAGAACTTTTTTCTTTAACCGTTATGATGGTTTCTTTAAAGACAAGCGACTGCTTATCGTGGTAAATGCGATTGTATTTGCAATGGCGCACTTGTTTTTGCGCAACACCTTAGTCATTGTACTCACCTTTATAGGTGGATTATTATTTTCTTATACCTTTAAGAAAACTAGATCTACCACACTGGTATCTATAGAGCACGCTTTATATGGTAACTGGTTATTTACAGTAGGGATGGGGCAGATGCTTGCCTTCCCAGGGATGGAGGCGTGTTAAATGTCATTGTGTATAACTGAGAATAAGTAGCTATTCTTTTTGTTTCCGTTTGTTTATTAGGGAGTTATATTTGAGATATGCATTTCAGGTTTCTTTCTTATTAAAATACAATTCAAATTTATGGCATCTAGATTAGAATACGAGCTAGCTAAAAGAAAATATAGTAGCGTGAAGTATTTCCCTTTCCCAGTCGACCCAGGAGAATCATTTATGCTTACTTCTAACCCTTGGAATTTTTTGAATACCTGGCTAAATAATGAAATTAGAAAGTTTAAAAGATCATCTGATAACTCTAAGAGAATCGAAAAAAGCTTATATTTTCTTGAGTTGGCAGAGAATTTTTATTTAGCGTCAGAAAAAGCGAGGATGCCTACTCGTGGTACTTTGATTTACTATTCCACTCTTAATTTGGTGAAAGTTTTTTTGCTTAATTCAGGCATAGACTTGGAGGTCTCGATGGAGCATCACGGACTCGTGTTACAGTCAAACGAAAAAAGACGCTTAAGGATAAGTCCATCTAATGATGATTGTATTAACATCTTTGCAAAATTCTCGGAGTTAATTGGTTCAGATGTTGTCTCCGGGGAGTTTATTGATATAGATGAAATGATATCTGAAATACCAGAAGTACACGAAATGACTTATAATATAGGTAAATTAAGAACAAAGAAACGTAAGTTTCTGCCAGTTGAAATAGAAATAAAAACGAATAAACCTAGAAGATCCCATCTCATATACGAGTTGAAGTTTGAAAAGAAAAACTCAAATTTAATGAGATGTGAAAAGTTTAACACAGGTGTACTATCTGAAAAATTAGATTTATACTCTGATAATGGTGAGTTTATGGTTTACAGATCTAAAAAACGGTTTAACTACACATCAACCTCAGATTCTAGTTGGAGGCTTAGATACAAAGAAATTCAAGATGAAATACAGCAGTTAGGAGTCTCTGTTATTTTAACAAGAAGAGGCTATAGGTACTATTTGAATTTACAGCCAAACAAATATAAACCTATTGTTTATTATTTATCGTTAATGTATTATGTTGGATCTGTTGCCAGATATCGACCGACCCTTTATAAAGATATATTATCGGGAGAATATCAAGCAGTATTTAATGAAACTATAGAAACGTGTTCTACTCAATTTCTCTATTATATTTCTAGTTTAATCACTAAAAAGATCTGTGCTGTACCGATGGCAAAACTGAAATAAATTATAAGGTAAATTAATATTTAAAAAGCCAATCGAGAGATTGGCTTTTTTTAATTATACTTCAGATTCTTTATAGCTCATCACTCGCTTCTTCTTGCCCCATCATCATTAGGTATCCTTTTAAGAAGAGGTCTATGTTACCATCTAGTACAGCATCTGTATTACCCGTCTCTACAGCGGTGCGTACGTCTTTTACAAGTTTGTAAGGATGTAATACGTAATTGCGTATTTGTGATCCCCACTCAATGGCTTTCTTATCTGCTTCTATCGCGTTACGGGCTTCCATTTGCTTGCGTAGTTCTAGCTCGTATAATTGAGAACGGAGCATCTGTAACGCTTTTGCACGGTTATCGTGTTGCGATCGTGAGTCAGAACAAGAGATTTGTATACCCGTAGGGTGGTGAGTAAGTTGGACCTTAGTCTCAACCTTGTTTACATTTTGCCCTCCAGCACCAGAAGATCTTGCCGTCACAATATCATAGTCTGCTGGGTTGAGTTCAATCTCAATACTATCATCTACAAGTGGATATACATATACCGAGGCAAATGAGGTATGACGCTTTGCATTACTGTCAAAAGGGGAGATGCGCACCAGTCTGTGTACACCGTTTTCACCTTTAAGCCAGCCAAAGGCAAACTCACCTTCTATCTCTAGCGATACCGTTTTTATACCCGCTACATCACCTTCTTGAAAGTTAAGCTCTTTTACCTTCCAGCCTTGTTTTTCTGCATACATTAAGTACATACGCATAAGCATAGATGCCCAGTCGCAACTCTCAGTACCACCGGCTCCGGCGGTAATCTGTAAGACACAGCTTAGCTCATCACCCTCTTCAGAGAGCATATTTCTAAACTCGATATCTTCTATAAAACTAGCCGCTTTCTCATAGCGTGCTTGTACATTTTCTTCTGGAGCTTCGCCTTCTTTTGCAAATTCATAGAGCACCTCTAGGTCTTCTACAAAGGTTTGAGCCTCCTCATAATCTGTTACCCATTTCTTTTTAGAACGTAAGGTTTTCATAAAGGCCTCAGCCTCTTTTGGGTCGTTCCAGAAATTTGGGTCAAAGGTTTTTTCTTCTTCGTTTTGTATCTCGATACGTTTACGATCTACGTCAAAGATATCTCCTTAAGCCGTCTACGCGCTCTTGGAGTGATTTTATGTGGTCTGTTGTAATCATATGCTTCCCTTGCTGGGTATGTAATTTAAAATGCTATAAACTTCTAGGTGTTGAGAATGTGGGTTGTTACGCTTTCGCGAAAGCGTACTCATTACTCCTCTAGTAAGTCTGGTCTTCTTTCTTTTGTTCTTATATATGCTTGTTCTTCTCGCCACTCTTCTACCTTAGGAGTATTGCCACTGGTGAGAATCTCAGGAACTTTCCAGCCTTTATAATCTGCTGGGCGTGTGTAGATAGGTGGGGCCAGTAATCCATCTTGAAAACTATCTGTAAGCGCCGAAGTCTCATTACCTAGCACCCCAGGAATTAAACGTATCACCGCATCACAGAGTATCAGAGCGCCTAGCTCGCCACCGCTCAATACGTAGTCTCCTATGGAAATTTCTTTGGTAATAAAATGATCTCTCACACGCTGGTCTACACCTTTGTAATGACCACATAGTATGATAATATTACCTTTAAGCGATAGCGTGTTTGCCATCCCTTGGTCTAGCGTCTCACCATCTGGAGTCATATAGATCACCTCGTCATAATCACGCTCAGATTTGAGCTTAGAAATACATTTATCTATAGGCTCAATTTGCATTACCATACCTGCACCACCGCCAAACTGGTAGTCATCTACCTGCTTGTACTTAGTATCTGTATAGTCTCGCAAATTGTGAAACTGTACTTCTACCAGACCTTTTGCGATAGAGCGTTGCATTATAGAGGCCTCAAAAGGACTCTTTAACAACTCTGGTACGACGGTAATAATATCTATTCTCATAAGTATACAATTGTAATGCGAGGCGGGTCTTGCGCTAGCGAGCCCAAAAGTAATGTAAATCGGGGTCTTTTGTAAAGCCTAGACGCTCATAAAGTTTTTGTGCCGGGTTTGTAGTACCCGTTTGTAATGCAATGCCTTTGTGCCCAGTGGCTGTACATAACTCTTTAACACGATTTATAAGCAAGGTACCTATACCTTTTCCTCTGTGGTCTGGATGAATATATAAATCATTGAGCAATAACATACGCTCCATACTTACCGAAGAAAATAGGGGGTACACTTGCGTGAAACCTACTAGCTCCTGCGGATTACTTGCAGTATGAGCGACATAAATGGTACTCTCATTATGCGCAAACCGTTCTTTAAGAAAGGAGCGAGCCCCTTCTATATCTGACGGTTGTTTATAAAACTGTCTATACCCATCAAAGAGCGGGATGATAAACTCAAGATCTGTAAGTGTAGCCTGGCGTATATGCATAAAAAAATCTATACCCTAAAGTACAGATTTTAAAGTATTAATAAAACGAGTGCTTATCCTTTTGAAGATTTAAGCGCTCTGTTGCGCTCATCTTGTAGCTGGCGACCTAGTTTTTGCTCTTTCTCTAAGGCTTTACGGCGGTAATCTTCAAACTCTGCCTCTGTCTCATCTAGTTTGTGCTGTGCCGTTTTAGTAAGTACGTTACTACTTCTAAATTTGAATATAAAAAATAACAACGCAAGCAATAATACTCCAGCAATACTCCATACCATCGTGTTGTAGTTGCCTTTACTCATTTGAGCTCCAAAAAAGTTCATTGAGTCTTTCTCACCTTCTGTTGTTTCTAGTATAGCCTGCGTTTGAGCAAGGTCTGTGCTTACCTGTGCTGCAGCCGCTTGCTGCTGTGCCATTTCTGACTTAAGATTTTCTATCTCTGCCTGTAGGCCGTCTATGCGTTTTTTTGTGTTTTGCTGTAGGCGGGTCATTTTTACTTTTTCAATCACCTTAAATTGCTGGTAATTGTTTGAACCATCTATAACCTCTGTAAATTGATCATCAATGCTCTTTGAGGCATCTTGTGCTTGTACAGCGGTAAAAGAAAGGAGGAATATAAAAGCAAAAGCCTTTGTAATAGCGTTCATAAATCTGAAAAATTAAATGATATTTTATATAACAATGACGATGTACCCCATCGCAGTTTACAAAAGTACGTGAAAATACATCTTTTGGACTTTTTAAATAAAATTATATCTCAAGATGTTGCTTCTTTTTATGGAGTAGGAGGGAAATAGTAGAGGGGTTTTGCCTGAGATGACAGAGCAGATTTGATTAAGACTAGCTCTAAAACCGATTTTGAAGCGTAGCCATACGATTGCGGTAATAACCAAATATGCAACTGCCTTTTGTGAAGCTTATTTTGTCGTGAACTGCGAGCTCTTGGGCAATCAGCCGCCACGGTTTTGTGTATGATTTCGTTGCGTGTTTGTATGCAAGGACTTTCGTAAATAGGCTGAAACCAGCAATTAATTTTATACGGTGTTGGCAGTAGTATTTTATTCAGTCTGTAATTTATAATCAATGTATGAAATAAAATTCCATATTCCTTCTGTTAGGCGTTGAGTGCATTTAATGGTTTTTGTATATCGGTTTGTTTTTATATTTAATTCATAATCTGCTCCATCGAAACCAGGGTATTCATAAATGTCTTCGTATTTATCAAATTTCAGAATTTCCAAATATTGTTTAATTTGATTGAATGTTGAATCAGAAAAAGTTAGTGTTTGTAATTCATTATAATTCTTTGCTCTTCGGTATTTTATTGTTTTATCATCAGAGATAGTGAATTCAGCTAAATTTGAAGAGAACTTAACATAGTATGTTATTTCGTGTATTTCTAGTTCAGGTTTATTAATTAATTTTTTTTTAAATAGAATAATATCATTACTGAATTCGGATACAACAGGTTTGAACACTAATTCTCCATTTAGATTACTTTTTAGATAGTACTTTTCAATTTCATCAAAATCGTTTATAAACTGTAGTTCAATTTCATTCGTTAATTTCAATTTACCAACTTCGTCAAGATTTGATACTTTTTCAAACAAGCGTTTTTTTACAAATGTTGAATCTTTGAAACGAAATTCATTACACAGCGAATCAATCCAAACAGTATTTTTTAAATCATTAAATGTGTTCAGCTTATCCGACTTCCAATTGCAATTTGAAAACAGAACACAACTAAATAAAATAATAATTATTCTCATAGATTGGTTTTGCGATATTACTGCCAACAGGCCACTACATAAAGCGAGTGCGGCATTTTGCTGGTGTGCCTGTTTTTTGTTTTTTAATTGATTGTTTAAATATACACTTATTTGTGAATCTGTCGCCGCGCGTAGAGCTTTCAAATCCCAATGTACTTCGGGACGCGTTATGTAATACTTCTTGCATCTGACGAAAGAGGGACAAACGAGAGGAAGGCACCGGTCTCGGCTAAGTGTAGTGTTGTACTAAGGAAACGTTGAGTTTCCGTCTGCGCACGAGGCTAAAGCTTTTGGTTTTGATTTATTTTTTCTAGTCTAAAGCTAAATCCCAAAGATTTAGCGACATCATAAATATACACAGACCTTTCATTTTTACCGTAAAGTCCGTATTACGTTTAGGCATTGTTATCTGCTGGCTTTTTCCGCACGATTTGTATTTTTCCCAGCATTTCAGTCCCTTCTTGATTGAAAAAATAAGTTGTAGCTGAGTTTGGATTTTGATTGTTGAAAATATGTAAACTTAATAATTCGTATTCATCTTCGTATTTTTTCAATTCTGTTCTAAGCTCCTCAAGTCCAACAACTTTTAAATAGTCCAAATTTGATTTTAATAAAGAATCGTAGATGGATAAATTCAATTCTTTACTTTGAGACCCTATATTTTTTGTCAGTCCGTTTTGTCCATTATACTCTTCAAGAGTTTTTTTGATAAGGGGAAGATTAATTCTATCATCTGAATATAAATCATCTCTATTCAGATACATTTGAAGCATTTTCTTGAACAAGTTTGTGTCGTAAATTAAGTCCTTACTTCTGTATTCAAACGAATCTCTAGTAACTTTTAGCTTAGTTAGTTTAGTGACTGGTCCATTCGTTTCATACGATACTTTGTAAATACACTTATCCGACCAGCTCCGTGCAAAATATAGAAATCCATTCGTAACAAATATGTTCCATTTTTCATCCATACTGTCCGCAAAAATTCCACGCTCAAGAAGTCCAAACTCACTTTCGTTTAAATCGATGTCCAATTCCGCTTCAGCAAATTCAGAGGAGAATGATTCGGCAATTTGTATTTGTCTTTCTGGTGTCATTTTTGAGCTTGCAGATAACAGGCCACTACACAAAGCGAGTGCGGCTCCCGATAGCTATCGGGATTGCTGGAGAGGCTCTGTTGATTGTTTTTTAATTGATTTTCTAAATATACGAGTATTTGAGAAAGTTGACGCTTTCGCGAAAGCGTAAAATCAGGAAGGCTCTACGATAAGAGTTAGTAATTAAGATAGGGGTAAAAAAGCTTGATCATAGCGCTTACAATCGCTCTTAAACCGATTTTGAAGCGTAACCATACAATTGCAGGAATTACCAAGTATGCAACTGCCTTTTGTGTGGCTTATTTTATCGTGAACTGCGAGCCCTTGGGCAATCAGCCGCCACGGGTTTGTGTATGGTTAGTTGCGAATAAAAGCGCGAGAACTTTCCGATATATAAATGGAGTAAATTAGAAAAGATGGAACAAATGGAAAGTACAAAAGCAGCAATTTTATTTACACGATGTTGGGTGTATTTTTTATTCGGTTAATCTATTTTTTAAATCCATTCTTTCGTGTAATATTCTTATGATTTCAATTCTGTCTTCAGAAATTAAATCGTAAAATATTATGTGTTTTCCAGATTTAAGACCGAGTAAATTGTCAATTACTCCAAAATATTCTTTTCCTACATCAGGATTATCACCTATTCCTTTACAAGCAAGCTTGATTGTTGCATAATATTTGTCAGCTTGTTTTTCCGACCATTTTTCGTAAGTATAGTCCCAAATGTCATTTAAGTCATCTATGGCTTCTTGTCTTAAAACAACTTTAGCCATTCTTTCTTTTTTCAGCTTTTAATCTTTGTAGGTTTTTTTCAAAGTCGAAATCTTCCACTATTGGACTATTCAGTCCTTCTTGGATAGCATTTCTTAAAGCAATCATTTTGTTTTCTTCATTTTCCAAAAGTCGAAGTCCAGCACGAATTACCTCGCTCACATTTTTATATCTTCCAACAGAAACTTGTGAACTCACAAATTGGTCAAAATAATTTCCAAGTGATATAGACGTATTTTTCATATTTTAATGATTTACTCAAATTTACCAATTTTTGGTAAAAACTCCAAATTTATCTCGATTTTGAAATTACACCTAACAGACCACTACATAAAGCGAGTGCGGCTCCCGTTAGCTATCGGGATTGATGGTTTTAATTTTTAATTAATAATCTTATTATATCAAAAAGGAGAATCAAAAAGATTGCTACCATAAAGAAATCTATTATAGCCCTATTATTCCTCGTAATAAAACTGTAAATCACAATGCCTATGATTATAAGGTCATAAGTCAGTCTTATTATTTTATTAATTTTAAATTTTCTCAAACTTTTGTTCTTAATCACAAATGTGTTGGATAGTTTATCGTGAATAGCCCTTTCATAATCAGTTATTCCAGATAAAAGACTCCAGAACCTAGAAACATTCCTTATAAATAAATTTAAAACAGATGGTTTTTCTCCTTTCTTATTTACGACTTTTGTCTGTGTTTGTAATTTAGAAATTGTCTGACCTAAAATCATTTCTAAACTGAAATAGTACATAAATCGCACAATGTAAAATGTCAAAATTCCAAAAATCAAGTTTTCGTAAGTCAGAATAGAGATGAAGATTCCAAGAGTTGACGAAATCAGAAAGTCTATTCTAAAATTTTCTGACCTATCATCTTCAGATGCTAAATCCAAGTTTCGATAAATTTCGTTTGTTATTTTCATTTCGCAAATTACAGCTTACAGGCCACTACATAAAGCGAGAGTTCCTCTCGATAGCTATCGGGAATGATGGAGTGCCTGTTTTTTTGTTTTCAACTCAGTTCTTTGGTGTGTGTAGTTAATTAAATTAATCGATCCTTTAAAGACTCATATTGTTTTCTGAGTTTACCCACTTGAAATAACAAGAATATGGCAATAATATTGAAACTTATCATAAACTGACTCCTATCAGCCAATTGGCCTATTTCAAAATAGGAAGTCCAGAAAATGAAGCCAGTAATAAAATCATCAGTAAGATCGAACTGAACACACATAATTAACCCTGACCCAAAAACATACATTAAACCGCTTATTTTAAAACCCAGAATTTGAATCAATTGATTGACTTTCGAGTAGGCTAATCCCTTAGAATAATGTTTGCCGATTAGTAAGTTCCCGGAATAAATAGAGAACACAAAAAGTATCAATGGAACTGTAGAAACAAGTAATTCACGACTTTGTAAATTTTCAATCATTATCAGTGTATATGACATAAAAACAATTCCGATAAAGCCACCGGCAATTTGGTAAATTGCGAGTAATTTATTTCTTTTCTTGAATTCATTCATCTTGTATTCGTATTACATACAACAGGCCACTACACAAAGCGAGTACGCCTCCCGATAGCTGTCGGGATTGTTGGTTTTAATTTTTAATTGATTCTTCTAAATTATTGACACAAAGAGGGCCTATTTAATTTTATCCATTTTGTCGGTAAACAAATTAATTAATCCCTCTTTATAAGGGTGTCCATCTTTAAAGCAATCCTTCTCTTCAGAGTCAAAAACTATTAAGCAAGTAAAATAATCATACATTGTTTCAGTTCCGTCAGTTACTACAGTAAAGGTTTTATCATTTCCGTCTATGAGCTTTACATCCTGCCAAACAATTCTTTTAATAATTTGGTGATGTAATCCACTTAACTTTTCGCTCCATTTACCATAATTCTGACGCATTAGTTTCTTTGCATCTGTAGCTGATTCCATTTTGTAAAATCGGAGTTCGTTTACATAAATTGTATCGTTTTCAACTACGACTGGTGTATTCACTATTTTAAAATCAGAATACTTTGGTTCTATGATGACATCCTTTGAAGATGAACAACTCCAGCCGATAACTGCCATTAATATACAGATGTATTTTTTCATAATTACTTGTTACAGGCCACTACATAAAGCGAGTGCGGCTTCCGATAGCTATCGGGATTAATGGAGTGCTTGTGTTGGTTGTTATTTAACTCAGTTCTTTGTTGTGGCTGTTTTTATAATAACTTCTTTATTCTTTTTTTTAACTTCTTTTCATCCAATTCTTTGTATTCATCAAGAATTCTGATCCTAAATTCTGGATTTTTTTCGAGAATTAACGTATAAGATTTAATCACTTGATTTATAGAAAAAACACAAGCGTTCAGTTTATTATATTTCTTGCTTTTTAGTTTGTATAAAAGTTGGTTATAAGAATAAACTATTAAAAAATGCTTTTCATATTTGTGTCCTTTCCATTCTTTATTAATCTCTTTAGTTCCACTTACATTAATAGGGAAGCTTGGGTAATTGAAAAGTTGGAACTTTATTAGATTTGCTGATTTAGATACAAACTCAGTATTATCAGACTCAGATGGGTTTTCATTAATCCATTCAATAGTTTTCTCAAACTCTTTCTCACTTATCTGGCCAAATGTGATAAAAGGAAGTGTTAATAAGCTTAATACTAAAATTAGTTTTTTCATATAGCTTCTTTCAAATTACAGCTAACAGGCCACTACATAAAGCGAGTGCGGCTCCCGATAGCTATCGGGATTGATGGAGAGGCTCTGTTGATTGTTTTTTAATTGATTCTCTAAATATACGAGTATTTGAGAAAGTTGACCCTTTCGCGAAAGCGTAAAATCAGGAAGACGCCACGATGAAAATTATAGATCAAAACTAGCTTAAGAGCCTGTGGTGAGCTTTGCCGGAAGAGGATAGTTGTTTATGTTGGTTTTTAGTTGGCTACTTTTTTTATTCATTACGGTAATATTTTTGGTCCAATAATATTCATCCACAAAATATAACCTGCTATTCCACCAATAAATCCGCATAAAATAAAAGTCAGACGTATTTCTTTAGGTATTATTTTAAAAACTACATAAATAGCAATTACAGTTCCAAGAGTAGCTAAAATTAATGGAATTGTTCCTGACCATAAATTCAAGCCTTGTGAAATACGTAATTCATCTCCACCAAACCAAGTTCCGTTTGGCGAAATTAATTCTTTACCAATTGAAGTAACAATATTAAATATTTCTCGTAACCAGAATAATGAAAGGAAAATAGCAAACCAATCTAAAACTCTCAATCCCTTTTTATAAATATATTTCCTACGCCATATTAAAATTAATAATCCAATAGTTCCTGTCAAAGTTGTTTGTAAAGGACCTCCAATTGTAACAAGTAAACTACTATTTGATTTTTCACTCCAATAGCGTTTCTGTAAAATATTATTGTATTCTTCTGTTTTTTCTTTAATCTCCTTTGGCCAAGAGTCATATTCAATATCCGAATAATCTTTTGTTAAATTTCTAACCGCTATTACATCTTCATCCTCTAAATATCCTTTTGGTAAATAACCCATACTACCATAATGTAGTGTAGTTTCATAGTTAAAGGATTTAGCTACAATTATATGTCCGTATTCGTGACTTATGGTGCCGATTACTGTGAACAGAATAAATCCAATAGTGAGAATTAAGAGTGATTTTATGTTGATTGAAATGTTCATTTAAATGAGCCACAACAGGCCACTACATAAAGCGAGTGCGGCTCCCAATAGCTATCAGGATTGATGGAGAGGCTCTGTTGATTGTTTTTTAATTGATTGTTTAAATATACACTTATTTGTGAATCTGTCGCCGCGCATAGAGCTTTCAAATCCCGATGTACTTCGGGACGCGTTATGTAATAGTTCTTGCCTCCGACGAGAGAGGAATGACCGAGAGGAAGGCACCGGTCTCGGCTATGATTAGTGCGGTGACAAGCAAACTTTTTGTTTCCGTCTGCGCACGAAGCTACATTTATAAGATATAGCAACTTCAATAATAAACTCAGACCTTTCGGTTTTGCCTTAAAGACCGCACTGCATTTAGCTTTAGTTGTTATCAGAAATGATACACAAACGTAAGAACGTTTTTCTTTAGTATTTATGTCCGTCTAGACAAACAATCTTTAGACTCAGAACAAAAATCACACTAGGTAATAGAAGACTTCAATTGAGATTTCTCAATAGATTCACACGTCTTATTGAAAAATTTTTGTGGTTGGTCTACATAAAATGAGATTGTTGTATAATTATTTTTAATGCCATATAAGCTGTAGAGCGTTTCAGTGTTCTTAAGAGTTAAGATTACATTATGAGCCTCATATCTACCAAAAATGGAGAGGCTACTTGTTTTTTGTTGCATATTTTTAGAAGAAAGTACAATACTCTTAATGTTGTTTAACTCAATAGAAGTTTCTTTCATTATCCCATATCTCAAACGAAGGATATCTTCTTCAAAAGAGATTGGTCTTTTAATAATAGATTTTAGTAAACCTAGAATTTGTAGTAATGTATAGATGCTTAAAAAGGTAATCAACCAAGCTTTTGGATTGCCCTCTTGTTCTAAGATATAATGAAAGACTGTAGCCTCTACGCCTATGATGAGCATAATGCCCAGTAATATTGAAATAGATGCGCTTTTTTTATGAATTGAAAATTCTCCATTTTTAAGTGGGCGGCGTTTCCAATTTATAATTGCATAGTACACTACTGTAATTTCTGTAGCAATTATTCTAGCCATAAACTTAGGGAGAAGATCTTGAGAAATTGTTTTTACAGTCGTATAAAAATCTATATGGTTATCTCTATTATGTCTATAATTCAGTCGTGCCTTTCGAAGGTTTACTATGATATATACGAGAATTCCAACTTCTAAAATAGGCAACAACCAGGTTCCTAATACTGGCAATACGGTCTGACTTTCTGCGGGTATTATTTTGTAACAGATAAATAGACCAATAAGTAAAGCTATAACAACTGTGCTCTTTGAGACTTCCTTTTTTCGAATTAAAAGAAAATAAATTAATGGAACGGTTAGAATTAAGTCTATAGTTATCCACACAGAAATTAAACTAGGGTTTGCTGTAAACTGATTTGATTTTGAAATAAAAATCAACAGGCTTAAAAGAGCAAGAGGAATTAAGAAGGGTATAACTTGATTCTTAATATCGATGTTTCTAATGTCCATATAGAGATATATTAAAATTCAATTATTTTTTTTGAGCTTTTAACTCAGTTCTTTGTTTGCGGTAGTTTTTATTTTTTCATTCCTGTATTCTATATGATATTCTCTTTCCTTATTTTCAATAACCGCTTCAAAAGGTTCAGGCTTTATTTTTATGGATGTTGGAAACCAAATATCTTTTAAATTATAGTTTGGTAAAAGAAAAATTCCTTCTTGTGAACCATTTGTTCCAAATCGATCTATATCTCCTTTCCAATATTCTGTTTGTAATTCATTTTGAAGTTGGTCATTTGTTTTTTTAACATCTGCTGTAGGCATTCCCATTTCATTTACTCCCAAAACTTTTGAAATATCAAATTCGTCAAAATCATTATTATTCAAATCATATCTTACAATAAACTCAGCTATGTTTCCACTTGCATCATAAAAGTAAAATGAGTCAGCATTCCAAGATTCAAAGTTTTGAGTTTTTCTGCCATTTTCAATATTTACAATTTCAGTTCTTTTTTCCATCCATTTTAAAGCTTCGTTTAATTTATTGGAAGGGATTAAAAAACAATAATGATATTTATATTCTCTTTCTGTTTTTTCGAATACTAATTCACTCCAACCAATTTTTACAGAAAAATGATTAGCAGTCTGTTTTAAAACTTCAAACCCTAAAGTCTTTGAGTAAAACTCTAATTCTGACTCTAATTTATTAGTGTAAAGTTTTAGTTTCTTAAATCTCATTGTCTATTCTATACAGTTTTTTAATTACAGTTTACAGGCCACTACATAAAGCGATTACGACATCCTTATACAAGCTCAGCACAAGTTTTGCTGCTGTGCCTATATTGTTGTTTTTAAATTGATTGCTTAAATATACGAGTATTTGATGAAGATGACGCTTTCGCGAAAGCGTAAAACCACGATGACGCTACGAAGAAGATTATAGATTGAAATAGAAGTGAAGAACCTTGATTTTATTATTAATTTGCCAATTTTTTATATGCATAGTAGTAGAGTGTTTTTTATTTCATTTCGTAAATAGGAATACTCTCTTTAGAGTCTGAAATTAGTATCGCATAATCTAAAAAATCTAAAGTAGACATTCCTTTTACAGCATCTCCATTAGACTTTTGATCCTTCATAATAACCTCAATTAGGTCAGGTTCATTAATTAGGTATGGCGATTCTTTTTTATTTAACCTGAAAAGAGTTTTTTCTGATATTTTATGGTCTTTCAAATTTTGAATACCTCTAAAATATTCCTTTTCATAATCCCCTATTCCATAACCTGCTTCCACAGTATAACCACTGTAATTTCCTTTATCATCATAAGTTTCGTCCCAAACGACCATACTATTTGTAAGATATCCTATTATTGACAACACTTTATCTTTTGGGTATACTTCGTTCTCGATAAGTCTTGTAAAAAATGAAGGATTGCCCTTTTTTCCTTCTCTAGATTTCTCTATGTGAAAAAAGCCAACTCTCATAAATTGAGGTTTATTTTTAAAATCATAGATTGAGCTAAGGTTTAAGTAATTTTCATAAATGACCTCTTCTCTGTTTACTTTCTTTTCAAAAGAGATTTTTATGTTTTTTAATATATGTTCAAATACTTTGATATCATTGATTTTTGATTTGTACAACTCTTTATTTTCTTCATAATCAACTATAAGTCCTTTCAGTTTATGATGAGCAAAACTTAAATCTCCTAAGCTATAACTTGTAGTATCTATCTTAACCATTTCTTTAATTTCCGTAATTGGAGTTAAGGTTTCATTGTCATCTTCAACAAGTTCTAAAAGGTGTTTTGAAACATATTTGTAATTCCTTATCCATTCTATGCCCAGTACTTTAATTTTAGATTCTAGCGGTAGAGAATCATTTAGAGTTTTTATTTTTTTCCATTTCTCATAAAATTCAATAGTACGTTCTTGAGGTGTGTGATATCCATTATACACAACTAGTTCTTTTAAAAGCGTTGTATCTCCTGTTTGTAAGAAATGATTAAAAAAGTGAGCAGTACTATAATCGACCTCGGGTAAATAATATTTAATTGTTCCTTCTTTTGTAAGAGATTCTAGAAGTTTCAATTCTACATTTTCAGTCTCAGCGCTTCCGTGATAAGCCCCAAACCCAATTATTTTAAATTCTTTTTGTGGAAATTCGAATTTAGATGAAGTTAAGTCAAATCTATTTTTTCTTAAATAATCCGTTTTCGTTTGTGTGCAAGATTGCAAAATCACAAAAGATAAAAGTAAAATGAATATTTTTCTCATTGTTATTATTTCTCATATAGACAGTCCTTTTTTCAAGATGTAACAGTTTAGTGAGTATGTTTTTTCTAATGCTCTAAAACCAGCCACTACATAAAGCGAGTGCGGCATACTTCGACAAGCTCAGTACAAGCTTTGCTGGTGTGACTGTATTGTTGTTTTTTTATTGATTGTTTAAATACACGAGTATTTGAGGAAGATGATGCTTTCGCGAAAGCGTAAAACCACGATGGCGCTACGATGAAGATTATAGATCGAAATAGGAGTGAAGAACCTTGATTTTTGCCCTTACAATATCTCTAAAACCGATTTTGAAGCGTAGCCATACGATTGCGGTAATCACCAAGTATGCAACTGCCTTTTGTGTGGCTTATTTTGTCGTAAACTGCGAGGCTTTTGGTAATCAGCCGGCACGTGTTTGTATATAGAAAGTTGCGTGTTTGCGTGCGAGGAATTTCCAAAGTAAAATCAGAAGCTAGCAAAAGTGCAACGACCAAACGGTAAAACTAAAATAAGCAATGTTTTTTACACGGTGTTGGCAACTGGCTTTTTATGCATTCACTCTAATAATTTGTCCGTTAACTTTTCCTTTTACACTTTTTACATATGCATTAATTACTTTACTCATCGGTACTGGATTATGCCCAGGAAAAACATCTTTATATTTTTCATAAGCATCTTCTACCATATCTGAAGAAACTGCATTTACTCTCAGATTATTCTTCATTTCCAAAACTACAGCTTTTACAAAACTGTGAATACCACCGTTTACCATTGCTGCACTCGTTGTTTGAGCTACTGGTTCATCTGCCAAAATACCTGTGGTAAGCGTAATTGAACCTTTCGGGTTTAAAAATTCTTTTCCAATTCTTACAAGATTTACTTGCCCCATAAGTTTACTTTTTAAACCAATATAATAATCGTCTTCGGTTAGTTGTTCAAAATCAGCCCATTTAGCTTCTCCAGCGATACAAATAATTGCATCTAACTTTCCTGTTTTCTCGAACATTTCTCTAATCGAGTTACTATCTGCAAGGTCTAAAGTTACATCTCCACTTGTTCGACCTGCGATTAAAACTTCATTGTCTTTTTTAAAGTGCGAAGAGACCTTTTTACCTATCGTTCCATTTCCTCCTACTATTAAAATTTTCATATTATTTTTTTTAAGTTAAACATTTATTTTTATTGCATTTGCGTTTTTCTTTTTGTCTTTTATAAATTGTCAATGTAGCTATTACGCTCCAAAGTAGGTTGGTTACAAATGACGGAATTGCATTGTAATAATAGCAATTGAACGCAATAAACAGACCACCTAAAAGATTCATATACTTACCTAATTCTAAATACTTTTTATTTTGAAGAAGGGTAAGAGCATACGCAAGAATTATTAATCCTGAACCTGACCAACCTAATATGTCAAATAATATTTTCATAGTTTGTTATATCTCGAAATATAGATGTATTTAACTAAATTTTTTTAGGTGATAAAATCTATATATTCCTTTATTGTTTCTTCGTTTCTTTTTAAATAAGACCATTTTCCGTGTCTTGTAGAAATTAATAATCCACATTTTTCCATATTGGTTAAGTATGTTGAAATCGTGGATTGAGAAAGTCCAGCTTTTTCTTGAATATAAGTAACACAAACACCATCGTTAAAATGTTTTAATGTTTCGTGTGGTGGAAAGTTAATTTCGGGTTTTTTTAACCATTCCATTATTTGCACTCTGGTTTCATTAGATAAACATTTTCCTATTTCTGTGGCCGTTTTTAATTTCATATAACAAATGTATCTATAAATCTCGATATATAAAAATGAAAGTGTTGTTTTATTTGAAGTACATTGTTTTTTTAGCTTGTTGCCAACAGGCCACTACATAAAGCGAGTGCGGCTCCCGATAGCCATCGGGATTGCTGGTTTGCTTTACTTTACGGTCTTGATTTGTTTGGACTAAATATACAATGAATTTTGGATTTGTGCGCCGCGCATAGAGCTTTCAAACCTGCCTCTCTCATCATCGACGAAGGAGTCAGCGACTGAGAGGATGATGGTGGATGAGATTTATAATAAGGCATAAATTCGCGTTATGTATTAGTTCTTGCATCCGACGAGAGAGGGACGAGCGAGAGGAATGCACTCTTGCAACTACGTGTGAGCTTTCTATACTTAAGATGTATGCCCTAGGCATTTTTGAGTCCTGCCTCCGACGAGAGAGGAACGACCGAGAGGAAGGCACAAGGTGGCGGCTGATTGAGTAGGGTGGGAGCTTTAAAATCCTAGCAGATTTGCTCTATGATCTATCTGTGCCAGATCCTTGATTATAGCGCTTACAATCGCTCTAAAACCGATTTTGAAGCGTAGCCATACGATTGCGGTAATTACCAAGTTTACAACTACCTTTTGTGTGGCTTATTTTGTCGTGAACTGCGAGCCCTTGGGCAATCAGCCGCCACGGTCTCGGCTATGAGTAGTTGCGTGTTTTAGCACTTAACTTTGCAAGTACACACCAAACTGAAAATCCGCGAGGATTTTCAGAAGTAGGCGAGTACAAGCAATTACTTATAGCCATTGTTGTGCTTTCGTTATTTATCTATTCGTTCATTAATTAATTTCCTTATATTTTCCAATTCTACTATACCATATTCCAAAATCGGTATATAATTATTATATAATTTGTGGTAACTACTAATTACGTAATGCCTATATTCTTGACTATTTACAAAATAATCTTGTAGCTCCTTACTGCTATTATCTTTTGTTATTGTTTTACTTATCCATTCGGGATACCAACTGTAATTGTCTCTAAATGAATTTATAACTAACCAAATTTCATCAGAAATTTCTTTCTCCATAGTATTAATGACTGTTCCAGTATCATATATTTCAATCAAATACAATGATAGACTATCTTTAGAAGCAATTGATTTTAAGCGTTCAACACCGCCTTTATTCATATTAGTTGCTGTAATTCTGTTCATTAATCGAGATAAACCGTCGTCCAATAAATCTATAGTTCTAGTATCTGAAATGACAGCATCGTAAACGGGTTTTATAGAATCGTAATATTTGATAACGTTAGAAAATTCGTTAATATCATTATCTAAATCGAGTACAATCTGCTTATAAATATCAGTAATTTCAGCTTGTTGCTTTCTATTTTCATTCCAGTTGTTGATTTGTAGTGCAATTAAAATTCCAATGACTACAAGAACAATTTCTCCTATGGCATATTTAAAATACTTTCCAGTTTTTCCCTCTGAAAGTAAATTTTGTCTAATTTTTCTAAAGAATTTTAACATTGGTTAGCGGTTTGTCATAATGAAACACAACAGGCCACTACATAAAGCGAGTGCGGCTCCCGATAGCTATCGGGATTGCTGGTTTGCTTTACTTTGTGGTCTTGATTTGTTTGGACTAAATATACAATGAATTTTGGATTTGTGCGCCGCGCATAGAGCTTTCAAAAATGTCGTATTCGCGTTATGTAATAGTTCTTGCATCCGACGAGAGAGGGACGACCGAGAGGAATGCACTCTTGCAACTACGTGTGAGCTTTCTATAATTGAGATTTGTAACCTTTAGGCATTTTTGAGTCCTGCCTCCGACGAGCGTAGCGAGAGGAAGGCACAAGGTGGCGGCTGATTGAGTAGGGTGGGAGCTTTAAAATCCTAGCAGATTTGCTCTATGATCTATCTGTGCCAAATCCTTGATTTTTGCTCTTACAATCGCTCTTAAACCGATTTTGAAGCGTAGCCATACGATTGCGGTATTTACCAAGTATGCAACTGCCTTTTGTGTAGCTTATTTTATCGTGAACTGCAAGCCCTTGGGCAATCAGCCGCCACGTTGTTGTATAAGATTTGGCGGACTTAGTTTAAAGCTCTAAACTTTGGGTTAAGCACCAAAACTCGTATTAATTATAGCCATTGTTGTGCAACGGTTTTTATTTCGCTTTTGCCAATGCCATTTTCACAGCAAGTCCAGTTAATACCGAAGCCATAAACCACTTCTGTATTCTTAACCAAATTGGCTTTTTCGAGAACCAGCTTGCCATTTTAGCAGCTGATATAACAATTAAAAAATTAACTGAAAAACTTATTATTATTTGTATAATTCCAAGTTGAAAACTTTGACCTAAGATAGAACCATATTCAGGCTTTATAAATTGAGGAAAAAATGAAAGATAAAATACTGCCATTTTTGGATTTAGGATATTTGTCAAAAGTCCAATATTAAAGAGTCTAAGTGGTTTGTCCGATTTCAGATTTTGGTCAGCGTCAAAAATTTTGTTTTTGGATTTCACAGTATTATAGGCTAAATATAATAAGTAACCGACTCCAAGAAATTTAACTACTACAAAGGCATAAGGAATAGCAAAAAATATTGCAGTCAGTCCAAAAGACACCAGAAGTATATGGAACAAAAATCCACACATAACTCCAAAAAGAGATATAATTCCGGCTTTTTTTCCTTGCGATAATGACCTTGAAATTAAATAAATCATATTCGGTCCAGGAGAAACAACCATAATCAATGCAGCTAATCCAAATAGTAATAAATCGTTAATTGGTATCATATTTCAATTTTCAGTAGTTCATTTTTCAACTGTTGCACAACAGGCCACTACATAAAGCAAGTGCGGCTCCCGATAGCCATCGGGATTGCTGGTTTGCTTTACTTTGTGGTCTTGATTTGTTTGGACTAAATATACAATGAATTTTGGATTTGTGCGCCGCGCATAGAGCTTTCAAACCTGCCTCCCTCATCATCGACGAAGGAGTTAGCGACTGAGAGAATGATGGTGGATGAGATTTATAATAAGGCATAAATTCGCGTTATGTAATAGTTCTTGCATCCGACGAGGAAGGAACGAGCGAGAGGAATGCACACTTGCAACTACGTGTGAGCTTTCTATACTTAAGATGTATGCCCTAGGCATTTTTGAGTCCTGCCTCCGACGAGGAAGGAACGACCGAGAGGAAGGCACAAGGTGGCGGCTGATTGAGTAGGGTGGGAGCTTTAAAATCCTAGCAGATTTGCTCTATGATCTATCTTTACAAGATCCTTGATTATAGCTCTTACAATCGCTCTAAAACCGATTTTGAAGCGTAGCCATACGATTGCGGTAATCACCAAGTGTGCAACTGCCTTTTGTGAAGCTTATTTTGTCGTGAACTGCGAGCCCTTGGGCAATCAGCCGCCACGTGTTTGTGTATGGTTAGTTGCGTGTTTAAGCAACTAATTTAGTAAACAAAAACGAACGCGAGAAAATTCCGAAGGAATTTTCCAAGTAAGCAACGACCAAAGCAATTAATTATACACATTGTTACCACACGTTTTTATTTTCCTTTTCGTCTATAATATTCCGCCATTTCTTTTATATATTCCGACTGAATATTATTCTTTTTATTATCTTTTTGCTTTATTAGTTTTTCGCCTTTAAAATAAAAGTTCGAATCAGTTATAGTATCTGTTCCAGCATCATTGAATTCAACAATCCGAGAATAAATTAATAAACTATCTCTAAAGTAAAATTGAAAATTCGCAGGTTTACGATTTGATTCATTTTCATCTGCTACAATGCGCTTTACGATTCCGTTTTTATCAGTTAGCACATAAATTTCAGAACCGCCAGTTATTTCGTGTTCAGAACTTTCCTCAACAACATATTCAACAATTAGTTCAGAGTAATCTTTTCGGTTGTCAACTTTTTTTACATATCTGTCAATTTTTGATACGGAATAATTACTTCCGCAAGAAATCAGGAAACTATAAATTAATGCTATGACGATTGTTTTTCTCAAATGTGTGGTAACAGGCCACTACATAAAGCGAGTGCGGCATTTTGCTGGTTAGCCTGTATTTATTTGTTTTTTAATTGATTGTCTAAATATACACTTATTTGTGAATCTGTCGCCGCGCGTAGAGCTTTCAAACCTGCCTCCGACGAGCGTAGCGAGAGGAAGGCATAAATTCGCGTTATGTAATAGTTGTGGCTGGTTGCAACTACGTGTGAGCTTTCTATAATTGAGATTTATAATCTTTAGGCATTTTTGAGTAGTGGCCTGTGGCGGCTGATTGAGTAGGGTGGGAGCTTTAAAATCCTAGCGGGTTTGCTCTATGATCTATCTGTGCCAGATCCTTGATTATAGCGCTTACAATCGCTCTAAAACCTATTTTGAAGCGTAGCCATACGATTGCGGTAATAGCAAAGTATACAACTGCCTTTTGTGAAGCTTATTTTATCGTGAACTGCGAGCCCTTGGGCAATCAGCCGCCACGGTCTGGTATAAGAATAGTAGGGCAGAAAGTAAGTTGTTTCCATTCGGTTGAGCCACAAGCCCTTTTTTTGTTTTATTGGTTTTACCATTTACATTAATTAAAAGCTAAAACAAAAAAAGGGCGACTTTGCAAACACAAAAACCCTTTTAATTAAGCCAAAAATGCCCTATTATTTTTATACTTTGTTGTGTGCAGTACTTTTGCCCTGTGTTTATTCCAAATTCCGTCTCACAATTTCTTGTCCAGTTTCTCCAAAATATTCTGAAATAATTTTTTGCCAAAGAACCATTCCATTTTCTGAATTTGAAAATAATACTAAACCTTGTTTGGAATTTTTTAAGATTAAAGCAATGGTTTTTGTTCCATAATCTCCACCAGTATGCATAAATGCAGTTTCGTTATTTGGTAAATCCATTAGCATTTGCATTCCCAAACTCCAATCAATACCCGGTTTTTCGTGAGATTGAGGTGTTAAAAATTCATTATATAGATTTTCTGATAAGCCAGCTCCATTCAATATATGAACCAAAAATTTAGAATAATCTTCTGCTGTAGTCATCAAATTTGCGGCAGCATTTGTATTTGTGTACTTTTCATAGTTTATAGAGTTTCCATTTTCATCGTGTTCTACTGCGTATAAATTTTCATCGAAATTTGCTGTCCAATTAAAAAATGTTTTATTCATTCCAAGTGGATTGAATAATTTTTCTTGTGCAATTTCATCAAATGGACGACCCATTTTTTTCTCAATTGCTTTTCGAAGATATTCAAAACCTTCTCCAGAATACTTCCATTTTGTTCCAGGTTCATACTGAAAGAACAATTTTTTGTCTTTTGTTAAATACCTCCAATTAGGAAAACCAGACTGATGCGATAAAATATGTCTTGTAGTGAGTTTATTAAGAAATTGGCTTTTTGCTATATCATCATCTATAAAGTATTTCGAAACAGGTTCATCCAACTTCCAACTTCCATCCTCAATTAATTTTAATACCACCATTGCTACAATGGGTTTTGTTAATGAAGCTACTTTATATATACTTTGAGAAGAAATAGGCTTACCTTTTTCTTGATAACCAAAATTTCGAACTTGTTGTAATTTTCCGTTTTTTATATAACCAATTGAAATCGATGGAATTTTATGTTTTGCTAATAATTTTTCAATTTGTTTGTCGTTGTCAAATAGTTCGTAAGTATAATCAGCATTGAATTTAGCTCCATATTCTTTTGCTGGTGGACTATGTTCGTAGCTCAATATTCTTTTTACTTTCCATTTTCCGTTGTCTAATACCCAAGTGTGTATAAACTTTCCTTGTTCGGTTGCATAAATTTCTTTGTTAGGTTCTTTAATATAAAATATATGCTCTCCCGTTTGTATGGCTCCATAAATTTTACCTTCGTTTTTGAGAGGATAAATTTGAAGCGTTTCATTGATTAATCTTCTAATTGGTTTGAAATTTACGTTTGAACAAATGCTTTTAGAAAATGAGTTGTAAAATTGTTCTAAATTTTGAGTTCCATTTTGGTCGTGAAAAAATTCTAAATCCTTATGAAGGACTTCTCTTAAAGCATCGTAATTACATTTGTTAAACCCTTCATTAAAGATAAGGCTGTCTGCTTTTTTAAGATTTAGAAAAATTGATGAGTCCTTGCTTACTTGAGAAAAACTCAATTGTAGAGTAAAGGATAAGATAATTGCTAAAATCGATTTGTACATTTTCATTATTAATTTGATTGATGTTTTACTTTACAATTATCTTAAAACCTTTTGACAAAAGGCTGCGAAAACACCTGACAATGAAACGACAATAAGCTGACAGTTTTTATAAAAAACTGAAATTCAAGCAAATATAGAGTCTTTGGTTTTTATCAATTGAAATAGTATTTCTAACAATAATAAACAAGTTTACAAGTACAGAAAGTATGATTATTACAAGGGTTAATTGATTGCTAATGCCAAACCACTTTCTCACAAATGGGCTTAATATGAAGCAAGTAAATGCAATTATTGTCCATAAAATTTGAATAGAAATAATTTGTTTTGTGACTTCGTTGATTTCTTTATTACGTTTCATAATGAAAAAAGGAAGTAGTATGTTAATTGGTGGAAAAACAATACCTACAATTGATGAAAGATTAATGATTTTGACCAATTTAAAATCGATGAGTTTAGTTTCTAATTTATTTTCTCTTAAATCATTTTCGGAAATCTTTAATACTTCTGACAATGTTCTCAAAGTATGTCCTTTTGGTTTTGCTCCAGATTCAATTCTTTGAATAGTACGGACTGATATGCCTGCCTTTTCAGCCAGTTCATCTTGTGTGAGATTAAGTTTTTCTCTATATTCAGAAAGTTTAGACATTTTTTAAATCAGTAGTTGGATTTTTCAATCATTAACGGTTTTTCGTGTATTGCACACAACAGGCCACTACATAAAGCGAGTGCGGCTCCCGATAGCTATCGGGATTGCTGGTTTGCTTTACTTTGTGGTCTTGATTTGTTTGGACTAAATATACAATGAATTTTGGAGTTGTGCGCCGCGCATAGAGCTTTCAAAAATGTCGTATTCGCGTTATGTAATAGTTGTGGCTGGTTGCAACTACGTGTGAGCTTTCTATACTTAAGATGTATGCCCTAGGCATTTTTGAGTAGTGGCCTGTGGCGGCTGATTGAGTAGGGTGGGAGCTTTAAAATCTTAGCAGATTTGCTCTATGATTTATCTGTGCTAGGTTCTTGATTATTGCTCTTACAATCGCTCTTAAACCGATTTTGAAGCGTAGCCATACGATTGCGGTAATAACCAAGTATGCAACTGCCTTTTGTGTGGCTTATTTTATCGTGGTCTGCAAGCCCCTTGGGCAATCAGCCGCCACGTATATATAAACGCAAGTTATTAAAAACATATAAGTTATCATACCCATACTAGTTGTATAAACGAATGTTTTGGTGATTTTTTACCAATCTCGATTTTCAGCGTATAAACGAATGTTTTAACTTATTAACACAACTCTCACAGTTAGCTATCTCAATCACTAGCAGGTTTACTTGTATTGCATCTTTTATTTTCTTTCGCGAAAGCGTAAAAACAAACAAACTAGCTACACAATCTACTTAAACATATATCTCACTTCTTAAAAACAGTAAAGCCATCTTATAAAGATGGCTTTACTTAAAAAGTATGTTACAATCACATACTTAATGGAAGAACGTCTCATTCTAGTAATACGTAAACCTACGTACTTTAGAAATGTATTTTGCAAGGCGTATTACCTGGTGGCTGTATCCATACTCGTTATCATACCAGATGTAAAGAAGTACATTTTTACCATCCTTACGTACGATAGTGGCATTACTGTCATAAATACTAGGAGCAGATGAGCCTATAATGTCGCTAGACACAAGCTCATTATCTATAGAGTACTTAATTTGCTCTACAAGCTCACCCTCTAGTGCATACTTTTTAAGAAGTGTATTTATCCCTTCTATGCTTGTCTCTTTTGTAAGCTCAAGGTTAAGTATTGCTAGAGATCCGTTAGGCACAGGTACACGTATCGCGTTTGAGGTAAGCTTCCCTTCAAAATGTGGTAGCGCCTTACTCACTGCCGCACCAGCACCAGTTTCTGTAATCACCATATTAAGAGCAGCGGCTCTACCACGGCGGTACTTACTGTGCATATTATCTACCAGATTCTGGTCGTTTGTATATGCGTGTATGGTCTCTAGGTGACCTGTTTGTACACCTAGGGTGTCATCTATGGCTTTAAGAATAGGTGTAATTGCATTTGTAGTACAAGATGCTGCACTAAAGATTTGTACCTCATCTGGGTTGTGCTCTTGGTGGTTTACACCGTGCACAATGTTAGGGATTCCTTTACCAGGAGCGGTAAGTAATACCTTTGCCACACCCTTGCTTACTAGGTGCCTGCTTAGTTGCTCTTTATCTCTAAAGGCACCCGTGTTATCTATCACAAGGGCATCTTTTATACCATAAGCGGTATAGTCTATATCTTCTGGTGCATTTGCACTTATAATATTTACCGTAGTACCGTTTATAATGAGGGCTTGATTTTCTACATCTACAGAGACGGTACCTGTAAAGTCACCGTGTACGGAGTCACTTTTAAGAAGACCTGCTCTTTTCTCAAGTATACCGGCATCTATCTTACCTCTTGTAACCACAGCTCTTAGTCGTAACTGGCTACCTTTACCCGTGCGTGTCATAAGCTCTCTGGCTACAAGACGCCCTATACGGCCAAAACCGTAAAGCACCACATCCTTAGGCTCAATAGGCGCTGCCTGCTGTGCAGGTTTAAGGCGTTGTGCAATAAAGCTCGTTGCGTTTTCATTTTCTTCTAGGTGGTACTCATACGTAAGCTTACCTATATCTAGCTTAGATGGTGGCAAGTCTAGTTGCTTTATAGCCTGCGCGATCTCTACACTATCAAATATAGAGATAGGCTTCCCTACAAAGGCTCCTGCATACTCGTGAAGGTCTAAAATCTGACTCACGTTGCGATCCATCACTTGGTTTCTAAATAAAACAAGCTCTATAGCATTGTCATACCATAGGTCGCTAGCTATTTTAATAAATTCTACAGTGGCTCTTCGGCGGTCTGCTTGAAAGGAAAGTTCTTTTTCGTATGTTTCTGATTGACTCATAGTAAGATACTAAACGTTACATTGTTTTTTTGTACGCTTTCGCGAAAGCGTAATTTTTCAAATTTTGTGCAAAAGTAGCCATTTCTGTCTGTTACTCAAACGTTTTCGTAAATGAATTTCTCACACAAAAAAATAACCCCTCCAGAAACTGAAAGGGTTATAATATTAAAGTGTGTATTGCTTAGTCAAAAATAAAGCGGTTGCGCTCGCCTCTTTTGTCATTAAAAACAATGCTTACAGGCTCGTTTGGGCTTTTATTTTTAAATATTTCTTTTACGTCATCTATAGAGTTTACCATAACATCATCTATTTCAGATATCACAAGACCTTCTATACGGTAACGCTTCATTGCTTCTGTGAGCGTCTGGCTTATCACAACACCATTTTTGGCTTTGTACTTGTCAAGGTCTTTTGGGGAGGCATTTTTAACCTGTATCCCTAGTCGCTCTATGTCAAAGGTGACAGACTTTACTAGTTTTACAGGTAAGGTCATAAGCTCATCGTCACGTAAAATCTCTACTTGTATAATGTCATTAGGTCGCTTGGTATTAATGTATCCAGAGAGGTCAGAAAACTTAGTAATTTTTACATTATCAAGTTTTTTGATAATATCACCAGTGGTGATACCTGCTTGCTCTGCACCACTCTCATACTCTACGCTGGCTACATAAAAGCCTTCTGTAGTATTAAGGTCTTGATCTTTTGCAATGGCAGCATTAAGTGTGCCTCCAGTAACACCTAGTATTCCTTTTTGTACAGAGCCATATTGCATAATGTCTTCCATAATCTTACGAGCATTGTTAGACGGTACGGCAAATGCATACCCTACATAAGATCCCGTTTGTGAGGTGATGGCCGTGTTAATCCCTACCAGCTCACCAAATATATTTACAAGTGCTCCCCCACTGTTACCAGGGTTAATAGCCGCATCTGTCTGTATAAAAGACTGGAAGTTTGCATCACGCTCATCTATATCTCTCGCCTTTGCAGAGACTATACCTGCGGTAACGGTAGAGGTAAGGTTAAAAGGGTTACCTACGGCAAGTACCCATTCTCCCACCTTTGTAGCATCACTATCGCCAAAGGGGATATAAGGCAACTCCTCACCAGCATCTATTTTAAGGATCGCAATATCTGCCTTTGCATCTTTACCTATCACTTCTGCCATAAAGGTTTTATTGTTATTAAGCGTGACCTCTACCTCAGAGGCGCCATCTATCACGTGGTTATTTGTAATAATGTATCCATCTCCAGAGATAATCACACCACTACCGGCACCTACAATGCCTTTATTAGTTTGCCCGCCACCACGTAAATATTCCATCATATTACGCGGTTGCTTGTACACTTGTACATTTTTTACGTGCACCACACCATTTACCGTGCGCTCTGCCGCTTCTGTAAAATCTACACCGCTGGCAGCTGCCGCAAGTGCTTCATAATTTACTGGGGTATAGGCAGGGGTGGTTTGGGTTTGTACTGGGGTTGAGACTACTTGTGTAGGCTCTTCTATAAATAATTTATAAGATCCTAGCGTTATTGCGCCGGCTAGTAAGGCGATTAAGAATGTTCCTCCGATTTTTTTCATAGTCCTTAGCATTTTATCAATAATCGTTAAAATTAAAAATTTAGTATTCTGTCGGTTTCTATTTAACTGGCATTTAACATCAAAAAGGAGTTTGATATTTGCTACTTTTGTCGCTTATATTGAGCATAAATGACAATTTCTTTTTCAAAATATCAAGGCACCGGTAATGATTTTGTAATCATAGATAACCGTCTAGATATATTTCCCAAAGATGATACCAAACTTGTTGCACAACTCTGTGACCGTAAATTTGGCATAGGGGCAGATGGTTTAATGCTGCTAGAAAGTCACCCTTCGGCAGATTTTAGAATGGTGTATTATAATGCAGATGGTAATGAGAGTAGTATGTGCGGTAATGGTGGGCGATGTTTGGTCGCTTTCGCGAAAGCGTTATCACTCATAGATACCCACGCTACCTTTGAAGCGGTAGATGGAATGCACGAGGCCACCGTAAAGGATGGAATTGTACACCTTAAAATGCAAGATGTTGCAGAAATTAAAACAACACCAGAATATAGCTTTCTAGATACCGGGTCGCCACATCACATTAAAATGGTGAGTGACGTAAAAACCGTTGCGGTAAAAGAAGAAGGTGCAGCCATACGTTATGGAGCGCTTTATGGAGAGGCTGGAAGTAATATAAACTTTGTGCAAGAGCTAGAAGATGGTCACTTTGCCGTGCGCACTTATGAGCGTGGGGTAGAAGATGAGACCTTGAGCTGTGGTACGGGAGTTACCGCTGTGGCAATTGCAGCTCATAATAATGGTGTAACTTCAAAAAATAATATACAGCTGGATGTAGAGGGTGGTAAACTAGCGGTGTCTTTTACAAAAACAGCTACGGGTTATACAGATGTATATCTTATAGGTCCTGCGACCTTTGTTTTTAAAGGGGAGTGGCAATGTTAACACTACGAGGTACACGTGCGGCTTTACGAGCCCTAGAGCTAGAAGATCTAGAGGCACTTTATGAGATAGAAAATAATGAGGCACTCTGGTTTGTAGGTGAGACGCTAGCGCCCTACTCAAAGTTTGTACTTAAAGAATACCTGGCAAATGCGCATAAAGATATATTTGAGATGCGACAGTTGCGTCTTGCTATTTGTGATGTAACTTCTGGAGCTTTTTTGGGTCTTATAGACCTCTTTGACTTTGATCCTCATAATTTACGTGCGGGAGTGGGCGTTGTGATTGCAACAGAAACAGAAAAGCGCAAGGGATATGCTAGTGAGGCGATAGCCTTACTTAAAAAGTATGCAAAGACACATCTCCATATGCACCAGTTATATGCAAACATAGGAGATGAGAATAAAGCAAGCATAGCACTTTTTGAAAAAGCAGGGTTTGAGCTTGTGGGCATAAAAAAAGAATGGAGACGCAGGCGTGACCTCACCACAGGTGAAGAATCATTTACAAACGAATTATTATATCAACACATATTATAAATGTACATCAAGAGAATACTTTTAATCATCGGGATAGTGGGCGTAGTAGTAGGCGGTATTTTTGCCTACACGGTTTACGACGCTATTTTTTCTGATAACACAGCGTTTAATAATGAGCGCGCTCATTTATACATTCCTACGGGAGCAGATTTTAATGATGTAACGGCAGAGCTTACGCCATTACTTAAAGATGTAGATGCATTTGCATCTGTTGCTCAGAAAAAGGGATATGTGTCTAACGTAAAACCGGGTCACTATATCATTAAGAAGGGTATGAGTAATAATGATATTATTAATACCATTCGTGTTAAAAATGCGCCTGTAAAGGTGGCTTTTAATAACCAAGAGCGCCTAGAGGATATGGCCGGCCGTATCGCTACACAGATAGAGGCAGACAGTACCTCACTTATTAATGCAATGCTAGATGTAAACTTTTTACGTGAGCACGATTTTAATAAGGACACGGCACTTACTATGTATATTCCTAACAGTTATGAATTTTTCTGGAACACTAGCGCCGAAGATTTTAGAGCGAGAATGCTTAGTGAGCACAAAAAATTCTGGAATAAAACCAGACTCGCAAAAGCCGAAAAATTAAACCTAACGCCGGCAGAGGTGTACTCACTTGCATCTATCGTACAGAAGGAAACCGCAAAGACAGATGAGCGACCACGAGTAGCAGGCGTATACCTTAATAGACTTAAAAAAGGAATAAAACTAGACGCAGACCCTACCGTTATATATGCCGTAAAGCGTACTAAAAATGACTGGGATATGGTGATAAAGCGCGTGCTATATAAAGACCTTGAGACAGACTCTCCTTATAATACGTATAGAAATAGAGGGATACCACCAGGGCCTATATTTATGCCAGACGTAACAGCAATACAGGCGGTTCTTAACCCAGAGAAGCACAACTACTATTACTTTGTGGCAGATGTAGAAAATTTTGGCTACCACAAGTTTGCAAAGACACTATCGCAACATAATGCAAATAGCGCCGCATATAGAAGGTGGGTAAATAGCAAGAAGATCCATCGTTAAGATAGCATCTCATAAAATTATATAAACCCAAACTTAGTGTTTGGGTTTTTTTATACCCGAGCTTAGAGAGGTGCAAAAACAGGTAGATGCCCGTATGTTAAAATGGTGTTATACCTTATAGTTGGTCATATTTTCTGAATTATTTTTGCGTTGTAATGTATGATAATTGACGTTTTAGGTAATTTTATACTTGTATTAAATTACATTAAAATATGCTAAAACGTTATAGTTGAACTTATTTTGTGAGTGTAAGTGTCATAAAATCAGTGACTCATAAAGTTTTGCTAAAAAATTAAAATAAGTTTTTCTGGTAATCTTTAAAGGTTGTATTTTTGCGCGCCGAAACAGACAGCACCCTAAGAGAAATTTAAATAGTAATTTCTTGGCTGTCGAAATGTATTTATATGGTTAGGAACTTGATAAAAGTTACTGTATTGCCTCTTATGTTAGGTATTCTGATAGTGTCAAACAAATCAGAAAAAACATATGATTTTTCCCACTATACCACAGATGGTATAGCTATGGACTTTAGTGTTCCTCTTCCAGAGGAGACGGTTCAAACCCCTTTTGTATTTAACCCTACACCGCTTACTGGTAAAAATTATACCGGTTTTAAAGAAGCACTTGCTTTTAAAGAATCTCGCGGTGATTATCTTACAATAAACAGATTTGGATATCTAGGTAAGTACCAGTTTGGTGCATCTACATTAGATCTTTTAGGTATTCAAGATGGCTCTGAGTTTCTAGAGAATCCTGTACTGCAAGAGCAAGCCTTTTTACTTAATGCCTCTCGTAATAAATGGGTCTTACGTCGTGATATAAAACGATATGAAGGTCGCTGGATCTCTGGCGTGCGCGTTACCGAGTCTGGTATACTTGCAGCAGCACACCTTGCTGGGCCTGGTAGTGTAAAGAAGTTTTTACGCTCTGGTGGAGCTACTGGTTTTCAAGATGCCTTTGGTACAAGTATACGTAGCTATATGAAGCGTTTTTCTGGCTATGATGTGTCAAATATAGAAGCGATTAAAAAGCCTTCATTAGAAAATTTATCAGCTAGTTTATAATAGCATAAACATACACTTATATACAAACCCCCAGTATCATTATGATGCTGGGGTTTCTTTTTGTTACGCTTTCGCGAAAGCGTAATAACCCACCTCACCATCACTTCATAAAGCCATTGCTACTAGACAGTAATCTCTATAAAGTACTGTCGTAAAATGTCAGTTTGTCACATATCGCATTGTGGTACTTTTTTCGCTTTAAGCAAGACTCAAATTTTACACTTTAAAACATATATACAATGTCAACAGGAAAAATTAATGTATCGGTAGAGAATATCTTTCCGCTTATTAAGAAGTTCTTATATAGTGATCACGAGATTTTCTTACGTGAGCTTATCTCAAATGCAACAGACGCAACCCTTAAGTTAAAACACCTTACCTCTATAGGTGAGTCTAGTGCTGAGTATGGAAATCCTCAGATAGAAGTAAAAATAGACAAGGAAGGGAAGAAGCTTCATATTATAGATCAAGGTCTTGGTATGACGCAAGAAGAGGTTGAGAAGTATATTAACCAGCTTGCATTTTCTGGAGCAGAGGAGTTTTTAAACAAGTATGAAGATGGTGCAAAAGATACAGGAATCATAGGGCACTTTGGTCTTGGTTTTTACTCGGCATTTATGGTGGCAGAGAAGGTAGAGATTATTACAAAGTCACATAAAGATGAGCCAGCAGCACACTGGACGTGTGATGGTAGTCCTAACTTTACACTAGAAGCGGCAGATAAGACAGAGCGCGGTACAGAGATTATCTTACACATCGCAGAAGATAGTACAGAGTTTCTCGAAGAAGGACGCATCGCGGGACTGCTTTCTAAGTACAACAAGTTTATGCCAGTGCCTATTAAATTTGGTATGAAAACAGAGACGCTTCCTAAGCCAGAAGATGCAAAGGAAGAAGATCCAGCTCCTACACAAGAGGTTGATAATATTATAAACAACCCTAACCCAGCCTGGACAAAGCAACCAGCAGATCTTGAAGAGGAAGATTATAAAAACTTCTACCAGGAGTTGTATCCAGCAAACTTTGATGAGCCGTTATTTAATATACACCTTAATGTAGATTATCCTTTTAACCTTACAGGTATCTTATACTTCCCAAAACTTGGGCAGGATATGAATATGCAGAAGGATCGCATACAGTTATATCAAAACCAAGTTTTTGTTACAGATAACGTAGAGGGTATCGTGCCAGAATTCTTAACGATGCTACGTGGAGTGATAGACTCTCCAGACATCCCACTTAACGTATCTCGTAGTTACTTACAGGCAGATGGAGCAGTAAAGAAGATATCTGGCTACATCTCTCGTAAGGTGGCAGATAAGCTTAAGTCACTCTTTAATAACGACAGAGAAGACTTTGAAAAGAAATGGAATGACATCAAACTCGTTATAGAGTACGGTATGTTATCTGAAGATAAGTTCTTTGAGAAGGCAGATAAGTTTGCACTATACCCTACAGTAGATAATACATTCTTTACTTGGGAAGAGCTTGAAGCAAAAATCAAAGAAAACCAAGTAGATAAAGACGGGAAGACTGTTGTACTTTATGCAAGTGATACAGATGCACAGCACTCATACATACAGAGCGCAAAAGACAAAGGATATGAAGTATTATTGCTAGATTCTCCTATTGTATCTCACTTAATCCAGAAGCTAGAGACTAGCAAAGAAAACGTAACTTTTGTACGTGTAGATGGTGATCATATAGATAACCTTATCAAAAAGGACGAAGAGCAAATCTCAAAACTCTCTGACGATGAGAAGGAGACTGTAAAAACAGCTATTACAGATGCTATTGCAAACACGTCTTACACGGTACAAGTAGAAGCAATGGATAGTAATGCTGCACCATTTATCATCACACAGCCAGAGTTTATGCGCCGTATGAAGGAGATGCAACAAGCCGGTGGTGGCGGAGGTATGAATATGTTTGGTAATATGCCAGAGATGTACAACCTAGTAGTAAATGGTAACCACGAGCTGGTCACAGAGATACTCAATGCAGATACAGATGAGACTAAAAAGCGTCTAATCACACAGTCTTTTGACCTAGCAAAACTATCTCAAAATCTACTTAAGGGTGAAGAGCTTACTAGCTTTATAAAACGCTCTTATGAGATGATTAAATAATGTGAGAGTGCCTAGCACAACACATTAATGTAAACCACCTTTTTCATTTTTGAAAAAGGTGGTTTTTTTATTTTAGCTATGATTATACGTAACGTCTAGCATATTGTTGCGTCTTATCATACAGTATGAGAACACCTACATAGTGCGGGTGTTAATTATTAAGATTACAAAAGAAATTATATGTCACTTACTCCATCTAATATGTTACCGCTAGGTACAAAGGCTCCAGAGTTTCAACTGCTTGATACGGTTACAAACCAGCTTTGCAGTTATCACGATATTAAGGGTGAGCGCGGCACAGTGGTGATGTTTATATGTAATCATTGCCCCTTTGTAGTACACGTGGTAGATGAGATTGTGCGCATCGCAAATGATTATCGTGTGCTCGGTTTTGGCTTTGTGGCGATAAGTAGTAATGACATTGTAGCATACCCGCAAGACGGCCCAGAGATGATGTGGGCAAATGCTCGTAAAAACAGCTTTACATTTCCGTATCTACTTGATGAGACACAAGAGGTGGCAAAAAACTATGATGCTGCCTGCACACCAGATTTCTTTGTTTTTGGACCAGATGATCGTCTTGTGTATAGAGGGCAGCTAGATAACAGTAGGCCAGGTAATGGCATCCCGGTAAACGGCAGAGACCTGAGAGAAGCACTAGATAATATCTTTAACAGCAAGCCACAAGCAACCCTGCAAAAACCAAGTATGGGTTGTAACATTAAGTGGAAATAGTAGGGGAGAGTTACTAGGTACGCTTTCGCGAAAGCGCACTCAAAACCACTATTAATTGCAGTGATCGTTCAGATTGAAAACGTAAGTGTAGGCATACTATTAAACTTGATGTCATATAATTGAGTAATTATTATCCTCGCTTTTTATGGCTTAGTATTTTGTGCTTAGGCTATTTCTGCTATTTTTACGTAAATCTCACATTTTTGGAAATCTTAGAAAATTTACGCATCCTAGACGGCATCGATATTTTACTCGTAGCCATCTTAATGTTTTACCTCTATAGACTGGTAAAAGGTACGGTTGCGATAAACATTTTTATAGGTATTGTAGTTATTTACTTGATCTGGCAACTTACCGTCTTGCTTAAGATGGAGATGCTTAGTACCATATTGGGGCAGTTTATAGGTGTGGGGATGTTTGCACTTATAGTCGTTTTCCAGCAGGAGATACGTAAATTTTTACTCCTTATAGGGAGTACAAATCTCACTAAGGGCGGGCTCTTTAAAAACTTTAATTTTTCTAAAAAGGAAGGTACACTGGCTTTAGATCTTAATGCAGTTCTCACTGCTTGCGAGAATATGGCTGCTTCAAAAACGGGAGCACTTATTATCATAAGAAGAGATACCAGTCTAGAGTTTGTAAAAGATACGGGAGACAGGATGGAGATAGAAGTAAACAGACCTATTATAGAAAGTGTTTTTTATAAAAACTCAACCCTACACGACGGGGCGATGATTATAGAAGAAAATAAAATTACAGCTACAAGAGTCATATTACCCGTAACACAAGAGCGTGACATCCCACTACGTTTTGGACTTAGACACAGAGCTGCCGTAGGTATTACAGAAAAGACAGATGCGCTCGCACTGGTAGTGAGTGAGGAGTCTGGTGCGATAAGCTATATAAAGGACGGAGAGTTTGTACTCTATAAAACGATAGACGATTTACGCATACTACTAGAGACAGAACTTACGTAAACAATGGCAGATAAAAAGTCTAAAAAGCTCCCTAAAAAGGCAAAAGCAAAAACGCCTAAGAAACAAAAGCGAGAGCTACTTGTCATCTCAGAGAGTTGTAAAAACTGTGGTACTCCGTTAGACTTAGACCAGCGCTTTTGTTCTCATTGTGGCGCAAAGCGTATGCACAACAGGCTTAATACCCGCAACTTACTAGAAGATTTTACAGAGCGTTTTCTCAATATAGAAAATGTCTTTCTCAAAACGTTTATTGACCTTTTTACAAAGCCAGAAGTTGTTATAAATGGTTATATAGGTGGGTTGCGAAAGCGCTATATGTCTGCCTTTAGCTACTTTGCGGTGGCACTTACTATAGGGAGTATTTACATTTTCTTATTTAGAAATTGGTTTTTAGATACAGAAAACGGACTGTATAATGGATTCTTTACAGGTCTAGAAGCCGGTGCACAATCTAATGGTGGTGATGGCGTGATGGAGCTTGTAAATTTTATATTTGATTATAACTCCTTTATAAGCTTTCTATACATTCCATTTTTTGCAGTGATTTCAAAAATTGTTTTCTGGAATTATAAGGAGGTAAATTTTATAGAGCACATTGTGATATATCTCTATGCATACTCACAAACTCAAATTATAACTAATGTACTTTTTATACTTGCGGGCTGGTCTGCTGCTGGGCAAATTATAGTAAGCCTGTTTGTATCTACATTACCGTTTTTTTACACGGCATATGTCTTGTATCGCGTGTTTAATTTAAGTATCAAAAGTCTGGTTCTTAAAACAGGTATTTTCTTGTTGATTATAGTGCCTTTCAGCATTTTGTTAAGTGCCATTATAGGTACAGCAATGTATACAGCAGGTTCTTTTGACCCGCTTATAGAATCTGTAAAGAAATCTCACGATGCAAGAAGAGCAAAGAGAGATAGCATAAAGCAAGATAGCCTAAGGCTTAAATCTCTTACCCCACAATCTTTGCCTATACCATTACAGAAAACTCAAGATAGTATAGAGTGACTTTAACATACTTGTAATTTTAGTATTATTGTGATTCTAAATCAATCAATCAAATGAGTAAACTCTCCAGGGCAGAAAAAAAAGCTTTAAAGAAGCAAAACAATCTTTTAAAAGTAGAGGATACTTGCATAAACTGTGCAGAGTATATAGCCCTAGACCAGCGTTTTTGCTCACACTGCGGTGGTAAGCGTATTTATAATAGACTCACCTGGCGTAATCTTATAGAAGATTTTGTAGATCGTTTTTTAAATCTGGAAAACTCCTTTCTTAGAACATTTGTAGCGATGTTTACACGCCCAGATGAGGTTATAGGAGGTTATATGAATGGAATGCGTAAGAAGTACTTACCCGCATTCAGTTACTTTGCTATTGCACTTACCATTGCAGGAGTTTATAGTTTTTTACTTAAAAACTATTTTGCAGATGTGTTTACAGGTATGCAGGCAGATGCATCTACAATGTTCGTTTCAGACCCAGAACAACTCGCAATGCAAAAGAAATTTGCAGAGGGCTGGGCAGAGGAGTGGATAGAGCTAGCTACAGACTATCAGTCTATGTTTTATTTTGCTGCAATACCACTACTTGCAGTTATCTCAAGAATTGTTTTTTGGAATTATAAGAAGTATAATTTTGTTGAGCATCTGGTCATCTATTTATATGCCTACTCACATACAGCTATGATAACCTCAGTATTATATATATGTTTTATGTGGAGTGAGACTGCTTTTCAAATTATAGGTTTTGCTGGGATGCCACTTGCTGTTCTTTATATAGGTTATGTACTTAAAAGACTCTTTAAATTAGATGCTGCTGGGATTATACTTAAAACGGCATTGTTTGGAGTAGTATTAACTGCAATCACCGCAGTGGTAGGTGGAATTTTCGGTGGGTTGCTTATTTTTAATCTTCTCAAAAATGATGGAAAACCGGCAGAAAATGAATCGTCATTTGTAAAAATTATGCGAGAGTCCTTTGAGCAAGGTAAGAAGAAAGGAGAGGAAATTGCTAGGGAAAAGAAAATCAAAGACTCCATAAAGCAAGACAGTGTAAAGCGACTTGAAGATATACTGGAGATTACTCCAGATATGATTAAAAATAGACCGCAGTAGGAGTACGCTTTCGCGAAAGCATTATTAAAACCTCATAAATCTCTCTTAATAAGTACATCTTTCTGATAGGAGTATACCTATATTGATACCAGATATTGTAGTATGAAGATTTTTAGAAAAGAGTTAACTAACAATGAGATCATATTCTACGTGCGTAGAGCACTGTGGATCTTGCTTGCGTGGACACTTATATCAAATATTATTTTCTTGTATGATTATGCGACGCTAGTATCTGCAAATGCGCTTACGTCTAATTTTGATTTGGAAGTATCATTTAAGGCTAACTTGCTTGTGTCTATCGTTGCTGGACTTTTTGGTGGCATTTTTACGGTAAATATAATGGAGCTCTGGCTACGTAAGTATGCCTTCTGGAAGGCGCTTATTTTTATCACCATACTTTATGTGGTGATTGCTATGGTAGTGGGTACCATAGGGGCTTATTATTTTTATAGTGATTCGCTAGGTCTCGCCGTAGGTAGTCAAGAGCTTTTAGATAGAGTATTACAGTTTTATACAGAGCACATATTTATAAAGAACTTTGTAATATGGTTGTTTATCGTACTGCTCACACTTATCGTTTTAATGATAAATGATAAGTATGGTCCGGGCGTTTTTCCAGACTACTTGATGGGGCGTTACTTCTTGCCAAAAAATGAAACCCGCATCTTTATGTTTGCAGATATAAGAGATGCAACACGCATTGCAGAGAAGCTAGGCGAGCAAGAGTATTTTAACTTTCTCAAAGATTTTTTTAATGATATCGCTCCCGCCATAATGCAAACTAAGGGCGAAGTGTATCAGTATGTGGGTGATGAGGTGGTTATCACTTGGAAGATGAAAAACGGTGTTAAAAACGCAAATGCGCTGCGCTGCTATTACCGTATGAAAAATATTATCTATAAGAAATCTGTGCGCTACTATAAACGCTATAATGCCTTACCAGATTTTAAGGTAGGTTTTCACTATGGTCAAGTAATGGTAGGGGAGCTGGGCAAGATAAAGCGTGACATTGCATTTTCTGGAGACGTACTCAATACAACAGCACGTATACAAGGTATGTGTAATGATAAAGGCGTAGATATACTGGCGTCTAAAGCCTTTGCAGACTTGCTTAAAAAACTACCTAAAAACACAAGAGTGGTAAAAGTAGGAGATGAGCTTCTTAAAGGTAAGTCTGAGCAAGTGTCGCTTGTGACATTTGACAGGGATGTATCTGCAAAGTAATGTGTAGTTTGATTTAACTTGCCTCAGCCTGCATAAACTGTACTTCATAAAGATTGCGATAATGACCGTTTTCTTTTTTAAGTAGCTCTTTATGTGTGCCTTGCTCGATGATTTTTCCTTTCTCCATCACGATAATTTGGTCAGCCTTTTTGATGGTCGCTAGACGGTGTGCAATAACGATAGAGGTACGTCCTTTTGTTATTTTCTTAATAGCTTTCTGTATAAGCTGCTCACTGTGTGAATCTACAGATGAGGTAGCCTCATCTAGCACAAGTATAGATGGATTACTTACATAAGCTCTTAAGAAAGCAATAAGCTGTCGCTGGCCGCTAGAGAGCATAGAGCCACGCTCTTTTACGTTATAGTGATATCCATCTGGTAGACTAGATATAAATTTATGTACGCCTATAGCCTTAGCACTTTCTATAACCTCCTCTTCTGTGATAGATGGGTCTTGTAGCGTGATGTTATTGAGTATAGTATCTGCAAATAAGAATACATCTTGCAATACCACAGCAATTTCCTTACGTAAATCTGTAAGCTTTATGTCTTTAATATCTTTGCCGTCTAGTAAGATCTGTCCGCTATCTATCTCATAAAATCTACTTAGTAGATTGATAATGGTAGATTTACCTGCACCAGTAGAGCCTACAATAGCAATGGTTTCTCCAGCAGCAGCTTCTAGCGATATTCCTTTGAGTACTTCTTCACCGGGTACATACGAGAAGTGTACATCTTTGAAATCTATAACACCTTTTACATCGTTTAATTCTAGAGTACCTGTATTTGTTATAGAAGACTCTGTATCTAGTATGGTAAATACCCTATTTGCGGCCACCATACCCATTTGCAAGGTGTTAAACTTATCTGCTATCTGGCGTAGTGGTGTAAAAAGCATCTGTATGTAACTTATAAACGCAGTAATTAAACCTATCGTTACAATATCACTTTGTGCTGCTTTAAGACCGCCATACCACACAATAAGACCTATAGTAACGGCTGTACAAATCTCTGCAATAGGGAAGAAAATAGAGTTATACCACACGGTCTTGTTCCAGGCATCTCTGTGCTTGTTATTAATAGCATTAAACTTTTTGTGCTCTATGGCTTCTCGATTAAAAATTTGTACAATTTTCATACCTGTCACGCGCTCTTGTACAAAGGTGTTGAGGTTAGAAACCTGTGTGCGCACTTCTTCGAAGGCAAGCTTCATCGCTCGCTGAAAAACGCGGGTGGCATATAATATAATGGGGAATACAGCAAGTACAATAAGTGTGAGCCTCCAACTCTCATAAAACATAAAACCTAAAACGACACTCATTTTAAGTAAGTCTGCAATAATCATAAAAAGCCCTTGAGAGAAAATACTAGAGATGGTCTCTATATCACCTACAGCTCTAGTCACTAGACGCCCCACTGCAGATTTGTCAAAATATTGCATTTTGAACCCAAGCATATGGTCAAAGAGTTTAACACGTATATCTTTTATAACCTGCTGGCCTATCCAGTTTGAGAAGTAGATAAACATAAGCTGGAAAACGACCTCACCAACCAGTACAACCGCCATAAGGCGTAAGTAAAAAAATAAATCTGTGGCAGAGCGTTGTGAGATCCCTAGATCTATGGCGTTCTTTAAAAAGTAAGGGCGTAACGCTGCACAAACAGATAAGATAATCGCTCCCGCTGCGGCTATATAAAGCCTGCTACGATAAGGTTTCGTAAAGGCAAGTAATCGTTTGAACAACTGTGTGTCAAAAGCTTTTCCTTTAGTCTCTCCCATTGTTTATATAAATTGTTTCTGGATATATAATCTCTGTTAAATATAAGCCGTGCCCCGGTACAGAAGACCCTGCTCGTGATCTACTCTTTCCTTTTACTACGTCGTGTATCCACGAGACAGGTTTTTTGCCTTGACCTATCTCTAGTAATGTGCCTACAATGGCACGTACCATATTGCGCAAAAATCGGTTTGCCGTAATATGGAAGTGGTACTCATCTTCGGTTTCTAGCCACTGCGCTCTAGTAATATCACAAAGATACGTGTTGACCTCTGTCTTTGATTTAGAAAAACATTCAAAATCTGAATAATCTAGTAACGCTGCCGCTGCTTCATTCATAAGGCTTAGATCTATATCATATGCTATAGCGTGTGCTTGTTCTGTACTAAAAGGATTTTTACGTTTTGCAATGCGGTATAGATAAGATCTCGATGTCGCGTCAAAACGTGTATGAGCCTCATCACGCACATTAAAAATGCGATCTATGGCAATGTCTGGAGGCAAAAACCTATTGAGTTTATAGGTAAGATTTCTTAATTTATTATCAAGACTTAAATCATCATCCCAGTCAAAGTGGGCATACATCTGCGTAGCGTGCACCCCCGCATCTGTACGTCCTGCACCCATTATGAGTACAGGTTTTCTTAAGATGGTACTCAGTGCTTTTTCTATGGTTTCTTGCACGGTAACAGCATTAGGTTGCCGCTGCCAGCCGTGGTAGTCTTTTCCAAAATAAGAAAGCTCAATAAAATAGCGCACCGTGTTGTAGTTTTGTAGCAAATATACGCTTTCGCGAAAGCGCACTCAAATGAAAAAAATCCTCCTCCTTAGCGATACACATAGTTATATAGATGACCACATTATAGGCCACGTAAAATGGGCAGACGAGGTCTGGCACGCAGGTGATATAGGTGATCTAAAAGTAACAGACACGCTTAAAAAATTAAAGCCGCTACGCGCCGTTTATGGTAATATAGATACCACAGAAGCACGACAAGAATTCCCGCTTAACAATCGTTTTATATGTGAAGGCGTAGAAGTATTAATTACTCATATAGGAGGCTATCCTGGTAGATACTCGCCTGCTATAAGGGAAGAAATTTATGCACGACCGCCTAAACTGTTTATATGCGGGCATAGTCATATCTTAAAGGTGATGCCAGATAAAAAACTGGGACTATTACATATGAATCCGGGTGCAATAGGGAAGCACGGTTTTCATAAAGTGCGCACAATGCTCAGGTTTACCATACACGAGGGTCGCATCGAGAATCTTGAAGTAATAGAGGTTGCTAGGTAATTATAAGAGTTCCAGTCTTTAAGGCAAGTGCTAAGATTATATTAAACTTAGTATATTTTTAAACCTGCTCATTTGCCTTCCCAAAGGTAAATAGTATCTTTGCACCTCATTAAAAACAAGGATAATGCAAGACGGTATTTACGCAAAAATTCATACGCCAAAGGGCGAAATAACACTTAAGCTTGAGCACGAGAAAACTCCTGGAACAGTAGGAAACTTTGTTGCCCTAGCAGAAGGAAACCTAGAGAACTCTCAAAAACCTCAAGGAACACCTTACTATGACGGATTAAAATTTCACCGTGTCATTCCTGATTTTATGATCCAAGGGGGTTGCCCACTTGGGACTGGAACTGGTGATGGAGGATACAAATTTGACGATGAGATTCATCCAGATCTTAAGCACGATGCTCCAGGTAAATTATCTATGGCAAACGCTGGACCAGGAACAAATGGAACTCAGTTTTTTATAACACACATCCCTACAGACTGGTTAGACGGTAAGCACACTGTTTTTGGAAACGTAGTAGAAGGGCAAGACGTAGTAAATAGCGTAGCACAAGGTGATGAGATGGAAAAAATCGAAATCATACGTGTAGGAGCAGAGGCAGAGGCTTGGAACGCGGTAGAAGCATTTAGAACCTTTGAAGGATCTAGAGCTAAGCGTATAGAAGAAGAGAGAGCAGCACAAGCAGCAGAGATAGAAGCACTAGCAACAGGATTTGATACTACTGATAGCGGACTACGCTACCAGATTATTCAAAAAGGAGATGGTGTAAAAGCAGAAAAAGGTAAAACAGTTTCTGTACACTATAAAGGAGCACTTCCTGACGGAACTGTTTTTGATAGTTCTTTTAAAAGAAACCAACCTATAGATTTTCAACTAGGAGTAGGTCAAGTAATCCCAGGGTGGGATGAAGGTATCGCTTTATTAAATGTTGGAGATAAAGCGCGTTTAGTAATTCCTTCAGATCTTGCTTACGGTAGTGCAGGAGCTGGTGGTGTAATACCACCTAACGCTACACTCGTATTTGATGTAGAGCTTGTTGCTGTAAAGTAAGGAGTACACTTATAATAGTTTTAAAAGGTCTGGTGTTATGCCAGACCTTTTTTGTTTTTAATAGCTTCTATATTTACATAGCCTCGTGGTTGTTAATAAGGTGTGATAACAATTATGTGTAAAGGCGCAGAGACTTTTCTATTTTTGAGACTATGGAAAAGTTAAGATACCCAATAGGAAAATATTCGATGCCCACAGATATCTCAAACGAGAAACTTACAGAGTGGATTAACATTCTAGAAGTAATGCCAGCTCAGTTACGAGATATGACAAGTGAGATGAGTGATGAGCAGTTAAACACGCCTTACAGACCAGAAGGATGGAATGTGAGACAAGTAGTGCACCATCTAGCAGATAGTCATCACAACAGCTATACGCGTTTTAAATGGGCACTCACAGAAGAAAACCCAGTTATAAAACCCTATGATGAAAATGCGTGGACGGCACTCCCAGATCTAGAAGGGATGCCAGTAGAGTGGTCACTACGTCACCTTGAAGTGGTTCATTATAAACTTGTACGATTATTAAGAACGCTCACAGATGAGCAACTGTCTAAAACATTTATTCACCCTGCAGGTGATAAAACTTATAACTTGAAACAAAATGTAGGGCAATATGCCTGGCACAGTATGCATCACTATATGCACATTGCAAACCTAGTGAAAGAGAAAGGCTGGAAATAATAGTAGACCTAGCACAAAAAGAAAGTCCGCAGTAGTATTATACTACTGCGGACTTTTTTTCATTAAAATCTCGATGCGAGATTATACTACCACTTTATAATAGAGCTGGCCCACGTAAAGCCACTACCAAAGGCAGCTAGTACTACAGTATCTCCTTCTTTTATCTTCCCATTCTCCCAAGCTTCTGTAAGGGCGATAGGGATAGAAGCAGCCGTTGTGTTTCCGTACTTCTGGATGTTATTATACACCTTATCATCACTAAGCTTAAACTTTTTCTGCACAAACTGTGAGATACGTAAGTTAGCTTGATGCGGTATAAGCATATCTATATCACTTACATCTAGTTTGTTTTTCTGTAAACCTTCCATAATCACCTCAGAAAAGCGTACCACGGCATTTTTAAATACAAACTGCCCATTCATATACGGGTAGTAAGGGATATCTTCTTGCGGGTTAGTCTCTATAAGTTCTGGTACCCATTGCTCTGTGCTTGGTCCTTTAAGAGATAGCTCTAGTGCGTGCTCTCCCTCACTGTGTAGGTGAGATGATAATATACCTTTAGTCGTATCTTCTTCTCTAGAAAGTACTGCAGCACCTGCACCATCACCAAATATTACAGACACACTACGTCCTCTAGTGGTAAAATCTAAACCTCCACTATGATTTTCAGATCCTATTACCAGTACATTTTTATACATACCAGATTTTATAAACTGGTCTGCCGTTGCAAGTGCATAGATAAATCCAGAACACTGGTTTCTTACATCTAGCGCAGGTACGGTTTCCATACCCATTAAGTGCTGTACTTGCACACCACAGCCAGGGAAGTAATAGTCTGGGCTGAGTGTCGCAAAGACTATCATATCTATATCCTTATTAGTAAGTCCAGCACGCTCTATAGCAATGGTTGCAGCTTTTACACCCATCTTTGCGGTAGAGTTACCATCTCCTTTTTTGATATGTCTACGCTCTTTTATTCCGGTGCGTTCTTGTATCCACTCATCATTAGTATCCATCAGTTTTGATAGATCATCATTTGTCACCACATTTTCTGGGACGTATTTACCTAGTCCGGTAATTTTGGAATTATACATAAGCTGTGTTTGAAAATTGTTTGAGGGTAATTACGCTTTCGCGAAAGCGTAAAACTCCCAGCGTGTAAATATACTTTATCTTAAGGGGTAGATAAAGTGTCTATAATAATTTTAGTATGCACGCATAGTATGAATGACTTATAAACACAAAAAGAGCGCCCGACTAAAAGCGCTCTTTTCAAAAAACAACCTAACCAATAACATGTCACAAAAAGTAACACAATTATTAACCTTTATGCCACAGAGTCTGTGGGTACATAGTTCTTAAAATTATTGACCTTTATTTGTGCCTTGAGATCGTGCATCAAGTTATAAAGTCCAAAAAATGTTCTGTTTATATATAAGAAGTGTTTACTACCTCTGTTACCATTCATCTTACGTATTTCTGTATCCTTACTATACTTCTCGCTTAGCACGGCAATTTGATCAAAAAATGTACTGTCTCTAAAATCAAATTCTTCTTGATGCATAGGCTGTGTGAAGAGGCTGAGCATCTCGTGAAATAGTGCTGAGAAGAACTTTACGGTCTCTGCATCATCATCATCTCGTAATATTTCTAGCTCGTATAATTTTTGCTTAAAAATATTAGGGTCATTTATATTTGACGGTTCTGCAAGGTCAAAGTAAGGTATGTAAAAGTCTTGCGGTACGTGCTTAATACAACCAAAGTCTATAGCAATAAGATTATGGTCTTTATCTACCATAAAGTTACCTGGGTGAGGATCTGCGTGTATGCGCTTTAAAATATGCATCTGGTACATATAAAAATCCCATAGTGCTTGTCCTAGCTTATTTGCCGCTTCTTGATCTGTATTATGTGCTACAAACTCACTTAAGTGTTCCCCATCCATCCAGTCCATAGTGAGTATACGCTCACTAGATAGGTCTGGATAGTACCTTGGGAATACAAGATTAGGGATGGTAGCACAGTCTTCTGTCATTGCGATACTTTGTGCTAACTCTAGATTGTAATCTGTCTCTTCTAGTAGTTTATCTTCTACCTCTTTAAAAAACTTCTCTTTACCCTCGCCTTGAAGATTAAACATCTTCTTTGCAATAGGTTTTACGAGAGCAAGATCACTACTGATACTGTCTGCGACTCCTGGATATTGGATTTTCACAGCAAGTTTTTTCCCATTTAATGTCGCCTGGTGCACTTGGCCTATACTGGCCGCGTTAACACTCTGAGCCGCAAACGTATCATAGAGATCTTCTGGGTATTTACCCAGATATTTTTTAAAGGTTTTACGCACTAAAGGTGGAGATAGGGGAGGAACACTAAATTGTGATAGAGAGAACTTTTCTACATATGCCTTAGGCATAATGTTTTTCTCCATACTAAGCATTTGCGCCACCTTAAGTGCGCTACCTTTTAGACTTTTTAAGCCATCATAAATATCTTCGGCATTATCTTCATTAAGTTGCTCTTTTGTGAGCGATGGGTTAACGACCTTCTTACCGTAATATTTTGCATAGTTTGCACCCACCTTTACGCCAGTCTTTACAAGCTTTGAGGCTCTCTGGAGTTTATTAGTAGGTATGTGGTCTATTGTTTTCATATATTGATGCCCATAGGGCTTATTTTCTTGTTGAGTTGAGGTAAAACCTCGTGCGTACTTCTAGTACTACTTTGCCATTGTAAAATTTTCTTTAAATAAAAATTTTCCAAAGTCTATAATGCTTTCTAGCGGTGTGGTTTCAAAAATGTCAAAAATTGCATTTACAGATTTCTCAATAGCCACATCTGTTTTTTCGAAGGCAGGAGAGTTATCTTCCATCCAGTATTTAAGTAAGAATAAAAACTGTACCCAGGCTCCTTCTTTAAAAAGACGTACAGGATTTTTTGTAATCTTATAATTCTTATCATCATTACCAGCCTCTATAAGATCTGCTGCAAAAGAGGTAAGGTGACCTCTCAACTCCTTGAGCTGGCTCATATTTTTGAGCATATTTTTATGCTGGTCTAGTGCTACAAGCACATAACTTCTGTTTGCAGTAAGCATCTCAAACATTGTAAAAAAGTATGAGAGCATTTTGTCTTTATTGGTGTAAAATTCAAAATCACTGTTTTTGTGAAGCACACCTACGGTATTTGTGTGGAATGCATTCCATATACCTGCTTTAAGATTTTGAAAAGAGCCAAAGAATTTATAAAACTCTGCTTCTTCAATATTATGTTCTTTACAAAATTTGTAAATCGTTTTTGGTTCTTCTCCGTGCTCTAGCACGTACTCCATATATGCTGTAATAAGCATTTGTGCGTTTACTGTCTTCTTCTTGGCAGTAGTCTTTTTAGTCGTTTTCTTTACAGTTGCCATAATATGCGTTGTTTTATGTAAAGATACATTATGTTTAATCTTACAACAATACTATTAAACAAAACTTACGTTAAAATTATTTCAAATTATATGAAATCCATTTTCACACCTGCTTGTATGAGGTTTGCTTTCTGATGGTTAATTGTTGTTTGATTAGAGTAGTGGGTGGTGATAAGAGTTTTTACGCTTTCGCGAAAGCGTAATTAAAACCTTTATTTTTTAATAATGACACCTTGTCATACTTTGACCGATGGCATACTCCTTGTCTATTTGTGAGTGTTGAAAAAATTAAATAACACTTAAATACATATATAATGAGTAAAATAATAGGAATTGACTTGGGTACTACCAACTCGTGCGTTGCTGTAATGGAAGGTAACGAGCCTACGGTAATCCCTAATGCAGAAGGTAAGAGAACTACTCCATCTGTCATTGCCTTTGTAGAAGGTGGTGAGATTAAAGTAGGAGACCCTGCAAAAAGACAAGCTGTAACAAACCCTACAAAGACTATCGCTTCTGTAAAGCGTTTTATGGGTAACAAATTTTCTGAATCTAGCAAAGAGGCAGAGCGTGCAGCATATAAAGTAGTAAAAGGTGACAATGATACACCACGTGTAGACATAGATGGCCGTTTATATACACCTCAAGAATTATCTGCAATGACTCTTCAAAAAATGAAGAAAACGGCAGAAGATTACTTAGGACAAGATGTAACTAGAGCTGTAATTACGGTTCCAGCATACTTTAACGATTCTCAACGTCAGGCTACAAAAGAAGCTGGAGAGATTGCAGGTCTTAAAGTAGAGCGTATCATAAATGAGCCTACAGCAGCAGCACTTGCTTATGGTCTTGATAAAAAAGATACAGATCAAAAAATCGTTGTTTTTGACTTTGGAGGAGGAACACACGATGTATCTATACTAGAACTAGGAGATGGCGTTTTTGAAGTATTATCTACAGATGGTGATACACACTTAGGTGGTGATGACGTAGATCAAAAAATCATAAACTGGCTAGCAGAAGAGTTTATTGCAGATGAGGATATGGACCTACGTAAAGACCCAATGGCTTTACAACGTCTTAAAGAAGCTGCAGAAAAGGCTAAGATTGAGCTTTCTTCTTCTACACAGACAGAAATTAACCTTCCTTATGTTACTGCTACGGCTTCTGGGCCTAAGCACTTAGTACGTACTTTAAGCCGTGCAAAATTTGAAGCGTTAATAGACGACCTAGTAAAAAGAACAATAGAGCCTTGCCAGACAGCACTTAAATCTGCTGGATTAAGTACAGGAGATATCGATGAGATTATTCTTGTAGGAGGATCTACTCGTATCCCTGCAGTACAGGCAGCGGTAGAGAAGTTCTTTGGTAAAGCACCGTCAAAAGGTGTAAACCCAGATGAGGTTGTTGCCGTAGGAGCAGCAATACAAGGAGGAGTACTTACTGGAGATGTAAAAGATGTATTACTACTAGATGTAACACCACTTTCATTAGGTATTGAGACTATGGGTAATGTATTTACAAAACTTATAGAAGCAAACACTACAATACCTACTAAGAAGTCACAAGTATTCTCTACAGCGGCAGATAATCAGCCTAGTGTAGATATACACGTACTACAAGGTGAGCGCCCTATGGCGGCAGATAACAAAACGATAGGTCGTTTCCAGTTAACTGATATTCCACCAGCACAAAGAGGTGTACCACAAATTGAAGTAACTTTTGATATTGATGCAAATGGTATCATTAAAGTAAGTGCAGTAGATAAAGCAACTGGAAAATCTCAGGATATCCGTATCGAGGCATCTTCTGGACTATCTGAAGAAGAAATTGCAAAGATGAAAGCAGAGGCAGAAGCAAATGCAGAGTCTGATAAAAAAGCAAAAGAAACTGCAGATAAGATAAACGAGGCAGATGGTATGATTTTCCAAACGGAAAAACAACTTACTGAGTTTGGTGATAAGTTATCTGACGATAAGAAGAAGCCTATCGAAGATGCACTTGCAGAGCTTAAAGCAGCTTACGAGACTAAGTCTGTAGACGCGATTACTCCAGCACTAGATAAGATTAACGAAGCTTGGAAGGTTGCATCTGAAGAGATGTATAAAGCACAAGCAGATGCTGCTGGGCAACCAGGACCAGATGCACAAGCTGGACCAGATGCTGGCGGAGATACTGCTAGTGATGTAGAAGACGTAGACTTCGAAGAAGTCAAGTAGCCTGTACTGAGCTTAGTCGAAGTATAGACTTCGAAGAAGTTAAGTACTATTTACTAAGTGTAGTCGAAGTATAGATTTTTGAAGAAGTGAAATATTTGCTTAACAAAAAGCAATAATTTACTGAGACACTATATATATGAAAATCCCTTTAACGTGAAGTTAAAGGGATTTTTTTTTGCGCTTTCGCGAAAGCGGTGTTGCACACATCTCTACAAAATCTAATTTATAGAAGATAATGTATGGCTTTTTTGTAGTATTAATCATACAGTAGTGTAGTACAACTGTATAAATATGCACTATAACGAGTTTTTTATAGAGGTCTCACCTATATTTGCGACACTAAACCAGTCTAATTATGGGGAAATTATACCTGTTTCTTATCTTTTTTGTAACCGTAGCTACAACAACATTTGCACAATGTGGTGACACAGAGACTTTTACTGTTTGTGATATGACTGTTGTAGATGGTGATAGCAACGGTACTCCAGATGGAATCATAAATCTATATGAAGAGTTCTCTACACTGAGCGGTACAACTATCACTGCTGCAGACGGTATGTGGTTTGATCCAAACTTTAACTTTGCCCTAGATGTAGTTACTGGTGACCTTTATTTATGGGATCTTGATAGCTCTTCAGAACTTGATACAGATTATCAATTTGAATTTTTGAGCGGTACATCTGGCTGTCCAGAAGATGTGCAATACTTATTTAATATCGTACTAGGTCCTTATTCTGGAACTGTTGCAAACACGATGGATGGTGCCATAAACTTACAGGTATGTCAACCAGCTCCACCAGCAGAGTGTATGCAGTTTACAGAGATTGACTTGTTTCAAACTATGCTTTCTAATCCTAGTCCACATAGCAATGGGGAGTGGACATATACTGGGTCGAGTGCTAACTTTGTTTCTATAACTGGCAACCGTTTTCTTAACGTAAACATTCCATATCAAGAGGGTCCACCGCTAGTAGATGAAGAGACATTTGAGCTAGTTTATACAGTGCCAGGTATAACACCTTGTGATGCAGAGCAATCTACAACCGTTACAGTATCTGTGGTTAGGGAGCCTTTTGCTGGATTTGCAAATCAATTTAATATCTGTGATACAGAACTTATAGCTGGTAATTATGATGGAGATATTGATTTACTAGAAGATGAGTTTCTAGTAAACGAAAATATAGAAGGAATATGGCTAGATGCGACAGACCCTACAGGTCAAATCACGGGTCCAGCAGATTCTGTAATTAATCTTGCTCAGGTGTATGCAGATCTTGTAATGAGTAACCCTAGGTTTGGATCACAAACTTACGAGTACCAATATTTTGTAGAAAGTAGGTCTACCGTTTGTAATGATGCGACAAGCACCATAGGTTTTACATTTTATGAATCTGTAAGGCCATTTAGTCAAAATGAAAATGAAGCAACATTTTGTACTACAGATGAAACATTAGGAAGTGTTAATCTATATGATTATGTAGAATTTACTACAGAAAATGGAGTGCTTTTTGATTATCCTAATAATGATTACACTAACTGGACATTGATTTCTGGACCTTCAGATTTAGGATTAGTTTCTAACACAGGTGATATCGCTACAACGACAGAAGATCCAGGGTATACAAGTCAAGGTACTATAGATTTATCAAATCTCGATCCTCTCACCGCTGCTGGAACATATGTTTTTGAGTTTACTGTAGATGAGGAGTATAATGCAGAGGCAATAGAAGAACAAGTTTTTGATATTCCTGACGGTTGTTCTTCAGAAATAAATGAGAATCACCCTTGTGATACTCAAACCGCTCAAATTACTATAGTCATTACAAATCCAAACTATGCAGGAGAAGACACTGCAGATCTTGAATTTTGTGAGAATGAAGAAACACTTACACTTACAGATTTACTAGAGACAGATGGTGTACAAACAGTATATGTTGGGCCAGATGGTGTATGGACAGACACAGCAACATCTATTGTGATAGATAATAACTTTGTTATTCCAGAAATTACTGGAGGTTCACAAACCTTTGATTTTGTATACAACACAACAACTAGCGCTAGTGACTGTGCAGATAGCGCTACATTGAGCTTTACTATTTATGAGCAATATGATGCTGGGGAAGATACTCTGGTAGATATTTGTGCAAATAGTGAAGAGGTAGATCTTTTTACACTACTAGAAGGTAGTCCAGATACTAATGGAACTTGGACGGGTCCAGAAGGATACACTACTACAGATAATGTTGCAAATTATGATCCAGCGACTAATGCCGCAGGAGATTATGTATACACCGTGCCTAGCAATGAAAGTTGTGATGAAGATATGGCAACATTAAGTATAACGCTACTCGAGTTTCTGTATGCAGGAGAAGATACTGCAGGCGTAGAGATATGTGATGTAGATGCAGAGTCTCCTATTAATCTTATCAATTTATTAGATACAAATGGTACAGATACTATTTATGAAGGAACACAAGGAGTCTGGACAGATACGGTAAGTGGCGAGGAAGTTGCAAATCCATTTTTATACGCAGAAATAGATGGGCAAGCAACCTTTAATTTTACTTATACGACAACTTCAGATGATGGTTGTATAGATAGTGCGACACTAGAGTTTACCATATTTGAAAGTGTAAGTCCAGGTGTAGACGCAATTTATGAGACCTGTGCTGTAGATGATGTTGTAAACTTATTTGACTTTTTAGAAGGTACTCCTGCTACAACGGGAACTTGGACAGGTCCTGAGGGATATATAACCACAGATAATGAAGCAATTTTTGACCCTACAATAAACGCCGAGGGTAACTATATATATACTACACCAGCAAATGGTGTTTGCGAAGCGTTAAGTGCAACAGTTACGGTTTCCTTTTTTGAAAATAATTATCCTGGAGAAGATACTGCTGGTGTTACTATTTGTGACGAGGCTGGATTTGTGAGTCTTATCTCTTTGCTAGAAACAAACGGTGTTGAGGTTATTTATTCTGGACCTCTAGGTGAGTTTACAGATGCGGTAACAGGTGAAGTGGTAGATAACTTCTTTTTCTTTCCGGAGATAGATGGTGAGCAGGATTTTAGTTTTATTTATGCGACCACTACAGAAAATGGTTGTGATGCCCAAGCTACATTAGACTTTACAGTCTTTGAGCAAGAAGATCCGGGTATTACATCAAGTATTGTACTGTGCCAAGATGATGCGCCACTTGATTTATTTTTATCACTCTCTGGTACTCCAGATATAACAGGAACTTGGACGGGGCCTGGTGGTTACGTTTCTTCTTCAAGCGAGGCGATATTAGACCCTATGACCGCGCTAGACGGAGATTATATTTATACCATTGCTGCTACAGATGTGTGTCCAGAGGCCTTTGCTTGGGTAAATGTCACTGTAAACGGAATCGCAAATGCAGGAGAAGATCTAGACACCTTTGTTTGTCCTGGTGATTATACACTCTCGCTTTTTGACTTTTTGAGCGAAGGGGCAGATGTAACGGGACAGTTTATAAATCTAGATACGTCGCTTACTATAGAGGATGGGCTACTGTATATAGGCGATTTTGAACCTGGGACGTTCTCATATATGTACCTCGTAGAAAATGACAACTGTGGTGATGATGATGCGACTATCACTTTTACTATAACAGCGATAGATGCGCCTTCGGTAGCAGATCCAGAGACGTTTTGTATTAATGATGATCAGACTTTGGGAGATATTTTAGTTACTGGAGCGGCAGTTTATAATTGGTACGCTTTCGCGGAAGCGGGCTCCCCCTTACCATTATCCACATTGCTAGAAAATAATGTCACGTATTATGTGGCTGCCATAGATGAAAATGGTTGTGAGTCTGAAAGAGTTTCATACCTAGCCGATATCTTGCCACTTACTGATGGTAGCTGCCAGCAAGAGATATCTGACGGGGTGTCTGACAATGGTGATGGTCAAAACGATTTTCTAGACTTAGGAACGTACCCAGATTTATATCCAAATTTTGATATTCAAATCTTTAATAGATACGGTACCATTGTGTATAGAGGAAATAAAAATACTCCAGCCTTTGACGGAAGTGCAAACACTGGCTCAGGACTAGGAGATCAATTACCTACGGGTGTGTATTTCTATATCCTTTATCCAAACGACTCGGAGACAGAACCTATAGACGGTAACTTTTACTTAAGTAGATAAAATAAAAAGCATATTATGAAATTTAGATTATTCATACTAGCGGCATTTTGTAGTTTATCTACGCTCGCACAACAAGAACCACAGTACACGCAGTATATGTACAATCAGGGTGTGGTAAACCCTGCATATATGATTAATGAGCCAGGACTCATACGCATAGGGAGTCTATACAGATCGCAATGGGTAGGTCTTGAAGGAGCTCCTACCACAGCAAACGTTTTTGCAAACATCCCACTCAACGAGCGAGTAGAGATAGGTGTTAATTATGTAAATGACCAGATAGGAGATGTACTTACTACAAATAATTTTAATGTAAACTTTGCTTACAGAATTAATGTAGCAGAAAGTACTAATCTGTCATTTGGGTTAAAACTAGGAGTAGATAACCAGAGTCTTGATTTTACGGGGCAAAATATTACAAGTGACCAAGCCTTTCAAAATGGCCAGACAACATCTCTTAATGTAGGTGCTGGGGTATTTCTCTTTAAAGAAAATTATTATGTAGGCTTAAGTTCTCCTAGTGTGATTCCTTATAAAATAGAAAATAGATTTGAAGATGGAGGAAGCTCTGTACTTTATAAAAAAGATCCTACTGCTTACTTAATGGCTGGATATGTTTATGAGGTGACAGATATGCTCAAGATCAAGCCTTCTGGTGTAGCAAAGTGGGTGAGTGGTGCACCACTTACTTTTGACCTCTCTGTAAACGCACTTTATGATGATAAATTTGAGCTAGGTGTCTCATATAGACATCAAGATGCTATCGCAGCTCTTGCCGGCTTTAATATCACAAACAGTCTCAAATTAGGTTATAGCTACGATTTTAATGTAAGTGATCTTAACAGCTTTAATAATGGGAGTCACGAGATTGTATTGTTATACACTTTTGACATATTAGGCTTACAGAAAAGATACATCTCACCTAGATTTTATTAAGATGAAAAATATATACCTACTACTTGCAATACTGTGCCTGAGTACAACAGTCATTGCACAATCTAAAAAAGGAGATCGGTTCTTTAAGAGAGGAGATTATATAGGTGCTGCACATTATTATGAGCAAGCACTTAAGGATAATAACTCTAAAGAAAATTTAAGTAAAGTAATAGATGCCTACTACTTAGGTCAAGATTATAAAAGCGCAGCCTTATATCTTAATCAACTTGTAAATGAGCGTTTTAATGATCAAGATAGAACGTTTGATAATGAATTTAATTTTAAAATGTACCACGCACTAACGGTCACCGGTGAGGGCGTAGAAGCATTAAACTACCTTGAAGCTTATTATAAAAACAAAGGAGAAGATTTTGATAAAACTAAAGCGCTAGAAACAGTCAAAGCCTTATCTAGCAGTAATCCTAAATTTGATGCTACAAAGAGTAACATAAGCTCTGAGGCAGATGATTTTGGACCTGTACGTGTAGGTGATAGTGTGTTCTTTACCTCAGACCGTCTCAATGATGAGGTTTTTAGAACTTTATTTGCAAAACGTTTTAAGTCTACGCAAAGACCTTTTCTCGATATTTATGGAGTCCGAGTAAATGATAAAAATGAACTAGCTGGTGAAGCCGTTCGTTTAGGTCAAGGTGTAAATTCTTCATTGCACGATGGTAACATAAGCTTTAACGCTGCAGGTGATGAGATGTACATCTCGCGTAGCGCCTATGAAAAAAGTGATTCAAAAAGAATTTTTGATGAAGAAGGGACTAACCGAGTTCACTTATATAAAAGTGTGCGCATAGACGAGGTTTGGAGAGAGGCAGAGCGATTACCTTTTGTAAAGGAGGAATTTTCATATATGCACCCTACCCTCACTAAAGATGGTAAGCGACTTTACTTTGCTTCAGATATGGATGGCGGTCTAGGTGGTTATGATATTTATTATGTAACGGTACATCTTGATGGCTCTTATGGTACACCCGTAAATTTAGGACCTACCATAAATACAGTTCACAGAGAGCAATTTCCTTATGTGTCAGACAGTGGGGACTTATACTTTGCTACAGACGGAAGATTAGGACTGGGATTATTAGACATCTTTGTAGCCCCACTTACCGTAAAAGGATTTACAGAACCTATTAATCTAGGCGCACCTGTAAACTCGCCTTATGATGACTTTAGTCTCACATACTACTCTCAAAATGAAGGTCTTTTTGCAACAAGCAGAAGCGGAAAAGATGATGATATTTATAGTTTTGTCCAGACAGGTGAGCTTATTACTAGAAAGTTTAACACACGATTTGAAATAAGAGATGCTGTAACAAATGAGTTAATAAGTGATGCAACTATTAAGATTATAGGATATCAAGGAAAAGAAATTTACAAGAAGACACAAGCCGTTGCGGGCACTTTTACCGTGCCACTTACTGTAGATGATTATACATTTATAGGCTCTGGAGATAATCACGAGCAAGGTAGCCTAGACTTCCAGATAAGAGGCGTGCAAGAGGCTCCTTATGTGATTAAAGTAAATCGCATATTTACCGAGTCAGAACTCACGATGATGAAACAAAAGAATCTTGCAAAAGATCTTAAAGATAAGGACCCTAGTCGCTTTGAGTTGCTCACAGACACACAGTCGCCACAAGTGGTGGAAAAAGAAGGTAAGCTATTTATAGATGTAGCTCCTATTTACTTTGATTTTGATTTATACAGTATAAGAGAGGATTCTCAAGTTGTACTCGATGAGCTTGCTGCAAAGCTTATAAAGTATAAACGCATCAAAATGAAAATACAATCTCATACAGATAGTCGTGGGCCAGAGGCATATAATGTTCCGTTATCACAAAACAGAGCAAAAGCTACCTTTGATTACCTTGTAGAAAAAGGAATAGACCCTACTCGCATACAGTATCAAGGTTATGGTAACAGCCAGCCAGTAGTAGAGTGTCCAGCGGGGCAATGTACAGAAGAAGAGCACCAGCTCAACAGGCGTAGTGAGTTTGAGATAACAGGTTACTAGAGATATAATCATTCATAAAAAAAAGCAACAGTTTATGTTGCTTTTTTTGGTTTACGCTTTCGCGAAAGCGTACTCATAACCAGTACTTACATAAGTTGAGTACTTATCTCATTTATAAATGGGACGTGCACCTCGTGCTTTCCTTTAAACACCTGCACATTTAATCTATTACCAAAAAGCGCCGAACCTTTGAGCTGTTGCTCTGTCTTACGGGCTTCTGTGATGTACTCATCCTCATCTCCATAGAGATAAGTTACTGTAGTGCTTTGTGGTAAATAATTAAAGTCTGTTGCTTCGAGTTCTTGAGGTATCGCACCAGAGTGTAGCAGTAGATAATCACAAGATAGCGCTCTGTGTGCCATCCAGCGTGTGAGTATAGAGACTCCTTGCGAGTAACCCATAAAGATAAAGCGTACTTCTTGATTTCCTATTTTCTCAAGTTCTTTGCTCCACATTGCATCTAGATAGGCAAAGAGATTTTCCTTCTCGGTTTCTATATTTTCTCTAGTAAGCCAGCTTGCACCTATGTATTTAAAACGTTTATCTTGATAGTACTTACTAGGCGCCTGTGGTGCTATGATATAATTCTCAGTAGTATCTAGAGCCTTAAAGTACTTGATAAAATATTTTGATAAATACCCCATACCGTGTAGTGCTACCCATACATTTTTAGTCTGTGAGGTTACATCATTAAGTGTGGTATACGTATTAGTATGTGTGTAGGTTATACTATTTTCTTCCATAGGTTATAAAAGTAGAAAAGCTTGTAGAATCTTGTTAGTAATAAGGCATAAAAAAAACCACTCGATAGAGTGGTTTTAGGTTGCTTTGAGAGCAACTTATATGTTAATACCTACTGGTAGTAGCTTTTTGTACTTACGACGGTTAGAGCGCATAAATTTTGCAATTTCTGGACTTGTAGGGACGAGGTTAATCTCTCTATCTGCTACTTCCTTAAAAACGGCTATTATAAACTCGTTCATATGGTCTTCTGTGCCTTCTGGCATAAATATTTTAGTGAGGAAGATCTTACGCTCTTGTAAGGAATATTCCATTTTTGCAAGCTTTCCGTCAAAGGTAGTTTCGAATTGTCTTAGAAACTCATTGTCTGTCAATTCAATTGCTGTTGTAGCCTCCATAAATTTTGAAAAATATTTAGTATTTGTAATATAATTAACACGTAATAAGAAATCAGTCTTTAGTTTTATGCGCTGTAAACGCTGGTATCTGAGAATATTTTTAAAACATATGAATTTCTTAATAAGAAAGTGTTGCAAATTTACAAAAAATTCCCGAAATAGGCCACTACTTCTATGTTAAACCCTTATTCCTAAGTAAGATGATACACGTGTATTTGATGCCTGGTATGGCTGCAAATCCTTCTATATTTGAAAATATAAGCTTACCGAGTGCTTCTTATACTACGCATTTACTAGAATGGCAGCTGCCAGAACCTGGGGAGTCACTATCACAGTATGCGCTACGTATGACACAGTTTATAAAGCACGATGATATTGTATTGCTAGGCGTGAGTTTTGGTGGAGTGCTCGTACAAGAGATGGCAAAGCATATCAAGGTGCGCAAGCTCATACTAGTAAGCACTGTAAAAAGCAAGTATGAATTACCGAGGCGAATGAAGCTTTCGCGAAAGCTAAAACTCTACAAAGCACTTCCAGCCAGTCTTATAGAAGATGTTGATAAACTTGCAAAATATGCCTTTGGAGAAACCATAAAAAACCGCGTAGATTTGTACCAGAAATATCTATCTATGAATGATAGAAGATATATGAAGTGGGCAGTAAAAGAAATGGTGTGCTGGGATCAAGAAACCCCTACAGAAAATGCGATACATATACACGGAACGGCAGATAAGGTGTTTCCAGTCAAGTATATAGATAATTGTATAGAGGTTCAAGATGGAACACATATAATGGTGATAACTCGTGCAAAATGGTTTAATGAACATTTGCCGAAACTCATTGAAAATGAGTAAATTGATTTAAAATAGAAAAGACGATGATAATGATGAAGAAAATTTTTGCAGGTGTGGCGATAGTCGCAGTTGCCGGTCTTGTTATAAACTCTGCAAAAGCTCCACAGGAGCAAGAGGAAGAACAAGTACCCGTAAAAGATGAAAAAGTACGAAGCGAAAAACTAGTAAACGATTATAATGTATATGCCATCCCTATGCCAGATGGACTCAACTTTGCTGGTGAGGAAGTGCCTGTACAAAATCCAGACATTAAGGAACGTATGGATCGCGAACTTCTGGTAAATACATACTGGCAGTCTAATGCGTTATTGCTTTTTAAAAGAGCGCATAAATACTTTCCTATCATAGAGCCCATACTTGCCGAAGAGGGCGTACCAGATGATCTTAAATATCTTGCAGTTATTGAGAGTGGTCTTACGCAGGCGGTATCACCTGCAAGAGCTACAGGTTTCTGGCAAATTATGAAAGAAACGGGTAAGGAGTACGGTCTAGAAGTAAACAGCAATGTAGATGAGCGTTACCACATAGAGAAGTCTACAAGGGCTGCTTGTCAGTACTTAAAGAAGTCTAAAGAGCGTTTTGGAAACTGGACGGCTGCTGCTGCTGCATATAATGCAGGTAACTATGGTGTGTCACGTCGCTTTGAGGAGCAAAATGTAAATGATTATTATGACCTACTTTTAGGGGAAGAGACAGGGAGATATGTCTTTAGAATTATCGCGCTTAAAGAGATTCTTAGTAACCCAAAAAAGTATGGATTTAATTATAGAACAGAAGACCTATATACAGCTGTACCTACATACAAGGTAGAAGTTGATACAGCAGTCACAGATTTTGTAAAATTTGCTGAGCGTTTTGGGATTAATTATAAGATTTTAAAAATACATAACCCTTGGTTGAGAGAGCCTAAGCTCAATAACAGCTCAAGAAAGAAATATTATATAGAGATACCTAAACAAGGAGCATACTCTTTAGGGAGATAACAATGTAACAACACATTGTTGTAAATGAAAAGCCTGACAGAAATATTACTGTCAGGCTTTTTCTATTATTCAAGATATAATGAAGGTGTTATTTGTTTATCACGATGGGAGCCTCGCTCAGTGTTTCTTGTTTAAAAAGAAGCTCTGTGAGTAAGTTTTTGTAAAGGTCATAATTCTCAAGGGCGGCATCTTTTTCATCTTTTGCCATTTTATTAGAGAGTCTTCTTTTTATATTAATAATTGTCTTGTCTGATGTGATGGTATAAGCAAGAGGCAGGCCTAAGGAGTGCTTAAGATTTTTAATAATCTGTGTGTACTTGTTATCTGAGTCATCTACATAAAGCACGTCAATATTACGATGATATCCTTTTGCTAGTTTTTTTACCTCCTTGTTGTTTCCCCAGTGCAGTAATATTATAGATACGTCATCTCCATACTGGGCTGCTAGTTCATTAAGAGCCGCTTGTTCTCCTTTACAATTTATACGCCAGCTAGAGTAGGTGAGTAGCATTACTGGTTTTGTATAGTCATTAAGTGTTACCGCTTTTTTAGAAAGTTTAGTCACCGTAAAATTGTCCATTAGAGACCCTGCGATTTTATCTTGAACAAGATTATCAAAAAGTACTTTGACTTTGTCTTGTTCTAAATTTCTAATAGCGTCTTCGGCTTGTAAAAGATAGGCAGGTAGGTGCGTGTCTAGCACATCAGAAAAAAACAGTTGAGAGTTTTGAGCCGATAGTGTAATGTGCGCAGTAAGAAGGAGTGTAAGTAATAATCTTCCCATAGTCATACCTTTATACTAGCAAGGTATGTGAGTAGGATGTAAAAAAGAAATTTTTTCGCTTAAGCGCTCAAAAATCGGGTTAACAAGTAAATTTTTGGTACTTAATTAATCAAAATAGTGATAAATAGCTGGTAAAATCTATTTTTATTAAGAATATGATATTTGTCAAGGGGTTTAGTTATTCCCGCCCTTTTTTATAAGAGGAGACACATTTGGTTTATTTTTGGTTGGTTTGTCAGTATTTGCTCTTTCTAGCGCTGCCTTTTGATTACGTTCTATTAATGACTCTCTTTGTTTTGTGCTTTCATCATCAGAAGATTCAGTACCGTATTGTGGTTTGTTTTCCTCTCTGTTCTGCAAGGTGCCTTCATCTATATCAGAGTTTTCTGAAAGTGGAGGTTTCTCGCCATCATCTGGTGTGCTAAAGAAACCTTCATCTATTTCTGGAAGAGGTATTCCCTGTATCTTTGTAAGTGTAAAAGGTGCCTCACCTTTAAAAATATCTTCTTTACTAAGAAGTCGCTCATCGCCACGCCAGTTAAACCCTTCAAAGGTTTGTGGCTCGTCTAAAAATTGAGACTCAGGAAAAATATTCCCGCCAGGACTCTTTATTTTATTAATCTCATCTATGGTGTTCTCAAAGAAAGTAATCTCTATTCTTGCAGATTTGCCCCTATCTATCCCTGTGAGATCTCCATTATCTTCACGCATATACATTATGGTCTCAGCATTGTTTATAATATCTACCTGTTTAAGTGCATTTTCATCATCAAAAAAGCCATAAAGTTTCTGGCCCTTAATCTGATTGAAACCAGAGATAGTATCCTTTTGAGCAATAAAAGCGTTATTAAAAACTTTAAGCGAATCTATTTTTTCTGTCTCTGTATTGCTTATGAGGTGTATGCTATCACCCGTGATTTGGCTTTCTTCACTCCATAAGATAGGTTTGCGAATCATTTGCGTAAGTCCCGTACGCTGGTTGCTGTGTAGTGAGTCACTCTTACCACTCATATTACTCTTATAGAGTTTTACATTTTTAAAAGCTCTGAGTATACGATTATCTGGCTTACCTGTAAGTAGCAGTTTATCGCCGTGTACATATACAGAGTCATTATCTTCTACAGTAATAGCAACGGCTCTTTGCGTTATAAGTACGGAGTCTTTGGCTCTATAAACCTCTGCATAATGCCCTTTTACTAGACTTCTATTAAGCGTGTCAAGTACTTTTATGTTGTTAGTAGCACTTGCAAAATTGCGATTTCTATCAAAATAAAGACTATCCCCATATACTTGCCTGTTATCATAATCTATACGAGAGTTTTTTACAAAATAGCCATAATCATTTGCGGTATCATAAAACCCACGTTCACAATACACCTTAGAAGTCTTACTTGTAATCGTTGTGGGGCCATATAGATAAGCGTGCTCTGGCACACTATAAAAATCTAGTTGCTCACTGTTTATAGTATACTCAGGGTTTTTTACCACCACATCGCTTATAAATGAAATTTTATCTTGCTCTATATAATAACGACCTACACGGCTTGTAATCTTACTATTAGGGGAGGTTACAACACCACCAGTTCTGTAATATGCCTGCTGAGTGGTACGGTTAAAATACATTGTATCTGTAGTGACGGTGGTCGTATCCTTTTTTAGAAATACGTCACCAGCGGCATAGGCAAATTTTGTTTTACCATTATACTCGATGTATTTGCTACGCATAGAGACAGAGTCGCCTTGTTTGAGTCTTACATTTCGGTAAGCTTTTACAAAGTTTTCTTCTTTGTAAAAAAAGGCAAGATCACACCACATCTCTGCACCTTCGTGCTCTATGTAAACTTGCTCGTTATTGTTTTTCTGTAAAAGGATTGCCCCAGGAAACTCCTCTTCATTTATACGCTCTATGGGAGATTCTATATAGATGAGCTTTGAGGGTTGTTCTTGCGCTTTCGCGAAAGCGGAAAAAAATATAATCCCAGCTAGTAAGATGTAGTACTTGTAGTTCATTAATTCCAAAAATAATCAAATTGCTAGCCTTAACCGTTAGCGCTTTATCAAAAAATAGATTGTAAAGATTAAAACGTTGCTATAAGTCAAAGCGTATGTAGCAATGTGTTTATATATAAAAAGAGCCTTCAGATATAATTCTGAAGGCTCTTTACGTATTGTAGATACTTACTATCTAAGGATAGTTTGTGTTCTATCTGGTCCTACAGATACTATCTTGATAGGAGTCTCTAGCTCTTTTTCTAGATAGTCTATATAGTCATTAAGCTCTTTAGGTAGTTGGTCTGCCTTAGTCATACCTGTAAGGTCTTCAGACCATCCTGGCATTTCTTTATATACAACTTCTACGTTTTCTGGCTCTATGTTATATGGAAGGTGCTCAATAGTCTCTCCTTTATATTTATAAGCCGTACATACTTTTAAGGTTTTAAAACCAGAAAGCACATCACCTTTCATCATCATAAGTTGTGTTACACCATTAACGCGCACAGCATATTTAAGTGCTACTAGATCGAGCCATCCACAACGACGCGCTCTACCCGTAGTTGCTCCAAACTCGTTACCTACACGTCCCATAGTCTCACCATCCTCATCAAAAAGTTCTGTAGGAAATGGTCCAGAGCCTACACGTGTTGTGTATGCTTTAAATATCCCGAATACTTCACCTATTTGATTAGGAGGAACTCCAAGACCGGTACAAGCACCAGCCGCAGTCGTGTTTGAAGAAGTTACAAAAGGATATGTACCAAAATCAATATCTAGAAGTGATCCTTGTGCTCCCTCTGCAAGTATAGATTTACCGCCTTTTTGAGCTTGGTATAGGTACTCTTCTGAGTCTATAAATTGTAAGGTCTTAAGCGTCTTTATTGCTGCAAAAAATTCTGATTCTAGTTCTTCTAGATCGTACTCAATTTTTGCATCATAAAAGTCTATCATAGAGATATGCTTATCTCTAAGAGTTGCATAACGATCTTTCCAGTCTGCAAGTTCTAGATCACCTACACGTATACCGTTACGACCTGTTTTATCCATATAAGTAGGTCCTATTCCTTTAAGAGTAGATCCTATTTTTGCTTTTCCCTTTGAGGCTTCAGAAGCAGCATCAAGTAAGCGGTGGGTAGGAAGTATAAGGTGAGCTTTACGCGAGATTACCATTTTTGCTTTATAATCAAGACCTTCAAACTTGTCTAAGTTTTGTAGCTCTTTCTTAAAAATCACTGGATCTATTACCACACCATTGCCTATGACATTCATAGCGTTGTCGTGAAAAATTCCAGAAGGAATCGTATGTAGTACGTGTTTTATACCATCAAACTCAAGTGTGTGACCAGCGTTAGGTCCTCCTTGAAAACGTGCAATGATATCGTAGTCTTTTGTAAGGACATCTACAATTTTTCCTTTTCCTTCGTCGCCCCATTGGAGGCCTAGTAGTAAATCTACTGCCATTGTTATATTAGTTAGTCGTGTTTTTCTTTCCGTAAAAGTATAGGGAGTGCTTGTCTATAGTAATATCAAAAACCTCTTCTATGGTTTTTTTTATAGACTGTATGCGAGGGTCACAAAATTCTATAACCTCTCCAGTATCTGTAAGAATTACGTGATCGTGCTGCTTGTCAAAATATGATTTCTCATACTGCGCTTGGTTGTTACCAAACTGGTGCTTACGCACAAGTCCACATTCTAATAAAAGTTCTATAGTGTTATATAGTGTTGCACGGCTCACACGATAGTTCTTATTTTTCATACTAATGTAAAGCGCTTCTATATCAAAGTGCTCTTCATTGCTGTATATTTCGTGTAGTATGGCAAAACGCTCTGGCGTCTTGCGGTGGCCTTTTTCTTCTAGATAGGCTGTAAAAACGCCTTTTACAACGTCTTGATCCTTATTGATAGTAGCTTTTAGTGGCATCGTTTATAATAAAGGACGAATTTACGGATTTAAACTCTAGTCACTTGATCGATACCATCTATTTTTTTGAGATTTTCTATTAAGGTTTTCAACAATGCATTGTTTCTTACAACAACGGTTATTTTACCCTTAAAAATACCTCCTTGTGTGGTAAAGCTCAGGCCTTTTATATCTACATTAAGATGGTTTGATATCTCTGCTGTAACTGTATTTACTAGACCAAGATTATCTATCCCTGTAAGTACGATATCTGTTTGATAACCCGTGTCTGATGAGTCTACCCACTTTGCTTTTATAATTCTATAGGCGTAGTTGCTACGCATAGCAATAGCATTAGGGCAGTTATTTTTATGAACCTTTATGCCATCTTTTATAGTAGTAAACCCAAAAACTGGATCACCCGGTATAGGGCTACAGCACTTTGCAAATGTGTAATCTAGCTTTTGATCTTCAGGTCCAAAAACAAGAGAGTCAAAATTATTTGTAATCTCATCTTTGTGTATATCTGGCGGAGTGTTAGGTTTTCTGATCTTACTTTTAATAAAACTCATTAAGGCATTGCTGCGTTGTGCTGCAAACTCTTTAATCATTTTATTATCAATCGTTCCATTACCTACACGGTAAAAGAGGTCTAAGCTTGTATTGAGTTTAAAGTAAGAAACGAGCTCATTTATAGTTTTTTCGTTAAGCGGGATTTTTTGTGACTTTAGTTTTCTGGAGAGTATCGCCTTCCCATCATCTGCTAGTTCTTTTTTCTCGTCTTTGAGTGAAGATTTTATTTTTGCTCTCGCTCTAGCCGTAGTTGCATAGTCTAACCAGTTGTTTGTAGGCTGCGCAGACTCAGAAGTAATAATCTCAACTTGATCACCACTTTTAAGTGTATGACTAAGTGGTACTAGCTTTCCATTTACTCTTGAGCCACGTGTATGCAAGCCTACCTCAGTATGAACACTAAAAGCAAAATCAAGAGGGGTAGCGCCTTTAGGTAAAGATTTAAGATCACCTTGTGGGGTAAATACAAAAATCTCTTTGTTGTAAAGGTTGAGTTTAAAGTTTTCTACAAAGTCTACCGCATTTTGGTCCGGATTTTCTAGTGCTTCTTGAAGTCTGTTTATCCACTCATCTAGGCTTGATTCTCCTTCTTTACCTTCCTTATATTTATAGTGTGCCGCATATCCTTTTTCGGCAATTTCATTCATACGGTCAGAGCGTATTTGTACTTCTACCCATCTACCTTTAAGCCCCATAACAGTAATGTGTAAGGCCTCATATCCCGTAGATTTTGGTGAAGAAATCCAGTCGCGTAGTCTCGTAGGGTTAGGTCTAAAGTGATCTGTAACAATAGAGTAAATTTTCCAAGCAAGGAACTTTTCATTTGCCTTATCGCTTTTATAGATAATACGTATCGCAAACTTGTCATAAACCTCCTCAAAGGTAACTCCTTGAGCAAGAATTTTACGTCGTATGCTATATATAGATTTTGGTCTACCTTTTATCTCATAATTAAGACCTTCTTCATCAAGAGAGTCTTCTATAACTTTTTTAAAGTCTTTGATATATTGATCTTGCTGCGCTTTGCTTTCTGTGATTTTACTCGCAATATCTTTATATACATCTGGTTCTGTATATTTAAGACTAAGGTCTTCGAGCTCAGTCTTGATATTATACAAGCCCATTCTGTGCGCAAGTGGAGCGTAGATGTAGAGTGTCTCGCTGGCAATTTTAGATTGCTTATCTGCACGCATAGCATCCATTGTTTGCATATTGTGCAATCTGTCTGCTATTTTAATAATGATCACACGCGGATCATCATTAATAGTGAGGAGCATTTTTCTAAAGTTTTCTGCTTGCAGCGATACGTCCCTATCCTTTTTAAGACTTGATATTTTTGTAAGGCCATCTACAATACGGGCAACCGTCTCGCCAAACATTTGTTCAAGATCTGCAAGGGTGTACTCTGTATCTTCTACCACATCGTGTAGTAGTGCACTCGCTATAGAGGTGGCATCAAGTCCTATCTCACTTGCAACTATTTGAGCCACAGCAAGTGGGTGAAAGATGTAAGCCTCACCAGACTTGCGGCGTTGCGATTTATGCGCATCTACCGCCACCTCAAACGCTTTTCTTATCATCTTCTTGTCCTCATCGGTCAAGGTTTGATAACTTATGCGCAAGAGCTTTTTGTACTGTCTTGTCAGCTCTTTGTTTTCTGCTTCTATAAATTCTGCGGTTAACTCCATATGATATACTAAAAGTACCAAATTCTCTTTTATGAACAACACATTTTTACGACATCTTGAGTAGTTTTAAAAATTGCAGATAATTTGATAATTCTTCAAAAAGTGTCTTTTTCCGCTTTCGCGAAAGCGTAACAATAATACCACATCACCTACTTATAAATGACAGCATACTGAGCGAGTATAATTATTATCTTCGCCGTAATAAAAAACATTATATGAGCATATTTTTTATCCTAGTTGGATTAGTACTGTTAGTAGTGGGAGGGGAGTTTTTGGTACGAGCATCTGTGGGGTTATCTTTTAAACTGAACCTGTCTAAAATGGTGATAGGGCTTACAGTTGTATCATTTGCAACCTCTGCTCCAGAACTACTGGTAAGCGTGCAGGCAGCTCTAGAAGGTAGTTCTGATATGGCCTTAGGTAATGTTATTGGGTCTAATATTGCAAACATAGGGCTTGTGCTAGGTATAACGGCAGTAATATCTGCCCTGGCCATAGACCGAGATTTTTACAGATTTAACTGGCCGGTGATGGTGCTATTCTCACTTGCGCTTTACTTCTTACTTTCTAACGATGGTAAGCTTACAGCAGTAGAGGGTGGTGGTCTACTTGCGGCGCTGGGTGTGTACTTGTTTTTCTTAATACGTCGCGCTCGTAAAAGTAGAGAAGAAGATGCAGATGGTGTAGATGAGGGGCTAGGGCAGGCGTCTTATTTTAAAATATTTATATGGTTAATTATAGGTGCACTTGCGCTATATTTTGGGTCAGAATGGCTAGTCTCTGGAGCAAAAGATCTTGCTACGGCTGTAGGTGTTAGTGAGTATGCAATCTCTGTTACCGTGATTGCCATAGGTACGAGTGTGCCAGAACTTGCGGCTTCTGTCATCGCAGCGCTCAAAAAGGAAAAAGCAATCTCATTAGGTAATCTTATAGGTTCTAATATTTTTAATATTGCATCTGTTCTTGGGATTACATCTTTAATAAGAGATATTGAGGTCACAAGTGATGCTATATTAGGGACTAATATTTACTGGATGCTAGGCTTTGCAATTGCACTCTTACCACTAGCATTTATACCAAAAACATTACAAATAGGTCGTTTTAAGGGCTTATTTCTTGTAGGTGCCTATATCTTATTTATTGCGCTTGCATTTGCGGCTTAGTTTCTTGACCTCGTTTATAAAATAAATATCTAGGCTTCTCAATTATTTAATTGCAAGGAATGTACGTTGTCTTCTATAGGCAATTTTAAGTCATCGTATACTGTCTATAGATATAGATAAAACTCCTTGTTTTATTATATAAGACGTGTTTACGCTTTCGCGAAAGCGCAAAAAAAAAATGCCCAACCTAAGTTGAGCATTTTTCACAATATAATTAAATCAGAATTAAACCTTTGCTGTTTTTACAGTCTCGATAATACGACCTGCTACTCTGTATGGATCTGCGTTTGAAGCTGGACGACGGTCTTCTAGCCATCCTTTCCATCCTTGCTCTACAGTGATAATAGGAATACGTATAGATGCTCCTCTATCTGATACTCCGTAAGAGAAGTCATTTATAGATGCAGTCTCGTGATCTCCTGTAAGGCGTTGCTCATTGTGAGCTCCGTATGCTTCTATATGTTCTTTTGTAAATGGACGGAAAGCCTCACATATTGTATTGTAAGTCTCTTCAGATCCACACGTTCTCAATGTTGTATTTGAGAAGTTTGCGTGCATTCCAGAACCGTTCCAGTCTCCTTTTATTGGTTTTGGGTGGTAATCTATGTACCATCCGTACTGCTCAGTAAGACGGTCTAGTAGGTAACGAGCAATCCAGATCTCATCTCCTGCTTTTTTTGCTCCTTTTGCAAAAAGTTGGAATTCCCACTGTCCAGAAGCAACCTCTTGGTTAATTCCTTCAAAGTTAAGACCAGCTTCTATACAAAGATCTGCGTGCTCTTCTACAAAGTCACGACCGTGAGTGTTTTTACCACCTACAGAACAGTAGTACATACCTTGTGGTCCAGGGTATCCACCTATAGGAAATCCTAATGGTAGTTGTGTAGCTGTATCCATAATGAAATACTCTTGCTCAAAACCGAACCAGAAGTCATTATCGTTATCATCTATTTTTGCTCTATGATTTGACTCGTGCGGAGTACCATCTGCACTTAAAACCTCAGTCATTACTAAAAATCCATTTGTACGTTGTGGATCTGGGTAAATTGCAACTGGCTTTAAAAGACAGTCTGATGCTCCTCCAGAAGCTTGTTTTGTAGAAGAACCATCAAAAGACCATACTGGACAATCTTCTAGTTTACCACTAAAGTCATTTACAACCTTAGTTTTACTTCTCATATTTTGTGTCGGTGCATACCCGTCTAACCAAATGTATTCTAATTTTGACTTGCTCATAATAGCATTAATGTTTTGAGTTAACGAGGGCAAAGATAAAATAATTTTGAAATGCAGTGCTATTTATAGGGTTGATTTATTAAAAATTACACCATCTTATTAACAACCCCTTAAATTTTAGGGGGTGTGTAAAAAAAGAGACATATTTTTGTAAATCCCTTATATTTGCAATGCTTTTAAGGTCTCAAATGGTTGAATCTGTAAACTCTTTGTCTAATGCAGAAGAGTAAATCTTAATAGTATGAACAATTTAAATAAACACGATAGTGACCTATATTAATGAGAACCACTATCATATAGTCATAAAAAGTTATGTCAAAATTACGTTTCCAAGCACTACACGATGTACAACATAGACCTGCAGTTACTTTTGAATCACTAGGACGACCATCGTCTTTATATAAGTCTAGTGTCTTTGGAGAGCAGGCTATGCGACAGTATTTATCAAAATCCACATTTGATAGTGTACAAACGGCTATACGTAAAGGAGATAATATAGATCGCATCACTGCAGATGCTATAGCGACGGGTATGAAATCTTGGGCGCTAGAAAAAGGAGCAACTCATTACACACACTGGTTTCAACCGCTTACTGGTGCTACTGCAGAGAAGCACGATGCTTTTTTTGAAGTTACACCAGAGGGGCACGTCATAGATAAATTTGATGGTGCACAGCTTGCACAGCAAGAACCAGATGCCTCAAGTTTTCCTCACGGAGGAATACGCAATACTTTTGAAGCACGTGGTTATACAGCCTGGGACCCTACGTCGCCCGCATTTATATATGATAACACACTTTGTATACCTACAGTTTTTGTAGCTTATACTGGAGAGGCGCTGGATTTTAAGACTCCGCTACTCAAAGCACTTAATGTAATAGATGAGGCCGCAACAGATGTTGCTCGCTATTTTAATAAAAATGTAAATAAGGTAACTGCCACATTAGGCTGGGAGCAAGAGTTTTTTCTTGTAGATGCATCACTTGCCGCTGCGAGACCAGACTTAACACTTACTGGGAGAACCCTTCTAGGTCACGCCGCGGCAAAAGGACAGCAGCTGGATGATCATTACTTTGGTTCTATTCCTATTCGTGTGCTAGCATACTTAAAAGAGCTAGAGCAAGAATGTCTACTGCTAGGTATCCCTGTAAAAACAAGACATAATGAGGTAGCGCCTAATCAGTTTGAGATGGCTCCGGTATATGAAGAGGCAAATCTGGCGGTAGATCATAATGCCTTACTTATGGATATTATGCAAAAGGTCGCACAGCGTCACCATTTTAAAGTCCTCTTTCACGAGAAACCATTTGATGGTATAAACGGTAGTGGTAAACATAATAACTGGTCGCTAGCTACAGATACGGGTGTCAACCTTTTAAGCCCAGGTAGCACACCTATGAAGAATTTACAGTTTTTAACCTTTTTTGTAAATACCATAAAAGCTGTCTATGAGCACGAGGCACTACTACGAGCATCTATTGCTAGTGCGGGTAATGATTACAGACTGGGAGCAAACGAGGCGCCACCGGCAATCATCTCTGTCTTTATAGGTTCACAACTTACTAGAGTACTAGACGAACTAGAAAAGGTAACAGATGGAAAACTCTCTCCACAAGAGAAAACAGAACTTAAACTCAATGTTATAGGTAAAATACCGGAGATTTTACTTGACAATACAGATCGCAACCGTACCTCACCTTTTGCTTTTACAGGTAATAAGTTTGAGTTTAGAGCAGTAGGAGCTACTGCAAACTGTGCAAACCCTATGACAGTTCTTAATGCTATAGTAGCACAACAGCTTATAGCTTTCAAGAAAGAAGTAGATACTCTGGTAGATACTAAGGATATGAAAAAGGATGATGCCATCTTTAATGTACTGCGCGAGTATATTAAGGACAGCAAGAAGATACGATTTGAAGGTGACGGGTATGGTGACTCTTGGGAAAAGGAAGCAAAAAAACGCAAGCTTAGCAACAACAGGACAACAGTCGATGCTTTAAAGGCTAGAGTGAGCAAAGCTAGTGTAGCGCTTTTTGACTCACTACAGATTATGAATACGGTAGAAATACAGGCGCGTTATGAGATAGAGCTCGAGGAGTATGTAAAACGCATACAGATAGAGAGCCGTGTTCTTGGAGATGTAGCGCGTAATCATATTATCCCTACAGCCTTGCGGTATCAAAATGTACTTATAGATAATGTACAAGGACTTAAAAGTATTTATGGAGAAGAGTTTTCCGCTTTCGCGAAAGCGCAAACATCCATCATAAAAGCCCTATCAGATCACATTGCGAGTGTTAATACACTTATTACAGAAATGATTGATGTACGTAAAAAATCTAATGGTCTTGAGTTAGAGAAAAAAGCAGCTGACTATGCCGATAAAGTAAAGCCTTATTTTGAACTTATTAGGAAACAATGTGATAAGCTAGAATTACTTGTAGAAGACGATTTGTGGCCTTTACCAAAATATAGAGAGCTTCTTTTTGTAAATTAAGTATAGTTTTCTGTAAGATTTTTCAATTATTTTTTGAAATTATTTCTCGGTGATAAGCTTTGTGTTTTTGAGACTTAGCCTATCTACTGAGTTTTTGGTGTGCTTGTAAATGAGTAATTTACACTTAGTCGAAAACATTGCATTTTATAATCATATATTATAAAATCACTCTTAACTTGCACATATACTCTTACCTATATTTCCCTCTTTGAGTATTCTTCCCCCGTAGTATTAAGTTTTGGCTTTCACATTTTGATGATGATGACGTTTTTGTTGTTGGCCTATATTGACGTGTTTTTATTAACCATTTATATATTAATCAATAACTTTTTTATTATGAAAAGAATTCTAATGAGCGCTGCTGCACTTGCTATTTGTTCTGTTGCTTTTGGACAGAATACTAGTACAGTAAGCCAGACGGGAACAACAAACGGACAACTTACCTTACAATTAGGAAGTAACACATCTACAATTACACAAGATGGATTAAACTCAGGTGCTACGGCTGGAGGAGATAGTAACGTGGCAGGAGTACTGCAAGTAGGAGCTAGTACATCTACTATATCTCAACTAGGAGATCGTAACCTAGCTGGGGTTGCTCAGTTTGGGTTAGGTAACAGTGCAAATATTGATCAAGGTGTAGGTTTTTCTGAAGATAACGTTGCTGGAACACTACAAATAGGAAACGGTAATACCGCTTCACAAAAGCAGCGTTATGATAATAATACCGCAGGAATACTTCAAGTAGGAGATGATAACACGGCAACACAAGACCAGTCTACATTAACAAACGGCGCTATGGGTAGTACTGCTACTATAGATCAAGATGGTGATGATAATACAGGTACACAAGTACAGAGAGGAGAAGAAAACTTAGCAACTCTTGAGCAATTTGGAGATAATAACGCAAGTACAGAAAACCAGACAGGTGATCTTAATAGATCTAAAGTGGTTCAGAATGGGAATGATAACACGTCTGACGTAGATCAGTTGGGAATCAATAATAGTTCAGATATCGCTCAGAATGGAGACCGTAATGACGCTTCTTCTGATCAAATGGGTGATAACAACATTAATGGGATGACTCAAAATGGAGTAGACAATAAAGCATATAATGTTCAAACTGGTGATGATAACCAGAGCTATTCTTTACAATTTGGTGATCGTAATGATGCAGAAACTATTCAGGAAGGAGATGGTAACCTAGCAGATACATTCCAATCTGGAAACGATAACGATTCATATACTCGTCAAAGAGGAAACGACAATGATTCTGATGTAAATCAAATAGGAAATGACAACGATTCAAGAGTTATCCAAGGCGGTGGTTTTGGAGATCGTAATGATGCTATTGTAAATCAAAATGGGGATGATAACAAATCTGTTGTTCGTCAGTTTCAAGATGACAATGTTGCCACTGTAGATCAAAATGGAAACGATAATGATTCTAATATATTGCAAGTTGGAAACTTTAATAATGCAGATGTAGATCAGGACGGAAATGAGAACGAAGCTCGTGTAGATCAACTAGGTGATATGAATACTTCTCAAACTATTCAAACAGGAGATGATAACGATTCTGATATTGATCAACAAGGAGATAATAATAGAGCTGGAATCTTTCAAAGTGGTTACTTTAATCCTACCGTAGTAAGTAATAACAACATAGGTTCTGTTTCTCAAACGGGGGATAGAAACAATAGCAGGTCTTGGCAACAGGGGGATTTTAATGAGGCTAGTACAGTTGTAGTTGGTGATGATAACCTCGCAATAACCATACAAACGGGTAATAATAATGATTTAAGTATTACTCAGACTGGTAATCGTAACAACACGTATGGTCTTTACTTTGGTGTTCAGCAGATTGGTGATAATAACTCTGCTACTGTTGATCAAATGGGAGATGATAACGATGCAGGTATCATATCAATAGGAGATGACAACGAAGGTGTTATTTCTCAAACTGGAAACCGTAACACTGCAAATGGGTTGACAACTCCTTACTCTCACGGAATACAACAGACTGGAGACGAAAACTTTGCTCAGATAGTTCAAGATGGTGATGACAATACTGCAAGTGCAACTCAAACTGGAGACAGCAATGACTCTGAGACACTTCAAGTAGGTGACTTCAATACTGCAGCAACGGTTCAATTAGGAAATGACAACATTTCTATTATAGATCAAAATGGCGATAGTAATACAGCCACTACAACTCAAACAGGAGATGATAACGGTTCATTTGTAGGTCAGTTTGGAGTAGATAATACCTCTACGGTTACCCAAACAGGAGATGACAATGGGTCTATTGTGCTTCAAGCTGGTGGTTTCTTTGGTGGTAATACTTCTACTGTGACCCAAACTGGAGATAGTAACTTATCTATCGTAGGTCAATTAGGAAGTATGAATATCTCTACAGTTACACAAATGGGTATGTCTAATCTTTCTGCAGTAGGTCAAGCAGGGTTTGGAAATACATCTACAGTAATGCAAGATGGAACTGCAAATGCTCAGATCACTGGCCAGTTAGGAGTTGGTAACACAGCTACTACTACTCAGGTGGGAACAGGTAACGCTTCTATAACATTACAAGCTGGGTTCTAATAAATGATAATCGCATACTGCGTGGGTATGCGCAGTATACCCTTAGAATCTCCGTACCCAACTACATAATTATTTCATAATAATTATATGAATGGATAAAGCACCGCCTCGCGGTGCTTTTTTCATTTAAGCTGGAAAGCCTAGCTAAGAATTTATATTGTTTATACACGCTTTCTCGAAAGCGTAATTCATTACAGGGTACTTTAGGGTAGGTCCATAGACTTAGAGCATATGTGATGATTAATAAAATAAGTGCTATAAGTAAGGTAATAACTTACTATTTGTCACTTGTGTGAAGTGAATTTTTAACTTGTAACTATTTGATTTTGAATAAAAACAAACAGTTATATCTGTAAGAATTATCTTAATCTCATTAGACCGTGTTTATTAAAGGGTATTTGCCCCTTCTTTGTGAGACCCTGTTTTTACTGGTGGTTTAAAGATTTAAGTTATACAGTAAGCTTCCCTTTGTCGAAAACTTAGGTTTCGATGTTGACTAAGACAACAATTTGCATAATTTAGCACTGTATTACAAAACGATCTTCCCCCACGTAATATAACTCCCCCGTAATAAAAGTATTGGTATAGCGCACATTATAGATGATGCTGTTGACGCGTATGGCCATTATTAAACTGTATTTATTAACCATTTATATATTTTTTAATTAAACCTTTTTATTATGAAAAAATTATTATTAAGTGCTGCGGCACTCGCATTTTGCACTGTAGGTTTTGCACAAAACAATGACAGTGATGTAGATCAAAGAGGAACACTTAACACATCTGGAGTTCTTCAAGTAGGAGGAAACAACACCTCTGTAGTTGACCAAGATGGTAGAAACAACGCGGCTGGTGGAGATTCTAACAGTGCTCTTGTAGTGCAGTTAGGAAACCGTAACGCATCAGATGTATCTTCACAGGGTGATCGTAATACAGCTGGTGTATTACAAGTAGGTAATCGTAACGGCGCTACGATAGACCAGGGAGTTGGATATGCAGAAGACAATGTTGCTTCTACAGTCCAGTTAGGAAACAGAAACACTGCTTCACAAAAGCAACGTTATGATAATAACCAGGCGTTTATAAACTCTAATGGTAATCGCAACACGGCTATGCAAGATCAATCTAGTATGAGTGAAAATGCTCCTGGAAACTTTGCAGACATAGATCAAGATGGAAACCGTAATATGGCATCTCAAACGCAAAGAGGAGAGGCAAATATGGCATTCATTACCCAAGATGGAAACCGCAATGATGCTACTCAGACTCAAACTGGAGATATGAACTCTGCAACTAGTACTCAAACAGGTAACCGTAACACTTCTTTAGAAAGTCAAGATGGAGACTTAAACGTTTCTATTAATACACAGTTAGGAGATGATAATATGACAGATCACGCACAGAAAGGTGATTCTAACTTTGCATCTACTACTCAAACTGGAACTTTTAATGACAGTAGTATTGATCAAGATGGTACAGGTAACGGTGCTATTACAGCTCAGTTAGGTACAGCAAATGATTCTGACGTAGAGCAGGATGGAACAGGTAACGGTTCTTTTGTAGCGCAGGCTGGTGTAGGTAACATTTCTGACGTAAAGCAGGATGGAACAACAAACGGATCTTTAGTATTACAATTAGGAGTTGCAAATAATTCTGATGTTGATCAAGTAGGAACTTCTAATGGATCTTTTGTAGCACAATTAGGAGCTGCAAACAGTTCTATAGTATCACAAGATGGAGCTGGAAACGGATCTGCAGTATTACAAGCAGGAGCTCTTAATAACTCAACAGTGAGTCAAGTAGGAGGTCTTAATGGATCACTAGTAGCACAAGCAGGTGTTGCAAACGGTTCTCTAGTAGCACAAGCTGGTATTGGAAACGGATCTACTGTTGCTCAAACAGGTTTTGGTAATGGTTCTATAGTAGGGCAGTTAGGTCTTGGAAATGGTTCTTCAGTTACTCAAACAGGAGCGCTTAACGGATCATTAGTAGGTCAAGCTGGTGGGTTTAATACATCTACAGTAGATCAGAACGGTATTCTTAATGGATCTGCAGTTGGACAATTAGGAGTTGGAAACACTTCAAATGTTGATCAAGATGGTTTCTTAAACGGTCAAGTAACTGGACAGTTAGGAACTGGTCACAACGCAGATACTAAGCAATTAGGAGCTGGAAACGGATCTATTACACTTCAAGCTGGATTCTAAGAAATAATATTTCTTAAGACACAAATAATCACTACATTTAAGAGTGATTAAAAATAACCTGAAAAGGGTGTAGTGATCAATAAATCTCACACACCCTTTTCTTTATATAAAAAATTATGAAAATCTATAGTTTATTAATTTTCGCATTTCTTTTTACTGTGTCACTAGCTGCTCAGACTAATGAGGCTGCACCAGAAACTATAAGTCGTTCTAATATTGTTAACCTTGTAGCTACAGAGCAATTACCTAGAGTAAATAATAATTTTCCTAATAATAGTGTATTGATTCAACAAGTAGGTCAAGCTAACTCATCATATGTAAATATTGCTTCATCTAGTTCTTCTGTTACAGTTTCTCAAAATGGTAATAGTAATGATGTTGCAATTGCCTTAAGAGGTAATAATATTTCAGAGAGCGTGTATCAATTAGGAAATGGAAATTCAGTAATAGATGTTTCTACAAGCAATGCATCTGGATCTGGTATGCAAGTGATTCAAAAAGGAAATAATTTAGAATTAGAAAGATATGGCACCAGCCGTACCTCTGGACCTATAAAAGTAACTCAGACAGGTAATGGTTCAGGTCAAGCAGTGATAGTTCGTCAGTTTAACTAGTTTATTACTTAGCTCATAATAGCATACTTTAATGATGTTACGCTATAGTACATACATATTACTTATTGCGCTCATATTCTTAACAGATACGGTGAAGGCGCAAAAATTCTACAATACAGAAATTGCTGCAAAAATTGAAATAGTTGAGTCTAATGGACTTTATTTAATAACAGCAAATGCTTCTAACCTAACAGGTTTAAACAGAAGCATACGGTACAAATTCTCAATTATACAAAGAGATGGTACAAATAACCCCAAAAAAGAAGAGGCAGAAGGAAGGTTTGTAATTGAGCCTTCACAAAAAGTCATACTCAATGACTATGCAATGCTTATTGAAAAAAGTAAGGACGCACTTATCCTACTTCTCGTTTACGATGGAGAAAATTTAATAGGTAAGGATCGCGTCATTGTTGCCGAAATTATTGATGAGATACCCAAAGTAGGAGAGCGTACTATATTAAGCCAGGCATTACAACAAGGGCAGTCTATAGGTCTCACGGGTTTAATTATAGAAGATACTAAAACAAAAGCAGGTCGTGATTTTTATAGATACTTTTTTCAAAAGTGTAGTATCGATAATATAAAATGGTCTAAGGATATTATTATAAAAGAAGATTTTGGACTAGGTAGGAGTACCGTTATAAAAGTAATAGAAGGAACGACTACAATTGTAAAGTTTAATGCACAGCCTAGAGATGAGTTTTTGAGGAAAGCCTCAGAGGAGTGCATACGACAGGTTCAAGGACATTTTAATCAACTAGCAAGAACAAAACAACTCTTAACATCATATTAATTCCAGACTACTTATGAAAAGTTTTATACTTATCGCAGGACTGTTTGTAACAGGTGGTTGCTTCTCACAGCAGCTTGTATATACTCCTAAAAACCCGAACTTTGGAGGAAGCTCATTTAACTATGCTTGGCTACAATCATCTGCAGATGCTCAAAACTCATTTACAGATCCTAATGCGGTAGATCCATTTGCACAACAAACCGACCTTGAGCGATTTACAGAAGATATTAATAGAACACTACTTAACAATATAAGTAATAGTATCACAAGGTCACTATTTGGAGAAGATGGAGAGCTACAAGAAGGTACGTTTACATTTGGTAGTCTAGAAGTAGAGGCTTTTCAAACTGCAGAAGGACTTGTTATAAACATATTAGATATAAATACAGGGGAGACCACACAGGTTATTGTTCCTAACTAAAAGCAATTATGAAGTATATCTTACAAACAGGTCTTTTAGTTTTAATGCTTAGCACACTCTCAAGCTGTGGTACTTATTTTAACCAGCCATTGGGTCCAGAAGAGGCAAGAACTGGAGAAAAACTCGCAACTACAGATTCTCTTATGGCGTTACCTCCTACATCTAGAAGGATAGACGTAGGTGTATATAATTTTAGAGATCTTACAGGGCAATTTAAGGCAAGTGCGACTGCAAGTACATTTAGTACAGCGGTAACGCAAGGCTCAACCGCTATATTATTAAAAGCGCTTGAAGATTCTAAGTGGTTTAGAACCTTAGAAAGGGAAAACCTGGGTAATTTATTACAAGAGCGTAATATTATAAAGCAAACCAGAGAGGAAGCTAGAAAAACCACAAACCCAAACGAACCTAGATTACCAGGTCTCTTATTTGCAGGTATATTGCTTGAAGGAGGTATCGTTTCTTATGATACAAATATTATAACAGGGGGACTAGGTGCAAGATACTTTGGTATAAGTGGTTCTACACAATACCGTCAGGATAGAGTCACTGTTTATTTACGAGCAATAAATACTCAAAGTGGTGAGATTTTAAAAACTATTTACGTGTCAAAAACCATATTGTCACAATCACTTGATGCTAGTTTGTTTAAATATGTAAACTTTCAGAGGCTGCTAGAGGTAGAGACTGGTTTTACACGTAATGAACCTGTACAACTAGCAATAAAGGAGGCTATAGAAAAATCTGTAAGAGGTCTTATTATAGAAGGTATAGAAGATAATTTATGGTCTACTAGTAAGGGTAGAGAACTTAATGAAAAGGTAGTAGCACAATATTATAAAGAAAAAGAACTAGAAGAATCTACACGTTTATATGATAGAGTGTATAAACCTAATGTTGCAAACTCACATTTTGACTTTGCTATAGGAGCAAACCTTTTTGATGGTGATCTGGCAGATAAGAAATTTGGTGAATTTGCGCAGCTCGGTTACGAGACCGCTCTTGGCTCTACATTTGGGTTACATTTTAACGGGAGGTATCAAAGATTTAAAGCGGGTAATGAGTTTGAGCAAGCATATACAAGTCTTAACCTCAATCTTACTTATGAAATTTTACCTACAGATAATTTTACACCCTTTATCTATGCTGGAGGTGGTTACCTTTTTGGAGATAATGATGTAAGCGCTCCCAAAATGCAGTACGGTGGCGGCGTACTTTACAAAGTAAGTGATAGAGTAGGGCTCAAGTTATTTGCCGAACAGAACTTGACTTTTGTAGATGATGTAGACCTTGCCATAAATGGTAGAAGAAATGATTTTTACTTCAACTTTGGTTTTGGTTTGAGATATAGCATTTTAAAAGATAAAAAAGAAGAGGTAGAAGACGAGGTAATCCCATTAAATTAATCAAAATGAAAACAGGTTTATATATATTCTTTTTATGTTGTACACTAAGCTTACTAGTAAGTTGTAGTGAAGAAACATTAGGAGAAACAGGTATCGGTAATATAACGGGGGTGGTAGTCTTTGAAGGAGATAATGCCCCACAGGCAAATGTAAAAATATCTACAAATCCACCATCAAATACTGTTTTTACAGGTGAAGATGGAAGCTTTGATCTTGGAGAAGTAGTAGTAGGAGATTATTCTGTGCAAGCAGAAAAGAGTGATTTTATTACCGCTTTTGAGCCTGCAACGGTTACAGAGGGAGCTACTACAAACGTTATTTTTGAATTGCAACCAGAAACAGCCAATAATGTAGCGCCGTCTATACCAATTTTAGTCACTCCGGCAGATGAGGCAGAAGATGTGGCTCAAGACGTACTTTTTACTTGGACAGTAACAGATCCAGATCCTTTTGATGAGTTAGTGTATCAACTAGAACTACGTAATGATATGACTAATGAAATACTCAATTTTCAAAACTTAAGTGATACCTTCTTATCAGTAAATGACCTTGCATTTTCTACTAAGTACTTCTGGCAAGTAACAGTAAATGATGGCATAAACCCAGATGTAAATAGTGAGTTTAGTTCTTTTAATACCATTGATGAGCCTAATAATAGATTAGTATTTGTACGTAAAGAGAGTAACGGTAATAATGTAATCTATTCTACAGATGACGGTTCTGAAACTGGATTAGGCCCCCTTGCTCTTACCTCGCAATCGTCTAATAGTTTTAGACCTAGACGTAATACAGAAGTAAATAAAATTGCTTTCTTACGCACCGTAGGAGGAGAGACACAATTATTTACTATGAATGAGGATGGTAGTGACGTTTTTCAAGTAACAGCATCACAACCTGTAAATGGTTTTAATCTAGAAGAAGTAGACTTTGCTTGGGAACCTACTGGAGAGAAATTATACTTCCCTAGTTTTGATAAGTTATTTTCTATAAATACAGATGGAGGAGGGTTAGAACTTGTTTATACCACGCCAGATGGTAGTTTTATCACAGAAGTAGAAAGAGCAAGATTTAACGATTTTTTCGTTATAAAAACTAATAACGTATCTGGTTATGCGGCAGAGATTCTTGTGCTAGATCTAGATGGTAACCTTATAGAGACTGCTGTAACAGGTTTTCAAGGAGCCCTAGGAGGCCTTGATATTTCTATCACCGGTAGTACTATCGTGTTTACAAGAGACATTTCAGAATTTGAAAATCCTAACTATTTACAACTAGACACACGTGTATTTACCTACGAGTTAGGCACGGGAAATGCTCCAGTAGACCAGTCTGGAGATAAACCTGCCGGAACAAATGATCTAGACCCTCGCTTTACACCTACTAATGCGGGTATTGTTTATACAAATACGCCTAATGATGAGGTATCTGTACGTGATATTGTAACATCACAACTAGGCGATGCATCTAGAACAACCCTTGTAGAGGATGGAGCTATGCCAGACTGGCAATAAGCTAGAGATATTAATACTAAAAGCTCCTTTATATCATTATAAAGGAGCTTTTTTGTTCAAGTAAAATCAAAGAGTTTTGTTTTGATTGTTTAGCTCTCTTCTGTTGTTTTGGCTAACCAAATCTTGCGGTGTTTTACATTATCAATATAATTACGCTTTCGCGAAAGCATAATTAGGTGCGTTATATATACAATCTCAATTTAAGACTTTTAACTGTTCAATTATCTTTAAGGCAACGTCTCGAGATGATAGATAATTTTGTCCTGTAATTAATCTTCCATCTACTTCTACGTGAGAATTATTTCTAGGAGAAAATTTAAACACAGCGCCTCTATCTTCTAATGTTTTCTGTATCAAGAATGGGAAATGTTTAAAATAGGCTGCATCCTTTTTCTCAAACGAATCTGGATATCCACTCACGAGTTTATTCTTAAAGAGATAATTTCCGTCTTTTGTTTTGAGATTTACGATACCCGCAGTCCCGTGGCATACAGAAGAAATGATACCATTATGTTGCTCATAAATGGCCATTGCTATTTTTTGAATTTCTTGACTCTCTGGTACGCCGTACATTGCTGCACCTCCACCTATGTAATGTACCGCTTTATAGTCTTGAGGTGTTATCTCGTCTGGTTTATAGGTATGTTTTAATGCATACATAAAATCAGAATTATATAGGTATGACATACTTAACGAGTCTGAAGTATCAATATATGAAAGTGGAATAGTACCCCCTTCTGGACTCACAAAATCTACTGTATAACCAGCACTTTTAAAAGTACTATAGGCATTTACTAATTCTGAGAAGCTGTTTCCTGTAGAAATGTCAGACTTTCCATAATGTGCTGCATTTGAAACTATGAAAAGAATTTTATCAGAAAGAGCAGCGCCACTATCTTTTGTAGCGGCTTTACTTATGATTTTCCATTTATTGTCTATCTTTTTTAATATAAATAGGTCTATGTACCTTGAGTTATCATCAGGAAATAGTATTTCTACCTTTGCTGTTGCAATGTTGTTTGTAGAGTCTATAGATACAATATTGCCTATTCTTCCATTAAAATCTCCTTGCTTTTTGTTTTTATACCAGCTTTGATATTCTTTAATAGGGACAATCCATAAATTGTTTTCTTTGTTGTCTAAAAAGAGATTTGCTTCTGGATAAAAAGCTTTTTCAATAAGTTCGGGTTTATTGTATGATGTACCATTTATGTAATTAAAAAGTACTTCTTTGATTTCGTGTGATTCAGTTTGACCATACGTCACTGAATAGAAAAAGATAAGGATTAAAAATAAAAGTGAATTTTTCATAAAAATTGTAATTTGATTAGGTTACAATTTTAGTTCAAATGGTCACTTTAAGGGTAATACATTTATACTATCATATTCCTGATGTATACATTAGGACATTTTAAGGTTAGATTCTTGGGCTATATATTTTGAGGGTGTGGTTTGAGTTATCTTCTTAAAAGCCGCATAAAATGTACTGTTTGAATTATACCCGCACTCTTCGGCAATGGTTTCAATTTTTAAATGAGGTTTTTCTTTTAATAGTCTTTTTGCCTCTTCAATTCTATATTCATTTATAAAGAGAGAAAAGCTCTTACTTAAATTATTATTGAGCAATTGTGATAATAATTGTGGACGAATATTAATCTTTTTTGCTAGAAGCGGCATCGTGATATTAGGATTCTTATACAACTCTTCGTTTACAAGTGTTGATTCAATTTTTTCTAAAAGATGATTTACCTCAGTTTGTTCTATTTGAGTATTTGCATACTTTTCTTTTTTCATAGATACCACAAACTCTTTTTTTCTTTTATGGTAAATCAACAAACCAGTTAGGTAAAAAACAAATGAATAAGATAAAGCACCTACAATATAAGATGTATATGAAGCAGTATTATAAGCTATCCAAATACATAAAACACCAAAGAAAACACTAACAAGCCAGACTTCATTATAATCTAATTTATGATCTCTTGTCATAAGCTTATGAATTACTGGTTTTAATAAGAATGCAGAAATGATAATATAAACAAGCCATTGTAAGTTTATGATGTAATAAAAATAATCAACCCAAAGGTCTATATTGTTTTTATAAGGGTATATAATCCCTATACATAAAATGAGCACAACAGTAAATAAAAGGTGCGTGTTTGTGAGTTTGTTTATTTTGCCCTTTTTCAGGTATTTAGATTTAATGTAGAGATATAAAAAGGGACCTATGAGAAAACAGGCAGAAAGTCCTATTTGCAAATACACTTTAGAGAGAGATGGGTTGTAATAAAAGAATAAAGACTTCCATACTCTTATGCTTAGGGCTATGAGTAACCCTCCAAGAAAGTAATTTGAGCCTTTTTTGGGTCTAGCAAAAAGTAAAAAGTATATGCTCAATACAATGCTATTAAAAGCACCTAGTGCGCTAAAGAAAAATATTAATTTATTATCCAGATTCAATGTGCTATTTTTTGTGTGACACCTTTTTAATTATAGGTGTTTGCGATGTTTTGTAACTCAGTGCAGTTTTTGTTTTCTTACCATTTATGGCTTAAATATACATTTATTCAGAGGTTTTATGGTTGCTTATGAGTCTATATGGTTATTAAAAAGGAGTTTATGCTTTTGCGAAAGCGTAAAAATCATCTCTTTAAAAATTTATGTATTACTTATCATTTATGAGATACTTTAAACTCGAAATATTTACGTGTATGAGCGTTAAGATTACTCATCTGTATTTGAAGACTACTATTTGTTTGATTTTCGGTAAAGTGAGGGATGAGATTTGAGATAGCGAGATTGTTGACAATAGAACATTAAAAATCTACTTAATCAATTATTTAAAATTTTTTGTTTTTCTAGTTCAAATTCTTCTTGAGTGAGTACGCCCATTTCTTTTAGATCGCCCAGTTTTTTAAGGTCATCCAGTCTATTGTTTTTTGAAATATTTAAAACAGTATTGCTAGATGTTTTTGCTTTTGACATTTTGGACATAATTAACTTATAGATAGTATGAACCTCATTTGATTTTTTTCTAAAAAAAGTAGAATCAATTACAATTGTATGTGGGTCTTTTACCATTGCCAGGTTAGCCCCAGTTATTCCTATTTTACCTTCCTTATTTTCTGTAGAAAAAGGCATATTTATTCTAAAATAACCATCACCCCATATACTAGGTTTTCTGTAATCTATATGTGATATGTCTTTATAATAATAGTACTTTACTCTATCCTTGTGTTTAAAACCAGATAATATCCCACTAAAATTATTTCTATTTATAACTAGACAATCTTCACACACTATTAGATTGCCATTTACCCCTTTTATTTCTGCTATTTTTTTCATAGTCACGCCTTTAGTGTACTACTTGTTAATCTTTATTACTATATGTGAATAGATGAATAAATATACGAGTATTCCTACTTTTAATAGCAAGTTTTTATCTCTGGTAGTACATATGAGTACGCTTTCGCGAAAGCGTACTTATAAATTTTAGAAATGTAATCTCACCTTAAGACTTTTTGCGCGCTTCTTTTTGTGCTTTTTTGATAACGTTTTTTAGAGTCTTGTTAGTGGTGTAATCCAAAGCAGTAAGATTGTTCATATTTGTGAGTAGTGCATTTGCATCTGCCTCAAGTAAAGCTGTTACAGTGGGAAGTGCATTCTCGTTGCCACTAGCAGCTAGGTGTAATGGAGTCTCATCTCTTTTGTTTTGTGCATTTACATCTGCTCCATAAGATATTAGAAGTTTTATCAAATCACTATCTGTAGTTTCATACGTTTCTGTAACCAGATGTAATGGGTAGTATCCATTCCCAAAGGCTTGTGTAGGTGTGACACCTTCTTCTAGAACTAACTTGGTGCCATCTATGAAGTTAAATTTGATAGCTAGTTCTAAGTCATATTGTGTGGGTTTTGCTCCACTTTCTAGCAGTAGCTTTGCAACGTCTAGTTGTTTGTAACGCATCGCGTCTTCTAGAGCGATACTTGTACTTAAACCTCGTTCTATAAGTTTTTGTACAACTTTGAGGTTTCCTTTTCTTGCTGCAGTAGAGATAAACGACGGGTCGATATGCTCTGTTTTTGCTAAGATGAGAAGAATAATATCTTCGTCCTTAGTTTCCATAGCAGCGTTTAGAGCCTCTTCTGTATCTGCACCCTTCTCTAGTAAGTAGCCAGTAATTTCCTTATTACCGGTTTCTGTAGCATCTACAATAGCCTCGCTTACATTAGCCTGTCCTTGTTCTATAAGGATTTTTGATATGGCGAGATTTTCTTTTTTTACAGCTTCTTGTAATAGCGCCGGGTCTGCCGTAGCTGCTCCCTTGGTCACTAGAAAAGCTGTAATAGATTCGTTTTCTCTGGATACGGCTGTTTTAATACCTTGAGATGGGTCTGCATCGTTTTGCACAAGTAGCTCAACCATCTCGAGATTTTCCTTTGAGACGGCAAGGTCTAATGTCTGAGTGGCATCTATAGAGGCACTTTTTGTGCTTATCACAGATTGCGCTAGCATCACACGGTTTTCTTGTACGGCAGCCTCTAGTGCTACAGCAGGAGTACCGTTGTACGTATTAAGGGCATCATTAAAGAGTTGTGTATCTTGAGACTTTGCGGCATATGAGAAAACCTCATCTGCAACGGCTTTGTTTTTTAATGATACTTCTATTGCGGGTTTGTTATCTTTTTCAATAGCATAGGTGAGTATCTCTGTGGCTTGAGCTCCATTTTTAAGCGCCATATCAAGTATGGCTGTGTTACTGTTATCTACCGCAACCTCTGCTGCGAGATTAGAATCAAGTTTTGCTTCTTTCTTAACGAAATAATTAAAGAGATCTGTATCATTTAGTTTGGCTACGACCTCAAGCGTTTCTCCGCTTGCTTCGGTAACAGGTACAATAACATTACGCAAAGCCATATTATCGTGCTGGGTAGCTCTGTCTAGTATGTAGGCATCTGCGGTAGAGCCTAGCTGCACAAATTTCTGAGCGAGATCTTCATCATTATTTTCGGCAGCGAGAAGTAGTTCGTTTTTACCTGCTACAAATTCTTCAAACTCTTCACTCATTAACGCTTTTACAGTAGGGTAGTGGTAGAGCTCGAGTGCATAAGCTAAATCATTGTTTCTCGGTATGGCTCCTTCTCTAAAGAGTGCATAAATTACATCTGCCTCTTTGTAAGCCACCGCTTTATAAATCATATTATTTTTAGGTTTTGCTCCTCGTTCTAAGAGGATGAGTGCTTTTTCTCTCTCAAAATTTCTAGGTTCAAAAGCTACATCCAGATCTTCGGTAGTAGGTGTCACGCCATTATCTAACACAAAGTTAAGAACATCGTTATCTTGTTTATTAGTAATGATGGCTTGTAGTAATCCATTTGCTCCTACGTTTCCATTTTTTTTAAATAAGTCTTTTAGTAATGGGATATTACCGGTCGCAGCAGCAGCAACAAGCTCTGTATCTAGTACATAATTATAAGTAGTCGTGATGTTCTCAATAAGGCCCTCGTCTTTAATAAGCTCTGCGGTATAGGTGATATCATAGATGTCCTTATCAATCGTTTCTAGCTCGATGGTTTTTTCTACTTTTTGCTTTAATATGTCTTTGTAATAGGTTTTTGCGTCTTCTGTACCAGAAACTCGTAAGCGCGTCCTACCGCCTCCTTTCACAAGTTTTTTTGCATCATCCCATACACTTAGGTAGCCTCTTTTAAGGTCTTCGGCTTTTATGGTGATTATGACGTTTCTATCTAGAAGCACTTCTTCGTCTGTAATAAGGGTTTCAAGACGGAGACCACCCAGCTCTATAAGCGGTTTTATATCAAGTATAGCATCGTCTTTTGAAAAGCCACCAAAAAATATATCTCCCGTGTAGTCTGTGCTCGTTGCATTCTCACCTCCCATATTTTTTTTAATAATCTTAGTGAGATCTTGCTTAAAGCGTAGGGAGTACTTTTTATAATATTTACTTGTTACTGGTCGCTGTACGGCCTTTTGAGCATAGGCAGTTGCGACTTCTATAACACTATCTAGCATTCTTACTTTTTTTGCCTTGTCTACAACCTCTGGCATAGATACCGTTCTAAAGAGTTCTGAAAATGTTTGCAATGTGACCTCTATGGGCTTACTATTTTGAGATACGGTACCTTCCCAGTCTGTAAACCATTGTGCATCTTTATTACCTCCTATGGTATAGGTGTTGCTTTGCCCAGCATTTATATATGGATCTGGATCACTAGCTCCTGTATGAGTTGCAATAATATCTTTTACAACCTGTTGTTGAAACTCATCTTTCTCGTAGGGTGAGTATATATAATCTGTATTTTTAATGAGGTTTCTTTTTAAAAATATACCACCGTATACAACTTGGTCTGCATAATGAGTCCCGTATCTATGTATAAAACCCTCTGGTGTAATATCACGCCCCAGTCTTGAAAAATCTGCCACCATCGCACTGTCTAATGTTTTCGTAGAGCTTGTGCGTAGAGATTTACGTTCTATAGGTTTTCTCTTTTGAGTATATACAAAGAGTAGCTTGTCGCTGCCGTCTGCCTCAAAGGCTTCATAATATGCGTGACTATTTATAGCCTGAAAAGGGCTGTCTAGAGAGTCTGTGCGCAAGAGTTCCTTCTCATACTCATAAGGTGTGGTGACAAAATGATAAGACACAGCAGGAGATGAGGTAATCTTACTTGTAGAGGAGCCACCCTTAAAAAGCAGTTTACCTTTTGATGAGGAGCCCCAGTCTAGGGCATCTACATAGCGCACATCAAAGCCGTGCCCCAAAACATCTTGTCGTTTGAGTCCATCATCTTGGCTCATCGCAGAGAGTGAGCTTAAAAGGAGGGCGATATGTAATATGTAGTAACTTTTATTAAAAAGAAAGTTGTTCAAGGTGTATAAGATTTAATAAATAGAATGGTTAATGAACCTTGAAAGTAGACATAAATAAGCAAAGAAAAAACTCAAATAGACTAAGGCATAAATTACTGGAATGAAGAGAGTTTGGTAAAATATTGATGTAAGAAAAAACTGATTTTTAGCGTCTATTTTACGCTTTTGCGAAAGCGTAATAACAACAACCCGCCACATTTTACAAATAGTTTATAACTGCAGGCTAGTCTATTTTACCTCTCATTAATTAATCCCTATTTTTGCGCCATAAAATCTACCTAATGAGCCAAGAAATTTCTAAACGATATGCACAGCGCGGAGTATCTGCTGGCAAAGAAGATGTTCACAACGCGATTAAAAATGTAGACAAAGGCTTATTTCCCAAAGCATTTTGTAAAATCGTACCAGATGCACTTACAGGCGATGATGATTATTGCCTCGTGATGCACGCAGACGGTGCAGGGACAAAATCTGCACTGGCATATATGTATTGGAAAGAAACGGGAGACATCTCTGTATGGAAAGGTATTGCTCAAGATGCGCTCATTATGAATATAGATGACCTACTCTGTGTAGGTGCTACAGACCATATAATGTTATCTTCTACCATAGGGCGTAATAAGAATTTAATACCGGGCGAAGTAATTTCGGCTATTATTAATGGATCTGAAGAGTTACTAGAAGAGCTTAAGTCATACGGTGTAACCATACACAGTACGGGTGGAGAAACGGCAGATGTGGGTGATCTTGTGCGCACGATTATTGTAGACTCTACAGTAACGGCAAGAATGAAGCGTAGCGATGTGATAGATAATGCAAATATCACTCCTGGTGATGTAATTGTAGGTCTAGCATCTTTTGGTCAAGCTAGTTATGAGACCTCATATAACGGTGGGATGGGAAGTAATGGTCTTACCTCTGCTCGTCACGACGTTTTTGACAACTACCTGGCCCAAAAGTATCCAGAAAGCTTTGACGCAGCAGTACCAGAAGATTTAGTGTACAGTGGTTCAAAAAAACTTACAGACGCAGTTACAGATAGTCCTATAGATGCTGGTAAACTTGTATTATCTCCTACTAGAACATATGCACCTATTATAAAAGATATACTATCTAAATATAAGTCAGGTAGTATACACGGTATGGTGCACTGTAGTGGAGGAGCACAAACTAAAATTTTACACTTTGTAGAAAACCTACACATTATAAAAGATAACCTTTTTGATACACCACCTTTGTTTAAATTAATTCAAGAGGAGAGTGGCACAGACTGGAAAGAGATGTATCAAGTCTTTAATATGGGTCACCGTATGGAGATTTATTGCCCTCAAGAGGTGGCAGATGATCTTATTGCCATATCAAAATCTTATAATGTAGATGCACAAATAGTAGGTAGGGTAGAAGATTCACCTTCTGGTAAAAAACTTAGTATACACAGTGTTCACGGTGATTTTACATATTAATAATTTGTAACATTAAGGTTGCTAGCTAGTTAATAGTTAAATAGTGTAGGAAGATTCGTTTGTTTTGAAACTAAAATTAGTATATTTAATACGCTTAGTGCTTAATTTTTAAGGTATCTAAGTTCCCTACTAATTAAGAAATAAATGAAATTCTCGCTAAGTAACTTGTGGAGTAAATTACCGCTGTTAACCATCTTTTTGGTAGCTCTCAATGTGATTTCTCTTTACTATATGAGAGAGGTTAGATTTCTCAGGTATGTCCAGATTTTCACCTTAGTCATCTTTATACTTTACTACCTTGTTCATACCTTAAGAGTGCGCATACTCATAGTTACTATACTTGGGATGTTTTTGCTAAGAGAAATTTCTGTTTTTTACTACGGTAATAGTCTTGGTCAAATTGCCTATATAACTTTAGGATGTCTAGCATATGGTCTCATTTGTGTCAAGCGTTTAGATATGATACAAGTATTGGCCAGGGATAAAATTGCGATTATCTGTACTTTTCTTTTCGTAATACTTAACCTGTTTATGCTCAACGAGCTTATTAGGATGGTTAAGGATAGTTATGATGGATCGTTTCAGGCAAGTTTAATATTTCTTTTAGGCATTATCATCACCTTACTAGGGGCGGTGGCTGTTTTATACAATCAAGTCGTAAATAGTGATAGATCACTCACATTTTTGTTTTTTGTTTTCTGTATGATCATTTCAGACGTGTCCTCTCTTTTAGGATATTATTTTAATATGCGCTTTTTCTACTATATAGACTTTGTAGGTGCAACGCTGGGCTTATCATTTTTCATACATACCGTTTTAGATGTACGTGGAGAACGTGAGGATAAGGAACTCCTCAAAAGTATGCTCTAGATATTGATTCTCTTTTTTTACGCTTTCGCGAAAGCATACTAACGCCCATTTCCCTTTCATACCTTGCTTAAATTATCGTAAATTCGCTACTTATTATAGAAAGTAGATGTTAGAAAAATTACAGATAGTAAAGCAGCGTTTTGATGAGGTAAGTGACCTTATCATACAGCCAGATATTATATCAGATCAAAAACGTTATGTCTCTCTTAACAAGGAGTATAGTGACTTAAAAGCACTAATGGATGTGCGTGAAGAATATATTGAGCTTACAGATAATTTTAAAGAAGCCGAAGAAATCATAGCAGACGGTAGCGATGCCGAGATGGTTGAAATGGCAAAAATGCAATACGAAGAAGCAAAATCTGGTATTCCTGAACTTGAGGAAAAAATCAGAATGATGCTTATCCCAAAAGATCCAGAAGATGCCAAAAACGTCGTAGTAGAAATACGTGCGGGAACCGGTGGTGACGAGGCAAGTATCTTTGCAGGAGATCTTTACAGAATGTACACTAAGTATGTAGATAGCGTACCTGGGTGGAAACACAGCACGGTAGACTACTCAGAGGGTACCTCTGGAGGATTTAAAGAAATCCAGTTTGAGATTACAGGTCAAGATGTGTACGGTACAATGAAGTTTGAGGCTGGAGTGCACCGTGTACAACGTGTACCTCAGACAGAAACTCAAGGTCGTGTGCACACCAGTGCTGCTACAGTAATGGTACTTCCAGAAGCCGAAGAGTTTGATGTACAAATAGAGCCTAAAGATGTACGTGTAGACTTTTTCTGTTCATCGGGGCCAGGAGGGCAGTCTGTAAACACAACCTACTCTGCAGTACGATTAACACACATCCCTACAGGACTTGTAGCACAGTGTCAAGATCAAAAATCACAACACAAAAACAAAGAGAAAGCCTTTAAAGTACTACGCTCGCGTCTATATGATCTTGAACTTGCAAAAAAGCAAGAAGAAGATGCTGCAAAGCGTAACTCACAAGTAAGTAGTGGTGACCGTAGTGCAAAAATACGTACCTACAACTATCCACAAGGACGTGTGACAGACCACCGTATAGGCCTAACCTTATACGATCTCCAAAACATTATAAATGGAGATATTCAAAAAATACTAGAAGAGTTAAGACTTGTAGAAAATACAGAAAAACTCAAGTTCACCGAAGGAGAATTATAAGCACACAATGAAGACAGAAGATCTTATCTCGCAGATTAAAAAGAAACAATCTTTTCTTATTGTAGGTCTAGATACAGATCTTGATAAAATACCTAAGCACTTATTAAAAGAAGAAGATCCCATCTTTGCTTTTAATAAAGCCATTATAGATGCGACTCAAGATCTATGTGTAGGTTACAAACCTAACACGGCATTTTATGAGGCTTATGGTCTTAAGGGCTGGAAGGCGCTGGAGAAAACCATTAATTATATTAATGAAACCTACCCAGAGCAATTCACCATTGCAGATGCAAAGCGTGGTGATATAGGCAATACATCTACACGATATGCAAAAGCCTTTTTTGAAGATCTTAATTTTGACTCAGTTACCGTAGCGCCTTATATGGGAAAAGACTCTGTAGAACCTTTTCTCGCTTTTAAAGATAAGCATACTATAATGCTAGCACTTACGTCTAACCAAGGTGCCTTTGACTTCCAGACCCAGACTATAGAAGGGCAAGAGCTATATAAGCACGTACTTGAGACTTCTAAGAGCTATGAAAATAGTGACCAGCTTATGTATGTAGTAGGTGCGACCAAGGCAGAGTATCTTACAGATATAAGAGCGATCATACCAGAAGCTTTCTTGCTTGTGCCTGGTGTAGGAGCACAAGGAGGTAGCTTGCGTGAAGTATGTAGATATGGTATGACAGAAGATATAGGTCTTCTAGTTAATTCTTCTAGAGGGATTATCTATAATTCTCAAGGAGAAGATTTTGCCATTGCAGCACGTAATGTTGCCCAGCAAATGCAGTCAGAAATGCAAGAGATTTTAGTTCAAAACAGCTAGAGATGCACATAGTAGATCAGATGGGGCGATCCCTTACTTTTGATCATACGCCTGTGCGCATCGTCTCCTTAGTGCCTAGCCAGACAGAGCTACTGGTAGATCTCGGTTTACAATCTTCACTTGTAGGTATTACAAAATTCTGTGTTCACCCAGTGACTTTGCGCAATGAAGTAAGCGTTGTGGGAGGTACAAAGCAAGTGCATTATGATAAGATTAAGGCACTACAACCTGATATCATACTTTGTAATAAAGAAGAAAATACAGAGGAGATGGTTCGCATACTGCAAGATATTGCAACCGTACACCTATCTGATGTTAAGACGCTTCAAGATGCTCACAATCTGATTATACAATATGGTACTATTTTTAATGTGACTCAACGTGCTACAGCAATCACAACTCGCATTAAAGAAGAGCAAGAACGCTTTCGCGAAAGCATAACAAACCCCATTAACACCCTTAAAGTAGGCTATTTTATATGGCAAGAGCCGCTTATGGTTGTAGGTGATGATACCTTTATACATCACATCTTAGAGGAACTCGGTTTTGTAAATGCATTTAAAAATAAAGAAGGAAGGTATCCTACAGTTACCGAACAAGATCTCAAAGACTTAGATTATGTGTTTTTGTCTTCGGAGCCATTTCCTTTCTCAGAAAAGCATATAGAAGCGTTTCAAAAAAAGACCACCGCACAAGTTGTACTTGTAGATGGTGAGTATTTTTCTTGGTATGGGAGTAGGCTCATAAAAGCCTTTCCCTATTTTACGAGCTTATCTAAGCGCTTAAAACTTTAAAAACTTAATCTTTTTATCCAGCTGTAAGGCTTCATAGGTGAGTACGTCACTTTTTTCGTGATCTGTATACATTATATTATAAGACTCCTCTACGAGTTTCTTGTGCTTACGTTGCATAAAAGATTTGAGGCGCTTGTGTTTTGAGGCAACAGTAGTCATACTTGATTAATTAGTTAAGGGGATTTTTTTACATACATTAAATGTAAAAAAAAAAACCAAACCAAAATGTTATAACTACATAAAAATCAAGCGATTAATGTAGGATTAAACTTGTTAATCTTGTAATGCAAACACGCGCTTAAGTAAATCTGTAGTTCTGCTTTGTGTTTTTGTTCTTATTTCTTTCTCCTCTACAGCAATCATTGTGTACACACCTTGTAGCGCTTGTTGCGTTACATAATCTGTAAGATCGGGATTTACATTATTTGTAAGAGGTAAGTCATTATACTTTGTGATGAGGTTTGTCCAGATTTGATCTGCACCTACTTTTGCAAAGCTATTTTTAATAACAGGGTTGAATTTATTATACAATGCCGTGTTTGTTTTTCCTTCTAGATATTGAGTTGCGGCATCATCTGTACCTAGTAAAATGGTACGCACATCATTAAAGGTAATTTGCTTCACCGCGTCTACAAAGATTGGCGTAGCCTCACTTACAGCATCTTCGGCAGCGCGGTTAAGGGCTTTTATGCCTTCGTCTGCTAGTTTACCTAGACCTATAGCTCTTAAGGTATTATCTACTTTTTGTAACTCTTCTGGAAGCAAAATTTTTACGAGTTCGTTTTTATAAAAACCATCTGTAGAAGTAAGTTTTGTCACTTGCTTATCAATCCCAAAATCAAGTGCTTGTTTAAGTCCATTACCTATCATCTGGTTATCTATGCCAGGCAATCCAGACTCACCAGGAAGCCCATCTATAACGCCTTGTAATTCGGCACAAGAAATGAGTGAAAATAAAACGAGTACAGCGATGATCTTTTTCATAATAATGTCATTTAAGTATTGTGGTAAATATAATTGATAATTACGCTTTCGCGAAAGCGTAACCCAGCTTATTCATTTCTTTTATGTGAAAATTATCGTCTTATTACCATACACAAAGCATTTATGCTGTGCGTGTAATTTTATAGCTCTTGAGAGTACGATTTTCTCTAGGTCTCTACCTTTTGCAATGAGGTCTGGAATGGTGTGGCTGTGGGTTACACGTATGGTGTCTTGCTCGATGATGGGACCTGCGTCTAACTCTTCTGTGACGTAGTGGCTGGTGGTGCCTATAATTTTTACACCGCGAGCAAAGGCCGCGTGATAAGGTTTTGCACCCACAAAGGCAGGTAAGAAAGAGTGGTGTATGTTTATAATGCGATGCGGAAATTCATTTATTACCGTAGGCGTTACGATTTGCATATAGCGAGCTAGTACAATAAAGTCTACCTGATGTGCTTTGAGTAGTTTAAGCTGTTCTTGCTCTGCAGCAGCTTTGGTATCTTTTGTCACAGGTATGTGATAAAAAGGGATGTCAAAATTTGACGCAATATGTGCGAGATCGCTATGGTTACTTATGATAAAAGGGATGTCTATGTTAAGCTCGCCAGCGTTGTAGCGGCCTAGTATATCATAAAGGCAGTGATCATACTTTGACACAAAAATGGCCATTCTGAGTTTTTGCGTAGCGGGATAAAGTTGCCATTGCATCTCAAAGGGAGTTGCCAGCTTTTCTTTAAAAGCTGCTTTAAACTGTGCAGTGTTAAAAGAAGCATTTGTAAATACACACTCAAGGCGCATAAAAAATACATTTGCCACCGCATCTACGTGCTGATCTATATAGGTGGTGTTTCCTTCGTTTTCTAAAATGAAATTGGTCACCGAGGCGATAATTCCCTTTTGATCTTTACAGTGTATAAGTAAGGTAAGATGTGCCATATCATTGGTTTTGTGACCCCTAAATTGCACATATTATAACATAAATCTGTTATGTAGATTACTTTTTGTGTAATTCATATTCAACTCGCTTTATTATTGAATATTACGTAAATTTACATCGTTATACATACTTAAAATTACAGATGGAACAAGCCACTCCTTATACTCCTAAGCATAAAGTTAGAATAGTAACTGCTGCTTCCCTTTTTGACGGACACGATGCCGCGATAAATATTATGCGCCGTATTATACAAAGTACCGGTGTTGAGGTAATACATTTAGGTCACGACCGTAGTGTAGAAGAAGTAGTAAATACTGCCATACAAGAAGATGCAAATGCCATTGCAATGACCTCTTATCAAGGAGGTCACAATGAGTATTTTAAATATATGTACGACCTTCTTAAAGAGAAAGGTGCGGGGCATATTAAAATCTTCGGTGGAGGAGGTGGTGTGATACTTCCAGAAGAGATTAAGGAGCTTATGGATTACGGGATTACTCGTATCTATTCTCCAGATGATGGCCGTGCGATGGGGTTACAGGGGATGATTAATGACCTTGTACAGCAGTCTGATTATGCCATAGGAGATAAGCTAGATAATCAAGCTTCTCAACTTAGTGATAAAGTACCTACGGCTATAGCCAGAGTAATCTCTGCTGCCGAAAACTTTCCAGAGGTTGCAAAAGATACGCTTGATGCAATTCATAAAAAGAATGAATCTTCACTCACACCCGTACTTGGTATTACTGGTACTGGAGGTGCAGGTAAATCTTCACTAGTAGATGAGCTGGTGCGTAGATTTCTTATTGATTTTCCTGAGAAGACTATTGGTCTTATTTCTGTAGATCCTTCTAAGCGTAAAACGGGTGGTGCCTTACTAGGTGACCGTATCCGTATGAATGCGATTAACAATGAGCGTGTGTATATGCGCTCGCTGGCTACGAGACAGAGTAACCTCGCACTATCTAAGTATGTAGGCGAAGCTATAGAAGTACTTAAAGCAGCAGAGTATGATTTAATCATCCTTGAGACATCAGGTATTGGGCAGTCAGATACAGAGATACTAGAGCATAGCGATGTGTCGCTTTATGTGATGACACCAGAATTTGGTGCAGCTACGCAGCTCGAGAAAATAGATATGCTAGACTTTGCAGATCTCGTTGCGATAAACAAATTTGACAAGCGTGGATCGCTAGATGCGCTACGTGATGTTAAGAAACAATATATGCGCAACAATAACTTGTGGGATACACCGCAAGATGAGTTGCCAGTTTTTGGAACAATTGCAAGCCAGTTTAACGACCCAGGGATGAACACGCTTTACAAGCGTATAATGGAAAAGGTAAACACGGTAAACGAGGCAGATCTTACGAGTACTTTTGAGATAAGCCAGGAGATGAGTGAGAAGATCTTTGTAATACCTCCAGCGCGTACACGTTACCTGAGCGAGATTGCAGAGAGTAATAGAGGGTATGACGCTTTCGCGAAAGCGCAACAAGAAACAGCACAACGTCTCTACGGAATATTTAAAACCATCGAGACCATAGCAGGAGTTACTCCAGCGCTTGACAAAGCAGGTTTACAAATCACAGACTTCGCCGCCGAAACTACCGAAGAAGATAAAGATCTTGTCAAGTTGTTGCTGGCACAGTTTGACCGTAAAAAAATGGATCTTGATCCGTACAACTGGGAGATTATAACCGGTTGGGATGAGAAAGTAAATAGATACAAAGCGCCTGTGTATACCTTTAAGGTAAGAGACAAGGAGATTAAAATCCCTACGCACAGTGCCTCATTATCACATACAGAAATACCTAAGGTAGCCTTGCCAAAGTATCAAGCTTGGGGAGATATTTTAATCTGGTGTTTACAAGAAAATGTACCGGGAGAATTCCCATACACTGCGGGACTCTATCCTTTTAAACGTACGGGAGAAGATCCTACACGTATGTTTGCAGGAGAAGGAGGACCAGAGCGCACAAACAAACGTTTTCACTACGTGAGTTTAGGAATGCCGGCTAAGCGATTAAGTACCGCTTTTGACTCGGTAACTTTATATGGTAATGATCCAGGTCACCGTCCAGATATTTATGGTAAGATAGGTAACGCGGGAGTGAGTATTTGCTGTCTTGATGATGCAAAGAAATTGTACTCTGGTTTTGACTTAAGTCACGCAATGACTTCTGTAAGTATGACGATAAACGGACCTGCACCTATGTTGCTAGGTTTCTTTATGAATGCCGCTATAGATCAAAATTGTGAGAAGTATATAAAAGAAAACGGACTAGAAGCAGAGGTAGAAGCAAAGATTGCAGCTATCTATAAAGGAAAAACACGTCCTGCATACCAAGGTGATCTTCCAGAAGGAAATGATGGTCTAGGATTAATGTTACTTGGAGTAACTGGTGACCAAGTACTCCCAGCAGATGTGTATAACCGCATAAAAGTTGAAACCCTCACACAAGTGCGTGGTACGGTACAAGCAGATATTCTTAAAGAAGATCAAGCGCAAAATACGTGTATCTTTTCTACAGAGTTTGCACTGCGCTTGATGGGTGATGTACAAGAGTACTTTATCGAGCAAAAAGTGCGTAACTTCTATAGTGTGTCTATCTCTGGATATCACATTGCAGAGGCAGGAGCAAACCCTATCACACAACTAGCGCTTACATTATCTAACGGATTTACGTATGTAGAGTACTACCTAAGCCGTGGAATGGATATCAATAAATTTGGTCCTAACTTATCGTTCTTTTTCTCAAACGGAATCGATCCAGAATATGCGGTCATAGGTCGTGTTGCTCGTAAGATTTGGGCAAAGGCAATGAAGGAAAAGTATAAAGCAAACTCACGTGCACAAATGCTTAAGTATCACATCCAGACATCTGGACGTAGCTTACACGCACAAGAGATTGACTTTAACGACATACGTACAACCTTGCAAGCCTTGTATGCGATTTATGATAACTGTAATTCGCTACACACAAATGCTTATGATGAGGCTATCACAACGCCTACAGAAGAGAGTGTACGTCGTGCAATGGCAATCCAGCTTATTATCAATAAAGAGCTAGGACTTACTAAAAACGAAAACCCAATACAGGGATCATTTATTATAGAAGAACTTACAGAGCTTGTCGAAGAGGCAGTCTTACTAGAATTTGACAGAATAACAGAGCGTGGTGGTGTACTAGGAGCGATGGAGACGATGTACCAGCGTTCTAAAATACAAGAAGAGAGCTTGTATTATGAAACGCTTAAGCATAACGGTGAGTTCCCAATTATAGGAGTAAACACCTTCTTGAGTTCAAAAGGAAGTCCAACAGTACGCCCAGCTGAAGTAATTAGAGCTACCGAAGAGGAGAAGCAATATCAAATCGAAATGCTAGAAAACCTCCACAAGGAAAAAGCAGATAAGATAGAAGCAGAGCTTGCAAAAATTCAAGATGCAGCGATTAATAACCGCAACATTTTTGAAGAACTTATGGAAGCAACTAAGGTGTGCTCACTAGGGCAAATCACAAGTGCGCTCTTTGAAGTAGGAGGGCAGTACAGACGTAATATGTAATACTACGAGATGATAGTTAATAAAAAGGCGACCGTATGGTCGCCTTTTTTGTTTTTGAGTAATCTTGATCTGCTTAATCCTTCCACGGGCCACTTTCTGTGACGGGTATGATCTTATCACCTTTTAACCTAGAAAGCCCCTGATATCCACCTAGCCAGATGGTGCCTGTGGCATCCTCATAAATGGTCTGGATAGCATTGCTTTGTAAGCCATCGTTCTCATTATAATTAGTAAAGCTATTACCATCGTATTTGTATACCCCAGCATTTTCGGCAGGAAACCAGATGTTTCCTTTTGAATCTTCAAAGAGGCTCCACACTTCTTCTCCTGTAATCGCTCCATCTGTAGTAAAGTTTGTAAACTTAGTTCCATCATAACGGCTCACACCTTTATGGTGTGTTGCAAACCAGATATTACCTGTGCGGTCTTCTAGCATATCATTTACATTATTACCTGCGAGACCGTCTTTGGTGCTCAGGGTATCTAGCGTATTGCCATCCCATATAAAAGCACCACCATTTGAGGCAAACCAAAGCTGTCCTTTTGTATCCTCCATTATGCTATGCACAATGGTCGTACTTGAGACACCACGAGAATTATCTACACTGGTTTCTGGTAACGGGAAAGGAGTAAATGTTGTTCCGTCATAGGTGTTTATGCCACTCACAGCGCCTATCCATAAGGTTCCTTTTGAATCTAGTAACATACTCCAGATATTATTTCCTGTGAGTCCCTGCGCTTCTGCATAGTTTTTAAAAGAAGGTGTGTCGGTAGTTGAAGTGGTATTCAAATCATAGCTTACAAGACCTCGATTGGTCCCAAACCAAAGTGTACCATCTTTATCCTCCAGAATTGCTCGCACGGCCTCCCCATTAAAACCTTCGTCTATAGAAAAGTAGTCTACGCTCGTTCCATTATATCGTATTACGCCATCACCATTAGTTCCCATCCATAAGCTACCTTGAGAATCTTGAAAGATCCTACGTATAAATTGGCTTAATGGCGGCGGACTCAAATTAAAGTTATAATCCTGTGCAGGAGCTTGTGTTGAGATACGGCTAGTTTCTTGAGATGGTGTTTCTTCTGGTATATCTCTTTGTTTATTTTGAGAGGTACAGCTATAGCTTAGTACGGCTAGTGAGGTTATGAGTAGGTAAATAGAAAAGCGCATCATTTAAAGAGATTTACATTAAATGTAAGCCAAACTTTAAACAATGCGCTCTTGCAACTGTCAAAAAAGTGTCAAATCTTAGTTGACTGCTTATCTATTATTTTACAAATAAGCTCTTTTCTAGACCATTATCAAAGGTAATATCTGTCCAGTCTACTGTGATCCACGGTGCATCTGTAACTGTAGCGTCCCAATCTGATTTTTTGTAACGACGCTTTGTCGGGATTTGTAAACCATCTACTTCTTCATAACTTACTTCCATAAGGTATGGGTCTGTCACACCAAAGTCTACCACTGTAAATAAAAATTGATCTACACGTTTTGTCTCAGGGTTGATGTACAGTTGGTAGATATCTTTAGGTTTATCTCCAGTGCTTTCAAAACTTACTTTTACCACATCGTAGTTAATGTTGTTTACCATTTGTTGTTTTACATATTCATACACAAGACCTGGATCTCCTAGTTTTTGCATCATTGTAAACCAGTAGTAATTAGTAGGTCTATTAAAGGCTACACGCTTAAGCGCAGCCTCATCTGTAATTATGGTTCCTTCATTTTTAAGCCAGTATTCCTTACCATCATACCCTTGCTCTATGGTGCCTTCTAGTTCTGGAAGTGTGCGCTGGTGGGTGTTATATAATCCATAAGAGTACTCACCGTCAAAGATGTATTTCTCTGTAGAGACGTCCTTTTGTCCGTCTGGAGTTTGGTACGTGTAGGTGTAAACAACATCATTTTTTGCGGCTAGCGTAGCATAGTAGCCTACTTCTTGCATCATCGTGTATACAAGTTCGTGGCCTTTATTTGTAAAAGTGGGTGTTTCTTCTTTTACAACATTTTCGGTTGTTGTTGGGGTTTGCTGTGTTGTGTTATTACACGATATACATATGAGGGCAATGAGAATGCCCAGCGTCGTTTTTAAAGTCATAAGGTTGTTGTTTGCTGTGATTATATGGCGCAAATGTAATAGCCGGTGTAGTGGTGAGGCTTTTTTAAAGGGAGTTTAGCATTTTTTTAGCATTGTGTAGGTGTCCGCTTTCGCGAAAGCGTAAAAAAACCACTGCAATAGTACATCACAGTGGTTGTAGTAAGATATACTGCTAAGCCAGCGGCTATCTTTTAATTAGAAAGATCTAGTGCATTTACAGCATCTGCGATTTCGTAGCCTAGGCGTAATCCCTCTGTTGAGTCCTCTTGTATATGTACTCCCAGCGGTACTCTAGAAAAAGCATTTTCTGAAGCCATCTCGCTGAACGAGGTATAACTACGTGGCGTGCCTATAAAATCTATAATGTAATCAAAACCTAGGTAGGTGTTGTCTGTAAAGTCTATAGCATCTGTGCCAAAAAAGTCTATAAATACCCCTCCCGCTGCTCCTGCAAATGTTGCGTGGCCAGAAGGATAACTAGGGAAAGCCGGATTAGGCGCCACCACAAATCTCGCAAGATTAGTCGTAAAGTCTTCATCTATAAACTCATTAATGTAGGTGCTAGGTCGCTGCGTGTTATACGTGTACTTATCATCCCAAGCAGACACGGCTGCGTCATTTATAGCAAAACTAAGACGCAATAATAACTCCAGAGTTTGGTCAAAATCAAGGTCATATTGCTCTATAAGTTGGTTTGCGATAGAAAACTGTCTTCCAGGTGGGCTTATCATAATACCCTCTACATCATCTGCCCAAAACTCGGCAATCCAGAGGTTTTCATCATCACCATTTGCAGCGGCGGTGGCAATGGTATTTACAGAACTCATACTCATATAGTAGTCACTTGTTGCGTCTTCACTATAAGTAAGTAAGGAGTTAAAGTCTGTACTACTCGTTTCTTCGGGTTCTATTACAAAGGCGCGTACCTCTCTCCAGTACGGAAACCACGCATCCTCATCATCACTAGCCGCCCAGAGGCCATCACCTACGGGAGCTACATAGTCTGCCGGAGTTTGATCTCGCACTTGTTCTTCACCAGCCTCATCTGTCTCGCTGTATGCAATAACGCGTCTTGCCACGTGTCTTCCCCATCTTCTGGAGTTACTTATTACTTCATCACTAAGGCCTTGCTCCAGCTCTTCTTCTTTGTTATTTCTAAATCTAAAGACATCACCACGTGCCTCTGGCGATATGCTAAACATAAAATGATCAAACGCAATCGCATACGCTCGGTTAAGTGCAAGATCTAGATTTACGTTATCCTCAAGCTCATTAATATCTACATCCAGCTCGCCTAGTCTCTCATTATTTGAGGTATAGCCATCCATAAAAGGCACGGCGGTCTCGTAGCCTGTAAGGTGTATGTAGGCTAGGGAGCGTGTGATGGTGTTAGGGCGCATATTATTAGTAAACTGGTCTATGCTCACCCAGAGGTCGCTCCACTCTGTAATGAGCTGTGCGGTTTGATCTGTAAGGGCTATGGGATCATCATCGGCTGGGGTAGTGGTGGTTGTTGTGGTGTTGTCATCATCATCTGCACAGGCATACAGAAAGAGAAATAGCAAGATCGCTAACACTTTGATTTGTGAAGTTTTCATATATAAGGGTTTTTAAAGATTACAAACTAATAGCCCATCGCAGTTGCCGTAGCAGTGCGCACATTTTAAATGGACATATTTGTTTGATTGACCCTTGGTATAGATCTCGGTATTACTAACTACAACTTAGATGTTTGGATAAAAATTGTAGTACATAGGGATGTTACCTCATATACAAACGCTAAAAGTCTGTATAATAATATGTAAGATAGTGTTTTTTTTAAATAAATTGTATTTGGGCGGCGAGGCTAAGTGCTTTTTACAAGCTGTGTAATGGGGGTATTACGCTTTCGCGAAAGCAAGATTCATACCCTTAAAACTCATTTACCAGAAGAGTAACCATATAAAATTACCCACCACAAGCAGCTGAAGCACAAAAAGCAAGATGCTGAGGTCCTTCTTAAAGCGAAATTTAATACCAATGGCTAGCAACAGCAGCAGCGGAAGCACAAACCCAGAGACAAGCCTAAACGAGTAAATGCTGCGATCTTGCGACGGGAGTATGCTATAGCTATTGACTTCTTTACATAGTAAAGAGACGGTATAGCTCATAGATTTACCTTCTGCAGACTTTGCAATATCCTCTGCTACCGAAAATTGGTGTTTTGGCGTAACAACTTCATAAGAGTTGTGTGAGTTGCCACCAGCGTTATAGTACCGCTGTTTCTTTTTTTGTACACGAGTAACCTCTTCTGTATACATCTTGCCTGGCAACGCAAAGTCTAAGAGCGTCACAAGTGCCAGAAGCGCTGTGATGCCGTAGATGGCAAGTGGTACTATAGATGGTTTGTTGTGCATTTATGGGGTAGAAGTTTACCTACTAATTTATATTACTCTTTTCGTTTATAAATCAAGACATATTTTTCTCTATCAGCAATGGTCATTGCGTCATCTGAGTACATAAGTATTTTACGTATAACTGGTTTCTGGTAGTAAAAACCGTCCTTTCTTTTTTTTACTATTTTTGCCTTTTTAAGTGAAGGTAGAAACTTATGGTCTGGTGCAATCTGAAGTTCTAGGTTAATTTCTTTTGTTTTTTTATCGAAATACCAAGTGCCCACAGAGACATTTAATGGGTTAAAACTTTTATAAGTTCCATCTTCTTTAAAAATGTAACTATCTCTATTTACATTTTCAATACCCATATCTCTTCCAAAACGGATAAGCGGAATTTTGGTTTGCTTATCTCCATTCTCATCCTGTAATTCTATGAATTCCCATTCTCCTATTAAATCATCTTCGGTCAAATTTTGAGAGAAGCCGCTGTTATAAATTAGTATGGATATAATTATGAATACTATTTTCTTCATTTTTTGATCTTTTTTGTTAATTTCTCAAGATACTATATTGTTCGTAATTTTAAAATAAGTCTAATTTTAGACTACTTAATTTCCTTCCACTTACCTCTTCTGTATACATCTTGCCAGGCAACGCAAAGTCTAAGAGTGTCACAAGTGCCAGAAGCGCTGTGATGCCGTAGATGGCAAGTGGTACTAAAGATGGGGCTTTGCTCATTTTGTGAGGGGTGAAATTATTCACTCTCTTGTGATTAGTTTTAAAACCTCTTGTGCTACAAATTTTCCGCTATTTGCAAAGGAGGCTGTGACTAGCCTATTTTGTGCATCTATAATCTCATAATTAATTTTCTTGTCGTGATTATAAACTTTTAAATGAGCACCTCTTTTTTTGAGTTGGACCTCCATATCGTAGGGGAGTAGCTTGCCATAGTCAGACTGTACCATTATATTTTTTTCGTTCCAAGAGGGAAAGCTTGTCATAGTTTTGTCTTTTACAAGATACTCGCCATTACTTAAAGTTACATCTATAAGTGTCGCTGTGCCGTGCCCCACACTGCCTATAACCCCGCCAGACTCATAAATTTGAGCAATAAGAGCTTGTATTTCTGGGTTAGTATGTGTGTCCCAAAACTGTCCATATCCTCCAGGTATCATCACGGCTAGATACTCATCTGGATTAATCGAGCTGGGTTTGAGACTGTGCGCTGTCTTGTTTATAAAATGATCTGTTTTTATAATTTCTTTTACAAGGCTTGTGGTATCACCACTATGGTATATGGGAATTGCGCCTCCTTGCGGTGAGACAATGTCTATGTCGAGTTGCTGCTCTGTAAAGGTTTGAAAAGGAATGGCTAGCTCTATGAGGTATGTGCCATTTGGTGCGCCTTTTAGCGTATCTACATTAGTGGTTATAAATAGTATTTTTTCTTTTTTTACGGGCTTTTTACAAGAAAACATTAGGCAAGCAATGATTGCTGTAAGTATACTTATCTTTTTCATAGAGAAGGTGTTGTGAGGGCTTTATAAGGTGGTGGTGTAATGTGATTATGAAGTCAGGTCTGAGAGGTCTATAAGCCGTAGTGAGATGCTCTGAGCTGTTAATGCTATGTGGGTCATTTTAATAATCGCTCTGCGAGTAGGGAGGTGTTTTTTATTAGAAACAATTTGATTTCTTATTCATTTCTTTGATGGCCCAATACCTATAGGCACTCATCAAGAAGTTGTTTGTATAATTTTGATTGTCCGCCAGATCCCGGTAAAAAGTTATCTCTATTAAAATCGCTGTCATCCAACGTTGATTTATCTAAAAGATTTTTATAATATGGCTTTTTCACTATAGCTCCTATTTTATCTGAAGCAATGTAGGCGTCTCTAAAGAATCTCATTAAAGCTAGAAACCCTGTAGATTTATTTAAGATCATTTCACGTTCAACTTTCCACCAAGCATCTGGCCAGCGTTCTTGAACTGCGTCGAAAAATTCCCAAATTATTTTAGCTATATCTCCGTCATTTTCATCTATAAACAAATTCCGTAGTGGTCTTTTTTCTAATTCTTTATCTTTAAATTTCTCAGGAGTTTTTCCTTTTTTGTAGGTGTTTCTATCATCCATAGGGTCCTTAGAGAGATAATCTATTAGCTTTTCTGAAAATGTTGCTTGTGTAATTGTCTCTTTCTCCTTGTCATCAGCTGTTCCAAGAATTTTAATTTTATCTTTAAAAGGAGACCCATCTTTTTGATTTAATGCTCTAACAATATTGTGACAAGTTTTCTGAGGGCTTCTGTATTTAGCAAAAGCGAATAAATCTGCAACTAACGATTTATTTACCTTAGTTTGGGTCTTATTGATCGTTGCAAATACTATCGCTTGATCTTCTAATTCCATTTCTATGAAAATAGTTACATTAACATCAAAATCACTCCCTTTTCCTTCAAAATCTTCTAAACCAGCAATTCTGTGCTGACCATCTAAAACTTTAGCAACATTTTCTCTGAATGGCAATGACATTATATTTTTTTCAGAGTCATAATCTACATCCTCCTCATTGATATGTAATATTACCGAAGAAGGAAAAGTCGCATCAACCAAATTCACATATTTTCCCAACTCTTTTACTCTATTCTTGGACAACTCTCTTTGAATACCTGAATATACTTCAACTTCTCTTTTTTCGTTACCAACTTCTAATCTTCTGATGTCTGCATAAGAAATTTTAACAAGATCTTCGTGAGGCATAACACCAATGTAGAATTTCCCAATTGGTTGTTTTACCTCTAAACACTTAATTTCAATTCTCTGATCTTCTGGTCTTATCATAAGTTATAATTGTTTTAAGATATCTTCAACACCTTGTTTTTGGGAAGCTATTACATCAATTTTGCGATGACTTAGTAGATTCGAATAGTAGTAAAGAACAAGTGTTACTATAAATAAAATTCCAGATGAAGATTTAACAAAACCAATGTTATTATTAGTATTGGAAAGTTTCCAAGCATAAAATAAAGACACAACCAAAATAAGAAGACCGCTAACTAATAAAAGAACAGAGTTTAGATCTGTGTTTCTTACTTTATAAGTATAAAATATATAAGCACTTGCGGTTAAAAGCGAGGCGCTATAAAGGTAAAATTGACCGTCGGTAAAAAATATATTCCATCCTTCCCAAGCGTTGGAATTTGCAACGTAAAATAGCAACCCTAATAGTAGCGGAAGCAAATTTCCGATTAAACTGACAATACAAAAGACAGCTGTTTGTTGGTGTTCTTTCATTCTAAAAATTCTTGATAATTAATTCTTTAACTTTTATTCTTTCTTTTTTGCAAGATATAAATCTATATGCGCTGCATTCGATTATTTCCCAATCTTTATACATAGATCTTATGTCTTCTAAATCTGCATTTGATATTACAACTTTACAACCTTTGTCCGATTGAATTTTAGCAAAGTTGGCTAAATCTTCTTGTGAATTTTGATCGAATTTGTCTAGAGTATAATGGTTGAAGTAAGCAGTATCAGATAATTTGGGATATGGTGGATCTAAATATATTAAATCTCCTTGTTGCGTAAAGTCTTCGATACTATCATAATAGTCAAATGAAAGTGTAGCAGATTGTAATTTTTGACTTACATCTTTAAGATGATCCAAACTTGAAAAAGCAGGATTTGCTTTGCCGAAGGGAACGTTGTATTTTCCGGATTTGTTTACTCTGTATATTCCATTAAATGAAGTTCTGTTTAAAAAAATAAATCTTACGGCTTGTTCTAAAGTTTGATCACCACTGTGTCGATTAAATTCATCTCTTATATCATAATACATCGAATCAGTTACAGGTGTTTTAAATTCTGTTAACTCGTTAAATATTGATTGTGGATCATTTTTTATTTGCTCGTAACAATTTATTAAGTTGGGATTTAAATCAGATAAAAAAGAATGCTTAAAATCACTTTTTAAGAAGAATGAAGCTCCACCAAGAAATGGCTCAAAAAATCGATCAATATTATTTAAATCTAAATTAGAGAAAATTTCATTTATTAATTTTTGTTTTCCACCAGCCCACCTAATAAATGGCTTCAAGCTTTTGTTTTCTTTTTCCAGATTTACTTTTATTTTTTCTTTCATCTTGGTTTTTTCTCCTTGCACCCAAATAGTATATAAATTTAAATGCTAATATAGTGTTTACTATCTCTCCATAGATACGGATTTCCGTAAAGCGGGTCTTAATATTTTCTTAAAATAAGTACTAGTAAAAAACGGAGAGGCTACACATCATCATTTATCTCCACCCAGTAGCCATCTGGATCTTGAAAGTACACCTGCTGTATGCCGTCGTTGCGCACATAATCTTTAGTAGGCGTGCCGCGCCAGTCTGAGTAGTCTATGGCGAGGGTTTTGAGGTGTGTGATAAAACCGCCCAGATCATCTGTGGCTAGGGCAAAGTGTACGGCTTTATTGGTTTTTATGATGGCATCTGGGCGCGGTATGAGGTGTAGTTGTTTGCCATTGCCCATCGCGAGCCAGCGGGTGGGAGAGACAGAGGCGGTGTTTTCTATCTCGGTAAAGCCAAAAACGTTTTGGTAAAAAGCGACAGCCGCCGCCACATCTGTCACAGAGAGCGCTATATGGTTAAAGGTAAAAGTATGCATAGGTGATGATTGTGAGGTTTAAAGATCATCATTTTTTTAGGCACAAGCAAGCCGGTGGTGCGGCCATCTGTCTCGGGGTAGGTGGGGTTGTGGGGTGTTACGCTTTCGCGAAAGCGTACACTAAAACCTAAATGAGTTTAAAGCAAAGCTTAGAAAGATACTGGGTACTACCTACATTTATTACATTTAAAGAGCTGCAACGGTCTAATAACCTACAGCTCTTCCTCCTTTGTTTAATTCTTTTATAGTCGTGCCAGATAGATTGTTTGTAGAATCTCTCATAATCCCTATCCAGTAACCCGGCATCGTAGTATTATGTATAAAACTGTTTGCGTTGAGCTCATTAGCTCTTGTAAATACATTTTCTTTAAACTTAGTGGTATCTACCGTGCGTGAGAACGACCCGTTGGGTAAGGGTAAAATATATCCTAGACTAGGGAGTTCTATAGCTTCTTGAGGTGATAGGTTATATTCCATTACGGCAAGTAAGCTCGTAACAGTTTTTGCGTGAAGACCTGCCCCTATAGAGGCAAAGCCTAAGACGGGTTTGTTATTTTTTAGAACAATACCTGGGTTAGTGGGATCTGGTAATCTATTACCCGGTCCTGCAGCTGCAACCGCTTGCTGCTGAAAAGATGCGGGATCTGGAATTGAAACACCGTCTACAAAAATCCCTGTTCCTCCCCAGCTTACAGCATTAATGCTGTGTGTCATAGCACAAATGTTTCCATTTATGTCTATTGCAACTATTGCGTCTGAATGTTTTGGAGCGGTATCTGTTGCGGCAGCATCACCAAATAAATAACCTTGCTTCATAAGTTCATAAAGTATCGCCGAATTTTCTTTTTTTACTCTTCCTGATGGTGAGAAATCAAGATTAGGGATAGCACTTAAAGCATCTTTGTAGTACGAACCAATCTCGCCTATTTTTATAATATCCGAAAGTTCTTTAAGTACTTTTGGGTCTTCATAGTAACGAGATTTATCTGACAGCTTTGCCTGTTCAATCAAGTTTAAAGCCTCAATGGTATTTACCCCACCTTGAGCTGGAAAACCGTGTACATAAAGACTGTAATCTTTGTAATCTTGTTTGAGAGGTTCACTCCATATTACTTTGTAATTTTTTAAATCATCTAGTGTTATTTTTCCTCCTTCGGCTTGTACAATTTCAACAAATTTTTGAGCCCACGCACCCGTATACATATAAGAACTGCCTTGGTTTGCTACTTTTTTTAAAGTTTTGGCTAGTTCGGGTTGTATAAATGTATCACCTACATTGTAATAAGTTCCGTCATTTTTTGTAAAAACAGCTTTTGTTTCGGGCAATCTAGAAAGTATTTCTTGTCTGTACTTAAATTGCTTTTGTAATCCCTGGTTCCATTCAAAACCATTTTCTGCAATGTGAATGGCATTTTCAAAAATATCGGCAAATGGTAATTTCCCAAATTTTTTGTGTGCTTCTTCTACACCTGCCATAAAACCAGGTACTAACACAGACCGGCCATCTGTATTTACTGCCTTTTTTGTAAAATCAAAACTTACATTACCAGCAATGGATAATGGGTCGTTTTCGTTTTGAGCCGTGTTAAACGAGGCGTTCATATTGTGTACTTTACCAGTTTCGGCATCATAATATACTAGGTTCATAAGCCCTGCATAACTTACCCAAGACCCTCCTGCAAGTGTAATTTGTGCGAGTGAAGTACTCAAAGCCGCATCCATCGCATTTCCACCTTTCTTTAAAATGTCGATACCACCATTAAGCGCTTGTGCTCCAGTAGTACCAGAAATCATAGCCTTAGTAGGAGTAGTGCTTGTTTTTTTCATATCCTTTTCTTTAATTTTTGAAGCACAAGAACAAAGCATTAATAGTGCTGCTAGAATTGTTAGGTTTTTCATTTTGAAATTTTAAATTTACTTATTATATCTCTCTAGAACCATATTTTTTGTAGTTTGAAAAAACTGTTCTCCTACAGTTTCATCATTCATACAATAGGTCATCTCTACGCCAATTAAGATTGAATTCAAATAAATAATTTCATCTTCAACATTAGCTACATTTCCGTTTCTGAAAATAGCTCTTAGGCACTCAAACATTTTTTTGTATTCTTCAATGCTGTTTAGATCGAGTTTAGAAACAAAATTGGGCTCATTCAACATTATACTGAAGTAGAGTTTGTATTTAGATTTATGTTTTTGCAGTCCAGATTTAGTGATTTCAAAAACAAGGTCAATACACTTTTCAAGAGGTAGATCACTCATCTCAATAGTGCTTAAAGCATTCCATTGAAGAATCAACCAGTCTAGAATAATCACACGTATCAACCCTTCCATATTTTTATAATGAAAGAACAGTAAGCCTTTAGAAACATTGGCTTTTTCAACAATCATATCTGCGGTTACATTTTTATAACCGTGTTGATCAAATAAGATTAAAGCACACTCTTTAATGCTATCTTTTTTAGACATATGAAATTTTTATCAATAAAAAATTGACTAATTAGTCAGTAAAAGTAATATACTTTCTCAAACAAACCAAATGGGAAGCTGTTTTTGCCTCATCAAGCTAGCTGGAATTACAATGCATTTGGCTTAATGAGACTAACTGTCTAGTGTTGAAAGACGGTGTGTATTGAGAAGTACGCTTTCGCGAAAGCGTACCCATATCCATTGTTAAAAAAATGGCTATAAAAGTCTCTTTTTGGGTTTTAATTCACGGGTGGAGTCCGTAATTTAGATCCCTGCTATGGATTCAAAATTAGAAGTATATATTGAGGGCTTAAATGATGCCCAGCGTGCACCTACACTACATAAAGATGGTGCCCTTATCGTGATTGCGGGCGCGGGCTCTGGTAAAACACGTGTGCTCACAATGCGCATCGCATACTTGATGTCACAAGGGGTAGATGCCTTTAATATCTTGTCGCTCACCTTTACAAATAAGGCGGCACGTGAGATGAAAAAACGTATTGCCGGTATTGTGGGTAACAATGAGGCAAAAAACCTATGGATGGGAACCTTTCACTCCATATTTGCAAAAATCTTGCGTATCGAGGCAGATAAGCTAGGCTACCCGTCTAACTTTACTATTTATGATACCCAAGACTCACAACGTCTTATAAGTGCCATCATCAAGGAGATGCAGCTAGATAAGGATATCTATAAGTACAAGCAGGTACAAAACCGTATCTCTTCTTTTAAAAATAGCTTGATCACGGTGCGTGCCTATGCAAATAATCCAGAGCTGGTAGAGGCAGATGCAATGGCAAAACGCCCACGTATGGGTGAGATCTATGCAGAGTATGTAGATCGCTGTTTTAAAGCCGGCGCGATGGATTTTGACGATTTACTGCTGCGCACAAATGAGCTGCTCAACCGTTTTCCAGAGGTGCTTAATAAATACCAGAACCGTTTTAAATACATACTGGTAGATGAGTACCAAGATACAAACCATAGTCAGTACCTTATTGTAAAGGCACTCTCAGATAAGTTTCAAAATATCTGTGTGGTGGGTGATGACTCGCAGAGTATATATGCCTTTAGAGGGGCAAACATTAATAACATTCTTAACTTCCAGAAGGATTATGAGAATGTGGCAATGTACCGCCTGGAGCAAAACTATCGCTCGTCAAAAAATATTGTGGAGGCGGCAAACAGCGTGATAGAAAAAAATAAAACCCGTCTTGATAAAACCGTATGGACGGCAAACGAAGATGGAGGCCAGATTATCGTGCACCGCTCACCTACAGATGGTGAGGAGGGACGCTATGTGGCAAGCTCCATTTTTGAAAATAGAATGAATCACCAGCTTAACAATGGTGACTTTGCGATACTGTACAGAACAAATGCACAGTCTCGTGCAATGGAGGATGCCCTGCGCAAGCGTGACATCCCATATCGTATTTATGGTGGACTTTCCTTTTACCAGCGCAAGGAGATAAAGGATGTACTGGGCTACCTGCGTGTGCTGGTTAACCCAAAAGATGAGGAAGCACTCAAGCGTGTGGTAAACTACCCTGCCCGTGGTATAGGCGGTACCACCTTAGACAAGCTTACGGTGGCGGCAAAGCATTATGGCCGCTCTATGTTTGAGGTGATGGATAAAATAGAACAGCTAGGTCCCTCGATGAATATAAATCGCGGTACACAGACCAAGCTTAAGAATTTTGTCACGATGATTAAGAGTTTCCAGATTCTTAATGAAGAGAGTGACGCCTTTACCGTAGCAGAGACGGTTGCAAGAAAGACAGGTCTATTACAAGAACTTAAAAAAGACGGTACCCCAGAGGGAATTGCTCGTATAGAAAATATAGAGGAGCTCCTTAATGGTATGCGCGACTTTGTAGAAGAGCAAAAAGAGCTGGCAGATGCCACTGGCTCGCTGGCAGAGTTTCTAGAAGATGTAGCGCTCGCTACCACACTAGATAATGATACGGGTGATGATGACCGTGTGGCACTTATGACTATACACCTTGCAAAGGGGCTGGAGTTTCCATTTGTATACATCGTGGGGATGGAAGAAGATCTCTTTCCTTCTGGTATGAGTATGAGCACACGTAGTGAGCTAGAGGAGGAGCGACGTCTCTTTTATGTAGCACTTACTAGAGCAGAGAAGCAGGCATATCTCACCTACACAGAGTCTCGCTATCGCTGGGGTAAACTGGTAGATGCAGAGCCTAGCCGCTTTATAGAGGAGATAGATGATAAGTATCTGGACTACCAGACACCTATGGAGAGCTACCGCTATAAACCGCTTATAGATGCAGATATCTTTGGCGATGTAGATAAGAGTAAACTGCGTCTCAAGAAGCCGGTAAGTGGCACACCGCCTAAGGTGGGAACACCTACACAAGACCAACTACGCAAACTCAGAAAGATACGTCCAGCCGCTGGAGATAGCGCTACGCCATCACTGGCAGGTAGCCTAGAACCAGGTACTGTCGTAGAGCACATACGTTTTGGCAAAGGAATTGTAGCGAGTATAGAAGGCAAAGGTCAAGACCAAAAAGCCGAAATCAATTTTGAAAACGGCGGACTTAAAAAACTGCTTCTGCGCTTTGCAAAACTTAAGATTGTAGAGTAGTAGGTGAGGAGTGATAAGGGTTTTTGTTACGCTTTCGCGAAAGCGTAAACAGCCTCATTACACCTTACTTGCAACACAGTTGTTTATTCTTCTATCGCAAGGTAGAGGTCTATATATTGCCCTATCTTGGTTCGTACGTCTAGGTAACTTGTCTCGTCCCAGTTGCCGTGACCACCATCATATACTGTAAAGATGTGAGGTACATTATTGTTAGATAATGCCGTATCTAATCGCTGCCCGTTTGTGAGGGGTACCAGCGGGTCTTCATTACCATAAAACTGTAGGGTAGGGCTGCTATCTACATTTGCTACGATGGCAGGGCTTAATGCTTCGGCAAGGTTTGTATTTGCCGGGTATGCGCTCTCATCTGTAAGTGCATCTAGATATTGCTCAAAACCAGGCTCATCTGCATAAAAAGGATCTGTAAAATCTGATGGTCCCACTATGTTTGCTACAAATTTTATTTGGTCTTGTGTATCATAGGTATAATCATACATCATAGCCAGATGTGCCCCAGCACTAAGGCCTATAAACCCATACTCGTTAAGAAAGCTTAGCTCCTCGTGGGTGTCGTCTAGTTGATTTATTACCGCCTGCACATCTAGAAACTGGTTAGGAAACGCAGGCACATTAGGTGGGTCTGCCAGTACATAATTCATATTTACCACTGCGTGGTCTGGGTGTTGCGATTGCACGAGGTCTATAAAAGCAGTAACATCTTCTTTATCTCCTTCTACCCAGCCACCACCGTGTATAAGGATAATGGTTTTAGTTTTAGTTGCCTTACGACCAGCAGGGAGGTAGATGTCATACACCTGTAATGGGGCATCACCATAGGATACATCTGTAAGTACTAAGGCTTCTAGATCTGCCTCTTCTGTAGGACTGTCATCTGTTGCAACAACATCATCTGTGATAACTTCTGGTACTAGCTCCTCGCTATCAGAACAGTTTATTGTTAAGAATGATAGTAATACAGCAAGTAGGAGTGTGTGTAGCGGTCTCATTAAGATAGTTTTAAGTACTAACGTATAGATGTGCTTTTTATGTTAAGGTTGCGTTAGTTTTTTATAGAGTTTGTGGCAAACTCCCTAACTTTAAATAAAAAAGAAGATGATTAAAGAAGGAACAAAAGTAAAATGGAGCTGGGGAAACGGCACAGCAGAGGGTAAAGTACAGTCTACGTTTACAAAGAGTGTCACCCGCACCATAAAAGGAAACGAAGTTACCCGCGATGGCGAAGAAGGAAATAAAGCCCTCTATATAGAGCAAGAAGACGGTACAAACGTACTCAAGCTAGAAAGTGAAGTAGAGCGCGCAGACGCATAATACCTCCTAATTATACACAGCGTCTTAATGGCGCTGTTATTCTTTGTAATTTTAACCTATCTAAATGTTATGCTATGTCACAGTTTATAAAACTCTACGAGGAAAACCCAAACCCTAAAGATCTCAAGCAAATTGTAAAGATCTTAAAAGCTGGTGGTCTTATTATTTACCCAAGTGATACTGTATATGCATTGGGCTGTGATATCACAAACGCAAAAGCACTAGAAAAGGTGGCGCAGATAAAAGGCGTAAAGCTTGCAAAGGCAAACTTTTCTTTTGTGTGCGAAGATTTAAGTAATCTCTCAGATTATGTGCGACAGATAGATACAAAGACCTTTAAAATATTAAAACGTGCCCTACCAGGGCCGTACACCTTTATATTACCTGGTAATAATAACTTGCCTAGCTCTTTTAAGAAAAAGAAGGAAGTGGGTATACGTGTTCCAGATAATGAGATAACAAGAGCTATTGTACGTGCACTAGGAAATCCTATTGTATCTACCTCTATTTATGATGAAGATGAGGTTATAGAGTACACCACAGATCCAGAGCTCATCTTTGAGAAATGGCAAAATAGGGTAGACGTAATAGTAGACGGGGGTTACGGGGGTAATATACCTTCTACCGTAATTGATCTTACAGGTGATGAGCCTATTCTTATAAGAGAAGGAAAAGGAAGTCCAGAACTATAAATAGAAAAACCTCTTCAAAGGAAGAGGCTCTTAACTAAATCTAATAAAAAGATTTGGGGGGCTTACTAGCTCGTAAGCTAGTAACTTATTCTCCGCCAGCTAGGGCGTCTGTTGCTATTGTAGAGAAGTTGTTATCGTGATAAACTAACTCATCTAAGCTTAATGTGTTGATGCTGTTTGGAAATTCACCGCTAAAATCATTATCAAAAACACTTAGTTTCTTTAATGATGGTAACATTGCGATTCCTTCTGGTAACTCACCAGTAAACTTGTTACTGTTAATTTGTAATTCTTTTAAGTTCGTAAGACTTGTGATTGAACTAGGTAACTCACCTTCTAAATCATTGCTGTAAATACTTAGTCTTTTCAGTTTTTTTAATCCAGAAAGATCTGCTGGTAATGAACCTTCAAGACGGTTAAAGAAAAGATCTAAATACTCAAGCGAACCCATTGCAAGAATATTTGTAGGTATTGTTCCTTCTAGTCTATTAAGAGATAAGTTAATTGTTTTTAACCCTTTTATAGTAGCAAGACTTGCTGGTATTGTTCCTTCTAGTTTGTTGTTGTGTAAGTTAAGTACTTTAAGAGAAGTTAAGTTACTTAATGAAGCAGGTAATGTACCCGTTAAGTTATTGTCTCTTAAACTTACTGCAAGAACTTGATCTCTAAAGATAGTTACACCTTTCCAGTTTTCTGGAGAATCGTTAAGATCCCAAGAGTTTGTCCACTCATTACCATTTGTACTGTTGTATAAATCTACAAGGGCTTGTTTTTGAGCTGGGCTAATTTCTGCAATTGCAAAAGCTGTAAAAAAGAAGCAAAGGATCGTTAGTGTAATTGATTTCATAGTTCTCTTGTTTATGATTGGGTTACTCAAATGTAAGTATGTTTAATCGGTAAACAACACTGTTTTCTCGATTATCGACGAAATACACGATTTTTTAACATTTCATCGTATAATTTGCGTATTTAATCGATGATTTTGGATTTAACAGTGTCTTTAATCGAGTAAAAAATGTGTATATAAACGAAAAAAGGCTACCGTTAATCGGTAGCCTTTGATGAAATCTTGTTAAAATGAAGATGAATTAGTTTCCTTCTTCTTCAGACATATTTTTCATTTCTTCCTCGATCATATTATAAAATTGATCAATTTTAGGAAGTACATAAATCTTAGTTCTTCTGTTTGTAGATTTATTTTCTGGTGTGTCATTTGGTACAAGTGGTACAAACTCGCTTCGTCCAGCTGCAATAAGTTGTGCAGGGTTTGCACCTAGCTCAACAAGCTTACGCACAATAGCTGTTGCTCTTTTTGCACTTAAGTCCCAGTTGTCTATAAGGACACCTCTATTATAAGGTACGTTATCTGTGTGACCTTCTACTAACGCCTCAAAATCTGGTTTACTATTTATAACTGTAGCCACTTTGCCTAAAATCTCTTCTGCTCTAGAGGTAATCTGGTAGCTACCGCTCTTAAAGAGTACTTTGTCAGAAAGAGATATAAATACGACTCCTTTCTCTACATTAATCTCAATGTCTTGATCATTAATACCTACCTCACGTTTAAGGCTAGTTACTAGAGCAAGGGTTACACTATCCTTTTTAGTAAGTGCATCTTGTAGTCTATTAATCTTAAGATCCTTTTCTTTTAGGCTCTCTAGTGATTTCTCAAGATTTACAGCGCCTTGTTTAGTAAGAACTGTAAGGTCTTTAGAACTTTGTATAAGATTGTTCTTATCTTTTCTCATCTCGGCTACACGCTCTTCAAGTGATTTTACACGAGTGGTGGCACTAGCTTTTTCTTCAAGGCAAGCGTTAAGCTTAACCGTAGCAGAGTTTAAAAGGTCTTGAGTTTCTTGCTGTCTTGCTTCTAGCGCAGCATATTCTTTTTTAGAAACGCAAGAAGTTAAGAGTAAAGCGCTGGTGATACCAGCAATCAATAATCGTTTCATATGTTGTTTAACTTTTAAATGTTTGATAAATGTACGAAACCCACTTGCTTGTGGATCATTGTTAACACTTATTTATAGATTTCTTACAGGTCCTTAAAGTACTGCTTTTTTTGAACAAAGTACTTCCAGACTATTGAGAAGGTCTGCGCGTAGGGAGTAGGGTGCTTGAGTGTCATACGGTTAACCAGTAATGATGGTAAGTGGTAATAAAAACTAAAGTGCGCTTTTACAATGGCAAGTAAGTGCTTGGGCTTTCCTGCAAAAAGGTATTTAAGACCAGCAATAGCGTCAAGTATAAGTCGCGAGAAAACGATAAAGAAAGCTCTTATTCCCTTTACGTTCTTCATCACGTTAAACAAGGTATTTCTAAAATTATAAAATGTCTTCTTAGGATTTTCTGATGGAAGTGTAGCGCCACCTAGATGCAATACTTCACTATCACCACTTGCGAGCACTTGATACCCCATATTACGTAAACGCCAGCAAAGATCTATCTCTTCTTGATGTGCAAAAAAAGTTTCGTCTAGCGCCCCTGCTTGCCAGAAGTAAGGTGCTCTTACAAAAAGACAAGCTCCGCTTGCCCACTGTACCTCCCTAGTGTCATTATATTGACCCGTATCTTCTTCACAGGTATCAAAAATACGCCCGCGACAAAATGGATAACCAAATGCATCTAAATAGCCGCCGGCCGCACCAGCATACTCAAAGTGTGTAGGCTTCTTAAGATCTTTTATTTTAGGTTGTGCTGCACCTACTAGTGGATTGTCAAATAATGCAATCATAGGTTTTAACCAGCCTTCGGTAACCTGTACGTCGCTGTTAAGCAAGACATACACATCACTCATAATATGTTTAAGGGCATCATTATACCCCTTTGCATAGCCACCGTTTTCTGAGTTTTGTATGATTTTGGCCTCTTTAAATTGCTCTTGAACATAAGCAACAGAAGTATCTGTACTCGCATTATCTGCGACATAGATTTCGGCGTTTGGGCTATAGGCTATTACAGAAGGTAAAAATCGTTCTAGTAGCGATTTACCATTCCAGTTGAGGATGACGATTGCAATTTTCACGGTGCAAATAAAAGCTTTTTTATGTTAATACGCTTTCGCGAAAGCATAATAAAACCCATTAAGTTATTTATAATCTGGTAGTTCTCTTAAAAAGTCATAACGCTCTGCAACGCTATCTACTTTACAATAGTAATGTGAGAGACCATTTGTAACCATAAGCAGGTCTGCTTGCAACTCTAGATTATACCTGGCTATCTGGTCAAAGGTAGCTTGTGTGATTTGCACTTTTGGCGCCTTGCACTCTACTATGATATACAGAGATCCATCTGGTTTAAAAACGACAATGTCATAACGTTTACGCGTATTTCCTACGCGTATCTCTTTTTCTACATTGATAAGACTTATGGGATATCCCTTATCGTTTGTTAACCATTGTAGTACGTGCTGTCGCACCCATTCTTCTGGAGTTAACACTAAGAATTTTTTGCGTATGAGGTCAAATATATACGGTTTGTTTTCGCTATTTTTGAGCCTAAAGGAGTATGCAGGAAAAGAGAGCTGTTGCATACCGCAATAGTACGAGTTCTACGGGAAAAGCCAAAGGTGAAGCACGCAAAAAACATAGTAGACGATATTAAAAATGGGATCATAAAACCTATCTATTTTTTAAGTGGAGAGGAACCCTATTTTATAGATCAAATCACAGATTACATAGAGCATAACCTCCTTGATGAAGCCGAAAAAGGGTTTAATCAAGTAGTACTTTATGGTCGTGATGTCTCTATAGAAGATATTGTGAGCAATGCAAAGCGATACCCTATGATGGCTGAGAGACAGGTGGTGATTGTAAAAGAAGCACAAGACCTCTCTCGTACAATAGAAAAGCTTGCAGAATATGTAAAAAATCCACAGCCTACAACAGTGCTGGTTGTGGCTTATAAGTATAAGAAGCTAGACAAGCGCAAAGGACTCTCAAAAGCACTTAAAACGCACGGAGTGCATTATGAGAGCAAGAAGCTTTATGAAAATCAAGTAGGTGACTGGCTGCGCCGTGTACTTATAGACGAAGGCTACCACATACAGCCTAAGGCAGCACAAATGCTAGTAGATTACCTAGGTAATGATTTAAGTAAAGTAGTAAATGAGCTCAATAAACTGATGCTTATTTTACCTAAGGGGAGTGAGATTACCCCACAAGCCATAGAGGAGAACATAGGTATAAGTAAGGACTTTAATATTTTTGAGCTTCGTAAAGCCATCTCAGAAAAAGACGTTGTAAAAGCACAGCGCATCGCACAGTACTTTACACAAAACCCAAAAGATAATCCGCTAGTACTTACCGTGGGCCAACTTTTTAGCCTTTTCTCAAGTATATTAAAATATCACGGCTTACCGCAAAAGGATAAAGCAACAGTGGCAAAAACGCTAGGAGTCTCTCCCTTTTTTGTAGGTGAGTACATCACTGCCGCTCGTAATTACCCTATGAAAAAGGTGAGCGCCTGCATCGCCCTCATAAGAGAGGTAGATGTAAAAAGTAAAGGAGTAGGAGCAAGTGCCTTTGCAAGTAATGATTTACTCAAAGAATTGCTCGTAAAGATTATGAACTAAGGGCTAGCCACCTATTATTCGGCGGCGATTACGCTTATTTCTACATTTACGTATTTAGGTAGGTTTGCCACTTCTACGGTTTCTCTAGCAGGTGCTGTTGCCTCGTTAAAGTACTTACCATACACACTGTTTATCTTCCCAAAGTTTTCCATATCACTTATGAAGATGGAAGTTTTTACCACATTTTCAAAGGTCATTCCTGCTTCGGTAAGAATCGCTTTTACACTTTGCATTACAAGCTCAGTTTCCTCTTCTATACTTCCTTTAAAAAGCTCGCCAGTTGCTGGTATGATGGCAATCTGCCCGCTAGTATATAACATTCCGTTTACAAGGGTTGCTTGATTGTACGGTCCTATAGGTGCTGGGGCGTTTGAAGTTGTGATTATTTTTTTCATTAGTATGGTTTTTAGTACGCTTTCGCGAAAGCGTAATTACTACTATCTCTATTATAATTGCTGGTCTGGGGTACGACGTTTGTCATATTTTATATCACTAAGCAGGTTACCGGTAATCCCAATAAAGAAATTCCACGAGGTTCTACTCAGGTCATTATTTACAGGAGGTACCCAGCTAAAGCGCATATTCCAACTCTCAAGATCTCTTGCAAAGTTAAGTGAGGTGTAAGTAATACCAGGGTTTGCAAGGTCATACCCAGTAGATCCTCCTACGGTCCAGCGGTTACCTAGCTTTATATCACCACTTATTACTATAGAGTGGGTGCTTATCTGGTCTTGTCTGGCACTGTTTGCATAACCTACTTGATAGCCAAAACGTAAATTCCACGGCACTTTAAAGGTGTAGAATTCTACTTCTTTTTCTTCCTCTTCCTCATCGGGTTCATCTCTTCCGGCATTTCTATTTCCGGTAATATCTACTCCTTGACCCAGTAAGTCATCTGGACGGCCACCACCAGCAAAGGTTGAGTTTTCTGTACGATCTGTATTACGACCGGGATCTTTTTTACCGCCTTTCTCAAAGTCTCTACTTGAGAAACTGTAACCAAAACTCGCTTGCCCAGAAGTAAGTCTAAAAAGACTACCACCATTATTTATGTTGAGCTTATCTATTCTTTGATTAGAACTATTAAGCGCATAGATATCTAGATTTCCACCAAAGTTGATGTCGAGCTTGTCTTGTATAATAGGTATAGAGCCATTAATATTTATAGGAGAAAGCCTAAGACTTTCTGCTGCAAAATTATAAGAGGTCCTTATGTTAAGATTGTTTATAAGATTTATTTTACGGGGTTCTGTAGCCGTACTGTCTTTGCTTCTCACCTTAGCCTCAAGTGTATTTGCTAGACTAAAAGAAAGTGAGTTAGACACCTGGTTACTAGGTGCTCCAAAAAAACCTCCATCAAAACGCGAGTACTCAACTGTTTCATCAAAAACGTCACTCAATGGATCGTTAGGGTCATTGCGCTCATAAGTGTCATAAAACTGGCTAAAGGCAGGAGTGTATGACCACCCTATAGAAGGACGTACCACGTGGCGTATGGTTTGTATTTTACTACCTTCTTTAAAATTAAAAGTACCATATACCGTTGTACCTAAGCTTATACCTCCTCTATAAGTGCGGTAGGCATCAAACCCGTTTACAGTATCGCGTACCACTGTTTTTGTGTCTTGATCAAAACGCTGATCTATAGTCTTAAAAACCCAGCTTTCTTCAAAATTACCGCTCACAGAAGCACTTATGTAATTAAAGAGTTTAAAATTAGTAGAGATCGGGATGCTGTGCCTTATACCTGTCTGAGCACTCTCAAACATCTCTGAGGTAAAAAACTCATCATCTGTGGTGTTAAAACGATTATCTGCTCGCAGAGCATAGCTTAGGTTTACATTTTTAATAAGTCCTTTTTTAGACCCAGACTTACCTGCAAAGGGATAAATTCTATCTACGTTGAGCTGTGTGGTAGGTAGCGACATTGTAATTTGCTCTGTCTGTGAGTTTTGAGAGTGTGTTGCTGCTACCGTAAGATTTACTGGTACCGTACCCGGGAAGGTACGTGAGTAAGAGACTGAAGAACTAAAGTTGTTATTTAAAAAGTTACCTGTGTTTGCCTGACTTAACGACTGTCTGTAAAAATTACTACTACCTAAGTTTACAGAGGCAGAAAATCTACTGTTAGGACTAGACTTTGTGTCTTGCGAGTGGTTCCAGCGTATGTTATAGGTATTTGTTTCAGAAAAATCTGGTAAGCCTCGCTCACTAAAAAGAATACGCTCAGAGCTAAAACTAAAACGCCCACTAAATTTGTAACGCACCTTATACTCACTATCTGCACGTAGGGCATAACTACCATTTGTATAATAGTCTCCAGTAAGTGCAAGGTTAAAGTAATCGCTTAACGCAAAGTAATAACCTCCATCTGTTACAGAGTAGCCGCGCTCATTGCTCTCACCCACACCAGGTACAATAAACCCAGACACACTACGCTCTTTCTCCATAGGGAAAAAAGCAAAAGGAATCCCAATGGGTGTAGGCACATCTGCGATGTACATATTAGTAAGACCCGCAACCAGTTTTTTACCAGGGACAAACTTTACACGCCTTGCATAAAAGTAATATTCTGGATTGTCTAGATCTTCTGAAGTGGTGATCTTTACATTGCTCATAAACACCACAGAGTCGTTTACACGTTTACTACGTTCGGCTTTGAGGTTTATTTGTTGCCCTCCAGCACCTTCTACGCGTGAGCCATAGATGAGGGCGCGCTGTGTGTCAAAATTAAATTTTATAGAGTCTGGCTGTACTTCATTCACACCCTGTATAAAGACTGGTATTTGAGAATAATTACCAGCAGAGTCTTTTATACCTTTTGCAAACACCGTGTTAGACTCATAGTCAAGTATAATCTCTCCGGCATTAATTTTCATATCCTCATAAAGAATCTCTGCTTCGTTATATAGGTATATTTTCTTTTTGCGCTGTGAGATACGCTGGTAGTCTGTAGCCTTATAGGTTACCTTATCTGTAAGTGTTTCTGGTTTTTTCTTTATAGAATCTTGAGGTGTTGAGAGTAGTTCCTCTACGGTAATATCTTTTGTAGTTAGAGTGTCTACTGGTTTAGCAAGAGTTTTAAAACCTTCTGTGGCACTCTGTATAAGCGTGGTGTCTTGAGGTGGGACACGTCTGGCATCATTCTTGGATGGAACGTCCTGAGCATTTACTGTGAGTATGGGCAGCAAGCAAAGTGAGCAGATAATAAGAAGGAGTCCAGTTTTTGTTTGCAATGGGATTAGCCTATTTTTGTGCGAATATCAATCAATTAAAGTGCCAAAATTACGTATATTTTTTTCGGCTTTTGCCTTAGAAAATATTTTTTGAAAATAACACCCGTATTCAGTACGTTACATCAGTAAACGAGATTAATTTTATACCTAACGCTTAAAAGAGTAAGATTTGATACAAAGGATGCGTAAAAAAGACACATTTAAGATTTATTTAACCATTGGGCTACTCGTGTGGAGTTGTCTTAATGGCGCTTTCGCGAAAGCGCAATCATCCTCAACCAGTAAGAAATTTAAGGTCGTGCTTGATGCCGGTCACGGTGGTGACGATAGCGGAAACCGTGGAAACGGGTATTATGAAAAAAATATTGCGCTAGACATTGTACTAGCCGTAGGTGCCGAACTTGAAAAGCAAAAAGATGTAGAAGTTATCTATACTAGAAAGAAGGATGTCTTTATACCACTAGCAACCAGAGCAGATATTGCAAACGAGGCAAATGCAGATCTCTTTATAAGTGTGCACTGTAACTCACACTCTAGCCAGGCAAAGGGTACAGAGACGTTTGTAATGGGTATCGATAAGAATGAAAAAAATATGCGCATCGCCAAAAAGGAAAATGCGGTAATCCTTCTTGAAGATAATTATGAAGAGCGCTATGCTGGCTTTGATCCTAATAAACCAGAAACAATGATAGGCCTTGAGCTTATGCAAGAGGAGTATCTAGACCAGAGTTTAAATCTAGCGAGTTTTATAGAAAAAGAATTTACTAGTGCTGTAAAAAGAAGCAGTAGAGGAGTAAAGCAAGGTCCCTTCTGGGTACTGCACAGGTCTGTAATGCCTAGTGTGCTTGTAGAGACTGGATTTCTTACTAACAATGAAGAGGGAAGATTTTTAAACTCAAATGCTGGTAGAGTTAAGATGGCAAAGGCTATAAGTACCGCGGTGACTAACTATAAGAAGGCTATACAAGCGACAGAAAGTATTACCGTAGCGGCAGATGCGCCTGTGGCAAATAAACCAGTACGTGTTGAAAAATCAAAGATTTATAAAGATGTTACTTTTAAAGTACAGCTAGCGGCAAGTAAGCGTAAACTTGAGACTAAATCTTACAATTTTAAAGGACTTAAGAATGTGAGCCGTATCAAAGATGGGAGGCTTTATAAATATTTTTATGAAGCAACCTCAGACTATACGCTGGCTAGAAGATTTTTACAAGATGCAAAAGCAAAGGGGTATAAGGAAGCTTTTATTGTACCTTTTGATAAAAGTAACAACAAGTTACAGCTTAAGCAAGTGTTAAATTAGTCTTATCTGTAAGGTAGACCTTTAACAATTCACCTACATTTGTTTTTATAACCATCATCTCAATTAATGTCTAAAGAAATCAAAACCGCCATACTAGTAATTGCAGCATTGCTGTTACTTATTTTTGGCTACAATTATCTTAAAGGAAATAATCTACTAGATAAGAGTAAAATTCTCTACGCAAAATATGATAATGTAGAAGGTCTTGCACCTTCATCACAAGTGACTATTAATGGGTTGCCAGTGGGTAGAGTACTATCTATAGACTTTGCAGACAGTTCTGGTAAGCTTGTCGTAAAGTTTGTGGTTGAGAAAGATTTTGAGTTTTCAAACCAGAGTCTTGCTAGAGTCTACGGTGGAGGATTAATAGGAGGTAAGTCACTAGCCATAGTTCCTACCTATGAGAAGGGTCAAAATGCAAAAACTGGAGATACATTGCCAGGTGAGATGGGTGAGGGTATTATGGAGCTGGTAAACGAGCGCCTTACGCCATTACAAAATCAAGTTGAGAAGGTAATAGGTGACACAGATTCTCTTCTAGTAAACGTAAATTCTGTATTAGATAGAGATACAAGAGCAAACTTAAGAGACGCGATTGCAAACTTTACAACAGCTTCTAGAGAGCTTAAAGGAATATCTGGGTCTGTAAATGCCTTATTATCAGAAAACCAAGTAAAATTAGACCGTACCATAGCAAATCTTGACAAAATGAGTGGTAATTTTGCAACATTATCAGATTCGTTGTCACAGATACAAATGGGGACAATGGTTGCAGATTTAGAAAAGACTATAGCAGATTTTCAAGAAATCTCTAATAAGTTAAATTCTCCAGAAGGAACCGTAGGTAAACTTTTGAATGATGAGCAACTTTACTTAAATTTGGATCGTACAGCAAATCAGATGGGGGACTTACTTCAGGATATGAAGCTCAACCCAAAGAGATATGTTCATTTTTCGCTTTTTGGTAAAAAACCGGGAGCGTATACTCCGCCTAAAGATTCGTTACAGTAGGCGCGAGCTTAACTAACGAATTTTATGCAATACATTCAAAATTTTATTTTCCTTGTAGCCCTAGTTCTTGGGGTTGGTTTCTTTGTAAAAAACATTAAAAAGCTTTCCCGTAATATAAATCTGGGAAAAGATGTAGATCGTTCTGATAACAAGCCACAGCGCTGGAAGAATATGGCAAAGATTGCCTTAGGCCAGTACAAGATGGTAAAAAGACCAGTATCTGGTATTCTACACGTTGTTGTTTACGTAGGTTTTATCATCATAAACATAGAAGTGCTAGAGATCATAATAGATGGTCTTTTTGGTACACACAGAGTATTTAGCTTCTTAGGAGGGTTATATGATTTTCTTATAGGTAGCTTTGAGATTCTTGCATTTTTAGTACTTGTAGCGGTTATCATTTTCTGGTTACGCCGTAATGTGATTAAAATACAGCGATTCTTAAAACCAGAGATGAAGGGATGGCCTAAGTCTGATGGTAATATCATACTCTATTTTGAAGTGGTATTAATGGGGCTTTTCCTCACAATGAATGCTGCCGACTTACAATTACAAACTATGGGAGCTGCTCACTATGCATCTGCAGATGGTAGTATAATGGGTTCTTTCCCTATAAGTAGTTTTATAGCACCACTTTTTGAAGGAATGTCTGAGAGTGCTCTTATAATCGTAGAGCGCGCAGCGTGGTGGATACACATCTTAGGAATATTAGTTTTCTTAAATTACCTATACTACTCAAAACACTTACACATCTTACTTGCATTCCCAAACACTTGGTATGCAAAGCTTAAACCACAAGGTGAGTTTAATAACCTACAAGCTGTTACAGATGAGGTAATGCTTATGATGGATCCAAATGCAGACCCATTTGCCGCACCACCAGAAGGAGCAGAAGAGGCAGAGGTAGGAAAATTTGGAGCAAGTGATGTGACAGATCTTAACTGGGTACAACTTATGAACTCTTACAGTTGTACAGAGTGTGGACGTTGTACGAGTGAGTGTCCTGCAAACCAAACAGGAAAAAAACTAAGCCCTCGTAAGATTATGATGGATACTCGTGATCGTCTTGAGGAAGTTGGTAAAAATATAGATAGCAATAATGGTGTGTTTGTACCAGATAACAAGCAATTGCTTGATGATTATATCACAAAAGAGGAGCTTTGGGCTTGTACTACGTGTAATGCTTGTGTTGAGGCTTGTCCTATAGGTATTGATCCATTGAGTATCATAGTAGATATGAGACGTTATATGGTGATGGAAGAAAGTGCAGCACCTACAGATTTAAATAATGCAATGACTAACATAGAGAATAATGGTGCACCGTGGCCGTTTAATCAGTTAGACAGAGGTAACTGGATCAATGAGGCGTAAACTTTTTATAATAGTAGGAGTGTTTTTTTTCGCTTTCGCGAAAGCGCAAATCCCTACAAAAAATTATAAAATCGATAGTTTACAGTTTAAGATGTACACACGTCTCTTCGTAGGGCCGCAGTTACAAGTAGATAGTATTACCGTCAAAAAGATATTTTGTGATTGGTGTACAGAGACCCAGATGCAAGTCTTAAGAGATGAGGCAATGCGACAATCTATGATAGAGCGTCACAACCCTAGATATAAAAAACCTGGAGAGCATAGACTGGCCCTCTACGTAAGATTTAGTAAAGAAGATTTTAAAAACCTAAACGATACCAATGAATAAAGAAGACGTAGACAAGCTATTAAGCGAGAAGTTAGAAGATGGAGAGCACGTAAGTCCAGTACTTCCAGAAGGGGTTAAAAATTATCTTATAGATATAGATGGTACCATTACAGAAGATGTTCCTAATGAGGAGCCAGAGCGTATGGGTACTTGTGAGCCTTTTCCAGATGCATTAAAAACACTTAATAAGTGGTATGATGAGGGTCACATTATCTGTTTCTTTACTTCAAGAACAGAAGAGCACAGAGATGTAACTACAGAGTGGTTAAATCGTCACGGGTTTAAATTTCATAGCCTTTTGATGGGGAAACCTAGAGGAGGAAATTATCACTGGGTAGATAATCACCTAGTAAAAGCAACACGCTACAAAGGTAAATTTACAGACCTAGTAGAAAAGAAAGTGACCATAGAGGTCTTTGAAGATTAAATTATAATTAGATTACATAGTAATATACGCATATGAGTGAGACACTTAAAGTACCCACAATGGCCGAATATCTGGCGCAAGGAAAGCAGCCAGAAGTACTCTTTTGGGTAGGTTGTGCAGGGAGTTTTGATGACAGAGCAAAGAAAATTACAAAAGCATTTGCTCGTATATTAAATAAAGCAAACGTAGATTTTGCAGTTTTAGGCGCAGAAGAAAGTTGTACTGGAGATCCAGCTAAAAGAGCAGGAAATGAATTCTTGTTCCAGATGCAGGCAGTTACAAATATTGAAGTGCTTAATGGTTATGAAGTAAAAAAAATAGTAACGGCTTGCCCGCACTGTTTTAATACACTTAAAAACGAGTATCCATCACTAGGTGGAAACTATGAAGTGGTACACCATACACAGTTCTTAAAATCACTGCTTGATGACGGTCGTCTTACAGTAGAGGGAGGTAAGTTTAAAGGAAAGCGTATCACCTTCCACGATCCTTGCTATTTAGGACGTGCAAATGGTGTATATGAAGCTCCTAGAGAATTACTACGTAAACTTGATGTGGAGCTTGTAGAAATGCGCAAGTGTAAGACTAATGGTTTATGTTGTGGAGCTGGTGGAGCACAGATGTTTAAAGAGCCAGAACCAGGTAACAAAGATGTAAACATAGAGCGTACAGAGCAAGCACTAGAGGTGAAGCCAGACGTGATAGCAGCAGGATGTCCTTTTTGTAACACAATGATGACAGATGGTGTTAAGAATAAAGAAAAGGAAGGTAGCATCGAGGTAATGGATGTTGCAGAGATGATTGCTTCTGCAGAAGAATTGTAGAGCTCCTGTCATTTCAAGAAATAAGTAGTGCGGTTATGGTATCGTTTTAACGTGCACTTTAATATCAATTTATTTTCAAAGCGGATGTAACATCCGCTTTTTTTACTTTTAAATAGAATAGTATGCTTGTAGATTTTAATTCACTTTCAGACACATCAAGAATCTGGTTATACCAGTCTGATCAAAAATTTACAGATGAGCAAGTAGCTCAACTAGAGAAAGATTTGAGTACATTTTTAACTGGCTGGACAGCGCACGGAGCAAGTCTTAAAGCAGGTTTTGAAATAAAATATAATCGTTTTATAGCCATAGGCCTTGATCAAACAGAAGCTGCCGCTAGTGGATGCTCTATAGATAGCCAGGTGCGATTTATTATATCATTACAAGAGGAGCTCGGGGTAGACCTTCTTGATAAAATGAATGTGACCTATTATCAAAATGATCGCATACACTATAAAACACTTCTTGATTTTAAAAAAATGATTAAAGACGGTGCCGTAGGTAGGAACACCATAGTGTTTAATAATCTTGTAGCTACTGTAGGTGAGTATAAAGTAAACTGGGAGATTGCTGCAAAAGATAGCTGGCATTCTCGCTTTCTTAAAAAAGGAAAATAGCTAGTCTCTCTTAGTTCATAAGATGTTGTTAAGATTTCTAATTTTTAAGAACAGGGTTACAATAAACCCCCTATTTTTATATTAGTAATTAGAAAGCGCTTCTTGGCGTTATTTTTGATTTCTACAAGACAACTTAAAAACTTAGATTATATGGCGTTTACACGCAATCTTACCATACTATTATTTCTTTTATTTACCACCTTTGCTTTCGGTCAAGAGCGATACCCCTTATATGCAAATGATATTGTGGCTCAACGCGCTTGGGTTGATTCTGTCTATCAACAAATGACTCCAAAAGAGCGAATAGGTCAACTATTTATGGTGGACATATTCTCAAGTGATCCTCAGGTCAAGATAGATAAAATCAAAAAGCTCATTAAAGAAGAGCACATAGGCGGTCTCATATTCTCTAAAGGTGGCCCTATGCGACAGGCAAAACTCAATAATGAGTTTCAAGCAATGTCAAAAACAAAACTCCTCGTGGGTATGGATGCAGAGTGGGGACTTGCAATGCGACTAGATAGCACATATGCTTTCCCTTGGAATATGACACTAGGGGCCATACAAGATAATAATATTGTAAAGAAGGTGGGGAGACGCATAGGCGAGCACTCAAAGCGTCTTGGTGTACACATTAACTTTGCTCCTGTAGTAGATATAAATATCAACCCTGCAAATCCTATTATAGGTAACCGCTCTTTTGGAGAAGATAAAATAAATGTTACAGAAAAGGCAATTGCCTTTATGGAAGGAATGCAAGAGGCGGGTGTCTTAGGCAGTGCAAAGCATTTTCCTGGTCACGGAGATACAGATAAAGACAGTCATAAAACGCTCCCTACTCTCAATTTTACAAAAGAGCGACTTCAGAGTGTAGAGATGTATCCCTATAAACCTATTATAGAAAATGGTATTGCCAGCATTATGGTAGCACACCTCAATGTACCAGCACTTGTGCCAGAAGAAGGTGTGCCCACAAGTATATCACCTACGGTGGTTACAAAAATGCTCAAGGAAGATTACCTCTTTCACGGTTTAATATTTACAGATGCCCTTAATATGAAAGGCGCTGCAAACTTTAAAGAACCTGGAGATATTGACCTCGCAGCCTTTAAGGCAGGTAATGATATCTTACTCATAAGTGAAAATGTTCCTTCGGCTTCCGCCAAAATTTTAAATGCATTACAGCAAGGTGAGATTACAGAAGAGCGGTTAGCCCATTCTGTTAAGAAGATACTATATGCCAAATACAAAGTAGGCTTACACAACCATAAGCCTGTCTCAACTAAAAATCTAGTAAATGACCTGAATTCTAGATACGATGATATCGTATATAGCGAGGCAATCGAAAATGCAATTACTGTTACAAAAAACAATAATAACGTTATCCCAGTTACAAATATTGACCAGAAAAAGATAGCTTATGTAGGTCTTGGTGATGATGACGGTTCGGCTTTTAAACAGCAACTACGCAAGTATGCTTCTATTGAAAATATTACAACAAAAACCCTAGAGGCCACTCAAGAAAAACTAACCGATTTTAACTATGTGATTATTGGTTTCCACAGATCTAATGCAAACCCTTGGAAGTCCTATAAGTTTACAAAAGAAAACATACGCTGGATTAAGGAGATAGCCAAAACTAAAACGGTAGTACTAGATCTTTTTGTGCGTCCGTATGCAATGCTAGACTTGCAAGACACACAAGATATAGAAGCGATAATACATAGTTACCAAAACAGTAAACTAGCACAAGAAAAAAGTGCGCAGCTCATTTTTGGAGCAATCCCCAGTAAAGGAAGATTACCTGTATCGCTAGGTGAGACACCTATACGCACAGGGTTACAGTCTGGAACCTTAAGAAGAATGTCTTACGGTATACCAGAAGAGGTAGGTGTAGATTCAGACACGCTCAATATTAAGATAGACTCTCTTGTTAATTTAGGGATTAAAAGAGCAATGATGCCCGGAGCGCAGGTACTTGTAGCGCGCAGGGGAAAGGTAATTTATGATAAAAGTTTTGGTTATCACACCTATAATAAAAAGCAACCTGTACGTCCAGAGAGTATGTATGACATTGCTTCTATGACAAAAATTCTTGCCTCATTACCGCTCTTAATGGAGCTTGAGAGTGAGGGAAGTATCGATCTAGAAGATAAGTTAGGTACGCTTATACCAGAACTAAAGGGTAGTAATAAAGCAAACATAACACTTAAGAAGGCCCTTTCTCATTATGGTAGATTCAAGGCGTGGATTCCGTTTTACGTGAGCACGCTAGATTCGGTTACAAAAAAACCGCTAGATGATTACTACAGTACCTCATACTCGCCTAATTATAATATTAAAGTGGCAGAGAAGATGTACCTGCGCACCGGATACACAGACACCATCATAAAGAAAATAGCAGACAGTGACTTGCGCTCTCGCTTATCTTATAAGTATAGCGACTTGCCTTATTACCTGATGAAAAAATTTCTAGAAGATTACTATGGGCAAAATCTTGATGCAATTACAAGCAGTCATTTTTATAATGCGCTTGGTGCAAATTACACCGGCTACAGACCCCTTAGAAAGTTTAAAAAAGAAATGATTGTACCCTCAGAAAATGATACCTACTGGCGCAACCAGAAAGTACAAGGATATGTACACGATATGGGAGCAGCGATGCAAAGTAATATGGGTGGCCACGCCGGGTTGTTTTCAAACTCAAATGATGTTGCCAAGTTAATGCAAATGTATCTTCAAGATGGTTATTATGGAGGCAAACGCTATTTCTCAAAAGAAACAATGGACCGCTTTAACACCTGTAATTATTGTGATAATAAAGTGCGCAGAGGTGTAGGCTTTGATAAACCACAACTTAGTGGTGGAGGCCCTACTTGCGGTTGTGTGCCTATGACGAGTTTTGGACATAGCGGTTTTACAGGGACTTACACTTGGGCAGACCCAGAAAATGAGTTAGTTTACGTGTTCTTATCTAACAGAACATTTCCTACTATGGACAATAGAGCACTTATAAAATCAGGATTGAGAACCACCATTCAAGAGGTGATTTATCAATCTTTAATTGATTAAATTTGTAAGGCTATGAGCTACTTGTACTACTTATAAAGTGTATGAGTCCGCTTTCGCGAAAGCGTAAAAGAAACAACCCAAAAAACCGTACTATGAAAATTGCAATTGTCTGTTACCCAACCTTTGGAGGAAGTGGTGTAGTAGCAACCGAACTTGGAATCGCTTTGTCAAAAAGAGGTCACGAGGTACACTTTGTTACTTACAAGCAGCCAGTGAGACTTGCATTGCTTAATGACAATATTCATTTTCACGAGGTAAATGTACCAGACTATGCACTGTTTCATTATCAACCTTACGAGCTTGCTTTGTCTAGTAAGCTAGTACGTATTATAAAAAAAGAGAGCATTGATATCTTACACGTGCACTATGCAATACCACACGCATATGCCGGTTATATGGCAAAAGAAATGCTCAAGCAAGAGGGAATAGAAGTGCCTATGGTAACCACACTTCACGGTACAGATATAACTCTTGTGGGGAGTCACCCTTTTTATAGACCAGCAGTAAGTTTTAGTATTAATAATAGTGATGTTGTTACCTCTGTTTCAGAAAGTTTAAAGCAGGATACGCTACGCTTATTTGATATCACAAAAGAAATAGATGTAGTACCTAACTTTATAGACTACACCGCTGTAGATGATAGTTTTACAGACTGCCAGCGCAGCCTTATGGCAAATGAAGAAGAGCGTATAGTAACTCATATAAGTAACTTTAGAAAGGTAAAGCGTATCTCTGATGTTATAGAAGTGTTTTATCGATTACAACTTGAGATTCCTTCTAAGCTTCTTATGGTAGGTGAGGGGCCAGAACGTGAAGCGGCAGAGCAGCGCGTGAGAGAACTAGGTATAGAGGAGAAAGTACGATTTTTAGGTAATAGTAATGAGATAGATAAAATACTTTGCTTTTCTGATCTCTTCTTACTGCCTTCTGAGGCAGAGAGTTTTGGGCTTGCAGCGCTAGAGGCTATGGTAAACCGTGTACCGGTTATATCAAGTAATGCCGGTGGTATACCAGAAGTAAATGTAGATGGTGTAACTGGTTATTTAAGTAATGTAGGTAACATTGCAGATATGGCTCAAAATGCTATACGCATACTTGAGGATGATACTACCTTGGAACAGTTTAAAACTAATGCCAAAAAAGAAGCGGCCAAGTTTGATATTCAAAACATTGTACCGCTTTATGAGGAGTTATATGAAAGAGCTTTAGTAAAAGCTTAGATTTCTCTTAAAAAAGGTATCTAATACCTAGTGCTACGTCAAACTCAAGACTATCATCAAAGTCATTAAGTATTGCTACCTCTGGTCTAAAATCTAGAGAGAGTAGTAGTGGGAAGTCAAACCTATATTCAATCCCGATATCACCAGCTGCGTTGAGAAAAAACTCACTGTCGTTATTGTCAAATCCAGGAAAATCGTCATCTACATCAAAAGACCCTACAGATGCACCTGCTCCGGCATACCAGTTTAAGCCACCATCTATATTCCATACCCACTGGTAAATACCTGTACCTTTTATAGCATCAAAATTATTACCCGTTCTCCACGAGAGGCCTAGCTCTAGTCTATTATTCTCACTTAGTGCTCGCTGGTAGTTTACCTCTGTGCTAAAACCGTTATTATCGCCCAGTCTTAAACCTATAGCATTTGGAGAGATCTCTTGCCCTATGGCTGTTGCGCTAAGTCCTATAAAGAGAAGTAGGGTATATATTGTATGTTTCATAGTTATTTATTTTAAGTGTAAAATTATTAAGAACACTATCTCTATAACGTTAACGACTGCATAAAATTTTATCTATTTTTAACCTTGTGAACTTACAATTACAAAAACTACAGCAGCAGTTAGAAGGAGAACTTTACTATGATAACCTTCATAAAACTATTTATGCGACAGATGCATCTGTATATCGTAAAATTCCGCTAGCTGTTGCTCTTCCTAAAACAGCGCAGGATATTAAATTTTTATGTGAGTATGCTTTACAAAATAGCATCACACTCATACCACGCACCGCAGGAACATCCCTAGCGGGACAGTGTGTAGGAGATGGGATTGTGGTAGATGTGTCAAAACACTTTACAAACATCATCTCTTTTGATAAAGAAAAGAAACAGGTTGTCGTACAGCCCGGAGTGATACGCGATGAGCTTAATTTATTTTTAAAGCCTCACGGCTTGTTTTTTGGACCTAATACATCTACTGCAAACCGCTGTATGATAGGCGGTATGGTAGGTAATAACTCTTCCGGAACCACTAGTATTCAGTACGGTGTGACCAGAGATAAGACGGTAAAACTTAAAACTATTTTATCTGATGGTAGTGAGGCTACTTTTGAAAATTTAGATGAAGTACGCTTTCGCGAAAAGTTGACACACACCACCCTAGAAGGAAGTATATACAACACAATTTATACATCACTAAAAGACGAGGAATCAAGAGCAGAAATTGCAGCACATTTTCCAAAACCTGAGATACATAGAAGAAATACGGGCTATGCCTTAGATTACTTGGCACAAATGAACCCTTTTCACGTAAGTGGAAAAGATTTTAATATGTGTAGTTTACTCGCAGGAAGTGAGGGTACGCTTGCTTTTACTACAGAAATCACTTTACAACTTGACGAGTTACCTCCTGCATATAATGTACTTGTAGCCGCGCATTTTGAGGATTTAACTAGTTGTCTTAAAGCTGTTGTACCTGCGATGCGTCATAATCTCTTTACCTGCGAGATGATGGATAAAGTGATTTTAGACTGTACAAAAAACAATCGTGATCAGCTCAAAAATAGATTTTTTGTAGACGGTGATCCGGCAGCAATATTAATGCTAGAAGTTTGCGACCATACACTAGAAGGAGCAAGAGCACAAGCCAGTGCTGTTATTACAGATTTACAAAAGGAGCAAATAGGTTATGCCTTTCCAATACTGGAAGGAGCTGAAATAGCTCAAGCTATGGAGTTGCGGAAAGCAGGCCTGGGGCTCTTAGGAAATATAATAGGAGATAAGAAGGCAGTAGCTTGTATAGAAGACACGGCAGTGGCTCTAGAAGATCTAGCGGCTTATATAGACGAGTTTACAGCTATTATGGACCGTTATGAGCAAGATGCAGTGTATTATGCACACGCGGGCGCTGGAGAGTTGCATTTACGACCTATACTTGATTTAAAGAAAAAGGAAGATGTATCGCTCTTTAGACAGATTACTACAGATGTAGCGCATCTGGTTAAAAAATATAATGGCTCAATGAGTGGTGAGCACGGTGATGGTATTGTACGTGCAGAGTTCATACCACTTATGGTGGGTAAAAAAAATTATGAGATGATGAAAGCAGTTAAGAGTGCTTTTGACCCTCATCATATTTTTAATGCCGGAAAGATAATAGATGCTTTTCCTATGGATCAAAATTTACGCTATGAAGTAGGTCGTCAAGAAGCAGAGGTAGAGACGCTATTAAATTTTAATGACAATCAAGGAATACTACGCCTAGCCGAAAAATGTAATGGTAGTGGTGATTGTAGAAAGATGCCTAGCGCTGGAGGTGCTATGTGCCCTAGTTATCGTGCGACTCGTGATGAGAAAGATACAACTAGAGCGAGGGCCAATACCTTACGTGAGTTTTTAACAACTTCAGAAAAGGCAAATAAGTATAATCACAAGGAACTTAAGGATGTTTTTGACTTATGCCTTAGTTGCAAAGCGTGTGCAAGCGAGTGTCCAAGTAATGTAGATGTTGCTACGCTCAAAGCAGAGTTTGAGTATCAATATCAAAAATCTAATGGGAGTAGTTTACGCACCAAATTATTTGCGCATAACACAAAGATTAATAACCTAGGAGCTGTAGCTCCTAGGTTTTATAATACAATGCTAGCGGTAACTGGTGGTGTTGCAAAAGCCACTTTAGGTATTGCAAAAAAGCGTAGTTTGCCTAAACTTGAGGTGTTTTTAAATCCTCAAGAGAGTAATGTAGCTCGCTGTACTAATGTGAGTACTCCAGCTATATCCAAAACTAAAGTTGTTCTTTATATAGATGAGTTTACACAATATCTAGATGGATCAATAGCGCAAGATGCTGTTGTACTTTTAACTAAGCTTGGATACGACTTGCAGGTAATTACAAACCACGATAGTGGTCGTTCTTACATCTCAAAAGGATTTTTAGATGAAGCAAAAGTTTTGGCAAATAAAAACATTGCGGCGTTTAAAGATATTGGTGATGATACTGTTATAGTGGGTATAGAACCTTCGGCTTTGCTTACGTTTAGAGATGAATATATTCGACTGGCAGATGACGTTCAGATAGCAAAACAAATAGCTGCAAAGGCATTTCTTATAGAAGAGTTTTTACATAATGAAATTAAAAAAGGAGTCATTACCGCAGAGCAGTTTTCCGCGAAAGCGAAAAAACTCAAAATACACGGGCATTGCCATCAGAAGGCACTCTCATCTGTATCACACACATTTGCAATACTTAATTTACCGGTAAACTATGTGCCTACCATTATACCATCTGGCTGCTGCGGTATGGCGGGCAGCTTTGGGTATGAGAAGGAGCATTATGAAGTGAGTATGAAGGTAGGTGAGCAAACCTTATTTCCCGCAGTGCGTAAGGCAGGTAATGACACTGTTATAGTTGCAAACGGGACTAGCTGTAGACACCAAATAAAGGATGGTACACAACGTGTAGCTTTGCATCCTGTTACGGTTTTAAGACAAGCGCTTATTTAATCATCACCAGCGACATCATAAGTAGTAATCACTTGATTAGTAAAACTAGAAGTACTCTCAGGAAATGGGAGTGTTACACCAAAGCTGCTTAAGTCCTCAAATTCATATTGAAAATCAAGATCAGAATTTACAAGACCAATATTTTGAGCATAGGTGTTAGTAGTTACGATAACATCTTGTGACTCAAGAAGTGTTACTTGTACACCTAGTATAGATGCACTTATAGTAGCATTAATAGTAAGTGTTGCTGTCAGAACACGCGGGAATGTCACTCCATTTATACTACTATTTTCTATTGTATTACCACTAGTAGATGTAACAAATGCATCTATAGTAACAGGGATTCCTTCTATTTCTTGAGTAATAGTTTGTGTAATCTGGTCTACTTGTGTGCCTGCTGTCGTAATGGATTGATCATAAAGTTTTATTACTGGTATAAGCAGCGAGATATTATTAGTCTCATCTAGTGGTATAGTCACTTCTCCAGAGTAACGTAGGGTACCTTCACTTTCTACAAGTCCACCAGCAGCGATAAGATTTGTAATAAAGCCTGCGCTATCTACATTTGACTCAAAGTCTGTAAAGCTTGATCCATTAATTTCGGTAAGTCCTATTACCTCAAGATTGTCTTGTGTAGTGTCCATATCATCTGTGGTAACGTTATACTGCCAGTTATCTCCAGTGGTTAAAGAGTAGTAGCTATAAACCGGAGTATCTTCCATCTGGTCCTCACTCTCACTCATATCTGTAGTGCTCTGAGTATCCTCATCTGAGTCACTGCAACTTATAAAAGTTATAAAAAGGGATAAGGCGAGGAGTGTGTAAAATTTCATAATGTACTTATTTGCTTTAAAACAAATATAGTAAACAATGCCTAGCTGCTATTTTAAGACATTAGGCAACAACGCGCTAAGATCATACATAGGGTCTAAGGCTTCTTCAATGTAAGAGGTTTTATCAAACTCTGCTCTGTAGTTTTTGAGGCTCCACTCTTTATCGTGATATTCTAGGTATGTTAGATTTTCAATCCAGTCTCCACTATTAAGATATATGGTACTTCCTTTATGATTTTTTACTTTACGTATAGCTGGCTGATGTATGTGACCACAGATTACATAATCAAACTTGTTTTCTATAGCCAAATCTGTGGCCGTGTTTTCAAAATCATTTATAAACTTAACAGCTCCTTTTACACTGTTCTTTATTTTTTTAGAGAGCGAGTATTTCTCTCTTCCCATTTTTACAAGCCATTTATTAAGTAGCCTATTAAAGAGTATTAAAAAGTCGTAACCCCATCCGCCTAGTTTTGCAATCCACTTGGTGTGCTGTATGGAGACATCAAAAACATCTCCGTGAAAAAACCACGCTTTTTTACCATCTAGGTTAAGTACTAACTTGTCTATGAGATGGATATTACCCATAACAGCATCGCTAAATTTACGAAGCATCTCATCGTGATTACCCGTAATGTAGTACACCTGTGTACCCTTTGAGGCGAGTGTGATGATCTTTTTAATAACCTTAAGATGCTCTTTTGGGAAAAACCGTTTTCTAAACTGCCAGATGTCTACAATATCACCGTTAAGGATAAGAATTTCTGGTTTTATTGAGTTTAGATATTGAAAAACCTCTGTAGCGTGACAGCCGTAAGTGCCTAAATGTATGTCTGAAAGTACAACTATTTCTACAGGTCTCTTCAATGTATCGTTTTGATTGCAAGTTCTTTATAAAACACAATGTAATTGTTAATAGGCGGTTAAGTGGTTTAAAAGTTTTTGTTATGATTTGAGAGCTACTTTAATTAATCATTAAGTGAGTTATTAGTTTTTGATTATGAGCTTTTCAATTTACATTTGTTGAAAACAAGTACAATGGCTGGTAATACCTACGGAACGATATTTAAACTCACCACTTTTGGCGAGTCTCACGGTAAGGCAATAGGAGGAATCATAGATGGATGTCCTGCAGGTCTTGAGATAGATTTTGATGCAATACAAAGAGATCTAGATCGTCGTAAACCAGGACAATCTAAAATTGTAACCCAGCGTAAGGAACCGGATACGGTAGACTTTTTATCTGGTATTTTTGAAGAAAAGACTACAGGGACTCCTATAGGTTTTCAAATTGTAAACACAAATCAGAAATCTAAAGATTACGGTCATATAAAAGACACCTATAGACCAAGCCACGCAGACTATACGTATGATAAAAAATATGGTAATCGCGATTATCGTGGTGGTGGAAGATCTTCGGCTAGAGAGACTGCGAGTAGAGTAGTAGCTGGAGCGATTGCAAAGCAATTTTTAAAAGGCATTACCTTTCACGCATTTACAAGTGCGGTAGGAGATTTATCGATGGATACTCCATATCAAGAACTTGACTTTAATGAGATTGAAAAAAATGATGTAAGATGTGCTGATCCCGCTTTCGCGAAAGCGTGTGAAGAAAAAATTAAAGTAATTAAAAAACAAGGTGATACCATAGGAGGTGTTATAACCTGCGTGATACAAAACGTACCCATAGGGTTAGGAGAGCCTGTGTTTGATAAACTACACGCAGAGTTAGGTAAGGCTATGCTTTCTATAAATGCTGTAAAAGGCTTTGAGTATGGAAGCGGTTTTGAGGGAGCAAAGATGAAGGGCTCAGATCATAACGACCATTTTAATAATGACGGTACTACAAAGACCAATCTTAGTGGTGGCGTGCAAGGCGGTATCTCAAACGGGATGGATATTTATTTTAAAGTAGCGTTTAAGCCGGTAGCAACTGTAATGCAAAAGCAAGAAACGATTAATGCCGCCGGAGAAACTGTAGAGATGCAAGGTAAAGGGCGTCACGATCCTTGTGTAGTCCCTAGAGCGGTGCCTATAGTAGAAGCAATGGCAGCACTTGTGATTGCAGATTTTGTACTACGAGATAAATCTGTTAGATTGTAGCATAATTTATTTATTCAAAAAAAAGCTCACTTACTAAAAAGTAGGCTTTTGTATAAACTATATCGATATAGCGTGGCTTTACGTCGTGCCTAGTAAATATTAAGACCTTTATGAAAAAACTTGCGTTACACTGGAGAATATTAATAGGAATGGTTTTAGGAGTTGTTTTTGCTCTCATTATGACAAATTTTGAGTGGGGAAAGGACTTTGTAAGTGACTGGATAAAACCCTTTGGAACCATCTTTATTAACTCTTTAAAGTTAATTGCAATACCATTAATACTTGCCGCACTTATTAAAGGAGTGTCAGATCTTAAAGATATATCTAAGCTCTCACAGATGGGAGGGCGTACTATAGGGACGTATGTTGTCACTACGGTTATTGCAGTGTCTATAGGGCTTGTTTTAGTAAATATTGTATCTCCTGGTAAATCTATCTCAGACGAGACGCGTACAGAGCTTGTAGACGGTTATACAGATAGTACAAATAAATATAAAGAAACTGCAAAGGCACAGAAAGAAACAGGACCATTGCAGGCTCTTGAAGACCTTGTACCACAAAATATATTTTCGGCAGCGACAAGTAATCGTAATATGCTGCAGGTAATCTTTTTTGCAGTATTCTTTGGCATAGGGCTTATTTTAATACCAGAAGAAAAGAGTAAGACGGTAAAAAGCTTTTTTGATGGTGTAAATGAAGTGATACTTAAAATGGTAGATCTCATTATGCTCGCAGCACCCTACGGTGTGTTTGCACTTCTTGCAGCCCTTGTGGTAGAGTCGCCTAATGCAGATCTTTTTAAAGCCCTGGGCTGGTATGCATTTACGGTTGTACTTGGTCTATTGTGTATGATAGGCGTTTATATGCTCATCGTTATCATCTTTACAAAAAGAAGTCCAGCATCATTTCTTAATGGTATTTCTCCAGCACAACTATTAGCATTCTCAACAAGTTCTAGCGCTGCTACATTACCAGTAACAATGGAGCGAGTTACAGAACACTTAGGTGTAGAGGAAGAGGTGGCTAGTTTTGTCTTACCTGTAGGAGCGACTATCAATATGGATGGTACTAGTTTATATCAAGCTGTAGCAGCGGTATTTATAGCACAAGCTTTTGGTATGGATCTTACACTGGGTACACAACTAGGTATTATAGCAACAGCAACACTAGCTTCAATAGGTAGTGCTGCAGTACCTGGTGCAGGTATGGTAATGCTTGTGGGTGTACTAGGTTATGCAGGAATACCTGAGGCAGGACTTGCACTTATCTTCGCTGTAGATAGACCTCTTGATATGTGTCGCACAGTAGTAAATGTGACTGGTGATGCTGCGGTATCTATGGTAGTTGCAAAGTCTGTAGATAAGCTAGGTGATCCTAAGGTTAAAGACTGGGATGATAACTACAAGGGATAGAAGCGCTAGCTTTTATTTGTCATTATCAATATCATAATTTAAGAAGGTTTATTGCGTCGTTTTTTGCGAGTCTAGTATTGTAGTTTTAGGAGATTTTCTACTTGTATTCTGTACTTTTATAGTCACTAAGATGATTGTAAAATAATGAAGAATATAAAGACTATTGCTTTTGATGCAGACGATACTCTATGGGTAAACGAAACTTTCTTTAGAGATGCAGAACATACGTTTTGTGAACTGTTAAGCGATTATATAGACTACGATAATTGCCAGAAGCGTCTTTTTGAAATGGAGATGCGCAACCTAGCACTATATGGTTATGGTATCAAGCCTTTTACATTATCACTAATAGAATGTGCGCAAGAGGTGTCTGATGGGAAAGTTTCTAATGCCATTATAGGCGATATTATAGATCTAGGTAAGGATATGCTCAACGCGCCTGTTACCTTACTACCGCATATAGAAGAGGTGCTAGAGGAGCTATCAAAGCATTACAAGCTTGTAGTTGCTACTAAAGGTGATTTACTAGATCAAGAACGTAAGCTCGAGAAATCTGGTCTGTCAAAATATTTTCACCACATAGAGGTAATGTCTGATAAACAACCGGCAAATTATCTAAAGCTTATAAAACATCTAGATATAGACCCTACTTCATTTTTAATGGTTGGGAACTCTTTAAAGTCTGATGTGTTGCCGGTGCTTGAGGTAGGTAGTTATGCGGTGCATATTCCTTTTCATACTACTTGGGCTCACGAGCAGGTAGATATAGAAGTGTCTCACGAGCGTTTTAAAAGTCTTGAAGATGCTAGGTCTTTAAGTTCCATTTTATCTTAGTTTTATACGAGTAGATTAAAAATATAAAAATAAAAACCTATGAATTTTCACACACGCAAATGGATTAAACCAGAAGACTTAAACCCAAATGGAACTTTGTTTGGAGGAAGGTTGTTAGAGTGGATAGATGAAGAAGCTGCATTATATACTATAATTCAGATAGAAAACCCTCGATCTGTCACAAAGTATATGAGTGAGATAGATTTTCGCGCAAGCGCAAAAAAAGGTGACATTATTGAGATAGGTCTTGAGGCTACTAAGTTTGGGACAGCATCTGTTACTCTTAAGTGTGAGGTGAGAAATAAAATGACACGAGAGACTATTATTACTATAGAACGTATTGTGATGGTAGGACTAGATGAAGAAGGTAAGCCCCAACCACACGGTAAGACAGAAATAGAGTATGTAAAAAATAGACTAGGTGCATCTACAGAGTAGAGAAGGTAATTCTTCTTAAGAATGGGTTAACTCTTATCGGTTGCACCTATAAATGAATATTTTACGTTTAGTTTTATTGTGTCAAAATGATGCTTTACTAAATGAAAAAACTATTACTACTTGTATTACTTATTATTATCACATCTTGTGATGAGGGAGATGTCGTCTCTACCGAAACTATTGCAGAGGAGATTACAAGAGGGGCTGTTTTAAGAACGCAGGAGTACATAAATAATGACTACTTAATTACAGATCTACAAAGCGATTTTCACGTTGTAATTGAAGAGCAAGATCTTGAAGATGGAGACTTGCTAGATGAGGTTGAGGTTTATATACAGTACATAGGTAATACTTCGGTCACAGAGGCACTTTCTACACAAGAGGTATTATATGATGTCATACCGGCTTCAGATTTTTATGAAGGCGAATTTGGTTTACCTCGATATGAACTTAATATATCATTTCAAGAGGCACTTTCCTTTGTAGACTTACAGCTTAGCGAAGTTGCTGTAAAAGATCAATTTATATACAGGCTTAATTTAAAACTTACTGATGGTAGAAACTTTACCACGGGTACTTCTAGCTCTATAATAATCGCTTATGATACGTTCTATAGTTCCCCATTTCTTTATACTATTAATGTAGTATCACCCATAGATGATACGGCATATACGGGGGTGTATGCCGTAGAGTCTATACTAGATGGACCAGCCCCAGATGGAGAAACCTTTGTAGATTGCTATACGGTAGAAATTACAAAAGGGCGCTCTAATACCACAAGGCAATTTTATGCCTGGCACTGGAGGTATCATAGGGGAATAGAGCAAAAACGAAGATGGGAGTTTAATGTAGTGGGAGATGAGATTGTTTTTGGTAAAAACCAGCTGTCTTCACCAGAAGGGTATTGTACCTCTACAGCGCCTATTTTACTAGGGCCTGATATAGAAAATGGGAGTGCAGATATTATAGATGATACTGTTTTTGAACTCTGGTTTGTAGAGGGATACCTTAACTTTGATGGGGGTTGTGGATTTAACACTGCACCATCTAGATATAGATTTACAAAACAATAAATTATGAAAAAAATATACTTTATAATCTTAGTAGGCATTTTAACAGCTTGTAGTGATGACGAAAAAGCGATAGAGGTTGTTACTGAGGAAATAGAACGTGGTGCCGTGTTGAGAAACATAAATCGTATAGAAAACAATTTTGAAGCAGGAGATCTTACTAGTGCATTTGCAGTAGAGGTAGAAGAGCAAGATGAAGAAGATGGAGCATTGTTAGACTTTGTACGAGTTTATACAAAGTATATAGATCGTGACGTGTCAAACGGAAATGACACATCTCCAGAGATTATACTTAAAGATATTGAAGCTTCAAGCTTTACCACAGGACCAGTGGGTTTACCTAGGCACACATTAAATGTGAGCTATGAAGAGACTGTCACTGCGCATAATCTAGATTTAAACGCAATACAACCAGGAGATCAGTTTGAGGTAAGGCTAGAAGTTTTCTTAACAGACGGTCGTAGTTATAGTAATGATAGTGGCTCTGCTTCTATACTTACAGACTTTTGTTTTTTTAAATCCCCATATCGTTATGTGATTAATGTGATAGAACCCATCCCTGATGCAGATTTTACAGGCACCTACTTTTACGAAATTATAAGTGATCAAGATGACACGGGCGTAAATTCTGAAGGCTTTATTACCATAAATAGTACCAGTATGTCTAACGTACGTTATATGCCACTCTTTACAGAGGGTGTAGAATTTACTATTGCTGGAACATCTATTTATCCAAAAATTTATGGATCATATAACGGCTTTTGTAGAGACTCGACTTTTCATATTCTTACAGGGCCAGGTGATACGTCCTTTGGACAAGTAAACTTAATAGATGACACTGTATTTGATATGACTATTGTGATAGGTTATGAGGGGTGGGATGGACAGTTAGGTAATAACGTGAGAGAGTTTACTTATAGATTTACAAAGCAATAATATGTTTACGCTTTCGCGAAAGCGTAATACCCAATTGTTAATATTATCTAAATTAAATTAACTCCCAGCGGTCAATTCTTATTTTCGAGTAGAAATAAACTACCGATGAAAAGAATACTACTCCTTTGTTTACTAGCTACTTTTTTTACAACACAAGATTCTTTTGCACAAGGCAAAAAAACACGCCGCAAAAAATCTAAAAATAAGACTGAAACGAAGGCTCCAGAAGAAAAGCCAGATAAGAGTGGTTTTAAACCATACAATAAAGTAATCACAAAAGAAGCGGTTACAGATTCTGGATTATTTCAGGTACATAAAGTTAAAGATGAGTTCTTTTATGAGATTCCTTTCTCACAGCTTAACAAAGATATGTTGTGGGTTACCCGTATTGCTCAAATTCCTAATGGATTAGGAGGAGGTTATATAAATGCTGGCTCAAAGACCAATGAGCAAGTAGTGCAGTGGGAGCGCTTTCAAGATAAAATACTTATTAAAATTAAATCGTATGCCAGTGTAGCAGATAGTACAAAGGCGATAAGTAATTCTGTACGTGTAAATAATTATGAGCCTACACTCTACGCGTTTGACATCAAGACTTTTGATAAAGACTCCACAGCTGCTGTTATTAATGTAACAAAGCTGTTCTCGTCTGATGTAAAGGGTATAAGTGCACTATCTGGTCGTTTACGTAAACAGTATAAAGTAAAAAAGCTAGATGCAAATCGCAGTTTTATAAACAGTGTTAAGAGTTTTCCAGAAAATATAGAGGTAAAACAAGACTTTACATATGATGCGGCAGAGCCGCCTACAGAGAGGGCTGCAGAAAGTATAAGCCTTCAGGTAAACCAGTCTATGATATTACTGCCAGAGCAACCTATGCAACCTAGATTGTACGACCCAAGAGTAGGCTTCTTTACAGTAAAGCAATATGATTACGGTAGTGAGGCGCTCAAGGCAGATCAAAAAACATACATACGCCGCTGGAGACTAGAGCCTAGTGATATAGAAGCTTATAAGCGAGGAGAACTTGTAGACCCTGTAAAACCTATTGTATATTATTTAGACCCTGGTACGCCAGAGTCACTTAAGGAGTATATAAAACAAGGTATAGAGGACTGGCAAAAACCGTTTGAAACAGCAGGTTTTAAAAATGCCATTATAGCAAAAGATGCTCCTACACCAGAAGAAGATCCAGAGTTTAGTCCAGAAGATATACGTTACTCTGTAGTGCGCTACGTAGCCAGTACAACTCGTAATGCCGTAGGCCCTAGCGTGTCTGACCCACGTAGCGGGGAGATTATAGAAAGTGACATTATCTGGTATCACAATCACTTAAGAAGTTATAGAAACCGTTATTTACTAGAGACTGGAGCGGCAAACCCAAGCGCACGCACACTAGATACACCAGAAGAGGAGATAGGGGAGATGATGCGTATGGTGATAGCTCACGAGGTAGGCCACGCACTTGGTTTTCCTCACAATATGGCGGCAAGTTATGCATATAATGTAGAGTCATACCGTGATGGGGCATTTACTCAAAAAAATGGTATCGCAGCGAGTCTTATGGATTATGCTCGTTATAACTATATCGCACAGCCGGGAGACACAAACATTCGCTTTGTGAGACAGATGGGACCTTATGATCACTATGCTACAAACTGGGGTTATAGATGGATACCAGATGCTACCTCACCACTATTGGAGAAAGCCACCCTTAACCAGTGGATTCAGGAAAAAGCAGGAGATCCAATCTATAAATTCGGGAGACAGTCTAGTAGCTTTGACCCACAATCACAAACGGAGGCGATAGGTAATGATCCTGTAAAGGCAAGTACATATGGTATTAAAAACCTACGCTACGTAGCAAAAAACTTACCATCGTGGACATCTAGCAAAACAAACGATTACCAAGACCTAGAAGAACTCTATGGAGAACTCATAGGGGTGTATAGTAGATTTGTAGGTCACGTGGTGACTAACGTAGGTGGCGTATATGAAAACATCAAAACTCCTGCACAGGGAGGCGTGGTGTACACGCACCTAGATGAAGCATCACAAAAGGAGTCTATGCAATGGTTACAGAATAACCTTTTTGAAACGCCTACCTGGCTTGTAGACCCTGCTATCTTACAAAATATAGACCACGCCGGTTATGCAGAAAAAATAAGAAGAACACAATCTAGATACTTAAATAGACTTTTAAGTTTTGATAGACTAGGGAGATTAATAGATGCAGAGACTACACAGACAGAATATTATAGCGCTCTAGAGATGCTTTCAGACCTGAGGTCTGGTATCTGGTCTGAGACAAGAAGAGGTGCTTCTGTAGATATCTATCGTCGTAACTTACAACGATCGTACTTAGATCGTATGGCATTTTTAATGACAGATAAAGGGCCAAAATCAAGATCTGGAAGACCAGGTTTTGAGGGAGTTTTACGTTATGATATAAGCGCATCAGATGTAAGACCCCTTGTACGTGGAGAGTTGCAAAAACTTAAAAAGATATTAAGGTCAGCACGCAATGCAAGTGTAGATACAATGACTAAGTACCATTATGAAGATGCAATTGCTCGTATAGATCAATTACTTGATCCAAAATAATTACTCACAGTCAAAGTCTATGTCGAGCACTTTTAACCCGTAATTTTTTGCGTCATAGTTAAAGTGCCACCATTCGGTGCGTATGGGTGAAAAGCCAAATTTTTTCATCACAGACCACAACTGTTTTCTATTTGCCGTAATGGTATCGTTATGTGGGTGGTCTATATGAGCTTCTTTTCCAAAAAAGTCATAGTCACTACCCATATCTAGCGGCGTACCATCCAGCTTTACAATGGTCATATCTATCGCTGCACCACGGTTATGTATAGACCCACTACCGTAAGGATTACCTACGTAGCCAGGGTTAGGGTAAATCTCCCACATCTTTTTTTGTACAGAGAGTGGGCGATAGCAATCATATAGCTGTATCATATACCCTAGCTCGCAAAAGTAATTATTTGCCTCAACGAGCGCCTCTGCAACCTCCGGTATAAGGAGACATTGCACACAGTCGTAAACGGTTTGTTCTAGAAAATTATCATCTGTAGCATAGCGCACATCATATGAAAATTTTGAATCAAATTCGGCTATATTGACCAGCGGACTTTCTTGATCGCTTTGCATTGCAAGAAAAAAAAGTGCTGATAGTACTAAAAAAAACGTGCGATATATCTTCATACTGGAAAATTACGATTAATTTGGTTTTTTACGCTTTCGCGAAAGCGTAATTTTAATAATACAACGCTCCTTAATGATTGATTTACCTAAAATTGAAACCAAACGTCTTGCTGTAAAGCTCACTGCTAGAGCCGAAAAGCTTGTTAAACAAGGGCACCCTTGGGTTTTTGATAATAGTATTGCAAAACTCAATAAGGAAGGACAAGCTGGAGATCTTGCCATTCTTTTTGATAACAGGGCAGATAAGGTGTATGGTATCGCTCTTTATGATCCAGATTCACCCATACGTCTTAAGGTACTAAGTAGTACCCCAGCTACTGCAAATGAAGCATTTTTTAAGGATAAAATTCAAGTAGCTTTTAAAAAAAGAGCTAAACTCTTACGTACAGATACTAATAGTTATCGACTTCTTTTTGGTGAGAATGATGGTTTTCCTGGGCTCATTGCAGATGTGTACGATAACGTGATTGTAGTAAAAGTATATAGTGCTATCTGGTTTCCATACCTAGAGTTGGTATTACTCCATTTACTAGCTATTTCTCATACTGAGACTATGGTGTTGAGGTTGAGTCGTAATGTGGGTAAAGGCAATACTTACGGTCTTGCAGATGGACAGGTGATACACGGCGTACTTAAAAACGACGTTGTCACTTTTGTGGAGCACGGTGTAAAATTTTCGGCAAATGTGATTTATGGTCATAAAACAGGTTACTTTTTAGATCATCGCAACAACCGTAAGCGTGTGGGAGAACTTTCTAGAGGAAAGAGTGTACTAGACGTTTTTAGTTATGCCGGAGGATTTTCTATACACGCGCTTGCTGGTGGGGCAAAAGAGGTGGTGAGTCTTGATATAAGCGCACAGGCGCTAGAAGTGGCAGTACAAAACGGAAAGTTAAACCCGCATAAGGGTACACATAAAACGATGGCTATAGATGCTTTTGTGGGATTACAGCAACTCATAGATGAGCAACAGCAGTTTGATATTGTAGTGATAGACCCGCCTAGTTTTGCAAAAAGTGCGAGAGAAGTGCCTACTGCTAGAAATAGTTATGCAAGACTGGCGCAACTGGGAGCACAGCTCACTAAGAGAAATGGGTTACTGGTACTAGCGTCTTGCTCTTCTAGAGTGGAGGCTCAGGTATTTTTTGATATATGTGAGGCACATATAAGAAAGTCTAATAGAACTTTTAATGTAGAAGATAAAACATACCACGACATAGATCACCCTATAGGTTTTCCAGAAGGTGCTTATCTCAAATGTGGGTACTACAGGCTTAATTAATTACACTAAAAATAAACATATGCGTTGCCTACTGGTTCTTTTTGTATCGATAGCTATACTTTCTTGTAAAGAAGAAAAACCGCTTGTAGAAACCACTATAGAAGATGTAAATTTTATCCCTATACCTAATGAGGTAAAAGCGCACGCGTATGGTTTTCTTTTTGATATAGAAACAGTAATAGTAAGTGACACGCTCACAGAAGTTAGAAATGTGGCTAGTGATTTTAAAAAGTACTTTAAAACAACACCATTTTTAAAAGAAGCCGTACAAACCACCCAGAAAGAAGAAAATGTCATCTCATTTTCTCTGGTCTCTCCAGATAGTATTCAATCTGAAGAGGGTTATGTGCTAGACATAACGCATCATAAAATTGCCCTTGCAGGATCTACAGAAGCGGGAATTTTTAAAGGTGTGCAAACATTAACCCAGCTACTTCCAGACAGTCTTATAGCTGCTAAGCCTATGGATAGTCTTGTTATACCGGGTATACGTATTGTAGATGAGCCTAGATTTGCATATAGAGGGATGATGCTTGATGTAGCCAGACACTTTTTTACCGTAAACCAAGTAAAGCGTGTCATAGATCAAATGGCGTCTTATAAGCTCAACAAATTACACTTGCACCTTACAGATGATCAAGGATGGCGTATTGAAATTAAATCTTGGCCCAAACTTACAGAGATAGGAGGAAGCTCATCTGTACGTGATGAGAGCCCAGGCTTTTACACACAAGAAGATTACAAGGAAATAGTGGCTTATGCACAAAGCAAATATATTACGGTAATTCCCGAAATAGATATGCCAGGTCATACTAATGCAGCTCTTGCATCATACCCAGAGCTTAATTGCAATGGCAAAGCAACAAAACTTTATAGAGGTATGCGTGTAGGCTTTAGTACGCTATGTGTAGATAAAGAAATCACGTATAAGTTTATAGATGATGTAATAAGAGAAGTAACAGAAATAACTCCTGGAGAGTATATACACCTAGGTGGTGATGAATCTCACGTTACTTCAAAAAAGGACTATAATATATTTTTAAATAAGGTTTTTCCTATCGTAAAAAAGTATGGTAAAAGTGTTGTGGGCTGGGAAGAAATACAAAGTGCAAATATAGATAGTACCTACGTAATACAGCACTGGCAAAAAGAAGCTACCGCTCAAAAAGGAATCGATAAAGGGGCAAAAGTGATTCTCTCACCGGCTAAGAAGATGTACTTAGATATGAAATATACAAAACTGTCTCCCATAGGTCTTACTTGGGCGGGTATGGTAGAGGTAGATAGTGCTTACATCTGGCAGCCGTCTTCCATATTTAAGGATATAGATACCTCGCAATTACTAGGTTTAGAATCACCATTATGGGCAGAGACAATACAAACATCAGACGATATTGAGTATCTGGCTTTCCCTAGAGTTATAGGACACGCAGAATTAGGCTGGAGTAATCCAGCAAATTATAATTGGGATAATTACCGAGTGAGATTACAAAAACACTATGCTAGAATGGAGATATTAGGTATAAATTTCTATAAATCTCCACTTATTCATACTTCCCTTAAGCAGTAGTTCTGCGATTATCATACTTTAGTTGCTCACTTATAGCCCATTTTACAGCTTCTTCTAAATCAAAGAATTTTTTAATTTTTGATTTGAAAAATAAACGTTCTAGTAAAATATTAGATCGTTCTTGCTGGCTGTATGATACCACAGCAAATGCACTAATAGAGTTTCTTGCTTTAAAAAACTTAAGCCAGTCTTGAGGAACAAGTGAGTATGGATGTACTCTGTTAGAAATATAAGCTACCTTTTGACCTACACCATAGTATGACTCTGCAATAGCAATAATTTCTTGAGCCATCTCCCAGTCAAATAACACACCTTCTTTTATTTCTGAGATAATAAAATTATCAAAGAAGTAAAAAGTGCCGTTATCAAGAATGTAGATGTCTTGTAATTCGTAATTAAGATTTGATTCGGATACTAACATATGTCAAAATTAAATCTTTAGTAATAATCTTAAATTTAAAGATTTTAAGTGAGTATGTCAATAGATAATAGGTTTAAAGTTATCGATAAAGTACTATAAATGAGTAAAATATTGTGTTATTCACAGCCACTAGTGAACCCTGTTGCATCAAAAGAGGTTTGAACAATACCATCTCTGTCACCAGTTATGACTTGTATAATAAGATCATTATCACCACTACCATCACGTTTTGGGCTACAATATTCAAAAAGATAGAAACTATTTGCCTGCCCAGCGACTCCGTTTGATATGTCATTAAAAACAGCTTCCAGTTCGTTACTATTTTCGGCAAAAGCGCTACCCGTTTTACCTATAGCTGTGAGAACCTCCTCATCTATTTCTGAGCCTAAACCTATGGTAAAAAAACTTATTTCTTCTCCGGCGTTACTTACAGCGTCTAGTGCTTCTTGCTCACTATATCTAGCAGCTTGATCTGTTCCATCTGTAAATATTACGACAGATGCAGCTGCAAATAAATCTTCATTTTCTAAGGTTTCTACAATATTTTCGGCATTTGTAGCTGCTTTTATTACCGCTCCATACAAATCTGTAGAAGGGTCATTACTTATATCATCTGTAACGCCATCTATAGCCTCTTGAAGTTGAGTAGCGCTCGTAGTGAGTGGTTGTAACTCGTGTAGTACATCTTCTCCATCAAACCAATATATAGCCATTTTAAAAGATTCTGTAGGTACGGCTGGCATCACATTAGTAATAAAACTGGTAGAGGCCTGCTTTAATTCTTGTAGACTTGAACTCAACACGCTGTTACTTAAATCAAGTACAAGGAGTGTGTTGTTTGAAAATATTTGAGCATTAGGAGATATCGCGGCAGATGCTTCTGAGCTAGAAATCTCATTATAACAATCATCATTACGACCTTGTTCAAATATGGTAAAGTTAGAAGGAGTTAATCCGGCCACAGGGCTTCCATCTGTGCCATTTACTTTAAAAAACACAGAAACCTTAGAGGGTAAGGTTGTGTATGATTCTTGAATTGTAATATCTAATTCTTGAGTGCCTAAGTTAAGGCAGGCTATGCTATCATCACCACCTCCGTCATCGTCTCTTGAGCTACAAGAGGTGAAAATTGAAATACTTAAAAGGGCAAAGATTGCGATGTATAATTTCATAATTATTCATTTGGGATTGATGCTTAGAGAACGTCTTACTTTTCTATTTATTTCTTCCATTCTGTAATGTATACATCTTTTTCACTACTCAATTAAGGGCTAATGAGTTGTAAATATTTTATATTTGAATGTTGGTAAAAGTGATTACGCTTTCGCGAAAGCGTACTAATAGTAACTAATGGCACACTTTGTGTAATACCCTAAATACATAAAGTCATATTGTAAAAACGTATTACATCCCTTGAAAACCTTTTCTCCCATAACGTTATCTCTCATTGTAGCATTGCTACTTGTATGCGTTACAACCACTGCCACAGCACAGATAGATGCGCCCAGAGCCTCTATAGAAATAAAAGGAGAACAACCCAATGAGGTGCCTACAGAGGTTTTTATGTCACCTACAGCTCCAAAAAAGGATAACACGATACAGTCTGGATCTCTTGTTTTTAAGAGTAAGATAAAGTTAAGCGACCCTTTTGCTGCAAAAGAAAAACGTGAAATCAATCTTATAAAAGGAGACGATTTTGCAAAAAAAGACTTTAGTGCACTTGAGAATAAAATGAATAACTCAAATGCAAAAGATAAAGAAAAGTTAAGGCCAGAGTATTATAGAGATCAATATCTAGGAGATTTTAAAAGTGGTTCTAAGTTTGTAAACTTTACATATCGTGATCACGGTACTGTAGATGGTGACCTTGTGAGTGTAAGCGTTAATGGTACAGTGGTTCACCCTCGTATCTTTTTAGAAGGAGAGTTTCAAGGTTTTTATCTTGATCTTGTAAAAGGGTTTAATAAAATAGAAGTAAAGGCTTTAAACCAAGGTTCTGTAGGAGCAAATACTGCACAGTTTGTGATGTATGATGATGAGCGACAGGTCATCTCGTCAAACTCTTGGTTTCTTGCTTCTGGATTTACCGCTACCGTTATTATTGTAAAAGAAGAGTAGTCTACTCCTCAAAAGATTGCATAGATACCAGTTTGTGGTACATTCCTTTCTGATCTATTAATTCTTGATGTTTTCCTTGTTCTACAATTTCACCTTTTTGCATTACCACAATCTCATCTGCATTTTGAATAGTTGAGAGTCTGTGAGCAATCACAATAGAGGTGCGATTCTTCATCATATTTTCTAGTGCCTTTTGCACGAGACGCTCACTCTCTGTATCAAGAGCAGAGGTAGCTTCATCAAGTATCATAATAGGCGGATTTTTAAGCACTGCTCTCGCTATAGACAGTCGCTGCTTTTGTCCACCACTTAGTTTATTACCACTATCACCTATATTAGTGTCAAGACCCTCTGGAAGCTCTTTTACAAACTCCCAAGCATTTGCAATTTTAAGTGATTCTATAATTTCCTCATCTGTTGCAGTTGCTTTACCTACAATCATATTATTGCGTAGAGAATCGTTAAATAGAATAGCATCTTGTGTTACAATACCTATATTTTTTCTTAAGTCTTTAAGAGACATATCGCGTATGTCTACCCCATCTACTGTAATATCACCAGACACAACATCATAAAAACGGGTAAGTAGGTTTGCAATGGTACTCTTACCAGAACCAGATTGGCCTACCAGTGCAACTGTTTTGCCTTTTGGGACATTAAGTGTGAAGTTCTTAAGTACTAGTTGCTCTTCATACTTAAATGAAATATTATTAATTGCAATAGCCTTTGCAAAGCCTTCTACTGGTGTTGTTATGTCTTTATTTGTAATCGTATTTTCTGTTTCAAGAATTTCTAGAATACGTTGCGCAGAGGCATTACCACGTTTTACACTGTAACTAGCTTTAGAAAATGCTTTAGCCGGGGTTAATATCCCATAAGCGAGTCCCATAAATGCGATAAATGTAGGGCCATCTAGTGTTTCTTCTGTAAGCACCATATTACCACCAAACCAAAGTAAAACACCTATCACCACAATTCCTAAAAACTCACTTGTAGGCGAGGCAAGAGCCTGGCGTTGCATTAAACTGTTTGCATAATCATTAAAGCGCTTTGTGCTCGTGTTAAAACTATTTTGAAAACGATCTTCGGCATTAAAACTTTTTATGATTTTGAGTCCGCCTAGAGTTTCTTCTAGTTTTGATAAAATCTCTCCTTGCTCACGTTGCACACGGTCAGACTTCCTTTTGAGTCTTTTACCTATAAGTGATATTACAAATCCCATAATAGGTATAAATGTAAGTACAAATACTGCCAGCTGCGGGCTGAGTAAAAACATAGTTCCCAGCGCAAATGTGATGGTAAGAGGCTCTCTTACAATGAGCTCTAGTATGCTTAAAAATGAATGCTGTACCTCCTGAACATCTGATGTGACACGAGCAATGGTGTCACCCTTGCGTTTTTCTGTAAAGTATGCCACAGGTAGTGAGACAATTTTCTCATACATAGCATTTCTAATATCCATCAAGACGCCATTTCTTAAAAAGGTAATGAAGTACATCGCTAGATAACCAAAAAGGTTTTTGAGTAAGAATACCGCAATCACAAAGCCTATCATTAGCGTGAGGGCTTGCACTTTATCATCTTTTGCAATTTCTGTAACATAATACCCCAGAGAGTCTTCCATAAAGTCTTTTGCTTTGAGGAGGCCGTTCCACTCTGGTTTTTCGGTAACTGTTTTTGTTTTATCAAAAAGGACCTGTAGCATAGGTATAAGTGCTACAAATCCTAAGGTGCTAAATAATGCATAAAAGACATTACAAATGATATTGAGAATCCCATATCCCTTGTAAGGCATTGCGTAAGAAATAATCTTCTTAAAATATTCCATAAAGTATGTGTGCGCTTTCGCGAAAGCTAAAAAAGTTTAAACCCCTAATGCAGTTTTTATACCAGCAATGCGTTTTTCTAGTATAGCAGAAACACTGTCATACTCTCCTAGTGTAGTAAGCGGAGTATGGACGCTTATATAAAATTTGATTTTGGGTTCTGTACCACTTGGTCTAGCAGCTACTTTACTACCATCTTGAGTGTAATAAATAAGTACGTTAGACTTAGGTATGTCAATGGTAGTAGTCTTTCCCGTGGTTAGATCAAGTGATGTAGACGCTTGATAGTCTTCTACGCGAGTTACCTTACTGCCATTTATTTCTTGCATAGGGTTCTCGCGTAGGTCTTTGAGCATTTGTTTTATTTCGGCTGCGCCAGATTGTCCTTTTTTTACAAGTGAGATAAGCGTTTCTTGATAAAAGCCGTGCTTTAGGTAAAGCGTTTTAAGTTTTTCAAACAGTGTTTGTCCATTTTTCTTTGCTTCTGCTGCAATCGTACAAGCGAGTAGGGTAGCAGTTACGGCGTCTTTATCTCTCACAAAATCACCTACCATAAAGCCAAAGCTTTCTTCACCACCACCTATAAAGTGTTGCTGTGGGTAGTCTTCAATCATTTTTGCTATCCACTTAAAGCCAGTAAGTCCAGTTTTACACTCTACATCGTAAGAGGCAGCAAGTACGTCCATCATAGGTGTAGATACGATTGTACTCCCTACAAATGGTTGTGGGTGCTGGTTTGCGCTTTCGCGAAAGCGTTCTAATAAATAATCTGTCATTAAGATCATAGTCTGGTTACCGTTGAGTATGGTAAGTTTACCATTATCACCTCTCACAGCTATACCCAGGCGATCACAATCTGGATCTGTACCTATCACTATATCTGCTCCTTCTTTTTCTCCTAGCTCTAAAGCCATTTTAAGAGCAGCAGTCTCTTCTGGGTTAGGAGATACCACGGTAGGGAAGTTACCATCTGGCACTTCTTGTTCTTTTACAATAGATAGGTTTGTAAAACCAGCCTGCTTTAACGTGTCTGGTACTAAAGTTATAGAAGTCCCGTGTAAAGAAGTAAATACGATACCTAAATCTTCTTTGGTTTTATTGTCAAGACCAAAAGATACCTTTGCAACACTTGCGTCTATAAAAGCTTTATCTACTGTGGTGTCAATACGTTCTATGAGATCATCATTACCCTTAAACTTTATATCACTAAAGTCTAATGCATCTATGGTTTTAATTATTGCAGCATCTTGTGGTGGCACTAGTTGTCCTCCATCTTGCCAGTATACTTTATAACCGTTATACTCTGGTGGGTTATGACTCGCAGTGAGCACGATACCACAGTGACAGTTTAAGTGTCTCACAGCAAAGCTAAGCTCTGGTGTAGGTCTCAGGTCTGAAAATAAGAAAACCTTAATGCCATTTGCCGAAAATACATCTGCTACAACTTGTGCTAGTTCTTTACTATTGTGACGACAGTCATAAGCTATGGCGACACTTATTTGCTCATCTGTAAACTGAGTATATAGGTAATCTGAGAGTCCCTGAGTGTTTTTACCTAGGGTATACTTATTAATTCTATTGGTTCCTGCGCCCATAACACCGCGCATACCTCCTGTACCAAATTCTAGATTTTTATAAAAACTATCTGCGAGCTCATCTGGGTTATGAGCTATGTTATCTTTAATGCTTTGTTGTGTCTGTGCATCAAAAGTATCAGTAAGCCAGGCATTTGCCTTTTCTAAAATTGCAGGATCGTGGTATACCATAATATTCTATTTGTTAGAGTAACAAAAGTACGGTTTTGTGTTAATTTTTATCGGGAAATACCAATTTCTCATAAATAGATTTGATATTTGACAGATGCCACTTAAAAGTCTAACATTAGTTTTTCTGTTATTTACCACTGTTGCGTTCAGTCAACTAGAGGCATCAAAGTGGCATTTTGGTAATGGGGCAGGGTTAGATTTTCTGCAGGGTTGTGCAATGTCATTTAACGGCAATGCGATGAATACTATAGAGAGTAGTTCCTCTATGTGTGATTCATTTGGAAATTTACTTTTTTATACAGACGGAGTTACAGTTTATAATGCTAGTGATGGTATTCTGGCAAATGGCGAGGGTTTACTAGGGCAGTTTTCTTCTACTAATGGGGCGTTAATAGTACCAGAGCCAGGTAGTACTTCAAGATATTATATTTTCACGGCAGATGCGGTTCAAAATTATCAAGCCACAGGTCAAGGTTTAGGAATTAATTATTCTATTGTTGATATGAATGCTTCTGGAGGACAAGGTGCAGTAGTTATAAAAAATATAAACATTCTTAATGAAGGTTCAGAAAAACTGACAGCCGTGAGGAGTCAAGACGGATACTGGATTTTAACGCATTATGAAGATCGGTTTTATGCATACCCGTTAACCGTGAGCGGTGTAGGTAGTCCTGTTGTTACCAATATAGGTCCAGATGTATCAGACTACAATAATATAAGGGGTGCTCTAAAGTTTTCGCCAGATGGGTCTAAAGTAGCAATTTGCCATACTTATTTTGAGCCAGAGCTTATGGGAGAGATATTATTATATTCATTTGACCAAAATACAGGAGTCTTAAGTAATGAACAATTGCTGGGGGATGATATTGTATACTATGGCGCGTCATTCTCTCCAAATTCCCAAGTGCTCTATAGTACTGGAAAGGAACCTATTAATGGGGGACAAGATACTGGAAACTCTAAGGTATTTCAATATGATTTACAGGCAGCAGATATAATTTCATCTCGAATAGAACTCGCAGATTATCTATCAAGTCCATTTGTGAATCTAGCAGGATTATTGCAACTAGCAATTGATGGAAAATTATATCACAGCCTTGGGGGGGCAAAATTATCTGTTATTTCATTACCTAATAGAGTAGGGCAACAATGTAATTTTCAATTTAGGGCTGTAGGTGTAGGGATTAACTCATCATCAATAGGTTTACCAATTACTAATGAGATGTACTATAGAAATATTATTGAGTATGAGGAATTGTGCGGCGGTGATGAAACCTCCTTCACTCTCAACTCATCTCAAAGCATTAGTAGTGTACTTTGGAATTTTGGCGACCCAGGATCAGGTTCTTTAAACTCCAGTGTTGATATGACACCAATTCATATTTTTTCAGAGGTAGGAACTTTCACTGTGACTGCACAGGTGACATATACTTCAGGAGAAGCAGAAGTGTTTAGTGTAATTATAAAAAATGTTATTGCACCGCTACTTGCTCCGGCAACGCTGTTTCAATGTGATGTAGATGGCAGTCCAGATGGTATTAGCCAGTTTAATTTACTTGAGGCGTTAGATGTTATTTTTGTACAAGATGTGTCTGATACTTCAGGTTTAAATCTTCGTTTTTTTGAAACTCAACTTGACGCTGAGCTTTCTCAAAACCAAATAGAAAACGCTACTAGTTACTCAAACTTATACAGTGGTCAAATAATTTATGCGAGTGTTGCACTGACCCTAGATTGTACCAGAATTACAGAAGTGACACTTAGTGTTGATGCTGGAGATCCGCTTGAGGATTTAGAGGTTTCAGTGTGCGTATCCTCTCAAGGTGAAAACTCGGCTGTTGTAGAAGTGTCAAATATTATTGATGTAATAGCATTGATATATCCTGACACTCTCATAAGGCTTTACGAAACTCCAGAGTTTGCAGGCTTACAAACAAATGAAAAGGAGGGGTCGATATTGTATGATTATACTAACCCTAACATTTTATATTATAGACTAGGAGAGCCAGATGAGTGTATAGGTATAGGTAAAGCTGTAATAACATTAGGTGAGCCTCTAGACTTAGAAAACCAGGAACTCGTGGTTTGTTTTACAGAAGAGGGCACTATATTAGAAGGTCCAGAAGGGTTTATGGAGTATGAGTGGAGTACGGGAGAGACCACAAAAGATTTATTTATAACAGAAGCTGGAGTTTATACACTAGATGTCACCTTATTTGCAGGTTGTAGTGGTTCACTATATTATGAAGTTGTAGCAGGACCTCAGTTACAAGTAGAGGTTAACGTTAATGACTTTTTACAGAGCAATACAATAACTATAGATGCTTATCTAGCAGAGGGAAATATTTATTACAGTATAGATGGAGGTAGTACTTTTAGTACGTCTAATGTATTTACAGATTTGCCTCCCGGTATCTATCAAATTGCTGTGAGAGATGAGGTGGGTTGTAATTATATTACAAGAGAGGTAGAAGTAAGGGGAGCGCCTAAGTTCTTCACGCCTAATAGCGACGGCTACAATGACACTTGGCACGTTATAAATGCTCAAAATTATCCAGGATTGACCGTAGAGGTATTTGATAGATTTGGAAAACAAATGACCTCACTCACAAGTAACTCACCAGGATGGGATGGTACCCACAACGGTAAAAAGCTAGAAACCAATACCTACTGGTATAAAATCACCTATGAAGAAAGAACTACTTATGGTTTTTTTACTTTAATAACAAGAGGTGATTTATAGAGTTTCTTTTATGTGATATCGCTGCTTTTCTCTCTTTGTACGTAAGATGAGTTCTCCTATAAAACCAGCTATAAATAGTTGTATACCTATAAGCATAGAAACAAGAGAGATATAAAACTGTGGTCTTTGTGTAATGAGCCTCCCGGCTTTATTTAAGAATAGCTTATCAATACCTAAATATGCTGCAAAGCCAAAACCTACTATAAACATCACCACGCCCAGTGCCCCAAAGAGGTGCATAGGTCGCTTACCAAAACTACCTAAAAACCAAATAGTCAACAGGTCAAGAAAACCGTTTAAAAAACGTTCCATCCCAAACTTAGTCTCCCCATACTTGCGAGCTTGATGCTGTACAACCTTCTCACCTATGTTAGAAAAACCAGCATTTTTTGCCAGTACAGGGATGTATCTGTGCATCTCACCATATACATCCACCGTTTTTATAACTTCATTTTTATAAGCTTTAAGACCGCAGTTAAAGTCGTGTAGTTTAAGACCACTTGTTTTACGAGCGGCGGCGTTAAAGAGTTTTGAAGGTAAGTTTTTTGCAATTACAGAGTCGTAGCGCTTCTTTTTCCAACCAGAGACAAGATCATAATTTTGTTCTGCAATCATTTTATAGAGCTCAGGGATCTCTTCGGGGTTATCTTGAAGGTCTGCATCCATTGTGATAATTACATCACCTTCGGCAGCTTTAAAACCAGCGTGTAGCGCTTGCGATTTCCCAAAATTGCGATTAAAACGTATCGCTTTTATGTTGTTACGCTTTCGCGAAAGCGTACTTATCACCTCCCAAGAGTCATCTGTACTGCCATCATCTACAAATATGATTTCATAAGAAAAACCATTGGAATCCAGGGTTTCTGAAATCCAATGGTGTAATTCATTTAGTGATTCTTCCTCATTAAGTAGAGGGATAACAACAGATATTTGCATATGTATTTTCTAAGCGTCTGCGTGTGGGTTCTCTTTCTTTAATATTAATCCAGCTATAAGCGATATGATAAAACCAAAAAACAGAGACATCATTATAGCTACTGGTAACATAAAGCTAATCTTTGTGAAAGGCTCTTGAAAAGAAATAGATTGTTCTAATTGTGCATCACTCATATCTGGGTACATCTCGATTATTTGATCACGAGTCGCATCTAGCGCAAGTTCAGAATAATTAGGTTCTAGCACTTGGGTGAGTATAAGAATCCATATACCTCCTAGCAGTGCTGCTATAAGTGATACACCAAGTCCAATTTTTATCGCTTGGCCAAGCTTCATAAAGCCACCATTACCTTGTTTAAAAGCTTTTAGAGCCATTACGATTATAATGATTGTAATCACAAAGTTTAAAACACCTAGTGACCAGTGTGGTGCAAGAAAATTATCTGTGACATAAAGTACAACATTGAAGAGTATAGATATTACACCAAGTACGACACCGAATTTAATCATTACATCTTTGATAGTAGTCGTGTTTGTAGTTTCAATTTTCATAATAGTATGATGGTTTGGTTATGACTAGTTAGTACACAAAGATACAATATCGTTACATCGAGCCTATAAAAATCGTAACTTCGTATAATAGGTGAGAATTATTTTAAATAATAGTTGTAGTTTTTTAAAAATTATGTAAATTTGCACCTCGAAAAATCGAATATTAAAGCACTGAATTAAGATGAAAGCAGGAATACACCCAGAAAATTTTAGAGTAGTAGCATTTAAGGATATGTCTAACGATGAGGTGTTCTTAACTAAGTCTGCTGCAGATACAAAAGAAACAATTGAGATAGAAGGAACTGAGTATCCTTTAATCAAACTTGAAATCTCAAGAACGTCACACCCATTCTACACTGGTAAAGCTAAGCTAGTAGATACAGCTGGACGTATTGACAAGTTCAAAAACAAATACGCTAAGTTTAAGAAGTAATTCTTATACTTTAATTTATAAAAAAGCCTCTTTATTCAAAGAGGCTTTTTTTTGTGCAAAAAATTAACATATTTAGCACAATAATATTTTTCTATAGATATTAGTAAAAATAACGCAACCTATAAGTAGATAGCAGTCTTATAGATATAAACAAACATTCAATAATCATCAATTAAATTTTATTTATGAAACAATCACACATAATCCTCTCAATTTTATTACTTCTATTTTTAGTGAGTTGTAATAATGAAGAATTAGACGACTTTAATTTTATAGAAGATGTAAGTGAAGAAATAGATAATGAAGATACTACAGATGATCAAGAGGTGAGCGATGACCCAAATACTGGTGATGATAACGATTCTAACGATGATCAAGAAGAAGAAAATCAGGATGAAGAAAATCAAGATGAAGATGATACAGATCAAGATTTCTTTCTTGAAGAATTTGTCACGCCAGAAGGCGATATATATTACACAGGTACTACAGATTGTACAAGCACAGGCGAATATGTTATAGACCCAAATAAAGTCTTAGAAAGTCTCACTATCTCAGATGATTTACCAGAAGAACAAGATTTATCATCCTACCTTCCACCTGTAGATACTCAAGGGCAACAGGGTTCTTGTGCATCTTGGGCAACAACCTATTACCTTAAATCTTTTCAAGAACGCATAGCAGCAGAAACTACTGGGATCAATGAATCTATTGTATTTAGCCCTTCATATACTTATAACCAGATAACCCAAGGCATTTGTGAGGGTACAAGTTATGAAAGCAACTTAGAAATACTTAAAAATAAGGGAGCCATTTCTTTAGGGTTATTTCCATATCAAGACAACACTTGTTCTATACAGCCTACAGATGCTGAAGATCAAATTGCACAAGACTATAAAATTTTAGATTATTTTTATTTAAGTGGCAATAATATGGTGCTTGAGATGAAAGAATTAATATATACTCAAAAACCCATTCTTATCGCTGCATTCTTAACAAGTGATTTTGGTGAAATAGATGATTTTGGTCTTACTGCTTATCGAGAACATATTGTAGATTATAGCGTTCCCGGTGCTTGTCACGGTATGTTGGTCGTGGGTTACTCAGATCAATATAATGCTTTTAAGGTTGTAAACTCTTGGGGCCAAGATTGGGGTGATGCTGGCTTTGTATGGATAGATTATGCGGCGTTTGAAAATGTGAGTAATCCATCATCTACATTTAGAGTCATAAGTCAAGCAATAGTGGTAGAAGATCTTTAATCGTAGGATACAATATATTTAGATAACCTAACCGTCTTGTAAAATATTATGGTTCTTTTTTATAGAATCTACATCTGTTAATCTGTGCAAAACCGCTTCAAATTCTTAAATTTGCAACCTTTACATACTACCAGAAAACTATGTTTGATAATTTAAGTGATAAGTTAGATAAAGCCCTCCACGTCTTAAAAGGACACGGAAGCATTACAGAAGTAAATGTAGCCGAAACTCTTAAGGAAGTACGTCGTGCGCTTATAGATGCAGATGTTAACTTTAAAACTGCCAAAGAATTTACAAATCGTGTAAAACAAAAGGCACTAGGATCTGACGTATTAACGACTCTTCAACCGGGTCAATTAATGGTTAAGATAGTAAAGGATGAGCTTACAGAGCTTATGGGAGGTGATGCTGCAGGCATAAACCTTTCTGCAACTCCGTCTATTATCCTTATGTCTGGGCTGCAAGGTTCTGGTAAAACAACCTTCTCTGGTAAACTGGCAAACTTTCTTAAAACTAAGAAGACTAAAAAACCACTTCTAGTAGCCTGTGATGTATATCGTCCAGCGGCAATAGACCAGCTACACGTAGTGGGAGACCAGATTAAGGTAGATGTATACTCAGACCGTGATGAGAAGAACCCTGTAAAAATTGCTCAAGATGGTATCGCTTTCGCGAAAGCAAACGGTCACAACGTAGTAATCATTGATACCGCAGGTCGTCTAGCAGTAGATGAAGCAATGATGAAAGAAATAGCAGATGTACACACTGCTATACAACCACAAGAGACACTCTTTGTAGTAGACTCAATGACAGGTCAAGATGCTGTAAACACAGCAAAAGCCTTTAATGATATTCTTAACTTTGACGGAGTTATACTTACAAAGCTAGATGGTGATACACGAGGTGGAGCAGCAATCTCAATAAAATCTGTAGTAGATAAACCTATTAAGTTTATAGGTACAGGAGAAAAGATGGAGGCTATAGATGTCTTTTATCCTTCTCGTATGGCAGACCGTATCTTAGGTATGGGAGATGTTGTCTCACTAGTAGAGAGAGCACAAGAGCAGTTTGATGAGGAAGAAGCTAGAAAGCTTCAAAAGAAGATAGCAAAGAACCAGTTTGGTTTTGACGATTTCTTAAAGCAAATCCAGCAAGTAAAGAAAATGGGTAATATGAAGGACCTAATGGGTATGATCCCAGGTGCCGGAAAAATGCTCAAGGATGTAGATATAGATGACGACGCTTTTAAACATATAGAAGCAATTATACATTCTATGACACCAGGAGAACGTGAAAACCCTTCTACTATAAACGCAAGTCGTAAAAAACGTATAGGAAAAGGATCTGGTACCTCTGTACAACAAGTAAACCAGTTGCTCAAGCAGTTTAACCAAATGAGTAAAATGATGAAAATGATGCAAGGCGGCGGTGGCCGAAAGATGATGCAGATGATGAATCAAATGAAATAGATTATAGACAAAGGCATCCTTAAAGGATGCCTTTGCTCTTTTATATACCTAACTAATCAAAATAATAAGTAGTCACTTATGGTAATTCTCGACGGTAAAAAAACCTCAAACGACATTAAAAACGAAATCAAAGCCGACGTTGATAAGATGAAGGCAAATAACGAGAAGGTGCCTCACCTTGCTGCAGTAATTGTAGGTAATGATGGTGCTTCTCTTACTTACGTAGGTAGCAAAGTGCGCGCTTGTGAGCGTGTAGGCTTTGAGTCTACTATGGTGCGTATGCCTAATACCACTAGTGAGATAGAGTTGCTAGATAAGATTGAAGAACTTAATGATAATGATGATATAGATGGTTTTATCGTACAGTTACCATTACCACCACAAATTAATACTCAAAAAGTACTATTAGCAGTAAATCCAGATAAGGATGTAGATGGTTTTCACCCTACAAACTTTGGAAAGATGTCACTAGATATGAGTACGTTTATACCTGCAACACCATTTGGGATATTAGAACTTATGGATCGTTATGGTGTAGAGACTAAGGGTAAGCATACTGTGGTTATAGGTCGTAGTCATATAGTAGGAAGACCTATGAGTATACTTATGGGGCGTAAAGGTTTTCCAGGAAACTCTACGGTGACATTAACCCACAGTCACACAAAAAATATAACTCAGATTACTTCACAAGCAGATATTATTATCACCGCATTAGGTGTCCCTGGTTTCCTTAAGGCAGAGATGGTAAAAGATGATGCAGTAATTATAGACGTAGGTATCACACGTGTGCCAGACGAGTCTAGAGAGAGAGGGTATTACATCACTGGTGATGTAGATTTTGATGCTGTAAGTAAGAAAGCTAGTTTTATTACCCCAGTACCTGGTGGAGTAGGACCTATGACTATTGCTATGTTACTTAAAAATACATTACTAGCAAGAGAGCGTCACAGAGCAATGTCTAAGAGTAAATAATTAATTATGCTTTGCTGCCCCAAAAAATATGGGGATAGCAATCATAAGCATAGTAGCAATGCCTAGTAGCGTTACAATCCAGTTGTAACGCTTTGTAAACAGTCTAGATATTGCATATATAATAATGGTCGCAATGCCTATAATGATAGGTATGTAAACAATAGACTGTGAAGACTTCTGTAGCGTTCCATAATCGCTGTATGATAGCATTAAGGAACTTAGAAATATAAAAAAGCCCAAGGTGATTAGATTCCACTTTGGGCTTTTGCTTTTTTGATTAAAACTCATATTAATTGTATGCTTTTACATCTGTAAAGTAGAGCCTAAAACTACCATCTTCACTTTTATGATCTGTAGCAATCTGTAAGCCATTTATATCTTCATAACCCTCAAAAGTGGTAATCATAGACGGCTCGCTAGCATTTGCTTTTCTAAAAACCCACTCTGTGATACGGTAATCATCACCGTAGTAAAAATCATAAGCATCTCCTGGTGTATAACCACCTTCATCTCCATAAAGTAGGGTTAATTTATGACTACGCTTTCGCGAAAGCGGACTCATAACACTATCATTTACAGTTACTGTTGTCCCTTCATCCCATAATATCTGGTAAGGTGCTAGTAGCCAGTATTTGTCATTTATAAAACCTTGGTCTGCCGCCATAGAGGTGCTGTCTACGCTTGCACGATTGTAAGTAACAGTATCGCTGGCAGCGGTCATTGTGACTTCATTTTGTTTTGGTTTCCAAGACCAAGAACGTTTTGCAACGGTATTACCACCGCGATCTACATTAAAGGTAAAGTCTAGCTGGGTGATGTTATCCCAGTTTTCTATACCATTTGCATAGGCAATTTTTTCGGCTTCGGTAGTGGGAGTAAATGTTACTTCTGCTTCATCTTGAGTAGCTGTTGCTGTTTTTGAATTTTCATTACAACTTATAGTTATAGCAAAAAGAGATAGTAATGCGATGTATTTTTTCATAGTGGTAGTTATCTGATTCAAAAATAACCAAAAAAAAGCCCCAATACATTATGTATGGGGCTTTGATAGCTGTAGAGTACCTTATTCTACTATAAGAACGTTATCTGTAGCTGTTTTGTTAAGTGGGCAGAAGTATACGTACTCACCTTTTTTAAGTGTGGTAGCGTTTGAGCTACCTGTCGTATTGTTGGGTACAACGGCAGTTACATAAGCTGTTTTAATGTGATTTTCTGGATTTGAAATGTCTTTACCTTTGGGTACTAAAACAAACCCTACATCTGTACCTACGTTGTTATTTGCAATAGAGAAGGTGTAAGTTCCCTCATTTACAACAATTTGTTTTTGAGTAAACTCACCTTTAGTTTGCTCTAGGGCAATAACTTTAGTAGGAGCGTCTTTCATCATTTTATCTTGCGCTTGTGCTGCAAATGTTACAGATAAAAGTAAAACGAACATTGAGATTAATTTTTTCATAGCAATTTTTTCTTTTTTTTTGATTTTTAGCCTTCAATTAGGAAGCTTTGTTATTAATAACCTCTTTGACGCTGGTTTTACAATGCACTTACAAGTTTTATAGAATTTTAAGAGTAAAACGCTGTAACCTATTTAAAATGAGTGTATTTAATTTTTATTTTTTTTTTAATGTAAGATCCATAACAGGTGTTTGTATCGTATAATAATTGTAAATGCTATTTGAGCGTATAAGGTTTCGTTTATAATAGATTAATAAATAGCCATCATTATCTATACCCTCCTCTGGATAACAAAAGGTCTTAGCACTATATGCTAAGACCTTTTCTAATTTTAAACCATAAAAAAAGCCTTTCTTATTATAGAAAGGCTTTTTGTTTATATGTATAGATGATTAGTCTACTGCGTTCTCAACATCGTCTACTGCATTTTCAACAGCATTACCTACTTTTTCTCCAGTTGTTTTTTCTCTACAGCTAGAAAATGAAAGTGTAAATATGGCTACGGCTACTAGTGTTAAAAATTTCTTTGTCATAATGTTTGATTTTAATGGTTACTTGTTTTTTTTTTGATAATGTACTTCTATGTAAAAAGGAAGTTGTCATTCATTATCTTAAATTAAAAGTACATTGGTTTTTGAGCAACCCGTTTTGACTTAACGATATTTAACATCAAAATCATAAAAAAAGAAAAAAGACGCTAGCAAGGTAAATGCTAGCCTTATTGACATTATTAATTTTGAGACGTTAGATGTAGTGACCATTTTTTTACACCTGCTTGTAGTTTATTTGCGGCTCTATATAACTGCTTTGCCCTTTTGTCTTTAGGTTGATACACGTCCTCAAGGTTATTACATAGAGATAATATCTTTTCTACACGTTCTTCTATGGTGTTTTTAAAAAACAATTTTTTGCCATAATCTACTGTAATAGAAGCTTCGGCGATGGTCATAGGTAATGATAATGCGCTTGTAGAAATATTTTCTGTAAGGTGTGCTGCTAGCTTTCTTTGCTTTAAGCATCTCCATTTACTGGCGCATAAATTGTTTTTAGACAGCTTTCGCGAAAGCGTAAAAAACGCAACAGCATCTCTATAAGCTGTACACTGAGATGCGTCTTTGTGGTTTGCGAGTTGTATGTCTTTTACAGTAAGCATTGTGTACGTAAAAATACAAGCTTGCTTTGAGATGCTTATTTAATTTTTTAAGTCAATAGATGGTATTGCTTAATAATAAGTGTATTTTTAACTATAAACTTTAAATACTATGATTGATTCTTTAAATAATCGCATTTTACAATGTTTGCAAGAGGATGCTAGGCAGTCTAATACTGCTATAGCAAAAAAGGTAGGCGTGAGCTCTCCAGCAGTGGGTGAGCGCATACGTAAAATGGAAGATGCAGGTATTTTACAAGGGTATAAAGCAATAGTTAATCCAGAGGCAATGGGCTATCAACTTAAGGCTATAATAACAATACGAGCATTTATGGGTAAGCTTAAGCCTTTTATAGAAAATGTAAAAAAATGGGAAGAGGTAGTAAACTGTTATCGCATTACTGGAAATGAGAATATAGTGATGGAAGTTGTACTACGTAACCAGAAGCATCTAGAAGAGCTTATAGATAGAGTGATTACCTATGGTGAGTCAAAAACCCAGATTGTATTATCTCACGTAGTGTCTTATAATCCTATTGTTAAATAAGGTCATCATCATCTCCATCATCCCAGTCGTCTTCTAAGTCTCTTAAGAAGGACTTACTGTCAAAACTCATTGTATCTACAGGATCATCATAAGATACTCCAGGTGGATTAAATAATCCCCAGCGATCTATTATAAAGTTTTTTGTACTAAAAGATTGCACCCACTCTGCAAAGAGTGGTCTAAACTCTTCGACTGCATCATAAAGTAGTTCTAAGTACTCTGCTTCTTTATAACCAGAGGCTTGTAATCCCTTACTATCTGCAATAATTTCTTTTGCTGCTTTACGTATAATGGTCGCATTTTCCATTTTATGATCGTAAAGATCAGTACTATCTGCCGTAGCGATTTCTGACGGAATAAGAAGTGCATTTTCCATCATTTGTCTCGTGTATCGTTCGTACAATCTAAGCTTATAGTGAGTGCTAGGATGAGGGTCGTCAAGGTGTATGCCCTCTATAATATGCTCTACAAGGTGCAGTATTACAAGAGCTTGTTTAAAAACAGGTAGTTTTCGCCACTCGTCTAGTTCACTGTTAAAACGTTCATCTTCGTCATTTATCATAAATTGGCTAGTAAAGTTGGTAATATTAGATCCAATCGGTGATAATTACCTCGAGGTTCCTTATAAATGTACGGCTTATTTGGCTTCTAAGTTCCTTGTAATGCCGTATGTAAGGTACTTTTCGACAAGTAGATATAAACACCCGATGAGCGGATAGCTTTTTCTATTTTAAAAAGTATTTGTACGTATTACGACACAGTTGTAACTACTTTATTTACCTAAATATGATATCCTGCAGCTCTCTTGAGTAAAAAACACAACAGATTAATACTGTTAAAAACTCCGTTATTTTTTGTCGAATTATATAGCCGGTATCTTTGTATAATTATGCTATTTTTGCCTATGCAAAATAACGTTCTCATCTTAGACTTCGGGTCTCAATATACGCAGTTAATAGCACGACGTGTGCGTGAGTTAAATATCTACTGCGAGATTAAACCATTTAACAATCAACCTAAAGATCTGTCTTCTTACAAGGCTGTAATCTTATCTGGGTCTCCACACTCTGTACGTAGTGAAGATGCACCGCATCCTGACCTTTCAGAGATAAAAGGGAAAAAACCCTTACTGGGCGTATGTTACGGAGCGCAATACTTAGCACAATTTTTTGATGGAGAAGTAGGGCAGTCTAACACACGTGAGTATGGTCGTGCAAAACTGTCTATGGTAGAAGAGGGTGAAACCTTTCTAGAAGGAGTATCTACGGGTAGTCAAGTATGGATGAGTCACAGTGATACCATAAAAAAATTACCAGCAGGAGCAAAGCGCATAGCCTCTACCCACGATGTAGAAAATGCAGGGTATAAAATAGAAGGTGAAGATACCTATGGTATACAGTTTCACCCAGAGGTATATCACTCTACAGATGGGAAGAAAATATTAGAAAACTTCTTAGTAAAAATCGCTGGTGTAGCGCAAACCTGGACACCAGATGCCTTTGTAGATACCACTGTGGCAGATCTTAAGGATAAACTTGGAGAGGATCGCGTGATACTTGGTCTCTCAGGAGGTGTAGATAGTACTGTTGCAGCGACACTACTACATAAAGCAATAGGAAAAAACCTGTATTGCATCTTTGTAAATAACGGTCTATTACGTAAAGATGAGTTTACTCAAGTACTTAAACAGTATGAAGGTATGGGGCTCAATGTAAAAGGAGTAGATGCTTCGGCACGCTTCTTGGAAGCACTTGAGGGAGAAAGCGACCCAGAGACAAAGCGTAAGGCTATTGGTCGTGTTTTTGTAGAAGTTTTTGATGATGAAAGCAAGCTCGTAGAAAATGCCAAATGGCTTGGGCAAGGCACCATCTATCCAGATGTGATAGAGTCTGTAAGTGCAACAGGAGGTCCTAGCGCTACCATAAAATCTCACCACAATGTAGGAGGTTTACCAGATTTTATGACACTAGAGGTAGTAGAACCTCTTAGAATGTTATTTAAAGATGAAGTGCGTAGAGTAGGAGCAAGTATGGGATTATCTCCAGAGCTTTTAGGTAGACACCCTTTTCCGGGACCTGGTCTAGCTATTAGAATACTAGGTGATATTACTGCAGAGAAAGTACGCATACTACAAGAGGTAGATCATATATTTATAAGTGGTCTTCGTGAGTGGGGATTATATGATAAGGTATGGCAAGCAGGAGCAATGCTTCTCCCAGTAAACTCTGTAGGAGTAATGGGTGACGAGCGTACCTATGAAAAATGTGTAGCATTAAGAGCTGTAGAGAGTACAGATGGTATGACGGCAGACTGGGTAAATCTTCCTTACGAATTTTTACAAAAAGTGTCTAACGATATAATTAATAAGGTAAAAGGCGTTAATAGAGTAGTATATGACATAAGCTCTAAGCCACCAGCCACTATAGAGTGGGAATAAAATATGAATATGACTAAATATATTGCAGCAATAGCGGTTGTTTTTTGTTTCGCTTTCGCGAAAGCGAACTCAACCACAGCAGTTTCAAAAGCATCTAGTAGCTTTTTTCAAAAATTTATATCTCACCAAGTAAAAGGAGGTGAGACTGTAAAGGATATTGCAAAGAAGTACGGTATAAGTGAGAAGGAAATCACAAAGCTCAACCCAGATGCCAAGAAGGAAATTTATGACGGTCTAGTTCTTATTTTACCAGCCTCTTCACAAGTAACCACGCAAGTTGTAGAACAAGATAATCTTACCTTTAAGACACATAAAGTAAAACGAAAGGAGACGCTTTATAGCTTATCAAAACGTTATGGTGTGCCTCAAGATGTTATAAAGAGATATAACAAGCGTTTATATAGTGAGACTCTTAGAAAGGGCGATAAACTACGTATCCCAACTAACTATAAACCAGAAATAGTTACTGAGTCTGTAGTATCACTTCCAGAGTCTACAACAGCCGCACTAGAGCAAACCACACATAAGGTAATTGCAAAAGAGACTAAATACGGTATTGCTAGAAAGTACGGTATCACAATAGCAGAGCTAGAGCAGGTAAACCCACAAGTAAAAGATGGTCTTAAAATTGGCGATGTGATTAATGTGCCTAAGGCAAACTTTGCAGAAAGTACTATTATTAATAATGAAAAGTATGCTTTTTATGAAGTTAAGAAAGGCAATACAATGTATAGCTTGCTACGTTCTTTAAACCTTGAAGCAGATGAGCTTCTAACACTCAACCCAGCACTAGATGAAGGTCTTAAGGAAGGTATGATACTTAAAGTACCTAAGGGAAGCCCAGGGTCAGATAATCCTACACCTGCATATGGCGATACCTCTGCGCAACCAGAGGTGATAATGGTACCTGGAAAGAAAGGTAGTCTTGAAACTAGCCTAACAGATTTTTCTACAAAAAGAATAGCGGTAATGTTACCTTTTGGTGTAAACCGTGTTTCAAGTGATAATATAGAGACTAATGAGGATTTACTTAAAAATGATCGTATACTACGTTTATCATTAGATTTATATAGCGGTATCCTTATGGCCGCAGAAGATGCAAAAAAAATAGGTATATCTGCAAGTATAGATACCTATGACACAGCATATAACCGTAAGGATGGGAAGGCAGTAAATGCTAGAAAAGTAGAGACTATTATACAGTCTAATGATTTTAACGGTGTTAATGCTGTAATAGGACCTCTTTTAGGAAGTAATATAGATCGCGCTTCTTCTATGTTATCCTCGCGTAATATTCCTGTAATATCCCCTATATCTAATAAGGTAATCGGCCGCGGTAATATATTTGTCTCAAAACCTAACGATGTATTGTTAAGAGACAAAATGCTATCATTCCTCAAAGAAAATGGAGAGGGCAAAAATATTGTCATTATTGCAGATGCTAAAAACGGAAGTACAAAATCTAAAATTAAGGCACTTTTCCCAAATTCTAAGACTGTTGCCCCTAGATCTGGAGATAAAGGCTACTTTTTATATCCAGATGATATCCCGAGTCAACTCTCAGACGAGCTTGAAAACTGGGTGTTCTTAGAGTCTAACGATGTACCATTAATAAGTAATGTTACGACTAACCTAAATGCTCAAGTGGGGGTTCGTAAGATCGTATTACTCACAACAAATAGAGGTAGTGCATATAATAGTGACGAGATACAACACGAGCACTTAAAAAATCTTTCATTTCACTTTCCATCAGTAGAGAAGGAATATAAGTATAAAGATGTAAAAGCCTTTGTAGATAATTATGAGACTAAGTATGGAGTGAGCCCAAGTAAAGAAGCCATACGTGGTTATGATCTTATGTATGACACACTACTACGTCTAGCTTATGCTCAAGACTTATATAGTGCAGCTTCTTCTGGAGTAGAGACAGACTATATAGAGAATAAATTTAAGTATGATAGAAGAGGTGCAGGTGGTTTTTCTAACCAGGCAGTGTACTTGATAAAATATACAGACACGTTGCAACTTGAAGAAGTCGTGACAACATCTTTATTAGAAGACTAGTTGAAGTTGATCATAAACTATAATAAAAGGGCGATTGAGTAATCAATCGCCCTTTTATTTTTTTATGTAGTACAATCTATAATCCACCGTTGGCCTGTAGATCTTGAATACATAAATCATCAAAATCTGGTATGCTTTCTATTGAGCTTGTATTAAAGGAATTTGTTACCGTCTGAAAATACATAAGGCAGTCCTCTACATTGCAATGTCTAGTGTTATCTAAATCTTCGTGACCAGATAAATCTGGCGTTCCCGTATTTACAAGGCCAAATATGTGTCCAAACTCGTGACGTATAGTAGAGGTCTCTATAAGTGTTCTATTAATAGGTGTAGTAGAGTTATTTGCAAGTTCAATAAAGGTTTTCTCATAAATAACCATAGAAGTATTTCTATATGCAGAGCCTAGTACTACAGAGTTACCGCTGTCTCCCTCACTGCGCTCGTCAGAAAAGAAAAGCCACACGCCTAGTTCATCACCATTGTTAAACACCGTTCTATTCGCATCCTCAATAGCTACTATCTCGTTTATATCATAAGGTCCTGTTTCATCAGTCGTTATAATAGATTCTACCATTGTAATGCCGTCTGGTTTATCCAGTCTTTCTTCTAAAAATGGTAAGAGTAAATCTAGGGTTTGCTGTGTAGGTCTAAAACCTTGTGGGTAAGCGATCTCTACACGCATACTTGTAAAGTCCTCACTAGATAGTAGTTCTGCAGCAGAGCTTCCTAGAGGTTGTTGGTTTGCGGCATTTTCATTTGTTTCTGGAACAGTTGTTGTATCATCTTCACTACAACCTAAAGCGATAGTAAGGAATACAAATAAAAATGTGAGATATTGTGAGGATTTCATATGTTATATGTTCTATATTTATCGCTATAATTTAATCGTAAAAATGATGAAAAAATTACTTTTAGCCATATTTTTTATTTCTTCTCTGACTATTCAGGCTCAAGATACTAGTTATCACGAAGATGTACTTGCTTATTTTAAAGTAAACGGAACAGAGGCGCAATATAGTAACGCTACAGATGGTCTTTTTGACCTTCTTAAAAAGCAATACGAAAGTCAGAATGTGCCAGAAACAGTCTGGACAGAACTTAAAGCAGAAACACCAAAACAAGTAGAACGCATTTTAAATATGCTCGTATCTGCATACAGAGGTAGCTATAGTCAAGAAGATATACAAAATATGCTTGCCTTTTATGAAACTGGTACGGGACGACAGTTACTTGCAGACAGAACAGCCTTAAGCTATGAGCAGCAAAAAGAGGCCTCTGTATTTTACAATACACCTACTGGTCAAAAAATATTAATGGTAGAACCAGATATCGCACAAAATGTAGGTGAGATTTCTCAAATATGGAGTAGAGATTTATATCGCTCTATGGTAGATAAACTTGCCGAAAAGGGATACTCTATGTAAGCGATAGCCTTGCAAGATAATCATAATGATCACCTTCAAAAATGAGCTCACACTTGAGCTCATTTTTTTTTGCATACCACTCAAGCTTTGCATAATCTAGATATAACCAATCAAAAGTGTCTCCTTGTACACCCTTGTAACTCATACTATAAGTGACCTCACCATAATAATCACGATGGGTGTCTACCCAGAAACCACCATCTTCGTCTTCAAACATATAGGCTATATCAGAACCATCTATGAGAATTTGTCCTTCAGGCAATAGTAATGATTTGAGATGTTTTAAATAGCTATGTATTTTCTGCACTTTTTCAAATATTCCCGTGCCGTTCATTAGTAATAGTAGCGTGTCATAAGTGCCTTTGTGATCAAGTATAGCACCTTGTATAGAATTTTTAAGACCACGCTTTCGCGAAAGCGTAACAGCCCCCTCACTTATATCAATACCAGTGACATCAAGACCTTGCTCTTGTAACCAGAGACTATGGCTACCGGCACCACTGCCTATATCAAGTGTTTTACCTTTAGAAAGTTCTAAAGCTTTCTGTTCAAGTAAGGGCATTTCTTTAAAATCTCTGAATAGATAAGGAACGGGTATCACATCATCTTCGGCTATAGAGGAGTGTACCACAATATCTTCTGTATACTCATCATTCATAAAATCAAGAAGCGCTGCCCCAAAAATATCTGCCTTTGTACCCATACCTTTATTATTACCTTTGCGCGATGGAAGAAGTATTAAAAAGCCTCCCACAGCTGGCCAAAGATAAGCAGAATGAGAACAAAAAATTCTTTGCAAAGCTGCGCAATAAACCGCCAAAAAAACTTGACTACATAATGCAAGAATTGCACGAAGAGGAGTTTGAAAGAACAGACTGCCTTACGTGTGCAAATTGTTGTAAAACCACAGGACCTTTATTTACAGATAAGGACATACAGCGTATTTCAAAACACTTCAGAATGAAGGAATTTGATTTTATTAAAACTTATTTGAGAGTAGATGAAGATAAGGACTATGTGCTACAGGAAACCCCGTGTACTTTTCTAGGAGCAGATAATTACTGCTCTATATATGAGGTACGCCCTAAGGCTTGCAGAGAGTTTCCACACACGGATAGAAAAAAGTTTCAGCAAATCTCTAAGCTTACGTTAGAAAATGTAAAAATGTGCCCAGCTGCTTTTAATATCGTAGAAGAAATGAAAAAGCGTATTAAGTTGTAATAATATAACTTTAAAGCTATAAAGCCTTTGCAATTTCCATACCTCCAAAAACGGCAAGTATCCCTAGCGCAAAACTAGCGATAGCATAAAGTGCAAAAGTCATAAAGTCTCCAGATTTAAGAAATACGTGGTTCTCATAAGCAAAGGTTGAGAAAGTCGTAAACCCGCCACAAAATCCTGTAGCTAGTAGCAAAGCTGTATTACTAGACAGCGAATTGTTTTTAAGCGCCCACCCTAAAATGATGCCTATAAGTAAACTACCCAGCACGTTTGCAGCAAAGGTCCCATAGGGTATTCCCGTTGTTGTGCTGTTAAGGTATTTACCTAATAGATATCTGGCTACACTGCCAGTGCCACCACCTATAAAAACGAGTAAGAGCGATTTCAAATTGGTTTATTTTATATCTTCTATAGGTACATAAATCTCTGTCACCCAGTTTGCAGGGTTAGGGTGATTTTGAGGATCTGTTACGTACACCTCAAATGGCTTTTCGCTTGATAAGGTGTATCCTTGATCTTGTACATATTGCATCGCTGTTGCCCAGGCTTCACCTAGGTTTACATAATTGCCACGTAAGGTTGCCTTTACAGCAGTAACCGTAGGCATATAACCACTAAAGACGTTTGCATCACCTGCAACAATTATTTTTTCTCTTACCGGTAAGGCATTAGTCATAATAACATCACCATTATCTAGCGTCTCATTATATATAGTAAATGGCATCCCACTTATTGCGATGTTGTTTTCATTCATAAAAGCAGTAATACCACCATAATTCTCACCCATTATTTGAGATACTTTATTAGCCTTTGCAGAGGTAGTTCTATAAAGGTAAAAACCGCCGCTATATTGCGTGATACCATCTACATTAACAGTGTATTTTGAGATTTCTTTTCTGGCTGCAGCTTCCAGTCCTGTAAGCCCTTCATCATACATCGCCATCATATCACCATCAAAGTCCATACCTGTGATGGCATAGTACACCTTATCCATAAGTGTATGCTCTCCTTGTATTCCCCAGGTAACGATGGTTGCTAGTTCTGGTGTAGTTTCAAAAGTCCAGTAAACCTCTGGCTTGCGCTCTCCACCTGGAGTTTGTAAAGTCATATCCTGTTTTATAGAAGTATGAGGTATAGCCTCTGTAGTAGTCATACTACCATCCATCTCACCTTGCCAGCTATATGAAGCTCCCTCGCCAGATGTTTTATCTGCATAGTTAAAAACCATTGTAGGCTCTTCTTTTTTCCAAGGTCCCCAGTCCTCCCAAGTTTTATACTCGTTTACAATATCATAAATCACCTCTTTTGGTGCATTCATCGTGCGTGTAGATTCTATTTGATAGGTGCCGTCTTGTGTACCAAAATAAATAGCACCTCCTATAACTACGATAAGAATAAGAAAAAGGAAGAATTTTAAGAATTTCATTGGTGATGGTTTGGTTTATGGGTAAAGATAATAAAATTCATCGTGTGGAATTTCGTTATATTTACGACCATTATTTACACAAAACATATGAAATATAAAGGAGTATACGCACTTGCCATTGCCGCTATGGTAGCAGTAGGATGCGCAGAAGAAAAGAAGGATGATAACGCTTTCGCGAAAGCGGAAAAAACCGCCACCACAGACTTTGATTTTACAGTAGGTCAGTTTGCAGATATTAAAATACTACGTTATCAAATACCAGGATTTGAAGATCTTACACTAAAAGAGCAAAAACTAGTGTACTATATGACACAGGCTGGTCTTGCTGGTCGTGATATTATGTGGGCTCAAAACTACAGACATAATCTTGCTATTAGAGAGGCTCTTGAGACTGTATATACATCAGATAAGGTGGAAAAAACAGGCGAAGAGTGGGCACAGTTTGAAACATACCTAAAGAGAATCTGGTTTGCAAACGGGATACACCACCACTATAGTAATGCAAAGATGAAACCTGACTTCTCACCAGAGTATCTTAAAAAAGTACTCGCAGAGAGCGGTGCTACGCTCGAAGGTGAAGCTTTTGATGTGCTTTTTAATGATAAAGACAGCAAGAAAGTAAACCTCTCTAAAGATGCAGATATTGTACTTGAGAGTGCGATAAACTTTTATGGCCCAGATGTTACCACAGCAGAGGCAGAGCAGTTTTATGACGCCATAAAAGTAGATACAAATGAGCCTATAGAAAAAGGACTTAATACGCGTCTAGTAAAAGAAAACGGAAAACTTGTAGAGCAAGTTTATAAGAGTGGCGGTCTTTATGGAGAGGCCATAGATAATATTATAGGATGGCTAGAAAAGGCAAAAACTGTTGCCGAAAATGAGCAACAAGAAAAAGCTTTAGGATTACTTATCGAGTACTACCAGACGGGAAGTTTAGACACTTGGGATGATTACTGTATTGCCTGGGCAACTTCTACCGAGGGAAATATAGACTGGATAAATGGTTTTATAGAAGTATATAATGACCCTAAAGGATATAAGGGGTCTTATGAAACCATCGTACAAATCAAAGATTTTGATATGTCAAAAAAGATGGCAGTACTCTCTACAGAGGCACAATGGTTTGAAGATAACTCACCACTTATGCCAGAGCATAAAAAAGAAACTGTAAAAGGTGTTTCTTATAAAACAGTAATTGTTGCTGGTGAGGCCGGAGATGCATCACCTTCTACACCTATAGGAGTTAACTTACCTAACAATAACTGGATACGCCAGACGCACGGTAGTAAGTCTGTATCACTAGGTAACATTATAAACGCATATAACAATGCGGGAGGTTCTGGACGTCTTAAAGAGTTTGCGCACGATGAAGAAGAGATTGCGCTAGAGGAGGAGTATGGTCAACTAGGAGATAAACTTCACACAGCGCTACACGAAGTAGTAGGTCACGCCTCTGGTCAAATTAATAAAGGAGTAGGGACACCTAAGGAAACGCTTAAACGTTATAAATCTACCATAGAAGAAGGTAGAGCAGACCTTTTTGGGCTATACTACCTTATGGATCCAAAACTTCAAGAACTAGGTCTTGTAGAAGACTGGGAGAAAACGGGTAAGGCGGCCTATGACGGTTACATACGTAACGGTCTTATAACGCAACTTATACGTTTAGAACTTGGTGATATGGTAGAAGAAGCACATATGGTAAATCGCCAGTGGGTGAGTGCTTGGTCTTACGAGCGCGGTCTAGAAGATAATGTGATAGAAAAAGTTACTAGAGATGGTAAGACGTACTATAACATAAATGACTATGTAAAGCTGCGTGAGATTTTTGGAGAACTTCTTAGAGAGACACAACGCATCACTTCTGAAGGAGATTATGAAGCTGCAAAAAATCTTGTAGAAGATTATGGAGTACAAGTAGATCAAGACATTCACAAAGAAGTGCTTGACCGCAACAGCCAGTTTAAAAGCGCACCTTACAGCGGTTTTGTAAACCCAGCTATTGTGCCTACTATGGATGGTGAGGAGATCACTGGTTTTTCTATCCAGCAGCCAGAAAGCTTTGAGTCACAAATGCTAGAGTATGCATCTAAGTATGGATCACTAAAATAGTGTTATAACGCTTTCGCGAAAAGTAAAAAGGCTCTCTTTCAACATTGAAAAGAGAGCCTTTTTTAATTCTTAAAATAAAGAAAGCCCCACCGTATGAGAAGTACAATGGAGCTTATCTAAACAAAATTTTGAGGGATATTATAAATCTCTTAATACTCTACTTACAGCGTGTATAACGCCATTTGTAGCCTGTACATTTGTAGCAACTATTGGGTTCTCATCATTATCTGGATCAATTGCCGCTGCAGGATCTGCCTGTATCGTAATGTTTGTACCGCCTAGTGTTTCTACCATCATTCCATCAAGACCAGCAAGATCTTCTGCTCTTACATTTGCTCCAGCAATAACGTGTAGTTCTAGTGTAGCAGCGAGTGTAGCAGTATCAATATCATCTAGAGAATCTACACCAAGATCAGTAAGTAAATTTTCAAAAGCCGTGTTTACGGGAGCAAGCACAGTAAACGGCGCAGGATCTGTTCCATTTGGAGTTTGTAAAGCTCCTACGTATCCAAATGATGCATCTGCAGTAAGCGCTGATACTAATGTAGAAAAGTTAGGATCTGCCGTAGCAAATGTTGTTACATCTGGTAACCCTATTACAGTATCTACTACGTGTACAACACCATTTACTGCAACAATATCTGCAATGATTACATCAGACCCACCGTTAAGAGTAACACCGTTATCTGTGTTAATATATAAGCTTAAAGGTGCATCTGCCTCACCATTAAAGGTAGCTGCAGTATTTACATAACTATTAGTAAGTGTCCCAGAGATGGCAACTGTGCCTGGTACCACGTGGTTAGATAATACTTGTACTAGTACATCATTATCTACATCTTCTAGTGCTGAACCATCAAGAAATGTGTCAAACGCATCATTAGTAGGAGCAAAAACTGTAAAGTCTTGTTCTGTGTCGCTTAGCAATGTTGTAAATGTTGTGTTCCCCTCATCTGTGAGTGCCGCAACTAGTGAGGTTAATGCAGGATTTGTTGTGGCAAATGTTGCTATGGTAGGTAAGGCTATTACCGTATCTACAGCGTGTATAACACCATTATCAGTTTCAATATCTGGTGTAGTCACAGATGATTGACCATTTAGAACCACCCCATCTGTTGTGTCTACATATAAACTTATATTAGCATTAGAAGAAGGCTCTGTTGCGAGATTTGTTACATAACCCGTTGTTAGGTCTGTAGATGTAAGTGTCGTGTTAAGAACGTGATTAAGTAGTACTTGTCTTAGTACGTCTGTATCTACGTCTTCTAAGGCTGTTCCATCTAAAAAGGTTTCAAATGCAGCATTGTTAGGAGCAAATACTGTAAATGTTCCATTACCAGCAAGTGTTGCATCTAGATCTGTTTGTTGAAGTGCAGCTAGTAAAGAACTGTAGTCATCATTTGCTGCAACAAAGTCTGCAATAGTGTTGCTTTCTCCTTCGATAATATTTCCATTATCATCATCATCATCACACGATACTGAGACAAATAGCGTTAAAGCAAGAAATGCTAATTTTGTAAGATTAAATAGATTTTTCATAGTTTGTAGTTTTTGTTTAATGTAAAGCTAAAATAGATAAACAAAAAATAATCCCAATAAATAGTTAAAATGTCAAAATTAACAGTTTGCTTATTCTTAATAGTAGTTCATTTTCAGTGTATTACAGCCGCTCAGGAGATTAATCAATATGACGCTGCTGGAAAGCGTCACGGCGTATGGCAAAAAACCTATGAGAGTTCAAAACAATTAAGATATACTGGATCTTTTAACCACGGTAAAGAAATAGGTGTATTTAAATTTTATGATTCTAGTGGTGGCCATCCCACGGCTATAAAAGAATATACGACAGATTCACCTTTTGTAGATGTTACTTTTTATACAACAGAGGGAAAGAAAGTAAGTTCAGGTAAGATGAAGAACCGTAAAAGACAAGGTGAGTGGCTGTCATATCACCAAGACGGCTCCACAATTATGATAAAAGAGCAGTATAAAAATGGGCTTCTTGATGGACAGCGCAATGTCTTTTTTATAAGCGGACTTCCGGCACTTGTCGAGCAATATGTAGATGGAAACAAAAAAGGAAAGGCTATCACTTATACAGAGGAAGGAAAGGTGCTTAAAAGTGTAACCTATAAACAAGATAAGCTAGAAGGGCCAGCCATCTTCTATAACGGTTATGGAGAGAAAGAAGTAGCGGGTAATTATAAGAATAATAGAAAACACGGCCTCTGGAAGTATTACAAAAATGGTCAAGTAGACAAGGAGATTAAATATCCTCGTAATAAAATAGGCGTACAATAGTACTGTTCTGTAAGGAAATCATAGCAGTTACTACTACAATAGACTAGAGTATATAAGTAGTTATACAGTGCGTATAAAAGTAACATTTTGTCATTCTTATAATGGCTTGTTATTTTGTAATTTTGCGCCACAATTTTTTTAAGTGTTTCTAGGCACTTTATGCGAGTCTCAAAAGGGACTATTGAGTATACAATATCTAAGTAAAAGTTATGAAAACGGTAGTAGTAGGTCTAAGTGGAGGAGTAGATAGTAGTGTTACAGCATACTTGCTTAAGGAGCAGGGATACAATGTGATAGGCCTTTTTATGAAAAACTGGCACGATGACTCTGTAACAATCTCTGATGAGTGCCCGTGGCTAGATGATAGTAACGATGCGATGCTTGTTGCCGAAAAGTTAGGAATCCCTTTTCAAACGGTAGATCTTAGTGAGCAGTATCAAGAACGCATTGTAGATTATATGTTTAGAGAGTACGAGATGGGGCGCACGCCTAATCCAGATGTTCTATGTAATCGCGAGATTAAATTTGACGTGTTTATGAAAATTGCACTTTCACTGGGTGCAGACTACGTCGCAACGGGACATTACTGCCAGAAATCATCTATAGAGGTAGATGGTAAGACAGTATACCAACTTATCGCTGGGGCAGATAATAATAAAGATCAATCTTACTTTTTATGTCAGCTATCGCAGGATCAACTGGCAAAAACGTTGTTTCCTATAGGCCATTTACAAAAGCCAGAGGTACGTGACATAGCACTGCAACAAGAACTCGTTACTGCAGGTAAGAAAGATTCTCAAGGACTTTGTTTTATAGGGAAGGTACGTCTGCCAGATTTTCTTCAGCAGCAGCTTAAACCTAAGGAAGGTGTTATCGTTGAGGTGCCAGAGACCGTTATACCGGAAGTTGCGGGTGGTGATAAGGCTAGTAACGCTTTCGCGAAAGCGGAATTAGAAAACCTTGTAAAAAAACCATCATATACCGTAGCCGAAGGAAGAGTAGTAGGGAAGCATCAAGGGGCTCATTATTTTACCATAGGCCAGCGCAAAGGACTAGGCGTAGGCGGAACGGTAGAGCCACTCTTTGTAATAGATACAGATGTAAAGGATAATGTGATATACACCGGTCAAGGAAAAAACCATAGAGGTTTATATCGTAAAGGACTTTTTGTAAAGGAAGAAGAGATACACTGGATACGAGAAGATCTTACACTTGCGGTAGATGAGACAATGCAGGTAGAGGCACGCATACGTTACCGTCAACCTCTTGAGAAAGCCACTTTATATAGAGTAGATGGAGGTATGTATGTCATATTTGACAACCCACAAACAGCCATAGCCGAGGGGCAATTTGTAGCCTGGCATCACGGTGAGGAGTGTCTCGGTTCTGGGGTTATTTCGTAACTTACGTACGAAATCCTACGAGCCCTGGCTCATAAACTATGTCGCTATGAGATCCCTATTATTTTTAAGTCTACTGTTTGTATGCTTTTACACAAATGCCCAAGAGGCACAAGATGCTTGGGTTTATTTTGTAGATAAAGAAAATGTCACCCAAAGCTTAGAAAATCCCATAACGATACTCTCACAAGAAGCACTTGATCGTAAAGAACTACACGGTGTTATTATAGATGAGCGTGATGTCCCTGTGAATGAAAGTTACATTACTGAGATAAAATCACAAACAGGCATTACAGTGCTTGCAAAATCAAAATGGATGAACTGTGTACACGTACGTGGTACAGAAACCCAGGTAGCAACACTAGAAAACCTACCATTTGTTAGTGCTATTGAGTATGCAAATAAGAGTATTACCAGAGATGCGACACCATTACTTTTTTCTAAAGAAGATCCTCTCCAATCTCAAAGTAGAGTAGTTTTTAATTATGGGGCGACAGATAATCAAGTTACTATGCTATCGGTAGATGAGTTACATCTACAAGATTATACAGGTGAGGGGATGGTTATAGCTGTTATGGATTCTGGTTTTCCTGGAGTAGATGAAAATGAAGGTTTTGCACGATTGAGAGATGCAGGGAAGTTACTGGATGGTTATGATTTTGTAAGTCGAGAAGATAATGAGTTTGCATTTTCAAATAGCAGTCACGGTACACGTGTGTTGAGCGATATTGTAGGTTTTATAGAAGATGAGTTTGTGGGAACAGCTCCAGATGTTGCTGTTTATTGTTTTCGTACAGAAGATGTAGCTAGTGAAAATCCCGTAGAGGAGTCTTACTGGGTAGAAGCAGCAGAGCGAGCAGATAGTCTGGGTGTAGATGTTATAAACACCTCTCTAGGCTATCGCACTTTTGACAATCCAGATTATGACTATACGTATGAAGATATGGATGGCCAGTCTACCTTTATATCGCGCGGTGCAAATCTTGCTTTTGAGAAAGGAATGCTTGTGGTAACTAGTGCTGGTAACAGTGGCAATGGGATGATAAGTGCTCCAGCAGATGCTTTTGGGTCTTTTACGGTAGGAGCTGTAGATGAGAATGGCGATTATGCTAGTTTTAGTAGTATAGGTCCTTCTAGTGATGGTCGTATCAAACCAGATGTGGTTGCAAAGGGTGCTAGTAGTGCTGTGATAGATCAAAATAATAACATAACTACAAACAATGGTACGAGCTTTAGCTCACCTATAATGGCGGGAGCTATTACAAGCTTTTGGCAAGCAAACCCGCAACGTACTAATGCAGACGTTATGCAAATAGTGAGGGAGTCTGCTTCTCTATACACGAACCCTACAGCACAGCTTGGGTACGGAATACCAGATTTTGGCGCAGCACTAGATGATTTATTAACTCTAGAAGATTATAATAATAACAGCACGTACCAAATCGTGCCTAATCCTGCCTCGGAGATCGCGATGATAGTATTTCCTGAAGATGTAAGCAAAGTAGATGTACATATCTATGATATTCTTGGAAAACTCGTAGCGACAAAAACAGTAGAGTCTCAGGCAAGTTATCTACCTGTAGCAAATCTAAAAAAAGGAGTGTATCTCATACAGATTAATGATGGTACCACGCTTATTACACAAAAATTTATAAAATCCTAATGAATAGAATTACTTCGTTATTTAAAATAAAATACCCTCTTATACAGGGAGGAATGATTTGGAACTCTGGATGGCGTCTTGCTAGTGCTGTAAGTAACGCTGGCGGTCTTGGTATCATAGGTGCTGCTTCTATGTATCCAGATGTGCTTGTAGAGCACGTTGAGAAGTGCAAGAAAGCTACAGATAAACCTTTTGGGGTTAACATACCTATGTTGTACCCTAACATAGAAGAGCATATGAAAACTGTGGTAGATTATAAGGTGCCTATTGTTTTTACAAGCGCAGGTAATCCAAAGCTTTGGACTAAAGAATTAAAGAAGCACGGTATTAAAGTTGTACACGTAGTAAGTAGTGTGAAGTTTGCACTAAAGGCTCAAGAAGCTGGTGTAGATGCCGTTGTAGCCGAAGGTTTTGAAGCAGGTGGTCATAATGGTCGTGAGGAAACAACAACTTTTACACTCATCCCTATGGTAAAAGATAAGATAGATGTACCTCTTATTGCAGCTGGTGGTATTGCTACGGGTAGAGGTATGCTTGCTGCAATGACACTAGGAGCAGATGGTGTACAGGTAGGAAGTAGATTTGCAGCAAGTGATGAGTCTAGCGCGCATCAATTATTTAAACAAGCTATTATAGATACGCAAGAAGGTGATACAGTATTAACTCTTAAAGAACTGGCGCCTGTAAGACTTATAAAAAATAAATTTTATGAAGAGGTAGCAGCCTTATATACTACAGCACCTACTAAAGAGCAACTAGTTCAACTATTAGGTCGTGCAAGAGCAAAGAAAGGAATGTTTGAGGGAGACTTAGAACAAGGAGAACTTGAAATAGGACAAATATCTGGACTTATAAATGACATAAAACCTGCTGCAACTATAGTAAGCGATATGATAGCTGAGTATACGGAGGCAAAAAATGCATTACTCAATTTTGATAACTGGTAATACTACCATTATAGATTAAAAAAAGACCAACTATCTAATGTGATAGTTGGTCTTTTTTTATTGGTTTTATACACTTTTGAGATGTATGAATCTCGTTAGTTACTAGTTGCTCTTCTTTACATATTTTGTTACAATAACAACTTGTTGCCCTTGTATTCTACCTTCTATATGCTCTGCATTATCGTGTACTAGACTTATGTTTCTCATAAATTCTCCACGCTTTGCTGTAAAGTTTGCTCCTTTTACATCAAGATCCTTTATGAGCACGACACTATCACCATTTGCTAGGCGTGTACCATTTGCGTCTTTGTGTATTACTGTATTCTCATCTTCTTCTATATGCTCACCTGTGGCTTTTGCCCACTCTAAGGTTTCTTCTTCTAAATACATCATATCAAGAAGATCTTGTGGCCAGCCTTCTTTACGAAGTCTAGTAAGCATACGCCACGCCACGACCTGTACTGCTGGTACAGTACTCCACATACTATCATTAAGACAGCGCCAGTGATTTACATCTACCTCCTCAGGATTTTCTATCTGAGTAATACAAGTCTTGCAAGCGAGTATATCTTCTTCTTTAGGAACTACTATAAAAGGGGAGAGGTCATACTCATTACTACAAAGTTCACAAATGATGGTACGTTTATTAAGTTCTCTTAAGCTCACGGCAATTAGTTTTTATTGATAAAAAGAATATGTAGGGTAATAGCGCGAAGAAACAAAATTTAGCCGTAAGCTAGTTATTCCTTTCGCTCTTTTTCTTGCTCGTAAAATTCACGTCCTAATTGAGCGAGAAAGGGAATACCTATTTGCTCATACTCATAAGTGTCGTCATTAAAAATTTGATTTTCATTAACAAGTATGGTGGCAGAGAGTATAAAGCGTATATCATTTTGAGTATCCTCAATATAAGCTGTTTCTGTAAGCGTGCCGTATGCAAACCCTACTTTGTTATAGATATGTATATTATCTGGGATGGGTGTTGTTACATCTCCATACATAAAGAATTTTACATAGCTGTCGTAGTATTCTTCTTGATTATACTTTGCATCACGTGGGAGCGTTTTCATAGCCTTAAGTACTCTTTGTCTAGATGTTTCAGATAGTTCTAATCTTTTTGAGGTTTCAAAAGAGTGTGGGAATACCAGACTTTTTACAAAATGATGTTGCTCTTGTAATGGGAAGTGATTTTTTAAACCAAAATCCATAGGCTCATTTACAAGTTTTCCATTTTCAATATAGCCCTGTCCTTTTTTATTACCTCCCACATTATTAGGAATGAGGTCTTTGTCTTCTTTATTTGTGATAATAACACTTTCGGCTGTATAGCTTGGGAAAAATTGAATTGTTTTTCTAGCATTAACTGCTGCTTCAGGTGTAGCTAGTCTATGTTGTATGGTAGTTTGTGTGTAGTCTTTTTCGCGTAAGCGGGAGTTTATATAATCTCTACCTAGTAATTCATAAAGACGGTTATAAGCTTTATTATCGCTTACGGCAAAAATCTGTCGTAGGTCATCACTTATGCTATGCAGCTCCTCATCACCGTCTATGATGTAAGGTGTATCTAGGGTTATATCTTCTCTAGCATCTGCATATTCTGCGGCGAGTACGGCAACTGGAAGTTTTACAGTGCTTGCTGGGTAAAAGTAATTCTGTTCATTGAGTCCATAACTGTAATCTGTAAACTGCACTTCACCACTATCTGTGGAGTCAATCTGAGTAAAAAGAATCTGGACTTCGTATTTGTCTATACTATCTGTAACCCTTGTGATAAGCGGGCTAGATGAGTTAAGGGCTTTCTCTATGGGTGTAGAGCAGCTTGCCATAAATAAACATAATATAAGTACATATCTCATATTATAAATGTAGTTAGTATTCATAAAAAAGACCAGCTTAGGGCTGGTCTTTTTATAAAATATATCATTACTATTCTTCTATGAGAACTTGATTTGCAATAAGATCATCAAAGGTCTCTCGCTTGCGTATAAGGTGAGCTTTACCGCCTTTTATGAGTACCTCTGCAGGTCTGTAACGGCTATTGTAATTACTTGCCATTGTAAAGCAGTAAGCACCTGCGTTATCAAAAGCGAGAATGTCTCCTTCAGAAATTTCGGCGATGCGTCTATTATTTGCAAAGGTATCTGTCTCACAGATGTAGCCTACTACGCTATAAAAGCGCTCTCTTCCGTTTGGATTGCTTATGTTATTTATCTCGTGCTGGCTACCGTATAGCATAGGTCGTATAAGATGGTTAAAACCACTGTCTACTTGTGCAAATACTGTTGAGGTAGTTTGTTTTACTACGTTTACCTGTACCAGAAATTTACCAGACTCACTTACTAGAAACTTACCTGGCTCAAAGGTGAGGGTTAATGGTTTTTTATACGCTTTCGCGAAAGCGTTAAAACGTTTCCCTAGTTTTTCTCCTAGCTCCTCAATATTGGTTTCTATATCTCCTTCTTTATAAGGCACTTTAAAACCACTACCAAAGTCAATAAACGTAAGGTCGCTGAACTGCTTTGCCGTCTCAAAAAGGATTTCTGTAGCATACACAAAGACATCAATATCTAGTATGTCACTACCGGTATGCATATGTATACCGTTTATATTCATACCTGTGTTTTCTACTATGCGCAGTACGTGTGGTAGCTGGTGGATACTAATCCCAAATTTACTATCTATATGTCCTACAGAGATATTTGTATTACCTCCTGCCATCACGTGAGGGTTGATACGTATACATACAGGTGTCTCTGGGTGCTTTGTCCCAAACTGCTCTAATATAGAAAGGTTATCTATATTGATTTGCACGCCCATTGCTGCAACTTCTTCTATTTCTCCCAGAGATACTCCGTTAGGAGTAAATATGATACGATCTGGTGTAAAGCCAGCCTTAAGACCAAGTTGCACTTCTTGTATAGATACCGTGTCAAGGCCTGACCCCAGTCCTTTTAAGTGTTGAAGAATAGACAAGTTACTTAACGCTTTTACTGCATAGTTGAGGCGTAACTGTTTTACACTTTTAAAGGCGTTTGTAAGTCTATTATATTGTGCTGTAATTGTGTCTGCATCATACACATACACAGGGCTTCCGTAGCTTTTTACTACGTTTAAAAGGTCTTTATTAGTCATCACTTTATATTTAAAGTAAAATTAACTGTCTTCTATAAATAGAGAGAATACTTTTGTTATAAATGTTGAACAATAAGGTTAAAAAATGTTCATTATATAACAGCCTGCACAGGCTTTTGTACATTTCAAAATAAAAACAATGACTACAGCTGTTTTACCTATGTTTCCTCTTGAGATGGTTGCCTACCAAGGTGAGCTACTTTCTTTGCATATTTTTGAAGAGCGATACCAGCAATTACTTAAGGACTGTGAGGAGAGTAATATCACCTTTGGCATTCCTACTTATATTAATAACACCTTATCTTATGGCACAGAGATGCAGGTAATGCAGGTTGTAAAGCGATACCCATCCGGGGCTGCAGATATTATATGTAAAGGATTGCGCGTGTTTAAACTAGTGGACTTTTACAGCACGCTAGGTGAGCGGCTCTATGCTGGAGGTGAAGTGGTATACGTACCTTTTGAGCATAATGCATCTCTAGATCTCAAAAATGAATTTGTAGAACTACTTACTACATTTTATGACTTACTTGATGTAAACACACCAGAGGTTGCTGTACAAACTATAAGTGCTTTTAGGTTTGCACAAAAAATGGGACTCGATATGCAGCAGCAATATGAATTATTACAAATTGCTTCAGAAAGTGATTGTTTTTATTATCTCATAGCACATTTAAAAGCGGCTATACCTACACTTAAATCTGTAAATAGAACAAAAGAGCTTATTAAACTAAATGGACATTTTAAAAATTTTGATCCATTAGACTTTAAAGATTATAAGTTAGAATAGGTTTTTCTTATTGAATATACAGGATTATAACAAAATGTCTGATAAATTATCAAATCCTTAAAAATGATATTTTCTTAGCACTTTCTTAATAGTCACTTTACACTCATCTCAATGTAATTATTGGCGTTAACGGGGGTAATCTCTACCAATTTACTAGATTAATCACGACTCCATCACCCTTGAAGTAGTTGTTAATCAGATTGTTAAAATTCAATAAAGGATTTCCTTTATTGAATTGTTAATAATGCAATAAATAACATAATTATATGATAAAAATAATCACGAAAACGTTGTAGTCTTGATTATTGGTGATTATTAATGTTAAAATAAGTTAATTTTGGATCATATATTAATCCTAAAATATGCAACCCAAAATGAAAAATCAATTCAAATTTAGTGCGATGGCACTAGCACTAGTAGCTGTATCATTTACCTCTTGTGAAAAAGATGAGGCAGATGCTATTCAAGACGATCAAGCAAATGTAGAAGTAGTAATCGAAAACAATCGTGTTGAGGTTACAGATCAAGCTATTATTGATCAAGTGCGTGGTATGGCTATAGATATAGCTGCTATCACAAAAGGAGATTTCCACCTTCCAGATGGTACTGTAGAGCAGCGCATCTACATAGGTGATGACATTGTTACTACAGAGAAAGAACTACAACAAATGCAGGTTAACGACCAGCGCCAGTTTAGAACTTTTAACCTAGTAACTGGAGCAAACAGAACAATAGACATTATAGGTTATACAGGTAATGATCAATTTGGTCTTACTAATAAAGGTAGAACAGCTTTACAGTGGGCGGTAAATAACTTTAACCGTATCTCAGGATCTGCACTACGTTTTAGACTTACGTTTGGAACAAACTTCTCAAACAGCGATATGGTTGTTTATGATAACTCTGCAAATAACTCTGGTTCTGGAGGTGTAGCAGGTTTTCCAGATGCACAAGGACGTCCTAATAAATTTGTACAGATTTACAACCTTGAAGGTTCTAGTACAAATGTAAATGAGCACGTAATTACTCACGAGATAGGTCACTCTATAGGTTTCCGTCACTCAGATTACTACGATCGTCAGAGCTGTGGTAGCGGTGGAGGAGAGTCTGCAGGATCTACAGGTGCTGTGCAGTTACCAGGTACTCCTACAAGAGATTTTGACTCAATAATGCAAGCTTGTTTCTCAAATAATGAGGACGGAGAGTTTAGCAGCAACGATATTACTGCTTTGCGTGCTATGTACTAAGGTTTAAGGTTTTCAAATTTAAATAGTACCTAAGCAAAACGCCCTATCTTTTTTAGATAGGGCGTTTTTATTATTGGTTATTTTTACGCTTTCGCGAAAGCGTAATTCTCATCCATAGGTCATCTCTTATTTATGCATCGCACCTTTTTCAATGCCAATAGATGATTTTTTTATAAATGCACGTATATCATCATTTGCCTTGATTAAGTCCTCATTACGTAAGTACATCATATGTCCAGATCTATAACCTTTAAAGCTTAATCTATCTGCTAGTTTACCGCTAGCATTAAGCTGCCACATCACATACTTAGCATTAAAGTAAGTCGTAGCACCGTCATAATAACCGCTCTGTATCATTACATTAAGGTTAGGGTTTACACCCATCGCTCTGCGCAGACTTGGTCCTGCATTATTGTTTGATCTGTCCCAAGGTCGCACTGGGCCAAACATATTATAAGGTAGATCTGTCTTTAATCCTAGCTCTTGGCTATAGTAGTAATTTATCGCTGGAGTAAATGAGTGTAACCACGAGGTGAGCTCGCTATTGTAATCTGGTCGATCTCCAGATTCTTTTACATCCATTCCCTTATAGCGAGAGTCTAGTCTACCTATAGTAAGGCCATCACGATCTCTTAAGAGATCTTTCCAGAAGTAGTTAAAGGGTACTTCTAGATTATTTTGACGTATTGTTTTTTCAGAAAGGCCAGAATAATAAGCCATCTTTTTGATAGCAGCTTCCTTTTTTGATGCATCTAGGTAACCAGACTTTACAATAAGTGGCAAGAGCTCATTTACAGCATAGTCTTCACTTTCGGCTAGTGCTTCTGTAAGGTCTTTTTGTTGTAATGCTGGTGGTAACATATTGTGGTACCAAGCAGCCGCAGTAAAGTAAGGAAGCCTGTTTGCTACTTCTACAGGACCGTCAAAGTCAAAACCTATTTCTGTAGGCGATACAAGTATCACTCCATTTATAAACATCCATTTACTGTCTTGAAGCTCGGCGGCAAGTCCAGAAACTCTTGTTGTACCGTAGCTTTCTCCTATAAGAAACTTAGGTGATCTCCAGCGGTTATTTCTTGTAACAAAGGTGTTTACCCAGTCTGCTAGGTATTTAATATCTGCATTAACGCCAAAAAACTGTTTCTTATCTGGCATTTCTCCTTTTTCATTAGGTAACATTCTACTGTATCCTGTATTTACAGGGTTTACAAAAACAATGTCTGCCACGTCAAGTATCGAGTTAGGATTGCTTTTTATACCGTAGGGTTGTACAGGGTAGCCCTCATCATCTATCTTTAAGATGCGTGGCCCTGTGTATGCAATGTGCATCCATACAGAGGCAGAGCCTGGACCTCCATTAAAAGAGATTACTAGCGGTCTCTCTTGATCATCTTTTATATCAGATCTTTTGTAATAGGTGTAAAGTAGACTGGCCACGGGTGCACCTTCTTGATCAAAAACGGGTTGAAACCCTGCAGTTGCTGTATAAGGAATGGTTTTTCCTTTTATGGTGGTGGTGTGTTTTGTGACAATTGTGGTGTCTACCGGGACTGGGATTTTTTGAGAATACGCTTTCGCGAAAGCGGAAACAACAAGCAACCCCGTTAATAGGTGTTTGAAATACATATATTGGATATTTTGGTTGTGACTTCTAAAATACCAACTGACTTTTTATTATTTCAAAATTGGGAAATTTTTAACGTGGTAGTAGGGGAAATATAAACAGCGTGGGGATAAGTGCAGAAGCAATCGCAATGGCAAAGCTGAGCATTGTGCCTATTAGTACGTATTCGGTTTTAAGGTAATCACCATCTTTAAATCTTAAGATAGATTTTGCGGTAATTAAAAAGCCTACAGCGCTAAACTGGCCAATAATTATAAGTACAAGCACGAGCCAGCGCTCTGTGATACCTATGAGTCTACCTGCATTAGGTAAGTCTTGTGACTTCTCTGTAAATGATACAGAGAAGAGGGTGAAAATTTCTTTAATAAGGATATTAGCCGGCTTTGTACAAAACAGAAATGCGGCTACTAGGCTTATGTATTTTAAGTGTAGAGTATCTATAAGTATAGGTTGCCACTGTAACAATTGCACAAAGGCAGTACTCACTAGCGCGTATATAAGAATGTGCAATAACTGATCTATAAAAAAGGCTCCTTTATATAGTCTTTTACTAGCAAGCATTTGAGGTTTAAAACCGTCTATCACCCAGTGTAATCCTGCTATAATCAAGGCTACAGGAAGAAATCTATAATCAAAAGAGAGTAGGTAAGAACACACAAAAACGATTAATATGTGCCACTTGAGATACTTACTTTTAAACCCTTTTTTTGCCTTAGATTTTGCTGTTTTCTTAGATTGAAAGGTATAGTCTGCCAGTAGGTGAGCTATAGTCTGTAGGGTAATTAACGTGATAATTTCCATTAAGTAAGTGCGCTTAAAAGATGAGAAAAATAACGAATAGATTTATCCATACCGTTCCACCCAGAGGCGGTTGAGTGCTGGTTTATAGATGACTGACTCACAGATAACAGCTTTGCAATGTTCTTCTCACTGTTACCCATAATTTTTAAAAACAACACTTCATTTTGTCTACTTGTAGCTCTGGCGAGCAGGTGATCTAGTAGTGCTAGTATGGTTTCTATATTAAAAGTGAGCTCCTCGTTATCTGAGCTAAAGAATAGCGTGTTTTTTATAACCATACGCTCCTTGTTGTGCGTACTCTCGTCGCTTATAGCGCGACCACTTCTATAGATGGCGTCGCCATCTATGACATTATTTGCAATGTCAAAACGATCTAAAGTGCCTAGACCCATTGCGAGACGTATACTGTACGTCTGGAATACCTTTGATCTGTTATTATCTGCTTTTTCTTCTATTTCTAGAGACTTAATAAAAGTCTTTATAGCAAGCATCACAGAGAGTCCATTTGCAGGATCTGGCACTACACACTCTAGGTAGTCACCCTTTATGAGTCTAGAGAAGGTGTCAAATTTTTCTTGAAGCTGGTCAAATAGATTGTAAAGTGATTGCTCAAGATTTGTTTTTTCTTCGGTGCTTAAACTCGTGTAAGCAATGAAGTCTCCAGAGATAACGATATGTTGTTTGTCTTTCACTTAGATGGTTTAATTATTCAAATATAAGCATATTTACTTATAATGTATATTTATAAGTGTATTTACTTATAAAAGTATTTTATAAGCTTTTTGGCTTATAGATTAATCTTTGTTACGTACGACTGCTCCGTTTTTAATAACAAGCCAAATATCTTTTGTTGCATTTATATCCTCAAGTGGGTTGCTATTAAGTACTACTAAGTCTGCAATACCTCCCTTAGAAAAGGAGTATGACGTCTTATTTAAAAAACGCGCTCCCTCATACATAGCAGTAAGCGCTGTTGCAGGTTTAATATTTGCTCGTGTAAGTTCTTTAAGCTCTCCGTGCAACGACGGCCCAGGGTAGGTATATGAATTGTAAGCGCCACTATCAGAGCCAGCAAGGAGAGTGACTCCAGCGTCATTAAGTTTTTTGGCTAGCGTTAAGAAGAACACTTGTAAATCTTTTCGGCGTTGTATTGCTTCTGGAGTAGCGTTAAGTGCACTTTGTATTCTTCCTTTATAGGTCGCGATAAAATCTTCTTCTATCAGCGCTAGGTATGTATCATTACTGTGATCTACCTCGTCCATATAGCTCAGAATGTCGCCTATAAAAAGGGTAGGAGTGACATATACATTATTGTCTTTGAGTTTTTTAAAAGTGCGCTGCGCGGTATCTTCATCATAGGTTGCTATGAGTTGCTCCATACTATTCCAGAAGCCTAGTTTACCTTCTTTTATTTGTGCTGTGATTTCTTTTTCTTGAGATGAGCAACCCTTTAAGATGTAATACAGATGCTCAATGTTGTCTATGCCTGCATCTATAGTTTCATCAAGGGTGACGGTAAATGGCATATGTCCCGAAGTTATCATACCGCGAGACTCTGCTTGTTTTATAATCTCTAGATACTGCTCTCCAGATAGTGTACTATCATAAAGCTTTACATAATCTACATTTATAGATTGTAATGAGTCTAGTGCTTTGCTTGTCTCATCACTGTTAGAAACGCCTATAGATCCTGCCCAGCGTGCATTTTTTCCATCTAGCTTAGGTCCAGAAGTATAAATTGTAGGACCTATGCGTGTGCCATTTTGTATCTCTTTGTTCCACTGCTGTACTTGTGGTGTAAGGTCACCACCTGCATCTCTTACAGTAGTGATACCGTACTTTATAAACTGCTTTAAAAAAAGTTCGTTTTGAGTAACCAGTTTAGATCCTCCTCTAAAATGTGTGTGATTATCCCAAAACCCAGGTAAAATATACTTGCCACTTCCATCTATTTCCTTTGTGGCAAATAAGGATTTTGAAGTGTCCAGTGGGTCAATCTCGGCTATTAATCCATCTTTAATATAAACTGTGTAAAGATCGCCATCGCTTATACCTTTCTCATTTATAATCGTGATGTTCTTTATAGCAAGGTCATAGGTGTTTTGAGTGGTTTGCTCTTGACAAGCGTTTAGAATACTAAGACTTACAAAAGCAATTAAATAGTAAAAGCGTACAGATAGATTCATATAATAGGTCTAGATACTAGGTGAGTTACGCTTTCGCGAAAGCGTAATTAATCCCTTAAATCTACAAATTATACAGCAACCAAAACATTTTTATGACTCCAAAATAAAAGTTACATTGCGCCATTAAACCATTATAAATGACTACCGAAAATCTACAAATTATATCAGATATGATTGCTATGGCAAAAGCAGATAGCCACTTGCACGAGCGTGAATATCACTTTATACTCGAGGTTGCAAAGCGTCTTGAGATATCTAAGGAAGCGGTAGATGAGCTTATTGAAAATCCGCTGCAGGAAATGGTTTTTAGTACAGAGTTACAGCGCATCACACAGTTTCATAGATTATTGCTAGTAATGAATGTAGATGAGCAAACACATTTTATAGAGATTGATGCCCTTAGAAATTATGGCCTCAAACTAGGTATACGACCAGAGGCGGTAGAACAAATACTAGGGGAGATGGGTAATTATGATGGTAAACTTATACCGTCAGAACGTCTTGTAGAAATCTTTAAAAGATTCTACAATTAATAAAAAGCGACAAAAAGTCACTATTTAAATCTTAAAATATGCCATAACGTCATATTTTTAATATTGGAACTGAATTTGTCTATAGCTGTACAAATTTGAAAACAATTTAAAAATTATAGTTATGACATTAGTTAGAAAAAATACAGCTCCATACTTACCATCTGTTTTTGAAGAATTACTTAACACAGACTGGCTAGGAGGAAGAACAAACACATTTACAAACGCAACACCTTCTGTAAACATTATAGAAAAAGATGACGCGTTTGAGCTTCACGTAGCCGCTCCGGGCTTAAAGAAAGAAGATTTTAATATAAATCTTGACAATGACTTACTTACAATCTCCTCAGAAATTAAGAACGAGGAAGAAGTAAAAGAGACAGCAAAGTTTACTCGTAGAGAGTTTAACTATGCTTCTTTTAAACGCTCCTTTAATTTACCAGAATCTGTAGATACGGCAAAAATTACAGCAAGTTATACAGATGGTGTTCTTGCGGTTTCTTTACCTAAGCGTGAAGAAGCTCAAGTGCAGCCTTCAAGATTAATTGAGATACAATAATAAATTTGGTTGGTTAGTTTAAGATGGGGTTCCCGCAAGGGAGCCCTTTCTTTATTTATGCTAGCTCCTTAATTTGCTCTTGGTATACTTTAATCTGGTCTCTAAGTTTTGCAGCCTGCATAAAGTCTAGCTCTTTGGCAGCAGCTTCCATTGCCTTTCTAGTGCTTCGTATTTTCTTCTCTATTTGTGGCTTAGTAAGATACTCTTCTGCATCTTCGGCAGCGAGATTTACGAGCTCTTCGGCTTCAATTTTGTAAGTTTCTTTTCGCGTAAGCGCATTGTCAAGACTCTTTTTAATAGCCATAGGAGTGAGGCCATTCTTGTTATTATAGTCTATTTGCTTCTGGCGACGGTAGTTACTATCGTCTATGGTTTCTTGCATAGACTTTGTAATCTTATCTGCATACATAATAGCTTTACCATTTACGTTACGTGCGGCACGCCCTATAGTTTGGGTAAGTGACCTGTTACTACGTAAAAAACCTTCCTTATCTGCATCAAGTATAGCTACCAGTGATACTTCTGGTAAATCTAGACCTTCTCTAAGTAGGTTAACACCCACAAGTACATCATAAACGCCTTTACGTAAATCTTGCATTAATTCTACACGCTCAAGTGTATCTACATCAGAGTGTATGTAGCGGGTACGTATGTCTATACGGGTGAGGTATTTTGTAAGCTCTTCTGCCATACGCTTAGTAAGCGTGGTGACAAGCACGCGCTCATTGCGCTCTGTGACTTTGTTTATTTCTTCTATAAGATCATCTATCTGGTTGAGAGATGGGCGTACTTCTACTATAGGGTCTAAAAGACCCGTAGGACGTATAATTTGCTCAACATAAGTTCCTTCAGACTTTTGTAACTCATAGTCTGCTGGGGTAGCCGAAACATATATAACTTGATTTTGCATCATTTCCCACTCTTCAAATTTAAGTGGGCGATTATCCATCGCGGCGGGTAGTCTAAAACCGTATTCTACCAGGTTTTCCTTACGACTTCTATCACCTCCATACATCGCACTTACTTGCGAGACCGTCACGTGACTCTCATCTACTACCATCAAGTAGTCATCTGGAAAGAAATCTAGTAGACAGAAAGGTCTTGTGCCTGGCTCGCGACCGTCTAGATATCTTGAGTAATTTTCAATACCAGAGCAATAGCCTAGCTCTCGTATCATTTCTAAGTCAAAATTTGTGCGTTCGTCTAGTCTTTTTGCTTCTAGGTGTTTACCTACTTCTTCAAAAAAGCTTACCTGTTTAGTAAGATCCTCACCTATTTGATTTATGGCTCCTTGTAGTACATCTTGAGAGGTTACAAACATATTTGCAGGATAGATGCGCAAGCGAGAATACTTCTCAATCACCTCTGCAGATGCTGGGTCAAAGGCTTCTATTTCTTCTATCTCATCACCAAAAAAGTGAACTCTAAAAGCCATATCTGCATATCCCGGGAACACCTCTACCGTGTCTCCCTTTATTCTAAAATTACCACGATTAAACTCTCCCTCTGTACGTGAGTAGAGTCCTTGCACGAGTTTTTTAAGAAACATCGTGCGTGCCATAACTTGGTCTTGCTTGATTTCTGTTATGTTTTTCTCAAACTCGGCTGGGTTACCTATACCATATAAGCACGATACAGATGCAACCACAATAACATCGCGACGCCCAGAGAGTAGGGAAGTGGTGGTGCTTAGTCGCATTTTTTCTATCTCTTCATTGATAGAAAGATCTTTCTCTATATACACTCCAGAAGAAGGAATAAAGGCTTCTGGCTGGTAATAGTCATAATACGATACAAAATACTCTACCGCATTATCTGGAAAAAATGCTTTAAACTCGCTGTATAATTGCGCTGCGAGTGTTTTATTATGAGCGAGTATGAGTGTGGGTTTTTCTGTCTCTTGTATCACATTTGCGACCGTAAATGTTTTACCACTTCCGGTAACACCTAGTAGTGTCTGGTAGGTTTCATTTTTATTGATACCGTCTACTAGTTGTTTGATTGCAGAGGGTTGATCACCAGTAGGTTTAAAGTCAGATTGTAGTTTAAATTTCAAGAGCAGCTTTTTTTATAAAATTACGAGTTTTTACGCTTTCGCGAAAGCGTAACTATCCCAATGAATTGTTATAAAGTATTTTAATTATGTTAAGCTACCGTGCTTCTTTAGTGCTTGGTCTAAGGCTGCTAGCAGAATAGCGCATCCTTCTATGATTTCTTCTGTTGTGATCGTAAGTGGCGGAGTGATGCGTATGGCGCGATCTTCAAAAAGTAGCCAAAACAAAATAAGACCCGCATCTTGACAAGCAAGTATCACCTCTGAAGTAATCGCTGCTGAAGGGGTAAGTGCCGCAAGCATAAGGCCGCACCCTCTTATTTCTGTAATATATGGATGTACGAGTTGCTCGCGTATGAGTTGTTCTTTTATTAAGGTGTCTGCTATAAGAGTGGTCTCTGTGATTTCTTGTAGTGTGGCTAGCGCTGCCGCCGCAATCACTGGATGCCCGCCAAAGGTGGTAATATGTCCCAGCTTAGGATTATCTGATAGTAACGCCATTGTGTCGCGAGATGCAGTAAATGCACCTATAGGCATACCGCCGCCTAGTCCTTTACCTGTCACAAGAATATCTGGAACTACATCGTAGTGCTCAAAACCAAAAAGTTTACCTGTGCGTCCCATACCTGGTTGTATCTCATCAAGTATGAGAAGAGCGCCTACGTTTTTACATCGTTGTTTTACCTTAGATAGAAAGTCATTAGTAGGCTCTATAAAACCTGCACCGCCTTGTATGGTTTCTAATACAACTCCGGCTGTATGTTCTGTGATGCGTTCAAGATAGCGGTCACAATTAAATTTTATAAAAGAGACATCACCTATCATAGGTTTAAAGGGCGCGGTGCGCTCCTCATTACTCATAAGGCTTAGTGCTCCATAGCTATTACCGTGATAGGCATCTACGGCTGCGATTATCTCTGTGCGACCCGTCGCTCTACGAGCGAGTTTTATAGCACCATCTATAGCTTCTGTACCACTGTTTACAAGGTATGTACTCTGTAAAGATGGAGGTAAGTGCGCTGCAAGGAGCTTTGTGAGCTGTACGGCTGGAGACTGTGCATATTCTCCATACACCATCACGTGAGCATACTTATCTAGCTGATTGATAATTGCAGCTTTCACTCTAGGATGTTGATGTCCTAAGCTACAGGCAGAGACGCCTGCTATAAAATCTAAAAACTTCTTGCCCTCTGTATTATATATGTAACTGCCTTCTGCCTTTGCTACCTCCATCGCTAGTGGGTGAGGGGTGGTTTGTGCTTGGTATGTTAGAAAGTCAGCTTTCATTGTGTAGTAAAAGGTAAACTATCGCTGTCTTCTACCAGCTCTGGCAGATGTAGGTCTACCGTACTGGTGTTTTGGTTGATTACCAGCGGCCTTGAAGTTTGCCTTCATAGTCTTGAGTTGCTCTCCTAGCATACCGTGCTTATCGTGAGCTTCTGCCTCTTTCATAAGGGTTTGTGCCTCACGTCTTCTATTTTTACTCATTGCAATACCTGCAAGACTTAATTTTGCCATAGCAAGATCTGCATCCATAGAGAGACCTAGGCTTATGGCTTTCTTAAAATATTTTTCGGCCTGAGTCATATTAGTTTGTGATACCATAAGTCCTTGTAGGTAATTATAGTATCCTTCTTGTTTTGTAACTAGAGCGCTGCTAGGGTTTTTAATTTTTGCAAGCCACTTTTGAGCTCCTGGGAAGTCTTGTTTACGTAAACGTAAAAAGGCAAGTAAGATAATTTCGTTTTTAAAATATAAGAATATAAAGATTCCCATAAGTAAGAGTAGCATTATACCATTACCTATTTCATTCTCTGTAAATTGCCATATTGCTGCTGCAAGAGTTGCTATAGCTAGAACGAGTTTGATGTTTTTATTAAACATAGATTATATTTAGACCGTTTGTTTTCTTATTTTTGCCCTATATACAGGCGGGAGCAAAGGTATATAAAAGGAGATAAAAAAAATTTATTTTTCCATTTGTAGAAGTAAAAACTTCTCGTATATTTGCGCCCAGCTTAGAAAGCTGTAAATAAAAGAAATTATAAGGCGGTCCTAACAAGACATTAAAGAAGATACAAAATGAGCAAGAGAACGTTTCAGCCATCAAAAAGAAAAAGAAGAAACAAACACGGTTTTAGAGAGCGTATGGCTTCTGTAAACGGTCGTAAAGTTTTAGCACGTCGTCGTGCTAAAGGAAGAAAGAAAATAAGCGTATCTTCTGAACTACGTCACAAAAAATAATGCATCTATTTGATGTAAATATATAGGTGTTACTTTTTTTAAGTAACACCTTTTTTTATACCCTTTCAGTTCATAATTTTAGATAATTCTAGAAAAACCACAGTAAATGCCTAAAAATAAAGACTTAAAATCGATTCTACTCATAGGTTCTGGACCCATAGTTATTGGTCAAGCGTGTGAATTTGATTATGCAGGATCACAATCACTAAGATCATTAAGAGAGGATGGAATTGAGACTATTCTAATCAACTCTAACCCGGCAACGATTATGACAGATCCCTCTATGGCAGATCACGTCTATTTATTGCCACTTACTACAAAGTCTATTGTAGAGATACTCAAAAAGCATCCTAATATAGACGCAGTACTTCCTACTATGGGAGGCCAGACTGCGCTTAACCTTTGTATTGAGGCAGATGAGAAGGGTATCTGGAAAGATTTTGATGTAGAGCTTATAGGTGTAGATATCGCGGCTATTAATATTACAGAAGATCGCGATCAGTTTAAAAACTTAATGCGTGACATAGGAATCCCTATGGCACCACAGGCAAGTGCAAACTCATTCTTAAAAGGAAAAGAGATTGCTCAAGAGTTTGGTTTTCCATTAGTAATACGTTCTTCTTTTACACTAGGAGGAGCGGGAGCATCTTTCGTTTTTGAAGAAGAGGATTTTGATAGACTCCTATCTCACGGTCTAGAAGTATCACCAGTACACGAGGTGATGATAGATAAAGCCTTACTAGGCTGGAAAGAATATGAGCTAGAGTTACTACGTGATGCAAATGATAATGTGGTTATTATCTGTGCTATCGAAAATATGGACCCTATGGGTATCCACACAGGAGACTCTATTACTGTGGCACCTGCAATGACATTATCTGATGTTACTTACCAAAAAATGCGTGATATGGCTATCCATATGATGCGCAGTATAGGTGACTTTGCTGGAGGGTGTAACGTACAGTTTGCGGTAAACCCAGATAATGAAGAAGAAATTATCGCTATTGAGATTAACCCACGTGTATCTAGATCATCTGCGCTGGCATCAAAAGCAACGGGATACCCTATTGCAAAAATCGCTACAAAACTAGCGATAGGATACAACCTTGATGAACTAGATAACCAGATTACAAAATCTACATCGGCGCTTTTTGAGCCTACATTAGATTATGTAATTGTAAAAATACCGCGTTGGAACTTTGATAAATTTGAAGGAAGTGACCGCACCCTAGGCTTACAGATGAAATCTGTAGGAGAAGTAATGGGTATAGGACGCTCTTTTCAAGAAGCCTTACACAAAGCAACACAGTCACTAGAGATTAAACGTAATGGTCTAGGAGCAGATGGTAAAGGGTATAAGAGTTACGACCAGATTATAGACAAGCTTACCCACGCAAGCTGGGACCGTGTATTTGTGATTTATGATGCGATCCAGATGGGTATCCCGCTTAAACGTATACACGAGATTACAAAAATAGATATGTGGTTCCTTAAACAATATGAGGAGCTATATGCAATGGAAAAAGAGATATCTACTTTTAAGGTAGATACGCTTCCGCGAAATTTATTACTCGAGGCAAAACAAAGAGGTTTTGCAGATAGACAAATAGCACATATGCTAGGATGTCTCGAAAGTGCAGTAACAAGCAAGCGAGATGAATTAAAAATAAACAGAGTTTATAAACTGGTAGATACGTGTGCGGCAGAGTTTGTAGCACAAACGCCATACTTTTACTCAACTTTTGAAAATGAAATGGAGCTTCCTGACGGAACTCGATTTGCTCAAAACGAAAGTGTAGTTTCAGACAAGAAAAAGATAGTAGTACTAGGTTCAGGACCTAACCGTATAGGGCAAGGTATCGAGTTTGATTACTGCTGTGTACACGGTGTACTTGCTGCGGCAGAGTGTGGTTATGAGACTATAATGATAAACTGTAACCCTGAGACTGTATCTACAGATTTTGACACGGCAGATAAGTTATACTTTGAGCCTGTATTCTGGGAGCATATTTATGACATCATACGCCACGAAAAGCCAGAAGGTGTAATTGTACAACTAGGAGGACAAACAGCACTTAAACTTGCCGAAAAGCTTGACCGTTACGGGATCAAAATTTTAGGTACAAGTTACCAAGCACTAGATCTTGCCGAAGACAGAGGAAGCTTCTCTACATTATTAAAAAATCTTGATATTCCTTATCCAGAATTTGATACAGCAGAGACGGCAGACGAGGCGCTTGCAGTAGCACAAAAACTAGATTACCCTATCCTTGTAAGACCATCTTATGTACTAGGAGGACAAGGAATGAAGATTGTAATAAACGACGACGAGCTAGAAGAGCACGTTGTAGACTTACTACGTAAGATACCTAATAACAAACTACTACTAGATCACTACCTAGACGGAGCGATAGAGGCAGAGGCAGATGCTATTTGTGATGGAGAAGATGTATACATCATAGGTATTATGGAGCACATTGAGCCTTGTGGTATACACTCTGGTGATAGTAATGCAACATTACCTCCATTTAACCTTGGAGACCTTATACTAGAGCAAATTAAAGATCACACTAGAAAAATTGCACTAGCACTTGATACGGTAGGTCTTATAAACATACAGTTTGCTGTAAAAGATGATAAAGTATACATCATAGAGGCAAACCCAAGAGCATCTCGTACGGTTCCATTTATAGCAAAAGCTTATAAAGAACCATATGTAAACTATGCAACTAAGGTGATGCTAGGTGAGAAGAAGGTAAAAGACTTTAACTTCAACCCACAGCTAGAAGGATATGCAATCAAGCAACCAGTATTCTCTTTTAATAAGTTTCCAAATGTAAATAAGAACTTAGGACCAGAGATGAAGAGTACAGGAGAGAGTATCTTATTTATAGATAACCTACGTGATGATGCTTTTTACGATTTATACGCAAGAAGAAAGATGTACTTGAGTAACTAATTTAACTACTCAAATTATAGTATTAAAAAAGGTCTACTCAACGAGTAGACCTTTTTAAGTTTATGGGGTTTTTATTACGCTTTCGCGAAAGCGTAATAAACACTCTTAATCTCCCTATTGTCTATTAAAGTGTGGTGATTGCTCTGGTACTACATTTGTAATAAAGTACTTAGTATCTCCCCAGAAAGAGAAGGTCCCAAAGCGCTCTATATACTCAACCTTTACATACTGACCTTGATATTTATTAAGCGCCTCAATAGCCTCTTCTTCTTGATCTAATACTGAAAAGCTAAAGATTTGTGCTCCACTTATACCCTGGCTTATCTCACCTTCCCAAGTTTTGAAAATTACTCCTTTGCTAGAGAATTTTATAAGTTCGCCGGCGCGTGTTCCTTTACTGTAAGGGACGTAGTAAATGAAGGCAAACCAAGCTGCTGCCAGTAAAAAGATGGTAGTAAGAACTACAAATAGTATTTTTTTCATAATTATTTAGTCTAGTAAAGTTAGGTCATCATCTGCATTTGCACGCTTAATGATAGCTTCTGGGAGTGCTTTTTTTGCTTTGGCACCCATTTTTTTAAGGCGTTCTACTCTTGTGATTAGGTTACCATTACCTTCTACAAGTTTATTCATAGCGGCAGAGTATCCACTTTTTGCATCATCCATCTTTTTACCTACGGCCGTAAGATCTGTTACTAGCCCGTGAAATTTATCATAAAGTCCTCCAGCTTGTTTTGCGATCTCTAGCGCATTTTGTTGTTGCTTCTCATTATTCCACATTGAGTCTATAGTGCGCAGTGTGGCAAGTAGGGTAGAAGGTGTAACGATAACAATATTTTGCTCAAAAGCTTTATTATAGAGTTCATTTTCGGCATTTATGGCAATGGCAAAAGCTGGCTCGATAGGTATAAATAGCAGTACAAAATCTGGGCTTTCTATCTGGTAGATATCTTGATAGTTTTTATCACTAAGCTGTTGTACGTGGCGCTTTAAATCATTTACGTGCTGCTTTAAGTGTGCATCTCTAAGATGTGGGTCTTCTTCATTTACAAAACGTTCATAGGCACGTAGGGATACTTTACTATCTACAATCATCTTCTTATTTGCCGGTAAGTGTATCACTACATCTGGAAGTACACGTTTACCCTCTTCTGTAGTAAAGCTTTGTTGTATAAAATACTCGCGGTCTTTTTCTAGCCCAGATTTTTCTAGCACACGCTCTAGTACAAGCTCGCCCCAGTTACCCTGCATCTTACTATCTCCTTTGAGCGCTTTGGTAAGGTTACTGGCTTCTTTTGTCATTTGCTCATTAAGAGCAGTAAGACCTTTTATTTGCTCTCTAAGGGCAGAGGTTCTATCTATTGCCTCTTTATTAGTTTCTTCTACGCGCTTCTCAAAGTTTTGAATTTTTTCTTGAAGCGGTTTTAAGATGATGTCAAGGTTTTGTTTGTTTTGTAAAGTGAACTTATTAGACTTTTCATCAAGAATTTTACTAGCGATGAGTTCAAAATCTTTGGTAAACTTTTCTTGCAGCTGTTCTAGCTCTGCCGTTTTTTCTTCCATACGTTTCTCTAAGCCTTCAAAGGCTACGTTGCGAGCGGTAAGTTCGTTTTGAAATTGATCTTTTTCTTCTCTAAGGTAGCTAAGTTGTTTCTCACTATCTGCGCGTAGCTGCTGGAGTTGCTCATTGTTTTCTGCGCGAAGTTGCTGCATTTGTGTCTCGACTTTAAGGCTTGTGTTTCTAGCCTCTTCTAGCTTAAGTTCTTCTTGACGCAAGCGCTCTTGTAAACCGCTAAGTTCTCCCTTCTTTTTTAGATTTGAGATAAATATACCTAAGAGCGTACCGCCCACTAAGCATATGAAAGCAATAAGAAAAAGTAATAAAGTATCATTCATATGGTAAAGATATAAAGAAGATCGTGCAATACGTATTTTAAAAGATGATGTTAAGGGGAAATTGTGAGTAGAGGGTATTCAAAATTGTACAAAGTTTTCAAAATTAATTACCACTCTGCTTCGGCAACAAATACGTTTGCTGGGATAGCTATGGCTACGTAATGACTTATACTTTTTGTGCTTTGAGAGTAGAGTGATAAGGTGTCACCATTCGGCTCGTGCACTTGTGGGTTGTAAAATTGTTTTCCACTCTTATTTGTGAGGTGATGCCTTGTATATAAGGTGTTGTATGTATAATCGTAATAACCGTGGTCGGTTACTTTCGCTTTAAGCGTATCAATGCTTGTGAGGTCAAAATCATCAAAAACCGCTAGCTTTCCATCTTTGTAAAATTTCAGATATTTCTTGTAATTATATTCGGCTACTACATTGGTTTGATTGCTATCATATTTATAATAACTCGCCACAAGCTTATAAATTTTTGATGTGTCTATAACCTTATAAACTGCCTCTGTAGTGGGAGGGACGAATGTTTTTACGCTTTCGCGAAAGCGTTCTTCTTCACCCTTAAAAGAGTGTGCAGAACAGCTAGCGAGCACCATAGCTACTAGAAATAATTGAAGAAAACGCATCGTCTTACTTTTTGAGAAAAAAGATACGGTTTTTACGGTCAAACCCCACATTATGAGAAGGAAAGAGTACATCAAAAACTCCCTGAGCAATAAGTGCTTCTGGAGTGTCGTATAAGGCTTGTCGCTTTTTCATCACAATCATTTTATCACAACGGGTAAGTGCATAATCTATCTCGTGTGTACTAAAAATGACGGTTTTACGCTCTTCTGTTGCGATTCTAGCTAGCAGGTTTAATATAGAGGCTTTGTGATGTAGGTCTAGATGTGTCATAGGTTCATCTAGCATAATTATAGGAGTGTCTTGAGCAAGTGCTCTTGCTATGAGGACACGCTGCAGTTGCCCGTCACTAAGCTCGTAACACTTCTTGTCTTTAAGTATGTAGGTTTCGGTACGTTTTAAAGCTGTTATTGTAATATCCTTATCTACCTCTGTGAGCGTGCCTAGCCAGTTTGTATAAGGCTGTCTGCCCAGTGCTACTAGCTCTGCTACCGTAAGATTTTTTGAAATGGCTTGATTAGTCAATACAACACTAAGTTGCTGTGCGAGTGATGCTGGAGTTACTTTGGTAATCTCTTTATCATTAATATAGACAGCACCAGCAAGCGGTTCCTGAAGTCCTGCGAGTGTTCTAAGCAATGTAGATTTACCAGACCCATTTATCCCTACTAGCGCTATGAGTTCTCCTTTTTTACAATCTATATTGAGATTTTTTGCAATAGGTGTTTCCTCACGATTATTGTTATAGCCTATAACAAGATCTTTTGTGCGGAGGGTGATATGATTGTTTATAGACTGCATTAAAAAAGAAGTTTCTTTTTACGAACTAATAACCATATCACGACAGGAGCACCCACCATTGCAGAGATAGCGTTTATAGGTAATGTATACTCACTATACGGTACCTGTGCTATTGTATCACAAACCAGCATAAGGATTGCCCCTCCTATAATAACGGCTGGTAATAGTATGCGATGATTTGCCGTAGGTATGAGCTGGCGTACTAAATGTGGTACGGCAAGGCCTATAAAGGCAATGGGACCTGCAAAAGCAGTGATACTGCCCGCTAGCAAGCTAGTTGCAATAATAATGAGTAGACGTGACTGACTAAATTTTGTACCTATCGTACGTGCATATGCATCTCCTAAAAGAAGGCTGTTAAGTGATTTGAGACAAAAAACAGCGCCCATAATCCCAATGAAAAAACAAATAGAAAGGATGCCCACGCCACGCCACGAGACGTCACCAAGACTACCAAAGGACCAAAAAACAAATCGTTGTAACTCTTCTGCTTTACTAAAATAGGCTAGTACACTTACTACGGCACTTGTAAGGCTTCCTACCATTAAACCTATGATAAGGAGCGCCATTGTATCTTTTATACGAGTAGCTACACCTAGTACCATAAGTAAAACTAGAAAACTCCCTACACTAGCCGATACGATGAGCCCCCATTTACCAGATAATAGAGTAGAGGATAGCCCCAGTGCCGTACCCCCTAAGATGTATAAAGCGACGCCTAGACTGGCACCACTACTTATACCTAATACAAATGGACCCGCCAGCGGATTGCGAAAAAGCGTTTGCATTAACAAGCCAGAAACCGCAAGACCTGCACCCGCAATAATTGCTGTAATAGCCTTAGGTAATCTATAATCTACGATAATATATAACCAAGATGTTTTTGACACATCACCACCCAGTAATCCAGAGATAACCTCTGTAAAAGGAATGTTTACGGAGCCTAAACTTATGTTTACAATAAAACACAACACTAGTACAAAAACTAATATGCAAAAGGGTATGATGTAACTTTTATTACTCATCTAGCGGTGCAAAAAATGTAAACTCTTCTGTAATAAGCGCTGGGTGTAAGATTTTGGTAAGATCTCTTAAGACAAGGTCTGGCCTGTTAGGGGCAAGTTCATAATATAATAAACCACCCGTTGCTCCCTTACTCTTTGCAAAGGTATAGACCTTCTTATTTTTAAATGCATCAAACTGTCCGTAGGCAGGGTTGTCACTTAGTAGTTTTGAATATGATGTATACTGTCCAGGTGCAATCCAGAAGTCTGCTTGCTGCCCTTTTTCCAGCACAGATTCTATACTCAGTGCGATACTTCCCACTCCTTCGGTATCTGCCCATAGGTATGAGCCTCCGGCATCTTCTAGAACTTTAGCCTGCCAGCTATCACCCTTAGGTAAATACCAAACGTCTTTATACATCGCACCACTTAAAATAGTAGGACTTGACGTTACAGATGCAAGTTGTTTCTTAGTGGCTAGATATTGATTTTTTATGGTTGTAAAAATGCTATCTGCTTCTTTTTCTTTACTGTACAGAGCGCCAAAGAATTTGATCCACTCTGCTTTGCCTAGCGGTTCTTTTTCTACCCAGTCGCCGTTGTATAGAACAGGGATTCCTGCACGTTGTAGCGTGTTTACAGATTTGTTTTCTCCTTCTACACCAAAGGTGATAACCGCATCTGGATTGAGATTTATTGCAAGTTCTGTGTTAAGCGATTCGTTTTGACCTAGCTCTGTAATGAGATCGTTTTCAATACGCTTTCGCGAAAGCGGACTGGACACATAATCAAGATTAGGAAAACCTTTTAGAGTTTCAATAACCCCAAGCATTTCTAACGAGGGGATGTGCGTAGTAGAGGTAACTACTACATTTTTTATAGGCGTTTTTATAATGGCATCTACACCTCGATTAGTAAGTAACTCGGTGAGGCTTTTACTGTTTTCTTCTTCTATAGAAGCTTGCAATCCTCCTTCTGGCACAAGGGCGTAGGTAAAGGTTTTATCTGCATTTGGGAATGCTTCTGTAACCGTTAGCAATGAGTAGTTTTCATACTTTGTAATGGTAAAACCATCTGCATAGGTTACTGCTTGTGATGCACTCATTGTGGGAGTAACAGTCGTGACTTCTGGTTCATTTTTACAAGCTGTTACTAGAAATATAAGGCAGACTAAAAGGTGTAAGTGCTTCATTTGCCAAAAGTAGTATTAAAATAGCCAATGCCGCAAGAGGGCTTTCTTCTTTTTGATTTACTGCTAGGTATGGTAGTAATGTTATGTATATTTGCGACGAATTTTGGTTTTGATGCATCACACGGGTGCAGAAAATTAAAAGGGAATTCCGTATAAATCGGAAGCTGTTCCCGCAACTGTAAGCTAAGCCCATAAAGGGTTTGTTACTACTACAAAGCCACTGTCATAAGGTGTTATGATGGGAAGGTGTAACAAAAGCAAGCCAGGAGACCTGCCACTATTCATAATTAAAATCAAGCAACTTTCGGGTAAAAAGTTGGTAGATAGATGAGACATAGATTCCTTTTTATTGTTGTCGTGCTATGCGCACTTACAACTGCCGCACAAATAGATACACTTCAAGTTTTACCTGAAGTGATACTTAGTGACTCAAAGTTAAAAAACCACAGTGTAGGTATAGCTCTTGAGAAGATAAGTGATAGCACCATACAGCGATCGCGCACGGCTCTTACCGAGGTGTTGCGAGCAAATAGCACCATATACTTTAGAGAAAATGGGCCAGGCGGCGTAGCCTCTGCCTCTTTTAGAGGGACTAACGCGGCACAGACAGCCGTCGTGTGGAACGGTATAAACATAAATAGCCAGCTCACTGGCCAGTCTGATTTTAATACTTTATCGTCAAAAAATTATGATCAGGTCGATGTGAGAGCAGGCGGTGGGAGCATTATATATGGATCTGGAGCAGTAGGTGGTAGTGTTCATCTAGGTAATGATATTAGATTTAATAAAGGACTGAGCACAACAGTAACCGCAGGTTACGGAAGTTTTGATACTCAAATCGCAACGGCCAAAACGCAATTTTCAAACACTAATTTTTACATAGATGCCGGCCTAGATTACCAACGTTCTGAAAATGATTTTGACTACCTCGATACAGATAATCAGTTTAATGAAAATGGTCAATATGATAATCTTAACGCCATTTTTAATATGGGTTACCTCCTTAAAAATAAGGGTGATCGTACACATTTATTAAAACTGCACCACAATACCTATGTAGGTAATCGTAACTTTTCTGGCACACTCACGGCACCGTCTAATGATGGGTATGAAGATAGAAATACAAGAACACTCGCCATATGGGAAAACCTGGGTACAAGATTTAATGGCAAGTTACGTGCGGCTCATATTTTTGAAGAGTTTCGATATTTTGCAAATAACCAAACTGACGATAATGATCTAGGTAAATCTATACGCTACTTGGCAAACTACGAGGCAACTTATAAGCTAGATCGTAAAAAGGAACTTACCGTAATAGGTGAGGTAAACCATATTTCGGCAGCTGGTTCGTCTATCGTTTCGACTACTAGAAATCAAGGATCTGTAGTTGCCTTGTGGAAACAGCAACTTACTAATCAATTCACCTATGAGATTCAGGCTAGACAAGAGCTGGTAGAAGGTTTTGATAGCCCATTTCTTTTGGGAGCTGGTTTTGATTACGCTTTCGCGAAAGCGTATACACTCACATTTAACGCGTCAAAAAATTATAGAATCCCCACATTTAACGATGCTTCCTGGTCTGGACCAGGTGCTGTAGGTAACCCAGATTTGAAACCTGAAACAAGCATACAAGCGGAGATAGGCTTAAAAAGAACACGTAAAAACCTCACGTTAGGACTGAGAGGGTTTTACATAAACACAGATGATTTGATACAATGGCAGCCTAATCTTAGCGGTATCTGGTCACCTATAAACATTGCAGATTCTGAGCATTATGGTATAGAGGGAGCACTTGATTATACGGCTATTATGGGTAGCCATAAAGTTACAACCACTGCGCAGTATGCCTATACACAGGCCGAAGATGTAGCCAGAGGCAAACAGCTTATCTATGTGCCAGCTCATAAAGCGATACTAGGTATCGCGCATAACTATGGCAGGCTGAGTAGTTATGTGCAAACTACCTTTGTAGATCGTGTTTTTACAACTACAGATAACACGGCGCAGGTAGACGGCTATGCGATTGCTCACATAGGGACAAGCTATGACATCTTACACAAGCAAGGTACTAAGCTCCAAGTAATGGCGAGAGTCAATAACTTATTTAATACGAACTACCAGACGGTTGCTTTTAGACCTAATCCTGGAAGAAACTTTTTATTACAAACAACAATTACTTTTTAAACACACTTATGAAACATTCTTTTTACACATTTTGTATTGCAACACTCTTATTATTTTCTTGTAACACAGATGATGATATTTTTATACCAGTTACCCCAGAGGTTGAAGGACCATATGCTACTGGATTTTTAGTAACAAATGAAGGACCTTTTTCAAATGGTTTTGGAACAGTAGATCATATAGATGAAAACCTTACTACGGTGTCACCATCTATCTATCAAGCTGTAAATGATGATAACCTGGGTAACATCGTGCAATCACTAACTATGACAGATGATACTGTTTATGTAATTACAAACGTAAGCTCACGTATCACGGTAGTAGAAAAAGATACCTTTGAAGAAATAATCCAGATTACAGAAGGACTTAATAACCCACGTAATATGGTAATAATAGGGGATAACGGTTATGTGACTAACTGGGGAGATCCAGCTGTAGCTACAGATGACTATGTGGCTGTTTTAGATTTAAATACAAATGAGATAGTAAGCACAATTGCTGTGGCAGAAGGGCCAGAGCAAATCGTAGCAAAAGGAGATGCTATTTATGTAGCACACAAAGGAGGTTTTGGAGTAAATAACATTGTATCTGTAATCTCAAGTGAGCAAGAAAATGTTGTTACTACAATAGAGGTTGGTGATGTACCTAACTCACTACAGTTTGACACAGCGGGACGTCTTGTAGTTCTAGCTAGCGGCGCTCCAGCATTTACAGGTAATGAGACAGGAGGACAATTTACTATTATAGATACAGATACAAACACTGCTGTAGAAACAGTTTTATTTACAGATACCGAACACCCTAACTTCTTAAATGTAGTAGGTGATGATGTGTTTTATTATCTAGGTGGAGCAGTTTATAAAACAACCATAGCAGATTTTACTACGACTAGTACTGCAATTATATCTGGATCATTTTTCTATAATATGACCATACTCAGCGACGGTACACTAGCTGGATGTAACGCTGCAGACTTTGCTAGTAATGGAACTGTAGAGCTTTATGATACTACTACGGGTACTTTATTAAATACGCTTAATGTAGGTATTGTACCAGGTAACGTTTACGAGATTAACTAGGTTATTCTCTAATAGTTAATTAAAAAGGGGTGACATAATCTGTCACCCCTTTTTTTTGTGCTAGTCTATATCAAGTTGATCAACTATCATACGCTGGTAGAGCGGGTCTTGTTGCTCTGTGTCATAATATGAGGGTTGTATCGTCGTGTTATATTGTGCGTTGCTTCTTCCGTTAAGAATAACATCTATGGCTGCGTCTAGAAGTGGCTCACCTTGCTGGCCTAGCTGGCCATAGTTTGTAAAATCTTCGGCTATTTCAATATCTGGTGTAAAACCGTCAAAATAGTCTGTAAGACCATTTGCATTTACAGACTTAAGTACTAGCGGTAGCATTACGTATCTGTGATTTGGGTTTGCCTCAGATCTTCTAAAACCTGGAGCTGGCGCATCATATAATAAGAAGGATCCTTCAAATTTTCCTACGGTGTTCGTACCTATCTGTATAATCTCAATATATGGATCTAGACCACTTAGTATAAGTTCGCTGGCACTTGCTGTTCTTCCTGTAGTGATTATGAATACTCTAGAAAGTCCTAAGCTGTTTATAGTTGCTCCATCATTGCCACTTCCTAGATTATTATTGAAAGTACGTGTAAATTGATTCTCTGGGTTGCGATCTGAGTTATACTCTTGAGTGATAAATGTTTGTCCCTCAAACTGACCAGTAATCATAGATGAGAGGTCGTTTGCCGTCTCTATAGAGCCACCACCATTATAGCGTAAATCAAGCACAAGATCTGTAATGCCAGCTGCCTGAAACTCTGCAAAAGCATTATTAAGATCACTATCAAACTCATTTGTAAAACCGGTATAATGTAAGTATCCTATCTCATTACCACCTACACTTAAAACATTTACGGTATGTAAAGGGTTTATAATGAGCTGTATTTTATTTATAACGATTTCTTCTCCCGTAAGGTCAAAGTCTGTACCATTAAAGGTTGCTGTACTTATGGTATAGCTTTCTGGACTAAAAAAGCTAGAAAAACTTGTGTTACCATCTATAGGTTGTCCAGTCGCATCTTGTAAGGGTTGCCCGTCTACAAGTGTAAAAATCATACCTCGCTGGACACCCGCAATAGCTGCTGGACTATCATTTACCACATATCTCACAATACCAAAGGCTCTAGTAGGATCATTAGGCATAATAAGCAGGGAGATATTCATACCAGAAGCGGTGCGAATTCCCGCTAGCGAGTTTTCTAATTCTGTATAATCATCTCGTAATATGCTAAAACGGTCTACAGGCGCCGTAAGAGCATCAAAAGCATCCTCTACAGAAGCAAACTGCGATAAGTAGTCAAATTTTTCTCCATCATTACTAAAAAAATCATTTGCTAGCTCTGGCACTTGGTCTTTATATAATGACCAGTAATTGAGACCTCTATAAACAAAGTCAGACAGCTCTACTGTAGTTGCTGGTCTTATAATATCATCAAGATCGTCATTACAAGAAAAAAAGAGCATTGTAAAGACGAGTAGGAGTAGGGTAATCTTTTTCATAGAATTATAATTAAGGCAGTATATCGTAATCTAGCATCAAATATAGTTAAACGTAAAAAAGTCACTACAATTACATTGTCTGCTTTAAAGTTTTGAGATTAATTAACAAGCTTTGCTAACAACAGTAAATCTTGATCTAATTGCTCAAACGCGGTTTTTAGTGTTCTATACCCTAAAAAAGGGGCAAAGTAAATGTAAGATTCAAGCTTATGGCTATAAGCAAGTTTGTTATGTAAAGACATTTTTTTATCAAAATCTAGGCTAATATCCATCCACTCAGAAGAAAAAAACTGAGCGCCTTGTCTATTAAAAAGTAAGATAAGCTTAGGAGCAACATAGGTAATGACCTCCTTAGTAATCTCAAGTTGATCTCTGAGAAACTGTTTACCTAGCTCATTGTTAAGAAAGTTTGCTATTTGTTTTTGCTCCGTATGTCGTTGATAGAATAAATCACAATAAGTAATTCCTTGAGATTCAAAAGCTGATAGTAAGTGGTGAAATTTTTTAAAGTACCTATCCTCGTGTAATTTACTATAATCATAGCTACACATATCGTCACTTATAAAATCTGTGCGTAACGATGGATTTATACCCATAACCAGTACGTTTGCCGTAGGATCTATCTTAGAGAATACAAAGCCATTACGTATGATGTCTTGCTGTTCTTGTGTATGAAGTAACTTTGTATAGGTGGTAAATAGGGTTTCAATTTTCGCTTTAAGCGAAAGCAAAAATGTATCCCTACTCATACATTAGATATTTTGAGCGTATCTTTTTGAATCGTTCTATACCTGGCAACCATTTTCTTTTAATCTCTTTAAAGGTGTAGCCCGCCTCAATGTCTTGCTGTAATTGTGTTGAACCTGCGTGTAGTGTAAAACTGGCTGTTTTAAAGAAAGCATCCTTCTTGGTACTAGCAGCATAGGCTTCTATGAGCCATTCAAGATTTACCGTGTTCATATAGGCCTCATCACGTAGGTCTTTACCGTTACAAGTAACTCCCTTATGTTTTGGTGATTTTGATCCAAAATTAGGTTGTGGCGTGTATAAGAAAGAAAAGTGCTCTTTAGGAAAATCTGGTGCGCCAAAGATTTGAAACTGCATCTCTGTCCCGCGACCAGCATTTACCGTAGTTCCTTCAAAAAAACCTAAGCTAGGATATAAATTGATACTCTTATCATTAGGCAAATTAGGCGATGGTCTTGTAGGGAGTGCATACTTTTTCTGGTATGACCAGTTTTTAAGCGGTATTACCGTAAGATCTACTGCGATCTTATCTTTTAGCCAGCCTTCTCCATTTACCATTTTTGCATATTCTCCTATCGTCATACCATACACAAGTGGTATCTCGTGCATACCTAAAAAGCTACTGTGTTCTTTTTCTAGTGTAGGACCGTCTATATAATGTGCATTAGGATTAGGTCTGTCTAGCACTATGACAGGAATTCCACTTTCGGCTGCGCCTTCCATAACATAGGTGAGGGTAGATATGTAGGTGTAAAAACGTACGCCCACATCTTGTATGTCAAAGAGTAAGACATCAACCCCTTCTAATTGTTGTGCTGTGGGTTTTTTATTCATTCCGTAAAGAGAAATGATGTTGAGACCCGTTTTTGGGTCTTTACCGTCCTTTACTTTTTCGCCAGCATCTATATTTCCTCTAAAGCCGTGCTCTGGTGAGAAGACCTTCTTTATCGTAACTCCCATACTGAGTAAGGAGTCTACTAGGTGAGTGCTTTGCGCTTCTGTATGCGACGTCTCGGTAAAGATGAGTCCGCTTTTGTTTGTAACTACTCCTACATTTTTATTTGCTAGTAATGGGAGGTACAACTCTGTTCTATTTGCCCCCACAGTAATGCTAGAATCTATGACTACTACGTTACTTGTCGTGGGTTGTTTGGATTCCGCTTTCGCGAAAGCGGTCTTATCTCCACCCGTATTTGCACAAGAAATTAAGAGTGTGAGCGTTAAAAAAAGGGTATTTTTGAATAAAATGAGACGCATTTGAATCTAGAGTATTTTATAGCCAAACGCCTAAATGGCGGGACATCGTATAAAAGTAGTGCTTCCAGTACGATAATTAAAATTGCCATTGCAGCAATCGCAATAGGTATGGTGATGATGCTTATATCTATCGCAACGGGTATAGGTTTAAAAAGAGAAATACGACAAAAGGTGTCTGCCTTTTCTGGTGATATACTCGTATCAAACTTTGATGGAAATAATAGCGAGGAGACCGTAAACCCAATTACTATTAATCAAGACTTTTACCCAAACTTTGATGCTGTACCAGAAGTAACACACGTGCAGGCAATCACAACTAAGGCAGGAATGATACGCACTGCAGAGACCTTTGAAGGTGTGGTTTACAAAGGTGTGGGTGATGATTATGACTGGTCTCGCATAGAAGATTATATCATAGAAGGCCGCAAGCCAGAGCTCACAGGTGACCTCAATAATGAAATTTTAATGAGTACCTATCTTGCAAAACGTTTGGGTTTTACGGTAGGAGATAAAGCGGTAATACACTTTGTAAATAAAGAAAACACACGATTTAGATCACGATCACTTGATATTGTAGGTCTTTATGAAAGCGCTTATCAAGAGTTTGATAAGATTTACATTATAGGAGACCGCCGCCATCTTACTTTTATAAATAAATGGGAAAAGGACGAGGTAGGAGCGTTTGAGGTTTTTGTAGATGATTTTGATAATATAGAGCGAGTTAATAACGAAGTGTATGAAAACTCTGGCTCTATGCTTAGATCCATATCTATCATACAGCGCAACTATAATATCTTTGAGTGGATCAAGTTATTTGATTTTAATATAATGCTCATTATTGTCGTGATGATCCTTATAGCAGGTATTAACATTGCGGTAGCACTGCTTGTACTTGTACTTGAGCGCACTCGTATGATAGGTATTCTCAAAGCTCTAGGTGGCTCAGATTGGAATGTACGTAAGATATTTATCTACAACGCGATGTATCTTATAGGTCTGGGACTCTTCTGGGGTAACCTTATAGGCCTAGGAATTTTATTTGCTCAGAAGTATTTTGGTTTTATAAAACTCGACCCATCTACGTATTATGTGAGTGAAGCACCAGTTCTCATAAATGGATGGCATATTTTATCTCTCAACTTGGGGGTTTTTACTATATGTGTACTTATTTTACTTATACCATCTTATATTATAACCAAAATTAGCCCTGTACGCGCAATACGATTTGAGTAAGTTGTACTTACATTTTTCTAATATCTACATACATATTGCGATCTATTTGCACGGTGCTAGTACCTTTTGGTACGTCTAGACATTGCCATATATCTGTAGGTTCAAGCCATATGTACTTCTCATTAATCTTAATACGTAAAGGCATTGTAAAACCTTGTATGGTATTATTAAATCGATAGTGCATTTCTTTTTTATCGATTTTGTACTCAAATGTTGGGATATCTTTTTCTCTTAGATATTGATTAAAGAAAGGCGTTAAGTCTAGATTTAGCGCATTTGCAATATAATTTTCTACAGCAGCTGTTGTTGTCGTTTGGTGATAAAATTCTTTACTTAAGCCTCGCAGTGTAGCGCGCCATAAATCATCATCTTGTGCTATGGTACGTAAGGTAAGTAGTATGTTTGCACCTTTGTAATACATATCACCACTTCCTTCCTTATCCACATTATAGGTGCCTATCATAGGTCTATCATTACGTATTTTATCACGAGTACCTATGGTATAAGTTGCAGCACTTTCTTTTCCAAAGTGATAATCGAGATATAGATTTTCAGAATATGAGGTAAAGCCTTCGTGTATCCACATATCTGCCACGTCTTTATTTGTAATGTTATTTGCAAACCACTCGTGACCAGCCTCGTGAATGATGATAAAATCAAATTTTAATCCCTCACCCGTACCAGAGAGGTCTCTACCTAGATACCCATTTTTAAATCTATTTCCATAGGTTACAGAGCTTTGATGTTCCATCCCAAGGTAAGGTGCCTGCACAAGTTTAAAACTATCCTCATAAAATGGGTAAGGACCAAACCAGTGCTCAAAAGCCTCCATCATCATAGGGGCTTGTTTAAACTGCTCTCGAGCCTTTTCCTCATCCTCCTTGAGAACCCAGTAGCTCATATCTAGAGGGCCTTTTTCTCCTTTATAAACCTCAGAGAAGTTTACATAATCACCTATATTTAAGTTTACACCGTAGTTATTTATAGGATTTTTAACCGTCCAGTGGTATGTTTTTGTAGTTGCGTCTGTATCGATGTGCACTAGTCTTCCGTTTGACACGTCTACGAGATCTTTAGGCACGGTAACGTGCATATCAAGACTGTCTACCTCGTCTGCCGGGTGATCTCTATTAGGCCACCACACACTAGCGCCTATGCCTTGATTTGAACTGGCAATAAAATGTTTTCCGTTGCTATCTTTTTTCCAGGTGATACCCCCATCCCACGGCGGGTTTTTTGCAATTCTAGGTTTACCTTCAAAACTTAGCGAGATCTTCTTTAGCTCCCCCTCACGCTGTGGATTTTCTAGTTGTATAAAATGCGCATTACCTTCTGACCGTACATCCAGCGAGTGACCATCTTGCATTACTGCGGTAAGCTTCATAGGTGCTTGTAGATCTATTTGTAACTCATTTGGACCTTCATTAAGCACTTTGTAGGTCATCACATTAGTCCCTATAATTGTCTTTGACTCTGGCATAACCTCTACAGAAAGGTCGTAATGTACAAGGTCCCACCACGCTCTTTGTGGTGTGATGCTACCACGTAAACTGTCTTGACGAGTTATTTTTTGAGAGTATGAAGATAGGCTCGTGAGTATAAAGCCCAGTAAAAATAGGTAACGCATTAATCTGGTTTAATTTATTGTGTAAGGTATGCTAGTAGCGGTTTTTTAAAATGCAATAAGCGAGTATCCACTCATTTGTGACTGGCTTAAAACGGTCATTGCAGAGAGGGCTACATCTATTATTTCCAATCTTCGTGCCGAAGTAATGTTGCGTGATCCCGCCGTTTGCCCACAGAGTATAAGTTCTACTCCTGCATCGCTTAGTGCTTCTAGAAGTGCAATATTGGGATTATCTACCCCATATTTTTCTTTATAAAGTTCATTTGTAAGTACGCCATATGCCGCCTTGCCGTGTATAGCTGCACGTAAGTGCATATTCTCCCTAGGCACACCTGCTTTATCGTGCATATTTAAAAAGCGAGCCATCGTCTCTATGTATGGATTTCTTATGCTAGGGTCTTCTGGGGCTTTTGCCACATCAAAAACAATATAAAATTGTGCTTCAGTATCGGTTTTGAAATCTGGTTCTGGTACGGCAAAGGTTTTTCCAAAATCTTTTATGAGGTTACCAGGTTGTGATGAGGGTTGTTGTGAGTACGCTTTCGCGAAAGCGAAACACAAAATAATAAGAAGAAAATTTTTCATAAAAGTAAAAGTAGTTTTTAGCAATGCTACAGACAGTATATAGCGCATAAAGAAAAAGAAAACTAGTCAAAAAACCTTATCTGGAGGTAATAATATCATCTAGCTTGCTTGCACTTCACTAGCCACCTTGTTTAAAATAGCAAGATCTGACTCATTTTTTATAAATTGGCTTGCATCATCTATGATGAGTTGTACTTGGTTGATAATAGCCTCTGTATACTCGTCCTTTAACGCATTAGATGTACTTAGGTATCTCAAGCTTTGTAACATTTTGTGTAGCATTATAAAGTCTGCTTTGCAATACTGCCTTAGGGATGCAAAAATGAAATAAAGAACTTCTTCAAAGTTTATAGTGCGTAGTGATACAAGGGCATTACCATCTTTATCTGTCACAAAGCTGTTATCTCTCTTTTGCATACGTAATACAAATAGCTCGGTAAGGTAGTCTAGACAAGTAATTGCCGTGCCGGGATCATTTATACCCGGGCTCATTGCTTTTACAGCAATCTCTGTAAGTTGTTTAAACCCTAGTATATAATTATTTTTCACAATCTCAGATCTAGAAAAGCCAAAGCAAGAGCGTAGCGCCTCAATAGCCTCCTCATCAAGATCCTTATTTACACTTACTATTTTTGTACTATCTAGTACAAATGATCCTTTAGGAACTAAAAGTGAAACTTTACAAGAGTGCTCATTACAAAAATCTACAAGGGAGTCTAGTGCTATATCATTAAGATGTCCAGAGAATTTTGTGGTATAGCTTTGCCAAGAATCATTGTCTTTAAAAACGTCTACTCCTTTTGGATCACTCTCTGTGTCTATAAGTTGCTGGATGCGATCCCGTGATACTTTGTAAATGCGATCTATAATATTATTAATCTGTATAGCTTGAGATATAGAGTGTATAAAGTATATAAAAGCTGCAAGCACGTGTATACTTAATACAATCCCTATAAGTACTGCAAAGCCTGGTAGTTGCGTTTTAGATTGTTCTGGCTCAATACTAAGTAAGATAATGATGCAGTAAATGATGACAGCAATATAAAAGCCTAGTACCACCTGGTGACGTTTATTTGCTATAAGTCCTGGTAGTATGCGTGGTGAATAATTACTAGATGCCTGGTTAAGTATGAGCATAACCATAGAAAAGCTAAAAACCATCAGGCTAAAAATACCTCCTATAAAGGTACTAAGAAGCGTACGAGCCGTATCTGCATCATTAATCACAAGAGCCGGTATAGTGTCTATGAGATACTTTGAGATGCCCTGTTGCTCTGCATAAGACATTAAGAATCCTAACGCTAGCCCCATAAAAGCAATAAGGCTAGGGTAAAAAGCTACATTACCCGTGATGCGGCTATATAAAAGCTCCAGTTTTGTGTACAGTTTATTCATAAACTACAATTTCCGTAAAAAACTTTGGGATAGCATTGCTTTTAGAATTACGTTAACAACGAGGAAGGATTGTTTTACGCTTTCGCGAAAGCGTACTCATAGCAATTACCCAATAACTTTATGAACTGATTTATAGAAGTATTTAAATCAAAACTACGTCAACCTCCTTACTGCAGTGCTTTATATATTTGTACATCAGGAAGTTTGCTACGAGATTAAGTCGCATATGGACTACGTTTATTTGTTATTTTAACAATTTTTAATATCGGGCGTTAATTGTATGGTAAAAAGAATATTTTAGCAGAAGCAATTAAAATAAAATCCAATTCTTTGCATTAGACGTATAACCAATAAAAATTAAACTAAATATTATGGACAACGAAAAAAGTGGAAACGGTATTAAGATTATTGCAGGGATTCTTGCAGTACTTTTAGTCGTTGCTGGGGCCTTTGCAGTAAAACTGTACAACCAAGAAAAAGATACCAAAAGCCAACTTACAAAAGAAAAAAACGTTGTGCTTGCAGATCTTAAGGAGATGGTAAGTAAGTATGATGTGGTTATAGAAGAAAATAATCTCAAGGACACAGAGCTTAACGATGCTCGTGACAGAATACAAGGACTCATTGCAGATATTAATGCAAAAGATGCTACCATTGCTAGCCTTGGTAAGTATAGAGCAGAGGTTTTTAAACTACGTAACGAGCGCGATTTCTTATTTGCTCAAAATGACTCACTACGCGGTAGTAACCAGATGCTTGCGATGCGCGTAGATAGTACAACGTATGAGCTAGAGGTACAAAGAGGTGTAGGAGATTCTCTGTCACTAGAAAATCAAGCACTAGCAGAGCGTGTAACTTTAGGATCTGCACTAGCGGCAAACAAGCTTAGTGCCACTGGAGTTATAGAACGCTCTTCTGGTAAGCTTATAGAGAACTCAAATAATAGACGTGTAGATAAGTTACGTGCGTGCTATACAGTACCACAAAATCGTCTTGCCGAAGCTGGTGACCGTATGCTTTATGTACAGGTTGTAGACCCAGAAGGAAACACGCTAGGTGATAACAAGCAAGTAGCCTTTGACGGGACAGTTGTAACTTATAGCACAATCTCTAAGTTCTATTATGAGAATACAGCGCTAGATATATGTGAAAATATAGGGAAGACCACAAAAGATTTTCCAGAAGGAACTTATAATGTCTATGTATATGATAAAGGATCACTTCTTGCACAGACGTCTTTTAGTCTAAAGTAGGAGTAAACATATTGTATATTAAAAACACCGCTCTAGGATGGATATCCTAGAGCGGTGATTTTTTATTCTGCTGTAGGGTACCAGTCTAGCTGTGTAACATTTATGCTACTATCACCATTATTAACTAGTTCTTTAAATTTTGAAACGTCGCTTAGACCTTCTGTCCCTCTGTAATGATATGGAAATACGGTCTCTGGCTTAAAGTCTAATACCGCACTCGCAGCGCTCTCTACCGTCATTGTGTATGGTAAGTTCATACATACAAAAGCTATATCTATATCTGCTAGATTGCGCATTTCTGGTATGTCTTCTGTATCTCCAGATATGTATACTCGTTTATCATCTTTTTCAATTACATAGCCATTTCCTCTGCCTTTTGAGTGAAATTTAAGTGCTTCCTCTCTAAGGTTGTACATAGGGATTGCAGTGATGTCAAAACCATTTTTCATTAATGAATTATCATTACTAAGTACGGTTGTGATTTTTTGTAAATCTTCTGGAAGTTTATCTACTACTGCTTGTGGTGCAATAATCTTTGTAGATTCTGTTAGAATATCTTGTACAGTGTTTACGTTTAAGTGATCACCGTGTATATCTGTAATCAAGATAAGATCTGGCGCGTCATAAAGGTCAAAATTTTCTGGACCTCCTACAGGGTCAATATAGATAGCATTATCATCCCATTTTAAAACCATAGTAGCGTGAGATACTGGGTAAATCTCAAAGTTACTTTTCTTTGCTTTTTCCTCTTTTACAACCTCTGTAGTTGTTTTGGTTTCGTTTGATGTGTTCTCTTTACAGCTTGTAATAACTATGGTAAGAGCCGCTAATAGTATGATGTTGCGTAATTTCATTTTCGGTTATTTATGATTAATTATTTTTTCCATTTTTATGTTTGCTCGCTCGTATGATGCATTTTCTTCTACGGGAATCTCAATAAAACCCCATTTTTTATAGATATGAATAGCATTTTCTAGAATGGTGTTTGAATAGAGTATGAGTTTTGAAAGGTTTTCCGCTTTCGCGAAAGCGATACAATGCTCCATTAATTTTTGACCTATGCCTAGACCTCTAGCCTGTGGAGATACTGCCATTTTTGTAAGTTCTAATACACCGTTTATTTGTGTGGGCATAAGCGCCACCGTGCCTACAATCTCATCATTGTGCTGGGCAAAAAATATGTATCCTCCTTTATTTATAATGTGAGTTTCTGGCTTACTTAATACTTCTAAGTCATAAGGTTCTACATAAAAGTAGGTCTCTAGCCATTCTATATTAAGATGCTTGAAGGCGTCTTTATTTTTTGTGTTATAGGGTATAATGTTCACGATGATTTCTTATAAAGTCTGTAACGAGGTAAGATAATGCTTTACCTACTTGTTGATAATTTTTCTTTGTTGGAGCGGCCTCACAAATATGTAAATAACCACATTTAGTATTTCTTGCAAGCTGGCCTAAAAAATAACGCATCACCTCTAAGTTAAATCCAGAGGGCGTTTGTGCGCTACTTGAGAAATTTGCAATACTATCTACATCTATCTCAATACCCAGTGTATTGTCACTTAACTGGGAGATAGCAGTTTCAAAATTTTCTACCTGTTTACTTTCTAACAGCATATCTTCCATATCAAAAACGGAGATATGATCGCTAGTAGCTATCATATTGTAAATATACTGTGGTGTGTAGTTTTTATGTAACCCGAAGATACAATAGGTCTTGAGGTATGGGTTCTCACTTTCTAGTGCATACGTAAAGCCATTACCGCTATGTCTATACTCTGTTTTTCTTAAATCTGTATGAGCATCAAAATTGATGACATTTATCGCTTTTTGCAAAGCCGTTGCAGTACCTTTTATATTTCCGTAGGCATTATTATGACCACCTCCTATCACTATAGGTATTTTCCGTGCACTTACTATGCGGTTTACCACGGTAGCTACTTTACTATCTACTCTTGCTACAATACTACCTAGTGTTTCTGGATGCTCCTTATCTATATCGTCTATATCTGGAGATACAGCGATATGACCTAATAGTAGAATATCGTTACCATTATTAAATTGATTGTCTTGAACGTTTACTAGAGCTTTTATAAAGCTTCCCCAAGCTTTTACTGCCCCGGGCTTACCGTAATTTGCACGAATACCTATATCCTCACAAATTCCAAAAAGAACATAGGTGCAATTATTATTTACAACGTCATCTAGGCTATCACATAGTTGCAAGGTTTCTCCTAGCTTGGTCTCACCAGCTCTAAGATGTGTGAATGGTTTAATATCACTTTCTGTTGCAATGTGTAGCTGTATCATATCAATGCGTTGTTGCGTTTGAGAGCGCTTCAATACACTCTTCTCTTATAGTATAGAGTTCGTCTAGTGTGTATGGTAGGTGATCTCTTTTAATCCAGTCTGCAAGTACAGATTTGTGATAGCTCTTTTTATACTCACCTATCTGATCTGTATCTATTGTGGTTTGCATAAGTATAGAATCTGTCCACGTAAGGTTTTTAGACTGTGCAAATGTGTAATCATATATTTCATCATCATAACATAAAAACGTGTGTGCTTCTAGCATATATGGCAGGTTGTATTTATCAAGAGTCGCTCCCACACCTGGGGTGTTCTCTTCATTCATAGCATAAATAGCAAGTTCTAACTGTAAACCATAAATTGCGTGCTCATCTGTAAGCATTTTAAGGGTCGCGTGCTTAGTACTACAGGTACCTCGACCATTTGTAATAATGCTTCCAAATTCCAAAGGGTTTTCTACTCTGCCGTACGGTAGATTTTGCACTTTGCGTATCGCCTCGTAGAAGGTTTTAACTTCGTGTTCAATAAAAATGTCACTTACCGGGCTTCCCGGTACGATAGAAAAATTAGGTATAATCATAAGACTTCTCCATTTACAATTACCTTATCAATCTGGTGTTGTCCAAAGTGATAGGGAATTGCATTGTAAGAGGGTAGGGGTTTAGTAATTATTAAATTTGCTTTTTTTCCTTTTGTAATACTTCCAGTTTCTTTTGCGACATCCATTGCAAATGCACCGTTTATAGTAGCTGCAACAATTGCCTCTGCAGGGGTCATTTTAAGGTTGATGCACGCCTGTGAGACTATAAAATTCATAGAGCTGCTAGGTGATGATCCTGGATTGTAGTCTGTTGCCACAGCAAGAGATAGGCCTGCGTCTATAATCTTGCGTGCGGGTGTATATGGTATATTTAAGAAGAAAGAACAGCCTGGTAAGGCTACCGGTATCGTATTTGATGTTTTTAATGCATCTATATCTTTTTCGGTAAGTTCTTCTAGATGATCTACAGTCAGTGCTTCAAGCTCTATAGCCTTCTGTATACCACCTATACTTGTAAACTGGTTTACGTGTACCTTAGGTTTTAAGCCGTGCGCCTTTCCGGCGTTTACTATGGTATCCATTTCTGCCACCGTAAAGTATCCTGTCTCACAAAATATGTCTATAAAATCTACTAATGACTCCTTTGTAAATGCTGGTATCATCTCATTTACAATCTCATCTATATAAGCTTCTCTATTTTGTTTGTGTCGTTCTGGTATAGCGTGAGCAGCTAGTAGCGTTGCTTTTACAGGGATATCTACGGCAGTACTGAGTCTTTTGATAACGCGCAGCATCTTAAGTTCTGACGCTACTGTAAGGCCATAACCTGTTTTAATCTCTATAGCCCCAGTACCCGTTTTAATACATTGTGATAAGCGCTCTAATGCATCTTCATAAAGTTCATCTTCGCTCATTGCCTGTAACTTGCGAGCGCTGTTCAAAATTCCACCACCTCTGGCAGCAATCTCTTGATAACTCAAGCCTTTTATGCGATCTACAAACTCATCTTCACGAGTTGTAGCAAATACTAGATGCGTGTGAGAGTCACACCACATAGGTAATACTATTTGACCTGTTGCGTCTATAACTTCATCTACAGCGATGGGATGTAAATCATCCATACTACCATACTCATAAATGCGATCTTCATCTATTACGAGATACGCATTCTCAATATACGGCATAGCGCCCATCTCCTTGCCACAAAGAGGCTTATCATATTCTCCAGTTACTAAAAGCTGATATATGTTAGTAATCAATTTCATCCTTTTAAAGGTAGCAACTTTATACGACTATTGCATTAACATTTTTAAGAGAATGTCTAAAACTGTGCTAAGCCATTGGCCCAGAGTGCACTATTTTATTCTTTAATAATGAGAGAGGTGCTCTAGGTGTTTTTTGTATTTTTAGAACATTAAAAAAAGTAAAGTTATGTCAAAGTCAAACCAGGGTCTCAATACCATTTGTACTCACACGGGAGAAGTAAAAGACGAGCAGTTTCAAGGAGCTGTTTCTCCTATATTTATGTCATCTTCATATGCCTTTATGGATGTAGATGTAAAGCGCTACCCACGTTATTTTAATACACCTAACCAAGAAGGTCTAAGCAAGAAAATTGCAGCTTTAGAAAAAACTGAGGCGGGAATGATTTTTGGCAGTGGTATGGCTGCAGTGAGCACAACGTTACTTGCGTTTTTAAGAAGTGGAGATCACATTGTATTACAAGAAACTTTATACGGAGGGACTTATAACCTTGTGGTAGAGGAGTTTGATAAATATGGTATCACCTATACGTTTACAGAAGATCTTAGTGAGGCCGCTTTCGCGAAAGCGATAACCCCACAAACCAAAGTTATCTATATAGAGACCCCGTCTAACCCGCTTATGAAAGTGACAGATATGGAAATGGTCTCTGCACTAGCCAAAAAGCACGGCATTGTAACGATGATAGATAACACCTTTGCATCACCTGTAAATCAAAATCCAAAAGATTTTGGGATAGATATAATGATACACTCGGCAACAAAATATATGGGTGGTCATAGTGATATCTGTGCAGGAGCCGTTGCAGCAAGTCAAGAGCATATAGACCGTATCTGGAACCTAGGTAAAAATCTAGGAGGAAGCTTAAGTGATCTTATGGTCTGGATGCTTGAGCGTAGTATCAAGACAATGGCGCTACGTGTTAAAGCTCAAAATAGAAATGCAAAGAAGCTTGCCAAATGGCTCGATAAAAAGGAGGAAATAGATAAGGTGTATTATCCAGGTCTCAAGTCGCATCCTGACTATGCTCTTGCAAAAAAGCAAATGAGCGGTTTTGGTGGTATGATGTCCTTCGAGTTAGCACCACACATTGATGCAGAGGAGTTTCAAAAAGCGCTTAAACTCATAAAACCTTCTATGAGTCTTGCAGGTGTAGAGAGTACAATGCTCTGCCCAGCGCAAACCTCTCACTTTCTACTAGGAGAAGAAGAGCGTGCAAAACAAGGCATTGCAGATGGCTTGATACGCTTTTCTGTAGGTATAGAAGAGAAAAAAGATCTTATGGCAGATATTGACCAAGCGCTTGAAGTTGTACTTAAAAAAGCAACAGTAGTAGCAGACTAGAATTGTACGACTTATAAAATGCCATTACAGGCGTTATAACAATATATTTTATGAAATTAGACATACTAGCTATAGGAGCACATCCAGACGACGTAGAGCTGGGCTGTGGAGCAACGATAGCAAAGGAAATAGCAAACGGAAAGAAAGTAGGTATTCTTGATCTTACAAGGGGGGAGTTAGGGACAAGAGGATCTGCAGAGATACGTGATGTAGAGGCAGCAAATGCAGCAAAGATATTAGGCGTGAGCGTACGAGAAAATATCGCACTTGCAGATGGATTCTTTGTAAATGATAGAGAGAGCCAGCTCAAGATTATAGAAATCATACGTAAATATCAACCAGAAATGGTACTCTGTAATGCTATTACAGATAGGCACATAGATCACGGTAAAGGGAGTAAACTGGCCAGTGATGCTTGCTTTTTAAGCGGTCTTAAAAAAATAGAAACTATAGTAGAAGGAAAGCCTCAAGAAAAATGGCGTCCCAAAACTGTGTATCACTATATACAGTGGCAAAATATAGAACCAGATGTGGTAGTTGATGTAAGTGGCTTTATAGATAAAAAATGTGAGGCTGTGTTTGCTTACACATCACAGTTTCACGATCCAAATAATAAGGAAGGAGATACGCCTATATCTAGTAAGACTTTTAAAGATAGTATAAACTATAGAGCAAGAGATCTAGGTAGACTTATAGGGACAGAGTATGGTGAAGGTTTTACTGTAGAGCGATATGCGGCTGTAGATAGCTTATTTGATTTGATATAAGGGCTCACAACACGCAAAAGCATATAAAAACAAAAAAGCTATCCAGAGGGATAGCTTTTTTTAAGGGTGGAAGACCGGTTTCGAACCGGCGACCTCTGGTACCACAAACCAGCGCTCTAACCAGCTGAGCTACAACCACCATTTTAATTGCGAGTGCAAAGATAATTAATATTAATAGATGTACAACCTTTTATCAAAAAAAAATGGAGCATTTTTTTTGCTCCATTTTTTATAATTCTGATAATGAGTTGTTTCTGTTTTACTCTTTTTCGGCTTTATCTACTACCGGTTTTTCCTTTCTGTTTGCAAGTTCCCAAGCTGTTGCAAAAACGAGCTTTGTGCGCTTCTCAAGTAAAGGATAGTTGATCTTATCTGGAGTATCACTTATTTTATGATAATCATCGTGCGTTCCATTAAAGTAGAAGATTACTGGCACATTGTGCTTTGCAAAGTTATAGTGGTCTGAGCGGTAGTAAAATCTGTTAGGCTCATTTTCTACATTATAACGGTAGTCTAGGTTGATGTCAAAGTACTTTGCATTTACTGCAGATGAGATATTGTGTAAATCTGTACTAAGCTTATCAGAACCTATGAGGTACACATAATTGTTATCTTCTTTGTGCGCGTCATCATTGCGACCTATCATATCAATGTTAAGATCTGCAATGGTATTTGCAAGAGAGTATACTGGATTTTCTGAATAATATCTTGATCCATAAAGACCTTTTTCTTCACCTGTAACGTGTAAAAATAAGATAGAGCGTTTAGGTCCCTTGCCATCTTTAACAGCTTGTTTAAAAGCCTCTGCAATCTCAAGTAAAGCTACTGTTCCAGAGCCATCATCGTCTGCACCGTTATATACATTTCCTTTTGCGTCCATACCTACGTGATCAAGGTGTGCAGAGAGCACAAGAACCTCTTCTGGCTTTTCTGATCCTTTTATAAAAGCTAGAACGTTTTCAGAATCATTAAGTCCGCTTCCTTTTCTAAAAAATGTATTTGGTACAATTTGATAGTAATCACCATTATTACCTGGTTGTACGTTTAGCTCTTTGTAATAGTTTACAAGGTATGCTGCTGCCTTTTTTTGACCTGGGTCTCCTGTGTTACGCCCTTCAAATTCATCACTGGCATACACATAGAGCATTTCTTTGAGTTCTCCTTCGGTGATTGTGTTTGTGTACTTACGCACGTCTGTCTCGTCACTTTCTAAAGCGGTAACATCTATAATAACAGGACCTTCTGGTTGTGCTGGAGTAACTACTTTTTTTGATTCATTACAAGATAGTGCAACAAGGCTTAGTCCTAAAAGCGCAAAATATTTTTTCATTCATTTTATTTTAAGATTGCTAAAAGTACAGAATTCAACCGAATAAAATAGGAGAGTGCTGTAAAGCCTGTTAGTACGCTTTCGCGAAAGCGTAAAGAAACTGCATAAAAAATGCCACTCTAGTTAAGAGTAGCATTATGGTATTACTTTATGAGATGTAAGTCTCTTAGTTGTTAAGCATTACTGGCATTACAAGCATTGTTACTTGCTCACCTTCATCAAGACCATCTACTGGAGTTAAGATACCTGCTCTATTAGGAAGTGACATCTCTAGAGAAACATCATTTGCATTCATATTATTAAGCATCTCTGTTAAGAATCTTGAGTTAAAACCTATTTGCATATCATCACCTTGGTAATCACAAGTAAGTCTCTCTTCTGCCTTGTTGCTGTAATCTATATCTTCGGCAGAGATGTTAAGTTCTGCTCCAGCAATTTTAAGACGTATCTGGTGTGTTGTTTTATTTGAGAAAATAGATACACGACGCACAGAGTTTAAAAACTGGTTGCGGTCTATCGTAAGTCTATTTGGGTTCTCCTTAGGTATTACGGCCTCATAGTTAGGGTATTTACCATCTATAAGTCTACATACAAGCTCTACGTTATCAAAAGTAAATTTTGCATTGCTCTCGTTGTACTCTACAGATATCTCATCGTCAGACGTAGAGAGGATTCCTTTAAGTAAATTAAGTGGCTTTTTAGGCATAATAAACTCTGCTGCCTGTGATGCTACAACATCTGTACGACCATACTTTACAAGCTTATGAGCATCTGTTGCTACAAAGGTTAAACCATCTGTTGCAAACTGAAAGAAAACGCCGCTCATCACTGGGCGTAAATCGTCATTACCTGTCGCAAATATGGTATTGCTTATAGCCGTAGCAAGCACGCTTCCAGGTATTTTTACCACACTAGGATCTTCTAGTGATACGGCATTAGGAAACTCTGCACCATCTGCATATGCTAGTGCATATTTACCGTGGTTAGAGCTTATCTCTATAGTGTTGTTTTCGTGCTGAGTAAAAGTTAGGGGTTGCTCAGGAAATGTTTTAAGCGTGTCTAGTAACAAACGCGCTGGTAATGCAATAGCTCCATTATCACTAGACTCTACATCAAGTTTTGAAGTCATTGTAGTTTCTAAATCTGATGCCGAAACCGTAAGGGCGTTACCATCAAGTTCAAAAAGAAAATTATCCAGTATAGGTAATGTGTTGCTATTATTAATCACCCCTCCCAACACTTGTAGTTGTTTGAGAAGGTAAGAGCTAGAGACTATAAATTTCATAGTATTATTAGGTTTTGCTATGCAAGAAAATTGAATATAAAGTGATGCAATAAATTACCTGCACACTACTTACAAATATATTTGAAATGCGACGGCTTTAGAAATTAACTTATCAACATCTAGCGGGCGTAACGGCGCTTTCTTATTGCGTTATATATGACGCCAAAAATAAGTAGTATAACAAGCGGAAGCCCAATGGTCAAGACTTGCCACGTGGTGATCTCTTTTGAAACCTTCTGGGTGTCTATAAATGGAAGGGCAATTTCTTTACTTCTTATGTTAATAAGACCATTATCATCGAGCAGGTAATTAACCGCATTAAGCAAAAACTCTTTGTTACCATAGCTGGTTCTTGTGTAGTAGTCAAAGCCTAATTCTAGTGGCTGCCCGCGGCTATCTAGTTCGTTCGCTATAATGTCACCATCAGATATGAGTATGAGTTTTGAGGCGTTTGTTGCGCTTTCGCGAAAGCGTTCTTTATCACTTCCATCTGGTAACACACGATTTGTAAATGCCGAAGAAAATGCACCTTCTACTAAAACAGCTAGTGGTTGTTGTCCTGCTTGAAAATCTGCCTCCTGAGGCTCTATATCTACTTGTGCAAGTGCAATTTCTCTAGGAGTTGCTTCTAGCTTTGTATAGATACTAGATTGTAATAACACTGTTTTTGAGAGTTCATTATTAGACTCAAGAAGTTCTATAGGGTTTGCGTAGTTAAAGCGTACCGGTTTTTCAATATTAGTATTTATAGGGTGGGTGTTAAGGCTAGGTACCTGTGGTCTGTATAACCACGGTAGTTGTATGTATTGTGACTCACTTCCTTCTCCAGATGCTACACTTAGCGGGGCAGAGTAGAGGTCTACCACTAGTGAGGGATTAATGCGTACACCATACTTAAAGAGTTGATCGTCTAGATTGAGATCTCTAGGAAATGCAACTGTTTTACCTGCATCATTACGCAGACTATCATCTTCTATTGCCACAGCATCGAGCATCCAGAGGCTGTTACCTCCGTTTATAATATATTGATCTATCACATATTTTTGTTGCTCTGTAAATGCCTTTGTAGGCTTTGCGATAACTACGAGGTCAAAGGTGTTTTGTAAGGCTTTTAGTGCTTTTTCTGGGTCTTGGTTTGCCACCTCCATTGGGAAGGGTGCAATATTATAAGTATCGCCCAGCTTACGGAACATATCTGCAATTTTTGCATCTGGTAACTCACCATTATCTCGTAGTACTGCTATGCGCTTAGTCTTTGCATTTAAAGAGATGTTAAGCCCCTCTGCAAAGGCATACTCAAGAGTTTGAATTGAGGCATAAACCAGCTGTTCTGGTGACGATCCTACCACATTTTTTACTAAAGAAACAGGAACGGCTTTACCATTAAAATTAATAGTAGCCCACGGGAAAATAGTTTGTGTAGTCTCCTTACCGTCTTGTTTTACTTTAAGCGGGATAGTGGTCATTCCAAACTCGTTAAACTGCCCTGCTACTTGAGTGGTCGTTTCGCCAGGCTCTACAGGGTTTGAAAACTCAAAGTAAATATTAGGATTGTGAGCCTGCATTTCTTCAAGAAGGTAGCGCGTCTCGTTCTGAAGCTTTTTAAATTCTGCAGGAAAGTCTCCTTCAAGAAAAACATCTATGATAAGCGGACTTTTAATTTGGTCTAATAATTCTTTTGTAGGCTTGCTTATGGTATACCTGCCATCTTGAGTTAGGTCATAACGTTTATGTGCAAATGAACCAGCATAATTTATAAGTAGTAACCCTACAAACAAGAGTAGCGGTTGCGCTATGTTAGAGATTTTTTTCACGTAAGTGTGTTGATTTTTTTGCAATCTCCATACCGTGAGTATGATAAAAAACGCAGTTACACTTACAAAGTATATAAGGTCTCTCGTGTCTATGACTCCTCTACTTATACTTTCATAATGTGATTTAATACTTAAGCTTGATAAGAAGGTTGTAGTACCCTCTAGGCTGCTGTAGGCTGCAATACCTTCAATTCCAAAATAGAGAAAAAAGCAAAGCCCTACTGATGCAATAAAGGCAACAATTTGATTACTAGTACAGGTAGATATAAATATTCCTAATGCCGTATAGATACTAGCAAGCAGTATAAGTCCAGCATATGACCCTATGGTTACACCAACGTCGAGATTACCTACGGGGTTACCTAGCATATATATAGCGAGCACATACATTAACGTAGGTATAATAGCAATAAGTATGAGGCTGTAAGCACCCAGATATTTACCTAGCGTAAGTTGTAATGTAGTAATGGGTTTTGTGAGTAATAGTTCTAAGGTTCCTGCTTTTTTTTCTTCACTAAAACTGCGCATAGTTACCGCAGGTATAAGGAAAGTAAACATCCACGGGGCGATAAGAAAAAATGGAGCAAGGTCTGCAAAGCCTGAGTTAGGAATATTAAATTCTCCTTCAAAAACCCATAAAAATAATCCTGTGACCACTAGAAATAACCCTACGACTAGGTAGCCTATAGGTGAGGAGAAAAATGTGGTGATTTCCTTTTTTAATATTGCGTACAATGGGTTACTTTTTTTGAGTAAAACTACAGTAGATTTTTTAATTTTTGAAATACATTTTAATCTGAGTATGTAGATTGAGGAGGTCCATCTATTGGGATTTTTGCCCCTAGATAGGTAGGCTCTTTACTTATGCCTAACTCTAAGTATGCTTTTACATTTGCTAGAAGTTCTCTGCGTTTATTAGCATTCTCACGCTGGTAGATATGTTTATCTCCTATAAAGCCGTAATAGTCAAGACCTAATCTATTTGCGATAAAAAGTGCTCGAGGTAGGTGAAATTTTTGAGTTACTACAATAGCTTCCTTTACATTAAAAACAGAGCTTGCTCGATACATACTATCATAGGTGTCAAAACCTGCATAATCTAAAAATATATCTTCTTCTGGCACACCTTGGTTAATAAGGTACTGTTGCATAGCCTTAGGCTCATTATAAGATTTTGTACCATTATCTCCAGAGAGTAAAAATCTTGATACTTTACCCGCGCGATAGAGCGAGAGCGCGCTCGACACTCTATCTTCTAGCATAGTAGATAGATCTCCGTTAGATCGCACACTAGCACCTAGAACAATAACTGTATAAGCTTGAGGCACCTCGGCAATGTTATTGTAAGTTTGATTTTTAGTACTGGATTTAACGTGGCCAGAGAGTATAAATATCCCACAAGCAAGCAGTGCCAAAAAAGCAAAGAGTAGAATGGTTATTTTCTTAATAATTTTTCTCACTAGGCCTTATCAATAATAGTAATAGGTTTCTTGTCATCATTTATAGCGACAAAGGTAAACTTACCTGCAACAGCTAGCTCGCGATCATAGCTATACATATCTTCCTTGTAAATCTCAACGCGTACTACACAGCTTGTATTGCCCACAGTTTCTACCTGAGCAATAAGTTCTACGATGGTGCCCTCTGGAATGGCCTTTGTAAAATCTATCTTATCTGTAGATATAGTAACAACCTTCTTACGGCTAAAACGTGTTGCACATATAAAAGCAGCCTCATCCATCATATGTAATGCGGTACCCCCAAAGAGGGTGTCATAATGATTAGTCGTATTAGGGAAAACCGCTTTAAAGATGCGTGTCTCACTTTCTTTAATACGTTGTTGTACTGTAAGCATAGGTAGATGTGACTAAGTAATTCTTACTGCATAACATACTAGATATGCAGCCTTGTGTCTGTATCTTTGCAAGGTCTAAAAACAGAACAAATGCTACAAGTAATAGAAGCTTTAAAATGGAGGTATGCGACTAAAAAGTTTGATAACAAGCGTATGCTCTCTACCGCTCAAATAGATATTTTAAAAAATGCCTTTAATCTTACGGCCACAAGTTTTGGCTTACAGCCCGTGCGACTTGTAATTATAAGTGATAAACAGCAGCAAGAGGCTTTAGTACCTGTAACAATGAACCAGCAACAGGTGGTAGATGCCTCTCACATACTTGTATTTTGTATAGAAAAAAACGTAGATGGCACCTATGTAGAAGATTACTTTAATAACGTCAAGGCCACACGCAACACACCAGACGAGGTTCTAAAACCTTTTAAAGATTATCTATTAGACCATTTTAAAAACGTAAGTGTTGCAGATAATCATCTCTGGGCGACAAAGCAAGCCTACCTCGCTATGGGTAATTTACTTACTGTTTGTGCGCTAGAAGAGATAGACGCCTGCCCTATGGAAGGCTTTTCTCCAGAAGGTTACAGCAAGGCGCTTGACCTAGATAAACACGGCATACAGCCAGTACTGGTTATGCCAGTAGGGTATAGAGCAGAAGATGATATGTTTTCTTCCTTAAAGAAGGTGAGAAAACCTATTGCAAATGCAGTTTTAGAATTATAGTATGTTTTGTAAATTGTAGGCGATTACAATATTGTGGCAAGATTGTTGTTTATTTCTAGAAGTTTTTAAATTTGCAACAGCCCTAAAACAACTATAATGAAAAAACTCATCGTCTTTTTACTACTCATTTCGGCAGCGACTATGCAAGCGCAGCAGGCAAAATGGTACACAGATTTTGATAAAGCAAAAAAAGTAGCACAGCGTCAAGGTAAGCCTATCTTAATGTATTTTACAGGTAGTGACTGGTGCGGCCCGTGCAAGATGCTTAAAAAAGATCTTTGGGAAACAGATAAATTTATCCAGCAGGCAGACGACTTTGTGCTACTAGAGATAGATATTCCTTTTAGAGAAGATATCATCACACCAGAGCAGAAAAAGAAAAATATGAAGCTGCAAGACAAGTATAATAGAGACAAATCTTTCCCTACCGTACTACTACTAGATGCAAACGGAAGAAGAAAAGACGAGGTGTCTGGATACAGTATGCTACGAGACACAGCACCGTACTACGCGTTTTTTGATAAAGCACGTCGCTTATAATAACGGTTCAAAAGAAATTATTTTAAAAGCGTTCAAGTAATTGGGCGCTTTTTTTTTACGCTTTCGCGAAAGCGTAATAACAACCCATCAACTCTTCCATAGTAATTTGAGACGAAGGTATCTGTAAAGGTGATATCTTCTTATCTTTGACCCACTCTAAAATAACATATGTCAAAAGTAGTTTTAATCACCGGTGCCTCTTCTGGTATAGGGCAAGCCATCGCACAGTTTTTAGTAAATCATTCATACACCGTCTATGGTACAAGCCGTAATCCTAAAAATAGCACTGAGCAAGGCGTGCATATGCTAGCCCTGGATGTAACAAAGCCAGAAACCATAACGGCAGCCGTAGCCACACTTCTCAAAGCCGAAGGTAAAATAGACTACCTTATAAATAATGCAGGTATGGGCATAACCGGACCTCTTGAAGAAACTCCAAATACTGAGACGAGACGTGTTTTTGAAACAAATTACTTTGGCGCACTTGAAGTTATTAAAGCAGTATTACCTACTATGCGAGCACAGCGCTCTGGTATGGTTATAAATATTACATCTATAGCTGGATATATGGGGTTACCGTATCGCGGTATTTACTCAGCGACAAAAGGTGCGCTAGGTATCACTACAGAGGCATACCGTATGGAACTTAAAGAGTTTAATGTGAAGATGACTACCGTAGCACCAGGAGATTTTGCAACCAATATTGCTGCGGGTAGATATCACGCTCCCGTACTAGATAACTCACCTTATAAAGATAATTATAAGAACACGCTAGCTCTTATGGATGAGCACGTAGATAAAGGAATGGACACCGCTATTATGGCAAAAGTCATAAAACGCGTTATGGAATCAAAAAATCCAAAAGTGCATTATCGAGTTGGGTTCTTTATGCAACGTTTTAGTATAGCACTTAAGCGTATGCTGCCAGATACTTGGTATGAAAAACTGTTGCTCAACCATTACGGCCTGTAGTTAACAAACAATTAATCCTTGTAAGGGAAACGACTTATCACTTTTAGCTACATTTGTGTATAATCAACAAAAGAAAAACCTATGAAATTTTTTATAGACACCGCAAACTTAGACCAGATTAGAGAAGCGCAAGACCTTGGTGTTCTTGACGGGGTAACTACAAACCCATCACTTATGGCAAAAGAAGGTATCACAGGCCGTGAGAATATCTTACAGCACTATAAGGATATATGTGCTATTGCTACAGGAGATGTGAGTGCAGAGGTAATCTCTACTACTTATGACGAGATGATTAAGGAAGGGGAGGAGCTCGCTGCATTACACGAGCAAATTGTCGTAAAGGTGCCTATGATCAAGGATGGTATTAAGGCTATAAAATATTTTTCTGATAAAGGTATACGTACTAACTGTACACTCGTATTTTCTTGCGGGCAAGCATTACTTGCTGCAAAGGCTGGTGCAACATATGTATCTCCATTTATAGGAAGACTAGATGATATCTCTACAGATGGACTTAATCTTATAGCGGAGATACGTCACATATATGATAACTATATGTTTGATACACAAATTCTAGCTGCCTCAGTAAGGCATACAATGCACGTAATAGATTGTGCAAAAATAGGGGCAGATGTTATGACAGGTCCTTTATCTTCTATAGAGGGATTATTAAGACACCCACTTACAGATAGTGGTCTTGCTAAGTTTCTAGCAGACTATGAGAAGGGTAACAAGTAAGCCTAATCAAATATTAATCACATATAAAAAAGCCTCCTTAATTAGGGAGGCTTTTTTATATGTGATTAATATGTGGTCTATTGATTTAAATAGGCAAGAAGCTCATTCTCAAACTTTGGACTGTGTATGTTTGCGTGGCTATTAAGAATAACTCCTTTTCTATCTAGCACTATTGTCTTGTTAATATCATTGAGTACAAGTTGCTTTCTTCCTAAAACGGGCTTTGCAAGTTGATATTCCATAAGAGAATTATAATTCTTATTGTCTAGATGACGTAACCATTTGTCTTGTTCCTTGTTGACATTAATCGCAATAAAATTAAACTCAGGATATTTTTTTTGAAGGTCTTGAGCCTTTATATGAGAATTGTTCATATGTGACTTTCTTAAATAAGACCAGAAGTATAGTACCGTAGGTTTTGTAATGCGACTAGACAGCGTGCTCATTGCTAGGTTTGTGTCTACAATAAGAACATCTGGTATGACATTACCGGCCTCCATACTTTTATTATTTGCATAAAGGGCATCTATATCTGCTATTGTTTCCTGTGAAGAAGATACTGCTTTAATCTCATCAAACAAGGTTACCACTTCTTGAGAATTATTGCTGTTTGCAATAAAAATACGTGCCATCTGGTAGAGTAAACGTTCTTTAAGTGGCTCATTACTTACAATACTATCTATAACCGCAATCTGGTGGTGATTGTGTACGTAAGACATACGGTCGTAATTTGATGAGTCACCATACCTTAAAAAGCTTAGATGATTTATATACGAGCCCAGATATCTTCTAAAACCGTATAACTCATCAAGGTTTGGATTATTTATATCGACGCTTTCGCGAAAGCGGTAAAAGTCTCCAGGTAACGTTTCAATAAAATTCAGTTTGTCCTTGCCATAATGAGCAAAGGGGTAAAGCTCCTTGCGCTGAAAATTGTCCATTTTAGAAACCGCCTTAGCAATATCTATAAAATCTTCAGAGTAGGTAGCTTCTGGATTGTTCAAAAATGTATTGAGTTCTTCTTGATGTATAATAGACATTGAGTCTAATGTCTTTTGAAAATTCTCTGGATTTTTTTGATATTTTCTTTTAAAGTTTTTGTTTTCAGACTCCCAGTGAAGGTACATATCTATGAGGAATGAACTCTTCTCTGAACCATAACCAGAAAAGCTTAAAGACTCATCAAACTCTTTTGTGTTTACACGCAACAAGATGCTGTCTCCTTCTTCAATATGAACAATCTGGTGTTCTCCGTGCTCAAAGCGGTAAAGGCCGCTTTCAAAATTCTCCAGTTTGTATAAAAATCTATTACGTCTGTCTAGGGGTATACTGTCTGTGACTTTCTCACCTTTACGTAAAAGTACATAGCTCTGTACAGGGTTGATAATCTCACCACCTATATATGTTCCGTCTGCCTTGTCTTTGTCTTCAGAGATACAACTGGTTGTAAATACTACAAGTAATGAGAGAAGAGCGATGTGATATTTCATATAGGGTATTAATTTATGCTTTAAAGGTAAGCATAGCGCATTGTTCTCAAAAATAAGTTTAACGGTGTGTTTAAGTTGTTAAAGCCACGTTAAAAGCATTTTACTATTCTAATGTTTAAAATTTCTTTAATTATAGGTATTTTTGCAGGCTCTAAACAGACAATTTTATGTTATCAGTTTCTAATCTTTCGGTTCAATTTGGTAAACGCGTTTTATTTGACGAGGTAAACACCTCGTTTCTTAATGGCAATTGCTATGGTATTATAGGTGCAAATGGTGCAGGAAAGTCTACGTTCCTTAAAATATTAACGGGACAGCAAGACCCTACCTCTGGTCACGTTCATCTAGAGCCAGGTAAACGTATGTCTGTACTTGAGCAAAATCATTATGCTTATGATGAGTTTGCCGTACTTGAGACTGTGGTAATGGGTAATAAGCCATTATATAAAATCAAATCTGAGATTGATGCATTATATGCAGACTATTCTGATGAGAATGCAGACCGTATAGGAGAGCTTCAAGTGCAGTTTGAAGAGATGAATGGATGGAATGCAGATAGTGACGCAGCTACAATGCTATCTAACCTTGGTATAAAGGAGGAGCTTCACCACACATCTATGGCAGATCTAGATGGTAAGCAGCGAGTACGTGTCTTAATTGCACAGGCACTTTTTGGTAATCCAGATGTGCTTATTATGGATGAGCCTACAAACGACCTGGATTATGAAACGATTGCTTGGTTAGAAAATTTCCTGGCAAACTATGAGAATTGTGTGATTGTAGTATCTCACGACCGTCACTTTCTTGATGCAGTTTGTACACACATATCAGATATAGATCACGGTAAGATTACTCACTATAGTGGTAACTATACCTTCTGGTATGAGTCATCTCAACTTGCAGCGAGACAACGAGCACAGCAAAACAAAAAAGCCGAAGAGAAGAAAAAAGAGTTACAAGAGTTTATCGCTAGATTCTCTGCAAACGTTGCAAAATCTAAGCAAGCTACATCTCGTAAAAAGATGATAGATAAACTTAATATAGAAGAAATTAAGCCATCTAGCCGTCGATACCCGGGTATTATATTTGACAGAGATCGTGAGGCTGGAGATCAGATTTTTAATTGTGCTGGTCTTACTGCAAGTCTAGATGGAGATACACTATTTAAGGGCGTAGATATAAACTTAAATAAAGGAGATAAAGCAGTATTATTCTCTCGTGATAGTCGTGCTACTACAGCATTTTACGAGATTATAAATGGTAATCAAACTGCAGATAGCGGTAGCTTTGATTTTGGAGTAACAACAACACAATCTTACCTGCCACTAGATAACTCATCATACTTTCAAGATGGGACTCTTAACCTTGTAGACTGGCTGCGCCAGTATGCACAAACAGAAGAGGAGAGAGAAGAGGTTTTCTTAAGAGGTTTCTTAGGTAAAATGATTTTTTCTGGCGAAGAAGCTCTTAAAAAATCTGATGTTTTATCTGGGGGAGAAAAAGTGCGCTGTATGATTTCAAAAATGATGATGAAGCGTGCAAATATCTTAATGGTAGATGAACCTACAAACCACTTAGACCTTGAGTCTATTACAGCGTTTAACAATGCGCTTAAAAACTTTAAGGGTACAGTAATGCTCACAACACACGATCACGAGTTTGCAAGCACAGTAGGTAACCGTGTAATAGAGCTTACTCCTAAAGGAGTTATAGATCGCTTTATGAACTTTGATGAGTATATGAGTGATAAGAGCATCAGAGAGCAGCGTATGGCGATGTACGAGTAGGCTACTCTCTTACTTTTTATTAGTGAAGTAAGAGATGAGCATATAAATACAGAATATACTTAACGCACCGCTTATTATAATGCGAAGCATAGGTAACTCTTCACCTTTTAATAAAGGTGACAAACGCCATAAGGAGTATAATAAGAAGAGTACATAAAAGATAAGACGGCCAGGAGATACTCCTGGCTTTTTCTTTTCTGTAGTATTTCTAGTGATTGTCTTTATGGGTGTACTTTGCGATTCTTCTTGTGAGAGTGAGTTGAGCTCATCATCTGTGAGGGCATTTGTTTTAAAATCTTCTAGTGTGGCTGCTACAATATGCTTAGCTTTTACAAGGTGTTCCTTGTCAACCAGTAATCTAGATTGATCTGGAGAGCCTAGCGCATAGCCGGCTAGCTTTGCACTCTCATTATCATCTCTTAGTATACTAGGGATTCCTTTTTCTTCTAGAATGATCTGTAAACGCTTTGTCTCAATGGCAGACCCAGTGTGGATCTTCTCATAACGGGAATCTGGTAGTATACTCATATAGTTATCTTGTTTTATCGTAAGTGCTATTCCATATCGCTTTATTGAAATTTTTACCTAATGCAAAGGCATAAAATAATACAATAGCTCCTATAGACTTAAACATAAAGAAAAAGACCATAACATCTTGACTTAAATCTTGATTCTTTGTAAAAAGACCGTCTGGTATAAGCATAGTAGCGACTAGACTTATTAAAAGTGTGGTTACAATTAGATTTTCAAAAGATTTAAACGACCAGGCCCACTGCTTTCTAAAGGGGTTAAGATCATTTCCCCATTTATGTATGAGGTAGTAATATCCATTACCCATAGGAGCAAAAAGTAAAGGGTCATCTGCTTTTTCTAGTACAAACATTTTTGACGGTGCTATGATTTTAAAACCATCTAGTTCTGTATTGTGCGTGTTTTCAAGATATTTAATATTGTCTAGCGCTTGCTGTGGATATTTCCCTTTAAAGTACTTTGTATCTAGAAAGCGAAGTCTGTAATCTATACAAATCTTCTCTATTTGTTTAATATGGAAGATATTTTCGGTTGCTAGTAAGTCTATATTAAACTCATTGTAACCTGAGCCTGAAGGGCTATTAAGGGTTTTTATGATTCCGCTTTCGCGAATGCGGTCTTGTGTAAAAATAGCTTCTACTTGAGCCAGAATATCTTGCTCTTGCTCACTCTTGCTGCGCTCACGTAATAATTTATCGTGAATGTTTGTTCTGGTTAATAGCATCTCTTTTTTTCTACTAAATATACAATACAAAAGCCGCAATGTCAATGCACTGGTCGTACTGCACAAAATTATTGAAACTATTAAACAAATGTGTTAAGGTTTCAAGAGCAATACACAGTGTTTATTTAAATAGTAGATGTCGAAATTCTATATCATAAAAAAAGTCCCAAATTCTATTAAGAATTTGGGACTTGAAGTAATTTGTAAAGTGATTATCTAAGTGTTGCTCCTAGTTCTTTTTCAAAACGTTGTTGCAGTTTGTTCATCACTTTGTCAATATTCTTATCTGTAAGTGTTTTGTTTTCATCTTGTAATAAGAAACTCACAGCATAACTTTTCTTTCCTTCTGGCAAGTTTTTACCCTCGTATACATCAAAAAGGTTTACGTCTTTGAGAAGTTTCTTTTCCGTTTGTTTTGCAATGGTTTCAATCTCTTCAAATTGGATTTTTGTATCTAGTAACAGAGCAAAGTCACGTCTTACGGCAGGGTATTTTGGTATTTCCTTAAACACTACTTTGTTGCGAGCTGCAATCTCTAAGACCGCATCCCAGTTAAAGTCTGCAAAGTATACGTCTTGAGAAATGTCAAATTTCTTTAAAACATTTTTCTTTACAATACCGTAGGTTACCACGTCTTGTTTTCCAAGAGATAAACCTACCGCTTCAGAAAATAAATCATTCTTAACACTAGCACTACGTAGTCGAGCTATATTTAACTTTCCAAGTAACGCTGTTACGACTCCTTTTAAGTAAAAGAAGTTAGTAGGTGCGCTTGTATTTGCCCAAGACTCATCTGTACGATTACCTGTTACAAATAAGGCAAGGTGCTTATCTTCTTTGCGCTCACCAGGGTAGTTGTGATACGTTTTTCCAAACTCAAAAAGCTTGAGATCACTACGGCGACGATTTATATTATACGAGATAGCCTCAAGTCCAGAAAACAGCATAGACTGTCTCATGACGCTAAGCTCTTTACCTAGCGGGTTAAGCATCTCTACATTATATGCCTCTTTAAGATTTTCTGAAAGAGCGGTATAAGCTGGAGTGGTAAGGCTATTTGCCATCATCTCATAGAAGCCTTGTGCCGCGAGTTGATTACCCACTACATCACTTACTCTGTGATCATCAAATTTTGAGGTAGATGATACCGTAGCATTAAGCTTGTTGCCAAAAGAGATGTTGTTATAACCGTATACTCGTAGTATCTCTTCTATAACATCTGCCTCTCTAGTTACATCATTTCTAAAAGCTGGTATGGTCATACCTATCCCACTTTCTGTCACATTATTAATTTTAATATCTAGTGACATTAATATTTCTTTAATCACCTCACGAGGTAATTCTTGACCTATAAGCTTTGTAGTATTATCAAAGTTTAAGAACACCTGCTGGTCTTCTATCTTTTTAGGGTAGATATCTACTATCTCGCTTGTAATCTCTCCACCGGCAATCTCCATAATAAGTATGGCAGCTCTTGTAAGTGCATACTCAGTAATATTAGGGTCTATACCTCTCTCAAAACGAAAAGATGCGTCTGTATTAAGCCCGTGGCGCTTTGCTGTTTTACGTACAGCTACAGGGTTAAAGTAAGCGCTTTCTAAAAAGATGGCATTCGTATTTTCTGAAACACCACTATGTAAACCGCCAAAAACTCCAGCAATACACATAGGCTTCTCTGCATCACAGATCATAAGATCATCTTCGTGTAGTTCACGTTCTACACCGTCTAGTGTCGTAAACTTTGTTCCAGCTTCTAGTGTGCGTACTTCAATCTTTTCTCCAGTGATTTTACTAAGGTCAAAGGCGTGTAGCGGTTGCCCTAGCTCGTGAAGTACATAATTAGTCGCATCTACAATATTATTAATAGGCGAGAGGCCTATAGCTTTAAGTCTGTGTTGTAACCACTCTGGCGAGTCTTCTACTTTAAGACCGCTTATCACAACTCCCGCGTAGCGTGGTGCTTTTTCTGAGTCTAGTACATCTACATCTATTTTGTGTACACGCTTTTCTATTTTAAAAGAAGAGGTAGATGGGGTAATAAGCCCTTTGTTTATCTCTTTCTGTAACAATCCAGCTTTAAGATCACGGGCAACACCCCAGTGACTCATAGCATCTGCACGGTTAGGCGTAAGGCCTATTTCAAAAACTTGATCATTTTCTATTTCAAAAACTTGAGCAGCTGGTGTTCCTGGTACAAGTGCCTCGTCTAGTATCATAATACCGTCGTGACTCTTACCTAGGCCTAGCTCATCTTCTGCACAGATCATACCGTGAGATTCCTCACCACGTATTTTTCCTTTCTTAATTTTCCACGCTTCACCTTCTTCTGTGTATAGCGTAGTGCCTATAGTTGCGACTGGTACTTTTTGACCTGCAGCTACATTTGGCGCGCCACACACTATCTGTACAGGAGCCTCAGCACCTATGTCTACCGTAGTTACTTTAAGCTTGTCTGCATTGCTGTGTTGCTCGCAGGTAAGCACGTGACCTATTACAATCCCTTCTAGACCGCCTTTTACACTTTGGTATGTGTCTATACCTTCTATCTCTAGACCTAGGTCTGTTAGGAGTTCGCCAGTTTTTTCGGCATCCCAATCTATATCAATAAACTGCTTTAACCAGTTGTAAGAAATTTTCATAAAAATGGAGCTTTTTGAAGTAGGCAAATATAGGATAAGTAAGCAAGTAGGCAAAGGAGAAGAGGTAGTATCTGTGTAGTTTTTTACGCTTTCGCGAAAGCGTATATATTCCCATTTTACTACTTATAATCGCATATTTTGTACTTAACTTAATAAAGTGATTGTCACGTCTTTTTTAAAGTTGTTGTTACTGAGTTGAAAGGTAATCGCTTGACTGAAAATGAGGTAGGGATTTACTAGAATGTGTGGTAGGATATATTGGTGTGTGCCTAAAAACAGTATGCCAGAGTGCTGTGAGGACTAAGCTACTGTATATAAGTGTCTAGCAGCTTGTAACTATTATCGCTGTTTCTTGAGAAGGTACCGTAAAGGGTTTCAAATTCATTTAGTGTAGGTTCAAGCTGCTCGCATACGGTATTGCAATCTATAGCTATATCATTAAGTAGTGCATAATTACTACTGCTGTCTGATGTGATAAAAGTATCTTGTACATCGCTGTATTGAGTAAGCAATCTTAGGTCAAAAGTTTCTGTTGTAGACCCTTCAGATTGCTCAATAATCCTTAAAAAGTCATACTCTGTGCTACCTGCATCTGCAGGCGGGTTTGGAACTGAATATTTTGCCACAGCTATCGTATAATTTGTGCCTAATTCTGGTGTGAAGCCATTTACGCCTCCGTAAATTATAAAAAAGTCTTCTTCGTCTTCAGGACGCACTAGATTAAAGAGTCCGTTGTCTAGAGCAGTAGCGGTAATTTTGTAATGCTTATACTCTAGTGTAGTATTATTTATAAAAATACGATTGTCTTCTTCTGTGTTAACGCTGTCATCTGTAGAGCAGCTTGCCAGTAATATTGCGATTATTGTGTAAAGTGTAAGGGTGAATCTAATGTTCATAAGGATGTCTTTTAATTAAGATGAAGTGATGAGCATAAGGTTGCGCTACAGTATGTTAAGCGATTGTTATGTTTGAATACTTAAGAGATATAACTCCAGATATTTTTAAACTTCATCATCTGGGCATACATAAAGCGTATGATCTGGTTTTCTTCTTTCTCAAACTTAGGATCGTCTTTTACCAGTTGCCAGGCGTAGCTCCTGGCTACCTTTAGAATGTCATTGTCACGTATAATATCTGCTATTTTAAGGTTGAGCGCGCCACTTTGCTGGGTTCCTGTAATGTCGCCCGGGCCTCGTAGCTTGAGATCTACCTCTGCTATTTCAAAGCCATCATTAGTGCGTGTCATTGTCTCTAGGCGCACTTTGCTATCGCTAGAGAGTTTGTGGCTGGTCATAAGGATGCAATAGCTTTGCTCTGCACCTCGACCTACACGACCACGCAGCTGGTGTAACTGGCTTAACCCAAAACGCTCTGCACTCTCAATAATCATCACAGAAGCGTTAGGAACATTTACGCCAACTTCTATTACGGTTGTGGCGACCATAATTTGAGTTTCACCTTTTATAAAGCGATTCATTTCAATCTCTTTATCGTCTGGTTTCATCTTTCCGTGTACGATAGAAATCTGATATTCTGGCATCGGAAATTCACGAGAAATACTCTCGTAGCCATCCATCAAATCTTTGTAATCCATCGCCTCAGATTCTTGTATTAATGGGTACACAATATAGACCTGTCTACCTAGGGCAATTTCATCCCTAATAAACTTAAAAACTTTGAGTCTATTTGCGTCATATCTATGTACCGTTTTTATGGCTTTTCTGCCCGGTGGTAACTCATCAATTACACTCACATCTAGATCACCATAAACGGTCATCGCAAGGGTGCGGGGGATAGGGGTGGCGGTCATCACAAGTACGTGTGGCGGGTACTCATTTTTGTGCCATAACTTGCTGCGTTGCTTTACCCCAAAACGGTGTTGCTCATCTATCACTGCGAGCCCAAGATTCTTAAATTTTACCTTGTCTTCTAGTAGAGCGTGTGTACCTATAAGGATGTCTAGCTCACCATTTTCTAGCTGCTCGTGTATGATTTTACGCTCTAAAGTTTTAGTTGAACCTTGAAGTAATGAAATACTGGTATTCAGTTCTTTACATAATTCTAATAATCCTTGATAGTGTTGCACTGCCAGGATGGCAGTAGGCGCCATTAAACAAGCCTGAAAACCGTTGTCAAGTGCCATTAACATTGACATAAGCGCTACTATGGTCTTCCCAGAACCCACATCTCCCTGTAAAAGCCTGTTCATTTGTGCATTTGTACCTAGGTCGTGACGTATTTCTTTAAGAACACGTTTTTGTGCACCGGTCAACTCAAAGGGTAAATGGTCATTATAAAACTCTGTAAAAATGGGACCAACTTTCTCAAAGGGATACCCCTTTATTTTAGTCTTATGGTTTACATTTTTAAAGGCAAGTTGTAGCTGGATATAAAAAAATTCTTCAAATTTTAATCGGTATTGAGCACGTGCAAGATGCTCTTGAGATTGCGGAAAATGAACGTTTAAAAGTGCCTCTCTTTTTGGCATTAATTTGAGCTCTGTAACGAGGGGTTTTGAGAGGCTCTCAAAGAGGTGATTTTTTGCCTCCATAAAGAGGGTTTGCATCACTCCATTTACCACCTTATTTGTGATGCCACGATTAGATAATTTTTCGGTAGATGGGTACACGGGTTGCATTGCAGATCGTATACTTTTTTCGTGCTCAGAAAGCAGTTCCATCTCTGGATGTGGCATCGAGAATTTACCGTTGTAATAATTACATTTTCCAAAAATTACATAAGGCGTATTCATCTTGATACCCTCCTTGATCCATTTATGACCTCTAAACCATACTAACTCCATCTGTCCACCATCATCTCTAAAGGTTGCCACAAGCCTGCGACCTTTACCTTCTATCATCTTCATACTGGTAAACTTCCCTATAATCTGCACCTCTGCATTGCTACGCTCAAGCTCGCTTATTTTATAATAGCGCGTTTTATCAATATACCTGTGCGGGAAAAGATGCATTAGGTCCTGAAAGGTGTGTATACCCAGCTCAGACCGCAATAAGTCTGCTCTGTTAGGACCTACGCCTTTAAGGTAATCTATGGGAGTTTGTAAAAATGTGGGATTCATTAAAAGTAAAAATAAGTCTTTAACTCAAATTTTCGAATGCCTGTATAAAAGATACTGGCTCAAAAGTTGTTATTTTGAGTATATGAAATACCTATTGCTCGCTATTATAACGTTGTCCGCTTTCGCGAAAGCGTATACCCAAGAAATATCTGCTCAAACCAAAACCATAGATTTTAAGGAAGTTACCGCTTCCTTATCGCTTGATTTTGATACGAAATCTGTTTTAGGAAAAGTGACTACAACCTTTACCGCATTACAAGATGTAAATCAAGTTGTGATGGATGGAAAGGCGATGCAGCTCGTAGATAAAACAACCACATTTGCCATAAGTGCAACAGATACTACCATAGTCTTTAATGGGACGTTTAAGGCTGGGGAGAGCTATAAAGCAACTTTTGACTACTCAGTGCAACCTACACAGGCAGCATATTTTGTAAATAACAACGGGAGTGAGCAGTTCTGGACGCAAGGTCAAGGTAAGTATACCTCACACTGGCTGCCTAGTATAGATGATATGAATGATAAAATCATATTTGATCTTAAAGTGACGGGACACAATAGGCATACAGTTATTGCAAATGGCGTAGCTGCAAAGACATTAAAGGATTATAACGTGCTAGTTTCAGAATTTGATATGGAAAAGCCTATAGCAAGCTATCTCGTGGCGCTTGTGGTGGGAAATTATGATGTAAAAACAGCTACGGCCTCGTCTGGTGTACCTTTAGAATATTACTATTATCCAGAAGACTCTTTGCAGGTAGAAGCTACTTATAGATACTCCAAGGAGGTTTTTGATTATTTAGAACGTAAAATAGGCGTGCCGTTTCCTTTTAAGGTGTATAAGCAAGTACCTGTAAAAGATTTCTTGTATGCAGGTATGGAGAATGCGAGTTGTACCATCTTTTCTGACGATTTTATGGTAGATGCAATAGGCTTTACAGATCGTAATTATGTAAACGTAAATGCACACGAGCTCGCACACCAGTGGTTTGGAGATCTTGTGACAGAGACTAAAAGTGAGCACCACTGGCTACAGGAGGGGTTTGCCACTTACTATGCACTTCTCGCCGAACGAGAGATCTTTGGAGATGACTATTTTTATTTTAAACTCTTTGAAACTGCAGAGCAGTTGCGAGTTTTAAGCGATCAAGGCAAAGGGCAAAAGCTTGTTGCTTCTGGAGGAAGTAGTCTTACCTATTATCAAAAAGGTGCTTGGGCAATACACATATTACGAGAGCGAGTAGGGGTAAACACCTTTGATCTCGCTGTGCAGAATTATCTTAAAAAGTATGCATATAAAAATGTAACTACAGAAGATTTTATGACAGAGGTTGAGGCGCTAGCTACGGTAGATCTCACAGACTTTAAGAAGAACTGGTTATACCAGTCTGCTTTTCAAGCAGAAGATGCCTTACAGTCGCTTAAAAAGAGCGAATTTATGCAACAGTACTTTAGATTACAGTCAGGTAGAGAAGCTCCGTTATCAAATAAGTTTACACAACTTATGGATGCTGTAGCCTCTGGTAACGACTACCTAGGGCAAGAGGCGGTATATCAAGCGGCTCAAGAATCTATAAACGCGACACTGCCTGTTTTTAAACAAGCTATAAGTTCTGATAACGTCTTTATACGTCAGGCTGTAGCTACATCGCTAGAAAATGTACCCAAATCACTTGCTACCGATTTTTATAAGTTGCTTAAAGATGATAGCTATGTCACGCGTGAGCAGGCAATGATTAAATTATGGGTGTACCACCAGCAGCGCAATGATCCTGCATCACAACGCAAGGTGCTTGATATAATGGATGGGCAGTTTGGATTTCAAGATGGGAACTTACGTACCTTATGGCTAGCATTATCACTGGCAACACCAGAGTATAAGCCGTCACAATCTTTTGGACGATATCAAGAACTCATAAGCTACACACAACCAGAACAAGCTTACCAGTTGCGGCAAAATGCCTTTAACTACCTGCGCCAGCTAGGCTCTTTTGAAAAGGAAAGCTTAAAATCACTTGTAGAGGCGAGTGTGCATCACGTATGGCGCTTTCGCGAAAGCGCAAGAAAACTACTCAAAGAGCAGATTAAAAATCCTAAAAATCTTTCCGTTGTAAAAGAACTTACCAGCTCTCTTACCGAAAAGGAAATAGCTTATCTCAAACGTATAGAAGTACTATAATTAAATTATCTCACGTACCTCTTGCTTTATAAATTGTAGGGCTGTCTCGCTAGGTGATACATTATCCATAAGGTCGCGCAGTAAGGTCTCTCGCAGTTGGTCGCTTGTTTCTACTTTATTACTCATATTGGTTTTACGTATGATGGCAGCGGTACTACTTTTTGAAGTGCGTACCACGTTCCAACATTCTTGAGTAACATAGATTTGTTGTGATAAGTTATGCTCAAACTCCTCATTAATGGTGCGTAATAACAAGGCTTCATAATCGTTAGGATCATCATTATACGGTTTTACTCGTGTAACTAGTTTGCCAGGAGAGATACGCTCTAAAAATAGTGTAAGACGCTCGTAGGCTTGTAGTTTTTGTGGTAGCGCGTTTGCCTGATTGTCCTTATGTAATAAAAAACGACGACGCCCTTCTTGTTCTTTTGTAAACTGGTTAAAGAAGTAGTAGGCTAGTAGCGCTACAACTATGGCTGGAAGAAGGTTAAAAGCAAGGTTTGTTAGGTCTTGAGTCATTGGTTGTATTGGGTTTAAAGCTGGTTATCTTTATAACTAGGGTATACTGTTTTTAGTATGTATAATGTATTGAGAGACGTTAATAACGCACGTCATCCATATCTATTTCTTTGGCTACTTCTTTTTTATTGTAGTTTCCACCTAGGTCTGGACACTTCATAAGTGCTTTTGTACTTTTAAAAGGAACAGCTACTTTATTGTAACCATAAACATCTGCTAGGGTTTGCGTTAGGTTTTTATCACCTAGGTTGATATCTACATCATCCATTGTGAGTTGGGCTGGGTGCTCATAACCACAGGCACGAGTAATCTCTAGTAATTCTTTTTTAAAGTTTTTAAAGTAGTAGTGTGTGCGCTCTGCTTTATCTTCTATGTTAATACCACGCTGCAGCCACTTGTTTTGTGTAGCAACGCCAGTAGGACAGGTGTTGTTGTGACATACCTTAGCTTGTATACAACCCACAGCAAGCATTGCCTCGCGTGCTACATTTATACAATCTACGCCCATAGCAAATGCCATTGCAGCCTTTGCTGGGAAGCCTAGCTTACCAGAACCTATAAAAACGACACGATCTGTGAGTTTATATTCTTTAAAGATTTTATAAATATCAGAAAAACCATATACCCAAGGCAGTGCTACGTGGTCTGCAAAACTAGGTGGTGCAGCTCCCGTACCACCTTCACCACCGTCTACAGTGATAAAGTCTGGCCCCTTGCCAGTGCTTGCCATAATTTGAGCAAGCTCTCTCCAGGCATCTAGTTTACCTATTGCAGCTTTAATACCTACAGGTAATCCAGTCTCTGCAGCGATATCTTCTACAAAATCTATTAGTTCTGGTACGTTTGAGAATGCTTTATGATTAGGAGGTGATAAAACGTCTTCCCCTTGTTTTACCCCGCGTATCTCTGCAATCTCTTTTGTAATTTTAGATCCTGGTAAAACCCCACCTTTTCCTGGCTTTGCCCCTTGAGAGAGTTTTACCTCTATGGCACGCACCTGCGGATTTTCTGAAACAAGTTTCTTCATTTTAGGCATCGAGAAACCACCTTCTTCACTTCTCACACCAAAATACCCTGTACCAAAGTGAAAAACAACATCACCGCCTTTTTTGTGGTATGGGGATAATCCACCCTCGCCAGTATTATGATATGCATAAGCCTTTGCACAACCTCGATTAAGAGACTCTATAGCTTTCGCCGAAAGGCTACCATAACTCATCGCACTTACATTAATTATTGAACTAGGTCTATAAGGACGTGCTCTTCTTCCTGCTCCCATTACTTTTGCACACGCTAGGAAGTATGGATCTTTTGCATTAGGATGATCCTTTTCAACCTTATAAGGCATCATCGCATTGTTTATAAAAATGTAATGAGACTGGTTAATATCACGGTCTGTACCGAAACCTTCGTAGTTATTTTCATTTTTTGCAGAGGCATAAATCCACCCGCGTTCTATACGGTTAAAGGGTAGTTCCTCGCGATTATTTGCCACAATATACTGGCGTAGCTCTGGACCTATACTTTCTAACATATATCTAAAGTGCCCTACTACTGGGAAGTTTTTTAAAATAATATGCTTCTTCTGTATAAAGGTGTCATAAATAGCTACAAGTAGTACAACGAGTATGAGCCACATCCACCAAGAAATAGCACCTAAGAATGATAAAATAGAATCCATTAACTATAATTTTTTTACTAAAATACGACTAGAAACAATTTGAATTGTAATTTTTAAGTCAACTTTGTTAAACACACATTGTAAATTGTGTCGTAATTTAAATCATATCGCTTGAAAAAGAATCGCATAACGCTCATAATTGGATTACTATTATTTGTACAAATGCTCGTTGTAAGACTGCTAGCTTTATATCCACAAGCTGTAGAGCAGTGGTACAGTAATGGGATATACCCTGTGATTTCAAAAGGTTTTAGATATGCTTTTGGATGGTTACCGTTTTCCTTTGGAGATATTATGTATGCGGTTTTAATCGTGCTTGCGGTACGTGAGATTGTAATCTTGGTAAGAAATAGATTTAAGACCATCAAGTCGTTCTTACTACGTACCCTTGCGATGCTTTCTATTGTATATTTTGCCTTTCACCTGCTTTGGGGGATGAATTATTACCGCTTACCACTACACAAATCCTTGTCTATAGACAATGAGTATACCACACAAGAGCTCGTGTCACTTACAGAAAAACTTCTTAATAATAGCAATAGATTACACACGGCACTTGCCGTAAATGATAGTGCGGTGGTTGATTACGCTTTCGCGAAAGCGGAAATATTTAATCAAACTCTCAACGGCTATGAAGCCTTACAACAGAAGTTTCCCTCGTTGCAGTATCCTCCCAAAAGTATAAAAAACTCATTATTGCGATATCCATTATCTGTTATGGGATATAGTGGTTATCTCAACCCCATCACAAATGAGGCGCAAATAAATGGAATGGTACCCGCTCACAGGTGGCCTGTTATATCTTGTCACGAGCAAGCCCACCAGCTAGGTTTTGCAAAAGAAAATGAAGCAAACTTTATGGCAGTTATGGCTACGCTTAATAATGAGGACATACATTTTCAATACTCGGGAAGTATTTTTGCACTTAGGTATTGTTTAAATGATGTGTACCGCCGAGATAAAGAGCTAGGCGATTTATTAAAAAGTAAGGTACATCCTGGTATACTTGCCCAATATCAAATGTCTAGAGATTTTTGGGATGAGATGGATAACCCGCTTGAGCCCTTATTTGATCTCTTTTATAGTAACTACCTTAAGGCAAATAACCAGCCGGGTGGTTTAGAAAGTTACAGTTATATGGTTGCATTACTGGTGAACTATGACAAGCAGTTTCCAGAGACTTTTTGATGTTAAAAGTCTCTTAAATATTTATTAAACCTTAACGCTTGCTTAACAAGGTAGTTATCTTTAAGAACTAAATAATTTACAATCTAAATATGTTCTTTAAAAAACTACTTGTCTTAGGGCTGGTAACTTGCTCATTTACAATGTATGCGCAAGATTACTTTCCGGCAAATGCTGGCGTTAAGTCCAAAAATGAAAACTACACGGTGTTTACAAACGCCACAATACACAGCACACCAACCGAAACTATTAAGAAAGGTACCCTAGTGGTACAAAATGGTAGAGTAGTCTCTGTAGGTAAGTCATCTAAGTACCCGGCAAATGCTGTTGTGGTAGACCTAGATGGTAAGCACATCTATCCATCTTTTGTAGATATCTATACAAATTTTGGTATTGCAAAGCCTAAGAGGGCTGGAGGTTCTGGTCGTGCTTCTCAATATGACAACTCGAGAGAGGGAGGATACTGGAATGATCATATTCTTTCAGAGCAAAATGGTTATGACGACTTTGAGTATGATAAAAAGAAGGCTACCGAATATATAAACGCAGGTTTTGGAGTAGTAGCAACCTTACAACACGATGGTATCGCTCGTGGTACGGGAGCACTTATTGCTCTTAACAATTATGGTAATACGGCAAACCGAGTAATGGAGGAGCGTCTTGCTCAATATTTTTCTTTTGACAAGAGCGTTACTTCTCGACAAGCATACCCTTCTTCAAAAATGGGAGCTACAGCCTTACTACGTCAAGTGCAACACGACCTAGACTGGTATGAGAAAGGAAATGTAGATACAAAGGATATGTCTCTTGAAGCGCTTACGCGAAATAAAACCTTACCGCAATTTTTTGAAGGTGATGGACTTTATGACGACTTACGTATAGATAAGCTAGGAGATCAATTTGGGATAGACTACGTAATAGTTGCAGGCGGAGACGAGTATAAGCGTATAGGTGAGGTACAGGCAATGAATCGTAAAATGATCTTGCCACTTAAATTTCCAGATGCCTATGATATGGAAGATCCATATGCTGCCGAATATGTAGCGCTGTCTGATATGAAGCACTGGAATCAAGCACCTACAAACCCTAAAGCGTTACAAGATGCTGGAGTGACATTTGCACTAACTACATTTAAGCATAAATCACCAAAGGATTTTAAAAAGCACCTTATGAAGGCGATTACGTATGGTCTTTCAAAAGAGCGTGCGCTAGAAGCACTTACTACGATACCAGCGCAAATGGTAGGTAAGAGCGGTGAGATAGGTGTTCTTAAAAATGGAGCGTGGGCAAACTTTATGATTACTTCTGGAGAGGTGTTTGAAAAAGACACAAAATTATTTGAGCACTGGATTCAGGGTAATAAAAATGTGGTTAAAGATATGACTACAGTAAACATAGATGGCAACTATGCAATTAACCTTAACGGTGCGACTTATAATCTAGAAGTAAAAAACTCAACCGAAAAGGCAAAAGCAACTTTGAAAAAAGGAGGAGAAGAAGTAAAGAGCGAGTTTGCTTATAAACAAGACTGGGCTACAGTTACTTTTAAAGAAGCCGAAGGTAAGTTTATAAGACTCGTTGCTAGAGCAGATGCAAATGGTCTTAATGGTAAAGCAATTCTTGCAGATGGAACAGAAAAAAACTTTACCTCTAGAAAGACAGCTTTAGAGGAGAGTGAGGGTAAGGACGATAAAAAAGGTGGTGAAAAAGCCCTAGATGTTATGCCGCTTACATATCCTAATATGGCTTTTGGTTATGAGACACGTCCTAAGCAACAAGATATTTTAATCACAAACGCAACAGTCTGGACAAATGAGGCAGAGGGTATTCTTAAAAATGCAGATGTCTTAATAAAAGATGGAAAAATAAGTGCAGTTGGAAAAAATCTATCAGCGCGAGGAGCGATGGTAGTAGATGGTACAGGTAAGCACGTTACTTCTGGTATTATAGATGAGCATTCACATATTGCTGCTTTTGCAATAAACGAGTCTGGTCATAACTCTACAGCAGAGGTACGTATGAGTGATGTGGTTAATCCAGATGATTCTGATATTTATCGTAACCTAGCTGGTGGAGTAACGGCCATCCAGTTACTACACGGGTCTGCAAACCCAATAGGTGGACAGAGCGCAGTGATGAAGCTTAAGTGGGGAGCACCTATAGATGAAATGGTAATTAAGGACAAGAAGTTTATCAAGTTTGCCTTAGGTGAAAACGTAAAACAAGCAAACTGGAATAGCTACTCAAGATTTCCTCAAACAAGGATGGGAGTAGAGCAGGTTTTTGTAGACTACTTTACAAGAGGTAAAGAATATGAAGCAAAGAAGAATAGTGGACAACCGTATCGTGTAGATGAGGAAATGGAAACTATAGTTGACATTCTTAATATGGAGCGTCTTATCTCTTGTCACTCATATGTACAGAGCGAGATTAATATGACAATGAAGGTGGCAGAGCAGTTTGGTTTTAATGTAAACACCTTTACACACATATTAGAAGGTTATAAAGTTGCAGATAAAATGGCAGAGCACGGCGTAGGAGGATCTACCTTCTCAGACTGGTGGGCTTATAAATATGAAGTAAATGATGCGATACCTTATAATGCCGCTATTATGCACAGAGCAGGAGTTACAGTAGCCATTAACTCAGATGATGGCGAGATGTCGAGACGTCTTAATCAAGAAGCTGCAAAAATCTATAAGTACGGTGGTATTGAAGAAGAGGACGCTTGGAAAATGGTCACATTAAATCCAGCAAAGCTTTTACATATGGATGATCGTGCAGGAAGTCTTAAACCTGGTAAGGATGGAGATGTCGTTATATGGTCAGATCACCCGCTTAGTATAAAAGCTAGAGCAGAGAAAACTATAATAGAAGGAAAAGTATTCTTTGATATAGAAAAGGATAAGGAACTACGCGCAACGGTACAAAAAGAAAAAGCACAACTTACTGCAATGATGCTTGCAGAAAAGAACAAAGGCTTAAAAACACAACCGGCAAGAAAGAAAGAAAAACAACGTATGCATTGTGATACAGAACAAACAATTTACTAAGATGAAAACACTACAACAATTACTAGTAGCCGTTGTTTTCCTTTTAGGAGCAACAGCAAATGCACAACAAACACCTGCACCAGCTCAAGCAACTGCTTATACAATAACGGGAGCAACAGCACACGTAGGTGATGGGAACGTAATAGATAATGCCACTATCGTATTTGAAAATGGTAAAATATCTACAATTCAAAGTGGTGGTGGCGCCACAAAGGGAACAGTGATAAATGCCACAGGTAAACACGTATACCCTGGTTTTATAGCAACAAACACAACGCTAGGCCTTGTAGAGGTAGGCGCAGTAAGACAATCTAATGATGATGATGAGATAGGAGAGATGATCCCACACGTACGTGGTATCATTGCTTATAATGCAGAGTCTAAGGTTGTAGAATCTATGCGCCCTAACGGCGTACTAATGGCACAAATTAGACCTGTTGGAGGGACTATCTCTGGAGCCTCTTCTGTAGTGCAGCTAGATGCTTGGAACTGGGAAGATGCAGCTTATAAAACAGATGAAGGTATCTTTATGGACTGGCCTCGTACAATGCGTCGCGGTAGATGGTGGCTAGGTGAGGAGCCTGGTTACAAGCCTAACAAGTCGTATAAAGAGGATATAAATAAGATTAAAGTGTTTTTTAACAACTCAAGAGCTTACAGTAAAGCTAAGGGAACTAAAAACTTACCTTTTGATGCGATGAAGAATATCTTTAACGGTACGCAAAAAGTATATATAAGTGCAAATGACCAAAAGCAAATTCTTGATGTGATAGCATTTGCCAAAGAGATGCAACTTACTAATGTAGTGCTTGTAGGAGGATATCAATCTTATAAAGTAGCAGAAGAACTAGCTAAGGCAAACATACCTGTGATACTACAACGTGTACAAGGACTACCATCTATGGAAGATCACGATTATGACCTTCCTTATAAATTACCAAAGTTACTTACAGATGCAGGTGTCACTGTAGCCTTAGGCTATGATGCAGAGTACTGGCAAGTGCGTAACCTGCCATTTTATGCAGGTCAAGTAACACAATTTGGGTTAAGCGATGAAGACGCGCTTAAAATGATTACTTTAAATCCTGCTAAGATTATGGGGATAGCTTCTACAACTGGTACGCTAGCGCCTGGTAAAGATGCGACACTTTTTATAAGTGATGGCAATGCGTTAGATATGAGAGGTAACAATCTATCTAGAGCCTTTATACAAGGTCGTGATATTAGTTTAGAATCACACCAGACTAAGCTTGCAAAGCGATATGCAGAGAAGTATGGTCAGAATGAATAATTAATTACTTTCACAATCCAACCAAAGAAAATGCCGGGCAATTGCTCGGCATTTTTTATTGTATTATATGATATGGCAACCTGTTCCAGAAATTCGGCTGGAGTAGCTGTCTACTTGGAGACCGTTTTCTTGATACAAGGCTACACTATTAGCTAGATATGAGTCTATATGCGCTTTCGCGAAAGCGAGACAAAACATACTAGGCCCGCTACCAGATATGCCAAAGGCAATGCATTGGTTCTCTTTAGAAATAGTGCGTATCTCATCAAAATGCGGAATCAATTGCTTGCGGTGGGGCTCTACAAGCACATCTTGTATACTCTCTGTAAAAAGTTCTTTATCCCATTCATATAGTGAAGCGACAAAACCGGCTAGATGTTGCGATTGCTTAATGGCATCTGCAAGAGGTACCGTTTTGGGTAAAATCTCCCTTGCTTCTTTGGTTTTTATAGTAATATGCGGGTGTAGTATACCTACGTATACCGTTTCCATAGGTGGGAGCGCTATAACTTTAAGAGGGTAGTAGCCGGTAACTAGCGTTGTGCCTCCATAAATACAAGGAGCCACATTATCTGCGTGTTCATTACCACTTGCAAGTGCTTCACCCTTCATAGCATAGCGAGTAAGCTCAAGATTAGATAATGGCTCATCAAGTAATTGATTAATGCCGTAAACGGCCCCAGCCGCGCTTGCACTGCTGCTGCCTATACCAGAACCACATCGTATTTTTTTATGAATTTCGATAACTACGCCAAAATCTGCTTGTATGGCTTCTAGCATTGCATTACCTGCCACGCCGGCAACATTATTATGCGCCTCCATAGGTAAATCGTCACCCGTAATTTTTGTGATAGTAACGCCTTTACCGGTAGTTTTTTTAAACACCATCTCATCACCTATGCCCTCAAGGGCAAAACCTAGCGAATCAAAACCGCAGTTTACGTTTGCAACAGTTGCGGGGCAAAAAATACGTACCTCATCACGAGTTTCAGCACTTTCTTTATGAGTTTGTTGAGACATATTAAATTATCTAAGTCTTATGATATCGCTGAAGAGTCCGCTGGCAGTAACATCTCCTCCTGCACCTGCACCTTTTACAATAAGCGGTTGCTCTGGATAACGTGCTGTGTAAAATAAAACAATATTATCAGACCCTTCAAGGTTGTAAAACGGACTGTCTGCACCCACAGACTGTAAGCCTACGCTTGCTTTACCATTATCTAGCTGGGCTACATACTTAAGGCGTTTGCCTGCTGCTGTAGCATCGGCAACTAGTTTTTCAAAGTGTGCTGCGTCTTCTTTAAGTGTTTCAAAGAAGTGAGGAACGTCTGTGCTTTCTAGATTGTTTTTGGTTAAGAAAGGTGTGTTTACAATATCTTCTAGCTCTAGCTCAAGACCGCTTTCTCTAGCTAGTATAAGAATTTTACGTGCCACATCTACACCGCTTAAATCTATACGTGGGTCTGGCTCTGTATATCCTTCTTCTTTGGCTTGTTGTACCACATCATAAAAGCTGCCACCACTTTTAAAGTTGTTAAAAACAAAGTTTAAGCTTCCCGAGAGTACGGCCTGCACCTTAGTAATTCTATCACCAGAGGCAATAAGGTTTTGCAAGGTGTCTATTATAGGCAGTCCTGCGCCCACATTAGTCTCAAACTTAAATGGAGCGTTGTACTTGCGGCTAAGTCTTTTGAGATTTGCATAATACTCTTGCTTACCTGCGGCGGCTATTTTGTTACAAGCAACCACGGCAATGCTATTTCTTAAGTATTCCTCATATGCCATTGCCACAGGTTCATTTGCGGTGATGTCTACAAAAACTGAGTTGCGCTGGTTGAGGTTTATTACGCTTTCGCGAAAGCGTAAAATATCTGCTTTTTCTCCTCCATCTAGTTGTGCCTCCCAGTTATTGAGATCTATAGGGTCTTGCGATACAAGCATCTTGCGACTGTTAGAAAGTCCTAGTACTCTTATGTTGAGGTTGAGGTGCTCTTTAAGGTATTGCTTTTGATTGTTAATTTGCTCAAGAAGCTTTGCACCTACGTTACCTACACCTGTTACAAATAGGTTTATTTGCTTACGGTTACCTTCAAAGAATACTTCGTGCAAGCTATTTAAGGCTTTTTTTACATCTTTCTCGGCAATCACGGCAGAGATGTTTTTCTCACTTGCTCCTTGTGCAATGGCGCGTATATTTACGTTGTTTCTACCTAGGGTAGAAAACATCTTTCCTGAGATGCCTTGATGACTTTTCATAGATTCACCTACAAGCGCTATAATGGCTAGAGACGTCTCAACAATTACCGGGTCAATTTTATGCAACGATAGTTCGTAAGCAAACTCTGTTTCTATCGCTGTTTTTGCACGTAAGGCATCTGCCTCCATCACACCTATACAGATACTGTGCTCACTGGAAGCTTGAGTAATGAGTATGATATTAACTTGCTGTTGCGATAGTACTTCAAACAGACGTTTTGAGATACCAGATATACCTACCATACCTGCTCCCTCAAGGGTTAATAAAGCCACATCACTTATATGTGATATTCCTTTAATAGGGTTGGGGTGTGCGATGTCTTGATTACCTATACGTGTACCGGGCTCTTCTGGAGCCATTGTGTTTTTAATATAGATAGGTATGTTTTTACTCAATACGGGTACAATAGTAGGAGGGTAGAGTACTTTTGCCCCAAAATGCGATAACTCCATAGCCTCGTGGTACGAGATTTCTTGTATGGGTTTTGCCTGTTTTACCAGCTTTGGATTTGCCGAAAACATACCGCTTACATCTGTCCAGATTTCTAGTTGCTCTACATCTAGGGCTGCTGCTATAATTGCTGCTGTAAAGTCTGATCCTCCACGACCTAGTGTACTTGTATCACCTGCCTCTGTACGTGCGATAAATCCGCCTAGAACAGTGATTTTTGCTTTCTTTTCAGCAAAATATGTGGTGATGTTTTGGTTTGTAATCTCATAAAGAACCCCGGCCTTTGTGTGGTTTGCATCTGTTATAATAAGTTCTCTACTATCTTTAAGACTTGCATCTATACTTTTATGCTCAAATGCAGCGGCTATGATGTAGCTACTTGTAAGTTCGCCATAAGCGGCTAGTTTATCTAAGGTTTTTGGAGAGAGTTCATTTATAAGATAGATACCTTTGAGTAAGTCCTCTAGGTGCGACATTTGTAAAGTAATCTCGTTGAGAACTTTTTGGTCACCACCAGTAAGCGTTTCAGTAAATGACAAATGCTTTTGAGAGATTTCTTTAAAAATATCTTTATAGCTCTCTTCTTTTTTTGCTGCTAGTGCTCCAGCCTTTAGTAACAAATCTGTTACACCACCTAGGGCAGACACGACTACGGCTACAGGACTTTGAGCTGCCTGGTTTGCCACGATGGCAATTGTTTTTTCTATGTTTTCTACACTTCCTACAGAAGTGCCTCCAAATTTTAATACACGCATATACAAATGCTTTGTCATTTTTACCTGAGTAAAAACTAATGAATAAATCTAATTTGTGTGTGTGAAGAGTGTCCCGCGACTACGGAAACTAAATGAACGATATATATACAGAATACCCCATAGGGGTAATTGTACCTATAGTAATAGAGGTAGTATAAAAAGTAGTTATGTTTTGTGCTTCGATCATCTTGTCTATGATGAAGTAAATGTATTACTTTTACCTAAACAGGCAATGCAGAGAATTTAGTTTTACGGATATCATAAATAACCATAAACAATCCTTGCTTTATTGTAAATGTGATAATTTCTAAAGGATTTTTACAACTATTTAGTGATAGATTAAGCATCTTGTCATTGTTTCAATAATAGACTTATTAATATTAATGATTGTGAGTAAAGAAACTCACTAACACCTATACTTATGAAGATTTTTAGTCCTAAGCAAATATATGAAGCAGATAACGCAACGATAGAGAAGGAGGGAATTCCTTCTTATAACCTAATGGAACGTGCAGGCGGTTATGTATATGAGTGGATGCATAAACGATTGCAAGGACAGCCAGTACCTATAAAAGTATTTTGTGGTATAGGAAATAACGGTGGTGATGCCTTAGTTATAGCAAGGTTACTACTTAAAAATGGCTATAACGTAGATACGTACATAGTAGATTGTAACGATAAGCGATCTACAGATTTTTTAAAGGCATATGAAGCTCTCAAAAATGAAGTAAAAAAATGGCCTGAGATAATTAAGGGAGTAGAAAACTTTCCAGAGATAAGTCCGCAAGATATCGTGGTAGATGGAATTTTTGGAATAGGACTTAATAGATGTCCAGAAGATTGGGTAAAAGCACTCTTTGTAAAGATTAATGAGTCTAAAGCCTACACATTATCTATAGATATACCTTCAGGAATGTATGCAGACAGAGGCTTAGAGAAGGATGATATTGTTGTACACTCCACCTTTGTATTGAGTTTTATGTCTCCTAAGCTTGCTTTCTTTTTACCAGAAACAGGGAAGTATATAAATATGTGGGATACTATTGATATCGGTCTGGACCCTGAGTATCTAGCAACCACACCTACAGATGTACAGCTCATAAGCAAACCCGAAATACAGCAAATGTATAAAGGTCGCTCACAGTATACTCATAAAGGGATGTTTGGGCATAGTTTAATTATAGGAGGAAGCTTTGGTAAAATGGGAGCAGTACAGCTTGCCAGTAAGGCTGCACTAAGAGCTGGAAGTGGCCTTGTAACTGCCTATGTACCACAAATAGGGGTACCTATCTTACAAACAGCATTGCCAGAAGTAATGGTTGAAACCGATAACTTTAATGGGAAAGTTTTTGAAGAGATAGACTTTCAGACAGAGGCAAATGCTATTGCTATAGGCCCAGGTATGGGAACAGATGAGAAAACTGTTGCCGCGATGGAGTCGTTCTTAAAATCTCAAAAAGCACCACTAGTTATTGATGCAGATGCTATAAACATAATAGCAAAGCGACCTGCACTTATGAAGCAAGTACCTGCATTATCTATACTCACGCCTCATCCAGGAGAATTAGAGAGGCTAGTAGGGAAGTGGGATGACGACTTTGATAAGCTAGAGAAAACAGCAAAGTTTGCAAAAAATCATAATGTTATCATAGTTATAAAAGGCGCACATACTATTACAGTGTATGATATGCAGCTTTATATTAACACAACGGGTAATCCAGGTCTATCTACAGCGGGAACTGGAGATGTGCTTACAGGAGTCATTACTGGACATCTAGCACAAGGATACCACCCTATGGAGGCAGCGATGATGGGAGTATACTTTCACGGTCTAGCAGCAGATGTTGCCGTAAATCAATACGGCATAGAAGGACTTATAGCAGGTGATGTAACAGAATTTTTGGGAAGAGCAGTAATGAGTCTTTTTGAAAAACCAGAACAAGAAGGAGCACAGGCACCACCGCAATAGTAGGATATACATCATAAAATAATAAAAGGGATAGCGCACTAGCGCTATCCCTTTTATTATTAAAAGCATACCTACTTTATATTACTCAACAGTAACAGGAAAAGTAACTTGAATATCTGTTTCACCACCAGCAGCACTTAACGTTCCATCGTTAGGCTTTGTAGGCTCGTGACGTAGGGTAACTGTAAGTGTACCTGTACCAGCAGTTGCTCCAGTAGTAAGTGTTATTACAGTACCAAGCGGGTTGTTATCACTATCAAAGTTACCGTATGCAATCGCTGCATCTACTCCAGAGCTCGGTGTATAAAATACTTGGTGCTCATCTGCCTCTTCTTCTACCTCTTCGGTAATATCCTCTGCTGGGCTTTCTGTTTCGTTAAGAAACTCTACAGTACCGTTGTAAACAGTACTTACATCTAAGTTGCCAGAGACTGTAATTGTAGGTGCGTTAGGACCATCTCCATCAAGATCTTGTGATGTAAGAACGATCGTTTCTGCGCCAGACTGTAGTGTAAGATTTAAGGTTGTTATTACCTCTTCTTCGTTGATTATTTCTGGAATATCTCCATCATCATCACTAGAACAAGCTGCAAGGCTAATGGAAGTAAGGGCGATAAGTGTGTAATTTTTAAAGTTTTTCATTGTTTGTGTGTTATTACGCTTTCGCGAAAGCGTGATTTTAATAATTAATTTTAAGTTGTAATAAAACATTTCTACCTAGATCGTCTGCAAAATAGCGCTGGCGATTTAAGTACTCCCTGTAAGAGGTGTCAAATAGATTGTTTACCATAAGACCTACATTAAGATTGCTCTTGTCATTTATTGCAAAATCAATAGAGCTTCTAAAGTTGAGAAGATGATACGCATCGGGAGGTGTGCTTATATCTACTATCTCTGTTGTGTTAGTCTCAGGTAGAAAAACGTCAAAGTTTGTGTCTGGAAATTCATTTTGACGAAATACATAGTTACTCTCAAGTGACAGCTTTAAGTTATTTACAGACGGCATTGTATACGTAACACTGTTACGCGTACTCGCCGAAGGCACATTAATTAAAGCATTATCAAAGGTTACATCCTTTCCTTTTACCAGTGAAAACTGGTTAGAAAATTCAAAACGATCTGTTACTTGAACGTTGTTATCTATGTCAAAACCTAACAGTCTAGCTTGTGTCTGTCTATACTCCCATACTGGAAAACTACCTCTTAACGTTTGCTGTACGCCTGTAGGCTCTATAAGGATAAAATCCTCTATAAAGTTTGCAAACGGAGCAATAGTAAAACTCCAAGTGTCTGTAGATCTTGTAAAATTTAATGAAATTTTATTTGCGACTTCTTGATTAAAACTTAGGTCACCTAGCTCTAGACGGGCAGCACTCTGGTGTAATCCATCAGAAAATAATTCTGACACATTAGGCGAGCGCGATGCTAGTGCGTAGTTTAAGGAAACCGTAGTCGCATCATTTACCTCATACGAGGCTCCTGCTGTTGCTGAGAAATTATGATATTCAAATTCTGGTTTTACAAATATTTGATTTTCAAATTCTTCAACTACAAATTGAGCAAAGTTTACATCATATTCCCTGGCTTCCCAGAGGCTAGTGATGTAAAACTTTTCTGCATTGATGCGGTTGTAATCATATCTTGCACCTGCCTCTATAGTCCACTTTCCAAAGTCTTTAGACCCTAATGCATAAATACCAAAGTCATAACCTTGGTAATCTGGTATTAGTCTTCTTACTCCGGTAACGGGGTCGGGAAAGTGATCTTGGTACCTTCCAGAAATACCCACCTTTGCGGTAATGGTATTATCTGCCGTGTAATCAAAATCTATTTTTCCTCCTATAGTTTCAAGTTGTAGATCAATAGATGGTCTCAAGTCATCGCTGTCGCGACGTATATCAAACTCTAGTCTGTTATTGCGCTGGTAATCTACCTGAGCACTTAACTTCCCAAAGTTATCAAAGCGATAAAATGACTTTAGTTTTGCAATTTGATGTTGTACCTCCTGTCTTGGAGCATTAATATCATACGTAAATGGCTCCACTACAAAGGGCTCTTGGCTGTTTATAGCAACCGAGAGATCTGCAGCATTACCTACGTGCGATGAGCGTAAAATACCAGATTCTTTGTCAAAAATCGAGTAGCTAGCCTCTACACCATAACGATATTTATTAACTCCTATACGTACAGAAAGGTCTCTCTCATACAGAGCTGTGTTACTTAGTACATAATCTGGCGCTTCAAAATCCCCAAAGCGTTTTAAAGTTCCATTTATGCCGCCATACCAGCCGTTATTATATGATTTTATCAAAGAAGTAGTCAGAGAACCTCCACGACCATTGGTCGCACCGGTAATAATTGTTCGTCCAAAAAGGGTATCCTTTACAGGTACCTGCTCTGGCTCTATGATAATGGTGCCTCCTATAGCATCACCACCATATTGCAATCCTGCCGCTCCTTTAATAACTGTGACTTCACCAGCTGCATTTACATCTATATTAGGTGCGTGTTCTACACCCCATTCTTGATCTTGCAATCTCGTACCCTCTGTAATAAGTACTACTCTACTAGAGTGTAGACCTTGTATTACAGGTTTTACAACAGAGTTACCCGTGTTTAAAGAGGTAACACCACTTAGGTTTTTAAGCGCATCACCTAGTGATGCTGCGCTATTATTTTCTAAGAGGTTGTGGTCTACCACACTCTCTGTCGCTGTACGGCTTTTACTTTTATGAGCGTGTGCAACAATCTCTACATCGCCTAGAGACTCTAGGTGATGCTCCATATTAATAGTACGAGTTGTATTACCGCTTACAGTTACTTTTACAAGCTGTGTCTCACACGCAGGATGAGATACCTGTAGTGTATACTGGTCCTCACAAAGATCTGTAATCACATATTTTCCTTGAGCATCTGTTGTCACAGATCGCTCAGAACCTACTATAATAATGGTTGCTTCTTCAAGCACTTCATTATCGTGTAAATCTATAATGTATCCAGATAAAGTGTACGAGCACTCTTGTGCTGTAGCTGTAATGCTCAGCAAGGCAATGCTAAGCCATAAATAAAATTTCATAAAAATTGTTTTGCTAATTATTGAATGTTATTCAATGCTTAACAAAACGGTGGTCCGCGGTCTGAAGATGTTATGACTGTGGTTGTATATGACGTACTTAACTGTGCATCATTACTTTTTTTAATTAAAATTGTAGTTGTTTGGTACGCTTTCGCGAAAGCGTAAACTCCTTCCTTTACAATATGAAGATCTCCTAGATCACAATCTAGCTTCTTCTCGTGTACGTGAGTTTTATTACCAAATGAACAGGTATCGTAATGTGTGTGGTTTTCTGTACTGTGTATGAAAGAGACAAGCGCAGGTAATAGAAAGGCAAGCATTATAAGAAATGCAGCTGCGCGTTGTAAATTATGTGGTCTCTGTTTTTTCAAAATCTATTTTGTAAATATAAAGCCTAATCCCATTCTAGAAACCATTTTTATGGCAAATGCCTTAAAGAATGTGTACTGACCGAATAACCAACCAAATATCACTAATAACACTTGATATATTGGGAAAATTAACAAGATTCTAACAGGCCAATAAATCCACCCACTAGTGAGATTTTTATCTAAGCCTATAATTTCCATTAAAGGGTTAGATAACCTACCTGCTGTTGAGCCAGTTACGGCAAAGGCAAGAAAAATTGCAATAAGCTCCCATCTATAACTAACGCCCCATCTGTCATATAATTTTGTAAATAACCACAGGGTAAATTTAATGATAAGGTAGGTGAGTAGGAGTGTACCGAGCGAGAGAAGCACTAGATAGGTAATAGAAGTTGCTTCTAAAAATTTTGAAATAATAGCTTTCGAAAGTAAGAAAGCCGATATGAAACTGGCAATTAATCCCAGTATAACGTGAATAAATTGCCAGTTTTTTGTGATTTCCCAGCGCGATTTGAATTTTTCCATAGCGCTGCAAAAATACGATTATCGTAGTTTCTGGTTGTTACGTTGTTGAAAATATTCAAACCAGTTATATAACAAGTAGTTTACTTCATAACCGTAGTCTATACCACGCTGGTAATCTATTTGTTGTATGTAAAGGTTAGGGTCATACTGCGTTGTATTTACTACGCGATTATTATATTCATTTACAAAAATTACATTTCTATTCTCAAGCCAGAACTGCTCATAATAACCTCTAGGGGGTTGTGTGACTAGCCACTGATTAAATCCAGGTTCTATAATTATAATCTCGTATTCAAGACTATCATTTGCGATGCGTACCGTGTCAGACATAGCCTCTGAGCTATTTGTAATGTCTTGTTTTTTTGAGGTGCTGGCGCATCCTATAATGACCGCTGTGAGTAGTAGTGTGTAACATAGTTTTTTCATAATACTAAAGTTAATGGTTTTACAAATAATTTCTGTAGCAATTAATAAGGTATTAACGATAGCTTGATAATTGTACATTGTAAATTTAGAATGCGGCATTCATTAATAGTATCACCATTGAGTGAACGTAGCCTTACACTTAGGGAACAAAAAAAAGGATGCCTACGTAGGCATCCTTTTACTATCTTAAATGGTGTAATAATCTTATTTTCCAAAAAGACCACCTAGTAGGCCTCCTATACCACCTTTTTCTTTATTACTTCCTAATACCATACCAGCTACATCGTCAAGGATGCTACCGTCCCCGTCTGAGTCTAGTAGTGTTGTAATAAGGCTTTGGTTTTCTTGTGGTTGCCCTCCTAGCATACTTCCTAAAAGTGCATTCATACCACTACCATCGCTTACATTATTTTGCTGTGTTTGTTTTCCTAACACACCCATAAGTACTGGAGCAGCAACTTTAAGAATTTGTGCGATAGAACCAGCATCTACACCCGTTTTACTACTTAGTGCGTTTTCTACTTGTGGCTGGTTACCACCTAGTAAGTGTCCTAAAATACCTGCACCATCTTGTAATACGTCATCACTAGGTCCTCCATTACCCATAAGGTCTCCTAGTTGGTCAAGAATACCACCACTATGTTTTCCACTTAAAGCTCCCATTAATCCAGCAGCACCTTCTGGAGTTTGTACATTTTTTTTCATTGCACCCATAAGTACTGGCAAAGCCATACTTAATACGTTTGCAGTATCTCCTTCAGATTGTCCAGCTTTTGCGCTAGCTCCTTGGATGAGCGTTTTTCCTATTGGTCCATTAAGTAGATCTAGTAATCCTGACATATTATTTTAGTTTTAATTGTGAGTTTTCAATTTACGAATTAATTTAAGCGGTTTGACAAACAGCCATAAAAAAACCATCCAAAAGGATGGTTTGCTTGTTTTTATCGATAAAAAGCAAATTAATTCAATTTAGAAATCAAATGTTTGATGTCGTTGCATTATTTTAAAATACTCATAATCTGTTCTGCTAGCTCTGTACCTATGCGATCTTGAGCTCCACCAGTTGCCGCCCCTATGTGTGGTGTAAGGCTTACTTTAGGATTCATAAGTACTTGTACGGCTGGAGTAGGTTCGTTCTCAAAAACGTCAAGACCTGCAAATGATAATTTACCACTGTCTAAAGCTGCGATAAGAGCTACTTCATCAATAACTCCACCACGAGCTGCATTTACAATTGCTGCACCATCTTTCATAAGCTCAAACTCTGGTTTACCTATTACGTAGTCCTTTTGTGCAGGTACGTGAAGGGTCACAAAATCTGCAGATTTTAATAACTCTTCTTTAGATATAGATTGTATTGTAAAAGAAACCGACTGTCCATCAAAGAATGGGACTTCAACAGTAGCCTCTTCTGTAAATGGGTCGTGAAAGATTACTTTCATCCCTACACCAAGAGCAATTTTTGCAGTTTCTTGACCTATACGTCCAAAACCGATAACACCAAGTGTTTTACCACGTAGCTCGGTTCCTTTCGCGTAAGCTTTCTTTAAACCTTTAAATTTTGTATCACCATCTAGAGGCATATTTCGGTTTGAGTCAAACAGAAAACGTACACCATTGTAAAGGTGAGCAAAAACAAGCTCTGCAACAGATGCCGAAGAAGCTGCTGGTGTATTAATCACGTGAAGTCCTTTATCACGTGCATATTGTACATCAATGTTATCCATACCTACCCCACCACGGCCTATAACTTTTATAGATGGGCAAGCGTCTATTAACTCTTTACGCACTGTGGTTGCACTACGCACAAGTATAACATCTATCTCATTTGTGTTAATATAGTTCTCAAGTTGATCTTGAGCTACGTTTGTAGTAATTACTTCAAAGCCTCCTGCTGTAAGCGCGTCAACTCCTGTTTGTGATATTCCGTCGTTTGCTAATACTTTCATAGTATATAGTGTTGTATGCGTTTTTTTTTAATTATGCTTTTCTTTCTAGCTCGCTCATCACGTCTACTAGTACACCTACACTGTCCATAGAGAGTGCGTTATACATAGATGCTCTGTAGCCTCCTACACTTCTGTGTCCATTAAGACCGTTTATACCGGCTTCTTTCCACATTGTATCAAAGGCATCTTTAAGATCACCATCTGTAAGTGAGAATGTAGCGTTCATTGTAGATCTATCTTCTTTGGCAGCAAACCCTTTAAATAATGGGTTAAGCTCAATCTCACTATAGAGTAAGGTTGCTTTGCGATCATTAATTTCTTCAATAGCTTTTACACCTCCTAGGTTTTTAAGCCATCTCATTGTAAGCATAGAGACATATACTGCATAGACTGCAGGTGTGTTAAACATACTTCCTTTGCTTATATGCGTTTCATAATTGAGCATAGAAGGTATTTGACGTGTCACTTTACCTAAGATATCCTCGCGTATAACAACAAGTGTAGTACCTGCTGGTCCCATATTTTTTTGAGCACCTGCGTAGATAAGATCAAATTGTCCAAAATCTATTTCTCTAGAGAAGATGTCACTACTCATATCACATATAAGAGGACAATCTACTTCAGGAAAATCCTTTATCTGTGTTCCGAAGATGGTATTGTTACTTGTAAGGTGTAAATAATCTAGTCCTTCTGGAATTGAGTAACCTTTAGGTATGTAATTAAAGTTTGCCTCTTTACTAGATGCAACCTCTACAATCTCCCCAAAAAGCTTAGCTTCCTTTATTGCTTTATCACTCCAAGTACCGGTATTTATATAACCAGCCTTAGATTGCAATAAGTTATATGCAGTCATTAAGAATTGTGTGCTCGCACCTCCCTGTAAGAAGAGCGCTTTATATCCTTTACCTTCTAGGCCTAGTAGCTCTAGGGCCAGTTGCCTAGCCTCATCCATTACATCTACAAAGTCTTTACTTCTGTGAGAAATCTCCAGTATGGATAAACCAGAATCGTTAAAATCTAATATGGCTTGTGATGCTTCTTTAAAAACATCTTGAGGTAAAATACAAGGTCCTGCGCTAAAGTTGTGCTTCTTCATTTTATGCTAATTTTGAAATGCAAAGATGCTCAAAACCCCATAGAATATTATAGATAAAATGATAAAATTATGGCAAAATCGATGCTAAAAATGCAATAGTATCAACTCCATCAGCATAATCTTGAAGATTCGGTTTTTGAGTCTTTCCAAATGGTATAAGTGATGTAAAACCTTGTAGATTTTTATCATCACCTACAATGCACTGTATTTTATCTGCATCTTGAGAAAGTTTTAAATCAAGAGATTCTTTTGACTCATATTTTTCATAAAATAACGTAGCAATAGGAGAGCCGTAACTTTCATCTTCCTTAAGCATTAAAAACCCATTTTCTAGTAGCTCAAAAAGACTCATAAGGTATACAGCCTTATTATAGTCATAGTTATTTGCATACTTTGCGTCGTTCATCACATCGCTCCACGAGTAGATAGCTTTAAAAAATGCATCAAAATTATATCCTTCTGGCACTAGTAATTTAGATACATTGCGACAGCCTAGACCGTAGTATCTAAATATATCTTCACCTAGCGCTTTAAGTTGCTCTTCACTCTCATCACCCGTAAGTATGGCAACAGAGTTTCTGTTTTTTCTTATAATGTTAGGCTTCTTACCAAAGTAATATTCAAAATATCTTGCCGTATTATCACTTCCCGTTGCAATCACAGCATCGTGTGCAGGCAGTTTTTCTTCTGTAAATGAGATACGACCTTTAAAGTCTGGTGCTACATATTCCAGATATTTGGCTAGGTAGGGTAGTAGGTGCTTATCGTTTGAAGACTGTTTTATTGCAACTTTTTGATCTGCAATAAGTACACATAAAAAGTCGTGAAAACCTACTAACGGTATATTACCTGCCATTATGATAGCAACGGTTTTTTGGGATTGCGCTTTCGCGAAAGCGTCATTATAACCGCTCATCCACTCGCTAAGTTTTTCTTCGGTAAGGAGTGCTGCCCATCCCTCAAGTGCAAAAAGAATATTTTCTTGCGTAAACCACCCGTTGTTTTCTCGCGCGAGTTTAAACTGATGTTTCATTCCGTCAAAAAATAGGTCATTGTGTGCAACTCCCTCTTTTTGAGCAATATTAGTGCGTGAGAACTGACTCAAGAAAGTCCCGAGTTTACTAAAAGCGTTAATTCTTTGTTGAAGCGTCATAGTGTTTTGGCAAATCGATGGCTAGGCATTATTTTTGTGCAAAGTTACCCAAAAAGAAACCTATGGCAATTATCATAACAGACGAATGTATAAACTGCGGTGCCTGCGAGCCAGAATGTCCTAATACGGCAATATATGAAGGAGCAGATGACTGGCGCTATGCAGATGGTACAGATCTGGAAGGAAATGTAGTACTACCTAACGGTAAGGAAGTAGATGCAAACGAGGCGCAAGAGCCGGTGAGCGATGAGATTTACTATATTATACCAGATAAGTGTACTGAGTGTAAAGGTTTTCACGAAGAGCCACAGTGTGCTGCCGTATGTCCAGTAGATTGCTGTGTACCTGATGATGATCACGTAGAAACAGATGAAGTTTTACTTGCAAAGCAAGCCTTTATGCATAAAGATGCATAGAGTATTATGATATTTATAATAAAAAAGCCACTCGTACGAGTGGCTTTTTTATGTTAGGCATATTGTCTTGATATGCAATGTTTTAGAATTATTATATAAAAAAAGACCAAACTGAATTAAGTTTGGTCTTTTAAATTATGTTGTTTTATTCTTAAAGCTGTGTAAGCTTCACATACATAGCATACTGCTCATCTGTGAGGTATGTCTTTAAGTTTCCGTTTTTACGACTTGCCACTTTGTCTAGTGCTGCTTGCTTGTCTGTCGCATTCATATTACTAGCTTTAAGTCTATCTTCTGTAGCTTTAAAACCTGTAAGAGTCTTTGCAACATTTGCCTTTTGCTCTGCTGTAAGGTTTAATTTTTGAGCAAGCATATCAATCTGGCTTACTTGTTCTTTTTGTACTGGCGCATTTGCAACTTTTTGTGCTTGTACGGTTGTCATACCAAGAAAAGCAACGATGGCTAGAGTGACTATTGATTTCATAATGTCTTAAAATTGTAGTTATTTATTTCTCTAAGAGTTCATTAATTAACTCTGTTGGTCTACCAATAACGCCATTTTTATCGAGAATTACAATGGGACGCTCAATTAATTTTGGATTTTCAATCATCGCAGCCACTATTTGAGCATCTGTGAGGTCTTTTCCTTTATAATCGCTTTTCCAGATGGCTTCATTTTTTCTAACGAGCTCTATGGGTTTAATATCAAGTATGTTTATAATCTCATTAAGTTGCTCTGTACTAAGAGAAGTATCAAGATACTTGACTATTTCAAACTCTTTTCCAGATTCTTCTAGCAATGCTAGACCTTGTCTACTTTTTGTACAACGAGGATTGTGATATATTTTAATCATTATATAATTATTGTAAAGTTACGTGTACACCTAGTGCTCTAAGTTGTACAGCTAGTGTTTGTGCATTTTTAAAATGAATTCCGGCTATGCCAGAGCGTTTACAGCCCTCAACATTGTTAAGACTGTCATCTATAAAAACAGCCTCTGCTGGATTAATATGATACCTGTCTAGCATAAGGTCGTAAATTTCTTTAAAAGGTTTGCGTGTACCCTCATCACCAGAGACTAGAATTCCTTCAAACCACTGCAGCCAAGGAAACTTTTCTAGCGCAACAGGAAAGGTCTCTCCGCTCCAGTTTGTTAATGCTAGAACTCTGTAGTCTGGATTATCTACTAGTTCTTTTAATATTTTGAGCGTGTCTAGGTGTGTAAAACCGAGCATCTCCTCCCAGCGACCATAATACATTTTTATGAGCTCTTCATATTCTGGAAACATCGCGATGCGCTCTTTGGTTGCTTTTTCTAATGGATAGCCTGCATCTTGATTTACATTCCAGTCCCAAGCACAAACGTGTTCTAAAAACCAGTTCATTTTCTCTCGATCGCCTCTAAATTCTTTGAGAAATACATACTCGGGGCTCCAGTCTATGAGAACGCCTCCTAAGTCAAATATGACGGTAGTGATTTTTGAATTTTCCATATAATTACTTTGTTATAAGGTGCGGTACATTATCTAGTTTCCAATCTATCACTAACCCTCCAGCTAGCGATCTTGCAATTTCTGCCCCGTAAAGAAGTTCGGTAAGATAGAGAGCGGCTTCAAAACTTTTTGCACCTCCAGCAGAGGTGATATACTTCCCATCGTGCACAAATAATACATCTTTCCTAATATCAAGATTAGGAAACGTCTCGCGCATCTTATCGATGTCACTCGGGAAGGTCGTAGAGACACTGTTGCCTAGTAAACCTGCCTTTGCTAGTACAAAAGCACCATCGCAATGTGAGGTTACATACATAGCTTCTTTATCTACTTTTTTTACAAAGTTAATGAGCGCTTCATCCTCCAGATCTGTATCTAGGTGATGCTCTGCACTTGGTACAACTAGTATATCTATTTTAGGTAGATCTTCGCTAGTATAGTCAAAGTCTGGTAGGAGATACATCCCCTCGAAGGTACGCACGGGTTGTAGGGTATTTGCTACTGTAAAAACATTCATCGCTTTTATATTTTCTCTATAAATAGTATGCTGAAAAATGTCAAAAGGTGCCGTAAGCTCTGTGTTAAAAGTGCCATCCATAATTAAGAAGGCTACATTGTAGCGCGTTGAGTCTAGTACTGGTTTTGCTTTCGCGAAAGCGTTATCAACCTTATTAGTAACAGCGGGCTGTTCTATAGTTTTAGGTTCTGTATTGCAACCTATTAATATAAGCGTTGTAAGTAGTAGTATATAGTATTTCATTAGGTTCTCTTTTTAATGATAAAGATACGAGTTCTCATAGGGTTTCTTTGGCAAGCATTCTCTTTACAATGTAGAGTAGGAGCCAGGCAATAAGCGTGAGCCCTATTAAAAATATCCAAGTGGTCTGAAAGCCGTAATATGCAGTAATTTGCATCCCGCTGTTGTGACCAAAAATATGAGCTACAGAAAATGACATACTGTAAACACCCATATATGCTCCTTGTCTTCCTAGCTTAGATCTGTCTAACGCAAATTTGTTGCTAAAAGGGAAGGAAATCATCTCTCCAAAGGTTGCGATTACCATACCTATCACAACAACACCTACCCAAGTCTCCCATAGTAGTAATAGAAAACTTGCGCCCGTCATAAGCAAACCTACAATGGTGCTTTGCACATTAGTAAGTTCTTTTTTTTCCATCCAGGCTATGAGTGGCATTTCAAACACAACAATGAGTGCGCCATTAAGCGCTAGTATGAGACCTATGGCGTCTTCATCAAGTTTATAAGCATCCTTGTAATAAAGCGGTACAGTAGAAAAATATTGTACAAATATGATCCCAAAAAGCGCAAGTGCTATTAAGAATAATACATAAGGCGTATCCTTAAGAGGTTTTACAGGATTCTGAACAACTACTTCTTTATCTAACTCTTTAGTCTTTTTAGGGTTGAGTACTTGCATCATAAGTACACCCGCAAGCAAGCAGGTGATACCGTCTACATAAAACAATGTCTTATAGCCAGCGAGTGCTATAAGAAAACCACCTATAGCTGGCCCCACAGAAAACCCTAAATTTATTGCGAGCCTAATGAGTGTTAATGACCGGGTTTTATTTTCTGGTTTTGAGTAGGCGCTTAGTGCTACAAAAAAAGCAGGGCGTCCCATATCTGCCACAGCAATAAGAACAAAAAATGAAATACACATCATCCAGAAACTCTCTACGTGCATTACCCATAAAAAGTTAATACCAGTAAGGAGCAGGCTTAATAAGATGACTTTGTAATACCCTATTACATCACTTAGTTTACCGCCTATCCAAGCGCCAGCAAAAGAACCTAGACCGTACGAAGTCATTATCCAGGCGACGTCTTGTAGGCTAAAATGTAAACTCTTATTGAGATAAATAGACAAGAACGGGATAACCATCGCTCCAGATCTATTAATGAGCGTGATGAGTGACAGCCACCAGATCTCTCTTGATAGGCCATCAAAGGTTTTAAGGTAATTGCGTAGCAGTGTTTTCATACTGTTGGTTGGTTAGCTTGTTAAGACCTACGCTTGCCCATAAATATAAAGAGTCCAGCGTGGTGGCCGGACTCTTTAATATCGTTACTTCTTATAATCATATAGTGACAACATATCAAGTCTGGCGCAGCAGTGTGCACGAGGTAAGTTTATATGTTGTGACTAAATTCATAATGTGGTGTAAAGTTATAAAAATAATTGAGTTGAGTACGCTTTCGCGAAAGCGTAATACGTTTCTATTATAATGTCTCTTCTCTCTTTATTAATTCTGCCTTGATTGCTTTTTTAGACATAAACTGCATAGGCAATGTTGCCGAACAGCATAAGCCTACCGCTAGTGTTGCTATAAATGTGGCATTATCGTCCTTTGTGAGCATACCATAAATAGATATGCCTATAAGTAATGATAAAATGATGAGTAGGGCAACAATGAGCACCTTAATCATATTTAAGTTAGAGAGCAGTTGTGCCGTTGTCTTTGTTGAATAATCTATTTTCATTATCTGAAATTGAGTTTTTTAATAAATATTACATCTCGCTCCCGAAGAAAATAGCGTTCATAAGCAGTTTGTTTGTTCCATACCAGAAGGCTCTAAAGTTTGTGTTATCTGTAAATAAGATAACCTCACCACGACCCGTACTCTGGTGCACAAATGGTCTTGTCTCTGGGATAGCTTTAAGGTTAATTTTTGATATGTAACCAGCTTGTAGCGGTGATTTAGTATACTGTATAGGGTTCTTGTAACTTGTAGAGTCTGCTTTTATAAATAGCGTAGTGTTTCTAAAAAGAGATACTTTATCACCCGTATATCCAAAGTTAATAGGGTGTGAGCGATCTTGCTTTGCTTCAAAAATTGCACCTCCTATTACTTGTGCTCCTGTAAAATCTCTACGTTGCTCAAAGCTCACGTTTTTTGCAGGGTTTTTAGTTTTTACAAAATCTATGTCTAGCATCTTATTTCTTTCAAACCAGTTTGCTACGTTTTTATAACCTATGAGGGTTCCTCCAGATCGTACCCACTGTTTTATCTTATCTGTGTTGCCTTTGTTTATAGCATTACCCCATAAATTAGGTAAGATAATGTCTGTATATCTAGACAAGTCTGCACGACCTAAATCTTTAGTATCAATTTTTGTGATACGCATATTGTAACGAGTGTCAAATAGGTGCCACATCTCTCCCGCATCATACGGGTTGATACCTTCACCTACTATCATTGCCACGCGAGCAGGCTCTAATGCTCTAAACTGGTTACTACCAAGATCTATACCTTCTGTGAGGCCAGTACTTACTGCCTTGATGGTTACATTTGCATCTTGTGCCACTTCGTTTATAAAACTCGCTAGTTCTTGCTTATTGAGCGATTGATTTTGCACAGGTATCATAATGGTACCATAGTCATAAGGGATGCCTTCTATACTAAATTTTTGCATACCCACCTTTGCTCTTATACCTTTATTAAGTATGGTATTGAGGGCCTTAGGGGTGTAGTAATCGTGCCACTCCATAAGGTATGCATAGGTACTAGTACCTACAGTTGGGGCAGGTTTTCTTTTTAAATCTTGTATCTCATTGCCTGCTTTGCTTAAAGATGCATTTTCTGTAAAATCTACACCAAAAGAGAGTGGGAAAGACCAAGCACTTATATCATAAAACAAACTATCTTGAAAGGTGGTACGCTTTTCAAACATCGCTTTTATGAGGCGGCTCTGTCTTTGGTTTTTTGGGACGATGTAGCTCATTCCTTTTTTAAAGTTTGCTCCATCTTGCGAGAAGTCTTGTGCTACTTCGTGTACTTTTATTTGATGTCTTTTAAGGACCTCTGCTAGGTGATATGCGCTACCTGCATCTTTCTCACTACCAAAAGCATATGCGCCACTTCCTTTTTCGCCACGAGCGTTCTTAAAAAAGTCACGTTGATAGTCTAGTAATTGCTTGCGCATACCTTGCGCAGCCTCAAGGGTAGATAATATAGCTGTAAACTGGTTGCGTATCGTAAACGGAAACTCAAGTAAACCGTTTTCTGTTTCTTGAGCGTGGCCACGGCTACTTCCTTGCTCAAAGAGAATACCTATACCACCATTAATATCTGGAAAGGTAGATCCTTTACCGTAATAGAAATCATCAAAACTCTCTTCTGTATAGTAAAAGCTACCTATTTTATCTAGTGCTGCTGCGTGGTAGTTTCCTATTTGCTTTGTGAGTTCTTGGTTAAGCGCAGGTGTGAGTGGGTGTGTACGAGATTGTATACCTGGCTGAAAGAAAAAGCTACTGTTAGATCCCATCTCGTGATGATCTGTAAGAATGTTAGGATACCAGTTATGAAATGTCTTAATACGCGCTCTTGACTCTGGTAGTTGTACTGGAAGCCAGTCTCTATTCATATCAAACCAGTAGTGGTTAGTACGACCACCTGGCCATACCTCGTCATACTCGCGGTCTTGAGGGTCTGCATTTATGTTTATACTCTTATTTGTATTTGCCCAGTAAGCAAAACGCTGTAAACCATCTGGATTAAAAGATGGGTCAAAAAGTATAATGGTGTTATCTAGAAGTGTATCTATTTTAGGTCCTTGAGCGGCAGCGAGATAGTATGCAGCTATAAGCCCTGCATTTGCGCCAGAAGGTTCATTACCGTGTATAGACATCCCTTGGTATACTACAATAGGCATATTGCTTGTACTCAAGCTAGCACTGCCATCTTCTACCAGTTTTACGTGTTCCTTGCGTATGTTTTCAATATTGGAGTGATTACTAGGTGAGGTGACCGTTAGTAATAAAATAGGTCTTCCCTCAAAGGTAGTTCCTCGACTTTCTATAGTCATACGGTCACTTGCTGCTGCAAGCGTGCGCATATATTCTGATAACTTGTCGTGACTCACGTGCCACTCTCCAGGTGTGTAGCCTAAAACACTTTCTGGTGTAGGAATATTTGGATTGTAAGTGACATCTGTAGGTAAATAGTAATCCATATCTACCTTTCCGCTTTGTGCGAGTGTAGATATGCTACTTAATAGTAGGGTAATAAGTACGAGTAGTAAGCGCATTCTATAAGCTATTTTTTGAGTTGTTAGACTCTAAAAATAAGCAAAAGAACTAACGCCTGCACGTAACAATTGTTAACTAAAATATGGAGTTGTATTGGATATGAACACAAGACTAGCGCTCTAGTTTATCTAGATAGCCACAAGCAGCTCCTATAATGCCAGCGTGATTCTTAGTTTTTGCCGCAACAATAGGAATATCTGTAGTAAGATATCTTTCAAACTCTGCCATATGCTTACTTATACCACCGCCTATTATGTAATGGTTAGGTGTACATATTAATTCTACATTTTTAAGAAAGAAATTAAAGCGCTCTGCCCACTCTTTAAAAGTGAGTTTTTCTTCCTTTCTTACAGAGTTTGCTGCATACTTTTCAATAGGTTTCTTCTTATATGGAATACGGCCAAATTCAAAATTTGGGATGAGTTTACCGTTATAGCAAAGTCCAGAGCCTATACCTGTACCCACTGTAATCACGGCTACCAGACCTTTTAAATCTTTTCCGGCTCCGTATCTAACTTCGGCGAGACTTGCGGCATCTGCATCGTTTATAACAGAGCAAGGTAAACCGGTTTTTTCAGAAAAAAGTTCATCTATCTGTACACCCATCCAGCTCTTGTGCATATTACCATATGCCATAGCTTTACCATCTACGATAACGGTAGGAAACCCTATTCCTATAGGTCCTGTCCAGTTAAAGTGATCTACGAGTTGCTGTACACAATCTGCTACAGCCTTAGGTTTTGCAGGGCGCGGGGTTTCTATTCTAAAACGTTCACCTATGTACTCTTCTGTATCCAGATCTACTGGGACACCTTTTATTCCCGTTCCGCCTATGTCGATACCTAATATCTTCATCTATGATGGTTTTTGTGTGGCGAAAGATAGGAATTTTTGAATAATATAGAAGTGGGGTGGGTGAGTCCGCTTTCGCGAAAGCGTAACCTTATAGAATCAGATACTTAGAGTACTTCTTCTTGTTCTGAAGGTTTTTCTTTACCATATTCTTGTTTGTAAATTTTTACAATAAGTAGAAAAATACTCACTACAATAGGTCCAAAAATGAGACCTATAAATCCAAATAAAGGCACACCTACGATAACTCCTATAATGGTAATAAGTGGGTGAACGTCTGCCAGTCGTTTTTGAATCACGAGTCTAAAAAGATTATCTGTAGAGCCTACTACGACCGTACCATAGATAATCATCACGATGGCTTGCCAGATGTCACCAGCAGCGTATAGAATGATACACACTGGTACGATACCTAAGGCGGTACCTACAAATGGTATCATAGACCCAACGGTGACAATTGCAAACCAGAAAAAGGGATCTTCTACGCCAAGTATTAAAAAGCCTATAAGTGCCACAAGTCCCTGTAGTAATGCTACTAGTGGTATGCCTATGGCATTTGACTTTACAAGCTCCTGGCTATCTTTACCTATGAGTTTTAAGTTTTTCTCACTGAGGGGTATATACTCGAGCATAGACTCTCTAAAAGTCCTTCTATTAGTAAGCATATAGTACAGCATAAAATACATAAGACCTATGGCGATAAATACATTAAAGGTCCCACCGGCGAGCCCTTGAAGATTACTACTTATCCAGTCTGTTACAGAACTGGTGTCTATGGAGCTTGCGATATCGAGACCAAAGCGAGACTCTATATCTGCCATTTCTGTTTTTACAATGTTTATGACTTTGCCACTATTTTCTACCGCTTTACTAATTTTTGAGGTGAGCATTAATACAAGTCCAGCAATAGGTACTAGTATTACAAGAAATGAGCCTGCCATAAGAACGCAAGCGGAAACGCTAGAGTTCCATTTTCTTTTTTTTACTAGATATTCTTGCCATTTACGTAGTAAAACAAAGAGTGTAATCGCACCTAGTATACCTGATAGATAGGTTGCCATCTCTTTAAATATTAACCACCCAAATAGGATGATTAAAAAGATGATAAAGAACTGTCGTAAAAGGTTAGGTTTGAGTGTTTGCATATATTATTTGGCAAATATTTGAGAGTCGTCTCTAAAGGCTTTAAACTCAAGCGCGTTACCGCAAGGGTCATAGAAGAACATTGTAGTTTGCTCTCCCGTTAGACCTTTAAAGCGTACATAAGGTTCTATTACAAAATCTACGTGTGGTGTGATTTTTTCGGCAAATGCTTCAAAATCTTCCCAAGCGAGTACAACTCCAAAATGAGGAACAGGTACCGCTTTACCATCTACTTCATTATGGACTTCATCTACAGTAGATTTTTCCTTGTAATGAATCACTAGCTGGTGACCGAAAAAGTTGAAATCTACCCAGTGGTCGCTGCTGCGGCCTTCAGGTAGGTCAAGTATATTGCGATAGAAGGCGCGTGCTTTTTCTAAATTATCTACAGGTATAGCGAGGTGAAATGGTCTTGTACTCATTTTTAGTATAAAATTGAATTACTAAGCTACGCACAATTTTTTTTATTTATCTAGTGTATCTGTATCTTTTATATGTTTTAATAGAGAGATACCAGAGAAGAAAAAGATCAAACCTAATATAGTAAATGCCCACGGACTTATACCTGTTTCTAGACTCCCGAAAATTCCAAGAACTCCTAAAACAAGTAATATTGCTCCCGCAACTAGTGCTATGACGCCTATAAGTTTGATCATTTGACAGTATTTGTTATTTATAAAATTAAAGGTAAAGAGATATGACCTTTTACCGTGATGGCTTAACACGTTATTACAAGATTATTAATAGCACTTTGTGAATTTGGATTAAATTTTAAGAGGGTTTAAGAAATGCTGTGACCAATTGTAAGTTTATAGAGGTGGTTTTCTATAAATTTGCGTTTTTTATAATATGAACCTTCAGAAAGATACATCACGTGATTACTAAGCGTATTATTCCTTGTTTAGATATTAAGGACGGTAGAACTGTAAAGGGAACAAACTTTGTAAACCTTAGAGATGCTGGTGATCCAGTAGCACTTGCAAAGATCTACTCAGAGACTGGAGCAGATGAGCTTGTGTTTTTAGACATATCTGCTACAGAAGAACGTCGTAAGACCCTTGCAGATCTAGTGTTAAGAGTGGCCTCTCAAGTAAACATACCATTTACCGTAGGGGGTGGAATATCGTCTGTAGAAGATGTAGATATCTTATTACAGAATGGTGCAGATAAAGTTTCTATAAACTCTAGTGCTGTAAAGAGACCAGAACTCATTAATGAGCTTGTAGCAAAATTTGGTTCTCAATGTATTGTTGTAGCTATAGACGCAAAGTATGTAGAAGGAGAGTGGATTGTACATCTAGTAGGAGGAAAGGTGCCTACGGAGTACAACCTCTTTGACTGGGCAAAAGAAGTAGAAGAGCGCGGTGCAGGTGAGATCCTTTTTACCTCTATGGACAATGACGGTACAAAAGATGGTTTTGCAAACGAGGCGCTAGCCAGACTTTCTGAAAGTCTAAATATCCCAATAATTGCAAGTGGAGGAGCGGGAAATATGCAACACTTTGCAGATGCTTTTACAGAGGGTAAGGCAGATGCAGCTCTTGCAGCCAGTGTTTTTCACTTTAAAGAAATAGAAATTCCAAGTTTAAAAGAAGAGTTAGCCACGCAAGGGATTGCGATGAGATTATAACTTTTACCAGATATTACAAGCAATGAAAATAGATTTTGATAAGTATGAGAATGGTCTTGTTCCAGCAATAATACAAGATGTAAGAACTAAAAATGTGTTGATGCTAGGCTTTATGAATCTTGAGGCTTATGAGAAAACACTTGCTTTAAAAAAAGTTACTTTTTTTAGCCGTTCTAAAGGGAGACTTTGGACTAAAGGTGAAGAGACTAAAAACTATTTACATCTTGAAAATATTGCGGTAGACTGTGATAATGATACACTACTAGTACAAGTAACCCCTCAAGGACCTACTTGTCATAAAGGTACAGATACTTGCTGGGGAGAGACTAACAAGGTAAATTTTGGGTTTTTATCAAAACTCGAAGAAGTCATAGAAGATCGCTGGAATACTAAGGATACAGCAGACTCTTATGTTGCGTCACTCTTTAGAAGTGGGATTAATAAAGTAGCTCAAAAGGTAGGAGAAGAGGCCGTAGAGGTGGTTATTGAAGCAAAAGATGATAACGATCACCTATTCCTTAATGAAAGCGCAGACCTCTTGTTCCACTATATGGTTTTATTACAGGCAAAAGGGTTTCACCTACGTGATATAGAAAAAACGCTTATTGCTAGACATAAATAAGTTGAGTTAAGAAAACGCCAGACTACAAAAAATACTAGAACGTATCTCTTGTTTTAATATAATCTAGTGTTTGCTTAATCCAGTCTTCATTATACTCTAGTACAATGTCTGGTTGTATCCCTACATATTCATAATCTATATATTTATGAAAGTTCATATCTGTGGGATAAATGGCAAATAGACCAGAGGGACTCTCTAAGAGCTTACCATAATTAGATCCATAAGCTATCGCACCGTAGGTACGCATACCTAAGTGAGTGGTGTTTTTTAAACTCTTTAATTTGAGGGTAAATTGCTCACTATTACTGGCAGACCAGAAGTTGGTAATGACATAAACATTTGCTTTACTCTTTTTAAGTATTTTATAAAACGGATCAGAATATTTTGAGTTACCGCCTCCATTATTACGTAAGTCTATAATTATGTTTTGAGCCGTAATTTTTGATTTATGAGAGTTGTAAAATGAAGTAAAAGCAGCTACATTTTCTTCACTATTAGAAAACGAGCCCATATATAGGTATTGTGTATTAGGTGAGATTTGTTTAAAATACCAATCCCCATTCTCTTTGCTCACAGCCGTATATGGACTTGCATTTTCTTTTTTAAGATGCCATAATGTACCATTGTGTAAATATAAAGCCCTTATAAATCTCAGTGTTCCTCCCGGTATATCACTAGTCATAACATCATACATACCCTCTCCATTGGGAATAATCGTGTAAGCAATTTGACCTGGGATCCATAAAGGCGACTGTGAGGCTAGTACCACACCGCTATAAAGGTTTCCATTCTTTACAACACCTATTGTAAATACACCTTCCCTCTGGTAAACGCCCTCTACACTTCTGGAAGGTGCTTTTTCGATTTCCTTTTGTAGAGAAGTGAGCGATTCATACCTAGGGTAATTTGTAAATGATTTACTTATACGGTATTGGTTTATATCTTTATCTGTCAGTAAGGTGCTAGCAAGTATACTCGGTTTTATATGCTTGATATGTGCGTGTTTATCCTTAACCTGAGAGAGTAATATATTAAGAGCTCTATAGCACTCAGCAATAGGCATACTCGTTGTCACCTCTTTACTTAATTCGTTTAAAGTTTGCTCATAGGCTTCTTTGTGATCTCCTTTTATTTGCTTTTTAAAAGAAGTCATTTCTGTAATGTGAGAATCTATAAAAGCAAGCTCATCTTTACAATTACAGGTTTGTTGTGATTGCGCTTTCGCGAAAGCAAAAAAGACAAAGAATAGTAAAAGAAAGTTAGAAATTGAGATTTTCATAACGCTTTATTTAAAGAAGTTGAACAATTATTTGATGCAACAAATCTAAACTTGAATATGCTTAAATCTCCTTATATAATGGGTCTTGGGGCGAAATGCCGTTAGTTTGTGGCGAAACTAAACGCCTCTTTTACTTGTGAGATATAGGTTTTTGAAACTGGAACAAAAATATCGTGTGTAAGTATAACTCCTAGCTTGTTATTTTGTGTTTTCAGAGAGGTAAAGTGGGCTCTGTTTATAAGATATGATCTATGTGTGCGCAGTAGTTGCGTATGTTCTTTTTCTAGTCGTGATAACCTAGCACGCACCAGTTGTTTTTTTAAAATACCTTGACTTTGATAATGAACTTCTACATAATTATCAGATGCTTCTAGTAAGATCAAATCAGACTCTAGAAGTCTTATACCCTCATAATTACCATCACCAGATATAAAAAGTTTAGAATTTTCTATTTTCTTATTTGCATACTTACCTAAGGCATATCTAGCGATAGCTACTATAGGAAATATGACTAGTACGGCTGGTAAAAATATTGAGGTAAAGTAATAGCCTAGAGAGTATGGGTTAGGCTCATTAAAAACCACCACATATAGGTAAAAGCACCGCATCACGATAAATGTAATCGTTATAAACATTGAGAAAAAAAGCAGCTCGCTTAATAGTGTCCATTGTTTATTTTTATGCTTGTAGAGACGCTTTTGCATAGGATAAATACCTAGATAACATATCGCGGCAAGCATACCATATAGCGGGAGGTAAATGAGTTTTTCGCTTGTTTTAAATTGATTTACATCAAGCGGTTCTGTGAGAAAGAGAAATGCAAATACCCAAATAGCCAGCCCTAATGCAGTAAATAGATAGCTGCTAAATTTTTGGTCAAATGGATATTTTTGCAAGACTTTAATTTTGCTTCAATTTATGAAGTACATCATTACCAGTCAAGTGTCCTTTAAAATTTACCACCATACCACAAAAGCTTTATCAACTGTGGCGTCATCTTTTTGTATCCATACAAGAGGTGCCCTCTTGAGCGTATGTTTTTCTCTTATAATAGCTAGTGCCTCTTTGTGATTGAGCCAGTTTACTTCATTATATGGCTCGTGTAACCACTCTGGCTTAGTAGTTATATAGTATCTGTAATCTAGAAAGGATGCGGTGCAAAAGTCATCTAGTTGCATCCAGTAACCTATTATGGCACGAGGATTTATTTCCTCTGGGAGTATTACGTTTTTATTATAGGGCGTAAAAAGTTGACCCATAAAAAGTGTGCATTGTTCTAGTTGCTCTGGGTTAACATTTATAGACTGTAGCGCGTCAAGTCCTTCTGCAGAGTAGGCAAGAGGTAGTTGCCTATCTCTTGTTTTTTGCACTTTTAGGTAGAAGTGATCTTTTCGGTTGGGTCCCATAAGTTGATGTATGGGGCTAGCAACCGTAGTATCTATAATGTAAAATTTATAGGTAAGCTCAATGTGTATTTTTACGCTTTCGCGAAAGCGGTCTTCTACCACAAAATCAAGTTCACCTAGTGTTATTTTATCTCGCTTAATCTGGATGTTGTGAGCGAGCACGGTATATCTTTCAGAATGATCTAAAAGTTGTTTGAAGATATATTCTACCTGGTGGCCTAATCTTAAATGAGGTGGTATTGTCGTGGCGCTGAATGTAGATAAATCAATACGAGGTATTTCAAATTGAGTAAGGGAGAATTGCGTGCCCGTCCACAAGGTAGGCGTGTTAAGAAAACCAGCATATTGCTTCATCGTCTAAAAATACTCATTGTAAACATTTACAAACAAAAAAAGCCATCACAATAATGTGACAGCTTTATATAATATGTAGTGGCTCTTATTTTAACCACCCTTTTGATGCACTATACTTACTCCACCAGTATTCAAAAATAGCGAGGAGTATAATGATAAGAGGAAATATAAGACCAGCTCCCACACCAAAAAGTTCCATCGCATTGGCAAAGCCTATATTATATACTGTGTGTATAATAATAGCAATAAGTGATATTGCATAGATACGCACGGCACCTACTTTTCTGGCAAGTAGTAATATTGCAGCTAGAAGCCCACCTATAGTAGAAATTCCATAAAGTATCTTAGACCATAAAGGAGTTGCGTTTATGGCAGCCATTTGCTCTTCATTATAAGCGCTTGCAATCATATCTGTAAAGAAGTTGTCTACTATAAAGGCACTAGCCCCCATTAAATTCCAGAGGAGGAGCACAATACCAATAATCCAGAAAAGTGTAGAAGGTTTTTGTGTAGTCGTCATAATAATTGGTTTTAGTTATTTGAGTTTTAATTTACAATTATTTTTTAATTATCAATCTAAAATTAAAATGAGGCAGCTATTTTTGAAGGATGTTTGATAAGCGATACTACTATCTTTTAAAGATTCAATACTTAGGTTTTAGATACCACGGCTGGCAGAAGCAGCCAGATGTTCTCACTGTGGAGCGTATGATGGAGCGTACCTTTTCCTATGTGCTTGATCGCAAAAATTTTAAACTATTGGCTTCTGGCAGAACAGATGCAAAGGTCTCTGCAAATGTGGCTTATGTTGAGTTGTTTTTAAATGATAGCCCACTACCAGCAGAAGGTTTTCTTACGTTACTTAATGATAACTTACCGCAAGACATACGCTGTCTTCAAATTACTCAGGTAGATAAAAAATTTAATGTGATGGATGCTCCCATCGCAAAGGAATATGTGTATCTTTTTTCTTATGGAGAAAAGAATCATCCATTTGCCGCACCTTATATGATTAATATAGCGGGTGATCTAGACATCGAGCTTATGAAGGAGGCTGCAAGGCTTTTTGAGGGAGAGCACGATTTTAGATCGTATGCTTATAAGCCTAATCCACAAACTCAAACTATTGGTCACGTACTATCATCTACAATTGAGATTAATGATTTGTATACCGCTAGCTTCTTTCCAGAGGAGAGTTATGCTTTTCGCGTAAGCGGTAAAGGGTTTAAGCGCCACCAGATACGTCTTATGATGGGTGCGCTTTTTGATCTAGGGCAGGGTAATATTGATCTTGAGTTTTTTAAAAAGACACTAGATGCTAGTAATGATATTAAGCTCACACGCATTGCCCAGGCAAGCGGTTTATTGTTGCAGGACGTTCAGATTTAACATTCTTAACAGCTTTGCAAGTCATTTAATAAAGGTTTAACCCTGAGCCAGTTTATCTTACCATCTCTTTAACGGCGAGGGTAAGAGCCTCACAGTATCTTTGTTTCATAATTAATTGTTTAACTAAAAAGAAGAAAGATTATGACAAAGAGAGTAGCAATATTAGCAACAGACGGATTTGAAGAGAGTGAATTAAAATCACCACTTGAGGCGATGAAAAATGAAGGTTTCACCGTAGATATAATAAGTGAAAAAACAGGAACCATAAAAGGATGGGCAGACGGTAACTGGTCTGGTGAGTATGATGTAACAGACACAGTAGATAACGTGAGTGCAAAAGATTATAATGCACTAATGCTACCTGGAGGAGTTATTAATCCAGATAAATTAAGACGTAACGATGACGCGCTTATTTTTATAAGAGACTTTTTCAAACAAAGCAAACCAGTAGCAGCTATATGCCACGCGCCGCAATTACTCATAGAGGCAGATGTAGTAAACGGGAGAACGATGACATCGTTTAACAGTATTAAAACCGACCTTAAAAATGCGGGAGCACTGTGGGTAGATAAAGAAGTGGTAGTAGACGAGGCACTCGTAACAAGTCGTAACCCTGGAGATCTAGAAGCTTTTAACGCTAAGCTCATTGAAGAAATAAAAGAAGGAAAGCACGAATTACAACACGCGTAATTCAGGTTTGATTTGATTGATGATTGAAATAGCCACCACATTTTGTGGTGGCTATTTTTATTTATATAAGTAACTTAGACAACCTAAAGACATTATATGATTACAGCTGTACCTAAGGCTTCTCTCACATTTCTTAAAGATCTTAAGAAGAATAATACACGTGAGTGGATGGCAGACCATAAATCTCGATATCAAGATAGTGAGAAGGTTTTAAAAGACCTCTATGCTACTATTAAAACGGGACTCAATGAAACTGATGACATTGAGAAACTCAAAGTCTTTCGAATTAATCGTGATATACGATTTAGTAAGGACAAGACGCCTTATAATGTGCATAGGTCTGCAAGTTTTAGTAGGGCGGGAGCGCACAGGCGTGGCGGTTATTATCTTCGTATTGAACCGGGAGACAAATCTGTTATAGCCGGTGGTTTCTTTAATCCAGAAAAGGAAGATCTCAAGCGCATACGCACAGAGTTTCATCTTGATGCTAGTGACATAAGAGATATACTTAATGATTACGCTTTCGCGAAAGCGTTTCCTAATGGATTTGAAACCACAAATGCTGTAAAAACTGCTCCACGAGATTTTGATAAGAATGACCCAAACATTGACCTTATAAAACTCAAAAGCTTTGTGGTGCGCAAGGAGTTTACAGATAGGGAAGTAATGCAAAGTGATTTTAGTGAGACGGTTGTATCTCATTATAAACTACTACGACCATACTTTGATTATATGAGTGACGTGCTCACAACAGATCTCAATGGCGAGTCCATATTATAAATTACTTCTTTTTCCTTTTATCCCTCACACGTTTTCTGTTTACAAAGTATACTACAATAAGTAGTATGGGTAACGCAATAAAGATTATGAGCTCTAGAGGTGATGAGGGGTCTATAGGGCTATTATTTTGCGGTTTTGGTATGTCTGTAGGTATTTGCATTAACTAGCTTTAATAAGTACTTCATTTGGGTTATCAAAGAGTTGCACTTGGCTTATAAGGCGTTCTCTTAAGAGATTTGCCATTCTTTTATTAAGTGCAGATGAGTTTTGTATATAAATAAGATACTCCTCTACAGTAAACTGTCCTATTATCATTCCTTTAAGGCTGTTACGGAATTTCATATCCTTATTAACAGCATTTTCTACATAATCAAGTCGCTTCTCAAGAGATAGGTTATAAAACACATTTTTCCTTTTTGAAATGTAGTTTCTAAACATTTCTATAAGCAGTGGATTTTGCAATTTTACAACCGGCCGGAGTGTAATGTTTTGAAATCGCTCCTCATCACTCATTTGATCGTTAATACGTGCTTTTGGAATTTCTGGACGTATTCTCTTGATATCATTAGGTCTATCATTCATAACTCCTGTGTTTTCTTTAAAGTTAGGTAAACGTATTGCGCTTTCGCGAAAGCATACCTAATACTTCTCAACACCTTATTAACGAGCAAAGCCCCCGAAAAATCGGAGGCTTTGCAATTAACACTTAAAGTAATCTATAATCGATTAGTTAAGTTTAAAAGTTACTCTTCTTACTAACTGACGAGCAGGAGCAGAGTTTTTGTCTACAGAAGCATCTTCACCGTTACCTGTTGCAGTAAGACGGCTAGCAGAGATTCCTGCAGCTACCATAATATCTTTTACTTTTTGAGCTCTTCTCTCAGAAAGACGTTGGTTAGTTGATGCGTTTCCAATCTCGTCTGCATAACCTACAAGTTGAGCAGATGCACCAGCGTTTTCAGTCATATACTTAATAAGGTAGTTAATAGACTCAAGGCTGTAAGTTTCAGGCTTAGTACTATTGAACTGGAAGTATACGTTTACGTATCCATCTTCAATTAATTTTTTGATTACGTCATCTCCTGAAGCGATAGCTGGAGTAGAAGTAGGAATGTCGCTCTTCTTAGCATAACGATTATCTAACGTAGACTCTAACTCGTCTGGAACTCCATTTTTGTTTTGGTCTACAGCCACACCTTTAGTATTTACAGCAACACCAGAAACAGTGTTAGGCTCACGATCTAAATAGTCTGCAACACCATCTTGGTCTGTATCGATAAGATCTGTCTCAACTTTTGCTAGACGATTCTGTAAGTCCTCAATTTGCTCTTGAGCAACGTTATTGCTTGAGTACCAGTCTGCGTGCTTCTCTGCTTTACCTAGGTATATGTTTATACCTGCAGTTGCGTTTACATAAAAACCATCAAAACCTTTTGTTCCACCAGCTGGTGTACCGTTAAAAGTTAAATCTTGACGTACATTACCTACTGCAGTAAGATCTGCAACTAGAGCAATTCTATCAGAAATTCTTACCTGTGGAGTTACACCCACCATAAAGCTAAGCATCTGGTCTGCATCTCCAAAATCTCTCTCAACAGCTGGAGCATCTGTAGTTAATGCAGAATATCCCATACCACCGTGTACAAGCACGTTAAAAGTGTTAGTCCACTCTCTAAAACCAAGAATGTTTCCAGCGTTAATTACTCCTTCTAAAGAGAAGTTGTAAAGTGCTGTATTAAATTCATTACTATTATCGTCATTTTCAAAGCTATTGTAAGCAATACCTCCTTTAAGACCTACTTTCTCGTTAAACATATAGCGTACGCCACCTGTTACTGTATAAAGAGATGGAGTGTTTGTAAAAGAACCTCCAGAAACTGGACGAACTGGTTTGTTAACTCCTCCTGTAAGCTCTACAGACCACTTGTTGAAGTCAGTAGACATAGTCTCAGTACTCTCTTGTGCATTTGTTGCTAATTGCATTCCTACTAATGCGATTATAGCAAGTGTAATCTTTTTCATAAATGTTATTGTTAGTTCAAATTCAGCCGCAAAATTAATGTTTAATGCTGCTTAAACAAGAATATTCGTACTTATTAACGAAGATTTATCATATTCTTAACACGCTGAGTTGTAGCTTAATTACCTTTAAAAATTACAGACATAATCTGCCAATTCTTTATGAAATTTCACATTTTATAAAGAATAGTTAAAATACCGAGGGAACACGCGTTAATTATTATTAATAAACCGCTCCATTTAGTGCTATAAAAATACTTTTATAAAAAAAAGAATATGAAAAAGGAAACTACAACAGAATATATGATTAATCCACTTATAGAGAATAGATGGAGTCCAAGAGTTTTTGGAACAGAAGCCATTTCTGAAGAACAGCTAAGAGTACTATTTGAAGCGGGAAGGTGGGCACCAAGTTATAATAACCACCAGCCGTGGGTTATCATATGGGGTATTAAAGGGACAGAGGCATATGATCGTATATTTTCTTGTCTTGATGAGTTTAACCAGTCGTGGGCAAATAATGCGCAGGCACTTATGCTAGGCGGTTATAAAAAGACTACTCCAGATGGAAAAGATAATTTTCACGCGTTACACGATTTAGGTCTTTTTATGGGTAATGTATCTGTACAAGCACAACAATTAGGAATAGCGCTACATCAAATGGCTGGTGTAAATTATAAGAAAGCAATGACAGAGTTTGCTATGCCAGATAACTATCATATTGCCACGGCAACGGCTATAGGCTATTATGGAGGTGACTTAGATAAACTATCTGATGACCTTCAAGAAGAAGAGACAAAATTAAGATCAAGAAAATCTCAACATTCTTTTACTTTTAATGGAGATTTTAATGAGCAAATCTTTGAAATATAGTTGTAAGCTATTATAACAAAAAGGAGCCACTTTAATAAAGTGGCTCCTTTTTTATGAGATGAATTTTAAATTTTATACTTGTTGTTCATCATCAGTGTTAGGTGCTATTTCTGGCTCATCACCTACAGGATGCTTTTCTAACCCAGCCGAATCTACATCAATAAACTGTAAAACGTCTGATGGGGTTTCAACCTGCATAGCTTTTTTACCTTTAATAAGGATAGGTTTCTGTATAGCATTGCTATTGTTCTGTATAAAATGAATCCAGTCGTCATCGCTTAGCGTAGCATTTTTTGCAAAATCATCTACATCTGGATGATCCTTAGCAACAAGTTCATCTATACCAGCGCCTAACATATCTGCTACCTCGCTCCATTGGGTACCTGTAAGTCCAGCTTCTGATATATTAATCAGATTTACTTTACTCTCGCTACTCTTGGCATAGCCTATTACTTGTTTTCCTATACTGGAGTCTTGTGAATAAATCACTATAAGCTCATTATTATCTATTGCTAGTGTCATATCGGTTGGCATTCTTTTAGGTTTTAGTGGTGAGCTTGCATTTTTTCTTTTTTCTTTCTTAACTGCACTTCTACTTCATTTATCGCTTCCTTTAGTGAAGGGTAAAAGTCGTCAGAGCTATGCTCGGCAAATAATCTTGGACCAGGCATACTTATACGTACACCAGAAATTTTTCCCGTCTCGTCACTTGAAGTATTTTCAAGTTTAAAAAACACATCTGCTCTGTGTATAAATTGATATTTATCTGCAAGTTTTTCTAATTGCGCTTTCGCGAAAGCTTCTAACTCAGCACTTGCAGTTACGTCGTGATATTCAAATATTATTTCCATAGTTATCTATTTTTAATTTAATTAGTATTCTTATTAAAACTAAGCGGGAATTCCTTTACACCGCCATAGAGTTTAATTTCTTGTATATCTGCTGGCATATAATAGCCATCATCTTCTAGTGCTTCTTTTACTTTACGTACCACATTACCCTTTGTGATCATTGCTTGTTTTCTAAAGTCTTTAGTGTCTACCCAAAAGAAAACTTTAAGATTTACAGTACTTGTTGCAAGTTCATCTTCTATAACAAAGTTTTCGTGTATCTCGTCATTAATAACATTAGGCTCATCTGCAAGAGCTCTGAGTACGGTTTCTTTTGCACCTTCTATATTATCTTCATAAGCAATACCTATTACAAAGTCCCATCTGTAAAAACCATCTTCTGTGTAGTTTGTTACGGGCTCTGTGAGTACATCACTATTAGGTATATAAACATCTTTACCGTCAAAGGTTTTGAGCTTTGTATATCTTAAATCAAGAGTTTTTACTTTCCCAAAATTTGACCCTACCATAACGGTATCATCTACATCAAAGGGTCTATTAAACGCAAGAATAATACCTGCTATAAAGTTTTCGCCTATATCCTTAAATGCAAACCCTAGTACTACAGCACTTGCACCGGCAGCGGTGAGTATTCCCGTAGCTACTCCAGCAAGTCCCGCTGCGCGTAATGCCAGCATTATAGTAATTATAATTATCAGGTACTTAATAGCGGTGCCCAAAAATTTGCTCATTAAAGGATCGTCTGTTCTAGCCGATATTCTCTTTCTTGCAAAACGGCCTATCCATCCAGCTATTAACACTCCTAGCACAATAATGAGTACACCCATTGTGATTTGCGGTAGCTGTTCTATAAAGCTCTCTGTCGCATTATTAAATGCTTCAGAAATTGTAGTTGTAGTAGATTGTTGTATAATGCTCATAATAATGGTTGGTATTTTTAAAAGTACGTTTAAAGTTTGCAAACTTTCTTAAAACAAAACCAATTCACATTTTGTTAAGACCTTTTACCTATGTTGCGTTAAAATGCTCTTAACCATACACTCAATCCTTTACAGGCGGTGTAACTTTATAAAAAAATAGACGATGAATATTACTTCAACAAACCCATATAATAACGAAGAAGTTGCAACAATTAAAGCTTTTAATCTTCAAGAAATTGAAGAAACGCTTGCCTTAGCACAGCACACTTATTTAGAATGGCGTACCACAAGCTTTTCAGAACGTGCAGAGCATTTACACAATGTTGCCTTAGAGCTAGAAAAAAATAAGGAGGACTACGCAAAAACTATGACACTTGAGATGGGAAAACCTATATCTCAAGCCATCGCCGAGGTAGAAAAATGTGCTTGGGTATGTAGATATTATGCAGATAATGCTCCAGATCACCTCGCACCAAAAACTATAGAAACAGACGCTACAAAAAGTTATGTACGTTATGAGCCTATAGGCGTTGTGCTAGCCGTAATGCCTTGGAACTATCCTTTCTGGCAGGTTTTTAGATTTATAGCGCCTGCGCTTATGGCGGGTAATATAGGAGTACTTAAGCACGCTAGTAATGTGATGCAAAGCGCCCAGAATATCCAGAGAGTTTTTGAACGAGCAGGTTTACCTAAAGGCGTTTTTCAAAATATGCCCGTGGGTAGTGACCGTATAGAAAATATCGTGCGTGACGCTCGTATAAAGGCAATCACTCTTACTGGGAGTAAACCGGCTGGTGCTGCCGTGGCTAGTACAGCAGCTAGTGAGATTAAGAAATCTGTACTTGAGTTAGGAGGCAGTAATGCCTTAGTGGTTTTTGATGATTGTGATTTTGAGCAAACAGTTGCCACTTGTGTTCAGGCGCGTTTTCAAAACACGGGGCAGAGCTGTATTGCTGGTAAAAGACTCTTACTACACGATAAGGTATATGATAAATTTATGGACGCTTTCGCGAAAGCGGTAACACAACTAAAGTCTGGTGACCCTCTTGATAAAGATACCTACATAGGAGTAATGGCACGAGAAGACCTCGCTATAGAACTTGAAGAGCAACTCAAAGCTACGGTAGATGCTGGTGCCAAAGTGCTCGTAGGAGGTCACAGGCAAAAAGCATATTTTGAGCCTACGATTGTTACCGGAGTAACGCCAGAGATGAGTATCTTTAAAGAAGAAACCTTTGGGCCTGTGATAGGAGTGACCCGATTTACAGATGATCAGGAAGCTGTAGATCTTGTAAACCAGTCAGATTTTGGGTTAGGAGTATCAATTTTTACTCAAGATACGGCGCGCATAGAGAAGCTCATACCACTTTTTGACGATGGTGCTGTATTTGTAAATGATATGGTTAAGAGTAATCCTAACTTACCTTTTGGTGGGACTAAGATTTCAGGTTATGGTAGGGAGCTATCGCTAGATGGTATACAGGAGTTTGTAAATAAAAAAACGGTTTATATAAAATAGGTATCCGCTTTCGCGAAAGCGTAAAAATAAAAATCCCGATATGCAGTTGCACATCGGGATTTTTTATGAGTGATTATCGTTTACTCTTTTCTATCTAAAAAGGCTTCTTTAGTATCAAAGGTAATTGGCTTCATTTCTTGCTTTTCTAAGTATTTTTCAAACTTCACTAGGCGTTTTGATTTAATCTTTTCAAAGTCTGCTTTTGCAGTATTAAAGCGTTCTAGTAGTAAGTTTATATTCTCTTTTTGAGCAGCACTAGGCGCCTCATAGTTTGAAGCAATATCACTGTAGAGTGTGCTTAGCTTTTCTCTAAGTTGTGGTGGGGCAGTACCTACGTAGTTATCACCTGTGGTAACTACGAGTGTGTTTTTAAGCTCATTGAGGTCATCTATGAGTGGTTGTGCAACCTTTGTTGCTTTTGCATTTGCCTCTACGGCATCTTGAGCACTGTTTAACATCAAGTTAATTTGATACACCATATAGGCTAGGTCTTCTTGAATATCAAAAAGTTGTTTTGAAGTTTTATATTGCTCCTTTCTTTCTGGTGCTGTAATAAATGATTTTGGGTCATTCTTTACTTCAAAAGTTGTTTCATATGTGTCCTTACCTTTTTTAAGGACTGCTTTATACATTCCTGCTTGTACTCTTACTGGAGTAAACCCTCCAAAGGCAAATGTCTTTGCCGCGGCAAGCTTAGGTGACTTGCTTGCATAGTTCCAAGAGACAATGTTTATTCCTTTTGATTTACCTGGCGCGAGCGTTGTTATCTCATTGCCCTCCATATCTTGTATGGCAAGCGTCATTTTACCAAAGGTGTGTCTCTTCTTTAGATAGTATTTGATTTTGAGAGCGTTTCCAGGGTTAGGGCCCACGAACTCAAGCTCTGTGCTTCCGCCGCCAAAACCGCCTTCTTCTACCATTGTACCTGGCTTAGTATCAAAAAAGTGTACATTCTTGTCTAGTATTTCTGGCTTGATATCTCTTAAGATACTTATATCATCTATGATAATAACACCACGGCCGTGAGTACCAGCAACAAGGTCATTAGTCTGTTTTTGTAAATCGAGAAAGTGAACAGCGGTCGCTGGAAAGTTATTTGTAAATTTTGACCAATTAAGACCTCCATCTACGGTGATGTATAATCCGTCTTCGGCACCTAAAAAGAGTAGATTTTCATTTTCATAATCTTCTTGAATGTTGCGGGCAAACATTGTAATATCATCTGTTGTTATACTTTTCCAGCTTTTACCATAATCTGTAGTTTTATACACATAAGGTTTCATATCACCTCTTGCGTGTCCTTCAAAAACAGCGTATGCGGTACCCTCACCGTGCACAGATGCTTCTATGTGGTATACCCAAGTATTTGCTGGTAGGTCTGGTATATTTGCAACTACATTAGTCCAGTTTGCACCACCGTCGCGTGTTATTTGCACATTACCATCATCTGTACCTACCCATATAACTTTTTCATTTATAGGTGATTCTGCAATGGTAAATATCGTGGTGTGTGTTTCTGCTCCCGAGTTATCTGCAGAGAGTCCTCCAGAGTTTTTTTCTTGTTTCTTTGGGTCATTTGTAGTAAGATCTGGAGAGATTACCTTCCAGGTGTCACCCATATCTTCACTCACGTGTAAAAACTGGCTCCCCATATAAAAGCGATCTGGCTGGTGTGTACTTGTTGCCATAGGAGGGTTCCAGTTAAAGCGTAGATCTGCGCTACCCTTTGCAGGTAGTGGTTTTACATTTTTTGTGTAGTTACGCTTCATATCATAACGCCACACATTATCTGCACCTTGCATCTCAGAATATAGTATGTCCTTAGTAGGGTGGGGTAGTACTCTAAAACCATCACCTACACCTACACGTGTCCAGTCTCTAGCTTCAATCCCACCTGGAGAAGAAGATGGACCGTACCAAGAACCATTGTCTTGTAAACCACCGTAAATATTATAAGGCTCTGCATTATCTACAGAGATGTGATAAAATTGAGATAAAGGAAGGTTAGATACTATTTCCATTGTTGTACCACCATTCCAAGAGCGATATACGCCACCATCTGTACCCACGTGCATTATATCAGAATTGTTTATGTCAAAAACAATATCGTGTATATCTGAGTGCATATTACCCAGAGGTTTAAAGGTATTACCACCATCACGAGATATTGAACCACTAAGGCCACCTTTTACTACTACATCAGGATTTTTTGGATCTACTACTATTCTTGAAAAGTAAAATGGGCGCACAGTAAGTGAGAAGTCTCCATTAGTACGTTTCCAGTTTGCTCCGCCATCTTCAGATCTGTATAGTCCTTTATCTTTTTCTTGTTCTGACTCGATTACAGCATAAACAATGCTAGGCTCACTAGGTGCTACTGCAACACCTATACGTCCTAATTTACCTTCTGGAAAACCATTGTGTATTTTTTTCCAGGTCTTACCTCCATCTGTAGATTTATGCAGCCCAGAGTTAACACCACCAGAGTTAAAATCCCAAGCCGTACGTCTAAACTCCCACATAGAAGCATAGAGTGTGTTTGGGTTGCTAGGATCCATAATAAGATCTGCAACACCTGTCGTATTATTTATGTAAAGAACTTTTTCCCAAGTCTTACCGCCATCTGTTGTTTTATAAACACCACGATCATCACTATCGCTCCATAAAGCACCCAGCACACCTACATACACTGTATTACCATCATTAGGATCTATCTCAATACCAGAGATGCGCTCACTGTTATCAAAACCTGGTATTTTTTGCCAGTTATTACCACCATCTTTTGTGCGATAAAGTCCATCTCCTACAGAGACTGAGTTACGAGTCCATATTTCTCCTGTACCTACCCATACCGTTTGATCTGGATCTGTAGGGTCTATAGCCACTTGACCTATAGACTGTATGTGATCATCAAAAATAGGAGCGTAGCTAGCACCTCCATCTTGAGATTTCCATACACCACCACCTGCGGTACCGGTGTATATGATTTGAGCATTAGTAGGGTGAACTTCCATATCTATAATACGACCAGACATAAGCGCGGGCCCTATCTGTCTAGCGGTAATGTCGCCAAAGAGTTCTTTACCCTTGAGGGCAATTTCTTGTGCCTGGGTAGGTATGCTTAGTGCAGCAATACACAGACCTAGGAGGATGTGTTTAGTTTTCATATGGGTTGGTTTGGATTGATATTTTCTTAAAATATGCGCTAAAAAAATCCCCAAGATTTCTTGGGGATTATGTCATATGTGTTTTTTATTTCCCTTCTGGAAAAGCAAACATCTCATCAGATACTTCGGGATTAATTTCAACAGATTTAATTACAATCTCTTGTCCTCCAGGTTGCCCTTTTGCACCAGCTACAATAGAGAAAGGAAAATATATTCCGCCAGCTTCTTGGTAGTCACTTAACTTAGTCTGTCCTGTCATTCCTTTACCTGGACCTGTAAGTAGATCTTGCTCTATTACAATAGGTACAAAGTTGTCCATATCAAAATAGTAGTATGCTACGGTAGGTACTTCTGCACCATCTACCATTGTAGGTTCTTTTGTGAGTTTAATTTTATAAGTTTCTGTCCCTTCAATAGTCTCGTTACCTAAAAGTTCTACGGTATACCCTTTATCTGCATAGTTTAAAAATGGATCACCAAAGTCATTCATCTCTAGCTTTGCATTTGCAGTAGTCTCTGCATCACTCTTTTCGGCAGCCATTGTCATTTGGTTTGTATTCCACATAGTCTCACCGTCAAAAACACCTTGGTAAAACTTCATTCCTTGAAATTCTGCAACAGAAAGTTGTTTTCCTTCTTTAGTCTGTATCATTGTCATAGGTAGTTCCATACCTTGAACTTTTATCGCTCCTTCAAATTTTAGAGCTTCAAGAGAATTCCAGGCATCCATCCCGCCTGTGTTTTCAAAATAGTTTGCAATGATTTCTTCGGCTGTTTGTGCCTGTGCCATTGTGGTAAAACTTACGATAACGGCAACTAGTAATAATTTGATAGTTTTCATATGATGTTGTGTTAATGATTCTTGTTTGCACATAAGACTATTAAGAGCGCATAATGTTACAAGTTATTCAATAAAATATCATCTTTTGTGTACTTACATTATCTTTAAACCCGTAGTTCTTTAGATATGATAAATTTTTAGTCACAGTAAAGAACATATTATAAAAATTTAAGAGTATGAAATTTGGCGCCGTAGAGCAACCAGAGTTAATTGATTTTACCTTACCTCCAGATCACCCTGCAACTAGAGGTGTGATTGAGGACGCTTTCGCGAAAGCGCAAAACAAAAATGTAGAAGTCTATGTAGGTTGTGCAAAATGGAATAAAGCAGAGCTCAAAGGTTTTTACCCCAGAGGAACTAAAGACGAGCTTTCATATTATGCAAAGCAGTTTAATAGTATAGAGCTCAACGCTACATTTTACAGGCTGTTCCCAAAAGAGCAGTTTGAAAAGTGGTATACTAAAGCGCCAGAGGGGTTTAAATTCTTCCCAAAAATCACAAATATGATAAGCCACCGTAAGCGACTTATAGATGCTCAAGATTTTATCCCAGAGTATGTAGATCACGTGGCGATGCTCAAAGAGAAGCTGGGTACCGTGTTCTTACAGATGCACAATAACTTTCAACCCAAAGATTTTGACCGTGTAGATAATTTTGTAAACCACTGGCCAGAAGCGCTTCCCATCGCGTTAGAGTTTAGGCATACAGACTGGTTTAATAACCCAGATACTGCAGAGCGATTATATACCCTTCTAGAAGAGCATAATATGGCAAATGTCCTGGTAGACACTGCTGGAAGGCGAGACATTATGCATATGAGGTTAACAAATGGAGAGGCCTTTATACGTTATGTAGGGGCAAATCATCCTAGTGATTATGCACGACTAGATGCTTGGGTAGAGCGACTTACTTACTGGGTGAGTCTTGGCCTACGTAAAATCCATTTTTTTATACATCAAAACATCGAGCAAGAGTCCACCTTACTATTTGCCTATTTTATAGAGCGACTCAACCCTGCGTTAGGGATTAATTTACGCGTACCACAAAGTGCAAGTAGTACGACAAACACCCTTTTTTAATGAGTGTAGTATATATAGTTATGGGCGTTTCTGGGTGTGGTAAAACCACGATTGGTAAAAAGCTTGCGGCGACTCTAGACCTACCATTTTATGATGCCGACGATTTTCACCCACAAGCAAATATTGATAAAATGGCTTCTGGGAAGCCTTTACAAGATAGTGATAGGTGGCCGTGGCTAGATGTGCTAGCGACTAAAATAAATACGTGGTCACAGGCAGAAGGTGCAGTCCTAGCGTGCTCTGCTCTCAAGGAGGTGTATAGAGAGCGATTGTTTAGTAATAACGCTTTCGCGAAAGCAAAACAAAACTTTGTCTATCTTGATGCGAGTTTTGAGACTATAAGCAAGCGACTTGCATCAAGGCAAAATCACTTTTTTAATCCCTCATTATTACAATCACAATTTGATACACTTGAAGTTCCGTCATACGGCATAAAAGTATCTGTTGACCAAAGTACAGATCAAATACTTACAGACATTTTAAAAGAAATAGAAGCATAATTTATGGATTACCAACTACTCTTTGCTGTTATAATAGGCATCTCAATATTACTATTTCTTATTTTAAAATTAAAAATGCAAGCCTTCCTTGCATTGCTTATCACGTGTATTTCCGTAGGAGTTATTGCTGGAATGCAACCATCGTCTATACTAGATTCTGTAAAGAATGGAATGGGCGGGACCCTTGGTTTTGTTGCTACTGTGGTAGGTCTAGGAGCTTTATTTGGAGCCATACTAGAACGTTCTGGTGGTGCTCAAAGGCTAGCAGCATCTTTGTTAGGTAAGTTTGGGATAGAAAAGTCTCCTTGGGCAGTAATGCTTACAGGTTTCTTTGTAGCGATACCCGTGTTTTTTGATGTAGCATTTATTATACTTATCCCCATCATCTATGCATTACAAAAGAAAACAGGGAAGTCATTACTGTTGTATGCTATACCCTTACTTGCAGGACTTGCCATCACACATACATTTATACCACCTACACCAGGTCCCATAGCCGTCGCCGAAATTTTAGGAGCAGATTTAGGTTATGTCATCATCTTTGGTTTTATAGCGGGTATACCTTCTGCTATAATTGCTGGGCCTATGCTTGCAAAGTATTTATCAAAAAGAATGCATATCGAGACACCAGAAGATATGGTTTCTGAGATGAAAGTCCCAGATAACGCTCCTAGTGCTGGAACCATATTACTCATCATAGCAATCCCTATATTTTTAATAGTATGTAACACGGTGCTTAATAGTCCGTTATTTGCAGAAGGGGAGTTACCAGCTTGGCTTATATATGGGGCAGATCTTCTGGGGCACCCATTTGTTGCGCTTATTATTGCAAATTTAGTTGCTTGGTACTTTTTAGGAATAAAGAAAGGATTTTCTAAAAGTGAATTATTAGATATATCTACAAAATCACTGTACCCAGCAGGAGTTATTATATTACTTACGGGTGCCGGCGGTGCATTTAAACAAATATTAATAGATACTGGAGCCGGTAAAATGATAGCAGAAAGTTTGAGCAGTGATATCTTTCCTCCTGTAATTTTTGGGTTTATCGTCGCAGCTATTGTCCGTGTTTTACAAGGGAGTGCCACCGTTGCAATGATTACCGCTGCCGGTATAACCGCGCCACTGTTAGGTCTCTCTGAGACTAGTGCACCACAACTAGCTGTGCTTGTAATAGCCATAGCCTCTGGTGCGAGTATCTTTTCTCACGTAAATGATAGCGGCTTCTGGCTTGTAAAACAGTACCTTGGCCTTACAGAAAAAGAAACCTTTAAATCGTGGACGGTAATGTCCTCACTTATTGCTATTGTTGGACTTGTCGTGTCTACAGTGCTTTGGTTTATAGTATAAAAAAAGAGACGACTTATAGCCATCTCTTTTATTATTGTAATTCCGCTTTCGCGAAAGCGTTCTTAAACTATATACCTGTATAATTTTGAGGTGTAATAGCTTTAAGCTCATTCTTGATATCTAAACTTACATCAAGAGTATCTACAAACTCTGCCATAGACTGTTGTGTAATTTTACTGTTTACACGTGTGAGCTCTTTAAGTGCCTCATAAGGATTAGGGTAGCCTTCACGTCTTAAAATGGTCTGTATTGCCTCTGCAACTACTGCCCAGTTGTTTTCAAGATCTGCAGCGATTTTTGCTTCGTTTATAAGGAGTTTATTTAAACCTTTTACCGTAGACTGTAAACCTATAAGTGTGTGTCCTAATGGTACACCTATATTACGTAAAACCGTACTATCAGTAAGATCACGTTGTAATCTAGAGATAGGTAACTTAGCAGAAAGGTGTTCAAAAATTGCATTTGCAATACCTAAGTTACCTTCACTGTTTTCAAAATCAATAGGGTTTACTTTGTGTGGCATTGCACTAGATCCTACCTCACCCGCTTTAATTTTTTGCTTAAAGTAATCCATAGAGACATATGTCCAGAAGTCACGGTCAAGATCTATTAGAATGGTATTAATGCGCTTTAATCCATCAAAGAGTGCCGCCATATGGTCGTAGTGCTCAATTTGAGTAGTCGGGAATGAGTGTTGCATCTTAAGTGTATCATGCACAAAAGATTGTCCAAAGGCTTTCCAGTTTATATGTGGGTATGCCACTTTGTGTGCATTGAAGTTACCTGTAGCTCCACCAAATTTTGCTGCGCTCGGGATATCATTAAGCAAGTTAAGTTGCTCTTCTATACGTACTACAAAGACTTGTATTTCTTTACCTAAGCGAGTAGGAGAGGCTGGTTGCCCGTGTGTGCGCGCCAGTAGTGGTACATTTTCCCACTCATCAACAAGCTGGCGTAAGTGATCTACAACTTCCAGTAGTTGTGGGATGTAAGATTGATTCATCGCATCCTTAAGTGATAAAGGAATTGCAGTGTTGTTTATATCTTGAGAAGTAAGTCCAAAGTGTATAAACTCTTTAAACTCTGACAGCTCAAGAGCGTCAAATTTTTCTTTTATAAAGTACTCAACCGCTTTGACATCGTGGTTTGTTATCTTCTCTATATCCTTTATAGCCTGCGCATCTTCTATTGTAAAGTTCTGGTAGATATCACGTAAGTCTGTAAAGATATTTTTATTTACACCGGTAAGTTGCGGTAGTGGTAACTCACAAAGAGCTATAAAATACTCAATCTCTACTTTTACTCTATATTTTATTAAAGCAGCTTCAGAAAAGAAAGGAACTAAGGCTTCAGTTTTTGAAGCATATCTACCATCTATAGGTGAGATGGCTTGAAGTGGTGACAACGACATTTGTTGTGGGTTTAGTTAAGGGACAAATATAAAAATTAGACTCCGTCTGAACGAATTATGAGAGATAAATCGCAGTATTATAATATACCTCGTGCTTTAATCTCTAGATATTTATTAATCGTATTTACGGTGAGATCATCTGGTTTTGTTAATATGGTTTGTATTCCATATTGTTCTAGACGTGCTACCATTACTTTTTTATCATAATCTGCTTTTTGAGCAATAGTCTTATGATAGACATCAGGTAAGGAGGTTGCGGGTTTTGTAATAAGTTGATCTAACTCTGTATTCTGAAAGAAAATAACGACGAGAATATGCTTTCGCGAAAGCGCTTTTAAATAAGGTAACTGTCGCTCTAGCGCAGTAATATGTTCAAAATTTGTGTACAGTAATAATAAACTACGCTGTGTGATCTTACGTTTTACTTGATTGTATAAACCACCATAGTCACTATCTAAAAACTTAGTGTTTATATTATAAAGCACCTCTAGTATAGTTTGTAGATGGGTTTTCTTGCTACTAGCAGGGAGGTGATTTTTCACATCTTCGGCAAAGGTGAGCACACCTACCTTGTCCTTCTTTTTAAGCGCAATGTTAGAAAATGCAAGCGTACTATTTATGGCATAATCTAGTAGGGTTAGTCCTTTAAAAGGCATTTTCATAACCCGGCTGGCGTCTATTAATGCATAAACGGGTTGTGACTTTTCATCTTGAAACTGATTGACCATAAGGCTTCCTCTCTTTGCCGTCGCCTTCCAGTTTATAGTACGCGCGTCATCACCAGGTACGTAATCTTTAATCTGCTCAAACTCCATAGTGTGACCTATACGGCGTATTTTTTTCATACCGTGTAAGGTGAGTCTATTATCTAGCGCGAGAAAGGCATATTTCTTCATCTGGATAAAAGAGGGATATACCTTTACCATCTGGTCTTTCTCAAAACGGTAACGTCTTCTTACTAATTTTAGTTTTGTGCTAGCGTATAAATTAAGATGTCCAAAAACATACTCTCCACGCTCTGTAGGTCGTAATGTATAGCTAAATGAACTAGACTCCCTGGCTGGTATCTTAATATGCTTACTAAAGTCTCGCTTTTGAAACTGCACTGGGATCTCATCTATAATATCAAGAGATACGGAAAATGGATATTTATTTTCTAGTGTGACCTTAAGTTCATTAACGTCACTATTAGAAAACTTTTCTGGAAGCGCACGTGTTGCATTAATTTTTCCGCTTCCGCGAAAGAGGACTAGGGTTTCTATAAATACCACAAGCAAAAACACCAATAATAAAATGTTTGTAATTCCAAAAAGGCCGTGAAACCAGTAGGAGAGAAGGTATAGCAAAGCTAGTACGGCCAGCCCATAAAATAGACGCTGGTGTAAAAATAATCCCTTTATGAATCTAATAATGGCCAATACTATCGAGGTATTTCAACAGATTGTACAATCATATCTATCACTTGTTCTGTAGTCATTCCTTCCATCTCACGCTCAGGAGCCATAATAAGACGGTGTCTCATTACTGGTACTACAGCACGTTTTACATCTTCTGGAATAACAAAGTCTCGTCCAGCGATTGCAGCAAATGCTTTTGACGCATTCATAATAGCTAGTGATGCTCTAGGAGAACCACCTAAGTATAAATGAGGATGTGTACGTGATTTTACAACAATCTCTGCCACATAGTTAAGAATCTTCTCTTCTATGATCACCTCTTGTGCTTGTTTTCTAAAGGCAGCAAGTTTTGCAGGGTCAAGTACAGATGCAATAGCAGCTTGTGGTGCACCTCCCTTACGATCGTGATGACTCTGTAAGATGGCAACCTCTTGCTCAAGGGTAGGGTAGTCTACTTTTATTTTAAATAAGAAACGATCTAGTTGTGCTTCTGGAAGCGCATACGTCCCTTCTTGCTCAACAGGGTTTTGTGTTGCTAGTACCATAAATGGTGGGTCCATCTTGTACTTTGTACCATCTATAGTAACCTGGCGCTCTTCCATCACCTCAAAGAGGGCTGCTTGCGTTTTTGCAGGAGCACGGTTAATCTCATCTATAAGTACAATATTTGAAAATATAGGTCCTTGCTTAAACTCAAACTCACTAGTTTTCATATTGAGTATAGAGGTACCTAGTACATCACTAGGCATAAGATCTGGTGTAAATTGTATACGTCCAAAGGCGGTATCAAGTGTTCTGGCAAATAGCTTTGCTGTTACCGTTTTTGCAATACCAGGAACACCTTCTATGAGCACGTGACCATCACTAAGCAATGCCACAATAAGAAGCTCTATAAACTCGTGCTGACCTATAATAATTTTACCTAGCTCTGCTCGTATTGCCTCTACAGCAGTGCGTAATTCTTCTAGCGGTATACGATTCTCAAAAGCCATACCTTCACTTTGTGGTACGTTTTCTTGTGGAAGTCCATCTGTAGTGTGCTCAGAATCTTGTGGTGTGATATCGTCCATTAGTTTTGTTTTTTAAATGCTTCAATGCGTTTGTTGAGTTCTAAAAGTTCCTCTTGAGTAAGTGCTTGTCTAGAGCGTAAGGATACTATGTAATTTATGAGTAATCTCGTTTCTTCAAGAGTATTATCACTCTTTAGCGCCAGTTTTTTTATAAACTCATCGTTTATAAAATTGGTATCTAGATTATAGGTACTTCGTACAAATTCTAGAAAGTGATTAATTTGATGAAGGGCTATGCTCTTATGGTCTTTTTTATCAAAGTACATACCAGCAATAGTTTTTGTAAAAGTAAGCGTCTGGTTAGGTAATGGTTTTACAATAGGTATTGCACGTTGCTTGCGTCTTCCTTCAAAGATTACCCAGAGTAGCGTACCGATAAGTAGGATGTAGTACGCCCATTTTAAATATCTATTTCTTAAGAAAATATACAACGGACTCGAGTAAACGGTCTTACCATTTTTATGGTGATTATCCCATAAAAGATCTTTCTCTTGATCTATGTATGAAAGAACGTTCTGAGTGTATTTATAATTGTTTTCTCTTAAAACAAAGTAATTTGTAAATACTTCTGGCATTAAGTGTATGAGAATCTCTCCATCGCCAAAGGACTGCTTGACAAAATTTACTCGAGGCTCCTCCATATGCAGCGTGTCTTTATCTACCATAAGGCTAAACTCTCCTAGGGCTACTGTAGCAAGTGTATCTACTTGATCAAAGTAACCTGCTGTAGTTTCTCTATCTAGGTAAAATGGGCGCTCGCGATGTAGTGCAGGGTTAACTAAGTTCACAAGAGGCTTACGTTGTAGATTATCTAGATCATAAAATAAATCTGTGCTTAAATTAAGTGTATCGAGTATAGTCTCGCCTATACCTCTTGAACCTATAAATAGCGTGTTACCTTTACTTACCCACGAGAGTAGTTTTTTTGACTCGGCTTCGTCAAAGAGTATGTATTGATTTATAAATAAATAGGTGCCAGAGACCGTCGTACTATCATCAAGAAACTCATAAGGTGGTTGTCTCACCTCCTTAAAATTATCTTGGGTTCGGCTGTTTGAGAGCAGGTCGTGCAGTACGTACGTACCGTAAGGTATTTTATCTGTTTTAGAATAACTCTGAAACCAGTTTACTTCATCTTTCTCCCCAGACTCCATATAAATCACCAGAGCAAGAGCAAGGAGCAGCACACCGGCTAAAACCTTATATTTATTACTCATAACTGATTTTTTATAGATTTAAAATGGGTTTCCGCTTTCGCGAAAGCGGTCTTATCTACCTCAAAATTACCGTACCAGATATAATCGTAAATATCTGTGACTTTTCTAAAATCTCCCTGAAGCTGCGTGTTTTGAATCTCAAAGATATAGTCGTGGTTCGTCTTTTGAACTTGCCAGTCTATAAGGTCTTTTGTACTCAATTGCTGAAGGATAAATAAGTAATAAAACCGTATAGCGAGTCTGTAATTACCATCTTTTATGGCTTGGTCTATAAGCTCATTTAGGTCTTGGCGCTGTATGAGTTCTTCATCATCTGAGATTAAGGCTTCGGGAGCTTTTACATTTTCCATTAATAGAGAACCACTATCTATCTTCATAAATATATAGACAAATAAGGCGAAGAGCCCAAACATAAATAGGTAGGGAAGTATCTCTACCACAAACCTCCATACTCCAGATGCTTCATCACCACCAGTGAGCCATCTTATAAAGCTGCTATAAATATCATTGAGTTTTTGTTTAAAGCGAGTCCACCAGGTATCTTCTGGAATGGCTTCTTTGTAATTAAACTCATCGTCGTTTTGATAGTCCCTTAATGTAGCTTCATCTATGGTAAAGGATGTAACTTTTTCTTCATCATAGATTATGACGCCTCTAGGGTCATTATAAACTTGTTCTGGTCTATTTATTTCTTCTATAGCTATTTCTTCGGCGGTTGTCTCATCTTCATTTTGTTGTACGATGGTTGCTTTCGCGCAAAGCGAAATAAAGAAAAACGTAATAAGAAAGAGCTGTCTATGCATTAGTGCGACCTATACTGTCTATTTGATCTAAGCTTCCAGACTGGTCTTTGCGCTCATTAAGGTTAAAGTAAATGAGGTTTATAGCAATAGCAAGTATTACATATAATATATAATTCATAGCAGAAGCGAGTGTTTGTAGGGTTATAGAGACGGTGTCATATAAAGCAGTGGGGTCACTCATAGATCCAGCATCTACAGCCGCAAATGTTTTGATAATGGTATAAATTAATACAGGTATCTGGAAGACAAAACCTATAATACCTATTAAAAATGCCATTATGATAACGGTGATAAAGGTCATCCACCACTCATCTTTTACAAGTCTCCAGCTTTCTTTTAATGAGGCTACAACGGTAAGCTCTTTATTTACCATTGCAGGAAAAATAACCATAAGCTTTGTATAAATATATAACAGTGGGAAAAACAAAAGTAATAATAAGATAACGCCCATTGCATTAGATCCAGAGGCGATCAAAAATCCTCCAATACCTGCAGGAATAAGTGCAACTCCAAGTACGATAAGTAGGTTTACAAAACCTAGAGCAAGAAAGCTTCCGGTTTTCTTTTTTATAGTCTCTACAATAGGATCTGTCTCAGGTGCCTCACCACTTGCGACATATGCTTTTATATATTCAGAAGTACTGCCATATAACATAGAGTTGTAGATAATGCCAGCTATAGCAAGACCACAACCGGCTAGTACAAAACCTATTATATCACTCTCAGTACTTAGTGCTGCTATCAAGTTTGCCCCAGAAGACTCATTTGTATAAAATCCTATTGCTACGATGAGTAGAATAAACGGAATAATACAGGTGCGTACAAGTACTTTAAAAAGTGGTTTTGCATTAGTCCTTAAGAACTTAAATGTGTCACTTATAACATCACCTAGTTCACGTTTTTTTCTAAACTCAACGTATTTTTTTATACTCATTCTTATAATTTTTATAATGTGGGAAGCGCAGCTAGGCGAGCTTTCTCTTCTTTATGTTTTTTTATAGGGTAATAGACGTAATAGAATATGATTAAGGCAAGTGAGCAACTTATAATAGTAATTGCTAGCCAGTCTGGCATCTCTGTGTGTCGCGTTACAAACCCTTCTAGAAAACCTGCAATAACAAAAAGTGGTATGGTGCTCACTACAATCTTAAGCCCGTTTTTCATTCCTCTCTTAAAAGATTCTAGGCGTGTATAGGTTTTAGGAAAGAGGATAGAGTTACCTAGTACCATACCTGCACATCCCGCAATTATAATCACAGAAATCTCTATAGTACCGTGAATCCATATAGTACGCACAGACTCCCAGCCCACGCCTTGCTCAAAAAAGAAATACTGAAAACTACCTAACATTACGGCATTGCGCATTATTATATATAGTGAACCTACCGTAAAGAATATTCCATAGATAAAAGCAAATAGGGCTACCTTGATATTATTTATGGTAATACCTAAAAACATATTTATTTCTCCCTGCTTCTTATAAACGCCCATAGGGTCCCCTTTCTCTATATTATCTAGGGTCATATTTACATAGCTATCACCCATAATACTTCTTACAAAGGCACCATCACTGGCAGCGCTATAAGCCCCTATAATGCTAAATAGTAGAAAGACTAAAAACGCAATGAGTAGCTGTCGCTGGTATTGATACATTACAAGCGGAAACTCTTCTGTAAAGAAGGTAATAAAGCGCTTACTTGACTCGCGCTTTGTTTTATAAATAATCTGGTGTGATTGTGAAGCAAGGTGATTGAGATACTCTAAAGTCTTACTATGAGGGTAAAACGTTTGTGCATAACTTAAGTGGTCTGTAACTTCCATATACAGGCTAGATAGCTCATCTGGGTGAATCTGGTCTTTGTTTACCAGAACACTTTCAAATGTTAACCATTTATCCTTATTTTGCTTAACAAAAGCAGCCTCACGCATATACCCTTAATTATACAGGTAAAGAAAAAGAATATATGGATAACTTTCAAATAGAAACCGCTCAAAATGTGAGCATTTATCAGAATGTTGCAAGCATAGGAGATCGTATACTAGCATACATTGTCGATTTGCTCATAATTATTGCTTACTGGGTTGTTTCCATTTTTATCATAGCTCAGTTTGGGTTAGACTCTCAAGCAATGGGTGATATCTGGGCATACTACCTTGTATTAGGACTACCTATATTCTTATACTACATACTTTTTGAGACCTTTTGGGATGGTAAAACACCGGGTAAGGCTGTGATGAAAATAAGAGTAGTAAAACTAGACGGCTCAAAACCAGGTTTTGGGAGTTACTTTGTAAGATGGCTTATGCGTATTATAGATATAGCTGGCTCTTCTGGAGGAATTGCTGTAGTAAGTATCCTTATGAGTGAGAAAGGGCAAAGACTAGGTGATATGGCAGCAGGTACAACAGTCATTACAGAAAAGAAACGAGCACGTCTATCTGATAGTCTTATTGTAGACATACCAGAAAACTATATACCTACCTATCCTCAGGTTACCGTTTTTAACGATAAGGACGTACAACTTATTAAAACGCTCTTTAAAGATGCTAAGCGCAATGGAAATCACAACGTGATCATAAAACTAGCAGACAGACTTAAAGAAAAAATGGATGTCACTCCAGAAGAGACTAATGTAGCTTTTGTAGAGCGCGTGCTTGCAGACTATAATTATTACACACAGCAGTAAATGGAAATTACCACAATTATAGACATACTAGGTACGGTCTCGTTTGCCATATCTGGAGCACTTACCGCTATGCGTAAAAAGCTTGACGTCTTTGGGATATTAATCATCGCACTGGTTACCTCAGTAGGTGGTGGTACACTGCGAGATATTCTCATAGGCAAGACACCCGTAAGCTGGATGCTTAATATGACCTTTGTTTACGTGATTTTTGGAGCAACACTAGTGGCAATTATTTTTAGAAGCTATTTAAAATACGTGAGGAGATCTCTATTCTTGTTTGACACTATAGGTATTGCCTTGTATACCATTGCTGGAGTTCAGATTGCTACGGCTGCAGGTTTACACCCTGTAGTTTGTGTGGTGCTTGGTACAATCTCGGCGTGTTTTGGAGGTGTGCTTAGAGATATACTATGCAATGAGATCCCTATAATATTTCATAAAGAGATATATGCCACGGTGTGTATACTAGGAGGAAGCGTATATCTAGCCTCTTCCACAGCTGGCCTGCCGCAATCTATAGCGATGCTCGTTGCAGGTTGTATTATCATTATTGTAAGAACGCTGGCAGTAGTAAAGGAGTGGAGCTTACCTAGTGTATATAATAAAGATTATTCCAAATAAACAAAAGGTCTCTGCGTGAGCAGAGACCTTAAGAAACCTAATAGACTCTTTAGAAAATAGGTTTAAAATATTATAAAGGCTAATTCAAATAATTTAAAATCCTGATTTGAGTATTCAGTTGAGACTATTACTTACTTATAAGACGTAAAAAGGTGCTCAATGTTTCATTTGATTAGGGCAATTAACAATTATTTAACCGTAGTATCAGTAGATTAGGTCGTAAACAACAAAATCCCGAGACTCGATATCTCGGGATTTTTTGTTAGGTAGCATCTAAAATTAACACTAACCATCAAAACGAATTAAAAACGTACCTAACAAGTAAGTTAACTTATAATAGAGACGTTTAAAATAGCGGTCTGTTACACCGTAATAATTTTTTAACTTTACCTTATGTTAAAAACCACAATGGTTATCGGGGCATCCTTAAAACCTCAACGATATTCACATAGAGCAATCATCCGTCTTAATGCACAAAATCACCCCGTGATTGCCGTTGGATTAAGAGGAGGAAAGGTAGGTGATATAGGCATCATCACTTTTGACCAAGCCATAGAGACAGTTGAGGAGCTCAAAGAAGATTTAGATACCATCACACTTTACCTTAATCCGCAGCGGCAAGAGGCTTATTACGACTTCATAATTAACCTGGCTCCTAAGCGTGTGATCTTTAACCCAGGAACAGAAAACCCCGTTCTTTATAAAAAATTACAAGAGCACAATATAGAAGTTGATGTTGCGTGTACACTTGTTTTACTGGGGACAGATCAGTATTAAAATTTTCTAGGTTTTATAAGTACGCTTTCGCGAAAGCGTAATAAACTACTTTCTTATTAATAATAATCCAAAAAAGGTCAATGCACCGTTTAAGATTAATATAAAGAACCCAAATTCAAACCCCACTCCTGCCGAAAGTGTACTTATGATGTATGCAAGAATAGGCGATGCAATGGCAACTACTGGGACAAACTTGTCTTTTACATTCCATTTTGTAAAGAGTCCGTAAGCATAAAGGCCTAAGAGAGGTCCATAGGTATATCCAGCAAACGTAAATAGTTTTGCGATTACTGTAGCATCTGCAATTACGTATTTAAATATGATGATCACGGCTATAAGTACAAGCGACATTACAATGTGGATGCGTTTGCGCACTGCTACTTGCTTTACGGCATCGTATTTTTTTTCGATGTCTAGTATGTCTATACTAAAAGAAGTGGTAAGTGATGTAAGGGCACTATCTGCACTTGAGTATGCAGCAGCGATTAATCCCAATAAGAAAACAATAGCCAGCCCAATACCTAAGCCGCTATTTACAGCAATGGTAGGGAAGAGTTCATCTTTATGTGCGTCTATACCGTTTTGTGATGCATATACAGTGAGTAATAATCCTAGTGCTAAGAATACAAGATTTACAATGGTGAGCACGATGGTAAACCAGAACATATTTTTTTGAGCATCACCTAGATTACGACAAGTAAGGTTTTTTTGCATCATATCTTGATCTAGCCCTGTCATTACAATAGATATAAAGGCTCCAGATAAAAATTGCTTTACAAAGAAGTCACCACTTTTCCAGTCGTCAAAAAAGAAAATCTGACTCATATCGCTATTAGAAATGAGATCTAAAGCCGCCCCTGCATTGAGACCCATCTCGTCGCTCACAAAATAGATAGCCACACCCACCGCGATAAGCATAAAGAGGGTTTGTAAGGTATCTGTCCACACAATAGTTTTTATACCAGCTTTAAAGGTGTATAGCCAGATAAGGATGATTGTAAGAGTTACTGTTACAAAAAATGGTACTCCCATCTCATCAAAAACGAGTAGCTGTAATACGTTTGCAACTAGGTACAATCTAAAACTCGCACCTATAATCCTGCTTAGTAAAAAGAAAGATGCTCCCGTCTTATAAGAATAGGTGCCAAATCTTCCTTCTAGATAGGTATAGATAGAAGTAAGGTTCAATTTATAGTAGAGTGGGAGTAGTACAAGGCCTATAACAGCATAACCCACAGTATAACCAAGGACGACTTGAAAATAGCTGAAGCTTGATGCCTCAATCCATCCAGGGACAGATATAAAGGTTACTCCAGATAGTGAAGCTCCTATCATCCCAAAAGCAACAAGATACCAAGGAGATTTCTTGCCTGCTTTAAAAAAATCTGTGTTAGAATCTCCCTTGCTTGTTAAGTAGCTTATGAGCATAAGCACACCAAAGTAACCAGCAATAAGAAGTAATATATGTAAGGGCTGCATATCAATTAAATTAAGAATACGAATATACTCTTTTGATAAATGATTGCAGATTGTGCAGTTAAGATTTCTCTATACAGGACTTCTCTTACTCGTAACGTAAAGACTCTACGGGGTCAAGTTTTGCCGCTTTTATAGCTGGAAATAATCCTGAGATAATTGCAATAACAAAGGTGATAATAGTCGCTGCAATAATAGCTCCCCAGGGCGTAGTAAACACAAAATCTGCCACAGATGCTATGAGCGCTCCTATACTTATACCAAGTACAATCCCTGTGAGACCTCCTAGCTGCCCTACGATGATTGCCTCGTATAAGAATTGTGCTGCAATGGTAGATTTTTTAGCACCAAGGGCCTTACGTACGCCTATCTCTCGTGTACGTTCTGTAACAGAGACAAGCATTATATTCATAAGTGCAATACAAGACCCAAAGATTGTAATAATACTTATAACCCAGGCGGCAACACTTAGAACTCCTGTAATCTCACCTATTTGATTTATGAGGTCGTCGCTACGCCCTATACCAAAATTATTTTCTTCTATAGGTGAGAGACCACGTATGTTTCTAAAGGTAATTATCGCTTCTTCTTCGGCGCTGTCTAGAAGTTCGGCGTCTTCTACCATTACACTCACGTTATAGTTTATGTTAGGTTGTGTAAACATTGTTCTCGCTACTTGTATCGGTATGAGAACTCGCAAGTCTTGATTGTTACCAAAGGTGGCTCCCTTTTCTTCAAGCATTCCTATTACGTTAAACTTGGTACCACGTATACTTATGGTTTTCCCTATGGGGTTATCATCCTTAAATATATTTTTATAAAAGTCACTTCCTAGTACACAAACACGTGTATTGTTATTTATGTCAAAAGAGGTGAAGTTTCTTCCCTTTTCTAGCTTGAGGCCGGAGTTGTTTAAGAAGTTTTCATTTACACCTACTACACTTGCTTCTGGATCTGTCTTTTCATTTTCATACTTCACTTCTGCAGTTCGTGTTCCTTGAAAAGAGATAGCCGTACGGGCGGTAGGGTAATTGTATTGTTCTGTAAATTCTTTTACCTGGCGATAACCAATGACGGGGTTAATAACCTGTTTTTCATCAGAGCGACGTGAGGTAAACTCATAGCGTTGCACATTAAAGGTGTTACTTCCCATACTTGCAAAGTCTGAGCTTATCGTATTTTCAAGCGCCTTTACAAGACTTAAAATCCCTACCAATGCCGTGATACCTATGGCAATGATAAATACAGTTAAAATAGTACGCAACAGCTGACTTTTAATACTGTCAAAGGCGATTCTTAAATTCTCGCGAAATAGTGAAAACATAGGTTCAAGTATGAATTAAGCATTTCAGAAACACAATTGTCTCTGTACACAATGTACGATAAGACTATTAACTCGTCAAAAAGTTACCAAACTTTTCAAATAATTCTCTCGTGGCTTCAATTTTTAAGATATTTGCGAGTGCATTTTAAAAATGCCACAACCGCAAATTTTGTGGTAAATCACATTATAAAAAAGAGATATACGCTTTCGCGAAAGCATAAAAAGAACACAGGTAGTCTTTCCTTTTAATAATTTTGATAGGAAGTACCTTAAAGAATACGACTGTAACATATGAGTACAAAACCTTCTATACCTAAAGGAACCAGAGATTTTTCACCAGAAGAAGTTGCTAAGCGCAGCTATATTATGAACACCATACGCACACAGTTTCAGCGTTTTGGTTTTCAGCCTATTGAGACGCCTAGTTTTGAAAACAGCAGCACCTTGATGGGTAAGTACGGAGAAGAAGGTGATCGCTTGATATTTAAGATTCTTAATAGTGGTGACTATTTACGTAAGGTGAAGGATGACGCTTTCGCGAAAGCGGACTCAACAGCACTCACACCACAAATCTCAGAAAAAGCACTTCGTTACGATCTTACGGTACCTTTTGCGAGATACGTAGTACAACATCAAAATGATATTGTATTCCCATTCAAGCGTTTCCAGATGCAACCCGTATGGAGAGCAGACCGCCCACAGAAGGGACGTTTCCGCGAGTTCTATCAGTGTGATGCAGATGTGGTTGGTAGTGATTCTTTATGGCAAGAAGTAGAGTTTGTACAGTTATACGATGCTGTTTTTAGCGCATTAAAGCTAGAAGGAGTTACTATAAAAATGAACAACCGCAAGGTACTTTCTGGTATTGCAGAGGTGATAGGCGCAAGTGATAAACTCATAGATTTTACCGTAGCGCTAGATAAGCTTGACAAAATAGGAGAAGAAGGTGTGACTAAAGAAATGCTTGCCAAAGGCATTACCCAAGAGGCGATAGAGAAGGTAGCACCGTTGTTTACACTATCTGGATCTTTTGGTGATCAGCTAGCAACACTTAAAACCTTGCTTGCAGATTCTGAGACGGGAATGGAAGGAATTAACGAACTGCTATTTATTAATGATGCTATAGAAAATTTAGGTTTACAAACCGCAACATTACAACTAGACGTAACCCTAGCCCGCGGACTTAATTATTACACGGGAGCTATTTTTGAAGTAAGTGCTCCAGAGGGCGTAAAGATGGGAAGTATAGGTGGCGGTGGTCGCTATGCAGATCTTACAGGTATTTTTGGACTTAAAGATATGAGTGGTGTAGGGATCTCTTTTGGTCTAGATCGTATTTACCTTGTGATAGAAGAGCTAGGCTTGTTTCCAGAAGAGGCGACAGAAGGTATAAAAGTGTTTTTTGTAAACTTTGGAGATCAAGAAGCGGGTTATGCAATGCAAGCGATAAGCAAGCTACGCCAAGCAGGAATCTCAGCCGAGTTATATCCAGATGCCGTGACGAGCAATAAGCAGATGAAAAAGCAAATGACCTACGCAAACCGTCGCAATATTCCGTTCTTGGTACTTGCAGGAAAAGAAGAGATGGATGCAAAACAATACACGCTCAAAAATATGGCAGAAGGCTCACAAGAGACTGTAAACATAGATGAGCTAGTAGCAGCTTTGAAATAAAATTAAACCGAGCCACCCTTCAAGAACGGAAAGCTCTGTGACTAACGACTATTGACTTAACACCTATGAACATCGATTTTAAAAAACTCCTTCCGCATATTCTAGTTGTACTTGGCTTTATAGTCGTGGCGCTGGTTTACTTCAATCCGGTGTTATCTGGAAAGCGCATTTATCAAAATGATATCAAGCTCTATGAAGGGATGGCAAAGCAACATCGTGACTTTAGAGCAGAGACGGGTGAGGAGACCTACTGGACTAATAGTGCCTTTGGAGGGATGCCTACCTACCAGATGGGAGCGAGGTTTGAGTATGATATGATGGATAAGTTGGACCGTGTGATTCGCTTTTTACCACGCCCAGCAGATTATCTTTTTCTATATTTTATTTCCTTTTATGCATTAATGCTAGTGATGCGCGTCCCTTGGAAGCTTGCTGTAGTTGGTGCGCTTGCCTTTGGCCTTTCTACTTATCTTATTATCATCATAGGCGTTGGGCATAACTCAAAGGTGCACGCCATAGGTTATTTTCCGCTCGTACTTGCGGGTATTATACTTACGTATCAAAAAAGATATCTCTGGGGATTTTTACTCACTGCTGTTGCAATGGGGCTAGAAATACAGGCTAATCACTACCAGATGACCTATTATCTAGGGTTGCTTTGTGTGATTTTAGGGATTGCATACCTCGTAGATGCTATCAAGAAAAAACAACTTCCACATTTCTTTAAAGCTTCGGGAATATTAGTCATTGCCGTACTATTAGGTCTAGCTACAAACGCAACGACCTTACTTGCTACTGCAGAGTATGCAGAGACAAGTATACGTGGTGAGCAATTATTAAAAGATGACCTTGCCAAAGACGCCGTAGAAGACGGTCTTGGTTTTGATTATATCACGCAGTGGAGTTATGGAAAGCTAGAGTCTCTCAATCTCATTGCATCAGATTTTATGGGAACCGGTACCGCTGCCGATTTGGGTCGTGATTCCGCTTTCGCGAAAAAGCTAAGCGAATTAGGAGTTCCTCCTAATGAAGTAAGTTACTATGCGCAAGGAACGAGATTGTACTGGGGAGAACAGCCCTTTGTAGAAGCTCCTCCATACCTTGGAGTAACAGTTTTTGCACTTGCATTATTAGGACTGTTTCTAGTAAATGGAAGATTGCGCTGGTGGTTATTAGCAGGTATGATTGTTTCTTTAGTACTGAGTTGGGGAAAGAACGTAGAAGGGATTACACGTTTCTTTATCGACTACGTGCCATTATACAATAAATTTAGAGCGGTTACGAGTATACAGGTGATTTTAGAATTACTGTTACCTATCGCTGCAATGGTAGGTTTACACAGATTTTTAAACGACCGAGTAGACCAAGCCGAAAAGCAAAAGAAGTTGCTCATCGCTATAGGTTCACTAGCAGGTCTTTTTGTGATACTCTACCTTTTTAGCGGAAGCTTATTTAACCTACGCTCTGCCGCCGAAGGACAGATGGCCATCGAGCAACCAGAAATATTAAATGCCATAAAAGAAGATCGCCTCGCTGTATTAAAAAGTGATGTGTTGAGGTCTTTACTATTTGTGCTTTTTATAGGAACCGCTTTGTGGTTAACGCTCAAGAAAAAGATTTCAGAAAATATCGCCATAATCACCATAGGCGCGCTCATAGTTTTTGACCTTGTAGGTGTAGATAGACGTTCTGTAAATGAAGAAAACTTCATCACCCAGCGACAGTATGATCAAAACTTCCAGATTACTCCAGCAGATGAGGAGATGCTTAAGGATGATAGCTATTTCCGCGTGATTGATCTTGCTCGAGGATTTAATAATAGCCATACTTCGTACTATTTCAATTCGCTTAACGGATATTCTGCTGTACAACCGCGTACGATTGATGATTTATACAATCAGCAGATTGCTCAGGGTAATGCTGAGGTGCTTAATATGTACAATGTAAAATACATCCTTCAAGACAGCGAGCAGGGTATGGGGATAAGCAAAAACCCAGAAGCAAACGGCCCAGCTTGGTTTGTAAATGAAATACAGTACGTACCAGATTATAATGCAGAGTTTGAGGGGCTCACAAAAGTAGACACAAAAAATACAGTACTCATCCGTGAAGAATATCGTGAGGAACTAGGAAACTTCCAGCCGCAGCGTGATAGTACGGCGGTAGTGAAAACTAAAGAGGTACAGCCTAACAAACTGGTGTACCAAGTAGAAAATGGTAGCGATGGCTTTATGGTCTTTGCAGAGAACTATTACAAAAATGGATGGATTGCAACCGTTGATGGTGTAGAAACTACCATTTTACCAGTAAACTATGCCTTGAGAGGTATTAAAGTGCCTGCAGGTGCTCACGAAGTAGTAATGACTTTTGAGCCACAAGTGGTAAAAACCGGAGGGATGATTATGCTGGGTAGTAGTCTATTACTTTTCTTACTAGTTGCCGGAGGAATATTCTACACGGTAAAAAACCGTGATACAGAAGCACAGGCTTAATGAATAACAAGGTACTCATCATCGCATATTATTGGCCGCCCGCTGGTGGTCCTGGTGTGCAGCGATGGCTCAAGTTTACAAAGTTCCTGCCAGAATTTGGGATAGAACCTATTGTTTACGTTCCAGAAAATCCTAGTTATCCTATCGTAGATGATTCTTTGGTTGCTGAGGTTTCAGATAAGGTGACTGTGATTAAACAACCTATTAAAGAGCCGTATGGGTGGGCGAGTACGCTTTCGCGAAAGCAAACTAAAACCATTTCATCGGGCATTTTACCTAAGGAGGGAAAGCAAAGTTTGTTACAAAAAGCGATGCTCTACGTACGTGGTAATTTCTTTGTGCCAGACGCTAGAGTAGGGTGGGTAGCACCTTCTGTGGAGTACTTGAAAAAGTACGTCGATGAAAACGATATTGAAAAAATCATCACTACAGGACCACCGCACAGTCTACATCTCATAGGCAACCAACTCAAAAGCTGGAAACCCAACCTAAGTTGGCTAGCCGATTTTAGAGATCCGTGGACGACTATTGGGTATCACGATAAACTCCGAATGACCGCCAAAACAAAAGCGCGTCACAAGCAGTTAGAAAAGCAAGTACTCACCACTGCAGATCATATCATTGTAACCAGCCCAGGAACAAAAATAGAATTTCAAGCAATTACCGAAAAACCTATTACCGTTATCACAAATGGGTTTGATGATAGAGTAATTACTCCGCATCAACCTACAGAGCGGTTTGTATTATCTCACATAGGTTCTTTACTCTCAGACCGTAATCCGCAGTTGTTGTGGAAGGTGTTGAGAGAATTATGTGATGAGTTGCCAGCCTTTTCTAAAGCGTTAGAAATACAGCTTGTAGGGAAAGTAAGTCAAGAAATCATTGACGCAATAACGGCAGCAGGTCTAGAGTCACAATTGAACCTTGTAGGTTATGTAAGTCACCAAGAAGCACAGCGATTACAAGAACAGGCAAATGCCTTGCTCCTCATAGAAATTAACGCCGAAAAGACTAAAGGCATCATAGCCGGAAAACTTTTTGAATACCTAAGCGCACAGCGACCAATAGTCGCTATAGGTCCAAAGGATGCAGACATAGGAGCTATTATAGAAAAAACAGCAACAGGTAGTTTTGTAGATTACAGTCAGGAAATAAAGTTGAAATCAGTAATTGAAGCGTTATTTACTGGTGACTACAAGTATGCAAGTAATACAACCGAAGTAGCCAAATATCATAGGAGAGAACTCACAGCACAACTGAGTAATTTAATAGCGTAACTATAAAAGAAAACTGTGGGAATCGTATTAAAACAATCTTTTCAGAATCTTATCACGACCTACTTAGGTTTTGGTTTAGGTGCCGTAAACACACTGTTTTTGTACGTGAATTTTATGAGTGACACCTATTATGGCTTAGTAAGCTTTATTCTTTCTACGGCGTTTATTTTAGTACCTTTTCTGGCTTTTGGGGTTCAAAATACGATAGTCAAGTTTTACTCATCTTTTGAGGGAGAAGATCAAGATCGGTTTTTAAGTTGGATGCTGGTTTTGCCACTATTTTTAATTTTACCCATTACTGGAATCACGTATTTCTTACATCAACAAATTGCAGATTTCCTTTCGTCAAAAAATGAGATTGTTGCTGGCTACGTGTGGTATATCTTCATTATCGCCTTGTCGTCGGCTTATTTTGAGATATTTTTCTCTTGGTCTAAGGTGCAGCTCAAAAGTACGTTTGGTAATTTTTTAAAGGAGGTTTTTCATCGTTTGGGCGTGACCTTACTTCTTCTGTTACTGGCTTTTTCTATCATAAATGTGGATACTTTTCTAGTGCTTACGGTTGCCATTTATGTAGTAAGAATGATTGTGATGCTGCTCTATGCCTTTGGACAACGAAAGCCTGTTTTTACGCTTTCGCGAAAGCGTAATCCCTCAAAACTTGATAGACAACGCACCGCTATTATAAAGTACTCCACGCTTATCATTATTGCGGGTTCTGTGGCGACCTTACTTATCGATATAGACAAGTTTATGATAGGTAAATATGTGGCGATAGAAAATGTAGCTTACTATGCAGTTGCTATCTACATCGCAACGGTAATAGGTGTGCCTGCGAGGGCAATGCACCAGATTACATACCCGATGGTGGCTGGTATGCTCAATAATAAACAGTGGGAGGAAATGCGCATACTTTACAAGAAAAGTAGCCTGAGTTTATTAGTGATTTCTGGCTTGTTATTTTTACTGATATGCTGCAACATTAAAAGCCTTTATCTCATTGTAGGTCCAACCTATGCGACGGCACTTTATGTAGTGCTTTGTATAAGTGCTTCAAAACTTTTAGATAACTGTCTGGGTATAAATAATGCTATTGTATTTAATAGTGATTATTATCGCATTGTACTGGCAATAGGAGTTGTGGCGGTAATGGTAGCAGTAATTTTAAATATGGTGTTGATTCCCACTCTGGGGATAAATGGCGCAGGAGTGGCAACGCTTATCGCAACGGTAGGCTACTCGCTTGCCAAATTACTTGTGGTACAGGCCAAATTTAAAATGCAACCATTTTCTAAAAAGTCGTTATTAACCTTTGGAGTGATCGCTACCTTGTTTTGTGGGTTTTACTTTTGGGATTTTTCTTTTAATCCACTAGTGGCAATTGTTGTAAAAGGCACTATGTTAGGAAGTATATACCTCATACTTTCATATAAGCTTAAACTTTCTTTAGATATTAATAACGCGATTGATAGCTTGCTCCGTACTGTGTTTAAAAGATAGAAATTTTACTTAATAACATAGAAAAACCCCGATTTACAATTGTAAATCGAGGCTTTAACAAACCAACCAAAGTTATCGTTAGTATTTGAGAATGAACATTTATCCTCGTACACGTATTTTTTTATTCTTCTTAATCTTTATATTTCTTCCGTTTGCACGCTGTGCTCTGTGTGTACGGTAGTTATAATCTACTAGATCTACAATGTGACCTCTTCTATTATAAATTACCTTCATATCTCCTACACGATCTAGACGACCATTATTATATCTCAAGGCAACAGAACCTATCTGTCTTACTTTACCACGACGGTTGTAATCTATGAGATTGCGACCTACTTTATAAATTTCACCTTGACAGTTATACTTTACAAAAGTGTTATTTCTGTAAGGATATGTTACACCATAAGCGTGTCCTGGCGTACCTTGATTAAAACCTCTGCGCCCTTGTGTGCGAGTTTGATATCTATTACCACGTTGTGTAAAATCAAATTGTCCATTTGTATATACCTCAAAGGTGATACCTCGCTCAGTAAATGTGATAGACTGTGGTACATTGTAACGTGGCCCTCTTTCTGTAGTGTGATCGAGATCTGTCACTGTGTTTGCTTGTGCAGTCATTCCTCCTAGAAACAATACTGCGATTAATAGCTTTTTCATAATATAAAAGTATTAGGGTTGATACGTTACCGTCTTTCGGTGTACGCTTGCTAGTTAGTTTGCAATCAGCGTGCCAGAAATAGAAAAACCTTGTTACGTGCAGTGTTTATAGGTGTTTACGCTTTCGCGAAAATGTATTCGGTATAAATTTTAGAAATTAAAAAAATGCTATTTCAAAACTTTTATAATCAGAAAAGCGCTATTTAATGATATAAATAACGCTTTTCCTCAACCAAACCTCAACCTTAGTTATAGATTTACTTTTTTATATTTTGGATACTTCAGTTCATAAGAAAATTGTTTGCTATTAGATGAAGCAGGAGAGAGCGTAAGTGTCCACTCAAGAATACCAGTATCCTCATCGTATAAAGCATCTCCTGTAATAATTTTTCCTACCTTGATTTCTTTGTTTTGTGATATAGGAACACGATCTACTACTTTTACAGTGATAGGTTTTGATTTATTATTTTTTACAACTACTTCATATTCTTTGTTGATAATACGTTGCGAGCCTATTAAAGATCTAGACTTAAAATTATCTAGTTCCCTACGTTTTACAATCAAATTTGGATCAATACCTAATGATATGGAAAGCTTTTCTGTGGTTTCTAAGGGATTGAGATATGTCTTTCCAGAAAAACTACCCTCAAAATAGACATTTGCCTCACCTGGTAATAAGCTATAGTTAATCCAATCTTTAATGGAAGCAGTTAGAAAAACATTTTCATTTATCGCTGGTGCTACGTAGTATTCATAACTTGCCGGAATCATAAAGCTATCTATCTCGATTACAGTTACGTCACCATCTGAGTTTATGGAGTATGGTTTGTTAATTTCAAATTTTGTATTAGTGATTCCTTCTGTTTTTATATCGCCTGTTGCCGTTGGAATACTACTTAGACCTCGAATTATAATATTATTAGATGATCCAAATGCTCCATTTCCTCTCGTTATTTGTACGCCTGAGGCTTTTCCAGATAAAACTCTAGCGACATCTCCTTCTTCTCTGCTGTTTAATTCTTTGGTTGTTACTTCACTTACTGCATATCCTAATGCTCTTTTTTCTCTTTTAATTCCATAGCCAGTAAGTACAACTTCGTCAAGTGCATTATCTGCTTCTAGATTTGCATTTATCATACTTGCGTGAATTGGAATCTCTTTAGTTTTAAAACCTACAAAAGAAAATAATAGCGTTTCTCCATCATTTACTTGAATTGTATACTTTCCATCAAAGTCAGTTTGTGTTCCGTTTGTTGTCCCTTTCACTATTACATTTGCGCCAGGTAATGGTCCATTATCTTCAGTGACTATTCCCGAGATCGTTTTGATGTTTGGGTTGTATTTATAGTTATAAGCTCTCGTCGTTGTGCTGTTGTTGCGATAATTACGATTTACAAAGCGTAAATACTTTGTATCAACTGTTGGTTTTATGTTATTCGTATTGGGGTCTCCAGTAGACAGCACAAGTTGCACGTTGTCCCAATCTTCACTTGTTTTTTGATACAAATGAGCTTTGTAAGAAACATCTAGCGGAGCGTCTGTACCTGTTGCCTTAATATCATATTCTGGATACCAGCCCGCTTCACGTACATTGTATTTGAGTATTAGATTAAGAGTTGTGGCTTCTTCACTAGATAATTTTAAGGTTATCTGTCCTTTACTTTTCTCTTCTGTGACATTTAGCTCTGTAAATTGCTTTTCTATATCTCTGATGTGTTTCTGTATTTTAGATTTTTCCAATTGAGCATCTACAATCGCATTTTTAATTTCTGTAACACGCGTTCTGTAATAGGTAGAAAGCTCCTTTACTTTAGAAATGTCTAACTCCTTACTAGTACCTCCTAAGCGCTGATTTGCTGAGATAACTTCTTCCTCCTTAGATAATCCGCTCATTTTACTATTAAGTTTAAGTATTTTGACTTCTAAACTTGTTTTTAAAGTATTAAGGCTGTCTATCTGAGCAGAGTTGCGCTTCTCTGTTAGGTAATTAATACCAAAGTTTATTGACAAAATAGATGCGTTGTCCAAACCAGATATTTGGATACTATTTTCGTTAACATCATTAGAAAGATTGTCAAATAATATACTCGTAGTACCGGGTGCAATGGTTACCTGTGATGATCTTTCTACCTGAGCGCCGCTTAAATAAACAGTTACCTTAGATATTTTAGATGGAGTAGGTCTTGGTGGGATTGAGTACGCTTTCGCGAAAGCATAATTTACAAGTAGCAGTAGCGAGGCGAGAAGTGTTAGTTTTTTCATCGGTTTGGTTTTTAAAGTTGCTCAAATCTATGAGTAACTCATACCGACTGAAATAGCCATTGAGGGAAGTGCCCTTATGGTTGAGTAAACATAACACTACATAGGTGTAGTGTCCAAAAACTTACTCTTAAGTTCTGGAGTAGGGATCATACAGGCTTCTTTTTTGCCAAACCATTTATAGCGATTACGGGCAATAAAATCATAAACCGCATCACGCAAGAATCTCGGAAGAATTAGAAACACTGCAAGCAAAGGCCAGCCAGCAGATAGTTGCTTTGCAATGCGAAGCGCCGCCGTAGATTTTGCATAGGCTTTATCTTCAGTCACTAAAATGATAGAGTCTACCTTATCAAGATCTATATGATGTTTTGCTGCAAGTTCTTTTCCTATCTCGCTTTGCAATGGAGCATATCTAAATAGATCCTTCTTATCACGCTGTATGATAAAGGTGATGGCCCCGTTGCACAAATTGCAAACTCCGTCAAAAAGGATGATTTTTTTAGTCATATTAATGATAGGCTAATACTTAGCATTCCTCTTTTTGCGTTGTACGAGCTCTAGTTGTTCTAGAGAAACATTTGTGGTAAACATCCCGTAATCTACGGTGGCTTTGCCTTTTTCTATACTATCTATCACTCCCACAGCCTTACCATCAAACATACGCACGCGATCTCCTTCTCTTAAAATCACCTTTGGTTTTACAACCTCTGGTTCTTTTTTCTTAGCCTCTTTCTTTTTCTCACGTATGACTTTTACGTGCTTTTCGGCTTCTTTTTTTGTGGCGATTGCTTTGGCTTTTTCTGCCTTGGCTTGTTTGGCACTTTGTTTTTTACGCTTACTATTTTCTATCTGTACGATTTTCATAAACTCGGCTACGAGTTCGCGTTTTTTCTTATCGTGATAGAATTTCTTGCTTATGCCATCTAGCTTTGTACCTAAGTAAATCAAGCGCTGGTTACTGTCATACAGTTCTTGGTAAGCCTCTAGTTTGCTTTGTACTTTCTCGTTTATTTCGGCGAGTTGGGCTTTTTCTTTTGCGGCTTGTTGCTCTTTCGCTTTAAGCGAACTTGTAGTTTTTGAAAGTTTGCTGCGCTCCTTTTGTAGGTTTGCGATACTCTTGTCAAAACGTATTTTGCCACGCTCTACCTTTTTCTTAGAACGGTTTATAAGCGAGTAGGGGATGCCATTTTTTTGTGCTACCTCAAAGGTAAAGGAGCTTCCCGCTTCTCCCATATGTAGTTTAAAAAGTGGCTCCAGCGTGCGTGCGTCAAAAAGCATATTTGCATTTACAATCTCTGGCGTCTCGTTTGCCATCATCTTGAGATTTGCATAGTGCGTCGTGATAATACCAAAGGCCTCACGCTCGTGAAAGACCTCAAGAAACGTCTCTGCCAGCGCACCACCCAGCTCAGGATCTGACCCTGTACCAAACTCATCTATAAGAATAAGCGTGTTTTTATCACACTTCTTAAGGAAGTAGTTCATATTCTTAAGGCGGTAGCTGTAGGTACTTAAGTGATTTTCTATACTCTGGTTATCACCTATATCTGTAAGAATCTTATTAAACAGGCACATTCTAGAATACTCGTGTACCGGTATAAGCATACCACTTTGTAGCATTACTTGCAGCAGCCCTACGGTTTTTAAAGTGATACTCTTACCGCCGGCATTAGGTCCAGAAATCACAATAATGCGACTCTCTTGATCTAGGTGTATGTCTTGCGGATACGTCTTCTCATTTTTTGCATTGTTATTAAGAAGAAGTAGCGGGTGATAGGCATCTTTTATGGTAAGTTCCCTATCTGTAGTGATTTTAGGAAGTAAGCCATTCAACTTTTCGGCATACTTCATTTTTGCGGCAATTACATCTATGTCACTCAGTAGTTCTTGATACTCCTCAAATAGCGGAATGAAAGGACGCATCGCATTAGTAAGTTCTTTAAGAATACGTTTTACCTCCTCATCTTCCTCAAAAATAAGATTGTTGAGTTCGCGCTGCGCCTGTAGCGTAGCTTCTGGTTGTATATAAGTGATGCTCCCCGTCTTTGAGCTACCCATAATAGAACCTTTTACCTTGCGTCTATGCATCGCAGTTACAGCAAGTACACGCACATTATCTACTATTGTCTCGCGTATATCATCTAGATAGCCATAACCAGCATACTGCCCTAGTGCGCTAGAGAAGCTTGAGTTTATACGACCTTTAGTTTGGTTAATCGCTCGGCGTAAAGTGCCTAGGGTAGGTGTTGCATCATCGCGCACCTCACCATACTTATCTATTATTCTTGTGACAGCATCTATAATCGCTGTGGTATACTCCGTTTCCCTTACAGTATTATAAAGCGTAGGGTAGAGTTCTTCAAACTTTTTAAAAAACTTGAGGTGGATATTTACCGTTTCAGAGATGCTAGATAGTTTTTTAAAACTCCCCTTCTCGAGGGTACTATCTTCTATGGCTAGGTATTTTAACTCGTGGTCAAGACTATCAAAGCCGTGATTAGGTATTGCACTATCCGCCGTTCTAGAAGACAGATACTCATTAGTCTGATGAAGGCCAAAAAGCGCTTGCTTAGGTGTAGGGTAGGGCTCTATGGTGAGCGCTTTTGCTTTACCTTTTTCTGTCGTACAACGCTCAGAAACCTGTTCACAAACAATATCAAATTCTAAGTCTTGAAGTGTCTTTTTATTGATTTTTATCATAGGGATCTCGCTTTCGCGAAAGCGTAATAGAACCACAACGGCTCTGTAATTATTTCTTTTTTCTCTAGCTTTGAGTTGTCTAATAGCAATGACAAACTCTTATACAAAAATACGGATTATGCACGTAAATATAGAAGACAGCTGGAAGCAAGAACTCACTACCGAATTTGAGAAGCCTTATTTTAAATCGCTTACCACATTTGTAAAGGAGGAGTATGCTACCCACAAGTGCTATCCGCCGGCTGGGGAGATTTTTTCTGCCTTTGATCATTGCCCTTTTGATAAGGTAAAAGTCGTGATTATAGGCCAAGATCCTTACCACGGAGCAGGACAGGCTAACGGACTTTGCTTTTCTGTGCAAGATGGTGTAGCGCATCCTCCATCACTTAAAAATATTTTTAAGGAGCTAGAGACAGATATGGGGCTACCTGCACCAGTATCTGGTAATCTAGATAGATGGGCAGCACAAGGAGTTTTACTTCTCAATGCAACGCTTACAGTAAGAGCAGGCGAGGCAGGATCTCATCAAAAACAAGGCTGGGAGCAGTTTACAGATGTGGTGATAGATACGCTTTCGCGAAAGCGTGAAAACATTATTTTCTTACTCTGGGGAGGATTTGCCAAAAAGAAAGGTAGAAAGATAGATGCGTCAAAACATTTTATCCTACTCTCTGGGCATCCATCACCACTAAGCGCAAACAGAGGGTACTGGTTTGGTAACAAGCATTTTAGTAAGGTAAATGAGATTTTATTGAGTAAAGGAGAAGCACCAATAAACTGGTAAAACAAGACATAAAAAAAACGACGCCGAAAATTTGAATTAGCTTTCAGCGCCGTTCTTAACTTAATATATAATTAGCTTACTCTTCTTCCTCAGTCTCTACTTCTAACCCCTTGTTGCAAGAAAATTGCAGCAGTAAAAAATTTACAGCGACTAGAATTCCTATAACAATAAAAAACGTCGTCATCTAGGGTATTGAAGGTTGGTTGTTGTGCTATAGATGCAAAGAAATAGGAATGGTTGCGTATAAAATCAAAAAAATTATAAATTAATCTTAAATTTTTTTATATCTATCTGATTTTCAATCATTTTTAGATCAAATATTTTAGACTGTACACGTGTTAATTCTTCGTCTGTAATCTGTTTTTGAGACCAAGTGGTCATAGAGAGCCATTGCTGTATGTCTTCTAGTTGTTGCTCGTATCTATTTGCTAGGGTACGGTCTATAGATGGTATTTTCTTAAAATCTGCTGTAACGGTATTAATTAAATCTAGCACAATCTCTATTGATGCCTTATGTTCCTCTATAAACGACTCTCTACCCGCAATTACAAAACAACTCCAAGGAGTAGGAAAGTCACCAAGACGTCTAAAGACTCCATTATCTACAATGGGTTTTGTTGTAAAATGTTCCCACATAAAATAGTCTGCAGTACCTTCAGTGAGTGCTTCTATAGCCCCGTCTAATGTGTTAATCACATTAAACTTAAGAGCACTAGTATCCCAGCCGCGCTGTTCTGCTTGTACGTGTGCCATTACGTGAGAGCCAGACCCAAAACGGCTTATGGCACAGGTTGCGTTCTCAAGTTCTTCTATAGATGTAAATTCACTTTTTGCACCTACGTGTACTCCCCATTGTAAAGGAGATGATACGTAGACTTGCAATATTTTTGATGGATTGCCATTTGCTATGTCTTTTATTATTCCTCCCGTGAGGATAACAGCAAGATCAATCTCTTTATTGCGCAGTGCCTTGTTCATTGCTCCAGTTCCTTCTGGAAACATTATCCACTCTAGATCTATGCCGTGATGAGCAAACATTCCATCCTCTATAGCAAGATGCCAAGGGAGGTTAAAGTGTTCTGGTACTCCACCTATGCGTATTTTAATCATATATTAGGTATGCTTATTCTTTAAGTAGTCAAAAATAGCATATTGTGACCTAATAGCTGTTTTATTTTCATCCTGCTGTCTCACATATGTATTTGAAGCCACAGCATCTTGTATGCGGGCTTTAACCGTATCTTCAAGTTGTAGGGTTAATATATCTAGTAATTCCTTTTTACAGTCAGGCTGTGTGATAGGTACAAGTACTTCTATACGTCTATCTAAGTTACGCGTCATAAGGTCGGCACTTCCCATATACACTTGCTCCTCACCACCGTGATAAAAATAATAGATGCGACCGTGCTCTAAGTATCTATCTAGTATAGAAGTCATATAAATATTGTTACTAAGCCCTTTTATACCAGGTACAAGAGAGCTAAAACCTCGTACCAGCATACGTATTTTTACTCCGGCTTGACTAGCTTTATACAGCAACTTAATCATTTCTTTATCCTCGAGGCTGTTGATTTTTATTTTAATTTCTGCCTTTTGTCCTGCTTGAGCATATTCTATCTCATCATATATAAGTTTTTCAAAAGTGCGACGCGTGGTAAAAGGACTTACTAGTAAGTGTTTGTTGCGCGGTACAATGAGGTCTCCCTGTAGCACTTTAAATACTCTATCGAGTTCTTTACTTAACTTTTTATCTGCAGAGAATAAACCGTGATCTGCATAAATTTTTGAGGTTTTTGCATTAAAATTACCTGTACCTATGTAGATGTATCTTCTGTTTTTACCTTCTTCTTTGCGCTTTACGAGTAAAATTTTAGAATGTACTTTTATTCTTGGGTAACTGTAAATAACGACAGCGCCTTTTTCTTCAAATTTTCCTCCCCATTTTATATTGTTCTCCTCGTCAAAGCGTGCTTTGGCTTCTATAAAAATAAATACCTTCTTATCGTTATCTAAAGCCTTAAGTAGCGCAGTTGTAAGTGGTGACTCATTTGCAACACGATAAAGCGATATTTTAATTTCGGTAACTGTGGGGTCTATAGAGGCTTGTTCTATAAAGCGCTCAACATAGTTAAAAGACATAAAAGGAAAATGCACCAGATGATCGCGCTCTTTTAATGCTGTAAAATAATCGTCTGTATGGGCTAGCGTGCTGTGTGGTATGGAGGGTTGTTCTTGATAATGAAGTTTTGGGTTATCTGTCGGATCGGGAAAACTAAAAAAATCATTAAAGTTATGATAACGACCTCCTGGCATCATATCTACCTTACCTACATTGAGTAATTTTCTTAAGCGTTTTGCATCTTCCTTGTCCATAGACGCGTCATAGAGTAGCCGCGTAGGTTGTCCTTGGTGTCTTCGTTTTAAAGATTCATAAATACGCTCTGCAAGTATACCATCTACCTCATCATCCAGATATAACTCTGCATCTCTTGATATTTTAACCTCATAAATTCCTCTAATAGTTTCGGCAGGAAAAATATCTTGCATTTTATGATGAATGATATCATCTATAAACGTGAGATAATGCGCTCCATTTTCTTCATATAGCTCTAGAAAACGATTTATTTTATCTGAGGGAATATTTACAAATCCTACCTTTTGAGTATCCTTAAATAGCACATAAAAATATAGCGCTTGATCCTGCAAGAAGATATCACCTTGTTTTACATTTACTACAGTTACTTCTAGAAGAGATTTTAATTTTTCTTCATAGTAAGTATCAATAATAGCATCGTGCTTTTCTGTATATAATTTTGAGGTAAGAAGATGTATACCATTTGCCTTAAGCTCTGGTATAATATGTAGTCTAAAGACCTTGCCAAAACGCTCCTGCTGAGTATGTACAGTTTTCTTTATCTCCTTAACAATCTTATTAGGCCTTAGTGAGAGTTCTTTACGTATCTTCTTTTTAACTCTTTTAAGTTGACGCAGCTGTGACACGCGCACACGAAAAAACTCATCGAGATTTGTAGAGTATATGGCAAGAAACTTTATACGCTCATAAAGCGGATTATTTTCTACATCTTCTGCCTCTTGTAATACGCGCTCATTAAAAGCTAGCCAGTTTATATCGCGATGCTTAAAATTAGTCTCGTCTAGTTTAATCATAGGGAGTTTTTCTCAAATGTACAAAAGCGTACTCCCTACAGTTTTAATTATCTGTTAAATGATAAACGGAACCATTACCTCTTTGTTTTATGAGTTTTAAAGCCTTTCTAAAACTTCTTGTATAAGTTTTTCTGTTTGCTCTGTAGGTGTTGTGCTAAAGGTTTTGTTTACTCTATTTGCGAGGATACAGTTTAAAGAAATTGCTCTATGCCCTAATAATTTTGCGAGCCCATAGATGCCAGAAGTTTCCATTTCTAGATTTGTAACGCGCAGGTTGAGTCCGCTTTCGCGAAAGCTAAAAGAACCCAATTTATCATTCATCTCAACGTCGCTCGTTTTAAGTCTAAGCATTCTACCTTGAGGCGCATAAAAACCTATGTTTGTAGCAGTAAAACCTTGGTAAAAATCTGGCTCATTAAATTTTGCTGCTAGCGTTTCATCACAAGACACTATGTAAGGAGCACTCTTTTCTGGAGCCCAGTTCATATGTTTCATAAAAGCCTCTTGCATCTCAGGATGTTGTATGTGCTTACTATCATAAAAATGTAAAAGCGCATCAAGTCCCATAGCGTAGCGACTTATTAAAAATGAGTCTACAGGGATGTCTTTTTGTATAGCCCCACTGGTCCCAATGCGTATAATATCAAGTGTTGTGTGCGTATCTTTTACAGCTCTAGTCTCTAGATCTATATTTACAAGGGCATCTAGTTCATTAAGGACAATGTCAATATTATCTGTACCTATACCGGTTGATATGACGGTAATCTCTTTTCCTTTATAAGTTCCTGTGCTTGTTTTAAACTCACGTTTTTGTGTTGTAAATCGTACACTATCAAAGTATTTTGTAACCGTATCTACACGATCTGGATCACCTACGGTGATAATTGTTGTAGCAATATCTTGCGGTTTAATATTAAGATGATAGATACTCCCGTCTGGGTTAAGTATAAGTTCTGAAGAGGCTATGGCCATATTATAATTTTGTAAGCTGGTGGTTATTTTCATCATAGGTGTAATCATACTTTGATACACCACCTAGGTTGCAAGAATAAGCGATTTTTTGAAATACATTTTTACCCGTATCCAGAATGTTATTAGACTCTTCTGTGAGAGTAAGTACATCATTCTCGAGGATGAAAAATGGTCGCATTCTAGTTATCATTTTAAATAGTTGTATATCTCCATACCCATAGTAACCTTGGTAATTGAGCATATAACCACATAGTTGTTTTTCTGTTTTTATTTCATATTTGCGTATGAGTCTAAGCATATTTGTTTCCAGTGTGTTAAGTCCACTCTGCACGTGCGGAAAACGCTCTTTGTGCGCACTTATACAGTTAGATAAATAGATAAAGCTAGCGTCTTTTGCACGCTGTGGTTTAAGTTTTAAGTGGTCATTACCACAATATAGTCTCCATAAATCATCTGCGAGAAAGATATCGTGGTTTGTAAGCGTTGTCTTGTCTTTATAATGAGCCAGTAGTTGCTGGTCAGATAATTGCGAGAGGCCTTTAAGCTCTTTTTCACCACTTACACGCCCGCTACACACAAGTGAGACAATACCTTTGTAATTTATAGCACGTAAAAAACTTATACAGGCAAGCATATTAATATGACAAAAGAGATCATATTCAAACCATAAGACGACTTCTTCATATAAATGGGCGTCTGCAATAATAGCTAGCTGACTCCCAAATTTATCATCATAAGATCCAGCGTGCTCCGGGTAATTTGATTTAAAAAAAGATATACGTGCCGCTCTAAACTCCTCACTGGCTAGGTTTGCCACTGTCTTACCTTCACACAGCATCTCTCGCCATACCGCATAATCACCTTTTACCTTAAGGGCAAGTAATCTATCATTAAGGCTATCGCCGTTTGTAACGTGTAAAAGCTTTGACATAGGGATGATGTATCTTAAGAGGAAGAAGTAAGCTTATCCGCCTACACGTTTAGTTTTAAAACCTTTATCTTTTAGAAAAGACATAATACGATCTCTATAATCACCTTGTATGATGATACTTTCATTTTTAAAACTACCACCTACACCTAGTAAAACTTTAATCTCTTTTGCAAGAATTTTAAAGTCTAAGGTAGCGCCGGTATACCCTTCTATAATCGTGATGGGTTTTCCTTTACGTTTCTCGTATTTACAAATGAGAGGATCATCTTGTATCCAGAGTGTATCTTCTATGTCAAGATTTTCTGTAACATCTATTTCCGGAGTGTGATCCGGAAAAAGATTCTTTAATTGATCACTTAAGTCCATACTTATTCTTTAATCAACCCTATTTCTACAAGACGCTGATGTAAAAAGTCACCCGCTGTAATATCTTCAAAAGCCTTTGGATGGTTTTCATCTACACACTCGTCAAGACAGTTAAGTTTCATATCTGACCTAGGGTGCATAAAGAAAGGAATACTGTAGCGAGCCGTTCCCCATTGCTCTTTTGGAGGGTTTACCACACGGTGTATAGTAGAACGTAATTTATTATTAGTATGACGCTCTAGCATATCACCTACGTTTATTACAAGCTCATCTTCATTAGGTATGGCATCTATCCACTCGCCATCTTTACGTAGTACTTGTAATCCTCCGGCAGAGGCTCCCATAAGTAAGGTTATGAGGTTTATATCACCGTGAGCACCTGCACGTACGGCACCTTTAGGCTCTTCTGTAATAGGAGGGTAGTGTATAGGTCTTAAGATGCTGTTTCCGTTTCTTGCCCAGTGGTCAAAATAAAACTCATCAAGACCTACATAAAGTGCTAGTGCACGTAATACATAGATTCCTGTTTTTTCTAGCATACGGTATGCTTCCATACCTTTTTCATTAAACGCTGGAACCTCGTTTACAATCACATTTTCTGGATACTCCTCGATAAGATTTGCATCATCATCTGCCTCTTGTCCAAAATGCCAAAACTCTTTTAAGTCACCTTCTTTCTTACCTTTTGCGTGTTCTTTTCCAAAAGAAATATAACCGCGCTGGCCACCGCCACCTTCTATTTCATACTTCTTTTTTGTAGCCTCTGGAAGTGCAAAAAAGTCCTTTACATTCTTATATAAATCATCTACAAGCTCATCATCTAGAAAATGGTTCTTAAGGGATACAAATCCTATTTCTTCATATGCCTTACCTATTTCTTGAACAAACTTATCCTTAGTTGCAGGATCATCGCTCAAAAAATCTGCAAGGTTTACACTTGGTATATTATTCATCTTGTAATCTTTACTGTTGTGTGACGAAGGTAAGCATTTTTAGGGGCTTAACAGCGTTTTTCACATTTTGGAGGCTCAAATTGTTAGTAACTTTTTGTGCGCTTTCGCGAAAGCGTATTGCAACACATTAACACTTGCTTTATGTTAATTTCATTAGTAATTGATTCTCAAAATGATACTTTCATACTAAATCGAAGTTAAACCGATTAGTAATCTATGGTTTGCCGTCAGTATCTTTCTATCTTGAGGTTATGGAAAAGATATTAGTAGCAGGTGCCCACGGTACCACAGGAAAAAAAATAGTAAACCTTTTAAATGAATCACAATACTTCACGCCTATAGCAATGGTGCGTAAGGAGGAGCAAAAATCTTTCTTTGCATCAAAGGGTATAGCAACCGTAATGGGAGATCTTGAGGAAGATGTGACTCCAGTATTTAACCAGCCTTATGATAAAGTACTTTTTGCAGCCGGATCTGGTGGTAAAAAAGTAGTTGCTGTAGACCAAGAAGGAGCAAAGAAGATGATAGATGCTTCAAAACAGAATAACATCAAGAAGTTTGTAATGCTAAGCTCTATGGGTGCAGATAATCCAGAGCAGGCAGAAGACTTACAAGAGTATCTCAAAGCGAAACATAATGCAGATGTATACCTTAAAGAAAGCGGTATTAATTACACAATAGTGCGCCCAGGAAGCTTAACAAATGATGAGCTCACAAATAAAATTGAGCTACAAGAAAAGCTAGGAAAACACGGAGAGATAAGTCGTAATGATGTAGCTCAAACGCTGGTACGCTCTCTTAATGATGATGTAGCAAATAGAGAGACTTTTGAAATTATAAAAGGAGATACGCTCATAGCAGACGCCTTAAATAAAGTAGCAGTAGAGGAGGCATAATCACTGCTTTTTAAATTATTTACAAATTTTATGAGAAGCTAGTAGCTCGTATGTACTACATATGAGCTACTAGCTTTTTTGCATATACGTACTTATTGATGAGCTTATTAGCTCAACATTTTACGGCAAGTCTTCGTTAGGCAATAATGATTACATTTGGTTATATCAAACACAACCTAATGGCTACGCATACAAAAAACACACTCTCATTTAATTATAATCGAGGTACTCTTGATGACAAAGTACTCTTGCAATTGTACAGAGCGATGCTCAAACCTCGTATGATAGAGGAGAAAATGCTCATCTTGCTTAGACAAGGCAAAATCTCAAAATGGTTTTCTGGTATAGGCCAAGAGGCCATTTCTGTAGGAGTTACATCTGCAATGCGCGACGAAGAGTATATCTTGCCTATGCACCGCAATCTAGGAGTGTTTACCACGAGAGAGATACCGTTGTATAGATTGTTTACACAATGGCAGGGTAAAATGAGTGGTTTTACAAAAGGAAGGGACCGTAGTTTTCACTTTGGCACTCAAGAATACAATATTGTGGGAATGATATCACATCTGGGTCCACAACTTGGTGTGGCAGATGGGATCGCGCTTGCTCATAAATTAAGAGAAGAGAAAGCCGTAACGGCCGTTTTTACAGGAGAGGGTGGTACGAGTGAAGGAGATTTTCACGAGGCGCTCAATGTAGCGTCTGTATGGCAGCTGCCCGTACTTTTTTGCATAGAGAATAACGGCTACGGACTCTCGACACCTACTAGCGAGCAGTATAATTGTGAGCATCTTGCTCACAGAGCTCAGGGCTACGGGATGGAGTCACAAATTATAGATGGTAATAACATACTTGAAGTCTACACACAAATTTCAAGAATAACAGAGGACATACGTAATAACCCGCGACCGGTACTTATAGAGTTTAAAACCTTTAGAATGCGGGGCCACGAGGAAGCTAGTGGTACAAAATACGTACCTCAGGAGCTTATGGATATGTGGGCAAAGAAAGATCCGCTTAGTAATTATGAGGCCTATCTGAAGCAAGAAGGTATACTTTCGGCTACGGTAAAAGAACGGTATGCCGTTGAGATTAAGAATGAAATAAATGAACACCTAGAAAAGTCATATCAAGAGGAGCAAATCACTCCAGATCTCAACACAGAGATGGAAGATGTGTATGCACCTTTCCGCTTTCGCGAAAGCGTACCCAGCAACACTACAGAAGAGCTAAGACTCATAGATGCTATCTCTCAAGGCTTGCGCCAGTCTATGGAAAAGTATGACGATCTTGTGATTATGGGACAAGATGTGGCAGAATATGGCGGTGTTTTTAAAATAACCGAAGGCTTTGTAGCGCAGTTTGGTAAAGAACGCGTGCGCAATACACCTATTTGTGAGAGCGCCATTGTTGAGACTGCAATGGGTCTTGCTATAAATGGAAAAAAAGCAATGATGGAAATGCAGTTTTCTGATTTTGCAACCTCGGGTTTTAATCCTATTGTAAACTACCTGGCTAAGTCACATTACAGATGGTCACAACCGGCAGATGTGGTAGTGCGTATGCCTTGTGGAGCAGGCGTGGCTGCTGGACCTTTTCACTCTCAAACTAATGAAGCCTGGTTTACACATACACCAGGTCTTAAGGTGGTTTTTCCTGCTTTTCCTGCAGATGCCAAAGGATTACTTGCAACGGCTATAGAAGATCCAAATCCAGTGCTATTCTTTGAACATAAAAAGCTATACAGAAGTATAAGACAAGAAGTGCCTACAGATTATTACACAATCCCGTTAGGTAAGGCTGCACTAGTAAGAGAAGGGGCACAACTTACCATCATCACCTACGGAGCAGGGGTGCACTGGGCGCTTGACTTATTAAATAAAAGAACAGAACTATCTGTAGATCTTATAGACTTGAGAACACTACAACCACTAGATAAGGAGAGCATCATCGCATCTGTTTGTAAAACGGGTAAGGCATTATTACTTACAGAAGATTCTGGCTTTGGGTCTATTATGTCAGATATTTCGGCCCTTATAATGGAATCTTGTTTTGAGAAGCTAGACGCACCGGTAAAACGTGTGACAAGTTTAGATACTCCTATTCCTTTTGATGCAAATCTAGAGCAGCAATACTTACCATTAGAGCGTCTAGAAAGTGCGCTTCAAGAGCTCATAGACTATTAAGAATTTACACTAGATTATTATTTAAAAAGGGCTTCATATATGAAGCCCTTCTTTTTATGGGGTTGAAAATGTTAATGTTTTAAGTAAAAATGAGTTAAAAGGTAGAATCTTGGCTATCGGTTAACATTTAGCCGTTAAAGGCTGCTAAAGTCTAAAAAAAACGCAACAAATGGCGATACTTTTACACCATACTAATCAATAAAACAATCACATTATGTTACGTTACACAATCATATTTATTATTATCGCTATTATCGCTGCAATCTTTGGATTTGGTGGTATAGCCTCTGGAGCAGAGAGTATTGCAAAGATCTTATTCTTTATCTTCATTGTATTATTTGTACTATCATTAGTAAGTCGTTTATTTAAGAGATAATACGTACTTATAGAAAATATCTGGCAATCTTTCATTTTTTTGAGAGATTGCCTTTTTACTTTAAAACCTAACTATTATGAAATATTTAAAAATGTCAATGCTAGTTGTTGTACTAGCTGTGATTACAAGTTGTGGTTCTACATCTGTTATTAAAGAATCAAAGAAAACACTTAAAGGAACCTGGACACTTAACGATGTGAGTTATGACCGTGCAGGTACTTATAATATAAACCTTTTGAACGATGCTTCTGAGGAGTGTATGGAAGGTAGTACTTGGAGATTTATACCTAATAATAATTTTGGAAACTATGAACTTTCGGGCGCGAGCTGCGATACCGAAAAAAGATACTTCGTTTGGTCTATACCTGATAACGAAGGCGATGACATGAATTATGACATCTTATTAAAGCCTACAGATGCAAAGATGAAATCTGATACTAATACCGGTTTTAGAATAGCCATTTCTTACCTTTCTGATAGCCAGTTACAAATGACGCAAACGGTAAATGTAGAGGGATCACCATTCAAAATCACAATGAATTTTACTAAGAACGCAGAGTAATTATAACACATCAAAAAATCATAAAAATGAAAAATATATTAAGAAATATAACGGTGGTAGCACTTGGTGCTGCAATGCTTACAGGTTTTACTAGCTGTGAAGCGACAAAAAATGCAAATAATAAACAAAAAGGTGCCGTAATAGGTGCTACTGGAGGAGCCATACTAGGAGCCATTATAGGTAACAACGCTGGTAGCGGTGGTAATGGAGAACTAGGTGCAGTGATAGGTGGTGTAGTAGGCGGTGGTGCTGGTGTTCTTATAGGAAATAAAATGGATAAGCAGGCACAACAGATAGAGCAAGAAATACCAGGTGCAAGTGTAGAGCGTGTAGATGATGGTATAGTCGTAACATTTGATGAGAACTCTGGTGTGTATTTTGATACAGCCAAGTATAACATTAACGCAAATAGCCAGACTATGCTCAATAAACTGTCTAATATTATGAAAGAATACAACCAGACTAATGTTATTGTAGCAGGCCATACAGATAGTGTAGGATCTGATGCGAGCAACCTCACATTATCTCAAAACAGAGCAAACGCAGTTACAAATTATATGATAGGTACAGGGCTCTCTGCAGGGCGTTTTACGACTGTATGGTATGGAGAGGCACAACCAGCAGCTAGTAATGATACAGCTGAGGGGAGAGCTCAAAACAGAAGAGTGCAACTTGCAATAGTGCCTAATGAGCAAATGAAAGAAGATGCAATAAATCAGGCTAACGGAGGTAATTAAGAACTAGCCTCAACAGAATTCATAAAATCCTTAAAACTTCAGTTTTAAGGATTTTTTATTGTCTCGCGGTTCGTAACTTCACAATGTGAGACAAGATTATGACATCATTATTGTAGGAGGTGGCCTTGCGGGACTAACCGCAGCTCTCCATTTATCCCAATCTGCTCACAGCATTCTTCTTATAGAAAAAAATGAGTACCCAAAACATAAAGTATGCGGTGAATATGTCTCAAATGAGGTTTTACCGTATCTCAAACGTTTAGGTGTAGATCCCATCGCTCACGGAGCAAAGGTAATTACAAAATTTGCTTTCTCAGGTTTAAGCGGTGAGGCGCTTCATATAGATTTGCCACTAGGCGGTTTTGGTATAAGCAGGTATGCGCTAGATTATATGATGTACAATAAGCTTATTGAAAAAGGCGTCACCGTTGAGAGAGCAAGCGTTTTGGACATCACGTATTGTGATGAGATGTTTGAAGTAGCCATCACAGATAAAAGCTATAGAACCCCACACGTAATAGGAGCCTACGGAAAGCGGAGTACGCTAGATATTACGCTTTCGCGAAAATTTATTTCCACCCGTTCTCCTTGGCTCGGTGTGAAGGCACATTATCAAGCAGATTTTCCAGAAGATCAAGTTGCCTTGCATAACTTTAAAGGCGGGTATTGTGGTCTATCTAAAGTAGAGACAGATGCTGTAAATGTTTGTTATCTGGCAGATGTTGCATCATTTAAAAAATATAAAGATTTAGATATCTATCGAGTTGAAGTATTAGAAAAGAATAAAGAGCTTAAGTCATTTTTCGCGAAAGCGAAACCCTTGTTTAACAAACCACTCACCATAAGTCAGATATCCTTTCAAAACAAGCAGACTGTGGAGAATCACATACTTATGGTAGGTGATAGTGCAGGTCTTATTCATCCATTATGTGGTAATGGTATGGCGATGGCGATACATAGTGCTAAGATTGTTAGTGAGTGTTTATTAGAGTATCTGTCATATCCAAAAAGTAGAATGCTTCTAGAGCAAAATTATACCAAGCAGTGGAAGGCTGCATTTACAACCAGAATGCGCAACGGTGCTATCATACAGCGAGGCTTGCAAAGCGATACTATCACTAAAGTAGGTGTGAGAGTTTTACAGCAATCACCTAGATTACTCACTAAGATTATAACATCTACTCACGGCAAAAACCTCTTATAATGAATTTTAATAAACGTAGTACTGCTCCAGAATTAATGGATGACCCAGAGTTGCCAGAAGCAGACCTACGTCTTGCTCTCAAAGATCTAGCTGTGGTAAACAAATACTTAGGTGGTAACCAGATTACAATCAATGCGCTTGAGGATATGATTACCTCACAACCCGATAAAAAACATTGGAGAGTGATAGATGTAGGTTGTGGAGATGGAGAGGTTTTAAGACAGATTGCAAGACATTTTGAAAACCTAGATTATAAGATAGATTTTATAGGGCTTGATATAAATGAGAAGAGCATTGCCAGAGCAAGAAAGAAGTCAGAAGGTATCTCACATCTCGCGTTTAGTACTCAAAATATACTTACGCTAGACGCTGCTACAGCAGGGTGCGATATTATTTTATGCACCTTGACAATGCACCACTTTACAGACCAGCAAATCTGTACCTTTATTAAAACCTTTGTGCAGCTTGCAAGTACAGGAGTGATTATAAATGATTTGCAGCGCAGTAAGATTGCATATCGTTTGTTTCAGCTTTTTAGCGGTATATTTATGAAAAGTAAGATTGCTAAGTATGATGGTAAGGTGAGTATAGCTAGAGCCTTTAAAAAAGAAGAATTAGAAACCTATTCAAAACAACTCGCACTAGATAGTTATTCCATACATTGGAAATGGGCATTTAGATACTTGTGGGTTATAAAAACAATATGAGCGTAAAAATCACAACGGTAGCAAAGCAGTTGCCACAATACTCTCGCACCACAGAGGAAATCTTGCCTTTTTTAGACATATGGCTAGACGGGCAAGAAGATCGCTTTAAGAGGAAGGTAAAAAAGATTTTTGGCAATGCCGCTGTAGATAAGCGCTACAGTATTATGGCACCAGAGGAGGTATTTACTGCTACCAGTTTTCAAGAAAAAAACGATATCTACACGAGAGAGGTTGTAAAGCTAGGAGAGCAAGTGCTCTCAAAAGCACTTGATAAAGCTGCGTGGGAAGGGCAATCGCTAGATTTTATAATAACAGTGAGCTGTACAGGTATTATGATACCGTCACTAGATGCCTATTTAATAAATGCTTTAAATTTAAGACAAGACATTGTACGCCTTCCAGTAACAGAGATGGGATGTGCAGCTGGTGTAAGTGGTACCATTTATGCAAATGAGTTTCTCAAGGCAAATCCTGGCAAGAGAGCCGCGGTGATTGCTATAGAGAGTCCTACGGCTACCTTTCAGCACGATGATTACTCTATGGTAAATGTGGTGAGCGCGGCAATTTTTGGTGATGGAGCTGCCTGCGTTTTATTATCGAGTAGAGAAGAAGATAAGGGACCAGAGATAGTAGATACCGCAATGTATCACTTTTACAATGCCCAAGAGATGATGGGTTTTAAGCTGGTAAATACAGGTTTACAAATGATATTAGACCAGCAAGTACCACAACAAATAGCAGATAAGTTTCCAGATATTATACATCCGTTTCTTGCACAAAATGGATTTAGTATAGAAGATGTAAATCACCTTATATTTCATCCAGGAGGCCGTAAAATTGTCGAGACGGTAGAAAACCTTTTTGGTAAACTAGGTAAAAATATAGATGATACAAAAGAGGTTCTAAAGTTGTATGGTAATATGAGTAGCGCCACTGTTTTGTATGTTTTAGAACGTTTTCTAGACCGACAGTGTGCTCCGGGGGATCTAGGGATAATGTTGAGTTTTGGTCCAGGTTTTTCGGCACAACGCGTACTTTTAAAATGGTAATAAGAGATGAGTCAAAGCTATAAAAATAAATATGCTGTTATACTGGGTGGAAGTGCTGGATTAGGCCTTGCCACGGCAAAGAAGCTTGCCCACGAAGGTATGAATATTATTATCATACACAGGTCAAGACGTAGCGTGGTCGCAGCTTTTGAAGATGCTGTGCGGGAGATGGAGGTCTCTGGCTGTGAGATTATATCTTATAACACAGATGCACTTAATCCTAAGAAAAGGCAAGAGACTGTAGATGATATTTTAGCAAAACTTGGTAAAGGTGTCATTAAATTAATCTTACATAGTATTGCACGCGGTAACCTAAAGCCGTTGTATGATGCAGAAGGCGGAAATATACTTTCTAATGAAGATTTCAAGGGCACGCTGGATGCAATGGCAGTGAGTTATTATGATTGGGTTTCCGCTTTCGCGAAAGCGGAATTATTTACCCCATCTGCAAGAGCCATTGCGTTTACGAGTGAGGGTAGTAGTCGTGCGTGGCCACAATATGCAGCAGTTGCGGCGGCAAAAGCTGCCCTAGAGAGTATCTCTCGCGGAATCGCCCTTGAGTTTGCACCGCTGGGTATAACGTCCAACTGCATACAAGCCGGCGTTACAGATACCGAAAGTTTACGCCTCATACCGGGTAGTGATAAGATGAAAGAAATGGCGGTTAAGAGAAATCCATACCAACGACTTACACTTCCTAATGATGTGGCAAATGCAGTGTATCTTTTAACAAGAGACGAAGCCTCGTGGATTAACGGTACAACAATACCAGTAGATGGTGGTGAACACATAAGATAATGAGCGGAGAAGAAATCATTGCAGCACTACCATATGGCGAGCCCTTTTTATTTGTAGACACTATAGATATGGTGACAAAAGAGGAGATACACGGTAGTTATACCTTTAAACCTGAGGCTTTTTTTTACAAAGGCCATTTTAAAGATTTACCTGTTACTCCTGGAGTTATTCTTACAGAGTGTATGGCACAAATAGGTCTTGTAAGTTTAGGTATTTTTAAAATGCAAGATAAGCATCTATCTCAATTACAAGTAGCTTTTACAAACGCACAAACAGAGTTTTTAAAACCTGTATTACCAGGAGAACGAGTTGTAGTAAAAGCTGTACAAAAATATTTTAGATTTAATAAATTAAAGTGTACCGTAAAGTTATATGATAAAGGAGGTGATATATGCGCTCAAGGTGAGCTAGCAGGAATTTTTAGCACAAAAGATGAAGCATAGAGTAGTGATTACAGGTATGGGTGTTTGTGCTCCTAACGGAATAGGATTAGCACAATTTTCAGATGCTATATTTTCGGGTAAAAGTGGTGTTACTTTTCATCAACAGCTAGCAGATTTGAATTTTGGCTGTCAGATTGCGGGACAGCCCGATGTTACTCCTGAGCTTTTAAAAAAATACTTTACTCCCTTGCAGTTACGTGATTTACAAAGTTCAGGTATTGAGTATGGTATGATAGCAGGTGTAGACGCTTGGAAAGATGCTGGTCTCACTATTATGGATAAGGATGCTGTAGACTATGATAGTGGGATAATATTTGGCGTTTCGCTACTGGGTGCAGAAAAATTTAGAAGCGCTATTTACCAAACTGATGAGGGTAAAGTGCGCCGCTTAGGAAGCACTACAGTAATCCAAACAATGGCAAGCGGCATAAGCGCCTACTTAGGTGGTTACATAGGTTGTGGTAATCAAGTTACAACAAATAGTAGTGCCTGTACTACAGGTCTTGAGAGTGTCTTAATGGGATATGAGCGCGTGCGCAATGGTGATGCGGTGCGTATGCTAGTAGGGAGCTGTAATGACAGTGGTCCTTACATATGGGGTGGTTTTGATGCTATGCGTGTACTTACTAAAAAATATAATGAGAACCCTACGGCTGGCAGTAGGCCTATGCAAGAAGATGCAAATGGTTTTGTACCGGGGAGTGGGGCAGGAGCACTTGTGCTAGAATCTTTAGATAGTGCACTGTCACGGGGAGCTCGCATTTATGCAGAAGTATTAGGAGGAGCCGTAAATAGCGGCGGACAGCGTATGGGAGGCACAATGACAGCACCTAACAGTGAAGCTGTGCAGCACTGTATACGTACTGCTGTAAGAAATAGTGATATAGGTAGTAGAGACATAGATACCATAAATGGTCACCTTACATCTACAGGAATGTGCCCTACAGAGATAAAAAATTGGAGTGAAGCGTTAGAGTTAAAGGGTAAAGATTTTCCTTATATTAATTCTCTCAAGAGTATGACTGGTCATTGCCTTGCTGCCGCTGGTAGCATTGAGACTGTGGCAACCATATTAGAACTTAAAAATAATAAGGTCTTTGGTAATATAAATACAGGTAATTTACATCCAGATATAAAGGGTATAATAGATGATAGCTGTGTGCCTAGTCATACCGTAAATAAAACAATTTCTATAGCGGCTAAGGCTAGTTTTGGCTTTGGAGATGTAAATTGCTGTATGATATTTAAAAAAATTTACAGCTTAAAATAAATTTGATAGTAACCTGACGAGTAAAAAATCTCATCGCACATTTAAAGATATGAACGCAAAGCATTACGACGAGTTAAAAAACATTATTAAAATCTATCTTCCAGAAGATGTCTCTGTAGATGATATTAAACCTACCAGTCATCTCACTCAAGAGCTTAATATAAATTCTGCAAATCTGGTAGACATCGTATTAGATGTAGAAGATCATTTTGATATTACCATAGAGGACGATGAGATAGAAAAGATGGAAACAGTAAAATCTGCTATAGAAATTATAGAAGCAAAGGTTTTATAAGACTTTTTGTAGTAAAATAAGTTATTCAAAAAGCTCCAGATAGGGGGCTTTTTTATTTGTAGTACATTTCTTTATTAAAAATAACGCATTTTTATTCCGAAGTATATTTACTTTATTTTTTGTGTTAACCGATAAAAACTTACTTTTTAATAGATTGATTTCTAGTATTTTAAGTTTAGTGTAGTTTGGGGTTAATATAATTTGTAATTTTAGTCTGTAAGTAAACTTTTATCGGTGCATACTTATAATCAATGATTTATACGATGTTTTTGTACCTTACAGACATCAATCAAACGAACACTTATGAAATCATCACTCATTGTATTATTACTTTTTCTAAGTATCCCGCTAGTCGCTTTTTCAAATCCTACGATAGACCCAGACGAAAATGCTACACAAGAAACTCAAGAAGGACTTTATATTGATACAGCAAGTGCGCTAGAGCGTGAGGCCATTTTGTATACCAAAAATGGGCAAGAAGATAAGGCGGTAGCATCTCTCGAAGCCTATATTGTAAAAACTGGTGATTTTTCTATTTTAGAAAATAGCGCATATGAAGTTCTAAAACGAAACAACGGCTTTATTGAATTAAAGGATAAGTACTTAGTTAAGTTTAGTATGGGTACTTTTTTCTATTTGTATGTAGGGTTGATAGGTATATTTATTGCCCTCATTCTAAATGCGAGAAAAAAGCAAGATAAAATGGCAAATGGTCTTATAAGTCTCTTTGTCTTTATGCACTCTTTTTTCTTAATACACGTAGCACTTTATTTATCTAATTATGTGTATTATGAGCCGCACACATTATCGATGTCTGCGCCGTTTTCATTTTTGTATGGTCCTGTACTTTACTTTTACTTTAAGCGAATTACAAAAAATTATGAGTTTAAAAAGACAGATGCGCTGCATTTAATACCTACGGTTATATTTTTAATACTGCTTATCCCAGTCTTTGCAATTTCTGCCGAGGGAAAATTAGAGATTATGCTTGGTGAAGGCTCTTACTCTACACTGCCGTATTTAGTGCCGGCTACTATATGTAAAGTAATATCTCTTGTAGTCTACGGATTTTTTACTATCAAACTCTATCTCAATAATAAGCAAGCAGCAAACGTTGAGATAAAGCAATTGCGTTTACGTCGTAACATAGTTGTTGTGCATAGCGTGTATGCAGTGTTTTATGCCCTTTATGCATTTATATTAATACAGTATAGTTTTGGAAGTGATTTGTTGCATATTCAACTCTTAGCAATGACAGGCCTTGTATTATATGTGGGGTATGTGGCTTACTCAAATCCACAGGCGCTTATAGGGACTACGGTTGTTAAAGTAAAAAAGGCGGTAAACAAATATCAAAACTCTGGTCTCACACCGAGTTTCTCAAACGAACTCAAAGAGCAACTTGTCAAGCTGCTAGAAGAAGACAAACTGTATAGACAAAGTACTCTCAAACTGGAGTATGTTGCAGAGCGACTAGGTACAACACGTCACAATGCTTCACAGGTAATAAATGAGCATTTTGGCCTTAACTTCTTTGAACTTATAAATAAATATAGAGTAGAAGAGGCTATGGAACGTTTAAAAAACAACCCAGAAAACCTTAATATCATAGACATAGCCTATGAGGTAGGCTATAATAACAAAGTGACTTTTAATAAGTCATTTAAAAGATTTTGTGATCTCACACCTACACAGTTTCTCAAGCTTGAAAATGTGAGCTGATCATTGTATTAAATAGTTGGAATATTCATAATCGGCTCTCAAGTAGAGTCGATTTTTTTGTGCGTCTGTGCGGTAGCTTTTACGCTTTCGCGAAAGCGTAAACCCTTTTTTATTAATCATTTCCTCATTAATTACCAGGCTATAATGATCTGAAGTTTGTACCCAGTACCCCAGCCAGTCTAATGTAGACTCTTCATAATAAAGATACCAAGTATCTGTGCCATCTTGAAAAGTCACTTTAAGCTCGTGCGCTGGTTTATCTTGAAACTCTGTAATACCTAAGTACGTTTTTGCCGAGCTATCTGTGTCTAGCGTGTAGGGAAGACCTAACACAAAAGTGGCGGCATATAATTTGTTTTGTAGAGCCTTCCTGCTTACAGATGTATCACGTGTACCATCCTTAAACTGCAGTATAGCAGTATCCTTCTGTATGAGTTTGTACGTGTGTAGGCTATCTTTCCAGGTAATGGATCTCATAGCACCATTTGTAAAATCATAGGTGTGTTTTTCGAGACGGTCTATTTTGGTAATACTGTCTTTATCGTAAAGTTTGAATGCTTTTTCAAAAGAGAGTGATTTTATACCCTCGTAGTTTTCCTTTCCTCCGCTGGAGTTCATTATTTTTTTTAATAACGAGTTTCCAGTTATTATTTCTGGTTGCACATTCTTATCATTGGTATTAAATATGATAATTAATGCTACTGCCACAGCTCCAGCAATAGCAATAAGTGCAAGTCTTCTTTGTAAACCTCTTAGTATGGCCATAAATATGATTTAACAAATGGTAAGATACAAATAGTGGCTGTTTGTGGTAGTAAAAAGTGGATGATCTAGGAGTGTTTCTTTTCGCGAAAGCGTATAAAATATAGCAATCAACAATAGCATTTTAAAATTGTTAATTACTTCTTTTTTTTGTGCTTACTTAACCCATCGCAAGTCCTTATATTAGCGACTCCACGACATTTTATGGCTCAAGAAACACAATACAACGAAGATAATATACGCTCCCTCGACTGGAAGGAGCATATCCGTATGCGTCCCGGGATGTATATAGGTAAACTAGGCGACGGCTCAAGTGCAGATGATGGTATCTATATCCTTGTAAAAGAGGTGCTTGATAACTGTATAGATGAATTTGTGATGGGTGCGGGTAAGACCATTGAGATTTCTATACAAGGCGAAAAAGTAATCGTACGCGATTACGGCCGTGGGATTCCGCTAGGAAAAGTGGTTGATGTGGTTTCAAAAATGAACACGGGTGGTAAGTATGACTCGCGTGCATTTAAGAAATCTGTAGGCCTCAACGGTGTAGGTACAAAGGCGGTAAATGCTCTTTCTAACTATTTTAGAGTAGAGTCTACAAGAGATGGTAAGTCTGCAAGTGCAGAGTTTGAGCGTGGAGAGCTTACAAATCAAGACTTACTAGATGAGACTTCTCGTAGGCGCGGGACTAAGGTTTCGTTTGTACCAGATAGTGAGATATTCAAGAACTTTAAGTTTCGCTCTGAGTATGTGGAGCGCCTTATAAAGAACTATGTATACCTTAATCCGGGTCTGACCATTGTTTTTAACGGTGAGAAGTTCTTTTCTGAAAATGGATTAAAAGATTTACTATCTGAGTCTATAGCAGAAGGGGATAGACTTTATGACATTATTCATCTTAAAGGTGAAGATATTGAGGTCGCAATCACACACAGTAAAACGCAGTACTCAGAAGAGTATCACTCTTTTGTAAACGGGCAGCATACCACTCAAGGAGGTACACATCAAGCGGCATTTAGAGAGAGTATCGTGCGTACTATACGAGAGTTTTATGGTAAAAACTATGAAGCTTCAGATATTAGAAAGTCCATTGTTTCCGCTATAAGTATTAAGGTGATGGAGCCTGTTTTTGAGTCGCAGACAAAGACCAAACTGGGTTCTACAGATATGGGAGGAGACTTACCTACGGTAAGAACCTACATAAATGATTTCTTAAAAACCGCCCTTGATAACTTCTTGCATAAAAATCCGCCAGTGGCAGATGCCTTGCAACGTAAGATTTTACAAGCAGAGCGTGAGCGTAAAGATCTCTCTGGAATAAGAAAACTTGCAAAGGAGAGAGCAAAAAAAGCGAGTTTACATAATAAGAAATTAAGAGATTGCCGTATACATCTTACAGATAGTAAGAAAGCCCGAAACCTAGAGACTACACTGTTTATCACAGAGGGAGACTCTGCTTCTGGATCTATAACAAAGTCACGAGATGTAAACACACAAGCGGTTTTTAGCCTTAAAGGGAAACCTCTCAATAGCTACGGTCTTTCTAAAAAGATTGTTTACGAAAACGAAGAGTTTAACCTATTACAAGCGGCACTTAATATAGAAGAGTCTATTGAAGATTTGCGCTATAACAACATTGTAATCGCTACCGATGCCGATGTAGATGGTATGCACATACGCCTGTTACTAATTACATTTTTTCTTCAGTTTTTTCCTGAAGTAATTAAGGAAGGACATCTGTATATACTAGAGACGCCACTTTTTAGGGTACGTAATAAGAAAGAAACCATATACTGCTACAGTGATCAAGAAAAGGCAGATGCGATGGCAAAGCTAGGCGCCAAGCCAGAGATAACACGATTTAAGGGGCTTGGTGAGATATCGCCAGATGAGTTTCAGTTTTTTATAGGAGAAGATATGAGACTTGCACCCGTGATGCTTGACAAAGCACTTATGATAGAGGAACTTCTTTCATTCTATATGGGTAAAAACACCCCAGATAGACAGAAGTTTATTATTGAAAATCTAAAGGTAGAACTAGATAGAGTAGTAGAGGAGTAAAAGAATAACGCTTTCGCGAAAGCGTAAACCATATCAATGAGCGAAGAAATAAACGACCATAACCAAGACGAAGAATTAAACTCAGATATGCTTTCATCTCAAACAGGAGAAGGAAGTGGGGAGACGATTACTCGTGTCTCAGGAATGTTTGAAGATTGGTTTTTAGACTATGCATCTTATGTAATACTTGAGCGTGCTGTACCTGCAATAGAGGATGGCTTTAAGCCTGTGCAGCGACGTATTATGCACGCACTTAAGGAGCTAGATGATGGCCGTTATAATAAAGTAGCAAATGTAGTAGGGCACACGATGCAGTATCACCCTCACGGTGATGCGAGTATAGGTGATGCAATGGTGCAAATAGGTCAGAAAGACCTACTTATTGATACACAGGGTAACTGGGGTAATATTTTAACCGGAGACCGCGCGGCGGCATCTAGATATATTGAGGCACGCCTTTCAAAATTTGCACTAGATGTTGTGTATAACCCAAAGATTACAGACTGGCAGGCCTCTTATGATGGGCGTAAAAAAGAGCCTATAAACTTACCAGTAATGTTTCCTTTATTACTCGCTCAAGGTGCAGAGGGAATTGCCGTAGGCTTAAGTACTAAGGTGATGCCTCACAACTTTATAGAGCTTATAGATGCTTCTATAAAACATCTCAAAGGAAAACGATTTACCATTTATCCAGATTTTCCTACCGCTGGTATTGCAGATTTTACAGACTATAAAGACGGTTTAAGAGGAGGGAAGATACGCTGTCGTGCTCGTATGAGCCAGCAGGATAAAAACACGCTAGTAATTACTGAGCTGCCCTTTGGACAGACTACTACATCGCTCATCGATTCTATTCTTAAAGCAAATGATAAGGGTAAAATCAAGATAAAAAAGATAGAAGATAATACCTCTGCAAATGTTGAGATACTTGTGCACTTGCCTAGTGGTATTTCTCCAGATAAAACCATAGATGCACTGTATGCATTTACAAATTGTGAGACATCTATATCACCACTAGGTTGTGTTATTGAAGATAACAAGCCACTTTTTGTGGGAGTGTCAGAAATGCTACGCAGGTCTACAGATCGTACAAAAGCACTTCTTAAGTCTGAGTTAGAAATCCAGCTTGGAGAGTTTGAAAACCAATGGCATTATGCTTCACTAGAACGTATTTTTATCGAGAATAGAATTTACCGTGATATTGAAGAGCAAGAGACTTGGGACGGTGTAATAGAAGCAATAGATAAAGGTTTAAAACCACACATAGGTCACTTAAAGCGCGCAGTGACTGTAGAAGATATCACACGTCTTACCGAGATACGTATTAAGCGTATTTCTAAGTTTGATATAGATAAAGCACAGCAGAAGATAGATGCACTTGAGGATCAAATAGCCCAAGTAAAACATCATCTGGATAATCTCACACAGTATGCGATAGATTATTTTACGCGTCTCAAAAAAGATTACGGAAAAGGAAAAGAACGTAAAACTGAGATCCGTGTTTTTGACGATATTCAAGCAGCTAAGGTTGTGCTCAGAAACACTAAACTTTATGTAAACAGGGCTGAAGGTTTTGTAGGTACTTCTCTTAAAAGGGATGAGTATGTTACAGATTGTTCAGACATAGATGATATTATTGTTTTTACAAAGTCTGGATCTATGATGGTGGTTAAGGTGGAGTCTAAAACCTTTATAGGTAAAGACATCATACACGTAGCTATCTTTAAGAAAAAAGATAAACGCACCACCTATAATATGATTTACAGAGCAGGTAGTGGACTACCTACTTATGTAAAACGTTTTAATGTTACCTCTGTCACGCGTAATAATGATTACCAGCTTGCTGGTGATAAAAAAGGAGCACAAGTACTCTATTTTAGCGCAAATCCAAATGGTGAGGCAGAGCTTGTTACCGTCTATTTAAGAGCTGTAGCCTCTGTAAAGAAACTTAGACTTGAGGTAGACTTTGCAGATGTACTCATAAAAGGGAGATCTTCAAAAGGAAATATTGTCTCAAAAAATGCTGTAAAATCTGTAGAGCTTAAGGAGAAAGGCCTTTCTACGCTCAAGCCTCGTAAAATATGGTTTGACGAGACTGTGCAAAGACTCAATCTTGATGAGCGAGGAGATCTTCTGGGAGAATTTAGACCAGATGACAGATTACTTATCATTAACCAGCACGGTAACGTGCGTACCATTATACCAGAGGTAACGCATCACTTTGATGATGATATGATTGTACTAGAGAAGTGGGTGCCTAAAAAGCCTATAACCGCAATTTATTGGGATGGAGAAAAGGAACGTTACTACGGTAAGCGTTTTTTAATAGATAGTCCAGATAAGGAAGAAACCTTTATTTCAGATCATAACAACAGCCAGCTAGAACTTGTATCTACAGACTGGAGACCTGTTGCAGAGATGGTTTTTTACAAGCAACGTGGTAAAGACCAGCGTGAGAATGAAACAGTGTCTATGGAAGATTTTATCGCTATTAAGGGTATTTCGGCAATGGGTAATACGTTCTTTACCGAAAAGCTAAAAGGCCTCAACTGGATAGATTCTCTACCTTATGAAGAAGTGCAAGAAGTACCTAAAACAGAGATAGAAGTAGTAGACGAGAAGGTTGTTAGTCCTTCAGGAGTCGCTACTGCACAGGGCACAAAGCCTAGTGATGATGAAAACGGGGATGACGGCGAAGGGCAAACTACCTTATTTTAATAGCACAGCATTTGAGTATTTTAAACTCAATATCCATTTTTAATCTTACGAAAACATAAATTAGTTTGCCGTATATTTGGTAGACTAGACCTATTTTATGTGGTAGTATTATGAAGCAGTTAAGACATTATATCAATTTAAAGATCCTTTCTTTAGTGGTATTTGTTCTTTTTTCCGCTTTCGCGAAAGCGTATACTACATATGACCCCTGCGCATTACTTACTTCACCCGTACAAGGAGCTACAGATGTAGGAGTAACCGAAACGATATTTTTTGAAGATATACCTGGTGCGGTGAGTTACTTTGTAGATCTAGGTACTACCCCTGGTGGCATAGACATTCTTAATAATTATAACGCAGGAAGCACCTCGCAGTTTACAGCCCCACAAGGATTTCCAGAGAGTACATTAATATATATTACTATAAGAGGTTTCTTTCCGAGCGGAAATACCGTGAGTTGTGATGCTCAATTTTTTACTACAGAAAATAATACGCTTCCACCAGGATGTACAGAAGTTGTTTCTCCCATAAATGGCGCGGTAGATGTATCTGTAAGCACAAGCATTTCGTGGTCTTATGCTCCACGAGCAACAGGTTATATTATAAACATAGGCACATCGCCAGGGGCCACAGATGTTATAAATGGGCAAGATGTGGGTAACACGCTTACGTTTGCGCCACCATTTGACTTAGAATCTGATACAACATATTATATTACCATAATACCTTATAATGAAAACGGGCAAGTTACTACCTGTACAGAAACTAGCTTTACTACAGAGGTCATAGCATCTGAGATACCGGAGTGCACGCAACTTTTTAGTCCTATAGATGGGGCAATAGAGGTTGCTCTTACACCACTGCTTGAGTGGTTTCCGGTAGATAATGTAGAAGGCTATTTGATAAAAATAGGCTCAACCCCAGACGGCGATGATGTACTAGCAAATACAAACATAGGGGTAACCACATCTACACCTGTAATAGACTTTGAGGAAGGCGTTACCTACTATGTAACCATCACACCCTTTAATGCAGCTGGGCAAGCTCAGAATTGCACGCAAACTAGTTTTACAACAACACTGGGCTGTGGACCGTATACAGACGGTATTACAGGTGAAATGGTCGATCTTAACCCTGTAATTAATCTTGAAGATTCTTATGAGATTTGTGAAGAACAGTCTCCCTTGCAGTTAAGTTATCCAGATCCTTATGAATCTATCTTTTGGTATGAGATTATAGAAGGGCAGCAACAACTTCTCTCATCAGATCCTAATATTACTATCACTCAGACAGGGACTTATTTGCTAGAAGTAAATGAAGAGGCGATGGTAGAGGCAGGTTTTGTAATCTGCACAGCCACGCATATGTTTGACGTGACAATATCTACAGCTCCTGTAATAAGTAATCTAGTTATTTCAAATCAAGGTGCAACGGCAAGTGTGCTTTTGGAGCTAGAGGAGGAAGGAAATTTTGAATTTGCTAGTGGTAATCCTGCAGGACCTTATCAATCTAGCCCATTATTGCAAAATATAAATCCATTAGATATACAAGTATACGTGAGAGATATAGGGGGCTGCGGTATGGATAGTAGAGTAATACGTCCAGATCCAGGTTTTCCAAAATATTTTACACCTAATGGTGACGGTATAAATGATACCTGGCAGGTAAGGGGAGTAGTAGTAAATGGAGAGACAGTTACTAGCATAGAGATTTATGACCGTTACGGTAAGCGATTAAAAACCATTTTGCCTTATGGTATTGGCTGGGATGGAACCTACCAGGGAAGACAGTTATTAGATAGTGGGTTTTGGTACAAAGCATATACAGCGTCTAACGTAATCTTTACGGGCTACTTTGCATTAAGACGACAATAGAATAGGTACGCTTTCGCGAAAAAATAAATTTATTTTATCATCAGTTAATTTAATTTATTATTGATTTTGAGAGCATTACCATTAGAGATTAATTTTTAAGGTAAAGTTTATACATTAATCCTCATTTTATTCTTGTTTTCTTGTATTTCTTGATGTACATTTGCATCCGCTTACAATAAGCAAGTTCATTTATTAGTGAAAGGAGAGGTGCCTGAGTGGCCGAAAGGAGCGGTTTGCTAAATCGTCGTAGGTGGAAACACTTACCCAGGGTTCGAATCCCTGTCTCTCCGCAAATTTCAAAAAAAGTCTATTTTATAGATTTTTTTTGATGTATGGGATTATGCACTTTGTGCAGGTCTCGGGGTATAGCGTAGCCCGGTTATCGCGCCTCGTTTGGGACGAGGAGGTCGCAAGTTCGAATCTTGCTACCCCGACATTTTGTTGATTAGGGCTCTTAGCTCAGCTGGATAGAGCACCTCCCTTCTAAGGAGGCGGTCGAAGGTTCGAATCCTTCAGGGCTCACAACATTCAAGAAACCACATCTTTTATAGATGTGGTTTTTTTGTTTAGCCTACTTCCATTTACATTTTCATATAAAGACCTTCCACCTCATAGAACATAAGCTACACAAATCAAAAAGATTGTGGCTTTAGTTTATAGCAAATGACCTCAAAATTGTAGGATTAATGTTAACAAGCTTGTTATATTACAAAGTGTTCGCACTCAGTGTTTGAGTGTGATTTTTCATATCTTTCGCTAGGTTTTATTTGAGTTAAAATAAAACTGGCATTTATGGTAAGAAATCTCCATTAAAACGACACCTATTATGAGATCATCTTTATTTCTAATACCTGTATTATTACTATCACTCTTTACTGTGCAAGTTAATGCGCAGGCAATAACAGTAGACGGAAGTGCAACAACCGTTGCAGATGTTGAAACTTTAATTACAGATATTCTTATAGGTAGTTCTAGTGAATGTGCAGAAATTAGTAATGTTTCAAAATCTACTGGCTTAGATCAAGGTGCCGGGGTAAATGGGATTGGTTCATTTGAGGCAAATGGAGCAGATTTCCCTTATGAAGCTGGGATAGTATTAGTCTCAGGTAATGTAAATAATGTACCAGGACCAGAAGTAGACGGGACACCTAGTGGTGGCGGCTGGGCAGGTGATCCAGATCTTGAAGCAAATACTACAGCTATAAATACTAATGATGCAAGTTTTATACAGTTTGATTTTACACCTTTTGTCGATGAGTTAAATTTTAACTTTATAATGGCCTCCGAAGAGTATAATCAAGGTTTCGAATGTTCATTTTCAGATGCATTTGCCTTTATTTTAACAGACTTAACGACAGGTGTAGTTCAAAATCTAGCTGTACTTCCTGGTACAAATACTCCAATTGAGGTAACTAATATTCATCCAGAAGTACCTGGAAACTGTCCTGCTATAAATGAGGAATATTTTGATCGTTATAATTTTCTACCATTTAATCCAGAAGCAAATTCTGCTATAAATTTCCGGGGACAAACGGTTTCATTAACGGCAGTAGGAACTGTAGTAGTGGGTAATCCGTATACTATAAAACTTGTAGTTGCAGATCAAGGTGACTCTATTAGAGATATCGCAGTTTTTTTAGAAGCTGGGAGTTTTAATTTAGGAGTTGATATAGGTGGTGATAGAATAGGTTCAGAATTTAATGCTGCTTGTGAAGGAGAGACACTTACGCTTGATGCTACATTTGATGGTGCGATAAGCTATGCTTGGGAGGTAGATAATGGTGGTGGATTTGTACCGCTACTAGACGGTGCAGGGATGCAAGTTACAACACCTATTATAGATGTTAATGTAGCTGGCGAATATAGAGTGTTAGTAGATGCAGGAACCGGATGCCTTGGTGAGGATACAGCTATCATAGAGTTTGCAGAGGCGATTTACAATGATCCTTTGGATTTAACTGTATGTGATGATCCATCTGGTGATGGTGTTGAAATTTTTAATTTAAATGATCAAACATCAGATATTTTAGGAACACAAGATCCTATGGTTGTAAGTGTTACCTATTACGAAAATCAGTCAGATGCAGAGATGAATATTAATCAGATTTCTAATCCTGATTCATATACAAATACATCCAGTTCTCAAGAGATATGGGTTCGTGTAGAAACAGATTTAAGTCCAGATTGTTTTGAGGTGGGCTCATTTATAATTTCAGTAAATAGTCAAACTATTGCAAATGATCCTGGAATTTTTATCGTTTGTGATGATGCATCAGATGGTAGTGATACAAACGGAGAGACTGTATTTGACTTATCATCGTTAAATAGTCTTATTCTTGACACTCAAGACCCAACTATGTTCAGCGTTTCTTATCACGAGACGGCTGTGGATGCAACAAACAATGCAATGCCATTACCATTTGCTTATACTAGTACGGATGATATGATATGGGTGCGAGTTGAAAATAATGGCGATGTAAATTGTTTCGCAATTAGAGAGATCACGCTTGATGTGGCAGAGCTTCCAGTACTTTTAAATAATCCAGTACTGTTATCGCAATGTGATACAGATCAAGATGGTTTTGCTTTTTTCAATCTCACAGAAGCACAGACCTTACTTAGTGCCGATTCAAATAATGAAACGTTTGTTTATTTTGATTCTGGAGGATCACCAATAGTCGACCCGACGGCATATTTTAATCAAACAGCAAACAACGAATCCATAAGCGTTTCTATTTCTACCATAAATGGATGTACACGTCAGGCTCAGATTGACCTTGAGGTAGATACTTCAGAGATACCCGATACTTTTCAATTAGAATATTTTGAGTGTGATACAGATAGTGATGGTCAGTCTGTATTTGATTTTTCTGATGCTACAGCACAAGTGCTAGCTTTATTTCCTGCTGGACAGATGCTTACAGTAAGCTATTACGAAACCCAGCAAGAAGCAGAAACAGAGACCAATCCTATAACGGCAACTATTGATGCCTATACAAATAACCTCACCTATACAGGTGCAAATGGACAGCAAGGCATCTGGGTACGTGTAGATGGCGATACTGCAAATGACTGTCGTGGTCTAGGGATACACGTATTGCTCAATGTGGAGGCTAACCCCACCTTCCTACCCAACATCTCTTCACTTGAAGAATGTTCACCTATCGCAAATGCTGCACAATTTGATCTTACCCAGAACGATGCCGAGATTACTGGCGGTGATCCTAATATTCTAGTTACTTATTATGAGAATGTAGGGAATTACACGGCTATGAATGCCATTGCTAACCCTACTGCTTTTTCAAACAGCAGCAACCCTCAGACCATTTACTACAGTCTGGAGGATGCTACTACAGGCTGTACTACGTTTGATTTTGTCAACCTGGCAATGAACTTTGAGATCATCGTAAACCAGAACCCTGTACTCACCACGCCTACCGAACTTCAAGTCTGTGATGATGATGGTGTGATAGATGGCCTTACCACGGTAGACCTCTCTTCAAAAGATATTGAGATCACGGGTGGTTTTGATGCAAACCTTACCATCACCTACCACCTAGACCAGGCTGGAGCCGATGCTGGTGATGCAAGTATTCCAGACAAAACAATGTTTACAATGACCACCAACCCTCAGATTGTAGTGGGTCGCGTGACCGATAATACCACAGCTTGCTACTCAACAGTAAATCTTAGTGTGCGCAGCTTCCCAGTGCCGGTACCCGTAACGCCTGCAGATTATGAGGAGTGTGATGATGATAACGACGGAGTTTTTGACTTCTTCGTGCTTTCCTCTAGAGACGCCGAAATCACCGGTGGTGACCCAACCCTTACCGTAGCCTATTACCTCACCCAGGCAGATGCAGATAATGCACCGGTGGGTCAGGAGCTCGATAATATGATGTATATCAACAATGAGCCTTTTGAGCAAATTGTGTATGCTCGTGTCTTTAACGATGCCGGTTGTTACAGCACTACACCGCTTACCCTGCGTGTGCTCAACACCCCAATGCCTAACCAAGATGCAACTCCATACGCACTGTGTGATGATGATACAGATGGGCTTCAAATATTTGATTTAAGTACGCAAGAAGCTAATATTCTAGGCGGCTTAGACGCTGCAACGCATACGGTGGAGTGGTTTTCTTCACTCGCTTCCGCGGAAGCTGGTACTCCTGCCATTGCAACTCCTACTGCTTATACGAGTAATACCGCTACCGTATATGCCCTAGTAACCGACACTGCACAGATGACCACTACAATGACCTTCTGTAGTAATATTGCTCCTTTAGAACTTATTGTAAACCCATTACCAACTCCTATCCAACCTGCCGAATACGAGCTCTGTGATGATATAGAAAGCGGTAGTGATACCGATGAGTTTGCAAACTTTGATTTACGTAGTCGTGACGATGAGATTACTGGTGGTAATGACGACTGGAGCGTGAGCTATCACCTCACCCAAGCAGATGCAGATGCCGGTACGCCAGCACTTGCAGATATGTATCAGAATGTGGTGATGGCAAACCAAACCATCTTTGTACGTGTAGAAGATATAGTAACGTCTTGTTATGAGACCATCACCTTAACCTTAGTGGTAAATCCATTACCATCACCTACCACCATAGCACCGGTAGAGGAGTGTGATACAATGGCAAATGATGGCGACCCAGATAATGATGGGGATGCTATTTTTGATCTTACAGGTCAAGTAACGACAGACATTATAAATGGCGAGGCCTTTGTGGGACTTAGTTTCCACGAGACAATTGCCGCTGCAGAGCTAGGTACACCTGCCATTGCAAACCCAGCAACCTACCAGACGCCATCAAGAACTATTTATGTAAGAGCTACAGATACAGACCCAGCTACCAGCACTGAGTGTTACCGTATCGTGGAGTTAGAACTTATCGTGCAACCTGCACCGGTAGTACCTACCACCATCCCAGACCTTACCGAGTGTGATGATGATGGGGATGGGCAAGCGCTGTTTGATCTTACACAAAACGATGCCGTGATCTACGGGACACAAACCCCTGCAGCTATAACTCTTACGTACCACGAGACGCTCGCCAGTGCAGAAGCTATGGTAGGCAGTGCGGCAGATATGCCTATTGCAGACCCTGTAAACTACCTTGCCAGTGCACCCGCTACCCAGCTGTGGGTACGTCTAGAAGACACCGCAACAGGTTGTACTGTTGTAGGTACTTTTAATCTAAACATCGCAATGATTCCTACCATCACCCCACCAGGACTTTTTGAAGCCTGTGATAGTGCGGGTGCCCTCGTAGGAACCGATGATGATGGGATTACCACTTTTGACCTTACCAGCCTTGATGCAGGTATTACCGGTGGCGACCCAACCCTTACCGTGACCTACTATGAGTCGCAAGCAGACCTCGATGCAGGTATTGCAAATGCTATTGCCACACCAGAGGCATATATCAATGATGGAACTAGTCCGCAGACGCTTTTTATCTTAGTCAGTAGTAGTGATGCAGGAATGTGTGGTGCAGAGACTACGGTAGACCTGCAGGTCAATCCGCTACCTGTTATTGGAGAACCTTTACCAGAAGCGATAGCTTGTGATGAAGACAATGATGGTTTTGGAGCCTTTGACTTGCAACAGTATAATGATGACTTATTAGCAACGCTTACAGATATCACCCTGCGTTTTTATGAAACCCTAGATAATGCCACGGCAGACACGGGAGCAGGGCAGATAGATATTACCGTTCCTTATAACAACATCACAGGGATGACCTCACTGTATGGGTAGCACAAGATACCAACCCTGCTACGGCAACGGCTTGTACTAAGATTTATGAATTTGAGCTTGTGGTATATCCTATCCCTGAGATTCCTGCGGCTCTTGAAACCCTTACCGAGTGTGATGATGATAATAACCTGATGGAAATTATAGACCTTACTCAAAACGAGGTTGCCATCATAGGGACACAAGATGCAACCACGCTTGTCATCACGTATCACAATACCCTGGTAGATGCAGAAACGGGTAACAACCCGATTATAGATCCCCAGCCAACTATAACGCAACACAGATGACACCACTTGAGGTAATCTGGGTACGTTTACAAGTAAATGATGGCAGTCCAAATATGTGTGCTGCAGTGAGCTCTTTTGAAATCTCTGTAGAAAGCCCACCTACGGCAAACCCAGCAAATGATGATCTAGACCTAATGGTTTGTGATGATGATGCAGATACCTTTAATGTATTTGACCTTACCGTTAATGAGGCAAGTCTTACCGGCGGTGATCCATTACTATCTGTGACCTATTATGCGAGCCTTGCAGACCAGATGAGTGATACGCCTATTGCAGACCCTACGGCTTATGCAAACATTCAGAACCCACAGACGATACAGGCAGTAGTCTCTAGCGCAGCAGGATGTACTGACCAGACTACTTTTGACATTGAGGTGTTACCTCTACCTACGCCTAACCCAATGCCAGATGCCGTGGAGGTGTGTGATGCCACGACAGATATTGATACTGATGGCGATGGGGTGATTGACGCTGGCTCTGGTTCGGATACCGATGGTTTTGAGAGCTTTGATCTTACGGGTGTGATTGCTCAGATAGGTGGAGGGGAGCCTGTAGATATCTTAGTGTATACAGATCTCGCTTTCGCGGAAGCGAACCCAGACGACCCAACGCTTGCAGTGGCAGATGTTACCAATTTTATAAACACCACATCTGGTAACCAAACGCTCTATGCACGTGTGGAACGTAATGTACCGGGCGACGATGACTTAGACAGCGACGGAAACTTATGTTATGTGATTGTGCCTTTTGAGGTGATTGTAAATCCGCTACCTGTTTTGGCAGAAGCGGGACCTATTGATTATACTTTCTGTGAAGAATTTGATGGAGATGATACAATGGGAAGTGTGGATCTTACGACACTGGCAGATGAGATAGGGATTCTTGCGGCGCCACAGGTAACGAGTGATTTTACGATAAGCTATCACCAGTTACTGGTCCAGGCAGAGGCAAACACTGCTGCACTAAGTTCGCCATACACGGTGGCAGATGGCGAGGAGCTTTTTGTGCGTATTGAAGATAACACCACAGGTTGTGTGAACTTTACAAGCATCATATTTACGGTAGAAAGTCGTCCAGAGGTATCTCCAGCAGATAATATGGTACAGTGTGCCGATGATCTTGGGATTAATGTTGCGCCTAACCAAGATGAGTCCACCTTTGATCTTACGCAGCAGAATGCTATGATTACCGGTGGTGTGACTGCAACCTCTGTAACCTACTACACCAGCCTTGCAGATGCAGAGGCGATGGTAAATGCCATAGACACGCCTAGTGCTTATGTGAATACGAGTAACCCACAGACTATTTATGCCAGAGCGGTTAATACAGATAGCAACTGTGAGAGTACGATGGTGGTAGACTTTGAGATATTTGTACAACCACTACCATATACAGACCTTAGCAATGAGGGTGGACAGATTTGTGTGGATGAGATTACGGGTGAAACTTTAGAACCATTTACGATAGATGGTACGGTAGAAGATCCTCAGATTGGGGTGATTTATAGCTATGCGTGGACGCTCGATGGTGCATTAATATCAGAAGATCCTGTGGTGACTGTAGATGCTGCAGGAACCTACCAAGTGCTGGTCACAGCTACGTATGTAGATGGTACGGAGTGTGATTACCTAGCAGAGGCGGTATATACGGCAGAGAGCGCGCCGGTGTTTGAGGCGATTGTAATAGAACCTTCTTTTAACAGTAGCGGATTATACACGGTAGAGGTGATAAACATCACGGGAGCAAATCCTAACTCTGAGTATGAGTTTGCACTAGATGATGGCCCGTTCCAGAGTAGTACGACTTTTACAAATGTGACTCCAGGGACGCACACTATTTTTGGAAGACTAGCAAGTGGTAACTGTTCGATCTCTGAGTTTGAGATAGGGATTATAGACTACCCACGTTTCTTTACACCTAACGCAGATGGCTTCCACGATACGTGGAATATCATAGGGCTAGGCGTGGATCCCAACCTGAATGCGAAGATTTTTATCTTTGATAGATACGGGAAGCTCTTAAAACAACTAAGCCCTACAAGCCCAGGATGGGACGGTACCTTTAACGGACAACCGATGCCGAGTAACGATTACTGGTTTAGAGTAGAGTTTACAGAGGTAGATGACCTAGGGACACAGAGAACGGTTAATGGTCACTTTACATTGAAGAGATAGGTAACCATAACGTTCTAGAATAAAAAAACTCCCTACAGCTCTGTAGGGAGTTTTTTTATGGGGTTGTACTGATAGCTTATAATCCTATCTATATAATAGGTTACTTAGATTTAATAGGGGAGTGGCTACTTTCGCAGAAGCGTAAAATAAGATATAATGATGTTAGAGTAAGTATGTTTATAATCTAAACTAATGTATGGTTTTTGTGGAATAAGAGAAGTTTAAAAAACATCATCATCTTCTTCCTCTTCTTCTATGATCTCATCACTTTCATCATCAATTTGTTGCAAATCTAAAGGAGAGTCTGCAGGTATGGTAACAATTTTACCATTCCAACGTACACGTTTAAGCTCTTGGTCTAAATTAACACCATACAAACGATCAAATATTTTTGTTCTTATCGTATACGTTATAGCTGCGACAATGGCAATTATTGGAATTGTATAAAGGAGTTCGTTGGTATCATTAAAACTTAAATCTTGATTAAGAGATGTAATAATTTGAAAAACATACATACTAATGGGTACGATAATGGAGTGATACCACCAGTGTTTACAGGTAAAAAACCAAATTAATAATAAAATAAATGGTACTACCTTACCAAACACTACCCAAGCCAGTGTATTAATACTTTCATAATATTTACTGTCTATAGTACCAAAAAAAGATTCCCAAGATTTTACATCTGGGAATCCTTGATATGCGTAAAAAAGTATAGGCGATAATACTATACATAAGGCAATAAGTGTACCTACAGATAAGATTTTTCTCTTATCCGTGGTCTGGTACTTTAATTTTTGATCTATCGATTGCTTGTTCTGCATTTTCTGTTATTGCAGTGTACGTTAATGCTGTTGCACCCGCGATAAGCAGGCCTAATAGTAAAGCTTTAATTTTCATAATTTAGAGTGTTTTGAGTATTAATGATTTGTTGATACAAACATCACTCTATTCTCTCAAATTATAACCAATCGCTTTTTTTTGTATATTCGCGCCCTTTTTGAAAAAAAATACGCGAAAACAACATTTTACACTTGTTAGGGGTTGTCTATTAAAATCTTATTTTTCGATTAAAAGTTTTATGTTATGTTTTTTATCAATAGGTGAAATCCATTTATCAGAAAATACCTACATTTTTGTTAAATCACATTAACATAATTTTAACATAATTAATTTATTGATATTACTCTTTTATTAATGTTTTGCTTCTCTATCTTGATAATATCTGCTTCTTTTGGTAAAAATTTTGAAATATTATCAGGCCACTCAATAAATATCCAGTCGCCATTATATATATATTCTTCAAATCCCATATCAAGCGCTTCTTCTTGATTTGTGATTCTATAAAAGTCAAAGTGGTAAATGAGCTGGTCATTACCTGTGACATATTCATTAACAATTGAAAAAGTGGGGCTACTTATGGTGTCTGTCACACCAAGTTTTTTTGCAATGGCTTTAATAAGTGTTGTTTTACCAGCACCCATCTCTCCATAAAAAAGCAATACGTTGCTTTGGACGGTAGTGATGATTTTATCTGCAATAGCTTCTATATCAGATAAATCATAAGATATTTGCATTATTAAGTAGTTTAAGGGCGTTGCTAATATAAGAATTTTTTAAACTTTTATCGTTCAAATACTAATTATGAGTCTTAAAATGTTTAAAAGAGTAGGAATATTCTTTCAATTAAAATTAACAAGAGCTATTGACATTTTTTTGTAATATCTGGGGTGAATTTTTTGAATAGAATTTTTTTCCTTTCCTTAGGAAGTAGGAATGAGGTTTATGAAGATGTTATTTTCTAGTAAGAAGAAGAGTAGTTTTGAGAGAAGTAGTGCGAGCGTAATACTTACTATAATTCTAATAAATCGATGTCAATCTGTAATAGATTTGAAGGCAACATTTGATTAACTGTTAGATCCCTTCATATAACTTGTTTCAGTTGCAAACCCCTAATATGTAGTATAAAAACGAGTTGATAAACACCGATTATTAGAATTGTGATAGTACCTTAATTTACTATTATTCCATAGTACTAGTAAATAACATCAGGTACTTGTCCATTTTTTGATTGTCCTTAAACGACATTAATGATTTAAAGGTCTTGTTTTATACCATACCAATCAACTAGGGTATAGGTATATTTATAAATATACCGTCTATATTTATCTTTTTACCGAAATTGTAGTATGCTGAAAAACAATGGTTTGGTCGTTGTTTAGTTCGTTTAAACTAAAAAGAACATAATGTATTTCAAATAGACATTTCAAGTCAAAAAACCTGCTAAAATAACGGCATAAAACAGCGGTACGACATACACTTACTTTAAGTTTTAAGTGTAAACTATAAGATGTTATGAGTATTATGAATTAAGTAAGAAATTTCGTTTGTTTACTAATGAATGTATATTTTTGACTTTTACTTGTTATTTATGAAGAAGCGCGTTTTTCTCCTTTTTTTAATTTTTTCTGTTGTAACTATTTCTGGTAAGGCTCAAGATTTACCCTTCTTAATTGATAATAAAGTCCCAGACTCTATACGCCTACAAGATTATCAAACAGTAAGGGAAAAATTCTTTGCATTAATACATAATGATATACAGGTTATTGATACACTATTACTAGAGCTTTATGGCAAAGATTTAATAATCAAAGCAACGGGAAAAAATGACCATCTAGAAGTCTCTAATTTTTACGATACTCTTAGTGATTATCGTGAAAATTGTTTACCTACTATTGATTATGTATTAAAATATACGAAAACACATAATCTTGACGAGTTCTATATTGAAGCGTTAATAAGAAAAGCTCTTTTTTTTATTAATACAGAGTCTAATTTAGAAGAAGCTTATAGTTTAGCTCAAGAGGCTTACGATAAGAACAAACGTTTTGATAATCCAGTTATAGCGTATACTACAAAGTATATTATGGCAGTATTGCTTGCGGATAGTGATAAAACTAAGGAGGCTATTAAAATGTATTTAGAACTTGAAGAGTTATATCATACTGATGTAATAAATCAAATATTTAAGTTTGACACGGATCAATATATAAAGGAGGCACTTACAGCTATACAGTATAATCTAGCATTAGCATATTTTAGACTTCATAATTATATCAAAGCTTCTGAATATATAAACAAAGTAAAGGAGTATGCAGATGTTTCTGGTACTAATGATTTTCTTAGCAAGTACTTAGGGCTAAAAGGTGGTATTTTAATCAGACAGGGAAGTTATAACGAAGGTTTAAAATTTACCAATGAATATTTAGACATAGCAGTTAATCTAGATAATGATGAGTTTTCTCACTCCTATACAATGCAAGGCATCGCCTATAGGGGTTTACATCAACCTGAGAAGGCTTTAACTTCATTTCTCACAGCCGATAGTTTACGTGATGTTGCTGGATCAGATTATTTATTTTCAGATTTAAAAGTTACTTATGAGTATCTACACAATCATTATAAACAAACAGGAGATGTAGCTAGACAAATTGAATATCTCAACAAGATGATTGCTTATGAAGAGGAGTATGGCAAACTTAGCCAGAATATAGGTGATGAGATAATAGCGTCTTACACATTACCAGAGTTACTGTTAGAAAAAGAAAACGCGATAAAGACCTTAGAAGAAGAAAAAGAAAGTAGAAACATTGGTATAATTCTCTTTGTAATATTGGGACTGGCAGCGATAAGCTTTGCGATTTACCAGTATAGAAGACGACTCAAGTTAAAGCAACGTTTTATAAACTTAAGAGATACTTATAGTGAACGCATAACCACTGAGGAAAAGCCAGAAGAAACTACTGCAGTAACAAGGCCTGTCGTACAAAATCATATAGAAGGCGCATTATCACATATTAAACCAGCCCAGCTTGAAAAGATACAAGAAGGCTTAGACAGTTTTGAGAAAAAGGCTCTTTTTACATCTCATAACGTGACACTCAAGAGCCTAGCCAACCAGATAGGGACAAACGCCTCATACCTTTCGAAATATATTAATGTAGAAAAATCTGAGAATTTTTCTACTTACTTAAATGATTTGAGAATTAATTATGTCCTCAAAGAGCTTTATAACAATCCAAAATTAAAATCTTACACAGTCGCCGCTATAGCAGAGGAGGTAGGCTTTTCTAACGTAAAATCATTTTCAACACACTTTAAACGTGTCACTGGGCTTTCGGTCTCCTATTTTATAAAAAATCTTTCTAGTGAGCGAGACAGCTTTTCTAAGGAGGAGAAAGACGGCGTTATCAACCTTTCTGACCGTGTGAATAAAGCTGGTTAAGGTATATTGATTTTTAGTACGCTTTCGCGAAAGCGTACTCACGCTTTGCAATATTTAAGTATTGTATGATAAAAAGGTGGCTTAAAGCATAAGCTACGTTGTAAAGTAGTAAGAAATTTCGTAAAATTTAAAATGTAATCTCTATTTTTGTCGGCTATTAGTTAGTTTCCCTTATGAAGGTTTACACCTTATATTTCTTTACAATACTTCTTTGCTTACCAGCTTTGGTATCCAGCCAAGACCTACCCTATATTACAGATCAAGAAGTACCAGATTCTATAGCTTCTATAGACTACTCAGTACTTAGAAAACGTTTTTTTAAAATTTCTAATGATCTACCTACAAATGTAGATTCACTCACTATAGAACTTTATGCTAGGTCTCTAATTACTAGAGCAAAACAAAAAGAGTTAAAAGCTGACTTTGCTAAATTTTATAGTGCTTTAGGTACTTTTAGAGGAGATATTGCAAGTATAGATTACGCACTTCAACATACAGATAAACAGGAATCATCAGACTTATATGAGCAAATATTGATTCAAAAGGCTATTCATCTTTATAATGATGATCAATTTCAAGAATCTTATGACATAGCTCAAGAGGCCTTGAAATTTGCAGAAAAATCTAAAAACTTATCAAATGAGTGGTCTCTAAAAAATTTAATAGCAGTATTACTTATTGAAAATAATAAAGAGGTCGAAGGAATACAAGTTTTAAAAGAAATTGAAAAGACCTATAGTACTGATAAGATTAAACAAATATTTCCATATAGTTGGGAAGCTAACAATAAAGAAATATTGGCATCGGTGCAATATTGTATTGCTATGGCATATTTTGATATAAATGAATTAGATAGTGCCACATATTATATATCAAAGATTAAAAAATATGCAAAAGATGCTAATGATAATGACTATTATTTATCTTATTTAGGATTACAAGCAGGCATATATACAAAATCACATAAATATAAAGAGGGATTAAAGCTTACTAATCAATATTTGGCAGAAAATCTAGATGGAGATCCCGATGCTTTATCTCACTCTTATGCATTTAAAGGCATAGCTCACAAAGGACTACAGCAACCGGAAGAGGCGCTCGCGGCGTTTCTTAAGACTGATAGTTTACACGAGTCTGGTGGTGCAGATTATTTGTTTCCAGAACTTAAAACCACCTACGATTATCTCCTTACACACTACAAAAACACGGATAATAGCACTAAACAAATTGAGTACCTCAATAAAATGATAACCTATGAAGAGGATTTTGGATCACTTAGTAAAACCATAGGTGATGGTATTGTAGCATCTTATACGATCCCTCAATTACTCTCAGAAAAGGAAGCAGTTATACAAAGTCTTGAGGGTGATAAAAAACAGCGCACTGTTGGTCTTATTCTTTTAATAAGCCTAGGGTTGCTTGCATTATTTTATGCGCTTATTCAATATAGAAAGCGACGTATTTTAAAACAACGTTTTGAAAACTTGCGCGCCATATATAGTGAGTGGGTTGTACAAGAAACGAATCCTGTAATGGAAGCCGAAGCAACCTTAGCTGTTGTAAAAGCTGAGCAAGACGGCCCTTTATCACGCATAAAGCCAGCACAGCTAGAAAAGATACAAGAAGGTCTAGACCGTTTTGAGAAAAAGGCCCTTTTTACTTCTCATAATGTGACGCTTAAGAGCCTTGCTGCACAAATAGGAACAAACGCCTCCTATCTTTCTAAATACATTAATGTAGAAAAATCTGATAATTTTTCTACCTACCTAAGTGATTTACGTGTTAATTATGTGCTTAAGGAGCTGTATGCTTCTCACAAACTACGTTCATATACTGTTGCCGCCATTGCAGAGGAGATAGGTTTTTCTAACGTAAAATCATTTTCTACACACTTTAAGCGTGTGACTGGACTCTCTGTGTCTTATTTTATTAAGAATCTAGAGGGTATTAAAGAGACTGCTGTGAAGAAAAAGGATGATAATGTGATAGACTTTTTAGAGCGAATTAATAAAACGGGGTAACTACGTTTTTATATCTTATAGCATCATAAAAAAACCACAGCTTCTGGCTGTGGTTTTTTATTTAAAAAGGAGGGTGTTTAAAACTTCTTAAGGCGATAGCTCAGGTTAAAGTACGGCAATATAATAGAAGCATTAGGTCTTGTGGTCGTACCAAACCCGTGTTGTGTAGAAAAGTATATGCCACCTGTAAAGCTTATGCCATTGCTTTCATAACCTAAAGCCGCATTAGTAGGATACCACGTAAAATTTCCATTATTTGCTAAAGCTATTGTACCAAATTCTACATCTGGTATATCTAAAATACGTGAAGTGGCATATCTTGTTCCAGTATTTGCAATACATTTTCCAAACCTTACGTAGAGGCTCTTGCCTTGTGAGAGCATAAAATGCTTTTCTATATAAAAATTATAATCCATTATTAATCTATATATAGGCTTGTCATAAGTTATGCCGAAATTATTAGAAACATTTGCTCTCTCGTTATAGACAAAGTTATAACGTAAGGAGTGCGAAAAGTTAAAACTCCAATTTTTTACAAACTCCCACCCCAACTCATAGTTTATGGAGGGACCTATTAACATATCATCAGTATTAAATGTTACAGGGGCTATACGAGTGACAATACCTGGCTCAAGTTTTTGTATTGGGGTTATTCTGTATTCGGTGCCTATAGTGAGGGAGAACTTTTTTCTCTTAGTTTCTTGTTCTTGAGATAATCCAAAGACACTGTGTAATAATAAAAAGAAGAGGGGGAGGTATTTTGCTTTGAGCATTTTAATTGTTTTATAATTTAAAGATGCTCTTTTCCTAGATGACGTACAAAAAGTTTCTACGAAGAATCATAAAAAAGCAGCCTTGTTTTATAAATATTCCTAATAATAATCGCGCTGTGATTTTTTATTTAAAAAGGAGGGTGTTTAAAACTTCTTAAGGCGATAGCTTAGGTTAAAGTACGGCAATATAATAGAAGCATTAGGTCTTGTGGTCGTACCAAACTCGTGTTGTGTAGAAAAGTATATCCCACCTGTAAAGCTTATGCCATTGCTTTCATAACCTAAAGCCGCATTAGTAGGATACCACGTAAAATTTCCATCTCTTCTAGTAGCTATACTACCAAATTCACCCAGTTCAGGTATATCTAAAAATTGCGTAGTGGCATATCTTGTTCCAGTATTTGCAATACTTGTTCCAAACCTCACGTAAAGGCTCTTGCCTTGTGAGAGCATAAAATGCTTTTCTATATAAAAATTATAATCCATTATTAATCTATATATAGGCTTGTCATAAGTTATTTCCAAATTATTTGGAACGTTTGCTCTCTCGTTATAGACAAAGTTATAACGTAAGGAGTGTGAAAAGTTAAAACTCCAATTTTTTACAAACTCCCACCCCAACTCATAGTTTATGGAGGGACCTATTAACATATCATCAGTATTAAATGATACAGGCGCTAAAGACATAATAAGACCTGGCTCAAGTTCTCTTATAGTTGTTATTCTATATTCTGTACCTATAGAGAAGGAGAACTTTTTTCTTTTGGTTTCTTGTTCTTGAGATAAGCCGAAGGCACTATGTAATATTAAAAAGAAAAGAGGGAGGTATTTTGCTTTGAGCATTTTAATTGTTTTATAATTTAAAGATGCTCTTTTCCTAGATGACGTACAAAATGTGTTTACGAAGAATCATAAAAAAGCAGCCTTGTTTTATAAATATTCCTAATAATAATCGAGTTGTCATATCTCATAATAGTATAAAAAAACCACAGCTTTTAGCTGTGGTTTTTTAGTTGAGTTTACGCTTTCGCGAAAGCGTAATAGGTCTATTTAGGTTCCATTACAACAAATGGAATCACCATTTCTTCAAGGCTCACACCACCGTGCTGGTAGGTATTTCTATAATAACTCACGTAGTGGTTAAAATTATTTGGGTAGGCAAAAAAGAGGTCACTCTTTGCAAAAATATAAGAGCTACTCATATTTATAGAGGGTAAGTGTATAGTGCGCGGGTCTGGTGCTGCGAGTACATCTTTATCTTCATAGGTAAGGCTACGGCCTGTTTTATAACGTAGGTTAAGACTGGTGTTTTTATCACCTATTACCTTAGAAGGATTTTTTACATTTATAGTACCGTGGTCTGTAGTAAGTACCAGCTTCATACCTAGCTCTTGTGCTTGTTGTATCATAGAGAGCAGCGGTGAGTTTTTAAACCAGCTCTCTGTAAGGGAGCGGTATGCCTTATCATTACTAGCTAGCTCTTTTATGACCTCCATCTCGGTTTTAGAGTGCGAGAGCATATCTACAAAGTTATAGACCACCACAGTAAGGTCATTATCCTTTTGAGACTTAAAGTTGTCTGCTAGCTTTTTACCATTTTTAAGATTAGTAATTTTATGGTATTCCCACTTTACATCTAGGTTTAATCTCTTAAGTTGCGCCTCAAGAAAGGCCGCCTCGTGCATATTTTTTCCTCCCTCGTCTGTGTCATCTAGCCATAGATTGGGGTGTTTCTTTTTCATATCTTCTGGCATAAGCCCAGAAAATATGGCATTACGAGCATACTGTGTTGCGGTAGGGAGTATACTGTAGTAAGGCTCTTCTTGTACTTTTTTATAATGGGCAGCAAGGTGTGGCTCAAAAGCCTTCCACTGGTCATAGCGCATATTATCTATCACCACAAAGAGGGTAGGAGTACCCTTTTTAATATGAGGCTGTACCTTGTCTTTAAACAAGGTGTGAGACATTGTAGGAGCATCATAACCGTCAAACCAGTCTGGGTAATTTTTATCTATAAATTTACAAAACTGGTTATTTGCCTCTGTTTTTTGAGACTCTAGAATCTCAAACATCCCGCTATCTTCTATGCCTTCTAGCTCCATCTCCCAGTAAATGAGTTTCTGGTACAGTTCGCTCCACTCCTCAAAACTATTTATCATAGAAAGGTCCATCGCAATTTTTCTAAACTCTTGCTGGTATGAGGATGTTGTTTTCTGGCTTATAAGACGGCTATGGTCAAGGTTTTTCTTTAAGCTTAGTAAGATCTGGTTAGGGTTTACCGGTTTTATAAGGTAGTCTACTATTTTTGAGCCTATGGCTTCTTCCATAATGTACTCTTCTTCACTCTTAGTGATCATCACGACGGGCACATTTTCTCTTTTATTTTTTATCTCATTGAGCGTCTCAAGCCCCGTGAGGCCAGGCATATTCTCATCTAGAAATATGATGTCAAAGTTTTGTTCATCTATCATATCTACTGCCTCTGCACCGTTATCACAGGTGGTCACGGTATAATTTTTCTTTTCAAGAAAGAGGATGTGTGGTTTCAATAAGTCTATTTCGTCGTCTACCCAGAGTATTTGTATGTTGCTCATATATATAGTTAGTTCTTTAGTGGCCTTACCGTTGTATGGTGAAACCTTATATTTGTAAGGAGTACGCTTTCGCGAAAGCGTAAAACAACAGAATTTAAACTTTTTCTATTGCAGTCTTCCAAAGTTACAATTATTAACGACCCTATTTATGGGTTTATTACCATACCAAATGGGGTGCTCTTTGATCTCATACAGCACAAATATTTTCAGCGACTGAGACGTATCACCCAGATGGGGCTTTCTTATCTCGTATATCCTGGGGCGCATCACACCAGATTTCAGCACGCTATAGGCTGTCTGGGTGTAATGCAAAAAGCGCTCAAAGTCCTTATAGACAAAGGTGTTGTTATATCTGAGGCAGAGCAAGAAGCTGTACTTATCGCAATCTTATTACACGATATAGGTCACGGTCCTTTTTCGCACGCGATGGAGCATAGCATTGTAGATGGGGTGAGTCACGAAGATATTTCTACCTTATTTATGGAGGCTCTCAATGAGGAGTTTAACGGAAGTTTAACGCTCGCCATACAGATTTTTGAAGGGTCATATCATCGCTCCTTTTTAAATCAGCTGGTTTCTGGGCAGCTAGATATGGATCGTACAGACTACCTCAAGCGCGATAGCTTTTATACGGGTATGGCAGAGGGTAACATTAATACAGAGCGCATAGTCGCAATGCTCAATGTAAAGGATGACCACCTAGTGGTAGAAGAAAAAGGGGTGTATACGGTAGAGAAGTTTCTCGTGGCGCGACGCCTTATGTACTGGCAAGTGTATTTACATAAAACGGGTATCGTTGCAGAGCAATTGCTTACCAGGGTACTTAAAAGAGCAAAAGAGCTCTCGCGAGAGGGTGAGATATTACCTTCTAGCAAGGCACTGCAGTTCTTCTTGCAAAATCAAATAGATAGCGATACCATAAAAAAGAGCTTAGACACCTTTGCACAGCTTGATGATTATGACATTATTTCGGCAATGAAGGAGTGGTGCTCGCATAAGGACTTCGTGCTTTCTGAGCTGTCTAAGAGTATCATAAATAGAGACTTATTAAAAGTAAAAATACGTAAGAAGCCTTTTGCACCAGCTAAACTGGAAAAGCAAACGACTACACTTATGGAGCGATATGATATATCTCATCACGAGGCGAGCTACTTTGTGTTTACAGGTACGATATCAAATCAAGCGTATAATTATAAAAAAGGGGGGATTAATATATTATTGAGTAATGGAAAGATTGTAGATGTTGTAAAGGCTAGTGACCAGCTTAGTTTAAAATCACTTACTAAAGAAGTAGTTAAAAACTATCTGTGTTACCCAAAACCTAAACGTTAATTTTTCCTATTTTTGTGCTTTATGAAATTTACCGCAACCCAAATCGCAGGCATACTAGAAGGGACCGTAGAAGGTAACCCAGAAGTAGAGGTCTCTAAGCTCGCCAAAATAGAAGAAGGAACCCCTGGTTCTCTTACTTTCCTGGCAAACCCTAAGTATACATCATACATCTACTCAACAGAGGCTAGTATTGCCATTGTGGGTAATGATTTTGTGGCAGATCAAGAAGTTAAGCCTACACTCATACGTGTAGAAGATGCTTATAAGTCTTTCTCAAAATTATTAGAATATTATAACCAAGTAAAACTAAGTAAGTCTGGTATAGAACAACCTTGTTTTATATCTGATACGGCTAGTTATGGTGAAGGGCTATATCTAGGTGCATTTTCTTATTTAGGAGATAACGTGCGTATAGGTGATAATGTAAAGATTTATCCTAACGTTTATATAGGTGATAATGTAACCATAGGTGATAACTGCGTGCTTTTTGCAGGGTCTAAGGTATACTCAGACAGTGTGATAGGTAATACTGTTTATATACACAGTGGTGCTATAGTAGGCGCAGATGGATTTGGCTTTACGCCAAATGAAAAAGGGGAGTATAGTAAAGTACCACAAACAGGTAATGTAATTATAGAAGATCACGTAGATATAGGTGCTGGTACTACTATAGATCGTGCTACACTAGGATCTACTATTATAAGAAAAGGAGTAAAACTAGATAACCAAATACAGATTGCACATAACGTAGAGATAGGTGCACACACCGCTATTGCTGCTCAAACAGGAATTGCAGGATCTACTAAGATAGGTAAGCACTGTCTTATAGGTGGGCAAGTAGGTATCTCTGGTCACCTCACCATAGGTGATAAAGTGCGCATACAAGCACAATCTGGTATAGGAAGAAATATAAAAGATGGTGAAGTGCTGCAAGGCTCTCCGTCATTTAACTACGCAGACTGGAACCGCTCTTATGTACATTTTAAAAATTTACCAAAAATTGTACAAGCGGTAAACAAACTAGAAAAACAACAAAACAATGGGTAACGCTAAAGCACAACAACGTACGATAGCAAAAGAAGTAAGCCTTACAGGAGTAGGTTTACACACTGGTGCAAATGTAAAAATGACATTTAAGCCAGCGCCAGAAAATCACGGATATAAGTTTAAACGTATAGACCTTGAGGGGGAACCTATTCTCAATGCAGATGCCTCTCTCGTTACAAATACTCAAAGAGGTACAAACCTTGAAAAAGGTGGAGTGGCTATACAAACTACAGAGCACGTTCTTGCTGCTTGTGTAGGTCTAGAGATAGATAACCTGCTTATCGAGCTAGACGCATCTGAGCCGCCTATTATGGATGGATCGTCAAAGTTTTTTGTAGAAGCACTAGAAGAAGCAGGTATACAAGAGCAGGATGCAGCACGTGATGAGTATATAGTAAAGGAGGTCATCACTTATAGAGATGAAGAAACGGGAAGTGAGATTATCCTTATGCCATCAGACGAGTATCAGGTAACTACAATGGTAGACTTTGGTACAAAGGTGCTAGGTACTCAAAATGCAAGTATACAGCACATCTCAGAGTTTAAAGAAGAGATATCAGATAGTAGAACCTTTAGTTTTCTACACGAGATAGAGATGCTACTTGAGCACGGTCTTATAAAAGGAGGTGATCTTAACAATGCGATTGTATATGTAGATAAGGAATTATCGCCTAGTACAATGGAAAAGTTACGCGTAGCCTTTAATAAAGATCACATTTCGGTAAAACCTAACGGTATTTTAGATAACCTTACTTTGCATCACGCAAACGAGGCAGCACGTCATAAATTACTTGATGTAATAGGTGATCTTGCACTTGCAGGTACCCGTATACGTGGTAAAGTTATAGCAAATAAACCTGGGCATTTTGTAAACACACAGTTTGCAAAGAAGCTACAGAAAATCATAAAAAATGAGCGTCGCAACTATGTGCCAGATGTAGACTTACACGCAGCGCCAGTAAAGGATATTAATCAAATTATGGAGATGTTACCACACAGACCTCCATTCTTACTGGTAGATAAAATTCTAGAACTTACAGAAGAGCACGTAATAGGTATAAAAAATGTCACGATGAATGAACCATTCTTCGTAGGGCATTTTCCTGGTGCACCTGTAATGCCAGGAGTACTTCAGATTGAGGCAATGGCACAAACAGGAGGTATATTGGTACTCAGTACAGTACCAGATCCAGAAAACTATCTTACATATTTACTTAAAATAGATAACGTAAGATATAAACATCAAGTGGTGCCGGGTGATACGCTTATTTTTAAGCTAGACCTTATGGCGCCTATACGTAGAGGAATTTGCCAGATGCAAGCACGTGCTTATGCAAATGGAAAATTAGTGTCGGAGGCAGAAATAATGGCTCAGATCGTTAAAGTAAAAAATAACTAATATGAATCAGCCATTAGCATATGTGCACCCGGGTGCAAAAATTGCAAAGAATGTAGTGATAGAGCCTTTTACAACTATACATAATAATGTTGTAATAGGTGAGGGAAGCTGGATAGGTTCTAACGTAACTATTATGGAGGGAGCTCGTATAGGGAAGAACGTAAGTATCTTTCCGGGAGCAGTAATCTCTGCAGTGCCACAAGATAAAAAGTTTAATGATGAAGATACCGTTACCATTATAGGTGATAACACGACGATACGCGAGTGTGTTACCATAAACCGCGGTACATCAGACCGTATGAAAACTCAAGTAGGTAATAACTGCTGGATTATGGCATACTGTCACATAGCACACGATTGTATCGTTGGTGATAACTGTATTTTTTCAAACAATAGTACACTAGCAGGACACATTACCGTAGGTGATTATGTGGTCCTTGCAGGTATGGCAGCCATACAGCAATTTTGTACCATAGGGAGTCACGCCTTTGTAACCGGTGGATCGCTAGTACGTAAGGATGTACCGCCATTTGTAAAAGCAGGTCGTGAGCCATTAAGTTATGTAGGTATAAACTCTATAGGTCTACGTAGACGCGGTTTTACGACAGAAAAGATAAGAGAGATACAAGATATCTTCCGTATACTATACCAAAAGAATTATAACAACTCACAAGCGGTCACTATTATAGAAGCAGAGATGGAGGCAACTCAAGAGCGTGATGAGATCTTACAGTTTATAAAGAATTCTCAACGCGGTATTATGAAGGGGTACTTTAGCTCTTAATAGTTGTGTTTCCGCTTTCGCGAAAGCGGAATTTAAACCATATCAAACAACCTCTAGCTTTAGGCGCGAGGTGACAGAATAATAAACAAGAGGGGAGAGTGGTAATCTTTTCCTATTTTCGCGAAAGCGTTATTTTAACAACAATATCAATATGAGTATCTCGAGCTAAGAGGTAGTCGATTAATTTTAATTTATGGCAACAACATCAGATATCCGTAACGGTCTTTGTTTACACTACAATAATGACATCTATAAAATTGTAGAATTTTTACACGTAAAACCTGGTAAAGGTCCAGCTTTTGTACGTACAAAAATGAAGAGCGTGACAACTGGAAAAGTGTTAGATAACACATTTTCGGCAGGACATAAAATAGACGAAGTACGTGTAGAAACTCACAAATTTCAGTTTTTATACAATGATGGAGAAGGGTATCACTTTATGAATACCGAAGATTACACACAGATTGCTTTACAAGAAACAGCGCTAGATCGTTCTGACTTATTAAAGGAAGGTGAAGTAGTAACAGTACTTATTAACTCTGAAGACAACTCTCCACTCTCTGTAGATATGCCAGCCTCTGTTGTGCTTGAAGTGACACATACTGAGCCTGGAGTAAAAGGAAATACAGCTACAAATGCGACAAAACCTGCAACAGTAGAGACAGGAGCAGAGGTAAACGTACCTTTATTCATAAATGAAGGAGATAAGATTAAGATCGAGACTGTAAAAGGTACGTATAAGGAGCGTGTTAAAGAATAAATAATACTAGCTAACTAATTATAAAAATCCCGCAATTTGGCGGGATTTTCTTATTATATTCGTAATCGTGAAATTTCAAAAACAACATACACTTCAAGAAATCGCCAGTCTCATAGACGCCACTTTTGTGGGTGATGCATCATTTCCAGTACTTGGTATGAATGAGATACACGTCGTTGAGGCGGGAGACATCGTTTTTGTAGATCATCCTAAGTATTATGATAAAGCGCTTAACAGTGCTGCAACAGTAATACTTATTAATAAAGAGGTAGATTGTCCAGAAGGCAAAGGGCTACTTATCTCTGATGATCCTTTTAGAGATTTTAATAAACTTACTACGCATTTTAAACCTTTTGAGAGTGCAGGAGCCAGTGTTGCCACAACAGCATCAATAGGTGAGGGAACGGTTATACAACCTAATGCCTTTATAGGTAATCACGTTACAATAGGAAAAAATTGTACCATACACTCTAACGTAAGTCTTTACGACCATACGGTAATAGGTGATAATGTGACAATACACGCTGGGAGTATACTGGGTGCAGATGCTTTTTATTATAAAAAACGACCAGAAGGTTTTGATAAACTTAAATCTGGTGGTCGCGTGGTTATAAAAGATAATGTAGATATAGGCGCTGCCTGTACTATAGATAAAGGCGTTACGGGTGACACTACTGTAGGGGCTGGTACTAAAATAGATAACCAGGTGCATATAGGTCACGATACGGTTATAGGAGAGAGGGTCTTAATAGCCTCTCAGACTGGGATAGCTGGTTGTGTAGTTATAGAGGATGAAGTGACATTGTGGGGTCAGGTAGGTGTAACCAGTGGTATTACAGTAGGAGGTAAAGCCGTGATCTCTGCACAAAGTGGTGTAAGTAAGTCACTAGAAGGTGGTAAAAGTTATTTTGGATCTCCAGCAGGAGATTTTAGAACAAAATATAAAGAACTTGCGGCATTGCGCCAGGTTCAAGAATTATTAGATAAATTAAATAAGCAATAATGGCTAAGAGTAAGAAGAAGATCGTGCGAGAGTTTTATGAGTCAGATTTTTTTAATGACACCTCTAACCTTGATAAGTATATGCATCCAGAAATGGAACTTTACTGGAATGCAAAAACTGGATACAATCATATGGATATCCAGGCTGTAAAGGATATGGCAACAGAGGCTGGTAAGTCTTTTGATGCAGTGCGACCTCATATTACACACCTTATGTCTGATGGTGATAATGTAGTAATACGTTTTACATATCACGTAACTACTATAGAGACACCAGAGGTAGAAGAGCCTATTGCACACTTTATGGCTATATGGGAACTTAAGGACGGATTAATGTACCGTGGTTACCAGATGTCCCAGCCTATAGAAGAAGATAAAGAGGCTATGAAGTCTTGGAAGTAAAATTCATTAATATTTTACTTGAGAATACTTAATCAAACTGCTATTTTTGCAGAGCAAAATTTTAAAACAAACTGATGAGCGTTTTAGTAAATAAAGATTCAAAAATAATTGTTCAAGGATTTACAGGTAGCGAGGGAACTTTCCACGCGGGCCAGATGATCGACTATGGAACAAATGTAGTAGGTGGAGTTACTCCAGGTAAAGGAGGACAAGTACACCTAGATAAGCCTGTTTTTAACACAGTACAAGAAGCTGTAGAAAAAGTAGGAGCAGACACAACTATTATTTTTGTACCGCCAGCATTTGCTGCAGATGCAATTATGGAAGCTGCAGATGCAGGTATCAAAGTAATTATAACAATTACAGAAGGTATCCCTGTTGCAGATATGATCAAAGCATCAGACTATATCGCTACAAAAGAGTGTCGCCTTATAGGACCTAACTGTCCAGGTGTAATCACTCCAGGAGAAGCAAAAGTAGGTATTATGCCAGGTTTTGTTTTTAAAGAAGGAAAAGTAGGTATCGTTTCAAAATCTGGAACACTTACTTATGAAGCTGCAGACCAGGTTGTAAAACAAGGTCTTGGTATCACAACAGCTATCGGTATAGGTGGTGACCCAATTATCGGGACAACTACAAAAGAAGCTGTAGAGTTACTTATAAATGACCCAGCAACAGAAGCTGTCGTAATGATAGGTGAGATAGGTGGTCAACTAGAAGGTGATGCTGCAAAGTGGTATAAAGAAAGCGGAAGCAAGAAGCCAGTTATAGGATTTATAGCCGGAGAGACTGCACCAGCAGGACGTACAATGGGGCACGCAGGTGCAATTGTAGGTGGATCTGATGATACAGCTCAAGCTAAAAAAGCAATTATGAGAGAATGTGGAATACACGTAGTAGATTCTCCAGCAGAAATAGGTAAGAAAGTAGCAGAAGTTTTAGGCTAGTATTTTATCTAATAACTATTAAAAAAACCTCTCAAGTATCGAGAGGTTTTTTTGTGCTTTATGGTTATCGTAATTCTTATATTTGATATATAAATAAGTGGGGTATTACGCTTTCGCGAAAGCGTAAAAAAGAATATGCTAAGTATATCGAACACTTATTATAAAAACAAAACAGTCAACAGACACAATATTTATAATGAAATTACTAGAGGGAAAAACAGCCATTATTACAGGTGCTAGCCGTGGTATCGGAAAAGGAATAGCAGAGGTTTTTGCACAACACGGAGCAAATGTAGCTTTTACATACAGCTCATCATCTGCCGCGGCAGATGAGCTTGAGAAAAGCTTAGAAGGAACTGGCGTAAAGGTAAAAGGATATAAAAGTAACGCTGCAGATTTTGAGCAGGCACAAGAGCTTGTGAAAAATGTTCTTGAAGATTTTGGCGCGATTGATATCTTGATAAACAACGCAGGTATCACAAAAGATAATCTCCTTATGCGTATGTCTGAAGAAGATTTTGATAAAGTGATAGAAGTAAACCTTAAGTCTATTTTTAATATGACTAAGGCTGTACAACGCACGATGCTTAAGGCTCGTAAGGGAAGTATCATAAATATGAGCTCTGTAGTAGGAGTAAAAGGAAATGCTGGGCAGGCAAACTATGCAGCATCAAAGGCAGGTATGATAGGTTTTTCAAAATCTATGGCACTAGAGCTAGGTTCTCGTAACATACGTACTAACGTGATTGCACCAGGATTTATCGAGACAGAAATGACAGGTAAGCTAGATGAGGCTACTGTTGCATCGTGGAGAGATGCTATACCGCTTAAACGTGGTGGTAGCCCAGAAGATATTGCAAACGCTTGTGTATTTTTAGCAAGTGATATGAGTGCCTATATCACAGGTCAAGTGATTAATGTAGATGGAGGGATGCTTACCTAAAACAAGGTAAAACTCAATATAATTTAGTCATATACTATTGCAAACAGAGACACTATTATTAATTATTGGAGCTGCTATTCTCTCACTGGGAGTAGCGGTTTTTCAATATTTCTATCGTGTTAAATATAAAAGTAAGCGCAATCAGGTTTATGCATTTTTACGGTTTTTAACCATTTTTGGTTTACTGCTTTTACTTATCAACCCTAAGTATGAGCAAGTATCTTACTACACAGAGAAGCCTTCACTGGCTGTCGCTGTAGATAATTCTTCTAGTATTGCACACCTTGGTTATGATGGGGTGTCTCAAGATGTGATATCCCGCTTTCGCGAAAGCGTAAAACTCAACGATGCTTTTGATATTCAGTACTATCAATTTGGAGATGATTTTAAATCACTAGATTCCCTTTCATTTACTAATAAGCAGACTAATATCTCAAACGCTTTGCGTGGTCTGGAAGATATTTATACAACAGATGTAGCTCCTGTAGTACTAGTCACAGATGGTAATCAAACTTATGGAGAGGCCTATCAATATCTTGGTCAGAATTATAGCCAGCAGGTATATCCCGTAATACTGGGAGATACAATCATTTATGATGATCTCAAATTAGGTCAAATAAATGTAAATCGATATGCCTATATAAATAACAAATTTCCTGTTGAGATTTTTGCTTCTTATAATGGTAAAGCAACAGTACAATCTGTGCTTACTATACGTTCTGGAGGTAAAACTTTACATAAGCAGTCTGTAAATTTTAGCCCAGATAATGCATCACAAATTTTTAATATAGAAGTTCCTGCAACACAAGTAGGAGTGAGACAATATAGTGTGAGTCTTGTGCCTGTTGCAAGTGAGAAGAATAAAAGTAATAACTATAAAAACTTTGCGATAGAGGTTATAGATCAAAAAACGAATGTACTTCTTATAAGTAATATAGTTCACCCAGATGTGGGAATGCTTAAAAAGAGTATCGAGAGTAATAGGTTGCGCACGGTTACCTTCACAAAACCATCAGACGCGATTTCTAAAATAAATGAGTATGAACTTATTATACTCTATCAACCAGACGCAAGCTTTAATGATGTCTATAAACAACTAGAAACACTAGCTAAAAATAGTATAACAATAACTGGAGAGTACACTGGCTGGAATGCTATAAATAAATTTCAAAAAACAATCACACAAGAGATTACAGGTCAAACAGAAGAAGTACAAGCTCGGCTTAATCCTAACTTTTCTGCTTTTGTAATTGAGGATATAGGTTTTGAAGATTTCCCACCCCTAGTTGCGGCCTTTGGAGAGACGCGTTTTAATACAAATGCAGACATTGCTTTATCACAAAGTATAGGCCTTGTGGAGACTAGTCAACCACTTATAGCCACAACAGAAGATAGTGGAAGAAGAGAGGTATATATATTAGGAGAAGGTTTATGGAAGTGGCGAGCACAGAGTTTTGTAGACAAGCGTGATTTTAAATCTTTTGATAATTTTATAGATAATCTAGTACAATATGCTGCTTCAAACAAGAAGAAAAGTAGACTTAACTTAGATTATGAGTCGTTTTACTATGGCAATAAAGCAGTGATGCTTTATGCACAGTACTTTGATAAAAATTACAATTTTGATGCAAGGGCTAAAGTGTCTATAAAAGTGATAAACCAGGAGTCAAAAAAGCTTACAGAGATTCCATTATTACTTAAAAAGAACACCTACCAGGTAGATATGAATAATCTTGAGCCTGGAAGTTATAAGTTTACCGTATCTGTAGCAGATCAAGGTATCGCGCGTTCTGGATCTTTTACAATTGTTCCTTTTGATATAGAGCAACAATTTTTAAATGCAAATGTAAAACAGCTACAACTTCTAGCGTCTCATACAGATGGCGGTTTATATAACCCTGTAAGCTTAGATAAACTTATAACGTCGCTCGTTGCAGATAATAGATATAAACCTATACAGAAGAGTACAAAAAATAGTGTACCTTTTATAGACTGGAAATTACTACTTGCAATTTTGGCATTACTGCTCGCTTTGGAGTGGTTTATGCGCAAGTATAATGGACTTACTTAAAACCAAAATTAAAAATTAGCTATGGAAAAATTACCTAAAATTGGAGTGCCTGTCGTAATAGGCCTCGTTATTCTACTCGTGATTATCACAAAATCTGCCATCACAATAGACTCTGGAGAGGCTGGGGTGTTGTATAAAACATTTGGCGGTGGTGTGGTAACAGATGAGCCACCACTAGGAGAAGGATTTCACCTAGTAGCCCCTTGGAACAAAGTGTACGTTTATGAAGTGCGTCGTCAAGAGCTTTTTGAAAAAATGAAAGTACTATCTTCAAACGGACTAGATATACAACTTGATGCCTCTGCTTGGTACAAGCCTAGATACAATGATGTAGGTAAGTTACACCAAGAGATAGGTGAAGATTACTTACAACGTATCTTATTACCTACTATACGATCTGCAGCGAGATCTGTTGTGGGGCGTTATACGCCAGAGCAGTTATATTCTTCTAAGAGAGATGCGATACAGTCAGAAATTTTTGAAGAAACAAAGAAGATAATAAAGGATCAGTATATCGAACTAGATGAGATACTAGTAAGAGATGTAACCCTGCCAAATACAATTAAAGAAGCTATCGAGCGTAAATTAAAGCAAGAGCAAGAGTCTCTTGAGTATGAATTCCGTCTAGTAACAGCTACAAAAGAGGCAGAAAAAGTACGTATAGAAGCACAAGGTAAGGCAGATGCAAACAAAATTCTTAGTGCGTCACTTACAGATAAGATTCTACAAGATAAAGGTATTGATGCAACAATAGAGTTATCAAAATCTCCAAATTCTAAGGTGATAGTTGTAGGTTCTGGTGAATCTGGACTACCATTAATTTTAGGAAATAATTAGAATACTCTCTAAAATTATATGAAAGTGTTAAGATGACGCTTTCGCGAAAGCTTATATCTTTACAGTCTACTCGTCATAATGGGTAGATTGTAAAGATTTTTTTATGTTCAAATATCAGAAAGTACTTTTATTATTTGGCTTTATACTCGCAGTGAGTTGTGGTCAAAAAGTTGAAAGTCAAAATAGTAAGAAAGGATATGCACCAGAGGTAGTTAAGGCTACATTTCAAGCCAAATATCCAGGAGAGAATGATCCAGACTGGCACGTAGACTCAAATGGAAATTATGAGTCAAGATTTAGAATAGATGGTATAAGACACCGTGCAGATTTCAGTCCTAATGGAGATTGGATTGAGACAGAAGTAAGTATAGATAAGGATGAATTGCCAAAGGCAATTAAAAAAGCTATAAAAAGAGATTATAGTCACGAGAAGATCACAGAGATTGAGCGCGTGCAAAGCGCCGAAAAAGGGCTATTTTATGACGTAGAATTTAAACGTAAAGGGAAAAATAAAGATGTAGAGTTTAATGAGGCAGGTGAGGAGATAAATTAATAAATCTATGTTTTATATAAATGAAAAAACCACCTAGTAGGTGGTTTTTTCATTTATCATATTTTTTTTTGAGTTTCCTTTTTCGTTATCCTCTGTTTGTGTATTCTCGGTAAGTCTTTTTGCCTTTGCTACCCATCTATCATTTTTAATTCTATCTGGAAAAAACTTAATGAGCTTTGTTACTGCGGCGATGTCGTCATTATTAAAACGGCTTATTTGCTCGTAAGTGTAAATCCCTAGTTCATTGAGTTTAGCCTCAGTATATGGACCTATTCCAGTAATTTGTTGTAAGTCATTACGTTCTGCCATTGTGGCTCTTCCTATGCGTTCATAACTTATAGGGTCCTTAATTTCTGTTTTAGAGAGCTTTTCTGTAAGCACATCATCAGAAAAAGCTCTGTTTCGTATCTGTAGATGCTCATATTCCTCATCCATACGGTCTTTTCTAAAAACGCCATCTGCCTTTCTATCTAACTCGTCTTGTAGATTTTTGATGGTATTGTTGAGCTGCTGTAACGTGTTTTTATGCTGTTGTTCTTTACGTTTGTGAGCAAATTTTTGAGAGAGTTGCGATCCTCCATAACCTATCAAAAATGCAACAAGAGTCATTATAAATGTCTCTATATAAGCAATGGGTATTGATATGGCCTCCTGTAATGCGAGCATTAATCTACTATAATTTCTATTCTGTTGTTTTGGCGTCGTCCAGATACGGTGTTATTTGAGGCGATAGGTTCTTCTTCACCTCTTGAGGTAGCAGTAATTTTACTGCGGGGGATTCCTCTACGTGCTGTAAGATACCATTTAATTTGTCTTGATTTTTTTAAACCTGTGCTAAAATTATCTCGAGCATTTCCTACGTTATCTGTATGGCCTAATATTGTTACTTTTTTATCTGGATTATTTTTTAATAATTCTTTGAGTTCAGATGCATATGCAACGAGCTCTTTATCAAGTATTAAATCTGTATTGTTATACTGCGGGTAAAATACCTCGCTAGAAAAAGAAGGGCCTGAAAGTGAATTAAGCTCTTTTTCAAAAGTAATAACCGGTTCATCTTTTGTAAAATCTACAGTATCACTTATAGCAATAGATTTTTGTATTTCTTCAGCAATAAAAATGGACGCCTCCCTATCGATGTGCGTTTTTGAAATGCTATCTATAGTTTTTATCTCGCTATTACTAGTACTTGTCGTAGTTGGTTTAGTAATAGGTTGTTTATCATTACTATTAGAAATTGTAGTAGATGAATTCTTTTCTATAAATGGTGATGGCTCCTTAGCACTTACGTAATAGATACACGTAAATGACCAAAGTAAAAAAACAAGGAAGGCCCCCAAAAATCCTTTCATAGTTAAATTTATGTGCTTTAGTAGTTGAATTAAAGCGCTATGCCAAATCTACTAAAAAGTTCTGTGTGTTAAGTAATTATTAAATCACTTTATTCACTTGTTTTTAACAAAAGACTTCTTAAATTTGTGCCAGTAATGAAATTGAACAAAACACATCATCACCATACTACATTATTCGCTCAAGCGAGGTAGTTTGGTATGTAAATAATTCATATATAAACCCGTTTGAGATACTCAAACGGGTTTTTTCTTTTTTGGGTAATTCAAACACAAACCAACAAAAATGAGTCAAAAAATTAGAATTGCTATTCAGAAGTCAGGTCGTCTCAATGAGGAGTCTTTACAACTGCTTAAAAACTGTGGTGTATCTATAGATAATGGTAAGGATCAACTTAAAGCCATTGCTAGAAACTTTCCACTAGAAGTTTTATACTTACGTAACGGTGATATCCCTCAGTACTTAAGAGACGGAGTGGTAGATATCGCAATACTTGGAGAAAATACACTTATAGAAAAAGGAAAGGACCTTCCTATCATAGAGAGATTAGGTTTTTCAAAATGCAAGGTGTCACTAGCGATCCCAAAAGGACAAGAATATAACTCTGTAAAAGATCTTGAAGGTAAGCGCATTGCAACTTCATATCCTAATACAGTAAGAGAATACCTAGCTGAAAAAGGTGTAAACGCAGAGCTACACATCATTAACGGTTCGGTAGAAATTGCCCCAAATATTGGACTTGCAGATGCTATCTGTGATATTGTTTCTAGTGGTAGTACATTATTTAAAAACAACCTTAAGGAAGTAGAGCAAATGCTCACGTCTGAGGCTGTTCTTACTGCATCACCTACTATTTCTGACGAGCGTAAGGAGCTTTTAGAAACACTTAAATTCCGCATAAAATCTGTACTTGCAGGACAACGCAGTAAGTATGTACTTATGAATGTGCCAGACGCAAAGCTTGATGATGTTATCGCAATGCTTCCAGGTATGAGAAGTCCTACGGTTTTACCACTAGCACAAGAAGGCTGGAGTAGTGTACACTCAGTAATAAATAAAGATAGCTTTTGGGATGTGATAGATAATCTCAAAAAAGCAGGTGCAGAAGGAATACTTGTATGCCCAATCGAAAAAATGGTACTATAATTTTACATTGCTATGAATAAGATTTATAATCCAGAAAGAAGTGAGTGGGCAGAAATTCTAAAAAGACCTACTCAAACTGTAGATGATATAGAAGCCACCGTTACCGATATTTTTAAGGAAGTAAAGGAAAAAGGAGATACTGCGGTAGCAAAGTACACAAGCATCTTTGATAATGTGACTCTTGAGAGCACTGCAGTAACTGATACAGAAATAGAGGAAGCGCAAGAGCTTATATCTAACGAGTTAAAGGAAGCCATACAACTTGCAAAAGGTAATATAGAACGTTTTCACACAGCTCAAAAAACAGAGAGAGTAGCTATTGCTACTACAGAAGGGGTAGACTGCTGGCAAGAAAAAAGGCCTATTCAAAAAGTGGGTCTTTATATACCGGGAGGTACAGCGCCATTATTTTCTACTATACTAATGCTCGCAATGCCAGCAAACATCGCTGGTTGTAAAGAGATTGTATTATGTACACCACCAGATAAAGAAGGAAAGGTAAACCCTGCCATTCTTTATACAGCAAAGCTAAGCGGAGTTACAAAAATCTTTAAAGTAGGAGGTATTCAGGCTATTGCTGCGATGACCTTTGGTACAGAGAGAGTTCCTCAAGTTTATAAAATATTTGGACCAGGTAATCAGTTTGTGACTGTTGCAAAGCAGCTTGCTACAAAGCACGGAGTGGCTATTGATATGCCAGCAGGCCCATCAGAATTACTTGTTGTGGCAGATGATGCTGCTCAGGCAAGTTTTGTAGCTTCAGACTTATTAAGTCAGGCAGAGCACGGTGTTGATAGTCAGGTGATTTTGGTTTCTACTTCAAAGGATTTGATAGACGAGGTAGAAAAAGAAGTAGAAGAGCAGATGAGTACGCTTTCGCGAAAGCGTATTGCAGAAAAAGCTATTGATAATAGTAAGCTCATTTATGTAAAAGACGATGAGACGGCACTCGCGCTGATAGATGAATACGGTCCAGAACACTTTATAGTTTGTACCTCAAATGATGACTACTATGTAGATAATATAGGTAATGCGGGATCTGTTTTTATAGGTAACTATACGCCAGAAAGCGCTGGAGATTATGCGTCTGGTACAAACCACACCTTACCTACAAATGGTTATGCTAAGCAGTACAGCGGTGTAAATCTAGATAGCTTTATGAAGTCTATGACATTTCAAAAAATATCTGAAACTGGAATAAAAAATATAGGTCGTGCTATAGAACTTATGGCAGAGGCAGAGGGTCTTGATGCTCATAAAAATGCGGTAACTCTTAGACTTAACGCATTAAAATAAAGCAGTAAAGATTATTAAGTACGTATAGCACAATGAATAAATTTGACATAAATAAGCTCGTAAGAGCAAATGTTGCAAAGATGAAACCGTATTCTTCTGCGCGAGATGAGTTTACAGATTTTGATAAAGAAATGGTTTTTCTAGATGCAAATGAAAATCCGTTTGATAATGGTGTAAACCGTTATCCAGACCCGCAACAGCGTAGTTTAAAGAGTTTGATAGCCTCTCAAAAAAAGGTCTCAGAATCTCAGATTTTACTAGGTAACGGAAGCGACGAGGTGCTCGATCTTATTTTTAGGGCATTCTGTAATCCTGGAGTAGATGGTATTATAACGGTACCACCTACTTACGGTATGTATAATGTACTGGCAGGTACAAATGATGTAGCAAATACAGAAGTACTCCTTACCGAAGATTTCCAACTGGATACTGAAGGTATTCTGAATGCTGTGAGTGATACTACAAAGCTCATTTTTATATGTTCACCAAACAATCCTACGGGTAATATGATCAAACCAGATCTTATTATTGAGGTTTTAGAAAACTTTAATGGGTTAGTAGTTCTTGATGAGGCATATATAGATTTTGCAGCAGCAGAGAGTTGGATATCACAGTTAGAAACTTATCCTAACCTGGTAATCACTCAAACGCTTTCTAAGGCTTACGGTCTTGCTGGTATACGTCTAGGTTTATGCTTTGCAAGTAAAGAAGTTATTGCGATTCTTAATAAAATCAAGCCTCCTTATAATGTAAATGCATTAACGCAAGATCGCGCTTATGATAGATTGAGCGATTTACCTATGGTTCATAATGAGGTAGATACCTTACTTGATAATAGAAAAACACTAGCAGCTGTGCTTAAGGATGTGGCTTTTGTAGAAAAAGTATATCCGTCTGACGCAAACTTTATTTTAACTAAAGTAGACGATGCAAACAAGCGTTATAACCAGCTTATAGAAAAAGGAATAGTTGTGCGCAATCGCAGCACACAGGCGCTTTGTGAGAACACACTACGTTTTACAGTAGGGACCAAAGAAGAAAATACAACACTAATAAACGCATTAAATACAATACAGTAATGGCAAAAAAAGTACTTTTTATCGACCGCGATGGTACAATGATTAAAGAAACGGTAGATGAACAAATCGATGCGTTTGAAAAAATGATTTTTTATCCTAAGTGTTTTACTTGGTTAGGTAAGATTGCTCAAGAGCTCGATTATGAGCTAGTGATGATTACAAATCAAGATGGTTTAGGAACAGATTCTTTTCCAGAAGATACATTCTGGCCAGTGCATAACTTCATTATGAAGTCTTTTGAAAATGAAGGTGTTGTTTTTGATAATGTATTTTTAGATAGAACCTTTCCGCACGAAAATAAAGACACTAGAAAGCCTGGGACCGGTTTACTTACACAATATTTTTCTGAGGAGTATGATCTCAAAAACTCTTTTGTAATAGGTGATAGACTTACAGATATGCAACTTGCGACAAATCTGGGAGCCAAAGGAATCTATATAAATGATAACACAAACCTTGGTACTGGTGAGATTACCATCTCTGAAGATGAGCTCAATAAAGACATCGCTCTAGAGACAAACGACTGGCAAAAAATATACGAGTTTTTAAAATTAGAAAGTCGTGTTGCTACGCTTGCGCGAAAAACTAATGAGACAGACATAAACATCACCCTTAACCTAGACGGTACAGGTAAATCTAACATAGACACAGGTCTAGCTTTCTTTGACCATATGCTTGACCAGATAGCGCGTCACGGGCAAATGGACCTTGATATTCAGGTAAAAGGAGATCTAGAAGTAGATGAGCATCACACTATAGAAGACACGGCAATTGCACTAGGAGAAGTGTTTGCCATTGCTTTAGGTAATAAATTAGGAATAGAGCGCTACGGTTTTTGCCTGCCTATGGATGACTGTCTTGCACAAGTTGCCATAGATTTTGGTGGTAGAAACTGGCTCGTATGGGAAGCAGATTTTAACCGTGAGATGATAGGTAAAATGCCTACAGAGATGTTTTACCACTTCTTTAAATCATTTACAGATGGAGCAAAGGCAAACCTAAATATCAAAGCCGAAGGAACAAACGAGCACCACAAGATTGAAGCTATCTTTAAGGCGTTTGCAAAAGCGATAAAAGTAGCCGTAAAGCGTGATGCAGATAAAATGATTCTTCCATCTACAAAAGGAATGTTATAATGAAAATTGTGATCATTAATTATGGCGCTGGAAACATCCAGAGCATAAAATTTGCGATAGAGCGCCTTGGTTATCAGGCGGTCTTAAGTGATAGTGAAGAAGAAATACGTAGTGCAGATAAAGTCATTTTTCCTGGAGTAGGAGAGGCGAGTAGTGCTATGAGTAAATTACGAGAGACTGGTCTCGATAAAGTGATTCCTACACTCACACAGCCTGTGCTGGGTATCTGTCTGGGTATGCAATTAATGTGTACAGGTTCAGAAGAAGGAGATACTATAGGTCTTGATATTTTTAATGTAGATGTAGTACGCTTTCGCGAAAGCGTAAAAGTCCCACAAATACAGTGGAACACCATTAACAATCTATCATCACCACTTTTTAATCAAGTAGCCGAAGATTCTTTTATATATATGGTGCACAGTTTTTATGCTCCCGTAGTAGAAGACACGATTGCGACTACTACGTACGGACTTCCTTACAGTAGTGCTCTTGCCAAAAATAATTTTTATGGAACTCAGTTCCACCCAGAAAAAAGTAGCGCTGTAGGAGAGCAAATACTTAAAAACTTTTTAGAATTATGAGAATAATACCTGCTATAGATATCATAGATGGTAATTGTGTGCGTCTCTCAAAGGGAGATTATAACACAAAGAAAATATATAATGAAAATCCGCTGGAGGTTGCAAAGCAGTTTGAGGCACACGGTATCACGCATTTACACCTTGTAGATTTAGATGGTGCAAAAAGCAAGCACATTGTAAACCACAAAATCCTCGAGCAAATAGCTACAAAGACTGCGTTAAAAGTAGACTTTGGAGGAGGTCTTAAAACAGACGAAGATTTACGCATAGCCTTTGAGAGCGGAGCTTCTCAAATAACTGGTGGTAGTATTGCTGTAAAGAATCCAGATACGTTTAAAAGCTGGTTGTCAAAATTTGGTAGTGATAAAATTATCTTGGGAGCAGATGCTCATCATCGTAAAATTGCTATCTCTGGCTGGCTAGAGGAGTCTGATGATGATGTGGTGGAGTTTATAAACGCTTATCAAAAAGAAGGTGTCTCTTATGTAATCTGTACAGATATAAGTAAAGACGGTATGCTAGAAGGGCCTAGTTTTGACTTATATCAAGAAATACTTGCTAGCACACCAGACTTAAAACTTATTGCTTCTGGAGGAATTTCTACCTTTGACGAGTTGCCAAAGCTTGCAGAGATGGGCTGTGAGGGAACCATTATAGGGAAGGCAATCTATGAGAATAGAATCACATTAAAGCAACTAGAAGATTTTATACTAAGTTAGAACGTATAGATATGATTAATACTTGGCATCAAGATTTTAAGGACAATGCTATTTTTAGGCTAGAAGAGAATGTGCGTATGATAAGTATTGCGCTTTCTAAGGTAGTAGAGGAGGAGCTGTGGACAAAGCAAAACCAGAGTCTCAACACACTTGGTAACCAGTTATTGCATATCTGTGGCAATATGACACAATATATCGTTTCTGGTCTTGGTGGTAATCCAGATGAGCGTAATAGAGAAGAGGAGTTTAGTACCGAAGATGGTTTTACAAAAGATGAGTTGCTACAACGACTTTTACTTACTGTACAAACAGCCACGACTATTATAGATGATGCAACACCAGAAAACCTATTAAAGAAGCGAAAAGTGCAAGGTTTTGATCTCTCAGGTATAGGTATTGTATTACACGCTGTTGAGCATTTCTCATATCACACGGGGCAAATAGCTATGCAAGTAAAACTTGTTATAGACCAGCCCCTCGGGTTTTATGAGGGAATGAACTTAAACACCCTTAATGAAGAAGATTAAAATTCTTTCTTTAAGAATTTGATGATTTCAGATCTTACTTCCTCTTGATAAAGTGAGTGACCAAAACCTTCGGTCTCGATGTAGGTGCTTCCTTTCCAGTTTTTATGGATGTTTTGTGAGGCAGATACAGGAGTGATTTTATCAAACTTATCGTGGATTATTAAAGCAGGCAATGTAAGTTCTTTTGCAAAAGCTGCTCCAGAAAAACCTTTAAAGTCAAAACCAAATAACTCTTTTACGAGCTGTTCGAGAGACTTCATTGTTCGGTTATTAAGTCCTAAAATTGCTCTATAATCTATCATTATCTCACTAAGCTCTGATGCAGATCCTAATATAACTGCAGATGTAAATTGTGTAGGTTTATAAGTATACTGATGAAAAACCGTAGCTAGTCCTCCTATAGAATGCCCTATAATATGGTCTGGTTGGTATCGCTGTACAGCTTCTTCTATGGCTTTTGCATAACGCGGCACATTGAGTAACGTCCCTGTAGAGTTACCGTGAGCGGGTGCATCTATGGCATAAATATCATAGTTTTCTTTCTGTAGTTCTTCTACTAGTTTAAACCAGCGATGGGCATTGCTTTCCCAGCCGTGTATAAGAAGTACTTTTTTACCAGTGCCTTCCCAGTGATATGCTTGTAACTCACACGATCCAGAAGGAAAACGTTCATAAGCAGCATTTTCTAGATAAGCAACCTGCTCACCATAAGGTTTACCCTTGCGTGGTGTGCAGAATATATTAAAAGCTTGCTGAGCTGCAGCTCTAGGATTTACTAAACTTAGTGCATTTATCTTAGTTCCTATAGCCTTAGGGATGAATCGTTGTAGGGTCTTTTTCAAAATATCTATTCTTCTCTATGAACTGAATCTGGTGAAAACGCAGGTGTACAAACCGCCATATACTCACACTCTGTATCAAAAGGATTGCTGTATTGCACTCTGGTATTGCGAGCAATTTTAATACTCTGGCCGGCGTGAAGTACTACGGTATCACCATCTATGATAAATTGCTTTTTACCTTTTATAATATATGTATATTCATCAAACTCCGGCGTTTGAAATGGCTCACTCCACCCTGGTGGAGCAATCATATGAGCAATGCTTATATCATTATTACCATCTGTCGCTTTTCCCCAGTGCTCTTCTATGGTTTTACCATCTGTAGTGGGTACTACAAAAGGGCTTTTTTGGATTTTATAACTCATATTTACCAGCTTATTTGAATATACTTAATAGGAGCATCATCAGGGATTTGAGTAAGTTCAACCTTAGTGGTTGTATCAAACATAAGTTCTGATGGCAAGTGTTTTTTATCTATAGTAAAGTACACATCACTATCTTCTATCAAAACAACAATGGTAGATATAAGGTTTTCTATACGCTTTATCTTGTGTCCATCTAGAATATCCTTAAAAGTACTTTTTACAGTAACTCCACCATCTGTTGTATAGCGCTCGTCATATAAACGTATGTAATTTATTGTAGCATCAGAGTCGCCCGTGGTAGGTTCTAGTTCTAATAATTTTTTACCTCCTTTTTCAAAAACGGTAATATATTGTACAGGTGCTTTTAGTTCTGTAGATCCATTTGCATCTACAAGGCTATCATTTACAAAGGTGGTTTTAAGTTCACTTACTTTTGTAGTTTTAGTAAGTGGTCCTACACCTTCATTTGTAATAGCAAAGTTTCCAGAGTTACTACAGCTAGTAGCTATTAAACCTAGAATAGAAAGGGCTATTATATTTTTTTTCATAAAATTAAATTGAGGGTACGCATATAAAATGCGCAATTATTATTTTAACATTTTACCTAGTATCCCAAAGACACCACGTATTACGGTAGCACTTGTAAGCACTTTTATTAATGCTTTTGATCCAGCACTTTGAGTAGACCTAGAACTTTTAGATCTAGAAGACGTTTTTGAAGCTTTGGCTCTTTCTTTTTGAGCCTTTTCCTTTGCTTCCGCTTCGTTTGCTTTATCTATTTTCTTTTTGAGTAGCTCGTAGGCACTCTCTCTATCTGAGATTTCGCTATATTTTTCTACAAGCTCAGACCTGTCGTTTATACCGTCTATTTCCTTTTGGGTTAATACATCCATACGTGACATAGGTGCACGTAACATTGTAGCTGCAAGTGGAGTAGGGCGACCCTTCTCATCGAGAGCAGATACAAGTGCTTCTCCTATACCTAAAGATGTAAGAACGGTCTTTGTGTCATAATATTTAGAATCTGGATAGTTTTCGGCAGTGAGTTTTATAGCTTTTCTATCTTTTGCAGTAAATGCACGTAATGCGTGTTGCACTTTAAGACCTAACTGGCTCAATACACCATCTGGAATATCTGTTGGGTTTTGAGTTACAAAATAAATTCCTACACCTTTAGACCGTATCAACTTTACAATACTCTCTATCTGGCTATGTAACGCTTTTGATGCCTCCTTAAATATGAGGTGTGCTTCATCTATAAAAATTACAAGCTCTGGCTGGCCGCTATCTCCTTGCTCTGGAAATGTAGAGTAAATCTCTGCAAGTAGACTCAACATAAAAGTTGAGAATAATTTAGGTCTGTCTTGTATATCTGTAAGGCGTATCACATTTATTACTCCACGACCGTCAGAGGTGGTGCGAGTAAGGTCATCTGTGTCAAAAGATTTTTCTCCAAAGAAAATATCTGCTCCCTGCTGTTCTAGTTCTACTATTTTACGCAGGATAGAACCAGAAGAAGCTGGAGAGATACGCCCATACTCTTCTTCTATTTCTGCCTTACCTTCTTTGGTCGCATATTGTAAAATCTTTTTAAAGTCTTTAAGATCTAGCAGCGGTAATTTTTTATCATCACTGTACTTAAAAAGTATAGAGATAATACCAGACTGTGCCACCGTAGCGTCAAGTATACGTGAGAACAGCACAGGTCCAAACTCACTTACGGTAGCTCTAAGGCGCACGCCATTTTGTTCAGAAAGTGTGAGGAGTTCTACTGGGAAATCTTTGGCATCAAAGGGTAGGCCTATCTTCTCGTGGCGCTCATCTATCTTTGCGTGACCTGGGCTTGCTTTTGCAATACCAGAGAGATCACCTTTCATATCCATAAGTAGTACCGGTATCCCTTTGTCAGACAGATTTTCGGCAAGCACTTGTAATGTTTTTGTTTTACCAGTACCTGTAGCACCAGCAATGAGACCGTGACGATTAAGAGTTTTAAGAGGTACTTTTACGTGAGCATTTGTGATGGTCTCGCCATCTAGCATTGCTGCTCCCATAGTGATAAAGTCACCCTTAAAGGTGTTTCCTGTTGTAATAGATTTTAGAAACTCTTCTTTTCTTTCCATAGTAGATTGTTGTGTTTACGCTTTCGCGAAAGCGTACTAAATCGCATTTATCTCAAAGTTTAAAAATACATAATAGTTAAAAAATGTTGCCATCTATCCGTACATTTATTACCAAAATCTATAACTATGAGGCCTATTATATTGACAATCTTTGGGATGCTTTTACTCACTTCTTGTAAAGAGGAGTTACAAAGACCCCACACACCACCTCCTGAAGGTCATATGGAGAAGAGAGCTCCTGTGTTCCACACGTCTCACGAGCCTACTAAGGCAGACGCACCATTTTCTGATGCGGTGCAGGTGGGCGATATATATTTTTTATCTGGACAAATAGGAATAGATCAAAGCACGAGAACACTCGTAACAGGCGGCATTGAAGCCGAAACAAAGCAAGCCTTAGAAAACATAAAAGCGGTGCTTGCACATCACAATCTAGAAATGACAGATGTTGTAAAAGCAATGGTTGTGCTAGATGATATTGAGGATTTTGCAACATTTAACGCTATCTATAAATCGTACTTGCCACAAAAACCCGCTAGAACCACCTTTGCAGCAAAGGCACTGGCCGCAGGGGCAAAAATTGAGATTGAAGTTATTGCTGTAAGGAAGAAATAACTTACTTTTATTCAATAAATTAAAACATCATCAATCAATGAAACTTTTTAAATTTTTACCTTTTTTACTTCTAGGCTTCACCGCCTGTTCTAATGACGACGATACGACTAGCGTAGCCGAGTCTGATGTAAATACCGCACTGGCTCAAATAGCAATCATAGGAGACAATCTAGTTACTGGATCTAGTGGTAATGTGGTTACTTGGAATTATCTAGATGAGCAAAGTACAACTGTAAATTTACAAGAGGAAATAGGCTTTGAGTTTGGCTTTTTAAGAAACACCTTTAGGGATCGCCTAGCGATAGCTTCTGGCATACCTACTTCTCAGTTTATCACATATAGCGTGGTTAATGGAGACCAAGAGGTTTATAGTGATTACTTTACTCCGTCTAACCCTGTAAATGAATCTGAGCTTTATACGACAAATACCGAAAATAATATCATTACTTATTATTTGAATGAGTCTAGTAGCTGTTGCAACTTAAACGTAAGTACATATAATAAAACTACTAGCGTTATAACCGATGCTTACATAGGTAATATAACAATAAACGATGTCAATTCAAGTGTGATGGCAAAAGGATCTAAGACATTTATAGTAGGTACAGATACTCTTACAGGCGTAAAGAAGCTATTTGTACACAATGCAGAGACTGGGATGCCAGTGGGAGTGTGGGATATAGATCAGTATGGTGCTTACATATACGATGAGAATCTTGACGAGATGTACCTATTTGACTTTAACGGTGCTTCGCTTGCATACGCCACGCTAGATTTTGAAACGCTTACGATAAGCGAGCAGAGTTCTTTTCCGAGCGGTTTTACAGTTACAGAAGGATTTAATCAAACTAAATCACTAGCTCAAGAACTTGTTTATAAAGACCCTACCGGAAAAATAGCAAATGTGTATAATTACAATACAAATACAATTAGTACTTATACAGAGGTAGGTCTCATCAATACCATTTTAGATCAGACTGGGATGAGTATAAACATACGCAATACAGATATAGCGCAGTTTACATCTTATTATATTGTAATGGGTACTACAGAAGTAGATGGAGAGACTCAAGGGGTAGTGGTTATTCTCAACAGAGATTTAACGGTAATACAAACAGCCAATAGTGGAGATATACGACCACATAGTCTTGTGGAAATACCTATCATATTTAACTAAAAGACTTTTAAGCTAGACCAATAAAAAAAGCCACGTCATAAACGTGGCTTTTTTTATTTAATATCTTTTATGACTTATATATCGTCAAAGCTTACATCTGTAAACTTATCTGCCGTTGCAGTAGGCTCTTCTGAGGTTACCCCTCCAGAATCTACCACTTCTGACGCTACAGGTCTTGTATAATCATTCTGGTGGCGGTCAGATATTACTTCTTCACCTTTTTCTTCTAGTATGTAAGAAGTCATCTCATTAAGATTTTCTGTAAATCCAGCAAAGTCTTCTTTGTATAAATAGATTTTGTGTTTCTTAAAGTGGAAAGAACCGTCATCATTAGTAAACTTTTTACTCTCTGTAATGGTAAGGTAATAATCTCCTGCCTTTGTAGATCTCACATCAAAGAAGTACGTGCGTCGTCCTGCTCTAAGTACTTTTGAAAAAATCTCTTCATTGTCTCTTCCGTCGTAATCACTCATAATGGTCCTTCTTGTTTTGGATTGTGTGTTTGTTGTTTCAAAAATGATAAAAAATATACCATTGCCCAATTATTTTTTACATTTCTTTCTCGTCCAGCTGCTTTACATACAGCTCTTTATAGTAGCCTTCTTCTGTTATTAATTGATTATGAGATCCTTGCTGTGTGATTTTACCATCTTCGAGAATGATAATTTGATCGGCATTTTTTGCAGATGAGATTCTGTGGCTCACGATAATAGTGGTTGTATTTGTTGTGAGCTGCTGTAAATTGTTGAGTATTTCTTCTTCTGTCTCGGTATCTACTGCGCTTAATGAGTCATCTAGTAACAAGATTTTAGGAGATCCTATAAGTGCTCTTGCAATAGAGACGCGTTGCTTCTGTCCTCCAGATAGGGTTATGCCTCGCTCACCAAGTACGGTATCATACCCATCCTTAAAGTCTATGATATTATGGTGTACGGAGGCCGCTTTCGCGAAAGCGTAAACCTCTTCATCACTAGCATCTGTTTTACCAAATTTTATATTCTCACCTATGGTGTCAGAAAATAAGAAGGCATCTTGAGGTACATAACCTATCTCAGAACGAAAATCATTAAGATTAAGGTTTTTTATAGCTGTCCCATCTATGGCAATGGTTCCGTTTGTAACATCATACAGACGGCCTATGAGTTCTAAAATAGTAGATTTTCCAGATCCTGTAGGCCCTATAACAGCAAGTGTTTGTCCTGGCTGCACGGTAAAACTTATATTTTTTAGAGCTGTAATAAGTGTGTCTTCATACGTAAAAGTTACATCCTTAAAAGCGATAGCACCATTTATAGGTGTGTGCTCTGTAACGGTATTTACAATGTCTGGTTCGATTTCTAAAAACTCATTAATACGTACCTGAGATGCCTCTGCTGCTTTTATAATTGAGGTTACCCATCCTACAGTAGCAACTGGCCACGTGAGCATATTTACATACATTATAAACTCTACTAGGGTTCCTAGCTCTGCAATGGTACCATCTATATACTGCTGCCCACCTACAAATATCACAATGAGGTTACTCGCACCTATAAGCCCTATCATAAGTGGGAAGAAGAATGCTTGTACCTTAACGAGGTTTAGATTTTTTTGCTTGCTGTCTTCACTAAGTGTTGCAAAGTCTCTAAATGTATTAGGTTCTAAGGTATATGCTTTTATGACAGAGATACCACTAAAAGACTCTTGCGTAAACGTAGTAAGTTTTGATAGGTACTCTTGTACTATAGTACTACGCACGTGTATCGCGCGGCTTAGTTTATAAATAGCAATAGATAGTATAGGTAGTGGTATTAAGGTATATGCGGCGAGTGATGGAGCCATACGTACCATATAGGGTATTACTACAGCAAAGAGTACGAGAGCTTGTAGTAAATACATTATGGCTGGACCTAGGTACATACGTACTTTTGTTACATCTTCAGAGATGCGGTTCATAAGGTCACCAGTTCTATTTTTTTTATAAAAACCTAGGCTGAGACGCTGGTACTGTGCGTAGACATCATCTTTTAAATCTGCTTCTATAAATCTTGACACCACAATAATAAGCTGTCGCATTAAGAATGTAAAAAAACCAGAGAGTAGGGCAGCACCTAAAAGTAATCCTAGTTTAAAGAGCATACTATCTTTGAGGCCATCTAGGTTTGTGTCTCCACTTTTAATGTATGTTTCAACATCATTTACGATATCGCCTACAATATCTACATTAAAAACGGCAAAGACACGAGCTGCGATAACTATAAAGAAACCGGCTATAAGACGCCATTTATAACGTAAAAAATACTTGTTAAGAGATTTTAATGCACCCATCGCCGTACTGCAATTTTTTTGAAGCGCTAAGGTCGGTTTTTTTTAAGACCTGTGCGAGCCAAATTTTCCTATAACATAATTGATAAAATGTGATGATACTTTTAGAAATACTGTATTTTTGCATCGATTTAAAAACGAACCTAATTCGTTCTTATAACTATAAAAGTTCTTTGTCGCTATGTTAAACAGACGCCATATCCGTGTCAAAGTAATGCAAACCATTTACGCCCTAGGGAGTAAGGAGCAGTTTGATCTTCAAAATGAGGATAAATTTACGGTTGAGAGTATGAACCAGATGTACAATCTGTATCTCTTAATGCTAGATTTAATGGTGGAGGTTCACGCTTTCGCGAAAGCGGAACAAGAAAAAATCTCTAAAAAGATTCTAGCTACCGAAGAAGAAAAAAATCCTAACACAAAATTCATTAACAACCAGGTCTTGACAAAACTGTCAGACAACGCCGAGTTGCGTGATGAAATAAGCAAGCGTAAGCTCAAACACTGGAGACAGAATGATGAGTATGTTGCTATCATATATAACGAGATTGTAGCAAGTGATCGCTATGCCTCATATATGGAAGAGGAGGATACTACCTTTAAAATAGATAGAAAGTTTGTGGTAGATATCTATACAGAGATTATAGCGCCTAATGACAAGCTATACGATTATATAGAAGATGCGCGCCTTACCTGGATAGATGACTTGCCTATGATTAATATGGCAGTGTTAAGAAGACTGGGTAAGCTTAAACCAGCATCACCAGAGTCTTCATTACTACCTAGCTTATTTAAAAATGAGGAGGATGTACATTTTGGTACAGAGTTACTAGAGAAGACGGTTGCAAATGAGACTTTTCTTGCAAACGAGATTACAGAAAACACACCAAACTGGGATAAAGAACGTATCGCAGATGTAGATATGGTGCTTATAAAGATGGCACTTTGTGAGTTCTTAAAATTCCCTACCATACCTGTAAAAGTGACTATAAATGAGTACTTAGAAATCTCTAAGGAATACTCAACACCTAAGAGTAGCATCTTTATAAACGGTATACTTGATAAGCTTGTAAAACAATATGAGCGAGAAAAAAGGTTAAAGAAAGAGGGTAGAGGTTTAAAATAGTATACTTTTTCTTATTTTTACGAATCATTATTTATAAAAAAAACAACAATGAAAAAAGGTTTATTAGTATTAGGAGTACTTTCGGCTATGGTGTTTACTTCTTGTAAAGAAGATGCAGCAAGCAAAGTAAAAGAAGAAAATGTTGAAGTTGCAGCTGCAAGAGATGCACAGGCTACAACATACCCAGTGATTACTTTTGATGAGACTGAATTTGATTTTGGAAACATTGAAAAGGGAAACACTGTAGAGCACAAATTTACATTTACTAACACAGGTAAAGCACCACTAGTAATTGTAGATGCAAAGAGTTCTTGTGGATGTACAGTACCAGAATATTCTAAAAATCCAGTTGCACCAGGTGAGAAAGGTGAGCTTCTTGTAAAATACAACGGTAGCGGTACTAATCAAGTAACTAAAACTGTAACAATCAAAGCAAATACTGAGAGAGGTACAGAGACTGTAAAGATCAAAGCATTTGTAAACCCTGCTGCTGGAGCAGCTAAATAATATGATGGATCTTTTTAACGGAATAGGCGGTCCTATTCTATTATTTACGGTGTTTATAATATTCTTTATAGTATTACCACAACGTAAGAAACTCAAACAAGAAAAGAACTTTGATAAAGATCTTAAAAAGGGTGATCGTGTAATTACAAAAAGTGGTCTACACGGTAAGATTTTAGAACTTAATGATAATGGTACTTGTGTATTGGAAACAATGTCTGGTAAAATGAAGTTTGAAAGATCTGCACTATCTATTGAGATGACACAAGCGCTTAATAAAAGCGTTGTAGAAGCAAAGAAATAGTCTTTTCTAATTATTATACATAAGCCCTCGCAATTGCGAGGGCTTTTTTATGTCTTCTATTTCTATTATTTAATAGGGTCTATCTTCACACTAACTTATAGGTATGGATGAGATTATACGAGCATTACCTAAGTAATAAATAGGCTTGCATACTAATAGAATATGGCTCATAAAAAAAGGCTCTGCGGTAAGCAAGAGCCTTTTAACTATTTAATGGTCTGAAATTACTTTATAATCCCACCGCAAGAAATTCTTGCTCCTGCAGCACCACTAGGTTGTGATGTAAAATCATCTGTACCTTGGTGTACGATAATTGCTTTACCTACAACATCTTTTTTAGGATCTCCACAACCTATACACCACTGGTCTGTGCTCATTGTGATAGTTCCGTTTCCGTTTTCATCTGCTGGGAAGTTACCTATATCACCTTTATGATATCCCTCTGCTGCGCCCCACTTACCGTGCTGCTCGTTTGTAGGGTTCCAGTGTCCTCCTGTAGACTTTCCATCTGCACTTGAACAGTCTGCCTTGTCGTGTATGTGTATGGCGTGCATACCTTCATCTAGTCCACCTATTACGGCTGTAAATTTTACAACACCATCCTCTTCTTTAAAAACAACACTTCCAGAAGCTTTACTGTCACTCTTAGGTTCAAGTTTTAAAGTGAGTTTTTGCATCTCTGGCATAACTTCAACTTCTTCTACTTCAACAACCTCTATTACTTCTTCGCTTTCTTTTTTGTCACCTTTACAACTCGCTAGTGTGGCTAGAGAAAGTAAGGCTATTGTCATAAATCTGTATTTCATCATCTTTTGGTTTTGATAATTAGTAATTAATTAGCTCTAATATACCACGACAACTTAAGAAATACTAAGATTTTATAAAACCTTTTAGATACTTATGGTGCTTAATTGTGATGTGTTTGTGATATCTTGAGCATCAAGGCTATATTGATATACACCAGTTTCTCCCACGGCTATGAGTAAATCTCCTTGTATAATCACATCAAAAGCAAGCTTATCTATAGCGTGTACTAGTGTAGACTCTGCAGGATTTGACACATCAAATATTTTAATCTCATCATCACATACGATAAGGTAATCACCATAAAGACCTAATCCTTTTGGGAATGTAAGTTCGCGCACATTAATGAGAACAGGATTAAGAACATCTGTCACATCATACACCTCTAGCTGATTTACAAAGCCATTACAGCCCAAATCACTCCATAGGGTTACAAATGCATATTGATCATTTGCAACAACAGGATCACAAGAAGTAAAATGTTGTACTGAAGATAATTGTTCTGGAAACTCTGGACTATCTACACCATAGATAAACATCCCGTTACGAGATCCTATATAGAGGTAATTTCTGTAGCTAAATAATGTCTCGATATCAAAACCTATGCGTACAGAGTTTACTAATACTGGTTCTGATGTATTTGTGATGTTAAATACATTTAGATCTTCATTATCTACTGTGTAGAGATAATTTCCTTTTATAACAAAGGTTGCAAGTGAGCCTCCTTGACCTACACTATCTGCTGTGCTTAAAGATTCACCACTGCTAGTCCCGTCAGAACTACATCCTAGTGCAACAATCACTAGGGCAATTATATATATATACTTTTTCATCTTATTTAATCTTCAAGTTCGTAATCAATGATAATTTCTCCATCTGGGATATTGTGTACAAAGCCATCTGGAGACACTTTAGGAGGAAAAACTTCTCTAATGCGTTTTGTCACCTGCAGGTTTGCTGTTTGTTTATCATAAGTAACAGCAATAAGGTCTACAGCTTGATTTATGTAGTATACCTCATTCTTAATAGCAAGATCTGTTGCTCCAGGTGCTTTTATATAAGCAAGAGCAACTGGAGAAGAAGGGTTCTCGTTATCAAACACGTGAAAGCCCTTGTTCTCTTCGTTTACAAACAGTAAACCATTAAATACATAGATTTTACCCGAGTTTATAATGCTTCTAGCGTCTTCGAGAGTGACGCTGGCCTCAAACGTAGGGCGATCAAGAGTAATCGCATCATAGTTTGTTAATAGATCAACAGTATCTACATCATCGCTGGTTCTGTCTGTGACGCAGCTTAGAGAGGTGATACATACAAGTAGTAGGATACACAAATGTTTCATATAATATAGTTTTTACTCTAGATGCAATAACTACATATACGTTGCGCGTGATTGTCAATACTTTACAATTATTTAATATTAGCCTGTTTTAAATAGTTGTCTTGGGTCACGTATACCTCGTTTAAGATTTTCAAAGAGTATAAGCATTTTGTCTACTTGTGTTTGCTCACTCTTATAGCGCTTTACTTGATAGATAAGACCTCTTTTTTTTCCATCTGTAAGCGATTCAAAAATTGACGCACCGTCTGGGTCGCTATCATAAACTGCGTCAAAAGCCTCTGGAGTAACGACACCATACTTAGTGGTATCTTTTATGAGTTGGATACTAAAGATGTCTAAAGGCTCAATTTTTAAAGCTTTATGGTGCTGTTTTCCAAATAGTACCCAGTACACACCTTTCATTTTACGTAAAGCAATATGTGTTTCTAGTGTATTTGTATCACTACTTGCTTTAAGCAAGACCCGCTTATGGCCTGCATTGGCCCACTCATCACCCAGTTTTTCAGGCAAAATGAAGCCTCCTTTTTGGAGTTGTACTTGTATGATTTGTGATGTTTTGATTCTTTACTAGATAATGAGGTGTATGGTTATAAGTGCGCTTTCGCGAAAGCGTAATCCTACCTAAGCGTAGTTATTACTTGTGTCTCGCTATGAAGAGTTTTGTGTACTGGACATTTATCTGCTATTTGTAAAAGACGGTTGAGTTGCTTCTCATCAAGATCTGAGGTGATTTTAATCTCACGGTGAAAGGTATCAATCTTTGCTGAAGGGTTTTCTTCGCAGTCAACACAATCTTGAGCGTGGGTTTTACTGTAACTTGTGTGTACCTCAACATTTTCTACTGCCCACTTTTTACGCTTTGCATACATCTGTATGGTCATTGCGGTACAGGCAGAAAGACTACCTGCGAGCAACTCGTATGGGGTTGGGCCATAGTCGTTTCCGCCTACGCGTACGGGCTCATCTGCCTTCATATGGTGATTACCCAGTTTTAATAAGGTTGTAAACCCATCTTCTTCATCTAGGCTTGCCACCACTTGAAAGGTGGTTTTTATGGTCTCTTGAACAGGTTGCGGTATATATCTCGCGGCCCATCCAGCGATAATTTTACCTACGTAAGCTGCATTTTCTTTGTCAATAAGTAAATGCTCAGATCCATCCAGAGTTACAAAACTCTTAGGGTGATGAGCGGCGTGGTATATTTCTTCGGCATTTTTTATAGAAACTGTTGCATCTTGTGGAGAGTGGAGTATAAGTAAAGCCTCGTGCAAGTTACGAGCAGCTTCTACACAAGAGTTTTCTTCTAGGTTATCTATAAACTGCTTTTTAAAAGTAAAGTCACGTCCTGCGAGTTTTACATTAGCCTGACCTTTATCTTTTATTACTGAAAGCTGAGAGCCTAGTTGCTTTTGTACGTGTACTGGGTTGCTAGGAGCCCCTATAGTTGCGACGGCCTTTATCGTATCAATCTTACCACCTGCAAAAATTGCTGCAGCACCACCTAGCGAGTGTCCCACAAGTAAAGAGGGTGCTTTGTATTCTTTGGCAAGAAAATCTGCAGCGCTTATGAGATCATCTACATTACTTGAGAAGTTTGTATCTGCAAAGTCACCATCACTGTCACCTAAACCCGTAAAATCAAAGCGTAACACGCCAAAACCTTGAGAGGCAAGTGCTCTACTTACATTGCGCACAGCACTAAAATCTTTTGTACAGGTAAAGCAATGTGCAAAAATGGCAAAGTTATGTGGGTCTTGATTTGCAGGTAGATCTAATCTTCCAGCCAATATTTCTCCGTGTGCATTTGTGAAGTTTATTTTACTCGATCTCATAATACGTAATATGTTTAATGGTTGTAGCTCTTCTGTCGAAGGAAAAAGGGCAACCTATCTTTAAAGAATTTAATGTACGATTATTACGTGTAATTAATATACAATAAAGGTTATCCTTCTTGTTTTTTACACTTTTATCATATTTTTCTATTCCGCTTTCGCGAAAGCGTAAAAAAGAAAACCCCAATCATAAGATTGAGGTTTTTTAATCATTATAGGGATGTTATCATCCTTTTTTATTTCGCCAGTCTGTTTTTATAAAAACAGCGAATTGAAACCTGTCATAGGTGTCTACCGCAAAATCATTTTTGAGATATCCCATTTGTGCACTTAGGTTCTCGCTAAAGTTGTACCCTAAAGCACCGTACAGTCTATTCTGCCCAAAAAAGTCATTCTGCAGATTTATAAAAATCTCATCATATGCGGTTAGAAACCATTTGTCATTAAGAGGATAGGTTACTCGTAAAAAGTAACGCGCTCTATGCTCTGTAGTGTTCTCACCAGCAGGTCTATTTATAAAACGTTGCTCTAGTCGATATCTATGGCTAAAGTTAAATTTGCCAAGACTATTTTTAAGAACAAACTGCTCGTACAGGCGATTTTCATTTACATTCTCTTCACCTGCAAACTCAAGAAAGTTTGTGTCTGTGGTGATATTACCATACCCAAAAGAAGCCATAGCCTTGTCTGATATATGGTAGTTAAGAGCCGTACGCAGGAGTAACTGATTAAAGTTACTCCCAAACTCGTACGTTCTATACTGTGCCTCTGCGTGTATGCTTAGCTTTTCTGATATTCTATTATTTGTGAATATCATTGCCCACGCGCCTAGATCATCTTCGCCACGGTCTTGGGCTTGCAATGATACAAGAGATGAGAATAATAGTATTAAGGCTAAAAGCTTTTTCATACTTAGTTTAATTTAAACGTTTTTATCTCTTTAAAGCTACTTACATCCATAGCTTTCAGCGTAGTTTCAAATGGTGCCCACTCTGTGCTAAAGAATGTATTAGTCTTCTCTAGAGCGCTCTGTAGCTCGTTACGTGCGTGTGACATAAGAGTAGTCTCTGTCGTAGTAAGTCCGTTAGGGCGACTACGTACATAACCACTGGCAGCACCTATACGATTCATCACTGTGATTTCTGGATTACGTGTGATACCCTGCCTTTTATCTAACTTACCTATGTATAATGCGATTACTTCATCTATGCGCTTATCCATATCTTTTATAGAGGCTAGCTCATCTTTATACGCCTTTTTATCATCAAGTTTGTTAATCATTTTCTTGTAATCATTTGCAAGGTTCTTGCTCTCTACAAGTTGTTTTACAGCATCTGCGGCTACTTGAGTCATCGCTTCAAGATCTTTGGCAGCATTGTAACTATCGTCTATTGCTTTTTGTGGTACATCATACCTTGGGTCGCTCTCTACTGTGATAGCGCTCTCGCTTGTTTGATCTCCGTACTGCATTACAAGCTTGTAAGTTCCTGGTTTAACAGAAACTCCACTAGGTTCGTTCTTACGTTTTCTTATGCGTCTAGATGGGCGATCACCACCAGATTCATTCATATACCAAGTAGTTTTGTAGATACCTGTACTGTCTGGAGTTTTCCACTTAAGGTGACGTATCTGTCTCACACCATCATATATTTTAAGGTGGATAGAATCCCAAGTTACTTTTGCCTCATCTACTTCTTCGGCAGCTTTATCGTCTCCTTTTTTCTTTTTATCTACTTTTTGCTTAGTAACATAGTATGCGATTTGCGCACCACTTTTTCTATTCTCACCGTTGTAAATCGCATCTGCTCCAAAACGACTTCCCGTAGGTTGCTGGTATGATGCGTCATATGCAGTAGGAGGGGTGAAAAGTTGTAGCTTTCGCGAAAGCGTACTTCTATCACTCGCTATCTTACGCAGTGGTCTTATATCGTCAAGAACCCAGGCTGCACGTCCAAAGGTCCCAATGACAAGATCGTGCTCTCTAGGGTGAATTACTAAATCTTTTACCGAAGTAGTAGGAAATCCTTTAGTCCATTTCTGCCAGTTGTTACCAGCATCAATAGACACATAAAGACCGTCATCTGTACCCAAGAACAAAAGATTCTTTTCTTCTGGATCTTCTATAATTGATAACGCATAACTCTGCACATCATTCTCGTCTACAATGCGCGTCCAGCTTTTACCATAATTTGTAGTTCTGTAGGCATAAGGAGTGTAGTTAAAGCGTCTATAGTCGTTTGCAACTAGAAGCGCTTCACCTTTATTCTTATCACTTGCTTTAATTTGTACAATCCAGCTTCCTTTAGGTAAACCTTTTAAGTTATTAGACACTTCTGTGTATGATGATCCGCCATTTGTAGTGTAATGTACACGGCCATCGTCTGTACCTACCCAAAACATATCTTTTTCAAGCGGAGAAGGTTCTATAACAAGAATGGTAGTGTGATTTTCTGCACCGGTGGCATCCATAGTAAGACCACCAGATTCAGATTGCTTTTGTTTCTCTGGGTCGTTTGTAGTAAGGTCTGGAGAAATTACTTCCCAAGTGAGTCCCTTATCTGTAGACTTGTGTACAAACTGACTACCAAAGTATATAGTACTGTTATCAAAAGGATCAATATTAATAGCACTATTCCAGTTGAAACGAAGTTTTACATCTGCATCTGGGTGCGTAGGCTTAACACCATAGTTATTTCCTGTTTTGTAATCATAACGGCTCACAAACCCCTGCTGACTCATAGACCATCCATACTGGCTGTCATCGCGATCTGGCACTACGTCAAAACCATCTCCAAAAGAGATTTCTTGCCAGTAATCGTTACGTATCCCCTGAGCTTTCCATACATAAGCAGGTCCTCTCCACGATCCATTATCTTGCATACCTCCATATACATTATAAGGAAACTCATTATCTACATTAATGTGATAAAACTGAGCTACAGGTAAGTTACCTATAAAACGCCACGTCTTACCACCATCTTTTGTGATGTTAAGACCACCGTCATTACCATCCATCATAAACTTACCATTATTAGGGTGTATCCACCAGGCGTGGTGATCTGGGTGTACACCGTTATCTACTCCGTAAGCGCCCATAAGTTGGTCAAAATTCTTCCCACCATCTTCAGATACGTTTACATAGGTAAATACAGAGAAGACACGATTTTCATTTTGTGGATCTACGTGTATATCACTGTAGTAAAATGGTCTGTTGCCTATATCACTCTTGTCATTAATCTTTTTCCAATTAAAGCCGCCATCATTAGAGCGGTACAATGCATTCTTCTTTGCTTCTACAAGCGCATAAACCACGTTAGGGCTTCCAGGCGCAATAGAGAGACCTATACGACCTAGTTCTCCTTTAGGAAGTCCATCTTGATCTGTGAGCTTTTTCCAAGTGTCACCACCATCGTGCGTCATATACATACCAGAACCTTCACCACCAGACTTAAAGAACCAAGGGTCACGTTTGTGCTCCCACATTGCCACAATAAGTTTATTAGGATTTGTAGGGTCCATAACCATATCTGCCACACCAGACTTGATGTTTGTAAATAAAATCTTGTTCCAAGTCTTACCGCCATCTGTAGTTTTAAAAACGCCACGTTCTGGGTGTTCTCCCCAAGGAGAACCTATAGCGCCCACATAAACCACATCTGGATTAGTAGGGTCTATAATAACGCGGTGTATGTGACGGGTTTTTTCTAATCCCATAGATTGCCACGTCTTACCGCCATCTAGTGATTTATAAACACCATAACCGCCATTAAGAGAGTTACGAGGGTTTCCTTCTCCTGTACCTACCCATATCACAGATGGATTAGATTGTTGTATCGCCACAGCTCCTATAGATGCTGTAAGTTCGTTTTCAAAAACAGGATCCCATTTTATTCCGCCAGAAGTAGATTTCCATAAACCTCCAGAAGCTGTACCTACGTACATTACATCTGGATTATCTGTAACCACATCTATAGCAGTCACACGTCCAGACATACCGCCTGGGCCTATGTTACGGGGTTGTACATCCTTGAGCAAGGATATATCAAGTTTTTGAGCAGATACTACTGTGCAGATGCATAGCAGTAGGAGTGAGAAGAGTTGTTTCATTATAAAATTTTGGTTGAATTTTAATGACCTTTCGGTCAAGGGACTAAAGTTAATTAAAAGACAATCTTAATTTCTTAAATAGTTGTTAATGGATGCGCTATGTTTTAAAGGTTTTATTCACGCTTTCGCGAAAGCGTAATTGTATCCCTAATAAGGTCTTATGAAATAATTAACAAGACATTGGTATAACATTAGCTTTTTGTTTAAGAATATGAGCATATCTTTGAACAAATAAAAAAACCAATTGTTATGAAAAAGATTTTATTAATGGCAGCAACAGCAGGATTATTATTTGCTTCTTGCGCCGAAGGAACTAAAGAAAAAGCAACAGAAACTAACGAGGAAGTTGCACAAGCAGTAGTAGAGCTAGAGGAGCCTGTGGTAGAAGAGCCAGGTACAATAGTAGATATCGCTGTGGGTAATGAAAATTTTACAACACTAGTAACAGCTGTAAAAGCAGCAGGACTTGTAGAAACTTTGGCTAGTACGGGACCATTTACTGTATTTGCACCTACAAATGATGCTTTTGCAAAACTACCAGAAGGAACTGTAGGTACTCTAGTAAAGCCAGAAAACAAAGCAATGTTAACAGATATCTTAACGTACCACGTAGTAGCTGGTGAGTATATGGCTGGAGACGTAGTTGCCGCTATTAAAAAGAACAATGGTTCTTTTAGTACAAACACAGTGATGGGAGAGCAAATTACTTTAATGATGGACGGAGAAAACGTTGTTATTAAGGATGCAAAAGGCGGGACATCTGTAATTATTATGACAGATGTAGATGCTTCAAACGGAGTGATACACGCTATAGACACTGTAATTATGCCTAAAGGGAAGTAATTACCACTCACTTTTAATAAAGAATTAAGAAGCGCCTCTGTTGAGGCGCTTTTTTATTGACCTATTAGGTAGTAATTTTATACAGCTATGAGAAAAAAACAAAATAGGAGTGGTTTTGTATTCAAAACCTATGACGCTCCGCAAAAATTCCTTTTTGACCAGCTGCTTGATATATTTCAAGAGCTCATCACCCACACCTCTGGTGATTTTGACGAGGCGATGGACTGGCTCAAAGAGCTTGATAAAGAATATAAACTCACAAATGATGAGTATACCTTAGACGACTTTGTACAGGAGCTTAAAGACAAAGGCTACATACGAGAAGAAGTTAAGCCAGACGGTAATAACGGCACAGCTATCACAGAGAAGACAGAGCGCGCCATACGTAAGAGAGCCTTAGATCAAATTTTTGGGAAGCTTAAAAAGAGCTCTCAGGGTAACCACAGATCAAAACTTAACGGTAGAGGAGATGAGCATACTGGTGACTATCGCGAGTATCGTTTTGGTGATGGGCTAGAGCGTATCTCTATGACAGAAAGTTTGCGTAATGCCCAAATTAATAACGGCGCAGAAGATTTCCGCTTACGCGAAAGCGACCTCGTGGTAGAAGAAACCCACTTTAAGGCACAAATGAGTACCGTACTTATGATAGATATATCACACAGTATGATACTTTATGGAGAAGACCGTATTACTCCAGCCAAAAAGGTAGCGATGGCACTTGCACAGCTCATCACAACGAGGTATCCCAAAGACTCTTTAGATATAATTGTATATGGTAATGATGCTTGGCCTATTAAAATTAAGGATTTACCTTATTTGCAAGTAGGACCTTACCACACTAACACAGTAGCAGGTCTTAATCTCGCTATGGATATCTTGAGGCGTAAGCGCAACTCAAATAAACAGATCTTTAATATTACAGATGGTAAACCGTCTTGTATAAAGCTTAAAGACGGGCGCTACTATAAGAACCCAAATGGACTAGACGAGTATATTGTAAACAAGTGTTACAGTATGGCTAGACAAGCACGTAAGCTTCATATACCTATCACCACTTTTATGATTGCAAATGATCCTTACCTGCAGCAGTTTGTAGATAATTTTACTGAGGCAAACCAAGGAAAAGCGTTCTATACAGGACTGCAAGGTCTAGGAGAGATGATCTTTCAAGATTATGAAAGCAACAGAAAGAAGAGAATAAAATAATTGTAAAAAAAAGAATAGATACCTCATTGTGAGATGAGGTAAAACAAGAATAGCTATGAATCATACAGAAATAAAAACACTAGGAGCTCTTAAAAAAGCATCGTGGACATCTAGAAGTATAAAAGAAGAGTTGCGCGAGCACCTTATATCAAAATTACAAGCTGGTACACCTACATTTACAGGTATACACGGTTACGAGCACACAGTTATACCAGAACTAGAAAGAGCCATATTAAGTAAACATAATATCAATCTGTTAGGGCTACGTGGTCAAGCAAAAACTAGACTTGCACGTCAAATGGTAAACCTACTTGACGAATGGATGCCTATAGTAGCAGGATCAGAAATTAATGATGATCCGCTTAATCCTATCTCGAGGTATGCTACAGAGCTTATTAAGGAAAAAGGAGATGATACACCTATAGACTGGGTACATAGATCTGAGCGCTTTGCAGAGAAACTTGCAACACCAGATGTAACTGTTGCAGATATAGTAGGTGACGTAGATCCTATAAAGGCAGCAAACCTGAAACTAAGTTATGCAGATGATCGCGTGATACACTACGGAATGATTCCTCGTGCAAACAGGTCAATTTTTGTAATCAACGAGTTGCCAGATTTACAAGCACGTATACAAGTGGCTTTGTTTAATATTCTACAAGAAGGTGATATTCAAATACGCGGCTTTAAATTGAGACTACCGCTTGATATGCAGTTTGTATTTACTGCAAATCCAGAAGATTATACAAATAGAGGAAGTATAGTTACTCCGCTTAAAGATCGTATAGGTTCTCAAATACTTACTCACTATCCAGAAACAGTGGCTATCGCGCGTACTATAACAGATCAAGAAGCAAATCTAGACGAGCGCCAGAAGACTAAAGTACACGTACCTAACCTAGTAAAAGATCTTATAGAAGAGATAGGTTTTGTGGCTAGAGAGAGCGAGTATATAGATGAAAAGAGTGGTATAAGTGCACGTATGAGTATAACGGCATTTGAAAACTTAATGAGTACAGCAGAGCGTCGTATGTTGTTATCTGGAGATACAACAACCACAATACGATATTCTGATCTTATGGGCATCATTCCTGCGATTACCGGAAAGGTGGAATTAGTATATGAAGGAGAACAAGAGGGAGCAGATGAGGTTGCAAAAATTCTTATAGGTGATGCAACGCGATCACTTTTTGATGATTATTTCCCAAAGATCGAAAAGCTTGTAAAAGATAATCAAGAAGATCCTTATGGTGATGTCTTGGCTTGGTTCTTTGAGCAAAGTGGTTTTGAACTTGAAGATAATTTGACTGACAAAGAATACAAATTAATGCTAGACAGCATTACACCTTTAGAAGAACTCGTAAATAAATATCAGCCCGAAACAGTAGAGGAGGACCGCTATTTCTTAAAAGAGTTTATCCTTTTTGGACTTGTAGAATATAAGAAACTGAGCAAGTATAAACTCACCACAGGGATGCGTTTTAATGATCTTTATGGTAATTATATTTCAGGATTAGGATAATTTTAAAATATAAATTATTGATTTATATAATCATTGTAAGTATTTGACTTTAAATACTTAGTGCAAAATTTTTAGATTAGACTAAAATGTAAAAAACTCCCAAATTGGGAGCTTTTTTTATGATTGTAATTCAATGTTGTTATTGAATATTATCCTAGATTAGGAATCACAAGATTCTGATCTGGATGTATAACATCTGGGTTTTTAAGGATGTCTTTATTTGCTTCAAAAATCTCTTTGTACTTCATTGCATCTCCATAATAATGCTTTGCAATCTTGCCTAGTGTGTCTCCACTCGCAACTGTATGACGTGCATAAACAGATGTATCTGCGACTTTAATGTCTGCTACAATGTCACCTGGATTTTCTCCTCCAGCCGCTTTTATAGCATCCCAAAGTTGGTTTTTCTCATATTGATTTGTTGCAGTACCTGTTACGTGAAGTACTCCATTTTCTTCTTTTACATCTCCGTTCTGGATGTTAAGTTTTTCTCCTAGGTCAAGAACGTTTTGATATTTTGCTTTTACCATTATTTTAGTATTAGTGTTAATATATTTTTAATATACAAAGTGTTTAAGATATTGTAATTAATCTAATCTTCAAAAATTAATTGCCCTGTAAAAAGCACATCTACATCGACTAGCGGTGGTTCTGTGACAGATATAAGGTCTCCTGTGGCTTTTATAAAGCCTTGCAGGCTGTTTTGAGGATTTACTACAATTTGTGCAGCGCTGGTGTGGTTAAAGGTCAAATCGCCTATCTCGAGGTTTCTACCATTGAATTGTGGAAACTCATCGCTAAAGTTTATAGACGCCGTTTCAACACTTCCAGACATTGCAATATTACTTGATCCATTTGCAGAAACCACCAGGTTAGTACTGTTTATATGGAGCGTCACAGCACCACTTTTATTAATATCTGTAATGTTAAGACTGTTAGGAGTTGAGTTGCTCACAATAGTTAATGATTCATAGTTGAGTAAACCCTCACTGGTAATCTCAAAGGCAGACGCCTGGCGTATGCGAGTGATATTTGGTGAAGTTACAGTCACAAGTGTCCTTCCATACTCGCGTAAAAAATTACAACCATTTAGGTTCTGCAGTACAAGTGTTTCTTGTTCTACAAATAGATTGAGGTCTGGCACTAGATTTTCACCAGTTTCAACGATAACTTCTTGTTGAGGTCCTTCTTTGAGTATAACGCGTATGTCATCTTCCATTTGGATTTTTGAAAATGTATCCACATCAAGAGTATACGTTATGATATCTCCATCTGTTTGAAAACAATCATTTGCATCTTCAGAGTCGCAAGAAATAAAAAATGCGAGCAGTAGGGCGAGTAGGAGGGAATTACGCTTTCGCGAAAGCGTAGATATAGCCCTTATAAATCTTAAGTTTGTTGTCATCATAATCGTATTCCTAATCCAAATTCTACGGCCTCTGCTTTTGCTCCGTGCGTTTTTACGGCAGCAGAAACAAAGTATTTTTCTTGTATATAATGTTTAAGCCCCACGCGCTGGTAGAACCTACCTTCAAAATCATAAGGATAGTACACATAATAACCGGCGTGCGTCATAAGTGCGGTTTTATTAAATCGCAATTCGTGACCAACAAATACACCTGCTCGTTTCCAATCTTGGTCTTTTGTAACACCAATTGAGGGGAAGGCTACAGATAGAAACTCAATTTCGTTCTTTAAGAATTTTGAGAAAAAGAATTCTCCTCCAGCAAGAATGGTACTTTTTTTACTCAATCTCTTATCTGCATAAGCAGTCAAGATTAAGAATGGTTCTTGACCCAGCCCTACATAATCACTCTCGTTAAGCCCCATATTAAGAGCAAAATTAAAACCTATAGGTTCTGTATAGCGTTCTCTAGGTCCTCTGGGAATATAGTCTGGAATCGGTTTATTTGTATAAACCACACCTGCGTTAATTGCTAGTGTATTTGTACTTGTGTTAGGTGCTTTAAAATTACCATTTGACCCGTGTAAAAAGGAAAGTCCTGTTTGTAAAGATATTTGTGGAGTGATAGGTTGCTTGTAGTTAAGCATTACAAGTGTGGCGCTAAAAAACCTTGACCCATAAGCGTTATTTGCTACATTGGTATCAATGTCAAAAGGATTTGTAGTATACCCGATACCTTGACCAACTCTAAACATAAGTTTCCGGTTAAGAAAGTAGAAACTGTAATGCGCTAGGGCGTTATAGGTCTTGCCTAGGTTGTCATTTTTAAGATCTTGATAGGCAAATGTAAATCCGTAGTCAGGGTAATTATATCTTCTGGACCATTCTTGATTGCCGTAGGTTTTTTTGTTATAACTTAAAATCAACCCCTCTGGATGCCCGGTTATGAGCGATGTGATGTCTTTGTTGTGTCTCAATATACTCCCATAAAAGTAGTTGAGCTCTACTTCAAAAGGATTACTCTCCTGAGCAAACATAAAACTACAGCACAAAAGGCCTACAGCGGCTAGAAAATTTTTATACATATAAATCTGGTCGTACTGCGAATGTATAGATAATTATAATTACTATCTACATACTAAAAAAGCCGCCCAGTAGGCGGCTTTTTTAGTATGTAGGTTATTGCTTTTACAGACCTGTGTAAAATTCCATTATCTTATTAAGGTCTTCTTCGTTTTTATAATTTAAATCATTTTCATCTACGAAGGTTTTTACTTTTTCTTCTTGTGCAGCAAGAAGCTTAAGTACTTTCTTCTTTCTAAGACTAAATTTTTCGAAACTATCTTTTTTAAGAAGCATATAAAACTCTCTAGGTATGTAACGAGCAACCGTTGTACCACGCATTGGGTTTGAGCTTCCCTCGTTTATATCTACTACGTGATCTTTTAATATTTTAAATTCTGGTGTTTCTACAACAAGTTCGTAAACTTTTATGACAGCACTATTAGGAGATTCTATATTTACAAAAGTTTTACCATTAATAATAGCCTTATCAACCGCGAGAGAGTTAAATGTGTAAATAGAATCTTTATTGATTTTTGCAACAATTTTATTTCTTCTGCCGTCAAAGTTTACATTTTCAATTTTTAGATTTTCACCGGCCTTTGTTACAACCGTTGCAGCACGATCCCAATTTTCAAAAAGATAAGGTGATCCATCTATTTTTTTATCTTCAACGCGATTTGCTCCAGCTTTATATCCAAGGTTCATTTTCTGATTAAAAACAGAATTTGCAGATGTAGAAGAGCCGCCGCCTCCAAAAGTATTTTGTCCAGTTGAAACTGTTGCCGTTAGTAGGAAACCAGCAATGAATAGTGTACGTAAAATCATAAGAAGTTTTTGTGTTTAAAGCTCAAATATAACAGGATTAAGAAAGTTTTAAGTGTTAAAATCTCATCTTTAACTACTTTTAACTTTTCTTTAAACATTAGATTATGTAGTCGTTGATTTTACTGCGTTTGACAGTGTTAAGATTGCAGTTTATTGAATTTTTTAATCCATTTATTAACGTGTCTGCATCGGGCCTTAAAAGCTGCACTCCCGGTATGATATCCGTCTTCCATAATTCGTTGTAATTCAGGATGTATCCAGTCTATTTCGGTACCTAAATAATACAATGTAAACATAGTATAAGCCTTTACAGCAACCTTTTGATCTGTGATTAACCAGTCAAATCCGCATTCTGTAATATGATTCTTATGGTTTGATAAAAGCATCTTTCTAGTTTCTGGGTGCTTTTCTTTGTAATATGATATTGTAAGGTATTCGCAAATTTTTGCAACAGGTCTCAAGGCGGAGTCCTGATAGACAGTATGCATATGCGTTGTAAAGTAATCAAGATGCGGTAAGATAATTGTTATATCCATTTTTGTGGCAAACTCCGCAAGCCATCCGGCACGATTAGATCTAGGGTCGTCTACCATAAATAGAATTTCTAGTACGTGTCTCATTGCATCAGGATTATCAACAATAAGTTGCGCATAGTAGGCGCGCTTCTCACGACTGTGATTGACGTAGTCTAGATCTTTATAAAGCTCGTTAAGTGTCAAGTGTTAGTTTATTTAGAAAGAAGTGTATCTACCACTTTTTTAACTCCTGTTGTTGCTCTCTCTGGCAGTATCTTTAGTCCTTTTTTTTGTGTGATAGATGGTGCGGGGTCAATAAAAAACACTTCTGCATCTGGTTGAGCTAGTGTAATGAGTCCAGCAGCGGGATATACTTGCATAGAGGTACCTACTATGATGATATAATCTGCCTGACTAACAATATGAGCAGCATCTTCCATAAGCGGTACTTCTTCTCCAAACCAAACAATATGTGGTCTAAGCTGGCCTCCTTGAGGACATAAATCACCAGTTTTTAAATCTTTTTTCCATTCTAGAACTTGAGATGGGTCTTTACAGCTGCGCACCTTAAGTAATTCACCGTGTAGGTGTATTACTTGTGAGCTACCCGCTCTCTCGTGTAAATCATCTACATTTTGAGTGATGATATGTACATCATAGGCTTCTTCTAGTTTCACAAGATCGAGATGTCCTTGGTTAGGCAAGACTTCTAGTAATTGCTTCCTGCGCTCGTTGTAAAATCTCAAAACAAGCTCTTGGTTTGCTTTCCAGCCTTCTGGTGTGGCCACTTGCATAACATCGTGACCTTCCCAAAGACCATTTGCATCTCTAAAGGTTTTAAGACCGCTCTCTGCACTCATACCAGCGCCAGATAATACAACAACTTTTTGCATACTCCTCAATAGGTTTTTTACACTTTAAAAGTACAGTATCTTTACCCTGTAAACAATTTTTAATGGATCAAGACCTTTTAACCTACCTGCAATCTTTTTTAACCGAACGTCGCGTACAATTATTTGATAAAGTATTAAGCGAGCGCACAACACATTTTACCGTGGCTGTAGAGGATGTTTATCAATTACACAACACAAGTGCCGTAATACGTAGCTGTGAATCTTTTGGAGTACAAGAACTGCACGTTATAGAGGAGGTAAACGCAAAGCGTATAGATCGTGAGATTGCTATGGGGGCTCAAAAATGGGTAGATGTAGCGCGTCACAATAGTGCTTCTAGTTGTATAAAATCACTGCGTGAGCAAGGGTATAAGATTGTTGCGACCTCACCACATAAAGATGCACACAGACTAGAAGAGTTTGATGTGACAGAGAAGGCTGCTATATTTTTTGGGAGAGAGACAGAAGGTTTAAGCGAACTCGTGATGGAGGAGGCAGACGATTTTATTTATATACCTATGGTAGGCTTTACTGAGAGTCTCAATATTTCAGTTTCGGCGGCAATAACATTACAGTATATAATGACTAAGCTCAAATCTTCGGCTGTAGCCTGGAGGTTTTCTGAGCAAGAACTTTTTGACAAAAAGCTAGCCTGGACTCGTAAAATGATTAAAGATGTAGAGCGCATTGAGCAGCGCTATCTAGATGAAAGAGGGTAGGAGTACGCTTTCGCGAAAGCGTAATTAAATCTCTTAATCCTTATTTTGTAAGACACGATACTCTTCATAACACTCACTTATGGCATCTAGAATCTGAAGGTCATTTGCAGTCATTATAAAGTTATCTGAATAGCTACAATTTTTTAATATAGCATCTATATCTACACGGTCTATTTGAAGTAGAGCGCCCAGAGTCTCGCGGTCAAATTTACGTTCAAGAAGGTTACGCACTTTGTCATCTTCTTTCATCTGGCGTAGCTTGCGCAATTGTCCCTTCTTACGGCTGAATATATTGTAAAGAAAATCTGCAGGGTTAAAAATAGAGCTCAGCACGCGTGACACGGCACCAGGTTGTCCTTGACCTACTTCATAACCAGAGTTAAGACCAGAAATGCTATAGCGCTGGTTGCTGTAAATAGGGATTCTCTTTGCATCTATCTCTAAGTAGCCTGTAAGTTCTATCTCTTCTACAACCACTTCTTCTAGTGCAATGCCTATCTCTGTCATTTTAATCTTTACATCTCCATATTTTATCCAGTCAGAACTTACTCTTACTTTGAGCGATTTATAACCTAAATATGAAAAGTATAGTGTATCATTTACGGCGGCCTTAATGTCAAAGTTACCTAGCTTATCTGTAGTAGCTCCTTTAAAGTTTGAAAGGTTGAGAATATTTACGTTTTGTAAAGCAATATCTGTACTGCTGCTTAAAACTTTACCATCTATAAATCCATCTTGAAGCTCCTTTGTAGAAGTTTCTCCAGTTGGGGTTGCTGGTTCTTGCGAGTATCCTACTGTGCATACGGCAAGTAGCAATAAAAAAAGTATGGTTTTCATCATATAGAGTAGCAATTTATGCAATCCTATGAGAAAACCATACCAAAATTTAACTTTTACAATAATTCTAACACTTTAGGCTAGCTGCGACGGCGTCTTTTTCCAGAAAATGGGCTTTTGTTACCTTCTGTAGCTCTGTCTGGAGTGCGACTTGGTCCTCTACGATCTGATCTGCCTTCTGATCTACTAGATCTTTCTGAGCGATTTCTAGATCTTCCTTGATCTTCTCCATAGCTAGGCTTTCCATCACGGTCACCGCCACGACGGTCACTACGTTTTCTGTCTGATCTGTCACGATCACCACCGCTACGACCACCGCTACGACCACCTCTAAAGCCATCATTGCCACCTCTACGGCCACCGCCGCTACGGCCTCTTCCGCCACCGCCACGGTTACCACCGCGACCTCCGCCGCCTTGTGTCTCTTCTACACTTACACGTCGACCATCAAGTTGATAATCTTCAAAGAGTGCAAGTACTTTTTCTTTATGCTCTGTATCTGTATTAAAGAATGAGAAGGCGTCTTTACAATCTACACGGTATATCCCGTCTTGACCTAAACCTGTCATTTCTTTTAGGAAGTCCTTAAGCTTCATCCAGTCAAAATCGTCTTTACGACCTACGTTTATAAAGTAACGTGTTGTATCGCCAGACTCTTCTTTAAACGCTGCAACAGCATTTTGATTAAGATCTTTTGCTTTTTTGTAATAATTAAAGAAGCGTGTAAACTCTACCGAAAAGACTTTCTTTATAAGCTCTTCTTTAGTATTGTCTTTAAGTACTTCTTCTATTTCTGGAAGATAAGCATCAATCTCTTGGTTGATCTCTGTGTTATTTATGCTATTTGCAAGGTGAAATAACTGTACTTGTGTAATCTCTTTTCCGTCAGGAATTGTTTTTTGATCAAACTTCTTTGCTAAAATCTTTTCGAGCTGCTTGATTTTACGCATTTCACTCTTGGTCACAATAACCATAGAGGTACCAGTTTTACCAGCACGACCTGTACGACCAGAACGGTGCGTATATGTCTCTATCTCATCTGGAAGTTGGTAGTTTATAACGTGTGTAATATCATCTACATCTATACCACGTGCAGCAACATCTGTTGCAACAAGCATTTGTATTTGATTATTTCTAAAGCTCTTCATAACAAGGTCACGCTGATTCTGACTTAAGTCACCGTGTAGCGCACCTGCATTATATCCATCTTCTATAAGTTGCTCTGCAACTTTTTGAGTATCTCTCTTAGTACGACAGAATATTACCGAAAATATATCTGGATTTGCATCAGAAAGACGTTTAAGTGCTTGATAACGATCACGTGTGTGTACAACGTAGTACTCGTGTGATACATTTTTTGCACCTTCATTTTTATGACCTACTGTTATCTCTAGTGGGTCGTGCATAAACTCTTTTGCAATACGAGCAACCTCTCTAGGCATTGTCGCACTAAAAAGCCACGTAAGTTTATCTTCTGGAGTGTCTGCAAGAATATTTGTAATATCCTCATAGAATCCCATATTAAGCATCTCATCTGCCTCATCAAGAACACAGTAGCTTAATTTTGTAATATCTACCATACGACGACGCATCATATCTTGCATACGTCCTGGTGTCGCTACTACAATCTGAGCACCACGTGAGATCTCACGAGCTTGCTCTTGTATATTAGAACCACCGTAAACAGCTACTACGCGCACACCTTTAATGTGTTTTGCATAAAGTTTCATCTCGTTAGTAATCTGGAGACATAGCTCACGAGTAGGGGCTATAATAAGACCTTGTGTGGTCTTGCTTGAAGCATCAATGTTTTGTAATAGTGGAAAACCAAAAGCAGCAGTTTTACCTGTACCTGTTTGTGCAAGTGCAACCATATCGCGATCTTCGGCGAGTAGTTGTGGGATTGCTTCTTCTTGGATTTTTGACGGGGTTTCAAATCCCATATCGGCGATAGCCTGAAGTAAGGGCGCGTTTAGGCCCAGTTGATCAAATGTCATAAGACAAAATTTTAATAAGTTATCGTGCTGTAGGAAGCGCAACGACTTATTAACCAATTGCTTCAATCAACACGTGCCATAAATAGTGGCCGTACCTCACCCTGAGGTTTTTCAAGGTGCAAAAGTACTATATATAATTGAATAATCGTAAAGTGACTTGGTAATTTTTTAAAGAACGTAATTTACTCGTCTCTTAAGTAAGATAAAAACTGCTGCATCGCACGCCCTCTATGGCCTATTTTACCTTTAAGAGATATTGCCATTTGGGCAAAAGTGGCCTCGTAGCCGTTAGGTTTGAAGATAGGATCATAACCAAAACCGTCATCTCCGTAACGTTCTTTTGTAATTTCTCCCTCACATATGCCTGTAAAAGTCTCTATTTTTTCTGCTTTCGCGAAAGCGATAACCGTCTTAAACCTCGCCGTTCTATCTTGCTTTACTGCAAGAGCTATGAGAAGTTTATCCATATTATCTGAAGCGCTTCTTTGAGGCCCTGCATATCGTGCAGAGTATACTCCTGGTGCACCATCTAGGGCGGTAACCTCAAGGCCCGTGTCATCTGCAAAGCAATCATAGCCATAATGATCACGTACGTATTGTGCTTTTATAATCGCATTGCCTTCTATTGTAGGTGCATCTTCTACAATATCTTCATCACATCCTATATCTGTAAGTGATAATATTGTGATATGCCCTGGTACAAGGGCTTGTACTTCTTTAAGTTTATTAAGGTTGTGCGTTGCAAAGACTAACTTCATTTAAGAGACAAGGCTAAAAATGGCTGCTCCATAAATCGCATAACGTACAAAACGCGCTAGACCAAAGAGTGCCCAATATTTAAAATCAAAACGAATCATACCAGCAGCAAGACTTGCTACGGCAAAGGGTAATGGGAGCAAGGCTCCTACTAAAATTAAGAACCCTCCCCATTTACGAGCATTTTTTAAATGCTTTTCCATTCTTACTTCAAGGTAGTTGTGTACCGCTGGTATTTTAAGAGAAGCTCTCCCCGTAAAATAAGAGACAGCACCACCTAGGTAAGATAGTAATGCAATAATAGAAAGATATAATACGGGATCACTAGTTTTATCACTCCAAGCTATAAAAAGCTCTGGAGGGATAATACCGAGTATAGACTCCGAGACAAAGAATAAAGTAAGTACTAAAAAATTAGAGTAATTATCTATCACATATTGTAATGCCGTGTTAAGGTCTATAACAAAGTAGTGTATGCATACTATGGCAGCTACAACAAATAGTATAGGTGGTAGTGCTTTTTTAAGTGCATCTTTAAGAAAAGAGTAAAAGCCAGTGTATACATAATACTGGTGCAGTAACTGTAGTCTATTTTTCTTTTTTATGCCTGATTTTGAACTCATTAAATAGTAGTCGTATATGTATTACAAAAATAACGTGAGTACGGCGTCTTAGTATCTTTAGTACTCATAAATATTGGTTAAACTATGTAGGGCTCGGTTTATTGATGATGATAAGGTTCTCCTTTTAAAATGGTAAACCCTCTATAAATTTGCTCTGTGATAAATAAACGTACCATCTGGTGGGAGAAGGTCATTTGTGACAAAGATACTTTACCTATCGCTTTATTGTAAACTTCTTGAGAAAAACCATAAGGGCCTCCTATCACAAAGACTAAAGTTTTTATACCACTGTTCATCTTTTTTTGTAAAAACTTAGAAAACCCCACGCTAGAAAATGATTTGCCATTCTCGTCAAAGAGCACAAGGTGGTCATAGGGACCCAATTTTGAAAGTATGAGGGCGCCTTCTTTAGTCTTTTGCTCTTGCTCACTGAGATTTTTCACATTCTTTATATCTGGAAGAGTCTCAATATTGTACTTAATATAAAAATTCAAGCGCTTGCTGTACTCATCTACGAGTACCTGTAGCTGCTTGTTATCTGTCTTGCCTACGCATAGAAGTTTTATATTCATTTTGCAAAAATACAAATCTCTCTATGACGATGGATGTGTTTGTGTTTCCTTATTTTTACAGAAACCGTATTTTATATTTTTATGATAACAGAAGCGCAGTTTCAGCTTGAGATAGATGGTATAATTTCTAATGCAATAAGAGAAGATGTAGGTGATGGAGATCACAGTAGTCTAGCTTGTATTCCGGCAGATGCGACGGGCAAAGCAAAGTTGCTGGTGAAGGATGAGGGGATTCTTGCGGGTTGCGCTTTCGCGAAAGCGGTATTTGCCTACGTAGATGACAGCCTCGTAGTTGAGGATATACTTACAGATGGTGATCAGGTAAAGTATGGAGACATTGCATTTTATGTATCTGGCTCGAGCCAAAGCATCTTAAAGGCAGAGCGACTGGTACTTAACGCAATGCAGCGTATGAGCGCTATAGCGACCAAAACAAAGTTCTTTGTAAACCTACTAGAGGGAACAGGTACAAAAATACTTGACACAAGAAAGACCACTCCAGGTATACGCGCCTTAGAAAAATGGGCAGTAAAAATAGGAGGGGGAGAAAATCATCGTTTTGCATTATATGATATGATTATGCTTAAGGATAATCATATAGACTTTGCTGGAGGAGTGACTAAGGCGATACTTAAAACTGTAGCGTATCTTAAAACTGAAAATCGAGATCTTAAAATAATCGTAGAGGCGAGAAGCCTTGAGGAGATAGAAGAGATTCTTGAAAATCACGAGCACGTATACCGTATTCTTATTGATAATTTTAATTATGAAGATACGCGTAAGGCGGTTGCTCTTATAGGTGATAAATGCCTTACAGAATCTTCTGGTGGTATTAATGAAGAGACCATACGCGAGTATGCACTTTGTGGTGTAGATTATATCTCTAGTGGAGCACTTACTCACTCTGTTTATAATCTAGATTTAAGCCTTAAAGCGGTATAATGGCTTCAGACAAGACCTTAGAGCAACGCCTTATGCGGTTCAAGCCTTTTTGCTGGATCGTAGCAATGCTAGATAAGGTGGTGATTCCTGGTTTTGAAGGAATGACTTTACTAAACTTGTCACGCGCTTACTTTACAGGTATTATAAAAGGCGCACTGGGATCTAGAGCAGGATCTATTGCTTATAGTTTTTTTATGGCCATTTTTCCCGCGCTTATATTTGTGCTTAATCTTATACCTTATGTACCTGTTCCAGACTTTGATATTAAGTTTATGGCGTTTATTTATGAGCTCATACCATCACAGTCACTAGATTTCTTTAGGCCTATTATAAGTGATATTGCACAAAATGAGCGTGCAGGCTTACTGTCTGTAGCTGGTCTTCTTGCTTTGTTTCTTACGGCAAATGGTGTTAACTCCATTTTTAGTGGTTTTGAGGGTTCTCATTACAATGAGATTAATCGAAGCTTTTTTAGGCAGTATGCTGTGGCTATAGCGACTTCTATTATCTTGGCATTGTTGTTGGTTACTACTATATCGGTAGTTGTTTATTTTGAGTATTTACTCGTTTCTCTCAAGGAGAGGGATTTTATGAGTACAGATTTAGATATAACATTGCTATCGGTTGGAAAAAACGTGTTTGTATTGATAATGATATATGCTGTGATTGCAACGCTCTATTATTTTGGTACCAAAGAGGGGCGCAAAAGCAGATTTTTTTCACCAGGTGCATTAATGACTACTGTATTATTTATGATAACCACGTACCTTTTTGGTATTTATATCGACACTTTTGGGAGATATAATGAGTTGTATGGCTCAATAGGTGCATTATTGATAATGATGCTTTATATTTGGTTGAACTCAAATCTTATATTATTAGGATTTGAGCTCAATGCAACATTGCAAAAACTAAGGATATTACACAAAAACCCTAATTAAATTAACACAAACGTAAATTATGAAAAAGTATTTATTAGCACTAGTAGCAGTATGTAGTCTTACTTTTAGCCAAGCTCAAACAGTTGTAGGTGATGCAACATTACCTAATACAATGACTGTAGAAGGAACAAATCTTGTACTAAACGGTGCGGGAATGAGAGAAAAAGTAATCTTTGATCTATATGCAGGAGGATTATACCTAGCTTCAAAAAAGAGTGATGCCGCTGCTATTGTAAATGCAGATGAGACAATGGCTATGAAACTAGATATTGTTTCTGGTATGGTGTCAAGTAAGAAAATGATAGGAGCTGTAGATGATGGTTTTGACGCTTCTATGAACGGAGACACAAGTTCCCTAGATGCACAAATCACAAAATTCAAAGGTTTCTTTAGCGATAAGATTGTAAAAACAAATGTTTTTGATATTTCTTATGTAAAAGGAAAAGGAACTGTTGTTAGTAAAAACGGTAAAGAAGTAGGAATGATACCAGGATTAGAATTCAAAAAAGCACTTTTTGGAATTTGGTTAGGTAGCGACCCTGCAGATGATGATCTTAAAGAAGCGATGCTAGGTAAAAACTAGTAGATTACAACTTTTATAAAAAATGGCGATTCTTAAGAATTGCCATTTTTTGGTTTAAAACACAAATACACTTATGACATTATGAAGTATCTAATTAGTTTTTTTATCGTAATACTGTTTACTGTAAGTGCTGTGGCACAACAAGACTCTGTTTTTGGTAAATGGAAAACTATAGATGATGAGACTGGTGAAGCAAAATCTATCGTAGAGATTTATAAAAAGGGTGATAAAGTTTATGGTAAAATTACAGATATACTTAATCCTCAAGATCGAGATAAACTATGTATTTACTGCGAGGGAGAAGAGTATAACAAGCCGGTACTTGGTCTGGACATTATCAAAAACCTAGAAAGAGATGATGAAGAGTATACCGGAGGTACTGTTTTTGATCCAGAAAAAGGGAAAACCTATAAGGCAAAAATCTGGATAGAAAATGATAATCCAGATAAGCTCTATCTTAGAGGTTATATTGCTTTTTTATATAGAACTCAAGAGTGGATACGCGTTAAGTAACATCATTATTATTCATATTGAGAGCCGCTTTTGTAAAGATTGCGGCTCTTTTTTTGTGCTATGCTTTCGCAAAACTTTACTTAACAGTACTTTTGAAATACACACTGCTCATTTATGCCCCACTTTATAGACGTCATACTTCCTATACCTGTAGAAAATACGTTTACCTACCTCGTCTCAGAGGCAGAATATAATTACATTCAGAAAGGAATGCGTGTTGCAGTTCCGTTCGGGAAAAAGAAAGTGTACGCCTCAATCGTAAAAAATAAGCACACTAATGCTCCTACAATTTATGAGGCAAAGGAAATTCAGCAAATATTAGATGAGGATCCTATAGTCACAGAGCAGCAACTCACATTCTGGTCTTGGATTGCAAATTATTATATGTGTACCGAGGGGGAAGTGATGCGAGCAGCATTACCAAAGGCATTTTTACTAGAGAGTGAGACCGTTATAAGGCTCAAGTCTGATGGTCTTGTAATTAATGATGAAGAGCTTCAAGATGATGAGTTTTTAATTTACGAAGCATTACAACATCGCTCAGAGCTTAAGGTGCACGAGGTGATGGATATTCTTGATAAAAAGAAAATACTTCCTTCTATACAGCGCCTCATAGATCAAGGGGTTTTAGAAATGCAAGAAGAAATTTACGAGCAGTATGTCCCTAAACTTGTAAAGTTTATTACAATAGCCCCAGAGTATGACAGTGAGGAGGCTTTGCCTGTTATTCTAGAAGAATTATCTCGCGCACCAAAACAAAGAGAGATGGTGCTCACTTTTTTTTCGCTTAAAGCGAAAACTAATAAACCCATATCTTCACAAGAGTTGCAAAAAGCATCTGGAGCAACCGCTAGTCAACTCAACGCGCTGGTAGATAAAGGAGTTTTTCAAACATATCAAAAACGCCAAGATAGAGTAGGGTTTGAGGGAGAAGTTTTTGAGACGAAGACTCTCAACACCTATCAAGCAACAGCACTGTCTGAGATTAAAACACATTTTGAAACAAAAGACGTTACATTATTACACGGTGTAACTGCCTCTGGAAAGACAGAAATTTATGTTCAGCTCATAGAAGAAATGCTTGCAACTGGAGATCAAATTCTATACCTCCTGCCGGAGATTGCTCTTACTACGCAGTTAATAAGCAGGCTGCAAACTTATTTTGGAGAAAGAGTAGCTATATTTCATTCTAAGTATTCTGTAAATGAGCGCGTAGAAGTATGGAATAATGTTCTTAAAAAAATGGACAAGGCCCAAATCATTATTGGGGCTAGAAGCGCATTACTACTACCGTTTAGAGATTTAAAACTTATTGTGGTAGATGAGGAGCACGAGAGTAGCTTTAAGCAGTATGATCCCGCGCCTAGGTATCACGCTCGCGACTGTGCTATTGTACTAGGAGCATTTTTTAAAGCCAAAGTCTTATTAGGTTCTGCGACGCCATCTGTCGAGACGGTTTATAATGCCCAGAGCGGAAAGTATGGTTATGTATCTTTAAAACAGCGTCACGGTAATATTTTAATGCCAGAAATCAACCTTGTAGACATAAAAGAAAAGTCTCGTAAAAGGGAGATGACAGGTCACTTTTCTGATACATTATTACGAGCAATTACAGATGCACTTGCGCTAGGTGAGCAGGTTATTTTATTTCAAAACAGGCGTGGTTTTTCCCCTATACTTGAGTGTAATACTTGTGGGCACGCTCCACAATGTCCTAATTGTGATGTGAGTCTTACCTATCATAAGTATAGGTCACAACTTCGTTGTCATTATTGTGGTTATAATATTGCCTTACAGCAAAAGTGTATGGCTTGTGGTAGCACAGATCTTACAACAAAGGGGTTTGGTACAGAACAAATAGAAGCAGAGCTCAAGGAGTTGTATCCAGATAACAATATTGCTCGTATGGACTCAGACACCACAAGAGGTAAGTATGGTTTTGAGAAACTTATAACAGCTTTTGAGCAAGAGCAGATAGATATTTTAGTAGGCACGCAAATGCTTACCAAAGGGTTAGACTTTAGAAACGTAACCCTAGTAGGAATTATGAATGCAGATAGTATGCTTAACTTTCCAGACTTTAGAGCACACGAGCGTAGCTATCAATTAATTGCTCAGGTATCTGGTAGGGCAGGACGCACCGAAAAGCAAGGTAAAGTACTTGTGCAGACTTATAATCCTTATCATCAAATCTTACAGCAGGTTTCTTCAAATAAATTTGAAGAGATGTATAAAGAACAATTAGAAGAGCGTCGTAACTTTAAGTATCCACCATTTCATAGGTTGATACGCATTACATTAAAGCATAGAGATTATCAAAAAATTGATGAGTCCAGTATTTGGTTATCTAAGGCATTGCGACAAACTCTAGGTGCAGAGGCAGTACTAGGTCCCGAAACACCATCTATAGCAAGAATAAGAAACCTATACAGACGTAATATTCTTATTAAAATAAGTAGAAGGCAAAATTTACTCGAAACTAAAAAAACGATAGGTAGAGTAGTAACAAGTTTTAACGCTATTGCTCAATATCGTAGTGTACGATTAGTCGTAGATGTAGATTGTTATTAGGCATAAAAAAACCACTCAATGAGTGGTTTTTTATATTAAAATCTGCTTTTAAGCAGAGAGTGCATCTATAAGGTCAGACTTTTTATGTCTAGATAGCGGTATTTTCTCCCCATCTATCTCAATATTTCTACTGTTATACTTATCTACCTTGTCAATATTTATAATATAAGACTTGTGTATACGCATAAAACGTTCTGGAGGTAATTGTGCAACAAAAGATTTCATCGTAGCAAGTACAACAATAGGATCGTGCACCGTTACAAGTTTTACATAATCTCCAAGAGCAGTAATATACTTAAGCTCGTTAAGCATCACCTTTTTCTTTTTCAGATTACTTTTTACAAAGATATAATCATCATCCTCTACAGCACCTTCGGTTTTTAGTTTGTGAAGGCTTATGGCTTTATAAACAGCGTTTGTAAAACGATCCTTAGTAAGAGGCTTACGTAAATAATCTATAGCATTATAGTTAAAGGCCTTATAAGCATACTTTGTTTTACCAGTTACAAATATAATTTGTGGTTTATGTATAAGGTCATCTAGTAAATCAAACCCAGAAAGTATAGGCATTTCAATATCTAAGAAGATAAGATCAACCTTTGTTTCTAAAAGACCATTCTTTGTTTCAATGGCATTGTTATATTCGGCTACTAATCGTAGGTTAGGATGATCATTAATCATCTTTACAATAGCCAGTCGTTGTAAGCTAGAATCATCTACAACTGCACAATCTAATAATACTCCGTCCACAGTGATTTATTTGTTTAATAGGTTAAGCACGTCAATATTAGGTAAAAAACTCCATAAAACCAACAAAAAAGTGACTTTCATCGGATAATTACGTTTTTTGTCGAGCTGCTATTTCTAAAAATTATGATTGTTAAAATCTCTGCGAAGCCACAGTATTGGTAGTGAGCGCAATGTGGCTTAATAAGTCTCAAATCATATAATTCTTACAAAATGATTACTAAAAATTTAACACATATGGTTTTTAACAGTTTGAATGTAAGTTAAATAATGACTAGACTCTAGTTATATGTTATAGTAGGTTGTCTTACAAAAATTGTAATGTTTACGCTTTCGCGAAAGCGTAAGTATATACCTTATTAGTTATACATCATACAAGGGAAGAACTTTTTTAGAATATATATAAATAGCTGTTTGAAAATCAAAAGAGAATCCTTACTTTTGCACTCATTTTTAATTTAACTCATATTATATGAACCATTACGAAACTGTTTTCATCTTGAATCCCGTTTTATCTGATGATCAGATAAAGGAAACAGTAAAGAAGTACGAAGGTCTTCTTAAAGAAAAGGGTGCTAAGATGATTAGTAAAGAGGATTGGGGCTTAAAAAAGCTCGCATATCCTATCCAAAACAAGAAAAGCGGTTTTTACCACTTACTTGAATTTACTGTTGATGGACAAGCTATCAATGATTACGAACTAGCTTTTCGCCGTGACGAGCGCGTTATGCGTTACCTTACGGTAGCTATGGATAAGCACGCGATCTCGTGGGCTGAAAGAAGACGTGAAAAACTAAAAAAGCAAAAAGCGTAAGTTATGGCATCTTTACAACAACAAGCAAAAGGAAAGAAGGACGGAGATATCAGATATCTTACTCCTCTTAATATTGAAACTAACAAAGCAAAGAAGTACTGTCGCTTTAAGAAGTCTGGTATCAAGTATGTAGATTACAAAGATGCAGACTGGCTAGCAGGTTTTGTAAACGAGCAGGGTAAATTGTTACCACGTCGTCTTACAGGAACTTCTTTAAAGTACCAACGTAAAGTGTCTGTAGCTGTAAAAAGAGCTCGTCACCTTGCATTGATGCCTTATGTAACTGATTTATATAAATAGAAACTAGATAACAGATGGAACTTATATTAAAGAAGGACGTTGAGAATCTAGGATTTGCAGACGATATAGTACAAGTAAAAAATGGATACGGTAGAAATTACCTAATCCCTAACGGTCACGCAGTACTTGCTACGCCTAGCGCAAAGAAAGTACTTGCAGAAAACCTAAAGCAACGTGCTCACAAAGAGCAAAAAGTTGTAGATGATGCACAGAAGCAGGCAGATAAACTTAACGCTTTAGAAGTTAAGATATCAGCAAAAACTGGAGACGGAGACAAACTTTTCGGATCTATTACAAATGCAGACGTAGCAGAATACCTAGCAAAAGAAGGAGTAGAGGTAGACAAAAAGTATATCGCTATCGCTGGTAACACAGTAAAACGTTTAGGTAACTATGAAGCAAAAGTACGTTTCCACAGAGATGTGGTAGCTACACTTCCTTTTGACGTAGTTGCAGAAGCAAACTAAGTCCTTAGATACTTTATACAAAACCGTTCTTATCTAATAAGGACGGTTTTTTTATGAAATTTACTTTTTAAATACGCTTTCGCGAAAAAATATCACTCACAATGAAATACGCTCGCCTTACAAAAGAACAACTAGAAGAACTACACCCAGAGTTTATAAACTTTCTAGCTACCCAGTCTATCACTGCAGATGAGTGGGCAACTATTAAAGAAAAACAACCCCTCGTTGCAGAAGAAGAGATAGACGTCTTTTCTGACCTAGTATGGGAAGGTGTACTCACAAAGGCTCAATACCTAGAGCATATCTCGCCTAACCAGATGCACCTTTTCTTTTTAAGAGAAAACAATATGGCACTTATAGCCATAAAAATCAATAAAGAAAACATAGATATCACTACCGCAGAAGGGTATGGATGGCTTAAGGAAAACTTAGGTGATGATGATGTAGTATTTATGAGCGCAAGTAAAGACTATAGTGAAGATCGCAATGAAGATAAGTTTAAACTCATAAGAGAAGGCGCAGTAATCACACGTGGTGATCTTTATAAATGGTTTGAGCGCTTTGTAGATGTGAAGTAGTTATAATTCTAATAACAGCACTAAATGTAAAATTGAGGATATGACTAAGCTAGTCGTATCCTCAATTTTGCTTTTTTAAGGCGTTTGTTATCTAGTTTTTCTATAAAAGATTGAGCAGCGCTTTTGTGCACCGCTACAAAAGATTGAGTGTTTTTTACCTCAATGGTTCCTAGTTGCTCGCGTTGTGCATTTCCTTCTTTAAAGAAAAAACCAGCGATATCACCTTTTGATATCTTGTCTTTACGACCACCAGAGAGCTCAAGGGTCGTCCACTGTGATCCTTCTGGTATCTCTCTGTCGTGTAAGTACTCTTCATCCATTACCGGCATAAAGTCTGGTAATCGCTCGTTGCGCCAGTGTAGTACATAAGCCGTACCTTCAGACTGCATACGAGCTGTACGACCATTACGGTGAGTAAACTCTTCTGAGTGTATAGGAAGGTGGTAATGTATAATAAACTTGATTTCTGGTACATCTATACCACGTGCAGCAAGATCTGTTGCTAGCAGTAACTGGTGAGTCCCATTTCTAAATTTAAGAAGTGATAACTCACGCTCTCGCTGCTCCATTCCTCCATAAAAAGTGCCGTGTGCGATACCGTGATCGTTAAGATAATCACTTATTCTAGAGATGGTATCTTTAAAGTTACAAAAGATAATACCCGGTTGATCACCTAAGTGACATAACGCCTTTACAAGTGTGTCAAGTTTATCTTTTTCTGGCGAAATGATCGCTTTTATCTCGAGCTTAGAACCTCCTTGATGCAAATAATCTACTTCTACAGGGCTATTAAGCCCTACAAAGCGTGGTATATCTACACCTTGGGTTGCAGAGGTGAGCACCTTTTTTTCTAAAGCTGGTAAGAAGCTCATAATCTCTGTCATCTCTCCTTCAAAACCTACTTCTAGCGACTTGTCAAACTCATCAAGTACTAGGGTTTTTATATAGTCTGTAGAGAAAGTTTCCCTGCGTAGGTGATCTGCAAGCCTACCTGGCGTCCCTATTAATATTGCTGGACGGTGCTTTATGGCTTGTCTATCTGTATTAAAACTTTGACCACCATAAGCTGCGTGTATCTTATAACCCGTACCCATATTGCGGGCAACGTTTTCAATTTGTATGGCAAGCTCTCTAGAAGGTACGACTATAAGTAGTTGTACTTCTTCTATACTTAAGTCTAACTCTGCAATTACAGGTAGTAAAAACGCAAGCGTTTTACCAGTACCTGTAGGAGATAGTAAGATCACTTCTTTTGCTGAGTGTATGGCAAGTTGTGCCGCCTCCTGCATCTCGTTAAGTGAGGTGATTCCTAGTTTTGCTAGAATTTGTTGCTGATTTTTTTGATTACTTATCATAGGGTACAAAGGTAGAACTTTCTTTCAATGCGCGTTGTATGGTAAGAGCTCAAATATTCAACAGCTTGATTGTCTATGTGATAAGTTTTGTGGGGTTTTATTACACTTTCGCGAAAGCGTAATACCCATAAATAACATATTCACAATTGTTAATTAAATGTGAAAATAAAATTAACTTAAGGTTTAGTAAGTGTTAACACCTTCTTAAATTCGCGCAAAATAATTTTACAAAAATCTTATGTTCAAAAAACTTTTATTTTTAGTAACACTTCTAATGGCAGTAGCCGTAGGCGCACAGACGACTACTTCTGCTATCTCTGGAGTTGTAAACGCTGGTGAGCAAACGCTTCCTGGTGCAAACGTGGTAGCGGTACACACACCTACTGGTACTACGTATGGAGCGATCACAAACTTTGACGGTCGTTTTAACCTTTTTAATTTACGTGTGGGAGGACCTTATACAATAACGGTAAGTTATGTAGGTTTTCAAGCACAAGAATACACTGGAGTGACTCTTAACTTAGGAGAAACTTATAACGTAGAGGTAACACTATCTGAAGATAGTAATGCTCTTGAAGAAGTTGTAATTACAGGTAGCCGTAACAACACTTTTAGTGATGGACGTACGGGATCTGCTACAAATGTAGGAGAGCGCCAGCTTAAGGCATTACCTACGATTTCAAGATCTGCTGCAGATTTTTACCGTCTAGAGCCTAGTGCTTCTAGTAATGGATCTTTTGGAGGTCGTAATGATCAGTTTAACAATTTTAGTCTTGATGGAGCGGTTTTTAATAACCCATTTGGTCTTGATGCTGCTACTCCAGGAGGACAGACAGGATCACAGCCTATCTCTCTTGATGCGATTGAGCAAATTCAAGTAACTACTGCACCTTATGATGTAACTCTTTCTGGATTTACAGGAGCATCTGTAAATGCTGTAACTAAGAGTGGTACTAATGAGTTTAAAGGAACTGTTTACGGTTTTTATAGAAACGAAGACCTTACTGGTGGCAAAGTTGCTGGTGATGACGTTTTTAAGGCAGACTTAAGCCAGAACACATATGGTATAAGCATAGGAGGTCCTATCATTAAGAACAAACTTTTCTTCTTTGCAAACTTTGAAGATGAGAGCCGTTCTGACCTAGGAGCACCTTGGGCACCTAACCGTAATACGGGAGCTATTAATGAGTCACGTGTATTACCATCAGATCTAGATGCAGTCTCTGCAGCATTAAGCAGTATTACTTATGCAGATGGAAGTTCTTACGATCCAGGTAGATATGAAGGATTTAACTTTGATGCAGGTTCTACAAAGGCATTATTTAAGTTAGATTGGAACGTAAATGATAAAAACCGTGTTGCATTAGTATATAACTTACTAAGATCTTCTAAAGATAACCCGGCAAACCCTAATGCAATTGCATTACGTGGACCAAGCCAGTCTACAATACAGTTTGAAAATGCAGGGTATGCAATAAACAATAACATAGACTCTTTCCAACTAGAGTGGAATAGTGAGTTTGCACCAAACGTGTCAAACAAGTTTCAGGCAGGTTACACATTCTTTGATGATTTTAGAGAGCCATTCTCTACACCAGCACCTTCTATAAACATTACAAAAGGTGGTCAGAACTATATCATTGCAGGTCACGAGCCATTCTCTATAGGAAACAAGCTTGAGCAAGAAGTTTTTCAAATCACAAACAACTTAAACATTGTATCTGGTGATCACACAATTACGCTTGGTACTTCTTTTGAAAAATTCAGCTTCTATAACTCTTTTAACCTTACAGGTTATGGTTTTGATTTATTCGGTAGTGTAGCAATAGATCAAGAAACAGATCTTGATGGAGACGGTATCGCAGATACAGATTACATAAACGATGTAACAGGTGAGACAGATCTAGATGCTTTCCAGCAATTCCTTATAGATCGTTACCAAGATACGTTTACTGCTGCAGAGGCAGAGTTTAATGAAAACAATGGTTTACCTATAGGTGATCCAAACGGATGGTCACTTGCAGAGACTAACGTAGGACAGTTTAGCCTTTATGCTCAAGACCAGTGGAAAATGAGTGAAGATTTTACACTTACACTAGGAATGAGATTTGATAAGCCTTTATACTTTGATACTCAAGACAAGATTCAAGAGAATATTGATAGAAAAGGTACTTACCAGCCAGATAACGTGTATGTAGACCCAGCAACTGGAGAAGATATCTTATTAGACAGTACAGTACTTCCAGATAACGCATTCTTATGGTCACCTAGATTAGGTTTTAACTGGGATGTAAAAGGAGATAAGACGTTCCAAGTACGTGGAGGAACTGGAGTATTTACAGGTCGTTTCCCATTTGTATGGTTAGGTAACCAAGTTCAAGGTGTAGATTTCTTCTTCTACCAGACGGTAGATCAAGATTTTAAATGGCCACAAGTATGGAGATCTAACATAGGAGCAGATTACCGTTTTGATAATGGTATCGTTCTTACTGCAGACCTTTCTTATACAGAAGATCTTAATGCTGCACACGTACAGAACTGGGCACTTAATGATCCATCTTCTACACTAGAAGGTGTAGATAACAGACCTATCTACCAGACGTCAGATTTTGCTACAAACCAGTTTGGAGGTCCTACAAATGCGTATGTATTTACAAACTCAAACTCTGGACGTACTTATAATGCAACGTTTAAGGCAGAGAAGTCTTTCAGCAATGGTTTATTTGCAAGTCTTGCTTATAACTACCTTGACTCAAAAGATGTAAACTCTATTGATGCAGAGATTACAGGAGACGCTTTTAACGCAAACGCAATAAGAGGAAACGCAAATGATGATATCCTTGCAAACTCTCGTTATGGTGATCAACACCGTATTATCGCAGTAGCTTCAAAGAAATTTGAGTACGGAGATGGTAAATTTGCAACTACAGTTTCTGCTTTTGGAGAGTGGGCTAGAGGAGGACGTTTTAACTACACATATGCTGGTGATATAAACGGTGATGGTAGTAACTTTAATGACCTTATCTATATCCCTACTGCAGACGAGCTAGCACAGCAAAACTTTGCTACGCCAGAGCAAGCACAAGCATTTGAGCAGTACATCCAGCAAGATGATTACCTGAGCGAAAACAGAGGTGGTTATGCAGAGCGTTATGGAGCACTTGCACCTTGGAGAAGTCGTGTAGATTTCCGTTTACTTCAAGATTATAACTTTAATGTAAAAGGAAAGAAAAACACATTACAGTTTAGCCTTGATATCCTTAATGTAGGTAACCTTATCAGTTCAGATTGGGGACTTGTAGAGCAGCCTAACAGTATACAGCCAGTAAGTGTATCTGTTACAGATGGTGTTCCTACATATACTTATAATGAGGAGTTAACACAAACTTTTGGTACAGATGCAAGCCTTCTTAACAGATGGCAAGCACAAGTAGGGTTACGTTACATCTTTAACTAGAACCTTACGACCACATATAAAAACCGCCTGCAAGAAATTGCAGGCGGTTTTTTATTTATATAATGTAAAACTACAGGCTCTGTATGGTATAAGCAACTCCGACATAAAAGTAGACCGCGATAAAATGCGCAAAAGATCCTCCCAATACAAATACGTGGAAAATCGCGTGGTTATAAGGAATGCGAGATATACTGTAAAGTACAGCACCTATCGTATACAAAATACCTCCAGCAAATAACCATTGCACACCAGCAGGATCAAGATTAGTAAGTAATGGTTTGTATGCAAAAACAATAAGCCAACCCATCGCTACATAAAGGATAGTAGAAAGGACATCAAATCGTCCGGTAAAAAAGAGTTTTAATATAATCCCAAAGAGAGCGATAGACCAGGCTATCCCAAAAATCCACCACCCAGTAGTGCCATCTAGAGTTACTAGCGTAAAAGGCGTGTATGTGCCCGCAATGAGTACGTAGATAGCTGCGTGATCAAATATTTTAAGTCTTGTTCTACGTAAGGGTTTTGTTGCGCTATGATACGCTGTAGAGGCAAAGTATAATACACATAAACTTATCCCAAAAACAATAAGACTTATGGTGGCGGTTGTAGTTACGCTTTCGCGAAAGCAAAATAATATCAACCCAAAAACACTTGCTACAAAACCAAAACCGTGTGTCCATACATTAAGTCGTTCCTCTTGAGGGGAGTAATCTGGAGTTGGAGCTGGGGTGTTTTTCATTAGTTATCTGCGAGTAAGTAATCTAGGTGTTCCTTAAGAATTTCTGTAACCTCTGCTGCTGGGCCTCTTCCTTGAGCCATCACTGCATTTTCTACAAAACGTACGGTACCACTACGATCCATAAATACAAGCTTAGGATAGGTATTAGTTTTTAAATCTTGCTTTAAATAGCTGGCACCATCTACTAGGTGCTCAAAATCAAAAGGTTTCTTAGTTAAAAAAGCGTCGATTTTGCTTTTTGGTTCAAAAGTGATGGCTACAAAATTTACGCGACCCTCATATTGCTTTTTAAGATCATTGAGATATGGGATCTCTGCGATACAAGGAGGGCAGCTCGTAAACCACAAGTTAATGAGTGTAATTTTATCATTATAACTCTCCTTAGACTTAAGCCCGTTTGCAAGATCTTGCAGCTTAAAGTCGGGTAGGGGTTTATTAATTAATCCATTTACTCCTACATTAATATCTAGAGGAGCGCTATTAGATTGCGATAGCATCACCTCGACCTCTTGTATAATTGAGTCTTGACGCACACGCATATGGCGAACTTTAAAGTTGGCTTTAGTATATTTCCAGCTTCCTTGCGCACCATAAACCTGCTCAATAGATTTTAGTTTTGCTTGAAAAGCCTCCTCATTATAGGTATCACCTTGAAAAACGTAGTAGTTTTCTTGCGCGTTAAGCGCTAGCGCAAAGAATAATATAAATAAGCATTGTATTTTTTTCATTATCATAGGTGTGTGTTACAAAGATAGCTATTGCTATCAAACACGCACCTATACACATTTATCGTGCCTTAGTTAGGCTTAGGGGTGATTTTTTAATGTACGTGTAATAATAAGATGACGCTTTCGCGAAAGGATAATTTGAGGAAGGCTCTGAGGTATGAATTATTGATTAAATTGGGACTACATTAATTCGTGTTTTTCTTAGTGCATTGTCAGCAATTGAGCATTATTTCCAGAATCTCCACCATTTCGTTTTTGATTTATTTTCATTTAAGTTTAATTGATTAAAATCACTATTTAAAACATTTGTTTTATCATAAGAGTCAAATTCCGTGATATGACCATCTTGTTCACTTATTCTTGTCAATTTTTCTCCTTCTTTAAATAAAAGTTGAAGACCGTGTTCTTGTTCCCATTCACAGTCACAGGCTATATTCAAATAAATAGTTCCAAATTTATCGTGACTTCTTGTTACGTAAATATCTTGAGGGTAAATAAATTTCCAAATTTGTTTTTTCTCTTTTATATTCCAAAGTGGTTGATCAGCTTCATCAAATTCAACTGCGTTCAGAAAATCCATACAGTTTTCGTAGGCAAGATTTGATATTAATAATCTATCAACTTCAGATTTTTGTAAAAACGCTTGTAAGGCTTTATCTGCTTCAGTAATAAACTTAGTGTCACCTTCAGGAATAAAATCCATAAAAGTAATTTTCATTTTTTTATTATCGAAAAACGGAATTTCAATAAATTCACTTTCCCAATAATCCTTAAATCGATCGTTTTGTTTAAGTTCTCCTAATATTTCACTTTTTATTGTTTTCATTTCGGCTGTCAGCTTATTATTAATAGGCATTAAATAAAGCAAGTATAACTCGGGTAACTATCGGAACTGCTAGTATTTTTATTTGATTGTTTTCTAATTGATTGTTTAAATATACAAGTATTTAATAAAGAGGACGCTTTCCCGAAAGCGTAAAATGAATAAGGCACTGGGTGGATATTACACATTAAAATTAGCTTAAAAGCTTGCGCTGAGCGCAGATGAATTAGGCTTATTTTTTAACTCACTTCTTTGTTACCTGCTGGCTTTAATTTTTTCAAATTCCGTTTCGGTTAGGATTTCCGCTAATTCTAATTCAATCATCTCTTGTTGAATAGGGATTTTCCTTTTATATTTTATCATTCCAATATCTTTAACGTAGAAAGCGTCTTGATAAAACCTTTGCTCAACATCGTGGTCAAGCGCAAGAATTATATAGTCGTCTCTAAACTTAATTGCTCGATATTCCTTTTCATTTAAAGATATATTTTCAGTTCCAGATTCCACTCTTTTCTTTTTAAAGTCAAAACGGCCATATTTATTCACATACCTAACTGAATATGTGTATTCCTTATCTCCATTCCATTTGTAAACGTCTTTGTCTATTATTTTAGCTTTAATCTCTTTAGTTTCTCCTTTGTCATTTACTTCAAAGTCAGAATATGCAGTTAATTCAGCACCATTGTTGGTTATTTTTTCATCGAAAGTATTATAAACATTAAATTCAGAATCGTATGAAACTGTTTTTAATTCGTTCGTTTTAGGAATGGACGTTACTTTCCAATATTCAATTTTTGTTGAATCGCTTTTATCAACGTATTTATAAATCTTAATCTCTTTTTTATTGGAAAATGGGTAATAATAGTCTTTCAAATTCTCTTGGGCTTTACAGCTCAAAGTTGAAATCAATATTAAAAAAATGCTAATATGTTTTTTCATTCGTTTTGTTCAGCTTACATCCAACAGCCGACTACATAAAGCGAGTGCGGTACGGTAACGCCTGTTTTCTTGTTTTTTAATTGATGATTTAAATATACAAGAATTTGAGATTTTTTATTCTTTCGCGAAAGCGTAAAACCAAGAAGAGCCTACGAAGGGAAATATAGATGAAAATTGGTTTAAAAGCTTGTGCTGAGTGTCGTTTAAGTAGACTTGTGTTTTAACTCAGTTCTTTATTAGCCTTAGTTATTTTAATCGGTAGATTGTTTTATTTTTTTCTCCAATTTTTTCAAACAAACCTAATTCAGCTCCTTTTTTTAAATCTCTACTTGCCGTCGCAGAAGAGATGTCTTTAAAAGTATCCATATAATCTTTCCTAGTAAATTCGGTTTTATTCAGGGTGACGTAATAGGCTAGTCTGTCTTTTGCACTTAATGTTCGGTTGTTAAAATCTAACAATTCACTAATTGAAATGTGAATTACATTGAGCATATATTCAATAAACGCAGTGGATTTCCCTGCATTATCAGACTCAGCCAGCGCTTTGTAATACTTCTCTTGATCTTTACTAATTAGGGTTTCAAAAGGCAAAAACTCAAAGATTGGATATTTCTCCATCAAAATTAATGTTTGCCATAATCTTCCCATTCTACCATTTCCATCCAAAAATGGATGTATAAACTCCATTTCGTAATGAAAAACACAACTTTTAATCAATTCAATTTCATCAGACTTTTTAAGATACTCAAAGAGGTCTTTCATTAAATAAGACACATTTTCAAAAGGAGGAGCTAGATGCTCAACTTTAGATCCTTTTACAATTCCAACACCTTGTTTTCTATATGTTCCAGATTTCTCAATTAACCCTTCCATCAAAGCTTTATGGGCTTTTAAGAAGGATTTTTCATTAGAAGGTTTGTATTGCTCTAAATTCTCATAAATCTTAATGGCGTTCAAGACTTCAAGTACATCTTTCTGAGGACCTATCACTCTTTTATTTTCTAAAAGGGCTGTGATTTGTTCTTCTGTAAGCGTGTTTCCTTCTATTTTAAGAGAAGAATGAATCGTTTTTATTCTATTCTGCTTTCTCAGTTTAGGCGAAGGTCTGTCTAGATAACTAGCATTAACTTCTCCTATTTTTTCTGAAATAGAGGTGATTAATTTTAAAATAGAAGATGTTATTTCGTAAGGCGGTTTCATTTTTGATACTATCATTTGATACTATCAAATATACAATCACACGAACGAATTTTATAATTCAGTGTGATTTTTTAAGATACGTTTATTAAAAAGATGACGCTTTCGCGAAAGGGTTAAATCAGGAAGACTCTACGAAGAAAATTATAGATTAAAGGTAGCTCAACTGCTTGTGCTGAGCGCACCCGAAGTAGGTTTGTTTTTTTTAACTCAGTTCTTTGCTGGTATCAGGTTTTTTTCATTCGATATGCTAAATATAAAAACACAATCAGAATTATCGTAGACTTAAAAATTAATCCCAATAAATTATCTCCATTCATAAAGTAGTCCGATAATGTTATTAATAAATTTAAAGTCTGTGTATAAAACACAATCCCAATACAGACCAATGAAAATTTTAACTGATTTTTAAAATTAGCTCCAATGACTATTGCAAAGCAAACCAGAAAAAAAGTCAGAAAACTATTTATATACCGAGTGTTTTTTGTCCAATTAGATTTTCTTAATCGCTTTTTCAAGTGCGTGTTCTTTGTTATTTCGTTTTGTAATTGAAATAAATCTCTGCGATTAAATTCTGTTGGCAACTCGTTTTTTGAGATTCCATATTCGTTAAGCTCCGTTTTTGAAAAGTCACTTTGAATTATGCTATCAGGAATTTTTTTAAACAAGTCTGAGATGATTGTTTTTTGAGATTTGTTTTCAGTTTCTAAAGAGTCAGAATATTGGTTTATATATCCAATACTCATCATATCAACATTTGTTTTTTTGAATTCGGCAGCTTTTTCAATTCTTTCTTGGGAGGTAAATGGTTCTTTTCTTGCGTTTTCATACCTATCCAAGTATGATGTCATTCGAAGTTTTGGCACCACACTATTAGATAGTAAGAATATTAGTCCGCCAAAGATTAGTGATGCTATAAGTCCGAATTGGAAAAATTTTGAGACAGAGTTTTTCTCTTTTAATAATTCTGCTGTAACCAAGATTAAGGCAATGAAAATACCAAAATTAATTACTGCTGGTATTTGACTAAAACTAAAAAGTATTCCATTGGTTAGGTCAAATCCAAATTCACTAAAATATAAGCTGATGGTCTCAACAACTAAAAAGAAGTAATAAACTAAACAACTTATTATAAAATATAATATAAATTTTCGCAGGATTATTGCCATAATTGTGCCTAACAGGCCACTACATTAAGCGAGTGCGTTGCGGTACTGCCTGTTTTATTGTTTTTTAATTGATTGTCTAAATATACAAGTATTTAAGAAAGATAACGCTTTCGCGAAAGCTTAAAACCAGGAAGACCCTACGAAGGGAAATATAGATCAAAATTGGTTTAAAAGCTTGTGCTGAGTGTCGTTTAAGTAGACTTGTGTTTTAACTCAGTTCTTTGTTGGATTTTTGGCTTTTTTTATCAAATCGACTGTTTTATGAGCTTGATTTAAAAGAAACTTCCCATAAACGGTAATATTCCAAAAAGAACGATTCCGATTATTGAAATCCAATATTGATAATTTCTTTTTTCTTTCTTTATAGTACTAAAAATGACGAATATAACACTCAACAATAGCAGAATACTACCCAAAATGCCAAAATAGAATAAAGTCAAACCTGTATTATTTTCTACACCAGGAAAGTCAACGTAATTTATTGTCAGATATAAGGTGATAACATTTATAATGAGAATCCAAATAGTAAAACGAAAAGCCCATTTTTTAAAGTTAATTCTATTCATATTTAATTCAGTTTGTTTTCAGTGTGAGTATTTCACTGTTTGTACACAACAAGCCACTACATTAAGCGAGTGCGTTGCGGTACTGCCTGTTTTATTGTTTTTTAATTGATGATTTAAATATAAAAGAATTTGAGAAAGATGACGCTTTCGCGAAAGGGTAATTTGAGGAAGTCTCTGAGGTGTGAATTATTTATTGAAATGAGCTTAAAAGCTTGTGCTGAGAGTCTCTATAGTAAGTTTGATTTATAACTCTGTTCTTTGTTGGTAGAAGGCTTTATTTTCTACAGTTAATTCAATTTTTTCGCAACCGATACGAATTACTTTTCCGTCTTCAAAAAACATCATCAAGTCGTCATTCATTTTTGGTTTTACCTGCGGGAGAAATCCGTCATTTATTTCTCTAGATTCGGCTGGGAAAAAGGTGATTTCTCCAAGTTGTTGGGTATCCTCTTTTGCAGCTTTTGGGTCTCCGTCTTCAAAATATTCATAAGAGACATTTTTAAATTCAAAGTTTAAGTTTTTAAACTTGTCATTTTTCACCCAATCACCTAATGTCTGTTTAAAGACAATTGTTATATTCTTTCCGTTTTTTACAAGCTCGATAAAGTCAAAATTGTTGTGAAGGTCAATGTGCATTCCGTTTAATTGAACTGCATAGTTTTCTTCTATTTCAAAATTTGTCTCCATTCAGTTTTTTCTTAATGACGAACAACTACCCACTTAATAAAGCAAGCGTATCTCCCGATAGCTATCGAAATTGCTATTTCATCAGTATTATTGTTTTTCAATTGATTCCCTAAATATACACTTATTAGTGTATTCGTCACCGCATTAAGTGCCATAAAAACTTACCACTCAGGCCACAAAAAAAGTGGATACCTATCTCTAGATATCCACTTTGTATAATCATCAATTAAACTTTATTCTTCTTCTCCTGTGCGTTCTCCCTCGTTTCTAAAAACGAGTTTGTCGTCAAAGGAGTCTACGAGTATCACACTGTCTGATGCTACTTTACCGCTCAAAATTTCTTTTGATAACTGGTTAAGCACCTCGCGCTGCATTGCTCGTTTTACAGGTCTTGCACCATATTCTGGCTGAAAACCTGCTTCGGCAAGGAAGTCTATGGCTTGCTTTGTTGCGTCTAGCGTGATATTCTGCTGTGAGAGCATCTTTCTAATCCCCTTGAACTGTAGTTTTACAATATCACGTATATCTTTTCGCGTAAGCGGACTAAACATTACAATATCATCTATTCTATTTAAGAACTCTGGACGTATGTTTTGTTTTAATAATCCTAGTACATCCACCTTTGCAGACTCCATTGCAGCATCTACATCTGGAATGGTCTCAAAACGCTCTTTTATGATATGACTACCCATATTTGAAGTCATTATGATAATGGCATTTCTAAAGTCGGCGGTGCGGCCTTTGTTATCTGTGAGTCTACCTTCATCAAGCACTTGTAACAATACGTTAAACGTATCTAGGTGTGCCTTCTCAATCTCATCGAGCAATACCACAGAGTAGGGGCGACGTCGCACGGCCTCCGTAAGCTGGCCACCTTCATCATATCCCACATATCCTGGAGGTGCTCCCACCAGACGGCTTACACTGTGACGCTCTTGATACTCACTCATATCTATGCGCGTCATCGCATTCTCATCATCAAAGAGGTACTCTGCTAGTGCCTTTGCAAGTTCTGTTTTACCTACACCGGTTGTTCCTAAAAATAAGAACGAACCAATTGGCTTTTTCTGATCTTGCAATCCTGCACGACTGCGTCGTACGGCATCACTCACGGCAACAATAGCCTCACGTTGTCCTACTACACGTTTGTGTAACTCGTCTTCTAGCTTGAGTAGCTTCTCACGTTCTCCCTGTAGCATTTTTTGCACTGGGATTCCCGTCCATTTTGCAACCACCTCTGCAATGTCTTCGCTAGTTACTTCTTCCTTAATAAGCGAAGTATCTGCTTGACTTGCAAGATCCTTTTGTAGCTCCTCAAGATGCTCTTGAGCTTCTTTTATTTTACCATAGCGTAGCTCTGCTACCAGGCCATAATTTCCTTCTCGCTCTGCTTTTTCGGCTTCTAGCTTGTAGTTTTCTATGTCTTGTTTTGCATTTTGTACACTCTCTACAATATCCTTTTCAGATTGCCACTGCGCGTTAAGATCGTTGCGCTCCTCTTTAAGGTTAGCTAAATCTGCACGTAGGCTTTTGAGCTTATCTTCATCTTTCTCACGCTTTATCGCTTCAATCTCAATCTCTAGTTGCATCACACGACGGTCTAACACATCGAGCTCTTCTGGCTTGGAGTTGATTTCCATTCGCATTTTTGCGGCAGCTTCATCCATCAAGTCAATCGCCTTGTCTGGTAAAAATCTGCTCGTGATATAGCGCTGTGATAACTTTACAGCAGCAATAATAGCATCATCCTTAATACGCACCTTGTGGTGTGTCTCATACTTGTCTTTGATACCACGTAAGATAGAAATAGCACTCTCTGTATCTGGCTCATCTACGGTTACCTTCTGGAATCTACGCTCCAGGGCCTTATCTGCTTCAAAGTATTTTTGATACTCATCAAGCGTGGTAGCACCTATGGCGCGCAGCTCCCCGCGAGCAAGGGCAGGTTTTAAAATGTTTGCCGCATCCATCGCACCTTGACCACCACCGGCTCCCACCAGGGTGTGAATCTCATCTATAAAGAGTACAATGTCTCCATCACTTTCTGTTACTTCTTTAATAACCGCTTTAAGACGCTCCTCAAACTCTCCTTTAAATTTTGCACCCGCAATAAGCGCTCCCATATCCAGCGCAAATATTTGCTTGTTCTGCAAGTTTTCTGGGATGTCACCATCTACAATTCTATGCGCAAGACCTTCGGCAATGGCTGTTTTACCTGTACCTGGCTCTCCTACGAGTATAGGATTGTTCTTCGTACGGCGTGTTAAAATCTGCAAGATGCGTCGTATCTCTTCATCTCTACCTATTACTGGATCTAACTTGCCTGTGCGTGCTAGTTCGTTAAGGTTTTTTGCATACTTGCTTAGTGAGTTATACGTCTCTTCTGCACTTTGTGAGGTCACACGGTTACCCTTGCGCACTTCTGTAATAGCAGCTTGCAGGTGCTTCTCAGTCACCCCTTGATCCTTTAAGATCTGGGCTACTTTACTTTTTGTTCCAAAAATGGCGAGTATGAGATGCTCGATAGAGACATACTCATCATTCATATTTTTGGCAATAATATTAGCCTGAGTGATTGCTTTATTTGCTTCTCTCCCTAGCATTATATCACCACCAGACACCTTAGGATAACTCTCAAGGGTGCTGTCTAAAATTTGCTGTAATAAAGGCACATTTACATCAAGTTTTTGAAGCAAGAAAGGCGTTACGTGCTCATCTACTTCAAAAATTGCTTTAAAAATATGCTCATTTTCTATTTGCTGGTGGCCTAGCTCTTGAGCAATTTGCTGTGCTCGCTGTATGGCCTCCTGCGATTTTATAGTAAAATTGTTAATATTCATTTCATATGTTTTAAGAGACCATTACTTGCTGTAAAGCGCTTGCTAATGATTTCTGGTTGTACTTTTTTTGAGAGACAATAGTCAAGTATTGTTCCAAGACGGTATTGCGACATAATGTCTTGTAAGGGCTTGAATTAACTGACTTTATGACTTATTTAAGAACTATTTTACGCTTTCGCGAAAGCGTAACACAGACACAACGACTACCTTTGTATAAAAGCATATTGAAGAATGGGAATATTTAATTCGATTTTTGGAGGAGATAAAGAACCTCAAGAGGAAAAAACACCAATGCCGTGGAAGCAACTTACCACACTCGAGCAACTGGATCAAATCGCAAAAGATTCTGAAACGAAGCCACAGGCGATATTTAAGCACTCTACAACTTGCGGTATAAGCCGTATGGCAATACGCCAGCTAGAGGCACAATATGATATAGATCCAAACCAGCTGGATATTTATTACTTAGATCTTAAGGCGTACAGAGAAGTGTCTAATGAGGTGGGATATAAATTTCAGGTAATGCACCAAAGCCCACAGATTATATTGATTAAGAATGGAACCGCTGTGTATTCAGACAGCCACGGAGCGATAAGCGCACAAGCACTTGCCGAAAAGATTTAACCTAACGCTTTTTTTGTAACCCACGTTCTATAGCCTATGATGGCAAGCTGAAACTTTGTAGCTTGTGTAAGGTCAAGACCACGTTTTGAATAGGAGGGAAGTACTGCCTTATTAACTTTGGCAAGAAATTTATAGAGTTTTTGCATACCGTCAAAAGTAGCTAAAAAACAAAGCCGTAACGCAATGCGTTACGGCTTTGTTAGTTGGCTAATTCTGCTACAGGTTATGATAGTTAAATAAAACTATATACGTGTGCTTTTATGTGGTCCTTATACGTCTAGCAGTTGGGATGCTAGATGCGGCAGGAGGCACAGGATATATTATCCTATAAGTATTTCTAAAATGGTAATGATTACTTGTGTCATAAGGAATGGGTTTGGATTGGAAATGATTATTTAAAAAATTGATTGATGAATGAAAATTGATTGATGAATGATTGATTGATGAATGATTGATGAATGTGATTAATGATTACTATTATTACTTACCTAGTTGTAAAAAGGTAGTTACAATGTAAGAGATGCTAAGGCTTACCATAAAGATGGTATATAGACCTAATACTTTGTTTGTTTTTACTTGTTTCTGAGTGTGGACTGGCGTTTTCATAATAGTGAGATTTTGATTAGTAATTGTATCGTTGTTTGTTATTGATGAAGCAAAGAAGTCACCTTGAGCTCGATAAAACAAATAGAAAAGAAGTTTTTAATGAAATTAACAGCAATATTGTAACTAAAAAAATAACAACACTTTATATGTGTAGTGCCTTTATCTACGATTGTGTTAGGAACTGTAACCTGTGCTGATTGATATTGCCGTATCTGTTAGTTTTGTAGAGGGTTTTTGACCTCTTTTGAAAATCTGTAGAGGAAAATGGGCTATAAATATGCTTAAAATGGTGTTTTCATCATTTTTGTCCAGTTTTTTACAAGAGACTCTTGTAAAAAACAGCACATAAAAAAAGTCCACTTTCTGATGGAAAGCGGACTTAAATACTAATTGAGGATATATTTAATAGGTGGTATCTATCTGAATTACTCCGTTCTTTCCTTTTTTACCATAAAGCTTAATGGCTTTCTCACCTTTATATATAGTAACACTCTTAATAAATGTAGGATCTAAGGCATCTATCATTTCTTTAGAAGCCTCTTTATCATTTATGTAATAGATTGCTTTATCAAGCCCACCACGTTTTATCATATCTTCTTCACGAGATAGCGTCTTTGATTCTTCTTTACTTTTATCTTCTGCCGTGGACTCCTTGGCATTTACAAGTTCTTTATAGAGGGCATCACTCTCTTGTATCTGCACTCCCCATCTATTGTAAAATTTTCTTGATCCATCTGGGGTTTCTACATAGTAGTATGTGCCGTTTTCTAAAGTGACATAACCCGCTTTATTATTTTTAGCTGTTTTCTTAAGCTTTTTTCTTTTTGATTTAATACCCTCACGTTGCTCTTTCATTTGCATTTTCATACTATCACGTCTAGCCATTATGTACTGGCGCATAGAATCGCTTTGTGCACGGCCTTGTAGGTTTCTACGTTCATCCATACGAGCACGTAGTTCTTGTTTACGAAGCTCCATACCTGCACGTAGGCTATCTCTATTGCTCATTAGAGCCTTACGACGTTCTTCCATCTGAGCTCTCAAATTGTCATATGAAGCTTTTGAACCTTTATCCATATTTACATTGCCCATACCTGTAAAACCATTTTCATCCTTATAGATGTAAATATCATTAATAGGGTTAGGTGTTTGTAAGGTGTAGTTCTTATTATTACCCTTATCATCTATGAGATTAATTACAATACTTGTAATCTCTTGACTCTTATTTCTTTTAATACCACTCACCTTGAGAGTAGCTTTGTGCTTTTCTCTCATTAGCTTAATGAGCGCATCAATCTCATTATCCGTTGTGTTTTTAGTAATGATATAGTTATAGGTTTCTTGTACTATACGCGATACTACTCGTGTGGTGTCTGCTTTTGGACTGCTGTGTACAATGAGCGCACCGTCTTGTGCAATAGTTCCGTAGGCTTTGATAGCTTGAGCAGGAGGTAAGCTTGTGATACTATCACCTGTGACTCTTTTCTCTTTTTCTTCGCTCAGTACAACGTTATTATTCACAACTATAACGGGATTAGGTCCTAGTGCATCCTTTGTCGTATTATTTTCTTGAGCTGCTGTTTTTTTTCTATTTACAGCAACCTTCTCATCTGTGATGATTGTTTTATCTGGTGTGATGTTTATAAATGTGCCATCTTTTTGCTCCATTACAACAATCTCCTGTTCGGTATTAACCATTAGACTATAGCCTTCCCAAGAGGTATTTTCTTTTGCATTAAAAGAGAATTTATTGGTAAAAGCTTCTTGGTTTTCAAACTTCGCTTGTAGAAAGAAACCAGTAAGCGTGTTTTTTGCATTGAATTTTCTTTTGTTAAACTTAATGGCTACGTTCTCCCAGTGGTTTGATACATAGGCTTCTATTCGATCTAGTTTTGCCGGAGTGGTATTGCTATCTATAAAGAAAACATCTCTACCTTGATTTGCATAGGTGGTGTCTTTTTCCGCTTTCGCGAAAGCGGTATTATCCTCCTCCACATAATTAGTCACTTCTTTTACATTAAAAGAGTACATAAAGAGCGCAAGCACGGGAATGATAAGTGATAACCTCCAAAGATTGTTTTTGTGGGATTGTGGTGTATTGATCATAACGATTCGTTTTTTGATAAATGATTGATAAAATTGATTAGTAAGTGCTGGGGCAAATGAGGGGGATGAGACCTGTACCAGCGTGCGTTGATATTGTTTTGGATTCTTAATTTCTTGTATAGCTTGGTGATCTGCTAGGTATTCTAGATTTTGCTCAAGACTATTTTTATACAACCAGGCAAAGGGGTTACACCATTGTATCACAAGCGTTATTTGAGATAAGAGCATATCTAGAGAGTGCCTTTGCTGTGCGTGCACTTTTTCGTGAGCGATAATCATCTCTAGTTCTTCTGGCGTGTGAAGCGCAGGATTGTAAACAATTTTTGAAAAGAAAGAAAACGGACTTATCGCTTTTGTAACTGCTACAAATGTATAGCGCCCTTTTGTACTGCGACTGCCAGATGCAATGAGCTGTCTTAAGGATATGTATTGCGCACAAAGCCTAAAGAGCATTATACAGATACCTATTATATATATTATGACAAGTACTTGCCACCAGTTTATAGCTTGTTCTACAGGTTGCGGTGCTACAGCGATGGGTGCAGTGTTTACGGAGCTTACATCTAGAGCGGGCATCACAAGTGGTTGCGAGGGTATAATCACCTCGATCTCACGTGTGAATTCTATAAAAGGAAGAGTGATAGCAGCAATGATACCGGCAATAAAGTAATGCCTTTTTGCGGTAAACAAGGTATTTTTATAAAGTACGGTTAGGTAGATTACATAGAAGAGCCCGAGTATGGAGGCGCTTTTTGCAAGGAGGATGAGCGTTTCCATAAGCTTACTTTTTTTCTATGATTGCTAGTATCTCTCTAAGCTCTTCTGCAGAGATCTTTTCTTCTTTGGCAAAAAAGGAAACCATATTTTTATACGAGTTACCAAAATACTTTTGAGTAGTCGTCTCCATAAACTCCTTACGATATGACTCTAAAGACACGGTAGGGAAGTACTGGTGTGTTTTTCCAAAGGCTTGATGCCCTACATATCCTTTATCTGCCAGATTTCTTATAATAGTAGAAACTGTATTGTAATGATTGCCTTCTGGTAATGCGGCTACGACCTCTTTTACAAAGGCGCGCTCCAGCTTCCATAAAGCGTGCATAACCTGTTCTTCTTTATTTGTGAGTTTATCCATAAGAAACAATTTTATAATAGCGCTTTGCAAGCGATTGTATACGAGTGATTTGATTGATGATTCAAACATACAACGAAAAATATAGTTAAACAACTATTTTTATAGTTATATAACGAAATTTATAGTTTATGAGGGGTTTAGGCATAAAAAACCGTAAATAACTTATAGCTATTTACGGTCTAATGTATAACAATGTATGATACTAGAGTAGGGGTTATTGCCCTAGATAGTCTTGTGTCATTTGCACAAATGTTTTTACACCTAGTAGCATCCCGCTTTCATCTATATAAAAATCTGGTGTGTGGTGTGGGAACGCCTCTGTAGTACCCGGAGTTTTACCTCCTAAAAAGAAATAAAGCCCAGGAACTTCTTTTTGAAAGAATGAAAAGTCTTCTGCACCAGTTATTGCTTTTATAACGTGTACGTTTTCTTTACCAGCCGCCTTCTCTAGTGAAGGTACCATCTGGCTCGTAAGGTTTTCATCATTATGTGTAATAGGATACCCTTCAGGTATTGTAATGGTCGCTTCTGTGCGGTAAGCCGCAGCAATAGCCGGTACCATTTCCTTCATACGGTTATTAATATAAGTTTGCATATCATAATCTAGTGTACGTAATGTACCTACAATATGTGTTTCTTCTGGTATAATATTACTACGTACGCCCGCATTAATTTTACCTATAGATAATACTGCAGCCTCGTCTGTGAGAGGGATTTCACGAGATATGATGGTTTGTAAGCCATCTATAATCTTTACGGCAGCCATAATAGGGTCACGACTAGTCCACGGGGTTGAGCCGTGGCTTTGTTTTCCTTTTATATGGATCTCAAAGCTCTGTGAAGCGGCCATAATTCCGCCAGGCTTATAGGCTATGGTATTTACATCTTGCCCAGAACCTATGTGAAGGCCAAAAATGGCATCTACATCTGGGTTTTTAAGCACATTTTCTTTTACCATAAGCTCTGCACCACCTTCTTCGCCCGGAGGTGCACCTTCCTCTGCTGGCTGAAAGATGAATTTTACAGTACCTGCAAAGTCATTATTTTTTGCAAGTATCTCTGCCACGCCCATAAGAATTGCGATGTGTGTATCGTGACCACAGGCGTGCATTACAGGCACGGCCTCACCACGATATTCTCCCATTGCTTCAGATTTAAACGGTAAATCTGCACGTTCTTTTACGGGTAATCCATCTATATCTGCTCGTAGTGCGAGTACTTTTCCTTTACGCTTTCCTTCTAGTATGCCTACAACTCCAGTTTTGGCAACACCGGTTTGTACCTTCATCCCTAAGGATTTGAGGTGTGTGGCTATTTTTTCGGCAGTTTTAAACTCTCTGTTTCCTAGTTCTGGATTTTGATGAAAGTCTCGACGCCACTCTATGACCTTAGATTCTATATCATTAATTTGTTGCTCTAGATTGTTTTGCGCTTTCGCGAAAGCGAATACCAATAAGGCTACTGCTGCGAGTTTTAGTTTCATAAGTATGATTTGCTGTTTTATGTGGTTAATGTACAAATGATTTATGAAATGCTACAGTTTTATAAAATGATAGTTTTTTAAAATGGAGCAAAAAAAAATCCCTAGTGGCTAGCTAGGGATTTAATACATTTAGTGGAATCTAAATGATTTAGTATCCTGGGTTTTGTTCAAGTTGAGATAGCTCAATCTCTCTATTAGGAATAGGGAAGATTGTTTTATCTGCTCCAAATGCGCTCTCCACTTCGTTAGGCATTCCTGCTCTTCTTAAGTCAAGACCGTTTCTTAACAAGTCCATTCTACGTTGCCCTTCAAAGGCAAGTTCTTTACGACGCTCGTTTAAGATATCATCAAGTGTTACAGCAGTAAGTGCTACAAGGCCTGCACGTGCTCTAAGTAGGTTGATATCTGTAAGTGGATCTGCACCTATAGATGAACCGTTTCTTAAGTTAGCTTCGGCTCTTGTAAGGTATGCTTCAGTAATTCTTAGTACTGGTGCGTTATCTGCATTGTTTACTCCGTCAGGAAATTTTGCAGTAAATACACGTGCGTTACCTGGTGCAGATGTACCTATCTGAATAAGATCTGTGTATCTAGCATCTGGTACTGGGTTTCCTTCATCATCAAGAAGTGGGTTTCCATCTTCATCAATTTGGAATTCTTCAAGGTATGCAGCAATTAAGTTATCTGTAAATGGTGCATCACCACGACCTGTTGGAGCTGGGTTAGTAAGACCTGAGAATCCTTCTCCTGAGTCTTGTCCATCTGCAGATGTGTTTACTAATGTAAATAAGTGCTCTGGAGACTGGTCATTGTAAAACTCATAATTCTCCGCTAGTTGGAAAGAACTGTTTATCGCATCGTTAGATAGGGTAGCAGCTTCTTCAAAACGCTCTTGATATAAGTACAGACGTGCAAGTAACTGCTGTGCAGCTGCTTGCGTTGCTCTTGAGTTATCACTGTTTGTAAGTGCAGGAATTGCATCTACAAGGTCAATCTCAATCTGTGTGTGTACTTCATTAAGTGTTGCTCTTTTTGGGAATAATTCCTCATCTGTAGCCGTACTCGGGTTAACTGGGTTAACTACTAATGGCACAGCTAGGTTTGTACCTCCACCTACTTGAAGTGGTTGTGCAAAAAGATCTGCAAGCTTAAAGTATACTAGGGCTCTCATAAATTTTGCTTGCGCAACAATGTTTGCTCTATCTTCTTCAAGAAAAGTCTCATCTGCAATTTCTGGTACAAAAGCAATTACTCTGTTTGCAGCATTAATTACTTCATAACTATCATCATAAATACCCTGTATAGAAGTATTTGTAGATCTTGTGTCATACGTTCTAATGTCGTTAAATGTTGGGAAAGACCCTACAAAATCAACATTATCAGACTGCCATTCTGTAGCTAGGGCAGAAGTACCGTTAAGTACATCATCTTGCTGTGCAAGACTGTAAACCCCTACTAGTGCACCGTTTGCACCTGCTTCACTAGAGAATACTTGCTCAGGAGACTGATCGTCTTCTGGCAGTATGTCTAAATCGTCCTCACAAGAGTAGAACCCTACGCTCAAAAGGAAAATAAGTGTGTATTTAAAAATTTTCATATTGTTATTTGGTTTTATATTATAATTGGATCGTTGCTCCAAAGATGAAAGACTTTGATTGTGGTGGAGTAAAGAAAGTTTCTCCTTGTCCTAAAGCAGCACTTGTATCTGTTACCTCTGGATCAATACCTTCTAAGTCGCTTCCTTTTATAGTAATAAGGTTTGTTGCAGTAGCATATAACCTTATGTTTTTAACGTGTTTAGTCTTATCTAATACAGACTTAGGAATTGTGTATCCTAACGTTACATTCTTAAATCTTAAGAAAGAACCATCTCTTAACTGAGCAGTAGATCTCTGTGCAAACGTGTTAAAAGTTGGGCTATCAAAAGCAGGTACAAAAGCATTGTCACCTGGTTGTTGCCATACATTTAATAAAGCAGCTCTGTTGTTAAACGATCCAGAAGCAGCGTTATCTGTAAAACGTAATCCGTCTACATAGATATCGTTACCAACACTAAAGTTAGTCAAGACGTTTAAGTCAAAGTTTTTGTATTTGAACGTGTTTGTAAGTCCTCCTACAAAGTCTGGGTTTGCATCTCCTGCAATAACTCTATCTGTAGATGGGTTAGGATTTGTAGTTGCATTACCATCTGCGTCTAGCCACTCTGCATCACCAGTTTGTGGGTTTACACCTTTGTAACGTACTAAGTAGAATGTGTTAATAGACTCACCTACGATTGCTCTTTGAGAAGCAGATCCAGCTATAAATTCTCTTCCTTCTGTATCAATAGATGCTCCAGGTAAAGAGATTACTTCATTTGTATTGAAACCTATGTTAAGCGTTGTTGTCCATTTAAAATCACCATCTCTAAAGTTATTAGAAGTAAGGCTAACGTCAAAACCTCTGTTTTCAATCTCACCTACGTTACGAGCAATGGTATTATTTGTACCTGCTGCAGTAGAGATAGGAAGTGGAAGGTTTAAGATAAGGTCATCTGTTCTCTTCTTGTAATAATCAACACTAAAAGAAATTCTGTTGTTAAAAAGATCTCCTGCTAGTCCTATATCAAAAGCTTTAGAACGTTCCCATTTTAAATCTGGGTTTGGTGCAGAAACAGGAGCAAGACCAGCTTGATCATTGTACTGTCCAAAAGTACCACCACTGTAAAGTGCTAGTGACTGGAAGTTACCTATACGGTCGTTACCTGTCGTACCGAAACTTGCTCTAAGTTTAAGGTTATTAATCCAAGAACTATCTTCTAAGAATTTTTCTTCAGAAAGGTTCCAAGCACCACCTAGTGCGAAGAATGTACCGAAACGGTTATCTGCTCCAAAACGTGATGATCCATCACGACGTAAAGAACCTTCAAGAACGTATTTACTATCATAAGCATAGTTTACACGTGCAAAGTAACCTACAAGGCTGTTTGCCGTAGCACTAGATGTAGTAGTAGTCTTTTGTGCAGCAGACTCGATGTTTAAACTAGAATCACTAGCAAAACCTGTACCTGCAACAGCAATAGTTCTAATTGTATTCTCTTCATAAGAGATACCTGCTACTGCTCCTAAATCGTGCTTATCTCCAAATGTAGTATCGTAGTTAAGCGTGTTTGTTAAGATATAACGGTTGTCTTGTGCATAAAAGTTAGATCCTGTTCCTCCTGGTGAGTTAAGCTCAAAAGAACGTTGTTGCTCTTCTACAAGAACTCTATCAATACCAAAACGAGAGTTGAAAGTCAATCCTTCAAATAAAGAAACCTTTGCAGATACGTTACCTGTCGTTCTTGTAACATCTGAATCATTGATATCTAGCGACTCAATTGCAATTGTGTTTGCAATAAATCCAGTGTTTACTAGGTTTCCATTCTCATCTCTAGGTTGTACCCAAGGACGTATTAAATAAGCAGAAGTAAGTGGAGCAAACGTACTGTTTTCTGCACCTACACGGTCAAACTCATTTCTTGTAATCCCTATGTTTGCACCTATTTCTAACCAATCTGTTGCAGTGTGGTTAATGTTTAAACGACCAGCACGTCTTTTTAAATCATTACCAATGATGAATCCTTCTTCATCTTTAAAGTTTGTGCTTATGTAGAAAGAAGTTTTCTCACTACCACCACTTACAGATGCGTCTATATTGTTTGAGATTCCTGTTCTTGTAACACCATCTACCCAGTTAAATCCACCTTGAGGAAGATCTGCAACGTTGTCTATACCAAAGTAGTTTGCATCTACAGCATATTGTCTAAACTCATCAGCATTCATCATATCAAATGTGTCTGTAGACTCACTGATTCCAGTACTAACGTTTAAAGTAACCGTAGTCTGTCCTCCTTTAGAACCAGATTTTGTAGTTACAATTACAACACCGTTAGATCCACGAGAACCGTAGATAGCCGTTGCCGAAGCATCTTTTAATACAGAGATAGACTCTATATCATTTGGGTTGATGTTTGCAAGTGGGTTAAGACCTTGGTTTGCACCTTGGTTAGATGTAAGGTCTGTATCGTTAAGTGGTACACCATCTACAACAAATAGTGGTCTAGATCCAGATGATACTGAAGCGACACCTCTAATCTTGATAGTAGGAGCTGCTCCAAGTACACCAGAAGACTGTACTACTTGTACACCTGCTGCTTGACCTTGTAGTAACTCTTGTGGTGAGTTTGCCGGGATATCTTTAATAGCATCCTGACCAACTACAGATACAGATTGAACATTTTTCTTTTTTGTTTGTGAACCAAAAGCTACAATAACGACCTCATCCAGCGCATTATCTTCTTCTAGCGTCACATTAATAATAGTTTGATTTCCTACAGGAATAGAAACTTCTTTAAAGCCTACATAGCTAAAAGTTAATACATCTGTAGATGATGCTTCTAAAGAGAAGTTTCCATCAAAATCAGTTTGGGTACCCGTAGTGGTACCTTGAATTAAAACACTGGCTCCTGGTAGCGGGCCATTCTGTTCCTTCACCGTACCTGTTATTGTTTTTTGGGCTAAAGTGACTTGCGCCATAAAACCTAAAAGAACCAAAAACAGATACTTTTTGATAATAGTTTTTTTCATGTATGTATGTTTTTAATGATGCGATAAAATTATTCAATTAGGGTAATCGTTAAGAATGTCATATCACAATTAACCTAAGTTTATCATAAATTTAAGAATTCGCATTTTATGTTAAAATTTCTTACAAAATTTCTTTAACATTTATAACTATTTGAAAATCTATTAAGTAGGAATTTTCTTAACATTTTGGTCGTTGAGTTTTAATAAATGTTTAACTAAAAATGGTCTTAAAGTTTACCTTAAGGTAACATTGCTCTTAACATATATTTATGATAATTATATCTTAATTAAAACCAAAAAAGCGCCTCTTCACAAGGAAGAGACGCTCTTTAAATCGTGTTTTGTTTAACTTATTTCGAAAGGTAATCTACCGTAAGCTGACTAAGGGCTTTTACACCTAGCTGAAATCCGCTTTCATCTATATAGAAATCTGGAGTGTGATGCGGGAATGCTTCTTTGTTTCCAGGAGTCATTCCACCTAAAAAGAAATAGAATCCAGGCACTTTTTCTTGAAAGAAAGAGAAATCTTCACCACCAGTAACTGCCTTCTGTAATTGTACATTTTCTGCACCGCTTACTTTTTGAAGTGTTGGTAATGATTGCGCCGTAAGATCCAGGTCATTATAGGTTACCACGGTCATATTTTGCCATTCAATTTCTGCCTCACCACCGTAAGCCTTTGCAATGTCGCGTGCCATCTCATTCATACGTCTTATGATTTTTTCACGCATATCTGGATCAAGCGTACGTACGGTACCTATCATTTCTGCACTTTCTGGTATGATATTAAAACGTAATCCAGAAGTTATCTTACCCACAGTTATTACGGCAGCTTCTTCTGTTAAGTTACTCTCACGAGAGATAATACTTTGAAAACCGTCTATAATTTGAGCAGAGATAAGAATAGGGTCTACCCCAGACCACGGCTGGCTACCGTGTGATTGCTTTCCTTTTACTTTTACAACAAAGCGCTCTGTTGCGGCCATAGTCCCTCCAGGTTTATATCGTATAGTTCCCGCTGGTGTAGCGCTATTAATATGTAACCCAAAAATGGCATCTACCTGAGGATTTTGTAATACACCTTCCTTCACCATAAGTTTTGCACCTCCTTCTTCACCTGGTGGTGGTCCCTCTTCTGCAGGTTGAAAGACAAACTTTACAGAACCTTTTATTTTATCCTTATTCTTAGCCAGTACTTCTGCAACACCCATAAGTATAGCCGTGTGAGTATCGTGACCACAAGCGTGCATTACACCAGTTTCGGCACCTAGGAACGTAGTGGTAACATTAGATTTAAAAGGAAGATCATTACGTTCTGTAACTGGTAATGCATCTATATCTGCTCGCAGTGCAACCACTTTGCCCGGTAAGTCTCCTTTTAAAAGTCCTACAACACCAGTTTTTGCGACACCAGTTTGTACTTCTATGCCTAGTGATTTTAAGTGTTTGGCTATTTTTTCGGCGGTTTTAAACTCTCTGTTTCCTAGTTCAGGGTTTTGATGAAAGTCTCTGCGCCATTCTATTACTTTATCTTTTACTGCAGCGATGTCTTGATCAAAAGAGGTTTGCGCTTTCGCGAAAGCGGAAACTAAAATAGTCCCTACAATACATAAGGTTTTTGTGTATTTCATATAATTGTTATTAAGCAGACCCACATTTGAGTCCATATGGTATTAGGTTAATCTCTTATAATAGTACTAGGGAATGCTACTGGACTCTCGTGACCATCTTTACCTACAGCAGCTACGCCAAAGAAAAAGTTATCTATCACAATACCTTTAAGAGTGGCACTTGTACCATTTGTAATAAGTCTTGAGTTATCCCAAGTAGGAGAGGTGGTATCTCTCCAGTACACTTTATAAGCTACTGCGCCCTCTACGGCATCCCACTGTAAACGTGCGTTTGCCTCTACAATACCACCTATACCTACATTACTAGGAGTAGGAGGTGCCCAGGCGATGCTTGCAAGGTTTATGGCATTTACGGCTGTAAGTTTTGCATTATATGGAAAGTTTATGTGCTCAAATGTATCTCCATAATTTATTCCATTTTCTGTACGTATGTCTTGGTGTTGCTGTGTATAATTTTCGTGTGCTTCCATTATACGTATTCCAGCAAAACCAGCGTCGTTAAAAGGTCTGTGGTGACCACCACGGCCAAAACGGTCTAGTCTATATATCATCATAGGGTTCATCTCTGGCATATACGTCTTTGTGGTTTTGTAAATAAAACGAGCCAGTTGTCTTGATATACCATCTACCTCACCACCATAAAAGCGTCTTGCGTTGCGCTGTCTCTCTGTCTCAGTAGGAGGGACTGGCTCAGAAAATATTCTAAAGGTTCTATTATCTATTACCCCATCTACACCTTCTATATTACCTATCATATCATTGTTCATAATACCTATAATCTCCCAGCCTTGCTCTTTTGCGTAGGCTGCGAGCCCTTTTCCGCCAAAGAGTCCTTGCTCTTCTCCAGAGAGGCCTACATATATGATACTGTTTTCAAAAGTATATTTTGATAATACTCTAGCCGCTTCTAGTGTACCAGCCATACCGCTCGCATTATCATTTGCCCCAGGAGCGTCATCTGTATAATTTGTAGGATCAGAAATTCTACTATCTATATCACCGCTCATTAGTATGTAACGGTTAGGGTACTTACTGCCTTTTTGTACGGCTACAACATTTACTACCGCTACATCCTTTACTATACGAGGGTTTGTACCTTTTTTTACTAAATCACTCTGGTAAAAAACATCTAGACAGTTATTACAAGCTTGAGATGTTTTTTCAAATTCATTTTTGATCCATCTTCTAGCGGCGCCTATGCCGCGAGTGTTTGAAACGGTATCACTTAAGGTGTGTCTTGTTCCAAAATCTGCAAGTTTTTTTACATCTGCCCGTAATCTGTCTTCAGATACGGCATCTATAATATCATAGATTCTTGCATCTGTTTGCGCTACACTTGTACCTATAGAAAGGCAAAATGTAAAAGCAGTAAGTACAGAGGTAGTGATGAGTTGTTTTGGATTTGGAATGTGTAGGGTGGGTAAATTTCTTAACATTGATATAAAGTATAAATTTTTGTTTTAAAGATAGTAAAGAATGTGTTGATGTGTAGACCGCTTTCGCGAAAGCGTGTATATAAACTTTACAACACAATCGAAGCAACTCAAGATTTACTCCACGAGCTCAATAGTGCCAAAAATACCTGCGTCTATCCAGCCTCTGTTTTTATCTTCACCTGGCACGGCTACAGAGCCTATAAAGTTTTCTCGCTCTTCACTTGCATCATTATCACAATAGGCTAGGGCAAAGCCCATTTTTTTATTAGGTGCTAGTATTTTTTGCTCGTTCACACCACCATCTTTATAAGTAGCGTCATAGATAGTCATCTTACACTCCCATAGCATCTTATTTTCTCCTAAAGTTGTAGTTTTAGATTGTACGTGGCTATTGTATAATGTAGGTATTTTACCTGGTGCAACATCTACCACATTACCGTCTAGAGCTACGTGATATGCAAAGGCATTGTGGGTAAACTGGTGACCACCACCAGAGTTGTCTTCATCTATAAAGATCTCTAGGCAGTCATCATCCCACCATAGGGTGAGTGGGTCTTTTTCTTTATCATAAATTACGTCATCTGTAATTTCGGCAAGTATATATAAGGCCTCTGGAGTCCAAGCAAGTTTATAACGACCAGCAAAGTCTTGTGCAGTATAATCATCTCCGAGCCATTTTTGATCTAATTGTTGCCAGCTCACACTATTCCATATAGGATCATCTGCCTTTCCGTCCAGCTCTGGCGCAATAGTGGCTTTTTGAACTTGTCGTAACTGGTGATCTATCTTATTATTAGGTATCTCGCTTGTATCTTCAACCAGGTCTGAAGATGGGGATGCAGTTGTTGTAGTTTCTTTACAGCTCGATAATGCAAGTGTGAGTAAACAGATGGCTAGTAGGTGTTTCATTAATATTATAGTTTGTTAATTTTTTGAGTAATAATACCAGAGCTTGTAAAGACTTTTACAAAATAGATTCCGGACGGTGTGGCACTAAATGTTACAGTTGATAGAGTAGCCTGTGAAACTATTAATTGTCCTGTGATATTGTAGATTTCGAGTTTTTGAACGGCTGTGCCTGGAGCGCTTATACGTAGCGTCTCGCGTACTGGGTTAGGGTAGATCACTATATCATTTTGTGTGGTAACTTCTTCTATATCTAGAGTTCCAGAAACTACAAATCTAAGCGTAGCCTGAGAGTTAGGTCCTGTTTGATTAAGCCAGAAGGTATAAGTTCCGGTAGGTAGTGGTGGGGTAAAGCCTGTGCCCAGTTGCCCAATTTGTGGTAGTAAATCTGTATCTTGATTACCGCTACCGTACGTCATACCTCCTAGTAAATCACTTGCAGTTGTACTCATTGCATCTGTTGTAAACGCGTTGCCTTCTTGCAAACCAAGAAATGCCTCATTATTTGTACCCTCTGCGGTATAACTGTCAAGAACAAGTTGATCTAGCTGTAAATCTGGAGGTAGGGTGATCGTGATATAATCTATATCACGAGGATTACCTTGTTGATCTGCTGTAATGCTATTATCTCCTAGCTCGAGGATAAAAGGACCACTAGGAGCGTCAAATTGATCTGAGAGGTCACCGTCTGTGCCCTCATTATAAGTAAAGCCTTGAGCAGTTACAATTACAGATGTGAGTATAAATGCCATACTTAAAATAAGCTGCCTATTCATTTTTGTCTTCATTGTGCTCTTATTTTTCATCTTTATGATAGATAAATGATTACTCAGATTTTGGTTGTGAGATTGTAGATACAATAGCAATCTGATTACCACTAGGCGCAATAGCAAACCGTGTAATGTCTTGTAGCGCTGTATCTGTAAAACAATGGAAGACCTTCCACGCGTTTTTGTCTTTTACAAAAATGGTATTCCCCTTTGCCGCAAGTAATCGGCCATCTGGTAGCCAGTTTATATCTTCTACACCCTCATCTAGCGGTATTATGTTTTTTATCCTTTTTGTAGCTGGGTCAATAGATTTTACCATCCAGGGTTGTGAAGTTTTGTCTATAAAACTTACCAGATGAGTATCAGGTATTTTATGAAAAGATCTGCCTACTGCTATCTTTAGGTCTTCTGTTTTTTTACTATCTAAGTGATGAATTACTAGATGTAAATTATCTTCAACAATATCTGCACCTACAATGGTGTTCTTGTCAAACCAAGTATAGTAAGCCACTACCGCATCTTTAACTAGGGTAGGAGTTTCTGTTTTTCTAGGTAGGTAGTGATATAAACGCTGTAAGCCATCTGGATCTAGACGCACTGCAGAGATTCCTCGTGTACCCATCATAAACTGCGGAGAGTATTCTCCTCCTTGAGTGCTTATGTTAAACTGTTTTGAAATGCCTCTCGTATACTGTATGATTTCTGTTTGCCCTTCACGAGTACCAGCATAAATAATCACATTATCTGCCAGAAATTGTGGCTGGCTGTCATAGCCTTTATTTTGACTAATGTTTTTTTTGTTGTTAAGCACAGGTTTTTCGTGCGTGGCATCGATATCAAATAGAAAAATCTCTGTATCAGATTGTGACCTCACAAACGTAATTGAAAGCAGAAGTAACAGTAGTAATAGGTTTTTCATAATTAAACGTGTTGATGGTTTTTGTTACGCTTTCGCGAAAGCGTGATACTACATTTCTCGAGGTTTTGTTGAGTCATAATCACTATCTAGATCATCTGTCTCATAAGTACTATCACTAGCATAAGTCCTTGATGACGAATCATAGATTGTTTTATTTGATCTTAGATCGTGAGGTTCAAGGCTGTTATATGAAGAGCTTGTAGCACTTGATGAAGATATATAGGTGGTTCTTGTCATTTTATTCCAGGCGGGAACTCCTAAAAAATCACTTAGTGTTACAGCATCTGTTTCTATACTTTTTCTGTGGCCGTGATCAACAATATTATAACGGCTACCATCTTCAAATACAAGATTAATCTCATAGCTGGTGTAAGAACTTTTATTACCACGTACACGCTCTGGTAAAATTTGTAAAGCCTTTATGGTGTCTAGCTTATAATTATGTGCATCTTCTTGCACAGTTAGGCTTGTTACTTCTTTCTTTTTACTTCTATGAAAATATCCTGATGACTTATTAAATGTAATTGTGCTATTGAATTTTTTAATTATAAAGATCCCTACACCAATAAAAATAAGAGGGATTAGTACAAAAATTAACGCTTCTACCTTAAAGCCTGTTTTAATAATAGTTGTAGTTCCTACAAGGATAAATACTATAGGAAAAATAATAAATAGTGCTCCAAATATTTTTCCAAAAGAGGAGGCTTTATATTGAAGTTCGCTATCAGAGATTTTTACTAAGCTTTTGGTCTTGAAGTTTGCGCCACCGCCAGCCTCAGGAGACCAACTAACCTTACTGGCAAGCTCATCATTAAATACACCAGGATCAAAAGCTGTAGTTTTTGTAGCTTGAACGAGGTTTTTTATAAAATTAGAAAGTCCCATTGTACTAAAATAGAACTTTCGGAGGTAATATCTAATTAGTAGATGCTTAGAGTTTTTCCTTTAAGTATGTACCGGTAAATGATTTCTTATTTTTTGCAACTTCTTCTGGTGTTCCGGCGGCTACGAGTTTTCCTCCATTTTTACCACCTTCTGGTCCCATATCAATAACATAGTCTGCACATTTTACAAGGTCCATATTATGCTCTACAACAATGATAGAGTGACCTTTTTCAATAAGAGCCTCAAAAGAAGCTAGGAGCTTTTTTATATCGTGAAAGTGAAGTCCCGTAGTAGGTTCATCAAAAATGAATAGCGTCTTATCCTTTGTAGTTCCTTTTACGAGAAAGCTTGCAAGCTTTATACGTTGTGCCTCACCACCAGATAGGGTAGAAGAGCTCTGTCCTAAAGTTACATATCCTAGGCCTACATCTTGAAGTGGCTTTAATTTACGTGTTATTTTTGCCTCATTGTGTTCTGTAAAAAATGACACCGCATCGTCAATAGTCATAGTGAGGATATCGTCTATATTTTTACCATTAAAAGCTACCTCAAGCACTTCTTTTTTAAATCTCTTGCCGTTACACGTCTCACATTCAAGATGTACATCTGCCATAAACTGCATCTCGATAGTTACCTCGCCTTCACCTTTGCAAGTCTCACAGCGACCACCATCTACATTAAAAGAAAAGTGCTTTGCTTTGTAGTTTCTTATTTTACTAATTTTCTGACTTTCAAATAGTTTTCTAATGTCATCGTAAGCTTTAATATAAGTTACCGGATTTGATCTAGAAGACCTTCCTATTGGGTTTTGATCTACATACTCTATGGTTTTTATGTTATCATAATTACCTGTGAGCTTTGTAAACTGTCCTGCTTTCTCACCATAACCTCCTATAGCTTTAAGCATAGCAGGATAGAGGATCTTACGCACAAGTGTGGACTTACCACTTCCAGAAACACCTGTAACAGCCGTAAAAACTCCTAGAGGAAAACGTACATCTACATTTTTAAGATTATTTTCTCGAGCACCTATAACCTCTGCATAGTATTTTGAAGTTTTACGCTTTTTAGGCACCTCTATTTCTAATGTTCCATTTAGATATCCTGCCGTGAGTGACTCACTTTTAAGTATATCATCATAGTCACCTACTGCAACTACATCACCCCCAAAGGTTCCTGCTTCTGGGCCTATATCTATTATGAAGTCTGCTTGTTTCATAATATCCTCATCGTGCTCTACTACGATGACTGTGTTGCCTAAATCTCTTAGAGACTTAAGAACCTCTATGAGTTTTTCTGTATCTCTAGGGTGTAAACCTATGCTAGGTTCATCTAGAATATACATAGAGCCTACAAGGCTACTACCTAATGATGTGGCGAGGTTAATACGTTGTGACTCACCCCCAGAGAGTGTGTTAGATTTTCTATTAAGCGTGAGATAGTTGAGTCCTACTTTTTGTAAAAACTGTAACCTACTTTTTATTTCTGTAAGTAATCGCTTTGCTACCGTAGTATCATATTCATTAAGCGTTAATCCATTAAAAAAGTCTTCTACTTCGTTAAGGGGCAACTCTACAAGGTCTACAATGTTTTTTCCTCCTATCTTCACGTAGGTTGCCTCTGGGCGCAGGCGCTTACCTTTACAGGTATTACACTTAGTCTTACCGCGGTAACGAGAGAGCATCACCCGGTTTTGTATTTTATAAGCTTTAGACTCTAAGAATTTAAAGAACTTGTTGAGCCCGTCAAAGTGTGTATTACCTTCCCAAACAAGCTGCTGCTGTTCTGGCGTGAGTTCAAACCAAGGTTTGTGTATAGGGAAGTCAAACTTATATGCACGATTAACTAGCTGGTCTCTGTAATGACTCATACTATCACCTCTCCAAGGAAAAATAGCATTCTCATACACAGAGAGTGCCGTGTTAGGCACTACAAGATCTTCATCTATACCTATTACATCACCATAGCCCTCACAAGTGGGGCAGGCACCATAAGGATTATTAAAAGAAAATAAATGTACGTTAGGCTCTAAGAATGACATCCCATCTAGCTCAAACTTATTTGAGAACTGGCGTCGTGAGCCGTCCTCCATTTTTTCTATAAAGAGTGTTCCTTTACCTTCAAAAAACGCCGTTTGTATCGCGTCTGAGAGACGATTTACAAAGTCTTCATCTTCTGGATTTGTGATGATACGGTCTACCACAAGTAGAATGTCTTTCGCTTTAAGCTTAGAACCTATTTCGGCTACTTCATCTAGGCGTTTTACTTCTCCCTTTACTTGTATACGAGCATATCCTTGTTGTAAAAGGGCTTGAAGTTTTGATTCAATTTTTCTTCCTTTTTCTAAGTGAAGAGGAGCGAGGAGCAGGAGTTTTTCTCTTTTGGCGAAAGCCAAAATATACTTTACCACATCTGTAACGGTATCCTTTTTTACCTCATTGCCAGATACAGGTGAGTAGGTCTTGCCTATACGGGCAAAGAGCAATTTAAGATAATCATAAATCTCTGTAGAGGTACCTACGGTAGATCTAGGATTTGTGCTGTTTACCTTTTGCTCAATAGCAATAGCAGGAGCAATACCTTTTATATAGTCTACCTTAGGTTTATCTAACCTGCCTAAAAACTGTCTGGCATATGATGATAAACTTTCTACATAGCGACGCTGTCCTTCGGCATAGAGTGTGTCAAAGGCTAATGATGATTTACCAGATCCAGAGAGCCCTGTGATGACCACAAGTTTGTTTCTAGGGATAACAGCATTAATATTTTTGAGATTGTGGAGTTTGGCACCCTTAATGATAATATTCTTCTTAGGATTTACATCCTCAACGTCTATAAGCATCGCAATTCTTTAGATATCTAACAAAGATACCGAAAGTGTAGTGCTATTAAAACCGAGTAAAGACGGGTTTTAAGATGTTTTAATTAAAATATTGTGTAAATACCCCATTTTTTAAGAAAGGTTAACATAATTATTATATATTTACGGTTATAAACACAAAAACAAACTGCGTATAGCATAATACTACTTTATAAAATTTTGGGCTAGAATGGAGGTTCTAGCAATTTTAATCTACAAAGTGGTACTTATGAAAAGTGTTTTAATTACAGATGCTACGCTCGTTAGCAATTACATCAAAGGAGACGAAAAATCATTAGCTATGCTTATCGCAAGGCATAAACAACGTATATATAGTTTTATATATTCAAAGGTTTATGATCGTGATATCTCTGAAGATATTTTTCAAGATACTTTTATTAAAGTTATTAAAACGCTTAAAAAAGGTAAGTATAATGAAGAGGGTAAATTTTTACCTTGGGTAATGCGTATTGCTCACAATCTTGTGATAGACCACTTTAGACGTAATAACCGTATGCCTAAATTTGATAATACAGGTGAGTTTTCAATATTTTCTGTACTAAGTGATAATAGTCTTAATGCTGAGAAGCAAATGGTACGTGATCAAGTAAACAGAGATGTAAAACGTATCATTGAAGAGCTACCAGAAGATCAAAAGGAAGTACTCAAAATGCGTATTTACCAAGAGATGAGTTTTAAAGAAATCTCAGAGCGTACGGGAGTGAGCATTAATACTGCACTGGGAAGAATGCGTTACGCATTGATCAATTTGAGAAAAGTGATTGATACAAATAACATAGTTTTAACAAATTAACATAATAAGCCATACTTTTTTGCGTTCTTGATAAGAACCAAAGAAAATCCGAATGGCAAAACTTTACTCTAAACCTTCGTCAGGTAATAAAAAGACGACCCCATATGAACCAAAACAAGAGACTGTAGATTATCTCTTGAACTACTCTAAGGCTTTAAGTGTTATACATTATAAATCGATGAAGTTTGAAGCACTCATCAACTAAACTTTGAGAAAACCCCGACTAGTCATCGGGGTTTTTTTATGGGTTTTGAGTACGCTTTCGCGAAAGCGTAAAACTTATTTCTTCTTCTTTCTTTTGGCCATCATTTTTTCATAGTCTGCAAGTACTGTCTTACGGCCTATGGTTTTTGTAATGATATCTTTCTCTAAGTCCCATCCTCTAGCAGGTGAGTAATCACGGCCGTACCAGATGATTTGGAGGTGAAGATCATTCCAGAGATGTTCTGGAAAGAGGCGCTTTGCATCTTTTTCTGTTTGCACCACATTTTTACCATTTGTAAAGCCCCAGCGGTACATAAGTCTATGTATATGCGTATCTACAGGAAAAGCTGGTATACCAAAGGCCTGAGCAACAACAACACTTGCAGTTTTATGGCCCACAGCGGGAAACTCTGTAAGCTTCTCTATACTAGCAGGTACAACGCCATTATATTTATCTATAAGGATTTGTGATAGCCCGTGTATTCCTTTTGCCTTCATAGGAGAGAGTCCTACAGGCTTTATAATCTCTCTTATTTCTTCTACGGTAAGTTTTACCATATCATAAGGATTATCTGCCACCTCAAATAGTAGTGGTGTAATCTGGTTTACTCGCACATCTGTGCTCTGTGCACTCATAAGTACGGCTATAAGAAGCGTGTAGGGATCTTTATGATCTAGAGGAATAGGGATTTGAGGATAAAGCTCTTGTAGTGTATCTATAGTGAAGTCAACCTTTTCTTGCTTAGTCATTGCTTTATTGAGAATTTATAGCACCTTAAAAGTGTATTTCTTTTTGTTAATAGAGATAACTCGTAACTTTATAAAAGTGATGGTCTTTATGAGATGATCCTATTGTTATGTAAAGGTAATTAACCATTGTGAGATGTGAAATGAGATATCACAACCACAATAAATTTTAAATTGAAGATGAATACATTAGAAGTAGGGGATAAGGTCCCAGATTTTACTACAACAGATCAAGACGGAAATAGTGTAAGCCTTTCTGATTTTAAAGGGAAGAAGCTTATTGTATTTTTTTATCCTAAGGCTAGTACACCAGGATGTACGGCAGAGGCTTGTAATCTTAGAGATAATTATAAGGAACTACAAGACCAAGGCTACCACCTACTAGGTGTAAGTGCAGACTCTGAGAAGCGCCAGAAAAATTTTGCAACTAAGTATGAGTTTCCTTTCCAGCTTCTTGCAGATGAAGACAAGACGGTGATAAACGCCTTTGGCGTATGGGGACTTAAAAAGTTTATGGGTAAAGAATATGACGGTATACACCGTATGACCTTTAAGGTAGATGAAGAAGGTGTAGTTACAGATGTTATCAAAAAAGTAAAAACTAAGGATCACGCTGCTCAACTGCTAGATGCTTAACAAGTGAATTAAAATAAAAAAAAGCCTTAAGTTAAATACTTAAGGCTTTTTCTATTGCTATAATGTTTATGCTATTTATCTGCTTCTAGTAATGCAGATGGTTGGTAACCGAATAGGTTACGAGACTTTATAAGTTCAGAAACGCCTTCTGGTAGCATTTCTTCCCATCCTTTTTCACCATCAGAAATCATACGTAATACTTCTCTAGAGAATATATCTGTGATTGCTGGGTCATAATTTTCTATATCTAGTACTTTACCATTAAGTTTAAAGAACTTGTAAAGCTCCTTCATACGTGGGTGTACCTTAAGATTATCGCTTGTAGTGTACTCTCCAGTTTTAGAATCTTTCATAGGGTATAAGAATACCTTTAGATCTTTAAAGAATAATTTTCCAAAAGCCTCTAGAATACCTCCACTCAAGTGACGATAGTAGCTTGTGTCAAATATATCTATGAGATTGTTTACGCCCATTACTAGACCCATACGCTCTTTTGTGTAGTTTGAAAAATACTCAACTACACGGTAGTACTCTTTAAAGTTTGAGATCATCACTGTTTGCCCTAGTGAGCCTAACAGTCTTGCTCTTGCCATAAAATCCTCTTCATCTATATCTCCTTCTGCACGGAGGTTTGATAAGGTAATTTCAAAAATGGCCTCTGTCTTCTTCTCATTAACACGGTTTGCTTCTACAAACATTTTATATGCTTTCTCAAACATATCCATATTCACCTTAGTAACTGGTCTAAAGCTACCACGTAGGGCTAGTACGTTTTTCTTGTAAAGTAAAGCTGCTGGTAAAATGTTGTTACCTTTTGCATCAAACATTACGGCCTCTGTCATACCATTCTTTACAAGTTGTAAACTCATAAGACGGTTATCTACGTGTTCAAACTGAGGTCCAGAGAAGTTTATCGTGTCTATCTCTATCTGATCTTGATCTATGTGATCGTATAGATAGCGTAATAAATTTTTAGGGTTATCGTGCTTGTAAAAAGCACCATAAATAAGGTTTACACCCAGTGTACCTAGAGTTAACTGTTGTAAACGAGCATCATTTTCGTGAAAACGAACGTGTAAAATAATCTCATTAAACTCACCTTCTGGAGAGATTTGAAAACGTATACCTACCCATCCGTGTCCTTTATACTTCTTTGCAAAATCTATGGTAGCAACCGTATTTGCATAGGTAAAGAAGATTTTATCTGGCTGTTTGTAACGAGATATACGGTCTTCTATAAGCTTCATCTCGTGAGAAAGCATCTTTTTAAGACGCTTTTCTGTCACGTAACGACCGTCATCTTCTACACCATATATAGCATCAGAAAAGTCTTTGTCATAAGCACTCATTGCTTTTGCAATGGTACCACTCGCACCGCCTGCTCTAAAAAAGTGGCGCACAGTCTCCTGTCCAGCACCTATCTCTGCAAATGTTCCGTATATATTATTGTTAAGATTTACTCTAAGAACTTTGTTCTTGAGGGGAGGTACCTTTTCAAAGTCTTTATCTCCTAAAATTGTAACAGCCATAGTATTGTTTTTTCCATCTTTTAATGGTTAACCAAAGATACAAAAAGGGTCTACTAGCCAAAAAAATAACTGTATTTTTGTGAGAGAATTATTAGCTATTACAGTTTCTTAATCTAGTTACACTTACGTGAAAATCACCTTTCTCGGTACCGGCACCTCACAAGGCATTCCCATTATAGGAAGCACGCATCCCGTGTGTCTTAGTGATGACCCACGTGATAAAAGATTGCGCGTGTCTGTGCTCATAGAGTGGGACAAGTATAACTATGTGATAGATTGTGGGCCAGATTTTAGACAACAGATGTTAAGTACGCTTTCGCGAAAGCGCACACCAGCAGGCGATCCTGCTCCTTTGCACGGTATACTATTTACCCACGAGCACGCAGACCACGTTGCGGGGCTAGATGATATAAGACCTTTTGTTTTTAGACAAGGTGATATGCCTATTTACGGACATAAAAGAGTGATTAAAAATCTAGAAGAACGTTTTGAATATATCTTCACTAGAGAAAATAGATATCCCGGCGCCCCAAGTGTAACTTCTCACGAGGTTAAAAATAATGAGCCAATCTCTCTGGGTAATATAGCGGTGACCCCTATAGAAGTTTATCACGGCGATTTACAAGTATTTGGGTATCGGTTTGATAAAATTGCCTACCTCACAGATGTAAAAACTATTGCAGAAGAGGAGATAGCAAAACTGAAAAACCTTGAGATACTTGTTATCAATTGTTTACGTGAGGAGCCACACAGAACGCATCTTAACGTTGACGAGGCGCTATCATTAATAGCTAGAATTAATCCAAAAAAAGCATATTTAACACATATAAGTCATCATCTAGGTTTTCACGCAGATGCAGAAGCAAAACTCCCAGAAAACGTTTACATAGCCTATGATGGCCTTACCCTAACTACATAATTATGAGAAGAAATATTTTTCTATACCTATTTTTATTTGCAGCGTTGTATATCATTTTTCAATCTATTAATAGTAGTAAAGGTCTTGAGTATCAAGAACGCAGGATCAATAAACTTGAGAAAAAGATAGCCAAGAAAGATTCTCTTTATAGTGTTCTGGAAGATAGACTTGCAAATACAGAGTACTTTACACTTTTAGGTAATGAAAACACAAAGGAATACTTTGATAATGATAACCTTGTTGTGGAAGATATTAAACCAGCTATAGTAGATGGTTTATATGCAAAGAATACGGCAAACGGCAATGATCTTATAAACTTTGTAGGTGACGGGAGACCGTTTCAGATCAATCGTGTACAAATTTTGAACCACAGATGGATTATAGCCGACTTTTCAGATGGTAAAAAATGGGGAGAAATACTAGTTGAGTATTTTGTAAATGAAGATGGGTCTGTAGATTACAATCGTGTCGAAAGTTTAGTATATCCTAACTAAATTATACCTGCTCCTCAAGCCATTTTTTAAACTCATAAAAATTAGTAGGATGCACGCCGTGACCTACTGGAAACTCACTTAGAGTAGAGTTTATGCCTACTTTCTCAAGGTAAGGAGGTGTTTTTCGAGCAGCATCTATAGGTATTACTTGGTCTACCGTACCGTGTGAGTTGTAAACATTGAGGTGCGCATAAGAGGGATTACTTTTAAGCTCAATGATGTCCTCATTAATATAACCACTTAGACCTATCACATTTTTAATTTTTTCTGGATAGGTAAGTGCCACGGCATAACTAAGTATTGTTCCTTGACTAAAACCTAAAAGGGTTACATTATGCTTATCAAGATCATATGTTTCAATTGCTTCATCTATAAATCGGGCAATAAGATCTCTAGATTGACGTGCACCATCATTATCTGAAGATTTTACTCCATCTGGATCTATACTTATATGATACCACGCATTACCATATGGCTGCATTGCAATAGGTGCTCTGGCAGATATGATAAAATAATTTTTTGGTAACTCCTCTGCAAAACTAAATAAGTCTTCTTCATTACTTCCATAACCGTGAAGTAGGAGTAGTAGTGGTGCTTTATCACTAGAGGTGATGGTAGGCTTTTGTATAATGTGTTCTAATGACAGTGTCATAGGTATGTGTAATGCTAGTTATTGTTATTTCCTCCCAGTATATTCTGATAAAAAGAACCTACTAGAGGAACTAGTTGTCTTTTTCCTTGAAAGGCAGATATGATTCCATATAACCAGAGCGCAAAAAATAGCACCAAAAATCCACCAGATGCCATTGGTATATTCAAATAGCTAAGAGGAATCATTATTAAAAAATAGCTAAGGGTAAGCCCTAGCGATTGTCTTAAGTGAAAAGCGGCAAATTCATTTTTTGACTCACTATTCATAAAATAAGCTATGATAAGACCTACAAAGGTAATGTAGCTTACAACTGCAGCTGTTTTACCTTCAAATACTGTGTTTTCATCCATTAGTTAAGTACAACTTGATTATTTGCTATAATGCCATAAACCTCACCTTTTACTTTCTGATTAAGAAATATGGCGTTCTGAGAACTTGAGAGAATATCTTGTTTTGTAAATGTCTGGCTTCCCTTTGTAGAGAACAGTGTAAGATCTGCCTTAACTTGTTCTTTTACAGGGTTATTTTGACCTATAAATAGATTTCTTCCTGCTGTAAGTAGTGTTATAGCTCTTTTTTCTGAAACTATTGTAAGAAGTGCTTTAAAAGTAGCCTCTTGAGCTATTGCACCATACATAGCATTGTCAAACTCTACATTCTTACGTTCTACATCTAGCGGATTATGGTCACTTGTAACAGTATCTATAGTTCCATCTTTTACTGCTGCTACAAGGGCCTCTACGTGTTCTTTATTTCTAAGAGGAGGTAACACCTTATAACGTGTATCAAAATCTTCTATAAGATCATCTGTAAGGCATAAATTATGAATTGCAACACTACAAGTGACGTTAAGTTTTTTACTTTTTGCCGCTCGTATTAATGCAACTCCTTCCTTTGTTGAGACTGTAGGTATGTGCAGTTTACCACCTGCATATTCTAGTATATGTAAATCTCTTGCTATTTGTAAACTTTCGGCTATGGCAGGTATACCTTTAAGGCCCACTCTTGTGCTCATTACACCTTCATTTACCATTCCTTTACCAGCTATTTGCTGCTCTTGCGGAAATGACAATACAAGTCCATTAAATCCCTGAGTATATTGTAATGCAATTTTAAGGAGATTTGGGTTTTTGATAGGGGTCTGGTAATCGCCGAAGGCTACAGCTCCAGATTGTTGCATATCATATAACTCTGCAAGATCTACGCTCGCACTATTTCGCGTAAGCGCACCTATAGGATATAATGAAGTTGCGTGTCCCTCTGCCATTTTTTTTACAAATGTTATGTCAGAGCTGGTATCTATTATAGGATAGGTGTTTGGGTTAAGTGCAACACCTGTAAAACCACTACGAGCAGCTACATTAAGACCATTATCTATAGTCTCTCGCTCCTCATAACCAGGCTGCCCCATACTCACGCTAGTGTCAAACCAACCTTGCGAGATGTGTAAATCTTCTTTTTCAACTGTCGTTTCACCTTTAAGACTCGCTAGTTTTTGACCTATCTCTATAATGAGTCCATCTTTAATCCTGATATCTTGTGTTGTGCCGTGGTAGGGGCTCTCACTATCTATGATTGTGGCGTTCTTTATGAGTACTTTCATTTATAGAATTTTAAAATCAGGATTTCTAGTAGTAGAAATAGTAAGGCAAAAATAATAAACCATTTCCAAAGAGATTGTACATTATCACTACTCTCAAATTTGTCAAAAAGACTTTTAATTGAGGTATGGTAATTTTTATCATTATCTAGCTGTGCATATCGCAAGTTGCTTTCTGACCTAGTATAATTATAACTCACTTGCTGTAAAGTCGTTGTACTATACTGAACTTTATAATTACCAGCCACTTCTGGGCGCTGTGTTGTTGTGATCTGTACTCTACTACCTTTAGATTGCTGTAATGGTATAAAATTATTTTCTTGAGTAGTGCTTTGCTCAAGTGTGATAACTTCATCATCTTGTAATACTAGTGGGATATCATAGGTGTTTGTAACACCCGTATTCATATATAGATCTGGGAGTTGCAAACTTTGTCTAGCCATATTATAAAAAGTAGGCACAATGAGTGGTGAACTTTTAAAATTTGAGTTTTCTTGTGAAAGACTCCCAGAGAATGCATAGATGCTGTTTTGAGCAGTTAAAAAAGTTGATCCGTCTTGAAATTTTAAAATAGGATCACCACCAGCTATAGCATATGATTCACTTACAGATGGATATTGAAAATTATCAATTCTAGTATCAAAAACGTCTCTATAAATAGGGTGGTCATAATTGATTGTTGTGACTAGTTGCTTTTCGTTTTGCTTTGCTGTAACCTGTAGAGAAGCTAGATTTTGAAGTGTTAGATTGTAAGCGTTTGGTGATGTGGTGCTATTAGGTATTATTGTGCAGATTCCTCCCGCTTTCGCGAAAGCGTCTATAATCCCAATAAGAGATGACGGAATATCTGTCACTTCATTTAAAATGACATAATTTACCTCAGGAATTTTACTGTAATCTAAATCTTTGAGCGTGCTTGTGGTGTACTCAAACTCTGGAGCGGTAAAAATGCGTTGTAAGTAATTTGAATTACCACCATTAATAGCTAGCACACGTATAGGTCTATCTTTATTTATTGTAAAAAATAATGTGTTATCAAACTGTAATAAAGGATCATCTATAACCACGCGACCCTCTAAGCCATCTTCACTTTTTATTGTAAACAGAACACTTGTTGTGAGATCATCATTAAAGGAAGCCGTTCCTTTTGCTAGTAGCGTGTTTCCATTATAAAGAGATACAGCGGTATTAGTCTCTCTTTTTTCTAGTGTAGAGAGTAACACGGTAAGCTCTAGTCCCGAAGCTTTTCTTGCAGAAACATATATAGAATCAATGCTCACATTATTTTTTAGAACGGGTTGTAGCTGTATGTAGTTTTTTAAAACGTTTGAAGCAGGGAGTTGGTAAGGCGTTCCTTTTTCTTGATAATCTGAAATAAGGATGAGCCTTTTACTTGTAGAGGGGTCATTTGTAAATTCCTTTTGAGCTTTTAGTGTGACCGCCTCTTCAGAAAGTTGTGTAGCAGTAAAGGGGAGTTGTAGCAACTCATTTCTTATATCTTTTACTGTGGTGTTTCTATATGCTGTATTATTTGTGAGTAGGGTAAACTTTTGATCTTCTTTTAGGTTTGTAATAAGGTCTTGCGCAGCGGTTTTTAAAAGTTGACCAGAAGGGCCTTTTGCTTGCATACTATAAGAGTTATCAAGATAAATAATAGTCTCCTTAGGTAGTGTTGCTATATCAGATTGTGGTATAAATGGTTGAGCAAAAGCAAATACAATAGCTGCCAGTAATCCCATACGAGTGAGTAAAACAAGCCATTTTTTTATCGAATTACTTTTACGAGTTTGAGTCTTAATCTTCTTGAGGAAAGCAACATTTGTAAAAGCCTCAGTCTTAAACTTACGTAGTTGAAATAAGTGAACAATAATAGGGATAAGCAGCAAGAACAGGGCATAAAGTAGTTCTGGATGTCTAAACTGCATAAGGTTGTTCTGGTTTGTTCAAAAATAGATAAAAGACCCTTTATCGCCTAATAGTAAAAGTGAAAATACTTCCTTTACCCACAGTAGAGTCTACAGTAATAGTACCGCCTAATGCTTCTACGAGTTTTTTTACAGTGGCAAGCCCCATACCTGTACCTTTATTACCATTGCGATCATTTGTCCCCATAGTTTTAAAAGGCTCAAAAATATGAGCCTGCCTATCTTCTGGTATACCCACACCGTTATCTCCCACCGAGATGCTATAAAAATCTTTAGTAATAGTGCCGCCTAAAGTTATCTCTGGATGCTCACTTGTGTTATACTTAACACCGTTATCTATGAGGTTTGATATAACTTGCTCAATAGCCACGACGGGTACTGCTTTGAGATCAACGTTTTTATTAAGAGTGATAGTAACATCACTAGATTTGTGAAGGTTTTTCACCTCACTTACTATAGTATCAAGCGTAGCATCTTCTTTTGTCACGAGCAAATTATCTGCTCGATAATATTCAAGTAAGCCATCTATGTAGCTCCTCATAGATTTTGTAGACGTACTTAGATGTTCCATAAAGACTGTAAAGTCTTCATCATTTTCTTCTGCATAATCTTCGGTGAGTAGGTTTACAAGACCTTCTATACTTGATAATGGTGATTTTAGATCGTGAGCAATAAGTCTTGCAAAGTCTTCTAGTCTATTATTGCGCGCTGTTGTCTCTTGTTGTGATTTCTGGAGTTCAATATTTCTTTTACGCGCCTCAAATAATAAAATAACTTGCTTTGCTAAACCTAGCAGTGCCTCTTGCTGTTTTTCATCTAGCGTTCTAGGCTTGTGATCATATACACATAAAGTTCCTAATGCGTAGCCATCTTTAGTTTTGAGAGGGACACCGGCATAAAAGATTGCTTTAAAATCTTTTACTAGCGGGTTGTCTTGAAAACGCTCATCTACCCGAGCATCTTCTACTATAAAAATGGGATTTTCTGTAAGAATAGCGTGTCCACAAAAAGAAATATCTCTTGGTGACTCAGAGAACTCAATACCTAATCTAGATTTTAAGAAATTTCTATCTGCATCAAGAAGCGTCACTAGTGATATGGGAGTATCACATATATATGAGGCTAGCTTTGTAATAGTATCATAAGCCTCTTCTGGTAACGTATCCAGTAACTCATAGCTACGTAGCGCTTTAAGCCTTTCTTGTTCATTTATAGGTGGTACAGGTTTTTTCACGAGTATGGATAGTTGCTAGTTATATTGCAAACAGATTTTGATGACTGTTTTCTAATAAATAAAGATAGATTAAAAATTTTCAAAAGCACCAAGTCCAAATAATGCAAAATCATATTTTACTGGATCTACGGGATCCATTTTTCTTAAGGCTTTATCTAGCTCGGCTAAGGTTTTACCATCATTTTGCTTTCGCGAAAGCAATCTAAGCTTCCTTGCAACATTACTCGTATGTACATCAAGAGGGCAAGATAATAGGGAAGGGGAGATAGATTTCCAAATCCCGAAATCTACACCGGCTCGAGCATCTCGTATCATCCATCTTAAAAACATATTGATACGCTTTGCTGCCGAATTTTTGGAAGGATCACTCACGTGTTTTTGTGTGCGTGGTAAATGATCTACTTCAAAAAACACTTTTTTAAAATGTGTGATTGCAGGTTGTAAATCACCATTTGTAATTCCTGATAAAAATACCTGCTCTAGACCGACGTGATGCGTGTAGATGTTTTTAAGTGCTCTTATAAACGTCTCAAAATCTATGCTATTAAATGTGCGATGTACAAACCCTTCAAAGAGGTGAGCCTGCTCTGGCGTGTAGTTTATTACAAAGTCGTGAGGAGCTTCACCCATTATCTCCATCATCTTTGTAGCATTATTGATAATACTCTTTCTATTACCCCAAGCTATGGTAGCTGTAAGAAAAGCGGCTATTTCTATATCTTCTTTTAGATCAAATCTATGTGGAATTTGAATAGGGTCGTGAGGTATAAAGTCATTATTTTCATACTGTGCGGCCTTCTCGTCTAGAAAAATTTTGAGTTCCTTTTTGTTCATCTTCAGATTAGGGGTTGACCATAATGGTATATATATTACCTCAAGCTATGGGGCATTTTAGGCTTTTACAAACATACCGTCTTTCATCACAAGTTTACGGTCTGCCATATTTGCTAGCTCTTCATTATGCGTGACTATAATAATGGTTTGGTTAAACTCATCTCTAAGTTTAAAAAATAAATTATGTAAATGCTCTGCACTTTCTGTATCAAGGTTCCCAGATGGCTCATCTGCAAGTATAAGCGCTGGGTTATTTATAAGTGATCTTGCAACGGCTACACGTTGTTGCTCGCCTCCAGAGAGCTCATTAGGCTTATGGTCATAACGATGTGATAGCCCTAAAAAGTCTAATAGCTCCTTAGCTCTCTTTTCTGTAGTAACTTTATCTTTTTTTGCAATATAAGCAGGTATACAAACATTTTCTAGCGCTGTAAACTCTGGTAATAACTGATGAAATTGAAATATAAAACCTATATGCTCATTTCTAAAAGCACTCATAAGTTTTGCTTTCATACCTATGATTTCCTTACCATTTATATGCAAACTTGTAGTGGCACCCGTGTCTGGGCTGTCTAATGTGCCAATAATTTGAAGTAATGTGGTTTTACCTGCTCCACTTTGTCCTACTATAGAGACGACTTCACCTTTATTTACCGTAAGTGAGACATCTTTTAATACTTTAAGATCGCCAAATGTTTTAGAGATGTGTTGTGCCTTTACCATAAGAAATTACTTGACTGTGAAAATACTACAATAACCTTATAAGCACAATTAAGAGACCTTTTTAAAGACGTGCTTGATGTTGTTATAATCTATAAAATAAGTAACCCTCAATGATAAGGTATGATTTAGAGATTCTTGAAATAAATTACGTAAACTATCATTGTAGCTTATGGTTGATAATTCATCAAACTTTGAAATTTGATTACGATAGAGTAGGGAAGCTTCACTACCTGGTGCAAATCTCCACCTAAAACTTAGATCGAGATTCCAGATATTAAAATTTGCATTAGGATCTCTGCGCTCTGTTAGGTCATAATCTGCTATTTCTGATCGTGAACCATCATCATTAAGCAAATAATATATATTACTACTATGGTCTGACACTGCCCAGAAGTTCCTTAAACTTAAATTTATAGCTTTGTAGGGATCAAAATTATAGTTTGCTGTAACTCTATTTTCAAAAGAGGTTACGTCGCGTAAGCCTAAGAAGACCTCAGTATCTGTATTATCTACCCAGCCAAAGTTATTTTTTCTACTTGAGTAATCTGATGCTAATATGACAAGTAGTTTTTCTGAAAATCTATAACGTGGAGAGAAGTTAATACTATAATTAAACTGGTCTTGATTGCCAAACCACTGTCTTACAGCTCCTCCAAAATCAAAGGCAAACTTTTTTCTAAAGTCTGTAGAGATAAAGCCTCCTCCACCTAGATTAGACTCAAACGTTACAAACTTACCATCTACACGAGGCTCAAAATAATCTTGATTTTTACCATTCAGACTCAAATTACCGCCAAAGGCAAGTCTTTTTGTAGTTGCAAAAAATGAGTTGAGCCGGATGCTGTTACGTGTTTTTACGCTGGGCTTGTATAACCGCTGGTGACGTACAGTTACATCAAATCTATAGTTGTTAAATTTACCTTTAGGTTGTATGAGCTGGTATGAGCCACCTAGAGTGAAATTATTAAAGTTATTTCTAAAGTTTACGCCTAGGTCATTTATGTCAAGTTTAGTATCTGCAAAGTCGTGACCTACTCGATATCTCCAGTTTCCAGATATTTTTCTAAAATCAAATTCTGACTGAAAACCTGTAGTGGTCTCGCCAGACTCTCTCACATTACTAAAAATCCCTCTACCAGAGATGTTGTAATTATTGTTCTTATCTGCAATGTCAAATACCCCTCCTGTAACATTTGCATTTCTAAAATTGCTACCGTTCCTTGTGACATTTGTGTTTATAATTGATACAGAAGAGTTTTGATTAAACTGCTGGTCTAGTACAAAGACATTATAGTTAGATAGTGGCTCTATAAGAACTTTACGTCTCGAAGTGTCTAGAATACTACTTGTATCGTCTTCATTAAATTCTGTGCGCTCTATGGTCGCAAATGTCTTGCTACCTATCGAGTTTAGAAAACCTATACCTAGGCCACCTTTTGTACGTCCAGATATTTTAATTGAGTTGAGGAGTTTAACTTTTGCAGGGTAATCTATAATCTCTTCGGTAACGGTGTCGCTATCTTCAAGAGTTACACTGCCAGATGCTGGACCTCCTATGCGTCGAGAAAAAAAGATTCTCCCTTTATTAAACAAGTCAATACCTTCTGTAAAGAAGGCTCTATTCTCACCAAAGGTTTGTTCGAAAGGTCCTAAATTGAGCACCACATTATCAAAAGCTACTTGACCAAAATCTGGTATAAGTTGTGCGTCTAAAGTAAAACTATCACTAAGGCCATATTTTATATCTAGCCCACCAGCAAAGTTAGTCTCTGTCTGGCCATCTTGTGTGCTTAGAGCACTTTGTACAAATGGAAAAAATGTAAGTCGCACTGGAGGATCTATATTGCGCACTCCGGTCACTGCGCCATTATATTGTGTATCTCTCCCTATACCACGCTCAATTCTACTCCAAGTATGTGTTTCATTTTTAGTTACTAAACGCCTATAGAAGTTAACACTCCAATTTTGAACGTCACTTTCTGGAAAACGTAAAGCATTATATGGTATGCGGTACTCTGCATACCACCCTCTCTCATCACGTGATACCTTACATTCAAAAACAACATTAAAACCAAAGTCTCTATTATTTTGAGTGACTCGTTGATCTCCTATAGTTCCAGCACTCGTGACATAAAATCTCGTTTCATTTATACCATCATTATAGGTGTTAAGAGCTACCATAAAATGATCTGCCTGAGCAAATACTTCATCACGCTGGCTAAACTGTCTTGCAATACCTTCTGGATTAGGATCATATAAGTATGCTGCGATGTAAATAGCCTTATCATCATAGGCCATTTTTACCTCAGTGCGTTGGTTTTCTTCTATCGTCCCGTCATTACCTGGTTCAAACATATGAAAGTCACCATAAACAGGCAGTGATTTCCAGATATTATCGTCTAGTACTCCATCTATCTTTGGGGCTACACTAATACGCTCTGCGTTTAGAATTTTGGTATCCTGAGAAAAGAGAAATCCGGTAGATAGTAATGAGAGTATTCCTAAAGCAAGAAAGCGCATAAAATTTATTTTGACTAGACAAAACTATGGTTGTCATATAGATGAAACTCTAAATAAAAAGTTAAAAAGCAAAATCAAACTGTTTAATAAACTGTATATTTGATTAAACATTTTAATTAAGACAATGCCATACAGAAAATTTGAAGAGTACAACATAGAAGTAACAGAAGATGTAAAGAGTAATTTTACATCAATTATTAAAAGTCTTGGTGAAGACACAAGTAGAGAAGGTATTGTAAAAACACCAGAAAGAGCTGCAAAAGCAATGCAGTACTTAACCTCTGGTTATGAAATGGATGCTGCTGCTATATTAAAGGGAGCAATGTTTAAGGAAGACTATGATGATATGGTGATTGTAAAAAACATCGAACTCTACTCTCTCTGCGAGCATCATATGCTACCTTTTTTTGGAAAAGCACACATAGCTTATATTCCTAACGGTCATATTGTAGGTCTAAGCAAACTACCGCGCATAGTAGATGTTTTTGCGCGTAGGCTTCAAGTACAAGAACGTCTCACACACGATATCTTAGAGTGTATTAATACAACCTTGCAACCTAAAGGAGTGGCAGTTGTTATTGAAGCTTCACATATGTGTATGATGATGCGAGGAGTTCAAAAGCAAAATTCTACGACCACTACATCTGGTTTTAGAGGTCAATTTGAAAGACAAGAAACCCGCAATGAGTTCCTTAAATTAATCTCGTCAAATTTAGATTAACATTTTTGGAATGTATTTTGATTATACATAAGTGTTATATTTAAAACGCTTATGGACAATCAAACTAATAAATACAAACTCTTACTTATAGGTCTCCTTATAGACGGCCTTGGTATCGTAACTTCAAGTTGGGTATTTCCAGTTATTGGAGATTTCTCAGATATTGCTTGGGCACCATTTTCCGCCTGGCTTATGACGCGGCTTTATAAAGGAACTGCTGGTAAGGTAGGGGGAGTGGTAACCTTTATAGAAGAGCTTATTCCCGGGGTAGACATTATACCATCATTCACACTTATGTGGTTATACACCTATGTTTTTAAAGATTCAAAAGTGAGTAAAATACTAGATAAAAATTAAGATACTAGTTTTATTAATTATTACGCTTTCGCGAAAGCGCAACAATCAAAATTTTAATTTACCTCTAGTAATTACGATATCTTTAAAGATTTCTATATTAAAACATTCGCATATTTAATATTCTATAAAATTAAAAAAACGATTTATAAATATTTGTTATTTAGTAAGTTGTGTATTAATTTACAACAATATTTGTTTTACTATTTCACTATAATTATAGTTTACATTTCCCTTGAATCGACATAGTATTATAAGCTTAATTACAATATTCTTAATTATATGTTTATTTTTTACGAAATTGCGTGAAAATATGATCATATGTCTCAAATACACTATATAAGTAGTGAAATTCTTGACCTTAAAATAATTTCTTCTATTCTTGATGAAGATAAAAAACTCAAACTCAGTGAGGAATGTGTACATACTATTAATGCCTCCAGAGCTTATCTAGATAAAAAAATAAAAGAAAGTAAAACACCAGTATATGGCGTAAATACTGGTTTTGGAAGTTTGTGTAATGTTGCTATACGTGATGAAAACTTAACAAAGCTGCAAGAGAATTTAGTACGGTCTCACGCTTGCGGTACTGGAGAATACGTTCCTAAGGATATCGTAAAATTAATGTTACTTCTCAAAATACAATCCTTAAGCTATGGTCATAGTGGTGTACACATTAATACAGTACAACGACTTATAGATTTTTACAATCTCAATATATTGCCTGTTGTATATGATCAGGGCTCGCTGGGCGCAAGTGGAGATTTAGCTCCGCTTGCACATCTTGCCTTACCTTTAATAGGAGAAGGAGAGGTCTGGCTTGGTAATAAAATTATGCCGTCTGTAGAGGCTCTAAAGAGTAATGGGCTAACTAAGATCTCGCTACAGTCTAAAGAAGGCCTTGCATTACTAAATGGTACACAGTTTATGAGTGCATATGGTGTGATGGCACTTATAAAATCACATAAATTATCTTATCTGGCAGATGTTGTGGGGGCGATATCTATAGATGCCTTTAATTGTAATTTATCTCCATTTAACCCACTTGTACATTACGTGAGACCCCATAAAGGACAAATTAAGACTGCAGCTCGTATAATCTCTTTTTTAGAAGATAGTGAGATTGCTGTAACAGAAAAGCAAAATGTACAAGATCCATATTCTTTTAGATGTATACCTCAAGTACACGGTGCTACCAAGGATGTCATAGACTTTGCGACCAAAACGTTTAAAACTGAAATTAATAGTGTTACAGATAATCCTAATATTTTTCCGGCAGATGATATGATAATAAGTGGCGGGAATTTTCACGGTCAACCACTAGCACTTGCATTAGATTATTTAAGTATTGCAATGTCAGAATTAGGTAGTATAAGTGAGCGTCGCGTTTATCAATTAATAAGTGGTTTACGAGATTTGCCGCCATTTTTAGTAGATAGCCCAGGCCTCAATAGTGGTATGATGATACCACAATATACTGCAGCAAGTATAGTAAGTCAAAACAAACAACTATGTACGCCGGCTAGTGTAGACTCTATCGTATCATCAAATGGACAAGAAGATCACGTGAGTATGGGAGCAAACGCAGCTACAAAACTTCTCAAGGTTGTAGATAATGTTGAGACGTTACTCTCTATAGAATTGCTTAATGCAGTTCAAGCATTGCATTACAGACAGCCACTTCATACATCTGGATTTCTACAGTCTTTTACAAAGAGTTATAGAGAAGTAGTACCGTTTGCAGATAAAGATAGAATTTTTGCAAATGATATTAAACTAGGCAAAATATTCATCAATAGTGTGAATATAGATCTCAACGAGCTATATTAAAACTTGGGTTAACCAGTTTTTTGCCTCATCTGTCGTTTTAAATGTTTCAAATGGTTGATTAAAAAATTGTTTCTCAATAGCAACATTAGTCTCGCTAAGCGGGTTTTGAGATACAACGGCAATTGCTTTAAGACCATAATGGTTTGCGGCATCTATATATACCGTAGGGTCTACAGAGTAGGAGTTTTTTCTATATGATAAATAAGCAAAAGGCTTTTTATCAAATATTTCTTCACAGTATGATAGAAGGAGTCTATTTGATAGAGGGTCAATATGTGATCCCTCGTTCATCACGCCTATAACAATATTATCTTCTATATGTAGTTTTCCGAACTCAAATTCTTTGGTAATTTTCAAAAGATCTAGGGGGTTTGATTTTTACGCAAAAATAGAGGAATACTACCTTATCTATGAAGAAATTTCTTATAAAAAAAACTCTATTTATAAAGCATTGTATCCTTTTGAATTAGAGCTTCTTCCATTGTATGATATACTTTAAAGGGCTTGCTAAAGAATAGTTTTTCAATGTTATGAGCCTCTTTAAAATCCTTATTAGGGCTTACTACTATAAAGCCCTTTAAATTTTCTATTTGTGAAGTTTTTAAATATATGGTAGGGTCTATAGCATAAGAATATATTCTATGCGTTATATATATAAAATCCTTTTCAGGAAAGTAAGATTCGGCTATAGCGATTAAAACATCATTAAAGCCGGGTTGCACAGTAACACCTTCATCCATTATGACATATATATAGTCATCGTGGACTGTTACTTTTCCGAACGAGAATTCTAGCTGAATACCGAGTTGTAAATTTTTCATATGTTGGGGAATCTTATAAATAGAAGATAGCAAATATATTGTATTAAGCAATTAATTGTCAATACTTTAACTATGTGTGCATAATAAATAAAAAAATCCCTTAATGACGATTTTTCGTCATTAAGGGATAATAATGCGATGCAACAGTATTACGACTCTGTAGTTTCTCCTTTCTTGATATCTATAATAAGTTCATCCTTATCTGAATCAAAGTCCATAAAAATACTATCTCCTTCTTCTAGCTTAGAGTTTATAATCTCTTCGGCTAGTGCATCTTCTATATACTTTTGAATAGCTCTTTTAAGAGGTCTGGCTCCATACTCTTTATCAAAACCTTTGTCACTTATGTAATCTTTAGCTTTCTCACTTAAAGATAGGTTGTAACCAAGTCCTTTGATTCTTGTAAAGAGTTTTTCTAGCTCGATATCAATAATTTTATGGATATCCTCACGCTCTAGTGCATTAAATACTACAACGTCATCTATACGGTTTAAGAATTCTGGAGCAAATGCCTTTTTAAGTGCATTTTGAATAACACTACGTGCGTTTTCATCTGCTTGAGTTTTACGAGATGATGTACCAAAACCTACTCCTTGACCAAAGTCTTTAAGCTTTCTTGCCCCGATATTTGAAGTCATTATGATAATAGTATTTCTAAAATCTATCTTACGTCCTAGAGAATCTGTTAAGAAACCATCATCTAGCACTTGCAGTAACATATTAAACACATCTGGATGCGCTTTTTCTATCTCATCAAGTAAAACTACAGAGTAAGGCTTACGTCTTACTTTTTCTGTGAGTTGACCACCCTCTTCATATCCTACGTATCCAGGAGGCGCTCCTACAAGTCTTGAGATAGAAAACTTCTCCATATACTCACTCATATCGATACGGATGAGTGCATCTTGATTATCAAAAAGCTCTTTTGCAAGAACCTTTGCAAGTTGCGTTTTACCTACACCAGTCTGTCCTAAGAATATAAACGAGCCTATAGGTTTGTTAGGATCTTTTAATCCAGCTCTGTTACGTTGTATTGCTTTTGCAACCTTTGCAACCGCCTCATCTTGACCTATTACGTTTTCCTTTATTGTTGCTGGTAATTCTGCAAGTTTATTACTTTCTGTTTGTGCAATGCGGTTAACAGGTATGCCCGTCATCATACTTACTACATCTGCAACATTTTCTTCAGAAACAACTTCTTTATGAAGTTTAGAATCTTCTTCCCATCGCTCTTGTGCGATTGCAAGTTCTTTTTCTAAATTTTTCTCATCATCACGCAGCTTTGCAGCTTCCTCATATTTCTGCTTCTTTACCACAGAGGTTTTAAGTTCTCTTACCTCTTCTAGCTTATTTTCTAATTCTAAAATCTTTTTAGGAACATCAATATTAGTGATATGCACGCGAGATCCTGCTTCATCTAGAGCATCAATAGCCTTATCCGGAAGAAATCTATCGGTCATATACCTATTAGTAAGTTTTACACAAGCCTCTAGAGCCTCATCTGTATATGACACATTATGATGCTCTTCATATTTACCTTTAACGTTTTGAAGTATCTCAATTGTTTCTTCTACAGAGGTAGGTTCTACAATTACTTTTTGAAAACGTCGCTCTAAAGCACCATCTTTCTCAATGTGTTGTCTAAACTCATCTAGTGTTGTTGCACCTACACATTGTATTTCGCCTCGAGCGAGAGCAGGTTTAAACATATTTGAGGCATCAAGAGATCCTGTTGCTCCTCCAGCTCCTACAATGGTATGAATCTCATCTATAAATAAGATAATATCATCATTCTTTTCAAGCTCGTTCATCACGGCTTTCATACGTTCTTCAAACTGTCCTCTATACTTTGTTCCAGCTACAAGGCTAGCAAGATCAAGAGTAACAACACGTTTGTCAAAAAGGATACGAGATACTTTACGTTGTACAATACGTAGAGCAAGTCCTTCTGCTATGGCAGATTTACCTACTCCAGGCTCACCTATAAGGAGAGGGTTGTTTTTCTTACGTCTACTCAGTATCTGTGATACACGCTCAATCTCCTTACTACGGCCCACTACAGGATCTAGTTTACCTTCGTCTGCCATTGCAGTAAGATCACGTCCAAAGTTATCAAGAACCGGAGTTTTACTTTTTTTAGTACCCTTAGGGGTTGTAGGGCTGTTAAAGGGGTTTTCCTTAGACTGCTCATCACCATTATCTGCATCATCGCTAAATGATTCAGACTTTATAGGTTCTATATATTCGTCGCTCTCGTTTGCCATCATTAGTTTAAATTGGTCTTTTACGTTGTCATAATCTACCTTGAGGCGGTTTAACAACTTTGTTGTAGGGTCATTCTCATTGCGCAGTACGCACAGTAGGAGGTGAGCCGTATTTATAGCAGAGCTTTGAAAAAGTTTTGCTTCCAAAAATGTTGTTTTTAGTGCACGCTCTGCTTGCCTGGTAAGATGTAAGTTCTTCTTATCATTATTCTGTAAGCTTACATTTGGGTTTGCTGGACTTAAGATTTCTACCTTACGTCTCAAGTGCTCAAGATCAATTTCTAAAGCTCCCAGTATATCTATTGCTTTACCGCTACCATCTCTTAGTAAACCAAGCAGCAAGTGTTCTGTACCTATAAAATCGTGGCCTAGGCGTAACGCCTCCTCCTTACTATAAGCAATAACATCTTTTACTCTTGGCGAAAAATTATCATCCATATCTATCCTCGTTCGTTCTTATGTAAATTTAAGCAAACTGATTCAAAAATCATTCCGCTTAAAGTGCTTAGTCCAAATTACCAAAAATACCTGACAGTTTGCCCTATAATGGGTTGTGTAGTTATTAAAAGAACGTGTTAAAATTTGTTGATAAATAGTGCGCTTTCGCGAAAGCGTAACCCCATAAAAAATCATCAAAATGATTACATTGCTAATTGTAAAAAATTTGACTTAAAATCTAATCAATTTATATATGGCTGAAGGAGAAAAGCTGATCTCGATTAATATTGAAGATGAAATGAAATCTGCTTACATCGATTACTCGATGTCAGTTATCGTATCACGTGCACTACCTGACGTGCGTGATGGTCTAAAACCAGTACACCGTCGTGTTCTTTACGGAATGCACGAGTTAGGAATACGAGCAAGTAGTGCTCACAAAAAATCTGCAAGAATAGTAGGAGAGGTACTAGGGAAGTATCACCCACACGGTGACACCTCTGTATATGATGCAATGGTACGTATGGCTCAAGAATGGAGTTTACGTTATATGCTTGTAGATGGTCAAGGTAACTTTGGGTCTGTAGATGGTGATAGCCCAGCAGCAATGCGTTATACCGAGGCTAGAATGCGCAAGATATCTGAAGATATGCTTGCAGATATTGAAAAAGACACAGTAGATCATCAACTTAACTTTGATGATACACTTAAAGAACCTACCGTATTACCTACACGTGTACCAGGGTTACTTATAAATGGTGCATCTGGTATTGCTGTGGGTATGGCGACAAATATGCCACCACACAACCTTTCTGAAGTTGTAGACGGTATACACGCTTACATAGATAATAATGACGTTACTATAGATGAACTTATGGAGCACGTAAAGGCTCCAGATTTTCCTACCGGAGGAACTATTTATGGTTATGACGGAGTGCGTGAGGCTTTTAAAACAGGGCGTGGTCGTGTTGTAATGCGTGCAAAGGCAGAGTTTGAAGAAGTAAAAGGTAGAGAGTGTATCATTGTGACCGAAATACCATACCAAGTCAATAAGGCTGATATGATTAAGAAAACGGCCGATATGATCAACGATAAGAAGATCGAGGGTATATCTGCCATACGTGACGAGTCAGACCGTAACGGTATGCGTATCGTTTATGTTATAAAACGTGATGCTGTCCCAAATATCGTACTTAATAAATTATTTAAGTACACGGCATTACAATCATCTTTTAGTGTAAATAACATTGCTCTTGTAAACGGGCGTCCTGAGATGTTAAATCTTAAGGATATGATACACCACTTTGTTGAGCACCGCCACGAAGTAGTAGTGAGAAGAACAGAGTTTGAGCTTAAAAAAGCAGAAGCTCGTGCTCACATACTAGAAGGTCTTATCATTGCTTCAGATAATATAGATGAAGTAATAGCAATCATACGTGCAAGTGCAAACGGTGATGAGGCAAGACAAAACTTAATAGAGCGTTTTAAACTCTCAGAGATTCAAGCAAAGGCTATCGTAGAGATGCGTTTACGCCAGCTTACAGGTCTGGAGCAAGACAAACTACGCAGTGAGTACGAAGAGATAATGAAGACTATAGAAGACTTAAAAGATATCCTTGCAAAGAAGGAGCGTCGTATGTCTATCATTAGAGAGGAGCTTCAAGAAATAAAAGATAAGTATGGAGATGAGCGTCGTTCTATTATAGAGTATGCTGGAGGTGATGTAAGCATCACAGACCTTATTCCAGATAAAAAGGTAGTGATTACTATCTCAAATGCTGGATATATAAAACGTACATCACTTACAGAATACAAAACTCAAAATAGAGGAGGAGTAGGTACAAAAGCATCTACTACTCGTAATGAAGATTTCTTAGAGCATCTATTTGTAGGGACTAACCACCAGTATATGTTATTCTTTACACAAAAGGGTAAATGTTTCTGGATGCGTGTATTTGAAATACCGGAAGGAAGTAAGACTTCAAAAGGTAGAGCTATCCAGAACCTTATTAATATAGAGCAAGATGACGAGGTAAAAGCATTTGTATGCACAGGAGACCTTAAAGATGAAGATTATATAAATAATCACTACATCATTATGGCGACCAAAAAAGGACAAGTGAAGAAAACAGCGCTAGAGCAATACTCACGTCCTCGTACTAACGGTATCAATGCGATTACTATTAAGGACAATGATGAGCTACTATCTGCAAAGCTTACAACGGGAGAGAGTCAAGTAATGCTTGCGCTTAAATCTGGTAAGGCAATACGCTTTGAGGAGAGTAAGACGAGACCTATGGGAAGAAACGCCTCTGGTGTTCGTGGCATAACTCTTGCTAATGATGAAGATGAAGTAGTAGGAATGGTGTCTGTAAACGATACAGAAAGTAACATCCTAGTTGTTTCAGAAAAAGGGTATGGTAAGCGTAGTAGTCTTGAAGATTACAGAATTACAAACCGTGGAGGTAAAGGAGTAAAAACAATCTCTGTTACCGAAAAGACTGGAGAACTAGTATCTATTAAAAATGTTACTGATGCAGATGATCTTATGATTATCAATAAGTCAGGTATCGCTATAAGAATGGAAGTAGCTTCACTAAGAGTTATGGGACGTGCAACACAAGGAGTACGACTTATTAACCTTAAAGGAAACGATTCTATTGCCGCTGTCGCGAAAGTAAAAAGTGATGAGGAAAATATAGACGATGAAGATGACACAGTAGATGGAACTCCAGTAGACGGAACGCCAACTGCTTCACAAACAACCCAAAACGAAAACTCTTCTGAAGAAGAAGAATAGATGCATAAGGGTTGAGAAAAAAAGAGTAATTTTGAAACCCTTATATTAATTAAACACTTATAATGAAAACTAAAATTTTATTTGCAATAGCATTTGCCGTAACCTCTATGGCTTTTGCACAAAAGAAGGAAGTAAAAGCAATCGAAAAAGCTATCAAATCTGGTAGCTATGGAGAGGCTAAGTCTTTAGTAGGAGCAGCAGATGCTCTTTTAAGCCAGATGGACGACAAGACTAAAAGCAAGTTTATGCTTTTAAAAGCACAAGCTTTTTTAGGAGTTGATAATAAAAATGTAGCAGACTTAACAAAGGCTGGTGAAGCATTTAAAGCTCTTATGGGAACTAAAATGGAGAGCGAAGCAAAAACAGGACTTTCTAATGTTGTTGCGGCACTAGTAAATAGCGCAGTACAAGATCAGAATACAGATCAATTTAGTGATGCGGGAGCAAAGCTAGAAAAGGCTTATGCTTTTAGTGATGACAACAGAGATTATCAATATTTTGCCGCATCAAATTATCTTAACTCTAAGGAGTATGATAAAGCTGCAGCTATCTTTGAAGATCTAATGGCTGCTGGTTATACTGGTCAGGTTACTGAGTATTATGCTGTAAATGCTGCTTCTGGTGAAGAAAAGAAATTTGAAAACAAACAAGAAAGGGATATCGTTGTTCTTGCAAAAGAGTACGTAAAGCCTAGCGAAAAGCTAAGTGAGTCAAGAGAAGGCCTTATTACTGAGTACTTAATTAGTATTTACTCTTTTCAAGATCAGAATGACAAAGCACTTGCAATGTTAGATACTGCGCTAGAGAAAAAGCCTAATGATGTAAAACTACTTACTTCAAAATCTAACATCTATTTAAAGATGGATAAGAAAGATGAGTACAGAGCTATCATTGAAAAAGTATTACAGATTGATCCTAATAATGCAGAACTTCACTACAATCTAGGTGTAACTGCAGACCAGCAAGGTGATGACGCGACAGCTGTAAAATACTACAATAAGGCAATAGAGCTTGATCCTTCTTATGCAAATGCATATAACAACTTAGGAGCACTAGTATTAAGAAAAGATGCAACATTTGTAGATCAAATGAACAGCTTAGGTACTTCAAATGCAGATTTTGATAAGTATGAAGCGCTTAAAGTAGAGCGTAAGGCAAACATCAGAAAGGCAGTAGTATATATGGAGAAAGTATTAGAGCTTAAACCAGATAATATGGAAATAGCAAACAACCTACTTAACCTGTATCAAGTACTTGAGGATACAAATAAGGCTGATGCTATGAAGGCTAAAATAGATGCAATGAATTAATCATTGTTATATAAGCATAAAAAAACCCGCCAATAAGGCGGGTTTTTTATTTACTTAATCTTAAGAATAAAAAGACTTGACGTCACTATACTCTTACAGTATAGCTAGATTACCTTTTTAATTACTCTCAATTTATGCGTATGTGTACGTTTATGAACATTATATATACCAGAATGATCTAGTCTATCTACGCGCACCTCGCCGTGGGCGTGTATGATATAATTATCTTCCATAATAATACCTACGTGGGTTATCACACCTTCGTCGTTATCAAAAAAGGCAAGGTCTCCTGGTTCACTTTCTTCTATAAAACTTAAAGCTTCACCTTGGGTCGCTTGTTGTGAAGCATCCCTTTTAAGGCTATAACCGTTTAGTCTATAAACCATTTGAGTAAAGCCACTACAATCTATCCCAAAGGGAGTTCTACCGCCCCATAAATAGGGAGATTTTAAATAAAGTAGCGCTGTTTCTATAAGTTGGCTTTTATTAGACTTTCCTGTAATACTATGACCATCAAAGGTGTCTTTAAGTAAGCTTATATTTTCTATTGCGGCACCTAGCACCACGGTAAGTAGCTGGTTATGCTCTGTGGTGATAAATTGTACAGGATCTGTAGTGAGGGTTGCAGGTTGCGCTTTCGCGAAAGCGTACTCTTCCTCACTTATTTCTATATATTGCTTGTTATCTATCCAGCCCTCATACTTATCGTGCGATAGTTTGATTCGGCTCCATTTTTTACGTTGCTCGACTACCTTAAAATGTTCACCATAGAGAACTTGATTTACAAGTTCACTAGGGTCCGAAGGTTCGGCACGCATTGGGACAATACTAAGCTGGCAGATACCGTAACGCATAGTTCTTATAAAGTTCTCTTAGTTGTGATTTTCTATAACCATTGCAGATGCTCCACCGCCACCATTACAAATGACTGCTGCTCCTAGTGAAGCATTATTTTGCTTCAATACATTAATTAATGTAATAAGAATACGCACACCACTACAACCTAATGGATGTCCTAATGATACTGCGCCACCATTTACGTTTGTATTTTCATCTGTAAGTCCTAATATTTTCATATTTGCAAGACCTACTACAGAAAATGCTTCATTAAACTCAAAGAAGTCTATCTCATCTTGAGTCACTCCTGCCTTAGCTAGTGCTTTTGGTAATGCTTTAGAAGGTGCTGTTGTAAACCATTCTGGCTCGTGAGCAGCATCTGCATATCCTTTTATTGTACATAGCGGTGTAAGGTTAAGCTCTTTTGCCTTTTCTTCACTCATTACGATTACTGCGCCAGCACCATCATTTATAGTAGAAGCGTTTGCTGCTGTAACGGTTCCTTCTTTTGTAAAAGCAGGACGTAAAGCAGGTATTTTTTCCATTTTCACATTTGTGTACTCCTCATCACGATCTACAATAATATCGTCACCACGTCTTTGTGGTACGGGTACGGGTACAACTTCGTTATCAAATTTTCCTGCGTCCCAGGCTGCAGCGCTGCGTTTATAACTCTGGATGGCATAATTATCTTGATCTTCACGAGAGAATTCGTACTCTGTAGCACAAGCATCTGCACATACGCCCATCGCATTGCCATCATAGGCATCTACAAGACCGTCTTTTTGCATACCATCTACCATAGATTGTGGTCCAAATTTATGACCATTGCGTAGGTGTACATAATGAGGAATTCTACTCATATTTTCCATACCCCCAGCTACTACAACATCTGCATCTCCTAGTGCTACAGCTTGAGCTGCCATCATTACAGCTTTCATTCCAGAAGCACATACTTTATTTACCGTTGTACAAGGAACAGTATCTGGAATACCAGCACCGAGTGCCGCTTGTCTAGCAGGAGCTTGACCTACACCCGCTTGTACAACATTACCCATAAATACTTCGTTTACAGAAGTAGGATCAAGGTTAATTTTATCTAGAGCTCCTTTTATAGCAATTGCTCCTAGCTTACTTGCAGTTACAGAGGAAAGTGCTCCCATAAAACTACCTATAGGTGTACGTGCCGCAGCAACTATAACAACGTTTTTACTCATATTTTTTGTGTTTGAAGTGCTTAATTTTTGTCTTGCGAATGTAAGAAAAAATATAAGATTTTTGAGGCTTCAAGGTAGCACCTAAGGGTAATTGAAGCGATATTATTTTAGTACTTTAGCTACTTAGTATTATACCTTATGAGTACAACGTCACAGCAGTTTTATAAACATCAAGATCTTCTCTATAAATTCTTGCTTATCATTATATGTGCTGGTTTTATCGTTTATTTCTTCCCAAAGAGCGGAAAGTTTAAATACGAAATACAAAAGGGTTTCCCGTGGCAGTATGAAAACCTATATGCAGACGAAGATTTTGCAATACTAAAAAGTGCAGACGAGTTAGCCCAAGAGAAGGAGCAAATTAAATCTCAATCTGCAATTTATTATGAATATGATCAAACTGTTTTAAATAAAGTTTTAGCACTTTACGATTCAAATTTTAATAAAGCATTTCCAGATACTTTATCATATAGTAGTTCAAAACTAGAACTTAAAAACTACGGTAAAAATCTATTATCTACGTTTTATAAAAATGGTGTAGTGAAAGATAAACCTGTTTATAATACTGGCCGACTTATTTATTTAAAGCGTGGTAATGAAGTTTCAGAAATGAACTTCGATAATATTACTGTATTGAGCGATATGCCAGATGCGTTGAGCGACGCTATACAATCTAGTCTTTATAGTGAGTATTCTAATAGGTACTTACAAGTCTATTTTGATGGTCTTGAAGCAAACATAACACTAGATGAAGAACTCACGCAAGAAAGCCTAGCTCTCGAGCTATCAAGCATATCAAAAACTCACAACATTGTACCTAAGGGCAGTATTATCATAAATAGAGGAGAGCTAGTGGAAGGTGAAAATTTACAAAAATTACTTTCTCTTAAACAGAAATATGAATCTCAGAATATAAGTGAGTCTAGATATAACTGGGTGCTTTTTGGTTATGTGTTGCTTGTATTGCTAGCCTTAGTGATGCTACTCCTTTTTATAAGAACTTATAGACCAGCCGTTTTTCTAAATAATACAAAAGTGACCTTTGTATTCTTTAATGTATTACTAATGGTACTCCTCACAACTATTGTTATTAAATGGAGTCCGCAGTATGTGTATGCTGTGCCTATGTGTATTTTACCACTTATTATAAAAGCATTTTTTGATGCACGTCTAGGGCTTTTTACACACGTCATTGCAATACTTCTTTTAGGTTTTATAGTTCCTGATAGTTTTGAGTATTTCTTCTTACAAGTTATTGCGGGTATTGTGACTATTCTTACCGTTCCAGAACTTTACAAAAGAGCAAATTTATTTATTTCGGTAGGTCAGATTACTTTAATTTACATACTTGCATATTTTGCTTTTCATATTATAAGTGAAGGAGGAGTAGAGGGACTTGCCTGGCCAGATTTTGGTATGTTTATGCTTGCAGGGCTTGCAACACTCTTTGTACAACCGCTTATTTATATCTATGAAAAAATGTTTGGGCTCGTGAGCGACGTCTCACTTCTTGAACTTTCCGATACAAATAGTAAGCTTTTAAAAAGACTTGCAGATGAGGCTCCGGGAACCTTTCACCATAGTCTTAACGTTGCAAATCTCTCAGAAGCAGCAGCAAATGAAATAGGAGCAAATGCTATGCTTGTACGAGTAGGTGCTCTTTATCACGACATAGGTAAAATAATAAACCCTACAGATTTTACAGAAAATCAAGCAACAGGTATAAATAGTCACGATGATTTATCACCAAAAGAAAGTGCACGTATCATTATAGATCACGTTCTTAATGGTATTGAGCTTGCGCGAAAGTATAATCTACCAGATCGTGTTATAGATTTTATAAGAACCCATCACGGTACTAGCACTGTGCAATATTTCTACTTTAAGGAAAAGGAAAAAAATGAAGATGCCGCCATAGAAGATTTTCAATACCCAGGACCTTTACCATTTAGTAAGGAAACCGCAATATTAATGATGGCAGATAGTGTTGAGGCGGCAAGTAAAAGCCTTAAGAATCCTACATCAACACTAATAGATGCATTTGTAGAAAAAATTATCAAAAAGCAAATGGACGAAGATCAGTATCTCAATGCTGATATTACATTTAAGGAAATCCAGCAAATTAAGAAGGTTCTTAAAAAGAAACTCAATAACATCTATCACCTTAGAATCGAGTATCCAGAGTAGTAAAAGCGTTTATAATTCCGCTTTCGCGAAAGCGTAAAACCAAAAAACGAGACACATAATGTATCTCGTTTTTTTGTAACTGTCTATTTCTTTTTGAATCTATCGTAGTTTTGGAAAGCTTGATGGATTTGCTTCGTGCATCATTCCATATATCTTTTCAAAAATATCATCTGCAGATGGTTTTGAGAAGTAATCACCATCGGTACCATATGCTGGTCTATGCTGTTGTGCAGCGAGTGTTTCTGGCTTACTGTCAAGATATTTATACGCATCTTGTTTGTTAAGTACTTCATCAAGAAGATAAGCACTTGCCCCTCCAGGCATATCCTCATCTATTACAATAAAGCGATTTGTTTTCTTTATACTCTCAACTACATCGTGATTAAGATCAAAAGGTAGTAGTGATTGTGCATCTATAACTTCTGCATTAATACCTACAGATAGAAGATCTTTTGCTACCTCCATAATAATACGCAACGTACTACCGTATGATAAAATTGTAATATCTGTACCTTCTTTTACAGTCTCTACAACACCTACAGGTGTTTTAAATTCTCCTATATTAGTAGGTAAGTTTTCTTTAAGTCTATAGCCATTAAGACACTCTACAACTAGTGCAGGTTCATCACTTTCTAAAAGTGTGTTGTAAAAACCTGCTGCTTTTACCATATTACGTGGGGTAAGCACGTACATACCTCTTAACAAGTGTATAATCGCTCCCATTTGAGACCCACTATGCCAGATACCTTCTAGCCTGTGACCACGAGTACGCACTATTAGTGGTGCTTTTTGTTTACCGTGAGTTCTATATCTTAATGTTGCAAGGTCATCACTCATTATTTGGATTGCATACAGTATGTAATCTAAATATTGAATCTCTGCAATAGGGCGAAGACCTCTCATAGCCATACCAATACCTTGACCTATAATTGTTGCCTCTCGTATACCTACATCTGCCACGCGCAGTTCACCATACTTTTCTTGCATTCCCTCAAGGCCTTGGTTTACATCACCTATAGCTCCTGCATCTTCTCCAAAAACTAATGTGTTAGGATACTTTGCAAAAATTGCATCAAAGTTATCTCGTAGTACTACACGACCATCTACTAGGTTTTCTTCTCCGTAAGTAGGAGCTATAGCAGGTACAGACGTTGTACCATTACCATTCTCATTATATAAATGAGCACTGTATTGAGGCTGTATTTTTGCTGTGTAGTTTTCTATCCACTCTATGAGTTGAGTTCTAGCTGGACTATCTTCTCCTATTGTAAACCTAAGCGCCTTTCTAGCTGTGCCTAGCAAGTCAGACTTAAGAGCTTCTTTATTTTCTACTAGTGGTGTGAGTAGTGGCTTTATAAAACTACCGTTACTAGAATTACTTATAAGTGTTTCTAATATGGTAACAATTTTTTGCTTTTCATTTTTAATAGGATGTAAAAATGCTTCCCAGGCAGCTTTTTTACCATCTCTTACTTTTTTCTTAAGGTCTTTATCTATTACCTTAAGCTCTTCATCTGTAGCGAGCCCTTGATCTATAATCCAAGTTCTAAACTGTACATTACAGTCAGACTCACGTTCCCATTGTAATCTATCTTGATCTTTATAACGCTCGTGTGATCCAGACGTAGAGTGTCCTTGTGGTTGTGTAAGTTCTACAACGTGTACTAAAACAGGCACGTGCTCTTTACGAGCAATAGCACCAGCACGTTCATAAGCATCTACAAGGGCAGGGTAGTCCCATCCTTTTACTTTTATAATCTCATAACCATTATCTTCTTCATCACGCTGGAAGCCTGCGAGAATTTTTGATATGCTTTCTTTCGTAGTTTGGTGTTTAGCGTGTACTGAGATACCATACTCATCATCCCATACACTTATTACCATAGGTACCTGTAGTACACCAGCAGCGTTTATCGTTTCAAAAAATAAACCTTCACTCGTACTAGCATTACCTATAGTTCCCCAGGCTACTTCATCACCGTTGTTTGAGAAGTTTTCGCCTTGAGCTTCTTTTACGTTTCTGTAAATCTTTGATGCCTGTGCAAGACCTAATAATCTAGGCATTTGCCCAGCGGTAGGTGAGATATCAGAACTTGAGTTCTTTTGTTGTAGTAGGTTTTTCCAATTTCCATCTGGGTCAAGACTATGCGTGGCAAAGTGTCCACCCATTTGCTTCCCGGCACTCATAGGGTCAAAAGCGATATCTGTATGAGCATACAGACCTGCAAAAAACTCTTCTATAGAGAGATGGTCTATTGCCATCATAAATGTTTGATCACGGTAGTACCCTGATCTAAAGTCACCATTTTTAAAAGCACGTGCCCAAGCAAGCTGTGGTAACTCTTTACCATCTCCAAAAATACCAAACTTCGCCTTACCTGTAAGTACTTCTCTTCGGCCTAAAAGGCTACACTCTCTACTTGTTACCGCTATGCGATAATCATTAAGAACAGATTGTTTAAAATCTTCATAAGATAAAGCTGCTTTTGTATCTGGGTTACTTGCCATATGTACATATTGGATTTAAGACGTAAAAATAGCCAAAACTTTGTCGTGATGCAATACCCCTAGGCGTTAAAAAGTTGTAAAATTCATACCAAAAAGTAATTTATATAGATGTATATTTAAAAATATGCAATAATTATCTTTTCTGTTGAGGATTTATCAATTTTAAAACTAATAAAAACACTATCTAATACCACTTACGTGAAAACAGCCCAATGACCGTATCTACACTCAATTGAAGTTGAAATCTTATTTTTTGATCATAATTGGGTTGACCAATTTCCCATCCGAGATTTGAATATATAGGAAAATATAACTCAAAGTAGTCATCTAGTAGACTTACTTGTATACCAGAATCATAGACCAGTTTGCCATTTGCTCTTTTGTTTTTTACAACACCAACGTCTCCATAGGCATAGAAGTATTTCCACAAAGTTGTACTTGCATTTGCTGTAAACATCCACTCATTTGCAAAAACGGGTGCCACATCGTCTAGTTGTGATTTAAAACCACCTTCTGCAATGATTATTTGTTGAGAGAACACCCCGCTATTTTCTGAACGGCCATAATAATTATAATCAAATAAATAATCTGTAGGTCTATCTAATGCAAAACTGAAAAAGTCACCATCAGACTGTGTTTTATTATACGTAAATATCCCGCCAAACAAGCGCACATTGAGTTGTCTATTGTTTAAGAATAAACGTCTGTAAAAGATGTTACCAGAAAGCTTTCCAAAATTTCGAGCAAATTGCACATCTCCAGTTACATTAAGTGTATGAACAATACCTGGGTTAAAACGGCTATACCTAAGATTGAGAACATCATAATTAGGCGTAGGCAAGGGTACTAATGGATCTTCTTGTCGCTGGACACTCACATATCTAGCAGAAACAAATTGACGCTTATCTGCTCGTAAATTTGAGGTTCTAAATCTCAAATTTACAAATGGAGTCACTCTTGTAAAAAGTAAATCTGGAGCATAAGAAAATCTATTGCCAGAAATACCATATCGCAATCCATAAAGTCCTTGATTTTGGAAATCGTGTCTGTAAGATATTGAGGCACTCCCTATAAGTTTTTTTGATTTAAGCCCTATCTGAGGCTCGATCTTATAGTTAAGTGCTTTTGTAAGTAATGTTTTATTGTACAATTTAATTCCTGGAGAAAAACCATCATAGAGGTTAAACTCTGCCACAGGCATAAAGAATAACTGATTTTTTGAAGGGTTTTCAAAATCCTGAAAGAATTTAAATTGAAATGGCTTATCAATGCCCAAAAATGCTCCAGGCTTCTCATAATTATTACGCAAGTTATTTTCTGGGACTATATTCTCATAATTAAGGACAAAACGGTCTGCGTTGTCACTGGAGTAGGAAAGCGTAGTAGCCTTCTCCTTTCCAGACACCCAGCGTGTGCTTGTAAGGCTGTCATCTTTAAAACTATAAACAGGTATAGGAGTTTTACGTCTTTTTTTATTCTTTACAGTAACATATATAGAATCTCCTTTTACTTTAGAGTTTTTTAGGGCATAATCTATGCGCTCATTTGATGTGATATACTCATCAAAAAACCAACTCACATCCTTGTTGCTCTTAGACGTTACTAGTGTTTTAAAATCATTTGATCTTGTAGGTTTTGATGCATTCTCCTCGTAAAAAATCTTAATAACGTCATCTAGTACCTCGTCGCCTAGATACTCATTAAGATAATTAAGACCGACACCGCTTTTATAAGAATACCCTATGTTTTTATTGTACTTAATAAGCTTATCATAAGGAGTATTTAATCCTTGATCAAGATTAAGTCTTGAGATATGAGTATATAGAATAGGGAATTGATCATTAAACTCAAGTTTAGACGCATAAAACTGGCGTACGAGCCAGTATTTATCAAGACCGCCTACAACTTTAAGATCAGGGTAAAACGTATCAATATATTTTTGAAGCATATAGACTTTGAGTCCATCTATGAGCCACCTATCTTCACGTGGGTTTACAAGTAGTGTATTATTAATATAATTATTAATTGTAGTCTTGAGCAGTTTGATTTCATACTTAAAGCCATCTGGAAAAGGACTAATAAAGCTAGGTAACTCATTAAGTCCATAAACTGGCTGCTCTTTGTAATCAAGATCTGTAACCAGTATTTTATTAAAAGGATATGCTCCTAGATTTTTATCTAGAAAGCCTGCTATGCGGTCTGTAATAAGGGCCCTTATTTGAGGTGGTAGTGTGCCATTTTGTAAGTTTGAAACTATAGTTACATAATCTGTTTGTACCTCTTCATAAGTAGAGTTTTTGAGAAGAAATATTTTGGCATCTGTACGCTGTTTACCCGTAAGGCGTGTTAACTTTTCGCCTTGAGCGTATGAAGAACCTTGTGAAGACTTTTCTAAATCTGTAACAAGGGTAAACCCAACCGGAATAGAAAAACTAACCGTAATATCAGATTGCGGAAAATATCTATCATTAAGATTTTTGTTACTATAATATTGCCACCCATTATCATAAACTGCCGGTGTCATAAACCAGTACCTCAAGTTATAGTCACCGCCGCGAGTTATACCATAATCGGTAAATTTTGCATCTGGTAGGGTAACGGTATACTGTAAATTTAAAATAACCGTTTCGCCAGCAGGTACAGGTGTTTTTAAAATCACTTTTATAATGTCTGGAAAGCCTTGTGGTCTTGTATACTGCAGGATAGACCCCTGCCCAGAGATGGCCTTTACGGCTGTAAACCCACGCTCATTATCTGGAGCGAGGTGGAATTTTTTTTCAAAAGATTCGGCAAATCTTTTTGCTAGGGGAGTAGTCTTGCTAGAGAAGCTATGCGCCCAGTCTGTGAGATAAACTTCCTCCCAAACATCTGTAGACGTGTTTTGTACAGCGATTTGCTGTTGTATTGTTATAGATCTCTCATCTGGCTGTAATTGAGCATTTATGGTCATCGCATTCTGACCTATCGCTACATAGCTAGATACAATCAAAAATAGAAGTGAGTAAAAATGTTTCAATATAGATGTAAATGGGGTTTAATATAAAAACGAATACAAAGGAGATTTATGATACATTCAGAACTAGAATATTGATTAAATCTCCTATTGTGATTATAAGAGTCTTTTAATGTGTGAGTTACGCTTTCGCGAAAGCGTAATACTACTAGAAATTAGGACTTAACTGATACTCGTCATAGAAGTTATTGAGCACCTCAATCACCTCGTCAGACGTGTCTACAAGATGAATAAGATCCATATCTCCTGCACTTATATTATTAAATGAGTCAAGCAAAGTTTCTTTTACCCAGTCCATTAAACCTCCCCAAAACTCAGTACCCACAAGGATAATAGGAAACTTCTGAATTTTATGCGTTTGTATAAGTGTGATTGCTTCAAAGAGTTCATCTAGCGTACCAAAGCCTCCTGGCATTACTACAAAACCCTGAGAATACTTAACAAACATTACTTTTCTTACAAAGAAGTAATCAAAGTCTAAGCTTTTATCGCTGTCTATATATGGGTTGTCGTGTTGCTCAAATGGCAGTTCTATATTAAGCCCTACAGAGGTTCCTCCGGCAAGATGTGCACCGCGGTTACCAGCTTCCATAATACCAGGCCCTCCACCTGTGATGACTCCGTAACCGTTATCTGCAATCTTTTCGGCAACCTCTACGGCTAGTTTGTAATATTTGTGGTCTGGTTTTGTGCGTGCACTTCCAAAAATGGATACACAAGGGCCTATACGGCTCATTTTTTCAAAACCATTTACAAACTCTCCCATTATTTTAAATATGGCCCAAGAGTCGTTTGTTTTCTTTTCGTTCCAGCCTTTTGGTCTGCTTTCGTTGCGCATTCTAGTATTTTTATATTGTTAGTAAGACGTTTTTGCTTTAAGAGCGTTGCGTCTAGTTCATTTCTTTTTTTAAGAACTCAGCCGTGTAGCCTTTATTCTTTTTAATTATTTGTTCTGGCGTACCTACGGCGACTACCTCGCCACCGCCTTTACCACCTTCATAACCTATATCGATTATATGGTCTGCCATTTTTACAACATCCAGATTGTGCTCGATGATGAGAATGGTGTTTCCTTTATCTACAAGCTTATTAAGCACCTCCATTAATACTCGTATATCTTCAAAATGGAGCCCCGTCGTAGGCTCATCTAATATATAAAAAGTATTACCAGTATCACGCTTACTAAGCTCTGAAGCTAGCTTGATACGTTGTGCCTCTCCACCAGATAGTGTTGTACTTTGTTGACCCAGAGTTATATAACCTAGACCTACATCTTTAATAGTTTTTAATTTTCGGTGTATTTTAGGGATGTTTTCAAAGAAGTCTGTCGCCTCATTCATCGTCATTTCTAGCACATCTGCGATAGATTTACCTTTATAACGTATCTCAAGTGTCTCTCTATTAAAACGTTTACCTTGACAGGTCTCACACTCTACGTACACATCTGGCAGGAAATTCATTTCTATAACTCTAAGACCTCCACCTTTGCAGGTTTCACATCTTCCTCCAGCGACATTAAAGCTAAAACGTCCAGGTTTATAGCCTCTTATAAGTGCTTCTGGAGTTTTTGCAAATAGACTACGTATCTCATCAAAGGCCTTTGTGTAGGTAGCAGGGTTTGATCTAGGCGTTCTACCTATAGGTGATTGATTTATGTCTATAACCTTATCACATTCATCTAGACCCTTTATACTTTTATACGGCATAGGTTTCTTTACGCCATTAAAGTAATGTGCATTCATAATAGGGTAGAGGGTCTCATTAATAAGTGTAGACTTACCACTACCAGAAACACCCGTGACCGCTATCATTTTACCTAGCGGTATTTTTATAGATACATTTTTGAGATTATTACCCGTAGCACCTTTGAGCTCTATAAATTTTCCGTTTCCTTTTCTACGTTTTTTAGGGATTGTAATTTCCTTCTCTCCATTGAGATATTGTGCAGTAAGGGTGCTGTGATTTAAAAGTTCTTCTGGTGTTCCTTCACTTATAATCTCACCCCCATAATTACCAGCTTTAGGACCTATGTCTATCACGTGATCTGCACGCTCTATCATATCCTTATCGTGCTCTACAACGATCACAGAGTTCCCTATATCTCTAAGTGATACAAGGGAGTTTATAAGCTTCTCATTATCTCGCTGGTGAAGCCCTATACTGGGCTCATCTAGAATGTAAAGTACACCTACAAGTTGTGAACCTATTTGAGTAGCTAGACGTATGCGTTGTGCTTCTCCACCAGAAAGCGACTTAGAGCTTCTATTTAAGTTTAAATAGGTAAGACCTACATCTACAAGGAATTGTATTCTTGATTTTATTTCTTTTATAATTTCAGAGCCTATCTTGAGTTGCTTTTCTGAAAGTCTCGAGTCTACCGTTTCAAACCAGTCTTTGAGCTCAAGAATATCCATAGATGCGAGGTCTGCAATACTCTGGTTATCTACTTTAAAATAAAGAGATTCTTTACGTAATCGTGATCCCTCACACACTGGACAAGCTACTTTATTCATATAGCTTTTTGCCCATCTTACGAGAGAGGTAGACTCACTGTCCTTAAAGGTGCTTTCTATAAAATTTGCGACACCTTCAAAATCAATTTTATAATCTCTTGTAACTCCTAGTTGTTTTGAAGAAACAGAAAACTTCTCATTACCTCCGTAAAAGATAAAGTCCATCGCCTCTTGTGGGATGCTTTCTATGGGGTCTGTAAGTTTAAAGTCAAAACGCTCTGCTATGAGCTGTAACTGTTTAAAAATCCAATTATTCTTTTTTGGACCGTGTGGGTCAAGCCCTCCAGCATTTATAGACTTTTTAGGATCTGGGACAATCTTTTTTGGGTTTACCTTATAAAGTTCACCTATACCATTACAATTAGGACAAGCACCCTTAGGCGAATTAAAAGAAAAATTATTAGGCTCAGGATTAGGGTATGAGATGCCAGAAGTAGGACACATCAGGTTACGGCTAAAATAGCGTACCTCTTGTGTATCGTGATCTAGTACCATAAGTACATCATCACCGTGATACATCGCAGTATTTATACTTTCGCGCAAGCGTTTACTATCCTCATCACTTTTTTTAACCTGCATACGGTCTATCACAATCTCAATGTCGTGCACCTTGTAGCGGTCCACCTTCATTCCTTTTGTAATATCACGCACTTCACCATCTACACGCACTTTTACAAATCCCTGCTTTGCAATTTGTTCAAAAAGCTCCCTATAATGCCCTTTACGAGAGCGTATGGTAGGAGCGAGTATATTTATGCGTTTACCCTCATAACTCTCTGTAATGAGCTCCTGTATTTGCTCATCACTATAGCTCACCATTTTCTCCCCCGTATTGTACGAGTAAGCATCTCCTGCACGCGCGTAGAGTAGGCGTAAGAAGTCGTAAATCTCTGTAATAGTCCCAACGGTAGAACGCGGGCTTTTACTTGTGGTTTTTTGCTCTATGGCAATTACTGGAGATAAACCTAAAATTTGATCTACATCTGGACGCTCTAATCCACCCAGAAATTGTCTAGCATAAGCCGAAAAAGTTTCGATGTAACGACGTTGTCCCTCTGCATAAATCGTATCAAAAGCGAGTGAGCTCTTACCACTACCCGAAAGACCGGTAATAACAACCAGTTTTTCTCTAGGTATCATTACATCAATATTCTTTAGGTTATGAGCTCGAGCACCATATACTTCAATACGTTCTTCTTGTTCTATCATAGACTTTTAGGCAAGTAACAAATTTACCGCTTTAAGGCTTAATTAGAAAGTGAGTACTACTATAAGAGATTGTTAATATTAAAGCCTGCTGCGCGGTTTTTTTACGCTTTCGCGAAAGCGTGATTCTACCCCATAAAACGCTATCAAACTGCAGATATTTTCTCAAAACAACAACGGAATAAGACGATAGGTTGTCTTTTTGTATGTCTTATAGGTTGCTCCAAAATGACTTAACAGCAGTTGCTCTTCTCTGCAAATCTTTAAAACGAGAACTACAAAAAGTGCTATGTATAGCATTAAATTTATAATACTTAGAGGGATAAAAGCAGCCGGTATAAAAAACAAGAGTATACCCGTATACATAGGGTTGCGCAAGATTTGATAAGGACCACGGGTAACTAAAACTTTAGATTTAACCTCGGGTTGCACATTAAAATTCCCGATACGCATTGCAAGCACACCCCACAAAGCTACCGTAAGCCCACATACCTTAAACAACAGCGGTATATACTCCATACTAAAACTATCTGAATTGTAGAGTAGGGCGCCTATGAGTAAACCTTGAGCATTAACGAGTAGTAGTGAAGATCGTGACACGAAAAGAAATTTACTAGGGTTTTGTGTATTAAAAAAGGGTTACGATAACGTAACCCTTTTGATTATTTTATAATCCGTAGATGTCATTATAAAGATGAACATAGTTCTCTTTAATGATTTTACGTTTAAGCTTCATAGTAGGAGTGAGGTGACCACTCTCTACCGTCCAGGCGTCTGGAGTAAGTCTAAAGGCTTTTACCTTTTCCCACTTTGCAAAGCTCTCGTTTGCTTCATCTACCTCTTTCTGGTAGCGAGCTTGAACCTCTGGATTTGCAATAAGATCTTTTTGTGTTGTGTAAGACACATTTTTCATCTTTGCCCAGTCTTCTAGGAACTCAAAATTAGGTTGTATTAAGGCAGCTGGCATTTTTTGCCCTTCACCTATAACCATTATTTGCTCTATAAAACGTGATTGCTTAAATCTGTTTTCTAATAATTGTGGTGCAACATATTTACCTCCAGATGTTTTAAACATTTCCTTCTTACGATCTGTAATTTTAAGGAAACCATCTTCATCTATGTGACCTATATCACCTGTGTGGAAGTAGCCATTTTTAAGGACTTCGTTTGTCTTTTCTGCATCCTTATAATAACCTAACATTACATTAGGTCCTTTTACAAGGATTTCTCCGTCTTCTGCAATCTTAACTTCTACACCTTTAATAAGCTTACCTACAGTGCCTATTCTAAAATTACCACCACGCATATCATTTACAGAACATACTGGTGATGTTTCGGTAAGACCGTAACCTTCCATAACACCCATCTGCGCAGCGTTGTATATTCTAGCTAGACGTGGTTGTAGTGCAGCACTACCAGAAGCAATCACTTTAAGATTACCTCCTAATGCCTCTTGCCATTTTGAGAAGATAAGTTTACGAGCTATAGCGAGCTTACGCTCATATAACCAACCATTTTTACCATATGGTTCATATTCTAAACCTACATCTACAGCCCAGAAAAATAATTTTTTCTTTATACCTGTAAGATCTGCTCCCTTTGCAATAATCTTGTCGTATACCTTTTCTAGTAGTCTAGGTACAGCTGTCATAATCTCAGGTTTAACTTCCTTAAGGTTGTCTGAGATAGTCTCTAGCGACTCTGCAAAGTAGATTGCTACACTATTGTACTGATATAGATACGTAATCATACGCTCATATATGTGGCAAATAGGTAAAAAGCTCAATGCCTTGACACCTTCTCCCGCAGTAGGTACACGTTCTGTACTTGAAATAGCGTTACTCACAATATTTCTATGCGATAGCATTACACCTTTAGGTCTACCAGTAGTTCCAGAGGTATAAATAAGCGTAGCAAGGTCATCTGTCTTTACAGAATCCATAAGCGCTTGTACTTCTGGTTGATTACTATCATCTGCTCCTTGATCTAAAACCTTTTGCCAGTTATCACAACCGTCTATATCATCAAAAGAGTATACCCCTTGTAATGATGGTACTTTATCCTGAGCTTCTCTAACTTTTGCTAGTGTTTCTGTACAAGAAACAAAAACATATTTACTCTCAGAGTGGTTTAATACATATGCATAATCTTCTGCAGAGATAGTAGGGTACATAGGCACGTTTTGTGCGCCTATTTGTAAGATACCTACATCACAAATATGCCATTCTGTACGGTTAGTCATCGAGATAACCGCAATTTTATCATTAGGTTTTACTCCTAATCGTAATAGACCTCTACTAAAAGCATTTGCTTTATCAATATATTCTTGCGTAGATGTCTTAATCCATTCTCCATTTACTTTCGTACAAAGGGCATCTGGCAGGTTGTTTGTTTCCAGTTGATGATAAGGAAAGTCAAATAATCTAGTAATTTCCATAAGTGTCATTTAATTCGGTGACAAAATATGAAAAAATGCACGGTTTCTATTGAGATATTCTTAAAATAAGGCAGTAATTTTTACAATTTGGAGATATTGTATTGATTTTCTTTAAGATGCGTTTTGGACTTAATTCTTGACTATTTTAAAAATTGCACTATTTTCAAGGGTTTTAAACTCTAAAAAGTAAATTCCGGGGGTAAGGCTACTGTAATCTATAAAAGCATTTCCTTGTTGTTTTGTTGGTTTTAACACTTCCTGTCCTAATACATTGTATACAATAGAACTATAAGATGGTAGCGTAGTATGTACCGTTAGTATGTCTTTAACAGGGTTAGGGAATAACTTAAATGCGGCTTTTAAATCAATCTCATATACCTGAAGCGACTCATCTGTTACCAGTGATAATGTAAGATCATCAAAATAAAAACCATCTCTTGTAACACCACCATCAGAAATCAGTGTAAAGCGAGCCATTATAACCTCTCCAATATATTCACTCAGGTCTATCTCTTCATAAACCCATTCATCTTGTACGCCATCATAAAGAGGTTGTCCTATAGGTTGTGCATTTGTGCCAGCACTCGTGTAATTACCACATTGAGGCTCCCAAGTGCTACCATTATCTGTAGATATTTCAAACTGCACATAGTCCCAGGAGCTTTCTATATCCCATCTGGCATAAAATGATACCATTGCAGCTGTACCTGAAGAGAGATCTATAGGGTTAGACAACGATATTACACTATTTTGATTATTTGAATAATTACCAGAAGGTGAGTCTGTAATAGAAGATGAAGGAGAGACGAACGTAGTATTTGTAACTCCCCAAGCTGTATTTTCATAATTACTTAAATCGTTAGCTTCATCTATAAACACATCATTTATTGCTCCATATATTTTAGTAATACGTATAGCATTGTCATAAAATCCATTATTAATAACTAAATCAAACTCAATTTGGTCACCAGCAACTACATCTTCGGTTAACGTATAGTTTATGGTTCCTGATACTGTTTCTAGAGGCGAAACATTTGTAAAATTTTCGGCATCACCATTACTTATGATATTACTTGAGATAGGATTGAAACTAATAGTAAAATCACCTGTACTATCAACACCTAGACGCTTTAAATTAAATGAAGTTGAGAGGTTTGTAGTCTCTCCTACAAGTGTATTTGTAGTTTCTACGAGAGCACCATAATTTGTAGCCATCTGTGCAGCCGTAAGGTTCATAAACATCATAGCTTGAGAGGTAGTTATAATATCACTTGCTGGTGGCCAAAAAGAGGTCCCTATCTCTGGTGTAAAGGCAAAAATCTTATCGTGTGTTCCCACAGTACCGTACATAAAATCATCACTCTCACCTGCAAAGGGATTATCTCTTATAGGCGTATAACCGTTTAGAGAAGTTAATTCTGCACCGATACCTTGGTACAATCCATCATCTGCTGTTGCTACATCTGCATAGCCAAATGGATAATACAACAACTCACCAAAGGTGTGATTATTAAGTGCCAGCACAAAGTTGTGTTGCTCTACAAACCATTTTATAGCTTGGTTTTCTATCTCAGAAAATGGACCTGTACCGTGATAAGTGTTAGAGTTAGGGTTACTTGAGGAGCCAGCCCCTCCCCACGAGCCATTATTAGGGTCGCCATTAATATGGTAGTCATAATTTCTATTGTTATCTACACCGTTACCATTCTTTCTATTTTTACGCCATAGTCCGCCGCCGTTTGGGTCTGTAACTTGGTTATATAGGTAGCCGTCTGGATTAATAACGGGTATGAAATATAGTTCTGTATTATTAACTATAGATTGTACCTCAAGATCACTTTCATAATTTTCTAGTAAATACCACATATAATAAACAAGCTGCATAAGTGACATAGGCTCTCTAGCGTGATGTATAGCTGTATATAAAACCTCAGGCTCTGTCTCATCTACATTAGGATTATCACTTATTTTAAGCCAGTAAATAGGGTTAGAGCCTATAGATGGTGTTACAGATGTATCCGGCTGACCTTCTGTAAGAAAATCACTTATTTGTGCCTTAGTAGTTATAAGATTAGGATAAAGAGCTGCCATTGCGTCTACCTCGTCTAAAAATTCTTGATAAGTAAGATATCCTCCCATAGAACCTTGATTAAAATTTTCTGGAGTAGGGTAGTTGTTATTACTTGTTGTACAGTTTGTGCTCTGTGATTCTGATCTCATATGCTCATTTTGAGACCTATAATGGGCGGCTACATCATTGATTATGATTTCTACATCATATCCATTTTGTCTTGCAATGGCAATCTCATCGGTAGAGAAGTCTGAGATTATATATGTACCCTCCTTATGTATACCGTGATCTGAAGAAATATCAAGGCTTTTAAGTTGAGTAAGGGTTTGATTTCCAGAAAATGAAATCTTAGCCTTGTGATATATTGTTGGGTTTTGTTGCGCTTTCGCGAAAGCGTAAATACATAATACACAAAATATGCTGAGTAATTTTTTCATCAAGGTTTCTTTAAAACGATAGCGCTTATAAAGATATAACACTTAAGGACTTGAATTTCCTACTTGAGAGGGTATATTATAAAAGCCCAAGCTTAAAAAGCTTGGGCTTAAGGTTATCCGCTATTTTAGAGGGAATTATAGGGATAATTTATGTAATAATTTTTCTGCCACTAACTCAGAAGAAGCTGGGTTTTGACCTGTGATAAGAAGTCCATCTTCTACAGCAAACTCACCCCAGTCTGCAACCTTCTCATAGTTTGCACCATTTGCCTTAAGCATATCTTCTACTAAGAATGGTACTACATCTGTAAGCTGTACAGCATCTTCTTCAGAATTTGTAAAGCCTGTTACCGTTTTTCCTTTTACAAGTGGAGACCCATCTTCATTTTTTGTGTTCTTGAAGATAGCTGGTGCGTGACATACAGCAGCTACTGGCTTATTATGAGCATAGAAACTCTCTATAAGAGCAATTGAATTTTTATCTTCTGCAAGGTCCCATAATGGCCCGTGACCCCCTGGGTAAAATACCGCGTCATAATCTTCTTGACTAACCGTCTCTAGCTTAATAGTAGCGGCAAGTTTATCTTGCGTTTCTTGATCTGCAAAGTATCTTTTAGTTGCAGGTGTTTGTGCGTCTTCTGTATTACTTTTTGGGTCTATAGGTGGTTGTCCACCTTTAGGCGAAGCAAGTGTGATGTCTACACCTTTGTCCTTAAGTAGGTAATATGGAGCAGCAAACTCCTCTACCCAAAATCCAGTTTTTTCTCCTGTGTCTCCTAAGTCTTCGTGACTTGTTAAAACAAATAGTACCTTTTTCATAGTATTTTCTTTTTTTGATTCTACATTAGTTAAAGTAGTTACTTCGGTTTCATTTGCTTGTTTACAAGACAATGCAACCGCGAGTAATACAATCGCTGTGAGCGTTTTTTTCATTTGTATCAATTTCTTAATACAAAAATACAGGGCTCAATTCTTCAAAAAATTGATTTATGATAATAAAAGGGGTTTTTAACTATCCTTTAGCAATTTCCTTGCGTATGCGGCTTAAGCTTTCGGTAGTTATCCCTAAGTAAGATGCTATATGGTAGTTCTTTACTGTTTTTTCTATAGTAGGGTAGGTGGTAATAAAACTGTGGTAACGCTCCCTGGCAGATAAGGAGATATTACCCAGAATACGCTTTTGAAAACTAGCAAAAGCTCCTTCCATTTTCTTTCTAAAAAAAGATTCAAGCGATGGGATGTTTTCGTAGAGATTATCTAATTTTTCCTTAGGTAATTTATAAATCACCGCATCTTGAAGACACTCTATAGTGACTATGGCTGGCGCCTTTGTAAAGTATGCTGTATAGTCACTTATCCACCAGTCATTTATGGCAAACATAAGTGTGTGTTCCTTACCCACAGTATCTGTAAAATAGGAGCGTAGACAGCCACTATGCACATAGTATTGATCTATTACAACCTGGTTTACATCTATAAGAATTTCTCCTTTTTTTACTTCAATGCGCTCCATCCCTTCATTTATAAGGTTTACGGCTATAGTATCAAGATCTACGTTCTTAAAAATTTGGGTTATGATATTTTGATTTTCCAGGATTATAAAGTGTGGCGGTTTGAGTAAATATACGCTTTCGCGAAAGCAAAATAAAAACTCCCACAATCTTTAAAAGAGCGTGGGAGTGTATACATATGCGATGTTGCTTTCTTATTTATTCTTCTCCACCCAAAGTCTTGCATTTACAAAAGCCTCTAGCCAAGGACTTACCTCGTCTGTATGTTGAGCAGGGTAGTGTGCCCAGTTCCAAGGGAAAGTAGATCGCTCTATGTGCGGCATAGTTGCAAGGTGACGCCCTGTGGTATCACAAATCATTGCGGTATTAAAGTCAGATCCATTAGGATTTGCAGGGTACCCTTCATAACCGTAAGTTGCTACAATATCATAAGCATCTTTGCCCATAGGTAAATTAAATTTACCTTCTCCGTGTGATATCCATACGCCTAGCGTAGTACCTTCTAGTGAAGATAACATTACACTATTGTTCTTTTCAATTTTTACAGAGGTAAAATTGCTCTCGTGCTTGTGACTATCATTATGAGACATCTTTGCAAGTTGCTTATGCTCTGGGTTGATAAGGTCAAGTTCTAAAAACAACTGGCAACCATTACAAATACCTACAGAGAGCGTATCCTCACGAGCAAAGAAGTTCTTTATGGCCTTATTTGCCTTCTCATTATATTTTATAGCTCCTGCCCAACCCTTTGCAGATCCAAGCACATCACTATTTGAAAAACCACCTACAGCTCCTAAAAACTGGATGTCTTCTAGCGTCTCACGTCCTTGTATTAAGTCTGTCATATGCACATCCTTAACATCAAAACCAGCTAGGTACATTGCATTTGCCATCTCACGCTCAGAGTTACTTCCTTTCTCTCTAAGTATAGCGGCTTTAGGTCTAGGTTTACCTGTGTCAAGTACTGGTTTTTTACCTGTAAAGTGTACAGGGAATGTATAATCTAGCGCTTGATTTTTATAGTTATCAAAACGATCTTGAGCAAGTCCATTTGCCGTTTGCTTATTATCTAGTAAGAATGAAGTTTTAAACCAAGTATCACGTAGTGAACTCACGTTAAGCCCCATCTCTACACCATTGCTTTTAATTACGAGCTCTGCAGTATCTGTTACATTTCCTATTTTAAAGAAGGCTACATTATTTGCTGTAAGAACATCTTCTACACCAGCATCTGCCTGAAAGACAACACCAGCATTTTCTGAGAAGAGTAATTTTATGAGATCTTGTTCTCCTATTTCTGTGAGATCAAGACTTGCACCAAGATTTGTATCTGCAAAGCAAAGTTCAAGTAGTGTAGTTATAAGACCACCACTAGCTACATCGTGTCCTGCCTGTATTTTATTATCTTTTATTAACTCCTGTAATGTGTTAAAAGCTGTTTTGAAGTTATCATCACTTACAACAGTAGGAGCTTCATTACCTATGCTATGGCATACTTGTGCAAAACTAGAACCACCTAGTTTATGACTATCTCCAGACATATTAATGTAATAAATAGCACCACCATCCTTTTGAAGCACTGGCTCTACTACTTGATTTATATTATTACAGCTACCTGCTGCACTTATCACAACGGTACCTGGAGCAATTACATCTCCATCCGGATATTTTTGCTTCATAGAGAGACTGTCTTTACCTGTAGGTACATTTATACCTAGGTTAATAGCCATCTCAGATATAGCTTCTACAGCTTTGTAAAGTCTGGCATCTTCACCTTCGTTTTTACAAGGCCACATCCAGTTTGCAGATAGACTTACGGACTTTAATCCATCTGTAAGTGGTGCCCAAACAATATTAGTAAGTGACTCTGCGATACTGTTTTTACTACCAGCTACTGGGTTTATAAGTCCAGAAACAGGTGAATGACCTATAGAGGTTGCAATACCTTCTGTACTCTTAAAATCCATAGCCATCACACCTACATTATTTAAAGGAAGTTGTAATGGTCCTACACATTGTTGTTTTGCAACTCTACCACCTACACAGCGATCTACCTTGTTAGTAAGCCAGTCTTTACAGGCTACTGCTTCTAGCTGCAAGACCTGCTCTAAATAGTCGTGTATCTTACCTAGCTCATAAGTAGGCTCTTTATAATTACGTGCTACCGTAACATCTGTCATTACGGTTTTAGGCGAACTACCAAACATATCATCTAGGTGCAAATCCATAGGACTTTTTCCTGTGGTCGCACTCTTAAACGTAAACCTGTGATCTGTCGTGACATCTCCTACTTCATACATAGGCGATCTCTCACGATCTGCTATACGTTGTAGTGTATCAATGTCTTCCTTTCCTATAACTAGTCCCATACGCTCTTGAGACTCGTTACCTATAATCTCTTTTGCAGATAGGGTAGGGTCACCTACGGGAAGTTTATCTAAATCTATAAGACCCCCAGTATCTTCTACAAGTTCTGACAGACAGTTTAAGTGTCCTCCAGCACCGTGATCGTGAATAGATACAATAGGATTTACATCACTCTCCACCATACCACGCACAGCATTTGCAGCACGCTTTTGCATTTCAGGATTAGAACGTTGTACGGCATTAAGTTCAATACCAGAGTCTAGAGCACCTGTATCTGCACTTGATACTGCAGCACCACCCATACCTATTCTATAATTCTCACCTCCCAGTATTACAATTTTGTCACCATCTTGAGGTATGTCTTTTAATGCCTGTTCTTTTTTTCCGTAGCCTATACCTCCGGCTTGCATAATTACCTTGTCATAACCTAGACGTTGCCCATCTTCTTGATGCTCAAAAGTGAGAACTGAACCGGCTATAAGTGGTTGTCCAAATTTATTTCCAAAGTCTGAAGCTCCATTTGATGCTTTTATGAGAAGGTCTATTGGGTTTTGATAAAGCCAATTTCTTTCTTGCATACCCTGTTCCCAAGGGCGATCTTGCTCAAGCCTTGAGTACGGCGTCATATACACAGCAGTACCTGCTAGTGGTAAAGATCCCTTACCACCTGCTAGTCTATCTCTTATCTCACCACCAGAACCTGTAGCCGCACCATTAAACGGCTCAACCGTAGTAGGGAAGTTGTGAGTCTCAGCTTTAATAGAAATCACGGATTCAAACTCTTTTTCTGTGTAGTAATCTGGTTTGTCTGCCGTATTTGGTGCAAACTGAGTAGCCTTAGGCCCTGCTATAAAGGCAACATTATCTTTATAAGCAGAGACAATCGTATTCGGATTTTCGGCAGAGGTCTTTTTAATAAGCTTAAATAGTGAAGATGGCATTTCTTCGCCGTCTATCACAAACGTTCCATTAAAAATCTTGTGACGACAGTGCTCAGAATTTACTTGGCTAAAACCAAAAACTTCAGAGTCTGTGAGCGGTCTTCCTATTTTGGCTGCTACGCCTTCTAGATATGTCACTTCCTCATCACTAAGCGATAGCCCTTCTTTTTCATTATATGCGGCAATATCTATTATAGGAAGAATTTCTTCTGGTGTAACCTCAATATCAAAAATAGTTTGGTCTAATGATTCAAACTGTTGAGATATCATTGGGTCAAAAGTCGTTTCCGCTTTCGCGAAAGCAAACTCTTCTATTCTCACAATACCCGTGATACCCATATTTTGGGTAATCTCAACCGCATTTGTACTCCACGGAGTAATCATAGCTGCACGAGGGCCAATAAAAAAAGCGTCAATAGTAGACGCTTCAATTTGTGGGGAGTTGCCAAAAAGCCATACAAGCTTAGCAATATCTTCTTGTGTAAAGTCTTGTGTAGTTTGCACCGAATACACAGTGCTCTGAGGGTTACCAAAAAAGTGGATCATCCGAGTGGTTTTGTTGTGTGTTTTTGAAAAAGTAAAATTACTCAATATTTATTTATGTTAAAGGTAGGAATTAAGGAGATTAAAATGTTTATTGAGTGAGTTGTTAACCACAAATGTGAATAAATTATTATTAAAGCTGTATCTTAAAGACTCACAATAAAATGTATCCAAAATGATAAGAAAATTACTTGCAATTTCTTTACTAGTAATGAGTATGTCGGTATTTGCACAAGAAACACAACCTGTTTCTACTGTTGGCACTGGAACTTATTTAGGTAAAACTGAACCCCTACGAGATTTCCCCACTCTTTCTTCAAGTCCAAGTTATGGATTTTCTGAACTCAATATTGTAGAAAATAATTTTGGTGTGTCACCCGGCGCATCAGAAAATGCGTTACCACTTAATGGAGATCCCATAGGGCAGCGTACGATGGGAGAAAATATGAGCTATGCGCCCATAGTGAACTTTGATGGAGCAAATGCTTCTGAAGGTCAAGCTACACCACCAGATCCATCTGGCGCTGTAGGACCTAATCACTATGTACAAGGTGTTAATTTGGTTATTAAAATATATGATAAAACAGGTAACCTACTCGCGGGACCGACATCATTAGGAGAGTTTTTAGGAAACGGCGCAAATAATGGAGATCCTATTATAATGTATGATCACCTTGCAGATAGATGGTTTGTGAGTCAATTTCAAACGTCTAACAATGCATTAATTATAGGTATATCTGAAACTCCAGATCCTACAGGGGCTTATTTCTTATATGAATATCCACTAGATTCATTTCCAGATTATCCACACTATGCAATCTGGCCAGATGCATATTACCTTACATCAAACAAGAGTGGTGCAACCACATATGCATTAGACCGTGATGCATTACTTGCTGGTGAAGCAAATCCAGCAATACAAGGTTTCAATTTACCCGGTGTTATTGCAAATCCTAATACAGTATTTAGCCCAGAACCAGCGAACTTAACAGGATTTTCATTTCCTCAGGGTGATGTCCCAGGTTACATTGTTTATTTACAAGATGATGGTTGGGGTGCGGCTTTTGACCACCTTAAAGTATGGGAACTAGATATAGACTTCGATAACTCAGCAAACTCAACAGTATCTGCACCATTAGAAATACCAACAGCTCCTTTTGATTCTTTTCTTGCACCTTTTGGAGCGGGAGAACTTAATCAACCAGGAACTACGAATAAAATTGATATGCTAAGTGGTATTATTTCATATGCAGCAAATTATAGAACTTTTGAAGATCACAACTCTTGGCTTATCACTTTTAATGTTGATGTAAATAGTGATAATACGACTTCTGGAATACGCTGGATAGAATTGCGAAATAGCGACACAGAGCCTTGGTCAATATTCCAAGAAGGAACTTATGCACCAGATGATGGTAATAGTAGATTTATGGGAAGTGGAGCAATGGATGCACAGGGTAACATAGGTCTTGCTTTTAATGTAGGTGGTCCAGATCAAGAAGTAGGGATAAGCTATACTGGACGTTTTGACGGTGATGCACCTGGAGAAATGACGGCAGCTGAACAAATCATAGTAGAAGGTGGAGGAATACAGTCTAATACAAACCGCTTTGGAGATTATTCTCACCTTACTATGGATCCAGATAATTTTACATTTTGGCATACATCAGAATATTTCTCTGCTGACAATTTTTGGAATACACGCATCGCGTCTTTTAATCTTTCTGCTGGTTTTGAAACAGATTTAGGTGTTCTTTCTATAGTAACACCAGAAGATGGGGCACTTACCAATGCAGAAACTGTAGAAGTTACTGTACGTAACTTTGGAACAGTAGCTCAAAGTGATATCCCTGTTACCTTAACCTTAGACGGTGTCGAGATTGCAAATGAAGTAATCGCTGGGCCTATTGAACCGGGTACTGCTATAAATTACACATTTACTGCTACAGCAGATATGTCTACAGAAGGACAGACTTATATCCTTGAAGCTACAACTGGCTTATCTGGAGATCAGGCTGCTGTTAATGACTCTGCGATTAAAGAAGTAATGCACCTCTTTATGGTAGATGTAGGTGTTACAGCACTGGTCACACCTGTAGATGCATCGGGATTAACAGATGTTGAAACTATAACTGTAGATATTACAAACTTTGGTTCTCAAGATCAAACAGGATTCCCTGTACAATACACAATAAATGGAAGCACTCCTATTGTAGAGACTTATACTGAGACTCTAGCTGCAGCTAGCACAGCCTCATTCTCGTTTGCTACCACTGCAGATCTTTCTAGCATAGGTTCTTATGATTTTGTGATTGAAACTGCCTTACCTGGTGATCAAGTAGTAGCAAATGATGCATTTTCTGCGACTATTGAGAATCAAGTTTGCCTTCCCAATGCATTAAGTGGTTGTAATGTAGACGGTATCAAGCAATTTATTCTTAATACAATAAGTGCAGATGATGGGGCAGATGGTTGTAATACTGAGCCAGACGGCAGCCCAGCTGGATATGCAGATAGAACAGACCTTAGTACAGAATTAAGTAATCTTGCAGGGTCAAATGTATATACACTGAGAGCAAGACAAAACTGGGGAGGCGGAGCCGGTGTTGAAGCGCTTTCTGTTTGGATTGATTTTAATGACAATGGAGGTTTTGAACCAGAAGAACAGCTTATAGCTGGTGAGTTTTTTCAATCATCAAATGTATTAGAAGACTTTACACTTACTATACCTGAAGGAGCGGCTCTAGGTTCTCACAGACTTCGCGCAAAAGCAATTGATACATCTGCAAATGGTGACATAAATAATCCTTGTAGTGATTTTTCATTTGGAGAAGTACAAGATTATACGGTGGTAATCACAGATCAATTGCAAACAGCAGATATTGGTGTAGTTGCTATCACAGCACCCGAGTCTGGTGTAGAGCTAGGTAATCAAGATGTTACCATCGAGATGTCAAATTTTGGTTCTTTAGAGCAAATTGATTTTGATGTACAGTATACTGTTAATGGAGGTACTCCAGTTGTAGAAACTATTGATACTGCAATAGGTCCTGGATCATCTATTTCTTATACATTTTCGCAGCAAGCAGATTTAAGCGAAATCACAACCTATGACATCGAAGCAAGAACATTACTTGCATCTGACTCTAATGGTACTAATAATGCGGCTACAACTACTGTAGAATCTACACTTACTGTAGACGATCTAAGTGTAGACTTTTCTGATCTCACGGTAACTAAACTTGAAAATAATAATTTTGATGTGATGCTTACTACAAATTTTGATGGTCGAGTTTACGTAGGGCTGTCAAATATTTTGGGACAACAATTAAAGTATAAACCTATTGCCAAGGATGTAAACGGATATCGTGTCAATCTTGACTTATCAAGTCTTTCTTCAGGGATTTATGTTATCAAGGTAAATGACTTAAGAGGTAATTTTGTAAAAACAGCTAAAATTCTAGTTGAGTAAAATCAATTTTCAGCTTAAACAAAAAGGGATAGACCACTAGGTCTATCCCTTTTTGTTTTTAAATAAATACATATAGTTATGAAAACTACTTTATGACTAATCTCTTTGAAGCATCATTAATTTGTAATATATACATACCAGATGTAAGATTTGAAACGTCTAGTGTTGTATTTCTTATATGATTTGAGGTAGTCTCATTATATAAAACTTGTCCTAATAAGTTATATATTTTTAAAGAAGTAATATCTTGATTGCTTTCAACTTGAACCACCGTATTTGCTGGGTTAGGAAAAATACTAGCCTCTATAAACTCAGAAGAAGGAGCAGAGAGCTCTCCCCAAAAATCCTCAGCAGGTTCGCCTCCCCAAATATTTGTAGCCAGTATAGGGTTGTCTATAAAAGGGTTTCTATTACCATATTCTGCCTCTAGAGGGTCGTTACGTTGCATCTCTACTTCAGATACTGGATCTTCTACATTCCATTCTAAAAATAGCTGTAGCATTTGTGTGTCACCCTGTAATGGACCTTGTCCTACAAGTGAAGGCAGGCATTGCTCGCCGTAGCGCACATACATATACATCATCGCTCGTGCAACATCACCTTTCCATTCATCACCTGGGTACCAGTCTCCAGAACCTACATCACCAGAGTTTCCTGTGCCATCGTTAAACTTTTTTGATCCTCTGTTACCATTGCGTTGTACATCACTAGGTCGTAAGTTATGGGGATCTGCTACGATACCATTACTACTATTACTAGCAGAGCCCATAGGAGGATTTGCTAGGCTACGTGGGAAGGTATGCTCTCTATTATACTCACAGTTATCTCCACCAAATTCATCATTTGATCTTGTAATATCTGTGGTACAGTTACCATCGTTATCATTAAAACCATAAATAAGTAAAACCTCAGAGTCATCCTCAGGGTTGGCATCTGTAATTTTGGTGGTATCTCTAAAATCTCCGTAAGTATAATTTTCATTATATACAGAAAGTTTTAATCGCAGCTCTTGCAGTAATTCTGTACCCGTAAGATATACAGCCGTATCATCATAATACGATTGTTGAGCAATACTTATAAAGGGGAGGAGTATAAGTAAAAGTGAGAAATATCTTTTCATAGTCTTCTTTTATTACTTTCGCGAAAGCAAAGCCATATAAAATCCATCATATCCAGATTTTGCTGGGCTTACTGTTTCTTCTTTTTCTAATTGAAATTTCTGGCCCTGTTCTGTAGCCAAAAATGCTTGTACTTGTTCTTGATTTTCTCTGGGTAAAATAGAACAGGTAGCATACACCATCTTACCACCATCTTTTACAATCTTGCTGTAGTTTTGAAGTATGTCTGCTTGACGCTGTACCACCTTATCTACAAACTCTGGTTGTAATTTCCATTTTAAATCCGGATTTCGTTTTATTGTACCTAGACCTGTACAAGGAGCATCAATCAGAACACGATCTGCAGAGTTGTATAGTTTTTTAAATACTTTAGTAGAGGTAATTTCTCTTGTCTCGATATTATGTGCTCCTGCACGCTTAGATCTTCTTTTGAGCTCTCTAAGCTTTCCAGCATAAATATCCATTGCTATTATTTGCCCTTTGTTTTCCATAAGAGCAGCTAGATGAAGTGTCTTACCACCAGCTCCTGCACAAGCATCTACCACACGCATACCCGGTTCTACCTCTAGCATACGAGCTACTTTTTGAGAAGATGCATCTTGTACCTCAAAAAATCCATTTTTAAACGCTTCTGAGGTAAATACATTTTTGCGCTCTACAAGTTCGAGTGCATCTGGGTGAGTATCTAAAATTTTTGTATCTATATCTTGGTCTGCAAGTGTATTACGTACTTCTTTTACCGTAGCTTTGAGAGAATTTGCTCGTAATACAACCTGAGCTTGCGTGTTAAGTGCTGCTAGTTCTGCTCCCCATTTTTTTCCGAGGGCTTTTTCACCCATCTCATCCATCCAGTCTGGAATAGACTCTTTGTATTTTCTAATTTTTGATAATTCATCAAAACGTCCTTTAATACGGCGTGTAGGGATAGGCTCCATTTGTTTCCAATCTGGCACCTCTATGCCCCGTAGTGTCGCCCACACTGCAAATAGCCTAAATAAATTAGGTCTACTATATGGTGCTTTTACCTCTGCAATCTCAGAGTATAAACGTTTCCATCTTACAATGTCATAAACTGTTTCTGCAATAAAACTGCGATCTCTTGATCCCCAGCGTTTATCAAATTTGAGAACCTTGCGCAGTACTTTATCTGCTTGCTCTCCATCATTAAATATCATTCCCAATGCATCTACTGCTGCAAAGACTAGATTTCTGTGTAATTTCATACTATATTTTGAAGCTGCAAAGGTATTGGTTCTTTAATGAATAGTACTATTTTTACTAAAATTTTGACAATGAGATTCCTATCTATTTTATCACTTATATTACTTGCAACGCTTTCTTGTAAACAGGAAACTAAAATCATACAAAAATCAGACAATGAGCCTATTATCCCTTTTTCTGAGGTTGAAATAGAAGTTTTGCATCAAGATAGTACGAGTATAAGAGCAATTGAGGTTACACAAGATGCTGTGATGTATGCTGGTAGTGATGGGCATTATGGAATTTATAAACTCAATCTTACTAATACAAAGACAACAGATGCAGATATTGCATCACAATATGAAGTTGCAAATAAGGGAAGAATAGATTTTTTAGGTAATAATCCATCTTTTAGAAGTATAGCAAGTACCAGTAAGGCATTCTACATTTTGTCTATAGGGAACCCCGCATTATTATATAGATATGATAAAGAGAGTAACGCGGTAACCCTAGTCTATACAGAGCAAAAAGAAAAAGTATTTTATGATGCTATGACGTTCTGGAATGATATTGAAGGTATCGCCGTAGGTGATTCACTAGACGGTTGTCTCTCTATTATTATCACGAGAGATGGAGGACTGAGTTGGGGCAAGCTAGCGTGTAGCTCTTTACCTAATCAAATAGCTTCTGAAGGTGCTTTTGCTGCTAGTAATACAAACATAAAAACCATAGGAGATAAGACCTGGATTATTACTGGTGGAGGCACTTCACGTGTTTATTATTCTGGAGATAAGGGTAGAAGTTGGACTATTTACAACACGCCTGTTGCTCAAGGTAAAAGTACACTAGGTGCTTATACAATGGATTTTTATGATGAAAATCACGGTATTATATACGGAGGAGATTATGAGCAAGCTCAAGATAACAATGATAATATTGCTATAACTGCTAATGGTGGTAAAGATTGGAAAGTTATTGCCTCTGGAGCAAATGATGGTTATAAGAGCTGTGTGCAATACGTACCTAACTCTAATGGACAAGAAATTATAGCCTCAGGATTTACAGGTATTTCTTACTCAAAAGATGGCGGAGAAAGTTGGTCACAAATCTCAGATGCTCCCTTTTTAAGCTTTAGGTTTGCAAATGATAGTATAGCTTATGCTGGAGGGCGTAATGCCCTTGCAAAACTTACATTTAAAAGAAATACAATTAACTAAAACTATCTATTACCACGATTACGGCCTTTATCACCGCGAAGTTTACGTATAAGATCTCGTCTAAAATCGTTTTCTGCTTTAAAGAGAACTAAGGTCTTCTTTGAGGTTATTTTATCTTTAAGACCGCTCAATAACTCAGCGCGTGCATCGAGCTTTTGCTTTTCTAGTGATTGTATAGTTTGTAACGTTTTTGTGGCTGCTGCCTCATCCATTGTGTCAAAATCTGTTCTGAGCTCTCGCATAACCTTACGCTCGGTGTCATAAATATCATTTACACGGCCGTCATAAATATTATAAACAGGCCAAAAAGTTTGAGCCTCATCTGGTGTAAGTTCTAATCGCTCAGTTATAAAAGCAACTTTAAGCGCTTTAATTTTCTCTCGTTTACTTTCTTTATCCTCTTGTGCTATTGTTGTTGTAGCTATGATAAATGTGAGTACTAATGTTATATATATTTTCATAATTAATCTATGTATAAATCAAAACCATCTAAGCGCTCATCTAGATAATCTATAATAACAGATTCATCTAGGGCAAGATCATTTTGAAGGTCGTTTATATCGTCTTCTGTGAGCCACTCCGCAAATTCTATGCCTTCTAAGTCGGTGGCTTCATCATCAAAATATGCAGCTATTGTAGTGATATCATCACCAGATGAGCTTTGTACCTGAGTCCATACTATACTAACTAGCAGGAGTAATGCAGCAGCAATTCCAGCAATAGGGTAGAGGTACTGTTTTAAACTAATGACTTTAGTTTCGGTATCATTACTATTAGAAAGATCTTCAGTACGCTTTCGCGAAAGCGTATGTAAAATAGCTTCCTTACTAGTTGCAAAATAGTCGTCTGGCACATCAAATCTAGATGAGCTGCTATCTAATAACTGATTATCTAGTCTTATCTGATTTAATAAATGCGCTTTACTCTCTTGAAAATAGTTTTCTGGAGTATTGAACCCTCGATGTTTTGGTATGTTGTTTTCTGTTTTCACGTTACTAATAAGACATTTTAAATATCTAAAGGTTTAATCACTGGTTAGAATACTGGTTAGTTTCTTGGTCGCAATGTGATAAGAACTTTTTAGAGCGCCCACAGAAGTACCCAGTATCTCGCTTATATCATCATATTTCATATCTTGGTAATACTTCATCTGGAACACGAGTCGTTGCTTTTCTGGTAGTTGCGTAAGTGCTTTTTCTAGTGCAATTTGTATATCATTACCAGTAAAATAAACATCACTCTCTAAGTTTTCTATTATTCTATCTTGTAACTCTTCACTTGATATCTGAGCTTGTTTTGCTCTTTTCTTCAAGAATGTGAGCGATTCATTTGTCGCAATTCTATAAAGCCAGGTGTACAATTTACTATCACCTTTAAAGTTTTTTATACTCTTGTAAACTTTTATAAAAACATTTTGAAGCACATCATCTGCATCTTCGTGATTTTTTACAATACCTCGTATATGCCAGTAAAGTGGCTTTTGATACGTGTCAAGTAATAATGAGAAGGACCTAGTTTCGTCCTTCTGGAGGGATGCTATGAGCTGTTGTTCTTCTATTTTAGTAAGCTTTACTTAGTTATTGGACTCTTTAAGTTGTAAAAGGTTTAATTATCATCAATAATAACTTTATGGTAGTCTTTATTTAACATTAAAATTCCACTTTATCGATAAAGTGCATTTTATAACGATTAAATACACAAAAAGCTTGTGAGCTTTAAAAACATCTTTTATATTTACACCATCATAAAGAAGTTGATTAATTTGCGAATACCCCAATTCATATATTGATTTAATGATTTGATAAGTGCCTTACCCCAAATTGGGCACTTTTATCTAACCTACTAAACTAAAAAAGCCCGTATTAACGGGCTTTTTTTATGAATTAGAATGAAGTACTATCCTAAGTATTTCATTAAGATTTTACTCTTAGAGGTGTGACGCAATCTTTTGATTGCTTTCTCTCTAATCTGGCGTACACGCTCACGACTTAGGTCAAAAATATCACCTATTTCTTGAAGTGTCATCGCTGGTTGATTACCTAAACCGTAGTTAAGACGTACAACCTCTGCTTCTTTTTCTGTAAGTGTATCTAGCGCTCTATTGATCTCAATACTTAGTGACTCTTGCATAAGCTCTCTATCTGGGCGAGGTGACTCGCTAGAACTTAATACGTCATAAAGGTTGTTATCATTTTCTCCTTCGGCAAATGGCGCATCCATACTAAGGCTGCGGCTCACATTCTTAAGAGATATTTTTACTTTCTCTTCAGAGATATCAAGATACTTTGCAATCTCACCAGAGGTAGGCTTACGCTCGTGTACCTGCTGTAAGTAAACCATTGCTTTGTTAATCTTGCTTATTTCTCCAATCTTATTAAGAGGTAAACGTACTGTACGTGCGTGCTCTGCAATAGCTTGTAAGATAGATTGTCTAATCCACCATACTGCGTATGATATAAATTTGAAACCTCTTGTCTCGTCAAAACGTTTTGCAGCTTTTACAAGACCTACGTTTCCTTCATTAATAAGGTCAGATAATGATAGACCTTGGTTTTGATATTGCTTTGCTACAGATATAACAAAACGAAGGTTTGCGCGTGTAAGTGCATCTAGTGCTCGCTCATCTCCTTTTTGAATACGCTGTGCTAACTCAACCTCCTCTTCGGCAGTAATCAAATCTATCTTGCTCACATCCTGAAGATAATTATTCAGGGATTTCGTCTCTCTGTTAGTAACCTGCTTGGTGATTTTGAGTTGTCTCATATGGTATAATTATATTTATATATGGTCTAGTATAGCCGAAATAAGTAATACAAACAACTATTTAACTAAACCTGTTAATGTATAGCCCAAAAGCGGAAACAAATAATAAATACTTGTACTTTCTAGATGCTTACTCTAAGGCCTCTAATAAACTTATACGTAGAATTTTCTATTTTGTTACATTTATAAACAAAAATATTCGGTATGAAAAGAATTAATGTTGTTATACTCTTATTATTAATGTGTTATGTTTCTTGTGATACCCACACAAAAACAGAAAATAGTAACATTAAGGACACACATAGTACAACTATTAATGATAAAGAGGCAAATTTTGACCCTACATATGTACACGTGGTTTACTTCTGGTTTAAAGAAGGCACAACAAAGGAGGATCACCTTCTGTTTGAAAAATCTCTGCGTACCTTTTTAAATACTTCTCAATATGCAAAGACTAACTTTATAGGCACACCACCTCAAGCAACCAGAGCCGTGGTGGATGATAGTTTTACATACAATTTAGTACTTAGTTTTGACTCAGCACAGGCACAAAAGGCTTATCAAGATGAAGCTGCTCATAAGGTCTTTATAAAAGAGTGTGAACATCTTTGGGAAAAGGTAATCGTTTATGACGCACAAAAAATCTAAAGTAAGCTCTTTACCAAGCTTGTGCCTTTCTTGTGGTGATTAATGGATATGAGTACGCTTTCGCGAAAGCGCATTTATAACTAGCTTTACCCTATGACAAAGGAAAAAGAAAAAAAGAAAAATGTCACTATAGCATCTGCCTTTACATCTATTATTTGGCCACGCCGAAAGTTAGTTTTTATAGGCCTCATATTAATAGTTATAGGTAGACTTGCCAGCCTTATTTTACCTTGGAAATCTAAGGCTCTACTGGATGACATTATTCCTAATAAGGATATGAGTGCTCTTTATGATCTACTCTGGCTCGTAGGTTTTGCATTACTCATACAGGCAGTAACGTCATTTTTACTCACGCGCATACTAAGTGTGCAAGCACAATACCTCATATCAGAATTAAGAGCTCAGGTTCAAAAAAAGGTACTGTCACTACCTATAAGTTTTTTTGATAATTCTAAGTCTGGAGCCCTAGTTTCTCGTATTATGAGTGATGTAGAAGGAGTACGTAATTTAATAGGTACAGGGCTTGTACAGCTTGTGGGAGGTACTATTACTGCCGTAGTCTCACTAGTATTATTAATAAGAATTAATGCGTTAATGACGTTATTTGTCTTTTTACCAGTAGCCATTTTTGGCTATGTAGCGTTGCGAGCATTTAAGTATATACGTCCCATTTTTAGAAATAGAGGTAAAATAAATGCTCAGGTAAAAGGAAGACTTACAGAAACACTTGCAGGAGTGCGCGTGATTAAAGGTTTTGGAGCAGAGGCACAAGAAAACAAAACTTTTGAAGAAGGAGTAGATATGCTTTTTCAAAATGTAAAGAAGAGTCTTACTGCAACAGCTGTAATGACCAGTAGTTCTACATTTTTACTAGGTCTTGCCTCTGTAGGTATAATGGGTATAGGAGGTTATTTTATGATACAAGGAGAGATGACCACCGGTGAGTTTTTATTTTTTACACTCTTACTTGGTTTTATGATCGCTCCCATCGTACAGATGAGTAATATAGGTAGCCAGCTCACGGAGGCACTTGCGGGTCTAGATCGTACTGAGGAGTTAATGAATATGACACCAGAAGACGAGCTGGGTAATCGTGATATAACACTTGATAAATTACACGGTGATATCAAGTTTGATAATGTTTCTTTCTCTTACGAGAAAGGCAAACAAGTGATACATAATATCTCATTTGAAGCAAAAGCGGGTACAACAGTTGCACTAGTGGGAAGCTCCGGATCTGGTAAGTCTACCATTGCAGGCCTGGCGGCTACATTTTTAAATCCGCAATCTGGAGAAGTATCTGTAGATGGTAATGACTTGTCTCGAGTACAGCTATCAAGTTACAGACAAAATTTAGGGGTCGTTCTTCAAGACGAATTTCTTTTTGAGGGAACTATACGTGAGAATATACTCTTTCCCAGACCAAATGCTAGTGAAGAACGCTTATTAAAGGCTGTAAAAGCAGGTTATGTAAATGAATTTACAGACCGTTTTGATGACGGTCTTGACACCTTAATAGGTGAGCGTGGGGTTAAGCTATCTGGAGGTCAGCGACAACGCATCGCCATAGCTAGGGCTATACTCGCAGATCCAAAAATAATTATACTAGATGAGGCAACCTCAAATCTCGATACAGAGAGTGAAGCGCTTATTCAAAAATCGCTCTCTGAGCTCGTAAAGGATAGAACGACAATTGTAATCGCCCATAGACTCAGTACGATTAAAAAAGCAGATCAGATTCTAGTGATTGAAGATGGCCGTATAGCAGAGCAGGGTACTCACGATACGCTCATAGCGCAAGAGGGAAGATATTATGATCTTTATACCTATCAAGCAAAAATATAGCGTGAAGCTTACAGAGCGTAGGCTTCAAGCACTTCAATAGTTGTATACTCTAGTGCTTTTTGATGTGTGGCTGCAAGATTGAGTAGGGGAGCAACGCCAGCCTTTTCGGCTTCTAGCCAGCGCATTATGCAAAGGCACCATCCATCATTAGGTTTAAGGCCGGGAAAATTATATTGAGGTATAGGAGTAGAAAGATCATTTCCTCTAGTCTTTGTATAGTTTAAAAATGCCTCGGTCATAACAGCACAAACTACGTGTGTGCCTCTATCTATACTTGCCGTGCGGCAGTAACCATCTCTAAAATAACCAGTCATAGGGTCTGTACAACAGCCTATAAGTGTTTCTCCGTAAACATTATATTCTATAGTAGATGATGGTGTGTGACTCATTTCTAAAAATTTGTTAATGATTATAGCGTGTTCTTAATAAAGATATAAAGTTACGGTTATACCTTCTTATAATTATCACAATATGTAAATCCTTGTTTAATAAAAACGCTAAATTTATAAACAACTAATCATAAGAAAATTAAAAATGGATTATTTATCAATTATCTTAAAGTGTATTGTAGGACTAAGCATCTTAAACGTATGGTTACTGCGCACGGGTACATCTTCACAATGGAGAGGCGGTAATGCGAGCACGCTCAAAGAAGAGTTTGCACACTATGGACTATCAGAAAGTACAATGAAGATTGTAGGAACTATAAAATGTTTACTTGCTGTAGGTTTACTAGTTTCAATTTTTTATAGTCCGTTAGAATTTTATAGCGCCTTAGGTATTGCGATAATGATGGCTGGAGCTATTAGTATGCACCTTAAGGTAGGTGATGCTCTTAAAAAGTCTTTCCCAGCATTTTTATTTCTGGCAATTTCTGTTCTAATTATTCTTATCTAAGAACTATTAGATAATAGGCTAAGTAAGCATTGAGAACAAAAAATGTAAACGCAGGTAGTGAGGCTATAAAGCTATCTTTTATGCGAAGTCTTACAAACCATCCCAATAGCATAAGAAGTGAAATACCTATTAAAGCACTTATTTGTAATGGTCTATAAAAGAAACCTATAATAATACCCAGACCACCTAGTATTTGTGCAACACCAGTAATTTTACGTTGTGTTGCAGAGAGGCCAAAACGTTTAAACTCGGTAGTCATAAAGTTTGAAGATAAACAACTTATGCCGTAGTATAAGAATGAAAACCCTATCAAACCTATAAGAATTATATGTGCTGTTTTCATATTTAATACTTGTTTTACAAATGTACTACCCACACAAAATAAAAGCGACCCGTAGGTCGCTTTTAATATTATTATTATATCTATTTAATGTACTGACTGCTTTGCTCTTCTAAGTTTTCATTAGACTCACCTCCTTGGCTATAGAGCATATTTTCTTCATCTTTAATTCGGTTTGTAGTTTTCTTACTGGCCTGCGTTCTTCCTGGTACATCTAGGTCTTTACCAGCAAAGTCTACTTTTTCTGTTCTATTAGTAAGAGCTACATCATCCCCACCATCTTGGCGTATATTGTTTTCAAAATCTTGACCTAAAACTTTAAGATCTTCTGGAGTAACATCAGAGTTGTAAGTAGTATCTGTTTTTTCGGATGTAAGCTTATTGCTTGTATCTTTCATTGGTTTCATAATGTTCTTTTTTATTAAAGTTACGACTATGTACCACCTTTCAAGACTATTTTAACCCGCCACTAAGAAAATAATAACAGACTTGTTAAAATAGTGGACTCTCTTAACTTTTGACTTTACTGCCCCAAAAGACTTCTATATGTTATGTAAATAAGTTCTTAATACAACGTAGTAGTGTGTTGTAAGAATAATTACGCTTTCGCGAAAGCGTAAAAACCACTTTTAATTCCTATCTTTACAATAATCACAATATACGGCAAAGCATACTACAAGCAGAGTCACAGTTATTTATGTAAGTTCTTATAATAAATAGCGACTAATATGTGAGCGTTAAGAGATATTCTCGCAACGTAATAATTAAACACGATAAAAGAGTTAATGGCTAGACCACAAGAAACCTTTGGTAAAAAAGAAAGAGAAAAGAAGAGGCTTAAAAAAGCAGAAGACAAACGCAAGAAAAAACTTGCCCGTAAAGAGAGCGGAGAGAAATTAAATGAGTTTGTATACGTAAACCACCTAGGTCAACTAGTGGATACGCCACCAGACCCGTCACTGAAAGAAGAAGTAGATGTAGAAGACATCGTTTTAGGAATTCCTAAAAAGGTAGAAGGTGATGAACCAGATCCTATAAAAACTGGTTTTGTAGAGTTTTTTGACTCTTCAAAAGGTTTTGGATTTATTAAAGATGCAGATACTCCAGAAAAGTACTTCGTTCACATATCTGAAGTTATAGAAGGAGAACTTAAAGAAGGAAACAAAGTTTCTTACGAAATAGAAAGAGGACAAAAAGGAATGAACGCTGTACGCGTTAATAAGATTACTTAAAGTAATTCTTTTACCTCAATAACTTGGCTAGGCTCCAGACCCTTTAGGGTTTGTGAGCCTATTTTTATTCTTACAAGTCGTAGTGTAGCAAAACCTACGGCGCTAGTCATCTTACGTACTTGTCTAAATTTACCCTCAGTAATGGTAATTGAGATCCACGGTGCTGGACCGTGTCGTAAGTCTCTTATCTTTTTTGAACGTTCTGGAAAACCAGGGTCACCATCTATACGTCTAGCTTTACAAGGCTTTGTTATATATTTTTTACCCTCTACACTTATTTCTACTCCTTGAGTTAATGCGAGAATAGCCTCATCTGTAATAGCGCCATCTACCTGAGCATAATACTCTTTTTCTACCCCAGAAGTGTTTATAGTGTGAGATAGCTTACCGTCTGTAGTCATAAACAATAGTCCCTCAGAGTGCTCATCAAGTCGTCCTACAGCCATTGTGCCTTCTGGAAAATCATAAAACTCTTTTAAAAACTTCTTTTTACGAGCTTGCCTTGCATCATTAGTAATGAGCTGACTTAAATAGCCATACGGTTTAAACAATTTGAAGTGTCTATGCATAGATTGTGAGAAAGTCTAACGAAAGTATAGGATTCATTATAATTCTTATATTTATTAATGCAAAAATTAATAGTATGCTTGGTTATTTTCTTATTTACAACTTCTTGTACAAATGAGAAATCTACTCCATTTAAGGTTTCTAGTGATATTAAAAAACTTATCGCGGGTGATAGTTTAAAGACTTGGAAACTTGCCAAAAGGTATAATGGTAAAACCCGTATGAATATGGGAGATTGCTTTTTACACTACAGGCAAAGCTTTTATAGCAATGGCACTGTAACTGATAATAACGCACAACACCCATCTTGTGGGCCCTCTTTATCTGGCACTTGGAGTATCATAAAAGATAGCCTAGGATATACTCATATTAGAATAACGAGTGTAAAACTCAAAGAGCTCCTTTATATAGACGAAGATTATAAGGATTTTAGAATCTTTTATGCTAGTAAAGATTCCTTACACCTATCATATACTCATAAACAATTTGGCAAAAAACGAAGAATCTCAGATTATCTTGTGAGTGAAGAACTAAGCATACCAGACCGTAAGTTTCACCACTAATTACTCTTTAAAACGCCAAGCGAGAAATCTTGATTTCTTATTACCCTGAGACATATCTACCGTTTTATGCTCTGCCTTAAGTTTTTCTAGTTGCTTTCTTATTTTAGGTAAGTGCTCGCTTTTTGATACTAGGGTAGTAAACCAGCCTACTTGATCTTTAAAGTGTACACTTTCTTTTACCATACGCTTTATAAATAGTGCTTCACCACCGTTACACCACAACTCGTTAGATTGCCCTGCAAAGTTGCGTTCAACCTCCTTGAGCTTTAGGTTTTTTGATTTTTCTTTAGTTGCCTTAAAAGCCTCTTTTTCTGAGCTATAAAAAGGAGGATTACACATTGTAAAATCATATTGCTCTCCAGGTAGAATAGCACCTTCAAAAATTTGAGCTCTTTGTTGCTGGTATATAGCAGAGAGAAAACCTTTGAGGTGGGTGTTTTTTTCTAGTAATAAATTTGCGTTTTGTACAGCCTTTGGGTCTATATCGACACCTTTCATTTTCCAGTTAAATAATGATCCTCCTAGTAACGGGTATATGAAGTTTGCACCAGTACCTACATCAAGGCCTTGCGCTTGCTTATCTGTATTAAGAAAGTCTTTGAGATATAAGATATAATCTGCACGACCAGGTATTGCAGGCGCCAGATATCCCTCTGGTATGTCATACCAGTTAAGAGAGTAATCGTTGAGTAAGATGGCTCTGTTAAGCTCTAAAACAGCTTTGGGGTTTGAAAAATCTATGGTTTGAATACCTCTGTTAGTTTCAAGTATATGAGGTGCAAGATCCTTATTTGCTTTACGTAATTGTTTAAAGAGGTAAGGACCTATATTCTTATTATCTGGGTGCATAAAATTGTATTTGAGCACAATAAGAATGATTAAGTATTTCCTTGTGCTTTTAAGAAGCACAAAACTACAACTAATGCTTGTATCACCCTTTACAATTCTTAGTAAATACGTCTTATGACTCGTTAAGCAAGTTTACCTCTGTATGCGAGAGATATCATATTATGAGACAGTAGTGTGCTTTTATCATCTAGATAGGTAGACAAATAAGATATGACAAGAGCGCGTTGCTCTGTAGATAAGTTCTTATAAGCTGGCCGGGCAATACGTTTATCCCATTTTGTACCTACTACATTGTCTAGTGCAATGCGCAAGTAACAGTGGTTCTCAAAATTGAGCTCTGGATACTTTTGTGTTAGTGTATCAGGTAGCTGTAGGTAGTAGGTTTTGTAATCTAATGTGGTGTTCATATCAGGCAGAAATAGCTAGGGGAATTATACTTGGGTTTTTATGTCTACGCAGGTAACTTCTCAAAATAACATCTGTATGGTAGGTACTTTTCTTAAGATTAAGATATGAAGCCACTTCATCAAAATGACTAAGCTGCTCTGTCTCTGGCACAAAACCAAAACCTTTATAAACTCCTTTATCTATGTAGATAAAAGCCGTTTCATCTTCAGTACGGCCACGTTCTTTAATAAGATATGTTTCATTTTCTGAGTAATAAGCCGCTAGTGCTTGATGTACTCGCTCATTATAATCTGCGACGGCTTCTTCGTCATTACACACTCCTTTACAACCTTTAAGACGGTAATGTGAACACTGACCAAAAGTGGCTTGTAACCCACAATAACGGGCGCATAGGTGATACGTGTCACACAGTTCCATTAAACGCTCTGTGGCTTTTGCTTTCGTATAAACTTTATCTGTTGCACTTGCACGATACTTAGACTTTGCAACAGCGAGCTGTAGTATTCCTTTCCTATTTTCATAAGAGACAATAGCATAGGTGCTCACAGGCATTTTTTGCGCTCTATTAAATTTTGGAAAATACTGTTCTATATATTCAGACTCTAGAAGTAGTGCGCAAAGTTCATTACCTGTTACTTCATAATCTATTTGATATGTTTCTTGACCTAGGAGATACTCCTTATTCTTTTTATCATAAAAATGCGATAATACGCGCTTCTTGATATTAATCGCTTTCCCTACATAAATGATTTTACCAGCACGGTCTTTAAATAAATAAATCCCTGCCGTTTCTGGAAGCTCTTGAATAATACGCGAAGGTAGGTGAGGAGGTAATGTAGCCTCTTTAGACCGTACATTTAAAAATGCGTTCATAACCTTTTTGCCCTCATCTAGATCTAGCAACCTTTTAAATAGAATAACAGTAGCATCTGTATCACCTTCTGCTCGGTGTCTGTTATTAAGAGGAATCCCTATTGACGCACAAAGATTACCTAGGGAGTAACTAAATAAATTAGGAATAAGCTTGCGCGAAAGACGTACAGTGCACAATTTTTTACGCACAAATGAAACCCCAAGTCTTTTAAACTCTCCTTTAATCACATTAAAGTCAAAGTTAACATTGTGAGCTACAAAAATGGCACCCTCTGTAATTTCCAAAACGCGCTGAGCGATTTCTTCAAAGAGGGGTGCATCTTCTACCATTGCATCATCTATACCAGTAAGATTAGTAATAAATGGTGGAATGTATTGCTCAGGATTTACAAGCGATGTAAACTTGTCTATTATTTCTCCATCCTTAAGACGTACGGCGCAAAACTCGGTAATGCGATTACCATTTATTCCTTTACCCGTAGTCTCAACGTCTATAATACAATGATATGTAGGTGCTAACTCAGTCATAATTGAGTAACAAAACTACACTTTATTTTTGATTATTAGGAATTATTCCAAAAAAATGGAATAAAATATGCGCTCTATTGGAAAAAATGTGAACTCATTAGTCTTTATCCTTAATCTCATCAAGTGCTGCCTTAAATTCTTCCCAGCTCACATTATCATTTCCATCTTTGCTATACCCATCTATTAAGGCATTTGCCACGATAGATCTTATAAACCCGCTTATTTCAGCTTTTTTTAGCAGGGTCTTGATTTCGCTTTTAGAGAGTGTGCCATTTCCATCTTTATCAAAAAACGCAAAAGCCTGCTCTGGACTATCAAATTCTTGAGTTATGAGGATTTGCAGTTTATTGAGGATCATATCTTTGGTAGCCATAACTGTATTATTTTAAATTATATATCTGTTTTTCTATGCTTGTCACATTTTAAAAATACATAATCTATTGTCTATTGCTCGACTTAAATAGTGAGAGTTTCCATTTTCACGAAAGTGAAATTCTTTGTGAAACCCTTTATTTTCATTTAACAACGCGTTAACGGAGAAGCACGATGAGACACTCTAAATTTGTTAAAAAAAGAAACTATGGATACTAACAGCCAACTATTATCACCGCTCAATTCTGAGCGTTTATCTCTTAAAAATAAAGTAGTAATGGCACCTCTCACAAGGTCTAGAGCTACCCAAGAACATATACCTACAGCAATAATGTCACTCTATTACGGGCAACGTGCTGGTGCTGGATTAATAATCACAGAAGGAACAGCTCCTTCACTTAACGGTGTGGGCTATGCACGCATACCGGGTATTTATAACAGTGATCAGGTAGAAGCTTGGAAACCTGCAACAGAGGCCGTTCATAATAAAGGTGGTAAGATCTTTATGCAACTTATGCATACGGGTAGAATCTCGCATCCAGATAATATGCCAGAAGGGGCAAAAATACTTGCACCATCTGCCATACAACCAGAAGATACAAAGATGTATGTGGATGGTAAAGGTGAGTTAGAAATTCCAGAGCCTACTGCGATGACTCAAGACGATATTAATACTGTTATTGAGGAATATGTACAAGCGGCAAAAAATGCTATAGAAGCTGGTTTTGACGGAGTAGAGGTACACAGCGCAAACGGCTATTTACTGGACCAATTTGTAAACGCAGGTACAAATAAAAGAACAGACAATTACGGAGGCTCTGCCGAAAACAGAAGCAGATTAACTCTAGAAGTCACTGCAAAAGTTATTGAGGCTATAGGAAAAGATAAAGTAGGGATACGCTTATCTCCTAATGGGGCGATGAATGATTTAGGACCTTTTGAGGGGCAAGAAGAGACGTTTGATTATCTATCAAAGGAGCTAGAAAAACTAGATGTCGTTTATATACACCTCGTAAATCACGGCTCTATGGGAGCTCCAGCTTTACCAGATGACATACGTACTAATATACGTGACAATTATAATGGCCTACTTATTTTAAGTGGAGGCTATGATGCTCAAGAGGCAAATAAAGACTTAGAAGATAAAAAAGGTAATCTTGTTGCCTTTGGCCGTAAATTTATTGCAAATCCAGATTTGGTAATGCGATTTGAAAAAGACGCATCCCTTAATGAACCAAATCAAGATACATTTTATACTCCGGGTAAAGAAGGATACACAGATTACCCAACGCTTGAAGAAAGTAAGTAAACCCCAAGAGTGGTTATAATTACGCTTTCGCGAAAGCAAAAACACTAACTAATTAGTTCAAAAAAATTATTATGACAGAAGTAAAAGCATACGGTGCTCAAGATAAAGAGGCAGATTTAAAGGAAATGACAATAGAACGTCGTGACACCTTGCCTACAGACGTAAAAATTAAAATAACCTATTGTGGCGTTTGTCACAGTGACATACACACTGTGCGCAGTGACTGGGGACCTTCTATGTACCCAGTAGTACCTGGTCACGAGATTGTAGGTGAAGTAATAGAAGTAGGAGACGAGGTTTCAAAATTTAAAAAAGGAGACCTAGTAGGCGTAGGATGTCTAGTAGATTCTTGCCAGGAGTGCTCATCTTGTGAGAGCGATCTAGAGCAATTTTGTCTCAACGGCGCTACGTGGACGTATAACAGTAAAGACAAGCATACAGATGGACACACCTTTGGAGGGTATTCTCAAGAGGTGGTGGTTGATCAAAATTTTGTACTTAACATCCCAAAAAACTTAGACACAAAGGCAGTAGCACCACTATTATGTGCTGGTATTACAACCTTCTCTCCATTACATCACTGGGGTGTAAAAGAAGGAATGAAAGTAGGTGTTGTAGGTCTAGGAGGTTTAGGTCATATGGGACTAAAATTTTCTCACGCAATGGGAGCCGAGACAGTAATGATTACAACTTCTCAAGGAAAGGCAGAAGATGCAAGGAGACTAGGCGCAGATGATGTACTTATCTCAAAAGATAAAGACGCTATGAAAGCTCATAAAGGGTCTTTTGACTTTATTCTTAATACAGTACCGGTAAGCCACGATATTAATCCATACCTAGAGCTGCTAGCGATAGATGGTACTATGTGTATGGTAGGAGCCATAGAGCCGCTACCAGATGTGCACGGCGGTAACCTTATTTCTGGGCGTAAAAGTGTAGCTGGATCTCTTATAGGAGGCATAAAAGAAACTCAAGAAATGCTTGATTTTTGTGGTGAGCACAATATTGTAAGTGATATTGAGATGATAGATATGTCTAGCATTAACGAGGCTTATGAGCGTGTACAAAACAACGATGTAAAATACCGATTTGTAATCGATATGGAATCATTGAGTTAAAATCATATTACAATTAAAAAAAGCGAACTTTTAAGTTCGCTTTTTTTATGACCCTACGTTTAAGATCCATCTTTCTGTTATTAGAAAGTTCATTGCAATATAAAAGCAGTAGTATTTACATTTGTAACATCCATAAACTACTAATGCGGCACTTTATAGTTTTTTGCTTTCTTATTATATCTACGAGTCTCATAGCGCAAAATGTGGTGGTAGATAGTCAAACATATACTCCACAGCAATTAATAGAAGATATTCTCATAGATAGTAACTGTATCTCAAACATACAGGTCACAAACGTTGTAGGAGGAGATTTTGGAGGGCAGGAGCAGAGCTATGGCTACTTTAATGCAAACGGTAGTGACTTCCCTCTTCAAGAAGGAATTGTTTTAAGTACCGGAAGATTGCAGAATGTGCAAGGCCCTAACACAAGTCTCAGTGATGATGATGCTCCAGACTGGCTAGGAGATGCAGATCTTGAGTTTGTACTTGATGAGCAGAATACAACTAACGCAACTATACTAGAGTTTACTTTTCAATCTACAGCCTCAGAGGTACGCTTTAGATATGTATTTGCCTCAGAAGAGTATCAAGAAGGTAATCCTAACACTTGTAATTTTTCAGATTTATTTGGGTTTCTTATAAGAGAAGAAGGCGAGCAAGGGTATGAAAATATTGCCTTAGTTCCAGACACAACTACCCCTGTAAAGGTTACAACCGTACATCCAGAAATACCTAATGGCTGCCCTGCCATAAACGAGTTTTATTTTGAAAGCTTTAATGGTAACACAGCACCCATTAACTTTAATGGACAAACCAAAGTAATTGAAGCAAAAGCAATTATACAGCCTAATGTAAACTATCAAGTTAAGCTAGTAATAGCAGATGAGCAAAACTTTAGATTTGACTCTGCTGTCTTTTTAGAGGCGGGAAGTTTTCAGTTAGGCACAGATTTAGGTCCTGACAGAACCGTAGCCGGGGGAAATCCCATCTGCGGTGCAGGAGAAACCACACTTGTAGTAAACGAACCTCTGGCAACATCATTTATGTGGCAACGTGACGGTATACCGCTATCAGAAACTTCTAATGAACTCATCGTTAACCAAAATGGATTCTATACTGTAGAAATTACGCTTGATAATGGTTGCGAAGCCTTTGGAGAAGTCACAATAGAGTTTGCTCAGAACCCTACCGTTTCTAATAGTACGTTACAGCAGTGTGATGTAAATGGAGACGGCTTATCGCAGTATAACTTATTTGACGCATTAGATGACGTAACAGTAAACGATAGTGGCCTCGTCATAACAGGATTTTATTACAGCCTTACAGATGCCGAAAGTGAACTAAACGTAATTACAAATCCTAATACATTTCAAAACACACAAGTAAATCAGGTTGTATACGCACGTGTTGCATCACAAGCAGGATGTAGTACTATTGCTAGCGTACAACTTACTACGGGCAATAGCACGCTAGTTTTAGATTCGCTAGAAGTGTGCGACACAGATGGTTTTATAGATGGTATTACAGAGATTGATTTAAGTACGCTCTCATCACAGGTACAAGACCAAGTGCCTGCAGGAGCAACCGTAAGCTTTTATGAGAACGAGGAGGATGCATTTAATCAGCAAGGGGAAATCACTACTTCATTTACTAACACAGAGGCTTTTAATCAAACCATTTATATCCGTGTTAATGATAATGGGCAGTGCCTATCTATCACAACTGCAGATATAGTTATTCTGTCTCCGCCAGAAATGGCAGATGATGAATTGCGTTTTTATTGCATAAATAACTTTCCTGAGACTATAACGCTTAGTGCGGGAGTAATAAGCAATACTTCGGGTTTACAGTATACCTGGCAGCACAATGGCACGCTACTTATAGATAACACATCAACTATTGCGATTAATGAACCCGGGAACTATCTTGTAACCGCCGTAGGAGCTAATGGCTGTGAGTCGTCAAGAAGCATTACCGTAACTCCATCAAGTACAGCAACTATAACTAATGTTTCGGTTGTAGACGGAGGAGAAAACAATACCGTAACGATCACTGCAGAAGGTAGTGGCGTTTATGAGTATGCCTTGGGAAGTATTTTAGGTCCCTATCAAGAAGAATCTACTTTTCAAAACGTACCTGCTGGTTTATATAACTTATTTATACGCGATCTTAATGGTTGCGGTATTGTTACCCAAGAGCTATCTGTTATAGGTTTTCCTACCTATTTCACACCTAATGGTGATGGTATAAATGATACCTGGAAGCTTGAAGGTGCTCGTCAAGACCTCACCACTACGGTCAGGTTTATCATATTTGACCGTTTTGGGAAGAAACTGTATCAATCACGTGCAATGGGTAATGGATGGAACGGGAAGTACAAAGGGGCTACGCTTCCGCGAAATGACTACTGGTATCTTGTAGAGCTACAGGATGGTCGTATCTTTCGAGGTCACTTCTCTTTACTGAGGTAATATAAATAGATACACGCTTTCGCGAAAGCGTAATAAAAACACTCAAAAAATAGCTTTACAGTATTATAGATGGCGTTTTAACAATACTTTACAGCGGCAAATTATGTTAAAATGAGCAAACGGCGTTAATTTGTTAAAAAATTGAAGCCCTCTGGTGACAAACCCTGAAAACAAAGCGCCACAAACAAAAAAACCTAAACGAAAATTTAGGTGGCTACGCATTCTAGCTCGCACGTTATTTGTTCTTCTTGTACTTATGATACTCTTGCTTTTGTTTATAAGAAGTGAATGGGGGCAAAACATTGTAGTTTCTAAAGCTGTAAGTTATTTTTCTGAAAAAACGCAAACTAAAGTTGAGCTCGAAAGGGCTTTTATAACCTTTGACGGAGATATTGCTATCGAAGGGCTATATCTCGAAGATAAGCAAGGCGACACGCTAGTATACAGTAGGTCTCTAGAGGCAGATATTCCTTTGTGGCCCATCATAAATGGCACTGGCATAGGCATAGAAAATGCACAATGGGAAGGTGTACGAGCAAATATAATTAGAAAAGATACAATAAGCGGATTCAACTTTGACTTTATTGCAGCTGCTTTTGCAACTCCACCATCTCAACAAACAGATACGACTAGCACGGCACCAATGGATCTTATTATAGGTGATCTAGACCTCGAAGATTTTGATGTAGTGTATAACGATGCCGTAACGGGTATAGATAGTAGGTACACTTTTAAAGAGCTACGCATATCACCAGATACAGTAAACCTGGATGAGATGAGATTTACTGCCAGTGAGGGATATATAGAAAATGCTCAAATTAAGGTTAATCAGGTACCAGTACCATCAGACCCAGATGCCGAAGAAATACCACTACCATACCTAGCTTTTAACAAGCTTACCCTAAAAGACGTAAGCGGAAACTATACAGGTGAGGAGGTAGGCGTGTCTTTTGATTTTGACTTTAAAGAGCTTGAAACAAGTATTCCCAAAGCAGATTTTAACAGCTTTGTCATTGCTATAAATGACATTGTAATAAATGATAGCGCGATAGGTATTGATATGTTTAGTACTACCGCATCACAAGTACCTATTGAATCTAGCAATTCCCCATTTCCAGACTATAATATTACAGTAGATAAGGCTAGCGTGACTAATACAAGTATACGATATACCCTAAATGGTGCGGTAGCTACAAAAGGTGTCTTTAATCCCGAAGCAGTGTTTCTTTCTAATGTGAATCTAGAAAGTAAAAATACTTATCTAAAAGATTTTGTGGCGGGTGGTAATTTAAAAAGTCTTTCTGGAAGAGAAGTCTCTGGTATAAATGTCAAATCAGTTTCTACAAATTTTCTTGTTTCTGATACAGATTTACAGCTTGAAAATATGAATGCGGCTATCAACTCAAACACACTGAGAGGAGATATCGTGATGAGTTACCCTTCGCTAGATAAGATAGCGACACAACCAGAAAATTTGCGGTTAGACCTTAACATTACAGACGTAAAGGTAGCGCTGGGTGATTTATTTCTATTCCAACCATCTCTAAGATCTAACACGTATTTACAGACAGTAAGTAAAAATCCTATTGCTGGGGCAATAACGGCATCAGGCACGCTAGCAGATTTGACTGTCCCTAATCTTGCTTTAAGTTGGTCTAACACTGATTTAAAGGCAAATGGTAACCTTAAGAATATTAATGATATAGAGAACCTATATTTTAATCTACCTAACATTAATGCTTCTACTAGAAAGAACGACATATCAAAATTTATAGCAACAGATTCTTTAAGTATTAATCTACCGCAAGACATAAAGCTAGTAGCTGCCGCAAAAGGTACCCTTACAGACATTACGACTACTGCAAGGCTTACGACTACGCAAGGTCTCGCAACCATAGATGGTACTTTTAAAAATGACAATACCATTGCTTTTAACACCACACTGGCAATAGAAGAGTACAACCTAGGTGAGCTTCTTCAAAACAATAGCTTAGGAAACCTCAATCTCACACTCAAGGGCCAGGGCTCGGGCACTTCATTAAACACGCTTGATGCAAATGTAGAAGCTACTGTAGCATCGTTTTTATACAATGACTATGCTATAAAAGACCTAACGATAACTAGTAAAATAAAAGATGGTGAGGGCGCTATTACATCAAGTTACAAAGACAGTAATCTTAACACAAACCTTACAGGCCTTGTTGTGCTAGACACAATTGCACCGGCAGCGACAATTAATCTTAATGTCATAGGAGCAGATTTACAAGCACTCGGGTTAATGCAGCGCGATGTGCGCACCGGTTTTAAACTCACCAGTACCTTTAAAGGCAGTACAGCGAGTTATGATGTAACTGCAATAATGGATGATGGAGTGATTGTTTATGACGATCGTACATATTTAATAGGTAATCTAGAAGGATCTGCGCGTGTACGTCCAGACAGTACATCTGTACAATTTAATAACAAGTTATTAAACCTTGATTTAAGATCTAATGCTGACCCAGCGAAGATAGCAACAGCCTTACAAAATCACGTAAACAGTTATTTTTATAGAGATGCTATTATAAAAGATACCATTACAAACCCAGTAAATGTTGTACTTAAAGGAAAGGTGAGACAATCACCCTTACTCAATGAGGTTTTTCTAGTAAATATGAAAGATCTAGACACGATTGCTGTTGACCTTGATTTTAGTGAGGCTACCCGTAAACTAGATGCATCTATAAAAGCACCACACATTAATTATGCAGGTAATGAGTTGGATAGCCTCTCATTTAGTATGAACACAGATCGAGATGCATTTACCTTTGATTTAGGTTTTGACGGCTTAACTGCAGGACCTATCGCTATACAAGAAACACGTATAAAGGGAAATCAAACTAACAATGAGCTTTCACTAGATTTTCTAGCCTATGCAAATAATGAAAAGCTCATACAAGTACAGTCAGACATTACAGGGAGTAGGGAGCGATTACGTTTTCACGTAAGTGAAGACAGTCTTATTTTTAATAAAAAAGATTGGAAAACTCCGTCGAGTAATGAAGTTCTTATTACAGATGGAAAATTGGCTTTTAATGATTTTCGCTTTACGCGAAAGTTGCAATCTGTGGAGTTTACAGATAAACTTCCTACCATTGAAAAGGATCACATAGCTATCGATTTTCAGAATTTTAAAATAAGTGAGTTTCTTGCATATCTCAACCCAGACGAAAAACTTGCAAGCGGTAGTCTCAATGGTGACTTTGTGGTAGAAGAACCCTTTGGTGACATAGGTTTTCTGGCTGATATTTATGTTGAACAGCTACGAGTACTAGAAGAAGACCTAGGCATTTTAGAACTTACAGGTAGATCAATAAATGGCAATAAATACGACTTTAATCTAGCTGTTTCTGAAGGGGTGGCAGATCTAGAACTTACCGGAGACTACATTGCAGATATAGATGGCGCTACCATTAATATGGATCTAGACATTAATGAATTCAAAATGGAAGCCGTAGATGGTTTTTCACTAGGCGAGCTCAAGGATGGGTCTGGATTCCTCAATGGAAACTTTAAAATGAATGGCAAACTCACCGATCTTGAGTATCAAGGTTTCTTGCGTTTTAATGAAGCAGCCTTTACCGTAACTAAACTCAATGCACCATTTACTTTACTTAAAGAAACTGTTTCTATAGACAATGAAGGTATCTCAATGTCTAATTTTACGATACGTGATGCAAAAGAAAACAAACTAACAGTTGACGGACTTGTAGGTACAGAGCATTTTATAAACCCAACGTTTGATTTAAAAGTGGTTGCAAATGACTTTCAAGCCCTTAATGCCGAAAAAGGCGATAACGACTTTGTATACGGGATAGCGGTTTTTGACGCTACTGCCTCCATCACCGGTGATTTACAAATCCCGGTAATAGATCTTGACGCTACAGTGGGCGGTAGTACAGATATCACCTACATAATGCCTACTGCAGCGGCAAACATAGAGTCTAGTGAAGGTATTGTAGTGTTTGTTAATAGAGAAAATCCAGACGCCATTCTCACACGCACCGAAGAAGAAACGGGAACAATTACAGGATTTGATATAAAATCACTACTTAAAGTAAATAGAGATGCACAAGTAACCATACTTATAGATGAAGAGACAGGTGATAATCTAAAGGTAAATGGTGATGCAGATTTAAATTTCACACTACAACCCAATGGGCGTATGAATCTAACAGGGGTGTACGACGTGGCTGGTGGGCAGTATGAGATGAACTTATATAACCTGGTTAACCGCACATTTACACTTGACCCAAGCAGCCGAGTATCTTGGTCTGGAGATCCTTTTGATGCAAAACTTGATGTGCGTGCCGTATATTCGGTTGATGCTTCTGCGGCGCCACTTATGGCTATTACTAGCACTAGTGATGATCCCGCAGCCCAGTCACAATACAGGCAGCAATTGCCGTTTTTAGTTTACCTAAACATAGACGGGGACCTACTTAGTCCAGAGATAAACTTTGCATTAGACCTGCCAGAAGACGAGCAAGGAACACTAGGAGGTGAAGTGTACAGTAGAGTGCAACAAGTAAATCAACAAACTGGAGAATTAAACAGACAGGTATTTTCACTCTTAGTGCTTAATAGATTTTACCCTGACTCTAACTCAGATGGGAGTCAGGGAGGGTTTGCTAGTATTGCGAGAGACAACCTTAATGATGCCTTGTCTGACCAGCTTAATATTTTTTCTGATAAATTATTAGGCAACACAGGGTTCCAATTAGATTTTGGGCTCGATACATTTACAGACTATCAAGGCACAACTCCTCAAGAACGCACGCAGCTGGATATTGCTGCACAGCGTAAGTTCTTTAACGATAAGCTTACCGTACGTGTAGGGAGTAGTGTAGACGTGGCGGGCGAGAGTGCAAGTGGTGATGCCACACCGCTTATAGGCAATGTAAGTCTAGAGTATGAACTTACTGAAGACGGACAGTATCGTCTCAAAGGCTTTAGACGTAGTGAGTTTGAAAACGTGATAGATGGACAGACCATTGTAAGTGGGATCTCGCTCATATTCCAGCAAGAGTTTAATAAATTTAGTCAGTTGTGGAGTGCTATTTTGAGAAAGAAGCAACAACAACTCCTTCAAGAAGAAGAGCAAAAGGAAGAACTTAAACCTTCCCAAGAAAATAGAAAAACTAATAAGATAGATTAAGCACGTGCAGTATCGTAAATTAATACACATAGTCCTTGTCATAATAAGTATCACACTCTGCTCGTGTAGTGTAGAAAAGTATATACCTGAGGGAGAACGTTTATATACGGGTGGTGAGGTTATAATTACCTCAGATAGTACTATTGTTAATCAAAATTTACTCAAGGCAGAGCTAGAAAGTGTTTTAAGACCATCTCCTAACACTAAGGTTTTAGGGATGTATCCTAACCTAAGTATACACTACAAAGCACAGCGAGAAAATCCCGGAGTTATAAATAAATGGCTCAATAAAAAAATAGGAGAGGAGCCTGTTTACCAGTCAGATGTAGAGGAGTTTGAGGTAGAGGCATTGTTGAGAAACAGACTTGAGAACCGTGGCTTCTTTTATAGTGATGTGAGTTCTCGCTTTCGCGAAAGCGAGAAAAAGAAAAGAGCCTCTATAACATATACGGTTAAGGTGCCTACACCATACCGTATGGAGACCTATCAGCTCGACACACTCTCGCCGCCTATTTATAGAGAGATGATAAGTACGGTTAAGAGTTCGCCATTCAAAAAGGGAATGCGATATGACCTCTCAAATCTAAAACAAGAGCGCGACCGCATAGACTACAAGCTTAAGAGAAAGGGATATTACAACTTTAACCCATCGTTTCTCATTTTTGAGATTGACACAAATCAATATAAGAACAAGCGTTTTGATATGTTCTTAAAGATTAAAAAAGATGTTCCTAACAAGGTTATTGTGCCTTACAAGGTGCAAAAAATTAATGTGTATCCTAACTATGAGCTAAAGGATACCTTACAGCAAAATATAGTTCGCTACGATAGTCTCAATATGATACAGAATGAGAACTATTTTAAACCTAAATATCTTGCTCCATACATCACACTTAAAGAAGGATCGCTTTATAATCCAGATATCTCACGTAACACAGCCAGACGATTATCTACCATAGGGGCTTATAAATTTGTAAATATCCAGTATGAAGAAGTAGATAGCCTGCGCACAGATAGCTTAGGGATTCTAGAGGCAAACATATATTTGTCACCTCTTAACAAAAGAGCCATAAGAGCAGAGATACAAGCAGTCACAAAGTCTAATAATTTTGCTGGGCCCGGCCTTGCACTTACCTACAGCAATCGAAACCTCTTTAAAGGGGGAGAAGTACTTAATATAACAGGTTCTGCAGGTTATGAAGTGCAAGTAGGTGGTGGCGAGTCTTTGAGCAGTATCGAGCTGGGACTTGCAAGTGAACTTGTATTTCCTAGAGTGATTTTTCCAATTAAGATTAATACAGATTTCTTTAAATACAACATCCCAAAAACCGTCACGGCACTAGGTTTTGATTATTTAAACAGGTCAAAGCTATACACGCTTCTCTCTGGTAATGCAGGCTTTGGCTACACTTGGGATGCAAATAAATATGTGACGCATAAAATAAACCCTATCTCACTAAGCTACACGAGATTGTCTAACACCACAGAAGCCTTTGACGAGATACTTGCAGAAAATCCATTTTTAGAACAGAGTTTTGAGCAGCAATTTATCGCCGGTCTTACCTATAGTTTTACCTACAACGGGATGGTAGATACTAGTGATACACATCAAGTCTTTCTTAACACAAATATTGAGATTGCTGGTAACACGGTAAGTTTACTTGGCCAAGAAAATGAGGATACAGAAAACAACACCTTTTTAGGACTAGAGTATGCACAGTTTGCAAAGATAGATGCAGATTTTAGGTATCACTTTAACTTTGGCAAAGAGCAAAAAATTGCCACTCGTTTATTTGCTGGTTATGGGTATGCATACGGTAATTCAGAGATATTACCCTTTGTAAAGCAATATTATGCTGGCGGTCCATACAGCGTGCGAGCGTTCAGAATACGGTCTTTAGGGCCTGGTACGTCAACAGGTAACTCTGAGAGTGGGAGCTTTTTTGACCAGATAGGTAACATACGCCTAGAGGCAAATGCAGAGTATAGATTCCCTATCTTTAATTACCTTAAAGGAGCCTTCTTTGTAGATGCGGGTAATATCTGGAATAGCGTTGAGAACGAAGATCTGCCGGGTAAAGATAAGTTTACCTCAGATTTTATAAACGAGCTTGGTATAGGTGGTGGTTTTGGGCTACGTGTAGATGTACAAGGCTTTGTGATACGTTTTGATCTCGCTGCTCCCTTCCACGATCCATCGCTTGCAGAGGGAGAACGCTGGGATTTTAAATTTGATGAGCCTATCTTTAATTTTGCAATTGGTTACCCATTTTAATGTATTTACGCTTTCGCGAAAGCAAAAAAAATATCACTTATACTACTTCATATATGAACAATTCTACTCATAAAATACATATCATAGGCGCAGGAATAAGCGGCCTCATTGCAGCAATACAGCTAGAAAGCAAAGGGTATGCGCCCATACTCATAGAAGCGACAGATAGGGCAGGTGGTCGTGTAAAGACAGATGTTGTAAACGGTTACCAGCTAGATCACGGTTTTCAAGTGCTACTAGACGCATACCCAAAAGCAAAGGAATATCTAGATTATAAGGCCTTAGAGCTACAATCTTTTTTACCAGGAGCAACTATATTTAAAAACCGCAAATCTCAATCTATAGGCGACCCTACACGCAGTATCAAGATGCTTATACCTACAATGACCTCATCTGTAGGTACACTAGGTGACAAGGTTAAGGTACTTAAGCTTAACAAGGATTTAAAAAACAAATCTATAGAAGAGATTTTTAATACTCCTGAGAGCTCTACACTAGTTTACCTGCGCAAGAGAGGCTTTAGCCAGGCGATGATTACAGATTTCTTTAAGCCGTTTTTCAGTGGTATTTTCTTAGAGACAGCGCTTAGCACCTCAAGCCGTATGTTTGAGTTTGTGTATAAAATGTTTGGAGAAGGGATGGCCACTGTGCCAAAAGCTGGAATAGAAGCAATACCTAAACAACTCTCTTCACAGCTCAAAAACACCACTTTTATGTTTAATACGAGTGTAGCAAGTGTAGAAGATAACACCATCACCCTCACAAACGGAACTTCCCTAGAGAGCGATTATACTATTATAGCTACAGAAGCTAGCCAGTTTATAGCAAACCTAAGAGGTCAAGAGACTCCCTGGAAGTCTTGTGTAAACTTATATTATGAGGTAGAAGCAGTAGGGAAGAAGCAACCCTTGATCCAACTTGTAGCAGATGAGAACACGAGAATTAATAACATCTTCTATGTAGATGCGCTAGAAACTGCAACTACTGGAGCAAAAAATCTACTCTCTGTAACCGTAGTAGACGATCAAGATTTATCTGAAAAAGCACTTGTTGCAACTGTTACTTCAGAGCTCGCAACTTACTGCAATATCACAGATGTTACTTTCTTAAAAGCATATGTGATTCCGCGAGCTTTACCTAAACTTGACAATTTACGTATGGATTGTGAAGCGTCTGAAACGCAACTTAAAGACACAATTTTTCTTGCTGGAGACCATCTTCTTAACGGCTCTCTTAACGCCGCAATGATCTCTGGAGAAAGAGCTGCTCAAGCTGTCATAGAAAAAATAGAAGGACTGCTACAGTAGTGCATAATTTATGCAAAACTCCCACTATAGACATTGTTTATAGTGGGAGTTTTTGATTAAAAATATTTATTTTAAACACTTATAATCAATTGCTTACAGTTTTTAAATAAAGTTTTTATTTAATACTAAATATGTGCTTTATAGAGAAACCCTATTACTCTCAAAATAGTGATTTTAAGTTAAAATTTAACGTATAAGAGATGTCTATACTGGGTTTTTGAGACCAATTGAGTAACATAGCAGCTTGTTTATTTTATTAATAAATGAGGGTTCAAATTGTAAGTTTAGATTTCGATACCTTTATACCATAAACCCTTTTTTATGAACAGAGAAATTCCGAAAAATCATTACGATCTCATTTGTGTAGGTGGTGGAATTATGAGTGCAAATCTTGCACTTATGGCAAAGATGCTTAAGCCAGATTTGAGCATTTTAATTTTAGAACGTCTAGGTGATGTTGCGCAAGAAAGTTCGGCCGCTTGGAATAATGCAGGTACGGGTCACTCGGCACTTTGTGAACTCAATTATTGCCCAGAGCAAGAAGATGGTTCTGTCTCTATAAAAAAGGCCATAGAGATCTGTAAGCAATTTGAAATCACAAAACAGTTTTGGGCACATCTCGTAGAAAAAGGATTTATAGAGGACCCTCAGCACTTTTTAAAGCCCATACCACATCATAGTTGGGTAACAGGAGAGAAGAACGTCACGTTTCTTAAAAAGCGTTTTGAAGCCTTTAAAGAGCACTTTATGTTTGACACCATAGAGTATACAGATCAAATAAGTAAAATGAGAGACTGGTTCCCGCTTATAATGCACGATCGCACAGAAGATGAGGTAATGGCTGGATCACGTATAGATCGTGGCACAGAGGTTAACTTTGGCGTGCTTACCAAGCGTTTATATGAAATACTAGCAACAGCCTTTGACACACCCGTACACTTTCACAAAGAAGTAGAAGATCTTGACCCATTAGACAATGGTAACTGGACGGCAATTACAAAAGATCTTAAAACAGGTAAGAAACAATCTATAGAGGCAGACCATATTTTTATAGGTGCAGGCGGCGGTGCGTTGTTACTACTTGAGACTGTAGAGATAGAGGAGAAGGATGGTTTTGGCGGTTTTCCTGTGAGTGGTGGCTGGCTGGTTTGTAAAAACAAAGAGCTTATAGAGCAACACAATGCAAAAGTATATAGCAAAGCGGGAGAAGGCGCTCCACCTATGAGTATGCCGCACCTAGACACTCGCTATGTAGATGGTGAGAAGCAACTTATGTTTGGCCCTTTTGCTGGTTTTAGTCCCAAGTTTTTAAAGCAGGGGTCTAATCTAGATCTCGTAAAAAGTGTCAATTTTAAAAACATCCCGTCTATGCTAGGCGCTTTCTGGCATAATCTTGATCTTACAAAATACCTCATAGGCCAGGTCACGATGACCTTTGATGACCGTATGAACGAGCTACGTAATTTTATAAAAGATGCAAAAAACGAAGACTGGCGTATAGAAGTTGCCGGCCAGCGTGTACAAACCATAAAACGAGATGAGTTTAAAGGTGGTAAACTAGAATTTGGAACTCAAATTGTAAGTGGTTCTGACGGTAAGATCACTTGTTTACTTGGAGCATCTCCAGGAGCATCTACCGCACCCAAAATAATGCTAGACGTACTAGAGCAAGCCTTCCCAGAGATAATGAACTCCCCAGAAGGAAAGAAAAAACTTAAAGAAATTGTACCTAGCTACAAGGAAGAAATCACCAAAGAGCATTTTAATAAAGAACTACAGCGCACCACGGCTATTCTTAACCTATAAGTTTGATCACCAAGTATACATACACCAAACTGAAAATCCGCGATGATTTTCAGAAGTAGGCGAGAACGAGCAATTAATTATAACCATTGTTGTCAACTGGCTTTTTATATCCTTTCAGTCAAAATCAAAATGACTCCAATCAAGTTTCTCAATCCGTGAACATATGTTGTTATCCAATAACTTGATTCCTTTCTTTTTTGAAAAATCAGATAGGTTAGAGCTAATAAAATGCCTAATGGTAAAATCATAATGCTATACCAAACACTATAAAAGTAATGAGCAAATGAAAATAAAAGTGAAGAAATCAATATTGTAAATAAGTTAAATCTGTTATTCACTAATTTTTGAATTATTTTAATCGGAATTGATTGAAAAATTAAAGTTTCAATCAAAGGAGCAGCAATCACCACTGATATAATCAGTCCTAGAAAAGAATATTCGTCAGCTTTTATTCCTCCGATTTCATTTTCTCCTACATTTAATAATTCGAGTGCAAATGCTAGTGGAATCATAAGTATTAGACTCAGTATAGTTGTAATAATGATAAATTTCAATGGTTGTAAAATTGACCATTTAAAATATAATAATCTTATTTGTTTGTTGAATTTTTTCATAGCTTGTTGCCTACAGGTCACTACATAAAGCGGATGCGGTATACTTCGACAAGCTCAGTACAAGCTTTGCTGGATAGCCTGTTGTTTGTTTTTTAATTGATTCTCTAAATATACAAGTATTTAAGAAAGATGACGCTTTCGCGAAAGCTTAAAATCAAGAAGACATTGCGATGAGAATTATAGATCTAAACAAGCTTAAAAGCCTGTGCTGAGCTCTGTAGAAGTAGGCTTGCTTATAACTCAGTTCTTTGTTGGCAACTGTTATTTTCTAAATGTCGCCAATTCACCATTTTCTATATAAACAATGGCGTCAAAATGTTCAAGCCATTTGGTATTAAGGTGTTTCTTTGGTCCACTCCATAGGTTGGCCAGAAATTCTTGATTTTTTAAGTCATTATTTACTTTAACAGCCTTTTCTATATCAATGAAATAATCATTGTTTCGATCTGGTAAATAGTAAAGTAAGCAATTCTTTTTTTCAGCTTGTTTCTCAATTTTTTTTAATTTCCGGTAAGGCATTTTGATAGAGGCAAAAGCAACGTGATAAGAGTTATTTTGATTTGCTTTTAAGAATTCACAACCCATTGTAGCCTCTCCCATATACTCGCTATCCGTTTTTGCGATATGCGCATTAGCAGCCCAAACTATGAATTTTTTGTTGGGAAATTGCTTTGATAAAAAATCTAAGTTATCAGCCATTTGTCGGTCTCTGTTTGCCATACCAACTTTAATATCTTCTGTCATATAGATTATTGCACTGCTTTTAAGGTTTTTCAAAGACTGCAAAAGAAATGGCTCATCTAATGTATTTACTATTTGGGTGATTTGATCAAGTTCATTTAGATATGAGTTGAGTTCAGAATTTGAAATATTTTCTTTTGCATTAAACTGATAATCAACTAAATATTTCGTTTTTGAGATGAATGATTGCGTCAGAGTAATGTTCAATTCATTTAACTTTTCTTTTAATTCAAATTGAAAATTCCTTTTTGAGTAATTAGAATGTAATTGACTGTCAATTCCCCAAATATCAATGTTTTTCTCTTTAATAAAATCAAATAGTTCTATACACTGATTTGCTCCATACCAAGTCCAATAGATATTTCTTGGATTCTTGTCTAGATACAATCCATAAAAGTCCGATTCAAAAGCAATATTTTGAAATCCGAGTTCCTCAACTAAATATTTTACAAATTTTGTTTTGTAAACTAAGTCAGATCCTGATTTATGAAACGATTCACCTAAAAAAATAAATTGTTTGTTTACAAGATTTTGTTTGATGATTTCCTTTACAATATTGGAGATCTCATTGTTTTCTGAAAGTAGATTGTGAGTATTGTCTTGGATTTGACCAATACACGCATCTCCAGAATACAATAAAATCAAAAGTATAAGTAGGTGTTTTTTCATAATTGTAGCCAACAGGCCACTACATAAAGCGAGTGCGGCTCCCGATAGCTATCGGGATTGCTGGTTTGCTTTACTTTGTGGTCTTGATTTGTTTGGACTAAATATACAATGAATTTTGGATTAGTCGCCGCGCATAGAGCTTTCAAACCTGCCTCTCTCATCATCGACGAAGGAGTTAGCGACTGAGAGAATGATGCTGGATGAGATTTATAATAAGGCATAAATTCGCGTTATGTAATAGTTCTTGCATCCGACGAGAGAGGGACGCACGAGAGGAATGCATACTTGCAACTACGTGTGGGCTTTCTATGTTTAAGATGTATGCCCTAAGCATTTTTGAGTCTTGCCTCCGACGAGGAAGGAACGACCGAGAGGAAGGCACAAGGTGGCGGCTGAGTAGGGTGGGAGCTTTAAAATCCTAGCAGATTTGCTCTATAATCTATCTGTGCCAGATCCTTAATTATAGCCTTTACAATCGCTCTTAAACCGATTTTGAAGCGTAGCCATACGATTGCGGTAATTACCAAGTTTACAACTACCTTTTGTGTGGCTTATTTTGTCGTGAACTGCGAGCCCTTGGGCAATCAGCCGCCACGGTCTAGTATAAGAATAGTAGCGGATTAAAATCCACTAACTTTTCGGTTAAATTCAGACCTTTTCATATTCACTTACTTCTTTTTTAGCGATTAAACCGCTATTATTTTTATACATTGTTGGGCACGGTTATTTTACCAATCCATATTAGCTGCATTTTCGAGTTCATTCATAATTTCATCAGCAAAAGCTCTCATATTTTCCATACTATCACAAGCAGCTTTATAAGTTCCATTTGCCGAAAGTGTTAGAATAGTTGGTAATTGATATTCTTGTGTGTATTCCATTGCTGGTGCTGTAATATCTGACCAAAGAAATTTTATAAACTCTTCGATTAATTCAATTACTTCATTTTCTTTAAAAGTTAGAAATCCGTGTAGCGAAAATTTGTTTTTATTTTTTTTATGGTTCATTAAAACAGGCACAGCTCCTGTTTTGGAATGAAATCTAAACGCATTCCCATCCTTACCAAATGCACCGTGCGCTACAAAATTTCTTAATTGATTTCTTACTGTAATTAACTCGTTATAAAAACTCTCCGCTTCTTTTGACGATTCAATTGGAATTGCTGCTTTGAATTTAGTTTTCCATTCAGCGCCAATCAGTTCCGAAACCTTTTCGCCATCGCTTAAATTTTGTCCGATAATCGCAAGATGAATAAACAGATGCTCTGTCCAACTAAAAAAAGCTTCAATGCAGGAAATTGCTAACCAATTAGCTCTTTGCTTGAATTCAAAATCCAATGAGGTGATTGTTGTGAACTCACCAAATTCGGACTTTTCTACTTTCTTTTCGGTTTTTCCTTTGTTGTCTATGAATTTTTGATATTCCGTTTTATAGAAATCAAGTAGGAAGTTAAATCTATCAAATAATTGCCTGTTGTTATTTATAACATTGAATTCGGAATTTGATACAGCTTCTTCAGCTAGATAGTCATAATATGGTCTAATACTCTTTACTGCACCTGAAATTTTCTTAGCTATTTCTTTAGCTATTTCTTGGTCTTCTTCGTCTTGAATAAATACTCCAACACCAAATTTTCGATGTTCGATAAGAAAGGCTTTACCTTTGTAATCGATAGGAAATGACCAAGCTATTTTTTCGAAGCGACCAAGGTTCTTAAAATTCAACAAATCGGAAAAAAGAAAGAATATTAAATAATACTCTGGCAATTGTCTACTTGCTTCGCTTCTTTTAGCACTAAACAAAAAGTCATTTACTGCATTTGTTCCTTTGTCAGCAGGTTTGATTGGACTTAAAATTTGTAAAGCTTTCTTTCTGTATTTTTCAATATCAATCAATATTGTTTCGTTTTAATTGTGCCCAACAGGCCACTACATAAAGCGAGTGCGGCTCCCGATAGCCATCGGGATTGCTGGTTTGCTTTGTATTGTGGTCTTGATTTGTTTGGACTAAATATACAATGAATTTTGGATTTGTACGCCGCGCATAGAGCTTTCAAACCTGCCTCCGACGAGCGTAGCGAGAGGAAGGCACACATTCGCGTTATGTAATAGTTCTTGCATCCGACGAGAGAGGGACGAGCGAGAGGAATGCACACTTGCAACTACGTGTGAGCTTTCTATAATTGAGATGTATGCTCTAGGCATTTTTGAGTCCTGCCTCCGACGAGTGAGGAACGACCGAGAGGAAGGCATAAGGTGGCGGCTGATTGAGTAGGGTGGGAGCTTTAAAATCCTAGCAGATTTGCTCTATAATCGATCAGTGCCAAATCCTTGATTATAGCCCTTACAATCGCTCTTAAACCGATTTTGAAGCGTAGCCATACGATTGCGGTAATCACCAAATATGCAACTGCCTTTTGTGTGGCTTATTTTATCGTGGTCTGCAAGCCCCTTGGGCAATCAGCCGCCACGTTGTTGTATATGGTTTGTTGCGTGTTTCAAGCAACTAATTTAGTAAATAATAACTGAATAAAAAGTCCTCACAAACTTTCGTAAGTAGGTGAGGACTAAGCAATAAATTATATACGGTGTTGTAAGGCGTTTTCTTGGTAGTTCAGGTTTGTTTTATCGACTTCCCAAAGTTCGTATATTCTATTTATTTCATCTTTGGATATTAAATTCAAACCGCTTAATTGTTCAGTAATCAATAATTTTTCCAGAATTATTTTTCTTCCCTCTAAAGTTATTGGTCCTAATCCTTTAACTCCATTTCTTCTGTAGGAACATCTATATTTTGTGTTGTCTCTAAATTCAGCAATCCAATTTCTAAATGCATATAATTCTTTCAATTCCGAATATCCATTTTCTATCATATTACCCATTGATTTATCTTTTCTAACAACAGTACAAGTCCAACATCCAAATCTTGAATTTCCACAAGAAGAACCTTTTGACTCTCTATAAACGGGACATTCGGATTCGGCATCTTGGTATATTGTTCTAATTTGATTAAAGTCAATGCTTTTTGGTAATTTATTATAGCGTAATGTTAGCCAAACGTCTTCTAAAGCGTGATTAATAATTGGACTAAAAATAATGTTCTTTGATGAACCACTTTGTTTTAGATAGTATTCATTATCTGTTCTGTGTTTAGATATTGTTCTATCTCTTTGCTCACTTTCAGAACTTCTCACTCCAAGTAATATTACAGCTTTCTCATCTTTATCAATTAACTGTTTAACGGGATTAATTCTTAATTTGTCTGTACACCATCGAAAAATATTAGTAGGTGTAGGATAGCCTCTACCAATCACTTTTACAAAGAATCTATCTTCTAATTTTGGCTTAACTATTTTAAAAATCAAAGGTATATTTAGCTCCTCACATTCTCTTTTTAGTTTATCAAAGGTTTCATATACATAAGTTGTTACAATTGGATTTTCAACACCCTGTATCACAATAGAGGACAGTAATTGGTTTATGAAAAGAATCTACTTGTTTTAAAGCATTAAAAACTAATTTTAGCATTGAAGAGGAATCTTTTCCTCCACTATATCCAATATACCAAGGAAGTGTGTTCTTTTGGTATTCACGAATTATTATTTTGATTACTTCTTTATCCTTTTTAGGTGTTTTTTGCATACGATTATTTTAAAATGTCATCAAATTTTGTTTTAACAATAGATGACAATTCTTTATCGTTCACAATTGGATTTAGTTGTTTATTTGACAGATTAATGTGCTTTTTTACTGAAATTAAATGCAGTATAAATGAGATTATTGCTGTGTAAAGTAAAAACGTAGTAAGCAATTCAATATTTTTTATTTCTGCAAAGAAATATTTGTAAATAAAAAAAAGGACAATAAATATTAGTGAAATATCAGCTGTTGAAGTCCAAAATATTCCATTAAATTTTACGTTTTCTCCTTTCCTTTTTAAAGATTCATCATTATCAATTACTTTGTAAAAAGTAGTCATATAGGCATCTTTATATTTCAATGTTTTTCTTTCTTCCGTACTAATTTCTCTATCGTATGCAGAAATAAGCTTGTCTAAAATATTTTTAGTAATGAAGTAATGTGAAGGTTTAGTTATTATTCTTTGAATGTTTAATTGATAGTAAACAGCGCCTAGCAATAATGATATAAAGGAAATGTACATTACGTGTAAGCTTGTAATGTCATAGATTTCTGAAAAATAATGATTGTACATTGGATATAGTCCAAGAAGTAAAACAAATCCAGGTATAAATACTCTTAAATATTTTAATGTTTTTTGTTCCATAGTTTCTCAAATGACTTACAACAGGCCACTACATAAAGCGAGTGCGGCTCCCGATAGCCATCGGGATTGCTGGTTTGCTTTGTATTGTGGTCTTGATTTGTTTGGACTAAATATACAATGAATTTTGGATTTGTACGCCGCGCATAGAGCTTTCAAACCTGCCTCCGACGAGCGCAGCGAGAGGAAGGCACAACATTCGAGTTATGTAATAGTTCTTGCATCCGACGAGAGAGGGACGAGCGAGAGGAATGCACACTTGCAACTACGTGTGAGCTTTCTATAATTGAGATTTGTAACCTTTAGGCATTTTTGAGTCCTGCCTCCGACGAGGAAGGAACGACCGAGAGGAAGGCACAAGGTGGCGGCTGATTGAGTAGGGTGGGAGCTTTAAAATACTAGCAGATTTGCTCTATGATCTATCTGTAACAAATCCTTGATTATAGCCCTTACAATCGCTCTTAAACCGATTTTGAAGCGTAGCCATACGATTGCGGTAATTACCAAGTTTACAACTACCTTTTGTGTGGCTTATTTTGTCGTGAACTGCGAGCCCTTGGGCAATCAACCGCCACGTTCTTGTATAATAACAGTAGGGCGGAAAATACCCGCTAACCATTCGGTTAAACACAAGCCGAATTTTTAAATTTTTCTTATTACTTTTTCTTTCTCAATAAGCCAAATTTAAAAATTTGGCGACTTTGCAAATGCGCCCGAACCATTCGGTTTTGCTACAATTGCCCTATTGTTTTTATACGTTGTTAGGCACAGGCTTTCTGCACTTTAATTGTAATATTTTCTTCTGAATTATAACCAACAATTTCGTTTTTATCAGTATCAAATTTGTCCAATTCAAATTGCCCAATTTCTCTTATAATTTGAATTTTTCCAGATATAACATCAAATTTTATCAAATCAGAAGTTGGTTTGCCAAATTCATTAATTCTAATCTGTTGTAATAATAGACAATCATTTAATTTATGTTGGAAAAGAGTTAAGTATTTTCCATCAAGTTCGGTCTTTTTACCTTCATTTCTGACAAAAAATACCGCACTCTCATCGCCATATTCAACAATAGAATATAAAAAATCTAAAGCTAATTGATGTTCGTCATTTGGGTCCTCAATGTATTCACGAGTAAGTCTATAATTATCAGTTTCAATCAAAGTTGGTGGCTCTGGATTTTTTTCTTCGGTTCGCTTATATCCAAGAAGTTTATATTTTATAAAATGATACGGCATAACAAAAATAATCGCCAATATCGCCACTACAACCATTATGATAGAAACTATAATTTTTAATATTCCGCCAATAATGGGAATTTCAAAAATGCTTTTCTTTCTTTTCGATATATTTATTGTAAGTTCCAATTTTTTTTTCAGCTTGTGCCTAACGGTCTCGTATAAGAATAGTTGCGGGTTTACGTGCGAGGATTTTCCGAAGGAAAATCAGACGTAGTAAACTTGCAACGACCTTTGATTAAGCCCAAATTTGAGCAATTATTTTTATACATTGTTGTAAAACGTTTTTTATTCCTCAATTATTAGGATTATTCCTCTTTCCTCAAACATAAATGAAAAATTCGTTTTTATATTCAGTTCGTTAATATTAGTAATTATTTTAAGTAAGAGTGTTTTTGTCTCAATAATGTTTTTAATGTTATCAACATTTATACTTATCAGTCTTTGTTCATCAGGTGAAGGATAATTTCTGTCATTATTCGGATTTCTCAGATGATTGTTTAAAACCATTTTCAAACTATCTATTGGGTATTGTAATTCATAATTTACCGTTATACTTTCAGTATTTACATAAACTACTTCTCTTAATTTATAGTCAAATATATCCTCACAAAACTGTAATGGTTGAATATTATAAATCTTTGTGTCAGTTTTGAGTTTAAATAAAGCGTAATTTTTATTACAGTCTATTTTGTTTTGAATTTTTATTATCTCGTTAAAATTTGAAAGAGTATCTAAATCAAACTCAATAAATTTATTATCGATCAATCTAAATGTGAAAAAATTTTGCTCGGGTTTTTCATTTTTCCGATTATTTTTTTCGCTATTATTTTGTCCGCAACTTATCAGCAGAAAAATCAATATTGATATGAAAAATGTTCCTCTCAAATGTTTTACAACAGGCCACTACATAAAGCGAGTGCGGCATTTTGCTGGTTAGCCTGTATTTATTTGTTTTTTAATTGATTGTCTAAATATACACTTATTTGTGAATCTGTCGCCGCGCATAGAGCTTTCAAAAATGTCGTATTCGCGTTATGTAATAGTTGTGTCTGGTTGCAACTACGTGTGAGCTTTCTATAATTAAGATGTATGCCCTAGGCATTTTTGAGTAGTGGCCTGTGGCGGCTGATTGAGTAGGGTGGGAGCTTTAAAATCCTAGCTAGTTTGCTCTATGATGATTCTGTACCAGATCCTTGATTATAGCTCTTACAATCGCTCTTAAACCGATTTTGAAGCGTAGCCATACGATTGCGGTAATAACCAAGTATGCAACTGCCTTTTGTGTAGCTTATTTTATCGTGAACTGCGAGCCCTTGGGCAATCAGCCGCCACGTTCAGTATAAGAAACGTAGGGCAGGTGATAAGCGATACGTTTCGTTTTGGTACTAAGCCAAATATAATATTTTGCTTTTATCTTTTTTGTTGAAATGCCAAATTTTATATTTGGCGACTTTGTAAATTGACACAGACCTTTTGGCAAGCGAAAACTGCCCTATGTTTTTTATACATTGTTGTAAGTAGTGCTTTTTTGTTACTTACTCAATTTCAGTATTCGAAATGCACCTTGAATTACCAATACAAAAACGACTGTTCCTATAATCAAATCGGGTGTATTAGAACTTAACCAATTCACTAAAATCCCTGCAATTATTACTCCCAAATTTATAATCACATCATTCGAAGTGAAAATCAAACTCGCTTTCATATGTGTCTCCTCTTTGCTCTTTGATTTTTGTAAAATGTAAAGACAAATTCCATTTGCTATTAGTGCAAAAATTGAAACGATAATCATTGTCGAAAAGTCTGGAAGTTTCTCGTCTCCTAAAAATCTTCTCAGAACTTCTACAAATCCGATAATCGCAAGTGTTATCTGAAAATATCCAGCAAGCTTTGCAATCCGTTTTTTCTTAATCAACGTTCCGCCAACTGCAAATAAGCTAATTCCATACACAAAACTGTCCGCAAGCATATCGAGACTATCTGCAACAAGTCCCATTGATTTTGATATTAATCCTGTTGCCATTTCGATAATGAAAAAAGCAAAGTTGATTGCGAGGACAGACCAAAGTAGTTTTTTTTGGTCTACATTTTCTTTAAATTCTTTTTTGTCAGTCTGCTCGGTTGAGATTTTCTTTCCACCCAAATTCAGTTCAATAACTGACTTTTCAATTTGTTCTATTTCTCCGTTGTGAAAAACGGTCAATTTTCGGTTTGGAATGTCAAAGTCCAAATTAACAATACCTGAAATTCCGTCTAATTTCATTCGAATTAAATTTTCCTCTGAAGGACAATCCATTTTTGTTATTTCAAATGTCGTTTTTTTCATAATTGTTAGAATTAGACTCCAGCTTTTGTGAAAATATCTTGTAATTCCTTTTTTATCGGAAATGACTTTAGAGGAGGAACATTGGCTCCTCCTGGATTACCAATTGGAATTTTACCAACAAAGGATTTAACACCTCCAAAAATTAGTCTTGGAATCTGACCAAAGATTTCTATTACGCTTTTGATTTTAAATCCAAATTTTAGCATTTTCCAATGGACTAAAGTATGTGCATAAGGATATTTTTGCCCGATTATATGAGCACGTTCCAAATGATTCCAAGCATTTAATAAATTTCCAGAGATATTTTCAGTTCTGTATTTCTCTAATTCTGTGTTGAAATAAGGTTTTAATTCTTTTGGTATTGAAGTATAAAGTTTCATAATATCGTTTTAATGATATTACAAATGTAAAAGTCTTATGGTGCAACTCGATTGCAAAGATTATTTGTTGCAGTTGTTACACAATCCTTTTACAACCATATTTGCTTGTTGTATTTTGAAGTTTTCGGGAAGTTCGATGTTTTGAAAAGGAACGTCAAAAAGACAAAATGTTTTGTTGCAGTTATTACAATAAAAGTGGTAGTGTAAGTCTTTTGGGTCGCAGTTACATCCTTCTGCACAAACAGCATATTTTATCATACCTGAACCATCTTCTATGCTATGTATAATTTTGTTCTCTTCAAACGTTTTCAAAGTTCGAAAAATAGAACTCCTGTCTGTATAGATTAATGCGTTTTCGATGTCTTTAAGAGACTGTGCTTTTTCTTGACTTAAAAGATGTCTCAAAACCACAGTTCGAACTGCGGTATTTTTTACATTTTTTATTTTAAGGATTTCATCAACGGTTTGCATTTCTCTAAAATAGAGTTTTTAATTTAGATTTGTTGCGTTAAGTTCTTGAGTGCGCAAAGTTTTTTTCGCATTACTTACAACAGGCCACTACATAAAGCGAGTGCGGCATTTTGCTGGTTAGCCTGTATTTATTTGTTTTTTAATTGATTGTCTAAATATACACTTATTTGTGAATCTGTCGCCGCGCATAGAGCTTTCAAAAATGTCGTATTCGCGTTATGTAATAGTTGTGGCTGGTTGCAACTACGTTTGAGCTTTCTATGTTTAAGATGTATGCCCTAGGCATTTTTGAGTCCTGCCTCCGACGAGGAAGAAACGACCGAGAGGAAGGCACAAGGTGGCGGCTGATTGAGTAGGGTGGGAGCTTTAAAATCCTAGCGGGTTTGCTCTATGATCTATCTGTACCAAATCCTTGATTATTGCTCTTACAATCGCTCTAAAACCTATTTTGAAGCGTAGCCATACGACTGCGGTAATAACCAAGTATGCAACTGCCTTTTGTGTAGCTTATTTTATCGTGAACTGCGAGCCCTTGGGCAATCAGCCGCCACGGTTTAGCTATGAACAGTACGGGGGCAAACTAACGTTTGCTTTCCGCCACGCACATAGCGAAATCTTTTTGTTTTGATTTATTTTTTCTAGTCCAGAGCAAAATCCCAAAGATTTTGCGGACATTATAAAAATACGCAAACCTTTGGTTTAAGCCTGAAGCCCGTATTGTTTATAGGTTTTGTTGTAAGCAGTTTTATTTAGCAATACAATTCGGGATTTTTCGTATGCTTTATTGGTTCATCATAAATCAAATGCCAGTCAATTATTCTGTCCGAAATCCAATCATAAATTTCATCCCCAGTTTGTGGTTCGTCTTCAATTTTCAATAAATCCAATTCACTATTAATTTCGGAAATAATCTCTTTGTCAAATACACGCTCATCAGTTAGTTTTTCCCGCAAGTATTCCACTAATATTCCGTGGCATTTTTCATTAAAATTGATGTTTCCATTGCGATTAGCTTCGTCCCGCAATTTTTCGATTGCTCTTAATAATTCTCCAACCACAAATTCCGCCTGTCCATTCTTTGGAACGTAATTAGCCCAAATTCCCCTAGCTTTTTCATCATAAGCTTTCTCCTCACGTATTTTCAAATACTGTTCGTATTCGCCTAACTCATTTTCCTTTTTTCTACCGAAAAGGTTTTTAAAAAATCCCATTTTAAATCTCAGGTTAAATTGCTTACAACAGGCCACTACATAAAGCGAGTGCGGCATTTTGATGGTGTGCCTGTTTTTTGTTTTTTAATTGATTGTTTAAATATACACTTATTTGTGAATCTGTCGCCGCGCATAGAGCTTTCAAACCTGCCTCCGACGAGCGTAGCGAGAGGAAGGCACACATTCGCGTTATGTAATAGTTCTTGCATCCGACGAGTGAGGGAGCACGAGAGGAATGCACTCTTGCAACTACGTGTGAGCTTTCTATAATTGAGATTTGTAACCTTTAGGCATTTTTGAGTCCTGCCTCCGACGAGGAAGGAACGACCGAGAGGAAGGTACAAGGTGGCGGCTGATTGAGTAGGGTGGGAGCTTTAAAATCCTAGCAGATTTGCTCTATGATCTATCTGTACCAAATCCTTGATTATTGCCCTTACAATCGCTCTTAAACCGATTTTGAAGCGTAGCCATACGATTGCGGTAATAACCAAATAAACAACTGCATTTTGTGTAGCTTATTTTGTCGTGAACTGCGAGCCCTTGGGCAATCAGCCGCCACGTGTTTGTGTATGATTTCGTTGCGTGTTTCAGCAACTAAATTAGTAAACAAAAACGAACCAGAGGAAATTCCGAAGGAATTTCCAAGTAAGCTAGAACTAGCAATGAATTATACACGTTGTTGTAAAACGTTTTTATTCAGTAACTCTTTTTCATAACTCGTCCCAAATCCGATGTAACTAATCTCATCAATTTTTATTTTTTCATTTCCAATCCATTCTGCATCTTCGTTCAGCAGTTCTAGTTCTAACTCCTTTTCCGATTGGTTTTTAATCTTACCTACGAAATATGAATCATCATCAGATTCTTTAAAAATAGCTATCAATTTTTCGTTTTTCAGTTCCGATAAACATTCGGACATATTTTCCATTTTTTCAAGAGGTAGTTTTTCAATGAAATCGGAGTAATTATTCTTTTTTATTTCACTTAACTCTTCCTTATCCCATTCTCTATATTTTTCAATTTCATAGTTTCGAATGATAGCGAAACCATCGAATTCTTTAGATTCTTCATTGAAGCAAATGAAAATGAATATGTCATCGTTTGATTTTAAACAAATACCAGAATAAACTTCGTCTCTATTTGGTGCTAAATCAACGTGAATAGGAATTCTATTTTTGATAGTTTCTTTCATTATTTAATATATTCTTCTAGCCAAAATTCGGCATAAGTCCACATAAAATTTTCTTTCTCTTTTGAGAGAAGTTTTTTCAACGAAATTCGGTCGAAATATGTACATCCTGAACAAACAGAAACTAAATCGTTCGATTCGTACGCTTTTTTTATTAATCCTCTGTCGATTTCCGTTAATTCATATTTATTCAATTCCGTTAATCGTTCCGCAACAATTACTGCTAAATATCTTTCCGCTGGATTTTTCGATTTCAGTTTCTTAATTATCTTTTTGTATTTATTATCGTTCAAGTCAAAAGTTACGTCATTCACAACGTCAGATCTTGTTCCACCAGAATAACATCCAAATCCAATTAATTCTTTTAGATTGATATTATCTTGAGAAAATACGATACTTGATAGTAAAAAAGTCAATATTAAAATGGGTATTCTCATTTTTGGTCAAATGTTTTACAACAGGCCACTGCATAAAGCGAGTGCGGCATACTTCGACAGGCTCAGTACAAGCCTTACTGGTTTGCTTTACTTTGTGGTCTTGATTAGTTTGGACTAAATATACATTGAATTCTAAATCATTTTAACTACCCAAACAGATTATTAAAACGTAGTAATTACAGTTTCGCGAAAGCGTATCTACCACAATACATCGATATAGCTACCTTCTCATAAAGTAAAGCACCTCCTACTTCCCGATACAAAAGTTTGCAAAGATGTTGCCTAGTAGCTCATCGTTGGTCACCTGGCCAGTAATCTCCCCAAAGTGGTAGAGCGCCTCACGTATATCTATTGCCATAAGGTCGCCAGAGAGGCCGGTGTCAAGACCGTACTGTACTTTTTCTATTTCTTCTAGGGCTTTGAGGAGGGCATCATAGTGACGTGAGTTTGTAACTATGGTCTCGTCATTGCGCAGAGCGCCTGTGTTTACAAAGTCTAAGAGTTTGTTTTTAAGAGCGTCTACGCCTTGGTTTTCTTTGGCAGAGAGCAGGTGTAGGTTATCTATTTTTGTCGCTATCTCATTGAGTTCTGTAGGAGATAGGGCATCTATTTTATTGGCCACAACTAGTAGTGGCTTGAGTGGGAATTGATTTTTAATTTTTTCTATCTCAAGTTTTACGCTGGCTGTCTGGTGTATAACTTCGCTAGCGGTGTGTAGTAATACAACTACTTGTGCTTGTTTTATCTTTTCAAAAGTCTTTTTAATCCCAAGACCTTCTATCACGTCTTCGGTCTCACGTATCCCTGCCGTGTCTATAAATCTAAAGCCTATACCACCTATAGATAACTCGTCTTCTATAGTGTCTCTGGTGGTACCCGCTATGTCAGACACGATGGCGCGCTCCTCATTAAGTAAGGCGTTGAGTAGGGTAGACTTGCCCACATTAGGTTCTCCTACAATGGCTACAGGTATACCGTTTTTTATAACGTTACCGGTGGCAAAAGAGTCTATAAGGCGCTTGAGTACTTTTGTAATACGAGCTATGAGGTCTTTAAACTGAGTACGATCTGCAAACTCTACATCTTCTTCAGAGAAGTCTAGTTCTAGTTCTATAAGTGAGGCAAAGTTGAGTAGCTCTTGTCGCAGTTGTGCAATCTCGTTAGAAAAGCCACCACGCATTTGCTGCATTGCTATCTGGTGTGCTCCCTCATTATCACTTGCAATAAGATCTGCCACGGCTTCTGCCTGGCTCAAGTCCATCTTACCGTTTATAAAGGAGCGCAGGGTAAACTCTCCAGCCTTTGCTGCTCTACAACCAGAGCGCAGTAAGAGCTGTATAATCTCTTGCTGTATATAACTTGAGCCGTGACAAGAGATCTCTACTGTAGGTTCTCCAGTATAAGAGTTTGTGCCCTTAAAGAGGGATACAAGTACCTCGTCTATGGTGCGCTGCCCGTCCATAATATGCCCTAGGTGTATGGTGTGGGTTTTTTGATTTGCAAGTACTTTGCCGCTTACAGATTTAAAAATGGGTGAGCATATGGCAAGTGATTCTGGACCAGAAACGCGTATCACGGCAATGGCTCCAGCTCCTGCAGGACTGGCGAGGGCAACTATGGTGTCTTGTATATTCATCACTGCAAAATTAAACAAACGTGTAACATTTTCGCGTAAGCGTAGACGTATATGTTAATCAATCAAAAATCTGTTATTATGGAAATTATACAACAAACACCACACGTAAGGGAAGACAAAACGCTTCTAGTACTCACACATTTATCACAGCTATTACATTATGTAGTAGGTTTTGGCGGTCTTATCGTACCGCTCATTATCTGGGCGGCAAACAAGGAGCGCGTGCAAGAACTAGATGAAAATGGAAAGCAGATACTTAACTTCCAGATAAGCCTTATTGTATATGCACTATTGAGCATACCGGCTATCCTTCTATTAGGACTGGGGCTCATCACATTACTAGGGATCGCTATCTTAGGGTTTGTACTACCTATTGTAAATGCCGTAAGAGTAAATAGGGGAGAGAAGCCTAATTATTATATAAGCATCAAGTTTTTAGGCTAGCGGGCGGAGATATTTTTTATCCATCCAGAAAGTACCAAATGGAATGATAGAACACAGCAGTACAATAGCAAGTGTTTTATTGTTCCATTTTAATATGGGCTTCATCATAATAGCCATCACGACATAGGCAAGAAATAAAAAACCGTGTGCCATCCCGATTACTTTGTTTGGCGCACCATTGTCAAAAGCATATTTTAACGGCATCGTGATAAAGAGAATCACAAGAAATGAAACTCCTTCTAGTAAACTAAGTATTCTAAAGCTTTTGAGCATTGTTTATTTTTTTGACAAAAATAATACGCAACGTAAAATGAGCCAACAATAAGCCACACTTATTCTACCGCAAAGAGGATAAGCTGGTTAAGCTGTTTCCCAAAAGAGTTAAAATTATTATCAGAAATAATTATAAGTGACCGTTTCCCACTCTCTAGTACGGGTCCAAAGGTCATTCCCTCTATATTATCTATCATACCATCTGTAAGTTGTGGTCGCAAGGTCTCCATATCTAGTAAAAGGGTTTTAGTCACAGGAGTATATGAGGCTTCCTGCAAGCTTGCAATATCACGTACATCTGTAGCACCTGCGGTATTTACCTTATAAATCTTGACATCATTACCGCCATCACTATGGCCAGAGGCATAAGAGCGCTCTAGTACAAGAAAAGAATCTTTATCATAAGAGAGGATCTCTGTCACACCATTTACCTCTAGCTTGCCAGGTCTTGCCACCTTATCTAGAAGATACACATACTCTGCTGCAAAGGTGCCATCTGCCTCTATATGTGCCATACGCACCGGTGACTGTGCTTCTTTATATGTAGGTTCATTACCGTCTTGCTTAAGCGGTAACTCTGTGGTAATCCAGTAGCTATTATCGCTATAGTCTCTTGTGAGTGCTTCAAAAACGCCATTATTACGAGGTCCTTTATCCTTTTGAGAGATCAAAAACTTAGGGGCAACCGTCATATCTTTTACATAAGCTCCGTCTTGTGATGCCATACGTACAAAGGGTTGTATCCCTTTTGCCACATTGCCCTCACTGCTCCATATAATGTGATTATCATTTGTAACGCGCAGCGCCTCGGGATCTGCAATGCCAGGTGTAAACACGCTGTCCTTATCCTTAAAATAAGTAACTGCTGTAAACACAGGTTGTGATATACTGGCAGCACTAGTTGCTATGCGCGCTGTATAAAATCTAGGTTGTGCTCTGTCATCACAAATCATAAACCACTGTCCGTTTGCATAATCTATAGAAGAGAGACCGCCCACCTTAGTATCGTTATAAGTGGTAGCTGCAGGTATAATAGTCTCATCTATAAAAGTGAGCGTTGTAATTTCGGCCTTAGCGGTGTTTTTTACACCTTTTGATAAGGAGCTGCAAGAAGTTATGAGTAATAAACAAAGAAGCGGGAGTAGGCTACGTAGCTGCATAGGTGCATATCATTTTAGGTTACAAAGGTCTGTCATTTTATGATAATATAACGTTATCATTCTAGATTAAGGGCGTAGCAAATTTTCACAATACTTTAAAATAGTATATTTCCGCTTTCGCGAAAGCGTGATTACCTTTATACAAAACTCAATCACAATGGAAGATTTAAAAGATAAAGTTGCCCTCATCACGGGCGGTACCAAAGGAATAGGAAGAGGCATAGCCGAAGCATTACTCCATCAAGGAATGAAAGTAGCCATCACCGGAAGAGATGAAAAAAGCACCAAAGAAGCTGCCACAGAGCTCACCGAAAACGATAATTACATACTAGGCGTCGCTGCAGATGTAAGAGATTACGATAGCCAGCAGGCTGCCGTAAAGGCAACGCTTGATAAGTTTGGGAAGATAGATGTACTCATTGCAAACGCAGGCTTGGGTCACTTTGAAAACATCACAGATATGACACCCCAGCAATGGAACGAGACTATAGATACAAACCTCACGGGCGTATTTTACTCTGTAAAAGCATCGCTAGAAGCTATAAAAGAGTCAAAAGGGTATATGATTACCATCTCTAGCCTTGCGGGTACCAACTTCTTTGAGAAGGGTACGGCTTATAATGCGAGTAAATTTGGCCTTACAGGGTTTTCACAAGCCTTAATGATGGATGTACGTCAGGATGATGTTAAGGTAACGACTATTATGCCTGGGTCTGTGAGTAGCCATTTTGGCGGGAGAACGCCAGATGAGGGTACAGACTGGCGCATACAACCAGAAGATCTAGGGCAACTCACAGTAGACTTACTTAAGATGCACCCTAGAACGTTACCTAGCAAAGTAGAGGTAAGACCAGCAAAACCACCCACAAAATAAGCGCATAAAAAAAGCCTCAAATTGATATTTGAGGCTTTTTTTTATTTGTGACTTATAGGCTTAGTAATCTCTAAGCGCCTGTACGTACACACGCAGTTCGTCTTCATTTGTCTTTTTGTCTATATTCTTTATAAGAGACATAAAGTAGTGAAAACTCTCTTCTGGAGTACTTTCGGCAACTTCTACTTCAGAGATGATTTCATCATTCTCATCTGCGATATCCTCATCTTGTGGGATAGGGATAGCAAAAGTTCCATACTCTTCTATATGCTCTGCAGAGAGGCGTGTAGCCTTTGCAAGTAATGGTAATTGTTCTGTAATAGTATGTGGGCGTAAAGCTTTTAGGTCTTCAACTACGGTATTTGTAATGATTCCGTTTTGAGCAACATCAGCGATCAGTTTTTTGATCAAGTTTACGGCTTTACTATCTTGTAATGTATTCATTGCAGGTGGTGGTTTAGTAACTGTATTGGTATTGTTACAAAAATAGGTTTTTGAATCGCTTCTTGCCACTATTTTTTATTTTAAATTCGCTACAGGTAATCACTTCTTAATGAGTAAACGAGCACTTAAAAAACACCTTCTAGACTTAGATAATGCTGCCCTTCAAGAGCAAATTATGGAGTTATATGACCGTATACCAGCGGTTAAGACCTATTATGATTTTGTTTTTAACCCTAAAGAAGACAAGCTGGTAGACGAGGCAAAGGTTAAAATAAGTAATGAATATTTTCCTACCCGCCGTAAACGAGCAAGAAAAAGGAGGTCTGTTGCTCAAAAATACATCAAGCATTTTAAAACACTAGGGATGAACCCCTTACTACTTGTAGACGTAATGCTTTTTAATATTGAGATAGCACAAACCTACGCCCAGGGCACCACACCACAACCAGATGCTTTTTATAAAAGTATGCTCAACTCTTTTAAAGAACTCGTACAGTATGCGACCTATCATCATTTACTTGAAGAGGTAGGAGATCGCATAGAGCGCATCGTAAGTCTTACTGAAGATGAGCGCTGGCCTAATGCAACACTTTTTGACGAAGCAGCAGACCCAGAGTAAGATTTTGTAAGATTAGTACTATTTTTTTTGCGGTACGCTTTCGCGAAAGCAGAAAAATCCCTTAGTTTTGCAAGATTGACTTTTAACCGAAGAAACCTACACTTTTGAGCGACCTCATTAAAGAAAAAGACACTCCAGAAAAGAAATTATACGACTATCAATTAAAAGATCTTGACGCGGTCTTTGCTGTGATGGATAGAACTTCGCCAGATTATAATTTACTATACCAATTGCCTACTGGTGGAGGTAAAACCGTTATTTTTTCTGAGATTGTACGTAATTATATAAAACGTGCAAATAAGAAGGTAGTTATCCTTACACACCGTATTGAGCTCTCTAACCAGACCTCGCGTATGCTTACGGAGTTTAAGGTGCCTAATATGATTATAAGTAGTGATGTAAAAACCCTAGACGAAGCAGATGATTATATGTGCTACGTAGCAATGGTTGAGACACTCACAAACAGACTACAAGAAGAGCAAATCACAATGGAAGATGTGGGGCTCGTGATTATAGATGAGGCACACTATAACTCGTTTAGAAAACTCTTTAGCTACTTTAAAAATGCTTTTATACTAGGTGTGACAGCAACACCGCTAAGTTCTAACATAAAGTTGCCTATGAAGGACAACTATCAAGAACTTATGATAGGAGAGAGCATACCTGCACTTATAAAAAGAGGGTTCTTGTCTAAGGCAGAAACCATAAGTTATAACGTAGGATTAAGTACCTTAAAGCTGGGTATTAATGGAGATTATACCGTAAAATCTTCTGATATCTTATATACAGACGCCTCTATGCAGCAAAAGCTGCTTAGCGCCTATGAAGATCAATCTAAAGGTAAGAAGACCCTTATTTTTAATAATGGTATTAATACGTCTAGATACGTACACGAGACCTTTAGACAAGCAGGATATGATATACGCCACTTAGATAACACAAATAGTGCTAAGGAGCGTGCAGAGATATTAGACTGGTTTAAAAATACACCAGACGCGATACTTACCTCTGTAAGTATCCTCACAACAGGTTTTGATGAACCTACGGTAGATACCATTATACTCAACAGAGCAACAAAGTCGCTTACACTTTACTTCCAGATGATAGGTCGTGGGTCACGTATAGCGCCTGGTAAGACTACCTTTAAAGTATTAGATCTAGGTAATAATGCAGCACGTTTTGGTCTTTGGGAAGCACCTATAGACTGGAAAGAGATATTCGCATACCCAGATTTTTACCTTGAAAACCTTATTGCAGATGAGGAGATAGAACGCAACTTTACATACGTTATGCCTCCAGATCTTCGGAAAGAGTTTGCAAATACAGAAAAGATACACTTTGATATAAAGAAGGAATATAAAAAGGTAATTAAAGAAGGTAAGAAGGCAAAGACAGCACTAGAAAATGCCATCGAGCAACACGCACAGATGGTGGTAGAAAATAGTGAAGACGTTTTTGATGCTCGTGTACTGGCTCGTAAATTAAGAGATGATATTGCTTATAGAGTACGCCAGTATTCTTATAGTATTATGAATAATACTCAAAACTATAGAGACTGGCTACAAGAAGATTACGAGCGTAAGTTAAAGCGCAGGATTAACCAAATATGTCGTGAGCGAGATATGTAATATCTCTAAATAATAAAATATAAAAGAGCCCAAACAATCTCGTATTGTTTGGGCTCTTTCATTTTAATCATTTACAGCTCACTAAGATTTCATCTCTGTGGCATAGGCTTGTACCTCGTCAAGTACGCGTAGTAAATTACCACTCCATAGTTGTTCTATTTGTGCTTCTGTATACCCTCTCCTTACAAGTTCTACAGTAACATTCATCGTTTCTGAAGCATCGCTCCATCCTTCTATACCGCCACCACCATCAAAATCTGATGAGATGCCTACGTGATCTATTCCCATCTTCTCAACTAGGTAATCTATATGATCTACAAAGTCTGTCACATCTACAGCAGGAGGGAGGTCTGTGCGTTGTGCGAGTTTCTTTTTTTGTACCGGTAGCATTACGGTTGTATACTTCTCATAATAATCTGCTCGTTGCTCTTGTGGTAAAGCCATTACCTCTTTGCGCTCCATCCATTTAAGACCTATAGAGTCTGCAATTTCTTTTAGTATTTGCTGTGCTTCGGCTTCATAGGCATCGTGCTTCTCTGTATTTAGGTAGCTTTTAAAAGCCACTGTCTGTACAACACCACCGTTTTCTACCATCCACTGTAGTTGCTCATCATCAAGATTACGGCTGTGGTTACATAATGCTCTCGCAGAGGAGTGTGAAGCGATTATAGGTGTCTCACTTAGTTCTATCATTTGTCGCATCGCTTCTTTACTAGGGTGTGATACATCTATCATCATACCTACGCGATTCATCTCTGAAATAACCTCTTTACCTAGATCACTTAGACCATTGTGAAGCCATACATTATCTGCCTCACCGGTATTACTATCACTTAGCTGGCTGTGGCCATTATGAGCAAGTGACATATAGCGGGCACCTAGGTCGTAAAACTTCTCAACGTTTGTAATGTCTGTACCTACAGGATACCCGTTCTCTATTCCTATCATTGCTACTTTTTTACCAGATTTCCAGATCTCTCTAGCTTCTTTTGCACTTGTGGCTAGCTGGATTTGCTCTGGAGCAATCTCTTCACAAAGTTTATGGATAGCGTCAAATTTTGACATAGCATTTTCATAGGCCGCTTTATATCCTTCTTCATTAAGTTCACCTTGACCTGTATAAACGATAAACCAAGGCACATCTAGACCGCCTTCTTGCATTTTTGGTAAGTTTACTTGAGAGGTAAGATTTTGTGTATAATTTATAGAGTCTGTAAAGTTCTTGACGTTTATATCACAGTGCGTGTCTAGCGTCATTACATTTTTATGGATGGCCGTAGCCTTTGCTATAAGTTGGCTTTCTGTCATTTTTTCTGGAGTTTTTACTTCTTTCTCTTGACAAGATTGTAAGAGTAGCACACAAGCAACAACATAAAATAGTTTATTCATTGGTTAGGATGTTTGGATTAAGCATCCTAAGATACTAAAAATGTCTGCTTTATCGTCTAAAAGATATGGCACTATATAACAAAAAGAAAACCCTAGCGCATATAGCAACTAGGGTCTTCCAAACTAACCAACCAAAGTTATTTTCTCCTATCCTCTTCTTGATCTCGTAGTGGTTGCTCTACTTGATTTTTTACTTGATGAAGATCTAGCGCTTGTACTTCTTGTGCTGCGCTGTGGTGTTGCTTTACGCTGTGTACTACGTTGTGAAGTTGCTTTTCTTGCATTAGTACTTCTTGATGTAGTTGCTCTCTTTTGAGAAGAGCGTTGCGTTGTTCTCGCCTGTGGGCGTGATGTTCTGTTACTTGCTACAGACTTATTGCTAGAGCGTTTTGTCGCTGTTCTAGTAGTAGGTCTTGTTGCTGGTCTCGTCGTTCTAGTAGAAGCCTTGCGAGCTGTATTACCAGATCTTGACGTTATTGCCTTTGTACCTCTGCTTGAGTTTCCTCTTGCTGTTGTAGTAGGTCTCCCACGTTGAGCGCCATCACGAGCTACTGCAGTATTTCTTTTTGCGTTTGTAGATCTTGCAGCTGTATTACCTCTTGAAGTAGTACGGTTTGCACGGCTTATGGTTCTTTGTGAGTTTCCTCGACTTGCTACTCTACCAGTATTTGCACGAGTAAAGCGAGCGTTGTTACGATCTACATTATCACGACGACCATTGTTATGTGCTACACGACCTCTATCTGGACGTCTAAAGTCTCTACGTGCATTTCTATATCCATTATTATAACCTCTGTAATAGTTGTTTCTATGAAACGCGTAGTTATAACGTATAGGAGTATAAAATCTTCTGTAAGGCGTTGTATACACTAGACATCTGTTAAAGAGTGGTCTATAGTAATAGTTGTGATATGGGTGAAAAACATAGTTTCTGTTATACACATTTATAAAACCTGTGTAGTGTGAAAAAGCGCCAAAGTTGTTATAGAATATCTGTAAGCCACCTACACGAGAGATTCTGTTGTTTCTGTAAAAGATATTTACATCACCTGCTTGTGAGATACGACCATAGTTGTCATAATATAGAGGTGTATTTTCTATCTGTATCACAGCTCCATACTCGTCATACTGTACGTAAGGGTCATAATCAAAACCTGTGTTAAAACTTATCCCTACAGGTCCAGCGTTTACAGATAGACTTACGCCCTCTACATATTCTGGAATGTAAAAATCAAATTCGCCATCTGGAAAGACAGAAAACTCTATCCCGTTTTCTACAAAGATGTATTTACTTCCGTCGTAAACTGTTCCTCGTCTTATTGATGTATCTTCTTCTGCTGCATAGGTACTTCCTGCAAAGGTGAGTAGACCTATAAATAATAATGCTATCTGTTTCATAATATTCGTTTTTTATCAATGTGGATTGATGTTCACGATTACCTAAATACAAGTAGCGTGCCAAAGTTCGAAAACGTTATCGTGTTAAGAGGGTGTATATATACGCTTTCGCGAAAGCATAACAAGGATTAATTAATTATAACTATATGAAATACAGACACTTGTAACCTAATTCGTTTTGATAATTCTATATGTATCTATGATCAATTATGGAATTCAAAATATTTAATATTCTTATAAAAATAATTTTGAGTAATGGGTAAATTGTTAATTATCTGTTATTTAAAAAGACAGCATTTAGATTTTAAAATACCTTTACAATAAAAAAAGCTATGCATAAGTCAACCACAAAAAAACACGCAGATTTTCAAGATCCCTATCGTCGTTCGTCAAATTTTAGACGCATTATCCCAAAGGAAACTTTTGCCGTAGAGGGTGATGGCAACGTGACTTTAGATACAGAAGAGAACTAGGCACGAGCCTAAAATTTATTTACACAATAAGAGAAGCCTTTTTATCAATATGATAGAGAGGCTTCTTTTTTTTTGCTTTCGCGAAAGCGTAAAACTCCATTGTTAAACTTCTCTCAATACACTTCACAAAAACTATTAAAGCCACTTTGCTCAGCACACAATCCTTGTAATTTTATAAAAAAACCAAACAAGATATTATGGAAAGAGAGATAAAAGGAGGTTTTAGAACCATTAATCCGCATACCGAAAAAGAGATTGCAACCTATACCTACTTTACAGAAAGTGAAGTAAATGATGCAATAGACAATTGTCACGAAGCTTTTCTAGAGTGGAAAGGAAAGTCACTAGACGAGCGTGCCACTATTATAAAAAACATAGGTAAGGAGCTTAAGAGTCATAAAGAACAACTCGTACAATTAATGACAGACGAGATGGGAAAAGTGGTGACGCAAGGAGGATCTGAAATAGATTTATGTATCGCCATTGCAGAGTATACTGCAGCAAATGCAGGAAAAGAATTAGAACCTATAGAGCGTGAGTTACCAAATGGAGGTAAAGGAATCATTACCTACTCACCAGAAGGTGTCATATATAGTATACAACCGTGGAATTTTCCAACATACCAACCGCTACGTGTTGTGATAGCAAACTTAATGGCTGGTAATGGAGTGCTCTTAAAGCACGCGCAAAATGTAACAGGTAGTGCATTGCTCGTAGAAGAAGTATTACGTAAAGCAGGTGTCCCAGAAGGACTTTTTAAAGTACTAGTAATAGATCACAGCCAGTCTAATGATGTGATTAAGAATGATAAGGTACGTGGTGTAACCTTTACAGGAAGCTCTGCTGGAGGACGCAAAGTAGCCGAAAAAGCTGGTGCTGCCATCAAGAAAACAGTTCTTGAGCTAGGTAGTAACGACGCATATCTAGTTCTAGATGATGCAGATATTGAAATGGCTGTAAAGGCTTGTGTACAAGGACGCCTTATTAATAATGGAGAAACCTGTATCGCTGCCAAACGTTTTGTGGTGGTAGATAAAGTGTATGATGCTTTTAAGGAAGGGTTTGTACAGGGTATGAAAGATGCCGTAATGGGAGATCCTAACAATGAAGAAACCCAACTGGGACCTATTGCACGTGAAGACTTAAGAGATTTACTTGCAGACCAAGTAAAGAAAAGTGTAGAAAAAGGAGCCGTGATAGAAGTAGGAGGAGAGGTGCCAGATAACACGGGGTTTTATTACCCATCTACCGTATTAAGTAATGTAGAGCCAGGGCAACCCGCTTATGATGATGAGCTTTTTGGCCCAGTAGCATCACTTATACGAGCAAAAGATAATGAAGACGCAATGCGCATTGCAAATGATAGCCGTTTTGGACTAGGAGGAGGAATCTTCTCAAGAGATGAAAAAGCTGCTATAGAACTTGCTCAAAAGCACTTTGATACCGGGATGGTATTTGTAAACTCATACGGACTTGCCCAGCCTATGATGCCTTTTGGAGGCGTAAAAGACTCGGGGTATGGTAGAGAGCACGGAGGTTTTGGACTTAAAGAATTCGTAAATGCAAAATCTGTAATGCTCGTAGAGGAGTCGTAAGAAATACGCTTTCGCGAAAGCGAACTAAAGATCCATATTATGATAAGGGCTTCAAGGAAATTTTCCTTGGGGCTTTTTTCTTTATCCAGAATAAAATACCTAGCGATATTGCTGCACAACTAGAAAAACCTATAAAAAGCGGTAGGGTAGTGTTCTCTACAAAGCGACCTATAAAGGTACTTATAGGTACAGCCATAAGTGTGGAGATGAGCCCAGTGATAGCCGCTCCTATACCAGCAATATGACCTACTGGCTCCATTGCAAGCGCACGTAAGTTTCCAAACATAAAACCTATACAAAAGAACTGTAGCGCAAAGAAAGCGACAAGTATATAAATAGAAGGGTGAAGTACATCATAAAAGAGTATCACATATAGTAATGACACACAAAAAAAGCCTGCAAGGGCATAGGTAACTAGTTTTTCCATACCTAGACGTACTACCAGCGTGGCATTAAGAAGTATGGCGGCACCTATAGAGGCTGCCAGACCTGCAAATATGTATGGAAACTCATCTTCAAGGCCATATTGATTTTCAAAAATCTGCTGGCTGGCACTTAGATATACTAGAAAAGAGCCAACGATGAATCCCTGTATAATAGTAAATGCGATGGTGCGCTTGTACTTAATGGTTTCATAAAAGCCACTTAAAATTCGTTTTACTGAGTAAGGAATGCGCTTGTCTGGAGTGAGTGTCTCGTGCTGGCGTTTCCAAAACCAGAACATAACGAGCACACTTATGATAACCTGTACTATAAAAATACCTTGCCAGTTCCAGGTGTCTAAAACTACTTTTCCCATTGCGGGAGCAACGATGGGTATGAGCAAAAAAACTACCGTTACAAAAGACATTATACGTGCCATATAATCACCTTCATACAGGTCTCTTATAATAGCAACACAAATAGTACGCGGTGCAGAAAGACCAACTCCTTGTAATATTCTGCCTAAAATCATCACTTCAAAACTACGTGTGTAAACACATATAAATGAAGCAATTATAAAAATAAAAAAACCTATGTAAACCGAAGATTTACGCCCGCGAGCATCTGCCAGTGGCCCAAAAATAAGCGGACCAATACCTAGCCCTAAAAAGATCATTGTGATGAGCAGTTGGTTATCTGCAGGTGTCTTAGTTTGTATGGCTTCTCCTATGATATCAAGAGCAGGAAGCAATGCATCTATAGCGAGCGCCGTGACAGACATAAGTGCTGCCATAAGGGCGATAAATTCTATTTGCGAACTACGGGATTTTTGCATCCGGCAAAAGTACGCCGTATTTATAAGCTAGCCGTTGTTATTTCCTTAAAGGAATATTAAAAATGTGTGACCTTAACGCATAAAAAAGCCAGCAATAGCTGGCTTTGTAAATCTCACTAGGTTAGTAGCTCTATAAATCTAGATCTCCAGACTCTCCCAGATCTTGCTTGTTGCCAGTTAAGGCTCCCAGTCCCATTTTAAATAACGTAGTAATCATACCATCTTTTGTGTCCCAGTAATGTGCTTCTTGCGGTACGACCTTGATAGCTGTAATGTTTGGGTCTGTAGGCCCGTTAAACCAGGCATCATCGCTGGTTGTGTACAGCTTTTTTATCGTCTCCAGGTCGTTGTATATAAAAGCTTGGCCGTAGATGCTCATATACTCCATCGCTGTAGGCTTTGAGTAGAGTAGTTGTACGTCTTTATCTTTATGGATAAAGCTATTGTGATCACTGTCTTTATTACTTAAAAACCAGAGACTCCCTTCTTGATCACACTTTTTTGTACTCATAGGGATCACGTGTGTAGGTCTTGCGCCCAGATTAGTCTCAAACATTGCATAGTCTATGCTTTCGGCTAGTTCTTTTAGTTTATCGTATGCTTCTTGATTAGATAGATTCTTTGTGCTCATAATGTTTCTTTTTTCATAAAGTTAACGCTCGTGTGAGGCAATCAGTAAGCCTTTAACGCGAGTTTATAAAGGTTTAACGAGCTTTTAGCACTGTGTGGAGCATTTGTTATGAATGAGGTTACGCTTTCGCGAAAGCGTAAAAAAGTCCTTTCAATACCTATGAATCATTTTATATGTAATGAATTACAGTTCGGAAGTGAATTGTGACAGTTCAGGGCATATCATATGGCGGTGATGTAACATTGTGTGTTATTTGTGGTCTCTTATATAAATCAAAAAACGAACTAATGACCATCTTTAAACAACTTAGCCTTGCTTTCTTAGTACTACTATGTAGTTCTAGTGCCTTTGCTCAAGAGTCTCTTACTGCTGCACAGTGGCAAGAAGACCTTACATATCTAAAAGAAACAGTACATAAGGACTATCCCTTCTTATTTAAAAAAATCACTGCAGAAAAATGGGATGCAGCCGCTACGGCTTTTTATGACAAAATCCCTACAATGCAAGATCACGAGGTAAAAGTAGGGTTAAGTCGTATGGTTTCACTCTTTAAGTACGGTCACACGCAAGTACCTTTTAGTACTGTTGCATCACAGGGAGTGCTACCAGTAAATCTATACCATTTTGAAGATGGTGTATTTGTAGAAGGAGCGACTAAGGAAAATACAGCCATTATAGGTGCCAGAGTTCTCAAAATAGGAACTATACCTGTATTGCAGGCAATAGAAAAAGTACGTGCTGTTGTGCCAGTAGAAAATGAATCATATTTAAAAGCCTACGGGATGCGCTTTCTCACCGTACCAGCAGTATTACACGCTCAAGGAGTGATCCCTACGTATAGTACGGCAGTTACACTTACATTAGAAAAGGATGGAAAACAGTTTACCCACACCCTTAACACAATACCCCTTGATGGACTATCAAGAGATTATGGGTTTACTATCCCTAGTGAGCAGTGGGAGAGTGGTAGAGCGCAAGACACGACTCCATTTTATTTAAAACATCTTAATGATAAACTGTATTATTTTGAAATGATACCAGGCACAAAAACTTTATATGTGCGTCAGAGCTCCGTTTTTCACGATGATGAAGAAACCCTACAAGATTTTTATAAACGACTTTTTGAGTTTATAGATACGACAGATGTACAGAAGCTTGTGTATGACGTGCGCCTCAATGGTGGCGGAAATAACTATAATAACAAACCCCTCATAAAAGGACTTATGGCGAGACCTAAGATAAATAGCCGTGGTAAATTCTTTTATATCATAGGTCGTAACACCTTTTCTGCTTGTCAAAACCTTACAAATGAAATAGAGCAGTACACAGAGGCAATTATAGTAGGAGAGCCCACAGCCGAAAATATAAACTTTTATGGCGATACAAGGCGCGTTACCTTACCTAACTCAGGTCTTAACACATATCTCTCATTTGCCTGGTGGCAAGATAGATCTCAGTGGGATAATAAAGACTGGACAATACCACATCTAGCTGTAGCGATGACTTCTGAGCAATACTTTACAAATCAAGACCCAGTACTTGACGTAGCACTCAATTATACTGAGAAGGGAGCTATTTTAAACCCAATGGATTATCTTACAGAGCTATTTACAGCGGGTAAATTTGCAGAGGTAAAATCTGTAGGTATGCAAGTAGCAAAAGATCCAAAATATAAATACTATAATTTTGAAGATGAATTTGGTACGGCTGGATACAGACTATTTTCTGGTGGTAATAAAGAAGGCGGATTGTTTATTCTGGAACTGGTAGCCGAAATGTATCCAGCGTCTATGGGCGCATTGTACAGTCTTGCAAGTGCGCAAGAAGAAATGAAACAAACCGATAAAGCAATTGCAAACTATACAAAGCTTATAAAACAAGATCCTACAAATGAACTTGTACCTACGGCAAAGAAAAAACTTTCGGTGTTGCAGAAATTATAAGTTCTTATAATGAATGGTACGCTTTCGCGAAAATAGAAGCAGCACCTGTAACGAACTAACTTAAAATTTAATGAATCGCTCTGATTAGAATTAGAGCGATTTTATTTTAATGAGGAATATATAAGGGAAGTATTGAAATATAATAATATGCTATCAAATATTCTATTTGACATAATATAAATTATAGTACATTCTACTGCAATTTGAAAAATAGTGATTATCGGCTTTATAGCGCTATTTGATATAGATTACAGATATAATGCCTAAAGAACCTATGCATAACCTCAGTTTCTTTACATATTGCAAATCAAATCATTATAGCACCAATAAATTAATTCATTATTTATTATTATAAATACTTGCTTATTCTGCACAATTGTACATAAAAAGTTTTATATGCGATTTATTGAATGGTTTGCCGTATAATAATCAACTGCAAAAGGCTTTGTGAATCTATTCACACATACGCTATAGCATTCTTTCGATTACTATTTTTCTGAGTCTTTCAATATTATGTCAAATAACTATACAATAGTTAACACTATTACTCCTTACCAAGTTTAACAGCGACGCTATCATAGTATTCTTGAGTGACAACTTCTGTCCATTCTGTTGGTATTTGACCACTATACAGTGCTAAGTAAGTTACATCACTTTCTTTTGATGATGCGTGCCAGTGTTCTGTATCTTTTGCACACTTTATAATATCACCACTTTTCATTTTATAAGGAGCCTTTCCTTTTTCTTGATAATAACCTATGCCGTCTACTACAATTAACACTTGTGGTGTACTATGCTTGTGCCAATCTAGTGTTGAGTTTGCTTTAAAAGTTGCTTTTACGACATTATACGGCAACTCATTATCTTCTTGTAGTAATCTACTAAGCCAGGCCTCTCCTATGTAATGCGTATTTGGTGCTTTTGTGCCTTCATCAGTATACGAGACTATATTATAATGATCATCTTGGGCTATTGCACTTAATGATATTATAAGAGCTAAAACCAATACTATTTTTTTCATCTTTCCTTCTTTTAAATTAATTTAAGTTTTTTTTATCAATCCAATCGTACATCAATGATGCAACTTTTTGATTATTTAAGTCAGACATAGGAAAATGTGTATTTCCTTTAATTCCAAGTTCTGGTAGCACGACTAACGTCACATCTCCACCCCTATCGTTAACAAATTTAGTCCATCTTCGAGCCATTGTAAGTGCAGCTCTCCATTGTTCTTTTCCCGGGTTTTCTACTGCCCCTTCAGGAATATAGTCACCATAATATATCACAATGGGAATCTTAGTGAGTTTCTCAAATTCATTTTCTGATACACCCCGAGCTTTTAATGTACCACCTACATAAGGAATTACATCTGGTAGATTATCTTCTGGAAAAACAAAATTACTTCCAGGTTCATAAGCAACAATTGCCTTTATATTATCAGTTTTAAGAGCTGTTAACCAGCCTTGACCGCCACTATGAGAGTGAGTGACTAGAATACCATCGCCAATTTTATTAAATAATGTAGATACGGCGTTAACATTGATGTCAATATTTAAGGGTCCTGTATCAGGTGTCATTTGTCTAAAAAATTGATTTAAAGCCTCAGGATCTTTTGAAAACTGAATATCTGGATAAAAGGTAGATCCCTCTCCAAGTCTAAATATTCCAAACCATAGTTGGTCTTCCGTTCGCGCTTGTAGTGTTCTTGGTTCTAGACTTTGACCCGCAAGTCCGCGTCTAGGTTGGTCTATTAAATAAACTGGAAATCTTTTTCTTAGAAATATGCTTTGAAATCCCTCTCTTCCGTCTGGTGTTGTTTGCCAAGTACGCATTGACTGCCCATAACCGTGCCAAAATATAAGTGGTAAGCTTCTAGCGTTTGTTGGTATTTGGTACAATACCGAGGCGTGATCGCCGTGCAAAGTTTGTCCATCCGTGTTCTGATCTGTCGGATTAAAAGCTCCGTGAGCTATAGGGTCAAACACGCCGCCACTAGTTTTTATTTTACCCCCAACAGAAAAAGTACCTTGAGAACTAATAGATATAGTGGTGTTATCTATGTTTTCAAACTCATTTTGATCTGTACTGTTTCTACCACAACTCAAGAATAGTAAGGTTGTAAATAAAGCAATATATAATTTAATGTTTCTAAATGGGATAAAAATCATAATCGTTAATATAAGATATTTACTAATGTTGTTATATTTTGAAAACCTAATTCCACACACAGATTGCATCCGCATAACAAATTACATAAAATGTTTACTAAGTTAGTCACCTTAATGCACTCGTATTTAATAATGTATAATTTTGATCTTCAAATTGTGAATATCTATTGCATCTTATGATATTTTGCCCCTTTGCTATACCCTATTTTTGGCAACCTTAAAACAAAAATAGTATGAGCGCAACGTGGTACGAGTGTAAAGTAAAATATAGAAAACTAGATGAAGCATCTGGAACGCAAAAGGTAAAAACAGCACCTTTTCTAGTAGATGCAATTTCATATACAGAGGCCGAAAGTAGAATCACACAGGAGATGGCTGCTTACCTTCCAGATAGTGAGGAAATTAAAATCACAAACATCAAGGTGGCAAACTATGCAGAGATTCACCCTTTTGAAAATACAGACAGATGGTTTAAATCACGCGTATCTCTTATAGCTTATGATGAAGAAAGCGGTAAGGAGCGCAAAACGAGTCTATACCTACTCGTACAGGCAAATGACGTTAAAGAAGCCTTTGACAACACGGTTTCTACTATGAAGGATACTATGGGTGAATACACCATACCAGCCATTGCTGAGTCACCTATAGAAGATGTCTTTCCATACTTTTCTGGTGAAGAAGGAGATCTAGAACGTCTGGAAGAGTTTACAAGAGTAAAAGATTCTGTGCCTGTAGACAATAGTGAGAATGAAGAGCTGGCAATGGCAGATTCTCTCACTGGCGAAGAAGAATAACAGATGCCATATAAGATATATAAAGGCGGTTTACATTAAGTAGATTGCCTTTTTCTATTTACTATTAAAACGTATAAGTACGCTTTCGCGAAAGCGTAAAAAAAGCTTCTCAATCAAGAGAAGCTTTTTTAAACATACATAGTCAACCACCAATTATTGGTGCTCATCAAATGGGGAGATTTAGCTTATTGTGAGACCAAACCATAGCGCAACGTCTTCAGGTTGTTGTGGTGCCTTTTTTTGACCACCACCCTGTCCTTGTCCACCTGGACGGCCTCCACCTCCACCACGGTTTCCTCCACCAGGACCACCTTGCGATCTGCCGCCACCACCCAGAGACAAACCTCCACGGTCTTGAGGGCCTTGATTTTCTCTTTCGGGTAGTGGTGTAGAAATAATACCTAAAGTTAGTTTTTCAAAATCAATAGGATTCTCATCAATTTTTGAAACAGGTATTTTGAGTTTATATACAAGAATGCCTCCTTGTGGTTCTTTTTGATAACTGTAGTTAATTGTGATATCTAGCGCATTAAGGTCTAGGTGAAACTCTTGCGCGCTGTCGTCTTTTATATAAACAGCTTTACGGTCTATATCTTCTAGCATACGGGCAACGGGCAATTCTCTTTCTTCGTCAGAGTTTCTAGACTCTCCTTCGTTAGAATTTGGCGGAGTATTACCTAGTTTTTTTCGATCTAATGTAGGGCTGCTTATTCCTACTCTTTTTTTCTTTTTTCCCTTTTTATCAAAATATACTGTAAAACCTCTTCTTAAAAAAGAAGTGATAACCCCTTGTTCTGCCGTGCGTATGTCTACATAGATATACGTACCATCTGTGGTCGCAGTTGGTGTAATCTTTGTATCCTTCTTTTTACGATAGTCATTAGGAGATGTAGCATTTACAAGGGCTACATTCATCACAATTAGTAGTATGGCTAGTGTTTTTGTCATAGTAAGCTTATCTTTTTGTTTGATAAATGTACTGTGATTAAACGTGTGCTTTTTTGATTTTAAGTCGTTGCAGAATGACTTTCTGTAAAAGCCGCTTTATACTCTGCCATTCTTTTATATAGCGGTACTACGCTTTCGCGAAAGCGTAAAAAAAACTCCATAAACACGAATATGCTTATGGAGTTTAACCTTGTTATATGTCTTTATCTATTCTTCTAAGAGAATGTCTATTGTAACGTCTACATCTTCCCATAGTTTATTCTCGTGATATTCACCACAAACGGCTTCTAGAGCATCATAACCAGCATCCCAGTTATAAATACTTAAATCAGGAATGGATCCCGTGAGTACAAGTCTATCCGAAAGTATTGTTACGTCAAAAACTTGAGTAGTCGTAATTGAGTTCATTTCAAAATCTATAGTGACAGTTGTGTCAGTAAAGTTTGTTACTGTCCCTACTATATCTGGGGTAAATGCCGCAAAAAATGTAAATACATTTTGTGTGCGTTCTGACTCATTACCTACGTTTACAGAACTGGCATCTACAGTTACAATTGCATCTTCTAGAATTGAAACTGGTGTGTCACCACTTTCATTAAAAGCATATGTTACTGTATCAAATGTACCGCTCACTCCTGCCCTATTATCATAATCTGGATATTTATAAGCTGTCCACTCTATTTGCACGCGTGGCTCTAGAGTATCATCATCTGCATTGAGAAGGTCTAGAAATTCTTGAAAGTAACTTGCCTCTTCTTCGGTAAGTTGTGTCGCATCTGCTGGAGGCATTACGGTATTTGAGTTAGAGTTAATTCTACTCACCATCTGTACAATGTTAGACTTGGTCTTCTCATAATTATCATATCGATTATTACCCTCTACGTGGTAGATATGACAGGAGATACACTTGGTGTCTATTACATTTTTAAGTGTACTGGTATAAAAGGCTTGCGCCTGTGCATCATTTACAGGATACAAACTATCTGCCTGCTCTGTTGTACAACTTATAGCAGTGCAAATAAGTAGTATTATGATTGCTTTACAATAACGCATTTTGAAAGTATAATTTCATTAAACATTTCTTCTAGTCCACTATAAATACCACGTATAGTAACCTGGCTACCTGTTGTGATGGTACTATCTATTTGTGCATTTTCAACCTCACAGGTAATGCGCTCATTGATTACGATAATGCTCGTAAGCTCTCCTTTTTCAATAAGGGTTATGGTACCGGTTACTTCTATTATATCACTTAGTAACGTTGTTGCTACCTCAGATTCGTTATCAAATTTTGTGATTAAGTCTTCTGCGCTCATTGTGATATCTGCACTAGCGCCTGCTGCTGTTTTTGCCGGTAGGTTGTATAAATACAAAGCATATGAGGCTGCTACCATAACAACCACAATACCTACCGATAGGATCTTTTTAATCATACTACTTGTAGTTTGCTTCTAAGTTTACATCTATATCTGCAGAAATTTTATCTTTTACGAGTGATGGGATCTCAACCTTGTATGTTGCAAGGGTGATTTTAAAATCACTTGTTACTTTTACAGATTTATCTTCCATTACTTCTATAACAGCTTTTACAGTTTTTGGAGACGTCACACCGTGTAAAATCATAGAGCCGCTTATAGTCACATCATTATATACTTGTACAGTATTAAGATCTATGTCTTGATCTATAGTCCCTTTAAACTTTGCTGCAGGGTACTTATCTGAGTGCACATACTTTTCATTAAAGTGTTCTTCCATAAGTGCTTTTTCAAACTTGAATGACTTTAAAAGAACATTAAATGCTATTACATTTTTTGAAGTATCAAAAATGCTAGCAGCCTGGCTGCTAGTAGCTTCTATATTTTCCATAGAAGTCTCTGAAGAAAAGGTGATCACACCTGTACGAGTGATAAGTTTTTCTTGAGCCTGAGTAACAGCAACAGTAAGAAGTACGAGTAAGAGTGTAAGTGATTTGTTCATAATATATGCGTTATTTTGATTTTTTTGAAAATGAAAATTCCCTAAGAATACTAAACCCAAAATTGATATCTCTATTAAAGAAATCTCCGCTTTGGTTAATAGCAAACTTACCGGGGTGTAATGCAAAGGCATTAGTAAAATATAATTGAAAAACGTGACCTCCAGTTTCTATATCCATCCCTACGGCTAGCGTGTTTTTACTGCCATCGTGCGTGTCAAAAGTGGGTAGCGTATAGTAATACTCCGCATTAAGTGATATAGATCGTGATATAAGATAACGTCCTCCCATAGCTATAGAAAATATAGCATTAGGGTCATTTTCTGTCTCAGTAAGGTTTCTATATACAAATGTAGGTGACACTTGTAAAGAAAGGTCTTTATTGAACTTACGGCTTATGAGTAGCTGGTTTACATACTCTAGTCTACCACTAAAGTTTTTATTGCGAGCTTCTGGAAAATACTCCCTAGTTTTTATATCAAGACTTCCAAAATAGCTTAAAGCGAAAGGAAAAGGTGATGCACCATCTCGCTGTCTCAATGCACTTATTTTAATACTATTAGAATAGGTTTTATCTGGTTTGTTTGATCTTGCTATACCTAGTTGTATGAAGTCTGTCAATCCGTATTCAAGACTTATGTGCATATTGTTAATCTGGTCGAGACCAAAAAAATTATCAATGCCCTTAATTTTTCCAAAGACGTGGGAAATTCTAAAATGAAGCTGGCGTTGCTTTACTCTCTCTGTAGACTGGCCTATAAGTAATCGTGTAGACTTAAATGTGGCAATTACTTCGTTATCACTCTCGATGGTTAGATCATCTAGTTCTGCAAATAAATCATCATCCTCTTGATTATTGGTAGGTTCTTGTGCGTAAACCGATAAGGAGCATACTATAAGTAATAGTACTGCTAAGCGTTTTTTCATTGATTGATGTAATATATTGTCATATTAAGTTTAAATACACATCATATTATAAACGTAATATTGAGAATTTTCACACAAATCTAAACTATTTTAACAATTAATACACTTGTAAATACCCTATTTAAGAATGGAAGTTTTTTTTTATGAATATGGCAATATTTAATTGTATTCTAGGCGGTTAGGCAGTCTATTTTAATAAAATTTTAAGAATCTAACATTCCACAAAAAAATAGCGAGTATCAGATTGATACTCGCTATTAAAATTTCGCCTTGAGCGTATAAAATATGTAGCAAAGATTATTTCTTAACTCGCTTTACATTTACAGCGCTAGGTCCTTTTTCTCCGTCTTCTACTTCAAATGTAACTTTGTCATTCTCTCTCAATCTTCCAGTTACGTTTGTAGTATGTACAAAAACCTCCTCGTCAGAATTGTCTATGGCAATAAATCCAAATCCTTTTTTTGTATTGAAGAACTTTACCTTTCCTTCTTTTCGTATCGATGCTTTAGTAGACCCAAATAGTCTATTAAAAAATGCTTTAATCATTATATCTTAATTTTATTTTGGTTGTTTTAATTAAGTCCTAGTGATTGTAATCTCTTCTTCCTCATCACTATTTTTAATTTTTTACGTGGCAAATATCGTAAATACAAATCTCTTGTAAATCGTATTACCAGATTTTAATTCTTTCTTCTGGTGTTTTAAAGTTTTTTTGCCCCTCTTTTACATCAAAAGCTTCATAAAATGGAGTGAAGTTCATAAGTGGTCCATTTACACGCCAGATAGGTGGTGAGTGCGGATCTGTAGCTACATAATTTCTTAAATACTCATCTCTTGTCTTGACACGCCAGATGCGTGCTACAGATAAAAAGAAACGCTGGTCTGGAGTAAAACCTCCTATTTTTGTGGTGTCTTGACCTTGCTTTGTTCTTTTAAAGGCATCATAAGCGATAGAGATTCCGCCATTATCTGCCGTGTTTTCTCCTACTGTAAGTGCTCCTTTAAGGTGTACACTGTCAAGAACAGTGAAACTGTCGTACTGCTCAATAATTTGCTGTGTTTTTGCTTTAAACTTGGTATAATCTTCTTCTGTCCACCAGTTTTTGACATTTCCTTCTTTATCGTATTGAGCTCCTTGATCGTCAAAGGCGTGTGTAAACTCGTGACCTATTACCATCCCTATACCACCATAGTTTACAGCATCGTCTGCATATAGGTCAAAGTATGGCGCCTGTAATATTCCTGCAGGGAAGACTATCTCGTTAAGTGATGGGTTGTAATAAGCGGTAACTGTAGATGGTGTAGTACCCCATTCATCACGGTTAGGTGCTTTATTAAGTTGTTTAAGTTCGTACTGGTAACTATCATTACGTAAGGCAACTACATTCTCAAAAAACCGATCTCTGTTTATCTCTACGTCGTAGGTTCTCCATACATCTGGATATCCTATTTTTTTATTGATAGCAAAGAGTTTCTCCTTGGCTTTTACTTTAGTACTATCACTCATCCACTCAAGGTTTTCTATCCGTTGCTCGAGTGATTTCTGAAAATTGTTCACCAGGTCAAGTGCTCTTTCCTTTGCTTCTTCATTAAAATATCGCTTTACATACAGCTGGCCTAAGGCAAATCCTATTTGTCTATCTACATTGCGCACCATACGTTTAGTACGTGACTGTTGCTCGCTTTGTCCAGAGATCACCTTAGTATATGCAAAAGAGGCATCTTGAAAAGGTGTACTTAATATATTATCGTGGTTGCTTAAAGACTTTGCTTTTACATAAAGCTTTAAATTTTTGAGAGAAGTACTCGCAAGTACATCATTTACTTTATCATAATATGCCGGCTGTCTCACATTTAATGAGTCTATATCTGTACCTAGCGTAGTAAAAATACGCTGCCAGTCTATTTGATTATGTCCATTATCTAGGTCTACTACCGAGACTTTATTGTAATTATCTTTTATAACGCGACGCTGTATTCTTGTTTTATGAGAATCTGCAAGTTCTTTTTCTATAGCGTAGACTATTGCTGCGTTTGCAGTTGCTTCTGTGTCACCTACTAATTCAAAAAGTGTAGTTAAATACGTTTTATACGCATCTTGTATGGCTACAGATGAAGGATCTTCATTAAAGTAGTAATCACGATCTGGCAGACCTAATCCCGTTTGAGCTAGATGCAAGATGTTAAGCTTGCTGTTTTTTTGATCTGGTGAGATGTAAGGTGCAAGAAAGGAATAATCACCCGTTTTAATTTGATTTGCTACTACATCCATCAACTCCTCTGTAGTAGAAGTACCATCTATCTTTTCTAGCAGGGGTTGTATAGGCGTGATACCACGCTTATCAATACTGAGCGTATCCATACCAGAGGCATAAAAATCTCCCACTAGTTGCTCAACACTACCCTTGTCGTGTGATTGCTCAGAAACCTCTTCGAGTATATTTTTAAGAAGCTCTTGTTGTGGTATGTTAAGAAAACGATATGCTCCCACTCCCACTTGGTCATCTGCAATGACAGCATTATCATACCAGTTTTTATTCACGTGATTATAAAAATCATCACCTGGAGCAATTTGTTTAGATATTCCGTCAAAGACTACCTCAGGGTGTGTTTCGTTTTTTTGCTCAGACTGCTCACAGGCTATAAAGCTAGCTGCAATCATTGAGAGATACCATAGTTTTTTCATAGTTGGTTGTGTTTCTTGTAATCTCGTTATTATTTAATCTTTCCAGCCCCAAGGCGCTTCTGGTGTGGCAATAGGATTTGTGATATCCATCACTACTTTAAAGACACTATCGCGGCCTAGTCTTCTTAAGTTATATGTAAAGGTGGTGTCATCTAGAGTTACCCACCAGACATTTGTTGCTGCGGCAGGTATAAGTTGTTGTGTATGTGGATCTGCAGGAAAGAATTGAATATCTCCCTTCCCCATATTACTTGCTGTACCTCCATATTGAGTTACGGCATCTTCACTACCGTCATCGTGGCGATGATCGTGTTTTAAAGTGATAATACCATCCTTCTTTGTAAAGACCCAAGTACGCGATCTATCTTCTCCTAAAAAAAAAGGAACCTTTATCTCGTTATCTGAGCAAGAGCGCACGTGCATTACGAGCTCTTTACCGCCAAAAGCTTCATCATTTTCTGGTAAAGCAAGATGACCCTTGTAAGCTTTACCGCAATGACTTGCGAGTGTTTCCCAAAATATATCTGAAGGTTGCTTTTCTTGAGCAAATAGGTTACTAGTTAAGATAAGACTTACTAGTAAAAGGCTTTGTTTTAATGTCATAGCCAAAGCTAAGTAATAATAACAAGGCTATAATTATTTATCTGCAGTAAATTTGAAAATGAAAAATTGCTTTTATATACTACCTTATCTCTAGTTTATACCCTACTCCGTGTATGTTTGTAAGCTTTATAGCAGGATCTGTCTGTAGTTTTTTTCTAAGTTTTGAGACGTAGGTATCTAGACTTCTACCTACAATCACCCCTTTATCTTCCCATACTTTTTTAGACAACTCTTCACGTTTTATCACCTCGTTAGGCCTACTAGCAAATAGGGTGAGTAGTTCACATTCCTTTTTAGACAAAACAAGTTCATCGGGTGACTTTACTAGTTTATGCTGTTCTGGATAGAAAGAAAAACTTCCTATAGTTACTATCTTTTCGGTACTGGGAAGGGTTTCTTTTTTGCTTTCGCGAAAGCGGAATCCTAAAAATAATAAAGCACCACCTGCTATAAATAGTAGTCCCATCTTTGAATAGGATGATTGAGAAGGGACAATATTTTCTTCTATAAATTGAATTTTGATCGTATAACAATCTAACGGCAACTTGCGGCCAGAGCAGGGAACAATCGTATTTTCAATGGTTTTATTGATTTCAAAACTATAAGCTACCTCATTATCATAACATTGATAAACTTCGATAATATAATTTTTAGGAAACTGAGCTCTAGTAAATTGCTCACTAGCGATGGCTACAAGCTGTTCTGGTAAGAAGGATAAATCACTAGAGAAAGCAAGTACGTAAATGTCGCTCTCAAGTTGACGCACAGGTAGTATGCGAGATATAGTGTCTCGTTGTGCAAGTAATAGCTGGTTACCCACTTCGCGTATAACAATCTTACTGCGTTCTTCACGCATAGTAGCCGGCATATCGGCTTGAGGTAATAACCAAGATATGCTTGCACACATTACAAAAAGACATACTAATAAGAGTCGCGTTTTATTCATCTTATCACAAAGAACCGTCAAAAAATCGAGATTTTACAACCGTTGACAGTTCTTTTACATTCTTTTGACACTTTTGTAACGGTGTGCTTCTAGTTTTACTTTCAAAATATTAAACCTATGTATAAGCTCATAAGCACACTCATTATTTTAGTAGTAACTTCTCAAATACACTCACAAGTAGTCGCACCAGAAACTCACAATCTCGACACGGGTAAAAGCATCTTGCACTGGAAGGGGTCATATGTTTTTAACGTAAGTGAACACAATGGCGAGGTATACTTTAAAGATGGTTATCTCAACAGTATAAATGATAATGTGATAGGTGGTTCTTTTACGATAGATATGACGTCTATTACTAATGAAGACCATTTACATAACAGAGGTCCTGTTACGCATCTCAAAGATGAAGACTTCTTCTATATAGAAAAATACCCAGAGGCGAGTCTAACCATTACTTCTATTAAATATTTTGAAGATACTAATACACACGAAGTCTTTGCAGACCTTACTATTAAAGAGGTTACAAAAAATATAAAGTTTTATGCAATCATAGATGGTCAAGCAAGATCCTTTAAAGCTCATTTTAAAATAGATCGTACGCGCTGGGGTATTACTTATAATAATGAAGTAAAGAACCGATCCATCTCTGAAGCAATAGAATTTAAGGCAGACTTACAGTTTTAAGAGGTCTGCCTTGCAAGTAGCTTATCTATAAGTTCTTCTTTAGTAAGGTGGTGAAAAACCTTGTGTACTTTTTCTCTTAGCTCTGGTGAGAGTTCACGATTAGGCTTTGTTTTAAAGATTTTACGAGCCCAGAGTATGAGATTATTATCTGCGATTTCTTGAGGTGACGCTTTCGCGAAAGCGGAAAAAGTAATTCCCAGTTCTTCTTCAAATTCTGGTATTTCTGCAACCTCTTCTTGTTGTAAAACAGTAAGCGCATAGCCTGTTTTTCCTGCTCTGGCAGTACGTCCCGTTCTATGTACATACATATCATAAAACTCTGGTAAGTGGTAGTTAACCACATAAGAGATCTCCTTTACATCTATACCACGTGCCGCAAGATCTGTGGCTACGAGTATGTCTATGTGGCCTTCTCTAAACTGTCCCATCATACGATCACGTATAGCCTGGCTCAAGCTACCGTGTAATGCCCCAGAAGAAAACTTATTAATAGCCAGGTTTTTTGCAAGTTTATTTACAGCAGCCTTTGTCTTACAGAAGATAATGCCACGCTCCCCTATTTTTGAGTTTAAGAAATGCATTAATACATCCAGCTTCTCTATGGGCTCCACCACGACATAATCGTGTGTGATTTTGTGACTAGCAAGGTTTGCTCGCTCTGCAGTAATCTCTAGCGGATTTTTAGACAGATAATTTTGTACGAGTTGTTTAACCGTACCAGGCATCGTTGCCGAAAATAAGAAGGTACGCCTATTATTAGGCATTGTCTCTACAATAACATCTATACTGTTTTTAAGAGCACTTACCATCTCATCTGCCTCATCTAGCACAAGGTAATTGGCTTGAGAGATGTTTATTGCCTTACGCTCCATTAAGTCTATAAGACGTCCAGGTGTTGCAATTACAATTTGAGCGGGTTCTTTAAGACGTTCTATATTTTCTTTTACAGGTATACCTCCATAAAACACCGCTGCCGATACTTCTGGTAATTGTGCCGCATAGGCTACAATGTTTGAGTATATCTGTTGTCCTAGTTCTCGTGTAGGGACAAGTATAACAGCCTGCACCGTAGGATTAGTACGATCTATAAGTTGTAATAAAGGAACCCCAAAGGCTAGCGTTTTACCAGTACCTGTTTGCGCTAGTGCAACCACATCCTTTTTTGATGTGAGCAACGCCGGGATGGCCTGCTGTTGTATATCTGTAGGTTGTACAATATCTAGCGCAGCTAGAGCTTCTTGTATTCCGTTTGTTACTCCTAGAGCGGTAAATGTACTTGTCATATATGCTGGCGCTTTGTAATCTGTAAACTTGATATTGCCTTAATTATGCTTCTTGTAAGTGTCTTTTTGACTTACGGTAATTATGCTTAGGGTAAATACTACGCTTTGCAAAACGGTTAAGATTACCTGCATTAATCATTTTAATATACGTCTTTTTTGTCACCCCAAAGTACTCGTAAGTAGTACCATCTGTAAAAGTTACCTCAAGTAGTAAACCTTTATGCTGGTAATCTGCAATGGCGGCATTAGTTATGGTTTCTGTGTATGCTTCAAGATTTGCCTCCTTAGTCTCTGGCGCCATACTTACTAGAAAGTGGTAACCATCTATGATGCGACGGCTTTGCAGCTCTGCCTCTTCTTGCTTAGGATCTCCTGCTTGAAACTTATCTGGATGCCACTCTTTTACAAGATTTCTATAGCTCTTTTTGAGCATTTTAAGATCTATTTCTTTCTCAACTCCAAAGAGTTTTTTGTATTCATTTATACGCTTCATAATCAGGGCTTTTATCAGTGCGCGAAAGTACGCCTAATTAATGGTTTAATTAGAACCTTATGTAAAAGAAAACTTCTTAAAAAAAGGCTTGCTCTTGAGATCCAAACCATAGATCTCTTACGTATTACTTATACCAGCATAGTATACCCTATAGCGTAGTAGTATAAAAGTTAAACAATTTATAAAATACTGACTATTAGATTTTTATTAACACTTTAGATTTTATTTTTATGATGTTCAAAAGAAAAAAACCAAACGCTATGATCCAATCAAACAACAACATTGTAAGAAGTCTCAATAATCTTATAGAGTACTCTACAGATTTTCGCTTTAAGCGCAGAGCAAACTTTAAGCAGTTGCACACGGCTATTATAAAGAATCACTTTAACGCCTCGTCGGTAGTGCTTGATGTAGAAAAAGGAACAGTTTTACTAGGTATAGATATGCTAGAACGAGGTGCCGAGGTTGAAATCACGTTTAACAGCCTTGAGAAGTTTTTAAAGTCTTGTATACGTGAGACAGAAGAAAACATTTCATTTTATAAAAACATCTTGCATTATTATGCAATGACAGAGGCTGTTGCCTAGTAGTTTTTTTGATGCGCTTTCGCGAAAGCGTACTCATACCCACCATAAACAGTATATCTTAAAACAGTGAGTGATTTTACTAAAAGTGTATTAATAAAATACTAATATCGTGGTAGCTGGAGGTATTTTAATACAGATAACTTATATTTAGTAAGCAACCTAAAAACAAGCTATACTATGAACAATAACACAAAAGGAATACTAGGATTACTTGCAGTAGCTGCGGGTGCCCTAGGTTTATATAAGTACAATAAATTATCACCAGAAGAGAAAGCCGCGCTTAAAGACAAGGCAAAAAGAGCTGGAGACACACTCAAGGAAACATATAATGATGTAGAAGAGCAAGTGTCTGAAAAGCTCACGAGTTTAAAAAATGCCCTTGACAAAGAACTCTCAAAGGCTGATAAGACTACAAACCGCAGAGCCGCTCATCCAGATGATATAGAAGATGCTACCATTGTAGACGCAAAAGAAGCATTAGATAAAGGTGAGACCACCTTTGTATAATTAGACATAGCGATATAAAAAAGTCCCGATATAACTCGGGACTTTTTTTATGCCTTACAAGTACTTTAAACGCTAGCCTCTACCTCTACGCCAGGGCTTTCTTAGGGTTGTTTTGTCATTTTTCTTCACACTGTTTATAAAATAAACACCGCTTAGAAGTACTACGGCAGCAATCATAGATTGTAAGGTGACCTGCTCATCAAGAAAATACCACCCTAAAAATAATGCAACCACTGGGTTTACATAAGCAGAGGTAGCAACCTTCTCTGTAGATACCTTTTTAAGAAGATAATTAAAAGATGTAAAGGCGGCAATCCCTCCAAAAATTACGAGACACACCATAGAGATTTGTGCACGTGTACTCCAGGAGTTTGGAAAGCTCCAAGGTTCATTAATCACAAAGCTTGCTGTCCATAAAAGTATACCTGCGCTTACCATTTGGTAACCCGTTGTTATAAAAAAGTTTTTAGGAAGATCTGCTTTAGCCACAAAGAGGCTCCCTATGCTCCAGCTCAAAATACAGGTGAAAATCATCCCTATACCGAGTGTGGCTCCTTCTTGCATTGCAATCTCACGTTGTGATACTAGTAAATACATCCCTATGAGACCGAGTACAACACCTACAATAGATTTAGGTTTTAGACCCTTTTTCTGAGTAATTCTCATTAATAGAAGTATGGATAAGGGTTGTAGTGCAGCAAGCAATGCGGCAAAACCGCTATCTACATAGTTAAGTGCCCATACAAATACACCATTACCATAGACTAAAAAAAAGAATCCTGCCAGTACAGAATTGCGTAATTGCTTAGGAGTAATCTTAAGTGACTTGCCTGTGATTTTTGCTATAAAAAAGATAAGAAGGCCTGCCGTGGTAAATCGTAAACCAGCAAGCATAAAGGCAGGAGCCTCACTTACAACAATCTTGTTCCATAGATAAGTAGAGCCCCAAAAGACGTAAATAGAGAAAAAAGCCAGTATAATTAAGTAGGTTTCTTTTTTCATAATGTTTGCAATTATTACCCGTTTTTAAAGGCCGTACGAACTTAGCTATAATAAAACAATAGTAAAACATCTTTAGATAACGATTTTAAAGAGGTTGTTGAGTAGTATCTTTGTAAAGCAAATTTGTAAAGCATTGACAGAGATACGTAATTATATAAATAAATTTTCACCCGTTTCAGACAGTGATTGGGAGCTCTTTAGTTCAAAGCTAAAAGAGCGTACTTTTAAGAAAAAAGACATCATACACAAAGCTGGTGTGGTAGAAAATTATATCTCATTTATCACCTCTGGTACAGTAAGACTGTTTATACCTAAACCAAAGACAGAAAAGGAAATTACCTTTGGCTTTTGTTTTGAAAATCAGTTTGTAAGTGCTTATGACTCATTCTTGCTTCAAAAACCTTCTGAGCACGCCGTACAAGCACTCTCTAATACAAGTATGCTTAGTATCTCTTATAACGATCTTCAAGAAATTTACAATAAAACAGCCATAGGCAACCTTATAGGTAGACTCACAGCCGAAAATCTATTTATTACTAAGTCAAAAAGGCTACAATCGCTTCTTGATCAAACGGCAGAAGAGCGTTACCTCAGTATTTTTAAAGAGCGCCCGCAACTTCTCAAGGAGATATCTCTCAAGTACATAAGCTCTTACATAGGTGTAACGCCTCAAGCACTTAGCCGTATACGCAAGCGCATTAGTTAATGTAGGTTCATTGTGCGAGTTTGCTCACCAGAGTACCTTTGCATAAAAAAGAAATGCTCATTCTCCTCTTTGTAATCGTAATGTGGTACAGTGGCCTGTTTTTTCAGTCATTTTTTCTACATAGATATGCGGCACACCAGACATTTACAATGTCTAAAACAGCCGAAAAAATAACCTTTGTACTAACCTGGATTTTTCAAGGCCCCAGCTACCTGAGTGCCTATGGCTATGGTATTATGCATAGAATGCACCACGCCTATACAGATACAGATAAGGACCCACACTCCCCTAGCTATGATGAAAATCCATTTGCTATGATGTGGAAAACAAAAAATATCTACCAAGACATTAATAACGACCGAGTTGAAGTAGATGCAAAGTTTAAAAAGAACGTCCCACAATGGAAACGTTTTGATGCCTTTGCCAGTTCTCGTTTCTCTAGAGTGCTTTGGGGTGCGTTGTACATTACTTTCTTTGCTGTATTTGCAACCGCCTGGTGGCAATGGCTATTTTTACCAGTAGTACTAGCTATGGCTCCTATACACGGTGTCATCATTAACTGGTTTGGACATATTTTAGGCTACCGAAACTTTAAAACTAAGGATACTTCTAAGAACCTCTTCCGCTTTGACTTCTTGATGATGGGAGAAGGATATCATAACAATCATCACAAGTTTGGGTCTAGACCTAACTTTGGAGGGGTGCGTTGGTATGAGATAGATGTAACATATCTTATAATGCGTTTTTTACATCGCATTAACCTTATCCAGATGAAACCCATTAAAATAGATGTGCAAAGACATCGCTAATTTTTTAAAAAGCTCAGATTGATATTTCTTTCTGAGCTTTTCTAATTTTGGAGAGATATATCTTTTACAAAACGGGAGGTTTGGGTCTGTTTTGTCATCATTTGTTATTTTGTTACGAGACGGTTTAAATGCACAAAAGTATAGCAAGCTGACGATGATTTTATCTTCACTTTGAAGTGTAACTTATTTAATTCCGCTTTCGCGAAAGGGTATTGCTCCTTGCTACACGCATAAATGGCAGAGATGTATTGTAAAGCAAATCTGCTAGGGTTTTAAAGCTCACACCCTACTTAATCAGCCGCCACAGGCCACTACTCAAAAATGCCTAGGGCATACATGTCAATTATAGAAAGCTCACACGTAGTTGCAACCAGCCACAACTATTACATAACGCGAATACGACATTTTTGAAAGCTCTATGCGCGACGACAGATTCACAAATAAGTGTATATTTAAAAAATTAATTAAAAAACAAAAAACAGGCACTCCAGCAAGGCTTGTACTGAGCTTGTCGAAGTATGCCGCACTCGCTTTATGTAGTGGCCTGTTAGCGGCAACTCAAAAGAACGACATTGAAACTATTCAACTTCACACAGAAAAAACAGTCGACTGACAAAACACCAAATCAGATAATTAAAAATTTGATTGACTATTTGCCTGCGGTCTACAATAACCATAGACAATTAAAAAACTCAAATGACTTTTTACAGCAAAACGAATTGGGACTTGCTTTGGACAGTTTAATCGAACTGACTGAAGAAACAGGACATTACTTCTCAGACAAATATTGGCTTGACCTTACAGACGCGGCAGACAAAATGGAAATGAATAAAGAAAGAGATTTTTGTCGTCAACAGATTAGAAAAACTGAGAAGGACTTAAAATTCAAAGTATCCTTCGGCTCGACAGTTGAGAAGATTGATGATACACATTTTCAGCATTACACTTCAGAAAAAATCAAGGACAAGTGGGCAAATGAAAGACGAGAAAAGGACAATGTTGACCAAATAATGAACAATGACGGACTTCATTTCAAGTCATACGGACGCAATGGATTTTTCTATTTTGTAGACAAAGGGAGACTTGCAGAAATTGAATATGAATTGGAAGTAAACGGACTAATCATTTGGTTCAATTCGACGGACAATTGGGGAGTTCCAGACAAATTGCCTTTAACGACAAATGAGAAAATGACCATAAAGACTGAAATTGAAAAATGGGCAGAAAGAACTAAAAATGCGATTGATTTCGACTAAAAAATAAAAGAGTATGCCGCTAACAACACATATAGCTTATGGCGGGTGAAGGGCTGACAGCAAGGTTTTCGCTTTGTAGCCAGCTTCGGTTTCGTGGGATAGGAAAGTGCTTCGAAACCACCACAAGCCATATGCGCCACGTGGCGGCTGATTGCCTAAGGGCTCGCAGTTCACCACAAAATAAGCCACATAAAAGGCAGTTGCGCACTTGGTAATTACCGCAATCGTATGGCTACGCTTCAAAATCGGTTTAAGAGCGATTGTAAGTGCAAAAATCAAGGATCTGCCACAGATGGGGCATAGAGCAAATCTGCTAGGATTTTAAAGCTCCCACCCTACTCAATCAGCCGCCACCTTGTTCCTTCCTCTCAGTCGTTCCTTCCTCGTCGGACACAGGTTTGAAAGCTCTATACGCGGCGCACAAATCCAAAATTCATTGTATATTTATTGTAAAAAAATCAAGACCACAAAGTAAAGCAAACCAGCAAAGCTTGTACTGAGCTTGTCGAAGTATGCCGCACTCGCTTTATGTAGTGGCCTGTTGTAAAACATTTAAAATCCGCAATATGAACAGAAAAATTAGTGTTTTTTTACTTTTCTCAATTTTCTTTTTTTGTGGGTTATTTCTATTTCAATCTTTTAAAAAAGAAAAAATAGATAACGAGAAAACAAAATATCAGATAAAAAGAACTGAACCAATTAAGTTACCTAATTCAGAAAACTATATAGTTGCAGAATTCAAAAAAGAAATTGATGACGTTTTTGCTAATTCAACAGAGGATGAAGTGCTTTTACCATATACCATTCCCACAACTTCAATAAATGTAATTTTTTTTGACAAAAACCATAATGTAATAAGGAGATTATTAAGTAAGAACTGTTCTATTACAAGTATGTGTGTTTCAAATTACAACTTGGACAAACTAAATAATAAAGAGCCTAAATTATCATTTTTTATCGCCGAAAAAGATTCTAACAATGATGGGGAAATAAACCATAAAGATGAACACTATATTTATGTAGCAAATTTAAACGGTGAAAATCTTACTCAAATTACTGACCGAAAAGTAAAGAAATATCAGTGGGTAAATAATAACGAAGAACTTTTATTAACTTTCGATAATGAAAACACAAATGAACCTTCCGAATATGGGGTTTACAACCTTGAAACTCATAGAATAACTGAAAAGGAAAATGAAATAATTACTGAATAAAAAACGTTTTACAACACCGTGTATAAAACATAGCTAAATTAGGCTTTCCGAGAGGTTTTTGCTTATTTGGTAAGTCCGCCAAATTTTTAATTTGGCTTTTACTTTTGACAAGTTAAAAACAAAATTAAAAATTTAGCTCTGTTTTATCCTTAAAAATCTTACCTTTTTACACGCTACGTTGCATACACATAACCGTGGCGGCTGATTGCCCAAGGGCTCGCAGTTCACGACAAAATAAGCCACACAAAAGGCAGTTGCATACTTGGTTATTACCGCAATCGTATGGCTACGCTTCAAAATCTGTATTAGAGCGATTGTAAGAGCAATAATCAAGGATCTGGTACAGATGGATTATAGAGTAAATCTGCTAGTATTTTAAAGCTCCCACCCTGCTCAATCAGCCGCCACCTTGTGCCTTCCTCTCGGTCGTTCCTTCCTCGTCGGAGGCAGGACTCAAAAATGCCTAGGGCATAAATCTTAAGTATAGAAAGCTCACACGTAGTTGCAAGAGTGCATTCCTCTCGGTCGTCCCTCTCTCGTCGGATGCAAGAACTATTACATAACGCGAATTTATGCCTTCCTCTCGCTACGCTCGTCGGAGGCAGGTTTGAAAGCTCTATGCGCGGCGACAGATTCACAAATAAGTGTATATTTAGTCCAAACAAATCAAGACCACAAAGTAGAGCAAACCAGCAATCCCGATAGCTATCGGGAGCCGCACTCGCTTTATGTAGTGGCCTGTTGTGCAACATTTGAAAACAGGACAAAATAATAATCAAATGGAAAAAAATTCAATTTTAAAAAAAACATCTAAAACAGTTACTGACAGTTCTGAACAGATAATAACGCAACTCAAAAACGGACTTTCTAAAATTGGAGATATTGGAACAAATGCTAAAAACAAGTTTGTTGATTATGTAAAAGATGTATTTGATGTTTTGCCTTTAATTGAAAACGCTGGATTTAAAACAAATCGACTGATTGTTGGAATTTCTGTTCCACCATCTATAGAAATTCACTTCAGTAGATTTAAGGAACTTAGTGAAGAAGAAACTGAAAAGTTACTTGAATTATATTCTGACCGAAAAATGTTTAAATTGATATTCAAAGCTCTGAAAATGTCCAATGAATTTCAGGGAAAATTATCTTCGGACACATTAGTTTTTAGCGAAACTTGTATTGAGATTTCAATTCCCCCTAAAGTCAGCATAAAATACCTGAATAAGGACATTTCAAATCTGACTAAAATAGAAACTGAATTTGATTAAAAAACGTTGCACAACAAAGAACTGAGTTAAAAAACAAGCCTTTTTAAGCTAATTTTGATCTATAATTTTCATCGTAGGGTTTTTCCTGATTTTATGATGGCAAAGGCTTGTTTTAAGAGCTTATTAGCTACTGCGATGAGGGCTAATTACTCCTACCTAATTAGTGTTATTCTTTCGCTAAAGCGTACTTCTTACAGTCAATTTTCAAACCGCTATGCGCGGCGTACAAATCCAAAATTCATTGTATATTTAGTCCAAACAAATCAAGACCACAAAGTAAAGCAAACCAGCAATCCCAATAGCTATCGGGAGCCGCACTCGCTTTTTGTAGTGGCCTGTTGTAACCAATTTGACAGAACAATCAGATGAACATAAAAAAGTACATAAGAAAAGAATATAAAGGTTGGATAATTGCAATCTTTCTGTTTTTGATTTTACTCGCTTTTGGAAAATCATTTGAATACGTAAAATCAATTGCGGAACTGAATCCGATTTTAAAAATTGGACAAATAATCTTGATTTTGGCATTCGGATTTTCATTTGTTTTTTATGCAATTTATGTAAGCGGACTTGAACATAATGCGGAACTTGAATTTAGAGAATATGAACCAGAAGACGTGGAAAGATTAAAGCGGAATTTAAGAAAGATGCTGAACATCTTTTTAGTAAGTTCTGTATTATGGATAATCGGAAACTTAATTATCGGAATTGAATATGGAAATGCGGAAAATTTAAAATATTTTATTGCAATAATTTTATTTCCAATAATTATAAACGGAATTATGATTTATATAAAAAACAGAATAAAAACTGCTTACTACCACGTGTGTAATTAATTGCTTGGTTCTAGCCTACTTACGAATAATTCCTGCGGAATATTCTATTCGGTTTTTATTTGCAAAGTTAAGTGCCAACCCACGCCACTAATCATACACAAGACCGTGGCGGCTGATTGCCCAAGGGCTCGCAGTTCACGATAAAATAAGCTACACAAAAGGCAGTTGCATACTTGGTTATTACCGCAATCGTATGGCTACGCTTCAAAATCGGTTTAAGAGCGATTGTAAGAGCAATAATCAAGGATTTGGTACAGATAGATCATAGAGCAAATCTGCTAGGATTTTAAAGCTCCCACCCTGCTCAATCAGCCGCCACCTTGTGCCTTCCTCTCGGTCGTTCCTTCCTCGTCGGAGGCAAGAACTATTACATAACGCGAATTTATGCCTTCCTCTCGCTACGCTCGTCGGAGGCAGGTTTGAAAGCTCTATGCGCGGCGCACAAATCCAAAATTCATTGTATATTTAAATCAAATTAATCAAGACCACAAAGTAAAGAAAACCAGCAATCCCGATAGCTATTGGGAGCCGCACTCGCTTTATGTAGTGGCCTGTTGTAAAGCATATAATATAACTCAAACTAAACAAAAATATAAATTGCGCACATTCCTTTTTGAAAAAGAAAAATATGGATTTGAGTTTCTAATGGATTTACATAAATTCGAAACAAATCCTAATGTTTTTTTTGAAGCTTCTCCTCATACAACCAACTTTTTTGAAATTTTTATTTTCGAAAAAGCAAAAGGACATATTGAATTAAATGGGCACACATTAAACATTGCAGAAAACACCTTCTTTTTTATTTCCCCATACCAAAAAAAGAGCTGTAAAATAGACCTTTCCGAAATTAAAGGGTTTCATCTTGTTTTTCAAAATGACTTCTTATCCCATTTTTTTGATGATAAACTATTTGTTTACAGACTTCAATATTTTTATAATTCAAAACATCCTCAATATTTACAGCTACCAAAAGAAGAATATGATAAAATTCAATTTGCACTAAATGAAATTATATTTGAAATAAGTAATTTCCAAAATGATAGCCTTCATATTATAAGATCACTTTTATACTTCTCTTTATCAAAATTAAATAGGTTATTTTCAAGACACTACAAACTTTCACCTGAAACACAAGCAGATTCAGTCATTTATAACTTTAAGGAAAAATTAGAGTTAAATATCCGAAAATTTCATTCTGTAGAGGAGTATTGTAAAACTCTCAGTATCTCGAGACATCAATTAAACAAAGTTATAAAAGAGTATTTTGGCTGCACTTCTAAAGAGATTATTCATTTTAGATTACTACAAGAAATTAAAATGGAGTTACGCTATTCTAATAAAACTGTTTCTGAAATTGCAGATGCTCTAAATTTTAGTGAAGCCAATAATCTCACACGTTTTTTCAATAGACTTGAAGACACCACTCCAAGTATGTACCGTAAAAATTACCAAAATGATAGTCATTTATTATAAAATGATATATTTTCAGCAAGAATAAAACCCAACCTTTGCAAGTATTAAAAATCAATAATACTATGAAAAATTTATTCTATTTAAACTTGTCTATCATTCTACTAAACTTGCAATTATCCTATTCCCAAAATAAGGAGACAGTTGTTTCTATGAGTAATTCAAATTGGGAGATTGCCAAAGGAACATCTACTTTTGAAATATTTGATTCTAGAGAAACACTTCTTTTAAATGGTAAAGCCATTCTTAAAAACAAACAATTCTCTAATGGAACTATAGAAGTTGATGTATATGCCAATAAAGAAAGAAGTTTTGCAGGTATTATTTTCAGAAAGCAACAAAAAACAATGGAAGAAGTTTATATGAGACTTCATAAATCCAATCAAGCCGATGCCATACAATACTCACCAACTTATAACGAAGAATTAACCTGGCAATTATATAAAGAATACCAAGCCAATGTTACCTTTAAAAATAAAGGTTGGAACACGTTACGTATTGAAGTAAACCAAGATAATGCCGATGTTTTTGTTAACGATGAAAAAGTTCTTACTGTAGGTAACTTAAAAACAACACATGATAAAGGAGAAATAGGTCTGTTTGCATTATTTAGCAATAGATTTTCAAATTTTAAATTCACCAATAAAGATGTTGTTAGCCAGACAAAAAAAGAAGAGAAACACGACATAGAATCTAGTATTATATCGCAATGGAATATTACAAAAGCATTTCCTTTTACTGAAAAGAAATTACGCTTTAACAACTTTTCAAAAGAGGAATACACAACTGTAACCACCGAAAAATCTGGTTTACTTCCGTTCTCAAAATACATTGAAAAGCCATCTTCTGGTAATTTCGAAAAAAACAAAGAAGTCTATTCTGTGGCTTCAACTATTATTGAATCGAATAACAATCAAGTAAAGTTATTTTCATTTGATTATAGCGATAAAATAATTGTGTATCTAAATGGGAAAGCGATTTTTAAAGGCAATAACGCATTTAGGTCTAAAGGCATACAATACCAAGGCCATATAGATAATAATGCAAACAAATTATATTTAAACCTAAAAAAAGGCAAAAACATACTTCATTGCGTTGTTATCGATAAAGCAAACGGTTGGGGATTAATTGCCAAACTGGAATAATACGCTTTACAACAACGTGTATAAAACATAGCTAATAAAGGCTTTCCGAGAGGTTTATGTTTTATTTGCTGAGATTAACAAGTTTTTAATTTGGCTTTAAAACTAAAAACTTAAAACAAAATATAAAAAATTGGCTCAGTGCTAAACCCAAAATGTAGTATCTCTTTACACGCAACTAACCATACACAAAACCGTGGCGGCTGATTGCCCAAGGGCTCGCAGTTCACGATAAAATAAGCTACACAAAAAGTAGTTGCACACTTGGTAATTACCGCAATCGTATGGCTACGCTTCAAAATCGGTTTAAGAGCGATTGTAAGAGTAAAAATCAAGGATCTGGCACAGATGGATCATAGAGCAAATCTCCTAAGATTTTAAAGCCCCCACCCTACTCAATCAGCCGCCACCTTGTGCCTTCCTCTCGGTCGTTCCTTCCTCTCGGTCGTTCCTTCCTCGTCGGAGGCAAGAACTATTTTATAACGCGAATTTATGCCTTATTATAAATCTCATCCAGCATCATTCTCTCAGTCGCTAACTCATTCGTCGATGATGAGAGAGGCAGGTTTGAAAGCTCTATGCGCGGCGCACAAATCCAAAATTCATTGTATATTTAGTCCAAACAAATCAAGAACACAAAGTAAAGCTAACCAGCAAAGCTTGTGCTGAGCTTGTCGAAGTATACCGCACTCGCTTTATGTAGTGGCCTGTTACCTGTAATTATGAAAAAAAACATTCTGCTGATATTAATCACTTTTCTGACTTGTACAATTTTGTCTTGTAAAGAAGAACTTGAATCGATTTTGGAAACTGATTATAAAGTTATCGAAGTGGATTATGGGTTTGGTAATTATATAAATAACACAAGAGACAAATCGGAGCAATTAATTATCAAGGAAAGAAATCTGGTTATAATTGACGTTGATAATAAAGGTAATATCAAAGTTGAGAATAATTTGGTAAACGATAGTTTATTAGTAAACGAAATCAAAAAATATATTATTCCCAATCCAGAAAATGAGGAAATGCCAAATACAATCGAAAAGGAATTTCAATATTCTGGAAAAGTTGATGTAAATAAAAATATCATAATTTTAGCAAGTTTTGATGGAGAGCTGAATTACAAAACATATAATGGAATACGCAATAAAGTTTATTTAGCATATAACGAAGTGCGAGATGAATTCTCAAAAGTGAAATTTGGAAAATCGGCAGAAGAATTAATCAGTTCTAAAGATGAAATTGACAATGCGAAATGGAATGAATTGAGACAAGTATTCCCAATTAGATATACCGAAACAACAATGGAGAAATAACTACAGGTAACAAAGAACTGAGTTAAAAACAACTCTACCTCAATTACACTCAGCATATCATCACATCTTCATCGCTATCTATAAATAATTGTATATTTAAGTTCATTAATATACACAACACTATGAAAGTTACTGCTGCCAAAGAAGATAAGGTTGCACAAATGATATTTGCATCCATATACCCACACTACTGGAATAGACTAGAAAAAAATGGACGTACCAGGGAGGAGTTTCATCAAGTTATAGAATGGTTTACTGGTTATAATGAGGCACAGCTACAGGCACTTATAGACCAGAAGGTGACATTTCAAACCTTTTTTAAAGAAGCAACCATTCACCCTAACGCACATCTCATAAAAGGTGTTGTATGCGGTTACCGCATTGAGGAGATAGATGATGAGTTTGAACTTTACAGGCAGTGCCGGCAGATGGAAAAGCTTATAGACGAGCTGGCTAAAGGTCGCAAGATGGAGAAGATATTAAGAACGTCTTAATAAGTACCTTGCATCCCTAAACACATTTTTACTACTTATTATATACGCCAGCGGTATATGGTATTAAGTACGCTTTCGCGAAAGCGTAATCACACTACATTAAGATCTTTTAAGTCTAGAATATAGCATACTTGAGTAATAATTACCACCTTAAACACCAAATCAAACTACTGCTATTCAGTTAGTTAAAAATAATTTTAAAATTTTTACAAAAAAGTTTTTTGATTTGTTTTTTTCACTATGTTTACCGCATAATTCGAGCATAGTTAAATCGAATTGTCATAACGATGAAATCTTTTTTCATATTCGGGCTTAGAAGGATAAGGAAGTCTACTTCGAAAGCTGCTCTAGGGATAGAGACCCGAATTTTTAGGCTGACTTCTGAAATCATTACTACCCTTACTTCATTAAAGCTTCTAAGCTTTGATCCTTATACGGTATTCATTTTCCGCATCTGAATGTACTAGAAGATCACTCCACTGCCCTATTATCACTGGGCCCACATCTCTATTTACATATTTTACAACTTTATAATGAAGACAAAATACTTTGATCTTATTGATCAAACTTTTGATTTTCCGCAGGAAGAGTTCACCCTAAAAACAAATGAGCTCCAGTTCCACGGGATTGATTTAATGGCACTTATAAAAGAACACGGTGCACCACTTAAGTTTACATACCTACCTAAAATCTCTGATAATATAAACAGAGCAAAAACCTGGTTTGCAGCTGCTATAAAAGAGCACAACTACGCTGGCAGTTATAACTACTGCTATTGTACTAAGAGTTCGCATTTTAAGCACGTGCTAGATGAGGCTTTAAAAAATGATATTCATATCGAGACTTCCTCTGCTTTTGATATAGATATTGTAGAAAATCTTAAAGCACAGGGCAAGATCAATGACGACACCTTTGTGATATGCAACGGGTTTAAACGTGACCAGTACGTTCAAAACATTGCGCGTCTCATAAACAATGGTCATAAAAACTGTATCACGGTTATAGATAATTATGAAGAGATCACCCTGCTGAGTGATGCTATAGATGGTAATTATAACATAGGTATACGTATCGCCTCAGAAGAGGAGCCTAAGTTTGAGTTTTACACCTCTCGTTTAGGTCTGGGTTATAAAAACATTGTGCCCTTTTTTAATAAAGAGATAAAGGATAACCCTAAGGTGACCCTTAAGATGCTGCACTTTTTTATAAATACAGGCATACGTGACACCGCATACTACTGGAACGAACTTCTTAAATGTATGAAGGTGTATATCGCTCTTAAAAAGGTATGCCCATCACTTGATAGCCTTAACATAGGTGGTGGTTTTCCTATAAAAAACTCACTCGCCTTTGACTATGATTATGCATATATGGTAAGTGAGATTATAGGCCAGATTAAGCAAACTTGTGACGAGGCTGGCGTGGCGGTGCCTCACATTTTTACAGAGTTCGGCAGTTTTACCGTAGGTGAAAGTGGCGGTGCGATTTACCAAGTGCTATATCAAAAACAACAGAATGATCGCGAAAAGTGGAATATAATAAACTCATCATTTATCACCACCATACCAGATACCTGGGCGATTAATAAACGTTTTGTAATGCTTGCTATAAACGGCTGGCAAAAGGAGTACGAGCGCGTTTTACTAGGTGGTCTTACCTGTGATAGTGATGATTATTATAACAGTGAGCAGCATATGAACGGGATTTATCTACCTAAGTACAATAAGGATAAACCGCTGTATATAGGCTTTTTTAATACGGGTGCTTATCAAGAAAGTATAGGCGGTTTTGGCGGGTTACAACACTGCCTCATCCCTACCCCAAAACACGTTTTGATAGATCGTGATGAAGATGGCAAACTGGTAACTAGCGTTTTTGCAGAGCAACAAACCTCTGAGCAACTACTATCCATTTTGGGATATGATTATGGGGTTAATGACGCTTTCGCGAAAGCGGAATCAAAAACAGCCTCACAAACCAAAGAAACAGTAAACTAACACAAGTAACAAAACTTAAACAAATTACAATGAAATCTCAAAAAACGTATGCCGGTATAGATGAAAAATATGCCAGCTCCGAATCTTCAAAAATCGTATTAATCCCTGTCCCTTATGACGGTACTAGTACCTGGGGAAAAGGTGCAGATAAGGGTCCTGAAGCCTTTTTACACGCATCTGAAAATATGGAACTGTACGATATAGAGACAGATACAGAGGTTTATAAACAAGGTGTATTTCTTGCAGAGGCTCTTACGGGGCATAACACTCCAGAAGAAATGGTAGCTGAAGTACACAAAGAGGTGAAAGCTGCTATTTTACGCAATAAGTTTGTCACAATGATGGGTGGAGAGCACTCTGTATCTATAGGTTCTATACGCGCTTTTAATGAGTGTTATAATGACTTAACTGTACTACAACTAGATGCGCACACAGACCTACGTAAGGAATATGAAGGGTCTGTATATAATCACGCTTGCGCGATGTATGAAGCAAATGAGACTACAAACCTTGTGCAAGTAGGTATACGCAGTATGGATGCCTCAGAAAAAACAGTTCTCAATGAAGAAAACGTGTTTTATGCACACGATATGAGTACAGATGACTACTGGATGGATAATGCCATAGAGCTTATGACAGATAATGTATACATCACGCTAGATCTTGATGCCTTAGACCCTTCTATTATGCCATCTACCGGCACTCCAGAACCAGGTGGACTTTTATGGTATGAAACACTTGAGTTTTTACGAAAGGTTTTTGAAGAAAAAAATGTGGTAGGTTTTGACATTGTAGAGTTATGTCCTAACCCTTCAGAAAAATCTTCAGACTTTCTAGCGGCTAAGCTTTACTATAAAATGCTGAGCTACAAATTTATGGAGCACGATGCAGATGAGGATAATGATAATCTCTATGCAAAAAATCAAAACACAATTACAAAGTTAAAATACGATCAAGATGAAGACTAAAGGAGCAATCTCTCAATTTATAGAGAAGTACTATCTACACTTTAACGCAGCCTCTGTAGTAGATGCAGCAAAGGCCTACGAAGAGCAACTTAATAAGGGCTCAAAAATGCTTGTATCTCTTGCAGGTGCTATGAGTACGGCAGAGCTAGGTAAAATATTTGCAGAGATGATACGTAAAGATAAAGTGCAAATCATCTCTTGTACTGGTGCAAACCTTGAGGAGGATGTAATGAATCTTGTAGCGCACAGCCACTACGAGCGCGTGCCTAACTATCGTGATCTAACTCCACAAGACGAGTGGGATTTATTAGAACGTGGTTTAAACAGAGTTACAGATACGTGTATTCCAGAAGAGGAAGCCTTTAGGAGAATACAAGAACATATTGTAAAAATATGGAAAGATGCAGAGGCTGCCGGTGAGCGCTACTTCCCACACGAATTTATGTATAAATTATTAATCTCTGGCGTGCTTGAAGAATACTATGAGATAGACATAAAAGACTCGTGGATGTATGCTGCCGCACAGGCAAACCTACCTATCATAGTGCCAGGTTGGGAAGATAGTACAATGGGTAACATTTTTGCTAGCTACGTGATGAAGGGTGAACTTAAAGCAAGTACCGTAAAATCTGGTATTGAGTATATGACCTATCTAGCAGACTGGTATACGGCAAACTCAGATAACGGTATAGGTTTCTTTCAGATAGGTGGTGGTATCGCTGGCGATTTTCCTATTTGTGTTGTGCCTATGCTTTATCAAGATATGGAGCGCACAGATACACCATTCTGGAGTTATTTCTGCCAGATAAGTGACTCCACAACTAGCTATGGCTCTTACAGTGGCGCTGTGCCTAATGAAAAGATAACCTGGGGTAAACTAGATATGAATACGCCTAAGTTTATTATAGAAAGTGATGCAACCATCGTAGCACCACTCATATTTGCTTACCTTCTAGATATGTAATTATGAAAAGCTCAAATAATCCAAACCTCAATAGAGTAATCGTAGACTTTAAGAAATTAACTCCTGAGATACTTGCCTTAGTGGTCGAGAAATATCCCTACGGTTATGATGATAGTGATATCATACGTTTTAGAAATGTAAAAGATGAACTCGTAAAGTGTATTGAAATTATTACAGAAGACACAAAGTACCTAGTAAAAATAAGTGCAAAACTAGAGCGTGTGATGGAACAATATGATGAAGATGATTATGAGTCATACCAAGATAATGACCCAACAGCTGTACAAGATCCTTTTGACACAGACGAGGATATAAAAGAATAATGAAAACTGGAGATATAGAACACATTGAGCTCAAGTATCTTGAGCTCAATGACTATCAAGAACTTAAAACGGCTATGATATCTGCATATACAAATATGCCAGATTCATACTGGGAGGAGAAACATATATCAACTTTGATTAAAAAGTTTCCAAAGGGACAAGCCGTCATAAAAATTAATGGGGAAATTGCCGGCTGTGCACTGTCTATCATTGTCAACTATGATAATTTTGAAGATGACCACACGTATAGAGATATTACTGGCAACTATACATTTTCTACCCACTCAGATGATGGTGATGTTCTTTATGGTATAGATGTATTTATCAAACCGACTTATAGAGGTCTACGCTTAGGCAGAAGGCTCTACGATTATCGCAAAGAGCTATGTGAAGAACTTAACTTAAAAGGTATCACCTTTGGCGGTAGAATGCCCAATTACAGTCTTTATGCAGAAGACCTGAAACCTAAAGAATACATTGAAAAAGTAAAGCGCAAAGAAATAAATGACCCAGTGCTAAACTTCCAAATCTCTAATGACTTTCACCCAGCAAAAGTTATGAGAGGATATCTAGAAGGAGATAAAGCATCTGGAGAGTTTGCTATCCTGATGGAATGGGATAACATTTACTATAAAAAACCATCTAGAAAAGCAGCTACAAAAAAATCAAATGTTCGTCTAGGGCTCATACAGTGGCAAATGCGACCTTATAATAGCTTAGAGGAGTTACTTAACCAAGCAGAATATTTTATAGATGCTGTTGCTGGTTACAGATCTGACTTTGTGTTATTTCCTGAGTTTTTTAATGCACCCCTTATGGCAAAAGATAATCATCTTAAAACATCAGATGCAATAAGAAAACTTGCAAGGCATACTCAAGCTATAGTTCAGCAATTTTCAGAATTTGCAATAACCTATAATATCAATATTATAGCCGGTAGTATGCCTGAGATACGAGATGAACGTTTATACAATGTAGGCTATCTATGTAGACGTGATGGCAGTACAGAGCGTTATGAAAAACTACACGTTACTCCGGACGAGGCAAAAGTATGGGGTATGCAAGGAGGTACTGAGCTTAAAACATATGATACAGATTGTGGAAAAATAGGAATATTAATTTGCTATGATTCTGAGTTTCCAGAGTTAAGTAGACTACTTGCAAATGAAGGAATGGATATACTATTTGTTCCCTTTCTTACAGATACACAAAATGGATACTCAAGAGTGCGCCACTGCTCACAAGCAAGAGCTATAGAAAATGAATGTTATGTAGCAATTGCTGGTAGTGTAGGTAACTTACCTAATGTAGAAAATATGGATATACAGTTTGCACAATCTATGGTGTTTACTCCTTGTGACTTCTCCTTCCCTACTAATGGCATAAAAGCAGAAGCAACACCAAATACAGAGATGATATTAATAGCCGATGTTGACCTAGATTTACTAAAAGAACTCAATCAATTTGGCGCAGTAAAGAATTTACGTGACAGACGCACAGATCTTTTTGAAGTGGTTAGAAGGTAGGTAGAATACGCTTATAAGATTATTTTTATGAGCGTATTTTGATTAATAGAAGTACTATCAATCAAATGAAAAATTATAACCAAGCCCTACGGCATAGGTATTCTCAAAGTTATTTATAAAATCTGCCCCTCCATATAGAGTAAATGAGCCGAACTCCTTTGTTGGTAGGGTAAGTTCTCCAGATGTATAGACTAAACGCTGTCTTGGATAAATAGGTGCAGCATATGTACCTAAGCTTTCTTGATAAGTCCCTTTTACCTTATAATTAACCTTATAGATAGTACCAGACATTTCCAAGTGGTGAGCAATAACTCTATTACTTGCTGGAGTTGTAGTATTACCATATGGATTAATTAAAGGTAATCCCAATATAACCCCATTATACGTCCAGCCAGAGCTATATATACTATTTATAAAATAATTATCTCCTCCACTCTGTTGATTAAGCCCCTCGGTTGCTGTGGGCCTACCACTCTGTGATATGGTTTGGATATATTCGTACGTAAAATTTTCTATAAAAGATGAAGCTTTCGGAAATATACTTACGCCCCACACACCATCTGGAAAATTATTAAGTTCACGACCAGATCGATCTTCAAATAATGTATGGTGATACAGCTTAAAGTTTATGTTTTTATATGTGCCTAGATATACTAACTCATAAGTCCCTAGGTGATTTCCTAGGGCATTAATAGCTTCATTATCATTATCAATATCCCCTCCATTGGCTCCTGTAAATGTTCTGATAAATGCATTAAAATCACTGGGTAATTTTGTGCCATCACTCTGCGTACCCGCCCATTGTACATAATGTCGCAAAGAAACGTGTAATGATGACCTATCCTGAATACGCCAATTTAATCCAAGTTTCTTATAATGCAATCTTGCATTATAAACCGAACGATCATCGTTAAATTGATAATGAGCTATCTCCGCATTAAATGAAATATTTTTAAAAAGCTTTATAGGTTTGTTATTTGAAAGAAATAAACCAGGAAGCGCGCGCGCATTTCCAGTAAAAAGAATGTTATTATTAATAACAGAATTTGATAATTCTGACTCTGGTAAACTTTTAGAACCTACTATTACCCTAATTAAGCTATTCTCATACTCTAGAAAGAGATCACTTCTTCTAATACTATTCTCAAATCCATCAGTAAAGTATCCCCCTACTCCAAGACTAAGCTTATATTTTTCTGCGAGTTTGTATTCTGCTTTCGCGAAAGCGGAAACGCCATAATCACTATTCTCACTAAGTAAACCTTGGGTATTAGTATGTAACCAGAATGGTAATCTATCTGAGTACAAAAAACTACGAGCACCAAAAGTCGCTTCAAAATCTAAGTTATTTTGGGCAAAAAGCGATAAATTTAAAAAAGAAATTAGAATGATTATAATCGTGCTTCTTATCATAATATGAAGGTACGAGTTTCTAAAATAATTAAGGTATTTTTACACTATGTTTGGACTATTTAATAATAAAATATCGTTTCTTGAGATCTGGTCTGGAACTCCTGAAATGCATTGTCACGTTTTACCTGGGATAGATGATGGTGCAAAGACTCCCGATCAAAGTGAGGAGCTTTTGAAAAAATATTCAGCTTTAGGTTGTACAAAAATTATAGCGACACCGCATACTATGGCGGGTATTTATGATAATACGCCAGAGATTATTAAAAGTGCATATGAAAGTATAAGTGACAAACAGGACATAGCTTTGAGTTATTCTTCTGAGTATATGCTGGACGAAAATTTTAGTCAACTTCTAGAAGAGGGTAATATTATACCTCTTTATGACAAGTATGTTCTTGTAGAAATGTCTTTTTTCCAACCTCCAGAAAACCTTTTTGAAATTATTTACAAAATTGGTACTTTAGGTTATATACCTGTTATGGCGCATCCTGAACGTTATGCCTACTATCATAAACGTTTTGATATTTATAAAGAGTTTAAACAAAAGGGTTGTTTGTTACAACTTAACGCCTTATCACTTACACCACATTATGGGGAGGGTGTACAAAAAATTGCCTTCAAATTACTTTCTGAAAACTTGTATGACTATATTGGTACAGATACCCATCGCATAGATCATTTAGAGAAAGTAGAGAGCTTTAAAATTCCAAAGAAGTATCGAGAAAATTTACAGACCATATGTGATTTTACTAGAAATGAAATATTATAAAAATAGCCTCTCAGAATTGAGAGGCTATTTTTATAATAAACTAGTAGTAATTAAGATAAACCTAATCTATCTTTTAGTCTTTTAAATAAAGATTTTTTAGTCTGACCATAGCCGTAACCATAACCATATTTACTACCATAACCGAAATTATTGATTTTAATACCATTTATTGCAAATGCAATATTTTTAAGCTTACCGTCTCTGTAAAGCTCTTTTGGATACTCTAATAATTTTTTCTCTGTATAATCTGCTCTACTTACATATACTGTCATATCTGCATTTTGACTTATAAGTAATGTATCGGTTACAAGTAATGTTGGAGCTGTATCTACCACTACATAGTCATAGTCATCCTTAACCTCACTGATTAAAGTTTCAAAGCGTCCATTCATAAGAAGTTCTGCCGGGTTAGGCGGTATTCTACCTGATAAGATTAAATCTAGCTTATCACTTTGATTTTTCACCTCAAAGGTTATGGAATCTACATCTACTGTATCATCAAAAAGATATTCTGATAATCCAATAGTCCATATATTTTTGTCTATATATCGGTGAAGTTGCGGATTTCTTATATCCGCTCCCACTAAAAGAACCTTTTTCCCTGTTGTAGCTAATGATAATGCAAGATTGTAAGCAACAAATGTTTTACCTTCTCCCTTAATAGTAGACGTAACAAAAATAGTATTACCATTAACACTAGATGAACTCTTTATAAAATAACCTAAGTTTGTTCTTAAAATTCTAAACGCTTCTGCAAGTACTGATCTATCATTGCTTGTAATTGTTTCACTCTCCTTACTATCTATAGTAGGTACCTCCCCTAAAATTGCAAGTTCTGGGAGTGCCTTCTCAATATCAAGTCGGTTATGGATTTTAGTATCTAATAGTGTTTTTACATACACTATACCGAAGGGAATTAATAAACCTAAAACCAAAGCACCTAAGTAAACAATTTTAGGTTTAGGAGATATAGGCTGCCTTAAACTATATGCTCTATCAACAATTTTTGCCTTTGGTGTTGTTACGGCTAGAGAAATTGCAGTTTCTTCCCTTTTTTGAAGCAAATATAAATATAAGGCCTCCTTAATCTCTTGCTGTCTCATTATATCTCTAGCAGCTTTAGTGAGACTTGGTATAGCAGCAATTTTACCACCTATAGAACCAGTTTGTCTTCTTAAGTCTCTATCTTCTATTTCTAAAGAAGTCTTAACGTTGTCTAAACTAGAAGTTATACTCGATCGTAACTGTTTTAATTGATTATCTAAGGTAATTATAACAGGGTTTGCAGATGTGGAGCTTTTTAATAGACGTTCCTTTTCTAAAACCAAATTATTATATTCTTGTATTGATTTGGCAAGACCATCACCAGACAGTCCTAAGTTTACCGGTAACAACTCGTTGTCAGAACCATTTTGCAAAAGTTCATTCATAGCGCTAGCTAGACCAATTTTTGTTGAAACCTCTAATAGTTTACGCTCAAGTTCTGTCTTACTTTGCAAAAACAATTGTCCTTCAGTAGCGATGTCAGTGACATTTTTATCTTCTCTAAAGTTTACGTTTTTTGTCTCTACAGAATCTAATTCGCTCGTAATGATTTCTAATCTTCTATCAATAAATTTAGCAGTATTGGCCGATACTAGATTACGATCCTGTATAGCATCATTATTATATACATCTATGAGCGTATTCAGTATAGCCTCGGACTTATTTGGTGCAGAAGAATTAAAAGATATTTTTAGAACACTACTATTTTTATTGGCAGCTTGAATATTAAGATTATTTTTTAAATCTATTACTGCTTGTGAAACACTAGATATACTCACGAGTGTAAAGTCATTAAATTCGTCCTTATCACTTCTTCTTGAAGGATTATTTGCTGAATTAATAACTAGTTCTCCGAAATCCAAATTTAATATATCACCAAAATTATAAGTACTCTCTTGAGCATCTTGAGCATCTTGAGCATCTTTAATTACAAACTCTTTATCTGAAATTGGCTTTATATAAAGAGATTTAAGAAGGTATGGAGATGACTCTTTTAAAGAAACCACAGTTACTGTGAAAGGTGTTTCCAAAAAGACCTCTGAAGATTTGACATTACCTTCCCTATAGTACTTAACGTTTAAATTTAAATTTCTAACAACCTCAGATATGAGCCGTTTAGATTTTAGTATTTCTATTTCATTTTCAAAATCTGACTTACTAAGTCCTGCTCCTCCAAGTCCTAAATCTTCAAATGCAGCGAGCTCTGAGAGAGCCCCATTATTAGTGTCTTTTATTAAAATAGTTGCCTCACTCTGGTATACATAGGTGCTATATCGTATGTAAAGAAATGCTAACGATAAAAAAACTAATGCCGATAAAATAAACCAAGGTAAAAAACGGACATAAGGTGCAATTAATTCTTTGAGATTAAAATCTTCCTCTTTTATAGATGTTTTAAGTTCTGACATTATGTTGTATTATCGAGTAAGAATAGTAAGTACAGATATAATAATACCCGCAATTGAAATAAAAATAGTTGAGTTACGATTAAATGCACCACTCTGAACTTGAGCTTTATTTGGCGATACAATTACCACATCATTCTGTTGCAAGTAATAAAAGGGTGAATTAACCACATCAATGCTTGTGAAGTCAAGTTCTCCATAACTTTTTACTCCATTTTCTTCTCTTATGATTTTTACAGTTTTACGTTCACCGAATATGGTCATATCCCCTGCAAGACCTAATGCTTCGAGAACTGTTATCCTTTCATTAGGAATTGTGAACGTTCCTGGACGCTGCACTTCTCCTAAAACTGAAATAGAAAAATTTAGAATACGAATATCTACAACGGCCTCTTTTGCATATTTATTAATCTCACCTTTAAGTAAAGCTATAGCTTCCACCCTAGTTTTATTAGCTATTTGTAGCGTTCCAATAAAAGGAAATTCTATATTTCCATTAGAATCGACTAAATAGGTGCCGAGGCGATCATTTGTTGTTCGCAATGCATTTGCTGCTCCTGCAACCGGATTGAAAATAGCAACAGATTCTGGATCTTGAGACGAAACTGTAATGGATAACAAATCATCAGGTCTTATTATCGTATTATAATTAGTGTTATCCGTTTGATTATTTAAGGCTTCTATATCCTGAAAATATAAAACCTCTTTTTTTGAAATACACGAAGTACATACTAAACTGAATAAAAGAACAAGAGCAGTAATTCTGCTCAAAAATTTGATTGACATACTTATAAATTTGACTGCAAAAATACTATACTATCCCTCTTTAGACAATTGTTTTTCTGTCTTTATAAAAGAAGTATCATTATGAACCTCAATATCTAAAATTTCGTATTCTGAATTTTTACTTTTAAATTCAGGAACTAAAGATTTCAACTTTGAAACACTTATAGCATTATTATTTTTTATGGCTGCCTTAACAATTTTATTTATGGTTGTGCTTATGTCATCAAAATTGCTGGTAGAATCTTGGCTAATCATAATTTTTTCGTGATGAGTAGGCAATGTTTTGCTTTCATCACTTAACAATTCTTCATATAATTTTTCTCCAGGCCTAAGCCCTGTTATTTTAATCTCTATATCTTCATTAACCGTATGTCCAGAGAGTTTTATCATTTTTTCGGCGAGATCCATTATTCTAACTGGTTCTCCCATATCGAAAATAAAAATCTCTCCACCTTCTCCCATTGTTCCAGCTTCTAAAACTAGTTGACAGGCTTCTGGAATAGTCATAAAGTAACGAATAATGTCGGGGTGGGTAATCGTAACGGGGCCACCACTTTCAATTTGCTTTTTAAATAATGGTACAACAGATCCATTAGATCCTAATACATTACCAAACCTAGTTGTTATAAACTTAGTGTACCTCTTTTTTCCTTTATCTTGTAAATCAAAAAATTTGGACTGTACATACATTTCGGCAGCTCTTTTTGTTGCTCCCATCACGTTAGTTGGATTTACAGCCTTATCTGTACTAACCATCACAAAATGGCTTACTTTATGCTTAGCTGCAATGTCTGCAAGATTTTTTGTGCCATAAACATTTGTAAGTATAGCTTCAGAAGGGTTGTTCTCCATTAAAGGCACGTGCTTATATGCTGCAGCGTGATAAATAATATCTATCTTAAATGAATCAAAAAGAATTCTTAACCTATTTCTATTGGCTACATCACATATAACAAACTCAAAATCGACATCAGGAAAGGAATTTTGCAATTCTAAACTAAGTGAATGCAAAGGAGTTTCTGCCTGGTCTAGTACAATAAGCCTTTTGGGATTATAGGAAGCCACTTGCCTTGCTATTTCACTACCTATTGATCCTGCTCCTCCAGTTACAAGAATAGTCTTCCCTTTTATCTTACCCGACTTTACATTATCATTTAATTCTATTGGGTCTCTATTCAATAGATCTTCAATTTGAAGACTTTTTAATTGATCTGTAACTGTCGTCGTCTCACTCCAATTTATAACCAAAGGTGAATTAAATACTTTAATATCGTGTTCTAAACACTCTTTAACAATAGAAAATCGTTCTTCGGCAGTCATAGAATTACCTGCAAAGACAATTGCTTCTGCTTTGAGCTTTTCTACTAAATGCTGAATGCTTTTATCAAGCTCTAGTACAGGTTTGTCAAGAATTCTTAAACTCTTATTCTGTCTTTTTGAAATAAACCCCTTGATTATAAAACGCTGTGGATGCTCAATATCTAATGCTGCAGCTACAGATATAGCACCATCGTCTACTCCTATAATTACGGCATTTATTATTTCTTCATTTTTTTGAGCAACTTTAAAACGCTCGTATAATTGCTTTACTGCAAGTCTAAAACTAAATAAGGCTGTAAAAGAAATAAATGAAAAAAGTATAAGCCCAGTATTTATAAAAATCTTTAAACTATAGAACTCTTGTAATACCAGATTAAGCACCATTAATAAAGAAAATGTTGCTATAGTCGCAAACATAAGCTTCATAGCATCCATAAAAGAGGAATGCCTTATAAGACCTGCATATGTTTTAAAAATCAATAAAAATATAAAATTTACACCTATTACAAGGCTTAACTGCTGGCCATTTGTTATTACATCGAGCGGTTGTATATGTAAATCTAATAGTAAAAAATAGGTGATAAGTGTTGATATTAGTATCAACAATGTATCAATAAATAATACCATCCACCTTGGAAGATAGCGTACATTACGAATATCTAATTTATTTTCATCAGAAAACAAATTAGATATGGCCGCTTTTAATCTAGTTAACATTTATTAAGCGCTTTTGAATAATTCAAATATAACTTTTTGAATTCGTTCTCTATCATCATTTGTTAAGTTTGAGCCAGAAGGAAGGCATAATCCAGTTTCAAATAGTTCTTCGGCTATACCTGACCCATAATAAGGAGCATCTTTAAAAATAGGTTGCAGGTGCATTGGTTTCCATAATGGTCTTGACTCGATATTCGCTTTCGCGAAAGCGTGACGTAAGTCCTCTCTACTTATTCCGTTTGTTTTAGCTGTATCAATTAATATGGCACTTAACCAGTGATTGCTATGAAAGTCTTCTGATGGTTCTTGAAAAACAGTAATACCATCAATACTCTTAAAAGTTTTAATGTAAAAAGAATTCATAGCTCTACGCAGACCTATATGCTTATCGAGCACTTCCATTTGACCTCTTCCAATTCCTGCTGAAATATTACTTAATCTGTAATTGTACCCTATGGTTGTGTGCTCATAGTGAGGCGCATCATCACGTGCTTGCGTAGCAAGAAAAACAGTTTGTTTTTTGTCTTCTTGAGAATGACAAACCATTGCCCCACCACCACTTGTAGTGATAATCTTATTGCCGTTAAATGAAAGTATACCAAAACGACCAAATGTACCGCACTTCTGGCCTTTGTAGGTAGAACCCAGAGCCTCTGCACTATCTTCTACAACAGGTATATCAAATTTACTAGCAACCTTGTTTATTAAGTCTACCTGATAAGGCATACCATATAAATGTACTGCAATGATTGCTTTGGGCTTTTTTCCTTGCTTTATTCTATCTTTTATGGCTTCTTCTAGATAAATAGGGCACATATTCCAGGTTGTAGACTCACTGTCTACAAGTACAGGCTTTGCTCCCAGATATTTTATAGGATTAATACTACCACAAAAGGTAAATGACTGGCAAATAACCTCATCACCAGCCTCTACACCACATTGTACTAATGCAAGGTGAATTGCTGCAGTTCCTGAGCTTAAGGCAGCAACGTGAGTATCCTGACCCTGATATAATTGCAGGTCATTTTCAAAACCATTAACATTAGGTCCAAGTGGAGCAACCCAGTTAGTATCAAAGGCTTCTGTTACGAAGTTACGCTCTGTACCTCCCATATGTGGCGATGAAAGCCAGATTTTTTGTTGAGACATATAATTATTTTGTATTTGCAAATATAGTTCAGAAAAACAGAGATTTAATCGTTAAAACAATGATATTTATATCATACCAAAAACTTCGTTTTTCAAGATAATCTAGATTCATCTTAACTTTATCTGGAAAAATAATTTCAGTATTAAATTTACTAGGATTTACTTGCCGTGCTAAGAGAGCCTCTTCATTGCGATATTTAATAGCTGCTAAGCTAGTAAGACCAGGCTTTAACAAAAGAACCCCCCTATCCTTACCTATGAGCTTGTCATAATATCCAGGTATATCTGGTCTTGGACCTACAAAAGACATATCTCCTTTTAAGATATTAAAGAGCTGAGGAAGTTCATCAATTTTATATTTCCTAAGAAATTTTCCTAAAGAGGTTACACGTCCATCTTTCATCGTTTTTATTTTATAAATAGTAAAGTATTTTCCAAACCTACCTACACGAGTTTGTTTAAAAATAGAAACGTAAGGAGTAATTAAAATAATCACCCAAAGAGGAATCAAAAGAACAATTAAAACTAGTGATATAATAAAATCAAATAGTATTTTAGTCAATTGCTAAAGTTTTTATTATTCTAGCGGGATTCCCCACTACCACAGTAAAATCGGGAATATCCCTTATAACTACTGCACCGGCCCCCACTACAGACCATTTACCTATTGTAATACCTGGTATAACAGATGCTCCTGCTCCAATATGAGCCCCAACTCCTACATTAACACCACCACTCAAAGTAGCATTAGGTGAAATGTGTGCGTAGTCATTAATTATACAATCGTGCTCAATAACCGATGCTGAGTTTATTATGCAGTGTTCACCTATGAAGTTACACTCATTAATAACAACACCCGGCATAATAACCGTACCGCTTCCGATGTCATTTTCAACAGAGACAATCGCGCTTTTATGAATTAATGCATTATGCCATTTGTGAGTATGTGATTCGGCTATTTTCTTTCTAATATTATTATTACCTATTCCGATGATTATTTCATCAGATGTACCTAATTCGCGTACTGGCACATTCAAAAATGATTCTTTTTCATAATTATCATCTATAAATCCGTCGACTATAATATTTAAACTATCTGCTATAGCTTTTATAGCCTTACCGTGACCACTAGCTCCGTATATTACCATTAACCCTCAAATTTTTTAGTTGTAACTTCTCCCTCGGCAGTAATTCCCTCAGATTTAAATACCTTCATCACAGTCATAAACAAAATCTTAATGTCCAGTAGCATATTTTGATTACTTACATACCAAACGTCATAATCAAATTTTTTCTCCCAACTTATTGCGTTGCGTCCATTTACTTGTGCCCACCCTGTTATACCTGGTTTCACCTTTAATCGTTTTGTTTGATGACTGTTATAGAGCTTTAAATATTCAACTAATAACGGCCTAGGTCCTACAAAACTCATATCGCCTTTTATCACATTAAAAAGTTGCGGCAACTCATCTAAAGAGGTTTTTCTTACTATCTGACCTATTTTTGTAATACGTTCTTTATCACTTAGTAATTCCCCATTCTCGTTTTTCTTATCATTCATTGTTTTGAATTTAAAGATTTTGAAAATTTTTCCATTTTTGCCTGGTCTCATTTGCGTAAAAAATGGATTTCCAGAATTTACAACTATTAAAAGAATGCAAACTATAAGAAAAACAGGGAGAAATAAAATAAAGACGATACTTGCAGTAAGTACATCGGCTACTGGTTTAATCACAAGTCTATACATCACTTTACAATTAATTTCATATGATTGAGGTACTTCTGTGCTAGTACTGACCTGTCAAAATGCAATAAAGCATACTCATAACCATTTTCTCCCATTTCTGTCAATCTTAAAGGATTATTCATAATATCCTTAATACCATCTGCAATTGCTAAACCATTTTCTGGTTCAACATAAATACCACATTCTGCTTGCTCTACAAGCTCTCTACTCACACCATCTATAGCGAGTAGCGTTGGTATTTTACAAGACATATAATCAAATGTCTTATTAGAATATATTGTTTTAAAAGTATCGACTTTCTTTAAAACGGATGCGCCCATATCAGAAGATAAAATGTATTTAAACACTTCAGCCTTTGCTATAGGATCTCTAAAAATAACATTATCTAGATTGCGCTTTAGCTTCTCGGTCATTAACATTTCTTTTTCCATTCCTGAACCTATAAGCTGGAAAATAACATTAGTATTTTTTAAATACTCTGCCGCATCGAGAAGCTGGATCAAATGATTTGCAACGCCGTGTGCTCCTACATACGTTATGACGAATTTGTCGCTAAGCCCAATATCATTTTTAAATTTTTTATAATCAAAATCCTTTCTCACCTCATTTGCTAGAGTAAAATCGGCAGCATTAGGAATAAGAATAACCTTTTCCTTCGGAACCCCCTTTTCTATTAATTTTGTTTTGAAAGCTGGTGTTAACACATTTATTAATTTTGCTTTTTTGTACATCAACCCTTCAAACCAATAAGCAAATTTTATTATAACCTTGTTCTTTAAAACTCCGGTATCTATTGCGCTCTCTGGCCATAAATCACGAACTTCAAAAACAAAAGGAACACCTTTTAATAGAGATAGCGCATATGCTGTGATCCCAACAAATAATGGCGGAGAAGTCACCAAAATAATATCAAATTTTCTATTTACTTTAAAAATACCTGCATATATACTACTAAATACAAATGAAAAATAGGCCCAAAGTCGACCTATAAAACTAGCATTATAACTTTCTGAAACGTGACATCTCACTACATCCACGTTGTTATAAAATTGTGAGTCTTTAAAAGTAAACTTCCCTTTATAACGAGGCATTTTCTTTCCTGTATTATAATGTACCATTCCCGAGAGCACGGTTATTTCGTGCCCTTGAGCAGCCCAAGATTTTGACATCTCATTAAACCTAGAACCACCTCCGTCATTTTTTTCTAAAAAATATTGGTGTATGAGTAAAATACGCATTTAAGTATGTATTATAATTTGTGTGTGAATTAAATTGGTCGGTGTTGAAAAACTAATGGATAACGATTTTTCTTTAAGTCCATAATAGCCCGAATACCAATTGCTTTCTACCTTAGGCAGTAACTCATTACCATTATTATCTTTAGCAATAAAAGATATTTTATCCTTAAACCTCGGGTTGATATGCCAGTGTTGAGACATTATGGAATCTTTGTTTTTATTTGTTGTATCAATCACATTCCAGCTTAATGTATTGGGTGATTTTTCTACAACTCGGCTGTGAGTTATACCTCCTAAATGTCTATAAGCATTTATAGACCCTCTAAATATATAATTTTGATCCTTCTTAAGTGTCGCTTGAGCTTCCTTAATCCATTTAAACCATATAAAACGTCCTCCTTTAAGCATTTGATCTTTATGATCTATACTTACCGTGTTATGCCCTGCCGTACCTGTAAAGTGCTTTATAAGATTTAAATCAGTATTATATTTATAACTCCCACTGTCCCAAAGGTAATTCTCACCATTTACCCATAGGTCCAGATGTAAATTATCTGCTTGAGCAGGTCTATCGTTATAAGCACCACAACGTATGAACGTTTTTACATCGGGTTCATTAATTATATAATATCCTCCAATGTCAAAACTACTTATAGCCATTTGGTTTCTCTCTACAATACTCGCATTTTTAAGTCCATACCACTCAAAACTCTCAGATTTTACAACTGCAGTGCCTTGTAGAGACATACGTAAATCATCAAGTTGGCTTGTATAATTACGATAATCTAAATCTGTTAACTTAAAGAACAATGCGCCGTCATTACTACCATAATTAGGCAAAGTGCCAGAACTTTTGTCTAAACAAGCATCTAAAAAGTCTAAAGACTTTTGCGCTTTAACATATACAAATTGAGAAAATCTCTCATTGTTTAAATCTGCAAGTCTTATTCCCCAAGTGAGTAATTGTATAACTACCCTATGATAATTCATAGAATACTGTAAAAAAGTACCGTCATCATAAATTTGATAATCTACTTCTTGTTCAAACCATTGTTTGCCTTTTTTACTCCACGCTTTTGTTTCGGGAATAAAAGGAAATAATAAGTGAGAAAGATAGAGTGTTAAAGTTTCCGTTATAGCGTGATTATTTCTAACCGCGATTCTTGAAAAATTAATGTTATGGTATACGTGATGAAGTTGCCAGTAAATCGCATTCATTACTTTACTAAATAACTCTTCTGTAAGGTGTTCACTATGTTTATAATAGTGTAGAGCAAAAGACCAGTTAAGTATACGTAAGCTTATCTCTTGACTACACTTATATTGTGGGCCTAAGTTTATATGGTTCTTATCTATAAAATCTTCTATTTCACTTAGAACATAAGCCGCTTGATCAGATTCAAAATGATAATCATATCTTATGATATCATATAAAAATGAGAATCGAGCTTTTTCCCAAACAAATTTTATATCACCAGCTTCTGTAGATAAATCTGGTATCTGAGACCAATGTTTTGTAGCATCATAAATAAATCCAGAATCTGGATTCTTAAACCATTGATTATCTACTTCTAATTGAATTTTCCGATTACTAAAAAAAGTGATGATATTTTTTTTGCTTTCGCGAAAGCGTGATTCTAATATCTCAGTTGGTTCTTTTTCTAGCTGTAAATCATACTTTGAGTCAAAAAAGAATGAGATATTTTTTTCTACCCACTCCTTTTTAGAAATAAATTTTTTAGCCTTTGGTGCACTTGGGAATTTCTTTTTGAAAATCCCAGTTTTCACCTGGAAAGTATGCCATACTCTAAAAAGAATATAGCGGAAACCCATATTCTTTATAAAATCAAAAATAAGACTAGGTTTATTTAACATCTATCCACTTCCCTTCTTTAAGACTTTCTATAGCAGCAAATGAAGCCATTGTGGTATTTACTAGTGAGTCCATTGGTATTAATGCTTCCCCACCTTCATTTACGTGTTTTACAAATAATGAGAATTGATTTTTATGTCCTTTATCCATTTTAGACTTCATACCTTTAAAATTCTTGAAGCCATACGCTTTTAATTTACGCCAGTTATCAAGGGTAAGTGTACGTTCTTGACTATACACTTCTACACGCTCTTTTGAATAGCTCTTACTTCCATTTGCAAAATAATTTACTACCCCATTTGAGCCATTCTCATACTTTAATAAAAGTGTAGCATTATCTGTATTTTCTTCAGGATTTATACCCATCGCAGTCATACAAACACTTTTAACCTTACTACCTGTTAAAAATGATATTAAATCAATAAAATGACAAGCTTCTCCTATAATACGCCCGCCACCTATTTTGAGATCGTGTATCCATACATTAGAGGGTATCATACCAGCATTCATAGTAGCTACAATATTTACTGGGGTGTCACCTCCCCCTAGCACTTCTTTCATTTTTATAGCAAAAGGAGAGAATCTTCTATTAAAACCTACCGTAACAGAGTTATTAGTCTTGTTATAAGCACCTATTATTTTATCTAGCTCTACCTGGTTAAGTGCTAATGGTTTTTCTACAAACACATTTTTACTTGCCTCAAGTGCCTCCACAACCATAGACGCGTGTAAATTATGTCTGGTGGTTATCATTACAGTGTTAATGTCGTTTTCTTTTAATACTTCACTATAATCTGTAGCACTTTTTGCAATGCCAAACTTCTTTGCAAGTGTAGTTCCGGAAAGACCACCAGAGCTTACAATCTGCTGTAAATTTGCATCGATTCCCTTCATCGCAGGGAGCATTGTCATTTTTGTAAAATTACCTGCTCCTACAATAGCGATACCGTTTGTAGAGCCACTTTTTGAATTTGTATCAAAAGTTATTGTATTACTGTACACGGCTTCATTTCCATAATTTAATATGGAAGCGATAGACTTTGAGCTTCCTATCTCACCATAAATATCCTTGTAATTCTCAAGATCTATGACCTCGGTAATCATAGGGTCTACTTCTATATATTGTTTTGAAATAGCATTGAGCATTGTTTCAAAATTGCGTTGCTCTGTCCACCTAACAAATGGAAGTGGATAATCTTGCCCTCTGTTTTCATAATTTTCATCATATCTACCTGGGCCATAAGAACAAGATACTTGAAAAGTTAGTTCTTTCTCATAAAATTCTGCACGACTTAAATCTAGACCGATAACCCCTACTAACACTATGCGACCTCGTTTACGAGACATTTGAGCTGCTTGTGAGATTACCTCATTACTTTTTGTAGAAGCTGTGATAATTACACCATCTGCTCCTACATCACCCGTTAGACTCATTACAGTTTTTACAGGATCATCTCCTTTTGCAGGATTAATAGTAGTGATGCCCCACTGATGAGCTAGATCTAACTTAGATTGATCAAAGTCAATTCCTATAACATTACATCCATTTGCTTTAAGTAGTTGTGCTGTAAGGAGGCCTATAAGACCTAAGCCAGTTACAACAACGGTCTCTCCAAGTGTTGGATTTAAAAGTCTCAAGCCTTGTAAACCTATACTACCTATTACTGTAAAACAAGCTTGTTCATCTGTTACATTATCAGGTATAAGAGCCACTAGGTTTTTAGGAACCGAAACAAACTCTGCGTGACCTCCATTAGACGCAACACGATCTCCTACACTAAATTCAGATACTCCTTCTCCTACTGCAATTACTTTACCCACGTTGCAATAACCCAGTGGTAAAGGCTCGCCTAGTTTATTAAAAACAGTTTCAACAGTAGGAAGTAAACCGTCTGTTTTAATCTTATCAAGAACCATTTTAACCTTATCCGGCTGCTGTCTTGCCTTTGATATTAAATTAGATTTTCCAAATTCTACAAGCATACGCTCTGTACCTAGAGAAACTAATGATTTTGTAGTTTGTATAAGTACCTGCCCACGTTTTACTTTTGGGGCTGGCAATTCTTCTAAAATTGTTTCTCCTGTTTTAAAGGACTGTATAATTTGTTTCATAATTCTAATCTCTTTCTCTTAAAAATTTCGCTGGCACACCACCAACTACAGTATATGGTTTAACATCCTTTGTTACAACACTTCCAGCTCCGACTACTGCGCCATCGCCTATTGTCACACCAGCTACAATTACACTATTACCACCTATCCAGCAATCTCTACCTATTGTAACTTTTTTAGCCGTGTGACCAGATCCAAAGATATGCTCTCGATTACTGGGGATATTATGATTAGCTGACGAAATCAATGTTCGATATCCAATAAGGGTTCTATCACCAATCTCAACACCACCTGTTGTCGTAATAATTACACCCCACGCTAAATCAACGTTGTTCCCTAAAATAATATTACGCGCAGGATTAATCTTTATACCTGGATAGAAAGTAATATCACGACCTATTTCACATCCTTGAGCACGCATATAATTAGATTTAAAAAAATTAAATACTTTATGCCTAGGTAAACCAAAAATTAACCTTCCTAAGAATTCATAAGTACAAACGAAAAAATTTTTCATCATATTGTCGTTTTTAAACTATTTGAAACATCAATGATTTTTAATTTTCCAAAAGAAAAATAACCTAGTAAAAAACCAAATAGGGCGCTACTATATGGGGCTCTAACTGGAGTATTTACATTAAAGGATACTACTAATAATAGTAAAAAAGAAACAAATAATGCGTAAACTATTTTGTAATTGCCAACATTAATTTTTTTTCTCCAATTAAGCCTATAATCAACAATACTTTTACCTACTAAAAGCATAAACAAAACTAAACTAAATACCCCTCCTCGAACTAATACTTCTAAGTATTGATTATGTGGACTTAATATATTCTCATTATTATAACCTGTACCCAATAATAATGTGAAGTTATTTAGTCTAGAATCAAAAACTCGAGAAATCATCTCGGACCTACCAGCACTGTAATCCCCTCCCTCCTCTAAAGCTCTCAACTTTGTGACTAAGGTTGCATCACCAAAAGTAGAGAGTATATTTTCAAATGATGAAAATAAAAACATTCCTAACAAAAAGAAAATTATAATCAAAACTGGAATGTATTTAAAGTTTTTAGTTAAATAAATCCTGTAAAAAATAGAAACCAAACCAAAGAGAACCATTAGGAAAGATTCCCTGGAACCTATCATTAAAATATTTAAAAGAATCAAAACACTGCAAATACGAGAAATTTTACCATCAAAATATAACGATAAAACAAAAAATATTGATAGAATCGTTGGGTAGTAAACTAACTTTTGGTAAATAGAAAAAAGTCCAAATATGTCATCGGTTCCTCTTTTAGCAAACGATACAACAAAACCCAAAGTTGAAAAAGAATATAATAAGTGTAAAGCAGAAATAATTGCAAGACCCCTGATGCTAAACTTAATCATAGTTTCAAAGTCAAAAAAACTTAATGACCTTCGGGCATAAGATCCAATTGAATAGCTAACCAACAAGGGTAATGTGGAAATTATTAAAAGTGACGGATCACCCTTTCCATTATATATTATTGAAAAAATCAGAAAAACTATTATTTGAACAAATATAAATGGCAATATTAACGTAGATGATCTTAAAATTCCTTTAACAAAAATCTTACTTCTCAGAACAATTAATAAAATACCTACGAATAAAGAAATTGGCAAAGCGAATACATCTGCACCAAAAGCAGCACCTTGATATATTGTTCCGTTAATATTAAAAAAAACAGGTAAAGGAAGAAGGATTATGTAAATCATAATCCATTTATCAAACTTTTGTTTAAATTTTACGTGTTGCAAGGTCATAACTTTACTCTTCTACGATTGTATAATAAATAGAATAGAGACAAAACATATGACAAAGTTATAATACTACTAGCTTCAATTGCATCTATAAGGAAGCTTTTAATAATTAAAAAAAATACAATCGGACACAACCATAAAACCCCTGTTTTCAGAAGTATTATATATTCTTTCCGCGCATTAAAGAAATGTATAAAAAATGTATTTAAAGAAGTAATTATGGAAGCTAACAGTATAATTTTCAAAACACTTATATTATAAGAAGATCCTTCGGTTTTATAAATATCTAAAATCAATGGAAGAACAAAATAGGTTATCAAAGCTTGCAAAAGTGAAATTGCGAGATAAACAGAAAAAATCGATATCCATTTTTTGTCTTTTTTATCGTTATTTTGAGATAGATAAGGAATTACAATTCCACCAAATACTAACGGCAGAAAGACTAAAACAGAAAAGAGTTGATAACCCAACGAAAAAATTGCTTTCTCACCATCTCCGACCACAGACTGTATGATGAGTTTAAATCCTAAAAGAGTGGTGGTTGCGAATGAACTTATAAACAAACTGTTTAAAAAAATTTTCTTATAATTTTTAATTTTAACAACAGCAGCTAATTCAAAAACTTTGTTCTTTTTTAAAAAAACCAAAGACGCTATTCCAATTATAAAGTAAGAACTACTAAATAGGATTAAAGTAACATCCAGAGAAATATTATTAAAGACAAGAATAGCCACCGAAAACAACTCAAGCGAAAAAACTGCTAACCAGGTTCTACCTACAAGATTATATTTCTTTTCACCGCTATAGTAAGCACAGCAGAGGGTCAGCAAACCATATCCAAAAATATAGCAAAACATAAATAACAGCTCCTCAATATTTGATGTAATTGAAAAAAATAAACTGACTAAAAATGTAGTTATTAATAAACTTAAGGATAATCCTATTAAACTTGATATATCCGAATTAGAATTATTAGAAATCATTAACTGTGGAGAAATTCCGCCCGTACAAAATGACACAACCAAATTTCCAAATATTAAATACTCTACAAATAATGCGTAAGATTGATTATCATAGAAACGCGCTAAAATCAGTCCAAATAATAATGGAATAGCTCTGGATATTACGTTACCGCCTATATGATAAAGAATTTTTAATAATTTTGCCAAGATTGATTATTTATTAACTCCAGCAAAATCCAAAATCATCTTATCTGAGTCTTTAGGTAATTCTTGGAATTCGTTGTGATTTACGAGATATACTACAATATCAGCTTTCTCAAAAGCATCTTTATAATCTGTTAGTTTGAATACCTTATGCTCATTAATATTTGGTTCTACAATATAGTATTCTTCATCATTTGCATCTTGGAGCACCTTTTGAGCTATATACTTTGCCGGAGACTCTCTTAAGTCGTCAATATTAGGCTTAAAAGCGAGGCCCATTATCGCAATTTTAGGAAGCTTACCGTGATCTAACCTAAACTGAAGCTTTGCATTCTTAACCTGCTCAGCACACCAGAATGACTTATAATTGTTAATTTCTCTTGCTTTCCCAATAATTTGAGATTCCATAGGGAAATCTGCAACTATGAAGTATGGGTCAACCGCTATACAGTGTCCTCCTACCCCACATCCAGGCTGTAATATGTTAACTCTAGGATGCTTATTTGCTAGATTGATAAGTTCCCAAACATTGATATCTGCTTTTGCACAAATAAGAGATAGCTCATTTGCAAACGCTATTTGTACATCTCTTGAAGAATTTTCTACTAGTTTACACATTTCTGCTGTACGAGCATTTGTAGCGTGTAATTCTCCTTTTACGTGTGCTTTATAAAAAGCAAGAGCTTTCTCTGTACTTTTATCATCTACCCCCCCTATAACACGATCATTATAAACTAACTCGTGCATCACATTACCTGGTAGTACTCGTTCTGGACAATATGCAATATGTAATTTGCCCTTAAGTTCTGGTCGCTCAGTATATATGAGATCCATCATTTTTTCTGTAGTGCCTATAGGTGAAGTAGATTCTATAATGTATAAATCACCTTCTTTTAATAACGGGAGTATACCACGAGTAGCAGCCTCTACAAACGAGATATCTGGTTCATTTTTATCCTTAAATGGAGTAGGAACTACTATTAAATAATTATTTGCTTCTACAGCTGTGGTAGATGCTTTTAAAAAGCCATCTTTTACAGCTCCTGCCACAGCTACATCAAGTGCAGGTTCAACAATATGTATCTTACCCTGGTTAATTGTATCAACCACAGATTGATTTATATCTACACCGTGTACGTATACTCCATTTGAGGCTATAAGTGCTGCCGTAGGAAGCCCTATATACCCTAAACCTATCATTACTACTTCTGGTTGTCTCATAATTGTGCTATAAATTGTACTATTTTTTTACAAGCATTACCGTCTCCATATGGGTTATGGAGTTTGCTCATATTCATAAATCTTTCTTCGTTTTCTAAAAGATCAATTGTTTCTTTTACTATAAGTTCCTTATCAGTACCTACTAGAATAACAGTTCCTGCAGCAACAGCCTCTGGTCTCTCTGTGGTATCACGCATTACAAGCACGGGCTTTCCTAAGCTTGGTGCTTCTTCTTGAACACCACCACTATCTGTAATGATTAACTTTGACCTATTCATCATCCAAATAAAATCTTGATAAGCTAATGGATCAATTAAATGAATGTTCGAAACCTCACTTAAAATCCTCTTGACAGGCTCCTGAACCTTTGGGTTAAGGTGCACAGGGTATACAATCTCCATTTGCGGTTTTTTTAAAGCAATTTCTTTTAAAGCTTCACAAATTCTTATAAAACCATCACCGTGATTTTCTCTTCGGTGACCTGTCACCAAAATCATTTCTTTGTCACCTAGTTGTGCTGATAATTTTTTAATGAGTTCACTAGGGTCTTCTTTTACTTTTGAAACGCTATCTACTAGCGCGTCTATAACAGTATTACCTGTAACTAAAATCAAGTTTTCTTGAACATTTTCTAAAAGTAAATTATCCTTAGAAGTTGATGTAGGAGCAAAGTGAAAATCTGCTATTCTTCCTGTGACTTGCCTGTTAATTTCTTCTGGAAAAGGAGACCACTTATTTTGTGTACGTAGGCCTGCCTCAATATGACAAACCTTAGATTGATTATAAAACGCTGCAATACTTGTTGCCATAGTGGTTGAAGTGTCACCGTGCACAAATACATAATCTGGATTAAACGCTTCTAAAACAGGTTTCATTCCTTCGATAATTGCCGCAGTAATAGTGTATAGATTTTGACCAGGCTTCATTAAATTCAAGTCAAAGTCAGGTTGAATTGAAAAAAAGTCTAATACTTGATCTAACATTTCTCTATGCTGTGCCGTAACACAAACTTTAGTTTCAAATATTGATGTTTGTTGTTGAAATTCTTTTACCAATGGAGCCATTTTTATAGCCTCTGGTCTAGTTCCGAAAACAATGAGTATTTTCTTTTTCATAATTTATCCTTGTCCAATTGTATACATTTCAAAACCAATATCTTCCATTTTTGACGGTGCAAATATAGCCCTTCCATCAAAAATAAAAGCGGGTTTATACATTTTATCATAAATAGTTTTCCAGTCATAACTAACAAACTCATCCCATTCTGTCATAATAGCAATGGCGTGCGCATTATCACAGGCTTCCATAGGGTTATTAACCACTGTAACCAAAGCTCTATTTTCAGCTTCAGAACGCGTGTTTAAATAATCCAGATCTGCTAGAATCTGTTCCTCAGAAACCTTTGGGTCATATATAACTACCTCTGCTTGTTCATTGAGCAAATAATCTGCCACATAAATGGCTGCCGATTCTCGCGTATCATTAGTATCCTTTTTAAATGCCCAACCTAATAATGTAATCTTCTTACCAGAAACGGTGTTAAACAGCGTCTTTACTATCTTTTCTGCAAATCGTCTTTTTTGGTGATCATTCATAATAATAACCTGCTCCCAGTAATCTGCCACCTCATTAAGTCCATATGACTTTGCAATATAAACGAGGTTTAAAATATCTTTTTGAAAACAAGATCCACCAAAACCAACGGAAGCCTTTAAAAACTTTGGCCCTATCCTTGAGTCTGTACCAATTGCTCTAGCAACTTCTTGAACATCTGCTCCAGTAACTTCACAAAGCTCAGACATCGCGTTAATAGAAGAAACGCGTTGCGCAAGAAATGCGTTTGCCGTGAGTTTAGACAGCTCTGAGGACCATACATTTGTTCTTAAGATACGCTCTTCTGGAATCCAATTTGAATAAATGTTTGCAAGAGCTTCGGTAGCCTTTTGACCACCAGGAGTATCTTCTCCTCCTATAAGCACACGATCTGCATTGAGTAAATCTTGGACAGCAGTACCCTCGGCTAGAAATTCTGGGTTTGATAAAATATCAAAGCGTACACCTTTACCTGTATTGTGAAGTATATTCTGTAATGCTTCGGCAGTACGTACAGGTAGCGTAGATTTTTCTACTACAATTTTATCTGTAGTTGCTACTCTGGCAATCTGGCGAGCACATAGTTCTATGTACTTTAGATCTGCTGCCATCCCTTTACCTACTCCATACGTTTTAGTAGGTGTGTTTACAGATATAAAAATAAGCTCTGCTTCATCTATCGCCTTATCTACTTCTGTAGAAAAAAATAGATTTCTCCCTCTAGCTTCTTTTACAACTTCAGCTAGGCCTGGTTCATAAATGGGTAGGTTACTTACATCTTCATCATTCCAAGCTGCGATGCGCTTCTCATTAAGGTCAACTACAGTAACTTTTATATCTGGACATTTTAACGCAATTACAGACATTGTAGGTCCTCCTACATAGCCTGCTCCAATGCAACAAATGTTTTTTATGCTCATATTTTTCAAATTATTGGCAAATCGCAAATATAGCAGTTTGCATACTAATGACAGGGAAATCTTACGCTTTCGCGAAAGCGTACTAATCCTTATAATAACTGTTATACCATTTTACAAAGGCCGCTATCCCATCTTCTACACTTACAGATGGCTCATATTTATAATGTTCCCTCATAGCCTCTACACTTGCCCAAGTCTGGTTTACATCACCATCTTGCATAGGAAGCATTTCTTTTTTTGCTTTTTTGCCAAGTTCCAGCTCTAAGGCTTCTATAAAGTCTAATAGCTTTACAGGCTTGCTATTACCTATGTTTAAAATCGTATTTCCGGATTGTACTTCATTTTGTATTACAGCCGTGACGCCAGCAATAATATCTGATATATATGTAAAATCACGTGAGAGATTACCCTCGTTAAAAACCTTAATAGGTTTATTATTTATTATCGCATCTGTAAATAAAAACATTGCCATATCTGGTCTTCCCCAAGGGCCATACACTGTAAAAAAACGTAAACCAACAGCATTTATACCGAATAGATGCGCATAGGTATGCGCCATTAACTCATTAGATTTTTTTGTTGCGGCATAGATACTTATGGGCTCGTCTACAGACTGTTTTTCTGTAAATGGAACATCTAGACTATTGCCGTATACACTAGAGCTACTCGCATAAACAAGTTTTTTTATATTATTATTACGACAGCTTTCTAATATATTTAAAAAGCCTACAACATTTGTATCTATATATACCTCAGGATTTTCTATAGAATATCTTACACCCGCTTGAGCCGCAAGATTACATACGAGGTCGAAAGACTCTTTTTTAAAAAGCTCAGGCAACGCTTCCCTATCCTCAAGATTCATACGCACAAATTGCAGTGCTTTATGCTTTTGGCTTGCCACTGTCAAATTCCAGACTGATGCTTCTGCTTTTGATATACCTAATTGCGATAATCTATCATACTTGAGATTAGGGTCGTAATAATCGTTAACATTATCAAGAGCCACTACAGTATGCCCTTCCTTGAGCAATTGCTCACAAAGATGATACCCAATAAAACCAGCGCCACCTGTAACAAGAATTTTCATAAACAGTATTAATAAGCTTCAAAGTTAGGACTAAATAAGGACTTCTTATTATATGTTAATTTCTCCGTTGTTCCTGCAATAAAAACAGTAACTCCAGCGGTCTCACATATAGCATCACCAGCAGCCGTATCCCACTCCATACAAGGAGCAAATCTAGGGTATCTATCTGCATTTCCTTCTGCAAGCATACAGAATTTAAGCGCACTACCCGCAGGAAGTAAGCTTACCGAAGTGGTTATTTTTTTTAAATCCTCTATATACGATACTGTTTGCTCATTGAGGTGAGAGCGACTTGTCACGACTCGTATATCTTTTTGTGATTTTAGCTTATTTGTAAAAATTATATGCTTATCATCCACTACTTGATTCCACCCCATCTCCATTGTAGGATTTGACATTTTATAGCTTTTGCCTAGTAAGCTTCCTCCCAGATATAGTGTATCAGACACCGGAATATAGATAATACCAAAAACTGGTCTAGCTCCTACTATCAATGCAATGTTTACAGTAAATTCTCCATTGCGATTTATAAACTCTTTGGTACCATCTAGTGGATCTACGAGCCAAAAGATATCCCAAGTCCTTCTTTCTTCATAAGGAATTTCGACGGCTTCTTCACTTAAAACAGGAATGTCTGTAGCGCTTAACTCCTTACAGATTACCTCGTGGGCACGAGTATCTGCAACTGTAAGGGGTGAATCATCACTTTTAAGAATGCTGTTAAATGCGGTCGCATACACCTCTCTAATTACGTCACCAGCTTGAAGAGCAGCTTTGACAGCGATACCTTTAAATTGATCACTTATCATAATTTAACCAGCATTTTCTCAAGACTTTCTTCCCAAGGCACGTTCTCAATCCCTAAAAGGGTGATGATTTTAGAACTTTCTAGTTTACTATTTTTTGGGCGGGTGGCCTTTGTTACAAAGCGGTCGCTGGACACAGGCAAAACGTTTATACTCATTTTCTTGTAGCTGAATACCGCTTTCGCGAAAGCGTACCACGTAGTGACACCCTCATTTGTATAATGATATACGCCTGCATTCTGTATAGTAAGCACGTTTGACAACTGTAAAATAACAGAAGCTAGATTATTTGCCAACGTAGGAGATCCATATTGATCGTTTACAACCGAAATCTCGTCTTTCACATTACCTAATCGTAACATAGTCTTCACAAAATTACTCCCGTAAACACTATACACCCAAGAGGTTCTTATAATAGCATAATCAAGAAGCCCTGAATTAATTATGGCCTGCTCACCAGCAAGTTTAGACTTGCCATAAACCGTTGTTGGATTTGGAATATCTTCCTCTGTGTATTCTTCTGGTTTTTCTCCGTCAAAGACATAATCTGTAGAAATGTGAATGAGTTTGATTCCATTATCCTTACAAGCTTGAGCTAGATTCTTTACTCCTATTTCATTTACTAGAAATGCTTTCTCTTTATCCTCTTCGGCGGCATCTACAGCAGTGTATGCGGCTGTGTTTATTATAACATCTGGTTGATGTAAATCAATCGCTTTTTTAATAGAAGATGTTGATGTGATGTCTAACTCAGATTTTGACAGATGTATACTCGTAACATTCTCAAAAGTAGCTTCTTCCTCATTTATGGCTTGAGCCACCTGACCACCACCACCTGTAATGAGTAATCGTATATTTCGCGAAAGCGTACTCATTAAAAAAGGTTAGAAGGTAAATCTGCAAGCATCGTATTTTCCTTATCTTTTTCTGAAAGGATGACATCCTGCTTATCTAATAACCAATCGATTTGCAATGATGGATCGTTATACGCCAGACCACGCTCGCTCTCTTTATTATAGTAGTTATCGCATTTATAAATAAACGTTGCGGTATCACTGAGTGTTACAAAACCGTGTGCCATCCCTTTGGGAACGAAAAGTTGTTTTTTATTTTCTGCACTGAGGTGTATGCTATAAGCTTTCTTATAAGTAGGTTCGTTTTTTCTCAAATCAACAACTACATCAAGTACCTCACCTGCTACAACCCGTACGAGCTTAGATTGTGCAAACTCCCCTATTTGAAAATGAAGCCCACGCAAGACGCCATATGTAGACTGCGACTGATTATCTTGAACAAACTCTGGTTCAAACCCTGCAAAGCTGTGAAATGCCTTTGCATTAAAGGATTCATAAAAATAACCTCGATCATCTTCAAACACCTTTGGAGTGCATATAATTAAATCTTTGAATGCTGTTTTTTGAAATTCCACTATAGTGTATTTATGTATTGTGCATAAGCACCTTTACCATATCTTGATGCACTTGCCTTAAGAGCTTCGTATGATATCCAATTCATCTTGTAAGCAATCTCCTCAAGACAAGCTATCATTGTGCTTTGATTACGCTGTAATACTCTTATAAATTCTGTCGCATCATCTAGCGCATCTACCGTGCCAGTATCAAACCAAGACATTCCTCTACTCATAACTCCTACAGTAAGCTTTTTACGAAGTAAATATTCTTGATTTATTGCTGTAATCTCAAGCTCTCCCCTATGAGAGGGCTTAATTTCTTTTGCAATAGCAACTACATCATTATCATAAAAATAAATACCTGGTACGGCGTAGTTAGATTGTGGACTCTCCGGTTTTTCTTCGATACTCGTGACATTCATATCCTTATCAAAAGCGACAACTCCAAAACGCTCTGGGTCACGAACAGGATATGCAAATATGGCACCTCCATCTACTGTGACTTTGCTTTGTAATAGCTTACTGAGACCATTCCCATAAAAAATATTATCACCTAGTACAAGAGCTACTTTATCTTTCCCAATAAAGGATTCTCCTATAATAAATGCTTCTGCAAGCCCATTTGGTTGTTCTTGCACCTCATAAGAAAAAGAGCACCCAAGTACTGATCCATCACCTAATAGCCTTTTAAATAAATGACTGTCTTCTGGCGTTGTGATAATAAGAATCTCACGTATACCAGCAAGCATAAGCACTGATATAGGGTAATATATCATAGGCTTATCATACACAGGTAACAATTGCTTACTTACAGCAATGGTAAGTGGTGACAGTCTAGTTCCAGATCCTCCAGCAAGTACAATACCTTTCATTATGTATACATTTTATTGTAATATTCTTGATATGCTCCAGAAGTGACATTCTCTAGCCAAGAGCTATTGGCAAGATACCAATCTATTGTGAGTTCTAGCCCTTCCTCAAAAGTAACAGATGGTTTCCACCCCAGTTCTTTTTCAATTTTTGAGGCATCTATCGCATATCGCTTGTCGTGACCTGGTCTGTCTTTTATAAAGGTAATAAGAGATTGAGAGGTATTACGCTTTCGCGAAAGCTTCTCATCCATCTTATCACATAGTAACTTTACGAGATCAATATTTTTCCATTCATTAACCCCACCTATATTGTAGGTCTCGCCTAGTTTTCCTTCTTTAAATATACGTGCTATAGCTCTTGCGTGATCTTTTACAAATAACCAATCTCTTGTATAATTTCCATCACCGTAAACAGGTAGCGCCTTGTTTAAAATAATATTATTTATAAATAGAGGAATGAGTTTTTCTGGAAACTGATTAGGACCATAATTATTAGAGCAATTACTAATGATATATGGCAAGCCATAGGTCTCACCATAAGCTCTAACAAAATGATCTGAGCTTGCCTTAGACGCAGCATAGGGTGAGTTTGGGTCGTATGACGTAGTCTCTGTAAACAAGCCTGTCTCACCAAGTGTACCATACACCTCGTCTGTACTTATATGGTAGAAAAGCTTGTCATTAAAGTTATCTTTCCATATTTCCTTAGCTGCATTGAGCAAGTTTAATGTTCCAATAACGTTAGTCTGCACAAAAGCTAGAGGATTTTTAATACTTCTATCTACGTGAGACTCTGCTGCTAGGTGTATTACCTTATCAAATTGATATTTGGAAAATAAGGTCATCAAAAAGGGGGCATCATTGATGTCCCCTTTTATAAATGTATAATTGCTAGACGCTTCTACATCAGCCAGGTTCTCTAGATTACCTGCATATGTAAGTGCATCAAGATTGTAAATATGACTCTCTGGAAAAACTTCTAGAAATAGCCTCACTAAGTGAGAACCTATAAAACCTGCTCCGCCTGTTATTAATATATTCATCTATAATCTACCGTCTACATTACCTTTTAATGTTCCTTTCACATCATAAATGATAGATGCATCTTTTCTCAATAATGAAAAATCTATTTTTTGAAATTTATCGTGTGAAACCGCTTGAATAATTGCATCAAATTTATGATTAGGCAATTCAGTCATTACGTCAATTCCAAATTCTTTAAAAACTTCTTCATTATTTACCCAAGGATCGAATGTTGTCAAATTTACGCCATACTCCTTTAAATTCTTATGAATATCAACAACTCTTGAGTTACGGACATCAGGACAATTTTCTTTAAAAGTAATTCCTAATACAAGAATTTCAGAACCTTTAACCGGAATATCATTTTTAAGTAATAGCTTTATTACTTGACTAGCAACGTATGACCCCATACTGTCATTGAGGCGTCTACCTGCCAAAATAATTTCAGGATTATACCCTAAATCTAGTGCTTTTTCAGCAAGATAATATGGATCCACACCAATGCAGTGCCCACCTACCAAGCCAGGCTTGAAAGGAAGAAAATTCCATTTTGTTCCTGCCGCTTCGAGTACATCTTGAGTATCTATATCCATAAGATTAAAAATCTTAGCAAGCTCATTTACAAAAGCTATATTGATATCTCTTTGAGAATTTTCAATGACTTTTGCTGCCTCTGCCACTTTAATTGAAGGCGCTAGGTGCGTTCCTGCGGTTATTACAGAAGCATATAAATCATCCACCTTCTTACCTATTTCAGGTGTGCTTCCAGATGTAACTTTCAAAATTTTATCTACAGTGTGCAATTTATCTCCTGGATTAATTCTTTCTGGAGAATAACCAGCAAAAAAGTCTTTATTAAATATTAATCCACTATGTTTTTCTAAAATAGGAACACACTCCTCCTCTGTTACTCCAGGATATACCGTACTCTCATAAATGACTATATCATTTTTCTTTAGTACAGCTCCAATAGCAGCACTACTGTCATAAAGAGGCTTGAGGTCTGGCTTCTTGTGCACATCTATTGGAGTAGGCACCGTAACAATGTAAACGTTACAATCTGTAATATCATTTAAGATACTTGAGCACTTAAGTCCGTTAGTTTTTAAAGTTGATTGCAAAACACTTTTCAGATGGCTACTTTGAACTTCTAAGGTAGTATCAATACCTGAATTAATTTCTTCTACTCGCTTGTTGTTAATATCATAACCTACAACATTATATTTTGATGCAAACAAACAAGCTAAAGGCAGACCAACATACCCTAGTCCAATTACTCCTATTTTAATATTTTCCATTATATATAGACCTCCAAAGGCTTACAAGCCCTCATTTTTATAAATTGCAGAATAAGCAATTTAATCAAATATCTAGTATTAGACTAGATTATCATAATACCATTTTACAGCCTCTACCAAACCTTGACGTACACTGTATTCTGGATTATACCCTAATAATTTTTTTGCCTTATTTATATCTGCAAGAGAATGAGGGACATCACCTACTCTATTTGGACCGAAAATCACTTCAACATTACTTATTGAAGAATCAAAAAATGACAATTCTTTTTTCAAAATTTTAATTAATTCCGTAAGATCAATGCGTTCACCATAAGCTACATTATAGACTGTATTTAAGGCTTGCTTATTTTTAGAAAGCATCGCCCTAATATTCATTTCTATTACATTATCTATATATGTAAAATCTCTAGAATAACTCCCATCCCCATTTATAACTGGGGATTCTTGATTCATCAAAAGTTTTGTAAACTTAGGTATCACAGCCGCATAAGCGCCATTGGGATCTTGTTTCCTACCAAAAACATTAAAATATCTAAGCCCTATACAATCTATCCCATAGGTTTTATGAAACACATCTGCATACAACTCATTTACATATTTTGTGATGGCATAAGGAGACAATGGTTTCCCTATAATATCTTCTTGCTTTGGCAATCCTTGAGAATCTCCGTAAGTTGAAGAACTTGCCGCATACACAAAACGCTTTACACCTTTATCTTTAGATGCAATGAGCATATTCAAAAATCCACCTACATTGACTTCATTACTCGTTGCAGGATCTTTTATTGATCTTGGTACAGATCCTAATGCAGCCTGATGCAATACATAGTCACTCTGAGACACTGCCTTTTTACAAGTTTCAATATCTCTTATATCTCCTTCTATAAAAGTAAAATTTGAATGATCTATGATAGCATCTAGGTTATGTCTATGCCCCGTTGCAAGGTTATCGAGACAAGTTACAATTGCTCCATTTTTAATAAGAACCTCACAGATATTAGAACCTATAAAACCAGCTCCTCCTGTCACTAAAATCATTTTACCTTCAAGCTCATTCGTCAGGTCTGAATCCATTATTTTTTTAATCCAAATATAAAGTATTTTCTATGCAGTCAGAACATTGTTTTTTATCACAATCTTAGCATATCGGGTTAAACTTATCCCAAACTAACCCGCAAATAAACCTCAGACCACTAAGCCTTTGTAATTTTATATAAAAACCAAAGAACTATGAATTATTTAAACTTAGACACAAAAAAAACCAAAGAGACAGTTACAGAGCTCAACATACTTTTATCTGACTATCACGTATACTACCAAAAACTTCGTAATTTTCACTGGAACGTTTCTGGTGAGAACTTTTTTGACTTACACGAGCAGTTTGAACAACTTTATGATGATGCCAAGATTAAAATCGATGAGATTGCAGAGCGTATCCTAACATTACGTTTTGCTCCAGTAAGTAATCTCTCAGATTATCTTGAAGCATCTAGCATCAAAGAGTCAAAATCTGATCTGTCTGACAGAGATATGGTAGACACGATACTTGGAGATCACGGAAAAATTCTCAAACAACTAAGCGCTGTTGTAAAAAAAGCAGACGACGCTGGTGACGAAGGTACCATAGACCTTATAGGAGCCTACATACGTGAACTAGAAAAAACAAGCTGGATGCTAGATGCTTGGAGAAAGAAAACAGCAGGCACCTACAAAGAAGCATAAATCCTAATCACCCTTACAAATTAAAATGCCTCAATACTTTAAATAGTATTGAGGCATTTTATTTAAGTACTTATAAAATATCTACTCATCTGGAGTAAAACTATATTCTGGCACCTTACCTACAGCTCCCTTAAAAAACTCGTGTATAAGTGCAAGGTCTTCATCTATATTACCTGACGGATATAAAGGCTTAGATATACGTTGCTCTTTCTTACCAAAATCAAAAGCAACCATTATAATAGGTACCTCTGCTGCAAGAGCAATGTAATAAAACCCAGTTTTAAGCTTATCAACTTTTTTACGTGTTCCCTCCGGGGCTATTGTGAGTCTAAACTCCTCTTTATCCTTAAAAACATTTGCGATAGATTGTACTTTATCCTGACCTGGTGTACGGTCTATAGGTGCACCTCCCATTGCTTTAAAAATAGGTCCCATAGGCCATTTAAAAAGCTCTTTCTTACCGATGAAGCCTATCTTGACATCTAGCATAGTACGAAGTAAAATACCCATATAAAAATCGTGCCAACTGGTGTGGGGCACAGCGATTACTACAGCCTTCTTTACTGTGTCTTGAGAAAAGTCACCTTTTACCTTCCAGCCTAAAATATTTTTATATATAAACTTTGCAAGTCCCATATGCGCTACTTATTCGAATAAATTTTAATTGCTTTTTCTAGATCTTCTGGAGTATCAATACCTATTGCAAGCCTTGATGAACGTACCATTTTAATTTTCTTACCATACTCTAAGAATCGTATGCACTCTATTTTTTCTGCCTTTTCAAGGGGTGTCATATGCATAGATGCAAAGTCAAGTATTGCCTGCTTTCTAAAGGCATAAATACCTTTATGCTTATATGTGATTATACCAGATTCATTATCGCGTACATATGGAAGTGGTGACCTAGAGAAGTATAATGCAAAGTCAAAATTATCTACAATAACCTTTACATTATTAGGGTTTACAATCTCTTGCTCCTCCTTCATAGGCATCATCACACTAGCAAGATCTATTTGTGCAGCATCATCTCCATAAAACACGTCTAACACTGGTGCTAAGTCTTCCCTACTCGTAAAAGGTTCATCTCCTTGTACGTTTACAACCACATCTACATCTAGAGAAGCCACTGCCTCTGCAATTCTATCACTACCGCACTCGTGCTCTTTAACACTCATTATGGCCTTACCGCCCTCGGCCTTTATGGTGTTATAAATAACATCACTATCTGTAACTACATATACTTCGTCAAACAACTTTGTGGCCACTACACTCTCATAGGTGCGCACAATAACAGGCTTGCCTGCAAGATCTTTCATCATCTTACCGGGAAACCTAGACGCCGCATAACGTGCAGGAATCATTGCTATAATCTTCAGATTTTCTTTCAATATATTGACGTTTTGAATGTCTTATTCTGGTTATAATTACGCTTTCGCGAAAGCATAAAACACCATAAAACAAGTTGCAAAGTTACTTAAAAAGAAATGTAAAACTTATGCCCTTCTTAGCCTAGAAATAATCTTCCAGCCAAGACCTATAAGTATCGATACAATCACTAGTGCGAGTATAGGCGAAAAGATACTCGCTACTGAAACTGTAGTTGCAGCAATGGTTTCTGTACCTGCAACTAGTGGGTTTGCAATACCGCCTGTAGTTGCTGTACTCCCTAATCTAGTGGCGCTCGTGGTACCAGAAACTGCTGCTGCTGCTCCGCCACCAGCGATGATGGCCAGCGCCCAAGTAATAGTAGGATCCATATCTCCCATAGTCGCTACCATAAGTAATGTACCTGCGATTGCAGCTAGTGGTACAGATATGGTGTCCAACAGGTTATCAACCCAAGGAATAAAATAGGCTCCTACTTCAAATAATGTAGCAACACCAAGTAAAACTAGCGCCGGAACGCTACCTACCCACTGCCAAGTATCGTTTACTGGAAACCAACCAAAGTGCGCAGATAAACTTAAGACTAATAAAGGAACAAATACTCTAAAACCAGCGGCGGCGGCAAGTGAAAATCCTAATATGATACTTACTATTAATTCAAAACTCATAATTGTAAACTTACTTATTTATATACAGACGTTATAATCAAAAAACTGGCCATAAATATATAACTATCTAATCCATAGCCCCGATTGTAGTGAAAATCCCGCAAGAGCTGGCGTAGCCGCGATGAGGAATTGTAGCGTAAAGCGGGAAATAGCTCCTAAAACAATTTTCTATAACAACGCTACTCTGCTTCAACAAACATTTCGTCTTTAAAACCTATTAAGTACAGCTTACTTTTAGCTCTGGTAATAGCCGTATACAGCCAGCGTAGGTAATCTTTACTCATCCCGTCTGGAAGGTAGGGTTGCTCTATAAAAACATTTTCCCACTGCCCTCCTTGTGATTTGTGACAAGTAATAGCATAAGAGAATTTAACCTGTAAGGCGTTAAAGTATTTGTTGTTTTTTATTTTTTGGAATCGCTTGTAATTAGACTTCTCGTCTACATAGTCTTTTTGAACTTCTTTATAGAGCCGATCTCCATCTTCATAAGGTAGTGCTGGTGTCTCAAGTATGAGAACATCTAGCATAACTACAGTCTCAAATGGTTGCATTTGTGGGTAATCTACCATTTGTACTTTTACCTCTGCAAAGCGAAAGCCGTAGAGTTCCTTAATAGCTAGAATTTCTAATACTTTTACAATGTCACCGTTTGCAATAAACCCCGCATCGCTTTTTGCATCTAGCCAGAAGTAATTATTTTTTACCACCATTAAGTGGTCTCCTGCAGATATTTCTTCTTCTTGAAATAGAATTCGATTTCTTATTTGCTGGTTATATAGATTTGCTCTCTTGTTGGATCTTACAATGATTGCAGTTTCTTCTGTACCTACAGAGCTGTAACAATCATTAATGGCATCCATAATCTCGTGACCGTCTACTAGCCTAACAATATCGTTATACCCTTCTAATTCAAATTTAAAATCTTCATAAAACCCTTCAGAAAGCTGTTCTCTTAGAGCGGTTGCATTCATAAGTATACCACTATCTTCTCCTTGACGCATTACCTCGTCTAGCTGTATAGTCTCTACGGTTTTATTAAACTGCAATGACAACATATCAATATCTAGAGCTGGGGACATCTCAAGCTTTACAGGTGGTAACTGCGCCTCGTCTCCTACTAATATGAGTTTACATTTGTAACCACTATACACGTATTGCATCATATCATCTAGCAGAGATCCATTGTCAAAAAACTTGGAACTAGTTGCTTTATCAGATATCATAGATGCCTCATCTACTATAAAGAGACAGTTTCTATGTTTATTAGGCTGTAGCGTAAAAGAAACGCCTCCTCCACGTTCTTTTTTGGGGAAATAAATTTTGCGATGTATAGTATACGCCTGTTTTTTACTATAATTACTGGCAACCTTTGCAGCTCGACCCGTAGGTGCCATAAGAACTGATGACATTTTTGCGTGCCAAAGATTTTTTACAACCGTTCCTATCACTGTAGTCTTACCTGTACCTGCAAACCCTTTAAGAACGAATACTTTATCCTTAGAACTATCAAACAAAAAGTGAGATAACTGCTCTAGTAGCCTATCTTGTTTTATGGTAGGTTGATGTTCAAAATCTTTTACTAATAGCTTATAAAATGCTCGGGCGTCTTTAATCATAGAAGGCTTAGAATACAACGAAATTAAGCAAACGAAAAATGAGATAATAAATTTTTGTGTGTAAAAAAAAATTGTAGATTTGTTGCTCACCATAACTAATTTAAACATCATTACATGAAACTAGTATTACAGCTTGTACTTTGGGTAGTAATTGCCGCATTAGGTTACCTTCTTTTTAACGCAATTTGGGGAGAGGTAAAATTTAATGAAGTTAAGGAAGCGCGTTACAGTGCTGCCATAAAAAATATGCGTGATCTAAGACAGGCGCAACTAGCTCATAAAACAGTTACAGGTACTTACCAGAAAGATTTTGATAAGTTAGTACGTTTTATTGATACTGCAGAGTTTACAATTACTCAACGTAGAGATACAACTGTACTGGACGAAGAAAAAACAAAACGTTTCCGTGTAGATACATTTAAAGAAATAGTAGTAATTGACACACTAGGTACTCGCCCAGTTAAAGATTCACTATTCAAAGGGTCTGATCGTTATAAGACTATGATCAATGTGCCAATAGAGGGAATAGATGCAAAGTATACTATGGACGCTGGTCAAATAGAAAAGAGTAACACGATGTATCCTGTGTTTCTTATCTCTGTAAAGAAAGATGTATTACTTGCAGACCAACCTAAAGATTATGTTGCTAAAGAAAAGCAAATCGTATCTGTAGATGGTGTTAATGGAGATGCACTTACAGTAGGATCTATGGAAACTATTAATACAAATGGTAACTGGCCTAAGAGTTATGGGGCTAATGACTAGTCAAGACAATACAAACTCATTATATAGTCTGTCCATCCAAATACACCTGGATGGACTTTCTTTTTTTACCCAAAACAGCCATAGTAAAGAAGTAATAGCTACACAGACTATAAAATTTACAAATAATGTAAATCCTACTTCATTGAGTAATGAGGTAGAAAAGGCTTTTAAAAATAATGAGATACTCTCCCAAAATTTTGCAAAGGTAATTGTAGTCTATTCTAACGAGCTATTTACAATGGTTCCAAAGGCACTCTTTGATGCCGAAAAAGGTGCAGATTATTTAAAGTTCAATACAAAAATTCTTAGTACAGATCACATCTCGCACGATGTGATAGACTTTTATGACCTTGTAAACGTATATGTGCCATACACCAATGTAAATAATTTTCTTTTTGAAACCTTTGGCTCTTTTGATTATTACCATAGTACAACGGTTTTTACAAAATTTCTATTAAACAAATTTATAAATAGCACAGAACCAAAAGTCTTGATAAATTTTCAAGACTCATACTTCGAAATGGGTGTTGTAGCAAATAAGAAACTGCTCTTTGTAAACCGTTTTGAAATTAGAACTAAGGAAGACTTCATCTATTATATGCTCTTTACAATGGAGCAATTAGAATTGAGTACAGAAACTATAGAAGTTGTACTTACAGGTACTATTACAATGGATGATCCATATTATGAGCTAGCACACACTTATGTACGACACCTTAGCGTTCTAAAAGCAGTACATACACAAATACCACAAGACCAAGCTATACTTGGCAGTTTATTATGACACGTATCATATCTGGAAAATACAAAGGCCGAAGAATCGCGGCACCAAAAAAGCTACCCGTACGCCCTACTACAGATATGGCAAAGGAAGCCCTTTTTAATATTATAAGAAGCAACTACCATATAAGCCAGCTTAGCGTGTTAGACCTCTTTGCGGGTACGGGCAACATAAGCTATGAGTTTGCCTCTAGGGGTACAGATCAAATCACTGCAGTAGATGGTCATTATGGCTGTGTACAGTTTATAAACAAAACGTCACAAGAGTTTGATTTTTCTATACACGCTATAAAGAGCGATGTATTTAAATATTTAGAACGTGCTACGGGAACCTATGATATTATATTTGCAGACCCTCCATACGATATAGACATTAAGGACTTTGAAAAGATTGCAACACTGGTATTTAAAAATAATCTTTTAGAGCAAGATGGTGTACTCATCATTGAGCACGGCAAGTATTCAAAACTTGATGGCTTTATAAACTACGTGCAGACCCGTCATTATGGTGGTAATGCCTTTAGCTTTTTTGAACTACCAGAAAGTGATGAAGAAGAATAAGAACGCTTTCGCGAAAGCGTAACAACATAAACTACAATTAATAAATCCCGCTTGTTGCGGGATTTATTGTTATATAGATTTATTTAAAATCATAAAATAAGCAGGCCTATAAGCCGGATTCTGTTCAATCTAGATGCTTCTAGAAATTCCTTATTATTTATCTGGGATTATCATTACTAATAATCTCTATCTGTCTACCCTCCCACAACGCGCGGATTGCACTTAACTGTGAGTATACTTGACATTGCACCGCATAGAGTTTACCTGGGTTCGCTACAGCATTACCTGTACATTCTTTCTGTTGCACTTGTCCTCTCCCAAAACGAGTTTGGGATGACGGCCGTTAGCCGCTATGCTATCCTGTGGTGTCCGGACTTTCCTATCCATTGCTGGATCAATAAGGCGGCCTGCTGTCGCAAAGGTAGTCTAAGTATAACAAGGGAGCAATACTTACTCCCTTATCATTACTAGTTTATGCCGAATTTCTACTCGCATTTATGTTTCCAAAGAGTGACCTTGTAACCATACGCTCATATACTTTCGCCTTATCTGTTTGCTCTCCAGAACGTTGCATATCTTGTATGGCTCTAAGCGCATACTGCTGTATAGTTAATAGTGGTAGTACAATATTCTCTCTTTCTTGAATGGACGCTTTACCTGCCTTCTCATTTTCCATTAACTCCGTAAGTCCCGCCACTTCTAGCATTAATCGCTTGCTGCGCTTATACTCTTCAAAGAGTAACTTCCAGAACTCGCCAAATTCTTGATCTTCTTGCATATATGCTGTAAGACCAAAAAATGATTTTGTGAGACTCATCATACTATTCTCAAGTAACGTTCGGAAGAATGAACTATTTTTATATAGCTGCTTTACATCCTCTAGTTTTCCAGCATCTTCAAAAGAGGCAAGTGCTGTTCCTACTCCATAAAAACCTGGCACGTTTTGTTTAAGCTGGCTCCAACTACCTACAAATGGAATCGCTCTAAGATCCCCAAAGTCTAAGGTACTTTTTTGAGATCGCTTGCTAGGGCGGCTACCTATATTAGTTTTTGCATAATACTTAAGGGTAGACATACGCTCTAGGTATGGCAAGAACTTATCGTGTCCTTTAAATGCCGTATAAGCCTCATAGCTCTTTTGTGCGAGTGCTTCTAGCGTTTCTCTATCTGATGGTGATATATCATTATGTGCTCCCTTAAAGACCTCGTTATTAACACCGCTACTAAGTAGTTGCTCTAGATTGTACTGACAAGAATCTACCGTTCCAAAATTAGAACTTATAGTTTGTCCTTGTACTGTAATCTGAATTTCTTGTGCTTCTATATTAGGTCCTAATGATGCATAAAATTGGTGTGTTTTACCACCTCCACGTGCTGGTGGTCCTCCTCTACCGTCAAAGAAAATTACGGTTACGCCATACTTTCTAGACATAGCTGTCATTGCCTCCTTAGCCTTAAAGATACTCCAGTTTGCCATTAAATAACCACCGTCTTTTGTTCCGTCAGAAAAGCCTAGCATTATAGTCTGTCGCATACCACGACTCTTTAAGTGTTTACTGTAAGTTGGGTTTGTATACAGTGCTTCCATCACAGCGGGTGCAGCAATAAGATCTGGTACGGTCTCAAACAGTGGTGCTACATCTGCCGTAGGAGATTCCCAGTCACATAGTCTTAAAAATGTAAAGGCTTGCATCACGTGCAGTGCGCTTTGTGAGTTACTTATTATGTATCTGTTTGAGCCACGCTCACCATTTTCATCTTGAATGGTTTTCATCGCATAGATAGAACCAAGAGTCTTAGTCACTACTTCCTCTTCAAAACTTTCTGGATCTAACGCTCCGTGCACGTTGTTTAAGAAGTCTATTTGCTCGTTTTCGCTTAAAGCGAGATAACCCTCCGGAAAAATCTTTGATCCATTTATTGTTGCATTTTCAACAATTTGCTCAAAAACTATTTTATGAATACTACTATCCTGTCGTATATCTAACGATGCAAAGTGAAGTCCAAAAAGTTCTACCTTATGAATAAGACTATCTATTTTATCTAAATATAAACTCTGGTGCTTATCTCTTACAATATCACGGATATCTTTAAGTGTTTTGAGAATAGATGCTTGTGAAATGGCTGGTTTCTCTTCAGAAAAAATAGCTGTATATACTTGATCTTCTAGTTCTGAAAGTGGTGCCTCAGTACCTCTAAAGGTGATTCTCCTACGTAATTGCTTTATCTCTCTGTAATAATTTCTAAGTACAGAACTACGCAACTTTCTGGCAACCTTAAGTGTTATAGCTGTGGTGACAAATGGATTACCATCACGGTCACCACCTGGCCAAAAACCAAGATCTACAAGCGTATTACTAAAGCTTTCATCTTGTATTAAGTGCCTATGCAGGTAGTCATATATAGCCCCCGCACTGTGATAAAACACGTTTTCTAAATACCAGATAAGACTCACAGCTTCATCATATGGCGTAGGTTTTTCTTTTTTAAAGAATGGTGTTTTACCTAACTGCGCAAGTAAGGTTTTTATATCTTCAAGTCGATTATCTCTTATTGCAGCACTTAGATCATTTATGATACCTAGTACTACGCCTGGATAAAATTGAGTAGGGTGTGCTGTAAGTACGGGACGTATAGTAAACCTGTTTAAGTAAGAGATGAGCTCTTCCTTTTTACCCGTTGCCTCTGCTTCTTCTTTTATATTACGCAGGGTGCCTCGACCATCCATATTATTTACGATACGATATGAAGCGTCTTCAATCGCGTCAAATAGCACTACTTGTCGCTCGATATACTGTATAAATTTAAACAATATGTCTTCGCGTTCTTTTTCTGTAGCATCACGCATATAACGCTCAAAGAAGTACTCAATAATTTCTGTCGGGTTTTTATTGTCTTTATACCCTTCCTTACATATAGAATGAAACAGCGGTAAAAGGACCCCTGTGTTTGAGATACCATCAAAGGGAAGCGTCATAAATATCCCATTATAGACTTCGTATTTTGACTTTACATTTGCGTTAAATCTCTCTATTTTCGGTTCTCTTGACATCTGTTAATATTTTTACTAAAAATACGTAAACCTCAAGTATTGCAGGCTCTACAATACTAGTTTTGGCGATCTCATAAAAAAAGACTGTCTTTGGTTTAAAATATATTATTTGCAATCGTTTTTGGGCATTTTTATTTCATTATATCTAACTATAATTTTTACTAGATATGAGTACGCTTTCGCGAAAGCGTAAAACTCCCCCTTTATAGCAGCTTGGTTTTATTACATTGTAGTGTATTGCATTTTAAAAATGCAGCCAGCAGTGTAATCTTGAGACATAAAAAAAGGCCAGCAAAAGCTGACCTTTAATAGTAGTTTATAGAATGAAATTACTCAAAATCTGCATTTGTGATGCCTTCATTTACCTTAATTTCTGTCACATTAAACTCTATAGATTGTGGGCCAAATGACTGACTTAACACAAATGGGAATTTGATTCCTCCCACATCTTGATATTTGCTCAAAGTGATAGACGTTTTTAAAGTCTGACCTTGCATTTCTTGTATAGTTACCTCCTGAAGTTTAAGCCCCGTTTTTGTACTGTAGTAGTTCATTTTACCATCTGCTACTTTAACCACATAAGCATCTTCTCCATTTACTTTTTCTATACCTTCTAGGCTCGCTCCACCATTTAACCAGTTTACTTCTGGAAATGGAGATGACTCAGCTTTTACCTTCTCAACATCTTCTCCTTCTAGATCTTTGCGTTGCCCTTGTACAACTACATATCCTTTATCTCCATCAAGTACTTGTTTTGAAACTGAGTTTCCTCCCATCATAATGTTTTGTACAAACTGCTCTTTTGTAGTTTTTTTGAGTTCTAGATCAAGCGTCATACCTTGCATAGCTCCTTGTGCTTTGATATAAACCGAGTTTACCGCAGCAAGCTTATCCTTACCACCTATAGCAGCAATGTAAGATTCTAGTACCTTATTTACCGTAAGATCTGCTGGAAGTTCCTTTTTGAATTCTGGTTTTTCTATTCCTTCACCGTATACGTTAAAGTACTTTACAGGGATAGTCTTACCGTCTATAACCACCTTACTTAGATTATCTATTACCTCACTACCCTTACCAGTCACAACGATTCTTGCGTTATCACCTTTAAATAGTTTACTAGCTGCATTTTGTACATCTTGTTGAGATACCTTATCTATATTAGACAAGTAGTTTTTGTAAAAATCTTTAGGGAGCCCTTTACTCTCAATATTATATGCATAGTTTGCAATAGTTTGTGGTCGCTCTAGAGCGAGTACAAAGCTACCTGTATACTTAGCTTTTGCATTTGCTAGCTCTTCTGGTGAAACTGGCTCAGACCCTATACGGTTAATCTCTTTTACTATCTCTACCACAGAGCTATCTGTAACTGCATTACGCACGCTTGCTGTAGCACTAAAACGAGTCACTGTCTTTTCATTAGAACCTATTCTTGAGTATGATCCATAAGTATATCCTTTATCTTCACGTAGGTTATTAAAAAGACGGGCTTCTCCTCCACCTCCTAAGATGTTATTTGCAATAAGAGCTGGAAAATAATCTTGGTCTGTCATTTTGAGCTCAACAGTATTTTGAACTGCAATTTCTGACTGAACGGCATTGTCCATATTAACAAAGTTGATTTCTGTAGTTGAGACATTTTGCTTTTCAGAAAATGGTGTTTCTGGTATAGTTCCTTTTTTCCACTTCTTGAAGTTGTCTTTTACTACTTTCTTTACAGTGTCAAAATTTACATCACCTATAATGATTAAGTATCCATTATTAGGTCTAAAGTAGTCTGAATGAAACTTCTCAACATCTGCAAGAGTTACATTATTTACAGTCTCTTCTGTAGTAAACTCTCCATAAGGGTGGTCTGCACCATAAGCTAGTACACTTTGCACACGTCCAGCGATAGCTGTCACACTCTTCTCATTAGATTTTAATCCTTCTATGAGACGTTCCTTTTCTTTATCAAACTCTACTTGTGTAAAATTTGGATTTATACCAGCATCTGCAGTAAGTTCAACTAGACGTTCAAAATACTTAGATAGACCGCTTGCAAATGCGCTCTGAGACCCAAAGCTTATGTTTGCTCCAAGATAATCTACCTCTTCTTCAAACACATCTTTTGCAATACTCTTAGACCCTTTACCTAACATAGATGATGTAAGGGCAGCAACTCCAGCCTTTTCTCCCTCTACAATAAGAGGATTATCTATAGTAAGTTGTATAGATACTCTAGGTAGCTTTTTATTTTCTACAACTAGTACTTTGAGACCATTTTTGAGCTCAAAAGAGGCTGGGTCTTTAAGATTAATCTCAGGAGCTGGACCCGGCTCAGGTTGTTTACTTCTGTCCACTTGTGCATAACTAGCTGTTGCTAGCAATAACATTGCACCTATTATAATATTCTTCTTCATTATTTTTCTTTTTGAGATTCTGGTAAGTACTCTAATATTACACGCTCATTTTCTTTAAGATATTTGATAGCTGCTGCCTTAATATCTTCTCTAGTTATTGATCTATAAATATCAATCTCAGTATTAATAAGACTAGTATCATCATATAACATATAGTTGCGCGCAAGTGAGTTTGCAATACCTTCTACACTACTGTTAGAGTTTACAAAGCGGTTTTCAAATTTGTTCTGAAGTTTCTGGTAATCTCTTTCTGAAATTAAAGTTGTTTGAAGCTTTACAATCTCCTCATCCATCTCTGTAATTAAATCATCTAGAGAGTTATCACCTAGTGGTAAAGCACCTATTAAATATGATCCATAATCTTCTTGTGCACCGCTAAAAGCAAATACTTGTAGCGCCTTTTTCTTAGTGTCTACTAATTTCTTGTAAAGTCTAGAACTCTTACCATCACTTAATACGGATGATACCATATCGAGCACATAAGCATCCTTTTCTGTTTGAGCAGGTGTTCTATAAGCTAGAAAAATTGCAGGTATCTGTATATTAGGATCATAAAATGTCTCTCTTACTGGTACTACAGGATCTTCCTTAAAAGTATTACGTATAATATCTTTACCTCTAGGTATAGGTGCAAAATACGTGTCAATCATCTTTTTTGTCTCTGCAACATCAATATCTCCAGCCACAACGAGCACGGCATTATTAGGCACATAATAAGTATCACTAAATTTTTGAAAGTCTTCTAGTGTTGCACTAGCTAGATGATCAAGAGACCCTATGGTAGTCCAACGGTATGGGTGCTTCTTAAAAAGCATTTTACCTATTACTTCTTGAAAACGGCCGTAAGGCTGGTTATCTACTCTAAGACGCTTTTCTTCTTGAACTACTTCTTTTTGAGTATCAACACCTATTTGATTAATAATAGGGTGAAGTAGGCGCTCAGACTCCATCCACAGACCAAGCTCTAAGTTATTAGAAGGAAAGACTTCATAATAGTAAGTACGGTCTTGTGTTGTATTTGCATTGTTTTTACCTCCGTTAGAAGTAACTATTTTAAACCACTCACCACGCTCAATGTTTTCTGTCCCTTCAAAAAGAAGGTGCTCAAAAAAGTGAGCAAATCCTGTTTTACTTGGATCTTCATCTTTTGCTCCTACGTGATACATAACTGATGTTGTTACTACAGGTGCGCTGTTATCTTGATGTAAAATAACGTGCATACCGTTATCAAGATCATACTCTTCAAAGCTAACTTCTTGTGCTGTAAGGACTACGCCACTCAACATAAAAGCTGCCAAAGCATACATTTTCTTTTTCATATTAAAAATTAAAATTAGTGTTAGTACGTAAGTCGCAATCGTTGTAAATTGTTACAACTTACTAGAGTAAATTTAAGAACTCATTGTACTAACAGCAAGCCTAGGCAGTAGTTATCATCTCACTGGAAACTGGTTTTTAGAACTTTATGATTTCTGTTTAACTTTAATATAATTTAGTACACTCATAATTTAAGTTATCAGTATTTTTAATTTTTATAAATTCATTTATGCATCGCACCTTACTAGCAGTCATTATACTATTGTTTACCAGCGGGTTTATAACTGCTCAAGATCTTGCAGTACTAAAATATAAAGGAGGTGGAGACTGGTACAGTAATCCCACTGCCCTGCCTAATCTCATACGTTTTTGTAATAAGAACATAAACACAAAAATGAATGACAAACCAGAATCTGTAGATGCTGGTAGTATCGACGTGTTTCAATACCCACTGCTGCATATGACCGGTCACGGTAATGTACTTTTTACAGATGACGATGTAGAGAACCTTAGGGATTACCTCACTAGCGGAGGCTTCTTACACATAGATGATAATTATGGAATGGCTGAGTATTTACCTAAGGAACTCAAAAAGATTTTTCCAGACCAAGAGCTTACAGAGCTTGCCGCTAGCCACCCCATTTTTTCTAGTGCTTATAAATTTCCGCAGGGACTACCCAAAATACACGAACACGATGGAAAGAGACCACAAGCACTAGGGCTCTTTTATGAAGACAGACTCGTCGTATTATTTACAACAGAGTCAGACATAGGTGATGGCTGGGAAGATCCAGAAGTACACGGCGACCCAGAGAGTGTGAGACAAAAAGCACTCCAAATGGGAGCAAACATTGTTAAGTATGCTTTTGAAAATTAAAACACTCACCCCTTGCAATTAACTCATACACATCACACCCCAGCTTCTCATAACAAAGAGATTATCATTGTATGCGATCACGTTTCTGGTCCGGCAAATGTGGGTAGCATTTTTAGGCTGGCAGATGCTTTTGGTGTACAAGAGATCATTTTTTGCGGCAACGCTCCAGATGTTACTAGTAGTAGACTACGTAAGACGGCTCGCAATACAGAACGTACGGTCCGCTTTCGCGAAAGCGAGAATATAAGCACTACACTTATTAATCTAAGAGAGCAAGGGTTTAGCACTATCGCACTAGAGATAGATTCTACAAGTCTTCCCATTGCCGAAGTTCATATTGCTAATATGTCAAAAATTTCACTTGTCATAGGAGCCGAAAGTACTGGTGTCACTCCAGAAGCTTTAGAACAATGTGCTGTAATCGCACATATACCTATGCACGGCATTAATAGTAGTATGAATGTAGCACAAGCCGCAGGCATCGCACTTTACGAGCTCACACGATAATAAAACCAGTATCTTTGACCATTATATGAAGCCACTAAAAGCAAAAGAAATAAGTTATGGAATCTTACGCGCCGTAGGTGTCGTTGTGGGTATCTTAATCTTACTCTGGCTTCTTTATACCATACAAAGTGTGCTTGTTTATCTAGCCGTTGCAGCTGTACTATCACTAGTGGGTAGGCCTGTTGTAAAGTTTTTAAGGTACACACTTAAGTTTAGCCCTACCTGGGCAGCGATAGTCACAATATTTATATTATTACTGGTAATACTAGGTGTTTTTATGCTTTTTATACCTGTGGTTATCGACCAAAGCCAGCATCTGGGTCAGATAGATTTTGAAGAGGTAAAAGTTAATATTAATAGGCTCTTTGGCGAGATTGCAACTTATTTTGGTCTCGATAAGATGACTATAATACAAGGAGTTCAAGAGGCAGAGCTCGTAAAGAATTTTGATTTTAGTATCATCCCTGCATTTTTAAACGGAATTATAGGTAATCTAGGTGCCGCAGGCATTGGTACATTTGCTATTATATTTATTACTTTCTTCTTTTTAAAGGATAATAGATTGCTTGTAAATAGTTTACTCGCTTTCGCGAAAAAAGGCAACGAGGGCAAATTCTTACGGGTGTTTGAAAAAATAAAATACCTTCTCTCTCGCTACTTTATAGGGCTCATAATACAAGTATTTACAATGTTTGTCTTATACGCTATAATACTCCTATCATTTGGTATAGATAACGCGCTTGCCATAGCGCTCTTTTGTGCTGTACTTAACCTGGTTCCCTATTTAGGGCCTCTTGTAGGTGGTGCTGTTATGCTATTACTGGTTACCTCGAGTAATATTGAGATGGATTTTAGAACCATTATTTTACCTAAATTACTCTGGATCTCCTTATGCTATGGCGCAGCACAAATGGTTGATAATTTTGTGATACAACCTTTTGTTTTTGGTAACAGTGTGAAGTCACATCCGCTAGAGATATTCTTAGCTATTATTATTGCTGGATTGTTATTTGGAGTATTTGGGATGATACTTGCCGTTCCTGTTTATACCGCACTTAAAGTGATCTCAAAAGAATTTTTGAGCGAGTATAAGATTGTTCAAAAACTTACACAAGACTTATAATGAACACCGCGCTTTTACAGCCCGAAGTGCGTGCTTATTTACAAGACCACGAGCATACACCACTCCACGCTTTTATTTTAAAAGGAAGCCCTTTTATAGATATTACAGTACAAGAGCTTGCACAACAACTTGAAGGTAAACGTAAAGCCAAAGGAAAATTACCGCGCTGGCATAACACCGCTGGTATCTTATTCCCGCCTAAACTCAATATGGAGCAAACCTCTTCTGAGGCAACGGCAAGTTACAAAGCCAGTATTATGCAAGGTACTACCCTAGCAGATGGTACAGGTGGCTTTGGTATAGATGCTTATCACTTTGCACAGACTAACAAGCAGGTAACGCACATAGAGATGGACGCCAGTTTATCAAGATTTGCACAGTCTAATGCAGAAGTTCTCAAGCAAGAAAACATAGAATTTATAGTAGATGATTCAATGCATTATTTTGAAACCTGCGATACTCGTTTTGACACCATTTTTTTAGACCCAGGGAGACGTACAGATAGTAAGGGAAAAGTTTTTATGCTTAAAGATTGTCTACCTAATGTACCGCTTTACAAAAACCTGTTATTATCAAAGTGTAACACCCTCTGGATAAAAACATCTCCCATACTAGACATTGCAGCAGGTATAGAAGAACTGCGCAGCGTGACCGAAATACACATTGTAGCTGTAAAAAATGAGGTAAAAGAATTGTTATGGAAACTTACTTCACAGCGCTGTAAAGACATAAAGTTTACTGTTGTAAACTTACAATCATCAGATCCAGTAGTGAGTTTCTCTCATAGTGATGCTCTTAATGCGCAAGCCGTTATAGATATTCCTCAAAAGTATCTTTATGAGCCTAACAGTACGCTTATGAAGAGTGGCGCCTTTAACTGGGTGAGTACATATTTTAATGTTTCAAAACTACACGAGCACTCACACTTATATACCTCAGAAGAGCTCATCTCATTTGCAGGCCGTCGTTTTGTGATAGAGAAGATTGTTCCTTACTCAAAAAGAATTGCAAAGGAATTAGGAATCACAAAGGCAAATATCACCACTCGCAACTTCCCTATGCCAGTAGATGTGATACGTAAAAAGTTAAAGATAAAAGATGGTGGAGACGTATACCTATTTTTTACCACGCTAGATGATGGTAAGAAAGTAGTTATCTCGACTAAAAAAGTGGCACAATAGCCCTACTTCTTTTTAGGAGGCATAGGTCCTCGCTTGTGTATTACTAGACCATTTAAAAAATTACGTAAAAACTGGTCACCACACTCCATAAATTTAGGATGATCTGGCTTGCGAAAAATTGCGCCTAGCTCACTCTTAGAAACTTGAAAATCTACGAGCTTACAAATTTCTATAATTTCGTCATCACGTAGCTGAAGTGCTACTCGTAGTTTCTTAAATATATCGTTGTTTGTAAGTGCCATTTTTATCGGTTTTAAGCGCAAGTTACGGGTTAACAAACAAAATATCCCAACTTATTATTTGCAAAAACACCACAACACATACCCATAAGACTAAGCTTTAAAATTGTCACACACTATAAACAATTGGATGAGAGGTGATTACGCTTTCGCGAAAGCGTAAAAAAGTATTTTAAAACAATAACACACAATTGTGATTTTCTGGATTAAATAGCAGTAAGTTTGCAGCTTAACATATTTAAATTATTATAATGCACAAAGGAACAGTAAAATTCTTCAATGAAACTAAAGGTTTTGGATTTATCAATGAAGAAGAAGCAAACCAAGAGCACTTCGTACACGTAACAGGACTTATCGATGAGGTAAGAGAAGGTGATGCTGTTGAGTTTGAATTAAAAGAAGGTAAAAAAGGATTAAATGCAGTAAACGTCAAAGTAATTGACTAAGCACATATAACTTTTTAGTTCACTTTTATGAACTTGTAATGCCAGTCTCGCGACTGGCATTTTTTTGTTCTATAAATAGTACTTTTGCTCATAATGGAAGAGAAAAAACAAACCCGCATCAATAAATACCTCAGCGAGGCTGGCTATTGCTCACGCCGTGCTGCAGATAAGCTTATAGACCAAGGTCGCGTTACCATAAACGGTAAGGTGCCAGAAATGGGTACAAAAATTACAGAAGGTGATGAAGTGCGTGTAAATGGTGAACTTATAACAAGCTCTACAGAAAAACCTGTGTACATCGCTCTTAACAAGCCTGTAGGTATCGTTTGTACGACAGATACTCGGGTTGAAAAGGATAATATCATTGATTTTATAAACTACCCTTCTCGTATCTTCCCTATAGGTAGACTTGATAAACCTTCTGAAGGTCTAATCTTCCTAACTAATGATGGTGATATTGTAAACAAGATATTACGAGCTCGTAATAACCACGAGAAGGAATATGAAGTGTGGGTAGATAAGCCTATCACACCGTCATTTATACAGCAAATGAGTAATGGTGTACCTATACTAGATACTGTGACACGTAAATGCCACGTAGAGCAACTGAGTAGGTTTTCTTTTAAAATCATACTCACACAAGGCCTCAACAGGCAAATACGTAGAATGTGTGAGGCACTAGATTATGAGGTTACTCGCTTAAAGCGAAATAGGATTATGAATATTGAACTAGATGTACCAGTAGGTAAATGGCGTTACATTAGTGATACAGAGATGGAGGAGATTAATAGACTTGTAGAAGACTCTGCAAAGACCCATACAGATGCTCCTAAAGAACCTAGACACCCTAATCTACGCAGAAACAGAAATAGGTAGTAACGACATCATCAAAGTAAAAAGGTCAAGGATAAATATCCTTGACCTTTTTATTTACACACAAAATAAAATTACTTTTTCTTTGCTCTCTGGAGCGCTTCATCTTTTGCTTCTTTTTTTGCAAGTTTAGATTTTTCTCTATGCACTCCGTTGCCTATGGATATGGGTTGCGGGTCATCTCTTACGATGCGTGCATCGATCTCTTTTTCGCGCTCAGATTTATTGGTTTCTCTTTCTTTCCTTTTCATATCTTAAAGATACTTTGAGAAAGCTATAAGAATGGTTAACAAGTCGTTAATCTTAGTTAAGCTTATTTTAATTCAAAACTTACAGAGATTTTTGTAGTGATTGTAAGCTCTCCTGGAGCGATGGTCTCCCCTTTTGCAGAGTTATCCATCTCCATAGACATCATTCTGGCCTTGTACATAGGAGGTTGTGGTGAAGCACTACCTTGCTCACTTATTTGTACTGCTTTACCTATAGTTTGACCTAATGCACCAGCATATGCTGTGGCCTTGTCTTTGGCATCTTTGATTGCTTTCACACGCGCGTCTGCCTTAAGAGCATCCATCTGTGAAGAGGTAAACTGTACGTTATCTATACGATTAATACCAGAATTAAGAAGTCCTGCCATTACACCTTCATACATCTTTAAATCCTTGAGTTTTATGGTAAGTGTTTGATTTGCGTTATAATTGTAGGTTTTACTATTATAATCATAATTTTTATTAAGGTTGATATACTCCGTCTGTACATACTTACTATCTATACCTTGGCTACGTAAGAATTTTATAACATTATCTATAGCCTGATCGTTTTCTGCTTTTACTTGCTTTGCTTCCTTTCCTTGATTTTCTACGCGCACGCGTATGTTTACACCGTCTGGCACTACCTTAACAATACCTTCACCGGTAACGTTTACTAGGGGTTGCATTGTGTTGTTTTGAGCAGATATAGACATTGTGATTAATAGAATTAATGCGGTTATATATTTCATAATTATTGGTTTTTTGTTTCTCTCAATATAAAAAAGAATAGAAGAGGTTTCCTTAAATCTTTCCTAATTTAAAAAGAATAAAGAAAGCAATAATAGGTAAAGCTAGCGCAATTACTATTAAAAGACGCTCTTCTAAAAGAATTGGAGCAGACACAATGGCAATTACATACCCCGCAATAGCACCTCCAAAATGGGCATCGTGCCCTATATTATCATTACGCTTCACCATACCATAAATAGAGTAAATCATATACCCTACTCCAAATACCCAACCTGGCATAAAGTAAATTTCTAACCTTGGATTGAGAAGTATCCCAGCATACACTACACCCATTACCGCACCACTAGCTCCTACCGCAGAGTAGTGATACTCATCTTTATGTAGAAAATAAGAAAGTAAATTTCCTAAAAGCAAACTTGAAACATATACCAGTAAAAACCTAGGTACGCCTATAGTGTAGATAACAGCATTTGCGAAGAAATACAGGGTAAGCATATTAAATAACAAGTGCTGCGTGTTTGCGTGTAAAAAGGCAGAAGACACCATACGTACTTGCTCTCCTCTACGTATAGCTCCTACGTTAAATTTATATTTTTCAAACATTGAGTAGTTTTTAAAACCACTCATAGAGAATAAGACATTTGCTAAGATAATTGCAATTGTAACTGGATGTAAATCCGCCATAAATACTAAGTTTTACTTGTAAAGATAGCTATATTTGTGAGATTAATATCTTAACTATATCTGAATGAAAGCTATTGTTTTCTGGTTGTTTTACCCACTATTATGGCTCATCTCCATACTCCCTTTTAAAGGGCTTTACCTGCTCTCAGATTTCTGTTATTTTGTTATTTATAAAGTTATAGGCTATCGTAAGAAAGTAGTGAGATATAACCTAAAGACTACCTTCCCAGAAAAATCTAAAGAAGAACTCCATACCATAGAACGTAAATTTTATAGCCATCTCTGTGATATGTTTCTAGAGATGATAAAATCTATGAATATAAAAAAGGAGGACCTCCTTGAACGTTACCAATTTTCTAACAAGGAACTCATCACAAAATATGATAAGGAAGGACAAAGCTCACTCCTTATGATGGGACACTACGCAAGTTATGAGTGGATATTTGCACTACAACTATCTATGGAAAATCCGGGCTACGGAGTATATAAAAAGATAAAACACAAACAGTTTGATAATCTCATACGCAAGATACGTAGTAGATGGAACACCTATCTTATAGACTCTAAGGATACAATGCGCTTTATAAGAAAAAATGAGAGTGAGAATAAAACAGGCTGTTACGGCTTTGTAGCAGATCAATCGCCTAGATTTCACCGTGCTCGCTACTGGACACAATTTTTAGGTCACGAGTTACCTTTTTTTACTGGAGTAGAACGTATTGCAAAAGAGTTTAAGCTGCCTGTACTCTATTACGGTACAGAAAAGATAAAACGTGGCTACTACAAAGGGTCTTTCCAACTTATTACACCAGATGGTTCTCAAACAGAAGATGGCGAGATTATGACAAATTATGCCGCCGCCCTAGAAGCTCAAATACGTAAAAATCCAGAGTATTACCTACTGGACTTCATAAACGTTTTAAACTTTTAGGCAAAAAGGAGGAAGTCCTTTCTGAGATAAATAAGTCTAAGAAATAGTATTAAAATTCAAACCAAGAGTCTATAGCAGTACTACGACTTAAAGAGGTTGCCTTATCGTCTTTATGTAAGTACTCGTTTGAGTAAGGTTGGTATATATAATCTTGAGACCAGTCTTTATGGTGTAAGGCTAGGTCTTTTATACACGCGCATACATAAGCTATTTCCTCATTTGTGATGGTAGGGTGAATAGACATACGTATCCATCCTGGCTTTTGTATTAAGTTACCCGCATCTATCTCACAAGCGAGGGAGTTTGATGTTTTTTGATCTACATTAAGTAAATAATGCCCATAAGTTCCTGCGCAGCTACAACCGCCCCTAGTTTGTATCCCAAAACGGTCATTGAGTAATTTGACCGCTAGATTAAAGTGCAACTCTTCTATATAAAAAGAAATAACACCTAGTCTATCCTTATGATCACCTGCAAGAATTTTTACGTTTTCTACCGCTTCTAGTTCATTCCAAATGATGTCTATAAGTTCGTGCTCACGAGCGAGTATATTATCTACACCCATCTCTTCTTTTACTTTAATTGATAAGGCTGTACGTATGGTTTGCAAGAAACCTGGAGTACCCCCATCTTCACGCTCTTCTATATTATCTATATACTTATGCTCACCCCAAGGGTTTGTCCACGATACGGTGCCTCCACCTGGGTTATCTGGTACCACGTTTTTATACAAATCTTTATTAAAGATTAAAACTCCAGAAGAGCCTGGCCCTCCTAAAAACTTGTGTGGAGAGAAGAAAATAGCGTCTAGGCGCTCTTCTTTATTCTCTGGGTGCATATCAATATGCACATAAGGCGCACTACACGCAAAGTCTACAAAACATAAACCACCGTGAGCGTGCATAAGTCTCGCCACATCGTGATATGGTGTCTGTATACCTGTTACATTACTACAAGCAGTAATAGATGCTATTTTGAAAGGGTGATCTTCATATTTGAGTAGTTCTTGTTCAAACATCTGTATACAAAAGCGTCCATCTTCTTTAGCAGGCACGACCACTACTGTTGCCGTGGTCTCTAGCCACGTAGTTTGATTACTGTGATGCTCCATATGTGTTACAAAAACAATGGGCTTTATCTCTGCAGGTACTTCTGTAAATTTCTTTATGTTTTCTGGCACTTTTAATCCAAGTATGCGCTGAAATTTATTGATCATACCTGTCATACCATTACCACCTACTATGAGTACATCATTCTCATCTGCATTTACGTGCTCTTTTATGATGTGCTTTGCTTTATGATAACTCATTGTCATAGCAGTACCTGAGACGGTCGTCTCTGTATGGGTATTTGCTACGTAGGGACCAAAGTCGCGTAACATCTTCTCCTCTATGGGACCGTATAATCTTCCTGAGGCGGTCCAGTCTGTATATAAAAGCTGCTTTGTTCCGTATGGAGATTGAAAACTTTGGTTAATGCCAATGATGTTTTCGCGAAAGCGTGAAAAGTAATTCTCTAGTTTACCGCTAGGCTTAGTAGACTTTAATGTATTCATAATCAATAGTTTGCACTGTAAAGATATTTAAAATTAAGCACAAAAAAAGAGGGCGATTGCCCTCTTTTTTTAATCGCTATATCTGTCTAGATACCAGCTACTTCCTTTATGGTAGCAATCATATCATTTGCAACTTGGTCTGCTTCGGCTTGTGTGCTTGCCTCTGTGTAAATACGTATAATAGGTTCTGTATTAGACTTACGTAGGTGTACCCAGTGATTTTCAAAATCTACTTTTACACCATCTACCGTAGATACATCTTCATTTGCATATTTGGCAGCCATCTTTTCTAGTAATGCATCTACGTCAAGACCTGGTGTGAGCTGGATCTTTTGCTTACTCATAAAGTATGGAGGATAACTAGCTTTGAGTTCGCTCACAGAGATTTTAAGCTTTGCAAGGTGTGTAAGGAAAAGCGCCGTACCTACCAGACTATCACGACCGTAGTGCGATGCTGGGTAGATAATTCCACCATTTCCTTCTCCGCCTATTACAGCGTTTTGGTCCTTCATAGTTTGTACTACGTTTACCTCTCCTACGGCACTTGCAAAGTATTCTCCACCGTGTTTTCTTGTGATATCACGTAGCGCACGTGAAGAAGATAAGTTTGACACCGTATTACCCTTAGTCTCTCCTAGTACATAATCTGCACAAGCAACAAGGGTATACTCTTCTCCAAACATTTCTCCCTTATCATCTATAAAAGCAAGACGGTCTACATCTGGATCTACTACGATTCCAAAATCTGCATTTTCATCTACCACCATCTTACAAATGTCACCTAGGTGCTCCTTAAGCGGTTCTGGGTTGTGAGGGAACTCCCCGTTAGGTGTACAGTATAATTTTACTGCCTCTACGCCTAGCTCTTCTAGTAATCTTGGTATGGCAATACCTCCCGTAGAGTTTACACCATCTACCACAACTTTAAACTTGGCATCCTTAATAGCTTTTACATCTACAAGCTCAAGGTTTTTTACCTCTTCAATATGCAAATCTATGTAGGCATCATTCTTTGTGATTTTACCTAAATCATCTACCTCTGCAAAGGTAAAATCTTCATTATCTGCATAATTTAAAATTTTCTCCCCTTCTACTCCATTAAGAAACTCCCCCTTACTGTTTAATAGTTTAAGCGCGTTCCATTGTTTTGGGTTATGCGAGGCAGTGAGTATAATACCACCATCTGCGTGTTCCATAGGTACGGCAACTTCTACCGTAGGTGTGGTAGAGAGACCGAGGTCTATAATATGGATTCCCATACCCACGAGCGTGTTCATCACAAGCTCTTGTATCATAGATCCAGATATACGTGCATCACGCCCTACTACTACTCTGTAGGTTTCTTTATTACGATCATTTTTGAGCCACGCACCGTATGCTGCAGCAAATTTTACTGCATCTACTGGTGTAAGGTTTTCACCCGTGCGACCTCCTATGGTACCACGTATTCCTGATATAGATTTTATTAATGTCATATGTAAATTTTGAGTACGCTTTCGCGAAAGCGTAATTAATCTTCGTTTTTTTGATTGTTAAACAAAAGTACTAAAACACATACGTACCAGCCTAACAAGAATGCATTGCTTCACAATGCCTCATAAAATCTTTGAACAGGTTAATTTTTCCTATTAACTTCACCACTATGAATTTTCTCGCACACATTTACCTTACCGATGGCTTACCTATGGAAACTATAGGCAACTTTATGGCAGATGGTATAAAAGGTAAAAAGTACCTCAAGTATAGTGATGATATACAGCGAGGTATACTCGTGCATCGCTGGATAGATAGCTACACAGATAGCCACCCTATTGTAAAGCAGAGTACAAAACGCCTGCACGCAAAGTATGGTCACTACTCTGGTGTGATAGTAGATATTATATATGATCACTTTCTAGCCAAAAACTGGAACAACTATCACGATACAGCGCTAGATGTGTACATAGATGACTTTTACCAGCTACTACAAGACCATCACAACTTGCTCACAGGTCGCATACAGAAAATGATGATCCCTATGATGGAGCAAAACTGGCTCCTCAGCTATGCAACTATGGAAGGTATAGGTACTGTGCTTTACAATATGAACATACGCACAAAACGCCTCGTAGCGATGGACAAAGCTATAGAAGACCTTGCCGAACATTATGAAGCCTTTGAAGATGAGTTCACACGGTTCTTTAAAGAATTACAAGCCTTTGTTGCATTAAAACTAGAAGAACTTTAAGTTTATCATATAATTACAAATCCAACCTATGAAGTATTTACTCTTACTCTGTATTCCCCTATTATTTATAAACTGTAAGACAGAAGCGCCTGCTCCTGCTCCCGTACAGGGACTTATTGCTCAAGAGGCTATGGTTGTTTCGGCGAGAGAAGAGGCTTCACGCATAGGCGTTGAGATTATGAGGCAAGGTGGTAACGTTTTTGACGCAATGATTGCTACAGATATGGCGCTCAACGTGACATACCCGTTTGCCGGTAGCCTAGGTGGTGGTGGTTTTCTCGTATACCGTACTAAAGATGGTGATATAGGAGCGCTAGACTATCGCGAGATGGCACCTGGAGCGGCTACCAGTGATATGTACCTAGATGAAGACGGTAATGTGATACCAGGTTTAAGCACAGAGGGAAGTCTTGCTGTAGGTGTGCCAGGCGGTCTTGCAGGTATGTTTGCCGTGCACGAGAAATTTGGCTCACTACCTATGGAGACCATTCTCAAGCCCGTAATAGAGCTTGCTCGCAATGGCTATGTAATTACAGAAAAACAAGCAGGAAGGTTTGGCGCTTTACAAGATAAATTTAAAGAGCTTAACGGAGATAGTATTATATATGTAAACGCTTTCGCGAAAGCGGACACCCTTAAAAACGAAGCTCTCGCACAAACACTAGAGCGCATTGTAGCAAATGGTAAAGACGAATTTTACAAAGGTGAGACAGGCCAAAAACTGGTAGACTTCTTACAATCTAAAGGTGGAATCATCACAATGGAAGATCTTGCGGCATACGAAGCAAAGTGGCGCACACCAGTAACCTTTGAGTATGATAACTTAAAAATGATCTCTATGAGTCCGCCTAGTTCTGGTGGGGTTTGTTTATCACAAATTATGCAAATGATAGAACCGTATGACATCTCACAATATGATCACAACAGTGTGGAGAGTATACAACTACTTACAGAGGCAGAGCGTCGCGCGTATGCAGATAGAAGTTTTTACCTAGGAGATCCAGATTTTGTAAACATCCCTATAGACACACTCATCTCTGATGTGTATGCAAAAAACAGAATGGAAACCTTCTCTTGGGACACCGCTACAAAGTCTAGCGATATGACACACGGTGCCTTGCCAGGTTATGAGAGCATGGAAACAACGCACTACAGCGCGGTAGACCAGTATGGTAACGCCATTGCAGTAACGACCACGCTTAACGGCGCTTATGGATCTAAATTATATGCGAGTGATATAGGCTTCTTTTTAAACAATGAGATGGACGACTTCTCTAGTAAACCAGGAGTGCCTAATATGTTTGGCCTTATAGGCGCCGAGGCAAATAAAATTGAGCCAGGCAAGCGTATGCTGTCTAGTATGACTCCTACCCTAGTAGAAAAAGATGGCGAGTTCTGGATGACCGTAGGTACGCCTGGAGGATCTACCATTATTACCTCTGTGTTACAAACGGTACTTAATGTACACGAGTTTGGGATGACAATGCAGGAGGCGGTAAACGCGCCACGTTTTCACCACCAGTGGTTACCAGATGTGGTATTATTTGAACCTAACAGCTTTGATCCAGCCATCATAAGCGGACTGCAAGAAAAGGGTTATGAAACCAACGAGGAGCGCTCTCCCGTAATAGGTAAAGTAGACGGTATTTTAGTCCTCCCTAATGGTACACTAGAAGGCGGCGCAGATAGACGTGGTGATGATACTGCGGTAGGGTTTTAGGGGGTTGAGTTAGATTAAATTATATATAAATCTAAATTGAATCAATCAAAAGATCTAAAATGAGAATAATTGTCATTGTAATAATTTATGGTTTGTTAACTAGTTGTAGTAACAAAAATGGTAATTCAGATTCTATACATAAATTAGAAAATACTGTTTGGATAGATTCACTTTGCAACAGTTATCATTTTAAGGATTCACTCGTTGTAAGAAATCTATTATTTCAAAAAGAATCTGATTATAGTGAAATTGGTAAATTTCATTCTTCTAATAAAATTCAACTTCACTTCCAGACAGATTTTGATGAGGTGAAAAAGTACTATTTAGAGCCAATTTCTAAAAACAAAATGTTTTTAAGCCCATTGAATCAATATGATTACCCAATAGTTTTATTAAAAAAAGAACTAATACAGCTGCCTTATTTAGAAATCGTAGAACTCAAGATAAAAATAAATCCAACATTTATATCTTCAAATGGTTTTAGACGATTAAGTATCACAAATAACAAGAAGATAGAATACATAAAAAGCAGATAATGATTTTGAACTAACTAAAAATACATTGTCTGATTCTACATTCCATCAAATAGAACAATATATAGAAATATTGCAACTAGAGAAATATGAGGAAGAGTATAACTTTGCTGGATTTGATGGGCCTAGTTTTGAATTGAATTTAATAACTAACAGCTACACAAAGACAATAAAATCTACCCAAGGAATCCCAAAAGGGATACGTAATTTAATTAATTTTATTGATTACAAGCTGCAGACAGAAAAGCAAAACTAGAGATGAGGAAAACACATATTATTCTTAGTCAACCTGGTTACTTGAGTAAAGTCTTTGAAAATATGTTATGTGAAATAATGTCATCTAGAAAAATTGACTTAAGAGAATTATTGCCCCAAGAAATCCGCTCTGAATCGATTTTGGGTAAGGAATTTAAACATTACATTACTCAAGGTGAAATTATACATCCTGATCTCTTAAATAAACTGATTAAAAGAGAAATTAATAAAGACAGTACTAACGTTATAATAGTTAATTATCCTAAAACTCAGGAGCAATATAATTCTTTAAAAAAGCTTATTGACATTGATAGAGTTTGGAATTTAAAGATAGTTGGACTCGATTTTTTTATTGAAAAACAATACTCAAAACTCAATGAAAAATATATTTTAGAGAATAACATAACTCGCAAAGCTTTAAAATTAAAAGTAAGTGCTGAAGAATATAAAATACAAACCCTCATTGCTGTAATTCAAAAAGATTATCCTTGCACTCTTGTAGAGATGGATTATGAAAATGAATTAAAGATGACTAATTATTTTAATTCAAAAATCGAAGGTTTAAAATAATATTTAGCCTTAGTAACTATGATTATAGTCTCTAACTACTTTTTTAACGGGTAACATTTAATTTTAGTAAATAAAATATCTTCCCTTCTTACGAAATATCATCAAAAACAAATAAGTGTATATTTAAAACATCAATTAAAAAACAAAGATACAGGCACTACCGGGAGCTACACTCTCTTTATTTAGTGCCTGCGGGCATATATTTAAAATCACATTACTAAAATGAAAAAGATAGGAAAGACAATTTTAATGCAAGCTATATACTTAATTCTTTTCTATTTTATTATTTACAGATTTAAGAATTATGAATTAGCAATGCTAATTTTTTTTATTCCGTTTTTGACTTACTCAATACTTACATTCAGAAAATTTGAAAAAATAACCGAAAGTAAAACGTACATAATGTTATCAAAAAGCAATTACAACTACTGGAATATTGGGTTTGTTGTACTGATAATATTTTTATGTTTACAAGAAATAACTATTTACAAAGTGGTTTTACTAACGTTTGCCATAATTTATCTATTTCTTGAATATACTATCTCAAAAAGAAGAGTAATAGATATAACAAAAAACGGTATTGATGAATTGGGAAAAAATAAGCATAGGGAACTAAACGAAATAACTATGCTCAATATCTACCCAAATAATGTAGAATTTAGGTTTAATCAAACTGAAATATTACAGATTAACCAGAATGAACTATTACAGCCTAGTTGGAATAATTTTTTAGAAAATATTGAAGAAATACAAAGTGAACTAGCAAAGAATTGAGTTAAAAACGTAACAACCTCAACTTTAATAAACACGAAATTCTAAGCTCTTTTTAATCTATAATTTTCACTATACGAGCTTTCTGATTTTCCACTTTCGCGAAAGCGTAATTTATCAAATACCATCTACAACAAACCCAATTGTAGACCGTTAATATCTTAACAAACAAGGGCTGTAAACATTAACAGTTTGGGATGGAATTAACAGTAATACTAGCTATCTTTGGCAGCCTTTTTGTATACTTAGGTTCAACTATAAATACATAGAATTTTATGAAATATATCACGCTTATAGTGTGCATTATAATGTCTTCTGTACTAAGTGCTCAGGAGCTTCCTATACAGATGGACGCTGTAGAGCCTCTTGAGACTCATACGAGTCCTATATTGAGAGAGCTTTTAATACAAGAGATTAATAAAAACTCAAAATGGAAAAATCTAGTGAAGTCTAATAGAATGTCTATAGGCGTTGTAGATATGTCCAACTTAGAGAATATAGAGTATGCCGGTATCAATGATGAGTTTATGATGTATGCCGCAAGTTTACCTAAGATTGCCATACTTCTTGCCGCAATGGATGCTATAGAAAATGGCGAACTACAAGACTCTAGAGAAATACGTAAGGATATGCGACTTATGATAAGTAAGTCTAATAATGCTGCCTCTACTCGTATGATAGACCGTGTGGGCTATGATAAAATAGAACAAGTACTGCGCAGTGACCAGCTCAAGCTGTATGATGAAGAAGTAGGCGGTGGTTTATGGGTAGGCAAGAGATATGCCGCTGGCGGAAAACGTAATCCAGACCCTATGAAGGGATTAAGTCACGCAGCTACAGCTAGACAGGTATGTAGTTTTTACTACCAGCTTGCAATGGGTAATCTAGTAAGTACAGAAAAGTCTGAAGAGATGCTGGATATTATGAAAGACCCAGCATTACACCACAAATTTGTAAACACGCTAGATAAAATTGCTCCTAAGGCAGACATCTACAGGAAATCTGGATCTTGGAAGAATTGGCACTCTGACTCTGTATTGGTATGGGGACCTGAGCGCAAGTATATACTAGTGGCTCTTATAGAAGATGCACAGGGTGAGCAAATTGTAAGAGATTTAGTAATTCCTTTAGAAAAAGCAATGAAAAAATCACGAGCTTTAGCCTATAACTAGGGAACCTCATTATAAACGCAATGAATGCTTAAAAGTCTTTACAAGAAAGCCTTTGATATAAGAGATGGTGAGATCACCATCTCTTTTTTTATGCAGCTGTACATCTTTCTGGTGATTACAGTGCTACTTATTGTAAAGCCCACTGTAAACGCATTATTCTTATCGGCGCTAGGTGCTGAGCGATTGCCTTACGGGTATCTTCTTGTTGCGGCGGTGGCTATTTTAAGTTCATACTTCTATAACAAAGCTTTAAAGCGATATTCTTTTAAAAAGGTCGCTACGATAACCTTATGCGCTTTTGGCTTCTTTTTTATGTTGCTTTCTGTCGCCTTGCATTATAAATTTCTTGAGGTCTGGCTGCTTTATTATTACTACGTTCTCATATCCTTATTTGCCGTGGTGGTTACCTCACAATTCTGGATACTGGCAAATATGGTTTATAATGCGAGAGAGGCAAAAAGACTCTTTGGTTTTATAGGCTCTGGCGCTATTGCTGGTGGAATTTTTGGTGGGTACTTAACGACCTTAATTTCGGCGGCTTTTGGGAATAAAACGTCTATTCTTATCGCAGGGATTCTCATTTTATGCTGTGTGCCTATACTCTATCGTATTTGGAATTTAAGGTTACGTACGCTTTCTATGTACACGAGAAAGAAAGAGATACACCAAGTGTCTAACCCAGATCGTAATGCTTTTCAAATCATCTTAAAATCTAAGCATTTACTATACTTAGCATCTATAATCGGGATAAGTGTGCTGGTGGCAAAGCTGGTAGATTTTCAATTTAGTGATTTTGCGCACAAGGCCATTCCAGACTCAGATGAGCTTGCTTCTTTTTTAGGGTTCTGGTTTTCTTCCTTTAATGTGGTGGCTTTACTCATACAGCTTTTTGTTACTAATAGAGTCTTAAGCTATCTAGGCGTAACCTCAACAATGCTTATACTACCATTAGGTATTGCCTTAGGCTCCCTCCTATTTCTTACGGTTCCTGAGCTTTGGGTGCTTATTATCATAAAAGGGTTAGACGGTAGTTTTAAGCAGTCTATAAACAAAGCAGCTGCAGAGCTTTCCATTTTACCCATACCGTATGCTATAAAGAACCAAGCTAAATCATTTATAGATATTGTGGTAGATAGTGTAGCCACAGGTATTGCTGGTTTTCTACTCATTTTTGTGATTAAGGGTATGGAACTAGACACCAAGTTTGTGACCATCCTTACAATCTTCTTCTTGTTTATTTGGCTCTTATTAATCTACAAGCTTAGAGATGCCTACTTTGATTCGTTTAGGTCCAACCTCAAGAGTTTACTGCTCAATAAAGATGAGTCCAAACGAAACTTCAGAAAAGAACGCACCATCGCTACTGCAAGACATATTTTACAAAATGGTGAAGAAAGCGAGATTCTCACTTTATTATCTAGATTATCATCGGCTAGGCTTAATCCCTTAAAAAAGCAAATAGTAGCACTTTTAGACCATCCTTCTAATGCTATAAAAATAGCGGCTATTGAGGAATTGTATTATTATAAAGAAGGTACTGCATTACATAAAATTAAAGCCCTCCTTCATACTAGTGACAGCGCACTCATAATAGCCACATTACAGTATTTACTTCATCATACCAAAATAGACGATAAAGAACTATTTACAACCTATCTTGATCATCCAGAAAAGCCCATTGCAAATGCTGCGCTGTTATGCCTGGCACAAGATGCACGCCTCAATACAAATCTTGGAAAGCAGTTTAATTTAAGAGACCGTATCGCGACTCAAATAGAACGACTAGGCACACCAGAAGGTCTAGAAAATGTTGCCGAAACTTCAGATCTGCTTCTTAGCATTGCCTACTCAGGGCTTAACGAGTTTTACTACTTTATCTCTATTCATTTTAGTAATAAAAATAAAAAGGTAGCAAAGAAAGCTATTGAGGCTGCAGGCATTACCACAGACCCGCTCTTTGTAGGGAATCTCCTCCAGTTTCTAGAAAATAAAAAACTACGCAAAGCAGCCATAAAAAGTCTTACTCAATATGGGCCAGAGATTACAAAAACACTTCTCAGGCTAGAAAATAAAGATGCTTTTAGTCTAGACATAAAAAGAAATCTACCTAAGGTTATCGCCACATTTAACTCTCAAAATGCGGTAAAAATCTTATTCAAATTTTTAGGTAGTAACAACCTCATCGTACGTAAAAATGCCTCAAAGTCATTGCTAAAACTAAGTAGTAAAAACCCGTCGCTTACTATTGATAAGCGCAAAATCTCCAGATACATATTACTGGAAAGCAACTACTACCAAAGCACGCTTAACGCCCTTGCTACCTTCACAAAACTTGTAAACAATCCACCAGCAGACTCACAAGAGGAAGCTAAAGAAACAGAGGTTTTACTCGCCCGTGAAGCCATAGTGCTTATTTTAAGAGAACAAGTAGATCAAAGTCTACATAGCATCTTCACACTTTTAAGTATACGCTACAATCAAGAAGATATTAGTGCTGCGTTTTTGGGTATTAAAAGTAAAGATGATACAGCGAGAATCAACGCCATAGAGTTTCTAGACAACCTCTTACATATCAAACTTAAAAATAAGATCCTGCCACTGCTTGAAGTACATATTATTGACACAGATGTTGATAATCTACATTCTCAAGAAATGGTAGAACAAACAGAATTTGATGCTGTGCGAAGCCTCATTCGTAATCGCAGCAGACAGATGAACATCGCTATGCTCCACCTCATTGAGATACTAGAAGACACAAAGTATATTGCCATTACTCAATCTTTTACAAAGCATAAAAACACAAACATTGCAAAACTTGCTACGCGTGTATCTACAAGTCTACAACGGGTAAAACAGCAACAAAAGTAAAACGCCTTCTAGTAACAACTAGAAGGCGTTTTAATAGAACTGTAAATGCTTTTTATGTGGGATTTACCACCTTATCAATACTACTTGCTAGGTACATATGCGCACCTGCAGAGTTTTTATTAAGTACGTTAGTCATCAAGCATACGATGTATTTTTTACCATTAGGCTGCTCTACAATAATCACTGAGTTCATATAGTTAAACACATTACCCGCATAGTCACTACAGTTAGGGTTTTTCTCTCGATCGCATTTATAAAACGAGCCAGATTTAAAGTACACCGCCGCATCATCTAGTCTATTAGAGTGTGCATAACGTATACGTCTGTCAGTCATATATAATAATCGCTTCATCTCAAGCGAACTTTCCTCATCTATTACATTTCCTTGCTCTAGGGCTACTAGAAATTTCATAAGTCCTTTAGGTGTTCCTATACTTCCACCCTCACGACCTACATACTTACCAGCAGGACGCGTAAACATCCCTCCTAGTCTCCAGTCGTCTTCTGTAATTCCTAGATCTCTTAATGGCTTATTCACCACTCGGTTTGCTTGACTCGTAAGAGAGTCTCTATCGGTCTCTACAAAGTAATTTTCTGCTTCTTCTTCGGTGAGGTCTGCATATTTTCGTCCAAAGGCGTCTAGCAACATTGTCTCTCTATACAGCACACTCGCAGCTCCGTTATTACTCACAGAGACCATATGATCTGCCCACTCATACAGTGAGAACTCATCACTAGCAACCACTTGTCGCTTTGTTAACTTATCACTGTCTATATCATACACAGGTATCGTGTGGTGATCTCCTGTTCCCCAGTATCGAGCCTTCACTCGTTTATTACACATAAGCCCCGTACGCAACTCAAAGTTATCTGGATATACTTCTGCAAGCTCTGTAAAGAAACCGTTTAGGACAGCAATTTTACCTACACTTCCTGGCTGGTACCCTACATTTTCTCTGTGAGCCGCATATTTCAAGCTATCTGGATTAGTCATATCAAGTACCGCAAGTGAGTAGTTTCCGCCAGGTGTAATTCTCGCAATCTTTCTGGCAAAATCATTGTCTTCTACTAGTATTGCTCCAAGAGAATCACGCTTTCGCGAAAGCAAATTGAGCTTGATATCCTCTAGTTTTAAATAAGCACCATTAGGAATACGCTTGTTTGCAATACTATCCATCTCCATTTTTTGAAGTCGGTATAATCGTTTTATACCCGTCGTATCATACCCGTCTATAGGATAAAGCATCGCTACAAATAAAGTCGATAAAGCGATGAATGTTAGTGTGATATATGTTTTCATTAGTTTATAGGTGCATCAAGCGTTATTAAAAAGTTTTTGTCAATTTTTGGTGAGATTGCCTCAAGATATTCTGAGGACTTTGCCGTTTTATTTTCTACAAATGGTCGTATCTGGAATAGCCATAGTTTGTCATTTTCAAAACCAAGCTCCACATCATAAGCCCCGTCATAATCAGAACCTGTCATTTCTGGTAATCGTGTTCTTATAGACTGGGCAATGGCACGTATATCCTTTATGTTTTTCTCATTGAGAATCTCTTCGTCAAAGGTTGCGATGTTTCTCTTCACACCTCCCGTTGCTGGCAGTCTAATAAAATCTGCCTGTCTCGCTGGTGACAGTAAGCGTGCATCTGTAGCGGTAACAAGTCTAGTTTCGGCTGCTTGTCCATCTACTGCTCCTCCTGCCCCACGGCTAAAGGCAATAGTAAGATCCTCATCTGTACCTTGATTAATACCCTTTGTAATCATCACACCGCTATACTCCACATCTACCGAAGGAATGATAAGTATAGAAGGAAACACATTTTCTGGGTTGCTTAGATACTGCTGGCGCCATTTAAAACTACGCTCCGTATATGGAGAAGCCCACACATCTTTAATTCCTTTTAAGATTTTATCCTCATCAAGAATATTAAAAAGCGTCAAGTTCAATCCTGCGCCAGTAAATTCTTCAAGGTCTTCCATATTTGTATCACTACGCAAGAATACGGGAGTTTTACCCATAGGCGATTTAAAGACTTTTTGGAAATCTGCACGCAGGCTATTTACAAATGACGGCTTGAGCGTCATCACATTAATGGCCTCTCGTAATCGCTTCAACTCTTGCAGTTGGTACGTCTCTATCTCTTTTGATGATGCGCCGTTACTTTTCATTTGTTCCGCTTTCGCGAAAGCGTTATTTAAAAACTCCCAGTAAGAACCCTCATAATTGGTCATTTTTTGATCCATATGGTCCTTAAAAATGCCGAAAGGAATAACAAGACCTTCTACCACCTGCTCTGGGAACATCTTCTTGAGTTGCCCAAGGTTTGCTGCCTTAGGGCCAACAAGCTTGCCAGACGCGCTTGCATCTAGATCGCGCATATTTATGATGTCTTTCTTATCGAGCGCAATCTTCTCTACAGGCACGGTCACCTGACTTGTAGAACGTTGCTTCTTTAAGAATAACTCACGCTCTTCATCTGTAATATCGTCCTCGCCTTTTATGATAACACTTCCTTTGTTTGAAACTGCATAGAATACCTTCTTACCGCTATACTTACTTAAATCTTGAAGATTTTCTTGCGATAATGCCGCATTTGGTATTCCTAAATTACGAGCTAGTAGCTGCACGTGTGAAACCAGATTACCTTCTGATACCGTCATAATACCAGCCACAGGCTTGAGGTCTGACGGCGGTTTTTCAAAGACGTATATCTTCTCTGTATCCACTTCTATACCTTCTGGAGAACCTTCTATAACAACAAGTTTACCGTATGCATACCCAGGATTTAATCCTCTCACAGAAGACTGTCCATCTATATCCATCACCTTATTTTCAAGCCCAGAATGCTTTGCTATAAACGCACCAAGCGTGCTAACACTCTCACCTAAATCTAATGCAACAGAGGAGCGCACTCGGTCATCTATAAAACCATAAGCCTTAGGCTCAAAAGTTGTGTAAGTATCAACTACTTCTTGATACTTTGCCTTTACTTGTGAAGCGCTCCACTCTACAACACCTCTAGCTGTCGCTAGAAAATCGTTAAGCTGCTCGACACTCTTATCATTATGGTAGCTATCTGCTTGTAAATACGGCTCTACCGCTGCCCACTCATTTAACTCAATGAGTCCTGTGCCTGTTGCTGCATATGAAAGGGTTTGTATTTTATAAAGCAGCTCCTTTAATGTTTCTGGTTGCCACTCTTGTGTCTTTAGGAGTAATATATCTTCCAGCTCATTAGATAAATCTAGCATCGCAAGACGGTCACTTGATCTACGTAAAGTAAGTACGTCTTGACGTATATAACAGAGTACATCTGCAATTTCTGGAACAAGTATTTGCGCAGAGGTATCTTGAGCTGCTTTTTCTAAAAACGTGCTAATGCGTTCTGTTAGATCATTTTTTACAGAGATAGCATTTACTTGACTCTGTAGTTCCTTAAAATTGATAGGTGTATAAAATTCGGCGAGCGTTTTTTCTAGTTGGTCAAACTGCTTCTTTACTTCATCAGAGAGGTCTCCCTTATGTTTTGCTCTAAACTCTTGAACCATCTGGATGTCGCTCACACTGGGCTTACCGTGTATTTTAATACGGGCATCCATAAATTTTGGGTAGGTCTCTGCGAGTATTTTTGACTCACTACGCATACGCTGGGCAATGTTGCTATCTCCATCGTGAGGAATATCACGTAAGGTCTGGCGTAGTAAATAGTAGTTTTGTCTAAAACGAGTGTCGCTACGCAATAACCACTCATAAAACTCAACGCCCCACGCCTCCTCATCTTCAGACTGGATGGCACCACGATAAAACTGTGACTTGCGCTGTACCCAACCATTATCTACACTTGCGAGGTATCTCGCTAGTTGATATTGCTTGATGCGGCTATTATCATTTGTTACATCCCAGAAAGCTATCTTATCTGTGTTTGCGAGTATATCTGCAAAAAAGAGGTGATACTTAGTACCTAGCGTTATTAGGTCTTCACTATAACTTGCGTGCTGCACACCACCACCTATATCATCTGGACAAGGGTCACGTGCTTCTCGCATCGTACCATCTTCACAAAACCACTCTATTTTTTTATAAGGGCCTCGCGGATTTTCTTTAAAAGATTTGATATTCTTCTGGATAGTTGCTACGGGTAAGTCTTGAGCAACAAGTTGACTCGTGATAGTAAAAGATAATATCACAAGAAATGCTTTGTAAATTTTGATCATTTATTGGTTAGATTGGATAGTGTGAACTAAAGGTAATAGAGTATACCGCAACATCCATATCCATTAACGCTTTACTAACAGAAGAAGCGCACCAGAACCAAAAATTTAATATACTTTAACTTTTGGCAACTGTAAACGTAAATTTTGTGTACTCCCCTAGCACTGAAGAAACACTTATGGTCCCACCGAGATTATGCACTAGTTTTTCTACTGTAGATAATCCTATGCCGTGGCCTTTCTCTCCATTTTTATCTAGGTGCCCAACAGTACTAAACAGGGTAAAAATACCTTCTATCTTTTCTTCTTCTATACCGCGGCCGTTATCTTTTATAGAAAATTCAAAGTGCTCATCTTGCTCTAGAACATCTATATGTATTACTGTATGCGCCTTATCATTATACTTAATACTATTACCTATAAGGTTTAGGAATATCTGGTCAAGTGCAGACCGGTTACATCTAAGCTCTATATTTACTTCAGGAAAGTGAAATTCACACTCAAAGTTTATATTTAATAGATCTACTAGATCTTCTAACATATCGTTAAACATAAACTCGTGGGCGTCTTCTCTATCATATGCTGTGCTCTCGTAGTGAGCAAGTATGTTTGTTATATAGTTGCTCATAGAGAGTGAAGACTTCTTGAGATACCCAAGGTAATTTACTCCAGACTCATCTAGTGATGCAGTATACTTCTTTTTTAATATATCTGAGGTAAGTATCAAATTTGCAAGTGGCATTTTTAAATCGTGTGAAACAGTGCCTGCAAAATCTTTGAGCAATGTATTATGTTTTGTGAGACTCGCTTTTGCCTGTTCTAATTGATTATTTACAATGCGCAATTCGAAAAGTCGCTCCACCTGCTTTGCAAGAGTTATAAGTGCGGCTCTTTGTTCTTTACTTAGTTTATTAGGCTTATGATCTATAACACATAAAGAGCCCATAGACATACCATCTGTCGTGCGTAGCGGGACGCCTGCATAAAATATAACAGGATCTTCAAGTTTTGTAAGTGGGTTATCTATAAATCGATCGTCTTTTGTTGCATCTGGTATTTCTAATATCTCATCAGGAGTCAAAATGGCGTGCGCACAAAAAGAACTATCACGCGAAGTCTCACATAATGCCATACCTACTTTACTTTTAAACCACTGTCTATCTTCATCTACAAGAGTAACTAATGCAACTGGAGTGCCACATATGTATGCAGCGAGCTTAGTAATGTAATCAAAATCTTCCTCTTGATTTGTGTCAAGTAACCCTAAACTTAGTAAGGTTTGCATACGTTGCTTTTCATTAAGAGGGAAATCTGGTGTGATCATAAAGAATGTACTATTTAAAAAACAACAAACTGTTTAAGTAACTAAGATAGAATATACAAAAATAACATTCAACCTTAAACAATTTTGCTTTATTGCATAATATGTTAACGCTATTGAATTCTCTTACAATTATCTATTTGCTAGACTTCGGTTTTATTAAATAATAAGGGGTATATTTATGATGTTCTCATTTTCGCGAAAGCGTAACTATCATATTCACAAGATATTCATATAAATTTGCATTAATTACTGTGCGTGCATAGTATATTTTTAGTATCTTTACAATCACATTGTGAAGAACTATATGAAAGATAAAACTATAGACTACTGTTTAAGAGCCACCTGGCAAGCAGTTATGAAAATGTATAATGAACAAGCTGCCGAATATGATGTAACTATGGCGGTAGGTTTTGCACTCCTTAGTATTGATCCAGAAGAGGGAACTCCCTCTACAGCACTGGGGCCTCGTATGGGTATGGAAGCTACTTCCCTATCTCGCACACTTAAGACTATGGAGGAAAAAGGTCTTATAGAACGTAAACCTAATCCTGCAGATGGCAGAGGCGTTCTTATACACCTTACAGAGTTTGGACTTGAAAAAAGAGATTTTTCGAAAGACCGCGTTGTTACTTTTAACGAAGCTGTGCGTGGTAATATATCACAAGAAAAGATTAATAATTTTTACGAAGTCATTGAAACTATTAATGACTTGATTCAAAATAGAAGAGTATTTAACCAAAAAGAAACCGCAATAAAATAATGGCAAAACGTAGAATTAAGAAAGTAGCCGTCATCGGTAGTGGAATAATGGGAAGTGGTATTGCTTGCCATTTTGCAAACATAGGTGTTGACGTTCTTTTGCTAGATATCGTTCCTCGTGAGCTTACTGCAAAAGAAGAAGCTAAAGGACTTACACTTCAAGACAAAGTTGTACGTAATAGAATGGTAAACGACTCGCTTACTGCAGCACTTAAGAGTAAGCCGTCACCTATTTATAACCAAGCTTTTGCAAAAAGAATCTCAACGGGTAACCTTGAAGATGATATCGCAAAAGTAAAAGACGTAGACTGGATCATTGAGGTAGTAGTAGAGAGACTTGATATTAAGAAACAAGTTTTTGAAAACCTTGAAAAGCATAGAACTCCAGGTACACTTATTACTTCAAACACATCTGGTATCCCTATTAACTTTATGTCTGAGGGACGTAGTGAAGATTTCCAAAAGCACTTTTGTGGAACTCACTTCTTTAACCCAGCACGTTACTTAAAATTATTTGAAATCATACCTGGGCCTAAGACAGACCAGAGCGTTCTTGATTTCTTAAATAACTACGGTGAGCAATACTTAGGTAAAACCTCTGTTGTTGCAAAAGATACACCTGCCTTTATAGGTAACCGTATAGGTATCTTCTCTATAATGTCACTTTTCCATACTGTAAAAGATATGGGTATGACGGTAGAAGAGGTAGATAAACTTACAGGTCCAGTTATAGGACGTCCAAAATCTGCAACCTTCCGTACGGTAGATGTTGTAGGTCTTGATACCCTTGTACACGTTGCAAACGGTATTGCAGAAAACTGTCCTAATGATGAGCGCAAGTCTCTTTTTGAACTTCCAGGCTTCATTAGTACAATGATGGAAAACAAATGGCTAGGGTCTAAAACTGGTCAAGGTTTTTATAAAAAGAGTGTAAATGAGGCTGGTAAGAAAGAAATTCTTACACTAGACCTTGACACTATGGAGTACCGCTCTAACAAGAAAGCAAAATTTGCTACCCTAGAGCTTACTAAAAATATAGACAGCGTTTACGATCGCTTTAAAGTGCTTGTAGGTGGTAAAGACAAAGCTGGTGAGTTTTACCGCAAGTCTTTTGCTCACCTATTTGCTTATGTACAAAATCGTATTCCTGAGATTACAGACGAGCTTTACAAGATAGACGATGCTATGAAGGCTGGTTTTGGCTGGGAGCACGGACCATTCCAAATTTGGGATGCTGTAGGTGTAGAAAAAGGTATCGAGCTTATGAAGGCAGAAGGTCTTGAAGTTGCCACTTGGGTAACAGATATGATTGCTGCTGGAAGTGAGACTTTCTACTCTGTAAAAAATGGTGCTACTTATGTATATTCCGCTTCCGCGAAAGCGCACGTAAAGAAACCAGGTCAAGATTCATTTATCATTCTTGATAACATTAGAAAGCAAACAGAAGTATTCTCAAACACGGGAGTATCTGTACAAGATCTAGGAGATGGAATCTTAAACGTTGAGTTCCGATCTAAGATGAACTCTATAGGAGGTGACGTACTTGCAGGAGTAAATAAAGCAATAGATCTAGCCGAAAAAGACTTTGACGGTCTAGTAGTAGGTAATCAAGGTACAAACTTCTCTGTAGGAGCAAACATTGGGATGATTTTTATGTTTGCTGTAGAGCAAGAGTATGATGAGCTTAATGCTGCTGTAAAATATTTCCAAGATACGTGTATGCGTTTACGCTACTCTGCTATCCCTACAGTTGTTGCACCTCACGGTATGACACTAGGTGGTGGTTGTGAGATGACACTACACGCAGATAGAGTTGTCGCAGCTGCCGAATCTTACATAGGACTTGTAGAGTTTGGTGTAGGTGTAATACCAGGTGGTGGTGGATCTAAGGAAATGGCCCTTAGAGCATCAGATAAGTTTGATAAAGGTGATGTACAACTTAACGTATTACAGGAGCACTTCCTTACTATAGGTATGGCAAAAGTATCTACCTCTGCACACGAGGCGTACGATCTTAACATCCTTAAGCACGGTAAAGACCTTGTAGTTGTAAACCGCGATCGCCAGATTGCTACGGCAAAGGCTGTTGCACGCCAAATGGCAGATATGGGATACACACAACCTGTAAAACGTAATGATGTACTAGTATTAGGTAAGCAGGCACTAGGTATGTTCTTAGTAGGAACAGACTCTATGCAAGCATCTAACTATATATCAGAGCACGATAAGAAAATTGCAAACAAGCTTGCTTATGTAATGGCTGGAGGAGATTTATCTGAGCCTACAAGAGTTTCTGAGCAGTATTTACTAGATCTAGAGCGTGAAGCGTTCTTATCTCTAGCTACTGAGAGAAAATCACTTGAGCGTATACAGCATATGTTACAAAAAGGAAAACCATTAAGAAACTAAAGTTTCTGTAATACGCCTTAAGCGCTAAGCTATAGGCAATGATAAACCGCTTAAAGCTTTCAGCTTATAGCCAAAAGCAAACTAAAATGAAAACAGCATATATAGTAAAAGCATATAGAACAGCCGTTGGGAAAGCTCCCAAAGGTGTCTTTAGATTCAAGCGAGCAGATGAGCTTGCTGCAGAAACGATTCAGTATATGATGAAGGAGCTGCCAGAATTTGATAAAAAGAGAATAGATGACGTTATCGTAGGTAACGCAATGCCAGAAGGATCTCAAGGTCTTAATATGGCACGTCTTATATCTCTTATGGGACTAGACGTAATAGACGTACCTGGTGTAACTGTAAACCGTTTTTGTTCTTCTGGAATAGAAACTATAGGGATGGCGGTAGCAAAGATTCAAGCTGGTATGGGTGATTGTATTATCGCCGGTGGAGCAGAGTCTATGTCTTCTGTACCTATGACAGGATTTAAACCAGAACTTAACTACGATACTGTAGTAAAGTCTGGACACGAAGATTACTACTGGGGAATGGGTAACACCGCAGAGGCAGTAGCAAATGAGTATAAAATCTCTCGTGAAGATCAAGATGAGTTTGCATATAACTCACATATGAAAGCCCTACGCGCACTAGCCGAAGATCGTTTTCAAGACCAGATTGTACCTATAGACGTAGAGCAAACGTATATAGATGCAAACGGAAAAAAAGCTACAAAATCTTACACAGTAAACAAGGATGAAGGTCCTCGTGCAGGAACAAATAAAGCAGCACTTGCAAAACTTAGAGCAGTATTTGCAGCTGGAGGAAGTGTAACTGCTGGTAACTCTTCACAAATGAGTGATGGTGCAGCCTTTGTAATGGTTATGAGTGAGGAGATGGTAAAAGAACTTAACATCGAGCCTATCGCACGTATGGTAAATTATGCAGCAGCAGGTGTACCACCACGTATAATGGGTATAGGTCCCGTAGCTGCCATTCCAAAAGCACTTAAACAAGCTGGACTTAAGCAAAATGATATTGAGCTTATCGAGCTTAACGAGGCATTTGCATCACAGTCACTTGCAGTAATACGCGAGTTAGGACTTGATCCAGACATTATAAACGTAAATGGTGGTGCGATTGCATTAGGTCACCCACTAGGATGTACTGGAGGTAAACTATCAGTACAGTTATTTGACGAGATGCGCAAGCGTGATATGTCAGGTAAATACGGTATGGTTACAATGTGTGTAGGTACCGGACAGGGAGCTGCAGGAATTTATGAATTCTTGAAGTAATTCCGCTTTCGCGAAAGCGTAAAAACAAAAAATTATAGTACATATTTCTTATAGAGAAAGAAAAAAATTAATTAGCAATAGCAATGAGCACAGAAACAACAAAAAATGATATCCTACGCGGTGGTCAATTTATCGTAAAGGAAACAGCTTGTGAAGATGTCTTCACAATGGAAGATCTTAATGAAGAGCAAAAGATGATGCGCGACTCTACAAGAGAGTTTGTAGACCGCGATCTTTGGGCACACTGGGAGCGTTTTGAAAAGAAAGATTATGCATACACAGAGGAGACTATGCGCAAAGCTGGTGAACTAGGTTTACTAGGTGTTGCTGTACCAGAAGAGTATGATGGTCTTGGGATGGGATTTGTATCTACAATGCTTGTTTGTGATTACATTTCTGGAGCTACTGGATCTTTTAGTACTGCCTTTGGAGCACATACTGGGATAGGTACAATGCCTATCACACTATATGGTAACGAAGAGCAAAAGAAGAAATATGTGCCAAAACTTGCTACTGGTGAGTGGTTTGGAGCATACTGTCTTACAGAGCCTAGTGCAGGATCTGACGCAAACTCTGGAAAAACAAAAGCCGTTCTATCTGAAGATGGAAAGAGCTACAAGATTTCTGGACAAAAAATGTGGATTTCTAACGCTGGTTTCTGTAACCTATTTATCGTTTTTGCTAGAATAGAAGATGATAAAAACATTACAGGGTTTATCGTAGAAAATGATCCTTCTAATGGAATCACACTAGGTGAAGAAGAAAAGAAATTAGGTATACACTCTTCTTCTACTCGTCAGGTATTCTTTAATGATACAGTAGTACCTGTAGAGAATATGCTTTCTGACCGTGGTAACGGTTTTAAAATCGCGATGAACGCACTTAACGTAGGTCGTATTAAACTTGCTGCTGCTTGTCTTGATGCACAGAGACGTGTGATAAACGAGGCTGTAACATATGCAAAAGAGCGTGTACAGTTTAAAACTCCTATCATAAACTTTGGAGCAATTAAGCAAAAACTTGCGCTTATGGCTACAAACGTATATGTAGATGAGTCTGCATCTTACCGTGCTGCCAAAAACATTGAAGATCGTATCTCTATGCGTCAGGCAGAAGGTAACACACACCAAGAAGCAGAGCTTAAAGGTGTTGAGGAGTATGCTATAGAGTGTTCTATCCTTAAAGTTGCAGTATCTGAAGATGTACAGAATACTACAGATGAAGGTATCCAGATTTTTGGAGGAATGGGCTTCAGTGCAGATACTCCAATGGAGTCTGCTTGGCGTGATGCACGTATCTCTCGTATCTATGAAGGTACAAACGAGATTAACCGTATGCTCGCTGTAGGTATGATGGTAAAGAAAGCGATGAAAGGACACGTAGACTTTATGGGACCAGCAATGGCTGTAAAGGATGAACTTATGGGTATCCCTTCTTTTGACACTCCAGATTACTCTGAGACACTTTCTGAAGAAAAAGCACTTATCAAGAGCCTTAAGAAAGTATTCCTTATGGTTGCAGGATCTGCAGCTCAAAAGTTTGGAACAGAGCTAGAGAAAAATCAGCAACTACTTATGGCGGCTGCAGATATTCTTATAGAAATCTATATGGCAGAGAGTGCTATACTACGTACTGAGAAAAACATTAAGCGCACTGGTCTAGAGAGTCAAGCAACACAAGTTGCAATGTCTCAACTATACCTATTTAACGCTGTAGATATCATCCAGACTAAAGCAAAAGAAGCTATTATCTCTTTTGCCGAAGGTGATGAGCAACGTATGATGCTTATGGGACTTAAACGTTTTACAAAGTATACAAACCAGCCTAATGTAATCGCATTGCGCAACCAGATTGCTGCAGATGTTGAAGAAAATGGTAAATACCGCTTTGACGGATAATATATTTTTTTAAGTCACTAAAACTATGTGTACTAGATTACGTATTGAAAATGACTTAAATGTATATGTATTCGCTTGCGCGAAAATTTAATATCAACAGAAGCCACTTCCCTATCGAAGTGGCTTTTTTTGTACCCTACTACTACAACGATTTCGTAACACAACAACCTATTTTACACAATGAAAATTAAAAAAGTCCTCGTCGCAAATCGCGGGGAAATTGCTATTAGAGTACTACGTGCCTGTACAGAACTTAATATTGCAACCGTAGCTGTCTACACCTATGAAGATAGATACTCACAACATCGCAACAAAGCAGATGAGTCTTACCAGATAGGAGCAGATAATGAACCGCTCAAACCCTATTTAGATATGGATCAAATCATTGATCTAGCAAAATCTAAAAATGTAGATGCCATTCACCCCGGCTACGGCTTCTTATCTGAAAACTCAGAATTTGCAAGAAGATGTGCAAAAAATGGCATTATATTTATTGGCCCTGAGCCAGAAGTAATGGATGCACTAGGTGATAAAATCACCGCAAAAAAAGTAGCACAATCTTGTGGAGTACCTATAATAGAAAGTAATAAAAAAGCCTTAGATTCACTAGAAACGGCCCTAAGTGAAGCTGGAAAAATAGGATATCCAGTAATGCTCAAAGCTGCCTCTGGTGGAGGTGGTCGCGGTATGCGTATTATACGTAAGGAAGAAGATTTACAGCTTAGTTTTGACTCTGCACGTAATGAGGCGCTCAACTCTTTTGGAGATGATACAATGTTTTTAGAAAAATATGTAGAAGATCCAAAACATATAGAAGTACAAATAGTAGCAGACACACACGGTAATATAAGACACCTTTATGAACGTGATTGCTCTGTACAACGCAGGCACCAGAAGGTGGTAGAAATGGCTCCTTCATATAACCTATCACAAACGCTACGCGATAACCTTTATAAGTATGCTGTAGCTATTGCTACAGAGGTAAATTATAACAACATAGGTACCGTAGAGTTTCTTGTGGATGCAGATGATAATATTTACTTCATCGAGGTTAACCCACGTATACAAGTAGAGCACACAGTAACCGAAATGGTTACAGGTATTGACCTTGTAAAAACACAAATCTTTGTGGCTGGCGGTTATAAACTATCAGATAAGCAGATAAAGATTTATGGCCAAGAGTCTATAGGTACTTACGGCTTTGCCATACAGTGTAGACTTACCACAGAAGACCCTACTAATAAATTTACACCAGATTACGGAAAGATAACAACCTACCGTAGCGCCTCTGGTATGGGTATACGTCTAGATGCCGGTAGCATTTATCAAGGGTATAAAGTGAGTCCGTTTTTTGATTCGATGCTTGTAAAAGTATCTGCTCACGGTAGAACCCTGGATGGTGCAATACGTAAGATGGTGCGCGCCTTAAAAGAATTTAGAATACGTGGTGTAGAGACCAACATTCATTTTCTTCAAAATGTCATACAGACAGACGTTTTTAAAAATGGAGAGACCACAGTAAATTTCATTCAGAATACTCCTTCCCTATTTAATATTAAACTCTCTCAAGATCGTACCTCTAAGGTTGTTCAGTTTCTGGCAGATGTGAGTGTAAATGGCAATAGTGATGTAAAAACAAAAGATCCAAAGAAGGTATTTACAAACCCTAAGGTGCCACTTTACAGCCTGTCTGATCCGTTTCCAAAAGGGACAAAAGATATGCTTACAGAGCTAGGTCCGGAGGCATTTTGTAAGTGGTTATTAGAGGAGAAAAAAATACACTTTACAGATACCACAATGCGTGACGCACACCAGTCTTTACTGGCAACGCGTATGCGCTCTTATGATATGCTCAAAGTAGCATCCAGTTTTGCAAAAAATCACCCTAACACCTTTAGTATGGAAGTATGGGGAGGTGCAACCTTTGATGTATGTATGCGATTCTTACACGAGAGCCCTTGGACACGTTTACGAGAGTTACGCAAGGCAGTACCTAACATCTTGTTCCAGATGCTCCTTCGTGGTTCTAATGGCGTGGGTTACAAAGCATATCCAGATAACCTTATAGAAAAGTTTGTAGAGAAGTCTTGGGAGAATGGTGTAGACCTCTTCCGTATTTTTGACTCTCTTAACTGGGTAAAAGCAATGGAACCTAGTATACAATACGTACGTAATCTTACAGGAGGAATAGCCGAAGGTGCCATAAGTTATACGGGAGATATTCTAGATACTAAGCAAACTAAGTACAACCTCAAGTACTACACACAACTTGCAAAAGATCTAGAAAATGCTGGGGCACATATGATTGCCATTAAGGATATGGCAGGATTATTAAAACCATATGCAGCGACAGAACTTGTTACAGCACTTAAGGACACTGTAAATGTACCTATACACTTACACACACACGACACGTCTTCTTTACAAACAGCTACTTACCTCAAGGCCATTGAGGCAAATGTAGATGTGGTAGATGTAGCTCTAGGAGGACTTTCTGGATTAACTTCTCAACCTAACTTTAATGCTGTAGTAGAGATGCTTAAGTATCAAGATAGAGAACACCCATTTGAGATGGAAAAACTCAATCAGTTTTCTAATTATTGGGAAGATACGCGTGATCTCTACTACCCTTTTGAGTCTGGACTTAAAGCCGGAACGGCAGAAGTATTTCAGCACGAGATACCAGGTGGGCAGTACTCAAACTTGCGCCCTCAGGCAACTGCTCTAGGTCTTGCAGATAGATTTACAGAGGTAAAAAAGATGTATGCCGCTGTAAATAAAATGTTTGGCAACCTAGTAAAGGTTACGCCTAGCTCTAAGGTGGTAGGTGATATGGCCATTTTTATGGTGACCAATAACCTCACACCAGAAGATGTGATGGAGCGTGGTGATACCATTTCCTTCCCAGAGTCTGTTATAAACTTCTTTAAAGGAGATCTAGGTCAGCCAGTAGGTGGTTTCCCAAAAAAGCTACAAGCCATTATCTTAAAAAATAAAGAAGCTTATACAGATAGACCTAATGCACACCTAGCACCAGTAGATTTTGATAAGGAGTATAAAGTCTTTACAGAGACCTTCCAAAAAGGGTTTACCAGGCCACTAGAGATAGAAGATTTTCTATCATATATGCTCTACCCAAAGGTTTTTGAGCAAGCACACGAAAACTATAAGAAATACGGTAACCTAGCGCTCGTACCTACTAAGAATTTCTTCTTTGGTATGAAACTAGGTGAAGAAACACTTATTGAGCTAGAACCTGGAAAAACGGTGATCATCAAGTTACTCTCTATTGGTATTCCTAATGATGAGGGAATGCGCACGGTATTCTTTAAAGTAAATGGAGAAAATCGCTTTGTAGAAGTACACGACACTTCCCTTAATATCAAAAAGGTTGAAAACGTAAAAATTGATCCAGATAATGAAAACCACATAGGTGCTCCATTACAAGGCTCTCTTTACAAAGTGCTGGTCAAAAAAGGGCAAGAAGTCAAAGAAAATGACCCACTTTTTATAATAGAAGCTATGAAAATGGAAACTACCGTTGTTGCCTTTAAAGATGGTACAGTACAATCTATAATCGTGACAGATGGAACAATGGTGTCTCAAGATGATCTCGTTGTAACTCTTGAATAAGCCACCCCCTGCATCTCACAATTTTTGGTGAGATACTCGGTAAAGCCGCCTCTTGACAGGCGGCTTTTTTGTTCTCAATAGTACAATTACTTTTATAGGTTATGAGTCCGCTTTCGCGAAAGCGTAATAAAACCCTATCTCAAAAGTACCTTAACTTCATATTTACAACCGGCGTTAAATAAAACCTAATATCACCTAGGGAATAGGAATTATACAACACAACTTGTACTTTAAATTAAAACTTAATAGATATGAATACTACAAAAGTTATACTACTTAAAAATAGACCGAGCGGCAAACCGTCATCTAGTGATTTTGAATTTACAGAAGAGCAAGTGCCAGAAATAAATGATGGTGAAATTCTCTTAGAAACTACATACGTCTCTGTAGATCCTTACTTAAGAGGAAGAATGCAAGATGCAAAATCTTACGTGCCGCCTTTTGAGCTTAATAAGCCTATACACTCTGGTGTAGTGGCAAAAGTAATAGCGACCAAAAATGATAACTTTAAAGAAGGAGATTATGTATCTGGAATGCTAGACTGGAAAGAGGTACAGAAATCTACTGGAGAAGAATTACATAAAGTGTCAAAAGACAATGCTCCCCTACCCGCATATCTCGGTACTCTGGGTATGACCGGTCTTACTGCATACTTTGGCCTTAAAGAAATAGGAAAACCTAAAGAAGGAGAAACCATACTCGTGTCTGGTGCAGCAGGCGCCGTAGGAAGTATCGTAGGGCAAATAGCAAAAATAAAAGGCTGCCGCGTAGTAGGTGTTGCAGGCTCTGATGAAAAGATAGAAAAGCTTAAGAAAGATTTTGGCTATGACGATGGCTTCAATTACAACACAGAAGATGATCTAAACGCTGCTATACAGAGAACCTGCCCAGATGGTGTAGATATATACTGGGATAACGTGGGAGGAGAACTCTCAGACGCTGTATTCTTTAATATTAACCAGAAAGCACGTATTATAAACTGTGGTGCAATTGCCGTATATAATGACAATAAAGTCCCTACGGGTGTGAGTCCGCAGGTGTTTTTAATTAAGAATAGTGCCTTGATGCAAGGATTTATAGTGTCTAATTATATGGATTCTTTTCCAGAAGGGGTACAACAACTTAGTAAGTGGTACGGAGAAGGTAAACTGCACCATGAAGATACTATTGTAGAAGGTTTTGAAAATATACCGCAAGCGTTTATAGACCTCTTTGATGGTAAAAACACCGGTAAGATGCTCGTAAAGATATAGACGAGATAACACCTATTATTATTGCACCCCTATGTAAGGCACAATGTCATACATAGGGGTGTAACTTTTTGTGCAAAATAACGAGACTAAGGTGTATTAAAATTATCTTCGCAGCAGATACTAGTTTTAATGAGTTACCACCTCCTTTCTTCGCCCTTACAGGGGTTTACAGATTTTCGTTTTCGCAATGCACAACAAAAATATTTTGGAGGTATAGACACTTACTATGCTCCTTACATACGACTTAATAAAAAACAAGTTATAAAAGGCTCTTACCAGCGAGACTTAAATCCAGAAGTAAACACATCGCTAGAGGTCATCCCGCAAGTAATGACGGCAGACCCAGATGACTTTATTTTTGTGATTAAATATATACAGTCGCTAGGTTATAAAGAACTTAACTGGAATCTAGGCTGTCCCTACCCTATGGTCACAAAAAGTGGTATGGGATCTGGACTTATTTGCAATACAGAAAAAATAGACCACATACTTGACCGTGCGCATACGGAAACAGATGTTACCATCTCAATGAAAATGCGACTAGGTTATGAAAGTCCAGAAGAGATTATTAATTCTTTTCCTATTCTTGAAAAATACCCGCTCAAGAGTGTGGCTATACACGCACGTCTAGGTAAGCAATTATATAAAGGCGGGGTAGATCTTGAGGGTTTTCAAAAATGTATAGACACGGCAAAACACAAATTATATTACAACGGTGATATCACAACGGTAGCACAGTTTAGAAAAATGAGAGCGCGCTTCCCTTCTATCGAGCATTTTATGATAGGTCGCGGTCTTATCGCAGATCCTTTTTTACCAAGTATGATTAAGGCAGATACTACTGCCTATCCAGAAAATAGATGGGCAATCTTTAGAGAGTTTCACGATGAGATTTATACACAATATGATGCTGCCCTCTCTGGCCCCACTCCTATCAAAATGAAAATGCAAGGCTTCTGGGAGTTTTTTGCACAGTCTACACACAACCCACAGAAGGTTTTTAAGGCTATAAAAAAAGCAAGCAACCCTATGAAGTATCAAAAAGCCGTAGGAGAAATAATCGCAGCACAACGATAGTAAGATATTAAGCTATCTTTGCACCTCACAAAAGAGCCTCTCAATCTATTGGAAGACGTATTACTCATAACACCACCCTTTACACAGCTTAACACGCCATACCCGGCAACAGCATACATAAAAGGTTTTCTTAATACTATAGATATCACAAGCTACCAGATGGATCTAGGTATTGAGGTAATACTCAATTTATTTACCAGTGATAGCTTTCAAGAAATATTTGATAGTGTTAAAACCCAAGACCTAGCACTCTCAGAAAATGCACAGCGCATACTTGCACTTAGCTCACAGTACGTGCAACCGTTAGATAGAATAATTGCCTTCTTACAAGGTAAAAACCAGACCCTTGCTAGACTCATTTGTACAGATAACTTCTTACCGCGTGCCTCTCGTTTTGAGCAACTAGATGATCTCTCTTGGGCTTTTGGTGAGATGGGAATGCAAGACAGAGCAAAGCATCTTGCTACCTTGTATCTAGAAGATTTATCAGATTTTCTAGTAGAATGTGTGGACCCAAATTTTGGCTTTAGTAGATATGCAGAACGTCTAGGTCAAAGCGCAAATAACTTTGACGAGTTATATAACGAGTTACAGCAAGAACTCACATATATTGATGAGATAACAATTGGGTTGCTAGAAGCCCGCTTTCGCGAAAGCGTTCCAAAACTAGTACTACTCTCAGTACCTTTTCCCGGAAATTTATACAGCGCCCTGAGATGTGGTGCTTACATCAAAGAAAATTACCCGGAGGTAAAAGTGGCTATGGGCGGCGGGTTTCCTAATACAGAGCTACGCTCTATTACAGATTCCAGAGTTTTTGAGTTTATAGATTTTATCACTCTAGATGATGGCGAGCTACCTGTTGCACTGCTCATAGATGCAGTGATACATAAAGTAGAAAACCCAACCTATAAACGTACGTTTCTCATAGAAAATGGTGCTGTGGTTTATAAAAATAACACGGCAAGACAAGACTATAAGCAAGCACAAGTAGGAACTCCAGATTATAATGACTTACTACTAGATGAGTATATCTCTGTGGTAGAGATTGCAAACCCTATGCACAGCCTCTGGAGTGATGGAAGGTGGAACAAGCTCACAATGGCACACGGATGCTACTGGGGTAAATGTACTTTTTGTGATATCTCACTAGACTACATAAAGATTTATGAACCTGTTGCAGCACGGACGCTTGTAGACCGTATGGAAGCGCTTATCGCTCAAACGGGCGAAAACGGTTTTCACTTTGTAGATGAAGCTGCTCCTCCGGCTCTTATGAAAGCCGTAGCATTAGAAATACTGCGTAGAGGGCTTGTAGTAACCTGGTGGACAAATATTAGATTTGAAAAAAACTTTACTGCAGATCTATGTCTACTTCTTAAAGAATCTGGATGTATTGCCGTGTCTGGAGGGCTTGAAGTAGCTTCAGATAGGCTACTTAAACTTATAGACAAAGGCGTGACGGTTGCACAAGTGGCACAAGTTACTCGCAACTTTACAGCGGCAAATATTATGGTGCACTCCTACCTTATGTATGGATATCCCACACAGACGGTACAAGAAACGGTAGATAGCCTTGAGATGGTGAGACAGCTCTTTGAGCTAGGTATTATACAATCTGGATTTTGGCATCAGTTTGCGCTCACAGCTCACAGTCCTGTAGGGCAAGATCCAGAAGCATATGGCGTGACACCCCATTATAACGAGATTACCTTTGCAAATAATGATATAGACTTTACAGATAGCACAGGGATAGACCACGCTAGCTTTAGCTACGGACTCAAGAAATCGCTCTTTAATTATATGCACGGTATAGGCTTTGAGATGCCGTTACAAGACTGGTTTGATTTTGATATTCCTACATCTACTATAGATCCATATTACATAGAAGACTGTCTCAACACAGAGGCAAATCTAAGTATAAAACCTACGGCAAAAATAGTTTGGATAGGTACAACGCCTATCGTGAGTTACTTCTCAAAGAAAAAGAGACAGCTTGCCACGCTCCTATTTCACACCACAAGTGACGAGTTTACGATTACTCTCAGTGAGGAAGAAGCGAGATGGATTATTGCTATACTACCGGCTCTAAGCCCCCAGAGTGAGCAGCTAATGACTTTCTCAAAACTTAAAAACTCGTATGAAGAACAGTTTGAGCACTTTGAGCTTTTTTGGTTTTCAAAACCTCTGGAAACACTTAAAGAAAAAGGACTTTTAGTGCTGTAACTTCTTTTTATAGCTTACTACGGGTACTATAGCATACAACATTATAATTGTAGGTGCATATCTATTTGTGACTAGCTAAGTTTCTTTATTTTTAACTACTCAAACACGGTCTTTAGCTGTTAACACAAAGAACTACCGATATGACAAAAAATACTTCGCAAATCCCTAACGGCGTTATGCTCAACGCATATCCAGATAGCATAGGTACTAACCTCAGTGATATCATTACATTGCTTCAAGAACCAGCGCTTAAGGATGTATTTTCATTATTTTATGTTTTACCTACCTTTTTTAATAGTGATTTAGACAGAGGGTTTTCTATCATAGATTACAATATTAATAAAGAGCTTGTGTCTCAAGCAGATCTTGACGCACTTAAAGAGCTAGATATTATGCTCAAATTTGACATTGTGCTCAACCACCTTTCTGTAGGTTCTCCACAGTTTAAGGATATATTAAAAAACGGTGACGCATCACCTTATAAAGACTTCTTTATAGACTGGAATAACTTTTGGAAAAATCATACCGCAAGTTATAAAGATGGCGTAGCAGTTCCAGAAAAGCAATACCTAGACAAGTTATTTATGCGTAAGCCAGGCTTACCTGTGCTTAACGTACTTTTTCCAGACGGCACAGAACGCCCTTACTGGAATACTTTTTACCAAAAAATCACCCTACAACCCATTACTCTTGAAGACATAGCACATCTAGGTCTATCACAAGATGATAAAGATCACGCTATAACTCTTATTAATGAGACCATTGAGGCAGGAGGAATACTAGAGGAATTACGCTTTCGCGAAAGCGTACAACCCCACAAGCAAGATGTATTAAACATAGTACATAAAAATAGATCATACCTAGGCCAGATGGATGTAAATGCAAATGCGCCAGAAGTGTGGGATTTTTATGATGAAACACTTCGCAAGGTGGCAAGTTTTGGATGTAAGATACTACGTCTTGATGCCTTTGCTTACTTACATAAAGAAGTAGGACAGACTAACTTTTTTAATAAACCCGGCACCTGGACCTACTTAGAGCGCATACGCCAGATTGCCGAAAAGTATGATCTTACCCTTTTACCAGAAATACACTCAGAGTATGGACTAGGTCTACACAACGAGGTGGCAAGCGAGGGATATCAGATTTATGATTTTTTCTTTCCGGGTCTAGTGATTCATACCATTGAGACTGGTGATAATACGGCGCTCACAAAATGGGCAACAGAAGTTGTTACAAAGGGCTATAAGACAGTAAATATGCTAGGTTGCCACGACGGAATCCCTGTTTTAGACCTTAAGGGCATCATAGATAAAGAAGGAAATACACACCAAGGACTACTTAAAGACCAAGAGATTGAGCATATTATAGATACGATACTTGACCGTGGTGGTCGCGTTAAAAATATATATGACCCAGAGGGTAATAAAATCTCATACTACCAAGTAAATGCAACCTTTTACAGTGCGCTAGGTGAAGATGATAATAAGCTACTACTGGCAAGAGCCTTACAAATATTTATGCCAGGTATCCCACAGGTGTGGTACCTAGACCTCTTTGCAGGTAAAAATGACTATGCCGCCGCAGATGCTGCCGGGACAGGTGGTCATAAAGAGATAAACCGCACAACTCTTACTCAAGAAGATATTGCATCTGGCTTACAGAAACCAGTGGTACAAATGCAACTAGCGATGCTACGATTGCGTAACACATCTCCTGCTTTTAATGGTACGATGGCTATATCAAACAGTACTACAAACGAAATGGGTATCACGTGGTCTAATGATGTAAACAAGGTTGTATTACAAGCAAACCTTAAAACAAATCGCTTTAAAATCTCATACCAAGAGAATGGTGAGAACGTAGTTATCACTAATGAGTAGGGCGAATTTTGCTTTCGCGAAAGCGGCAACTTTATCCCTTAAACTTTAAGCACCGGCTAGTCATTACAAAGCATATATGAGGTTAATTGCCTCTTTTTCTAATTGAGTTTGATTTATCATTCGTAACTTCTACGTCTAAAATCAATCCAAATGAAAATACGTATTACTTCACTTGTACTTTGTATGCTTATGGGCTCAATACTCACAGCTCAGAGAGACAATGCTACGGTGCAGGCTTTAATAAAGGAAGCCACACAAAATTCACAGTTAGAATCGCTTGCCCACCAGATCACAGATGTGCTTGGTCCAAGACTTGTGGGTACACCACAAATGCAAGCTGCAAATGACTGGGCTGTACAACAATACGCATCTTGGGGTATAGAGGCTCGCAATGAGCAATGGGGAGAATGGCGAGGATGGGAACGAGGAATTTCTCACATAGATATGCTTGAGCCCAGAGTACAGAGTTTAAGAGGTACGCAACTAGCCTGGAATCCAAGTACTTCAAAGGAAGGTGTTACTGCAGAGGTTATCACCCTACCTACTATTAAAAACGCAACGGAGTTTAAAAAATGGCTGCCAACCGTAAAGGGTAAGATTGTTCTTATTTCAAAACCGCAAATCACGGGACGTCCAGATTATAACTGGGAAGAGTTTGCTACCGAAAAGTCGTTTGCCAAAATGAAAAAACAACGCGACTCTCTATCAAACTTATGGAATGACAACATACAGCGCACGGGATACACAAGTAGAGGTTTACCAGAAGCATTAGAAAATGCAGGAGCCGTAGGTATCGTAACTTCTAACTGGTCAAGAGGTTTTGGAGTTAATAAGATATTTAGTGCTAGAACAAAAGGAATACCTACTGTAGATCTTGAACTAGAAGATTACGGTATGCTTTATAGACTATCTGAATCTGGTAATACTCCTAAAATTAATATTACAGCAATCTCAAAAGAACTGGGTACCGTGCCCACATTTAATACCATAGCAGAAATAAAGGGGACAGAAAAGCCAGAGGAGTATGTCATATTATCGGCTCATTTTGACTCTTGGGATGGTGGTACAGGAGCTACAGACAATGGAACGGGTACGCTTGTAATGATGGAAGCTACGCGTGTACTTAAAAAAATCTATCCTAACCCAAAACGTACTATACTAGTAGGTCATTGGGGAAGTGAAGAACAAGGGCTTAATGGCTCAAGAGCCTTTGTAGAAGATCACCCAGAAATTGTGGCAAAAGTGCAAGCATCATTTAATCAAGATAATGGCACAGGTCGTGTTGTGCGCCTTAATGGTGGCGGGTTCTTACGTAGTTATGATTATTTAAACAGATGGCTAAATGCTGTACCTAAAGAAATAACAGATGAGATAGAAACTACATTTCCTGGTGCGCCAGCACGAGGAGGGTCAGACTACGCTTCATTTCAAGCTGCTGGAGCTCCAGGGTTTAGTCTCAGTAGTTTGAGCTGGTCGTACTGGAATTATACGTGGCACACCAACCGTGACACTTATGACAAGATAGTTTTTGATGATGTACGCAATAATGTAATCCTTACTGCAATACTTACATATATGGCTAGTGAAGATCCAGAATTTACCTCTCGTGAGCAAGCAGTGCTCCCACTAGATAGAAGGTCTGGTAAACAAAGAGAATGGCCTACGCCTCGTTCTCCCATAAGAAAAGGAGGACTTGATTAACTCATAATAATTAAACACCTATTATATGAAACCACTACGCAAAGAAGATATCTCACAAGAAGTTTTTGACCTTTATGATGACTATGCTCACAATAAAATAGATCGCAGAGTTTTTATAGAGCGATTATCGGTATTTGCTGTAGGTGTGGTGACCCTTCCAGCGCTCTTGAGTTTTATAAGTCCAGATTATGAGACTACACAAACGGTCTCAAAAAATGATCCTACCATAGAAACTGTTTTTATAAACTATGACTCACCAAAAGGAGGTGGGTCTATCAAGGCGCTATATAGTAAACCTGCAAATGCTTCTGGCAAATTACCAGGGGTCATTGTGGTGCACGAGAACAGAGGTCTTAATCCTTATATAGAAGATGTAGGCAGGCGCACTGCAAAGGCAGGGTTCTTATCACTAGCTCCAGATGCACTATCGCCGCTGGGCGGCTATCCTGGTAATGATGATGAGGGTCGTGCAATGCAACGCAAGAGAGATAGACTGGAAATGCTAGAAGATTTTATTGCAGCATATCACCATCTCAAAAATCACAAAGATTGTAATGGCAAGGTAGCTGTTGTAGGCTTTTGTTTTGGCGGATGGATTTCTAATATGATGGCTGTACTCGTCCCAGATCTTTCTGCTGCGGTCCCATTTTATGGTAGACAACCAGACGATGAGCAAGCCGCAGAAGTAAAAGCACCACTACTACTTCAATATGGTGGTCTTGATGAGCGTGTTAACGCTGGATGGCCTGCTTATGAGAAAGTACTCACAGCAAATAATATCCCGCATACCGCACATTTTTATGAAGGTGCAAATCACGGTTTTCATAATAATACAACACCTAGATATGATGAGAAAGCTGCAACTCTAGCCTGGGATAGAACAATTGCTTTTTTTAATAAGTATCTTACAGCCTAATCGCTGTATACTTAGAATGCAAGAATAGAAAACCGCTATAGTTATTATATAAACTTAATGACGCTTTCGCGAAAGCAAAAAAATATGAATATCATAGAGACTTTTTATAAATCATTTCAAGAAGGTAATGCCAGCGGGATGACTGCTTGCTATGACGATAATATCGTATTTTCAGATCCTGCATTTGGAGAGCTTCAAGGCAATCGAGCAAAGGCTATGTGGCATATGCTTATAGAACGCTCAAACGGCGCTATGACTATAGATTATAGTGATGTTCAAGTTTCTGGTAATACAGCAACAGCAAAATGGACGGCTCATTATACCTACGGCCCAAAAAAGCGAAAGGTTGTAAACCACGTCCAAGCGGCGTTTGAGCTTCAAGATGGAAAAATTATAGCACATCACGACACCTTTGATATGTACACGTGGTCAAAACAGGCACTGGGCACTCCAGGACTACTTTTAGGTTGGACAGGCTTTATGCGTAAAAAAATCCAACAGAAAACAAACGGCTTACTCGACGCTTATATGAGGCGTAATAGTTCTAAAAACTATCAAACTATTTAATACACAGCTCTGTGCAAAGTACCATACGTTATCAATCTCCTTTTTACATTATACTACTTGTACTAGCTGGCGAGGCAGTATTTATACTTCCTTTTGTACTAGCAAGAGTTTTTAGAGCAACAGTGCTTGACGTATTTCAAATTACAAATACAGAACTAGGCTATTGCTTCTCCATTTACGGGATTATAGCTTTAATATCATACATCATAGGCGGCCCACTAGCCGATAAATATCCGCCAAAAAATCTAATGGGTATAGGTCTTATACTCACAGCTCTGGGCGGGATAGTATATGCTAGTAATCCTTCATTGCTTACTCTGCAGGTACTTTACGGCTTCTGGGGGTTTACGACTATATTTTTATTTTGGGCTGCGATGATTAAAGCTACGCGTGTATGGGGTGGAGCTAGCAACCAAGGTAAAGCCTTTGGTTTTCTAGACGGCGGTCGTGGTCTGGTAGGCGCATCTTTTGGGTTGCTTGGGGTCGTTATCTTCTCACTTTTTATAGTAGGAGATAATGTAGCGCTTACAAGTGCACAGCAAGTAGAAGCTTTCCAAACTATTGTATATGCCTCTTCTGCAATAGTAGCTCTGGTAGGTATTATTGTACTCTTATTTTTGAAAACTAATGTGCCTCAACAAGAAAATAACACGCAAATCATTACGCTAGATGCTATAAAAACAGTCCTTAAACTACCATCTGTGTGGTTACTTATGACCATCATTTTATGTGCCTATGTAGGTTATAAAATCACAGACATCTTCTCTCTATATGCAAAAGATGTGATGAATTATAGCGAGGTAGACGCCGCAAAGACGGGTACATTTTTACTATTTATAAGGCCGCTAGTGGGTGTTATCGTTGGTTTTCTGGCAGATAGGTCGCGTGCCTCACTCTACCTATGTATGGGTTTTGCACTATCTATTATAGGAGCCATACTTTTTGCCTCAGACATACTTAGTGAAGATAATACCGTACTTTTCTTCTTAACCATCATCATCACAGCTCTTGGAGTTTATGCAGCACGAGTCCTCTACTTTGCTGTTATGCAAGAGGGCAAAATACCGCTTAAGTTAACCGGTACCGCGGTGGGTATTATCTCATTTATAGGCTATACTCCAGATATTTTTGCAGGACCTATGATAGGGTATTACCTTGATGGTATTCCTGGTAAAGAAGGTCACTTTGCTGTTTTTTGGATGCTAGCCATCTTTTCGGCAGTGGGGCTTTTGGCGTCTATTGCCTTTTATAGATTTGCTCGTAGGGAGTAAGATTACGCTTTCGCGAAAGCGTCCTTAAAACTATTTTCTTCTAGTGATATTTTTGAAATATTTTGAGCGCCTCGTTATAGCTGCTCTCAAAACTCATCGTATTGATATTATCATATGCTTGTACAGAGGCAAAGTAAGAAACTAGCTTCTCTGTAGGCATATTACCGGTAAGGTCATCTTTTGCCATAGGGCAACCGCCAAAACCTTGTATTGCTCCATCAAAACGCACACAACCTGCCTTGTAAGCGGCATCTACCTTTTCGTGCCAGGTAGTAGGTGTGGTATGTAAATGTGCACCAAATTCTATATTTGAGTACCTTGGTATTAAGTTAGAAAAAAGGTAGTCTATAGTTTCTGGGTCTGAGGTTCCTACCGTGTCAGATAGTGATAATATCTTAACTCCCATCTTACTTAGTCGTTCTGTCCACTCCCCTACGATATCAACATTCCAAGGGTCTCCATATGGATTTCCAAAGCCCATTGATATGTAAACTACAAGCTCTTTATTTTTTGAGTCTGCGAGCTCTATAATGTCTTGTAGTAAATCTATAGACTGGTCTATGGTTTTATGCGTGTTACGCATTTGGAAGTTTTCTGAGATAGAAAAAGGATAACCTAGATAGTCTACCATCTCGTGTTGTACAGCATCTTGCGCACCACGCAGGTTTGCGACTATGGTAAGGAGTTTACTGTCTGTTTTTGAGAGGTCAAGGCTATGCAATACTTCTGCAGAGTCTTTCATCTGAGGGATTGCCTTAGGAGACACAAAGCTACCTACGTCTATCGTATCAAAACCACAACGCAGTAGCGACTGGATATACTGGATTTTAGACTCCGTAGGAATCCAATCTTTTATGCCTTGCATCGCGTCACGAGGACACTCTATTATTTTTACCTTTTTACTCACTTTGTAAAAATAGGATTTTAAAAACGGACTTGTAAGAGTTGTGTTACTTTACGCCTGCTTCTTTTCAATAATCTTATCAACACAATTTATACCATCTATGGCTGCAGAGATGATACCCCCAGCATATCCAGCTCCTTCCCCGCAAGGATAAAGGCCTTTTACCTCTACGTGCTCTAGGGTTTCCCACTCACGCGGTATGGATACGGGTGATGACGTTCTACTCTCTGGTGCGTGTATTACGGCATCATTAGTAAGGTAACCCTTCATCTTTCTACCATAAGCTCTAAACGCCTTCTTTAAACGTTTAGATAAAATATCTGGTAAAACTTTATTGAGATCTACAGAAACAATACCGGGTTGATACGACGTCTTTGGGAAGTTTTTTGAGACACGACCGTCTACAAAGTCCCGCATACGCTGTGCCGGTGCTGCTTGCGTTTTTCCTGCGGCTTCCCAGCAAGCACGCTCTACAGACTTTTGAAAATCAAGACATACAAAGGGATCATCCTTTTTATAATTAGGCAAATCTTCTGGAGTTACACTCACGACAATACCTGAGTTTGCATACGGATTATCACGCTTAGATGGACTCCAGCCGTTTGTCACTACCTCTTCTTGACTTGTTGCACAAGGTGCTATAATACCCCCTGGACACATACAAAAAGAGTAGACCCCCATACCGTCTACCTGCTGTACTAGACTATAAGACGCTGGAGGTAAATAAGGATTATCACCATCTGAGTGATACTGTATATCATCTATAAGTTCTTGCTGGTGCTCTATACGTACACCTATGGCAAATGGCTTTGCCTCAATCTTAATATTACGCTTATGGAGTAAGTAAAATATATCTCTCGCCGAGTGACCAGTTGCTAGTATCACATTATCAAAATCTAGCCAGTCTGTATCGTTTACTTGTATAGCGATAATCTGGTTATCCACCACTTTGAGATCTGTAAGCTTCGTATCAAAACGTACTTCACCGCCGTGTGCTATAATAGCCTCACGCATTGCGGTAATAATTTTAGGAAGCTTGTTTGTACCTATGTGAGGATGTGCATCTACCAGTATATCTTCTACCGCGCCAAAGTGTACAAACCACTCTAGAGCTTTAAGTACATTACCACGCTTTTTTGATCGTGTATAAAGCTTTCCGTCTGAGTAAGTGCCTGCGCCTCCTTCTCCAAAACAATAATTTGAATCAGGATTAACAATATGATCTTTGTTTATAGCCGCAAGATCTCGTCTTCTAGCTCTTACATCTTTACCACGCTCAAAAATTATGGGTTTTAGTCCGCCTTCTACGGCGCGTAATGCGGCATACAATCCAGCAGGACCAGCTCCTATAATGGCTATCTCTGGAGCGTTAGAAACATCTTGTGGTACAAATGGAGGGATACTAGGTCGCTCCTCGCCTTTTTTCCAAAACTCTATTTGTAGTGATATTTTTACCGGTGATTTACGAGCGTCTATAGAGCGCTTACGTATATCCCACTCACGCACATCGTCTGCACGAAGTCGGGCTTTTTTAAAAGCAACCTCTGCGATGTAGTCATCATCTTCGGCTTGGTGTGGGAGAACATTTATTTGTACAAGTGTAGACATAGCGCAAAGATAAGTGCTTTGCAATCTTGAAGTGCCTAATGACTCTAAAAAATGGTTATAGAAATGTGGTTTTACGCTTTCGCGAAAGCGTACTCAACATTAATCTATTTCCTCATAGTCTACATACTCTCCTACTACTTTTGAAGATTTTTTAGGAACATCTCTTGTAGGCTCTTGTTGTGATTGCCCATATTGTTGAGTCTGTTGCTGGAAGCCTTTAAAGGCATTTTCCATTTTCTGACCGGCTTTTTTTGTAATGTACCGTACAATGTATGGCCAAGCTAATTTTGCCAAGAAACGAAGCCCAAAATATACCAGAAGTATGATGGCAATCGTTTTAATAAAACTTGGAATTTCTGCAACTAGCAGCATAATCTTTACTTTTTTTTCAAAATTAGTAATTATAGCTTGCAACAAAGAGATGTAGAAGCCTAAAAAAAAGATAAATTCTTCTATATTTGAACGACTAACCCATAACCTTTATGCACACCGTACGTATTATTGTTACTCTATTAATTTGTGTCGCTACAACAAGCTCCATTACAGCACAATACACAGAGACAATTAACTCAAACAGACCTGGAGAATCTCAAGGCGCTTTTAGTGTAGGGACTCGTGTTTTACAGGTAGAAACTGGTTTTGACATTGGGAATGACACCCACTCGCTTTTACAAACTGATACAGATATACTGGGGTATAACCTCAATTTACGTTACGGTTTATTTTTTGAAAAACTAGAGCTTAACGGGTTTATGAGATACCAGCGCAATGAGGTATCATTTATTTCTGGATCTGCCACGCCAGATGTTATCGCAGGACTAGAGACGGTACAAATAGGTGCTAAATATCTTATTTATGACCCATATAAATATGCTAGTGACGAGGTAAATCTATATAGTTACCACGCAAATAGACGTTTTAAATGGAAGTCACTCATCCCTGCTGTAACAGTATATGCTGGAGGTGTTTTTGATTTTGAAAACAGCCAGTTTAATTCTATACGTGAGGATGGTATTAGTCCTAACTTAGCCCTTATACTCCAGCATAACTGGGGTCGCTGGGTGTGGGTAAATAATATTATAGTAGATAGAGCAGGTACCACATACCCTACTAACTCTTGGATTACAACCTTAACACACTCCTTTAATTCAAAATTTGCTGGCTTTGCAGAGTACCAGCTTATAGATGGTGATCTATATGCAGATTATCTAGTACGAGCGGGAGCTGCATATCTTATCACAAAAAATCTACAAGTAGACCTTAGTGGTCTGGCAAACTTTAAAGACACCCCTACCCGCTGGAACGTCTCTGCAGGAGTTTCTTATAGACTAGATTTACACGAGAAGGATGAGATTATAAAAGATAGAGATGCAGATGGTGACAAAAAGAGCTCATCAAAGCGTCAAGCAGAGCGCATAAATAAAAACAAAAAACGTAAAGATGCAGTAGATCCTGACGGTGACGGCATTAAATAATACCCCCTAAATATTGCAGATGATTACGCTTAAGGAAATGATTACCCCTAAAGAACTTAAACAATTTGTTAAGTTCCCATTTTCCCTATATAAAGATGAACCTAAGTGGGTACCTCCCATCATAGCAGATGAGCTAGATAGTATGGACCCAGCAAAAAATCCTGTGTTTAAAAATGCAGAGGCACGTTATTTTCTCGCTTTCGCGAAAGCGGAAAACGGAAAACAAGAAGCCGTAGGAAGAATTTGTGCTATCATCAATCATATAGAAATCAACGAGCAAAAGAAACCTAAAATGCGTTTTGGCTGGTTTGATGTAATAGATGACATAGAGGTGACTAAAGCACTGTTATCCAAAGTCTCAGAGATAGGAAAAGAAAACAATCTTGAGTTTGTAGAAGGACCGGTAGGTTTTTCTAATATGGAGAAAGCAGGATTGCTTATAGAGGGATTTGAGTATCTCAACACAATGATTACTTGGTATAACTACCCATATTACAAGGATCACTTTGAACAACTAGGTTTTGAAAAAGCTGCCGAATGGGTTGAATATAAAATTCAAATAGACCCACCAGAAAAGCAGAACCCAAAAGTGAAGAAATTTGCAGATATTATTGCAAAGCGTTACGAGCTTAGCCCACTAGAGTTTAAAACCTCTGCAGATGTAAAGCCGTATGTAGATGAGATGTTTGGGTTGCTTAATAAAACCTATAATACTCTTAGCACCTTTGTACCTATACAGCAGTATCAAATAGATCACTATAAGGAGAAATATATAAAATATATTCATCCAGATTTTATAAAGTGTGTACAAGATAAGGAGGGTAAACTCGTTGCTTTTGCTATTACAATGCCATCTTTTAATGAAGCCCTTAAAAAAGCAAATGGATCGCTCTTTCCCTTTGGGTTTTATCACTTGCTTAAAGCAAAAAAGAAAAATGACACTGCTGCCTTCTACCTTATAGGTATTGATCCAGAGTATCAAAACAAAGGAGTTACGGCTGTTATTTTTCAGAAAATGCAGGAACTATTTAACTCTAGAGGGATTACTCAAGTTGAAACAAACCCAGAACTAGAAGAAAATAAAGCCATACAACAGCTCTGGAAAAATTACGAACACAAGCTTCACAAACGTAGAAGAACCTACCGTAAGGATTTATAGCACTTAATACGGCTGACACAATTATGATAGATTCACTAAGCCTCGTAGGTCTTGCAGTAGATGCGGCTCTTGTCGTACTTATTGTAATCGTACAGCTTATAATATACCCTAGCTTCTTATATTATAATCGTGACAATCTTGTAAACTGGCATAACAAGTATACAGGTAAGATTGCTGTAGTAGTAGGGCCGCTTATGGTCATACAACTTTTACTAGCCGTTTATACGGTAGTTACCGGTGGCTTATATATGATAGGGACTATTTATCTAGTCTTTGTATTATCTACCTGGGTTACCACTGCACTTATATTTGTACCGTTACATAAAAAAGTGACCCAAAACACTCACACAGATGGAGATCTTAGGTCACTTGTTTCAAAAAACTGGATACGTGTTGTTTTATGGGTTATAATTCTCTGTATAACGGTAGTAAAACTTAATATACTCCAGCTGTTTTCTTTTTATAATTAACAGTGTTGCTACTTGGCAAGTATGTGTTCTTTATGATGCGCAACGAGGCCATCTATAGGTCGCTTAAGAATCTTACCAGCTGTAAGTCCAAAACTATTCAATACTTCTTTGAGTTCTGCTTGTAAATAAAAACCTATAGAACCTACAAAGTGTATAGGTATGTCTTTTGCATCTGGAAACTGAAGAACAATCTGGTGTTCTACAAATACAGAAAGCCCTTCCTTGATGACGCTCTGGCAATACTCCTCATCTTTATTTTCAATAATGAAACGTGCAAAGGTTGCTAGATATGTATTAGGGTTAGGATTTTTATAAAGGTGATTCTTTATGTTTTCTGAACTTAAATCATATTCTGACTCAAATTTTTGGGCTAGCACTTCTGGTATTTTCCCGAACTTATAATCACGTATAAGTTGACGTCCAAAGTAATTACCACTAGCATCATCCATTACTACATAACCTAGAGAAACTACTTTCTGAATGATGTCTGTACCATCAAAATAACTACAGTTTGACCCTGTACCTAGTATAGAGACAATACTTCTCTCTCCCTCTGTGGCTGTAGCATATAATGCTGCATACGTATCTTCTTTAAGAACAATATCAGTAGCTTGAGTAAATATCTCATCAAAAACACTTCTCATTAATACACGAGGGCGCTCTGTACCACAACCAGCACCATAGAAGTAAAGTGCTTTTACATCTTTTCTATGTTTATAAAGCTCAAAGTTGTTTACAATACGTTCTCTTAAAATTTCTCGAGATAAAACTTGAGGATTTAATCCTAAAGTTTGTGTTTGGAAAAGACTTTTACCATCATCAGTTAGCGCAATCCAATCTGTTTTTGTCGAACCGCTATCTACTACTAAAATCATATAATACGTGTATGAAGAAAAATAATATAAAAACGCTTTTACAGCAATATACACCTACCTCCTATTTAAGAGCAGCTAAGTATATATTACTACAAAAGCGCGTTAATGCATCTTAAAGTGTATTTACTTTTTCTGCAAGATCAACGAGTTTGTTTGAGTATCCAAACTCATTATCATACCAAGATACAAGCTTGAAAAAAGTTGGGTTTAACTCTATTGCACTATCTGCATCAAATACAGAAGTACGTGTCTCGCTTACAAAATCTTGAGATACAACTGCATCTTCTGTATAACCTACCACACCTTTCATAGATCCTTCGGCAGCATCTTTAAATGCTTTTTTAATAGCTTCTATAGACGTTGCTTTTGAAGTCTTCACAGTTAAGTCTACCACAGAAACATCTGCCGTAGGTACACGGAAAGCCATCCCTGTAAGTTTTCCATCTACTGCTGGTAGTACTTTCCCTACTGCTTTTGCAGCTCCTGTAGATGTAGGTATAATATTATTTAAAGCACTACGGCCTAGACGGTAGTTCTTGCGGCTAGGTGCGTCTACTACAAATTGTGTAGAAGTACCTGCGTGTATTGTAGTCATAAGGGCCTCTTCAAGACCAAAGTTATCTTCTATAACTTTTGCCATAGGTGCTAGACAGTTTGTAGTACAAGACGCGTTAGACACTACGGTATGTTCTGCCGTAAGATCTCCATCATTTACTCCCATTACAAACATAGGTGCATCTTTAGAAGGCGCAGATATTACGACTTTCTTTGCTCCACCCTCTATATGGTAATTTGCAGTTTCTAGAGTCGTAAAGATACCCGTACACTCTGCTACAACATCTGCTCCAGCTTCATCCCACTTAAGGTTTTTAGGGTCACGCTCTGCAGTAACACGTATAGTTTTACCGTCTACAACAAGGTGCCCATCTTTTACCTCTACAGTTCCATCAAAACGTCCGTGTACAGAGTCATATTTAAGAAGGTACGCTAGGTGATTTACATCCAGTAAATCGTTTATTGCTACTACATCTACATTATCACGCTTTACTGTCGCTCTAAATACGATACGTCCAATACGTCCAAAACCGTTTATTCCTAATTTTAAATTTGCCATTGTTCTTCTCTATTATTATGTGGTCATTATCTCTGACACACGGATTAATTCTTTATTTATTTTACTCTCACCCTTAATTGCTTGTTCTAGCGGTGTAAGGGTCATTGTATCGTGTATGGTACCTACCATATAATTACTTTTTCCTTCTATAAGACTCTCTACAGCCTTTACTCCCATACGGCTAGCTAGCACGCGATCATAGCAAGTAGGAGATCCTCCTCGCTGCATATGCCCTAGTACAGAAACACGTACGTCATACCCCTCAAGATTTTCATCTACATAATCTTTAAGTTCAAAAACAGATTTCCCTATTTTATCACCTTCGGCTACGACAACGATACTTGATGATTTTCCAGATATTTTAGACCGCTGTAGTGATTCTACTAGTCGTTCTATACCCATATCTTCTTCTGGTATTAAAATCTCTTCGGCACCAGCACCCACCCCAGCGTTAAGAGCAATGTGACCTACATCGCGGCCCATTACTTCTACAAAAAAGAGCCTATCGTGTGAGTGTGCAGTATCACGTATTTTATCTATAGCATCTACAGCAGTATTAAGTGCTGTATCATACCCTAGTGTGCGATCTGTACCACTTATATCATTATCTATTGTACCAGGTATACCTATCACTGGGAAGTCAAACTCTGCGTTAAAATGAAGTGCTCCTGTAAATGTACCGTCACCACCTATTACTACAAGTGCATCTATACCTGCCTTTACCATCTGGTTATGAGCAATCTGCCTACCATCTGTAGTTCTAAAACGCTCGCACCTGGCAGATTTTAAAAAGGTTCCTCCTTTATTAATTATACCACGTACACTTCTTGCGTCTAGCGGAATAAAATCACCCTCAATCATACCGTCATACCCTCTGTGTATCCCTACACATTCTAACTCGTGATAAGCACAAGTACGTACAACAGATCTTACTGCAGCATTCATTCCTGGGGCGTCTCCTCCAGAGGTCATAACTGCTATTTTGGTGATTTTTTTACTCATATAAGCACAATTTTAGATTAAATTTAGCAAACTTAATGTAGAAAAATCAATGAATTGGGGTGTAATTTATTGGATTGTCAATTTCAAACGTTTTCGGTTGAAAAGTTTTTTGGAATTCTTAATTATGACACATTAAAAAGAGGCCGAAAATGATGAAATGGGAAGAATTACGCTTTCGCGAAAGCGTAAAAAAAGACTTTTCCTATTTATTAAATTGAACGCCATCTGGTCCAATCTTTTTTGGGACATCTCTTTCGCCTTGAGCTTGAAGAACAGCTTCTTCTACTTTGCCTTTAAATACTTTACGTAGTAGTTCTTTAAAAGTATTAAAATCTACAGCATATGAAAGTCCCACTCCTTGGGTATAACCTTCTATCTCTCCTATAAACTGGATATCTGTCTGGCGATTGAAAACTTTTGCTCGTAACGTTCCATCTTCATTAAGTAAGAAATCTATCTCTACATCACCCACAATCACACTCTCACTAATACCTCCTGTAGGGACACCTACTTTACCATTTATAAGAACTCGGTTTGTGATTTGAGTAGACAGGGTCACTCCTACTCTACCTGCAGACTGGATATTTGCCGTAGGGTCACGCTCTGCTTGTACAAGATCTACTCCCACGTCAAAAATACTATCGTCATCATTAAAGAGAATACCAGATAGTATAGAAGATGTAGTCTCAAGTAGATTATTTACAGCCGCAGTAGCGGTATTTACACTTGCCGAACTTAGGAACGCTCCCTGTGAAACAAGAGATATAGCGTTAAGCTCTTTTGCATTACGGTCTTGTAATAAAAATTCTAACTCTGACACCACGGTACTACCAGCACCAGGAAACTCAATATCAAAAGTAATATCTGGCTTTAACAGCTCTCCTGCTAGGTTAATAATTACGTTTACTGGTATTTTTCTATTTACGGTAGAAGTTTCTAGTAATGTACTTGGGTTAGCCTGCGTTCTATAGATTGCGCTTACATCGAGTATAGCTTTTGCTGGATCACCATCCCAGCGTATGTTTGCATCCTGTTGTAATATAAAGTCTTTTGTTACAATACCTCCGTAACGGAAATTAAAAACACCTTCGGTGGCAATAAAATCCCCATTCATTATAAACTTACCATTGGTATCAAGTTGTATAAGTAAGGTACCTACTCCTCTCCCTCTCAAGGTACTTCCATTAGTTTTATCTACAACCACCTCTACCTCTGCATCTGGATCAATATCTAAATCAAAGTTTACAGAAAGACCTTTTACCGCTTCTGTGATAATTTTCTCACCGTTAATACGAGCCTCTTTTTCTTCTGGACTTAAAAACTTTATGTAGGAGTTGTCACCTAGAGTTTCTGAGTCATCTATAGGGATTTTAAAAACGGTGCCCTTGGCAGTTTCTCCAAAAACGTCTATCACTAGATTATCTGTAGGGCCTTTTATAAAAGCCTCTCCTTCTAGAAAAGCTGTACCATAATAGAGCGACTCTAGATCTTCTTCGGTATCGAGTACGGCAATTCGAGAGGCGCTTATACCTAAATCGAGTTTCCAATCATTAAAGGACTTGTGGCTTATCTTACCATTAAGAACACCTAAGGTTTTATACTTGATATCTTCCAGTTGTACAGCTTGAAACTCGAACTCTTGTTTTCTTAAAACAACATTTGAAATACCTCTAAAATCATAATCCACATTGAGATAAGGAATTTGTAAACCTGCATCTTTTAAGGTCAAATTACCATTTATCTCAGGGTTGCGATAGTCTCCCTCTACTTTTGCATTACCACTCACTAAGCCACGTATTCTATCTATCACGCCCTGTCCCATAGGGTTAAATGGGCTTAAATCAAGATCTTTAAGGCCCACAGCCATATCTATAATAGGTATAGTGCCTGCAGCATCTATAGTCCCATTTGCTGTAAAGGATTTTAATCCCTCACGTGCAAGGCGAGACTCAATCTCATATTTTGATAAAGTTGCATTACCTCTTACATTTATATCTAGCTGCCCAAGGTTAGTCTCATTTACAGAGAAGTCTGAAATTGCTAGAGAGGTAACAGGTAAATAAGCACCATTTTTCTGAAGTACATCTAGCTGTCCATTAATGCGTCCTCCCAGGTTGAGACTATCGAGCTCTGGAGTTACTTTGGCTAGATCTACGTTTTTAAAATTTGCTTTTATATTCTTATAGGTGCTATCACGTATCTGGCCTTTAAGATCAATAAGCTCATCTTTATGACTTAACACCAAGGTCTTAATATCTATATCTTTAAAGTTATTATCAAATACGACACTGTTATTCTGGTCGTTTTTTTCGTTTATAAACCAAGGCGTATCCTTGAATACAATTTCAGATTTTTTAAAACCTAATACCGAGTTTCCTTCTTCATTAATAGTATGATATAATGACAAATCAAAAGAGTCATCATTGCGCTTACCACCCGTAAACTCTGAGCGCATAAAGAGTGTATCTTTAAGAGTCACATTAATTAGGTTAAAGTCTGATACCGCATAAAATCCTGCGTTTATACTATCTGCAGCGACGTATGTATTAAATAGTGGGTTTTTGTTATCTACACGTACTTCTATAGCTTCTGCCATATACCCAAAGGCATCTATTTGCGGTGACTTAAAGGTGAGTTTAAACTCAGAGTCGTCTGCCACCACACTACCTCTTATAATAGTTTCTGGCTCAAGTTTTAAATCTGGCACAAATACTTCTACAATCTTATTATAGATCGTAAACTCAAAATCCATAAACTGATTTTCTGTGAGAATCTCAGGTTGATAATTTGTATATAAACTACCTATGGCATTTTTAAAAAGTGGCACCACTTCGCCAAATTTATAAATACCACTCACCTCACCACTTATTATGTCTGTAGAGTTTATAGCAATGGTACGCACTTGTTTTTTATCAAACTTTGAGGTGATCTCAAAATCTTTAAAACTGTAAGTGTTGTTTTTGTTTTGGTAACTCGCATCTTCAAAAGAAATACGACCATACATATTCTCAATACCAGTACCCCTCATATCTACAACCACGTTACCTTTAAGTACAGAGATACTGTCGTTTATAAAATTAAGAGAAACAAGGTCTGCATAATCTATTTGTGCTTCTAGGTCGTAACTATTGATCTCTTTTGATATATCTACAAGACCATTAAACTTACCACGAGCATTAGGATCATCTATAAGCACTTCTCCGTCAAAAACCGGAGCCTTAAGATTTCCAAATATGGTAATATCCTTATAATCATAATCATTGTAGCCTATACTTGCTATAGTACCAGAAAGCTTAGTATTAATAGTCTCTTGTATAAACCCTTTACCGTCTACATCTAGATTAAAAGTTGCCTTACCCAGCCTATCGTCATTAAGTAACTTTCCTAAGTTAAAATCATCTACCATTACAGTACCTTCATATCCAGCATTTTCGGCATCTTGTAAGCCTGTCATTGCCAGGTCTAGGTTAACGGTACCTAAATCTGTACCTATAACGCCCTCTGTAACTACAGTAGCTCTTGTAAGGCTATTTTTACCTGCAAAGCGTATTGTACCTAGCTGCGTCATCTCTGTAGGTAGGGTTTCCAGTGGTTTTGGGAGTAACTTTTTAAGGTCAAAATAATTTGTTTGCACACTTTTATAATCACCACTAATTCTAAACTTGTTACTGTCTAGCAAATTTTCAAAAAAGACATCTCCACGTATTATAGAGTTCCCCAGACCTCTCACCTCGAGATTAGGTACTCTAAAATCATTGAGGTAGCCGGAGAGATCTCCTTGTATGCTCAAGGTAACATCTGGTGCAATGTCATTGTAAAATGGGCGTATATCATTTGTTGATATTTCCGCTTTCGCGAAAGCGGCCTTTACCTCTACCAGCGTGTTAAAATCGTCTAGTGCTCCGTCTGAGGTATCTAAGGTAATGTCACCTTCAAGTGAAGAATCATCTGTAGTTAATGAAAAATCGTTGAGAGAAATTAAATCTGGATCGTAGTGAAATATACCATCTAGTGTTCTAATCTGGTATCCTTTTATAGCATCAAAAGAGAGCGAAGTTATATGTGCATCAACAGTTTGATTATTTATAACAAAATCTTCCCACTCTGTAGTGAGATTTTGGTAATCTAACACAAAGGGATCGTTAAGCTCCTCATTTATATACATAAATCTACCATCGGTAATGAGCACATCGTCTGATGCTAATAGAAAATTTGTGTTTCCTTGAGAATTATTTGAAGCAAATTTACGTGAGAAGATTGTAAGGTTATCTGAGGTGTCTCCTTCATATTTAGTAAGGTAAAACCGTGCACCCTCTAGACTTATATCACCTAGATCAAGATCACTATCTAATACCTTTTTAACACTGTAAACACTTGTGGCAAGCTCACGCACATAGATCATTGTATCATTTTTATGATCTCTTATGAGAGTACCTTTTACTAGTACATCACCATTCCATTTAAGGCCTACACGCTCTAGGTGTATTTCTGTACCATATTTTTCATTAATACGATCTGTCGCATTTTTTGCAATATGCGTTTGTACAGCTGGAATAGAAAAAAGTAGCACGATGAGCCCAAATAGTAAGAACAACACCAAAAGCGTGCGAAGTGCTATTTTTTTAAATTTCTTGATAGGGCTTATTGTTTTAACTTTGTAAACTTATAGCAACTTACGTGCCTTATGAATACTGATTCTCAAAAAACTTACATTCTCGCTATTGAATCTTCTTGTGATGATACTGCTGCTGCTGTATTACAAAACGATAAGGTACTCTCAAATGTTGTTGCAAACCAAGCGATTCATCAAGAATATGGAGGTGTAGTTCCAGAGCTTGCCTCGCGTGCACATCAACAAAATATCGTACCAGTTGTTACCGCTGCATTACGTAAAGCAAATATCGACAAAAAACAACTAAGCGCCATTGCTTTTACAAGTGGACCTGGCTTACTTGGGTCCCTTCTGGTAGGCACCTCATTTGCAAAATCTTTTGCGATGGGGCTAGACATACCGCTGCTGGACATAAACCATATGAAAGCGCATATACTAGCCCATTTTATAGATGAAGAGGGCTATGACAAACCTAGTTTCCCTTTTATAGGAGTGACAATATCTGGTGGACATACACAAATAGTACGCGTAGATGATTACTTTAAGATGGAAGTTATAGGCGAGACCATAGATGATGCCGTGGGTGAAGCCTTTGATAAAAGCGCAAAAATTATGGATTTGCCCTATCCTGGAGGACCGCTCATAGATAAGTATGCACAACTAGGTAATCCAAAAGCTTTTCCTTTTACAAAACCCAAGGTGGATGGTCTTAACTTTAGCTTTAGCGGTCTTAAAACACAAATAATGTACTTTGTACAAAGACAACAGGAGGCAAACCCTGACTTTTTAAAAGAACATAGGGATGATGTGTGCGCCTCAATACAATATACCATTGTAAATATCTTAATGGATAAAATTAAGAAAGCGGTAAAAGAAACTGGCATTACTCAAATCGCTATAGGTGGTGGCGTATCTGCAAACAGTGGTATAAGAACCGCGCTAAAAAAGGCAGAAACTACTCACGGCTGGAAAACATTTTTACCAAAATTTCAATACACCACAGATAACGCAGCGATGATAGGCATTGTGGGATACCTTAAGTATAAAGATCTTGTAGAGAAAGATTCTTTTCAAAACTTAGAAGTAAGTGCTCAATCTAGATTGAAAATATAAGTATGCAACTATTTTACAGCAAGAGTCTTGATATAGAAAGTACCTCATACACTTTACCTAAGGATGAGAGTAAGCACGTTATAAGGGTACTACGTAAGCAGCCTGGTGATACTATCTATCTTACTAATGGTAATGGTTACCTGTTTACTGCGCAGGTGTATGATGCAAATCCTAATAAATGCAAATTATCTATCACAAGCCACACATACCAAGAGCCAAGAGATTACAAACTACACCTCGCTGTAGCCCCCACAAAACTCAATGATAGATTTGAGTGGTTTTTAGAAAAAGCCACAGAGATAGGTGTTACAGAAATCACTCCACTACTTTGTGATCATAGCGAACGCAAAGTTATAAAGGAAGAGCGCTTTCTTAAAATATTGCAAAGTGCAATGAAGCAGTCATTGCACTATCACCTACCCAAACTAAACCCGCTCACGCCTTTTAAAGATTTTATAACAAATGCACATAGCAATACATTTATAGCCCATTGTGAAGACGATACAAAAAGTCTCCTTAAAAGCGAACTATCTCCTGCAACAGACTGCACAATTTTAATAGGACCTGAGGGAGACTTCTCAACTACAGAAATACAGCAAGCCCTACAAAAAAATATAACACCTGTATCACTAGGTCATAGTAGACTGCGTACTGAGACCGCTGCCATTGTAGCCTGTCACAGCGTGGCATTTATAAATGAATAAGGATTCTGTGACTAACAACTCACTAGCTATTAAAGATGACGTAAATACTGCTATTAAAAATGGTTTTCTTACAATTTTGTATATCCAATTATAAATTGTTTATTTGTCTACCTTGTATTACCTCACGGTAAGGGGCCCAACTACTTAATAATTAAAAAGTTAGATAAAATTGCGTAATTTTGTCAAGTTGGTCACACCCTTTATCCCGACGTTTATAAGCGTTTGTGGAGGCCTTCTGCTGGTTATAGGTCTTATACTATATTTCCCGCTTGACAATAAATCACAACTACTTACCACTGTACAAATAATAGTTGTTATAAGCATACTGCTCGTTGTTGTTATTTTAGGTTTCATTCTTACCAAAACGTCTCAATTACAATTTACAGGAGACTCTACAACATTAGAAATACAGAAGCTCACCCAGCAAGTGCATTACTTTAGAGATATTGCAGATATACTTGTACGATCAAAAGTTTGGGCACCTGGCTTAAAAGAATATATAGATGAAGAGTTTACAAACCTAAACTACTTTCTAGTAAAAGAGTTTTATAAAGGTAGATCTAAGCTTGCACTTGAGTATATAGAAGAAAAAGATCGCTATGGAGAAACAGAAATTTTATATTTAGAGACTAAAGCTATACTTCTTAACGATCCAAGTAAAGGAAGAGTAGATAACTATATGAACCCAAAAGAGTACGATAGCCGTATGCTCAAAAAATGGGCAGAGCACAAAGTAGGTACTGGCTGGAACCATTATTTTGGTTTTAAATACAATCAGTTTAAAGAAGAGCTAGATGTTTCAAGAATATATGAACGACATCAAGAAAAGATTATAAATTATGCTGTTCAAATAGACACCATACGCTATCAGGATGTAGGCTTTAGTGAAGAACTCATTTCAAAACTAGGTATGCACCTCTCTGATGAAGTTATACCGCAATTACTCGCACTCACCTTACAAGCAGTAAAGCGCGTCCCAAAAATTATGAATATAGCCTTTACACTCGTTGTATTACTTATAATTTTTGGTGTATTTCAACCTATTGCTATCATACTCTTTAATCTTGAAGAAGTCTTTAGTTTCATATCAATAAGTGTAGTTCTTAGTGTGCTTATGTTTTTAATGCTATCTATATATCCTTTTATAACCAGTCAAATTAACAAGTGATTAATTACGCTTTCGCGAAAGCGTAAACTACCTTTGTATTAGTTATATTTAATTAACAATTGCTGTTTTAAATTGCCCTTCTAGGTTTTTAAAAATGCTACAACCTAGAATTTATGTCAAAATTACCACAGGCGCATCGTTTTACAGATTTATCAGACTACGGAAGAAAACCCGCTCAGTATATAGTACGATTTTTAAAGGATACCAGCGCTACTCCTGTCCAGGTTACGCTTCTCTTTTTTGTTTCGGGAATGATTGCTATCTATTGTATCTACACAGAATATTATATACTCGCAGCAATTTTTATGATTCTAAAATCTATACTTGATGCCGCAGATGGGGAACTGGCCAGAGTTAAAAAAACACCATCCTACACGGGTCGATATCTAGATTCTATACTTGATATTGTACTTAATGCGTTATTCCTTTTAATGATAGGTTATAAGACAGATGCAGATGTTTGGCTTATTATTCTTGCATTTATAGCACTTCAAATACAAGGGACGTTATATAATTACTACTATGTTATCTTGAGATATAAACTCAACGGTGATACTACAAGCCGAATCACCGAGACAGGAACACCCAAAGCATTACCGGGTGAAGAGCAAGTTACGGTAACAGCCCTTTTTTACACATATAAAGTTCTATATGGATTATTTGATACAATAATCTATACGCTAGATCCTAGAGCCGCTAAAGGTAAGCTTATACCTAACTGGTTAATGACTCTTGTATCAACCTTTGGCTTAGGTTTTCAACTATTAATAATGGCTACATTACTGGTACTACAAAGCCCAGAACTTATTATCCCTTTCTTTATAACATACACGTTACTTGTACCTGTATGCATCATACTACGAATGAAAATCTAGTGGCACATATATTTGTAAAACTAAAAAAGCCTAGATTATATTATAATCTAGGCTTTTAATATGTGTCTATGATTTTATAATCTATATCCTACACTAAAGGTAAAGTACTGATTGTTTCCAGTATTATTGATAAGAAAATTATCGCTATTTACAAGGCTATTGCTATTTGCCCCAGGATCATCACCGCTTGGCGTGTAAGGAACTAATATTTGAGAATCATCCTCAAATACTTCTAAAAATCCTCTTGTAAAACGTGCTTCTATAAAAACACTCTCGTTAAAATGATACCCTATTGCTCCAAAGGCAGAGACATCAAAAGATTTATAATTTTTAGACTGTAATGGATCAGATATTTTGATACCAGCTTGTGGTCCAGCAATAACAAAAAGCTGATTAAAGTTTATTCTCAAACCTAGTGGCAACTGTAAGTTATCAAAACGTGTTCCCTCATACTTATTACCTTGTGATGAGAATGCAAATTCTGGTTGAAAACTTATTTTATCATTAATAGGGAATTCGGCTAGAAATGCTACAGCAAACCCATAACGTCCTTCTTCTGCTCCGGTAGGTGCAGGTCTAGCGGCATCACCCATTCTATTAAAAAGATCGAACTCATAACCACTTATTTGACTATAGCTTAATCCAGCTTTAAAGCCAACTCTTGCGCCTTGAGCAAACAATTGTGTACTGCATATAAATGCAAAAAATAATAAAGAAAGTACTAGTTTTTTCATATCAATAAAATAATAGTCGTTAATAACATTTTTGTGTTGCTGGGAAACTACTAGAATGTAAAGATAATCGCTATATTAAATATAAAAAGGCTTTTATAAAAGAAAGCCTTCTTAATACTATAAAAAACAACATACAATCGACAAGCTGCAATTCTAGACTTAAAGTCTATAACCAACGCCTAATTGTATTACCGCATTTTTTCCTTCAAGATTTGTAAACGTTGTTCCGCCTCCATTACTAAAGGTAGTTGCATTATTATCTTGAAAGATATCTGTAAGACCAAGTGTATATCTCGCCTCAATAAAAATGTTAGACTCAAAAATATACCCTATTCCTCCAAAAGCCGATGCTTCAAAGTTTGAAAATTCACCAGATTTATCTGAATCCCAAACCCTTACACCTATTTGTGGGCCTACGCTCACATATAAATCACTTATCTCTAGCTTAAGACCAAGTGGTAAGTTTAAATAATCAAGTCTAAAGCTCTCTAAATTTTTACCTTGTTGAGAGAAGATAAATTCTGGAACAAAACTTAACTTTTCTGTAAGAGGAATATCTACTAAAAAACCTACAAAATAACCTGTACGCCTTCCATCTAGCTGATCTTCTATCGTATTTGCCGCAGAAGAACCATCATTATTAAACTCAAAGCTGTTAACGTCTGAGAAGTTTACTCCGGCTTTAAATCCTGATGTAACTTGAGCATTTACAGTCGTAAATACAAATAAACTTAAGACAACTGTACTAAATAAAAACTTTTTCATTTATCGAATTTTCAGAGGGTTAGGAGACAAATATACATTATTTATATGATGTCAATATTTATTTTGAAAGATATAAACTTTTGATAATACCATCTGCAAGACCAATTTTTGGGACTATAATTTGTTTTGCTTTTGATGACTTCATTGCTTGTAGGTATATTCTTAAGGCGGGTATTATAACGTCTGCACGGTCTGGGTTGAGCTGTAAATCTATCACACGTTGCTCGTAACTCATAGCACTTAAGTCCTTGTATAATTGTGATAAAAATAAATAAGATAATGTTTTACCTGGCTTCTTTGTACTTAGCTTAAATACTTTATTAATATTTCCACCAGAGCCTATAAGATCGATATGGCTAAAATCTTTACAGTGCTGGTGTATCCAGTTTTTAAACACATCCCAATCTTCTGAAGAAACTAGATCATTAAGTAGCCTTACTGTTCCTATCTTAAAAGACTTTGAGGCCACAACTTCTCCCATATGGTAGATGGTTATCTCGGTACTTCCACCTCCTACATCTACGTAGATGTAAGTTCTATCTTCTTTAATGAAACTTTGAAGATCTGTAGCGGCAATGATTTGTGCTTCTTCTTCACCATCTATGATCTCTATATTTATATCTGTTGTTTCTTTTATTTTTTTCGCGAAAGCGTCTCCATTCTTAGCATCTCTCATCGCACTTGTAGCACACGCACGATACTGTTTTACCTCGTGAGCATTCATTAACAATCTAAAGGCTTTCATTGCATCCTCCATACGCTTTTGATTTTTTAATGATATTTCTCCATTAATAAAAACGTCTTCTCCTAGCCTTATGGGGACACGCACAAGGGCATTTTTTCTAAATAGTGTAGGCCCGTTTTCTTGTTCTATAACATTTGCAACGAGCAATCTTATTGCGTTAGACCCTATGTCTATTGCAGCGTATTTTGATATGTTAAGCACTATAGGTCTTTAAGTTTATTTACATAATACTCATAAGTGGCAAATTGTGATCTCACAAAAGGTAAATCATCTTTTTTGTACCTATTATCCATTTGCTTATTAAGTACACGCGCTTTTACATTATCGCTCCAAGATATCTCGTGGGTATCTATAATTTCTTGCTTTATATCTTCATCATATATAGGTACTGAGACCTCTACTCTATTATCTAGATTACGACTCATCCAGTCTGATGATGATAGGAAAACCTTTTCTTCCCCAGGTATACCAAAGATATATACACGTGGATGCTCTAAAAATTTATCTATAATACTTATGATTTCTATGTTTTCACTCATACCGGGTACTCCTGGAATAAGGCAGCATATACCACGCACTATCATTTGTATTTTTACACCAGCTTGACTAGCTTCATATAGCTTATCTATAATGTCATAGTTTGAGATACTGTTGAGCTTAAGTCTTATGAGACCTTCTCCTCCATTTTGAACAGTCTCTATTTGCTCTTGAATGAGTTTATACATTCTAGTACGTGAGTAATGAGGAGATACTACTAAATGTTTGTACTTATTTACGATATAATTTGTGTCAAAAAAGTTAAAGAGTTTTGAGAGATCTTTAAGTATTTCTTTATTTGCTGTAAATAGTGTGTAATCTGTATATATACGCGCTGTAGCGTGGTTAAAATTACCCGTACTTATAAAGCCGTAACGCACAATTTTACCTTCTTCTTCACGTTCAATCACACAGACTTTACTGTGTACTTTAAGACCAGGTACGCCAAATATGAGTCTTACACCTTCGTTTTGCATCTTTTTTGCGTAGCGCATATTTGACTCCTCGTCAAACCTCGCTCTAAGCTCAATCTGCACGGTTACTTCTTTTCCATTTTGAGCAGCGTTTATCAATGCGCTCGCTATACTCGAGAGCTTTGCAAGCCTATAAATGGTGATTTTTATAGATCTCACCTTGGGGTCTAGAGCAGCTTCTCTAAGGAACTTGATGGTATATGAAAAGCTCTGATAAGGAGTATATTGTAAAAAGTCTTTCTTTGCAGCAATAGAGAATAAGTTATCTTCAAGAGTGATACCAGGTATAGGGAGTGGTTTTACACTAGGATAATAAAGCTCTTGCCTTCCAAAGGCAGGAAAATTCATATAATCTTTACGGTTATGATAACGCCCGCCGGGTATAATACTATCCTTACGTTTTATACCTAGTTTATTAAGTAAGAATTGCAGTGTCTCTTCTTCTATAGTTTTATCAAATACAAAACGTACAGGCTCTCCATCTTCTCTTCCTTTTACACTACGAGTAAGTTTCTCTAAAAAACTTTTACCAAGATCTGACTCAATATCTAGCTCTGCATCACGCGTTATTTTAATCATATGTGCAGTAATGCTATCATATTCAAAAATGCTAAAAATGGTATCTAGGTTATAACGAATCAAATCATCAAGAATCATTATATAATCTTTACCATCTACCTGCGGTAATACTACAAAACGATCTAATGTACTAGGTATCTCAAGCAGTGCATATAGCGGCTTTTGCTCCTCTGTAAGGTTCATTTTTACCATTAGGTAAGCATCAAGATCTTGTATACGTGGCAATTCTAAATCCTCACGCAATATGATAGTCTCTACCGCAAGGGCTACTTTATCTGTAAAAAAGTCTTTTATAAATTCCTTATGCTCAGGAAGTGTCACCTCTTCCTCAGTAAGCATATAAATATTTTGTTCTTCTAGCTTTTTGTAAATATCTTCTAGAATCTGGAGACTTTCTGTCTGTTGCTCAATAACGATCTCGGTTATTTTACCTAGCAACTCTTCGGCAGAGTATACTCCTAGTGCTTTTCTACCCGTCTTACCTGCATCTACAATTCTACGTACGGTAGCATATCGCACTTTAAAAAACTCGTCTAAGTTATTTGAAAAAATCCCTAAAAACCTAAAGCGTTCTATAAGCGGTACACTCTCGTCTGCTGCTTCTTGCAATACACGTGCGTTAAACTGTAACCAGCTTAGTTCTCTATTTATATACCTATTTTCTTTAGTCTGCGTCATTTTAAAGTTCTTTTGGAGCCTTATGATAAATTGTCTTTCCGGGTATTAAATCTTGCCAACTATGAATCTCAAATGTGATAGCCGTAAAGGCCGCAGTAGCTACATTATCTACTCGTAAATCACCATAGGAATTTACAAAATTTGTCATTGCATTATTATGACCAAAAACCATAAGTGTATCTACCTCATCACCTACACTCTTTATCACCTCAACCAGATCACGCCCTTCAAAATCGTACATTTTATGATTAAGTATAATCTCTGTATCTGGAATAGTAAATGCCTTTGCGAAAAACACTGCAGTAGTCTTTGCTCTTAAAGCATCACTACTCATTAAAAGATCTGGCTTAGGCATTGTAGCCGCAATATGTTGAGCCATTTTTGGCCCATCTTCAAGGCCGCGCTCATTAAGCGGTCGCTCGTGGTCTATTACATCAAATTTCCAACTTGACTTTGCGTGTCTTACAAGGTATAATGTTTTCATATCAAGGGGCTAGTCGCTCTATTATCCAGTTATCACCTTCTTTACGATAGCGCACACGGTCGTGTAATCTACTAGGTCTACCTTGCCAGAACTCAACTGTAACTGGCTTTATGATGTAACCACCCCAGTGTGAGGGACGCTGTACATCTTGATTTTTATATTTCGCTTTAAGCGAAATCATCTTTTCCTCAAGAACAGATCTATCTTTTATAACGGTGCTTTGGTCTGAGACTAAAGCCCCTAGCTGACTGTCTTTAGGTCTATTATTAAAATATGCATCCGAACGAGCGTCTGAAACTTTTTCTATATCACCTTTTATAATGACTTGTCTCTCTAAATTAGGCCAAAAGAAAGAGACCCCCACTTTAGGGTGCTGTGCAATACTTACACCTTTCTCACTCGTGTAGTTTGTGTAGAATACAAAACCCTGCTGGTCATATTCTTTAAGAAGTACAATTCTTGATTTTGGAAAACCGTCATCACCTAGTGTGGCAATAGTCATCGCGTTAGGCTCTGCAACACCTCCAGCTTCTTCTACCTCTTTAAACCAAGTTTTAAATTGATCTATAGGATGTTTTGCGACGTTTTCTATAAGTAACTCGCCTTTTTCGTATGATTTTCTGTAGTCGTGTAAGTCTCTGTTCATTGTAGTAAATGTACAAAGACCGCTATAAAATTAAAAGTGGAAGTGGCAGTATTATTTCCTCATAAACCCTTTCTTTATCAAGAGTTTTCTCACCTTATCATTGTGCTTTCTAATACGGGTAAATTCTTCATAGTCCATATCATCATCCTCAAAATCTTCTGCACCAAACTGCCCCTCAAAGTTCTCAAGCATTTCTACCTGATCTCTATCTATATTATACCTGCGGTGCTCAGTGTATCCATCTGCATTTAAAAAGTACTCACAGATATATTGATCTTCAAAAATGAAAACCTTAAACGCAATACTTATGCTATCCTTCACAGAGGTAGACCCGTAGGTTTTATTAACTTTCTTAAGACGTATATCTGGATTAACGAGAAACAGGTTACGAGGGATTAAACCATCAAAATGTACTTGTAATCTTGCTAAAATAGGTTTTGCTATTTTCTTTACTTCTTCTTCCATCATAATCTTTTTTTAAAAGGTGAAATTCTTACCATCGTCACCTAGGTGTACATTTTCAAAGTAGGGTGCGGCTTCTTTTATAAATTCTTGTAAATCACCATATCGTACAGAGTAGTGACCTAATATTAAATTTTTTACTCCAGCCATAGCTGCTATTTGAGCTGCTTGTGCTGCTGTACTGTGCCCAGTAGGTTTACACAAGTGTGCGTGACTTTCTAGAAATGTAGCCTCGTGATACAATGCTGTTGCCCCTTGTATTTGTGATACAATTTCTTCATAATAAGCAGTATCACTACAATAGGCATAACTTTTAGGTTGCGGCGGATCAAAGGTGAGTTGTTCATTTTTTACAACCGTCCCGTTATCTAAGGTGATATCTCCTCCCTGCTTTATTTTATTATAATATGCACGATCTATATCTAGTTTTAAACAAGCAGTTATATCTAGCTTGCGCTCACCTAGTTTTTCTTCAAAGTAAAAACCATTTGTATAGATGCGATGCTTGAGTGGTATAGTGGTTACCGTAATCTCTTCATTTTCTAAAATCACTTCTGACTCCTTACTTGTTATTTCACGAAAGTGTAAGGGATAGCTTGTAAATCCTTTTGTGAGTTTTAATTGCAGTAAGATAAGCTCTTTTATACCCTTAGGGCCATAAATGGTAAGTGGTGCAGTACGTTTAAGTAAACTAAAAGTTGTTATCACGCCCATAAGACCAAAAAAATGATCACCGTGCAGGTGTGATATAAAAATGTGTTTAATACGGGCAAACTTAATCTTATTGCGTCGTAACGCTACTTGAGTACCCTCACCACAATCTATAAGAAATAGGTTGTTGCGTATTTCTAAAACTTGAGAGGTGGGATTTTTATAACTACCTGGTGCTGCTGCATAACAACCTAAAATGGTAAGATGTAGATTGCTAGACATTATGACACTTTTTAAAATCCGAGGTCGCGCTCTATCTCTTCCATTGCGATAATATCTCCAGCCTCTTCTAGCGTAGGGACTACCACCATCTCATCTGGTACTAGATCATAATCTATACCTGTATTTACAATCACATAAGAGAGCTTACCACCACGCTGGTAGTTAGACAGTTTTATAAACTGTACTAGCTGGTCTAGAGTGAGATTTTCATACTTTAATAAATCTATAACTAGATTTTTTTTATCGTAATGTAGTGGCACTATTTTCTCCAGATACATCGCAAAGTCTAATACGTCATCACGCTCGTCTCCTAGTATAGTGTATGTATCTTTTTCTGTAATTTTCATTATTGCTTAATTTTTGACGCAAGTAAATAGATGACAGCCATCCTCACGGCTACCCCATTTTGTACTTGATCTAGAATAATAGCCTGGTCTGAGTCTGCAACATCACTGGTAATCTCTACACCTCTATTTATAGGACCTGGGTGCATTATTACAATTTCTTTATTAAGCGAGTTAAGCAGTTGTTTATTTACTCCATACTGCTGTGTGTACTCTCTAGTACTAGGGAAGTAACTTATGTCCATACGCTCGTTTTGTACTCTAAGCATATTTGCCACATCACACCACTCTAGTGCTTTTCTTAAATCTAGTTCTACCTCAACGCCTAGTGACTCAATGTACTTAGGCATTAATGTTTTGGGTCCACACACTTTTACATTTGCTCCTTGTAGCTTGAGGGCATAAATATTTGAGAGTGCTACTCTACTGTGCAAAATATCGCCCACTATAACCACGTTTTTTCCAGCAACATCACCTAGTTTCTCACGTATAGAGTAACTATCTAGTAGCGCTTGCGTAGGGTGCTCGTGTGCTCCATCTCCAGCGTTTACAATACTCGCCTTAATATGTTTTGATAAAAAGATACCTGCTCCAGGGTTAGGGTGACGCATTACCACCATATCTACCTTCATAGATAAGATGTTATTTACGGTATCTATAAGTGTTTCTCCCTTCTTAACAGAAGAGGCGGCAGCAGAGAAGTTAATTACGTCTGCGCTTAGTCTCTTTTCGGCTAGCTCAAAGGAGAGCTTTGTACGGGTGCTGTTTTCAAAAAATAGATTTGCGATGGTAATATCACGCAAAGAAGGAACTTTTTTAATAGGCCTATTAATCACTTCCTTAAAATGATCTGCCGTTTTAAAAATAAGTTCAATATCTGCAGCGGTGATATATTTAATACCCAGCAAATGGTTGACACTAAGCTCACTCATACTCAAAAATTAGCTTTTTACAAGATATACGGTGTCTTCGCCTTCATTTTCTTTCCAGCACACCTTTACTTTTTCTTCATTTATGGCATCTACCTGTCTCCCTTTGTAATCTGGTTGTATAGGTAGGTGTCGAGAGAACCTTCTATCTATAAGACATAGTAGCTCTACCTCTTCTGGACGTCCAAAGCTTTGTACTGCGGTAAGAGCAGCATTAATGCTTCTACCTGTATAAAGAACGTCGTCTATAAAGACTACCTTTTTCTTTTCTACTACAAAATCAATCTTGGTCTTATTTGCTTCTAGCGTCTTCTCTGTTCTTCTAAAATCATCTCTATAAAAAGTGATATCAAGATAGCCTAGCCTTATTTCTTCTATGGCATATTCTTCTATTAATAACTTTTTAATACGTTCGGCTAGGTAGACACCTCTGGGCTGTATACCTATTAAAACGGTTTCTTTAAAATCTAGATGATTCTCAATGAGTTGACAAGCCAGACGATTGAGAATGATGTTGATCTCTGTCGCGTTAAGAAGTACTTTTTGGCTCATAGATATTTCCGAAATCTGTTCGGAGGACAAAGTTACATAATATTAAGGTTTACTGGTAGGGTTTGTTACGCTTTCGCGAAAGCGTACTCTGCAACCCCTTCTCTAAAAAAAGAAAGCACCACCATACGGTAGTGCTTTCGCCATTTATATAATTATTAATTAATAATAACTACAATGTCTATAATGGCTTTATGTTTTTATGCTTAGAATCCAGCTTGTAATACTACAGAAGCGTTACCAGTACCTGTTTGAGAAACTGTACTTGTGTTACCTGTACCTAACTGACCTACTAGAGACCCGTTAGACGTACCGTCTTGTAATACTTTAGATACGTTTCCTGCTCCAAATTGACCTACTAAAGAAAGGTTTGTAGTTCCTAATTGATCTACTTCAGACTGGTTACCTGTTCCTATCTGTAAAACTCCAGATAAGTTACTAGTACCTTGCTGCGCTGTATCTGCAAAGTTTGAAGTACCGTCTTGAGCAATCACGCTTAAGTTAGAATCTCCACCTTGATAAACACGTGCAACATTTGAATCACCTAGTTGTGATACAAAAGACACCTGGCTCTCACCTAACTGATTTACACGAGTATCATTTGCATCTCCTACTTGAAAAACATCAGAGCTACTGTTATTACTTACTTGAGAAACAAAATTTAAGTTTCCGTTACCTTGTTGATCTACTTCAGAAAAGTTAGAATCTCCAGTCTGGATTACTTCAGAGCTATTACCATTACCTTGCTGTGCTGTATCTGCAAAGTTGCTATCTCCTGTAGAAAATATAGAACTGTCGTTATTATTACCACCTTGGTACGTACGTGCAATGTTTGAGTTACCTTGTGCGTCTACCTCAGAAGAGTTTCCGTCTCCAAACTGATCTACTGTAGAATCATTAAGAGTTCCTTGTTGAGCAGTATCTGCAAAGTTTCCATTTCCAGAAGAAAGAATTGTACTAGTGTTAGATTGTCCACCTTGATATACTCTTGCAACGTTAGAGTTTCCTTGAGCATCTACTTCAGAAAAGTTAGAATCTCCTACCTGGTTTACGATAGCGTCGTTATCATTTCCATTTTGAGCGGTGTCTGCAAAGTTAAAATCTCCGTCTTGACTTACAACACTTGCGTTATCATCTCCTACTTGACTTACAACAGCCTCGTTGTCATTAGATAGTTGTCCAGGAGTTGCAGAGTATTGATTAATTACAGAAGAGTTTCCTACTCCATCTTGTAATAAACGAGCCTCATTGTCATTACCTACACGTGTCACAGCACCGTTACTAGATACTTGACCTTGATTAATTCTAGAAGAGTTGTGACTTCCTGTTTGTAATACTTCAAAGTTGTTATCATCTCCACCTTGACTATTTACGTTACGGTTGTTTCTACCCAGAGATACTACCTCTGCAGTGTTATTGTCCCCCTTAGTAACTAGTTTGTTGTTGTTAATAGATCCTACTTGTAATACCCCAGAAAGGTTTGCATCTCCTACTTGCTCTACAGAGCTTACATTGTCTTGTGCTACAACTGTTGTAGCAAATACTAGCGCCGCAGCACTGATCATTAATTTTTTCATAGTTTAAAAAATTAGATTAATAATAAATGGTTAATAAATACAGTATCCTATGCTATTTTTTACAATAGTATGGTGTGCACAAACGTGCATATAATCAATCTATTACGGGGGAGAGTGTTGAGATACAAACTAAAGGGGGAAGGCGCTTGCTCTTTATCAACATTGTAAAGCTAAAACAGAAAATTAAACAAAAAGTAAATTCTTACAATTTTTCGATAATGTGAGAAAATTCTTTATCAATACTCGATTAAGCGTTACGTTTTCAGTGTTTTACGAATTTAACATTAACTACTTTTTAAAAAAATTAGCAATTTATTTCGAAGATTATTCTTACAAAATTTAATTAATAAAGTCTAGATTTGCTGTTTTTGTTTAACGCCTTGATTATCAAAACGCGAGCTTAGAGTAATAGAAGAACTTTTGACGCTTTCGCGAAAGCGTACAGATACCTAACTTCGTAACTCATCATATTTTACACATTATGTCGCAAACTAAAACCTGGTGGAAAGAAGGTATTGTATACCAGATTTACCCTAGATCCTTTAATGACACTACCGGAAATGGTATAGGAGATTTACGTGGTATTATAGAAAAACTAGATTATATAGCAAGTCTTGGTGTTACCATTATATGGTTGAATCCCGTATATGACTCGCCAAATGATGATAATGGGTACGACATACGTGATTATCGCAAGATAATGGCAGAGTTTGGTACTATGGAAGATTTTGATGAGCTACTCTCTGGTATGAAAGAAAGAGAGTTACGTCTCATTATGGATCTTGTAGTTAATCACTGCAGTGATGAGCACAACTGGTTTAAAGAGAGTAGATCTTCTCGAGATAATGCCTATCGAGATTACTTTCACTGGTGGCCCGCCGAAAAAGGAACACCGCCTAAAAGATGGAGCTACTTTGATGTTGAAGAAAATGCCTGGAAATATGATGAGCAAACAGATGCCTACTACCTGCACTACTTTGCCGTGAAGCAACCAGATCTTAAGTGGGAAAACCCAGCCGTGCGCAAGGAGGTATATGATATGATGCATTTCTGGTTTAAAAAAGGAGTAGATGGCTTCCGTATGGATGTTATTCCATTTATAAGTAAAGACACTAGCTATCCAGAGATTAATGCGACAGAGCCGCACGAGTATATTGCCTATTATGCAAATGGGCCTAAGGTACACGAGTATCTTAATGAGCTTAATACAGAGGTAATCTCAAAGTATGATGCATTTACCGTAGGTGAAGGTCCTGGCATAGCTATAGACCAAGCTTTAGACTTCGTACAAGAAGATCGCAAGGAGATGGATATGTTCTTTCACTTTGACTTGATGAGCTTAGATAGAGCTCCAGGCGAAGTTTTTAAAATGAGAGAAGGAGGATATAGTCTTGTGGAATTTAAAAAAGTATTTAGTGACTGGGATGCTGCTTTTGCACAAGCTGGATGGGGCTCCTTATTTCTCGCAAACCACGACTTCCCAAGGTCTGTAAGCCGCTGGGGGAATGATAGTCCAGAACACTGGAAAAACAGCGCTACCCTACTCCACACCTTTTTACTTACTATGCGAGGCACCCCCTACTTCTATCAAGGTGATGAGATAGGTATGACTAATGTATGCTTTACAGATATAGAAGATTATAGAGATATAAATACAATAAATAGGTATAAAACTGTACAAAATCGAGGTGGCGATCTAGAAGCCTTTATGCAAAGTGAGCAACACGCCGCTAGAGAAAATGCACGCACACCTATGCAATGGGATGCAAGCGCAAATGCTGGTTTTACAAACGCAACTCCCTGGATAAAAGTAAATCCAGATTATGAAGATGGAGTAAATGTAGAAGCCCAGCTTAAAACCAAGCACTCTGTTCTTTCTTATTTTAAAGAGATTACTGCACTTAGAAAAGCACACCCGGCACTAGTATATGGAGATTATGAGTGCATACGCCCAGAGCACGACCGTGTATACTGCTATACAAGAACCCAAGAGGACCAGAGGTTCCTTATACTTCTCAATTTTTCTGACGAGGTGGAGCGATTCTCATTACCCTTATCATTAAGTTACAATAGAAAGATAAAACTTATCTCAAATGACAAGATACTTGATGATAAAACTTTTAAAGAATTCTTATTAAGACCTTGGCAAGCTATTGTATATAAATTAGAAAACTAGTAGTCTGATAGTACAAATATCGCAATACCAATAAATACAATAATTTGCAGCCATTTTAAGACAACCCCAGCTTTCTCACTGGTGCGGAGTATATGTGATATTTTACCAGCAACAATGGCTATAGATCCAAAAATCAAAAACGACTCTACCATAAATAGAATACCTAACACGTAAAATTGATATACCGTATTACCCTCAGGATCCCAGAGAAAACCTGGGAAAAACGCTAGAAAAAATATGGTGACCTTGGGGTTAAGGATATTCATAAGTACGCCCTGTTTAAAGAGTGCGAGATATGTTTTCTTTGGCGCTCCTTCTGCCAGGTTTATAGTACTGTCACTTTTATACACTTTGTAAGCCAGATAGAGTAAGTAAATTGCCCCTACAATTTTTATAGCAAGAAACAGATAAGGAGAAGCTGCTATAATTACAGAGAGTCCAAAGGCAACTAGCGTTGTATGCACAATGCAACCGGTAATAAGTCCTGCCGTAGTTGCCAGTCCAGATTTACTCCCATTTGCAATACTCTGAGTAAGTACATATATATTATCTGGTCCAGGTGAAAATGCTAGTAAGGCAGTTGCTGCAAGAAAGGCTAGTAAAGATGCTATCACAGATAGGTAGGTTTATAAAGCCCTAAAATAAGGAAAAAGCAAACACGATTACCACTGTCGTTCTTTCCACATTGTGTAAAAACCTAAAACTAGTAACAAGCCCGCAACTGCAAGTTTGAGCCATTGTGGTAAAAATGCTGCCACATCTGGCTTCATTGCAAAAAGCATAACGGCAATGGAGGCAAAAATAAGTTTGTGAGAATTTCTCATAGTTGTAAATAAAAACTTGTAGACGAGAGTTGTGTATTAACCTTTCGCTAGTATTGCTTTATTTATGTCTTTTATGAGACTTGGCCCTTCATACACAAAACCAGTATATAATTGTACCAGCGAGGCACCAGCTTCTATTTTATCTAGCGCATCTTGCGCACTGTGTATACCACCCACTCCTATAATAGGAAATGATCTATTACTCTTATCTGCTAAATATTTTATAACTCTTGTAGAGCGATCTGTTACAGGTTTACCACTTAAACCACCGTTACCTATCTCTTCCAGTCTAGCATCTGTAACTTTAAGTCCCTCACGATTTACAGATGTATTACTTGCTATTACACCATCCAGGCCTGTGTCTTTTACAAGTGCCACAATCTCATCTAGCTGCTGGTCATTTAGATCTGGTGCGATTTTAAGAACAATAGGTCTTTGTATCTCATAAGACGCATTTGCTTTTTGTACTGCTTGTATAAGCTCTTCTAGGTAATCCTTATCATTAAGCTTTGCGTGACTAGATACATTAGGGCAGCTTACATTGAGTACAAAGTAATCTACTACTGGGTGTAACTCGTGAAAACACGTAAGATAGTCCTCTGTATAATCTTTTGGGTCTGTGTCGGTATTTTTACCTATGTTCCCTCCTATTATAATAGAATTATTCTTTCTATTCTTAAGACGCTTTGCTGCTTCTGTTACACCGCCATTGTTAAATCCCATTCTGTTTATGAGACCTTGATCTTCTTTTAGTCTAAAGAGGCGTTGCTTTGGGTTTCCTTCTTGAGCTCTAGGCGTGACCGTACCTATCTCTATAAAACCAAAACCAAGATCTCCTAGCTCATTAAAAAGTTTTGCATCTTTATCAAACCCTGCGGCAAGACCTACGGGGTTTTTAAAGGTAAGACCTAATACTTTTCTCTCTAGGCGCTTATCTTCTACTTTACCCATATTATTGAGTATTCCAGAAAGTCCGAGTTTATGCAGGCGTTTTATCCATCTAAAGGTAAAATAGTGCACTTTTTCTGGATCAAAAGAAAATAGAATCGGGCGTATAAGGAGTTTGTACATTTCGGTGATTTCTGTGGTGCAAAAATACTCCAAAAAGAGGTATTTTTGAAGTAGAACTGAATGATGATTTTTACGCTTTCGCGAAAGCGCACTCATAACCACCCACAATGATAGATAAAGACGCACTACTCAAAAGATTTATAAGCTACGTAACCACCTATACCGAAAGTGATCCCGCAAGTGACACAACCCCTAGTACTGAGTGCCAGTGGGACCTCGCAAGACAACTGCGTGATGAACTAGAAGCAATGGGGATGACAGAGGTTACTATAGATGAGAATGCATATGTGATGGCTACATTGCCTAGCAATGTAGATTATGAGGTGCCAGTTATAGGGTTTGTAGCACACTTTGACACCACTCCAGATTTTACAGGTAAAGATGTAAAACCGCAAATATGGGAAAACTATGATGGAGGCGATCTTATGATTAACAAGGAGCAGAATATTGTATTATCTCCAGATTATTTTGAAGATCTCAAGCAATACAAAGGTCAAACTATTGTAACTACAGATGGTACTACCCTTCTAGGAGCAGATGATAAAGCGGGTATTACTGAGATTATGGAAGCAATGAAATACTTGCTGGCAAATCCTCAAGTAAAACACGGTAAGATACGTGTAGGCTTTACGCCAGATGAAGAAATAGGCCGCGGAGCGCATAAATTTGATGTAGATAAATTTGGAGCTGCCTGGGCATATACGATGGACGGTAGCCAGATAGGTGAACTTGAGTATGAAAATTTTAATGCCGCAGGTGCTGTGGTTACCATAGAGGGTAAAATAGTTCATCCCGGTTATGCAAAAGGTAAAATGGTAAACAGTATGTATATCGCTACAGATTATATAAATAGCTTACCTAGACTAGAAACTCCAGAGCATACCTCAGATAGAGAAGGATTCTTTCACCTACATAATATAGAAGGGAGTGTAGATAGCACAAAACTTGAGTACATCATAAGAGATCACGATAAAGGACATTTTGAAGCTCGCAAGGCTATGATGGTACAACTAGCAGATGAGCTTAATGCACAACTAGAAAAAGAGCTCGTTACCGTTGAGGTAAAAGATCAATATTTTAATATGCGTGAAAAGGTAGAGCCTGTAATGCACATTGTAGACATTGCAGAAGAAGCTATGAAGGCACTTGATATAGAGCCACTCATAAAACCTATACGTGGTGGTACAGACGGATCGCAACTATCTTTTATGGGATTACCTTGTCCTAATATTTTTGCTGGCGGACATAACTTTCACGGTAGGTATGAATATGTTCCCGTAGAGAGTATGATGAAGGCCGTTGAGGTCATTGTAAAAATTGCAGAGCTTACCGCTCAAAAAAATGCATAACAGATAGCAATCTCTTTAAAAAGTAAATAAAATGAATCCCTCTGCAACTGGCTGGGTAAAAAAGCACTTCTCATCATTTCTTGATTTTATAGACAAGAATGCGATGGATGAAGAAGACTTCTACGAGGCTTTGCGAGCAGTGGGATTTATTTATGGACACTCACTAGACACACTTACAGAAAAAGAATCAAAAGGTCTTACCTGGACTACTCAAGAAAAGACAAAGGTCAACCTTTTTGACGCACTTGCATTCACCTATTACGATACTATTACAAATGCAAGAAAAGAAGATTGCCTGGAGGCTATCATCGCTTTTTACAAATTACTTGATAAGAAGGAACAGTACATCATAAATATCCCTATAGGTAAAGGGTCACTTGAGTATAAGGTAGAAAAAATCATACACCAGCGTGTACAGACTAACGAGTCTGTTTTACAAAAAAACTTTAGTCACATTATAACTAATGCACTGGTTTATATAGACATCTTAAGTTTTGACCACTACCTTATTACACAAGAAGATCCTTATGAGTATGCAAAAAAGCTAGAAGCCGTACTTACTGAGACCATCTGGCTAGCCCTGCAACAAAAAGAAAGTAAAGATGAGTACAACAAGTTACTTATAAAACTTTTTGAAAGTTCGCTACGTTACAACTCATTAATTAAGCACACACATACACGGGTTACAGAGATAGACTTAAGTATAGTCACAGAACCGCTAGAGCAACAATACCTACTTGACTTATGTAGTTTATCCCTCTGGGATGATCAAAAAATAGATGAGCACGAGCGTCTTTTTATTATGGAATTTTGCACAGTAATGGGCCTAGATGAAAAAGGCTATCTAGAGGGTGTACTTGCTGTAAAAACCTTCCTTACCGAGCATAGCGATGAAGTTGCTTATCTCAACTACAGTAATCCTGTAAAGCATTTTTATAACCAAACCACAAGTACGGTAAGTAATCTCATCTCTCGCAATAGTAAAAGACTAGTAAGAGAGATACGTGAGAGCCGCGATCTGGTCATATTACTGGGGCAATCTACCACGCGGGATTTATCTAAAGACGAACGTAAACTGGTAAAAAATCAGCTGTTAGATATTTGTAAAAGTATACCATCGCTGGCAGTATTTTTACTACCTGGAGGTGGTTTATTACTACCTATACTCGTGCGACTTATCCCAAAAATGCTTCCCAGTGCTTTTAATGAAAACCTTGAAGATTAAGCAATCCAGGTTTTAAAATCTTTTACGCGCTCACGGCTCACAATTATTTCTTGCTCATCCCAGTTGTTAAGCTTTATCTTAAGTCTAGAATTTGTGTATGCTATAATATCTGCAATGGCATTAATATTTACATAATACTTTCTGCTTACGCGAAAGAATGTCTCAGGCTCCAGATCATTTTCCAGAAGCTCCAGCGTAGTATCTAGCAAGTAATTGCGCCCCTCTATAGTACCAGCATATGTTCCTTTGTTTTCGCTATAAAAACACTCAATCTCGTCTATAGGAATCATTTTTATATGTTGCCCTATCTTAGTAGTAAAACGCTTTTTATACTCCCGCTCTACCGGCGTAGCGCCTAGAAGCTTACGTATATCTTCAAAGTTAAGTGCCACATCTTGCGGCTTAGGTGTGCGCTCCTTAAACTTGTTTACCGCCTTCTCAAGATCTTCATCATCTATGGGTTTAAGCAAATAATCTACACTGTTAAGTTTAAAAGCCTGTAAAGCATACTCATCAAAAGCTGTAGTAAAAATTATAGCACTCTTAACCTCTATCTCATCAAAAATTTCAAAAGACAAGCCATCAGATAATTGGATATCTAAAAAAATCAAATCAGGATGCGCATTAGACTTAAACCAAGCTACTGCTTCTGCTACAGAGTGTAGCATTTCGTTTACAGTTACTCCTAGTTCGGCTAGCATTCTATTAAGTCTTCTAGCAGATGGTTTTTCGTCTTCTATGATGAGTACATTCATTTATTTATGCTTTGATTTACGTAAAAATACTAATTCTTATTCTTGCTCGACAAGGGTACCTTCTTTCCAGATATGTGATAATGTATTGAGCTTCATTACATCATTTACTGGTGATTGCTCCAGCAATAGCAAGTCTGCTTTATAGCCTTTCTTTATGTACCCTACTCCTTCTAGAGAGAATTTCTCTGCAGGTAGTGACGTAGCACTTGCTAGTACAGCCTCTATGGGTAATCCCGCTTTCGCGAAAAAAGCCAACTCTTTATACAAATCACTTCCTATATTAATATTTGCATTAGGTGGATCTGTACCTGCTAGTATAGGTATACCAGCGTCAAACAAACGTTTTACCTCTTTTAAAAGATTTGCTTCTATAAGAGCTGTCTCCTCTGTAGTTTTATTAAAGTATAAAGGCTGTATCAACACCGTGGTTAAAATTGTAGGAATTACAAAGAAGTCCTTCTCTTCTACTAGCTCTTGTAAATGCTGGTCTGTCATAGGTTTATCGTGATAGATATGTACGAGTCCATCTGCATTATTTACTAAAGAATTATAAGCATCTTCTTCATTTGAAACGTGTACAACTGCAATTTTACTTGCTTTGTGTGCTTCTTTTATAATCTGTGCTACCGTTTCTTTATCCAGTGTCTTTTTCCACGGCTCTACTATGATTTTAATATAATCTACGCCTGCAGCTACTCTGTCATTCACCCACGGTTCAGCATCTGCTGGTTTACTTAAAGTAGGTATAGGAAATCCATATTGTGTACCGTGACCACCCTCTGTGGTGGCAGCATATCCCGCTCTGTATAATCTGGCACCATCTAGAGAGGTTCTGGCATCTACCATTGCTTTTTGCATAGGTTCCATACCGTGCATATCTAGCAGGTTGAGCACTCCTGCTTGAGCTGCTTCTTTAAGTTGTGGTAATGCCCAAGTATGAACGTGTGCATTTGTAAGAGCTGGCATTAAGAATTTACCTCGACCGTCTATGATTGTTTCGGCTTTTTGGGGTCTTTTAGATACTTTAGTTATCGTTCCGTCACTTACTGCTACAGAGCGGTTTTCTAAAATTTCTTTTCCATTAAATAGGCTTACATTGTTTATAACAAAATCTCCTTGAGCGCTAGATATAGAAGTTATAACTAGCAGGAGCGTGAGTAGTAGTGTTTTCATAGCTTCTATTTTTCGCGAAAGCGTGAAGAAAACTCTTCCTCCTCTTCTTGCATAAACTCTTTAATCTTGCGCTCTTCCCACTTACGTATGCCTTTTAAGAATCTAAAGCCTTTAAAAACATAAATCCAATGTATAAATAGAGACAATCCCCAAAAAAATGGTGTTGTAAATCGCACCCACCACGGCGCATACTCACCGATATGTAAGTCAAAAAAGATTCCTGAATAAAACAGCTGTAGTAAGGTGTTTATTACTAGATAGACGGTAAGGTGATTATAAAAACCTTTCTCATCTGCTACGCGTTTTTTTGCGCGTTCATATTTTTCTTTACTATACTCCATTACTTTCTTATTATAGGGTTTGAAGAATTTTCTCTTTCATCTCTCTCTAGGTGTTCTTGTATTTTGCGCTGTTCCCATCCTTTTCCTAAAAAGATACCTAGACCAAAAAGCTTGAGACCGTCTATCACAATACCTAGAAGTGAGAATCCTACTACCCACAGTACCCAAGGATTTCTAAACTCATTTACATAATAATTTATCCCTGCGATAACGGCACAAACGATGACAGCATTTATGATTTTACCATAAAACTTACGCACCTTTTGTACGTGAGCCGCAGCTCTTTGATATTTTTCTTGTGGCGTTTCCATATGCTATTATTTTAAATCATCATTACGTAAGTACTCATCTATCTTGCGCTGCTCCCAGTCTTTTGAGAAAAAAGGATTCCATCTAAAGGTATTTGCTGCGTGGCCTAATATACCAAGACCCCAACCTAATATAGGGAAGATTGCCCAAAAATAACCGCTCGTAAAATAGTTAAGTGCTAGAAAGAATACGACAAAAATTAAATAAATGCCTAGATGGTTATAAAACTCTTTAAGTTCTCCTACTCTTGCTTGTGCTCTTTGATATTTGTTTTCTTGATCTGAAGTTCTCATAATTACTTTGTTATTGATTGATGATGTAAATATCATATCAAACTGCTTGTTTTTAAAGTAGTACTTACCGAATTGTAGAAAATATGCCCTCAATTGTAAAACAGACATATATAGCCTTGAAAAAGATCGCTACAAGCCGTATCTTTAAAAGAAAAAAGAAATGTTTGGATTATTTAAAAAGAAAAGCCCAGTTGAAAAACTACAAGAAAAACACAAAAAAATACTAGAACAGGCCTTCCAACTATCTAAGAGTGACCGAAGTGCAAGCGATAAGCTATATGCAGAAGCTGCCGAAATAGAAAAAGAGATATCACGACATTCATAACTTTTTAACATCATATTTTGATTTTCTACAAAATATTGTAAGATTTTTTCTATTTTACAACAGCAAACCTTAAACACTCTTATATGAAATCCCTATTCTATTCCTCAGAAAAACTGAGGCGTTTAAAGTCGTACCGTAAAAAAGCAATCTCAAATGCAAAAAAATGGAGCGGTAGAGATGAGATGGCAAGTCACAGCTATCAAATAATGGTAAAGGTCATAGATCAAAAAGTATCTGCCCTTACTGTTAATAAGTAAACAAGAAAGAGACCATACTCACTAGTATAATTTTACATACCCCTTTATATTTGTGAGTATGGAACCCTTCATAGTATCAGCTCGAAAATATCGCCCTACCACCTTTAAAGATGTTGTGGGACAACAGGCTATTACTAACACGCTTGAAAATGCGATTCAAAACAACCACCTAGCACAGGCACTACTTTTTTGTGGTCCTAGAGGAGTGGGAAAGACGAGTTGTGCACGTATACTAGCAAAACAGATTAACACAGACGAAAATACTAGCCCAGATGAAGACTTTGCCTTCAATGTTTTTGAGCTAGATGCTGCTTCAAATAACTCTGTAGATGATATACGAAGCCTCATAGATCAAGTACGTATCCCTCCTCAAGTAGGTAAGTACAAAGTTTATATTATAGATGAGGTCCATATGCTCTCTGCAGCGGCCTTTAACGCTTTTCTTAAAACATTAGAAGAACCACCTAAGCACGCCATATTCATACTTGCCACCACAGAGAAGCATAAAATCATACCTACTATACTCTCACGTTGTCAAATATTTGACTTTAAACGTATCACAGTAGCAGACGCGCGCAAGCACCTTGTACAAATCGCTGCCGAAGAAGGGATAGAAGCAGATGAAGAAGCACTGCACATTATCGCACAAAAAGCAGATGGAGCAATGCGTGACGCATTATCAATTTTTGACAGAGTAGTAAGTTTTAGTGGAAAGACGCTTTCGCGAAAAGCGGTAACCGAAAATCTAAACGTATTAGATTACGACACCTACTTTACAACTACAGATCTTTTACTTGCAAATGATATCCCGCAGGTACTCGTACAGTTTAATGATATCCTAGCAAGAGGTTTTGACGGGCATCACTTTATCGCGGGTCTTGCATCCCACTTTAGAGACCTAATGGTTTGTAAAAACCCACCTACAATACATTTACTAGAAGTAGGTGACAGTACTAAGAAAAAATATTACGAGCAATCACAAAAAACAACAATGGCTTTCTTAATGGAAGCGATAGATATTGCAAACAGTTGTGATCTCAAGTATAGGACTAGTCGCAACCAGAGATTACTGGTAGAACTAAGCCTTATGCAACTTGCCTCTATCACTTTTGATGGAGAAAAAAAAAATGACGGTCCATTCATAGTTCCGCCATCTTATTATAAAGTAGGTACTACACAAACAACACAAATTCAAGTTAACACTCCGGCCGTACAGCAGGTAGCACAACCGCAAACTCCACAAGAGGAAGCCGTACATAGCCCTACGCAAGCTCAACAAACATCACCTGTACAACAGGTGCAAGAACCAGCTATTACAGAAAAGCAGCCCGCAAATAACAACATAGCTACTCCAGTAAGCGATAATGAGTCGCAAGTGACTACGCAAGTTTCACCAACCACCGTTGAAACTAATACAACTGCACCGGCAACAGAACAAACAAGTCCAGCTACTCCTGCTCAACCAGAGCAACCTGTACCTGCTCAAGGCTCACCTACTACACAGGCAACCCCAAGCCTAACTATACGTAAAGACAGAGTATCAGGGCTTTCTCTAAAAGGATTGCAACGCAAAAAAGAACTTGAGCAAAAAAAGGCAGATAAAAAAGTAGATGTGCAAAACCTGCCATCAGAACCTTTTACAGAAATCGCAATGCAAGCCGCTTGGGCTTCTTACGTGCAAAAATTATTACAAAAAGGAGAACGCATCATCGCTTCAAATCTTGAGGCAGACCAACCTACTCTTAACGGTACTACCATAGAACTTGAGTACCCTAACGAAACAATGAAAATTGAGGTAGAACGAGCTCAAGGCCCACTGCTTGAATATTTAAAAAGAAGCTTAAAAAACTATGATATCACCCTAGATATCACTGTAAATGAAGAAGTACAGCGCAAATATGCCTACACTCCTCAAGAAAAGTACGATAAATTAAGAGAGCAGAATCCTGCTCTGGATATTTTGAGAAAGACCTTTGACCTAGACTTATAAAACCCTTTGCTATGGAAAATAAAGAAGCAATACAGATGCTACATCTTAAACTACCTACAGATCCAAGGTGGGTAAATATTGTAGAAAAAAACATAGAAGAAATCCTTACAGATCACGCATATTGTGAGCAAAAAGCAGCCTCAAGCGCAATTTCATTTATTATAGGTTTTCCAGAATACTCAGAGCTTGTAGCAGCAATGAGTGATCTAGCTATCGAGGAGATGAGCCATTTTAAAATGGTGCACGACCTTATGGTAGAACGAGGTTTACATTTAGGTAGAGAGCGTAAAGATGAATATGTACATAAACTACGTTTTTACTTCCCAAAAGGTGGCTCAAGAGTAGAAAGCTTGATAAATAGATTACTCGTAGCAGCACTTATAGAAGGAAGAAGTTGTGAGCGCTTTAGATTACTTTCTGAACAACTAGAAGATAAAAAGCTCGCAAAGTTTTACCGTAAGCTTATGATAAGTGAGGCAGGACACTACACAATGTTCTTAAATTTTGCTCGTCAATATGGAGATCGTAAAAAGGTAGATGCCAAGTGGCAAGAATTACTTGATTTTGAAAAGCAAGTAATGAAAGATCTAAGCGTTAAAGAAACAATGCACGGATAAAGTATAATCGTCATCATTATGCGCTACACATTACTTTTATTATCTCTCTTTACACTCCTTCTCTACTCTTGTAAAAATGAAGAGAAACACGCTGTCGTTACTAGTCAATTTGATTACCTCATAGGTGATTGGGAACGTACTAATAGTAAAGGTGGTAGTGCAACGTCAGAACACTGGAGGGCGGTAACTAGCGAAGACTTGAGAGGTCACGGTTATACTATAGAAGACGAGGACACAGTTTTTAATGAACGTATGCGCATTTATAAAAAGCAAGAACAGTGGATACTTTCTATAAGTGGTCCTAATGAAAACCCCACACTGTTTAAAATTACTCAACATACAAACAGTGCATTTACAGCTGTAAATCCTGAAAATGAGTTCCCAAAGGTAATTACGTACTCGTACTTTGATGATGTGCTCACAGCGACCATCTCTGCAGAGGATACAGAGATACCATTTATCTTCTGGAGAATGGAAGATTAATCTTCGGCAATAAGCTTATCTAGTGTGGTACGCACAGCATCGCTGTTCCAGTTTGAAGCTCCTTTTTCTTTTATAATGATGTGACCTGTTTCATCTATAATATATGTTGTAGGTATAGAACGCTCAAAGAGTTGTTCTGGAGTTTCCATAGCCGGTAAGACTGCCGGTAGTTTGTGACTTTTTTTTGCCATAAACCGGGCTACTACTTCTGGGTTTTCATTTGTGATAAGTAAAAATTCTACTTTGTCGCCATAATCTTTATATAAAGCTTCTATAGATGGTAGCTCTGCTATACAAGGCGGGCACCAGGTAGCCCAGTAACTTATAAAGGTTACTTTTCCTGTTCCTATAGATACTTCTTTGGGCGCTCCATCTAGTGATGTAAGGCTATATGTAAATGGTTTAAGTTGGTGTTGGTCCGCTTTCGCGAAAGCGGAAGGAGAAAAAATTGCCACCTTAACTTTATTTAATGCTACCTGTATGGGCGTTCTAGTTTGTGGTATAAGTAACAACAATATCACTACTATAAATAGAACATTTTTCCAGGAAAACTTCTTTTGCTTTTTCATAAAAAATAATGCGTGTATACAAGAGTCGTATACACGCATTAAACTTACATATTTATTATTAAAATGGTGTAACCGCTAGTTACGAGTAACCGTTATAGGCTCAGAGAGGTCATAACATCCTTCTAGATCATTTGCATTTGCTCCTACCATTAAACCTTGAAGTCCATCTTCATAACGTAGGTACCAGATAAGACAAACGCCTGTACCTGCATCGTCAAAGTTTACTCCCTCTACAGCTGTAAGCGTAGGTGGCAATCCTAAAATCTCACCAGTGTCTGATGTAATTACCCAAGTATTAAGCGACCCCAAACTGTCACCCGTAAGGCCTAAACCAGAAACCATATCTGGCGTGCCATCTACAGTAAAGGTAAAAGGTCCTCCCGTAATTTCGGCAGCTAGGGTTTGGTTACGCACAACTTCTACAGGTTCTGAAAGATCAAAAGGTCCCGTGAGATCATTTGTATTTCCTCCTACTTCTAGACCCTCTACGCCTTCTTCATATCTCATATACCATATAAGACATACTCCAGGTCCGGCAGCATCAAAATCTACTACAGTTTGTACCGCTTCAAGTGTAGGTGGTAATCCTAGAATCTCCCCTGTATCTGACGTGATTACCCACGTTCTCTCAGATCCTACAGAATCACCAGTAAGTGATAAACCGCTCACCATATCTGGTGTTCCATCTACACAAAACTCAAAAGGTCCTCCTACAATCTCTGCTGCCATAGGTCCTGCATCACGATTTACGATAATAAAGTTAGATAGATCAAAATCTCCAGAAAAGTCATCTAGATTTTCACCCATTTCAAGTCCGGCTAGACCGTCTTGATAAGCAAGATGGTACACATAACAAGCACCTACTCCAGCATCATCAAAGTTTACTCCTTCTAAGGCATCAATTGTAGGTGGGATTCCTAAAATATTACGATCTGCATCTGTTACCACAAAGGTAGTAACATCACCGGCAAGTTCACCACTCACTGAGACTCCTGTTACCATATCTGGCATACCGTCTACAAAGAATGTAAATGGACCTCCTTCTAGCATACCTGCCTCTGGAGTGATTGTGTTTGTGTTGTCATCATCAGACTCACAAGATGCAAATAAAGCTCCTAGAGCTAAGCATCCTAATAGCAATTGTTTTTTCATTTGATAGTAATTTGTTTTTTATACTGTAAAACTATTACCATCTGTTATCTTTAAATGTAAGCTAGCTTACATTTGGAAAAATTATGCGACTTTAAGTCTAATTTCATTGCGCGAGAAGTCTAAAAAATTTACCGCCTTGAGATCATTCATTATAGCATTTAAAGTAGGACGTGAGGTTCCTATAAGACTGGCAATATCTTTTTGTGTATATGGGTGTTTTATTACTGTGTCTCCAGTATTCGGGCAGCAATAGCCAAAATCTTCGGCAAGTTCATCAAGAAATTCCTTTACACGAGTCGTGGCATCCTTAAAAAGTAACAAATCTAAGCGACGTTCTAATTTTTTAAAACGCATTCCTAAAAACTTATATACTTTGAGACTGAAGGTTCTATTAGACCGCATTAACTCCTGCATCTGCCCTACTGGCACTGGGCACACCATAGTTTGAGCATCTAGAGATTGTGCAAACTCACTGCGAGACTCCTCACCTAGTATTGCTTTTTCGCCAAATAATTCTCCCTTTGTAAGTATTGCACGTACCACTTCTTTACCATCTTCGGCATAGTAACCTAGTTTTACTTTACCCTTTTCTATCAGGTAGACCTTTGTAGCCGCATCTTCTTCAAAGTAAATATAATCTTGCTTTCCGTACTGGCAAAAATGATTGCGCTCTCTATATCTTTTTGTTTTGTGTGGGCATAAGGCTCCAAAAACATTTACATCTTCTAAAAACCAAATTTTTGACATCGCAATATGAAGTTAGTGATCATAAGCTAAGTCGAACATTTTAACATTTTCTTACAACTATAGTAAATATTGAAAGGTGAATCACGCTTTCGCGAAAGCGTACTCAAAACTGTTAAAAACCTAAGAGCGTCTTATAAATGCTAGCTACTCGCAGCATCATCTACTCCCCATTTATCTAAACTGAGTAGTATATCTCTAAGCGTTTCTCCTCTCTTAGTAAGACCGTACTCTACCCTAGGCGGCACTACAGGAAATACTTTTCTAAAAACCAGTCCATCCCTCTCGAGCTCTCTTACCGTTTGAGTAAACATTTTATTTGATATCCCTTTAATGTGCTTTTGGAGTTGACCAGACCTAAGCGGCTGATCAAGTAAATGAAAAAGTACAAGCGGTTTCCACTTTGTGCCTATAAGTTGCATTGTATAATGAAGTGGGCAAATGTTATTGTTTCCCAAAAGTTTAATTTTTAATCATTTAATAATCATTATTTTACACCTTTTAGTAACTATCATACTTTATGGTGCGTTATTGCCTTATGGCACAATATACTCTAATTTTGACTTTAAAATAACAATCTATGAAAACAGAAAATAATTATCCAAAGTCATTTTCCCACATTGGGCTTACCGTTCCGGATATAGAAGCTGCAGTACAATTTTACTCAGAGGTTATGGGATGGTATGTAATTATGGAACCATCTACCGTAAAAAAAGAAACAGATACTGCGATAGGGCAAATGTGTATTGACGTTTTTGGGACAGACTGGGAAGAGTTTGAAATTGCACACCTAGCCACATCAGACGGTATCGGTGTGGAGCTATTTTCATTTCCTCACGGAATGAAAGAAGCTCCTGCTTTTAATCCTTTTCATACTGGGTTATTTCACTTTTGTATACAAGACCCTCAAATTGAAGAGCTAGTAGAAAAAATAGTGGCTCACGGAGGAAAACAAAGAATGCCTATACGTGAGTATTACCCAAAAGAGAAACCATTTAAGATGTGTTATGTAGAAGATCCTTTTGGGATTGTTTTTGAGGTATATACACATAGTTATGAGTTAACCTACTCATCTGGCGCTTACACAGGCAAACCAGCATAAACAAAAAAACTCCGCTATTACTAGCGGAGTTTTTTATATACTTAAAAGAGATGTGCTTATGCAGCGCTTTCTTTTTTGATTAAGTTAAGAGCACTTCCCTCACGATACCAAGCGATTTGAGCATCGTTATACGTGTGGTTTACTTTAATAGTGTCTTTGCTTCCATCTGCGTGAACGATCTCAACTGTAAGTGGAGTATCTGGAGCAAAATCTGCAATATCTATAAAGTTAAAAGTATCATCTTCTTGAATAAGGTCATAATCTGCCTCGTTCTGGAAGGTAAGACCTAACATACCTTGCTTCTTTAAGTTGGTCTCGTGTATACGTGCAAAAGATTTTACAATCACTGCAGCTACGCCTAGGTGGCGAGGCTCCATTGCCGCGTGCTCACGAGAAGAACCTTCACCATAGTTATGATCTCCTACAACTACAGTTTTAATCCCTGCCTTTTTATACTCACGTTGTGTGTCTGGCACTCCACCATACTCACCTGTAAGTTGATTTTTAACAAAGTTTGTCTTCTTTCCAAAGGCGTTTACAGCACCTATAAGACAGTTATTAGAAATGTTATCTAAGTGTCCTCTATAACGTAACCAAGGCCCTGCCATAGAGATGTGGTCTGTTGTACACTTACCAAATGCTTTGATAAGTAACTTCATACCCTGCATCTCACTATCTTGTATAGGTGTAAATGGTGTTAAGAGCTCTAGCCTTTCAGAATCTGGAGATACACTTACAACAACATTACTTCCATCTTCAACTGGAGCTAGGTAACCATTATCTTGTACTTCAAATCCTTTAGGAGGTAATTCCCATCCTGTAGGCTCATCAAATTTAACCTCTTGACCATCTTCATTAAGAAGCGTATCTGTCATTGGGTTAAAATCAAGTCTACCAGCAATTGCTATAGCAGCAGTAATCTCTGGTGATGCTACAAAGGCGTGTGTATTTGGATTACCATCTGCACGCTTTGCAAAGTTTCTATTAAACGAGTGTACGATACTGTTTTTTGGTGCATTTTTAGGATCGCTATAACGAGCCCACTGCCCAATACAAGGTCCACAAGCATTTGTAAAGATTTTTGCCTCTAGATTTTCAAAAATATCTAAGATACCGTCACGCTCTGTTGTAAAACGTACAAGCTCAGACCCTGGATTGATACCAAGCTCTGCTTTCATTTTTATTCCTTTATCTATAGCTTGTTGTGCAATAGATGAAGCTCTAGATAAATCTTCATAAGAAGAGTTAGTACAAGAACCTATAAGTCCCCACTCTACTTCTAGCGGCCACTCATTTTTTGTTGCTTTTTCTGTCATATCAGACCCTACAGCTGTAGAAAGGTCTGGTGTAAAAGGACCGTTAAGTAATGGGTTAAGCTCAGTAAGATTAATCTCAATTACTTGGTCAAAATATTGTTCTGGATTTGCATAAACATCTGCATCTGCAGTAAGGTATTCTTTTATGTTGTTTGCAGCATCTGCAACATCTGCACGATCTGTAGCACGTAAGTAACGCTCCATAGAAGCATCATATCCAAAGGTAGAAGTTGTTGCTCCTATCTCTGCTCCCATATTACAAATAGTACCTTTACCTGTACAAGATAAAGACTCTGCACCTGGGCCAAAGTACTCTACAATAGCACCTGTACCTCCTTTTGCAGTAAGAATCTCTGCTACTTTAAGTATAACGTCTTTTGGCGCTGTCCATCCAGATATAGTACCTGTAAGTTTTACACCTATGAGTTTAGGAAATTTAAGCTCCCAAGCCATACCAGCCATAACATCTACAGCATCTGCTCCACCTACTCCTATTGCGACCATACCTAGACCTCCTGCGTTTACAGTGTGAGAATCTGTACCAATCATCATTCCTCCAGGAAATGCGTAGTTCTCAATAACTACTTGGTGTATAATACCTGCTCCTGGTTTCCAAAAACCAATACCGTATTTATTTGAAACCGACTCTAAGAAGTTAAAAACCTCGCTAGAGACATTGTTTGCATTTTTAAGATCTGTTGCGGCACCTTCTTTTGCTTGTATAAGGTGATCACAGTGTACCGTTGTAGGCACTGCTACTTTATCCTTACCAGCCTGCATAAACTGCAATAGCGCCATTTGCGCCGTAGCATCTTGACAAGCGATACGATCTGGAGCAAAGTCAACGTAGTCTTTACCACGTGTAAATGCCGTAGAAGGCTTCCCATCCCAAAGGTGAGAATATAAAATCTTTTCAGAAAGTGTAAGGGGCTTACCTACAAGATCACGAGCCGCGTCTACACGCTCTGCCATACTTGCATAAACCTTCTTGATCATATCAATATCAAATGCCATATATTTATGTATTAGGTTGTTAAATAATTCCGTTCTAAAAACGGTCTACGAAAGTACAAAATACCCTACTTAATAGCAATAGTACAATGGGCGCTTCATCTAGAGAAAGTGAGATTTATGAAGGTGCATAAAAATTAAACTTCAGATTACACAATTCTAAAAAAGAACCCCTCCAAATTATCATATTAATAATTTGAAGGGGTTAAATTTATATGTTGCTAATTACGCTTTCGCGAAAACGTTGTATTAAAATGTACTCAATGCGTAATTCCCATCAAAAGAACCAGCTACTAGCTCACCATCTGTGCGTTGAAATTCAAAAATGATATAGATTTCTTTTTTATTTCTGTCAAGCGAAACAATTCTGAAGAAACCAGAAGAAACGATTTGCTCATCAAGAATAAACTCACCGTCTGTCACTTCTCCTTGATTGAGGTTACCATTTGCAACAGTAACAAAATTTGTGAGGTCACCGCCTACATAATACGACTTTTCAATTAAGCTATTTGCAGTGGTTTTAAAGACAGCTGCATCAACATCATTTGCAGATCCATCATCTGAAAGATTATTACTCGTAAGAATAACATCTCCCTCTGGCGTCACATATACCATATCTGTAATGTAAGCAACGCTATTGTACTGAAATCCATTCTCATTACCTAATGTATTATTAGGCACTGTTTCTTCTACTGAGCAAGAAGTAAAAGCTAGTAAACAGCTTAGCGCTGCATAGTATATATATTTCTTCATCATACTTATGATTTGGGGCGTATAAGTCAAATGTATGACAAACACTTCAAATCATCGTTGAAAAACACAAATATTCGATGAAATACACAAATTTGTGTTTTTACTTAGGTATTGAAATACCCTAAATATGCCAGATATTGAGAAAAAATTAGACAACAGAAACCCCATAATAAACATTGTACTGTTTATCAATCACTTGCTGTATATGAAGTATTAGGTGATAGCGCTTTCGCGAAAGCGTACTAAAAAAGATCTTTAATAATAGACTCTATAGTGAGTCCCTCTGCCTCTGCTTTATAGTTTTTAATCATTCTATGCCTAAGGATACCGGTAGCTACGGCCTGTACATCTTCTATATCTGGCGAGAATTTACCATTTACAGCTGCGTGTGTCTTTGCACCAAGTATTAAGTTTTGAGACGCACGTGGTCCCGCTCCCCAGTCTATGTAATCATTTACTATCTGAGCAGCTTTTTCTGTCTTAGGTCTCGTCTTGCTTACTAGATTTACTGCATACTCTATCACATTATCTGCAACAGGGATGCGCCTCACTAGTTGCTGAAACTCTATAATCTGAGTTGCATTTAATAATGCACTTACTGTAGGCTTACTGTCTGATGTGGTGGCTTTTACAACATCTACCTCTTCTTGAAAAGATGGGTAATCAAGATTAATAGAAAACATAAAACGATCTAGCTGTGCCTCTGGCAGTGGGTAAGTTCCCTCTTGCTCAATAGGGTTTTGAGTAGCTAGCACAAAATATGGTAGTGATAAAGGATATCTCTGCCCAGCAACTGTAACCACACGCTCTTGCATTGCTTCTAGAAGGGCAGCTTGAGTCTTAGGTGGTGTACGGTTAATCTCATCTGCTAGAATAATATTAGAAAAGATAGGGCCTTTAATAAACTTAAACTGTCTAGACTCATCTAGTATCTCTGATCCTAATATATCACTAGGCATTAAGTCTGGAGTAAACTGTATACGTTTAAAATCAAGACCTAAGGTAGTGGCAATAGTGTTTACCATTAATGTCTTTGCAAGCCCAGGAACACCTATTAATAAAGCGTGGCCACCAGAAAAAATAGAGAGGAGAATCTCATCTATTACTTTTTCTTGACCTACTATTATCTTTGATATTTCTGTTTTGAGTAATCCGTGCTTTTGCACGAGATTCTTTATGGCTGCAACGTCAGACATCTATTTCTTTATTTTTTTAACCAGTTACTTACAAAATCACAATCACGGTTTTCTCCATTGATTTTGATATAAGTTTCTGCAATTTTTTCTTCTTGCCACTTCTCTATGGCTTTAATTTGCTTTTGGCGTAAGGCAAGTTCTTTAATCTTTATGTAATCATTTACATAGTCTGCCTTATGCTCTTCAAGTCTATTGTTTACTGAGTACAAAAGATACTGCTTTTGCCCTGTTCTAGTTTGATCTGTAAAAACAAGTGATACCTCACCCTCCTCAAGGTCATCTATTTTTGAGTAAATGTCTGGATCTACTTTAGTAAGTTCAAAACGTCTGCTACCTGTTTGTGGTATTGTAAGCGTACCTCCATCATACTTAGTTTCTTCTTCATCTGAAAACTCCTTTGCAGCCTCTTCAAAAGTTAACTCACCGTCTATAATGCGCTTTCTTACGAGTTTCACAAGATCTTTTGCTTCTTCTTCTTGAGCTTCTTTAATTTCTGGTACAAGCAGTATGTGACGTATGTCCTTACGTTCTCCTCTTGTTTTTTCTACATAAACAATGTGAAAACCAAACTCTGTCTCAAAAGGCTCACTTATCTCTCCATCTTGAAGGCTAAAGGCAACGTCTCTAAACTCTTTTACAAGTGGGGTGTTGCGGTCTATTACCATAAGACCTCCTTCTGATCTTGAACCTGGGTCTTGGGTATATAGTACAGCCTTTGTCGCAAAGCTACTTCCGTTCTCTAGAATATCTCTACGAAAACCTTTAAGGCGATCTATCACCTTCTGACGCTCTTCTTCTGAAGCTTTGGGCTCAATTACGATTCTTGATATTTCTAACTCTACTCCTACCGTAGGTACTTGATCTTCTGGAATACTCTCAAAAAATGTCTTAACCTCGTCTGGTGTTACATCTACCGTCTCAATGATTTTGTCATTCATTAATTCTGATAAGATAATATCTTTTCTAATTCCAAAAAGTTCGGCTCTTAAATCTGCCATATTATCCTTCTTGTAGAATTCTACAACCTTTTGTTCTGAACCTAACTGGCTCGAAAAACGTTGTATAATTTGATCTACCTCACTGTTTACTCTAGCATCTTGTACGATAAGACTATCTTGAACTGCCTGGTGAGCCAGTAATTTGCTTTCAAGTAAATTACCCATTACTTGGCAAGGTGTAACCTCTGAAGCTGCTTGTCCTTGATTTTTTATATCTGATAGGAACTTATCTATATCACTTTCTAGAATAAGGTACTCTCCTACTACACCTGCAACTCCATCTACCTTAAATTTGTCTATAGATACTTTTATAGTGTCCTTTTTTACTACTGGTGCTTCTTCAACTTCTGTAGTTACTGCTGCTGCAGTCACCTCTGTTGTTTGTGCAAAACCTATTTGTATAGCAAAAAGTAGAACTAATATGTTAGTTGTAAATTTCAAATTTCTTGTTTTTAATAGCATCATCCTTAATCTCCTTTTCAAGCCTTTTTATAAGGGCTAACTTCCTTTTGTTATTAATAATCTGATTTATAGTAGGGCGTACATATTCTAACGGTGCGATATCGTTGCGTCCTAGCGTATTTTTAACAGCGATCAAATATAATCCTAATGAATCTCGTAGCTGTATGAAATTTGTTTTTTTTAACAACTGTTTTGAATTTTCGTTGTTAATAATATTTATTTGGTTTATCACAACTCGCTCTTTTACCCATATTGAGTCGTTAAGGAAATGATTTTTATATTGAAACTTTAGAGAATCTAGTCTCTTGGCGTCTCTATAATCTGAACTTCGAAATAACTTTTTTAATTCACTTAAGTCGCTATAGTCTTCTTCTACTTGTATAAACTTAAACTGAAGCAAGGGTTCGTTAAGTAAGAAATTCTGTTTATTATTTTCATAAAATGCTTTTGCTTCATTATTTGAAACTATACTATCCAACTGCTTGTTAATAAGCGCATCTTTATAATAGCGTATATATAAATCCTTCCTGTAATTTGCTACTAGCGCCTCAAAGGCTTCTTGATCATCTTTGGGTAAATTACGCATAGCACCATCTAGCAGTAATTGATCTGTCGCCCAATTATTTATATAGTTCTGTACAAAAGACGCACTATCTGTAATCGTATTTGATGACAGAATATCTTTTAATGTTTCTTCTGTAAGTGTATGGTCATTTACTCTAGCAATGACAGTCTCTTCTTCTGTTTTTTGAAAATAACCACATCCAGCCAACAAAAAAGTTAAGCTACCTAAAATAAAAAATGATTTATAATTACTCATTATATCTAGATATAAGCTTATTTAAAACTGTTTTGTTTACAGTGATGTTACTATCTTCCCTTAGACGATTTACAAATATATCTTCAAGAAATTTTTGATAATCACTCATAACTTGTCCTCTTACATTTTGTAATGTGTTAGTCATTGCTTCATTAATAGAAACAACTTCATATACCACATAGTTCCCGCCTTCTTTTAAAAGTTCTTTATCTCCTATTTTTACTATTCCAGACATAGGAAGATCTTCTTTTACAAAATCTTTCAAGGTTATAATAATAGGCGAATCGTGCTTTTTCTTTAATACACTTAGTACGCTATTACTATTTTCTCCTTGTGTATTGCGCTTTAAGTAAGTACTGGCAATCTTCTTTTGAGATGTAGTAAAGACCCGCGTTGTAAAAGTTTGTAGTGCCTTATACCTTTCTATATTATTAACATAAAATGTATTTAAACCTACACTATCTTTCTGAGCCTTATCCCAGATTTCTGTTTTTAAAAGGTCAAAAAGTAACAATCCCTCTTTATACTCATTAATAAGAAGACCAAAATCTGAGTCTTGCTCCTCTAGATGTGATTTATGATAAGTGATTAGCGCATTATTGACAAAATTTTCAACTTCTCTTTTTACAAAATAGTCTCTTGAAACGTATGGAACCTTGCGGTATTTTTTTTCAAGTACTTGAGCAATATCTTTATAAGTAATAACCTGATCCCCTACCTTAAATGCTTCTTTTGACAACGCACTATCATCTGTAAACACATTTAACTTCTCTTCATAAACCTCTGGTAAAACAGATGTAAAATAGCTTGTAATTTCTGGTTCTTGAGTGATCTTGTACTGTTCTCGTAATCTAGTATTAAGTTCTTGCGATAAAACACGAGCACGGGAGTCTTTTGTAACCCTCTTAGTAAGTGAAGGCTTCATTTTCTCAAAAGATAGTACGGGATTCTTCTTAATTAATTTTAAAATATGCCATCCAAATTTCGTTTTAAACGGCTCAGAAATGTCACCTACTTTTTTAAGATCAAATGCCGTATTCTCAAACTTGGAACTACTTAATTGACCTTTTTCAAAAGCACTTAATACCCCTCCTTTTTTTGCAGAGTTTTTATCATCACTATAATTAAGTGCTAATGTTTCGAAAGCTGCACCTTTTGCAAGTAACGCTCTTACTTCTTTGATCTTTTCCTCTGCTATAATACTAGAATCTTTTTGCTTTAAAGCAATCATTATATGAGCAACCTGAACAGACCCCTGTGCTATTCTGGAAGCAGTAGGCTGTACTATATGATACCCGAAACTCGTTCTAAAGGGTTGAGAAACTTCATTAACCTTAGTAGTATATGCGGCGTTTTCAAAAGGATAAACCATTTTAAAAGCCTTAAACCACCCTAAGTCTCCGCCATTTTGCTTTGCAGATGGATCTTCACTATACTTACTTGCAATGAAAGCAAAATCTTCTCCTGCCACAATACGTTTTCTTGCCTCTAATAATTTATTAAAAGCCGCTAGCGTATCTTTTGGTAATGCATCTGGACGCACTCTTACAAGAATATGCCTTGCTCGAAGTTCATTTTTAGTTCTATTATAGGCCTCTTCTACAAGCTTATCTGTTACTTGTACATCATTGAGATAATCTTTTCCCAGTTGTGTTCTATATGAGGCTATCTCTTTTTTATAAGACGCTTTGTTATGAAGCCCTTTTCTATAAGCTTCTTGAACTTTAAGCTTATAATCTATAAATAGGTCTAGGTATTGTTCTGGTGAGTTTTCTTCTGTGTCGTTTATGAGTGCAAGGTTTTTCTCATAAACACGCACAAAATCTGCTGTAGTTACTTCATCATTATTTACTTTAAGTAATACCTCTTGCTGTCCTAAAGAGACAAAAGGCATAAAAAAACAAACTATAAAGAGGTAACGCATATAAGGGATTAGTTATTTGCAAAAATAGGCATAATCAACCACTGTGCAATACCAACGGTTTTAAGTAATCTTTAGTACATCTATGCTGCTCTGTAAGCAGCATATTATATACTTTTGATCTCACATTATAAGAGCAACACCATTGGAAAGACTTAAACTTATATGGGACTTTAGAGGTCCAGACTCAGAAAAAATTGCCCTTCATCACGAGATACATCTTAAAGAGTATGCTAGTGCAAAAGGACTTAACGCACCTCTTACAGGTGTAGAAAGCCAGTCTGAAGACTTTGCACTCGCTTATCTCGTTGTAGACAAGGATGCTATGAAACCAGTGAGAGACGACTTAAAACCACACAGAGGACAGCTCTTTACTTAAAAAAGCACCCTTGGCACAGATATTGTCTTCAATCACATATATTTGCACGCGCAAATGATAAACCTTAACAAAACACATACAATGAAAAAAATCGTACTCGCAATGTTAGTCGTGCTATTTACAGCAACAGCTTTTGCACAAAGTAAAGTAGGAACTGTAGATGCAGATTTTATCCTCACAAAAATGCCAGAGCTTACTGCTGCAAATGAAGAAGTAAAAAAATACAATCTTGATCTTGAGTCTCAAATGAAGGTAAAGATTGAAGATTATGAAGCAAAAGTAAAACTATACCAAGCCGGACAAGCAGGCTTTACAGACGAAGAAAGAAAAACTAAGCAAGGAGAAATCATAGCATTAGAAGACGATATTTCAAAATTTCGTCAGAACGGAGCACAGCTTTTACAACTTAAACAATCTGAAGTAGTGCAACCACTTTATAAAAAAATAGGTGAAGTTGTAACTACAGTGGCAAAAGAGCAAGGCTTCTCACACATCCTTACTATAGGTAACAATAATAACTTTGCATATGCAGATCCTGCATCAGACATCACAATGGCTGTACTTGCAAAAATGGGTATCAAAGTAGAGGAGTAAAAACCTTACTACTTCATAAAAAAAGCCGCTTTCTTTAGAGAGCGGCTTTTTTTTATAGTTTTTACTTGTTGAGTATACTTGCAATGTCTGGCTTAAAATAGTTAGGCCCTTTAAGTACTTTACCATCCGCTCTATAGATAGGCTTTCCATCTTCACCCAGCTTACTCATATTAGAACGTTGTATCTCATTAAAAACCTCCTCTATTTTATCTTGCATACCGTGTTCTATAATAGTCCCACATAAAATATACAGCATATCCCCTAGCGCATCTGCCACTTCTAGGAGATCTCCATTATTTGCTGCTTCTAGATACTCTTCATTTTCTTCCTTCATCAAGTTGTAACGTAACTCATTTTTGGCTTTAGAGAGTTGAGCTGTAGGCGTAGCCTTTCTATCCAGCCCATAAGTATCGTGAAAAAGGGTTACAGCTGCTATTTTATTTTTCATAAGTTAAATTTGTTTTATTACGCTTTCGCGAAAGCGTACTCATACGTATTTTTACACTTCTAAAATACTCCAAATGTTTAGCACTGGTCAGGTTATATTCGTACTTTTTTTTGTGATTGCTTTCATAACGCTCATTATATGGAGTTATCGCAAAGATCTTAACCTGCATAAAAAGCAATACAAAGGAAGTAAATGGGTATTGCTCGGTTTTATTGGGTTTGTGGTGCTTCTGTTTTTAATCAAACTGGTTTTAAAACCTTAAAGACTTAAACAACCTACATACAAACACCCCATAAATAGATCCTTACCCTATTTTTAAGTGGCTTTCTGACTTACTTAATAGAAGTTCGTTTAGTTTTTGCAAATCTTCTGGATGAATTCCTTTTGCATCAAAAGTAATTTGCTCGCCATTGATTTTAGTTACTATAAGAGTACCTTCTGTAAGATCTGTACTAGCGATGTGGTCAAAATATATGCGTTTACCATTCCACGAGTTGAGACGTATCATTATTACATTTTTAGTAACCTGTACATCATTCTTATAGATAAAAAATCGAAAAAAATATATCACCTGTAGCAAGAAGCCAGCTGCAGCAATCTTCCTATTTATACCAGGATTTTCAAATTCATAAAACTCAAAGGTACCTGCGAGTATACATACCAGAGAAAGTACCAGCACGGTAACCCAAAACCAACTATTCTTGTTAAAATGTATATGTTTCATAAATCTTAATTTCTTACGGTAGGTGTACGCATTTAAGCTTTTGTTACAAACAAACATAAAAAAAGCCAGCAATATAATTACTGGCTTGTACATATATATGTGTTTACTATGCTTTAAACAATGGTCTGTGCCCCATCATCTCGTTCACACTTTTTGCAACGTTTTCTAGCACCTCGTCATTATCGTGGTGCTGTATTGCCTTGTCTATAAAGTTTGCAATCTCGTGCATATCACCTTCTACAAGACCTCGTGTAGTTACTGCAGCAGTACCTATACGTATACCAGAAGTTACAAATGGTGACTTGTCATCAAATGGTACCATATTCTTGTTTACCGTAATGTCTGCCTTACCTAGCGCTTCTTCGGCAGCTTTACCCGTTACATCTTTATTGCGTAGGTCTATAAGCATCATATGGTTATCTGTACCTCCAGATATAATGTCATAGCCTTTAAGCACAAGTGCATCTGCTAGTGTAGTTGCATTTTTCTTAACCTGCACCATATAGTGTAAAAACTCATCTGTAAGTGCTTCTCCAAAGGCAATTGCCTTTGCTCCTATCACGTGCATTAATGGTCCTCCTTGGTTACCTGGGAAAATACCACTATCTAGTAGAGAAGACATCATACGTTTCTTTCCACTTTTAAGTGTGATTCCAAAAGGGTTTTCAAAATCTTCACCCATAAGTATCATTCCGCCGCGTGGCCCTCTTAGTGTTTTGTGCGTAGTAGTTGTTACTACGTGACAGTGTGGTATAGGGTCTGCTATGATTCCTTTTGCAATAAGACCTGCTGGATGAGCAACATCTGCAAGAAGGATGGCGCCTACTGAGTCTGCAATTTCGCGGAAGCGTTTATAATCAATCTCACGTGAGTATGCAGAGGCACCTGCTATGATCATTTTAGGCTGCTCTGCAGTCGCTATTTCTTGTATTTTATCGTAATTAAGTAATCCTGTTTCCTTATCTACTCCGTAAAAAACAGGGTTATATAAGCGACCAGAAAAGTTTACTGGCGACCCGTGTGTTAAGTGACCACCGTGAGCAAGGTCAAAACCTAAAAATTTATCTCCTGGTTTTAAACAAGCGTGAAAAACGGCCGTGTTTGCTTGAGAACCTGAGTGCGGCTGTACGTTTGCATAGGCGGCTCCAAAAAGTTCCTTTGCGCGCTCTATAGCAAGTGTCTCTACCTCGTCTACTACTTCACAACCACCATAATAACGCTTACCAGGATACCCTTCTGCATATTTGTTAGTTAGTACAGATCCTGCAGCTTCCATTACCTGGTCACTTACAAAATTTTCTGAAGCAATAAGCTCAAGGCCATTAAGTTGGCGTTCTTTTTCTTCTTGTATTAGGTCAAAAATGGCGGTGTCGCGTTGCATATTTATAATGTTTGTTAAAGTGATACAAAAATACTATAAACTCTTTTTAAGACTGCTATAAATCCTATATTTGAGGAAGAGATTTACAAACAACTTATTAAAACATATAGAATGCCTCTATCTGCAAACGACCCATCTAGAAAAACGTGGCTTGACACGCCTAAGAATACAGATTTTCCTATACAGAATATTCCTTTTGGAGTGTTCTTAACTCGTGATGATGTAATTACAATAGGTACACGCATAGGTGATTATGCGATAGATCTAGGCGCGCTACATCAATTAGGGTACTTTAAAGGAATACCTCTTACAGATGATATCTTTTTACAAGACACGCTTAATGACTTTATTGCAGATGGTCGCAAGACGTGGAGACTCGTACGTAATCGCATTTCTGAAATCTTTGAAGAGAGCAATGCAGCACTGCGTGACAATGCAAAAGATCGTGACGTGGTTATCTTTAAACTGGATGAAGTAGAAATGCAACTTCCAGTACAGATAGGTGATTACACAGATTTTTACTCAAGTATTGAGCACGCGACTAATGTAGGTACAATGTTCCGTGGTGAAGAAAACGCGCTTATGCCTAACTGGCTTCACCTACCTGTGGCATATCACGGTCGTAGCTCTTCTGTAATACCATCTGGAATACCTGTACACAGACCAAAAGGACAAAAGCTACCTAACGGTGCGACAAACCCAATATTTGGCCCATCAAGACTTATAGATTTTGAACTTGAGATGGCTTTTATAACAACAGATGCAAATAATCTAGGAGAATCTATCTCTACAGAAGAAGCCGAAGAAAATATTTTTGGCCTTGTACTCTTTAATGACTGGAGTGCGCGTGATATTCAAAAATGGGAATATGTGCCACTAGGACCGTTTCTTGCAAAAAACTTTGCCTCATCTATCTCTCCGTGGATTGTGACACTAGATGCTCTTGAGCCTTTTAGAGTAGAAAGTCCAGCGCCTAAAAAAGAGCTTTTACCTTACCTTAAGTTTGAAGGTAAAAAGAGTTTTGATATTAACCTTGAGGTGGCATTACAGCCAGAAGGTATGAAGGAGACTACCGTGTGTAAGTCTAACTTTAAATATATGTACTGGAATATGAGCCAGCAGCTTGCACACCATACAGTAAATGGTTGCCCTGTAAATGCTGGAGATATGATGGGTAGTGGTACGCTATCTGGATCTACACCAGACTCATATGGTTCTATGCTTGAGTTATCGTGGAGAGGTGAGAAACCGGTAAAACTTAAAGAAGGTGGTGACCGCAAGTTTATAGAAGATAATGACACGGTAATTATACGTGGTTACTCTAAGTCTAAGGATTACCCGCGCATAGGTTTTGGCGAAGTATCAACTAAGCTATTACCAGTTTTTGAGCCTAAGACAAAATAAGAATACCGAGTAAATGAAAACAATAGCTTTATACTTTGTAATGCTACTAGCAGTCTCTTTTTATGCTAGTGCACTGCTACTAGCCTATTGGCTACTATGGCTTATATTTGGCAAAATAGCCGCCGCAAGCATATTGCTTATCCTTATAGGTATAACGATAGTAAGAGTACAATTAAAAAAAAGAAGATCGTAAGGTCTTCTTTTTTTTACGCTTTCGCGAAAGCGTATACACAACTCTAAACAATCATTCTTTGTAAACACCTTGTAAAATAGGTGTATATTTAGGGACAGTATAAGAAACATCCCTCCTGCTTAGACATACTATATGCTCACATCTACATTTAATAAACTTTATGATTACCTCAATAATGAAAGTAAAGACCGTGTATGTAAAGGCATAACAGATGAGGCGTGTGATCACGTTGCAAAAAACTTTTTTGCCATACTCTTTACTCACACTTTTACAAAACTAGGTGACACGCTCAGTAACCCAAAAACTGTACTCACCTGGTTAATGAATTATGTAAACGCCCCTGTGTTCCTTATAAGTCTTATAGTGCCTATACGTGAGTCTGGTGCTCTTATCCCGCAAGTAGCCATCTCAAATTATGTTAAAACAAAACCCATACGTAAGTATATATGGATAGCCGGATCTGTTATACAAGGGCTTGCCATCGCAGGTATAGGTCTTGTGGCCTTACATTTTGATAAACAGGTAGCGGGATGGTTAATAATACTTTGCTTAGTGATATTTAGTCTTGCGCGCAGTTTAGCCTCGGTAAGCTCTAAAGATATAAAGGGTAAAACTATACCAAAAACTCGTAGGGGAAAACTAGGTGGGTACACCTCGTCCTTTTCTGGTATACTCGTGCTTATAGCGGGTTTATATATCACCTATACTTCAAAAACCACAGAAAACATACAGTTTTATACTAACCTAATCTTTTTTGCGGCCTCTATGTGGATTATTGCATCATTCATTTATGCCTCAATAAAGGAGTTTCCTAGCTCGATAAACAAGGATGATAATGAGCGCAATGGAATCATAGATAATTTTAAACTGCTCAAGGAAGATACACATCTAAGAGATTTTGTAATCGCTAGGTCACTCTTATTATGCTCTGCCCTGTCTGCTCCATTTTATGTAACAGCGGCACAAACTAATGTAAAAGACACGAGTTACCTTCTAGGTTTACTCATCATATCTAACGGGCTGGCATCAATTGTAAGCTCACCATACTGGGGTAAAATGGCAGATAAATCAAGTAAAAACACAATGGCATTTGCAGTTACTATTGCCTCTATTTGCGGGCTTGTGCTATTTTTTATTATCTCTTTTGGCAATGACCTTAAAACGCAACTATGGTTATATCCTATTGCTTTCTTTATACTGGGTATCGCACACAGTGGCGTGCGTCAAGGAAGAAAAACCTATGTCATAGATATGGCCACTGGTGATGATAGAACAAACTACGTCTCTGTAAGTAATACTATCATAGGTCTTATACTTCTCGTAACCGGTGGGATAAGTGCTCTTTTATCACTTATCTCTGTAGAGAGTGTGATACTTGCACTCTCCATAATAGGACTTCTAGGAGCCGTAAAAAGCTACAAATTACGCAATGTAGAAAAGTCTACAGAAGACGATGAGTAATCTACTAGCTATAAATACGATAAGTCTTACGCTTTCGCGAAAGCATAAAACACAACAGCATAATAAAATAAAGGGCTATCTTCTCAGATAGCCCTTTATACAACTTAATAACCTTAAAAATTAAGCTGCTCTATAGACAGGTATAACAATCACCCTCTAGTGCATAGAGCTGACTGATTTCAGTAGGATTTAAAGTACTATTATACACTCTAAGGTCATCTAGATAACCCTGAAAGCCCTGTCCAAGTGTGTATACATTAAGTGCTGTACTTCCTATATCTAGTACAGCGTTTGTAATTTCATTACGTAAAATACCGTCTCTGTAAAGTTTCACCGTGTTACTCTCATCTACAGTTACCACAAGGTGATGCCAGTCTGTATTAGTCCAAGTAACATCCACCTCATTAGACCAGTCTTCATCCCAAATACTAAAGTTTCCACTAGAAAAAATGGGTGCATTAAGGTCATATGCACCTAGTTGAAACCCTTCTCCAGAAGAAGTTCCTTTTTGAAAAAACACCTCGTAATCTCCAGGGTTTTCGTTTTGCATTTTAAACCAAATACTTATAGAGAATGCGTCTCCTTGTAACAGTGTATTATCATCTGTCACGGGTATTGTAAAATCATTTTGTGCAAAAGCAATTGCACAGTGATCATTACCATCTCTGTCTACCACACAGTCATTAAGAGCAGTCTCATTATAATAACCGCTCAAAAGTTCTAATGGATACTCAGACATAGGCATATAGATTACAGCCTCTTCAAGAAACAATTGTGGGTTGTCACAACAATCTACCACAGTGAGGTCTAAGAATATAATTTTATATGTACTAGGATCACTAAGTAAACTTATACGAGACCAGATTACTATATCACCAGTAAACTCATACGTTTCTGGATTAGAAATAGCATTTATCTCTGCCATTGCATCTTCTTCAGAAATGTAGTAATCTACATTTACCTCTGTGGTATCACATCCTAAAAGAGCAGCTTCTAGATCTAGGCTAGCTTCATTTGTAGTACCATTATCGCACACACCCAGTATGGCACTTGTAAAACAATCTAGTGGCTCATTAAAACAGTTACGTTCAAAAACCAGGGTGTCGTCACCTCGTTGCATTAATAATGTGGTCACGCTGCACTCTGTAACTGTCCAGTCGCCTTGTAACTCTTGACTAAGCACCGGGATACTTGTAAACGAGAGAACACCACCTAAGTCAGACTGTGAGGTAGACCAGGTAGACTCAACAAAGGTGTTTACATCATAAAAGAACATATAACCATCTTCTGAACTAAAGAAAAAGGTATAATTACTTAACGTATTTTCATCATTATATGATGTGATTTGCCAGTAACAACTCGTTAGGTATTGATCTATTTGCTCTTCTGGACAGCCTTGTTGCGTCTCGAAGTCTATACCATCATCCTCATCACAGCTTGATACCGCTTCAACAAGAGCATCTTCTAGGGCTGTATAGTCTGTAATCTCTACGATGGTACCATCGTGATTTAATAATGATATGGGAAATGCAACTCCTACTACATTGCTACTGCCTGTGTAAGAGGTTATAAATCCTAATAGCTGTGCATCGCTACTTACAGTGACAGTTTCGGCAACTTGAAATTCTGGATCAAATGTGTTGAAGGTAATAGGATATTGAAAATCTACACATTCTATATCTATATCTGATAATGAAGGATCACTACAAGTCTCTACAAGGGAATCCATTTCATCTTGTGAAGTTGCAGTAACAACTTCGTGATTCATTAAAATTACATCTACAGGGTAGTTTATACTAATAGAATCTTCAGGGTGCTCATAATGATGTTCTTCAACTGTAATTAAATCTTCTTGATTCTCTACGGTAAAGGTAGATGAGCCTAGCTCAATAGTCATAGGCAACACCATCTCAAGGCAGCTCGCTCTGTCTATAATATTATCTATAGAGCCATCATTAAGCGCCACATTATGCATAAACTGTAACAGTTGTGCACTTGCATTTGCCTCGTTTATCACCTCTGTAAGCGACTCATCTTGAGATAAATCATCTTGACAACTCACTGCACCTATAAGTACTATAAATAGCGATAGCCTAGCGAGGTAATAACGTAAAGACAGGTTTTTAAAAATCATAATGAAGTAATCGCTTGAGTGATTACAATTATAGAACATCTACATTTAAAAAACTCCTACCTTGCCCTAGTAATTATAAGTGTTTATTTAATATTGCAGTATCAATGAGTAGTAAAAATAAAGAAGGTGTTTGCAAAGAAACTGTTTATAACAGGGTCTTTAACGCGCATTCTAAAAACCTATTTAACTTTTTATATTACAAGTACGGGAGCCTTTACAACCCTGAGGATAAGGTGCAAGAGGCATTTGTGAAGTTATGGGAAAATTGCTCAAAAGTACCCGAGGCCAAAGCAAAGAGTTATCTCTTTACCATCGCAAATAACCTTACACTTAATGCTTACGCACATCAAAAGGTAGTTTTAAAGTTTAGACAAACAAAGCCGCAAAGCTATACTAATGAGTCTCCAGAATTTGTACTAGAAGAACAAGAGTACAACGCACGACTACAAGCGGCCATTGCTAATTTAAGTGAAGCACAACGTAGCGCATTTCTATTAAACAGAATAGAAGGGAAAAAACACAAAGAAATTGCAGAGATGCTAGGCATCTCAAAAAAAGCAGTCGAAAAGCGTATTTATGGAGCGCTAGCAAAGCTTAAAAAAGAAATTACAGAACTTAAGTAGGACTTTCTTAACGCACACTGTTATATACACAGGTAATACTATGGAAAGAGAACAATTAATATCAAAATGGCTAGACAACGAGCTTTCTGAAGCAGAGCTACAGGCGTTCAAAAGTCTTGAAGACTATGATGATCTCGTGCGCATTGCAGAGACCACAAAGCAACTAGAACCGCCAGTATATCATACTCCCGGAGAGTACAAGAGATTAAGAAAAACATTAGATACAGATAAAAAATCTGTTATAATACATTTAAAACCGCTACTTAAAATTGCAGCAGTTCTCATCTTATTTGCTGGTATTTACTATGCAACAACCTCAACTCAAAAAACAGTAAATCTACAAACAGACATTGCCCAAAAAGAAGTTATTACCCTACCAGATAACTCTATAGTTACCGTAAATGCAATGACTAACTTATATTATGACCCAACCACTTGGGACGATAACAGAGCCGTAACGCTAGATGGTGAAGCATATTTTCAGGTAGCAAAAGGTGCAACTTTTAGTGTAGAAACCCCTAATGGACTCGTCTCAGTACTAGGGACCCAGTTTAATGTGCGCAATAGAGATGATAAGTTTGAAGTATATTGCTACGAAGGCTCTGTACAAGTAGAGACAGCAACAAAAACTGTGATATTAAAACCTGGAGACCGCTTTCGCGAAAGCGTAAAAATCTCAAGTAACACACCTCAATCTACCACACTACAACCATCTTGGGTAAGTGACGAAACTTCTTTTGAAAAAACACCTCTTAAAGAAGTGCTTAAAGAATTTGAAAGACACTATGATGTATCTGTAACGGTTGACAAGGATGTTGAAGATGTGCTCTTTACAGGTTCTTTTACTCATACTAATATGAAAATTGCCTTAAAGTCAATAAGCTTACCGTTTAATTTATCCCATAAAAAACTGGGAAATAAGGTAACTTTATCTCGTGACTAAAAAAGGAGTACTTATATGCTGTACCTTACTTTGTTGCTTATTTTTTTCTGATTTAAAATCTCAAGAACAAAATACAGCAACCGTACCTCTAGCCACAGTTTTAAGTAAAATAGAGGCTATTTTTAATGTAAGCTTTTCTTATGCAGATCATATTGTAGCTCCCACATATATAAAAGATATATCTAAAGGGTCTACACTCACGCAAGCACTTGAATATATTGAGAACAATACAGATCTCACATTTGATTTTCTTAATGAGCGATTTATAGTTATTACAGAAAATATCATTAATGAGGTACAAGAGCTTGACCAGATTTACATCTCTAACCTTCTTACAACAGGGATTTCAAAATCCAGATCTGGAATCACGCGTATCATCCCAGAACAATTTGGGATACTACCAGGCATAATAGAACCAGATGTTTTACAAACGGTACAGGCATTGCCCGGTATTTTTAGTACAGAAGAAACTGTATCTGATGTAAATATACGTGGAGGCACAAATGATCAAAATCTTATCTTATGGGACGGTATAAAAATGTATCAATCTGGACATTTTTTTGGTCTTATATCTGCCTTTAATCCTTACTTAACAAAGCGTGTAGAAGTAATTAAAAATGGCACAAGCGCGCGATACGGAGATGGTGTATCTGGTACTATAAATATTGAACTAGATGATAAAGTCGCTACAGATTATGAGGGCAGTGTGAGTGCAAACTTACTTCATCTTAAAGGATTTGCTACACTTCCGGTCTCAAAAAAACTTACCCTCTCTCTTTCTGCAAGACGCTCTAATACTGATTTCATACAAAGCCCTACATATACAAGCTATACCGATCGTATTTTTCAAGATACAGACTTGAGTATAAATAGTGATAAAGAATCACAAGTCTCAGATCTCAATTTTTACTTTTATGATGTAAGTACAAATCTTATTTATGATATTTCAAAAAAGGACAAACTTAAGCTTAGTGCAACCACAATCTATAATAAGTTAGGGTATGATGAGACCATTAGAGCCTTGGAAATAAATGAGCGTAGCGGTATTAACCAGAGTAATAATGGTGTAAGACTAGTTTACACCAGAAACTGGAACAAAAAACACACGACAGATGTAGAGCTTTATCTATCAAATTACAATCTTAATGCACGTAATTTTAACTTAGAAAACGGACAACAACTAGATCAAGAAAACGAGGTACTAGATGTAGGGTTAAAACTTCAGCTAAGCAGCAAACTCTCCGATACCTTTATCTGGAATAATGGCTATCAATTTACAGAGGTGGGCGCACGTAACTTAGCACAAACTAATAGGCCCATCTTTTTTAGTAATGAGCGCGACGTAATACGTACACATAGCCTGTATTCTGAACTTTCTTACCTCTCTCCCTCAAAAGGGACACAATTTATAACGGGAGTAAGAGGTAATTATCTCGATACTTTTAATACCCTTATTATGGAGCCTAGAGTACGCTTTAGCCAGCGGTTTTTGAGTTTTTTAAAAATAAGTGCTTTGGGAGAGTTTAAAAGTCAGTCTATTTTTCAAATAATTGATCAACCTAATGACTTTTTAGGATTGCAACGTAGTCGCTGGATTGCGGCAAATGATGATTCGTTTCCTATTTTAAAAAGCAAACAAGCTTCTGTAAGCCTCGACTATACAAAGAGTAAATGGTTATTGAGTGTAGAAGGATACATTAAAAATGTAGATGGAATTTCTTCACGTAGTCAAGGTTTTCAAAATCAGTTTCAATTTACAAATGCGGTAGGCTCATATGATGTGATGGGTATAGACTTTTTAGTAAACAAACAGTTTCAAAAATTTGGAACCTGGCTCTCCTACTCTTTTAGTAAGAATAATTTTGATTTTGAGAGTTTAAATAATGGTAGACGCTTCCCAAATAATACAGATATTAGGCACTCACTCACCTACGGCTCTACATATACTATTAATGATTTTAAATTTTCACTAGGCTTTAACTGGCGTACGGGTACACCTCTCACCAGCCCAAGAGAAGAAAACCCTATTGTAGATGGTCAAATCATATATGACCTACCTAACAGCAGTGTTTCAGATAGCTTTTTGAGATTTGACGTATCTGCTATTTATAAATTTGAGCTGTTTTCTAAAAATGTACAAGTAGGAGCCTCTATATGGAATTTACTAGACAACAATAATATACTCAACACCTATTATCTCATAAATAGCAATGATGAAATTCAAAAAATTACGGTAAAATCTTTAGGGATCACTCCTAACTTTAGTCTTCAGTACAGTTTTTAATACGTTATAGCAGCAGCAACGTGTTTACCTGGCAGCTTGCTTCTACCATTTAAGAAATCGAGTTCTATAATAAAATTACACTGTACTACCTCTCCTCCTAGTTCCTCAATCATTGCAACTACCGCAGCAGCCGTCCCACCCGTGGCGAGTACATCATCGTGCAATAACACTTTATCTCCCGGCTTTATAGCGTCACTATGCATCTCTAGCACATCTGTACCATACTCGAGATCATATTCTTTCTTAATGGTAGTATAAGGTAGTTTATTAGGCTTGCGCACGGGTACAAATCCAGCATTGAGTCTTTTTGCAAGTAGTGGTCCATAAAAGAAACCTCTCGCTTCAATTCCTACTACTACATCTATTGCTACTTCTGGCACTAGTGTGTATAGAATTTCTTCCGCTTTCGCGAAAGCGGTCTTATCTCCCAGCAAAGGTGTAATATCTTTAAAAGTAATTCCTTCTTTGGGAAAGTCTTGAACGTCTCTTATGTAGTCTGAAATTTGCATAGATAAAGTGAGTATTTATAGCACTAAGATATATAAAAGTTTCTGCCTTAAATTAATCTGTGATGTAAAACACTGAATGAACGACAACTATACTTTTGTATAGAAAAACAATCTCATTTTTTTTATCTTTTACTTGTGCATAACAATAAAATGATTGTATATTTGCACCCCGAAACAAACAAGTAATTATTGTTTCTAAACGGCCTCGTGGCGCAACTGAATAGCGCACTTGATTACGGCTCAAGAGGTTACAGGTTTGAATCCTGTCGAGGTCACTTTAGTCATTACAAAATGACAACAAAGCCACGCAATCACTATGATTTGCGTGGTTTTCTGGTTTTTAGACCAACATTTAAAATGAAACGATTTGCTTTTATATGGTAGCTAATCGTCAGTTAATTTTCAAAGTGTCAGTTGAACTGACACTTTCACGAAAAGCTTTGAAACACTTGCTATAGTTGATTTGACATTCGTCAAGACGATTTGTATAATCTATAGACGACAACTATGCGGTCAACAAACACATTCTCAATTCTCTTTTGGGCAGACCAAAAGAATGCCACAAATGGCGAAGCTCTGGTTTATGCCAGAATCACGGTAAACCAAAAACGAGCTAACATTAGTCTGAAAAGACGAGTGCCGGTAAAACTTTGGGACCCAAAGAAAAACCGAAGTAAAGGCACCTCTGCAGAAGCACGCCAACTCAATCAATACATCGACCAGACGTATACCAAGCTCTTCCAGATATACCAAGACTTGAAGTTTCAAGAAAAGTTGATAACGGCTAAGCTCATAAAAGCACACTACACAGGCGAGAACGAGCAATCTAAATCACTTCAAAACCTTATCGCTTATCACAGTAAGAAAATTGAAAACACGTTAGCCAAGGGAACAATACGAAACTTTGGAGTGACAGAAAACTACCTCAACAAGTTTCTAAACAAAGTGAAGAAAACAACAGATATCTATTTAAAAGAGCTCGATTATAAATTCCTGTGTGATTTTGAAAATTACCTGGCCAATTACTGGCCAGTTGGACATCCTAAGGCATTAAGTCAAAATACCATAATGAAGCATATCCAGCGCTTGCGCAAAATGGTAACACTTGCCTATCATATGGAATGGATTCCACGTGACCCATTTGTAAGATGGAAACCAGTTTACGAGAAAAAGCAACGTGAGTTCCTTTCTGAAAATGAGCTTTTAAATATGGAAACCTTTGAGTTTTCTATTGAGCGCTTAGAAAGAGTACGTGACCTATTTGTATTCAGCTGTTACACCGGTATCAGCTATGTGGACATAATGAACTTGACTGAAGAAAATTTAGTGCTTGGTATGGATGGAGGAAACTGGATATATACCAAACGTCAAAAAACCAAATCTGCTGTAAAAGTCCCCTTACTTGGAAAAGCCGAAGAAATCATTTCAAAATATGAGAGACATCCTATGACAGAAATAACGGGAACACTTTTGCCGGTAATCACTAACGAGAAGCTCAATGTGTACCTAAAAGAAGTAGCGCATTTTGTTGGAATTAAAAAAAATCTCACCTTTCATATGGCGCGTCACACGTTTGCGACTACCATTACACTTTCCAACGGTGTGCCAATTGAGACAGTTTCCAAGCTGTTGGGTCACAGCAAAATTGCTACTACTCAGATTTATGCTCGAGTACTCGAGCATAAGGTTAGCAATGATATGGATATCTTGAAAAACAAGTTGTTGAAGAATAAAAATGAACGCATTAAAAAAGCAGATTAATAACCAAATTTATACTTTCAAGAAGCATTCTAAATAAGAAAGTACAACAAATTATATCAAATTTTATTATTTTTGTACTTAATGAAGAAATTCCTCCACAAATCGATGGCTATTTTAATGGCAGTCGTGGTACTTTTTACCACGATGTCATTTACTGTTGATATGCACTATTGTGGAGATTCTCTTGTAGATTTTTCATTTTTCCAATCAGCGGAAACCTGCGGAATGGAAAAAGCGCAGTCAAGTATAGGTTGTGAAAATCCGATGCTTACCAAAAAGTCCTGTTGCTCGGATGAGCAATTAATTATTGAAGGACAGGATAATTTAAAGCAAGACTTTACTAAGTTGACTTTCGAGCAGCAAACGTTCGTCGCTGCTTTTACCTATTCTTATATAAACTTATTTGAAGGAACCGAATCTGAAGAAGTTCCTTTCGACGATTACCCGCGACCCTTTGTCAAACGGGATGTGCAAGTGCTGCACCAGACTTTCTTAATTTGATTTGTTAGATTTTTTGAATGAAGCCCAATACCGCAGGTGCGGTATCGTGGGCTAAAACTCGTGTTTGCCATTTTCCGAAACACGTAATTCTAAAACTCTAATAATCAAAATGCTATGCTGAATAAGAGCATTAAATTTCTCATAGAAAACAAACTTGTTGCCGTTCTACTACTCGCCCTATTTGTGGGTTGGGGCGTGGTAACCGCACCCTTTAATTGGGAAACGGGCTTTTTGCCTACAGACCCAGTTGCCGTTGATGCAATACCTGATATCGGCGAGAACCAACAAATTGTTTTTACCAAGTGGCAAGGCCGCTCGCCACAGGATATAGAAGACCAAATCACATATCCGCTTACCACTTCCCTTCTTGGTATTCCAGGCGTGAAAACCATCCGTAGTTCTTCGATGTTTGGGTTTTCCAGCATCTATATCATTTTTGAAGAAGATATCGAGTTCTATTGGTCGCGCAGTCGCATACTTGAAAAATTAAACTCACTTCCTGCAAACCTTTTGCCTGACGGTGTCAATCCATCACTCGGACCAGATGCCACAGGCTTAGGACAGATATTTTGGTACACGCTGGAAGGTCGTGATAAAGATGGCAACGTAACTGGCGGCTGGGATTTACAGGAATTGCGTAGCATTCAGGATTACTATGTAAAATATGGATTGTCATCTGCAAGTGGTGTTTCTGAAGTGGCTTCCATAGGTGGTTATGTGCAGGAATATCAAGTGGATATCGACCCAGAAAAAATGCGCCAGTACAATGTAAGTATGGGCGATGTGGTCAAAGCCGTGAAGCAGAGCAATCAAGACATAGGCGCACAAACCCTCGAAATCAATCAAGCCGAATATCTCGTGCGCGGATTGGGCTACGTAAAGTCAATCGCAGACATTGAAAGTGCGGTTGTAGATTCAGAAAACTTTACTTCCATACGTATCAAAGACGTGGCAAACGTCCATTTGGGACCAGCGGCAAGACGTGGTATTCTCGATAAGGAAGGTGCCGAAGTCGTAGGCGGTGTCGTAGTCGCTCGCTACGGTGCAAATCCCTTGGAAGTCATTAACAATGTCAAGGCTCAAATTGCCGAAATAAGCTCTGGACTTCCCACAAAAACCTTGGCAGATGGTCGTACTTCACAAGTAACCATCGTGCCATTTTACGATCGTACAGAACTTATAGAAGAAACGCTGGACACGCTCAATGAGGCACTCACGCTGGAAATTCTCATAACCATTCTCGTCATCATCATAATGGTGTTCAATCTACGTGCATCCATCCTTATTTCAGGATTGTTACCCGTAGCCGTTTTGATGGTTTTTATCACGATGAAGCTCTTTAATGTAGATGCAAACATCGTCGCACTTTCCGGTATTGCCATTGCCATCGGTACAATGGTGGACGTGGGCGTGATTCTTGCCGAAAATATGATACGACACTTGGAAGATGAAAAGCTGCGCCTTAATGAAAATGGTAAGGAATACACCACAAACGAAATCATCTACAATGCAACTGCCGAAGTTTCTGGTGCTATCCTAACCGCAGTTTTAACAACAATAATCAGTTTCCTGCCTGTATTTACAATGATTGGTGCCGAAGGAAAACTGTTCCGCCCACTTGCCTTTACCAAAACAATGGCACTCACGGCATCACTCATCATTGCGCTATTTCTCATTCCACCCATTGCGGCATTCCTGTTCCGCAAGACGAGTGTACGAGAACGTACACAGTACGCCATCAATGGTTTACTTATTTTGTTAGGAATTCTAGCCATCGTTTACGGCTTTTGGCTGGGGCTTATTCTTATTGCCTTTGCTACAACATCATTTTTAAAGATGCGTGGTGCGCTTTCGCGAAAGCGTAAGAATCTATATGACATCATCATTTCATCAGTCGCCATCGTATTCTTGCTCGCTACCTACTGGCGACCGTTGGGCTTTGACCGAAGTATTGTGATGAACTTGATATTTGTGACCATTATCTGTTTTGGACTGCTTGGTGTGTTCTCAATTTTCAGGATATACTATGAGCGTATTTTGCGATGGGCACTTCAGAACCGATATTTATTCTTAATCGTTCCGGCTACGGTGCTCACGCTCGGTATTCTCATAATGCGAAATACGGGCAAAGAGTTTATGCCAGCACTCAATGAAGGCTCGTTCCTGTTGATGCCTACATCCTTACCACACGCTGGTGTGGAAGAAAACAAGCGTGTGTTGCAACAACTCGATATGGCTGTGGCGAGCATCCCTGAAATTGAAACTGTAGTAGGAAAAGCGGGACGAACGGAAAGCGCACTCGACCCAGCACCGCTCTCGATGTATGAGAATGTGATTCAGTATAAATCTGAATATATGCGGAATAGTTCTGGCGAGCGACAACGGTACAAGGTCAATGACGATGGATTATTTGTACTGAAGAACGACAAATTCATTATCAACCCAAATAATGAAATAGATGAAGATGTAAACTATGACGAAGCATCACTAAAAACTACCGCCACACGCGAAGATTTGATTGAAGATGACGATGGCGAATACTATCGAAACTGGCGACCGGACATCAAGAGTCCTGATGATATTTGGAACAAGATTGTACGAGTAACCAAGTTGCCAGGCGTGACATCTGCACCCAAGTTGCAGCCCATCGAAACACGTTTGGTAATGTTACAAACGGGAATGCGAGCACCTATGGGTATCAAGGTAAAAGGTCCCGATTTAAAGTCCATAGAAAACTTCGGACTGGAATTGGAAGACATTCTCAAACAAGCCGAAGGCGTTAAGGAACAAGCTGTTTTTGCAGACCGTATCGTGGGCAAACCCTACTTGCTCATCGATATTAAGCGAGACCAATTGGCTCGATATGGCATATCCATTATGGATGTACAGGAAATTCTTCAAGTGGCAGTTGGTGGTATGCCACTCACGCAAACCGTGGAAGGTCGTGAGCGTTATGCCGTTCGAGTTCGCTATCCACGAGAATTGCGGGCAAATCCAGACGACTTGCGTAATATCTATGTTCCCGTTGAAAAAGGAAGTCCCGTACCGCTGGGCGAATTGGTTGAAATTCGATACGAGCAAGGTCCACAAGTTATTAAGAGCGAAGACACTTTTCTAATTGGCTACGTGCTGTTTGACAAGCTCGACGGCTTTGCCGAAGTGGACGTGGTAGAAAATGCCCAAGCCTTGATTCAACAAAATATTGATAATGGTTTGCTGGTCGTACCTCAGGGCGTGAGCTATCGCTTTACGGGAACGTATGAAAATCAATTGCGAGCAGAAAAAACGCTGTCAGTTGTCGTACCAATTTGTTTGCTCGTTATTTTCTTGATATTGTATTTCCAGTTTAGGTCGGTTTCCACATCGCTTATGGTGTTTACCGCCATTGCCGTAGCCTTTGCAGGTGGCTTTATAATGATATGGCTGTATGGGCAAGACTGGTTTTTCAACTTCGGCTTTTTTGGCGAAAATTTACGGGACTTGTTCAATATGAAAACCATCAATTTAAGTGTGGCCGTTTGGGTAGGTTTTATCGCCCTCTTCGGTATTGCTACGGATGATGGTGTGGTAATGGCCACTTATTTAGACCAATCTTTCAAAAGCAACGAGCCAGACAATAAAAAAAGCATAAGACTCGCCACTTTGGAAGCCGCAGGTAAACGTATTCGTCCGTGTTTGATGACAACCGTAACGACGGTGCTTGCCTTGCTTCCCGTACTCACATCTACAGGCAAGGGAAGTGATATAATGATACCGATGGCAATACCAATTTTTGGCGGAATGATAATCGATGTAACGTCTTATTTCCTACTGCCAGTCCTATACAGCTGGAAAAAGGAATACCAACTTAAAAGAGCAAACAAATGAAAAAATTAAAATATATACTCGTGTTTTTGTTTGTTTCCGCTTTCGCGAAAGCGCAACAACTACAATCCTACATCCAAGAAGCTGAAGCGAACAATCCAGAAATTCAAGCTTTTGAACTGCGCTATAATATCGCCGAAGAAAAGGTAAACGAAGCCAACTGGATTCCCAATACCGAAGTAAGTGCTGGCTACTTTGTGAGCGAGCCTGAAACCAGAGTTGGCGCACAACGTGCACGGATAGGTGTAAAACAGATGTTGCCGTGGTTTGGTACTATTACCGCTCGTGAAAATTATGCCACCGCAATGGCAGATGCCGAATATGTGGACATCACGATTGCAAAGCGCAAGCTCGCACTTTCGGTCGCACAATCCTATTATAGCCTGTATTCTATACGTGCCAAGCAAGCTGTGCTGGATGAAAATATACAGCTTCTGGAAACCTATGAGCAACTTGCACTCACGTCTGTAGAAGTAGGTAAAGCGAGTGCCGTAGATGTGTTGCGACTTCAAATACGGCAAAATGAGTTACAGCAACAAAAGGAAGTTTTGGAAGAAGAATTTACGGCAGAACAAACAGCTTTTAACAATTTGCTCAACCGTGAATCAATGATGACTGTTGACGTAGTTCCAGAAATGGAAATTCCGCAGGAAGACCCTTTTTATGACAATGAAGCGCTGGCGCTCAATCCTGAACTGCTCAAATACGATAAACTTTATGAATCTGTGGCACAATCTGAACTACTCAACCAGCGTGAGAGTTTACCAATGATTGGTTTTGGTGTGGATTACTTGCCCGTAACCGAACGTAGCGATGTTAACTTCAGCGATAATGGGAAAGATGTATTGATGCCAATGGTGTCGATTTCTATACCCATTTTCAATAACCGCTACAAATCCATTTCAAAACAAAATGAACTGCGACAGCAAGAAATAGAGACCCAAAGGGAACAGCGATTGAATGTGCTGGAATCCGCTTTCGCGAAAGTGCAATCACAACGCAACCAAGCTCGCATTGCTTACTACACACAAGAACGCAATCTAAAACAAGCCCAAGATGCCGAAGAAATTCTGGTAAAAAATTATGAAACTGGCACTATCGATTTTAACGATGTGCTGGACATTCAGGAATTGCAGTTAAAGTTTCAGATGAATCAAATCGAGTCGGTGCAAATGTACTATGTACAATCGGCCATCATTAACTATTTAATAAATCAATAATCTAAACAAATATCTTATGAAAAATGTAATTAAAATAACAGTAGTAATGCTTGCTTTGGTAAGCTTCGTTTCGTGTAAAAATGAAACTAAAAACGATAAAAACACATCAAATTCTGATACTGTTACGATGGCAGAATTGTCATTTGAAGATGAAAATGTAGGCAAACAATTTCAGCATTATATCCACCTTAAAACCGCATTGGTAAATTCAGATATGGACGAAGCGAAATCTGGTGCAAATATGCTTTTGGAAAATTCAGAAGATGCAGCTTTAAATGAGTTACTCTCAAAAATTTCAGAAGCAAGTGATATTGAAGAACAGCGTACATTGTTTTCTGATGTGACAGAGAAAATGACAGCGATTGTCGATGCATCAATCTCTTCAGGCGAAGTGTACCAGCAATTCTGCCCAATGGCTTTTAATAATGAAGGTGGCTATTGGTTATCGACGGAAGAAGAAATTCGTAATCCTTACTTCGGCGATAGAATGCTAAAATGTGGTAAAGTGACAGAAACTATTAAGTAAAATGAAACACACATATAACATACAAGGTATGACCTGCAATGGTTGTCGTACCAGCGTGGAGCAGAAACTTTCACAAGTAGATGGTGTTACAAACGCAACTGTAAATCTTGAAAAGGAAGAAGCCATCGTGGAAATGGATAGCCATATCGATACGACGACATTCCAAAAAGCACTTCCAGAAAAATATACCATCTCAGAAAAAAAAGTAGAGAAAAATGTTTTTGCGAATAGTGATAATGGCAATGTTGAGAATGTTTTCTCGGAAGCGGAAAACGAAAAATCCAAACTTCAACAGCTTAAACCCTTGCTCATTATTTTAGGCTACATCTCAATCGCAACCGTATTACTAAACTATAATCGGGAAAATTGGGATGGTGCAATGCTCGACTTTATGGGGCTGTTCTTTATAGTCTTTAGCTTTTTTAAGATTTTGGACCTGAAAGGCTTTCCAGAAAGTTTTAAAATGTACGATCCGCTCGCCAAAGTAATGCCGACATACGGTTGGGTTTATCCATTTGTAGAAACAGCGCTGGGATTAATGTTCTTGATGCGGTTTGAAATACCCATTGCGTTGATTTCCACGCTCATCATTTTAGGGACTACAACTGTGGGTGTTACTAAAATATTGCTCGACAAAAAGTCGATTCAATGCGCGTGTCTGGGAACTGCTCTTAAGTTACCTATGACAGAAGCAACCTTTATAGAAAACGCCATTATGATAGTGATGGCAGTAGTAATGTTAATCAAATACATAAACTAAAAACCAAAAAAATATGAATTCAAATGAACACGAAAACAACAAAAAAGGAATGAGCCAATACACTAAATTCTTCCTTATGCTAGGGTCATCATTTATAGCAATGTACATCACAATGTATTTAAATACCTACGAGTTTGACCACGTGTGGTTCAGTCTTACACGATTTTATATGGTGTGTCTAGGAATAGCTACTATGGCTGTTATTATGTTGTTATTTATGCTGAATATGTATAAAGACAAGAAAAAGAATATTGCAATTCTCGCAGGTAGTGTTATATTGTTTTTGGGAGCATTAGGACTGGTACGCGACCAAAAATCAACCGTGGGCGATGTACTTTGGATGAAAGCAATGATACCACACCATTCCATTGCTATTTTAACAAGTGAACGAGCAGATATTGAAGACCCTGAAGTCAAAAAATTGGCTGAAGAAATCATTAAGGCACAACGTAAGGAAATTGCAGAGATGAAAGAAATGATTGAACGTTTAGAGAACGAAAAATAGAATTATGAAAAAGAACATTTTATATATAGCAATAGCCGTAATTGTAGGTTTGGGCGCAGGCTGGCTCATTTTTGGAAATAGCTCAGACAATGCAGCAAATAAGGATACGTCTGATATGTCCGATCAACACGACCATTCTGGCGAGAGTGCAGACCAGATGTGGACGTGCTCAATGCATCCACAGATTATGCAACCAGAAGCTGGCGATTGTCCTATATGTGGAATGGACTTAATCCCTGCTGAAGCTGGTGCTGAAGGTCTCGCAGCAAACGAGATAAAAATGACCGAAAATGCTATGGCATTAGCAAATATTCAAACCACTATCGTGGGCAATGCAGAAGCCAGCGATGATGATGGGATGATATCCCTTTCTGGAAAAATAGCTGCTAATGAAGAAAACAATACTGTACAAGCCAGCTATTTCAAAGGAAGAATAGAAAGACTCAACGTCAACTATGAAGGTCAACAAGTAAATCGTGGTCAGCTGCTCGCAACCATTTACGCACCAGACCTTGTAGCGGCACAACAGGAATTGATTACCGCAGCATCGTTGAAAGAATCGCAACCCGCTTTGTATAAAGCAGTTCGCAATAAACTCAAAAACTGGAAACTTTCAGATACACAAATCAATGCTATTGAAGAAAGTGGAAAGGTACGAGAGAATTTCCCGATTTATGCAACGGTTTCCGGAACGGTTTCAGAAGTAATGGCAGCACAAGGCGATTATGTAAATCAAGGACAGCCTATTGTGAAGTTGAGCAACCTCAATTCGGTTTGGGCAGAATTTGATGCCTATGAAAATCAAATAGCGCTATTCAACGTTAGGCAAAAAATCAACATCACGACCAATGCCTATCCAAATAAAGAATTTGAGGGAACAATTTCATTTATTGACCCAATTTTAAATAATGCTACAAGAACGGTAACGGTACGTGCAACCCTTCAAAATAGAGACGACCTATTTAAACCAGGAATGTTTGTTACAGGTAAGGTTAAAGGCGCAACACAAACTATGGAAAACACTCTTACCGTGCCTGCAAGTGCTGTGTTATGGACGGGCGAGCGCTCATTGGTATATGTGAAAACCAATCCTAACGAGCCTGTATTTGAAATGCACGAAGTAACCTTGGGCAATCGCTCTGGCGAAATTTACCAAGTATCGGCTGGATTAAATAATGGCGATGAAATTGTTACCAATGGAACATTTACAGTAGATGCAGCGGCACAGTTACAGGGTAAAAAATCAATGATGAATCAGCAAATGATGCAGGACGAATCAGCAATGATGGGCGATATGGAAATGAGTTTCAGCAATGCGTTTAGTTCTGATTTCGACAAAGCATTACCATCATATCTCAAAATGAAAGATGCCCTTGTAGCAAGCGATGCAAGTCAAGTTTCCGCTTTCGCGAAAGCGACATCATTAAAATTAAAAGCAATATCGACTGATGATTTAGGTACGATGGAAAAACAACACTTAACCAAAAGTATTGAGATGCTGGATGCCGTTGCAAACAATGATAATCTGGAAAACCAGCGCGCTCACTTCGTCATTCTAAACGAGAATATCGTGCCTATTGCAATGAGCATAGAAAACTCGACAAATTATTACATTCAGAAATGCCCTATGGCAAATAACAATAAAGGTGCGGTATGGCTAAGTATGGAAGAAGAAATAAGAAATCCATACTATGGCGATGCAATGTTGACTTGCGGAAGTGTGATTGATTCGTTGTAAAAATCATTTGCAACACAGTTGCACCAAAATATTTTTACCTTTGTGTTAATGAAGTCTGTAACACTCATATTATCATTACTAATACTTGTTTTGACTATAAAACCTTGCTCTGACGGCAATAATGCCGAAGATCAACATAAGGACGAAATAGGTGTAAATCACAACCATCAAGAAGATAGCGATGATTCGTGTCCAGTAACTTGTATCTGTAATTGTTGTGGGATGACTATTACGTACGAACCTATCCAAACAATCGATTTAAAACTCAACTTCAAGATTTCTACAATAGATTTTTCTACCTATCAATCAAATTACCGTTTCGGTTTTCTTTCCAACATCTGGCAACCGCCACAGTTGATTAGCTAAACAACGACAAGAAGTCAACATTTTAGTTAATCAAATTTTACATTTAAAATGAATAAAAACCTTTTGAGCACTTTGCTCATATTATTTCTATGCTTTTCAATGAAAGCGCAGACAACGGACCTTCAAATTAGAGTCCTTTCAGAATCTGACAGCGAACCTTTATTAGGTGCAACAGTTTATTTCGAAGAACTTGAAAAAGGTGCAATAACCGATTTTGACGGAATTGCAAAGTTTACGGATATGCCAGAGGGGCAATATCAAATAACAATTTCCTATTTGGGTTTTAAAACCCTAAAAACAAACATTCAAATTCCGAGTGAGTCAGATTTCATTTTTAAACTCGAAGCTGGCGGAAATGAATTGGACGAAGTAGTCCTACAATCTTCAAGAAGTACAAGAACCGTTCGAAAGATACCAACAAGAATAGAATTTATTGGCGCCGAAGAATTGGGCGAAAAGGTCATAATGAATCCAACTAATATTTCAATGGTACTTCGTGAAAGTACGGGAATACAAATGCAACAGACTTCTTTGAGTAGCGCTAATACAAACATCAGAATTCAAGGGCTTGATGGGCGATATACACAGCTTTTGAGAGACGGTTTTCCGCTTTACGGTGGCTTTTCAAGCGGTTTGAGCATTCTGCAAATTCCGCCTTTGGACTTACAGCAGTTTGAAATAATTAAAGGAAGTTCATCAACGCTTTACGGTGGTGGCGCCATTGCAGGTTTGGTAAATATGGTTTCCAAAACGCCTGACGATGAACCAGCATTGGATATTATGCTTACACAAACACAAGCATTGGGAAGTACCGCAAATGTATTTTACAGCAAGCGAAACGAGAAGTTTGGTTTTACACTTTACGGTTCGGGTCATTATCAAAAAGCGTATGACCCAGAAGATGATGGCTTTAGTAACTTGCCCGAAACTACTTCTATTTCATTCAACCCAAAATTATTTTATTATCCTTCTGAAAAAACCACGTTTTGGTTTGGATTTAATGGTACGTATGATGACAGGATAGGTGGCGATATTATAAAAATTGAAAGTGGCCAAAACGGCATTCATCAATATACGGAAGAAAACGTCTCAAAACGATTGAGCAGTCAGGCAGTTTATACAACGCAAATAGATTCGGTGAGTTCCTTGAATATTAAAAATAGTGTTTCCTTTTTTGATCGGGATTTGACAATACCCGATTTTAGTTTTAGAGGACAGCAAATCAATACGTTTTCAGAAATAAACTATCAAAAGTCAGCCAATAGAACCGATTGGATTGTTGGTGCAAACATATATTCATCAGATTTTGATGAAAATGACAGCGCACCATTACAGCGTGATCAGACCGATTTAACATACGGTGCATTCATTAATAATATCTACGATATTGATGATAACTGGATTTTAGAAACTGGACTACGAGCAGATTACAATACAGATTTCGGTTTCTTTCCACTTCCAAGAGTGTCATTGCTGTATAAAAACAATGGCAGATTTTCAAGTAGAATAGGTGGCGGATTGGGCTATAAAATCCCAGATATTTTTACCGAAGAAGCAGAATTCATCAATTTTGAAAATGTACTCGGTATTAATAAAAACGCCATCGACGCCGAAAAATCGTATGGTATTAATCTCGACTTTAATTATCAAACACGATTATTTGATACGTTTGGATTTTCCATCAACCAACTTTTCTACCTGACTGCGATTAATGATGCATTGTTGTTGAATTCAACGGATAACGGGTTCTTTCAGTTTGAAAATGCAACCGATGAAATTTTGAGCAAAGGCGCTGAAACAAACATCAAATTTACCTACAAAGATTTTAGGTGGTTTTTGAACTATGCGTTTATTGACACAAAACTGAATTATCTGGCTGGCAATCCTCAAAAACCATTGACCGCAAAGCATAACGCAGGTAGTGTGCTGATGTACGAATCTGATAAATGGCGCATAGGGTACGAAACATTTTACACCGGAAAGCAGTTTTTATCCAACGGAACCGAGACTACCGATTTTGTAACAATGGGATTGCTCTTGATGCGAAACTTTAAGCATTTAAGTGCTTTTGTGAATTTTGAGAATTTTACAGATAGACGACAAAGCAGGTTTTCGCCCTTGGTTTTACCACCACACCAAGACCCAATTTTTCCCGAAATATACGCACCAACAGACGGTTTTATTTTCAGCGTTGGCATTATTATAAAGCCATTTGGTAACGAAGACAACGATTAAGTATGAAGAGAATAGAACAATTATTGGAAGAAAAAGACATTCGTATAACGGCAATGCGATTGTTGGTTTACAAATTTCTTGCAGAAAACAAGGTGGCAGTTACCTTAAGTGATATTGAGAACGCTTTTGCGAAAGCAGATAGAACCACCTTATACAGAACGGTTAAAACTTTTGAAGAAAAGGCAATTGTGCACCAAATAGACGATGGCACCGGAATAACAAAATATGCCCTCTGCGAAAAAGGGTGCAATTGTGAGATTGAAACCGACTTGCATTTGCATTTTCATTGTAACAATTGTCGCGAAACCGTATGCTTGACGGAACACAAAATCCCACAGATAAAAGTGCCCGATGGTTTTGTTTCAGAGAATGTGAATTTGGTTGTAAAAGGAATTTGCGACAAGTGTAGTGGATAATAAATGCACTTCCATTGCACCCATAATTTTAAGTATTTTACAATATGAAAAAGAAAAAAGTAAACTTACGTGACTTAGAACCGAAAGAACATCAAGGTGAGCACAGTCACGATGATGGCCATAACCATAGCAGCCCTGAAGAAATTTCAAATTTCAGAACCTATCTACCGGCAATTTTCAGCTTTGTGATGCTGATAGCCGGAATTGCTATTGATTACTTTGATGCGTTTCTTTTCTTCAAAGGATGGATTCGCATAGTGTGGTACACGGTAGCCTATATCCCTGTGGGATTCCCTGTAATTAAGGAAGGTTGGAAGAGTGTCAAAAATGGTGATTTCTTTACAGAATTTTTCTTAATGTCCATTGCCACCTTGGGTGCATTTGCCATTGGCGAATATCCCGAAGGTGTTGCCGTAATGCTGTTTTATGCTGTGGGCGAACTCTTCCAAAATGCGGCCGTTAACCGTGCGAAAGGAAATATAAAAGCCTTACTCGATGTAAGACCCAATGAAGCTTTGGTTTATCGTGATGGCGATTATGTTTCAGTAAATCCCGAGACTGTTGAAATTGGCGAAAAGATACAGGTACGTGTAGGCGAAAAAGTTCCGCTTGATGGTATTCTGCTTTCTGAAAAGGGTTCTTTTAATACTGCTGCCTTGACAGGCGAAAGCAAACCTGATACTATTGCTAAAGGCGATACCGTTTTTGCTGGAAGTATTAATCTCGATGGAGTTATTGAAGTTGAAACAACAAAAGAATTTAAGGACAGTTCCATTGCACGTATTCTCGATATGGTGCAAAACGCAACGGCTAGAAAATCAAAAACGGAATTGTTCATTAGAAAATTTGCGCGGATTTATACGCCTATCGTTGTATTCCTTGCCATCGGCCTGACGTTTCTTCCTTACTTTTTTGTAGATGATTATGTGTTTAGAGATTGGTTATATCGTGCATTGATATTCCTCGTGATTTCGTGTCCTTGTGCTTTGGTTATCTCGATACCGCTAGGTTATTTCGGTGGTTTGGGAGCTGCTTCACGTAATGGTATTCTTTTTAAGGGTGCGTCCTTTCTCGATGCAATGACTCAAGTTAATACCGTAGTGATGGATAAGACGGGAACGGTCACTAAAGCAGTATTTAAGATTAAAGAAATTGTTACTGGTTCCGCTTTCGCGAAAGCAGAATTTATGAAATACCTAATGGCAATGGAAGAGCAATCCACGCATCCAATAGCAATAGCCATTATGGAATATAAGGCTGAAGGAGTAGATTATAACGCTACAGACGTTTCTGAAATTGCAGGTAAAGGTTTGAAAGGTAGCGTAAATGGAAAAACAGTCTTAGTTGGGAACAAAGCATTGATGACAGCACATCAGATAGAAGTTCCAGCAGAAACAGACAACATTGTTGAGTCTATAGTTATGGTAGGCATTGATGGCGCATTTGCAGGTTATGTAACAATTGCCGATGAATTGAAAGACGATGCGCATCAAGCGATCAAAGAAATAAGAGCAGCAGGAATCGATAAGATCATTATGCTGTCTGGAGATAAGGATTCTATCACTCAAGAAGTAGCAAAAGAATTAGGCATCGACTGGGCAAAAGGTGGAATGCTTCCAGAAGACAAACTCAATGAGGTGGAAAAATTAAAACAGCAACCAGATACTAAGGTGGCTTTTATAGGTGATGGTATTAATGATGCGCCTGTACTTGCGGCTAGTGATGTAGGAATCGCGATGGGCGGTCTTGGTAGCGATGTGGCTATTGAAACCGCAGATGTTATTATACAAACAGATCAACCCAGTAAAATCTCAAGAGCGATAAAAATAGGCCGTTCTACACGTCGGGTTGTTTGGCAAAATATCATACTTGCCTTTGGCGTGAAAGTTATTGTATTAATATTAGGCGCTGGTGGTCTCGCCACAATGTGGGAAGCAGTCTTTGCAGATGTGGGCGTCGCATTGCTGGCTATTCTCAATGCTGTGCGATTACAGAAAATGAAGTGGGAGTAAACATTACAATCTAATAGTATTTTCAATAAGCATTGATTTTGAGAGTATTAAAGAAATATCACTCTTCAAAAAGTTCGAACTCTGTCCCGTTGAGTTCACAAAAACCTTACAATCAAATGATTGTAAGGTTTTTTTTATTTCTACACATTCTTATAATTGAACTTTTACATCTTAGCCGTGGCTACGAGTTCAAATTGTATAATCCCACCGTCTATACTTGCTTTTATAAGTCTCCCATCTTTATAGAAGTAAAGGTTTTCTCGGCCTTTGGCATTTACCTTTTTATACGAATTATTACCCAGCGCTACTAGTTTATTAATACTTCCATCCTGCTCAGAATAACAGCTTGTTATAGCTGTGGGTTCTTCAAAATATAATTGGATGGTCGTATAAGTAATAGGTTCATTATAGAACTGAGGTCTTTTATTATCGCTAGAGATTATAAAAAGGCTGTCTTGTTTTCTTGTATATGTTTGAGCACGCGGTTTATCATTTACAAAAATATCAACGTCTGAGGTTTGTAGTAGCCCACCCTCAAATAACACCTTATAATTATAGTTTATTTGTGTTTCCCATATAATCGTTGCTGTAATATTTGTGGTGCTCTGGTAAAGAGTTTTGTTGTCATTTATGGTTTTTTCGGCTTTTAAACTCCCTATAACTTTATTGTTATGTATAATATCAAAGTAGCGGTTTTCTAGTTGTGCAACACTTGTAGACCAAGAGTTAACTAGCATACAAATTAGAAAAATATAATAACGCATAGCAATGTATTATGATTTGTAAGGTGTGATACAAATTACCAGTATATATAAGTTTTAAACAATGACCAAAGTCATTTTAGAGTTAATAAGATGGTCATAATTTTGAGAAAAATAAACCTATGAAATCTATACTGCTACCTACCGATTTTTCTAACAATGCACTAAGTGCAATACAGTATGCAATTAAGTTATATGCACAAGAAAATTGCACATTTTATATATTTCACGCGTGGTCTTTCCCTACTGATAGCAACAGAGCAACTATCACCTCACATTATGTAGAAGAGGTGAAGGAAGCTTCAGAAAAAAAATTGTCTGCTTATAAAGATCAAATAGCACAATCACATAAAAACGCACAACATACATTTAGGGCTGTACACACAGATACCTCGCTACTTAATGGCATTGAAGCTAGCATTAACCAACATAACATTGACCTTATTGTAATGGGCACCAAAGGAGCTACAGGAGCAAAAGAGCTTTTTTTTGGGAGTAATACCATTAAGGTTGTCAAAAACACTAAACGATGTGACGTACTTATTATACCAGATAATTATCAATTTGAACCGCTACAGCAAATAGCCTTTCCCACAGATTTTACACGCTCTTTTGATAATGATATTGCTCCTTTAAAAAAAATATCTACACTAGACGATACTACAATTCAAATACTACATATAGGCGATGAGCAGAGTCTACATATAGAACAACTCAACAATTTAAATTCTTTAAAGCGATTATTACACCCTATTGAAACAGATATTAATTATTTAGAAGCAACTGCAAAAAAGAGAATGCTTATAGGATCTTTTATAGAAGATTTTAATATCGATATGCTAGTAATGATTGTATACAAGCATAACTTTATAGAGAACCTTATAAACGAGCCAGTAGTAAGTAAACTAGGGAGTAAGACAGCTGTCCCTTTCTATATAATTAAAAGTAGTAATGAGTAAGTCTATATATTTATCTACTCTTAAATAGTTTTTCTATTGCTTTTATAAACTTGTCTTCTAGGTCATCTAGAGATTTTGGTGCTACAGCTTTTAAGGTAGTTGTAGCAATAGGCTTATCTTCTGAGGTTGTGGCAATATCATATACCGCTGCCTCGATGATATAGGTGACAATTTCTTTTTTATCATATGAAAGATCTTGTGAAGACGAGCTCCCCATTCTTAGTGGTTCTAGGGAGTTCATATAATTATGCAGAGACTTTGATAGTACCGTATCTACAGTCATAGACTTACGTGAGGCAAAAAGAATCTTGTCAATATTTTTTGATTTGCAGTTTACAATAAACTGTTCTATCTCTGTTTGAGTACGCTCTTCCTTATAGACTACATCTGGAAAAACTTCGTGCATTTTGTAAGGAACGATACCTTCTGCCTGCATTATAACAGCCATCTTGTTTTCAAATCTGTTTTGAAGCTCTTTATCTTCAGTATTTCCAAAAATGAGAATACGATCTAGACTTGCCTCCTTAAAAGCGTCAGAAACAGATTGAGAAGGTATCAATTTACTTGATGTACAACTGCTTAAAAAAAGTAGAACAAGTATATAACGTATTGCTATTTTCATAATCTGAGGATTGATTTTATTACTATAATTTACAATATATCTCACAACTCACCTCTATAACGAGCTTACCTATGATAAGTTAAACGAAATTTTAATTCCCTCAATAATCATCCCAGTACCTATTATACCAATGATTAATCCCATAATCTTTCCTATCACAGAGATCACATTATTACCTAAGACTTTTACGATAAAATCGCTCGCACGAAAGGTGATATAAGTTAATAAGCACATTAAACCAAAAATGAAAATCACAAGACCTATTTGCATATAACTCGCATCTGCAACAGAGTTCATAGCAGTAACAATGGTACCCGGTCCCGCGATTATAGGTATAGCTAAAGGTGATATCGCAATATTTTCATCTACATCTACCGTTTTGAGGTGTTTTACACTAGACTTCTTAGACTGAAGTAAATCAAAACCTATAAGAAAAACGAGTATCCCTCCAAAAATTTTAAAAGCTGGAATTGTTATGTGAAATAATTCAAAAATAAACTTACCTAATAGCACAAATAGAGCTACAATAATAAAGGCCACAATCGTTGCTCTCTTATTAATATCCTTTTTCACCTTTTTACTGGCACCATCTGTGAGTGACAAGAAGATTGTCATATTTGATATAGGGTTTGTAATCGCAAAAAAACTGGTAAATACGGTTAAAGAAAAAGTAAGAAGATCTTCCATTATATTGAGATTAGGGTGTACGCAATTTACCATTGCCTACACAATTAGCGGTTAGCTTATGTGGAATAGACTAAAATACTATAAATTATTTTAGATGTAGAGTGTTGTAGTACACTTTCGCGAAAGCGCAAAAATAATCCGCAAACAACGCTACATTGTTGATGCGGATTTATTTATAATCTATTAATTATTCTCCGTTTAATGTAACCTATCTTATGTAACAATAACAACAAAGTACATTATAGGTTTACAAAGATTTCTAAATCATAGATTTGTTGATTAATCAATATACACTTCTAAAAATTTTGCATTCTGAGCAAAAAAATATGCTTCTTCACTTTGTGCTGGTAAGAGAAGTGTTTCTCCCATAGATACTATCTCAGTTTTACCATTTACAGTTACAGATGCACTACCCTCAACACACATAAGGATTACAAATGAATCTAGGTTAGTAAATGATCTTTGAAATGTACTATTTACATTAAAGCTATTTGTCGTAAAGTAATCACAAGCAACAACATTTTGTGATACATTATCTTCTACTTTACATTCTTTCTTACATTCTTCAGTAAACTCCTTAGTTGCTGCAACAGACTGGTCAAGGTGTAAATCTCTTTTTTGACCTTCCTTATCTGTGCGATCCCAGTCATATACTCTATAGGTGATATCTGAGGTTTGCTGTATCTCTGCTGCGAGTACACCTGCTCCTATGGCGTGTATCTTTCCTGCAGGGATAAAATATGCATCGCCTCTTGTTACTTTTTCTTTATTAAATACATCATATACATTATCTCCTGTCACATCACGTAAGATCTCTGTATTTGCATTTTTATCTTTAAGACCTAATATGATCTCTGCTTCTTCTTCGTGATCCATTATGTACCACATTTCTGTTTTACCGTATGAGTTATGATCTCTTTGAGCCATCTCATCATCTGGATGTACTTGAACAGAAAGATTTGTCTTTGCATCTAAAAACTTTATAAGCAGTGGAAACTCATTTCCAAAACGCTCATAATTTGCAGCTCCTACAAAATCACTAGTGTGGTTTTCTAAAAGTGATACTAATGACTCACCTTTGTAATCTCCATTTGCTACTTGTGATATATTACCTTCTACTCCAGATATTTCCCAGCTCTCACCAGTCGTATCGCTAGTACATTTCTTGTTAAGTACCGATTGTAGTTTAGATCCTCCCCAGATTTTTTCTTGAAGGATAGGCTCAAATTTTATAGGATAGATGTTCATAATAGTAGATTTGATGTGGATAAATGATGTTTTATGGGGACTAGGAAACGGTAGTTATTATGCTGCTATAGAAAGTTCTGGCGTCATAGTTTCTAGTGCAAATTCTGTAGGTATAACGTTTGCTGCTGTATTGCTTTGAAAAGCATAGTTGAACCAGATCTGTGTAAGATTCATAGGGATCTGTAAAGCGTCTTTCATTCCTAATTTTGAATCATCTACGTGTACCCATCTCATAAGTGGCTGCTCAAAGATGTTGTTCATCGTGTTTTCTTTACCTAAGTATTTTTTAAGACGTAAGAAGATCTCTACGTCAAATAACCACCTGCTAGTAAAAGCATTATCATATACTGCAGGTACGATGCTTCTTGTAAATACTTTTGCTCCACACTGCGTGTCTCTTATAGGTAATCCTAAGATTAATAAGATAAACTGCTTCACAAATTTTGAAAACATATTTCTCATAAAGTTACGCTCTATCTCACCGCTTCCTAAAGCGTTTCTAGAACCAAAAACTACGAGCTTTCCCTCAGTCTTCAGAGTTTTAACGAGGTCCTTAAAATCTCTGAAGTCTGTAGAAAGATCTGCATCCATAAATCCTATAGTAGAGATAGTAGACTTACTGTATAAGAATCTAGCTCCCGCTCTTACAGCGGTTGCTTTACCTGAGTTCTTTTTTACATCAACAATGCTTATTGCATTAGGCGCTTGTTCTTTCATACTATAAAGAACCTCTAGCGTTTTATCTTTACTTCCATCGTTTACAAAACATAGGTGGTAATCGCGGTTTTCTTTAATGAATTTTACAAATGCTTCTGTGTTAAGTCTCTTTTCTTCGTTGTAGCAAGGGATGATTATTCCAGTTTTCATAATGTGTGTTTTTGTGTGTTGTTATTGTTTTACAAGACAAACATACCTCCAGATTGCAGCTATTTTTTTGAATTTTCGATGGCTGGATTCTTTGTATCGACGGTTACCATTCGTCGAAGGATGAACCATTCATCGAAAGAACTATCTTTGAATCAGAATATTAAAAAGGGTATCTTTTCACTCCCAAATGAAACAGTCTAGAACTAACAAATATTTAGTAAGTGCCGTACTCCTCGGAATGATTTTCCACGGGACGGCTATGTTTTTTACTGTAGAGCGCACTTATGACGCTCTTATACACCTGTTTTTTGCAAATCACTATGCGACTAACTGGTTTGAGCCGTGGAGTTATAGCTGGTATACTGGCTTTACAGTAATGGGATACCCACCACTGGTGCATCAAACTATAGGAGCACTCTCTTATATAGGTGGTCTTAAATTTGGGATGTTTACCGTCGCCCTCACGGGAGTGGTACTATTTATTACTGGAGTGTATCGCTTTACGATGGTGCTTATACCTAATAAAAAGGTCGCTGGTTATGCTGCGGTGCTAGCCGTATTTAGTTCTTCTTTTGTAGAAACGCTCCATATATTTGGGCAACTACCTAGTATTATAGGTATCTCGGTATTAATGCATTGCCTACCGGAGATATATCTCTGGGTAAAAACTGCGCGTAAACGACACCTCTTTAAAGCACTGGCATTACTCTCGGTAACGGTTACTTCACATCACGTGACTCCTATCTTTGGTATGGTTTTCTTCATATTCCCGCTGTTAGGAATGGTGGTAATGGATGCTGCGAGAGAAAAGGTTAATAGTACAAAGGAGGTGACTGTTATCGCTTTCGCGAAAGCGGTATGGACCCACCTAAGACGCATCATCATATTTGGAGGATGTTCCTTGTTTCTTATCATCACGTGCATCTTGCCGTACTGGGTAAATACTAAAAATAATCCCATCACGCAGGTGCCTATACCGCACGGGTCGCGTGACAGCTTTCTTGAAGTACTCTCCTCTGGACTGATGTTCTTTGTGATCCCTTGGGGACTTTTAATGTTCTTACTTCCTTATTTCTTTTATAGATATTATAGCAAGCGCCTTCTATTTTTTGGCATCTCATTTACGTTACTTTTTATTTTGGGTACTGGTGGTACTACACCTATACCGCTAGCAATGCTAGGAGAAAATGCCTTTAATATCCTTACACTAGACCGCTTTACATTATGGGCATCTATAATGGCGCTGCCGGTTTTTGGTGAATTTTGTTATCGTTTTGTAGAGGGAGATTATAAGGACTACTTGCAAGAAAAATGGGGAACGCTGGTGCATAGAGCTTCTGGAGCATTTTTATCACTACTATTTATTTTTATTGCCATTTTTACAATCACCCTAGGAAAATTTAGACCGAGCCAGCCAGATGTAATTAAGATGACGCCTATTGTAAACTTCTTAAATGAAGATGAGCATTATAAATGGCGATACTTGCCACTAGGTTTTGGAGACCAGATGGCTTGGCTCTCTGCACAAACTAAGGCAACCACGGTAGATGGAGATTACCACTCTGCTAGAAGGCTACCAGAGCTTACCACACGAGCGGTAGAGCGTCTGGAAAACTCAAAATATAGAGGTATAGAAGGAATAGGCTCGCTACAGCAGTTTCTTACGGTACCAGAAAAGTATCATTTAAAATATGTGTTTTCTAATGATAAATTTTATGACCCACTACTCTACTTTGCTGGCTGGCACAGATTAAGCTTACTAGAAAACGGTATTATGGTTTGGGAAAAAGCGGGTATTGCTCCCTTACCTAGTGTGCTTCCTAGAGAAGATGCACCGCTAGTTTTAAAACTTATGTGGGGCATCATTCCATTCTCAACAGTAATACTCGCAATACTATTGCATCTAGGTGCCTTGTGGACGCGATCTTTTAATAGAAAAAATGAGCTTCCATTATATTTTGCATTTGCTGCAAAATACAAGCGAGCACCCTCCTTATTATACTGGGCTTCTATTTTATGGACGATTGTTTTACTCATTATAATAGCCTATGCAGGATATCTATTTTATGTAAAAAACACCACACAACTCTCTGCAAGAAATGTGGTCACGGCCTATTATGATGCTGTAGATTTTAAAGAATTTGAGCGTGCGCACTCTTATCTTGATCCAGAGAGTGATAAAAAACTCTCACAGTTTATGCTTGAGATATCAGTCTCAGATGGTCTGTTAAGTTCATATGCAAAGCTAGATAGCTTGCACATAGATATAACACCTAAGACAGACACAACTGCTCAAGGTGTCGTAGATGCTACCTGGATTACACCCCTCAAGGAGATACAAACTCAAGATGAGCTAGAGCTCATTAAAAAGAAGAGCAAGTGGTACATTATACCTCAAAAGGTAGATCCAGATATCCCACCAGAGCAATTGCTCATACAAAGTGGCACTAGGTATTATAATCACGGTAAGCGTGCCGTCACCTCAGAGCAAACCTTTCACGAAGATGTACTTAAACAACCCGTTGTAGAGGTACTCTCTGCGAGACTGGTACAGCTAGACACAACCTATGCTATTGTAGGCGAAATACAGAATGTAGATAATATCCCTGCAGATATCTCTGTGACAGGAGCTTTGTATAATGAAGAAAATGAGGAGCTGGCAAGATTTAATGCAAAAGATGTAGTAAAGCATAAACTACTGCCTAAGGAAACAACGCTATATCGTATAAACTTTGAGGGTATTGCTTGGACATCTGCGCTAGAAGAAAAGCCTACTACCTACGAGCCAGATACATTTACAGAGGTAGATCTTACAGACATCCCAGTAAACTTTGAGGTACAAGTAAGCGCAAACGTAGCAACTACAGATCTTTACCAAGCTGCAGACCTTTTTAATGTCACACAAAAAGACACAACATTAAATGGTTTTCTCTTTAATACAAGTATAGAAGAAGCGACCATACCACAACTACTCATAGGTTACTATAATGAAGACAAAGAGTTGTTATGGGTAGAAAGTAGATATATAGATGAGAGTGTGCGTCAGCAACGCAAACGCCCTTTTTCTGAAATACTTTATAAAGATGCATTACCTACAGAGGTTGCATCTGGACTAGCTACGGCCTCTGTAAATGGACTACCTAACCAGAGTATCTCTGATAAGGTGGTGCCTCAACGCAATGATGCTGGGACTAACCGTACGTTTATACCTGTAGCAGGTATGCCGTATGCATATATCACCATCATCACAAATAACTATGTAGGTAACCCAAAATAATGAAGCGCCACACCCACATATCGCATTTACTTTTATATATGAGTATACTCATATGCTTCGGTATGTCTAGTTGTAAAGAAGAACCTGTTGAAGTAACAGCTACGCCTATAACACTATCTATAAATAACATAGAGGATACTACAGTTACAGAAAAGGGAATCTACATTACCACGATGGGTGACACTGCTATTGCCACAGGACAGGCTTATCTAATTCTCGCTAGTACCTATGCTACGATTGTTATAGAGCCCGAAGCAATTAATAATACATCACAGTTTTATATTCCTCCTAGTTTTACAAAACGTAGTGGTGTAGTAAATTATAGCCTATATCTTAATGATAAGGTTACGCAAGAAGGAAGTTTTAGACTACTGCCCAACCCTATTCAACTAGGCACTGTAGAAACTTATCTTGGGCCACGTAGTATTGTTGCAAATGTGCGTGACTACACGATGCTCGTGAGTATCCCTACAGATACACTAGATAACACGCTGCCAGATAATACAGAAGTGGCTCTCAAGTCGCAGTTTAAATCTAAAATTACAACTACATCTCACGAGCTTACATCTGGCTTTGTGTGGAAACGTATTTATGCTCCACTTAAAACCGGCCGAGTAAGTACGGGAAGTACGATTGAAAATATTTCCTCTAAGGAGTTGGTTGCAGATGTATTTCCAGATGTTGCTCAAGATTTTACTATCACCGCAAGTAGTAATCACAACTATGCAGATGGTAATGAAATCATCACATTTAATAGTTCGCAAATACGCGATGCACACGGTAATGTAATGACAGACGGTACACTCGTTACCTTTTTTATGACGAATGCTACAGGTGCCCACTGGCAGATTACAGCGAGTACTATAAATGGGTACGCTTTCGCGAAAGCGTTACACCCACATTTCCATACCACTTGGAATGTACGAGCAGCAGCGACAGGCATTGCACAGAGCAAAACCATTACTCAAGAGTTTACAGCTATCATAGACAGCATCCCAGCACCACAAATCACCGAAAGAAATCTAACCGTAGGCCCACTTACGAGCTACCTAGGCCAGCTAGTGCAAAATGGAATAGACGTTCAAATTACTGTAAACAATAACACCTACAACGGCTTAACCAAAAATGGATCTACCGTCTTTTATCTTAAAGAAGAAGACTATCCCGCAGGAACATATGATGTAAACATTGAGACCCTAGGACTCGAGGCTACATACAAAATCACAATTACAGATTGAAAACCAATAAAACGCTATATCGTATCTTAATTTTGGCTGGATTTATTCTCATAAATGCAGGTATCCTCTATGGTATAAGTCAGGTGATTGCTTTTTTAAACACTGGGGCAGACAGAAGTAAGATGCTTCACCTAGATGAAACAAAAGAGCGTCACTATGTACCCCAGGTGACGTGGGAGTCTATTGAGAATCCTGGTAGACCTATGGAAGAAGCAAATCTTACAAGCATAGAAGAAGATTATCTAGACGCCTGGTATGTAAAGAATCGAGCTTTTTACACAGGTGAAAATGCTGGAGTTTTTGATCATTTTACAGAGCAAGCCCGCGGAAAGGTTGAGGACTTAATCACCTTAAACAATGAGGAAAACGTATATATAGAAAGTACGACCCTCACCCATCACCTCTCGCTAGAATTTTATAGCGCAGACGGCACACTAGTTGTACTTACAGATCGCAATGTAACAGGTGTAGAACGCGTTTTTAAAAATGAGAAATTTCTAGTAGAGCGCTCTTTTAATGATGATTATAAAATCATACTATTACTAGAAGATGGCTTCTGGAGAGTTCGACATTTTGAAAAAGTAGCCTCACATCCAGTAGATGATGGTGAAAAAGAGACAATCCCGCTTGATCTTGCATTGTTAGAAGGAATTAACTATTACCCACAAGGGAGCCCTTGGGATACCTTTGGTGCTACATTTAGTAAAGATACCCTCACTGCAGATTTTAAAATTATTAATGATCTTAAGCTTAATTCTATAAGAGTCTTTGTGGGGTTTGAGGATTTTGGCAAAGCGCGTGTTCCGCGAGAAAAGCTTGAGAAACTCACATCACTTCTAGATGAAGCGCAAGCAGCAAATCTTAAGGTTGTGGTCACCCTTTTTGACTTTTATGGAGATTATCGCATACAAGACTGGACTATTACAAATGCTCATCTATATAGTATCGTAACACATATAAAAGACCATCCTGCTTTATTAGGATGGGATATAAAAAATGAGCCTAATCTAGATTTTGAAAGTCGTGGGCAACGTGAAGTTTTATCGTGGCTGAGTCAAACGATAGATTATCTCAAGACTATAGATAATACACACCCAGTAACTATAGGCTGGTCTTCGCCAGAGGCCGCATTACATCTAGAAAATAAAGTAGACCTTGTCTCTTATCATTATTACAAAGACCTCAAGGATTTAGATGCTGCTCACAAATCAATTACAGATGTAACTAGTAAGCCTGTGGTTTTACAAGAATTTGGTCTTGCCGCTTATCACGGTTTATGGAATCCTATAGGTCCAGATGAAGAAGACCAAGCGGCATATTATACCGAGTTTTATAAAACCCAGAAAAGAGATAGTATACACTATCTCTCTTGGACACTTTATGATTTTAGGGATATACCGAGTGAAGTGGCTGGTAGATTACCGTGGCGAAAGAACAAACAGGCTTTTTTTGGAATTATTAATACACTTGGGGTGAAAGACGATGCCTATTTGGTCATTAAGAACCGGTAATTATGCTGCCATTAATGTGGTGTTTTTTGTTCTTCTTGATGTGCCATTAAAAACATCTATATACATTTGAGCAATACGGCTCATAGGTAATGCAGTTGCTGCTTGATAATTTGCCTTTGCTATTTCTGTTCTGTAAGCGTCGTTTGTTACAAGGTTTTGGATTCCTGTAGCTAGGCTATGTAAACTCTCTGGGTTAAAAAACTCACCTCTGTATCCTTCTTCTTTTACAAGAATACCTAGATCTCCTAAGTCTGGCATTACTACTGCCTTACCATAACTTCCAGCCTGGTGTAATACTCCTGAGCTTCCGGTAGTAGATGTATATGGAAAAACAACCATCGCACTTTCTGAAAAGATTACAGGTACATCTTCTTCTTCTACATAACCTGTAAATGTAAGATTAGGAACGTGTTTATATACTTCTTGAACTTCTGCTAGATATCCTGGTGTATTAGGACTATCTGTACCAGCAATTACGATCTCAAGATCACGACCAGTTTGCTCTCTTACGATTTGAACAGCTTCTATAAGTATCTCTACTTTCTTGTAGGTTCCAAATTTTCCGAAGGTCATTATTTTTAAAGGACCTGGTGCTACATCATAAGATGGCTCTTCTGGAATCTCAAAGGTACCGTGAGGGATCAGTACACAATTTTTTGCGTTATACTTCTCTTCTAATATGTCTACATATTTACTGATGGTAAGCGCCACAGTATCTGCTTTAAGTACCACACGAGTAAGCATCTCGCCTATGAAGTTATATGCTTTAATTTTTAATTTATTACTTGTAAAACCTGCACTATCAAGATCTACAGTTTCCATTATATTGTGAAGTAATACCGTTGTTTTTACTCCCATCATTTTTGAAACCCAAGGAGAAAACAATCCTAGCGCTGCAGCTACCTTCTTATCTCCAAACTTCATAAACTGTAGGTTATAAAGTACCGCATCTGGTTGCGTTGCTCTTACGGCTTTTGCGATAGAGAATACATTTTTTAAGCTGTTGAATTTCCAACATTGCTTTACTGTAATCTCACATCCATCTTCTTCAAAAGTGATATCTGCTTGGTCTGGAGTTACATCTGTAAGAAGTACCAGTTCTGTTACTTCTTGGTTTTGACGAAAGTGCTTTACTAAGTGGTATGCATATTCGTTTAAAGTTACTTTGCTCGGTGGATAGGCCGTTACGATTGCTAGTTTCATAATATATAGATTTGATGTTGTTATAGTAATTTGTGTTGTATTATGCTGCTGCCTGGTAAAAGTTAGCCTGATTATTAATTTGCGCATATAATTCGGCAACTGCTGGCTCTGGATAGCTGAAAAATTTAAGTGATTTTTCTTCTGAGATTTCGGCTTGTAAGCTTTCTAAAACTCTTACTAGTTTCTTTGCTCCTTTTTTAACCTCACATAAATTTATGATGACATTATCTTCTACAGATAATAGTGCTTTAAAGTATCCTTTTACTTCTTGTACGTGTGTATTTGATACTTTTCCTTTGATACAAGTTACTCCGTAAATGTTGTTTATTTCTAGTGCCATAATATTTGTTTTTAAGTAGTTATGTTTTTTTGATAGTACAAATATGGGGCTTTGTTTTCGCGAAAGCGGACGAAAAACGTTTACTCGACCGTTAGTATAGACGAATGGTATTTGACCTTCGATAAACGATTTTTGACTTTCTTACAATTACAGCTTACATAGGCTAAGTCACTATACTGCAGCTACTAAAATTAGATATCACCAGATAGAGATTTGATATAGATAAGGAGTATATAAAAGGATATTATAGACCTCCCTAATAGGCTTGGGTTAGTCAAAACAAAAACCCTCTCACAAAAGCAAATGCTTATGTAAGAGGGCAACTACAATTTGGGGAAACTGTTACTTTACTTGCATCTTCCAGAAATAAAGTAATTGAGCAATGAGTAAACTTCCCATTGCAACTACTTGGGCTAAAACAACTTCAAACAATGAATCGTGGAATAATATGATTAACACTATTTGTAACACTCCAAAAATGGCAGCAATTACAATAGGTTTATAATGATCTAGGGATAGATAGTAGTAGGCAAAAATGTTTGATAGGGCAAAAAAAGATGTCGCAAGTGCATACCAACCTAATAATGGAGCAATAGACATATACTGTTCTCCAAATAATATTTGTACTGCAAATGATGGAAACAGAAATGTAAATAACACAATACCACTAGCAAGGGCTGTGATGTACCCTACATACTTCATAAGTACAGGCACAGAGTTCTTACCTTCCTTGCGCATAGATACTACCGTAGGTAATAGTAGCATCACAAACATCCAAGTTACAAAGTAAACTACACGACCTATAAGGGCTAGAGATGCATATAATCCTGCATCATAAGATGGAAAATAGTGTTTTACTAAGAGTATATCGCTGTTATTACAAATGATCTGGGTAAGCTCATAGCACGCAGTTAATACAAAGAAGTTCATAACTGCCTTGCTCTCTTTTGAGGTAAGGGCAGATTGCACTGCCTTTCTAGACGTTAATTTTTTAAATGGAAACACACCTGCTATAAAAGAGATTGCGATTGCTGTAGCTACCGCGACAGACGATTCTATATTGAAGAAAAGTAATAATGCAAATGTAAGCGCGAGTCTGCATACCATTTCTAATTGGTAGGTGATAGATAATGCAATAAAGGATTTACGTCCTTGAAGATTTCCTCTGTTTACGCTCATTATGAAATAAAGTGGGACTGCTATTCCAAAAATGGTAAACATTACAGAAGACTCTGTTTGAAAAAGTGTTTGCAGCGATCCTGCAAAAACTACAATTGCCGCACCTAGTATAATACCAAAGGTGGTAGCTTGTTTATGAGCTCTTTGTACAAATGCTTCTTGTTTTGACTTGTCAAACTCCGTTGTAAACTTTGCAACTGCTAGTTGAAAAGTCATTGCAACAAATGATAGTACAAGTAGTAAGGTGATAAGTATAGCAGCATCTGCAAAGGCGCCAGGGCCTAGTACTCTACCCAGTCCTAAATTATAGAGGTAGTTTCCTCCGTTTACCACAAAGGCGCTGAGCATAAATATTTGCTCGGGAGAGAGTATCTTTTTGATTTTGTGTTGTATAGCGATCATAACTAATGATTAATAAGTCATTAACTGGATAACCGGCTTATCTACCTTTCTGTGTACTACACTTAATGTGTTACTAGCTTGTGTATTTCTAGCGTTGTGTACTACTCTTAATGTGCTTGTGTTGTTGATTATTGTAAGTCCCATAATTGTTTTGTTGTTTGTTTCTGGTACAAATATGCGAGCAATTAAGAGGCTTTCGGTTGAAATTTCGATGAGTAGAATTTTACTGTAGACGAGTGGTCGTGTTTTATCTTTAAAGCATATTTTGGTGTAATAACGCTTTCGCGAAAGTTTAATGTGATACTATATAAGGAGTGGGTTTTGGGGAGTTGGGGTGTGGTTCTTACTCGCACGAAAAAACATCTCCTCCCAGCCTCCTCTTCAAAGAGGAGGAGTGCCAACTTGAAGCCCCTCCTTAAACTTGCCTCCGACGAGTGAAGTACGAATGAGAGGAAGGCACATTTTGGGAGATGTTGGCAACTAACTTCTCACTCAAACTCAAAACATCTCCTCCCGGCCTCCTCTTCGAAGAGGAGGAGTAAACTATGAAAGCCCCTCTTTGAAGAGGGGTTTGGGGAGATGTTCGCAGCAATGAAAAATTATACTACATTGATTTACTTATATTTATATAAAAAATATTGCAGAGATTAATTCCATATCGAAGAGATTTAAAAGTGCGTGCTCAAGAGCTTAGAAAAAATATGACACTTGCTGAGTTGGCTCTTTGGGATAAAATTCGTCGTAAATCTTTGGGTATAGAATTTCATAGGCAAGTTCCTCTTCTTGACTATATTGTAGACTTTTACTGTCACGAGATTGGGCTAGCTATCGAAATTGATGGTAACATACACGACAATCAAGTTATGCAAGACGGAATCCGTCAGGGACGATTAGAAGAAAAAGGTGTGCATTTTTTGAGATTTAAAAATGAAGAGGTTTTTGAAGAAATAGATGTCGTACTTACAGCAATAGAAGACAAAATTCAAGAGTCATTGTAGTTTACTTAGTTGTTGCTTTTCTCACTCACGCGCAAAAACATCTCCTCCAGACATTTATATATTAATCACTCGAATTCAAAACATCTCCTCCCGGCCTCCTCTTCAAAGAGGAGGAGTGACAACTTGAAGCCCCTCTTTGAACTTGCCTCCGACGAGTGAAGTATGAATTAGAGGAAGGCATATTTGGAGAGATGTTAGCAACTAACTTCTCACTCGAACGGAAAAACATCTCCTCCCGGCCTCCTCTTCGAAGAGGAGGAGTAAACTATGAAAGCCCCTCTTTGAAGAGGGGTTTGGGGAGATGTTCGCAGCCATCTTCTCACTCACGCGCAAAAACATCTCCTTCCAGCCTCCTCTTCAAAGAGAAGGAGTGACAACTTGAAGCCCCTCTTTGATCTTACCTCCGACGAGTGAAGTATGAACGAGAGGAAGGCACATTTGGGGAGATGTTGGCAACTAACTTTTTACTCAAACTCAAAACATCCTCTCTCAAAACTCCATTCACACTTTACGCAACCTCCACCAGTCGACGATAAGTGTCGACGAATTGCAGATACATTAAGATTGAATCCTTTGTATATTGCCATAACTTGCACTTGTAAAACATAAGCAATGAGACAACTAACATATATTATTCTTTTCCTACTAGGTGCCACAGCATACAGCCAAGATATGTCTGCAGGTTTCACTTTATTAGAAACTGGAAAATATGAGGAGGCAAAAACATTTTTTGGCGAAGTGCTTGAAGACTATCCAGATAATAAAACAGCAAGACTCTGTTACGGTCGCGCTCTAGGGTTGAGTGGTGAGAGTGGCAAAGCAAGAACACTTTTTACAAACCTTAAAGCAGACTACCCTACAGATTTTGAAGTGGGCTTAAACTACGCCGAGTCTCTTTTATGGGATAGTGATTTTGGTGCTGCAAAAGACTTTTATGAAACCCTCGTTGCCAAAGACAGTACAAGCTTCTCTGCCCTACTCGGTTATGCAAACACGCTTTCTAACCTTAAAGAATATGACGCGGCAATCGCTTATGTAAACAAGGCACTTACCGTACAACCTGGTAATGCAAATGCTGCGGTGTCAAAAAAGTTTATGCGTTTAGGTAAGGCAAACCAACTCACAACTGCCTTTCAATATGATGCGGCAATACAATTACTTAAAAGTGCTCTTGAAGATATGCCTAAAGATCAGCAAATCATAAGCGCGCTTGCAAATACCTATATCGCAAAGAAGGATTATGAGAATGCAAACACGATGTACAGCAAGCTTTCAGATACCTTAACATCGCAAGTGGGTAAATCATTAGTTGCTCACTTACAGAAGGACGACAAGCTTGCATTATCACTGGCACAGGAGAGTATCGCTTTCGCGAAAGCAGACACTACAAAAATCATTACCGCAAACGAGCGCTACATACAAGCACTCATCTGGAACGGAAAATATGCCACAGCAAGAACTGCCATTACAGATCTTAAAAGCACCTTCCCGACTAATGCGCGCGTGGCTGCCCTCAAGGCAACTTTAGGAATGTACACGGGGACTTTTAAAAAGAGTATCGAGGTGTATAACGGTATCCTTGAGAAGGACAGTGCCTCTTTTGACGGAAATCTTGGGATTGCAAATGCATACCGTGCACAGGGTAATCTGGATGAGGCTTACGCTTTCGCGAAAAATACCTTAACCTTCTACCCTAACCAGAAAGATGCTACTGGGTTAATGAAAACTATAGAAAGTAGCCTCGCTCCCGTGATCGAAACACGAGCTGCATACACCGAAGATAACGGTGATAACCAGGCATACTCGGCTGGTCTTACCGCTACCTTGCCATTTACAAGTAGGTTTAAGGCTATATTTTCTTACAACTACCGTACTACCGAAAATATGACCACAAACGCGATGGCTTATAACACAAATGCAAGCCTTGGAGCTCATTACAGAGTTATAAATAATACCTGGCTAGAAGGAACACTAGGGTTTGTAAAAGCAGATGCAGATGCAAATGAGTATACAGATGTAAATGGATCTATTTTTGTAAAATCAAGACCTTTTCCGCTTCAGTTTTTAGAGGTAGGTTATAGCAGGACGTTACAAGATTTTAACGCCGCACTGCTAGATGAAAAGATATTTATGAATAACTATTCCCTTAACTACAATATGGGAACAAACATAAATCTAGGGTGGTATACTGGTTTAATGCACACGCAGCAAACAGATGGAAACTCTCGTAACTTACTATTTACTTCTTTATACTACAACTTTACAAAAAACCCAACGCTTAAAGGTGGTATCAATTACCAGTATGTAGGTTTTAAGGATCAAGTGCCTACGTTGTACTTTAGCCCGTCAAAATACCAAGCAGTTGAGTTGTTTTTAGATCTTACGGGACAAGCAGGAAAGTGGAGCTATGCAGCAAACGCCGCGGGAGGTTTACAAGTAGTAGAAGATGATGAGGCTACTACCCTTTTTCGCGTAGAAGCCAGAGTACAGTATGCGATATCAAGCCGCTTCCAGATGGGTGCTTACGGTAAGTACAGTAACATTGCCTCTGCAACCGCAGCAGGATTTGAGTTTATGGAAGTTGGTTTAAAATTGAGATGGCAAGTGCTTGAAAAAGGAATTATAAAGATGTAATCTTGAAGACGCTATTTGATATTAAAAAACGCCCAGCTGGGCGTTTTTTTATTGTTATAACATACAGATTACACCTCTCCATAGTGTTAGTATACTATTAGTTTTAAGAAACATAGAACTACAATATTCATTGTATATTTAGGTCGAACTAACAAGACCGTAACATAGATTGATAAAGAGAGCCGCACTAGCTTTATTTAGTAGGTTGTTAAGTATAATTTGACAGATGAAACTAATTGAACACCGAAGAATTATTAATAAGAATCCTCAAGCATACGAAACGGATTTAGAATCTGAACGATTAGTTAAATCAATAATTAACCATATTAGGAATGATTTTTCAAATGTTAGATTCGACAAACAGAAAAGAGAGATTTTAAGAGAAATAGTAATTCTACTTTTTGAGGCACAACAGCACAGACCATTTTTTCACGTGGAAGGAACTGAATTACCTCTTTGTTGGAATAGACCTTCGGACTGGAATATTGATTATATAAAATATGAATGGGGACATTTACTATCACAAAATCAAATGCCTGAAAAAAGTAGTTCGATAGAAAATATTGGTCTTTACTCTGCAAGATGTAATCAGCACATTCAAAGTAGTATGAACATTCAAGAGCTTATGGTGTATGGCGGACTTTTAGCTCAAAGAATATCTAATGTTTTAACAAATAGAAGAATATTATTTGCTTCTAAAAAATGGAATAACTTAATAACTAGTCTTTATGATTAATTAATATGGCAAATAAATGGGGAATTCCGATTGAAGTAGAAAACTTAGTGTTATCAAGAGATAAATCTTGTGTGTATTGCGGGGTAACGTTTACGGAAGACGACAAATCCAGAAAAACAAAACAATCTTGGGAACATATAGTTAATGATGTAAGAATCAATGGAGTTGATAATATTGCACTTTGTTGTATGTCTTGTAATGCTAGTAAAGGTGCTAAATTACTGGAAATATGGCTTGAAAGTAAATACTGTAATGACAAAGGAATTACGAAAGACAGTGTTGCTCAAGTAGTGAAAGAAGCATTAGATAATCAACCTAAACTACAATGAATATCCCCATAAAACAAACAACTCATTTAAAACATAAGCCTAGCTCAACTCCCTTCAATAAGCACTTCTAAGCTAATCTTAACCTATAATTTTCGCCATTTGATCTTCCTGATTTTATGAGGATAAAGACTTTTTTTGACAGCTTGTTTATAAGTTTGGTGAGTTCTTTTTATTTCTCTTACTTGAGTTATGCTTTCGCGAAAGCGTACTAAGTAATGTAGTATTATCGCGCAGAAATACATTTTATCCCACCCACAAAAAAAAGCCACCACCGTCCCCGGTGATGGCCAAACATCAAATCAAATCAAAAAAACTACTTATTATCTCTTTATGACAAACTTGCCACTGTGTTGTTGTGAGGCACTATCTACTAGTTTATAGGTATAGATGCCTGTCTGTAGGTTTGGAGCTGTGTATACAGCTGTTAACCCTCCATTATTTGTTGTTATATCTTGCGTGTCTACTATGCGTCCTAACATATCTACTACTGTGATTTGTACCGTTGCACTTGGTTTTGCTAGGCTTATCGTAGTTTCTCCTATAAAAGGATTAGGATAGTTTGTTAAGGCTAGCGCCTCTGCTGTAGCATCTACATCTTCTACCGAAAGAGCTTCAGAGTTTGCAAATCTTATGTCATTAAGGAACATCTCCTTAGTTTGTGCTGTTCCGTCTTGAGATACCATTGTAAATACTATCGTTACAAGATCATCAAGTACAAGTGGTGCACCAGAGCCGTTTACAAAGTTCTCTAGTGAGAAGTCTATCTCTTGATAGCTATCTGTAAGCTCAATGGTTGCTTTGTACTGCTCTTCCCAGTTTTCGATGCTTGCTTTTACAAAGGTTACTTCTAGGTTACCCGTTCCTTTTGCACTCATCTGTAGTGCGTTATAGTTACTTACATCTACTGCTTGAAATCGTGGAGTAAGTGCTCTGTAAGCTCCTACATAACTCGTTGTTGTTGCTGTGAAGGCAAGGTTACGCTCTATAGCATATACCTCATCATTATAGGTATTCTCATTTTCTGTAATCTCATAAGAGAGTACTTCTGTACCATCTTGTGAAGCATCTACTCCCCAAGGACCGTCAGATAGAAATAAGTCATCTGGAGTATTAATGCCGTCACCTATTCTAAAGCCTATGTCAAATAAATACCCTGTATCAATAGTAACTTCTGTGATGTACTGTTCTCCTAGATCTATTGTAGAGGTAGTTGTCACGAGATCACTTGTCTCTGTAGCTCTTATACCTGCATCAAAGGTTACACTCTCTGTGGCATTTGTGTTTACAATCTGTAGTTGTAATGCACCATTAGTATAACTACCACTTTTTACAAAAACTGTAGGTGGTGTTGTTACCTCATAAGATGTTACTGGTTTTTGTACTTCAAGTAAGTTTAATAATTGTTGTCCTAGTTTGTGTAAATCATCTATTGAGTTTGCCCATATTTGGAAGTTGTAAAAAGTTACCTCTTCTTCATAGCGATCTAGATTCCAGTGGCTCTCTACGGCAAACTCTGCTCCGTTATTTACTTCTTTCGCCGAAAGGCTTAAAACAAATTCTACACTGCCATCTATATTTCTTATAAGGGATTTGATAAACTGCTGTCCATTAATCTCTATGGTAGACACAGAGGTAAGCTCTGCTCCTAGTAAACGATCACAGATATACTTAGTATGCTCATAAACGCCATTTTCAGTTTTGAGAGCTAGTATAGAAGCGGTAGAGATGTCATTTTTAATATAGTCTACAGCATATACTTCTGTAGCGTTTGTAATATCAACAAGGTCTTCTGGAGTAGACTCTACTACATAATCTTCATTTATTTCTTCTAGAGGGATGAAATCTTGTAGTGTAAATGACTGTGCATTTCTCACTCCATAGTTTGCTGTTTTTTCTTTAAGTGGGGCTAGGTCTTTATTAAATATATAGCTCTCTTTTGCACGGTTAAAATTACGTTTTGCAATCGCATTAGATAATCTATTGTTACTCTCAAGACCGCCCTTATTACCAGTAGAAGCTTCTGGGTCTATAGTTGCACAGTCTCCATATCCAGAACACGATGGATCTTCACAATCTGTAAGACCGTCACCGTCGTCATCTATACCATTATCACATATTTCTTGTAACACTGGTGCAGTAGGGCAACGCGCGCCATCATTACTAGCACTTGATGGTCCAAAAGCAAAGAGGTTTGAGTCCATACTATTACTTCCCGTTAGGTCTTGTACACTTTGTATTACGTAGATAGTTCCTGTCTGGTTTGCAGAGACATAAAATCTCCCTGATGCATCAAAATATACAGCACCATAGGTGTATTTAAGACCAGATAAGATAGGCACTTCTCCAAGTGACTGCACTACCCCGTTTTCTGGATTAATACGGTATAGTATGTTTGAATTTTTTTCTACAGTATATAGTTGATTATCTACTGCATTAAAAGCCCAGTCGTGCACGTTAATGCTTTGTGATAGCGTCTCTGTGCTTAAAAGCTCTGTATAGGTACTTGATGTTGGGTCTAAGTCTACTTTATAGTACGTACTACCACCAGCTTTAAAATAATACTGTCCCGTAGCGCTTATGTCACCTATATACTTATTACCCGTGGTAAGTGCATCTATAGTAAAAACGGTTGTGTTAAAATCTTGACCTATTCTCACAATAGATTTTGATGGGCTAGATAAATACCCCCATATAAAACCATCTGCAGGGTTATATGCTGCAGCGTTAATGTTACCAGATGTTATATTTTCGGCCGCTAGAAAAGAGTTTCCAGAGGCAAGATCAATCGCATATACATCATTATACTGAAATAGGTATGCACTGTAATCACAGTTAAAAGGGATACCTTGTGCACCTACATTAAAAGTACATACTAAGCAAGCTACTAAGAGAACTTGTTGTGCTAGTGAGTAAAGATTTGATTTCATTATGCTTCTATGGATTTGATTATAGAAACAAAATTAGGTCGTTTATACCCTGTATTTTTTAATTTTCGATAGCACTAGTCGTGATATCGACGAGTGGTAGTTTACTGTAGACGAATGGAAATACTTAAATTACAACAAGTTAAGTCGCTTCATAAGTTCTGGTCTATTAGAACGGCTTATAGGGATTACATCTCTTGCTATGAGGACGCTATTATCCTCAATATCAACTATTTTCTTAATATTAATGATATAAGAGCGATGTACTTTTAAGAACAAGCTGTCTGGCAGTTTTTCTTCTATCTTTTTAAGTGTAGAGTGTACTGTATAATTCTTCCCTTCGGTTTTTATGAGTACGTAGTCACCTTTGGCTTCTACAAGAAAGATTTTATCAAACTCAATCTTTATGAGACGCCTGTCTATATTTACATACATCTCCTTTTCTGACTGCTCCTGCTTAGTTTCTTGTACGACAGGAGCTGCTTTTTGAACCACAGGTGGTTTAAAGCTTTCTACCTTTTGCATTGCCTTAAGGAATCTAGGTAATGTAATAGGTTTTACTAGGTAATCTACAATACAATCGTATTCAAAAGCCTCAATAGCAAAGTCACGATCTGAAGTGGTGAGAACAATCTTTGGCGGATTTTTAAGCGAGTCTATAAAGTCAAAACCCGTAAAATCTGGCATATGTATATCCAAGAATATAAGATCGACCTCGTTTTTATTTAAAAACTTAATCGCTTGCATCGCGTTAGGGAAGTCATCTACTACAGTAAGGTTATCTACTTGACTACATAAATGCGAGACTATAGTTCTCGCAGCAGTTTCATCATCTACAATTATACAATTCAACATATGAGGCATTTATTGTTGTATATGCAATTTACAGATTATAAATCTTTTATAAAATCTATGACGCTATTTAAGATGTCTTTAAATGCTTGTTCCAGGCGTGTGTTATTTTCTTTGAGTTCGGCTTCATAAGTGATGGCAAGTTCGTACCCATCTACGAGGCCTACTATGCCTAGCTTGTGCTTGATTTTATGTACATTTTCGGCCGCTTTCGCGAAAGCGGAATTCTTCATATTCTCTTCATACTCTGCGATCTCTACAGGAAGCTCTGCTTGTACCACCCCGATGAGTACTTTTTCAAAAGATGCGTCTCCACCTGAAAGTTCTTGTATGTAGCTTAGATTAGGCTTTTCCATTTATGTAGTATGTGGTAATGTAAAATAAAAAGTTGTGCCCACTCCTTCTTCGCTCTCAAGCCAGATCTTACCACCGTAAAAGCTTACAATCTTTTTTACTATGGAGAGCCCTATGCCGGTACCTGAAGTATCACTATCTAATTTTTGGAAAATCTGAAAAATTTTCTCAAAGTAGGCTTTGTTGATACCCTTACCATTATCTGCTATTTTAAATCTGGGAGCACCAGCGACAATCTCGCAACTTACGGTGACCTTACCTTCTGGTTTATCCATATTTGCAATGGCATTACCTACGAGGTTTTGAAATAATTGCTGGATTTTCACCTTGTCTGCCACGATAGTGGGTAGATCTTTTATGATTACCTCAACATTACTAGGGACAGCTTGTAGATTTAACACATCATCTAGTAATACATTAAGATTTATCTCTCGCTCTTTGCGTAAGTCCTTATCTATAGAGGAGTAGCTCAATATACCAGAGATGAGGGCATCCATCTTTTCTAGATGTGATACAATGAGTTTTATTTGCTCTTTACCGTCATCACCCAGTGCCTCTTCATAATCTTCTTGTAGCCAGCTTATGAGAGCTTCTATACTGCGCAGTGGTGATTTTAAGTCGTGAGAAACGATATGAGCATAATCATTAAGTTCTTGATTTTGTAATGCAAGTTCTTGTAATAACAACTCTTGATTTTCATTAACTCGTATAAGCTCTTCTGCTTGCTCACTTATGTACTCTGCTAGGTTTCTCTCCTCTGCATTCTCATCAATATTATCTGGATTTGCTTTATGAATTACGGCTTGTAACCTATCTAGTAATGACTTTTGCTGAGCCGTTTCTTGTCTTAATAATTTATTTGCCTCAAAAAGCTCTTCTGAACTAAGCATCATTGCTCTCTGGGTCATTTTGAACTGATTCTCAAGTGTATCATATGAACCACTTACTGCCTTTAAAAAAACATCAAGGTCTTCTCTATCCTTAAGATCATCAGGTAGATATTTACGTAATTGTCTTTTTAAAAGAGGGTTCATCTATTCGCTTATTAAAGTGATAGTCATTGTCTGGTTATGCAATTTACAACTATGCTCACCATAAAATGGTGCAATCTCACCATAAGAATACATACCGGCTATGGTGGTATCATTACCTATCACGCTCATTACTTCATCTACCTCTTCTTCTACACGCTGGTCTAGTACGAGTTTACGCCCTATGCAACTTATAAGTAGCGCAAGCTCTGGAGGTGTTTTTCTTCCTTCCATCGCTCTACTTGCTGCAGTCTCTGATGCAACGGCTATGTTATCCATATTAGTCATCATAAGTTGTACTGTAGCCTTCTCCGGTACATCACCAGCAAGTATCATCGCATTTTGCTCCTCATCTATATTAAGTATTGTGCGCACAAAAGATTGTTCATTTTCCTGGCTTTTCACATTGAGCGGATATATAAGTGCAGATCCAGGTAACTCCGCTGCTTTATCTCCCAAGTATCTCTTGTATAAATCTAAAGCCGGTTTACCATCTATTTCATAAAGAACGTTTCCTTCAGACTTAGTAATAAGTCGCTCTGGTCCAAAAGGTGTCCAACCACCATAGATTGAAAAGGAGGCTTCAAATGTTTCTCCATAAAAACCTATAACTATAATCTCACCCTCTTTGGGTTGCTGGTTATATGAAGCAAGCGTTCTCTCAAAACGAGCATCATCACCACAAAGACCTCCAGTGATAAGAACATCTGGTGCAGCCTCTTGCATTCCTTTTGTAAGTGCAGATCCATTTACAGAGCTACCTTCAGAAATTACAAAAATGTGCTTAAGCCCCTCTTTACTAAGCTTTTCTACCACAGTTCTTCCCGCTTGCTCACTATCATTATGAGCTTCAATAATAGATGTTGTTTGTACTTCAAAGCGCGTCTTTTCAAACTCAATTGCTGTAATTGTAATGTGCTCATCATTTACCGCACCAGCAACAATCTCACCACTAGAAGAACCAAAAATGAGGTGGCCATCTGGAAAAAGTGACCGTACTTCTTCATAAATAACAGCATCCTCAAGCAAATACCTGTTACCAAAAACGAGAACCAAAGGCGATTTTAATGAAACATTTTCAGACAGGTACTGCCATTCTTTATCTTTTTGTCGCTGTAACTGTACTGTTTTCATATTATTATTTTTTTAATGTAAAGAAAAATGTTGTTCCTTCTCCAGGAGTACTTTCTAACCAGATTTTACCAGAATAAAGATCTACTATCTTCTTAACTATAGATAAACCTATACCTGTAGAATCTTTGTGTTTGTTAAGTGATTGGAAAATTTCAAATATTTTATCGTGGTATTCCTTTTCGATACCTATTCCATTATCAGATACAGAGAATGTATTATACTCTTTACCTTGCTCACATCCTATTTTTATAATGCCCATCTCTTTATCTGAGTAGCGTATGGCATTACTCATTAAGTTCTGAAAGAGTTGTTGTATACGTACCCTATCTGCCTTAATGATAGGTAAGGTGTCTTCTCGCTCTATACGTATATTATCAGGGATGTGTAATAACTTTTCTATATCATCTATTACTCCAGAAACAGATACGTCTTGTACCTCCTTCTCGTCTGACGAGACACTTGAGTATTCTAATACATCAGATATAAGTTGCTCCATCTTCTCCAGAGTTGTACCCATTAAGTCTAGATTTTCTAAACTGTCGCTAGATAGCCCATCTACATTATCTTCTTTTACCCAAGTTAATAGGGCATCAAGACTGCGTAATGGAGACTTTAAATCGTGAGAAACAACGTGTGCATATTCTTGCAACTCGTGATTACTAGAAGCTAGCTTTTGTAATAAACTCTCTTTTTGTAATTCAAGTTCTTTAATGGCTGTAATATCAAGATGGATACCTATCGAACCTATAATGTTCCCACTTACATCGTAATTTGGAGCGCCACTGATAAGCCAGTGCCTTTTTTCTCCTTGTTTTGTAATAGCAACCACTTCATAAGAGTTTGAAGTACCTTTAAGGCGCTTTTTATTTTCTTCTAAAAGTCTTTGTTGTGATTCTTTATCTAATAGTATATCTCGACCTCTTTTGCCTAGAAGCTCTTGCTCTTTATAACCAGACATTTCTTCGAGACTTTGGTTTACCATAAGTATCTTGTCATTAGTATCAACCTCAACAAGACCCAGTTCCATATTTGCAATGATACTACTGTACTTAGCTCTTTCTGCCTCAATATTTTTTCTAAACCTTCTATGTAGTGTTACATCTCTATAAGTTGTGAGATGACCTTTGTATTTACCCTCTTCATAGATGGGTATAAAATCTCTTTCTATTATTCTACCATCTTTGAGTTGTAACTCATCACCTACCACTTGCTCTTTGAGTTTAATAAGTGTTTTAATTCTAGTTACAAAACGCTCTTCATTCTCAAAAAGGTGTTTGTATCGCTCTGCTGCATTTGTACAATCTTGACCTATGAGCTCAGCAGGAGTAATAGCTATACTAAAGAAGTCACAAAAACGCTCATTTGCAATAACTACTTTTCTGTTTTCGTCTTCTAGTAATATCCCGCTCTCAAGATTTGAGATCACTGCAGAGAGTCTGTTTTCAGAATTAATGAGTTTTTGTTCTGCTGCTTTCTGTTGTGTAATATCCCTTACAATTCCTTGCGCGGCTATAGGTTGTTTGTTTTCGTCGTATACAATACTAGCATTAAGCTCTAGAAGAATTGTGTTACCGTGTGCAACAATGCGTATATTAAAACCAGTAAGAGAGCCCGTTTTATATAACTTTTGAAAACCAATAGCAGCCTTTTCATAATCATCTGGATGAAGTGTATCCATTAGATTTTTTTTATCCTCGATAGTAAAATCTAATAAAGCTTCTGCTGCTTCATTCATTTTTAAGACATCGCCCAGTAAGTTAGTCACCACATAGGCATCTACTATATTTTCAAAAACACCTTTAAGCTCAGATGTTTTTTCTTGAACAAGTCTTTCAAGCTGAATGTTTGCTTTTTGAAGTTCTTGGCTTTTGTAAAAAAGCTCTCGTGACTTATCCTCAAGTATACGCTCAGCCTCTTTACGGGCTGCTTTTTCACGAGCAAGCGCTCGTTCATACATTTTTAATTTATCTTCACTCATTAGTCGTTATACTAAACTTAACTTCAGTTCCCTGATCATTAAGTTTCTCGACTAAGATAGTAGCTTTTTGATTAAAATGCTCAAAAGTTTTATTCATTAATCCTTTTCCAAAAGAGTGCATTGCTCTACTAGACGTATAAACCATTACTAACTCATTGCCAGTATGTTTAAGGATTTCAAAAGTAGGTAGCTCTGCGTCTGGATATATTTTTATTACCTCTACGTGTATATGATTTTCTATAGATGCAAGCATCTCTAAAGGATCTGTAAACTGAAGTAAAAACTCTGGATAACTTCTCTCTACTACACTAAAAAAGTGCTCTCCATAAACTAATAATAAGTCGTCTATAGCGATACCTGTTTCTTTATTGAGATTGGTAAGTAAGCTTACCATCTCTGCAAAGCTGTAAGTTCCTACTGCAGTATAAACACCATTAGAAGGGAGATCAGAATTAGATAAAATGGTATCAACCATCTCTAGTCCAAACTTATCTTCTACAAGATCTAAAAATTCTGTAAATACGATTCCTTTCATTATGCTTTTATTAGTTCGTTCTGATCCCAGTAGTTAAGAGTACGTTCAATTTTCTGAACGTAATCTTCATATTTAAGCGGCTTTAAAATATAACCCGCAACACCGTGCTTATAGCACTCTAGTACATCTTTTCTGTTACTTGATGTAGTAAGAATAATGGTAGGTAGATATCTAAGTACCTCATCTTCTTTTAATATTTTCAAGAATTCAATGCCATTTATACGTGGCATATTGAGGTCTAAAAATATGATATCTGGAACCACATTTTCATCCTTAAGAATAGCAAGCGCTTCTTCTCCGTTTTTTGCCTCAATGAGGTCGTGCTGCATATCGAGTTTTTTTATCGCTCTTTTAAGCTTCATAACTTCGATTGCATCGTCCTCTATTAATAGAACTTTTAATTTTTTTGACCCCAAATCATTATTTTTAAATGTGAACAAATATGGAAATTAAAAATCAATCCCTTAGTAAAAATTAGTTGAACACATATTTTACTGTCGACGGATGGTAGATAAGTGTCGACGAGTGGTAAAAAAGGGTGTTTTTTACGCTTTCGCGAAAGCAAAATGATAATTTATACTAGTATTTAGTCTCATAGCAATACGACTGGCTGACTGCTAACCACTTAGCAATTTTATTTTTAATTACAAAATATAAGCTTGTAATATTTTATAGATTTTATGCCTTCGCTCTATTAATTCAAAAAAGAGGTATAGTCTATCTCGTAGGGTTTAAGAAAACGGTTTGTTTTGGTCTTAATTTTTAATAAGTCCTTAAGTGCGTTGAGCTCACTTTGATTAAAAACCATTGCTAGATTTTGTTGCATAGACTGTATAGGTATCTTACGCTTGAGCAATGCACGCTGGCAAGAAGCTTCCCAATATGCAACATCAATCTCAAAAACAAACGTGGTAAACGCCTTAAACTCTCTTGGAGTAAACTGAAGGTATATATTATTAAAATAGAGATGATATACCCTACACCCCTTGCAGTATGAGAGCTCTCCTTCTATATTTTTTGAAAGTGTTTTGAGATTTGTACACATAAGCATTGTTTTTAATAGCAATCTGTTTTTAGCTGTCCAGACTCCTTAAGGCTTGCAATATCTGTTGTACTATATTGTGCAAGCGTTTCTTCTAGAAGGTCAAGTACATCGTTTTGCATCGCCAGCGATCCACATATCATTATGACACCCTTATCCTCTATCACTTTAAGCAGTACGTCGCGACGTATTCTTAAAGCATCTTGCACATACTGTTTGTCCCCCTCTCTGGAGTAGCTTTTATAAAATTGTACACGTGGGTTTGTAGCATACTTTTCTAAGAGGTAATCATTATAAAGTGCGGTAGATGCCCCTGTACGACTCCCCCAAAACACGTAAAACTCCGTAGGTGCTTTTGTATCCAGCATCCCTATAAAAGGTGCGATACCAGTACCATTTGCAATCATTACCACTTGTCTAGCCTTTTTAGGTAAATGAAAGTGGCTATTATGATTTATACTCGCTTTAATTATAGTACCCTCATTAAGGCTGTATAAATAAGAAGACCCTTTACCCATACTGTGCTTTTTTACACTTAAAACTATGGTGTCTGCTACCCTAGCAATGGAGTACTGCCTAGCGACTGTTGTATCTGGTGGAATGATTGCAAGTAAATCTCCAGATGTAAATGAGGTCTTTTTTAAGGGCTGCAGGGTAATAATGAAGGTTTCGTCTATATTTATTTCAGTTTTTTTAAGGATTTTGAAGTCTTGTAAAACGGCTGCCTTTTTTACTTTTTTCTTAGTGTCTAGCGGTAATGTTACACCTATACGTTTTCCATATTGTGCACCCCATTCTTTTACTTGAGCCACATCTCCATTATTAATTTTATGTAACGGAAGCTGGGGTATAAAACCGGCTTGAGCTTGTAAAAGTCCATCTACTTGTATGGCAAACTTACAGTAGTCTGGATACTCACGTGAGCCAAAACCTACCACAGCATAGGCAATCTCGTTGGGTTGTGATATAGTTTTAAATTTTTCAATAAACTTTCTGGCATTTGTAGGTGCCTCACCTTCTCCATATGTTGATGTAAAAATGATGATGTGTTGCGCTTTCGCGAAAGCGGTATACGAGTTAAGCATCGTCATAAACACATTTTTACCGCCAGCAGTAAGATCTTGATACAGGGCGCGTGCATATGAATGACTTGTACCCGTCTCCGAACCTACAAGAATGATATACTCACAGTCATCCTTATCTGGCATTTTGAGCGTTCTCCCCTTCTTTGACAGTCGTTTTATACTCATTACACAACCCGAGTACATAAAATATAAAATAGAAATACTAGCCAGTAGTAGTACGATAGACCATAAAACGGTTCCTTCTCCGGTATGTAATACCCAACTTATCTTAGATACAGCTTCTATAAATGGATATGTAGTACTCCTTACAATCTCCCCAGTAGCTTGATTTACATAAACCTCTTTATCTGAAAGTGCAATCTCATAATACTCCTCTGGATCACTAGAAAATGGAAAAGCTACCTCACGCACCTCACTGAGCATTGTTTCTTTAAAAAAGGGTATCTCAGTAACACGGTCATACCTCACAGCATCATCTTGAGAGGTGTACTCCACTACTTCTGTTTGTGGAGAAGGTATTAATTCAAACTTTTCGGCAGAGAGATAGACGCCTGTAAATGCAATTATGATTATGGGGATGATAAACCACCTACTAAGCACAACGTGATATCGTAACTCTGGGTAATCTTTATGAACTCTAGCAAATATCTTTCTTAGGCCACCTTGTCGCTGTATAAGCAAAAGAAACCCTGTAAGAGCTATAGCGAGTAATAATAGCGCTACTATACCCACAAAGACACGCCCTAGGGTTTTTAAAAACAGTGATCTGTGTAAGTTAGTCGCAAAGCTATAGATGGAAGGGCGCTCTTGTACAATGGCAAGGGTTTCACCCGTAAGAGCATCTATGTAGACATCTTGCGTCTCCATCTCTGAGGTAAGCACAGCCGCTTTTACAAATCTGGCAGTGGTTACTTCTAGGGCAAAAACCTCATCATAGTTTTCTTTAACTACACCTATTGTAGTGCCTAGTGAGATGCTATCTAGCTCACGCACATCATATCCTTTTGCTTGATGAGCAATAGGCTCTATCGCAAGTATAACACCAGTTATAGCTGCGACAAGTAAAAATAAAGATGAAACTAAGGCTAGTACAAAGTGACTATATCGCCAGATGGAGAGGGTCATAAGTATCTTACTGAGGTAACATTCTTACGTAGCGTATAAAACCTTTACCTTCTTTTTTGGCTTTCAGGTTTTCTGAAGTAAGCTCAAATTGAATATCATCTTCATAATATTCTTGATCTTCTACAGAGGTTTCAAAACGTAAACTATAACCTTGATCAATTTTATCTTCTGGTATTTGTAATACAGTCACTGTGCGCTCACCACCACTTATGGTAGCCCCAGAAATTGCATCTATATTAGGGCGGCGCTTCCCATAAAATTGCCACCAGGCAGTAATCTCACTGTACCACTCGCTGTCTTTACCTTGCACATAGAGTGTCTCTTCATACGCACCGGTAGGATCTAGAAGCGATACTACAAGGTAGGCTCCTTCTCCACTATAGTTAGTCATCTGGATAAGGCACTTTACAGGTTTTGTGGTTGCTGTGGTAAATGCACTTAATAAAAGCCCCGTGAGTAACAGGGCTGGTATGATTTTATAGATACTTTTCATTATTTTAAAAATGTTAGAGGGATGTTATTTTGCTGTAATAGTTCGTTTTCGGTAGCGAGGTCTAGTACAGACTCTTCAAAATCTGTTTTTACTGTGTGATCTGCACCACTAGCTATGAGTAACTTCATAAGACGGTCGTCTTTTGCCTTCATTGCTGCAATGTGCAGTGCAGTAAGTCCTTCACTGTTTTTTGCGTTAATGGCTGGTTTATATGCGAGAAGCTGCTTTACAAGGTTTACATCATTTTTTAAAACTGCAAGATGTAATGGTGTATTTCCTTCGGTTTGTGTAGTGGTAAGAGACACTCCTTTTTTTGATAATAAAGCAAGCTTACTTTCAAAAGCTTTTGGATTCCTAGCGCTATATGATTGTACAAGGTATGATGCTAGTGAGTTACCTGCTTTATCTTTCGCGAAAGCGTCACCGCCATTATCTAGTATATATTGTACAACACTCATATCATTACCGCCCACAGCAAGCATAAGTGGTGTTTGCCCCTTATCATTTACTGTATTAATATCTGTAAGTTGCTTTGCGAGTAACTGCACGATTGCGAGATTATTTCTGGCAGCAGCATTGTGAAAGGCGGTTGTACCACTTTTATCTTTCTGGTTTACATCTACGCCTGCATTTATAAAGAAGTTAAAAATAGCTGCGTCTTTGTTGCTATACGCAAGACGGTGTAAAGGTGTTGTACCTTGTTTTGTAACCACATTTGCCTCAAGACCTAGCGATTGTAGATACTCATAAACGGCTAGTGAGTTACTATAACCACGACCACCTTGAGCTGCAAACATAAATGCGTTACCTCCATCACTGGCAAACTCTTTATAAGCCACACCACTTGCTACAAGGGTTTTAAGAAAATCTATATTTCCTTTTTTTGCGGCATAGTTAAAAATGCCATTCCCCTTAGTATCTGTAGCATTTATGTCAAAACCTTTATTTAAAAAGTAATCAAGATCTGCATCTGTTTTTAATGATGGTGCTGCAAGTAAAAGTAAGTTTACACCGGTATCGCTTTTTTGAGCGGTGAGGTTTACGCCTGCATCTTCAAAAGCATCAATGATGGCTGGATGAACCTGCCCAGCATTAATCCCGAAAGCTAGCGGAGTAAAACTATGGCTGTCTAGTGCTGTTGTACTAGACCCCTCTTTAAGTAAATAGTTTACAGTCGCAACATCACCTGCATATGCGGCCCAGTGTAAATAGATACGGCTGTCGTGTGTCTTTTTTGCTACGTCATTACCTGGCTGTGCGAGGAGATATTTAATTACAGCTACATCTTTCTTTTCAAGTAGTGCATACACCGTAGCATCAAAGGCGTTTGCATTGAGCATTGACGGGTCGTTACCTTCTTTTATTTTTTGTGCGACGGTACTTACTGTGACATCACCTTTCCAAAAATCTCTATTTAGAAAAATGTTATCGTCTTGTGCGTTTACTAGGGTACTTGCTAGAAGAATAGCCAGTAGTAATATATTATGTGCTCTTTTCATAATTATTCTTTTACAAATGATTCTATAAGTTGGTCTATACTTTCTTGATCGTCATATCCTTCGCCAAAAAGGTGCTTGTACAACACTTTATTATCTACCTTTTGCTCTAGATGTAGGTCTTTGTTCTTATTGTAAACTTCATCCCATTTAGTGCGCACAAGCGCCCATTTTTCTTGGTTATCTACCCACCACTTTGCAGCAGCAGCACATTTACTATCATCTACACGCTTGTAGGTGTTGTATCCTTTTTCTTTGGCTATTACTTGATCTTCTTGGTTTGCGGTGCGCACTACCTTACTATTATCTTGATCGTGTACCCATCCATAAGGAGTGATCTCCTGGCGATTACCACGTACCGTAAGGTTATAGTCACTTCTAGTAGTATACTCTCGCCTAGGTAAAGGTGCATTTGCGGTATTCTCCCAATAGCTCTTACCATCTACGTGTACCCAGGTTGCAGAGCCTTCGTAACGCGGACTATCATCTACTTGATACACCTTTTGTGTCCACTGTCCAGCTACATCATCTGCACTTTTACTCTCATAAGTCCATACATTATCTGCGTTGTATGAGTAGAGGTTTGTGTTTTCATAAAGCCAGTTTTGTCTCCAGTGTTTTACAATCATAGGTTGTTCTGCGCTTCCTACTTGTAATAAGTGTTGTATCTCAATTTGATCCTCCTTATCTGTAACGAGTTGCGCCCACTCTAGCCCTTTGCTTACCTTATTTTTTGAAGGCTTATATAATGAGTCATTACTATAATTAAAGGTCTCTGCAAAGTTAAAAGTCACTTCAAAGCAGCCGCACATCTTCTTTATAGCTTCTTTATCGAGCTCCTTTTTATTAGTCTGTGCTGTGGTTTGTAATCCTATACTTATTATAAGTAGGGTAAATAATATTCTTTTCATCTGATAGGTATGTTGTTAAGTAATTTGTGGTGTAAAAATAGTTATTTTTATTAAATCTAAATAACAATAAATACTATATTTGCTCACTATTAAGAATCGATCTAAATAAAATGAGCCCTAAAACACTAGCAATAAGCTTAGTACTTCTTATAACCTCACAAACACTTTTTTCTCAAGAGCAACCAGAGGCTGTAACACCAGAAAAACTAGAAGAAGTGATCCTCACGGCAACTCGCACAAAGCGACAGTTATCTTCCCTCCCCCTACCCGTAACCTTAATCTCACAAGAAACCATAAAGCAATCTGGAAGTTTAAGACTACAAGAGATACTTAATGAGCAAACAGGTATTATCACCATTGCAGATGAGAGCGGTTTTGAAGGGGTTCAAATACAAGGAATATCATCAGACTATATACTTATCCTTATAGATGGTGTGCCACTAGTGGGTCGTAGTGCGGGAAACTTTGATTTGAGTAGACTCACCGTAGGTAATATCAAACAGATAGAAGTGGTAAAAGGTCCCTCTAGTAGCCTTTATGGCTCTGAGGCGCTGGGCGGAGTTATCAATATTATTACAGAAAAGCCACCATCAGAACAGCTAGATGGTGATGTGACCTATCGCATAGGCTCAAATACCACACAAGACGTGCAAGCCAGTATCAAGCAGGGGTTTGAAAAATTGAGATATGCCCTGTTTGCAAACCGAAACTCTAGCAATGGTTATGATCTCACACCAGAAAATGAAGGACAGACCGTAAATCCATTTGTAAACTACACTGTAAATAGTCGTGTGTATTATGACTTTAGTGACAAGCTTTCATTGTTTGGCTCTGCTAGATTATATGATCAAGAGCAGGAAGCTGGCCTTACGGTAGATAATGTGCGCTACGAGGGTGATACAGACGAGCGTGAGTATAACACCCATCTCAAATTAGACCAAAAGTTTGATTCCCCACTCACTACTACCTATGAACTCTATTACACAAACTATCAAGCGAGGGAGTTGCTACAAGACCCTATTTCGGCAGGAGTGCTTAGTGATAATGACTTTAACCAGAAGTTATGGCGGCCAGAGGTACGTGGTAATTACGCTTTCGCGAAAGCGGGATCACTCACAACAGGTATAGGCTTACAGTATGACCAGCTAGATCGCACCTTTTTTGACGAGACGGTACGTTTTAACTCGCAATACATCTATGCACAGTATGACACCACACCGCTAGACAAACTGAATGTTATAGCAGGATTGCGTTATGATAATCACTCTGAATATAGTGATCAACTTAGTCCAAAAATTGCCCTACGCTACGAGGCTACAGATGCTATTGCCATTAAGGGCTCTGTGGGGTATGGCTTTAAAGCGCCAGACTTTAGACAGCTTTACTTTGATTTTACAAATGCTGCCGTGGGTTACACCGTTTTGGGCTATAATGTGGCGTTAAGTAAGCTTCAAGAACTGCAAAATCAAGACCAGATACTAGATGTACTCATCTCTCAAGATGACTTATCACAACCGCTCGCCGCCGAAAGTTCTGTAGGTTACAACCTAGGCGTCACCTATAAAAAAGGAAAGTGGAATGCAGAGCTTAACGGCTTTAGAAATGACTTTAAAAATCTGATTGATACACGCATTATTGCTAGAAAACAAAATGGCCAAAATGTCTTTAGCTATGCAAATTTTGATAAGGTATTTACCACAGGTTTTGAGCTTAATGCGACCTACACCTTCTCAAAAGATCTTCGTCTTAGTGCGGGATACCAGTTGCTGTATGCATATAACAATGCAAACAGGGAGGCGGTACGAGATGGACAAGTTTTTGCGCGAGACCCAGGGACTAACCAGACGGTTGTTATAGCAGCCCAAGACCATTTTGGACTCATTAATAGATCCCGGCATAATGCAAATGCAAAGCTATTTTATAACATCCCATCTCTAGATATAGCTATGAATGTACGTCTACTCTACCGCAGTAAGTACGCACAGTTTGACACAAACGGTAATAACCTAATAGATCGCTACGACACCAGCTTTGTAGACGGCTACCTAACAACCAATGTTGCTGCGTCAAAAACATTTTATAATGACTTCACGCTTCAAGTAGGAGCAAATAACCTCTTTGATTATAAAGATAGCAACATCCCTACTTTACCGGGCATACAAGGGTATGCCTCAATTAATTATCAATTTTAACTATTTAATACACACACAATGAACAAGAACTTTTTTACACTAGCAACCCTCTTTATCCTTGCTTTTACATCGTGCAGCAGCGATGATGATACTACGGTTACACTCGCCCCTGTAGAAGCAGAGCAAGTAAGTAATCTCTATGCGCCACAAACGGGCGGACAAGGAGAACCTATAGGAGGTGATTTTACAAAATTTGACTTTGAGACAGGAGCAATCACGACAAGTGATACAGAGTGGGATATTGCCTTTAGAGGTACTACCATTGCTGTAAATGGCGGCGTAGCAACAGGTACAGATGATGAACCTACACGCACTGGTGATGCGGCAGCAGCTATCGTTGCTAGTACTTTTGATAATGTGACTACAGCAGAAGGTCTTACGTTTACACAAGACTCAGAAAGCGAGTTTGCCATCCCTACAGGAAGTGATAATGGGTGGTACAATTACAACTTTCAAAACAACGTGGTCTCTCCTATACCAGGACAAATACTTGTATTTAAAACTACCGAGGGTAACTATGCAAAAGTTGAGATACTGAGCTATTATCAAGATGCACCTGCCAGCCCAGACCCACAGACAGACGCGAGTAGATACTACACATTTAACTATGTGTACAACCCTAATGAAGGCGAAACAACTTTTAACTAAGTTGTTTAATTAGTCTGCTAGTTGAGCCCATCGTTATGATGGGCTTTTTTTATGAACGCTTATCTCCCAGGCTACTACTTCCCATATGGAGGTCACTATTAAGCAACTCCTCTTGTTGTGCAATTTCCTTTCTTGCTCTAAAGATGTATTCTTTCTCGTCTTTTGGGCTTACTGCAAGACGTTTCAAACTATCTACATCCAGCTGTATAAATTTGGCTGCTTGCTCATCTGTAGCCTCTCGATCAAAGCCCATAAAGTGCAATACATCACTCGCCATCTTTACCGATGTATCTAGCGACTCTCTGTAAATATGATCAATTCCCATATTGTGAAGCTCGTAAGCATCATATCTATTTCTGGCGCGCACGAGTAGCTTAATGTGAGGATACTTATCCTTTACCTTTTTTACAATGCGTCGTACCAGCTCTGGGTTATCTATGGCACAAATAAGGTAATCTGCCTCTGCAATACCAGCAGACTCAAGAAGATCCATTCTATTTGCATCGCCATAAAACACCTCAAACCCCATTTTACGCAAGAAGTCTACTCTATTTGAGTCTAAATCAAGTACTGTAGTTTTTATGCCGTGGGCACGTAAAAATCTACCCACAGTACTCCCAAAATGACCAAAACCTATAAGCAACACTTTATGGTTAGACTGTATATCGTCCATAGGTCTTTTTTCTTGTTCTTTAGTTCCTTTGCGAGGTAAAATAAGGCGTTCGTTTACAATCCACAGTACAGGTGTAATAGTCATTGTGAGGGCTGTAACCACGAGCATAATATCTAGCTGCTCTCTCTCAAATATATTGAGCTGGAAAGCAAAGGATAACAATACAAAGGCAAACTCCCCTATTTGTGCTAGTCCTACAATAAGTAGTAATCGCTGGTCAAGTTTAAGCTTAAAGGCTAATCCCGCAATGAGCAATACAATTGCCTTTACAAGGATGACACCCACCACAAGACCGGTAATCAATAAAGGGTTTTCGGCAATAACAATGAAATTTATGGAGGCACCTACTGCCATAAAAAATAAGCCTAGTAATAATCCCTTAAAAGGATCTAGCGTACTTTCAAGCTCGTGCTTAAACTCACTAGTAGCCAGAACGACCCCGCCTAAAAAGGCTCCAAGAGCAGGACTGAGCCCTACTAACTCCATAAGAAACGAGATACCCACTACTATAAGTAAAGCAGAGGCTACGAGTAGCTCTCTCACCTTTGACCTCGCCACCAGACGCAACATAGGGACAATAAGATACCTACCCGCTACTATAATAATAGCGATAGATGATATAATAGCCAGTGCTTGCAGTCCTAGAGGCAGGTCATCAAGTAGACTCACGTGACCACCGTGACCACCTTCACTTGCTGTAGTAGCATCACTCACATTAGACAAAAGAGGTAATACACCAAGCATTACAATGACAATAATATCTTGAAATAACAGAATAGAAAATGAAGAAGTACCGTAGGTGGTTTCCATCAAGCCCTTTTCTTTATTTGTTTGTAAAGTAATCGCTGTAGATGATAATGAGACTGCCATTGCACTGGTAAGTGCAATTTTCCAATCTACGCCAGCTAGGTAAAGAATGCCATACGTGAGCAGCATCGTCCCAAATACTTGAATACTCCCCATACCTATAACGAGTTTTCGCATCTCCCAGAAGCTGCTTGGTTTGATCTCTAACCCTATAATAAAGAGCATTACCACTACGCCAAACTCGGCAAACTCCAGTATATCTTGCCCTTCTTGCCCTACAAAACCTAACATATAAGGTCCTATGAGCATCCCGGCTAGTAGATATCCTATTACAGAACTGAGTCCTAGTTTTTTTGCTAGTGGCACACATATCACGGCACCGGCTAGAAATATGATTGCTTCAAAAAGTATTCCTCCACTCATACATTAATATTTGATTGGTTATAAAAAACGAGTACATCTTAAGCACTCACACCACAAGAGGCTCTTTTAAGTAGCATATACTCCCCAGCATTTTTAAACTCTCTTACAGAAGAGCCTGTATAGCGTTTAAATGTTTTTGAGAGGTGACTTACATCTGTAAAGCCTAGCTCATCTGCGATTTCAGTGAGGGTGAAATCTGAGTTGAGAAGACGTATCTCTACCAGTCTAAGTTTGGCTTTCATAATATACTCGCGCAAGGACATCCCTACCTGTTTTCTAAAAAACTCACTTACGTAGGTGGCAGACATCATAAATGTTTCTGCAAGTCTATCTACTTTAAGCAATTCACTTTTTGCAATATTCTCGTTGATGTAGGTGAGCATTTTTGTTGCTCTATCATCACTTGTTGTATTTACAATCTCATAGTGACTCCCTTTTTTAATATTTCTAATAACCACTTCTAAGATACTTACCATAAGACTTGAGATAAGCGATACAGAGACCTCTCCATAATTTCTAGTCTCTCTTAAAATAATTGCCGTAAGCTGTTTGAGATGCTCCCTATCTGCATCACTTTTAATGATATCGCCAGGCAGCTGGTTATAGTTAGACAAGATGTAGGCCGCTTCTTTAAACCATTCAGACTTATCTAGGGTCATCTTATTAGAGCTTTTAAAAAACGAATTGGTAAACTTTAAAAAGACAAATTTTGTGCGCTTCTCTATATTAAAAGAGTGACACTTTAAGGGAGGTAGTAAAAAGATACTATCCTTTTTATAATCGTAAAAGTTGTAATTAATACACTGCGTACCCTCTCCACTTTCAATAAGTACAAGTTCAAAAAAGTTGTTTTTAACTGGGCGTTGTTTCCACTCAGACAACTCCATTTCTTGTATTTCAAAAGGTTTATAAGCTTCTAATACTTGCATAGTAGTATGATTTAGGGACAAATTTAGGGTTTTATAGCGTTAAAATTATCATAATACACCCAATAACCTCTATTTATACCTAATTAACCATTTTATATACAAATAGACTAGTGACCTATCCCATTACCTTTGTATCATCAAAGAAAAACACAAACTATAAAAAGAAAGCATCTATGAAAGCGATGATTATAAACGAATACGGCGAGAATGCCCCATTCACAGCAAGCGAAGTAGCAAAACCAGCAGTAACACCAGGCCACGTGAGTATCAAGATTGCAGCCTCTAGTGTGAACACGGTAGACACAATGATACGCAAGATGGGATCAGACCTACCGCTATCACCAGCAGCACCAGCTATATTAGGAATGGACTTTGCAGGAGTGATAGAAGCAGTAGGTGAAGGTGTAAATGACTTTAAAGTTGGTGACGAGGTATACGGTTGTGTAGGTGGCCTTGCCGACTTACAAGGTACGCTAGCCGAATATATCGTGGCAGACAGTAAACTTATTGCTCACAAAGCTGCCAACTTATCTATGACTGAGGCGGCATCACTACCACTTGTAGCAATTACTGCTTATGAGGGGTTAATGCGTGCAGGGATTAAAAAAGGACAAAAGGTACTTGTACAAGGTGGATCTGGAGGTGTAGGCCACGTAGCGGTACAACTAGCTATTCACTTTGGCGCAGATGTATATGCTACTTGTGGAGGACCAGAGCAACGAAAGATTATAGAAGGGTATGGAGCAACGGCAATTAACTATAAAGAGGAAACGGTAGCATCATATGTAGCAAAATATACAGATGGTGCAGGTTTTGACCTTATTTATGATACCGTAGGTGCAGATAACCTTACGAAGTCTTTTGAGGCAGCAGCTCTTAATGCACAAATCGCTACTACAGTATCTATGTGCAACCTAGATCTTACTCCAGCACACTTTAAAGGATTATCACTACACGTCGTGTTTATGCTCATCCCTATGTTACACAACTACAAGCGAGAAGAGCACGGAGCGATTTTAAAAGAGCTAAGCAACATCGCACAAGACAAAGCACTAGTACCTCTTGTAGACAGCACATTTGCACTAGATAATGTAGGTGATGCTTATGCAAGACTAGAGAGTGGTAAAGCAATAGGTAAAGTAGTTGTAACTAACTAAGACCTCATCCATAGGCTTACTATGGAAGTATTTAATCTTTAAACACCTCTTTTACAGGTGCTTAAAGATTAAAAATACAGAACTTTGCTTTTCATAACAACCCTTATTTTAATTACCAAAGCCAACAGCCATTTGTGCGCAGTTCTGTTATAAATATAAAATAGAATAGCAGTAGCTATACGTAAAACATAATATTATGAGTACCATAGAACATACAAATGCACTTGCAGAAGCTCGTGCTTTAAAAGTACCATCACGAGAATTATCATTAAGACGCGATCCATCTGTTTCTCAATTTTGGAACGAAAATCGTAAATTACTAGAAGCTGCTTGGGCAGAATGGGAAATAGAAAACAAGGATGATGTATTAGTTCCTGATGAAACCTTGCTAGACCCAAGATTACGTCAAGTTATTAAAGATGCTTGGGAAAACCCAGAAAAAGAATCTGCTGTTGCCGATTTGTGGGAAGAAATTATACCTGGAGTTTATGTAGCACAGTTTTTTGATCTAGATCGTTTAGCAGATTTTCGTAACTATCTAGAAGCTGTAGCAAACTCAGGAGTGCCAAAACGTGCACCTTATGGTATACAATTAAACCGATATGGAATGATGTTAGACCCTCGTTCTGAAGGTCATCTGGCAGCACCTCATTTTCAGGCATTTTATAATGATATGATGGACCGTTTTATGCGTCCTATAGCACGTTTGTTATTAGGAACTTATGGTTATGACAATCAGACTTTTGGTTTTTCTATCCAGTACAATCCAGATAAGGACAAGGATTTACACGCACATACCGATGCCTCTGCAGCTACCTTGAATATCAATATCAACTTACCAGATGAAAAGTTTACAGGATCTGAGGTTGATTTTTATGATAAAGCTTCAGGAAAAACGGTACAAGCTATTTTTGAGCCTGGAAAAGCCATCATCCATAGAGGTAATGTCCCACACGCAACACACCCCATTACAAGCGGACAACGTAGTAATTTAGTAGTGTGGTTATTTGGAGACCGTATGCAGATACCACGTGGTAGTAAAAGCAGCTACGGAAATATTAGCAACAGCGACACCATTAAAGATGTTGCTTTAGAAAGTGTAACCGCTCGCCAGCGATGGAGTTTACCAGACGGTCCTAAAGATACCGCTGCACCTTTTTAAGAAACGCAGCCGTAATGACTATCTTAGAACAAGAATAAAATTAAAAAAACTGGCAATACAACGAGTGCCAGTTTTCATCAACATAAATATATAGGAATGAGCAAGACCATATTAATTACTGGAAGTACTGACGGCATAGGTAAACTAACCGCCATACAGCTAGCAAAACAAGGACATACCTTGTACATACACGGTCGTAATGCTACAAAAGTAGCAGAGACCATCGCCACCATAAAAGCCGAATCTAACAATGAACATATAGACGGTTTTGTGGCAGATTTTTCTAGTATGGCAGCAGTGCGTGCTATGGCTAGTGAGGTAAATGAAAAACTCACAACACTAGATGTACTCATAAACAACGCAGGGGTTTTTAAAAGCCGTGAGCCGTTTACAGCAGATGCGCTTGATATGCGTATGGCGGTAAATTATATAGCGCCTTACCTGCTCACCACTTCCCTACTCGATCTTCTTAAAAAAGGTGACCGCACGCGCATTATAAACTTGAGCTCTGCAGCACAGTCATCAGTAATAGATAGCGTGCTAGCAGGTACTAAAGAAGAGAGCCAGCAGGAGACCTACGCACAGAGTAAGCTTGCTTTATTAATGTGGAGCTTTGACCTAGCAATACAAGAGCCAGCACTTACGGTTATTCCTGTAAACCCAGGTTCTTTGCTTAATACAAATATGGTAAAAGAAGCCTACGGTCACCACTGGTCACCAGCAGATAAAGGAGCAACTATTTTACAAGACCTCGCTACAAACCCTAGTTATGCGAGCCATAGCGGTGATTATTTTGATAATGACAAAGGAAGCTTTGGCAGGGCACACACAGATGCCTACAGTGAGCAAAAACGCACACACTTAATCACCACAACACAACATATTTTAAAAAACATTTCATAGAACACAAAAACCGATACCTATGAAACATCTCATCGCCACAGCAGCACTTGCCTTACTTACGGCAAGCTGCGCAGAGCAAACGTCACAGCAAGAAATAAAAGATACACCACCTACAGAAGCCATCTCCTATAACGAGGCTACATATGAGCTTATGCTCGCTACAGATGTTACCTGGGGAGCACTTAACCCAGCACGTGGTGAGAATGGACCGCGCGCTACCAACTTATGGGGAGATCGCACTAAAGAAGGTCCTTCTGGTATGCTGGTAAAATTTAAAGAGGGGTTTGCTTCTCCACCACACATACACGATGCGACCTATAGAGCAATTGTACTAGATGGGGAGATTCACAATGCAGATAAGAATGCCCGCGAACTCTGGATGCCAGATGGCTCTTTCTGGACGCAACCTTCTGGAGAGACGCACATCACAGCAGCACGCGCAGCGACTAATATGGCTTTTGTAGAGATAGATAACGGGCCTTACGTAGTAAAACCTGTTGAGGAGGCTTTTGAAACTACGGAGCGCCCTATTAATGTACACGATACAAACGTAGTATGGCTAGATGGTAAAGATATAAACTGGCTTAACAAAACAGGCACTCTAGAGGGCGCATCACTGGCGGCACTCTGGCAATCACAAACTAATAAAAAGCACAAAGGCTTTTACCTACGTCTCGCACCTGGTTTTACAGGAAACATCACCACGGGTGAGGGAGATTTTAAAGCAGTCATTGTGAGCGGCGATGCTAGCTATAAGGCAGCAACAGCGACTGCTCCGGTAACTACAATGCTGGGTAGCTATTTTGGCGCTACGGGTGTCTCACAACATCAGATTAGTGCTGGTGCACAAGGGGTGATATTATATATAAATACCACGGCTGAGTTTGCTGTGGAGAATAAGTAGGAATTAGTAGCTTAAAAAATAGCTTGTAGAAAGTCAATTTTTGATATGCAAAACCCCGCAACATTGTTGCGGGGTTTTGTGCGTTTAGACATTAAACTCCAACTAATGAATTATTGAATTTTAACAGTAAAATCTTACACTTTTACGGAAACACGTAAAGACGTACAATCTATAAATAGTATCTTGGCAAAACGATTATAAAAACACCTTAAGCATACAGTTATAACTTATGAATAACTCATCCCACTCAAAACTTATTTCCTTTATCTGGTCTATTGCAGACGACTGCCTACGTGACGTTTATGTACGTGGTAAATATCGTGACGTGATACTACCTATGGTAGTACTGCGACGTCTAGATGCACTGCTTGAGCCTACTAAAAAAGAGGTGATGGACGAGGTACACTTCCAGAAAGTAGAAGCTGGATTTACTGAACTAGAAAATGAAGGTCTTAAAGCAGCTTCTGGTTATGTGTTTTACAACACTAGTAAATGGACACTTCAATTATTAAAAGACACGGCATCTAATAACCAAAGTATACTTCTAGCCAATTTTGAAGACTATCTACTAGGTTTTAGCCCTAACGTAAAAGAGATAGTAGATAAGTTTAACCTAGTGAGCCAGATCAAGCATATGGCTGGCAAAGATGTATTGCTAGATGTACTAGAAAAATTTACTTCTTCACACATAAACCTCACCCCTTTTGAAAAGGAGGATCCAGAAGGGCGTAAACTCCCTGCCTTATCTAATCTTGGGATGGGATACGTTTTTGAAGAGCTCATACGTAAGTTTAATGAAGAAAATAATGAGGAAGCGGGAGAGCACTTTACACCACGTGAGGTAATAGAGCTTATGACGCACATCATTTTTGAGCCTATAAAAGACCAGTTACCACCGGTGATGACTATTTATGATCCTGCCTGTGGTAGTGGTGGGATGCTTACAGAGAGTCAAAACTTTATTAAAGACCCAGAAGGCGCTATAAAAGCTACGGGAGATGTCTATTTATACGGGAAGGAAATAAATGACGAGACGTATGCCATCTGTAAGAGTGATATGATGATTAAGGGCAATAGCCCAGAAAACATACGTGTGGGTTCTACCCTCTCTACAGATGAGTTTACAGGAACAAGCTTTGACTTTATGCTTTCTAACCCTCCGTATGGTAAATCGTGGAGCAGTGAGCAAAAGTATATTAAGGATGGTAAAGACGTGATAGACCCGCGTTTTAAAATACAACTGGCAGATTATTGGGGTACGGTAGAAGATGTAGATGCGGTACCAAGATCCTCAGACGGTCAATTACTGTTTCTTATGGAGATGGTTTCAAAAATGAAAACGCTGGAGCAATCTCCTGCGGGTACACGCATTGCGAGTGTACACAACGGTTCTAGCTTATTTACAGGTGATGCTGGCGGTGGTGAGAGTAACATACGCCGTTACATTATAGAAAATGATATGCTAGAAGCCATCATACAGCTACCTAACAATTTATTTTATAACACGGGAATTACTACCTACATCTGGGTATTGAGTAATAACAAGACCGCCACTCGTAAAGGAAAAGTACAACTCATAGATGCGAGTGATTTATATAAAAAACTACGCAAGAATCTAGGGAATAAAAACTGTGAGTTTACAAAGAAACATATTGATAAAATCACGGAGGTGTATATGAGTGCGCTTTCGCGAAAGCGTACTGAGGAGCTACCCCTAGAGAGTCTTGTGTTTGATAATAGTGATTTTGGGTATTATAAAGCAACGGTAGAACGGCCAAAACGTCTTAAGTCACAATGTACAGATGCCCGTATAGAAACACTGCGCTACGACCGCGTGTTACAAGAAGCGATGCAATATGCGTATGAAACGTATGGCGATAGCGTATATCGAGATGTGAAAAAGCACCAAAAGGAACTTCTAGAATGGGTGGAAAAAGAAGAGCTCAACCTCTCTTCTGCACATAAAACCAAGTTATGCAAGCAAGATACGTGGGATAAACACTTGCGACAGCTAACCACAGCAAAGAAGTTGCAAAATATCTTTGGCGATACGTTGTACACAGATTATAATGTATTTAAAAAGGAAGTAGATGATGAGCTTAAAGCACAAAAAATAGCCATCGCTGCTAGTGATAAAAAAGCGATTTTAAATGCACTGAGTTGGTACGACGCAGCTGCCGCAAAGGTGATTAAAAAAGTAGTAAAACTCACGGGTGATAAACTCACCCAACTTCTAGAACACCTAAATTGCGAAGAAGCCGACTTACCTGACTTTGGGTATTATCCTTGTCACGCTGAGCGCAGTCGAAGTGTTAGTAACGATGTCCCCACGAGCCTGTCACTTCGAGCGCCGTCGAGAAGCGAGAGGTCTCTTAAAAAAGGTGAGTACGTTGTTTACGAGACCGAAAGCGACCTGCGTGATACAGAAAACGTGCCACTTAAAGACAACATACACAGCTACTTTAAACGTGAAGTACATCCACACGTAGCAGAAGCCTGGATTAATCTAGATGCTACGAAAATAGGCTATGAGATAAGCTTTAATAAATACTTTTACAAGCACACACCTTTACGTAATATTGAGGAAGTAACAGCTGATATTCTAGACTTAGAAAAACAAAGTGATGGCTTAATTGCAGACATTTTAAACTTGGTCTAATGGTAGCAATAGAAAATAAAGTACAACGTTACGATAGTTATAAAGATTCTGGTGTAGAATGGTTGGGAGAAATACCTGAGCATTGGCAGCTAGGAAGATTGGGGTCAATTTTAAATCCAGTTTCTTCAAAAAATCATCCAAATGAAACTTTACTTTCAATTACAAGGGAAAAAGGAGTAATTGTTAGGGATATAGAAAATGAGGATTCAAATCACAATTTCATTCCTGATGATTTAACAGGATACAAACTATTGAAAAAAGGTCAATTTGGAATGAATAAGATGAAAGCTTGGCAAGGCTCGTATGGTGTTTCAAGTTATACGGGAATAGTAAGTCCTGCTTATTATACTTTTGAGTTTACTAAAGAGATTGAACCACGTTTTTTTCATATAGCTATTAGAAGTAAAATGTATGTTTCCTTTTTTGGCAAAGCTTCTGACGGGGTACGAATAGGTCAATGGGATTTGTCAAAAGATAGGATGAAAAGAATCCCTTTAGCTGTTCCCCCACTCCCAGAACAAACCGCCATCGCTGAATTTCTTGACGATAAAACCACCAAAATAGACGATGCTATTGGGATTAAACAGCAACAAATCAACTTGCTTAAAGAACGCAAACAAATTTTAATACACAAAGCAGTAACACGTGGTCTAGATGATAGTGTGACCTTGAAAGATTCTGGTGTGGAGTGGATTGGTGAGATCCCTGAGCATTGGAAGGTGAAGAGGTTTAGATATATTTTCCAATTAGGAAAAGGGCTTACTATTACCAAAGAGAATTTAAAAGAAGAGGGTGTCTTTTGCGTTAATTATGGTGAAATACACTCAAAATACGGATTTGAAGTTGATACAAATATTCAACAATTAAAATGTGTTGATGATGATTATCTTGAATCTAACACAAATGCTTTGATAAAAGAAGGAGATTTTGTTTTTGCGGATACATCAGAAGATATTGAGGGTTCTGGCAATTTCACTTATTTGAAAAGTAAAGATGAAATTTTTGCTGGTTATCATACAGTTGTTGCTAAACCTAAATTTAAAATAAATTCAAGATTTTTTGCTTACGTATTTGAATCACAATCTTTTAGAAACCAAATAAGGACAAAAGTAAAAGGTGTAAAGGTTTATAGTGTCACGCAATCCATTTTAAAGGAACCAAATGTCTGGTACCCATCAATACAAGAACAAAGAGAAATAGTAGATTTTCTAGATATTGGTACACGAAAGATTGAAACGGCTATTGGTTTAAAGGAGCAAGAGATTGAGAAGTTAAAGGAGTATAAGGGGAGTCTGATAAATGGGGTTGTCACTGGTAAGGTTAGGGTTTGTTAAAAATAAATTGTATGCCATCAAAAAGAATAGAAGAAACACTTAGATGTCAATTATTTCAAGGCATTGCAGCTGAGGTATGGGATGATATAGTTTATCATCATAACGTGTCAGTAAACAAACCAGAAATAGGCGTCACGGCAAAAATTATTGCAGACATTCGCAACTTTAGGACAGCCTATGAGCAAAATTTTGATGTGTATGCTCGTGCTGCAAAAGATGAAGCTACTTATGGTGGTGATATAGATATATTTCTAGAAACTACTCCAGGATGCTACAAATGGTTTGCATTACAAGCTAAAGTCTTGTTTAAGGATAATAAATATCAAACCTTAAGATATAACGGTAAGCCAAGACAGCAATGGGAAAAACTACGAATTCTAGAAAAGATGACCTCTTGCAAAGGGTATTATTTACTTTTTAATGGAAAATTTAGAAATGCGACTAGCCCTATTTATACGGATAGTTGTGATAGACCGTTTAGAGAAAATCAATTTGGCTGTTCTTTGGTAGATTTAGATGATGTAGAAGCTGTGGCTAACCGTAAAAATATCAGAGGACAATTCATAAAAGCCACTTATGAAAGCTTTCATCCAGACCTAGCAGAGCCTTGGCGAGTTCTAACCTGTTGCTATCATAATGACGTAGCAGACGAGAATTGTTTTACCATTCAAGAAATAGAAGAAGACTGCAGAAATTATTATCCTTTAAAAGATAATTTTATTGACACTCTAAAAACAGAAAAAGGCCATAATGATTTTAATGAGGAAGAAAACAACGATAACAAAGAACCTGATGATTTTGTAGGTTTAAATATGAATAATAGAATATCTGTTGCACGAAGGGAAGCACAATGGAATCCTAGTTTTAGGATAATAATAAAGCACACAGTACAAGAATAAAAAGCAATTTGAAAGAATTTATACAAGAATTAAGTACTAAAAAAACTAAACGCTATAAAGATGATTATAGCGAAATGCTAGGTGACTACAACCGTGAGCTAGAAACCATTAAAGGCTATAACGGTAGACAATTACTAGAACTCTTACAAAATTCCGACGATGAAGGTGCTACGCAAGTGGCTATTAAATTAGATACGGCAAGTAAAACGATAAGCATTAACAATAATGGAGATACGTCTTTTTCTAAAAAAGGCTACCGTTCTTTATTTATAGCAAATCTATCGTCCAAAACTTCAAAACGAAAATACATAGGAAACAAGGGTCTTGGTTTTAGGTCTATTATAAATTGGAGCAATGCCATAGAGATTCAAAGCAACGACCTTTCTTTACAATACTCTGAAACCAATACTAAAGCGCGTTATGAGAGTTTATTTACTACAGAGCAACGAGCAACTATAGCTAAAGAGGAAAATTTAAGTTCTACCGTGATTCCTATGCCTTTTTTATGCCTTCCTGTCATAAAAGAAATAACGCAAGAAAACTTTAAAACAAGTATTGTAATCAGCTATAAAGAGAAGGCCTTCAAAGATATTTATAAGCAGGTCAAAAGTATTACCCCAGAAACTTTACTCTTTTTAAATCACATCAAGCAAATTGATTTTATAGGTTTTGAAGACAAACCGCAAATTAAATGTAATAGAAGCGCTCATATCAAATCTAGTACAACATTCAGTCCTCAAGAAGCAATTCAATTTCCAAACAATTCCTGGTCTATTTTTGAAGAAGAAGATGAGTTACCGCTAGAGTTTCAGGATGTCAATAAAACAGAAAAAGAGTTTTATCAAATTAAAATTGCCGTTGAAGATAATTTTGAAAAAACATCACCTTATCTGTATTCATTTTTCCCTACTAACATTAAGCTCAATCAACCTTATGTCTTACACGCAACCTTTGATTTGGACGCTACACGTAATCAACTTAATGATTCAGAAAAAAATAGATTTATTCTAGAAAAAGTAGTAGCATTTACAACAAAAGTAGCTAGATATTTTACTGATAAAAAAGTGTCTTATCAGCCCTTATCAATTTTACATCACAAACATAAAGCAGATACGCTACAAAATTTAGGCTATTATGACATTATTGAAGAGGCAATAAATACTGAAGCTGTATTTCCTTGTATAGACAATACATATAAAAAAATAGCAGAGATTTTGTATGTTAATGATGAGTTTGCTCAACTATTAATCGAGAGCAGTGCTACAGATACTATAAACTGCCATTTAATACCACTTAAAGGTAAAACACTTACTCAATTTGATTTAGATGAAAAGGTCGATAGACAAGTAGATGTATTAGAAAATTATATCGATGTTTTAAATTCTATCGGTAGTCAACCACTATCCATTGGACAAAGAGCAAAATGGATTAGGCTATTAACTCAAAAAGCCGCATTCATAAAAAAGGCAAAACCAAATCAACTCGATTTTCTTGTAAATAATAATAACACCATAATTAAGGGAAAAGAATACATCTATACCCCAGTAACTAAAAATAATCCCTTAAAAACACCCAATTTTACAGATATCCAATTTGTAGGAGATAAATTTTTTGAAGCACTGCTAAGAGAATTTAAATTTTACGATAGTGACAATCCTAATAAAGGCCGTTTTATTTATGATGAACTTAAGGGATATTTCAATATTCACAGTTACGAACCAGCAACGCTATCACAAAAAATAATTAGGGAAACCAAGAATCAGATAGAACGGCATAATGCTCAAAGCATAGCAATTATTAAGGAAATGAATAGTTGCCTCTATCATAATTTCAAATTAATGAAAGAGGATACTAAAATCCCTGATGATGTAATTACAATACCATCTATTTCAAAAGCTAGTACTATCGTGGATACTGAAAACCTTGTGCTATCAAGCGACTATCCTACTGGTATTAAAACTACACTCATCTTTGAGGAAGTTTACGATAATAGTGATTTTGTGGCAAATCCATCTATACTAGGTTTACCTAATGCTGAAGACAAATATCAACTAGAAAAATTTCTAAAGTGGATAAAAGTAAATAGCTATGCGAGATATAAAAGAAGAACAAACATCACCTCAAACCTCGTAGACTATGTAAACTATGTACAAAGCTATGATGGTTATACAAATAGGTCGTCTTACAAATTAGAGTTTCTGTACATCACAGATTTTGAAGAAATACTGAATAGATTATCTATAGAAAAACTAATCCTATGGGTTTATTATGATGATAGGTTAAAACGACAACTATATGATAGCGCCAACGAAGATAAATACGAGTACTATTATTTTAATTACAAGACAGTTTATACCAAGCCTTCCTACATTAAGTATTACTTAACTAAAAATTATAAGTTCAAATTTTCAGACCTTCTTATAGATGAAAAATACTCTTGGGTGAATGATTTTAGAATCAATTACAACCAGCTTATTAATCTAGAGCAGAACCTCAATAAAACAAAAATTAATGAAATCTTAGTCAGCTTAGGTGCTACAGATGATTTTAACGACCTATCAATTAAAAGAGTGGCAGAAATCATCAATAAATTACCTAATATTTATCCGTCTGGTGCTAAATCACAGACATTCTACAAAAGAGCTCTTAGTCACTACAATAAGAACAATGTTGAAATCGAACAACCGTTATCATTATTTGCCAGCAACGGTAATGAATTAAGGTTGTATCCTCAAGAGCAGATATATTTCAGCGATAAAATAAAGCTGCCTAATAAATTAAGAGAAGCCTACCCAATATTTAATTACCCAGCACGCGCAGGTGGAGCAGATGCAATAAAGTTTTTTGGTATAAATGATCTCAAAACAATTAATATCAATATCACTTATAAGAATGAAATTGACGGACTTACAGCAGATTTTGGCAATCTTTTAGATGAGTTAAAACCACTTTTATTAAGCTACAGGTTAAATGTTATCGAGGATATAGAGCCAAGAAAAACGCAAGCATCCATTTGTAAAAAAATTGAGATAATACTATGCTCTGAAATTAAGTATGAAGTATACGATAAAAGCTTTGTGGTATCAGATTACGAGTTTCTTCACCGTTCAGAACAAACGTATTATATAAAAATAAGCGAACACGACACAATTGACTCTTTAAAACGAAATGTTGAGTTCACAAATAGTTTTGCAAATTGTATCTCTCTAGCATTTGACGTAAATAACGATAAAAATGAATACAAGTATATTTTAAGAAGTGATATTGATGATGTGCAAAATAGTATCAAAAATGACCTAGGAATAGATACTTTTAATGATGCTAGAGAATTATTAGGTCTTGCAGACTACAAGCAAGCGTTTTGGCAGGCAGTATTCTTATCAAAAGACAAAGTCTATGATGACTTCTTGGACGATTTAAGTCTTGAAAAACGGATTGCAGAGATCTTTGGATTAGAATACGATAGTAGTTCCATAGATTATGAGCAAATTAATACCGAAAGTGAACTAGTTAAAATAGAGGGGTTATTCAATAAATTGGATATTGAGTTAAGTGTATTTGCATCGCATTACAGCTATAAGATAAGTTTAGCGCAATGGCATTTGTCCACAATAAAAGATGCGATTTTATCAAAAAACCAATTGGTAAAGGCTTCTATTAGGGAAAATCTAAGAAATAGTGACCTAGAGAAAAAGGCACAGTTCTTAGATATTTGTAATAGATTTAACAATTATCTACAATTTGCTCAACAAAAAGCTCACGAATTAAGGCATAACTTCAAAGTGGATAAAACGGCTGTTTACAGGGAATATATCGCTCTAATATATCCTACAATCAAAATAGAATCTAAAGAGAATATCGCTTTAATAAGAAGTAAGAATGAAGAAAAATTTACAACTACTGAACTATATGAAATCAGCCTAAATCCAAGATTGAAAAGTTTGCTTTATTTTGAGGATAAAATAGATGAGATAAAAAAAGAATTGATAGCCGAAAAAGCCAACACCAAGGAAGAAACCATCTCCAACGAGACGTCTGGTCCATCTACAAGACCTAATACAACCAGAGTCTTAAGCAGCAAACTATTAAAACCAAAAAAGGCTGGAATTTTTAAAGGTAGTAATAATGTTTTCACACCTGGAGAAAAAGACCAAAGGAAACTTAAAATAATTGGAAATACATCAGAACAAATTGTTTACGATGAATTGGTGAAAATGAGGTTCACTAACGTAGACCATATAAGTAAAGATAATGAAGGTTTACATTATGACATACGATATACAAATGCAGAAGGTGTGGTGAAATATGTGGAAGTAAAGACCTTCGATACAGGTTCTTTTTTTCTATCAAAATCAGAGTATGATTTTGGTAAACAGAATCTAAAAGATTATGAAATATGGCTTGTTAAAAACAAACAAGACATCATTCCGATTTATGACTTTTTTACGAATAAAAAATACCAAGTAATAACTAACGAGTACATCGTGCATATGAAACTTGATAAAGATTAAAGAATGAATGACAACACCAACGAACAAGCTTTAGAAGCTGCTATACAATTAGCTCTGTCAGGAACTACAATTGAGACTTTAAATGGCGTGCAAGAATCAAATTCGCAATACCTGAAGCAAGGAGATTATTACATAGGCCACCGTAAAGATTATGATGCTACTTATGCCATTGATAAAACTCGTTTTTGGGATTTTCTTGAGAAAACACAAGAAGAAGAACTCAATAAATTAAAGCGCAGTAATGACTGGCAATTAAAAATACTGCAACGCTTAGATCGCATTATTAAAAAGCACGGGATTATTCACGTGCTTAAAAAAGGGTTACCTATAGATGATGCTTTTTTGAAATTCTTTTATCCACTACCCTTAGGTAGCAGTAGTGAGCGTGTTCAAAAGCAGTTTGAAAGCAATCAGTTTAGTGTAATGCGTCAAGTGCCCTACTCTGCCAGTAATCCTCGTGAGGATATTGATATGGTACTTTTTATAAATGGCCTACCTATCATTACTATTGAGCTCAAAAATCAATGGACAGGTCAGTCTGCCAAACTTCACGGGCAAAACCAATACAAAAAGCAACGAGATACCAAAGAGACCCTTCTTCATTTTGGACGCTGTATGGTACATATGGCAGTAGATACAGATGAAGTTTATATGACGACCAAACTTGCTGGTGACAAGACATTCTTTTTACCTTTTAATCTTGGTCACAATAATGGTAAAGGAAACCCGCCTAATCCTTTTGGACATAAAACTGCTTATTTATGGAACGAGGTTTTTAAACCTCAAAGTCTAGCTAATATTATTCAGCATTTCGTACGCTTAGATGGTAAAGCAAGTGATCCACTACCATCTAGAACACTTTTTTTTCCAAGATACCATCAAATGCGCGTGGTACGTAAAATTGTACAACACGTAAGTGATAATGGTACTGGACATCGTTACTTAATTCAGCACTCGGCAGGTTCTGGAAAGTCTAATAGTATTACGTGGGCAGCTTATCAATTAATAGAAGCGTATCCTCAGAATAAGGCCGCAGCTGGTCCAAAATCGATGGATACACCTATTTTTGACTCTGTTATCGTGGTTACTGACAGGCGTTTGCTAGACAAGCAAATACGAGAAAACATAAGAGGTTTCTCAGAAGTAAAAAATATTGTGGCTCCAGCACATTCAAGTAGACAACTACGAGAGAATCTTGAGGAAGGAAAAAAGATTATCATAACGACGATTCAAAAGTTTCCTTTCATCGTCGACGGTATTGCAGATTTAAGTGATAAACGATTTGCCGTAATTATAGATGAAGCACATAGCTCACAATCAGGTACTGCCGCCGATAATCTAAATAGAGCTATCGGGCAATCAAAAAATGAAGATGAAGACTCATCAGATATTCAAGATAAAATCTTGCAAATAATGACTTCGCGCAAGATGCAATCTAATGCCTCTTATCTCGCCTTTACAGCTACTCCAAAAAATAGCACTTTAGAAAAGTTTGGAACTCCAATAGAAGATGGAAAGTTTGCTCCTTTTGATTTATACTCAATGAAACAAGCTATTGAAGAGGGGTTTATACACGACGTAGTTGCAAATTACACAACCTATCAAAGTTATTATAGACTGTCAAAATCTGCCGAAGAAAACCCTTCGTTTGATACGAAGAAAGCCCAAAAGAAACTAAAAGCATTTGTAGAAAAAGATCAACGCACAATAGACAGTAAAGCTGAAGTAATGCTTGACCATTTTATGAGTCAGATTTACAGAAAGAAAAAGCTCAAGGGCAAAGCGAAAGCAATGATAGTCACACAGAGTATTGAATCTGCAGTACGTTATCATAGAGCTATACAACGTATTCTTGAAGAAAGAGGTACACCTTTTCAAGCCATATGTGCTTTTTCTGGTGAAAAAGAGATAGATGGTATCCTATTAACTGAAGAAATTGTAAATATTTTACCTTCAAATCTTGATACTGCAAAACCTAATGACCCCGGCTACATTCAAGATAAAATAGCGCGCTATTTTGATATGGACGAGTTTAGAATTCTTGTAGTCGCAAATAAGTATTTAACTGGTTTTGATCAGCCTAAATTATGCGCAATGTATGTAGACAAGAAACTTCAAGGAGTTCTTGCAGTTCAAGCATTGTCACGCCTCAATAGGTCTGCACCTAAATTGGGTAAAAAAACGGAAGATATTTTTGTGTTAGACTTCTTTAATGATAAAGAAGATTTAAAAAATGCTTTTGATCCTTACTATACAATTACCACACTTAGCAGCGCTACAGATGTCAATGTGTTGCACGACGCTAAAGAATTACTTGATAGTGAAGGTGTTTATGAATGGAGTGAAGTTGTTAGATTTAACGAATTATTTTTTGCTAATGCAGACACAGAATCATTAGGAGCTGCTTTAAGTAAGCCTCAAAATAGATTTGACGTAGAGTTAGAATATGAGGACAAGCAAAAAGCAGATTATAAAATTAAAGCAAGGCAGTTTGTAAAGATTTATGCCCAAGTAGCCGCACTATTGGAGTTCAATAATCCAGAGTGGGAAATGCTGTATTGGTTTTTAAAGTTTTTAATTCCTAAAATGGTTGTACGTGATCCAAATATCGATGATTTAGACCGCTTATTAGACGCTGTAGACTTAGATACCTATGGATTGGAACAAAGGGATAAAATTGGAGCTAAAATCAAGCTTGACTCAGATGAGACAGAATTAGACCCTGCTAATCCAGGCGTGAGAGGTGCCCACGGAGAAAATGAAGAAGATGAGCTTGAAGCTATTATTAAAAGTTTTAATGAACGATACTTTCACGGTTGGGACGCTACACCAGAAGATCAAAGAATAAAGCTCTTAACTATGAAAAAATTTATAGAGGCACATCCAGATTTTACGACTAAAGTTATGGCAAACCCTGATGCGCAAAACAGTGACATAGCATTACGTAAAATAATACAAGATGTTATGTCAAGACAGCGAAGAAATGAGCTAGAATTGTATAAGCTTCATACTCAAGATTCCGCATTTCAACAAGCCTTCTTCGATACTTTAAAAAGAATGATTCAACCTTAATTAGATAGTCATTATTACACACTCCCCAATTACCATAGAAGACCTAATAGGCACATACACCATCACAGGAAGCAACCAAAGCCCAGATGCCGCAGGTTATAAGGGCGAACTCACGCTAGCGCTAGATGAGCATAAGAGAATCGTTGCTACTTGGCTAATAAGTGGTGATCAGCGCCAACAAGGAACTGGTTTCTTTAAGAATAATATTCTGGTGATTAATTTTAATTATGAGGGCGATAACGGGACCATCTACAAAGGTGTCGTGGTCTATCAATGTATCACCAAAGATCTACTAGAAGGCTTCTGGTCAGAAAAACACGGTAATCCGCTATACCTAGGTGAAGAACGCTGCTATAGAAAAGGAACGCCTAAGGAGGTGCTTAATTGAGGGGGCTTTTAGTAGACGGTAGTTGGTAGGCGGTAGACGGTAGTCTTTAGCTGTTGGCTATTAGTAGTTTGTAGTCGGTAGATGGTGGTTCTTAGTATTTGGCTTTAAGCTCTAAGCCGTAAGCTTTAAGCCGTGAGCTGTTTTTATAGTCGTTATTCTACATTCGAGATTCTATAATCGATATTCGATATTCATTCCTCACTGTTTTATTTAGAAAAATCACAATGGGATTACCTGCGGTGATCCCAGTTGGGGTATCCTTTGCAAGCATAAAACCATAACGAGCTGTGCTCGTTGGTTTTTTGTTTTATCCCTTCGCCTTCCAAACTAGCTTGGGCTTGGAAGATAATTTTTGTTATTGGGGATTACCTAAAGGTGATCCCCATTGGGGTATCCTTTGCAAGCATAAAACCATAACGAGCTGTGCTCGTTGGTTTTTTGTTTTATCCCCCTACTTACAAGCAAGCTTGACGTATGAGTATAAAACAAAAAACCTGTAACATACGTTACAGGTTTCTTTTGCGGAGAAAGAGGGATTCGAACCTTATTAGTGCTAGACTATATCAAATGACTAATAATACTTGATTATAAGGGTTTAAGATTAATATTTTTATCTTATTTTCGTAACTATATGCAATAATATATAGTTTTAATAGCACCTAAAATAGAACTTGTGAAATCTTCTTTCAAACTAAAAGAGCCTAAATCAAATCAGGCTACCCTCATATATTTTCAGAGTTACTTCAAAGAAGAAGGTAAATCATTTATATATTCTACCGGTCAGAGAATACATCCAGCAGATTGGGATTTGAAACATAAAAGGCCTAAAAAAAATCCAAATAAAATTGAGTCAGGCATTGCATTTAGAAATCTAAAAAAAACACTCGAAGATCACGTTAATTTACTCGATCGTTTATCTGTACAATATGAAATGATTGACGAAAAGCTCACTATTGATATTGCAAGACAGGCCTTTGACAAAGAATTTAAAAAGTCAAGCTCAAAAACAAATGGATTTTTTAAAGTATATGATATCTTTTTGGAGCAAAAAATCAATGACCCTACAGACAAAGGGAACTCACCCTCAACGATTAAAAGATATCAATACAACAAAAAACTACTTCAAGAATTTGAGTCTTATTTAGGTAAACCCATTCGGTTTTCTGCTCTTAATCAAACGGTTTACCAAACCTTTCTTAGATTTTGTATTGAAGTTAAAAAGCATTCTGCAAACACCTTAAGCCGGAATGTTGGACTACTAAAAACATTTTTATTTTGGGCTGAAAAAAACAAGTACACTTATAACGATGAGTTTAAAAACTTTGAAAACGTAAAAAGGTTTCCAACTGAGGAAATCGCTTTTAATCTAAATCAAGTCAAAGATATTTACTCAGTAGACCTGAGCTCAAATACTCGCCTGGAAAAAGTAAGAGATCTCTTTATCTTAGGTTGTACTACAGGGTTTCGCTACGGAAACTATTCAAAACTTAAAAAGTCGGATGTATATGGCGACTTTATATGTGTCACTGATGTAAAAGATCCTACAAAAAGTTTAAAGGTTCCATTAAATGAAATCTCTAAATCAATATTGGAAAAGTATGATTTTAACCTGCCGTCAATCTCTAATCAAAAATTTAACAAATACGTGAAAGAACTTTTTGAATTACTGGGATTTGTTGAAAATGCTCGAAAATCAATGAAATATGGGAAAGATGTTCATACCTCAGTAGTTCCCCTTTATACAAGGGTTAATAGTCACACTGCTAGAAGAACTTTCATTACCATAATGAAAAATAAGGGAGTGCCTGATAAAATTATTATGGGATATACTGGACACAAGAGTATTCAAAATTTTAACCTGTATTACAAACCTTCACAAGGAGATAGCTTAAAATTTATGAACGACGTGTTTGGATAAAATTTCTTTGAAAATTGATTTTCTTATTACCTACCTACCTGAAAAATACTCATTAAAATATTTTAAAAATGACTTACTTCATACTAGATCAATTATTTGGACTTACACTCACTATCGTTATAAGTTTATTCTTTACAAAATTAACACTCGTTTGGTTTGAACAAAGAAGGGTTAAAGATAAAATGCTACTCAAATATCAAATTATAATTTTCGCAGGATGCTTGACAGCATCATACGTGCTAAAAAATGATATTATAGAATCAGCAAGCAATTCTATTTGGAACTTTGACATTCCAAAAATTACGATATACCTCCTATTTACAGCTATTCTCATTACCCTTACAAGAAAAAACTTTGAAAAGGGAGGTCAAAAGATGTTTGCTACGCCTAACAGCTCCCCTATTTATTTTTTTAAGATCCAAAATATAATTATTGCTCATTTTTTCAAATCAGAGAACGGCCATACACAATCAAACCAAGAGCAATTCAAGGAACATTCTTCTCATACTTATGGAAGCACAAAGGTTAAGCTAGATAATTTTAAAAATGAGCCACAGTTAAAACTATTAACTACATTAAAAAATAAGCCAAGTCAATCAGAAAAAACAAAGGGGAAGCTAGAAAATATTACGAATAATGATAACAATCAGCCCCCTACTCTCACTGTAGAGGTTACTTCTTGTTCAAAAAGTGAACTTGAAGAGAAACAAGAAAATATTAAGGATGAGATTTTATTAGGGAAATCAAGCTCTGAAGCCGATACTCTTAAAGGTCAAGAATCTTTAGGTACACCCCTAAAGAATGAAAGTGAAAGAAATGAAAACCTAAACCTGGTTACTGATTCTACTATTACCCCAGTTAAGAAAGAAGAAAACTCACAAGACCAAACTCAAATAGACTGTGAACATTACAAACCTGCAATAGAAGCTTTCAAACATAATAAAAGAGAAATAGCAAAGAAACTTATAGAATATCTAATAAGTAAAAAAAATATAAACGAAGAAGGGGTTTTTGAAGGGTTCAATCCCCAGAATAAAAAAGAAATTGCTAGAGAATTATCATTTTTAATTCTCATCCTTAGAAATGAAGGATTTCTGTTAGGGTTTACACAGGTAGAACTTAGAGAGAAATTTGAGTGTTTCGGAGTGGATTTGAAACGAACATTATTTAGCAATGTAAATTCTCAATTAAATGAAGAAAAATTTACTAAAAAATATGAAGTTTCATTTGAAAACGTTTGTCAATTTTTACTCCAATTTGACGGTATTGAAAAAAAGGATTTGAAAATCTATAATAAAATGCGTAAAGCTACTAACTAACTCAATAAATCCCATTTTATATTACGAGTAAATTTTATAGTTAAACCCAAAAAGTGCGGAAAGTGCGGACTCCGCGGACAAACCGCTGTATACCAACAAATAAGCACGATATTGCACCTATAAAATTTACAAAATGAACAATCCATTCGACATTATTCAATCTCAAATTAATGAACTAAAATCTCTTTTACATCATCATATAAGAGATAAAGATCAGCAAAGACGTACCAGTCATTACAGTCCGGCTGAAATTGCCAAATTTTACAATAAAACACCACAGACAATAAGGTCCTACTGTAGTCGTGGTATTTTAAAATCTGTACGCATAGGGCGTAGTTACCAAATAAAACATACTACTATCTTCGATGAGAATGATAACCTCATTCCACTCAATCGGCTAAAATAAAAAAAGCACTACCGTGCCTGGTAGTGCCTTATATTTTCAATTTTATTCCAATAATAAAACCTGTGTAAATATACGGGTTAAACCTTTATTTATGAAAAAAAAATCCATCTATCATTTAGACAAACCTCTGGTAAAGACAGTTTTTGATCAAATCTTTGAATACTTACATAAAAAGTACCACATACGATATAATACTATGTCACATACTTGTGACATTAAACCAATCCATTCAAAAAAATGGGAAGTTGTTAATACGGCTTCTCTTTATATAGAATTAAGCCAGAATAATATTAAAACCTCTTTAAAAAATGTAGAAATGTATTTGAAATCACATCTTGTGGAAAAATTTGATCCTATAGAAAATTACTTCTCTCATCTACCTGATTGGGACGGTACTGACTATATAAGTGAATATGTATCCTATATTGATTTTAAAGAGCTAGATCTTGCCATATACCATTTCAAGAAATGGATGGTTAGAGCTGTAAAATGCGCTCTTATTGATGGGTATGCAAATAAGCAATGTTTTGTTCTTTATCAAAAAGCTCAGAATAAAGGTAAAACTACCTGGATAAGAAATTTATGCCCGGAAGAGCTTAGTGATTATATAGCAGAAGATATTGGATTTGATAAAGATTCCAGAGTTTCATTAACTCGTAATATGCTTGTGAACTTAGATGAGTTAGGATTAGCAAGCAAATCTGCAATTAACAACTATAAATCTTTCTTATCTAAGACCCAAATTAATGAGAGGCTACCCTATGATAGGCTTTATTCTATTATTGCAAGACGAGCTTCTTTATTAGCATCTACAAATGATAATGACTTCCTTAATGACCCTACTGGATCGGTAAGGTGGCTTTGCTTTGAAATTATAGGGGAAATAGATTTTAGCTACAAAGATAATGTAGATATTAATATGCTATGGGCTCAAGCTTATCATCTCGCTTTTAAAGATGATGAATTCTACGCCGAAATGACTCCTGAAGACATAAAGTTAAATGAGATTAGAAATAAGAAATACTTTAACCAAAGCAGTGAGTTTGAATTGATAGATAAATATTTTACCAAGACAAACTCTATAGAAGATTTTAAAACAGCTACAGATGTCATTAACCTATTAAGCTTCACCGACGCAAAACTGAACCATATTAGCGCCGGTAAAGCCCTAAGTGCGTTAGGTTATGAAAAAGTGAAGCACTCCAAACTACAAGCATATGGGTACTTAGCGTCTTTTAAGTCTAATCAAAAACTGCAATAGAAAATGGCTGACTTAAAAATAATTAAAGATATCTCCATCATACACCTATTGGCATTGAAAGGCTATCAACCTAAGTCTATTAAAAATAGTAATTACTGGTATTTAAGCCCATTTAGACACGAGCTACGACCTTCCTTTAAAGTTTGTTTACGTTTAAACAGGTGGTATGACCACGGAGAAGGGGTTGGCGGCTCAATCATTGATCTAATAATGAGACTGCATAAAATAAACTTTCACGATGCCATTATAGCGCTATCTAAGGACGAGTTTAAAACTTATAATGTTTCTCAAAAGAAGAAGTCTACTCAGTCTTCAAAGATTACCGTTACTAAGATTTTACCTCCGCAACATCAGGCTTTGTTAAACTATGCAAAGCGAAGATGTATCTCGTCAAATTTGATATCAAAAGAGTTAAAGGAAGTTCATTACCAAGTAGCTGGTCGCAGCTACTTTGGTCTTGGGTTTCAAAATATCTTATCTAATTGGGAAATTAGAAATCAAGGCTTTAAGGGTTGTATCGGTAAAAAAGCGATTTCAGTTATTAGGAACGATATGAAAAACCTTAAAATCTTCGAAGGCTTTTTTGATTATTTAGCATTTCTTGAATTAAGCAGCGGCCCAATTAACTCAGACATTCTTGTTCTTAACTCTATCTCTCTCGTTAATCAAAGCTTTAAATTTTTAAATAAATACGATAAAATTCACCTATATCTAGACAATGATGAGAGTGGAAAAAAAACGTCAAAATCACTTATAAATTCTTGTAAAAATGTTTGTGATAAAAGTCACCTTTATAGTCAATACATAGATATAAATGAGTTTTTAATAAATGGGAAAAATGACGAGCATAAAATTTTTAGATCTGAGTATTTCAAGTAGTGCGCACGTTGGTACTTCTTGCTACGCCGAAGTCCCAAGTACGCAATACTTGGTTTGCTCCTAAGGTCGCAAACAGGTTTCAAATTATGAGAAAATATTATATAACATTTAAAGTAACAAAGCTTGAAAAAAAGCTATTACAACAAGCTGCAAAAGAGGCAGGACTCGATCTCAGTAAATATTTACGCCAGGTAGGTTTAAATAAAAAAATACGGGCTCGCCTATCTAACGAAGAACTAGATCTATTTAAAGAGCTAGTAAAAATTCATAACGGATGGAAGTCGATAGGCAACTTATTTAAAAACAAAGATCCTAGACTTAAAAATGAAGTTCACAAACTAGCCGATGAATTAAGATTAAATCTAAAAAAATTTCAATAATGGTAGGACTGGGACAATCTATAAGTCATTTACAAGCGAGTTTAGAATATGGAAATGATAGTGATAAATCTGCTGTACTTGTTTTAAAGAGAAATATTATGGCAACAGACATAAGAGATATTACAAAAGAGTTCAAATTACTGCACGAACTCAACGCAAATTGTACTCGCAATATGCTCTCGTTTGTTTTAAGTCCAACCATAAAAGACGGTCAAAGAGTCGTGCTTAAAGACTGGAATAAGATAGTTTCAGAATTCATAAAGGAGATGGGGCTAAATGAACATCAAAGTGTTGCTTACTTACATCAAGATAAACCTCATAAACATATACACCTGTACACCTCTAGAATTGGATTTGATGGAAGAGCTGTTTCCGACAGCTATATAGGTGGAAAATCTATGAAAGCTGCCGAAAGGGTAGCAAAAAGATTAGGTTTAGAAACAACAACAGAGGTAAGAGAACAAAAGCAATCTAAAACTAAAGAAGTTAGGACGGAGATATTCCAATTGCACAAAAAGGTAATTAGTGAAATGGTTCCAGAAGATCTATCTAGCTATATCTCATATATGAAAGCGCAAGGCGTATATGTTATCAAAAGCATTGACAAATTTGGGAATTATAGAGGTTGTAGAATTCATTATAAAGAATACAATTTTAAAGCTAGTGAGGTACATAGACAACTATCAAAAAACAATTTGGAAAAAGCTTTCGCGAAAGCGCAACAATTAAAATCAAAAAACAATGACACAATTAGAAAGACTGGCGGCATTACTCGTTGAAGAATTAGACAGCTTTAGTAATGACATCAATAAACTACAGGCAACAAGAAACTACATTAACAATGACTTACAAGTCCTAGAAGCTGAAAATTATCGTTTACAGGAATTGAAAGAACAAATAAAAGCAATACATATATCTCCAGATCTAACAGAGCTAAAAAGGTTTGAGCAATATACGGAGCAAGTATCTCAGAAGTTTTCAAAAGAAATAATGAGTACCACAAAAACACAACTTGAAGTATTTCAACGTACCGGTAAGAAAAAATACCTTTTTTACAGAACGCTTATAGTGCTACTACTAATAAGCCTGATTACTGGAACGGGATTTGGACTTTTTAAATATTCTGAAATCAGTAAAAAATATACTGCAGAATCACAGCAATTTAGCACATTTAAGACTAATCTAGGTGAATTTTTCCAAAGCGATAAAAAAGCCTATAAATCATTTATAAACTGGAAAAAAGAGAAGTTTGAGTAAAATAATCACCATCACCCATCAAAAAGGCGGCGTAGGGAAAAGCACTCTAGTGGCAAACATTGCTCTCAATTTAGCAAAAAGCGCCACAGTTGCTATTGTGGATCTTGATCACCAGGGCAGCTTAGTGAGCCTTCAGTCTCAATTTGAAAATATAGATATATACCCACCAAGTACGTCTGTAGTAGAAATTAGGCAATTAAGATATACGTTTATAGTTATAGATACGCCTCCCTATCTATTCAACAACCTAGAAAATTTAGCACAAATAAGCGATCTCATTATAATACCTACTAAAGCCAGTTTACTTGATGTTATAGCGATCAATAAAACATTAGACCTGGTTCTGGCAGTAATTGACAAAGACAAACTTCTCATCGTTATGAATATGATTAAAGCAAATACAACATTGACCAATGATGTATATCGAGAAATCAAAAAATATGGAGTCGAAATAGCTAAAACTCGGATTAGTGATTTAGTTGATTATACAAGATCCATAATGAATAAGGGTTGTACCACAACAAAAGCACAAATACAAATGAATGCTCTCACTAAAGAAACATTAATAAAACTTTTATGATATGGAAGAACTAGACCTAACATCACTTATAGACCAAGCCAAAAAAGCTACTCAAACCCCAATACAAAGAGTACGACCCGTAAAAAAGGTAAAACCGGCAGAAAAAGAAATACAGATTGCGTTCTACCTACCTAAATCCCTCTACAAGAAGGTAAAGCAACGAGCACTACAAGAAGAGGTAAGTATAAAAAGTATACTCAATTTATCAATCGAAAAATATATCAATGACATTTCATAACTTGCATATGAAATGAATACTCATATAAAACTAGAATTATAGAAAAATAGAAATCTAACATATTTATATAAAGCGTTTAGCTTGGTCAGACCTAGAAATCGGCATAATTTTGTAAGTCACTGTATCATAGTTAAATCGTCCGCTTGGCGCGGGTCGATTTTTCATACAGTGACGGGTGTTTGCCGATACCTTAGGACTTATGATATCGGTCTCGCGCTTTTTCATTTCAAATCTTCAACAATGAAAACTGGAAAAAACAATTGGGAAAGGTTAACACCCATTGAAAAAAACAAAAGAAATCCATTTTTGTACCGACGAGAAGTTCAAAATTTTATCTCAAATAAGTTTGACGGTAAATATGAGCTGGATCCCGCTCCTAGACGCTCTATCTTTTTCAAAAAGAATAATCAGAATCGTAATATTGAATACTATCATTTAAGATGTACAGAGCACGGCAGTACTTTCATTCTACCAGCACAAACTTTCAAATCATCAAAAAAATTTCTAAAAAAATGTAAAGGTTGCATACAAAATCATAACGCCAGCATTGTAACTATATTATCATATGATCAACACGATCAAAAGCTGAGAAATAGTCACTCGAAGTTTATACGAGATTGGCATTATATTCTAGAAATTCCTGGCTTCAGTAAAAAGAAACCTAAATCCTTAAAGTTAAAATGTTTATATCACGGTATCACATTTTATCAAGAGCAGGGACTGCTTGGTCAAAATCACGGTTGTAAAAAGTGTGCTTCATTAGCTTCTAGCTATGGATATACAGAAGACGAACTAAAAGAAATTGTTTATAACCAGCTAGAGAATATTGAAACTGGTCTCTCTGAAATATATACCTACAGGTCTTTTAAAAAAGATAAGTACAACCACTACTCCATAATCTTCCAATGTAAGGGAAATGGTCATAAACACCCTTTTCCTTTTAAATTCCACAAGCATAAAATACACTGTAAAATGTGTCCCAAATGCTACCCTAAGAACAGCGTTTCGTTAGGTGAACAGATTATTTCTGAGATTTTAACAAGAGAACAATTAAGCTTTAATAAAAACAAAACATTTCACGACTTGAAATTCAAGAATAAGTTACAAGTAGACTTTTATGTAAAATCACTAAACTTAATCATAGAATTTGATGGACAACAGCATTTTGGAAAATTTGGTTTTGATAAAAATCCAGAGGTACAAAAAGCAAGACTTAAAAGAGACCTTATTAAAAACGAATATTGCAAGCAAAACAACATCAATCTCTTAAGGATACCATTCACAAAATTAAAGGCAGTAAATCCATTAGAAAATACGCTTTTAGACGCCATCAATTTTATAAATAAAGGTGGTAGTATTCATATTAGCATTGATAAAGAAGTTCTTAAAATGTACACAAATTACTATGAGAAGATGACCGCTAACGGACACTAGAGGATGTCAAAAATAAAATTAGAAGCTCTGGTTTGGAGATACTAGTTTTCTGCCAGTAGGGTTATGCCCACATAAAAAATACGAGACCCTCCTAACTTAAATTAATAATCACGCTTTCGTGAGAACTTAAACAATTGCAAATAAGTGTATATTTAGACTATCAATTAAAAAACAAGAAGACAGGCACTACCGCAATCCCGATAGCTACCTGGAGCCGCACTCGCTTTATGTAGTGGCCTGTTGTAAAACATTTAAAAAAAATCACGAACTGAATTGGGAACTTGGGGAACAGCAATAAAAAGCAACGATACTTCAGCAGATACTTATGCTGATTTTTTTGATTTATACAATGATGGAAAAGAACCTAACAAAATCAAAAACAAACTGATTTCTGAAAACCCAAACGGAACAAATGATTTTTGGTTTGCCTTGGCTTTGGCTCTCTGGGAAACGAAAAGTTTATCGAATGACATTTTAGAAAAAATTCGTGGAATAATAGAAAGTGAATCTGATTTAAAATTGTGGAAAGAACTTGATGCAAGCGAATCGGACATTAAAAAAAGAAAAATTGTCCTTGATAAGTTTTTAGCAAAATTAGAATCAGAAAAAGTAAAACCAAAAGCACGCAAACGAATTGTCAAAAAAGAGCCGATTTTTAAAAAAGGAACATGTTTAACATTCAGATTAGAAAACGGAAATTATGGTGGTGGAATAGTTTTAGAATCTGACTTGGAAACAGGTTTTGGATATAATTTAATTGTTACTACACGAATAAACCAAGCTGAAAAGCCAACAATCTTGGACTTTAAAAAGTGTAATGTTTTAGTTGCAAGTTTTGGACATTGGAAAAATGAACCGAAAGTAACATGGTATTTACCAAATCGATTTAAAAAAGAATTTTCAGAATTGTTGGAGAACATTGGCGAAATTCCAGTCGAATTGAAATACACACCTAATGGAAGTGAAATACACGCTAGTTTTTCGGCAGGTTGGCAAAATATTATCGAACCGATGGACAAACAATTAGAACACGAAAAGATAAACGGAATGACAAAATCCTTTTCGGTTAATAAATTGATAAAGAGAAAAAAGTGGTGGCAATTTGGATAAAAAACGTTTTACAACATCGTATAATCGGAATTACTAAAGCCTTTGCTAAACCGAAAATTAACGCATATTAACCCGTAACTGACGGTTATACGAGACCGTGGCGGCTGATTGCCCAAGGGCTCGCAATTCACGATAAAGTAAGCTTCACAAAAGGCAGCTGTATACTTGGCTATTACCGCAATCGTATGGCTACGCTTCAAAATAGGCTTAAGAGCGATTGGAAGAGCAATAATCAAGGATCTGGCACAGATAGATTATAATGCCAATCTCCTAGGATTTTAAAGCTCCCACCCTACTCAATCAGCCGCCGCAGGCCACTACTCAAAAATGCCTAGGGCAAACATCTTAAGTATAGAAAGCTCACACGTAGTTGCAACCAGCCACAACTATTACATAACGCGAATACGACATTTTTGAAAGCTCTATGCGCGGCGACAGATTCACAAATAAGTGTATATTTAAACAATCAATTAAAAAACAAATAAATACAGGCTATCCAGCAAAATGCCGCACTCGCTTTATGTAGTGGCCTGTTGTAGCCAATTAAACTGAATGCGAAAAACAGTCGAATTTATAGAAGATAGAATTAAGTGGAGAGCTTCTCAACATAATCTGCCGAATAAAACTGTATTTTTATTTGAGAACTTGACTGACGAAGTCAAAATGAAATACTTAAATCATTTTGACGAAAAAGATAGCGGAAAAATAATCTTACTATTTACGGATTCGACGAATAATTGGACAGCATTGGGAACAAAAAGAATTATTGGGTATGATGGAACAAAACTCAACTCTGTAAAATTAGATGCAATTGAAGATGTGGACTCTAAAAATCGGAAAGAATATTTCGAAAAAGCAGAAGCTGGTGAAACTAAACTCAAAAAAATTAAAAAACGCAACGAACGCGAATTGTTAATTACTGAATTTGACGGAAAAGAAACGATTTTTATTACGAAAAAAGGAAGTGACTTATTCTCTCTCTGGAATATTATGATTATGATAACGAGATTAAATAAATAAACTGGCCACAACAACATATATGTGATCATAGCAGCTAAGTAATGAATCGAATGGTTGTTGTATTTTTGGTAAAGCGCAATGCTTGCAGAAAGTAAAAGTTAGCAACCAATACGCAGAAAAATCAAAAAACAAGGTAACAATTTGCTCTGCTACGACACATATATTAAACGTGGCGGCTGATTGCCCAAGGGCTCGCAGTTCACGATAAAATAAGCTTCACAAAAGGCAGTTGCATACTTGGTGATTACCGCAATCGTATGGCTACGCTTCAAAATCGGTTTAAGAGCGATTGTAAGCGCTATAATCAAGAACCTAGCACAGATAGATCATAGAGCAAATCTGCTAAGATTTTAAAGCTCCCTCCCTACTCAACGAGCCGCCACCTTGTGCCTTCCTCTCGGTCGTTCCTCTCTCGTCGGAGGCAGGACTCAAAAATGCCTAAGGCATACATCTTAAGTAGAGAAAGCTCACACGTAGTTGCAAGTGTGCAATCCTCTCGGTCGTTCCTCTCTCGTCGGATGCAAGAACTATTACATAACGCGAATTTATGCCTTCCTCTCACTACGCTCGTCGGAGGCAGGTTTGAAAGCTCTATGCGCGGCGCACAAATCCAAAATTCATTGTATATTTAGTCCAAACAAATCAAGACCACAAAGTAAAGCAAACCAGCAAAATGCCGCACTCGCTTTATGTAGTGGCCTGTTATGTGCAAGCTGAAAAAATGAACATCGAAGAAAAATTAGAATATATAAAAAGTACAGTTTTTCACGAACTAGGTCACTTAACTGGATATTGTTTAGCGAGTAAATTTGAGGAAACGAATTTAGGTAATGTAAAATCATTTGAAGTAGGCTTTCCAAAAAATATAGTTGTTCCAGAAAAATCATTTTACCATATTGAACTTGATTTATTAAAAGAACAAAACAGAATAAAAAAAGAAACTGAAAATATTCCTCGAACGGTTGCTTGGTTTATCGAAGTAATTTGTGGTTGTACTTTTCAAGCAATAGTTGAAGAAAAACATTTTAAAAGTTGTTTTGGTTTTGGAGATAGTTTCGATGGACATATAGACTTTAGCAATTTGGCAGTGGTTAGAAATGTTTCCAGTTTCAATTGGAATTTTGACGAACTTCAAGAGCTTCAGAATGAATTCTTAAAAGCTTTAATTGACAATAATTTTGTTCAAAATTTAGAGCCAATAGTTCAAGAACTTCTAGATAGAATAAGAGTTGCACCTTTACTTCAATTAGAATTGAATCCATCCGATATTGAAAGTTTAGCAAATCAGATTAATGAAAATATTCCACAAAAATTATTGACTAACTATAAGGAAATAGTCGATAAATACACGTTCATATTTTCTAGAAAAGCGGACTTTATCGCTGAATTGAAATATAGAACATCGGAAGAAGGAGGAAGAACCACAAATGCAAATTCTGGATATAGACCAGCTATAAAATTTGATTTTTCAGAAAACCAAACATCAGGAAGTCAAAGGTTTATAAGACGTAATTTTGCAATACCTGGAGAAACTGTTGTTGCCGAAATCAGAGTAGCATCGACTGAATTTTTGAAAAACAAACTTGAAAAAGGGACAGCATTCGACTTTAGAGAGGGTTCTCGAATTATAGGTTTTGGAAAAATAATTGAAGTTGTTAACAAAGATTTGGAACTGTAAAAGCCAGCACATAACTACGTGTATAATTCATTGCTAGTGCTCGCCTACTTGGAAATTCCTTCGGAATTTTCTCGCGTTCGTTTTTGTTTACTAAATTAGTTGCTGAAACACGCAACTAACCATACACAAACACGTTGGCGGCTGAATGCCCAAGGGCTCGCAGTTCACGATAAAATAAGCTTCACAAAAGGCAGTTGCATACTTGGTAATTACCGCAATCGTATGGCTACGCTTCAAAATCGGTTTAAGAACGATTGTAAGAGCAATAATCAAGGATCTAGCACAGATAGATCATAGAGCTAATCTGCTAAGATTTTAAAGCTCCCACCCTACTCAATCAGCCTCCACTTTGTGCCTTCATCTTCTTCGTTCCTCACTCGTCAGTGGCAGGTTTGAAAGCTCTATGCGCGACGACAGATTCACAAATAAGTGTATATTTAAAAAATTAATTAAAAAACAAAAAACAGGCACTCCAGCAAAGCTTGTACTGAGCTTGTCGAAGTATGCCACACTCACTTTATGTAGTGGCCTGTTACAAGCAAGCCAAGAAAAACATTCGTACTTAATGACCGAATTTACTAAATTATACCAAAAGCTGTCAAATAGTGAACTTTTAAAAATTGTTGCGGAATCGGAAAAATATAATCCAATTGCAGTCGAGACAGCCAAAACGGAAATAGAAAGCCGACAACTTACCGAGCACGATTTAAATCAAGCTAAATCCAATATAGCCGAAAAAGAGAATGCTAAAAAGCGTGAAATTGAGAAAAGAAAAGAGCGTGAGAAAAGAATAAAAAAGAGTACTTCCACTCTATTTGAGACTATAAACCCAATTCAAAACGGAATTCAAACACCTGAAAAAATTATAAGATTGACAATTCTAATTTTTGGTTGTTTAGCAGTCTATCGACTTTACCAACAATTCGGAATGTTTCAAATTATATTTCACGAAGGGATTTCAGATTGGGATTTGAGTATGGTAGAATACTTTTTCCCGATAATTATACTTCCGATAGCAGTAATTCTATTTTGGAAAAGCAATAAAGTTGGGTGGATTTTACTCTCAATATTTTTGACCTATTCTGCATTTAATGCAATTATATTGCTCTTTATGAATTTAAGAAGACAACCTTTTGACATTCCAGCACTCGAAAATATTTTTCCAACAGTTTCGCCAGCTGTGTACATAATGACCTTATTATTTTATGGCGGATTTTTATTTCTAAACTGTAAAGATGGAGTTAGAGATATTTTTAAAATTTCTAAACAGACAATGTTTGTTACAATCGGATTAACATTAATCGTCAATTTGATTTTTATTTACTCAATATTTGGATAATGAATTTGATTTTGAACATATTTAAGTGGATTTTGATAATATTATTTTTCCCATTATCATTGATATTTGTTGCTTATTATAAACAGAAAAAAGCGAAGAAAGAATACTATAAAACTGGAAAAAAGACCAGCTTGTAACAAAGAACTGAGTTAAAAACAAGCCTACTTCTACAGAACTCAGCACTGGCTTTTAAGCTAATTTCAAATTATAAATCTTATCGCAATGTCTTCTTGATTTTAAGCTTTCGCGAAAGCGTAATCTTTCTCAAATACTTGTATATTTAGACTATCAATTAAAGAACAAGAAAACAGGCTAACCAACAAAATGCCGCACTCGCTTTATGTAGTGGCCTGTTAGCAGCAACTTAAAACGAACATTGGGAATATTTAGTTTCATAAAGAAAAAACGAGTAGAATCATCGCCTAAAAAGATAATTACGCGAATGATTGACTATATTCCTGAATTCTATAAAAAACATAGACAATTTCAAAACAGCATAAAATTTTACGAAAAAAACGAATTTGGACTTGCTTTGGAAAGTCTTGTTGAATTAGCAGACGAAACCAAACATTATTTTTCAGAAGAATTTTGGACTGAATTAGCTAAAGCAGCCAAAATAATGGAAATGGACAAAGTGAATTCTTATTGTAAAAAGCAGTCGAAAAAAACTTTAAAAGGTTTGGACTATAAATTACCTTTTGGTTGGACAACTTATAAAGTAAGTGAGAATAATTTTCAAGTACATATTTCAGAGAAACTAAATGGAGAATGGAAAACAGAAAGAAGAAAAAAAGACGGAATTGAAAAACTGCTCACAAAAAACGGAATTCATTTCTCGAATAAAGGAAGAAATGGATATATTTATTTTGTAGAAAATGGCAAACTGATAGAGTTCGAATGGGAATTAGAAATTGGAGGAATAAGATTATGGTTTGAAGCTGAAACTCATTGGTGCTTGCCTACCAAATCGGAATTAAAAAAAGAGGACAAATCAAGAATTAAGCAATTTATTATTGATTGGGCTGAACAGAATAAAGAACGAATTGAATTTGATTAAAAAGCAGCTGCTAACAAGAACTGAGTTAAAAAACAAGCCTACTTCGGCTGGGCTCAGTACAAGCTTTTAAGCCGAATTTTGATCTATAATTTTCATCGTAGGGTCTTCCTAATTTTATGATGGCAAAGGCTTGTTTTAAGAGCTTATTTGCACTGTGATGAGGGCTAGTTTTTTACGCTTCTATGTTACCCCAAAAATATTTCATACTAAATCCAAAACTTTAAGATATTAATTAAAACAAACTCCCTTGATTAAACTGAGGATCAAAGGCATCAACTCTTTTTTGGGTCTTGTCGCCTTGCATCGTTCTATTTTTATAAATTTCGTTGGTCACTGGGTGATATTGAAATGGAGTGTTTGTAAAGCCAGATGTTACAATCTCGTTTACCTGGTTTGTGTTGAGATCTGAAATCCAAACTTCCTGAAGGCTATCATCTAGCACAAGAGGCATTCTTTTTTTATTGTTATGCACGAGTTCAAAAGTTTTATTTGCCTCCACTGTAACGATTGTAGTGGTGTATAATTCGTGATCTAGCTTCGTGTAAAGACCAGCAAAGGCAAATAGTGCTCTGTTCTCTAAATAACAGAAGAAGGGTTGTGACTTTCCTTTGTAATGATGTGGTTCATAAAAACCATCGGCTAGTATGAGGCATCTTTGGCCTTCTGCACTAGATTTATAGGAGCGCTTTTCAAAGAACTCCTCCCCTCTCGCATTAAAAGTTTTGTACCTGTTTACATACTCACTGGGAGTTAGTGAGCTGTCTGCAGTATTTATAAAATCTGGAACCAAGCCCCATACAGCCGGATAAATCTTAGCAGGTGCATCTTGAGGTATAATATAGAGATTAGGCTTAGTAAAAGCATCATTATGCTTATAGGGTGTAAACTCTTCAGGTATATGAAACGATCTTCCAGTTTGTTTAGTAATCTCCTCTGCTTTTTTATCTAAGGCGGTTTTATAACACATAGTCCAAAATATTTATTTAAAGTTAAGACAATAAATCAATACCAAAATTAGGAATAATTCCTAATTTTGGTATTATGCCTTTACAACCCAAAATAACCATTATAAATCGTGACCCAGTAGCCTTAACCTTTATGCTGCGTGCTATGGGTAAGGAGGTGTTTCTAGAACGATTTAGACATTCTCTAGCTGAGTATCCTCGCTTTTCTGAGCTTTATCTTCTTATAGATCAAAATACCTGCTGGCTGATGTCTAGAGGACAATATAGAGATCGTATGCTTTTTGCCTTAAGACAGGAAGAGGTACCAATGTATGGCTGGCAAGTCACAGCAAAGCTAGAACGAAGGAGGAAGAATAAGTAGGTCCTCCATCATTCTACAATTCTAGAAAACTACATTACTAGAATTATATTTTTCTAGAATTTTACGGTTTTCCGTAATTTCCTACAGATTAGAATTGCTATTTTAGGATTCTGTAAAAGTTTATTTAATAATATAATCCACACCTCTTTAATGGCAATCACTAAAGGAGCTCAAGTAAGGTATTCTATTCTAGACAGGTGCTTTAGCAATCCAGGAATAAATTACACCAAAACAAAGCTTTTGGATACAATCAATTCCGAACTTGTAGAATTAGGATATGAGGGCATTGCTTTGAGGCAAATGCAATATGACATTGCATTTATGGAATCTAGTGAAGGCTTTAGTATTGAGTTAGCTCAAGACCTTAAAGATGGTAAGAAAAGAATATATCGCTATGCAGATCCAAAATTCTCATTGGCAGATCATCCTCTCAATCAGTCAGACCAAGAGCAACTCAAAACAACACTATCTATACTATCAAGATATAGATACCGAGAAGATTTTGAATGGTTAGATGAACTTCTTCCTCGTATAGAGGCAGCTTTTGAATTTGCACATAGTGATTACAGCTCGCTTATAAGCTATCAATCTAATAGAGACTATGTAGGACAGTCCTGGGTAGGGAAAATTTACAATTATCTTATTCAAAAAAAAGTACTTGAAATTACCTACAGGTCTTTTAATCAAGAGCAAGCAGAAAATCGAGTCATACATCCCTATCACTTAAAACAATTTAATAACCGTTGGTTTCTATTTGGACATCAAATTTCTGAGAATGGATATTCCGGGTTGACCACTTTAGCCTTGGATCGTATTATTGATATTCTACCAAATGACAACAAATTTATTGAGACACATATCGACTGGGGAGATTATTTTGATGAAATGATAGGAGTATCTAAAAGTGATGAAGAGCCAGTATTGATCACCTTACGCTTTCGCGAAAGTAGAATAAAATATATTGATACAAAGCCTATACACGGTGCTACCCAAAAGAAGGTTACTACAGACCCATCTGGGCTTACCCGAACTATTGAAGTAATTCCAAATCGGGAATTATATCAACTACTCTTATCATTTGGCGAAGATGTCACAGTAGTTTCTCCAGAATCTGTTAAACAGAAGATGAAGGAAAAAATCAAACAGATGAAAGAAAATTATTAGTATGCACAATGAGTGCATACTTTAAAATTACTTTTACAACGTAATCAAAAAAGAATAAGTTATGAGTGTTGAAAATACTAGTGTAAAATGTCCAAATTGTAAAGAGACTTTCAAAGTAGACGATAGTGTCTATACAGATATTGTGAAGCAAGTACGCGACCAACAGTTTAATGATGAGCTCAACCAGCGTCTTAGGCAAGCTGATAATGAAAAGAATGCAGCTATCGCTCTTACCAAGGCAGAAACAGAAAATTCATCTAAAGACCTTATTGCTAATCTTAATGAAAAGATTATAAAGCTTGAAGCAGAAAGTAAACAAGTACTCGCAAGTGAAATTTCTAAAAAAGACAATGAAATAGCTCAGAAAGAGGCACAACTTAAAACATTAGAGGACAAAGCAAAACTTGCTACAAACAAGGCTATATCTGAAATTGAGAAGGAGAGAGATGCTCTTAAAAGTGCTTTACAACTTCAAAAGGCAGAAGAAAAGCTTAATATAAGTAATGCCCTTAAAGAGGTTGAACAAGAAAGAGATAGATTACTAAATGACCTGTCTAATAAGGATATAGAAATACAACTGAAACAACGTACTCAAGAACAGCAACATTCTTTAGCACTACAAGCAAAGGAGCAAGCAATTCGTCTGCAAGAAGATGAGATTAAACGCCTGCAGGATTACAAACAGAAGCTATCAACAAAGATGTTAGGTGAAACCTTAGAACAACACTGTGAGACTTCGTTTAATCAAATACGTGCTACAGCTTTTCCAAATGCCTATTTTGAAAAGGATAACGATGCTAGTGGAGGTACAAAAGGTGACTTTATATATAGAGAACACGACGAAGAGGGCAATGAGATTATTTCAATAATGTTTGAAATGAAAAATGAAAATGATCAAACTGCTTCCAAGAAAAGAAATGAAGACTTCTTTGCAAAACTTGATAAAGACCGACGTGATAAAAATTGTGAATACGCCATCCTCGTTTCACTACTAGAGTCTGACAGCGAACTGTACAATAATGGGATTGTAGATGTCTCATACAGATATGAGAAAATGTATGTCATACGCCCTCAATTTTTCATTCCTATTATAACCGTCCTAAGAAATGCTGCGCTTAATACTTTAGAGTACAAATCTGAGGTGTCTCGTATGCGTAATCAAAATATTGACATAACAAATTTCGAAGACAAAATTGAAACCTTTAAAACTGGATTTGCACGTAATTATGAGTTGGCCAGCAAACAGTTTGGGACTGCAATTAAGGAAATTGACAAGAGTATTTTACACCTAAATAAGATTAAAGAGGCACTAACAAAATCAGAAAACAACCTGCGTCTCGCAAATAATAAGGCGGAAGACTTGAGCATTAAGAAATTAACTTATGGAAATCCTACTATGAAAGAAAAATTTGATAATCTCAATTAAGACTACCTATGAAACATATCAAACGTACAACTTCCTTACTCCATAATGTATTAGCTGCCATTCAAAACTTTGACTCCTACAACCTCAATACCCTTTTAGACAATACAAAGACGTATCAAGATGTGTCATTACTTGAATTTACAGAAATTCTACAATCAAAATTTCAGGTTTTCAAAGATGCTGGAGATAAAGAACTTCTATTAAGTTCTGACATTTGTAATGGTTGCAAGTGCAAAGAGCCTGTTTTCTTATTTACTGGAGACTATTCTCAAAAAACACTCGCCCTCTATTTTGAATTTAAAGGCGATGATATTATAGATATTTTTGAGTGTACCTGGTATGGAGAGATGACATTTATAGATAGTTTTTAAAGTATGCAAATTCAATGCACACTTAAATAATACTTTTACCAATAGAAACAAACTTTAGAATGACTAATACGATGCAAAAAGAAAATATAGACTTATACTGGCGCTTAATCCAAGAGGAATTTAAAACGTTTGGCATCTCAATTGAAAGCTTTGATGCATTTCTCTATTTACTTGCATTGTCATATTTTAATAAAACGAATACTCATTTAGAAAAGACTAATCTTTTACCAAATTCAAACGGCTTGTTTGGTGGTCTTGCAAAAGGTTTATTAAAATTAACTGAAGATAAAGACGATAAGTACATTATCGAAGAAACTAATTCTGTATTTAATGACATTATAAAAAGATGGCCGGCAGCTTTTCTTGAAAATTTAAAGCTAAACTTTTTAAGTTCATATGCTTTAAAAACAGATTATAATATTGGGAAAGAAAATTTTCCGCTCTTTTTTGAAATTCTCTTAAAAAGGTACCTCGAAACGCAAGGTAGGAATGCAGGCCTCACTATACTTCCTGAAGAAATATCAAAGTTTATTTGTGACATTACGGCGACTAGCTCCGAACAGGTAATTTATAATCCATTTGCAGGTTTAGCATCTTTTGGAATGTATAGTAATGAAAATAGTGTTTATGTTGGTGAAGAGTTAGATGAGAGAATTGCAGCACTTGCAAATTGTAGACTTTGGCTGCGTAAAAATAAAATGCACAAAGCAGTCTACTCCGGAGATAGTTTTGATTCAAAACTAGAGTTTAATAAAAAAGTTGATTTGTTTGTAGCCTCTCCTCCCTTCGGGCTCAGAATATCAAATTTTGAAGATAAATTAATAGCCCATTCTCTTAAATCAACCTCAGGTAAAGGGAAAATTCTATTACTTATACCAAATACTTTCCTCATAAGCGAGCGAAAAGATCATAAGGAGCTTAGAAAAAAACTGATTGATGATGATTTAGTTGATATGGTTATATCATTTCCAGGAGGTTTACTTCCTAATAGTGGAATAGCGTTCTCTATATTAATACTTAATAAAAGTAAAAAGGTTCCTAAAGATGTCACCTTTGTAAAAGCGGATGCATTTGTCAAGTCTAATAGGAGACAAAAGATACTTGTTTCTTCAGATTTGAAGGCTGCAATTCTTGAGGATGTCAACTCAGAATCGATTAAACGGGTTTCCATTTCAGATATTAAAGGTACTCAACTACACCCCAATCTTTATTTCACAAAAGATTTTAAGGGAGAACTGTTAGGGACTATTCTAAAGTCACTAAATCCAAAAAGAATTTATAAAAAGGAAAATATTACTGGTAAATATTTCCAATTTGGATCTGATCAAAAAGTCGAGTCTAGCTTAATTGTAGACATCTCTAAAATAGAATCTGTAAAAATTCCAAAGTCTGCAGTTGAGATATCTCAAACTTGCCTAATAATAATCAACAGAGGTAGTGATCTAAAAGTCGCGCTATTTGAATATGCAGGAGTACCAATCTATGTTAGTCAATTATCGAATTTTTTCATACCAAATCCAGAGTATAATGAAGATATTAGCCTAGAATATATAAGCTACACATTGCTAAGTGATACTGTACAGGAGCAACTAAAGCTTTATAATAGTATGAGTTCAGTTTTTATAATGAACAAAAACGATATTCAAAAAATCAGAATTGAGATCCCTTCATTCAAAGAGCAGTTAGAGAAGTTAAATTTCCTAAGAGATACACATTATAATTTTCAATTAAACAAGCGAGAGTTTGATAAACTAATTGCTAAAACAAAAGATGAAGCGTTACGTAATTATCAGTCTTTAAATCATTCGCTTAGACAATATTTAAATAATCTCAAATCAAATGCTGCTGGTACTAAATCATTTCTCTTGAAGAATGAAGGGAAAGCCCTTGATCTGGATATAATCTATAGTAAAAACCTTAATATAACCTTTAGGGAACATCTTGAGCATATGAATGCAAGTATAGAATCAATGAATACATTACTAAAATCATTAGATAATGAAAAAAAGCAAGTTAAAGTTGAAAAAATGTCGCTAGACAAATTAGTGTCGTCTGCTCTTAGGCGTTTTAATAGTCTTGACAACTTCAAGTTTAGCAAGACATATAAGGATGAATCCTCATTTGTTACAGAAAAGGGCTATTTTAATGCAGAGATCGAAATGAACAAAGAAGACTTTCTTATTGTTTTTTCTAACATCATTAACAATGCTTATCACGGCTTTACTGATCCATCAAAGGAGTATGTGATTGCCACGTCTATAATGAATGATTTTGAAAAAGGGGAGCTTATTCTTGAAATCTCAAACAACGGTGACCCTATGCCTGAGGGCTTTACGTATAATAAGTTAATTACAAGAGGTGAAAAGAGTTCACGGAGTTCAGGTACTGGTATTGGCGGGTCTGATATTAAACAGGTATTAGAAAAACATAATGCCTACTTCGAAATAATTAGTGATCCCGAAGATGCATTCCCTATAAAATACATCTTACATTTCCCCGCGGTAAATAGTGCCACTTTTGACAAAATAACTGAACAACTAAAAAATAATAGCAATGATTAGTGTATTATGGATAGATGACCAGTGGAAAGATCAGCAAGATTTTATAGGTTATGCAGAACAAAGAGATATAAACATTGACGCTGTAGATAATAGCATAGATGGGATAGCTATGTTAAAAGCTAACAGTAGTAAATACCACGCAGTAATTCTAGACGCAAAAGTTAAACTTAAGGAGGATTCTTTAGATACCAATCTAGAGGGCCTTAAAAAGTCTCGCGATTATTTAATAGAATTAAATGTAAACTCATATTTACCATTTTATATTTTTACAGGACAACCAGACTATGTCGATAGCGAGCTATTTGAGCAGTCCTTTGGAGAATATTTCATTAAAGGTGATGGAAATGAAAAACTTTTAGAATCAATAATTAAAGACGCGGGCAAACAAAAAGAAATGCAAGCGAGGACTTTGTATAACGAGGCTTTTAAAATTTTCGATTTTGGAATCATTGATTCACAATACAAACATTTACTTGTAGATATCATTTCTTGTCTTATGGAACGTGATTATCGCAAAAAGAACATTCCAGTTATTAGAGATCTATTTGAGGCTATTCTAAAATCACTAAACAAACCGTATCAAATAATACCAGATGCATTAATTAAAAATGATGGAGCTCCAAATCTTGCACATTGTGTACGTTTCTTAGAGGGGCTGAATACAACCGCACTTGATGGTACTGAACATAGCTACGATAAAGAAATACCGAGAGCGATTAAAGGTTCATTGAGAAAACTGAAGGAAAGCACCAGCGAATATTCTCATTTAAATGAAAATGACATACTTAAATATGAGTTTTTATCTAATGCGCATACAATGCTTGAATTACTCGTTTTCTTACCTAAGTTTATAAAAAAGGAATACTTGGATTAATGAACCTGAAAATATGTTTATTTAATTGTATCTAACCATTCCCCTTTTCGCGAAAGCATAAAAACAAAAAACACAACCCACAATAAATGATCACAACCACACATAAATCAAAAGTAGATGCCATATGGGGCACTTTCTGGAACGGAGGTATCTCAAATACATTACAAATTGTAGAGCAACTCTCCTACCTCATATTTATTAAAAACCTTGATGAAGTAGAAACTCGTAGCGAACTCAAAAAGCAGCGTACCGGTGTAGACTTCACTCCAATTTTTAATGAAGAACAACAACAGTTTCGCTGGAAGAATATCAAGGAGATGGATGTAAACACTCGCCATATGCTCTTTGCAGATACCGTGTCCGGTATCTTCCCCTTCTTACGTAATCTTGGTGTGGAGACCAGTGCCTTTGCAAAGCATATGCGTAACGCCAGCTATGGGATGAAAGCCCAAGTGCTAGATAGTGTGATTGAGCAGCTGGACCAGCTAGATATGGATGAGCAAGATGCAAAGGGTGACATCTTTGAGTATATGCTCTCTAAGATGGAAGGCGGTGGTACCTCTGGGCAGTTTCGTACACCTAGACACATCATACGGTTAATGGTAGAATTAATGCAACCTACACTAGAAGATACCATCTGTGACCCCAGTGCGGGTACTGCAGGCTTCCTTGTAGGAGCAAAAGAATATATAGACACCCATTATGATGTGATGGAGCGCGAGGCTGCAAAGGAGCACATAGACACGATGATGTTTAACGGGATGGAATTTGACGCCACGATGTTACGTATTGCCTCTATGAACCTCTTTTTACACGGTGTAGAAGCGCCTAATATTATAGATGTAGATGCCGTCTCTAAGGATAATGACATTGCAGATGCCTACACACTTGTACTTGCAAACCCACCTTTTAAAGGAACCATAGATAAAGAGAGTATTGCCAGCGACCTTAAGACGGTTACAAGCACATCTAAGACAGAGTTACTCTTTCTTGCCCTAATGTTACGCCAAATGAAAATGGGTGGCCGTGCGGCGGTAATTGTGCCAGATGGAGTCCTCTTTGGTAGTAGTAAAGCACATAAGAGCATACGTGAGGAGATCGTGGCAAACCATAAACTAGAAGCAGTGATCTCTATGCCTAGTGGAGTGTTTAAACCCTATGCGGGAGTAAGTACTGCCATTATGATTTTTACAAAAACAGGTTCTGGAGGTACAGACCACGTATGGTTTTATGATATGCTGGCAGATGGTAAGTCACTAGATGACAAGCGTAACCTACTAGTAGATGCAGAGACTTTTGACGCTTTTTCTTTTGGTGACGCTTTCACGAAAGTGACCTCAGAAGAACTTAAAACCCTACACGACAACTTTAACCTCCCACAAATACTAGATCACTACAAATACCTTAAAAGTGACTACTTTGAGAAAATGCATACTGCCGAAGGAGAGTTATTGCAAGTAAAAGACACTCCTGAAAACCTAGGATTTAGCAACTTTCTAGACGGCACCTGCACCCATAACTATGCAGACCGTACCTCACAATCATTTTTAGTACCGCTAGCCGAAATAAAAGAGAATGACTGGGATCTTTCTATTAATCGTTACAAGGAAATTGTGTATGAGGAGGTGGAGTATGATGCGCCTACTGAGATAATTGGAAGGATAAACAAATTGTCGGAAGAAAGAATTGATCTTATGCAACAGCTAGCACAGAATTGGTAATGAAACAAAAAACTCAAACATTAACTACTGTTTGCGCTATCAAAAATGGTTTTGCATTCAAGAGTAAAGACTACCTAACCAAGGGAATACCATTATTACGTATATCGAATTTTAATGATGGAGAAGTATATATTAACGATAATCAAATATATGTTGATGCTAAATATCTAAAATCAAAAAATGATTTTATTGTTGAAAAAGGGGATGTACTTATTGCATTATCAGGTGCTACAACTGGCAAATACGGTATATATAATTTTGACTTCCCAAGTCTCTTAAATCAACGTATCGGACTAATTAAAAGTGGAGAATCAGATACGTTGAATAGTCGATATTTTTATTATTACCTAAATATTTTAAAAAGTGAAATTCTAAGAAATGCGGGAGGGGCTGCACAACCAAATATAAGCACAAAGAAAATTGGAACATTCGAAATCCCTCTCCCACCCCTAGAAACTCAAAAGCGCATTGCTCAGATTCTTGATGATGCCGCTGCCTTGAGAGATACCACGGCACAACTCCTTAAAGAGTATGACCTGCTCGCGCAATCTATTTTTCTGGAGATGTTTGGGGATCCTGTGATGAATCCTAAGGAATGGATAAAAACGAGATTCGCTAATTTAGTATCAAGTAATTGCCCATTAACATATGGAATTGTCCAGCCAGGGGATGAATATGAAAACGGAATCCCTTGCGTTCGACCTGTGGATTTAACAAGTCAATATATCTCAGTTGATAATTTGAAAAAGATTGATCCTGCAATCTCTAACAAGTTTTCACGAACAATTTTAGAAGGTGGAGAAATATTATTATCGGTCAGGGGTAGCGTCGGTGTAATTTCAATAGCCGATGATAGTCTTAAAGGGGCCAATGTAACTAGAGGAATTGTACCAATTTGGTTTGACAAAAAAATTTCTAATAGACTTTACTTTTATTATTTATATAAGACAAAAAGAATCCAAAATCAAATTAAGAGACTCTCTAAAGGTGCAACACTTGTTCAAATTAATTTAAAAGATTTGAGAGAATTAAAGATAATACAACCACCTATTGAATTACAAAATCAATTCGCAAATAAAATAGCGCTAATCGAGCAACAAAAAGCACTTGCCAAACAAGAGCTTCAAGAAAGTGAAGATTTGTTTAATTGCTTGTTGCAAAAGGCTTTTAAGGGGGAGTTGGTGTAAAATAAATAATATGATTTTTGAATTTCCTGAAGTAACTGATTTTTTTAAGAGGGATTATTTTGAAGAAGAAGATCTTCAGAATCTTAAACTTAAAATATCTGAGCTATATCCAACTAAACAACAAAGAAAGGCTGCCATTTCTGCAATTAATCTAAAATTAGTTCATTATAAATTAGGTGGTGTAAGCAATTTAAAGAAAAAGGAACCACAATTCCTTGTCAGTTCATCACACAAAAAGAGTGTAATTCAAAATTTTCTTTATTTGACAGTAAATAAACCTTTAATAAAACTAGCAGCCGCTTTAAATGTTTCTAATGATTTTTTAATCAAAACCTTTGAACTATCGTCAGATGTCAATTTAAAAAAGATAATGTTTACAATGGATAATTGGAACGCCCATAAAGCAACCTTGATCCCAATACTAAAGGGCGTAGAAAGACAGTCTAAACCAACTAAACTTAATCGCGTAAAGCCCAGCCAGATGAAATATGAAAGTAGTGCTGGTGTTTATGATGCAGTAAAGAAAAATGGAGGTGTAGGAAGAGTAATATACATTCGAAAAAAGTAAATATGATTCAAGAAATTATCATATCGGTTTTAGTAACCACTATTATATGTGCAATAGTAGCTTATGGCCTTTATAGAGGTCATAACAAGCGACAGCTGTTACTTATAAATAAAACAAATCTAAAACTAGAGAATTTAACTCAAAGTCATAATTCTAGGTTACGAGAAGAATATCAAAAAGGATATAACGATGCACTTAAGCATAAAGAGTTTACCGTTCAAGTATATCCTTGGAGTGAAGAAATAGACGCTAATACATTTTGGAAAAATAAGAAATCTATTTCCATAGGTTATAAATATCAAATTTTCTCAAATGGCATCCCCCTGTTTTCTCCTCAGATTATTGAAACCGAAAAGTTAACTGTAGATAAGGTAAATAAGGAAAATATTGAAAAAGCCTTTGAAAATTTGGAGTCTATAATGAGTAAAATACCTACAGCCCAAGCTATGGCTCTCAATATTCTAGGGAGCACCAAGAAGCTGTCAAGCTCGTTAATAAACAAGGTGAAAAGTAAAAAGTAAATATGAAGCAAGTTAAAATCATATCATCCTTAGACATCAATGCGGGGAAAGTAACTACAATACTAGGTGATGAGTATATCCCTATATTCTTAAAGCAAGGTGATGTAGATGGAGCTTGCGGTCCTTACTGTGTCTTTATGGCCTTATTAATCTCTGGCGAGATATCAAGAGAAGATATAGATGACCTCTGGAATATAAAACTAAGTACTCGCCTAGGAAAGCTTGTAAAAGGTATGCGTGATCACGATACATTATTTCGATCTGGAACCCACATTACAGAACTTAATACGTTATTAAACAACTCTTTTGGCAAGGTTATAAAAACAGATGAAAATCTAAATAGTGGTAAATCGCTTATTCCATTTATAATTGAGGGCTTACAAAAAGATGCCCCAATAGTTGTTGGTGTAAAAAATAGAGATATGGGACACTGGCTTCTAGCTGTAGGATACGAAGAAGTGAATGATAAAATTAGCAAAATATTTTTCTTAGATCCCTCTGGAGTAAATACTTCAAATTACTGGAACGCAGCGATAGATATTATTGACCCTCAATCTGGAATCTATCCCTACGCTTGGATAGACCATAATGAAGACACTAATGAGTTTATCCAACTTGATGAGGCATTATTGATTCAAAAATTATAATTATGCTATCAAAGAGTGAAAAAGAAGAGATTGAATATCTCAAAAAAGAAATTGCAGGTCTTGAGTTTAAAAAAAGGCTAGCAGAGGCAAAAATAAATACAATCAAATCTAGAGTATTAACTCAAAACAGTTCTCTCCCAAAGTATATATGCGAACCACAAGATGACATTTACAAACGTTTTTTACTATCAAAAAAAGGAAAAAATAATCTAGTGGTGATATGTTTAAATCCTAACACCGCAAATCAATTTGAACTAGATGGCACTTCACAAAACATAGATACTATTGCAGCAGCAAATGGTTATGATGGCTGGGTTTTGTTTAATCTTTCTCCAGAACGCGCTTCCAATCCAAGCTTATTGAGTGATACCTTGAGAGACGGAGATATAGCGAGCACTGCAAATTTATTACGAGGCGTTGTAGATAGTAAGGTCATTAAAGCTAATAATGTTTTAGTCGCTTGGGGTAACACTGTAGATTGGTCATTCCCTTACCTAAAAAAGTCTATAGTAATTATAGGGGAGCAACTAAAATTATTAGATGTAAACTACTGGTGTATAGATATCACAAAATCCGAAAATCCCCTGCACCCCTCTCAACAAGCGCTTATGACAAAAGGATTAACAGCGAGTAAAGTAAAGCTGAAAACTTTTGACTTCTTGAGGTATCATAAAGAGATGAAAAGAGTGACTAAATTCTAATTATAAAAAATTCTTAGGGAATTTAATAAAAATTTAAGCTATGCAGAATCACTGCACAGTTTGGTTCTTTCTTTGTTGAAAATTAAAAACTATGAGATTACACAGAATTAAAATTCAGGGATTTAGAAGATTAAAAGATGTTGACATAACTTTTGGAGATGCAACATTCCTTATTGGTCATAACAATGTTGGAAAGAGTTCTGTTTTAAAAGCTATAGGTATATTGTTATCCGGGAGTAAAACTCTTGATAGCTCTGAATATTATTCAGAGCTTGATGAAGAGTCTGGGGAATCTATTCCAATTGCAAAAAAAATTGTTTTAGAAGCAGAGTTCAGAAATGTACCAATAGAAGCAAAAACTTGGAGAGGTTTTAAAGGGAGGATATTAAATTATGAGAGTGAAGATGAAACTGGGCTTTCACTAGTCTACAAAAGAACATATCCAATTGGTGGTACGGCTATACCGGAACTACAAACTAAAGTACGAACTCTTAAGGAAGAATTTAAAAAATGTGTAACATGGCAAGATTATATTGATGTCGGAGTTCCACAGGAAGTTGTTGAAGGAGAATCTGATGATTTAACCAAAAAAGTCGGTAAATCTGCCAAAGCGCTTAAGTCTCTTGAAAACTTTGATGAAATATGGGATGTTTCAAACGAACTAGCTTGGGTGACTAATCCTGGTGGGATTATGCCTATTGTAATAAATAAATTGCCTAGATATTTACTGATTCCTATTGATACATCTATAGCCGAGCTTCAAGGTTCGGGAACAGGAGTTTTGAGTAAAACACTTAAATCACTATTTGACACCGTGCGTGACAAATCTGATAATTTTCTAGAAGCACAAAAGCATCTAAAATTATTATCTGATGAAATGGATCCAAATGATGAAGGCTCGGAATTCGGAAAAATGATGATTGAACTCAATAGTGTTCTATCGAGTGTTTTTCCTGATACAGCGCTTCACGCGAGTACTGACCTTAGTAATCCGATTTCGTCCATAAGACCAACATTTAATGTTGAGATGTCTAGTAATATTAGAACGTCGATAGAAAATCAAGGAACTGGAATGGTTAGAGCTGCAGTCTTTGGGATGCTTAGATTTAGACAACAATGGCTATCTAGACACGAAGACGCCCAAGATCGTTCGCTTATTATATGTTTTGAAGAACCTGAAATATATCTACACCCTAGCGCAGCAAACCAAATGAGAGATGCCATTTATGAATTGAGTGATTCTAATTCTCAAATTATTGCTTCTACTCATTCGCCTTACCTTATTGATATAGCTAGAAAGCCAAAGCAGGTCCTTAATAGACTTTCGCTTGTTGATGAATCTGTAAACAACACCCCATTTTCAGTTAGTGAGGGGTTTAAAAAGTTACAAGATGACGATAAAACGTATGTCAAAATGTTACTAAAAATAGATGACTACATCTCTAGAGTTTTCTATACCGAAACTGTGGTCATCGTTGAGGGAGATACAGAAGATATTATTTTGAGGGAATCACTAGATTGTCTTCCAAAGGAGGTTAAACATAGAATTACTTCGAACTTTGAAATAGTTAAAGCTAGAGGAAAAGCCACAATTATCGGTTTAGTAAAATACCTTATATCAATGGGTATACATCCCATTGTAATTCACGATAGAGATAAGGGAACCCCTGGCGCAGAAAAATTTAACAACCCTATTTTAGAGGCTACTCAAGGATATGGAAAGGTGATAATATTAGAAGAAAACATCGAAGATGTTTTAGATTATAAAGCAAATAGCGAGAAGCCATTTAAGGCTTATGAATATGTTTCTAAATGGGAAACCAAATGGGAAAATATACCTCAAAACTGGAAAAATATATTACTAGATGTGTTTGAAGGTTATATCTAAAATATGATATGTGTGTTAACTTTAATCATTCGCAATCTATAATGTAACTAATAGCTATGACAATTTATAACCCTTCAGAAAAAATGCCATATGGTAAAAATAAAGGTGTGGAACTAAAGGAAATCTATAAATACCAACCTAGCTACATAGAATGGGCAATTATAAATATAGATGACTTCTGTATAGAAATAGACGCCTTTGAAAGCTTAGGTAGTGTTACAACAATAAATTACCATCCAAAGCATTTTGATCTTTCAAGAATAAAACCTATCGACCAATCAAATTTGACTCCCGAAAACTTAGATTATATCCTTAATGAAAGAAACGCTATGAACGCTCATATGGATGTTGAAACAATAAAAGAGTTTGTATTAAATAATCCTTTAAGTATTGAAAAACTGGATGATTTTAAATTTCCAGAACACATAAGAGCGATTAATGCTTACAAGATTTTTTTAGCTACAAAAAAGTGATTTTTATTATAAGATTTTGCCCAGTATTAAAAATCCAATAATAATCTACAGAAGGTATTGCTATGTGCCACCAGATTGAGAACACCTATAAAAGAAACATAAAAATCCTGCTGAACTACATTCACTTACTACGGGAATCCTCAAAAAAATTATAAAATATAATTCTAGATTTATACATTTCTATAATTATAGAATTTACCTACAAAAAATACCGATATTTGAGAAACTAACAAACTGATTATGAGTTCAAACTTTTCTTTTATTGAGGCCGTAGATCGTGAAATTTATGACAGATGTCTCACAGCAGAGCGCACTGCATATACAGATCCTCGTACTTCGTTGGCTCATTCTCGTATGGCTCTAGAACTTGCTGTCTATTGGATTTACAACGAAGACCCCAATCTGACACTACCCTATCGCCCGGATCTTAATCTATTAATGAAAGAGAGAGGGTTTCGATCGCAATTCAACAACAACTTTTATTCCCAAATCGACAGTATACGAATCGTAGGAAACTTTGCTATTCATAATCGTAAGGTTTCAGAAGAAGATTCTTTAAAAATTATAGACCATTTATATTATTTCTTGCGCTGGATGGCTAGTGGATATAAAGAAGTCCCAGTCGCGGGGTTAGGTATTTTTGAATATGACTTAATTCCTAAAGAAGGTGCAGATGCAATTTCGCGCAAGCGTATAGAAGAACAACAAAAGATGTTTTATCAAGAGATTGATAAAATACAGGATAAAATAAATGCAAAAGATGAGGCCTTTGCTGAGAAGGTCAAAGAAAATGAAATCCTTAGACTTCAATATGAAGAACTTAAAAAGTCACAAGCTCTTACTAAGAAAGTAGCTACGCAAGAGATTGAAAAAGTTAACCCTACAACAGAAGCAGACACTAGGAAATTCTTTATTGATGTTTTATTGAGAGAAGCTGGATGGGATATAGATGCACCTAATGTAAAAGAATTTGAAGTAAGAGGAATGCCTCTTACAGATAATCCTAGTGGTCTAGGCTATGCAGATTATGTATTGTGGGATGATAACGGAAAACCACTGGCGGTAGTTGAAGCAAAAAAAACACTTATAAGTGCCACTCAAGGAGAAAATCAAGCTGAGCTGTATGCAGATTGTCTTGAGGAAATGTATGGACAGAGACCTGTTATCTATTATACTAATGGTTTTGAGACCTATCTACTTGACGACTGTTTTTATAAATCTGCAAGAGAGGTATTTGGATTTTATACTAAAAAGGAACTCCAGACCATTATCTGGAGGCGAGAGAATAGACAAGATATACGCGCGATGCCTATTGATATGGCAATCACAGACAGACCTTATCAAATGCGAGCTATACGATCTGTTGCAGAGCACTGGGCAGGAAGTGATACCCGCACAGGGCAACTTATAGGAACAAATAGACGTGCGCTTCTAGTACTAGCAACTGGCACAGGAAAAACAAGAACTGCCATTAGTCTTTCTAAAATATTACTTGAAGCAAACTGGGCAAAAAGAATACTCTTTCTTGCAGATCGCATAAGCTTAGTAAAGCAAGCAAAGCGAAACTTTGTTAATCTCCTACCCGATCACTCTACAGTAAATCTTATAGAGACAAAAGATGATACAAATGCACGAATTGTATTCTCGACATATAAGACCTTAATGGGTCTCATAGACTCTAGTCGTAGCGAGGATGGACGTTTTTACGGTGTAGGCCACTTTGACCTTATCATTGTAGATGAGGCGCACAGAAGTATCTATAATAAGTATCAGACCATTTTTGAATATTTTGATGGCTTGTTTTTGGGTCTTACTGCAACACCTAAAGGTTCTATAGATCATAATACATATGATGTTTTTGGGCTCGCAAAAGATAATCCTACAGATGCGTATGATTTTGACGAGGCAGTCGCACAAAAATTTCTAAGCCCTTACAAAGTTCACGACGTACCGGTAAAATTTTTACGTAAGGGTATAAAATATAGCGAGCTAAGTGAGGAGGATAAATTGAAGTTTGAAGATGAATTTTTAGAAGGACGCAAAGCTTCTGGAGATGAGCACATACAAAAGACTGAACTAGGCAAGTGGTTATTTAACAAGCCTACAGCAATCAAGGCATTATCCTACTTTTTGAAACACGGAATTAAGGTAAATGGCGGTGATGAGATAGGTAAAACCATAATTTTTGCCAGAACACAAAAACACGCAGAGTTTTTAAGAGACGTTCTCCTAGAAATGGATAGGGAGCAGTTTGGAAATAAGTATGTGAAAGTTATTACTAACCAAACGCCCAAAGCCCAAACATTTATTGAGCGATTTTGTGAAGATAAGAAGGACTTACTGCCACAGATAGCCATATCTGTAGATATGATGGACACAGGTATTGATGCCCCTAAGGTGGTAAATCTGATTTTTTATAAACCTGTAAAATCATATTCTAAATTTTGGCAGATGATTGGTCGTGGCTCACGTTTAAGTCCAGATCTTTTTGGACCTGGTGAAGACAAAAAGGAATTTCTCATTTTTGATTTATGTCAAAACTTTGAATTCTTTGAAGAAAATCCTGAAGGCATAGAATCAAATGTTCAAATAGGAATTACTGAAAAAGTATTAAGACTCAAGTTACATCTTGCTCAGTATTTAAAAGAACCACAGTTTGAAGAGAAACCAGAATATATAACCTACAGAACTAACCTACTAGATGAGCTATTTCAAGAAGTTGTTCTGCTAGATAAAACTAGGTTTGATGTCCGTATGAAAATAAAACAAGTCACTGATTATGGAGACGGTAAGAGAGCACTCTGGGATCATTTAGACAACAAGGATATAACAGAAATACAAGATATTCTTTTCCCCTTAGTAAAACCGCGTAAAGAGGAAACTGCTCTTGCAAAGTTTTACGATAGACTATTATATACTTTAATGATTAAGCGTCTTGAAAACCAAGACGATTCTAGTTTTGTAGCTGGTTTCAGTAATCAAATAATGAGGGTAAGTTCGCTTTCGCGAAAGCTACTTAAAAAAACTACCATCCCAGCAGTAAAAGATAGAATGGAAGTCATTAAGTTACCGCTTGAAAAACATTTCTGGCTTAATCCTGGAATTAATCACCTCGAGCATTTACGTAAAGGTCTACGGGACTTGATAAAATATATTGACAAGGAGGACCAACCATATGTCACAACAAATTTTGAAGATGAGCTAGACGAATCAAAAGTGATTATAAGAGAGCCTAAAGGTTTTAGTACTGCTAGTGCAGGAAATACTGGCACTAACGAGCCTAAGTATGCTAATAATTACTATAGATTAGAAGAAATCATACGTGAGAACAAAGATCACTTGGTTATACGCCGTATTCATAATGGAGAGCAAATCACAAAAGCAGAATTAAATTCATTAGAGGAGCTATTATTCTCATCTGTAGATAAAGAAGCTCTTGAAAAAGATTTAGGCCATCCGATTAACCTCGTTGAAACCATTTTAGTACTAGTCGGTCTATCTCAAGCTAAGGTTGATAAAGCATTTGCAGACTTTATAAATAAATACAAGCTCGACTCCAAGCAAATACGATTTCTAGACACTATTAAAAGTTTTCTTACTTCTAAAGGTAAAATTGATCCAGCAAAACTCTATGAATCACCCTTTGCAGGTTACCACCCAAAAGCTATTGATGGTGTTTTTAGCAAAACTCAAACAGACCGCATTTTTGAAATAATTGGGGATATTAATTCTGGGAATGCTAGTTGAAAGTAAAATATACCAATTATACAATTTATAAATTATGAGTGCAGACTTTAATTATAAAAAACATGTACCTGAAATTATAAAATCCCCAGATGGAAATAAAAGGATAAGATGTCGGGGATGTAAAATTCAAGTTTACGCGGCTGCTGAATAAAAGTTTAGTAATCCTTTAACCCCAGTAGCTGAGTATAGACTTGGCTTTATAAGACCTTTAAAGTAAATCACCAAGTTTGTTATGAGCCCTCAAATTATTTTAAATTTTACAACCTAAAAAAACATTTAAATGAAACATCTCTACCTATTTATATTTTCAATGCTGTTATTAAGTTGTATCAATGGTCAAGGTGACGGTAAAGATGAATCGAAAGGTAACTCTCCTAAAGATGAAGCAGCCCAAATACAAAGCACCACTCCCTTCACAGAAGAGCGTATTTCATTTTTATATGACTCCCTGTTTGGAAAGATGCCTCGACAAGACATTGATCCTTATATAGATAGTTTACAAGGTATTGAGTACGTTTTTAAAACGCCAGAAAGTTGGAAGTTAAAAGAAACTCAAGCAATTGCTATACTTTATGATTGGAATGAAAAACACAATAATCATACAGCATCACATCAAACCATTGAATATATGGATTATGTAAACTTTTATGGAAGTGAAAAGGAATTAAATGAAATCACGGAAATAAAACAACGATTATTTAAACGTTATCCAGATTTTAAACAAAGAATTATAGCCTCTAGTATAAAAACTGTAGGTGATGACGAAATTGAGCGTATCGAGTTTACAAAAGAGGTAATTATGGGTGGAGAAACAAAATTGTATAACTCATTTTTAGAATTTAGTGGCGGGCACTATGGCGCCTTCTTCATTACAGGCGAAGGTGATATTGTTGAGTAAGTAAATGTGGAAACAAAAATGTTGCACCTCCTACAAATACCGTTTTAAGTTAAGTGCTTAAATACTTACGACTACCGTTTGGGTATATGCTTGCTTCACTCTCCTAATATTTTTACTGACACAACTTTCCATCAAAATAACACAAGATAAAATTAATAGTAGATGCACTTTCATCAAAAAATACACGCCTACCTTCTTAAGTATAGGGAAAAAGTAGATAGTAGTTTTAACTTTATTGTGAGACAGCGGGCAAGTATAAAGGACAAAAATTACAAAGGTGGAAAATTTGCTCAAGGCCTAGTTTTTCAAGGAACTAACGATTATTGCTTTGTAGCACTTGTAGATCGAAGTGGTGGGGCAAATGCCACCAAAAGTGTTGGTCTGGTTTTTAAACCTACAACAAACGCCTTTACATCACACCTAACAATCGTTTTTCCAGGTGAAGAAGATGAGAAGCTAATTAAATTTTATAAAACATTAGCATCTAAGTTTGAAGATGTAAAGTGGGATCAGAAAAAAACGAGGGCTCAGGTAGATATTGGAATTTTTGAGGAAGGCAAACCAGAACTTATTTATAATTGGTTAAGAGAAAACTATCCTATTATCAAACAAGTTGCTGATGAGTCAGGAATACCTAATTTAATTATAGACAATCAAAGATTTCAAGAACTACAAGAGAATTCTAAGAAGAAACAACAAGAAGCCATCGAAAATGCTAGAATTTTAGAAAAAGAACCCAACTACTGGATCTTCCAAGGCAATCCAAAAATCTACAATATTACAAATGCTCTTAAGGCTGGACATCTTAAAAGCTGGAAAGTAGCCGCTCATAAGGACAAAATAAAGCCTGGTGACAAGGTAATCATATGGCAAACGGGAGATCAGGCCGGGTGTTATGCACTAGCAGAAGTAACATCAGAAGTAGGTAAACTTGAAGAAGCACCTTTTGAAATGCGTCATTATTTTACCCCGCAAGAGGGTAATGAAACAGTAGATAGAGTTCAACTTGAGATTACCCATTACAATGCAGATATACCGCTACTAAGCAAAGACTTAGAGCACGTAGATGAAGTTAAAAATTTAAAAGCAGGTAATCAAGGAACAAACTTTACTGCTACTCAAGAAGAGTATACCTACTTTGAAAATTTTATAAACGATCAAGAGGAGTTTGTAAAAGCCGCAAAGAAATATAACGACAAAGACCTAGTAGCATATTTTACAATCAGAGATCGTATCACAGCACATTTTAATATCCAATACAACGATACACGAATTGTCAATAATGTGCGAGATAAAAGACTTTCTCTAACAATAGGACAGCGTTATTGCTGGACCCTTTTCTATAAGTCTTCAAGAGGTAAATTTGGGATAATTACTACTAAAAGTATCAACGATAACACAACACAATATAGTGGTGGTAACCCACTACCCTACTATACTAGATTTAGTGATATTAGTCTCGCATTTGAGAATCTAGATGATTGTATTCAAGCAATAGATTTAGAACTCCAACGCACTACAAAATCTTCGTTTGACAAGTATAACAACCTCTCATTCGAAAAATCTATTCTTGATTTAGATTATAGAAAACGACTCTTTCCACAAATTGATTTTTCTAATACCGCTTTCGCGAAAGCAAAAAAAACTATGGTAGCACCACTTAATCAACTTTTTTACGGTCCTCCAGGTACAGGAAAGACCTATCGTACCATCTCTGAAGCAGCAAGTATTATCCAAGGACAAGCCATAGATAATTATGCTACTGCCAAAGCTATATTTCAAGAAAATCTAGGCGAGCGTATAGAGTTTATCACCTTTCATCAAAACTATAGTTATGAAGACTTTATACAAGGCCTACGACCTGATGTAACAAACCAGGCACTTAGTTTTGAGCGTACAGACGGAATATTCAAAAAAATTGCCACAAAAGCCTTATTTGAATTTTATAGGGTTTATAAAGAAAGAGAACTACAATCATCACTAGAAGAGCCACAAATACTCCCCTTTTCAGACGTTTACAAGGCTTTTTTAAAGACGCTTAAGTCTGGACAGTCGTTTGAGACGATAACGGGCAACACGGTCATACTAGATGCTATTTCAAACAACAATTTACGTTTTAAACACTTTGAAGGTGGGCAATCTTATGTTGTATCAGAAAAGAGATTAACGAAGCTCTACCAGGCATATGATGATATAGATAAGATAATAAATATTAATAACGACATTAGAAACGCCATCGGAGGTAGTAACTCTACCGTATACTATGTGGCTTTGAGAGAGATTATTGCCTTCAAGAAAACTTTAGAAAGTAATCAAGATATCCATATTAGTAATGAAGATAAAATTGCAGAACTTAAGTACGAAGAGTTTGATTATGAACAACAAAAAGAAGCTCTTAAAGATATAGACTTAAACCTATTAAAATCTGTATCAAGTCAAGACGTTCCATCATACGTGATCATTATAGATGAGATTAACCGCGCAAACATCTCAAGAGTATTTGGTGAACTCATAACTCTTATAGAGCCAGATAAACGCTCACACGGTGATGTGCCACTTACCTGTACCCTACCTTCTGGAGAACGCTTTATAGTGCCTTCTAATTTGCATATTATAGGTACTATGAACACGGCAGATAAATCTATTGCACTGCTAGATATTGCGCTACGTAGACGTTTTGAATTTATACCTATGTATCCAGACAGTACTATTTCTGGGGTACAAAGAGCAGATATACTCAATAAAATCAATGAGCAAATCACGCACCTTAAAACTAGAGACTTTACGGTAGGACACTCCTATTTTATGGGTGATAACTTCCAGCTATCTTCAACTATAAATAATAAAGTGATACCACTACTATTGGAATACTTTATGAATGATGAAGAAGAAGTCAAATCTATCTTAAAAGAAGCAGGGCTAGAAGTGGGCGGCTGGCCATTAAAACTTCTTAATGAAGTAGCCGATGCTTAATTTATTTGAATATCAAAATAAAGAACGCTTTCGCGAAAGCGAATATGAAAACCTAGAATTCTTTCTTGATGAGATCTGGGGCAAGAGAGAGAAATCTAGCTACTTTACCAGCACTACAGAAAATGAAGAAGAGATTGTTGAAAGTCAACGCTTTTTGCAATTTTTACGTAAGCATAAGGAGCTAAAGTCTAATAAATATGTTGGGGTTATACATTACAAAGGTGACGTAATAAATTTACTCCCTAAGATCTTTTATGACCCAAAAAAGAAATATGACCAAAAGGCATTAAGGCATATTAACTCCAATATATTCTGGTGGCTTAGCTACTGTCGTAAATTAAGATTCCCAAATTATAAGACGGGTCTCTCTGGAGAAAAAAATGACTTTTTTGAAATACTTATTTACCTATTTAGTAAATACACGAAAGAGCTGCTCAATAATGCAATGTATCAACGCTATGTCGAAATACACAGAGAAGAACAATTTGTAAAAGGTCGTATTGATTTCACTCGCTATACTAACGAAAATTTGTCACGAGCAAACTTTCATAAGATATCTTGCACCTATGATAGTTTTGAAATGGACAATCAGTTTAATAGATGCATAAAGTATGTAGCCACATTACTGTTTTCTGTCACAAAAGATAGACAGTCTAAAAATAATCTTAGAGAGATTCTTTTTATACTAGATGAAGTATCTGATGAGACTATGAGCGCTAGCGCTTGTAGAAATATCCAGTTTAACCCTATGTTTAAAGAGTTTGAGACTATAAGGGATTACTGTGTTTTGTTTTTAGAAAATTGTGTCTCATATAACTATAAGGATGCTTTGCAACTCTTTGCCTTCCTCATCCCTATGGAATATATATTTGAGGATTTCATTTTTGGATTTATAGATAAAGAGCTTCACGAGGTCACTGCAAAAGCTCAAAGCGGACAAATATCCCTTGATCAATCTAAGAACTTTAAACTCAAACCAGATTTAATTCTAGAGGTTAATGGCAAGCGTATTATTGCAGATACAAAATACAAAATGCTCAACCTAAGCGGTAACGATCCTAAAAACGGCATAAGTCAAAATGATTTATATCAAATGGTCGCTTACGCCATAAGACTACAATGTGACCATATTATATTATTATACCCAGATCACATCTTAAACCCCGGTTACAGAGCTCTAGAACCCATTGAAGTAGTTGATGAGTTTAGCAATAAAACAATTATAGTATTTTCTTATCAAGTTTCCTTTATAGGATCTTCATTTAAGAATCAAGCAGACTGGAAACTAAAACTAGAAGAGGATTTGAATGAGATCCTCTCTTATATTCAGGTTAAATAGGTCCTACTCCATTTAAAATTTCTATGCATCAAGTTACAGTAATTATTGCACTTCTATGAAGAGAACTGATTGATTAATAAATAGGAGTTTATTTTAAACTTATTATTCTACTATAGGTAATTTGAAAAGTAAAAAGTTAATTAAACATCAACTCTAACACATGAAGAATAATTATTTTTTTAGGTAGGTAGGTAAGATGTTTTACTAGTTATTTTTTTTTGAGTTACTTGACTTTGAGTAACACCAGCATTTAAACACGCAAATTCTATTTTTTTTCTTTCATAGAAAACTAGCGTTTTAGCACCTAATTTAGCACCATAAAACACAAAGCCCCGTCATCATTGCGATAACGGGGCATTTTGCGGAGAAAGAGGGATTCGAACCCCCGGAGGTGTGACCCTCAACAGTTTTCAAGACTGCCGCATTCGACCACTCTGCCATTTCTCCTTAAGTGTCTCACCAAGCCATCTGCTTGATTGCGGGTGCAAATATACAGCGCTTTTTTAATTACCAAAACCTTTTAATGAGTTTTTTTGAAAATAATTGCACACCCCTCAACACACCACTATCTACAGTATACATAGCCTACTCACTATAAAGGAATTAGAAATTTTGTTTATCTATTTTTAAAATATGTTAGACAAATAAATTATTTACTATTATTTTTATAAAGCCAATCAAACCCAACATACAATGTACACCATCTGTTATTTAAGCAAAGTGTCGCCACACCTTACAGAAACCCAAATACAAGAGATCTTTGATCACACCTATGCTCAAAACAATAAAAAAGGCATCTGTGGTATCTTACTGCATACGATGGGTAATTTTTTTCAAGTGCTAGAAGGTGATGAGGCATATCTTACAGACCTCTATGAGAATAGAATTAAAAAAGACCCGAGGCATCACAGCATTTTTGAGGTGATACACAAAGAGGGTAGCGACCCCGTATTTACATCGTACAGTTCGCGTTTTCTCACCATAGAGGACAGCGATGCCCTTAATGATATTAAAACCTATGTAAAAAAGCACGCAGTGGTCTCCTCTACCTCAGATAAAATCGCAAGGTTACTTAACACCGTAGAGATGCTCACCTACTAAAGAATTTACCTCATAAAAAAAGCCTCTCTCATCACAGAGAAAGGCTTTTTTAATTCTATAGTATAGAAATGGGTACTCCTTATACGTTAAATAAGAAGTGCATTACATCACCATCATTTACAATATAATCTTTACCCTGCACGCCTAGCTTACCAGCCTCACGTACCTTTGCCTCACTACCGTACTCCACAAAGTCATTATACTTAATAACCTCTGCACGTATAAATCCTTTTTCAAAATCTGTGTGTATCACTCCGGCAGCTTGTGGTGCCGTTGCTCCTATGTTTACCGTCCAGGCACGTACTTCTTTTACACCTGCTGTAAAATAGGTTTGCTGGTTAAGCAGCTTGTAAGCTCCGCGTATTAATACGGCACTTCCAGGCTCCTCAAGACCTATATCTGCAAGAAACATCTGGCGCTCCTCATAATCATCTAGTTCTGTAATATCTGCCTCAGTACCTACGGCAAGTACAATCACCTCTGCATTTTCGTCTTTTACTGCCTCACGTACCTTGTTTACATACTCATTACCAGCTACAGCAGCATCTTCATCTACATTACATACGTAAAGTACTGGCTTGTCTGTAATAAACTGTAAAGGCTTTACAAACTCCTCGCGTGTATCTTCATCTATATCTATCGCACGTACAGAAATACCTGCTTCTAGACCTTCTTTTATTTTAAGTAAAGCTGCTTCTTCTGCCTGGGCTTCTTTATTACCCGTACGAGCCGCACGTTTTACCTTTTCTAGTTTCTTATCGGCTGTTTCAAGATCTTTGAGTTGTAGCTCTATATCTATCGTTTCCTTATCACGTATAGGGTCTACACTCCCGTCTACGTGCACAATATTATCATTATCAAAACAACGTAGCACGTGCAGTATCGCATCTGTCTCACGTATGTTTCCTAAAAATTGGTTTCCTAGTCCTTCTCCCTTACTTGCCCCTTTTACAAGACCTGCAATATCTACAATCTCTACCGTAGCAGGGATCACACGTTCTGGGCTTACGAGCTCCTCTAGTTTTGCTAGCCTGTTATCTGGTACATTTACCACACCCACGTTAGGCTCAATAGTACAAAACGGATAGTTTGCACTCTGTGCTTTGGCATTAGACAGACAGTTAAAAAGGGTTGACTTCCCTACATTAGGTAATCCTACGATTCCAGCTTTCATATAATAGTATGTATTAGTAGTACGCTTTCGCGAAAGCGGAAAACCATTCTTTCCACTTTATTTTTAGGGTGCAAAGATAATCCTATTTTATTGATCTACCGAGTGGCTTATACGACGAGCCGCAGAAAGCATCACTTTTGTGTTAATTTAAGTTAATCGCCTTGTGAGCCCAGTAATATTGGGAAAGGCTTAATAAAGTCTTACCATCCCGTTGGCTATCACAAGCAGAAAAGGATTTTAAATTTGTATAAACAAAAAACAAGACCGATGAAAAAATCACTTATCATAGCAGCACTAGCTGTATGTACCGCAACAGCCGTACAAGCCCAAGAAAAAATAGAAAAAATCACAAAAACCAGAACGACCGTAAAGTCTTCACTAGGTAATGAGACCGTATATAAAACGGTAAAAGAAACTGAGGTAACCCCTACTTCACTAGCAGATAGTGAGGCAGGACAACTTAACCAGTCACTAGAGCGTGGCAAAACAATGGTAAAGCGAGAAGTTACTTATACGTATAACGACTCAGATTTTCGCCTAGAGGAATCACCAAACGGATATACTATTAAAAGAACACGAGAAAACAATACCTCTGAATATGGAACTATGCGTAAACTGGCAAAAGGTGACGTATACCTTATGAAAACCAAAGAGGGTATCTCTGTAAACTATTTTGACAAAGACGGAAATATGGTGTCAGAAAAGTATAATGACAAAGATGATACGGTAACAACCATCACCTATAAAGCAAAACCAAAAGATAAGATGTATAAGTAATACATTCCCCCACTGCGTTATTAAACGCAACACAACTTTGGTTGGTTAGATTCCCGAGTGCGAGAGCCTCGGGTTTCTTTTTTTTACGCTTTCGCGAAAATGTATTTCCCTCATTAAAATCACAATAATAACAACTACCTTAGTCATAGACTTATATACAGTATACCTATGAGGACTCTTATCATTCTAGCCGTTACCTTCTTAACTAGCTTTATATCACACGCCCAAAATGTCACAGGCGACTGGAAGGGAACGGTAAACTTTCAAGGTCAAAGCATAGACTTTGCCTTTCACATCACGCAGCCACAAGATAGCCTACACACCACAATGGACATCCCGAGCCAAGGACTTACAGGTGGTAAGGCAGCAAACACGACCTATACAAACGATACCCTTAAAGTAGACTTTCCGCAGTTTAAAATGCGCTATATAGGCGTGACTAAAAATGATAGCATACAAGGCAACTTGATACAGAATAACTTTCCCGTACCGCTTACGCTCGTAAAAGGTGCGCTTGTACTTAATAGACCACAGCAACCTAAAGCTCCTTTTAATTATGATGTACAAGAGGTAACTTTTAAAAACAAGGAAGATGGAATCACTCTTGCTGGCACACTTACCTTACCTAAGGATATAAAAAATCCACCTATCGCGGTGATTATAAGTGGTAGCGGCCCACAAAACAGAGATGGAGATATGTTTGGCCACTCGCTATACTACGTACTTGCAGACTACCTATCAAGTAACGGTATAGGTGTATTGCGTTATGACGAGCGTGGCGTGGGTGCATCTACAGGTACTTTTGAAACGGCAGGTATCGCACAGTTTACAAGTGATGCCACAGCAGCCATAGCTTATTTAAAGAAGTATAAGAAAACCAAATATTCTCAAGTAGGTCTTATAGGTCACAGTATAGGAGGTATCATTGCTCCTCAAATAGCAGCTACAAATACAGATGTGGCTTTTACCGTTATGCTTGCAGGACCTGGCATACCTGGTAATGAACTTATGCTCTCCCAAAAAGAAGCGATGGAGCGCCTTCTGAACGTCCCAGAGGCACAAATTAAACAGGGTCAAGACCTCTTAGGTTATGCTTATGATGTTATTATACAAAATGACGGTACAAATGCGGCTATCAAAGATGCTGTAAATCTCGCTCTCAAAGAGAAGCTGGGACCTATGGTTCCCATACAGCAGGTAGAAGCTATTACAGATCAAATCACCACTCCAGAGATAGTAAGCCTCCTTAAAGCTACACCAGCTAGCTACCTGAGTGCTATAAAATCACCTGTTATTGCGCTCAATGGTAAGAAAGATTTTCAAGTTCCATACGAGCAAAATATTGCGGCTATAAAAGAAGCCTTTGCGGCTGGAAATAATAAGAATGCAAGAACTGTTGCCTTTGACGATCTTAATCACCTATTTCAAGAAAGCACCACCGGTGCCCTATCTGAGTACTCAGAGATAGAACAAACTATGGCCCCAAAGGTTCTTGCCTTTATCACAAAGTGGATTAAAGAGCATACCAATGACTAACTACTCAAAAAGCGCAGCCGTCGCTTTTTGATACGCCTCAAACTCGCTCAGGTTATTGTGATCACCACCAGGTACAGTTACAAAAGTCTTTGCTGCTGTCGTAATGCTATCATAAAGGGCTTTACCGTGCTCATAAGCCACTACACTGTCTTCTGTGCCGTGTATGATGGTTATAGGAGCTGCCACCTCATTTATAAAGCTATAGGTAGGCAATCTATAGTTGAGCAACCGCTCTACCGGAAGAATCGAAAAGCGCGATTGTGCCTCGTCTAGTATACTGTAAAAAGGAGTTTCAAGCACCAGCTTACTGACTTCTTTCTTTGATGCCACGTAGGTTGCAAAGGTCGTCCCCAGGCTCCTGCCGTAACTCGTTATGGGGGTTGTGGGATATTGCGCTTTCGCGAAAGCGTACCACAGCAAACTATCATCATAAAGCGCCGCCTCTGTGAGTGCTCCCCCACTCTTGCCATACTGCCTGTAATCCATAATAATAACCGCGTAGCCCTCTTGTACAAATGGCTGGGCGATTTGTCCCCACTGCGCGAGACTGCCTGCATTACCGTGGTGATAAAGTATCACGCCCTTTGGGTTTGTAACCGTAAAGTGCAAGCCATTAAGCCGAGCTTCATCTGGCGCATCTACCCAAACCTCCTTATAATCGCCATCAAAATCAAAAGCATACTCCTGCGGCAGTTGCTGCGGGTGGAAAATGAGGTTGTCTTGAAAAAAATACAGTCCGCCACAAAGGATGGCATATAAGTTTGCAATGATGAATATGGCGATGAGCGGTTTTTTTATCTTTTTCATTTACTAGTTTTCATATATCCTACAGCAACTACCTCCTCTACTCATTGTGATAGCCAGCGCTAGTGAATGCTATAATTAATAATCAAAGTTATCTATAATATTACAGACGGTATGATACATTTTTAAGCAAGCTACGAGGATATGTGCTGTAACAGCTACTTGCGTAATGAATTAATAATCCAGACGTGAGGAAATGTAATAGCCGCCAAAAATGCAAAGAATATGGCATTAAAAAGATAGGTCTTATCACCTAGGTAATAATAAAATATTGATATGCTAGTAATGGCTAGTAGCCAGTAAGCTAGCGAAGACCTTAGGTAGCCTACAATAGATTTTTGACTCGTATTACCGTATAAATAGATAATCTGACTTTTCATAGAAGGAATGGCGTGCCATACTACAAAATATAAAGCAAATGACAATAGTAAAGTTGCCATTTTAAACACAATGGCTAAAATGATAAGGTGTACAATTTCCTGGAGAATAGTGCTTGTAGTATTCATTTGCGCTTTTGCTACTATAAATGACAAGATACTTAGGATAGCAAAAAATATAAGCCCTACTAGGTAATAAAACTTAGCTGGTGTAAATCCTGTGATGGCAGATATGATCTCTGTAGTCTCCTCGCTGTTAAAATAAAAAATAAGGAATAAAATAAGGAGACCATATGCTGTATAAAACAAATAATGCCCATTACCTTTTGTAACGATAAGCTTATCCCAATGCTCTTCACCGAAATGAAAACCACTCACTAGTATAAAAAGAATAAGAGCAAGGCTAGGTATCACATAGAATAAGATAGCAATAGCGACTACAATAAGTAAGTAGCGCCCTAATATGACATATTTATGATTAGGAGACGAAGACACGTTTTTTTCTAATAACTTAATATCATTTGCTCCGTGCACAAGGCCTAATGTAAAGATGGCTACATATGCGATTATATCTTCTATTGTTGAGTTAAATTGAATACTTAACCATAAAAGGAAGAAAGTTATTACGATTCTGATATTTTTCACGCTATAAAATTAAATATTTAATAATTGTAATTTGATATTTTGTTTAATTATTATTAACTTTGGTTAAACAAAAAAATAATTGCTATGAATTTATTACTATTAAGTACTGCACTTGACAAAATTGCATCAGATGATTATGTTGCATTCACGTTTTTTGTAGGAGCTATGGCTATGATGGCCGCAGCTGCCTTTTTCTTTTTATCTATGAACAGCTTTGACCGTAAATGGAGAACATCCATTCTAGTGTCGGGCTTAATTACATTTATTGCCGCCGTCCATTATTGGTATATGCGCGACTACTGGCAAGCAAATGCTGAGTCACCTACATTTTTTAGGTATGTAGACTGGGTTCTTACAGTACCACTTATGTGTGTTGAGTTTTTCCTAATACTAAAAGTTGCAGGAGCTAAAAAGTCACTTATGTGGAGACTGATTTTCTTATCTGTCGTAATGCTAGTAACCGGATACATAGGCGAAGCTGTAGACAGAGATAATGCGTGGCTATGGGGATTAATCTCTGGAGCGGCTTACTTTGTAATTGTTTATGACATCTGGCTAGGAAGCGCGAAAAAACTTGCTGTAAGGGCAGGTGGAGCTGTACTAAGCGCGCACAAAACCCTATGTTGGTTTGTACTTGTGGGATGGGCAATTTACCCTATAGGGTATATGGCTGGAACACCGGGATGGTATGAAGGCATCTTTGGAGGATTATCTCTAGATGTAGTTTACAACCTAGGTGACGCTATTAATAAAATTGGTTTTGGCCTAGTAGTATACAATCTAGCTACCATAGCTTCTAATACAAAATCTCTCGAAGAGACTGCATAATTAGAAACCAATAAATCATTACTAAAGGGAGATCGTGTACAGCGATCTCCCTTTTTTTTTGCTTTCGCGAAAGCGTAATTAACAACCACACTGTTAACTCTTTAACATTTTATTAAGAGACGGTACCTACTTACTTATTATCTTAGAGGATTATCAAAAAACACTAAAAATGATCAAATCAAACAGTTTTAAAATGATTGCTGTTGCCGTGATGGTAACTGCTCTCTTATGTACTTCTTGCGAGGGTAATAAAGATACCGCCGTAGCAGAAGATGCAAAACTATCTATTGATTATGAGAAGTACGAGCTGGAGAATGGTCTAGACGTGATCTTACATCAAGATAGTAGTGACCCTATTGTATCACTCGCGATACAGTATGCGGTAGGTTCTAACCGCGAGAAGACGGGACGCACCGGTTTTGCTCACCTATTTGAGCATATGTTATTTCAAGAGTCTGAAAATGTACCACAAGACTCATTCTTTAAAACGGTACAAGACGCAGGAGGAACCCTTAATGGTGGTACCTGGAAAGATGGTACAATCTATTATGAAACGGTACCAAATAATGCACTTGAGACTATTTTATGGCTAGAGTCTGACCGTATGGGATTCTTAATTAATACGGTAACAGAGAGTGCCTTTGAAAACCAGCAAGAGGTTGTTCAAAACGAAAAAAGACAACGTGTAGATAACAATCCTTATGGGCATACGAGCTGGGTACTTGATAAAAACATCTATCCAGAAGGTCACCCATATAACTGGCAAGTTATAGGCGAGCTAGAAGATTTACAAAATGCTACGGTAGATGATGTACGTGAGTTTTATGACAAGTTTTATGGTCCTAACAATGCGACACTCGTACTAGCAGGAGATTTTAAAACTACAGATGCAAAGGCGCTTATTGAAAAGTACTTTGGTGAGATTAAAAAACGTCAAGAGGTTGCACCACTTGAAGCACAACCAGTAACAATCACAGAAACAAAGAAGCTTTACCACGAAGATAACTTTGCACAAGCACCACAACTACACCGTGTGTACCCTACAGTGCAGCAGTATACAGACGATGCATATGCGCTAGACTTTCTTGCAGAAATTATCTCAAGTGGTAAAAAAGCACCTTTATATAAAGTGCTAGTAAAAGATAAAGACCTTACCTCTAGAACAATTGCATATAATAATAGTCAAGAGATTGCGGGTGAGTTTCATATCATCATCACGGCAAATAGCGGTGTAGATCTAGACCAAGTAGAGGCTGCTATAGATGAAGGTATTGCAAAGTTTGAAGCAGAGGGCGTTACAGATAAAGATGTAGAGCGTATTAAAGCTGGTCTTGAAACTCAGTTTTACAATGGTATAAGCAGTGTAAACGGTAAAGCGTTTCAACTAGCGAGTTACAATGTATTTGCTGGCGAGCCAGACTTTATAGAAAAAGATATAGAAAATATAAAAGCCGTTACAAAAGAAGATGTAATGCGTGTTTATAACACTTACATAAAAGGCAAGCCTTTTGTACAAACTAGTTTTGTGCCTAAAGGACAGATGGATCTCATCGTGGAAAACTCTGTAAAAGCAGAGGTGGTAGAAGAAGAAATCACAGAGAATGTTACTAAGGTTGTAGAAGATGAAGCAAAGGAAATTGTAAAAACACCTTCAAAAATAGATCGCTCTACGCCACCAGTAGTAGGAGATGCACCAAAACTAAGTATTCCAGAATCTTGGGAAGCACAGCTGTCTAACGGGATAGATGTATATGGTATTTCTCAAAATGAGATTCCTACCGTAAACTTTAACCTAGTAATAGAAGGAGGTCACCTACTAGATAGTATGGAAAAGAATGGGGTTGCAAACCTTATGACAGATATAATGATGGAGGGTACTGCAAATAAAACTCCAGAAGAGCTTGAAGAGGCTATCGAGTTACTGGGAGCAAGTATTAATATGTACACTTCTCGTGAGGCTATTACAATACAAGGTAACACGCTTACGCGAAATTTTGCCGCAACTATGGATCTAGTAGAAGAAATTCTGTTTGAGCCACGTTGGGATGAAGAAGAACTAGGTCGTATCAAAACAGCTACTATAAACAGTATTAAACGTCGCTCTGCAAACCCTAATGCGGTGGCAAGCAACGTATATAACAAAGTGCTTTATGGTGAGGATCACATCTTCTCATACCCTACTAGCGGTACTGTAGCTTCGGTAGAAGCAATTACAATGCAGGATCTTAAAGATTTTTATGCAAATAACTTCTCACCATCTGTGAGCCGTTTTCATATAGTAGGTAAAATAGATAAGAGTGATGCACTTGCAGCCCTAAGTGACCTTGAGTCTAAGTGGGAAGCAAAAGAAGTTACCATACCAGAATATCCAGTAGCAAATAATAGAGATAAGTCTTCACTCCTATTTGTAGACATTCCTAATGCAAAGCAATCTGTAATAAATATAGGGTATATCGGGATGGCTCGTACAGACAAGGATTTCTACCCTGCAGAGGTGATGAACTATAAACTAGGAGGATCTTTCTCTGGAGCTGTAAATCTTATTTTACGTGAAGAAAAAGGATATACCTATGGAGCACGTACTTACTTTAATGGATCAAAAATACCAGGTACATTTACAGCATCATCTAGCGTACGTACTAATACGACAGGAGAATCTGTTGAGATTTTTAGAGACCAGATCAAGGCATATAAAGAAGGTATCTCACAAGATGACCTTGACTTTACAAAAAATGCGCTTATCAAATCTAATGCACGCCGCTTTGAGACGCAGTTTGCCCTTCTAGGTATGCTTCAAGAGCGTAGCGCTTACGACCTTCCAACAGATTATATTGAGAAGGAAGAAGATATTATTAGAAATATGACACTAGACCAGCACAAAGCACTGGCAAATAAATATCTTGATGAAAACAAGATGGCATACCTAGTAGTAGGTGATGCTGCCACGCAGTTTGCTCAATTTAAAGATATGGGCTTTGATGAGGTAAAAATGCTAGACAAAGATGGTAATGAAGTAGACCTTACAAAGGTGAAGCAATAATCACAATCCATTATAAATATGAAAAGAGCCTCTTCGGAGGCTCTTTTTTTGTGGGTATGAGTACGCTTTCGCGAAAGCGCATAAAAAAACCTCCTACAGTAATTGCAGGAGGTTACATATCGTAAAAGCGAGAGATACTAGTTGTTCTCTTGCTCCCTCTTAAGCTTACGTTCTTCTCTTTTTTCTTTCATAAATTCAATAAATGAACCTCCTACCCAGTAAGGGATTACAAAAGTAAGAAGGAAAATCATTAACCAAAATCCTATAGTAAGGATGGTTAAAAATGCGAGAAAACCTAAATATTGGTCAAAATCGAACATAGGATGGTGTCTTTTCTAATTTGTAGCAAAGATACTTGATAATATATATGTCACACAAGAGAAAAAATAGATTTATTGACACCTTATCAACGATGCAAAATGAAGCCAAATGTTTAAATTTGTCTTCCTAATTTCTAACATAATCACAATGGAATATAGAATCGAAAAAGATACAATGGGCGAGGTAAAAGTACCCGCAGATAAATTATGGGGAGCACAAACTGAGCGCTCTCGCAATAACTTTAAAATAGGAGCTCCTGGCTCTATGCCTATTGAAGTGGTACACGGCTTTGCGATTCTTAAAAAAGCAGCGGCTTATACAAACTGTGAGCTAGGTGTACTACCGGTTGAAAAGAGAGATCTTATTGCTGCTGTATGTGATGAGATACTTACAGGTATGCACGATGACCAGTTCCCACTAGTAATCTGGCAAACGGGATCTGGAACACAAAGTAATATGAATGTAAATGAGGTGATTGCAAATAGAGCACACCAACTTGCAGGAAAAACAATAGGAGAAGGTGATAAAACACTTGCGCCTAATGATGATGTAAATAAATCACAATCTTCTAACGATACGTTCCCTACGGGAATGCACATCGCAGGTTATAAAAAGATTGTAGAAAACACAATACCGGGAGTACGCACATTACGTGACACGCTTAAAGCGAAAGCAGATGCTTTTAAAAGCGTAGTAAAAATAGGTCGTACGCACCTTATGGATGCCACTCCCCTTACACTAGGTCAAGAGTTTTCTGGATACGTATCGCAACTAGATCACGGACTTAAAGCACTAGAAAATACACTAGATCACCTAGCAGAGCTTGCTCTAGGAGGAACAGCTGTAGGTACTGGTCTTAATACTCCTAAAGGATATGCAAAGCGTGTGTCTGAGTATATGGCAGAGTTTTCTGGTCACCCGTTCCGTACGGCAGATAATAAGTTTGAAGCACTTGCTGCTCACGATGCAATCGTTGAAACTCACGGTGCGTTAAAACAACTTGCGGTATCTCTTAATAAAATTGCAAATGACATACGCCTTATGGCATCTGGACCACGTAGTGGTATTGGAGAGATTACAATACCTGCAAATGAGCCAGGATCTTCTATTATGCCAGGAAAAGTAAACCCTACACAATGTGAAGCACTTACAATGGTTTGTGCACAAGTTATGGGTAATGATGTGGCTATAGGTGTAGGTGGTATGCAGGGACACTACGAGCTTAATGTATTTAAACCTATGATGGCTTCTAACCTTTTACAATCTGCACAACTTATAGGTGATGCTTGTGTTTCTTTTTCTGAGCATTGTGCTTCAGGTATTGAGCCAAACGATGCTAGAATTAAAGAATTGCTAGATAACTCATTAATGCTAGTAACTGCTTTAAATACAAAAATAGGATACTACAAAGCTGCCGAAATAGCAAATACAGCACATAAAAATGGTACAACATTAAAAACAGAAGCTGTAAATCTAGGATACGTAACTGCCGAAGAATTTGACGAGTGGGTACGACCTGAAGATATGGTGTAATTCTTATATTAAATACTCTAGTTAATCGATGAAATACACAAATTCATCGATTAACTTGTTTTTATTAGTAGTTTAACATATATTTACCATCCCAAATCATAATAAATGAAACTACTATTGGTTCTCTTAGGCTTCCTGCTATGCAGTGTGAGTCTACCACCAGAGACCATTTATCATCTTAAGGATGCTTCTGGAACGCACACCTTTACAAGTGTAAAACGTGCGGAATTTACAGAGTTGCATTCAGAAAACTTAGGAGTAGATAATGGTACTTACTGGTTTAAAATAAATAATATCTCTCAACCTAGAGCGATATTAGAGCTACAAACTTCTCACGTAACTACGTTAGAGTTATATGATAATAATGGTACTCTTGTACCTATTATGAAGGACACTAGATTTCCTTCTTACTTTATAAGTAAAGATTTACACAGCTTCCCTCTTTATCTAAAGGGTGACTTTCCACTAGAGGCGTACTTTCCCATCACGATTTCTAATGAAGGTGTCTATGCAAAAAATGATCGTGTAAATATGCTGGGTATAGGCTTCTTTTATGGAACAAGTATCGCACTACTTATCGCGACACTCATCTTTTTCTTTATTGTAAAGAATACAAAGTTTATATTCTTTGCTTTTATCATCTTCGGTATTCTTTTGAGCGTTATTGCACAAGACAATATTCTCAACTTTTTAGGTATCAATATTGGTAATACATTTTACTTAGAAGCTTTAGGACACTACTCTGTAGGGCTTATGGCAATGTTCTTTATGGTTTTCTATTTAAAATTACGCAACAACCAGCAATGGATTAAGTGGTCTATTTTCTCAATAGTAGCGATTTCCACCTTTTCATTATTCTTTTTTATTTTTACAGAAATGCTATGGGGGCTTATCCTCATAAACTCTTGCTCTATTCTAGCAACTGCTCTTCTCTGGATACTTATATTAAGAATTGCAAAAGGACCTAAACGCTATGTATTATTTTTAATTTACTCTGTAAACCTATTTTTCTTATTGAATGTATTTGTATTTCATTTATTAGGTATCACACTACTTGAACGCAGTACTTTTGACGGAGCAGGAATTGCTTCGCTAAACTTTACACTAATCGCCGTACTCTTATTACTCTCTTTTTATGGAATACAAACTACGGGTGTAATAATGAAGCATAAAATAAAAAGGTATGTAGAAGAACTCAAAGAATTAAATACCTATAGAAATATACAAGAAACAGATGATGATTATCTGGAGTCTCTTATTTACCAGTTTAAGCTAGAAAATATTGAGGTAAAAATACTAGATGACATTGCCGAGGGATTAAGTAATGAAGCTATCGCTTCAAAATATGACCTTACTACAGATCGATTAAACCAGGTAACAAAAAGCCTCTATACCAAACTTGGCTTAGAGACTTCTAGTGATTTACAAAATCTTGCTTTTTAAGCAGATTTCTTTTTGACATAGTGTTTTCTATACTGTATGTAAGATATAGCGCCAAAGACCGTAAGAACTGCTGCTGTGATTAGAATTTTTTGATCTGCTATCTCTCCACCGCTTTGGTATGAGTGTAATCCTGAGAGGTAATAGTTTACCCCAAAGTAAGTAAAGAGTATACTTCCTAATGAGATGATAGATACAAAGTTAAACAGCCATTTACTGCGTAAACCTGGAATTAAACGCATATGTATCACAAATGCATATACGATAAGTGAGATAAGCGCCCAAGTCTCTTTTGGGTCCCATCCCCAGTAACGTCCCCAGCTTTCATTTGCCCATTGACCCCCTAAGAAAGTACCTATCGCTAGTAACACCATCCCTACGGTAAGAGCAAGCTCATTTATAATAGTAATCTCCTTAATGTTGAGATCCATTTTTTCTCGGTTTTTATCTGTAGTAAATATCATAAGGAGTAATGATACAATACCCAGAATAGCTCCAAGTGTAAAAGGACCATAACTTGCTACAATTACAGCAGTATGAATCATTAACCAGTAACTATCTAATACAGCTTGTAAATTTTCAATCTCTGGATTCATCCAGTTCATTGAGGCTGCCCAAAGTATAAAAGCACCTACAAATGCGGTACTGGCTATAGTAAGTTGACTCTTTCTCCCGAAGGCAAGACCAAAGAAAACTGTTGCCCATCCCACATAGAGTACAGACTCATACGCATTACTCCACGGTGCGTGCCCCGCGATATACCATCTCCATATTAAACCTATAGTATGAACGATAAAGAGCACAACAATAGCTGCAGCTCCAAGCTTAGTCATTATACTAACGAACTTATTAGGCTTAAAAATAGCTACTATTACAAATACCATCATAAAAACTGCAGCCAGCATATACATCCAGTACAGTTTTGTAAAAACATCATATTTATTATAAAAAATCTCTGCATCACGCTTCTCTACAGAAGGCATAATATCATTACTGTGACTACGTTGAAATTTTTCTATACCCTGCAATACCTTATCTGCGTCTGAGTAGTCACCACTTAGCCTTCCTTTTTTGAGGCTTAATAAATATGCTGGAAAAATTTGATTTGCAATTACAGAGTCTGTCGCCTTATAGGGTACATCTTTAACTTGAATAGGCGATATCCAGGTATTATTTGAATCATCAGGTTTTGGAAAGATTCTTAATACCTCTTTTACAAGCGTTCTATCAAGAAGATTCATACGCTCAGAGACGTCTATAAACTCCTTTGATATTTTAGTCGGGTTTGCCTCTGCATAAGCATCTGGCAAAAATGGAGAAAGCTTATACTTGAAATCTGAAGTAAAGAAATCCATTTGTTTAAAGTACTTCCTGTCTGACGGCACTCCTATCACATTACGCAAACTATCGTTACCCTTAGGTAAGTAAATAATCTCTGCAAAGCTCCATATCTGTGGGTTTTCCATCATAGAGAGCATTACTTGGTCTGCCGTAAGCCCTTCATAAGTATCGCTTCTACTTAACTTACGTAGTAGCATACTTGAGTATGTATTAATAGGCATCATACGCCCATCTTCTTGTATGATAAGACGTCCAAATTTTTCTGCGTGTTCTAAAGGTATGGCATTCTCAACGATGAGTTTTTTAATCTCTTCTTGAGATGGCATACGCTGCTCGTGCTGTGGTCCTGTATGACTTTCTAGACCAAGTATATCACCTATGTTTTCGCCCGTTACAGAAACGGAATCTTGTACGACTACGTTTCCGTTACTTACTTCGGTAGTTTGATTAGATATATCTTCTTGTGCGTATCCCGCTTTCGCGAAAGCGATCAAAAACACAATCATCATAAGCTTAGACTTCTTAAGTTTTACTTTATCAAGACGTCTTTTGAGCTCACCGAAACGTGACCCCTTATCAAATAATATCATCATCATACCTATATACAATAAAAAGTAACCTATATATGTCACCCAAGTACCCCAGAAATCGTGACTTACAGAAAGTATGGTACCAGACTCATCTGGAAAGAAACTCGCCTGAAAAAACCTGAAACCCTTGTGGTCTAGTACGTGATTCATATAGATGTCGTAATCAAAACTTTCTTCTGTATCTTCTACAGTAATTTTACTCTCAAAAGAAGAGTATACGTTTTGTGTACCAGGATACCTTCTCGCTATAAATTCATTAAGCTTTATAGAAAATGGTAGCGGCATAGCCTTACTACCGTATGCTAAATAAATTTTGTGCCCACCTACTTCTATTTGCTTTTTATCATTGCTATAACCTCGACCGCCTAGTAACCCTACCGTCTTAGTCTCTCCGTTTACGGTTACATCTACAAAGAGTGCATCTTCTTGATTTTTTTCTTTTACCTCCTTTGCAACAATACCAGTACGACCGCGTATAGCCTGGTCTGGTATCACAAGTAACTTACCTCCTAGGTTGTATAGTGCTCGCAGTTTAAGTGGCTGCTCTACATCTTCTGGCACTTCGCTCTCATCTTGTGTTGCCATTACAGTTACAGAACCTGCAAATGGTGACTTAAAAGTGTAGTTTTCTCCATCAAAACCTATGTTTATTGCACCATCTGTAGGTTTATTAAAAGCATAGAGTACATTGTGTATGTTTACTAACTCACCTTCTACTAGAAAGTGCTCGTGACGCTGGTTATCTGTACCGGTCTCAACTATTTTAAGATGCCATAATCCATTTTCATCTTCTACAAAACCATCTTGTGCTCCATCTATAAATTTGTTAAAATCAAATGTAAATGTGGTCTTATCACTTCTGTTATTTGTATCGTGCACAAAATCTTCTGTCCACGTAAAGTCGTTGTTTAGCCTTGGTGAAAGTGAGAGTTCTTTTTCTACAGCGCGACGCATAGGCTGTCCATTTTGCTCACCATCTATAAAAACTTCTAGATACGTTTTCTCGCTTAAAAAAGAATTTTCTGAGGCACCCTCTTCTATAGGCATCACCCCTTCATAACTTACATATCTTGTAATACCCGCTCCTATTAAGATAAGCACAAAAGAAAGGTGAAAAATAAGCGTAGTTATCTTCTCTTTTCGCAGTAGTTTGTACCTGAATATATTCCCTATAAAGTTCACAACAAATAAGATGTGTATAAGAGTAAACCACCACGCATCATAAATCCAGTATCTTGAGTATGGTGTAGGTGACGTTTCTTGACCTTGGTCTAAAAACGTTCCTACTGCCATTGCAACAAAGTAGGCTATAAAGAGAATCCCCATTAAGCGTGTGGAGAATAAAATAGAAGCAATTTTCTTTTGCATAATTCAGGCAAATTTTTACGACTGCAAAGATAACCCACGAGGGGCTAAAAACCTTAGCACAATGATTCATAAAATATGAAAGCTCAACAGTTTTAAAAAAGCCTATTTTTGCTAGTATGATTGAAGTAAACATTGTGGGTACAGGCAACGTGGCCTGGCATCTTGCAAAGGCACTAGGTGCACAAAACAACGCCGTTGTAATGCAAGTGGCAGGGAGATCACAAGCCAGTCTTGATCCCTTTAAGCATATGGCGCGCCATACCGTAACTATAAATAACCTGACAGCTGCAGATGTTACGATTATCGCAGTAAGTGACGATATGATTGCACAGGTGTCTAGTCAAATACCTTTTGACAACACACTTGTGGTACATACCTCTGGATATACGGCTATGAGCACGCTTTCGCGAAAGCATAAAAAAGGAGTTTTCTATCCACTACAAAGTTTTTCTAAAGACGATGTCTCTTTACACTTTGCCGAAATACCAATTCTAGTAGAGGCAGATAACGATGAAGATGAAAAAACCTTGCGCGAGCTAGGTGCGATGATATCTAATACGGTACAGGTAATAAACAGTGCACAAAGAAGACAGCTTCATCTTGCTGCCGTGTTTGCAAATAATTTTACAAACCACTGCTATACAGTTGCTCAAGACATCTGCGAGCAATATGAAGTAGATGTAAAAACCTTGCACCCACTTATTTTAAAAACTGCACACAAGGCTTTAGAAAATGGCCCTACAAATAGTCAAACAGGCCCAGCAAAAAGAGGTGACAAGGAGGTGATAAACAAGCAACTAGATTTATTAGAAAACCCAGATCACAAGGATATTTACAACACCCTTACAAAAGCAATATACACTACCTATGGAAAAAAGCTATAAAGAATATTTACACGACATCACCACCTTTATTTTTGATGTAGATGGTGTTCTCACAGATGGTAAACTACATATTACCACAGAGGGACAAATGCATCGTACAATGAATGTAAAAGATGGTTATGCAATAAAAGCAGCTCTTGATGCTGGATATAACATATGTATTATAAGTGGTGGCACAGATGAGGGTGTGCGCTCAAGGCTTCAAAAACTAGGTATAAGTGACGTTGCTCTCGGAGCTCATAACAAGATGGAACACCTAGAGGTGTACCTCAAAGACAAGCAGATAGCACCAGAAAATATTTTATATATGGGTGATGATATACCAGACTATCCCGTTATGCAATTTGCAGGTCTCCCCTGCTGCCCGCAAGATGCGGTAAAAGAGATAAAAGATATCTCAAAATACATCTCACATAAAAATGGTGGTCAGGGCTGTGTGAGAGATGTGATAGAGCAAGTACTTAAAGTACAAGGCAACTGGATGAAAAATGTAGATGCAGCAGCTCATTAACGAGATATTATGTATTTTTAATTAAAACAACCTAACCCCTTAGTTGAAGTATCTAAACCTTATAAGATTCAAAAATCTTATTATGATCATTGTTATGCAATGTGTCATACGCTATGCCATTGCTCAAATAGAAGATATTGATATCACACTAAGCACGTTAGGCCTATCGTTCCTCATACTAGCCACTGTCCTCATTGCTGCTGGAGGTTATGTCATAAATGACATTTATGATGTGGTGGCAGATAAAATCAATAAAGCAAAAAAACGTATAGTAGGTATTTCTGTAGATGAAAAACAAGCAAAGCTCATCTACTTTACTCTTACATTTACGGGATTAGGTTTAGGTTTTATACTCACAAACTTAATGGCACACCCTATCTATTTTATTTACTTTTTACTTAGTGCAGGGTCCTTATACCTTTATGCTAGGTTTATAAAAAAGTATGCTTTGATAGGTAACTTGCTCGTAAGCATCTTAGTGGGGCTCTCAGTTATTTTGGTACCCCTTTTTGAGCTTGTGCCTGCTATAAATACAAGTAACAATGAGGAGCAACTAGGTGCTTTTATGGTATTTATTTCTGTAGGGATATTTGCCTTTGCTATCACACTTATAAGAGAGCTTGTAAAAGATATAGAAGATATACAAGGTGATCACGTGGCGGGTTATAAAACGCTACCTATAGTCCTAGGTGCGCAGCGCACCGCGCGATTTTCTGTCGTACTCACACTTATAATAATTACATTTATAAGTTGGTACACATTCACTTTTCTATATGATTATAAAATAGCTGTTGCGACAGTTTTCTTTGCTATCATTGGTCCGCTTGGGTATTGCTGTTCAAAATTATGGGAGGCGACTAAAAAAAGTGAACTCTCACACGTATCACTCATTCTTAAAGTAATTATGTTTGTAGGTATATGTATCATCCCATTACTTATACACGCTATTTACTATGCTTAAAGAAAAATTAAAAAACCACAACCTCATACTTGCATCTGGCTCTCCTAGACGCCAGCAGTTTTTTAAAGAACTAGACCTAGATTTTACCATACAACTCAAACCAGTAGACGAGACTTTTCCAGATCACTTACAGGGTGCAGAAATTACAGACTATCTAGCAAAACTTAAGGCCGCAGCCTTTACAGACTTACAAGCTACAGATATACTTGTAACCAGTGACACCATAGTATGGTTTAATGGCGTTGCACTTAATAAGCCAGAAGATCGTGATGAGGCCTATGCGATGATTGCTGCCCTTTCTGATAATAGTCACCAGGTTATTACTTCTGTAGCTTTTACTACAAAAGAAGGTCAGACCGTGATAAACGATACGACCACCGTCACCTTCAAAGAGCTTACAGAAGCAGAGATTAACTACTACATAGATAATTACCAGCCTTATGATAAAGCTGGCGGCTATGGCGTACAAGAATGGTTTGGTTATATCGCGGTGACTCGCCTTGAGGGATCGTACTTTAATGTGATGGGTATGCCCCTGCACAAAGTTTATGAAACGTTAATGCAGCTGGCAGACTAGTAGCTTTTCTGTACTTTTAGTTAAAAATAAATTATGGGATTCTTTAAAAAAATGTTTGCCCTAGAGCGTGCAATTTTCTTTTGTATAGCGGCTATTGCTATACTCGCGATGCTTGTAAGTTGTAAAAAAGAGACTGGGGATGATATCGCTTTCGCGAAAGCGGACTCAATTCAAAAAAACACTGCAGAAAAACGTAATTTATCTCAAGAGTGGAAGGATTACTGGTATGCCGGCACTGCCGAAATTTCTTCTTTTAAACTAGATCAAGCAAGATATGGCGAAATAAGACCAGGCACAGCAGTCTTGATTTATGTAACCGAAGATTTCTTACCAAAAGAACAAGTAAAAGCAGATGCCCAAAACGATAGCAACATCCCTGTACTCAAGCTCAATGCTACCAAAAAGTTTGTAACAGGCATTTACCCTTACTCCATAATGACGAGCACATTTTATCCCGTTACCGAAAAAAAACACGCTGTAAAAGTATCACAGAGCACACAAGAATGGTGCGGTCACGTATATGCACAACTTAATAACAGAGAAGACTTTGAAGTGACCTCTCACTCCTACTTTGAATCTGAGGCAGACCAAGAAATGAGTCTCCCAAAAGATGTTCTTGAAAATGAATTATGGACACAGATACGCCTTGACCCAACCTCGCTCCCTACCGGATCATTTAAGGCTATACCTAATCTTGAATTTATACGTAACTCACATAAAGAACTTAGAGCATATGATGCAACAGCAACCATAGAAAATGGGACGTATACTATTACCTACCCTAGCCTACAACGGAGTGTTGTAATACACTTTTCTCCACAATTTCCATATACTATAGAGGGATGGACAGAGACATTTCCTCAAGGGCGCGACGGCACGCCTATGACAACAACTGCCACCAAAATAAAGACTATTAAAAGTGCATACTGGGGTAAAAAAAGTATTGCAGATGAAGCTTTGCGTACAGAACTACAACTAGACTAATGAAAAGACTACGCAAACAACTTAAAAAAGTCAATCCATTTACCAGTGCAAATGTGATGTCTAAGGATGTGATAAAGGAACAAATGTCACACGCCCCAGGTCACGTGGTCTATACTGGTTCAAAAGAGATAAAAGATGTTCTCATAGATGTTTTTGACTACAATACTACCTTTGTAGAAGAAGAAACAGTACACGAGTTATCCAGCTATACAAAAGACACAGACGAAAAAACGGTTACCTGGGTAAATGTAAATGGTCTTTCTGACACACAAGCTCTTACAGATATATCACACAAGTATGACCTGCACCCACTGGTGATGGAAGATGTGGCAAACACAAGCCAGCGACCAAAACTAGATGAGTATCCAGATCATTTATTTATTGTTTTTAAAATGCTCTATCACGATATAGATGGTAAATTAAATACGGAGCACATAAGCCTCATTCTTGGCAAGTCTTATGTCTTGCTTATGCAAGAGTATGATGGTGACGTTTTTGACGGAATTAGAGATCGTATACGCCTGTCTAAAGGTCGCGTGCGCACTACTGGAGCAGATTATCTAATGTATGCACTTATGGATGCGGTGATAGATCACTACTTTATAATCATAGAGACCCTAAGTGATAAAATAGAAGAGCTAGAAGAAAGAATATATACAAACCCTTCAGAAAACTATTCACAAGAGATACAACAGCTCAAAAAAGAGGTGATACAAGTACGTAGGTCAATTTTTCCGCTACGGGAGGTTGTAAATAAGCTAGAAAAAGTAGATAATCACCTCATACTTAAAAAAACGCAAGTTTTTGTGCGTGATCTTTATGATCATACCATACAGGTAATTGAGACTGTAGAGGTTTATAGAGATACCATAGCAGGACTAATGGATATGAACTCAACAAACATTGCAAACCGTATGAACGAGGTGATGAAGGTTCTTACTATTATCGCTACTATTTTTATACCTATGACTTTTCTAGCAGGAATTTATGGGATGAATTTTCAACATATTCCAGAGTTACAAATGCAAAATGGTTACTACTACTTCTGGGGAGCGATGGTATTTATTTTTATAGGTTCTATCATATACTTTAAGCGCAAAAAATGGCTATAGATTTTATAAACTTATACAGAGAGCAACTTATAGAAAGTGCCATCGTGGCGGTTGTTATGATAGGCCTACGTATGGTAATTTCTTACTTTGTAAATCGGTTTTCAGATAGAAAAAATAAGGTAAAGCAACGTGCAAATCTAGTAATGAAGTATGTAGACTTTATTCTTATCCTCATTGCCTCTGTGTTTGCTTTTCTTATCTGGAGCCTTAATGCTAGAGATATAGGCGTGTATGCCTCTTCGGTTTTTGCTCTTATAGGTATAGGCTTTTTTGCTCAATGGTCTGTATTAAGTAATATGACCTCTGGTGTTATTATATTTTTCACCCTTCCTTACAAGATAGGTGATCGCATTAAGATACACGATAAGGATTTTCCCATTATTGCCATTATAGAAGACATAAAAGGTTTCCATATGAATTTGCGCACAGATGATGGCGGCCTGCATACCTATCCCAACAGTCTTATTATGCAAAAAGGAGTCACCTTAGTACAAGACGGTGTCGCCACCCGCATAGTAGAACCCGTAGATGGCACTCAAGATAATGAGCATTTTAACAAGCCTGTATAATCGTTAAAGAAAACTTAAAGAAAACCTCCTAGGCATTGATATTAGGTATATTTGAGTGATACCAACACGCTCAATATGACACGCAAATCCTATGTGATTTTTGTTCTGATTTCTTTTTTTGCTTTCGCGAAAGCATACTCACAAGGAATCACTGTACAGCCCAGTAAACCTACAGCTAGCGAAATTTATGAAGACCTAAAAAAGCTAAATTTCTTAGGCTCTGTACTATACGTTGCCGCGCATCCAGATGACGAGAACACAACAGCTATCTCCTACTTTGCAAATACTGTAAAAGCAAGAACAGCATACCTATCACTTACAAGAGGTGACGGTGGCCAAAATATTATAGGCCCAGAACTAAGGGAACTTTTAGGAGTAATACGCACTAATGAGTTACTTGCCGCTCGCGCAACAGATGGTGGAGAGCAACGTTTTACACGTGCAAACGATTTTGGCTACTCAAAACATCCAGATGAGACACTTGCCATCTGGAACAAAGAAGAAGTACTGGGTGATGTAGTATGGGCGATACGTACTTTTAAGCCAGATGTGATCATTAATAGATTTAATCACAGAACACCAGGAAGCACCCACGGGCATCACACCTCTAGTGCAATGCTCTCTGTAGAGGCATATGATCTTGCTGGAGATGCCTCAAAATATCCAGATCAATTACAATATACAGATACGTGGTCACCACAAAGACAATTCTTTAATACCTCTTGGTGGTTTTATGGAAGTAGAGAAAAATTTGAAGCGGCAGACAAGTCTAACCTTGTGAAAGTAGATGTGGGTACCTTCTACCCTGGTTTAGGGTTATCAAATACAGAAATATCTTCCCTTAGTAGAAGCCAGCATAAGTCTCAAGGATTTGGTAATACAGGCTCGCGTGGTACTAGTGATACTTATTTTGAGTTATTACGTGGAGAAATGCCTACTAACGATGATGTTTTTCAAGGTATTAACACCACCTGGACACGTGTTAAAGGAGGAAAAGCAATAAAGACAATACTAGACAACGTAGTTGCAACCTATGACTTTACTGCACCAGATAAGAGTTTACCACAACTTATGAAGGCATATGCTCTCGTACAACAACTAGAAGACACACACTGGAAAAACATAAAGTCTAAAGAGCTTGAGACAATTATTACTGGAGTAACAGGCCTTTACCTAGAAGCAAAAGCAGATACTAATTATGCAACTACTGGCAGCTCAATAAAACTAGATATAGAAGCTATAAATAGAAGTGCACAGTCTGTGATTCTCAAAAAAGCTACGGTAACGGCAACAAATAACGTAGTGGCGTCTAATAAACCACTAGCGAATAATGAGCGTTATACTACATCTAAAACCCTTACAGTAAGTGATGATTTTAAAGAAACCTCAGCTTATTGGTTACGAGAAGAAGGTACTTTAGGTATGTACAAGGTTGCAGACCAGCAAATGATAGGTAAACCAGAAACACCACAAGAAAACACAGTCACATTTGACCTTATCATTTCGGGAGTGCCTATAAGTATTACAAAACCTATTGTCTATAAATACAATGACAGAGTAAAAGGTGAAGTGTATGAGCCTTTTGAAATTGTACCAGCTGTGTCATCTAGACTAGAGTCTAAGGTGATCATTTTCGCGAAAGCAGAATCAAAAAAAATACCCGTGACAGTCACAGCACATCAAGCTAATTTTACAGGAACGGTTTTGCTAGACAAACCATCTGGATGGAAGGTATCACCTGCTAGTTATGATGTTTCTATAGCAAATAAGGGAGAAGAAAAAGAGTTTTTATTTACAGTAACGCCACCAGCTGGTGATAGCGAGGGTGATTTGAGTCCGCGTGTGGTTTCTGGAGGAAAGACGTATACTAAAGAGCTTATAAAAATAGACTACGCTCACATCCCGCTGCAGTCATTATTCTTGCCTAATAAAGCACGTGTTGTACGACTAGACATTGCACGCAAGGGTAACTACATAGGCTATATACAAGGAGCTGGAGATGCAGTACCAGATAACCTCGCGCAAATAGGTTATCAAGTTGCAGTGATAGACCCTGCGACCATAACACCAGAGTTGCTATCACAGTTTGACGCTGTGGTTGTAGGTATACGTGCTTATAATGTGGTAGATGAAATGCAAGCAAAACAGCCACTGCTACTAGATTATGTAAAAGATGGCGGAACACTTATCGCACAATACAACACCTCTGGACGCTGGGGCAACACAAAAATAGGCGCTCCGTATGAGCTTACACTTTCTAGAGACCGTGTGACAGATGAAAATAGCGAGGTGAGAATCCTTGCAAAAGATCACCCACTTATGAATTTTCCTAACAAGTTATCTCAACGAGATTTTCAAGGATGGACACAAGAGCGAGGCCTTTATTTTCCAAATAAATGGTCTAGTGAGTACACGCCTATTTTATCTATGAACGATAAGGGAGAGACTGCAAAAGATGGAAGTCTTCTCATCGCAGCATATGGTAAAGGACATTATATCTACACTGGCTTGAGCTTTTTTAGAGAGTTACCAGCTGGAGTGTCTGGGGCATATAAACTATTTGCAAATATGCTTAGTGTAGGTAAACAAGAGCAGCAAGATATCAAACAGTAACTATGAACAAGCCATCCTCATACACCTGGAAGAAAAAATACACAATCATCTTATTGCTTAATCTAGCATACTTTATTGCTTTCTATTTCTTAATGACCTCATTCTCATAATATGGAAACTATAGACTGGGCTGTACTTGCATTTACCTTAATTTTTATTGTGGTTTATGGAACCTATAAAACACAAGGAAGTAAAAATGCCGAAGAATATATAAAAGGCGGTAACTCCTCAAAATGGTGGACCGTAGGTCTCTCTGTAATGGCAACACAGGCAAGTGCCATCACTTTTTTATCTACAACAGGACAAGGTTTTTATGATGGAATGGGATTTGTACAATTCTATTTTGGACTGCCTATTGCAATGGTCATTATATGTCTTGTTTTTATCCCTATATACCACAGACTTAAGGTCTTTACTGCTTACGAGTATCTAGAAAGTAGGTTTGATCTTAAAACACGCTCACTAGCTGCTATCCTCTTTTTAATACAGCGTAGTCTCGCAGCAGGTATTACTATCTATGCTCCTGCCATCATTCTCTCTGCCGTATTAGGTTGGGATCTTACAATGCTCAATATTCTTATAGGTATCGTTGTGATTATCTATACCGTTTCTGGTGGCACAAAGGCAGTAAGTATTACACAAAAGCAACAAATGGCAGTCATTTTTGCAGGGATGGCAATTGCTTTTTACCTCATACTTGACAAACTTCCAGAAAACATAAACTTTACAGATGCGCTAAGTATCGCCGGTGCTGGCGAAAAAATGAACCTACTAGATTTTTCTTTTGACCTTAGTAATAGGTATACGGTCTGGACAGGTCTGTTAGGAGGTACTTTTTTAATGCTCTCCTACTTTGGTACAGATCAGAGTCAAGTGCAGCGTTACCTCTCTGGTAAAAATGTAAAGGAAATGCAAATGGGTCTTCTCTTTAACGGCGCTCTTAAAATCCCGATGCAATTTTTCATACTACTGGTAGGAGTGATGGTTTTTGTTTTTTATCAGTTTAATAGTGCACCACTACACTTTAATCCTGCGGCGACAGATGCAGTTAAATCATCTATTTATGCAAGTGAGTTTGCCTCGCTAGAAGAACAACTTCTTACAAACCAAGAACTACAAAAACAAGCAGCATTTAACTATGCTCAAGACCCTACTCTTGACACTTATGAGCGAGATGGTGAGACACTATCTTACATCACTACTTATGAAACTAGAAATAAACAGTTACGTAAAAAAGGAAAAACTATTATCTCAAAAGCTGCTCCAGAGGTAGAAAATAATGACAAAGATTACGTCTTCATACACTTTATACTTAACAACTTACCTAATGGTCTCATAGGCTTGCTTCTTGCCGTAATATTAAGTGCTGCAATGTCATCTACCGCATCTGAGCTCAATGCGCTGGGTGCAACCACAGCCGTAGATCTTTACAAGCGCAATTACAAAGGAGAGATGACAGATGCGTTATATGTAAAAAGCACCAAAGGTTTTACACTTATGTGGGGTATACTCGCCATTATTGTAGCCTGTACGGCCAGCCTTTTTGAAAACTTAATACAGCTAGTAAACATTATAGGTTCTATTTTTTATGGAAATATCTTAGGGATATTTTTACTAGCCTTCTTTATCAAATTTGTAAAAAGCAATGCCGTATTTATCGCAGCGCTTATCACGCAGGTAATTATTATTATTGTTTACGGCTTGATTCATTATGATATTATAGAGTTTCCGTACTTGTGGCTTAACGTAGTAGGTTGTGGTCTTGTGATGGGACTAGCAATGTTGCTACAGGCAAGCTTTGGAAGTTCTAATAAGGACTATGTGTAATTTTCTTTTTTGAACGCTTTCGCGAAAGCAAAATACTCCTATAAATAAGCACAACTATGACAAACTGGGGAATACTAGGCTGCGGAAAGATAGCTGGCAAATTTGCAAATGATCTCCTCCTCACCGAGGGTGCAAACTTATATGCCGTAGCGAGTCGTGATAAAGAAAAGGCCGCAAACTTTGGTAATACCTACAAAGCTGTAAAATCTTATGGTAGTTATGAAGAGATGGCGCAAGATCCAGACATAGACATTGTTTATATCGCTACGCCACATATGTTTCATAAGGAAAATACGCTCCTGTGTTTATCAAATAACAAGGCTGTGCTCTGCGAGAAAGCTTTTGCTATGAATCTTGAAGAGGTTGAGGAGATGATCGCTTTCGCGAAAGCGAAAAAAATATTCCTAATGGAAGCATTATGGACGCACTTTTTACCGCATTATAAGTTTGTACAAGACAAAGTAGCTAGTGGCACCTTAGGAGAGATACAATCACTTAAGGCAGATTTTGGTTTTAACAGTCCGTTTGACACGACTTCTAGGTTGTACAATAAATCACTTGGTGGCGGTAGTTTACTAGACGTGGGGATTTACCCAGTTTTTGCAGCGCTCTCTTTACTTGGTTACACAGAAGATATAGAGGCTAAGGCTACTCTGGGCCCTACTGGGGTAGATCATAACTGCTCGATGCTCTTACGTTATGCTCAAAATGTGGAGGTTCAATTATTTTCGGCGATAGATGAGGAGACACCTACACGCTGCCATATTGTTTTAGAAAAGGGAGAAATTATTATAAACAGCCGTTTTCACGAACCGAGCTCAGTAACCCTTACCGAAAATGGAGTGACAGAAACACTAGAATTTTCTACGCCTAATGATGTAAATGGATATCATTATGAGATACTACATTGTCAAGAGATGCTTGCTTTAAGAAAGACTGAGAGTGATGTAATGACATTTTCTAAGAGTAAAGAACTTATTATGTTGCTAGATAAAATACGAGCGCAAATAGGGTTATCTTATTAAAAATGAGCTCTTACATTTAGATTATTACAACTCAGTCTAATAAAATGACGGTTGGGTAACTGCAGATTGTTTTCACGAAAGTGTGATGATACATTTACATCATCAATTAAAAATAGCAACTCTAAAAATCTAATCATTATGAGAACAATTATCTTTTTATTACTAGCAGCCGTATCATCTTTTTCTTTTGGACAAGAAGCATCTGGAGTAACTGTAACCGTTACTATCCCAAACCTAACAAATAATGACGGAGCTGCTTCTGCCTCATTATACACAGAAGGAACTTTTATGAAGGCAGCTCCTCTCGACACACAGTCTGCAACACCAGAAAATAAAACAGTTACACTCGTTTTTGAAAATGTAAAGCCAGGTGAGTATGGTATTATCACATTACACGATATGAATGGCAATAACCGTATGGACTTTGAAGCAAATGGTATGCCTAAAGAAGATTATGGAATTTCTGGAAGTGGTGCAGGTTTTGGCCCTCCTACTTGGAACGATGCTAAGTTTACAGTAGCATCTGAAGATCTTACACTTGAGATTAAAATGTAATTTTAGTTTCATATAACAACTCAAAAGTCTGTGTCGCGTACACAGACTTTTTTGTTTGTCCCCAGTTTACTTCTCACCTGCTTTGTAGATGGTTATAATTAATCATTTCTTATTTTTGTGGTAGATATCTTACCAATGACTATAACTCAGCTTAAATATGTGCTCGCTGTTGCAGAGCATCAAAATTTTACAAGAGCCGCTCAAAAGACTTTTGTAACCCAGCCCACGCTTAGTATGCAAATACAAAAGCTAGAGGACCAACTGGATGTGCAAATATTTGACCGTAGTAAGAAGCCTATAGAGCTTACAGATATAGGTGCAAAGATTGTACACCAAGCTCGCAATATTGTTAATGAGGCAAATCGCATTACTGATATTGTAGATCAACAAAAAGGATATATAGGTGGTGAGTTTAAGCTAGGGGTAATACCCACGGTAATGCCTACGTTATTACCTATGTTTCTTACTAATTTTATTAATAAGTACCCTAAGGTCACGCTTAAAATAGAAGAGCTTAATACAGATCAAATTATAGAGCGTCTTGAGGAAGGACATCTAGATGCAGCTATAGCCGCAACACCCCTAGAGAACCCAAATATAAAAGAGCGCCCACTGTATTACGAGCCTTTTATGGCTTACGTACCTAATAACCATAGACTAAGCGAAAAAAATCTACTTGAACCTAGTGACTTAGACACGCACGATTTATTACTTCTAGAAGACGGTCATTGTTTTAGAGATGGGGTGATTAATTTATGTACTACACCTCGTAATAAGGATAAAGAAAAATTTACACTAGAAAGTGGAAGTTTTGAAACACTTGTAAAGTTATCAAACGAGGGACTAGGGATGACGCTTTTACCTTATCTACATACGCTAGATATGCCAGCAAAGGAGCAAGAGCTATTTAAAGAATTTAAAGAACCATCTCCTGCTAGAGAAGTGAGTATCATCTTTCATAAGAGTGAATTAAAGATGCAGATCATTGAGGCATTACGCTCTACCATAGCTGGTGTTGTAAAAGGTGCAATTACTTTTCAAAACGTACAGATTATAAGTCCACTTAATAGATAAGAGGTTTATTTATAGCATATAAAAATGCCCCGTATGACGGGGCATTTTTTATGGTTTTAAATATATTAAACATTGTCCTAGATCTGGCCTTGTCTTAACGAGTTTGTTAATCCAGATTCTTAATTCATCTATTTCGTAAGGTAGTAATCTTTTAATAGCCTTTTCTAGCTCCTTGCAGAAAAGGGAACTATCAAAACTTACCTTATCAAGAATAGTCTTTGTGTATTCAAACATTGCTCTCGCCATATTCGAAGGTTTTTTAAAGGTTAGACTTTTAATAAGTAGTTTTCAACTATATGCGTTTGCTTTTTGTTCAACCCTATAAATATACTACAAAAGCACTACAAAAGTGTTAACAACCGTGGGTTTAACTTCTTAAAAAATAGTTAATTATCTAAAAACTATTATCCCCATCTAGTAAATCTCCCAGTCCTCCTAGTATAGATCCTTCACCTCTTTTATTTCCTCCAGCTTTTGGAGCCATTGCTAGTACACGATTTGCCAGACGGCTAAAAGGTAGGGACTGTATGTAAACTGTTCCTGGCCCTGTTAAGGTTGCAAAAAACAGTCCTTCACCACCAAAAATGGTGTTTTTAATACCTCCTACAAACTCTATATCATAGTTTACAGAGCTATCAAAGCCTATGATACAACCCGTATCCACCTTGAGACGCTCGCCCGGAGCAAGTTCTTTTTTAAGCATTGTACCACCTGCGTGTACAAACGCGATACCGTCACCCTCAAGGCGTTGCATAATAAAACCTTCTCCTCCAAAAAGTCCTCTACCTAGCTTACGCGAAAATTCAATCCCGACAGATACGCCCTTTGCAGCACAAAGAAATGCATCTTTTTGACACACAAACTTCCCTCCTATCGCTCCTAAATCTATTGGAATGATTTTACCAGGATATGGAGAAGCAAAGCTTACTTTCTTTTTACCCACAACGTCATTATAGAATGCAGTCATAAATAGACTCTCTCCAGTAAGGAGTCGCTTTCCTGCCCCAAAGATCTTACCCATTACTCCCGTATCCTTTGCAGAGCCATCTCCAAAAATGGTTTCCATACGTATCCCTTCTTCCATCATCATAAAGCTTCCAGCCTCTGCTATTACTCCTTCTTGAGGATCTAGCTCTACCTCAACATACTGCATCTCCTCGCCGAAGATTTCGTAATCTATTTCGTGTGCGTTCATTTTTTATTTTTTTTGATTGTAATTATAGGTAGTAAAAAAGAATACTATGTTACAGAGGTACTATAAAAAAAGCCTGTAACTAGGTTACAGGCTTAGGATATAGTAGTGTGAATTATTTATAATTCCTCTAGTTCATAACTCAACACTTCAGTAATTAGACCGCACTCATCTGTGAGCGGGTTTATCTGTCCAGTTATAATTGTTTGATAATTATCTTTCTCAATACGTAAAGTATAACTTCCCTCGCGCTCATCTGGACCTTCATATACACCTGGAGACACTTCTGGCAATACAACTGTAAACGATTGATCCATCACCGTGATAGAAACATCTTCTAGCAGTGCATTTGTACTTGCATCACGCATAGTAATACTAAAGACAGGAACAATCTCTGTGCTACAAGCCTCCTCTGGCTCTTGTACCATCTGGTCATCATCACCACCACAAGCAATTAAAGTTACAAAGCAAAAGACAAGAATTAGGTATTTCATAATAGGATGTTTTTTTACTAAGATACTTAATTTATAAAAAGGTTGCGTTTTATAGATTATCAAGTTGGTTACTACTTTTATCATCACTTATGGTCCAGAAGAAACCTACGAAGAAAAACTGATCTGTTGCGGGTCTAAGCGCTCGCCTGTTAAACATTCCTGCTGTGTCTGGCGTATCTGCATACTGGTAACCATTTATGTTTCTTAAACCTAGCACGTTATTGATAGAGAAGTATAATATCTTTTGTTGCGATAAAAGATAGGCCCAGTTTATACTCAAATCATTAAAGGACTTTGTATTTGCCTGTAAAAAGCCTGGGTTGTTTCGGTCTGTATAGGTTCTACCAGAACTGTGCTGAAAGCTCATCCCTATTTGTGATTTCCAGTCTTCTACAAAATACTTTGCCACAATAGAGACACTATGAGGACTAGCAAAGGTAGGCCTGGCCTGCTCTGGATAGTTGAGATATTTTCTCTCAGAATCTAGATATGAATAGCTCACCCAGTAATCCATATTTTTAATACTGGTATTATCTCTCCAAAATACGTCTACACCTTGTGCATACCCGCTCCCCTCGTTTGTAAAAACACTCTCTGGGCTAGCAAACTCAGTTGTTGAAGTTATTAAATCACTATACGACTTTCTATAAGCCTCTGCTCTAAAAATACGACCGTTATCACTGTATTGATAGTTTGCAATGTAGTGTGTAGTTTTTTGAGCTTCAAAATCTTGACTAAATTTCAAAAAGTCATTAAGCGGATTTTGATAAAAGTCACCATATGCTAGCGATAGTTGGCTCTTTGCTCCTGTCTTATAGGCTATACTCGCTCGAGGCGAAAATGTAACATCTTTCATATAGTCTGTATAACTCGCTCTCGCTCCTAGTTTTATAGCAAAGTCTCTGGAGAAGATAATATCACTTTCGGCAAAGGCGGCTGTGATGTTACTTTTAAAATCATAGTTTGCGGTAAACATATTGTCATTAACCGCAACGGTGACATCTTCATCAAAATCTGTAATAAACTGTTCGGCGCCAAAGGAGAGTTTAAATCTATTTGAAAACCTTTTCTTTAGTTTGAGCTTGAGGTGTGCACTGTTTTCTGTGTCTAACACCTGGGTTGTAGATTGTATGTTGGCTTCATTTCGCGCAAGCGTATAACTACCTCCTGTTTGTATACTCCACGTGTCATTAAGCATACCCGTGTATGATGAGTTTATATATACATTACTGTTAGTAAGCCCTAGATTAAAGCCTTCTGGGTTGTTTATATCCTCTTGTGTGATATCAAAGCTAGTGCGATCTCCAGCGGCATAGAGTTTAAAAAGTCCATCTGTAGTTCTATATCTATATACCGCCTCTCCTGCCAGTGCTTGAAAGGGTTTATTAAAGTTATTACGATTAGGAAATAACGCGACATAAGGAGCCAGATTGATATATGAGGTGCTCAAACTAAGCGAACTTTTTTCAAATTTTCTAGTAAGACCTAGCCCTGCTCCTACAGACATTATAGAGATATCTGTTTTATTTTGATCTGGCTCATCTACCGTGTTAAGCAATAAAACACTAGACAGGGCTTCCCCATATTCTGCAGAATATCCTCCGGTAGAAAATGTAATCCCGTCAAAAAGAAATGGGCTATACCTGCCTCTTGTAGGTGTATTATTTGCCGTAGGTGTATAGGGTGTAAAAACACGTATGCCATCTATAAATATTTGCGTCTCTCCAGCATCTCCACCACGCACAAAGAGTCTACCATCTTCGGCCACTGTGGTGGTACCTGGTAAGGTTTGTAAAGCACCTACAAAATCACCTAGCGCACTTGCTGTGGTAACCACATCTAGTGGTTTTAAAACAGATACTTTACTGTTATCACTTGCCTCAAAAGTACCTGCAGAGAGTACAACCGTGTCTAGTGAGTTTATATTTTCTCGTAGTTTAATATTAAGATTTTTGAAGGTACTTACATTCATAAAAATCTCATAAGGCTCGTATGATAAGAAGGTGACTTTAAGTAGCTGCTCTCCAGTCTCTGTAGTTGTAAAAGAAAATACGCCTCTTGCGTCTGTGCTTGCACCGTCATAAGTACCGTCCAGAAATACATTTGCACCTTCTATAGGCACGCCTTTGGGATCTGTCACTATGCCAGAAACAGTGGTTTGGGCAGTGAGAAAATAACTTGATAAAATGAGTAAGAGTGATAAAAAAGGTTTCATAAGTGGTTCGTTAGATTGATTGTGAGACAAATATGAAGGGAATCCCGCTTTAGCGAAAGCGTAATACTCCCAACCGTCATAATCTGTAACTCAATTGTAATTTTTTGTACATTGAGGTTATGACAAAAGATGAAAAGCTGAATAATTTTTATAATCAAGAAGTGCCTTGGCTAGCGAGCTTAAAGAAAATAAGAGCGCTTCTCAAGAGTACAGATCTGGTAGAAGATGTAAAGTGGGGAATGCCAGTTTATACCATTAATAATGATAATGTAGTAGGTGTTGCTTCTTTTAAGCAGCACTATGGTTTATGGTTTTATCAAGGTGTCTATCTTACAGATGCTAGTAAAATACTGCGTAATGCACAAGAAGGAAAAACTAAGGCAATGCGCCACTTACACTTTACAGAAGATGATATTATAGACGAAAAACTCATTACATCTTATGTAGATGAGGCTATACAAAATGCTCGAGATGGTAAGAGAATGCCTGTGGTGCGCTCTGTAAAGAAAGTGCTATTACCTACAATGCTTAAAAATGAACTCTATAACGATGCACAGCTCAAACTACATTTTACTGCACTCACAAAAGCAAAACAACGTGCCTATGCAGATTATATAAATGAGGCAAAGCAAGAGGCCACAAAGCGCAAGAGACTAGACCGCTGTATCCCATTCATACTTGAAGGTAAAGGAATAGATGCACTCTGGAAGAAAAACTAATTTAAAATTACCTACACCGTGTCTGACGTAAAAACTAAAAAAAATGACCAGTCTCCACTAGACTTTATAAATGCTGTTGCTCACACCACTCGCAAAGAAGACAGTCTTTACTTACTTGAGCTTATGGAAACTGTAACGGGAAAGAAGCCGGTAATGTGGGGAGATAGTATTGTAGGGTATGATGAGTATGAGATGGTATATGCCTCTGGAAGAAAAGTACACTGGCCTATGGTAGGGTTTTCTCCTCGCAAGCAAAATTTGAGCATATATATTATGCCAGGTTTTGGTGTTATAGATGACCTTCTGCCGGCATTAGGTAAACATAAAACGAGTAAAGCCTGCCTGTATATAAATAAACTAGCAGATGTAGATCTGGACATACTTAAACAGATTATAGAACGAGCGATTACCTATATGAGAGCCAAGTATTAATACATTCTTAACCTTAACATTGCAATTGAGTAACGCTCTAGATATACTTTTATCACGTTATAATTCAGGATTGCATAAAAGATTCGTTGTTTGAAAGGGCAGCGGATTTTTTTGTTTGATGTGGTTACGCTTTCGCGAAAGCGTAATTATTTATAATTCAGAATATAATAGCCGTCATAGTCTCAAATAGCCTTGTTTTAATTTTAGGTTATCATAGGGTTTTATAGACGTAAAATATGCCATAAACTTCTCAAATCGTAAAGGTTTACTAACGTTTACATTTCATCATCTAGTGGGTAGATTTCTACTTTTAAGGGATTAATCAACCACAAAAATCACACAGATGAAACAACATTACTTTTTATTACTTTTTACATTCTTATTGAGCTGTAGCATACAGGCTCAAGACCTCATCATTACGGGCGTATATGACGGACCTCTATCTGGAGGAACTCCTAAAGCGATAGAGCTTTATGTACTTAATGACATTTCTGACCTATCTATATATGGTGTTGGCTCTGCAAATAATGGAGGCGGTACAGATGGTGTAGAGCTTAGCCTAGAAGGAAGCGCAGCTGCCGGAGATTTTATATACATCGCGTCTGAGCAACCTAACTTTAATACGTTCTTTGGTTTTGATCCAGATTATGTAAATGGTGCTGCTGGTATAAATGGAGATGATGCCGTAGAGCTTTTTATGAATGATGTGGTTATTGACACCTTTGGCGATATAAACGTAGATGGAAATGGAGAAGCTTGGGAATACCTAGATGGATGGGCTTCTAGAGTAAATGAAACAGGACCAGATGGAAGTACTTTTGTAATTGCAAACTGGAGCTTTAGCGGGCCTAATGAAAATGATGATGATAATATGGCAACACAAGCAACTGCAACAAACGCTTGGCCAATAGCTACTTATGAAGCTGCAACAACCACTTTACCTACTATCACTTTTACAGAAGAAGAAACACAACTTACAGAAAACGAAGGTGCGGTAACACTAGAAATTACAATATCTGAGTCTGCAACCGTAAGTGCTGTAGTAGAAGTAAGTTATACAAATGATGAGAATGAATCATTTACAGTAGATAATGCTGTAAACTTTGTAACAGGTGAGGCTACGACACAGCAAGTAACTTTTACACCTACAGATAATGATGACCTTTCTATAGACTATTATGTATCATTAAGTCTAACAGATATTACAGGTGCTACAGAGGGTGAGACAGTATCACACGCAATATATGTAGTAGATGATGAGGCTCACGCCCCTACAGCAACAAATACCTTAGGTATGGTATTCTCAAATAACATAGAAGTAAACGGAGCGGAGATTATAACATTTGACGCTGGATCAAGCAGGCTGTTTGTATCAAATGCTGGCGATGCTGCTGTAGAGATTTTAGACTTTACAGATCCTACTTCTCTTACTGTATTAAACTCTATTGTTCTGGACACTTACGGTAGTGAGGTAACAAGCGTATCTTCATATGACGGTGTTGTAGCGGTAGCTGTACGTGCAGAAGACCAAAGTAATGGTCAAGTTGTATTTATGGATACAGACGGTACAGTTTTATCAAATGTAATGGTAGGGTCTTTACCAGATATGTTAACGTTTACTCCAGATGGATCAAAAGTACTCGTAGCAAATGAAGGAGAGCCTAATGCAGATTATACAGTAGACCCAGAAGGATCAGTATCTATTATAGACCTTGCAGCTGGCGCTGCGGCTGTGGTTCAAGATGATGTGACTTCACTTTCTTTTACAAGTTTTGATTCACAACTTACAGAACTTACAGCAGCTGGGGTTCGTATTTATGGTCCAGGAGCAACTGTATCACAAGACTTAGAGCCAGAATATATTACTGTAAGTGACGATGGGGCTACTGCCTATGTTTCACTTCAAGAAAACAACGCATATGCCGTAGTAGATATCGCTGCTGCAACGATTACATCTATAATACCTTATGGATATAAAGATCACCAATTGCCAGAAAATGCTATAGATGCTTCAAACAGCTTAGACTTTGTCTTTATGTCTACTTGGCAAACTTTAGGAATGTATCAACCAGATGCTATTGCAAATTATACTGTAGATGGTACACAATACCTTGTAATTGCAAATGAAGGTGACTCAAGAGATTATGATGGATACAGCGAAGAAGAGCGTGTAAAAGATCTTGACCTTGATCCTATTGCATATCCTAATGCAAGTATCTTACAACAAGACGAAACACTAGGAAGACTTAAAACTACGAGCGCTACTGGTGATATAGATGGTGATGGAGACATAGACCAGATTTACTCTTATGGTGGACGTTCTTTTGCTATTCTTAATGCAGAGACAGGTGCTATTGTATATGACAGTGGAGATTTACTAGAGCGTATAACTTCTGAAGATGAAGTATATGGAGCCATCTTTAACGCTACAGATGATGAAAATGCGTTTAAAAACAGATCTGATGATAAGGGACCAGAACCAGAAGCCGTAACCCTTGCGATGATAGATGACGTTTGGTATGCCTTTGTAGGTCTTGAGCGTATAGGTGGTGTAGCTGTATTTAATATATCAGATCCAGAAGCGCCAGTATTTGAAACCTATGTAAATAATCGCGATGTAACACCAGATGCCGAAGATCCTGCAGGTGATCTTGCTCCAGAAGGAATTGTTTACATACAGCCAGAAGATAATGCTACAAACACGGGACTTATAGTTGTGGCAAATGAGGTAAGCTCTACAGTATCTGTGTACACACTCGCAAATGATGTACTCTCAACAGATGACTTTAATGCAGAAGCTAGCCAGACAGTTGCCTACCCTAATCCTACCGTAGGTAACACACTTTACTTTACAAAAAACACAAGCTTTACACTTGTAGATATTTTAGGTAGAGTATTAATATCGTCTAAGGAAGTAACACAGGCAGACATAAGTACACTTACTACAGGTGTTTATATTGTAAACTTTGAAGATGGCACAAGCCAGAAGATTATCAAGAACTAAGTAAAAACAATAACTATTAAAGCTCCTTTACCTATCTTGGGTAAAGGAGCTTTTTCTTTTTAAGAAAACAGGTATTAGTACGTTTTCGCGAAAGCGTAACAAAGAAAACCACACCAACGCACTGTCCTTCAATAAATAAAAAAACTTTTTACAACAGCGTGTAACACTTTGTAAGAATAACCTACTTATAGATAACAAAGCCACCAACCATTGGACAAAACCACCGAAGAAAAATTTGTTACCCTACTGGAGGAGAACCAGAATATTGTGCACAAAATATGCAGGTTGTATACAAACAATCGCGACCAGCACAATGACCTCTTTCAAGAGATAACGATACAGTTATGGCGTGCCTTCCCTAAGTTTAGAGGAGATTCAAAATTCAGCACCTGGATGTACCGAGTGGGTCTCAACACTGCCATCACTTTATATCGTAAGTCTAAGAGAACGGTACAAACACAAGATTTTGACTCTGTGATGTTCCGCATCTCTTCTGAGGAGTATGATGATACGGTAGAGCAACAATTAAAGTTAATGTACAGTGCTGTAAAGGAGCTTAACGATATAGATAAAGCACTTGTGTTTTTATATCTAGAAGATAAAAATTATAGCGAGATCTCAGAAACCTTAGGTATCACAGAGGTAAATGCTAGAGTAAAGATGAATAGAGTGAAGAAAAAGCTCAAGAAAATATTAAACCCATAATCATATGGTAGACGAATTAGAATTGCTAAAAAAAGATTGGCAAAAACAAGAAGATACCCTTCCTAAATACACAAAGGAAGATTTGTACCCTATGCTCCTTAAGAAGTCTTCTTCTATAGTGAAGCTTATATTTATTATAAGTCTTATAGAATTTGCTTTTTGGATTGTACTCTCATTTGCTTTTAACGATAATGAGACAAAAGCTTTTGAAAAACAGTTTGGGTTACAAACCTTTGATACTATCGTACTTGTTGTGCATCTTACGGCTCTTGTCGTTTTTGCCTTGTGGTTTTATAAAAACTTCAAAAAAATACAAGCGACAGACTCTGCAAAAGTATTAATGAAAAATATTATCAAAACGCGTAATACGGTAAAGTACTACATATGGTTTAGTATGGCATTTGTAGCGATTGCCTCTACTATTGCTTATGCAATTATGATACAAAATAATCCAGCCCTTGCAGATGAGAATTTACTTTACCTCTCACTCAAATTTATTGTTGTAATAACTATAGCTCTTGGATTACTATGGGGACTTTATAGAATTATTTATGGGTTATTATTAAGAAAGCTCAATAGAAATTATAGAGAACTTAAGAAATTAGAAATTTAACTGTAGGGGGTTTAAATTTCTATACAAGGCAATAGGTCAAGCTGTTGCCTTACCATAAAAAAAGCGAGAATACCTGCTGGTATTCTCGCTTTACTTTTTTAGTTTGACTTCTAGACTACGCTAGTATTCCCACTGTCTTTTCTTGTTTAGTGCTTCTTCTGCCTCTATCTCTTCTGTAGGGATCACTTTTAAGAAAGAAGGATGTTGCTCTATTGCATATTCTAGCTGCTCTACAATCTTCTCTACAGAGTCGTTCTCATAATCTATCTCTAGTGGTTCTTTTACCTCAAAAGACTGTAAGATGCCACGTTTTTTAATACGCAAACCTTTCTTATCAAAACTTCTTCTAAAACCATCTATCACGATAGGCACTACAATAGGCTTGTAATTTTTAATAATGTGCGCCGTTCCTTTTCTAATAGGTTTCCACGGTTTTGTGGTTCCTTGTGGGAAGGTGATTACCCAGCCATCATCTAGAGCGATACCTATGTTTTCTGTATCCTTAAGGTTTACTTGACGTTCTATCTCTTTTCCTTTTTCTCTCCAGGTACGACTCACGGTAATCGCTCCTGCATAAGCCAGTATGCGCGGTAGTAAACCAGCCTTCATTGTCTCGCCTGCCGCAACGTAATATAAGTTGAGTTTTGGCCTCCAGAGGTAACCTATATTTTTTATAGAATCTGTACGACCGCTTAGACTCGCATTAAATACGTGAAACATCGACACCACATCTGCAAAGTAGGTCTGGTGATTAGACACAAAAAGCACGTTAGTATCTGGTAAATTTGTGAGTATCTCTGAACCTTCTATCTGCAGCTCATTAAAGCCGCGATAACGCCTGTGTGTCATTGCTCCTGCAATACGAATGAGCCAGCGTTTTAAGAATAGTATATGTCCAAATGGATTTTTTTTGAATAGCCCCATTTAATAGTTTAAAGTTGTGTGCGTTTGAGTGCGCTTTCGCGAAAGCGTACTTGGTTACAAACAGCCTGTAAATATACAAAAGACCTTACAATATTAAAGATTTCTTAACAAGAGCTCTTACCTCACTGAGCATCATTGCAGTAGCTCCCCACACTACGTGGCCCTGCAACATATAGGCTGGTACTTCTACCTCATCCATATACGAGGTAGTGAGGCGCTGGGTAATTACAACCTCATCAGACAAGAATTCTGAAAGTGGTACGGGTATGAGATCTTCTACCTCTGTTTCTTGCGCTTTAAAAGCGGGAGTATGTTGCACGTAGCCTATAAATGATTGTACATAAAAATTACTGGGCGGTATATAAATATTAGTAAGTTCACGCACGAGTGTGACCGTATCTTGAGCAACACCTACCTCCTCCTCTGTCTCACGCAAGGCGGTATGTGCGAGGTCTCTATCTTCTTGCTCAACTTTCCCTCCAGGAAACCCTACCTGATTAGAATGTACTCCTTTATAGGTCTTACGTAGTATGAGTATAAGCTCTGTCTCCCCCTCATTATTAGGGTAAAAAAGGGACATCACACCAGCTTGTCTAGGGTTGTGCTTTGCAATATCTTCTTCCTTAAGCTCTTTAAGCCGTTCTTGTGGTGCCATCTCAAGCTGTACATCACGCCCGGGAAGCGGTAGTTTTCTTATTTTTGAAACTAATTCTAAAAATGACTCAAACTTCATATATGCGCACCTTTGTCTGGATTATTATAATTTTTGCTCTAAGCACAAGTTGTCAAGATAAGAAATCTGAAAGTAAATCTGTAGCCAAAAAGGTTGTGATACAAGATACCATCACAGCTGTAGAAACTCTTGATGAACAAGATCCTTCACCAGATATGGGTACCATAAAAGAGCCTACTATAAAAGGGCAAGAAGACGTTATTGATTTCTTTACTACCTATGGAGAAAACAACCCTGAGAGTAAGGTGAGAATCACAACTCGTTTTGGAAATATTGAGGTGCAACTTTATGAGGACACGCCACTACACAGAGCAAATTTTATTATGCTGGTTAAGAATGGCTATTTTAACACTACACAGTTTCATAGAGTCTCGCCTAACTTTGTTGTGCAGGGTGGTAATAATGACACACAAGGTACTGCGCGCAACCGGTCAAGCTTTGGGAGTTACTTGATTCCTAATGAGGCAAACCCATCTCACACACATACTAGAGGCGCTTTTTCTTCTGCTAAGTACACCGAGCAAAATGTAAGTAATGCAACCGCTCCTTTTGAGTTCTTCATTGTACAACCGGCTCGCGGTGCACATCACCTAGATGGAGATCACACCGTTTTTGGCCACGTGACTAAAGGTATGAGTGTGATAGATGAAATTAATAAACTAGAAGTAGACGGCAGTGAGTGGCCACTAGAAAATGTGTATATGACTATTGAGATTATAGAATAATCGTTACTCTATGAGCGCTGTCTTCTAGCCTCAAAGATTAATATTCCCGCTGCTACAGATACATTCATAGAGTCTATTTTACCACGCATAGGGATTTTAATATTTGTACCCACCGTTCTCCACTCTGGAGATAAACCGGTAGCCTCTGTACCTACTACAATAGCACTACCTCCTGTGTATGCCTGCGTTGCATAGTCTACCGCCTTTTGTAATATGGCGCTGTATATAGCGACATCCTTTTCTTGCAAGAAAGAGATAACCTCCTCCGTACTCCCAGTAGCAATTTGTGTTGTAAACACACACCCCACACTAGAGCGTATGATGTTAGGATTATATAAATCTGTTTTGGGGTTTGCTATAATAACGGCATCGACCGCGGCAGCATCTGCTGTGCGAAGTAGTGCGCCTATGTTACCAGGTTTTTCTGGTGCTTCGGTAACTAGTATGAGTGGGTTTACTGGTAATTGTAATTCTGATAATGTGGTTTTTTTTGCTTTCGCGAAAGCGATCACCCCCTCAGTACCTCCTCTGTAAGCTACTTTTTTATAAACTTCGGTTGCTAGGCTCGTAAGGGATATCTTGGTCCCCACAAGTTCTTCTACCGAAGATGGCGCTATGAGTTGCTCGTCATAATACACCTCAGTAATGGTATAGCCGCCAGCGATAGCCAGCTCAATCTCACGTTTACCTTCTATTATAAAACCACCTTCCTTCTTACGAGTGCGTGACTTTTCTTGAAGTTGAAGTAAACGTTTTACCGTTGGGTTTTGAAGACTAGAAATATATTTTGACATAGCGCAAATGTAGAATATTCTGAAGATTAGATAAATAGTTGCTCAAAATAGTTGATAATTACAAAATGTAAAGTATATTTGACATTATAACAAACTATCTTTCCATTTTGGAAAGTTAAGTTATAATTACTTAAAGAAAATCAGTATGAGTATAAAGAAAATTATTGCGTGCGAGCGCAAGAGTCTAGGGAAGGTTAGCAAGTTTCAACTACCACATCATTTTAAAAAAGTGGGTTGGGTACTATTTATAGTTTCTTTTATATCGCTATTTGCATCTAGCATAATAACCACAGATGAAAGTCTAAAATCAACAATAGTGATAATTGTAAAATACACGATGCTCATAGGTTTACTTATGGTCTCTCTAGCCAAAGAGCCTATAGAAGATGAGTTTATCAAGAGTATGCGTATGAAGTCATATATGATTGCTTTTATACTAGGAGTGATACAAACGCTTATTATGCCTTTTATCACGCTAGGTGCTGAGACTATAGTTGATGGTGGCTCAACACTAAAACCGGTAAACGACTTCTTTGTGCTATGGGTATTACTCTTCTGCCAGATATTAGTTTTTCACGTTTTTAAAAGCACTGCAAATGACTAACACTCTTAAGGTAGAACGCGCTATACTAGATCTCACTCAAGATGATCTCGCCAAAAAGATAGGCGTCTCAAGACAAACTATAAACTCAATAGAAAAGAATAGGTACGTACCATCTACCGTACTTGCTTTAAAACTATCTGCACTTTTTAATAAACCCGTAAACGATTTTTTTAAACTCACCGAAGAAGATTAAACTCCTTTGTAAGTAATCGCCTATTTTTACTACAAAACAAGCTAATTATAACCAATTCAAAATGAAAAACAATCTACTCGTACTAGCAGCTATCGTACTGCTCGTAAGTTGCAAGACAGAAACAAAGCAAACTACCATTACAGAAGAAACTGTAGCTGAGACAACGCTAAGAGAATATCCAGAAGATATAGCTACTATTTTTAAAGCGCACGGAGGTATTGACACTTGGAATGCAATGAACAATTTATGCTTTACACTTCCTAAAGGTGATATAGAAGAAGTACATACTGTAGATTTAAAATCTAGAAAAACACGTATCGAGACACCAGCATATACATTAGGTTTTGACGGAGAAAAAGTATGGCTCAAGCAAGATAGTCTTGCTTTTAAGCCAGAAAGAGCACGTTTTTACCACAATCTTATGTTTTACTTTTATGCAATGCCATTTGTACTAGGTGATGAAGGTATCACGTATAGTGAGGCTCCTGCCCTATCTAAAGATGGTGTAGATTACCCTGGTACAAAAATTAGCTTTGAAGACGGTGTAGGTGACGCGTCTGATGATAATTATATCATCTATAGAGATCCTAGTACAAACCAAATGGCGTGGCTAGCATATACAGTTACCTATGGTAAGGAAGGTCCAAGCGAGCGTTACAGCTACATTAAATATGACAAGTGGCAAGAAGTAAATGGATTACAACTCCCTAGTGAGCTACAATGGTATAATGTAGAAGAAGGACAACCTACGGAGATGCGCAACGCAATGAACTTTACAAAACCTACAGCCACAGCTACTCAACTAGATAAAAATCTATTTGAAAAACCTGCAGACGGAACATTTGCAGAGTAAGCTTGCAATACCAAAGTATAATCTCAAACGCTATTCTTTATGAATAGCGTTTATTTTTTAATACAAACTACTGTTATTCAATTAGTAATGAGTTTATAATTCTCTATTAACATCTATCCTTTTACCCTAAAAATGGTGAAAAATCCCGTAAAACCTATTAGATTTACTTTTTAATGATACACCTTATAGCAACAAAGTAACTCTCTTAATAATGCACTATTACAGTCTCAATAATAAAGCACCACAGGTAACCTTTGACACCGCAGTTATAAAAGGAATTGCACCAGATAAAGGACTGTATTTCCCTGAGCGCATACCTACACTACCTACGCAGTTTTGGGAAACTATAGAAGAGCTGTCTAAAGAAGAGATTGCTTACCAAGTGATGCAACCGTATGTAGGTGACACTATGGATGAGACTACGCTTAGAGAAATTGTAGCAGATGTATTATCGTTTGACTTTCCTATCGTTCCCATAACAAACCATATAGGTACGCTTGAACTCTTTCACGGGCCTACAATGGCATTTAAAGACGTGGGAGCTCGCTTTATGGCTAGATGCTTAGGTCACTTTCTTAAAGAGCAAAACCAGCAAGAAGAAGTAACCGTACTAGTGGCTACCAGTGGTGACACTGGCGGCGCTGTGGCAAGAGGTTTTTATAAAGTACCCGGTATAAAAGTAGTCATACTCTACCCCTCTGGTAAAGTGTCTGACGTGCAAGAGCGACAGCTCACCACGCTGGGAGAAAATATTACTGCTCTAGAGGTAGACGGCACCTTTGACGACTGTCAGGCTATGGTAAAAAGAGCATTTTTAGACACAGATATCACAAGTAAAAAACAGCTTACCTCTGCAAATAGTATTAATGTTGCTAGGTGGTTACCACAATCACTGTATTACCTATTTGCATATAAAGAATTAAAAAAACAGGGCAAGGCAGATAAAATTGTGTTTTCTGTACCTAGTGGTAACTTTGGAAACATTTGTGCTGGTATGGCGGCACACCTTATGGGGATGCCCGTGCATCACTTTGTCGCTTCGGTAAATAGTAATACCACTATACCTAGATTTATGAAAACAGGTGATTACAGCCCTACTCCTACTGTGCCTACCATAAGTAACGCGATGGATGTAAGTGACCCAAGCAACTTCGTGAGAGTGCTTCAGCTTTTTGAAAATAGCAGACAACTTTTATCTACTAAGTTTTCATCATATTCATACTGTGATAATGCCACTAGAGGCGCGATGCTTGATATATATAAGGAACACAACTATACTGCAGATCCACACGGTGCTGTGGGATACTTGGGTCTAAAAGAATACCTTAAAGACCATCCAGATGCGCACGGTATCTTTTTAGAAACAGCGCATCCCATAAAATTTTTACCAGCTGTAGAGCCAGTAGTAGGACCGCTAGCACTTCCTGAGCAAATAAAAGAACTTATGAATGCTCAAAAAGATGCTCTCGCCATAAGTGATTATCAAGAACTCAAAAATTATTTGTTAGAATAACGCTTTCGCGAAAGCGTGTATAACCCCATTTCATCCATCATACTGATAGCGGCATCATTATCGCGCAAAAAAATAGTAACTTTCTACAGTTGTTATACCCGATAATAGACCGAAAACCCAGTGCAATGAAATATTATATATCGCTTTTACTATGTATCATAACTTTACAAATATCTGCTCAACAAGTGTCTAGTGAAGCACTAAAAGCCTTTGAGGCTAAGACCTACTCTTATAAAGGCAAAGAACTTCCGTATAGAATACTGTATCCTGAGAATTTTGATACGAGTAAAAAATACCCTTTACATTTATTTTTACACGGTGCTGGCGAGCGTGGTAGTGATAACCAGGCACAGCTTGTACACGGTAGTGATCTCTTTGTAAAGATGAATGAGCAACACCCTGCGGTGGTTATATTTCCGCAATGTCCAAAAGGTGACTACTGGGCAGATGTGGAGGTCACACGAGGAGAAAACCAGAATATCTTTAAGTACCCTGCAAATCCTACTCCTACCTGGGCAATGCAAGCGGTTACTGCCTTACTAGAAGAAACGCTTGACGAGTCCTATATAGATCATAATCGCATCTATCTAGGTGGACTCTCTATGGGAGGTATGGGAACGTATGAGTTACTCGCCAGCAAGCCAGATACATTTGCGGCTGCAACGGCAATATGTGGAGGTGGCTATCCTGCAAATACTGCGAGATGGGCACAACAAACTCCGGTATGGATTTTTCACGGAGAGGTAGATGCTGTTGTACCAGTGATCTACTCTCAACTTATGGTAGAATCGTTGCTACAAAACGGTCAAACGCCTAGATTTTCTTTATATCCTAACGTAAACCACGACAGCTGGACAAATGCTTTTAATGAGCCAGATTTCTTCTCGTGGGTATACGGACACACTAAAGGAACAGAAGCCCCAGCCGTCACACCAGAGGTAATCACTGAAGACTGCACGCCAGAGTGGCTTAAATTTTCTGAAAGTAGCCTACTCAAAAAGTTTGAAAAAGACAATGAACGGTTAAAAACTACAAACAACTCACAACGCATTGTTTTTATGGGAGATTCTATCACTGAGGGGTGGTCGAGTACAAGTCCAGAGTTTTGGGAAGAGAATCCTAATTACATAAATCGTGGTGTAGGTGGCCAGACCACCTCACAGATGTTACTACGCTTTAGAAAAGACGTGATCAACCTAGCGCCACAAAAAGTAGTGATTCTCGCGGGTACAAATGATATTGCGGGTAACACCGGGGTCACCTCAAATCAAACTATTTATGATAACATTATTACGATGGCAGAGCTTGCCACAGTTCATAATATAGATGTGGTCTTAAGTTCTATTCTTCCAGTATATGACTACCCTTGGAAAACTGGTTTACAACCTGCTACAAAAATCACAGAACTCAATACATTACTCAAAGACTACGCACTTAAAAATGGTCACACTTACATAGATTATCACAGTGTGATGAGAGATGCACAAAACGGGATGCAGTCATTACTCACCTATGATGGTGTGCATTGTAATAAAGCAGGTTATGAAGTGATGGAAAAAGTGCTAAGCTCTGCACTTTAAAAAATGAATACATACACTGAAGCATAAAATCTTACTCGACATTAGGCTTAAAAATCGCTCTCGATATACTTAGATAATTTAGATTTAATTTATCTATCAAATAAGGACCTTTCCTTACATTTGTGTATCAAAACGAAGTAGATTTTATATGAAAAATACAGCCTTAACAAAAGTACACGAAGCCCTTGGGGCAAAAATGGTCCCGTTTGCGGGCTATAATATGCCCGTATCATATGAGGGTGTAAATGCAGAGCACGATACCGTAAGGAATGGCGTAGGTGTTTTTGACGTGTCACATATGGGTGAATTTCTTGTTTCTGGAGAAAAGGCGCTAGACCTATTACAATGGGTATGCTCAAACGATGTGTCTAAAATAAAAGTAGGTGGTGCGCAGTACAATTGCTTCCCAAATGCTACGGGTGGTATTGTAGATGACCTTATCGTTTACCGTATTAAAGAAGATCAATATATGCTCGTTGTAAATGCTAGCAACATAGATAAAGACTGGGCGTGGGTAGAAAAGCAAAACGCAGAAAAAGGTTTTAATGCAGATCTTAGAAACATATCAGAAGGGCACTCACTACTAGCTATTCAAGGACCTAAAGCTATCGAGGCAATGCAAAGCCTCACAGAAGTAGATCTTGCTGGTATTAAATTTTACACCTTTGAAGTAGCACCTTTTGCTGGTCTTGAAAACGTTATTATAAGTGCTACAGGCTATACTGGTAGTGGAGGGTTTGAAATCTATTGTAAAAATGAAGAAGCAGAGCAACTATGGACCAAGGTTCTAGAAGCTGGTGCAGACTGGGGTATAAAACCTATAGGTCTTGCAGCTCGTGATACCTTACGACTAGAGATGGGATATTGCCTATACGGTAATGATATAGATGACACTACCTCACCTCTTGAAGCTGGTTTAGGCTGGGTAACAAAATTCACAAAAGACTTTGTAAATAGCGATGCTCTTAAGGCTCAAAAAGAAGCAGGATTAAAGCAACGTCTCGTAGGGTTTGAACTTACAGAGCGTGGTATACCGAGACAAGGGTATGATATTGTTACAGAAGAAGGAACAAAAATAGGTCACGTTACCTCTGGTACAATGGGCCCATCTGTAGATAAAGGTATTGGTATGGGGTATGTAGATACCGCTTTCGCGAAAGCGGACTCAGCAATCTTTATACAGATACGCAAGAAAAGAGTACCTGCAACCGTTGTAAAGACTCCATTTTACAAAGGATAGATAAACCGAAAGATTAATCCCAAATTTCAAAAAGGATTACTTTTTGAAATTTGGGATTTTTTATACAAAATAAGTAAGCTATCGCATTTAAAAAGTCAAAAGATAAGATACTCATACTAGGAGCCAGTGGCTTTTTAGGCAATGCTCTATATAAGGAATTGTACAGGTATTATAACACCTACGGTACCTATCATTCTGGCAGAATTTATAGTGATAACAAGCACTACTTAAAGTTTGACCTTGTAAATGATGATGTATATGAGTTATTGCGACAAGTACAACCATCGGTGATTATCTCGGCGCTGCGAGGTCCTTTTTCAGACCAGCTAGAGGCACACGAGCTTATGATGGGTTATGCGCAAGAGACTGGTTGCCGTATTATATTTTTGTCAAGCGCAAATGTTTTTGACGCATTTTCAAACTACCCTAGTTATGAGAATGATAAAACCCTCTCACAAAGCATATACGGAAAACTAAAGATACGTGTGGAGACACTCCTTATGAGACATCTACCAGAAGAGCAATATGCCATTGTGCGATTGCCTATGGTTTTTGGGGTAGGTTCGCCACGTATACAAGCTCTTAAAAATGAGCTCTTACTAGGTGATGCCATAGAGGTATTTCCGCATCTTGTGATGAACACTACAACAGATGCAAAACTACGCCAGCAGATACATTATATTATAAATAGAAAACTCTCTGGTATCTTTCATTTAGGTAGTACAGATCTCATACATCACAAAGAGTTTATACACGAGATGGTAATAATGCTCGATCTTAATAGAAAACCTATTTATAAAAATGTCTATACTAGCAACACAGACCGCTACCTAGCGGTACTCCCTCGCGATAACCGACTACCAAAACATTTACAAATTACAAATGAAACAGTTGTTGAAAGTAGTAAGAAGTATATTTAACCAGTAAAGATCTCGTAAAACTACCTTAGTCCGTATCTTTAAAACAAAAGAAATTTATGATCTGGCACTTATATATTATGGCTGCAATGTACATCATTGCAGGTGTGATGCACTTTATAAAACCACGAGTTTACGGAGCGATAATGCCTCCTTACATACCATATAAGAAAGCAATGGTATTCTGGAGTGGTGTGGCAGAGGTTGTACTTGGTGTGGGACTTCTCTTTGATATTACTAGAGTATTTGCCGTGTGGGGTATTATTTTAATGCTCCTTATACTTTTTACGGTTCATATAGATATGATTACTAATGAAAAGCACAAAGGTAAATTCCCAGCGTGGCTGTTATGGCTAAGACTACCACTACAGTTTTTACTTATGTACTGGGCTTATCAATATTTATAGATGTCCTTATTTTCTAGCGAGCCATACAATCTTGATATTCCCGAAGGGGATATCACCTACTACGAAGACTTTCTCTCAAAAGAGGAGGCGCAACACTTTTATAATACACTTTATAAGGAAACGCCCTGGCAACAAGATGATATTACCGTTTTTGGAAAGACATATGCACAACCTAGACTTACTGCGCTTTATGGTAATAATGGCAAACCCTACTCCTACTCTAATATCACGATGCACCCGCTTGAATTTACTTTCGCTTTAAGCGAAATAAAAAAAAGAGTCGAAGCCATTACAGGTATTACATTTTCTACTTGCTTACTTAACCTCTATCGCGATGGGAATGATAGCAATGGGTGGCACTCAGATAATGAGAAAGAATTAGGCAAGAACCCTGCAATAGCATCTGTGAGCTTAGGTGCAACTAGAGCTTTTAAACTTAGGTATAAGAAAGATCACAGTATTAATAAAAAGCTTATGCTTGACTCTGGAAGTTTACTTTTAATGAAAGGCTCTACGCAAGAGTGCTGGCAGCATACAGTACCAAAAACTGCAAAACAAGTGACGCCGCGTATAAACCTGACCTTTAGGGTTGTAAAATAAAAAAGCAAACGCTTAGGGGAGGCGCTTGCTTTAAACATCACACCCGATTGAGGGCACGAGTAGATGATATCTTTCTTGGGATGAAAGCCAATTTATATAAGACTTAGAAGCTTAAAACAGTAAGTAATTTAGGGGTTACTAAGCATATTCTAGTTACTTCTAAGTCATTTTTTACAAGTATTTTTTATTTGCATACTAACTATTGAGCGCTTTAAAGTCTTCACTACTTGAAAATACTCTAAAGAGTATAACAAGAGCTCCTAGTATAACCGTCATTGCACTAAGCATTACTATTTCATTAATTAGAAATAATACAGTACCAAGTACAGCGATAATAGAAAAAGCAACTAATAATAATCGCTCTACCCATACATCTAGCAATAATAATATACTCACAACGGTCTCAATGATTAAAAAAAGAGGTATTGCCACCAAAAAAAAATCATTAACAAACAAACCTAGGGAACTTAGATAAAAATCTACCTGAGATTCAAACAGTGCATATATGATAAACATATACATAGAATGTAAGAGTAAAAAGGAACCAACAACTAACCTTAAAACCAAACGTGACAATACCTCAAACTTCATACTCTTACACTCCTATATTCTAACGGCGCAAAACTATGCACGCATAGTAAATCCAGACTTGTAAAAAATTGATAAAAAATTGTAAAAAACTTGTAACAATCTGATAATAAGCAGTAATTATGCATTGTCATATAAAATTTGTATCTTATATAACATAATTAAAAGCCCCTTCTTATCATTTTATGCAACAATTTAGTCTACAAGACACGTTTCTGATCAAGCAGTTTGAAAAGACTGGAAAGCATCAGGATACAGATCAACGATCCTTCTTTCAAATTATATTTATTGAAGAAGGAAAAGGTCGTCATTTTGTCAATGAGTTTATAGTCACCTATACTACAGGAGACGTATTTTTAATCGCCCCAGAAGATAAGTACTGGTTTGAAATAGAGGGATCAACCTCTTTTTGTTATTTTCAGTTTACTGAGTCTTTGTTTTCTAGTAAAATGAATTTGCCCGATAGGTCATACTGGCTACATCGTATAGAAGGCATTATACATAGTCCTAACCAGATGCCGGGTGATATTATCACAAACCCTTATGACAAAGCACTCATATGGCATATGCACAATGTAATCATACAAGAGTATGAGATGGCAAAAGAGTTTTACAAACATAATATCTCAAATATGGTAAGTACTACCTTGAGTATTATTGCGAGAAACATTTTGAGAGACATAAAGCCTTTACGTAAAGAGGGTAATAAAGATCAACACTCTACTATAGAGTCGTTACTAAGCTACATACGCCAGCACGTTTATGACACAGACCTTATGAAGGTGAGTGCCATTGCAGATAAATTTAATATGACTAGTAGCGGTATAAGTGCATACTTTAAAAAACAAACAGGAGACTCCTTGCATCACTATATTTTAATGTATAAAATACAGCTGGTTAAGTATAGACTAAGAAATACAGATTTTACTGTTTCTGAAATTGCCTATCAATTAGGATTTACAGATGAGAGTCACCTCACCCGTATTTTTAAAAAGTACAATGGTTTGACCCCAAAACAGTTTAAAAAGCAAGAAGAAGTTAGACCTCTAGCCTAAGATATCGTTAAGTAAAGTAGCTAGGCGTATACCTCCTTTTTGTAACTGTCCTTTAAGAACATTAAAGTAATCATACATATATCTATACCCTAGCTTTTCACCCTTTTCAGTGTGAGCATAAATGTCTTCTAAAAGAACGCGGCTATCCTTCATCCAGTCTACATAAGTACCTTGGGCGATTGCTTTCTCTTGATTTTTAGTAAGATCAGGCATATTATTTGCAAGTTCTGAGTAACTCATACCGTAGCTCTCTATCATTTGCGTATCCCACACTCTATGAAGGTTTGTACCATCATTATACCATCTCACTTGAAAATCATTTCCACCCTTATCCTCACTTATACCGGTGTGAAGAGGCTGGTGTAAATCACCTATAAAATGTACAAGCATACGTAAGTAGAATGCTTTATCTTCTTTTGTAGCCGTCTCAGATTTTATAACCGCTATACTCTTTTCTATACCGCTTATAATATCTCCCTTTTCACTTCTAGGGTGCTGTTCAAAAGAACTGTCAAAAGGTACATTTACGTAGTGCCAAGGTCCAAAAGACCTATACTTCTCATCACTCTTAATTTCATCTGCATAGGTAGATACCAGTGCAAGAGATTCTCCATCTAATAATTCTGAAATAGCTCTTTTTGCCTTTTTTGTTAAGTACTTTTCGGCTATGGCGCCAGTGGTTCTATGACCTGTTTTTCCCCAGTCAAAAGCAGTGGCTTGAAATGAAAAAAGTAAAACAAAAAGTAAAAGTAAGGTATAACGCATTTTTATAAAATTTTGAGCAAATGTACAATGTATCGGTCTTCTTCTGTGTTATATAAATATTAAGAATAGGTCCGCTTTCGCGAAAGCGTAAACAACACTATCTTTAACTTTATAAATTCCATATAACAATGTACACGTCTCTTAAAAGAACCATACTACTCCCTATTTTATGCTTACTCATACAGGCTAGCAGCCTTGCTCAAAACTATGGTGGCAGTAACGATTTACGTATTACAGATATGGTGTATGGAACTTTACATACTCCAGAAAGTCCCACTTCAAAACTGGCTATTATCATACCAGACTCAGGCCCAACAGATCGCGATGGTAACCAGCAAATGATGCGTAATAATAGCTTAAAACTCCTCGCCGAAGGTCTTGCTCAAGAGGGTGTTGCTAGTTTTAGATATGATAAGAGGGTACTTACATTATTAAAGAAAAATGCACTTCAAGAAGAAAAGCTAGACTTCACAATGTTTATTAATGATGCTGTTGCTGTTGTAAATTATTTTAATAATCAAGGACGCTTTAAAGAGGTCTATGTAATAGGTCACGGGCAAGGGTCACTTATAGGGATGATGGCGGCTCAACAAACCGAAATTATGGGTTTTATATCGCTGGCAGGAGCTGGCCAGTCTATAGACAAGACTATTATAAATCAAATAGCATTACAAATGCCAGATCTTAAAGACAAAGCTACGACAGCCTTTACAACGCTTAAAAAAGAAGGGAAGGTAAAAAATTACTCTCCTGCACTGGCTTCTATATTTAGACCTGCAGTACAACCTTTTATGGCAAGCTGGATGCAGTATGACCCAAGCATCGAGATTGCAAAACTTACAATACCTGTGCTCATTGTAGATGGTACAAAAGACTTACAAGTTTCTATTGAGGAGTCTGCAAGACTTCTTAAAAGTTTACCTACCGCTAGCATAAAACATATTGAGGATATGAATCACGTGTTACGCATTACTAGCAGTGACAATCTAGAAAACTCAAAATCATATAATAATACAACCGCCCCTATCGCTCCTGCTCTCGTTAATGAGATAACTACATTTATAAAAACTCACTAGCATAATAGTGATATAACTGTAGGGGTAAAATCTATTTATGAGGTTAAAAGCTTCTTAAATTTAAGTTATAAAATTGCCATTTTATCTACTTTTAAGCACAACCAATCACAATAAATGCTTAAATACGCCTTAACTATCACAATATCCTTTGTGAGCCTTACGACCTACGCACAATCAAAAGAAGTAGGAGTAAAATTTATTGACACTCCTATTACCATAGATGGATCTCTAGACGAGCCCGTTTGGAATGAGACTCAAGTAGCAACAAATTTCTGGCAATATTTTCCAACAGATAGCATACAAGCTCCATATCAATCTGAGATAAGGTTTTTATATACAGACAAGACACTATATGTGGGTATCAAAGTGTTTTCTCAAGGGGATGACTATATTATACCCTCGCTTAAGCGTGATTTTAGAGCAGGCGGAAGTGATAATATCACTTTAATGTTTGACACTTTTAATGATGGAAACAATGCTTTCCTTTTTGGCTCAAATCCTTTAGGCATTCGTCGTGAGGCACTCGTATCTGGTGGTGGTACAGACTTAAGAGGTTTTACAACTAGCTGGGATACAAAATGGGTAGGTGAGACTAAACAGTATGATGGCTATTACATTTGTGAGTGGGCCATCCCTATGAGTGCCTTTAAATTTAGAGAAGGCGAGACCAGGTGGCGCTTTAACAGTTACCAGTTTGACACCCAAGACAATACTAGAAATACTTGGATAAACATACCTCAAAATCAGTTTATATTTAATCTGGCTTATATGGGAGATATGGTTTTTGAAAAACCGCTAGGCAACTCAAAAAGTCCTATTTCTATCATACCCTATATAAATGCGATAGCAGGTCAAGATAGAGAGATACCGGAAGATTTTACAGAGATAAAAGTGGGAGGTGATGCCCGCTTTACCATAGGTAATAGTCTTAATTTAGACATTACCATTAATCCAGACTTCTCACAAGTAGAGGTAGATAATGCTATTACAAATCTCTCACGTTTTGAGGTGGGGCTGCCAGAGAGACGCCAGTTTTTTATAGAAAATAGCGACCTCTTTGCAGATTTTGGAGATCCTAGAGCGGCAAATCCATTTTTTTCGAGACGCATAGGTATTGCCGAAGATGTAGAAGGTAACACAATCATAAATAACATTGTAGCAGGTGCAAGGCTAAGCGGTAAATTAAATAATAACTTACGTGTGGGGCTTCTTAATATGCAAACCCAAAAAGATGAAATAAATGAGATCTCTGCAAATAATAATACTGTTATTGCCTTACAGCATAGAGTTTTTAGCCGGTCAAACATCTCTGCTATTTTTGTAAATAGACAAGCCACAGGTAATGAAACTTTTGTAGAACCTGGCGAGCAATACAACAGACTAGTAGGTCTAGATTATAATCTTGCAAATGAGGATAACAGTTGGAACGGTAAATTTTACCTACACAAATCTTTTACTCCTGGTGTAGAGCGCAAAGACTTTTCTGGGGGAGCCCGCATTGAGTATAATAGAAATAACTGGAGAGCAACCAGCGCTACCCTCTTTGTAAATGAAGACTTTAATTCAGACCTAGGTTTTATACCCCGTAAAGATATTTTTAGAAATTTTTCAAAACTTGAGCGCCTCATATTCCCCAAGTCTGGAGCAATAAATAGACATATATTCTCTCTCAACTCATTTTATGTATGGCGACCAGAGCTAGACTTCACACTAGGTGATCGCACGCTCTCTCCACAGTGGGAAGCAGAGTTTAAAAATACAGCCAGCCTCGCTGTAAAGCCACGAGCACGTTTTACTAAGCTTTTTGACACCTTTGACCCGTCGCGCTCAGAAGGTTTAGAACTTCCAGAAGGCAGTGAGTATAGTTACAACAGCATAGAGCTTGAGTATAACTCAGATAGAAGAAAGGCACTTTCATATACCTCAAATGCTACTTATGGAGACTACTTTAATGGTGAGATTTTAACACTAAGAGCAGGAGCAACACTACGTTTACAACCTAAGTTAATTATAGGTTTTAACGCGCGTTATGATAAAATAAACCTTCCTGCCCCCTACTCAGATAATGACATCTGGCTCGTAAGCCCTCGTGTGGAAGTGACATTTACAAAAAACCTATTTTGGAACACCTTGCTTCAATACAGTACCTTGCAAGATAACTTTGGTATCAACTCTAGATTGCAGTGGCGTTTTGCTCCTTTATCAGATTTATTTTTGGTTTATAATGACAACTATTTTACAGATACCGCCTTTGCGCCACGCTTCAGAAGTATAAATTTAAAGCTCACTTACTGGCTCTATTTATAGGGATTTTCATATTTTCGGGACGCTTCTAGATAAATTAGGAGCGATTATTTTTTACGCTTTCGCGAAAGCGTACTCACCCTCACAACTATGGAGAACACACCTTATTTTACAAATGATGCTATCGTCTTTGGCCTCATAGCTCTTGCACTAGCGGGCATATTTTACACCTCTGGAAAGAAAACAGGCTTCTGGGGTAAGTTTTATGGCGTTGTACCAGCCTTACTATTATGCTATTTGATCCCTGCTATATTTAATAGTGTAGGATTAATAGATGCAGAGAGTAGCCAGCTCTATTATGTAGCGAGTCGTTACTTGCTACCTGCCTCTCTTGTACTTATGACATTAAGTATAGACCTTAAAGCTATTGTAAATCTAGGCCCAAAGGCACTTATTATGTTCTTTACAGGGACCTTAGGTATCGTAATAGGTGGGCCGCTTGCTATTTTATTAATCTCTGCCATTTCACCAGAGACGGTGGGTGGTGCTGGTCCAGATGCGATATGGAGAGGGCTGTCTACACTAGCAGGTAGCTGGATAGGTGGTGGTGCAAATCAAGCAGCTATGCTAGAAATTTATAAATACAATCCTGCCAAGTATGGACAAATGGTACTCGTAGACATAGTAGTAGCAAACGTATGGATGGCAGTATTACTGCTAGGGATAGGAAAATCAAAACGCATAGATGAGTGGCTCAAAGCAGATAACACAGCTATAGAAAAATTAAAAGAAAAGGTATCAACCTTTGCCGAAGGTGTAAAACGCAACCCTACTCTTAATGACCTTATGGTAATGCTGGGACTTGCCTTTGGCGCTGTAGGTATTGCACACTGGGGAGCGAGTGGTATGTCTGCACTGTTTTCTGATATACCTAAGGACTCTGCCCTTGCGTCTTTTGGCTCTACCTTTTTCTGGATGATTACAATTGCTACGGCCATAGGTATTTTGCTTTCATTTACAAAGGCAAAAAACTATGAAGGTGCTGGAGCAAGTAAGATAGGTAGTGTTTTTATCTATATACTCGTTGCAAGCATAGGTATGAAGATGGATTTACTAAGTATACTTGATAACCCAGGGCTTATAGCTATAGGTTTTGTATGGATGGGTATACACGCTGGCCTACTTATACTTGTGGCAAAACTAGTAAAAGCGCCCTTTTTCTTTCTAGCAGTGGGAAGTCAGGCAAATGTGGGAGGAGCAGCCTCTGCTCCTGTTGTTGCAGCAGAGTTTCACCCGTCACTAGCGAGTGTGGGAGTGTTGCTAGCGGTCTTTGGCTACGTGGTGGGAACCTATGGTGCGATAATATGTACAATTTTAATGGAAATGGCCTCAGCCGGCTAGTATTGTTAGTAAAATAATGAGATATTTGCGGCCTTAACAAGACTATATTATGACTAAAATTACATACCTTTTATTAGTAAGCTTTTTAATTATCTCGTGTTCAAAATCGGGTAACTTAACACTTACAGGAACCGTAAAAGGACTTAAAAAAGGGACTCTTTATGTGCAGCATATACAAGATACTGCACTAGTAAACATAGACTCTCTAGAAATAGATGGAGACCCAGAGTTTGAATTTATACTAGACATAAAAGAGCCAGAAGTTTACTATTTACACCTAAGTAAGGAAAATGAGTCTGGTTATGATGATCGTATACCTTTCTTTGCAGAAGAGGGAGCTATCAATATCACTACATCACTTAAGAACTTTGAAGGGTTTGCCGCAGTAATAGGATCAGAAAACCAAATGTACTGGCAAGAGTTTCAAAATATGAACAAGCAGTTTAATGATAAAAACCTTGATCTTATAAAAGGCTCTTTTGAGGCTAGACAGAGCGGCGTACAAGAAGATATTGTGGCCTACGACGACTCACTACAAAGCCTTCTCAAGAGAAAGTATTTATACACAGGTAACTTTGCTGCTGTACATAAAGACAAGGAGGTAGCACCTTACCTACTTTTAACACAAATACCTGATGCTGCGACATCATATCTAGATACCCTTTACAAGACATTCCCAAGAAAGACTAAGCAATCTTTATATGGTGAACAGGTTAAAAGACTACTTGAGGAGCGCAAGGCAAATTAATGCCACACTGTTTATAAACTAGGTTTATTTTACCCTAATAAACAGAAGCGCATCTTCAGAAATTACAGTATTTTTGCATTCAAAATAAGAACAATGGCAAATATTAGAGATTTAAAGAAAGATATCAATTTTGTACTAGGTGACATCATTGATGCCGTGTATGTATGGGAAGCGCTTAACCCTAAAGAAGATGCTGCTAAAGGTGAAGCGATTATAGATGACGCAATTAAGACATTTGACACCCTTATAGCAAAGGTAAATGACCGTAAGGTTGAAAATAGAGGAAAAAATTTAGAAGCCGTACGTACTGATCTTGAGAGAGATGCAAGCGGTCTTATTGAAAGAATTAATAAGCTTTAATTTTTTTTCAAATTGGGGTTGCACATATGATATAAATGCTATTATATTTGCACCCGCAATGCCGATGTAGCTCAGCTGGCTAGAGCAGCTGATTTGTAATCAGCAGGTCGTGGGTTCGAGTCCCTCCATCGGCTCAAAAAGGTCTTCTTTTATTAGAAGGCCTTTTTTGTTTTAAAGCTATGATGGGTATTTAAAACTCTTAGAGGTATGGATACGCTTTCGCGAAAGCGTTAAAAGATTACAGCCCTTTTATTACAGAAAGTGCTTTAGGAATGTGCTTACCAGCCATCATACTATTAAAACGCATTTTAACGGTGCCTGTGGCATCTATAACAAAGGTCTCTCGTCCTGGTAACAAACCTAGAAGTTCGTTCTTTACACCGTATAAACGGCGAATTTTATTTTTTTGATCTGAAAGGGTGTCAAAAGGTAGGTTGTGCTTTGCTCTAAATCGTTTATGACTGGCAACACTATCTGCACTTATACCGAATACTTTTGCCCCTGCATCTGTAAAATCTTGGTATTGATCTCTAAAACTACAAGCCTGTGCAGTGCATCCAGGCGTGAAATTTTTAGGATAAAAATAAATTACCATAGGTACTTGCCCCAACAGCGAATCTATAGAAACATCTTTATCATCTTGATTTTTTAAACTAAAGCCTGGTGCCTTATCTCCTACTTTTAATGCCATTTACTCTCCTTTATAGGTTACAAAGTTACGCGGTGTCTCATATAGGGTAACCTCCAGATCAAATTTAGGTTCTAATGCTTTTTTAATTCTATTATAAATGACAACTGCAATATTTTCTGCCGTTGGGTTGAGCTCTTTAAACTCCTGTACCTCTAGGTTTAAGTTTTTATGATCTAGGTAGTCTTCTACCTGAGCTTTTATAATATCCTTTAAAATTTTAAGATCTATCAAAAACCCAGTTTCTGTATCTATCTCTCCAGTAACACTTACAGTAAGATCGTAATTATGACCGTGAAAATTAGGGTTACTACACTTACCGAAAATCTGGCTATTTTTTTCATCATTCCAGTCTGGTCTGTATAACCTATGTGCAGCATTAAAATGTGCTTTTCTGTGTGCAGTTATTCTCATCGCTCAATGTGATTATAAAATTTATCAAAAATGATCTTAAACCAAGCTGTATACAATTCTGGTCTGTTTACAATATCTTGCTTTACATCTTCAAGCCCCATCCACTTCCAGGCAGCTACTTCTTCCTCATTAATTAAAGGCTCTTGCTCTGAGTGACCTATTAGTATATGATCTAACTCGTGCTCAGTAAGTCCATTATCAAAAGGAGCTTTATAAATAAAAGATATACTTTCTTCTAGGGGAACGGTAAAACCCATCTCCTCCTGTAACCTGCGTGTACCTGCTTCTATATTGCTCTCACCATCGCGCTGGTGACTGCAACAGGTATTTGTCCATAAGCCGGGACTGTGGTATTTGTGAAGTGCTCTTTGCTGGAGCATAAGCTCCTTTTTATCATTGAAGACAAATACAGAAAAAGCGCGGTGTAGTACGGCCTTTTGGTGAGCTTCCATTTTGGGCATTAGCCCTATTTTATTGTCATTTTCATCTACTAAGATGACTAATTCTTCTTTCATAAGCTTTGTAAAAATACAAATAACTCATAAAAAAAGCGCCTCATATGAGACGCTCTTAAAATTATTGAAAGTAAGGTTAGTTATTACTTAAAACTATGAACTCACTTCTTCTGTTAAGTTGATGTTGTTCTTCACTACACTGAACACCGTTTGAACATTCATTAACTAGCTGAGACTCTCCATAACCGCGACCAGAAAGTCTAGATGGATTAATTCCTTTTGCAATAAGCCAGTCTCTAGTAGATACATTACGGTTTTGTGATAGTGTGCGGTTGTACTCATCATTACCTCTACTATCTGTGTGTGATCTTACGTCTATACGTACTGAAGGGTACGTTTCCATATACACAAGAACTTTTGCTAGTTCAATCTCTGCATCTGGTCTTATGTAGTACTTATCAAAATCAAAGTATATAGGATTAAGGTTTAATATTTTTGCAATATCGTCTCCTGGTTTTGCAATTTGAACAGCACGTTCTAATTGTAAAAACTCTTGAATTTCACCAGACAGATTAGGAGTAGACACTCTTTTTTCTACTGTAGTGTATCCATCCTTTGATCCTCTTAAAAGATATTTTGCATCACACTCTGGTTCAAACTCAAAAGTTGCTTTTCTACCAGTAACAATAGATTCTATAAGATTATTCTTATCATCATATAAAGCCACAGTAGCATCTTTTAAAAGCTCTTCTGTATTTTTATCTGTTACATTACCAGTTAGTAATATTTCACAAAGTGGTTCTGGTCTTCTAAGCTGTCTTATCATATAGATGTCATCATCTATACCAGATTTACCACGGTTAGATGAAAGAAATCCAGTCTTAGTTTCAGAATCAATTATAAATGCAAAATCATCTTTAGAAGTGTTTGCTGGTTCTCCTATGTTAAGTATTGTAACATCTTCACCAGTGGCATCTAAGTTAGTTAAGAATATATCTAAACCTCCTAGGCCCGGGTGACCGTTTGAAGCAAAAAATAAATCGTTTGCTGCGCTTACATATGGAAAACTCTCTCTTCCCTCAGTATTAATTTTATTACCAAGGTTTACTGGCTCTCCATAAGTGCCATCATCATTAATTGCTACATACCATAAATCTGCCTGACCTAAAGTACCTGGCATATCTGAAGAGAAGTATAATTTTTTACCATCTGGGCTTAAAGCCGGGTGAGCTACGGTATAATTATCACTATTAAATGGTAATTCTTTAACTCCGCCCCAAGCGCCATTTCTATAACTTGCACGGTATAGCTTTAACTTGTTTGTGCCTGTACTATCTTTACTAAAGATACCATTGCTATAGTTATTACGTGTGAAATACATAACGCTATCTCCTTTTGCAAAAACTGGAGAACTCTCGTGATATTGAGTGTTAAGATTAGCACTAAATGGCTTAGCAAATTTAGTTCCACCATCTTGTCCCACTTTACTAGTATCAACTTGGTATAAGTTTAAGAATGGCTGACCGTTCCATTTATGAACACGTTTTGTGTAACCGCCTGTATCTCTGTTTGAGGCAAAAATCAATTTGTCCTTATACAATGCAGATCCAAAATCTGAGTATCCAGAATTAATTTGAGTGATAGAAACATCGTAAGCTCCTTTTTGCTTTTCAATCTCTCTCAGGTAATCTGGTGCTTTTCTAAATAATACAGCTCTAGTATCATCCTCTCCAAGGTCATAAAATCGAGCCATCATCTTATCAGATAATGCATAATCTTTTGTAGCTCTTAGTGAAGTTGCATATCTAAAGTAAACCTCTGGCTCTACTTCTTCCGGAAATTGCTCTATGAGCTTACCATAATACGTTGCCGCCTCCTCATACTTAGCGTTTAAATAATAGGAATCTGCAAGTCTTTTAAAAAGATCACCAGACTCATATCCTTTATCAACTACTTTTTGATAAATCTCTTGAGAATTTACATAATCATACTGATTAAATCTCTTTGTTGCTCTTTCTATCTTCTTTTCCTGCGCGTATCCAAAAAATGCAGTAAGAAGAAATATAAATAATGTAATTTTTTTCATAGTACTGTATTAAAAGAATCGTGGGGTTAACATTCTGTCATACTCATTGAAAAGCTCAAATCTCAAAAAGACTTCAAAACTACCGTCATTATAAACAGTGTCACCTAAGTCTGTGCTTTCTCTATCATAAGCAAGCCCTATCAACATACTATCTGAAACTTGAAAACCTACAAGACCACTTAATGCAGCACTCCATCTGTAAGCTGCTCCAAGGTGAAGTTTTTCCATCACTAAGAAGTTTGCAGTAAGATCAACTTGTAATGGGGCACCTTGTACCATTTTTACAAGTGTACTAGGCTTAAACTTAAGTTGATCACTTATGTCAAAAGTATAGCCCATAATACCATAATAATGAATACGGTCTTTTGCAATAAAACTAGCTCCATTGCTATTATTACCTACATCAAAATGTTCTGTTTGAATAAGATTAGGCACACTTACACCAGCATAAAAATTATCTGTATGATAGTATAAACCAGCACCTATAATAGGTGATATTTTATTATCAATATTTTGTGAGAACCTAGGGTCTGTAACATCAAAAAGCGTGAGTTTAGTAAAATCCACATCGAGTATGTGACCTCCTCCTTTAAGTCCAAAGCTAAGTTTACCAGTATCTGAAGTATTAACTGTATAACTAAAGTCAACTCCCACGTATGTTTCCTGAGATGGCCCAAGTGCGTCATTGACTATAGATAGACCAAGTCCAACTTTACCCTCTCCTATAGGTGAGTGCACACTTAAACTTTGTGTACGTGGTGCCCCGTCGAGACCAACCCACTGGCTTCTATGAAGACCTACTATACTAGTAACTCCCCTATTTCCTGCATAGGCAGGATTAATTGCCACCGTATTATACATATACTGCGTATACTGTGGATCTTGCTGAGCGCTTACTTCAGTAAAACTTAGCATTGTAATCAATAGCAATACAATGAGATGTAGCTTTTTCATTCTAATCTTAGTTTAAATCATTTAGTAAAACGACCTCCGCTGTTTAAGCGGATTGATCGTTTTACCTAATGTTATTGTTATTACGCTTTCGCGAAAGCGGTTTTCTTGTTATCTGTTAATATATAAATATCCACTCAATCTTTTTAGTCCATCCTCTGTCTGATAGTTAATCAGGTAGTAGTATGTTCCTTCTGGAAGTTCTTTATCTGAATTGATAGTAGCTCTTCCATCAGAAATTCCTCTAAATACAACTGTTTGGTTATCATATCCATTTCCTTCAAATACCTGAACACCCCATCTGTTAAAGATCTGAACATTATTATCTGGGAAGTCTACAATTCCTTCAATAATAAATATATCGTTCTGTCCATCTCCATCTGGAGAAATTCCAGTAAATACCTCAAGGTCTGTAACATTAAGAACACTTGGTATGATTGTTACCGTTGGATCATCTGGATTACCATCACCATTTACATCAACGTTTGTATCATCAGTTGGATCATCAGATAAGTCCATTAGTTCTGTACCATCAGGTAATACACCACTTACAGTTGCCTGGTTTAATACTTGTCCATTTTCAATATCTTCTTCGGTAATTAGATATGTTGCTGTAAACGTAGTACTATCAGACTCTCCTGGTAATAATGTAATAGGTCCTCCCTCTACATCTACAAGTGGATCTGTAATTACAATATCTTCAATAGTTAATTCACCAGTATTTGTTACTGTAAATGTATATTGAATAATTTCACCTGGTTCGTACACACCATCACCGTTAAGATCTATGAGCTCTCCAGTTTTCTCAAGAGCTATTGAATTTGCTCCAGTTGGTAGTATTGTAATGGTAACATCTTCTTCACCTTCTGCAGTACTATCATCATCTGATGTATCTTCTACGTCATCTCCATTAGGATTCTGACCCGTTGCAAGTGCTTGGTTTTCTACCATTCCTGCATCTACATCCTCTTGTGTTAATACATACTCAGCTACAAACGTTGTTGCATCACTAGCTCCAGGCTCAAGATCTATTGGACCTCCAGTTACAGCTACTAATGGATCTGTTATAACAATATTTGATATCGTAACATTTCCAGTATTTGATACTGTAAAGTTATAAGTGATTGTCTCACCAGCTTGTGCAAAGCCATCTCCATCCTCATCATTAAACGTTCCAGTTTTTACAACTGCAATAGATCCAACATCTTCAGGTAAATCTGTAATTGTTACATCATCCTCACCTTCTTCAGTACTATCATCATCTGATGTATCTTCTACGTCATCTCCATTAGGATTCTGACCCGTTGCAAGTGCTTGGTTTTCTACCATTCCTGCATCTACATCTTCTTGTGTTAATACATACTCAGCTACAAACGTTGTTGCATCACTAGCTCCTGGTACTAAATCAATAGGACCGCCAGTTACTGTTACTAATGGATCTGTTACAATAATGTTTGTTACTGTTACATTTCCTGTGTTTGTCACTGTGAAGTTATAAGTGATTGTCTCGCCTACTTGTGCAAAACCATCTCCATCTTCATCATTGAACGTTCCAGTCTTAACAATTGCTATTGTTCCTGGATCTTCTGGTAGATCTGTGATTGTTATATCATCCTCACCTTCTTCAGTACTATCATCATCTGATGTATCTTCTACGTCATCTCCATTAGGATTCTGACCCGTTGCAAGTGCTTGGTTTTCTACCATTCCTGCATCTACATCTTCTTGTGTTAATACATACTCAGCTACAAACGTTGTTGCATCACTAGCTCCTGGTACTAAATCAATAGGACCGCCAGTTACTGTTACTAATGGATCTGTTACAATAATGTTTGTTACTGTTACATTTCCTGTGTTTGTCACTGTGAAGTTATAAGTGATTGTCTCACCTACTTGTGCAAAACCATCTCCATCTTCATCATTAAACGTTCCAGTCTTAACAATTGCTATCATTCCTGGATCTTCTGGTAAATCTGTGATTGTTACATCATCATCACCTTCTACTGTACTATCATCATCTGATGTATCTTCTACGTCATCTCCACTTGGGTTCTGACCCGTTGCAAGTGCTTGGTTTTCTACCATTCCTGCATCTACATCTTCTTGTGTTAATACATACTCAGCTACAAACGTTGTTGCATCACTAGCTCCAGGTACTAAATCGATAGGACCGCCAGTTACTGTTACTAATGGATCTGTTACAATAATGTTTGTTACTGTTACATTTCCTGTGTTTGTCACTGTGAAGTTATAAGTGATTGTCTCACCTACTTGTGCAAAACCATCTCCATCCTCATCATTGAACGTTCCAGTCTTAACAATTGCTATTGTTCCTGGATCTTCTGGTAAATCTGTGATTGTTATATCATCATCACCTTCTACTGTACTATCATCATCTGATGTATCTTCTACGTCATCTCCACTTGGGTTCTGACCCGTTGCAAGTGCTTGGTTTTCTACCATTCCTGCATCTACATCTTCTTGTGTTAATACATACTCAGCTACAAACGTTGTTGCATCAATAGCTCCTGGCACTAAATCAATAGGACCGCCAGTTACTGTTACTAATGGATCTGTTACAATAATGTTTGTTACTGTTACATTTCCTGTGTTTGTCACTGTGAAGTTATAAGTGATTGTCTCACCTACTTGTGCAAAACCATCTCCATCCTCATCATTGAACGTTCCAGTCTTAACAATTGCTATTGTTCCTGGATCTTCTGGTAAATCTGTGATTGTTATATCATCATCACCTTCTACTGTACTATCATCGTCTGATGTATCTTCTACGTCATCTCCACTTGGATTCTGACCCGTTGCAAGTGCTTGGTTTTCTACCATTCCTGCATCTACATCATCTTGTGTTAATACATACTCAGCTACAAACGTTGTTGCATCACTAGCTCCAGGTACTAAATCAATAGGACCGCCAGTTACTGTTACTAATGGATCTGTTACAATAATGTTTGTTACTGTTACATTTCCTGTGTTTGTCACTGTGAAGTTATAAGTGATTGTCTCACCAGCTTCTGCAAAACCATCTCCATCCTCATCATTGAACGTTCCAGTCTTAACAATTGCTATTGCTCCTGGATCTTCTGGTAAATCTGTGATTGTTATATCATCATCACCTTCTACTGTACTATCATCATCTGATGTATCTTCTACGTCATCTCCATTAGGATTCTGACCCGTTGCAAGTGCTTGGTTTTCTACCATTCCTGCATCTACATCATCTTGTGTTAATACATACTCAGCTACGAACGTTGTTGCATCACTAGCTCCTGGTACTAAATCAATAGGACCGCCAGTTACTGTTACTAATGGATCTGTTACAATAATGTTTGTTACTGTTACATTTCCTGTGTTTGTCACTGTGAAGTTATAAGTGATTGTCTCACCAGCTTCTGCAAAACCATCTCCATCCTCATCATTGAACGTTCCAGTCTTAACAATTGCTATTGCTCCTGGATCTTCTGGCAAATCTGTGATTGTTATATCATCATCACCTTCTACTGTACTATCATCATCTGATGTATCTTCTACGTCATCTCCACTTGGATTCTGACCCGTTGCAAGTGCTTGGTTTTCTACCATTCCTGCATCTACATCGTCTTGTGTTAATACATACTCAGCTACAAACGTTGTTGCATCACTAGCTCCAGGTACTAAATCAATAGGACCGCCAGTTACTGTTACTAATGGATCTGTTACAATAATGTTTGTTACCGTTACATTTCCTGTGTTTGTCACTGTGAAGTTATAAGTGATTGTCTCACCAGCTTCTGCAAAACCATCCCCATCTTCATCATTGAACGTTCCAGTCTTAACAATTGCTATTGTTCCTGGATCTTCTGGCAAATCTGTGATTGTTATATCCTCTTCTCCTTCTACTGTACTATTATCATCAGAAGTATCAACTACATCATCTCCATTTGGATCCTGACCAGTTACAAGCGCTTGGTTTTCTACCGTACCTGCATCTACATCTTCTTGAGTTAATACATACTCAGCAATAAACGTAGTATCATCATTAGTTCCAGGTACTAAATCAATAGGACCGCCAGTTACAGTTACTAATGGATCTGTTACAATAATGTTTGTTACTGTTACATTTCCTGTATTTGTCACTGTAAAGTTATAAGTAATTGTCTCACCAACTTGTGCAAAGCCATCTCCATCCTCATCATTGAACGTTCCAGTCTTAACGATTGCAATCTCCGGATCCTGATTAAGAACTGTAATAGTACATTCCATACAATCTGGATCATTAAGAGGATTATTAGGATCTATACCAGTTGGATCTTCAGACGCATCTGTTGCTATTTCTCCAGCTGGATCTTGACCTGTAGCAATTGCTTGGTTGTATACAGCTCCTGTATTAATATCCTCTTGAGTTATTGCATATATAGCTGTAAAAGTCATTGAATCACTTTCTCCAACTTCAAGATCAATAGGTCCACCCATTACATCAACTAGTTCATCAGTTAAAGTAATATCGCTCAATGGTACATCACCATTATTGAAAACAATAAAGTTGTATATAATTGAGTCACCAAGGTTCACTACTCCATCCTCATTTGTATCCTCATAATTACCTTCTTTAAATACATCTAGTGATGGATTATCTGGAGTTACTGTTACTACTACAGTAGCAGTCTCAGTAGTCGTTGTTCCATCAGGGTTTGTTACAGTTACCGTGTAATCAAAAGTATCTTCTCCATTGAAATTCGGATCTGGAGTATAGGTTACTGTTCCATCATCATTGATCACTACAGTTCCGTTTGCAGGATCTGTAACATCAGTCACTTCTACATCAGCAGCAGGATCGAAAGTATCATTATCTAATACATCAATATCTACTGGTGTATCTTCAGGTGTTTCTATTGTATCATCAACTGCATCCTCCTCTGGAGTTACTGTTACTACTACAGTAGCAGTCTCAGTAGTTGTTGTTCCATCAGGGTTTGTTACAGTTACTGTGTATTCAAAAGTATCTTCTCCGTTGAAATCAGGATCTGGAGTATAGGTTACTGTTCCATCATCGTTGATCACTACAGTTCCGTTTGCAGGATCTGTAACATCAGTTACTGCTACATCAGCAGCAGGATCGAAACCATCATTATCTAATACATCAATTATTACTGGTGTATCTTCAGGTGTGGTCTCAGCGTCATCCATTACATCCTCCTCTGGAGTTACTGTTACTACTACAGTAGCAGTCTCAGTAGTTGTTGTTCCATCAGGGTTGGTTACAGTCACTGTGTAATCAAAAGTATCTTCCCCGTTGAAATCAGGATCTGGAGTATACGTTACTGTTCCATCATCGTTGATCACTACAGTTCCGTTTGCAGGATCTGTAACATCAGTTACTGCTACATCAGCAGCAGGATCGAAAGTATCATTATCTAATACATCAATATCTACTGGTGTATCTTCAGGTGTGGTCTCAGCGTCATCCATTACATCCTCCTCTGGAGTTACTGTTACTACTACAGTAGCAGTCTCAGTAGTTGTTGTTCCATCAGGGTTGGTTACAGTCACTGTGTAATCAAAAGTATCTTCCCCGTTGAAATCAGGATCTGGAGTATAGGTTACTGTTCCATCATCGTTGATCACTACAGTTCCGTTTGCAGGATCTGTAACATCAGTTACCGCTACATCAGCAGCAGGATCGAAACCATCATTCTCTAATACATCAATTATTACTGGTGTATCTTCAGGTGTGGTCTCAGCGTCATCCATTACATCCTCCTCTGGAGTTACTGTTACTACTACAGTAGCAGTCTCAGTAGTTGTTGTTCCATCAGGGTTGGTTACAGTCACTGTGTAATCAAAAGTATCTTCCCCGTTGAAATCAGGATCTGGAGTATACGTTACTGTTCCATCATCGTTGATCAC